>NZ_SOSI01000009.1 GCF_029760855.1 Erythrobacter litoralis | reverse complement strand
ACATCCTAGAGAATTCCGGCCTCCCCATCGTTAGCGCCGACGATCTGGGCGACGCGGCGAAGAAGATCGTGGCCGAGATCAATAGGGTCAAGGAGCCAGCATGTCCATCCTCGTAAACAAGAACACCAAGGTCATCACCCAAGGGATGACCGGCGATACCGGCACTTTCCACACGCAGCAGGCGCTCGATTATGGGACGCAGATGGTTGCGGGGGTGACGCCGGGCAAAGGCGGCACGACGCATATCGGTCTGCCGAACTTCAATACGGTGAAAGAAGCCAAGGCCGAAACCGGTGCAACCGCTTCGTGCATCTACGTGCCGCCGCCCTTCGCCGCCGACGCGATCTGCGAGGCGATCGATGCCGAGATGGAACTCATCGTCGCTATTACCGAAGGTATTCCGGTGCTCGACATGGTGCGAGTGAAAGCCGCGCTCGAAGGGTCCAAGTCGCGCCTCATCGGTCCGAATTGCCCCGGCGTGCTGACACCCGGCGAGTGCAAGATCGGCATCATGCCCGGTTCGATCTTCAAGAAGGGCAGCGTCGGCGTCGTCTCTCGCTCCGGTACGCTGACCTATGAAGCTGTCCACCAGACCACGCAGGTCGGCCTCGGTCAGACCACGGCGGTCGGCATCGGCGGCGACCCGGTCAACGGCACGAATTTCATCGACGTGCTCGATCTCTTCCTGAACGACGACGCGACCAAGTCGATCATCATGATCGGCGAAATCGGTGGCAGCGCGGAAGAAGAAGCGGCCGCCTTCATCAAGGAACAGGCTGCCAAGGGTCGCCGCAAGCCGATGGTCGGCTTTATTGCAGGCCGCACGGCGCCTCCGGGCCGCCGCATGGGCCATGCCGGCGCTATCGTTTCGGGCGGCCAGGGCGGCGCGGATGACAAGATCGCGGCGATGGAAGATGCGGGCATTCGTGTCTCGCCTTCGCCGAGCGAGCTCGGCACCACGCTCGACGCGATGCTGAAGGAAATGGCCTGACCGACGATCGAAGTCCCGTACACTGTTGAGAATTGGAGAAACTGGATGTCCGAGCAGTATGACGTCGTGATAGTGGGAGCGGGTCATGCGGGTGCGCAGGCGGCGATCAGTCTTAGGCAGAATGGCTTCGAAGGTACTATTGTCATCTTCGGACGGGAAGAAGTGCTGCCCTACGAACGACCGCCTTTGTCGAAAGAGTACATGTCCCGCGAGAAGGAATTCGAGCGTATCCAGCTCCGCCCAGCTAAGTTTTGGGCCGAAAAGAAGATAGCGCTGGAGCTCGGCTGCGAAATCGTAGGCATCGATCCGGTAGCCAGGACCGTATTACTTTCTGATGGTGAGACGGTGGGGTATTGCAAGCTGATCTGGGCGGGAGGCGGATCGCCCCGTAAGCTTGGATGCCCAGGCTCTCAGCTTAGGGGAGTCCATGCAGTTAGAACCAAAGCAGACGTTGATCGCATCATGGCCGCTTTGGACGTTGGGCAAAAGAAGGTTGGTGTTATTGGCGGTGGCTATATCGGCCTTGAAGCTGCCGCTGTCCTGCGCAAGCTCGGTCACGAGGTTACACTGCTCGAAGCTCTCCCCAGGGTGCTGGCTCGCGTTGCTGGAGAGCAGGTCTCGCAATTCTACACAATGGAGCACCGCAAGCACGGCGTTGATGTAAGGCTGTCTGCTGCAGTCGACGCGCTTGAGGGGGCCGATGGATGGGCATCGGGCATCCGCCTTGTGGACGGCGATCTTGTCTCATGCGACCTGGTCATAGTCGGCATCGGCATTTTGCCCGATATCGACGCTCTCGCAGATGCCGGGGCAATTTGCGAGAATGGGGTCCGGGTAGACTCATATTGCCGCACTTCGCTACCCGACATCTACGCCGTCGGCGATTGTGCACAGCACGAAAATTTATTCGCCGATGGCGCGATCATTCGTCTGGAGTCGGTCCAGAACGCCAATGATATGGCCGCAACCGCCGCGAAGCACATCTGTGACAAGGACGAGACGTATTCCGCGCTCCCATGGTTCTGGTCTAACCAGTTCGATCTAAAATTACAGACCGCAGGCCTTTCGATTGGCTACGATCAAACGGTTCTACGTGGCAGCATGGCCGACCGCAGCTTTTCGGTGATCTACCTCAAAGCAGACCGTGTGATCGCGCTCGACTGCGTTAACGCCATGAAAGACTATGTGCAGGGCCGGAAGCTCGTCGAAGCGCGCGCCGTCCTCTGCCCGGAAGACTTAGGCGATACCTCGCGACAATTGAAAGAGTTGCTCTAGCTCTCTGGCGTTTGCCTTCCCATCGAGGTGTAGCAGCAGGAGATCTGCGATGACCCCGTTAAATCGTGCAATTAATAGGCGATCTCCGCTGCTGAGTAACGGCGCAATCTCAACTCGTCTTTAGTACGGGACAATCCATCTGAAAGTTAAGAGAGCGCGGGTATTTCTGGCTTTGATGGAATCAGGCGATATTTCACCCGCGAATTCCATCCGAGGAAAAGATTCTGGTGCTAGGGCAGCGTCTTGTTCAAACCCTTCACGGCGAGATACCTCTAAAAGGTCCCAATTCCACGTTAGAGGTCGGGTCCTGCCTGAGGATTCGAACAGAAGTTACCGACGAGGGGCAGGGGAGGCACTACCTTTTCAATCCTGGGGTGACCGTTTTGCGCCCCAGTTTCGGAACTTACCGAAGCCTACGTTCTACCCGCAAAGCTGCCGTTCGTTCATACTCGAGCTAGAAGCCGGTAGTAGCTGCAATCTTAGTTGCGAACATCAGCTGTCGTATGTTCGTGGCCCGCGCCTCGCCGGTCGATGCACCACGCAGCGCTTTCACGGTCGAGAAGCCTGTCGACATGCCGAACCATTTCCGAGACCGGCAAGTCGATGCTACCGCCGTGGCCAGCGAAAACTCGTGTGAAGCCCAGATCCCGCAGGGATGTGATTGATGCAATCTGTCGGTTCCAGTCGAACCGACAGTAGCGCCTGTATCCACGCAGCTGCTCTTTGCGATGATCCCAAGCGAGGGTATCGCCCGTAAAAAGAGTATTTCCGTTAGTCAGATAAACGACACTCCCGCGTGTGTGACCCGGAACCGGAATGATCCTTATTGCGGAATCGGGCGAGGCGAGATCATCGTCGCGGATAATTCGGTTAGCGAAGGGTGCGGCATCGGCATCCGCCTCGTGGATCCACACATCGGCGTCGAAATGCTCGGCGTAGCGTTTGCTGTCGCCGATATCGTCGCGATGGGTCAGGAGCACATGATCGAGACCGCCGCGGTCCTTCATCCATTGTGCGAGCTGGATCGACCATCCCGGTCCGTCGACGAGGAAATTGATCGCGCCCGCATGACCGAAATAGGAATGGGCGCCATAGGAGCCCCTCGTATTGTGGCCCATGCGGAAATATCCCGCGATCTCTTCAGGAAATAGCGCTCCCGGTTTGGGCGTGTCTGGGGGCGGTCTGACGGCGCCAACCGGACACAGCTGCGCTGCTTTCCATGCCGCCTCCAACTCCGCCGGGATTTCGGGCTGCTTGGCAAAGACCGATTGACCGTTTCTTTCGATAAGCAGGTCGGGGGCGACCGAGCGCGATGCCATGCAATTGATGCACCGTTTCGCAACGGACCACTCGGCGGTCTTTCCCTCGCGCTGGATCGGGCTGTTCGACATCGTCACGATCTACCGCCTTCTCTCAGTGGAACGTCGCACCGCCATCGATCACCATGATCTGGCCGGTGACGAATTCCGCCGCGTCGCTGGCGAGGAATACGCAAGCTCCGGTGAGGTCGTCGGGTCGTTCTTCCCGGCGTATTGCCCTTGATGCGACCACGCCGTCGCGCATTTGCTGCGAGAACGCCTCATTACTCTCGATCCCCTCGGTGATAGTAAGGCCGGGCGCGAGCGCATTGACCGTCACGCCATCCTGACCCACTTCCATCGCCATCGAGCGGGTGAGCGAAACGATCGCGCCCTTGCTGGCAATGTAGTGCAGCATGTTGGGCACGCCGATGAAGGCCGTGCCCGAAGTTAGATTGATGATCCGCCCCCAGCCCGACTGACGCATATGGCCGATGACCGCGCGAGAGCACAGGAACTGGCTGAGGACGTTGGTCTGCAGCACGCGTGCGAATTCTTCCGGCGGTATCGTGTCGAAGGGCTGCAGTTCCAGCGAACCAGCAACCGCTGCATTGTTGACGAGGATATCGACCCCGCCTGTTTCCACTTCGATGCGGGACACACACCGTTCGACGCTATCGGCATCGGCGACATCGCATTGAAGGCGCTGGATGCCCGTGTCGGGCTCGCTGTCCCACGACAGGTCGGCGCCGTAGACCCGATGGCCATCAATTGTGAGGGCTTTGGCGAGGGCGGCTCCGATGCCGGTGGCGGCGCCGGTGACGAGTGCGGTCTTGGTACGAGAGGCGATAGCGCAAGCTCCTGTTTGTTCGCGTTATGGTGGCGATCCGCTGAACGCCACGCTAAGATATACTTAGTTTGCCTAACTAACTAGGGGCGGTTTTGTGCCGAAGAATGTCACCCAAGCCCGTTTCGAGCGGTATTCGCTCATCGCCCAGCAGTTCGGCGCACGGACGGTCGTGTTCCAGCAGGCCGCGGCGCGACTGCTAGACCTCAACGTCACGCAGCTCGAATGCTTGCAGCTAATCCGCCACCTGGGCCCGCTGACCGCTTCCGATCTGGCGCGTGAGATCGGCATCACGCAGGCTTCGATCAGTGCAGTCGTGGCCAAGCTGATCGAGCGCAAGCTTATCGCAAAACAGCCATCTCCCAAGGATAAGCGAATTCGGCTCCTGCGACTTACGGATGGCTCGGCCGACTTCGTCGATGCAATCTACGACAAGCACGTTGCGCGCATGAAAGCCATCATCGGCGGCATCTCGGACGCCGAACTCGATATC
This sequence comes from Erythrobacter litoralis, assembly GCF_029760855.1. Classification (GTDB taxonomy): domain Bacteria; phylum Pseudomonadota; class Alphaproteobacteria; order Sphingomonadales; family Sphingomonadaceae; genus Qipengyuania; species Qipengyuania litoralis_A. Next base: position 76,086 of record NZ_SOSI01000009.1, on the reverse strand, counting down.
GCGCTTGGGTTCATGCAGGTTGTCGAACAGGAGATGAAGCTGACTGCGATTGAATTGAACAGAAGCGCAAGCGCTCGCGCGAGCTGCCAAGCCGAATAGCGAAAACGATGGGCGCGACGGTATTCGACCAGTCGCCGAGTTATTGTCTGCCCGTCTTGGAAAAGCAGTCCTGATCAGGCCCATCTGCCGAGCAATTCCTTCCCCCGGCGCCGCTGCGCATTTCAAACGATGCAATGGGTCCAACGGTCGCAATTGCCACGCTTCAAGCGGAGCAGAAGCTGGCAGACACGCATTCTAATAGACAATGTACTGCCATCTTGACAATATGCGGTCGAATGGGCACATCACTGTCATGAACACTTCGGCAAACACATTGATCGGCGGTCGCACTGCGCTCGGCAATGCGCTGACGGCCTTGGTTCTGGACATATTCCGCCTGAATGGAGAGCTTTTATCGACCGGCGACGCGCTTGTTCAGGATTTGGGCCTTACCAGCGCGCGCTGGCAGGTCTTGGGGGCCATCGCGCGGTCGCCCATGCCGGCACCGGTAGCGCATCTGGCACGTGCGATGGGACTGACCCGGCAAGCAGTGCAGAGGGTAGTCGACGATCTGCGTGCAGCAGGTTTCGTTCGCCTCGAAACCAACCCGAACCATCAGCGCGCAATGCTGGTCGTTATGACCGATCAGGGCGCGGATACGTATCGAAGGGCGAGCGAACGCCAGCTTCGATGGGTCGAACAGCTGGCATCCGGCCTGTCGCCCGACGCGGTGGAGACCGCGGCCGATCTCGTGAAGACACTGCGGCAGCGCCTTTCACCACCTGAGGCTTCAGAGGAATGACTGACCCGAAGCTCGGACCCCCATATTTCCGCAAAGGAGCATTATAATGTCAAACCGCCTCAAGACCTTCGACCACATCGGCGTCGTCGTGCAGGATCTGGAAGAGAGCATCGCCTGGTATGCGAAGCATCTGGGCTTCGAGCATCAAAGCGGGTTCGAATTTCCGGGCGCCAAGGTAGCGTTCATTGCACGCGGCAGTCTCCGCCTGGAATTGTTCCAGATAGAGGGCGCGTCGCCAATGGCCACCGAACGGAAGGAGGCCGTAAGCAATCTGTCGATCGGAGGCATCAACCATTTCGCCATCGTAGTCGATGATCTGGATAAGACCGTCGCCGAGCTACAGGCTGACGGGGTTGAACTGGCCTACACCGTAAATGATGTGCCCGACGGCAGCGGCGATCGCTGGACTTTCATCAGGGACAATGAAGGTATGTTGATCGAACTATATCAACCTGCAAGCTAGAACGGGTTGCGATTTTCCAGTTGCTGAAATTGGAGAGATGGAAGGACACGACGAAGCTTGGTATTGAGGCTTTACGCAGAATTTGCCGAGCCTTGATCTTTTTCCAGAAGGTCTGCTCTTCCATTCTTGCTAGCTAGAACCGGACAGGCAGCAATCGGCTCAGAAGTCGTCGCTCGAAACTTGCGGTTCAAATGCCCGCTATGGGCCGGTAGCTGACTGTCCGGTTCCGGGTCCAATCGCGGCAAAGCCGGCAGCTCACTTTTTGGCGGTTCGTACTCCCTGTCGAACGCCTCAAATTGGAGTGGAAATCAGACCACCGCTTCAGCCTTTTTTCCCACAAAAGAAGTCTGTCTTAACTCGGACAATAAGACACGATACCTACTCCTTATGAAGAGTGGCATTATGCTTCGTCAGCTCTCGCAGCCAATCGATAGCGGATGACGTCGGCGAAAGTTTTCGCTTCAAGCTTTACCATCACATTAGCTCGATAAGTCTCAACCGTGCGAGGACTGATCCCAAGCGTACGAGCAATTTCCTTATTACGTGAACCGTCAACCAACAGATCGACGACTTCGAGTTCTCGTGTCGTCAGTCTACGCAGAGCAGCGTGCGCCTTCACTGAGTCGCGCCGGGTGGCATTCGACCGCTCGCCATGGGACGCCGCACGCTCCAATGCGACCTTCAGGGCTTCAGTTCCAATCGTCGGAGCGAGATAATCGACAACCCCGGCTCGCAGGGCCTCAACGATACGTGTAACTTTCACGTCCGATGCAGCCGCAATGACCGGGCACCAGATACCATTGATCGCCATACCGCTAAGCAACGCCGCGGCGCCGTTCTGATCGATAATATCCTCGGCAAGTATTATGCCATGGCTTGGGCCGAGGTGGAGTATTTCATCATAGGAGCTATAAACTTCAGCATGATGGCCAAGGGAAAATACCGTACGAGCAAGCTCAGCTCGTGTATCGCTGGTTTCCGCGACCACATGCACAGTCTCCTTCGTCTCCATCACAAAAAATCCCAAACCCGCCAAACCCATCGACACTCATTTAAATCCATCACAGCGAAGCGCCCTTTGCCATGCTGAATATTTGTCCGCGCGCGACGATTACGTGATCGAGCAGATTGATTCCAAGAGAAGCCGTCACACCACGAATATGCTCGGTCGCCACGTGATCCTGCTCGCTCGGCATGGCGGAACCCGAAGGATGGTTGTGAGCCAGCACCATTCCTCGCGCTCCCACCTCAAGAGCTCGTGCAATAAGCAGCCGAACCGGGAATTCGGCCGCGCTCTCCGATCCCATCGCCAGAATTTCGGTCGCGAGGAAGCCGTTGGCCTCGTCCAGAAATATAGCCAACACCGTTTCGGTTGGGCGCGAACCAATTGTCGAAGCAAGGTAGCGGCGGAACTGGTTTGATCGGATAACGATTGGCTCTCCGACAAGCGTTGCTCGCGAAGCGAAATCTGAAAACTCCCGGGCGGCGATAAGGTAATCACCCACCGCGGGGCTTTCCTTCAGAGCATCCCGAATTGCTTGCGGTGATGCACTCAATAGGCGCGCAGGCGAACCAAATTGTTCTATCAGCCGCTTGGCCGCTACTTCGGCCGCATTTCCCGCGAAGGGTCGAAGGACTTTCGCCAGCTCGGGTATGATCCCAAGCGTTTCACTCGTCGCATGTGGGCGATCAGCCCCCAAGCCTGCGACCCCATCATGAAATAAAATGGAAGAACGTTGAGTAGCGCATAAGCAAAGGGCGCCTGTGCCTTGGCTATCTCGTTCACAAAATGCATCATCGTGGCAGTGATCTGAAACCCAGCTATCCAGATCGGGTAGCCGCGGTTCGCCTGTATGGCGATGAAGATCAGTGATGTTAGAGCTACGCTGTCGATCGCCACATACACAGCATTGGTCTCGAAGAATCCGCCCATGAACGTGTCCGGCAGGCTGGAGAACTGCAACAGGCGATAGATCCACGTAATTATCGTCATGCCAAGCAGCACGAGGGCAGTCGCGCGCTCCGGCGCTGCCCCGCGCCGCCATGAGACGATCGTCAACACAATGACCGCCAGCACCTGTATCGTGCCTCGGTTCTGCCATAGAAACATCGTGCGAAGATTGAGGCATCATGGCGGCGCGGTCAATCAGGCTGCTTGAACGGCTGAGACGGTGGCGGTCGCGGTCGCGGGCGGGCAGTCGCCATTGAAGTCCGGCACCATTACGATACGGTCGTCATTAAGTGAGCGAAGTTCGCCGTGAACCCGCGCGATCTGACCGCTGGCTTGAGTAACGAGCTGAGACGCCTCTACGAGCCGGCGCATCGTCGCTTGGCCCGTCGTAGCGCCGATTTCCGGAAAAGAGCGGGCCTGCGCGCAACTGGCGGTTAGGGCGGCGACTTTTGCGATCGCATCGTTGAGAGCGGTTTCGGCTTCTTGAACCTCGCGCTGGATGCGCTGGCCAAGGATTGGCAGTGTAAGCATGATAAGACGTCCCTTCGTACCAGCCCTTTTCGAAGGGGCTGGCATTGCACGGGGAGCCGATCAGGACGGGGGTGTAGCTATGGCGGTGATAGCCCAACGCGCAATGATCAAGACGGCGATCAAAGCAGGAATTGCCATCGCGACTTTGAACATCAGCAACCACCGCCGCAGGGTTTCATCCCGATCGTCGAGTGCTCCAGGGCCAACTCGAAAGGTATCGCTTTCCCATGGCGCCGAATGCCGCATTGGCATGGCGTCGGAAACCGAAACCTGATCGGGAAAAGCCCCGCCGCTTTCCTTGCCGACATCGGGTGTATTCGGGACTTCAAGTTTCTGCCCTGCAGGTTTTCTACAGGTCTCGACGAGCCTTTCGTGCCAATCATGCAAGCCGGCGAGATCGTTTACGCCGAGGCGCTGTTTGATGTTGGCGATATGCTGATTGACACGACCTTCCGATATACCGAGCTCATCCGCGATGAGCTTCGCGGACCTGCGGCGGGCCGATAGCTCAAGCACTTCGCGCTGCCGCTTGGTCAGCGCGGTAGCCGCAATTTTGTCGGCGTATTCGGTTTCAGGTTGCGTCGGGATCAGGCACCTCGGGTGAGCAAAGGTTTGCCGCACGATTGAGAAGCGCGGCGACCGCGTCAAGGTCGAGAGCTTCGGCACGCTCGATCAGGTCGACAATCTCGTGTCCAAGGAAAACAACAGCGGCGCGGACGCACGCTTCTTCGTCGTCATGCACGCTTCGCGGCTCCATGGTTCCTCCCTGACGATTAACCCCCTACGTGTAAGAACTCATATACCAATTTGATGGTTAGCATAAGCTTAAGTTACCAGACACCCGCCATCGGTCTCAATTTAGCTATCAAGAATTTGGCGACTGTGAGAAAAGGCGAAGTGACGCCATAACAACTTGGTGTTCGGGGATGGCGAACTTTCGTTAAAATTTAACGTGAGGTAGGTGGCTTATATACGCTACGCCTTGAGGGTCCCCTTTCGCTGCAATTTTATCCGGAACACATTCCTATTTAACGCCCGCTTGTTTCCTGCCACAGAAATAGGCGAATTCTTACGTCAGCGGTGCGCGTGGTATAGAAGAAGCTTTGGAAATCGAACTTATCGCGATTTCAATGTTCGGACCGTGCGCTCCGGGTCCATCGCAATTTCTGGTTCGAGGTTCAACAACATGACAGCGCGCTCATCAGTCGTATAAGGCTGCCATTCGGGAAGTAAGGCGCTCTTCGGGACACCCTCGTGTGCGAACGCAATCCAGGCTTCGCTCATCATTGCGGCCATCCGTGCCGGCGCTTCGCCGTTTCCTAAGAGAGCAACACTTTCTTCCGCGTTGTTGAACATCAAAGGAATGTCGAGCGTATGCGGCGATTTGAGCATTCCATTCGCGACCGGCGTTTCCCAGTCCAGTCGATAGACGAAAACGGGAGCATTCGCCGTGCGCGCCTGCTGATCGGCGAGCGCATAAGTGCCTTGCACGAACCGCGCGCCGAGCGCGTTACTTGCGATATGCGTTGCCGAATAGTCGGGGCGCATTTCGCGGTAAGCGGCAATCGCCGCTTGCGCATCTGCACCCATGCTTGCCGCCATCGCGTCGAGCGCCGTATCGTCTATTCGGCCGAACCAGGGTTGAGCGGCAAGAAACAGCGTCATCTCGTCCTTGTTGTACCCGATCAGAAGCGGGATGTTCGAAGACTGTTCGGGCGCGCTTGGAAGGAATGGGTCGCGTGGCAGGATGGTACCATCCGCGATCGGTCCGAAACTGGGACCACGGCCGAACCCGCTCTCTGAAGGGGTCGCGCGGCGAACTGCGGAAAGGAGCTCGTCGCTCGATAGGGCAGCAAGTTTCTCCGGCGTGTCGACGCCCGCTTCGGCGAGAACCTTCCCGGCGTATCCGGCCGCTTCCACCGGATCGCCGCTCGTGACCGCGGGACCGGATTGCACGATCGCCTTGTCGAACAGGCCGGCGGCACTGGGCATCGCCATGAGGTGGCTGACCTTCGATCCGCCTCCCGATTCCCCCATGATCGTGACATTTTCGGGATCGCCTCCGAATGCAGCGATATTGTCGCGCACCCATTCAAGCGAGCGCACGAGGTCAAGATTGCCAACATTTCCCGATGCAGCGTACGTTTCGCCGAAAGCCTCTGCGAGGTTCATGTAACCGAACGCATTGAGGCGATGGTTTACAGTGACGACAACCACATCACCCTTCGCGGCGAGATTGCGACCGTCATAGGCGGGCCAGTTGCCCGAGCCATAAGCATAACCGCCGCCGTGGAACCAGACCATGACGGGTCTTGTCCCGCCATCCGCAGCCGGCGTCCAGACATTGAGGAACAGACAATCTTCATTGTCGATTTTCTGTTCGCCATAGGTCGGAAAAATGCCTTGGATGCGGCGAGTCTGTTCCGTCGTCACCGGGCCGCTCGGCGTATAATTCTGCATGCATGGTGCACCGTGGCTGGTTGCATCATAAATGCCGGACCATGCTTCGGGTTCGGCGGGCGGCATGAAACGGAGCTGTCCGATTGGCGGAGCAGCGTAGGGGATTCCGAGATACGCATCGATCCCGTCGTCCTTCAGCCCCTGTACTTCGCCCTGCTGCGTGGCGACGGTCGGTGTTACCTGTGGTACTGCGTCCTGCGCGTTAGCCGGAACGGCGATTGAAAGAACTGCCAGCAGGCTGATCGACGAGAGGTTAAGTCGAAACATGGCGCGATCCTTTTACAGGCGGAAACACTCGGACACATCAGTTCGCATGACGGTAGTTGTTCCGAGCACGCGTAAAGAGCAGAGCCGGAGATCCCTCCGGCTCTGCGTATTCAATCGAGAAATCAGAAATCTGCCTTTATGCCGACACGGAAGACACGGCCCAGGGGGTTACCGACGAACGGGTCGTACCCCAGGACCTGACGCGTCCCGGGGGGATCCTGATCGAAGATATTCTCGACCGAACCCTGAAGCTGCACGTCGAGATTATCGAACGGCAAGTCGTACAATAGTGTCAGGTCGTGCTGGGTAAATTCGTCGATCTCTTCGCCGTAGAACGATTGGCCGAACGGCGTGGCCGCGAATGCCGGATTTTCGTACCGCTCGTCGGTCAGACCGCTGGCATACCGGAAGACGTAGCGCGCGTTCAACCCGCCGATATTGGCGTTGAGGAAGGCATTCAACTTCAACTCCGGCGTCGAGTTTTGCGAGCGGTCGGCGTTCAGAAAGCCGGTCGCATCGTAGGCATCGACCACCGTCACCCCGTTCACCACGAAATCGTCCACATCGAGATTGAGGATGTAGGTGAAGGCGGTTCCGACCGTTAGCGCCAGGTTACCTGCATCGAAGGTATAGTCGGCTTCGACATCGAAGCCGTCGGTCTTGACCGTCGGTCCATTGACGAATTGGGTCGATACCCGAGCGAGGCCATTCGCCGCGGTCGTTCCAGGCGTACAGGCCCCCCCATTGAACCCGATCAGGGGGACCAGCGGGCTCGTGCAGTCCACGGTTCCACCCGGCCCGCTGAACACCGCGCTGACGATCGGGTTTTCCGGCGTACTAACGAGCGGACCGTCGAAGTCATAACTGAAATAGTCGACCTGGAAGTTGATCGGCCCTGTATTGACTACGAAACCGAGATTGTACGTGAAGGCATCCTCCGGTCCAAGGTCGGGGTTGCCGATCCGGTCCACCGGGAAGAAGAAACCGCCGGCCGCATTGATCCCGGTCAGGTTCGTGAATTGAACGCCGGGAAGCACTTGTCCAGCCAGAGGAGCACGGAAGGTCGTACCGACCGAACCGCGTAGGACAAGCCAATCGGTAGCTTCGAAACGGAACGAGCCTTTCGGATCGAGCGTCGAACCGATCGGATCGCCATAGTCCTCGTAACGCAGTGCCAGGTTGATTTCGAGTGCGTCGAAAATCGGCACCTGCACTTCGCCGAACACTGCGTAGACGTCCTGCTGGGTTCGGGATGGGTTGAGCGGGCCCTGGAAGATGAAAGGCCCGAGCGGGAATTGACACTCGGTATCGCCGAGCTGCTGACAGGGAAATTCCGCCGAACTACTGAAGTTGGTCGGGCGAAGGCGAAATTCGGATTTGCGGTACTGTGCACCGATGCCAAGCCCGATCGGCCCCGCACCGAGATCGACCCCGCCCAATGTCCCACTCATTAGAAAGTCGACGACGTACTGTTCTTCCTTCTGACGGTTCGCCGCGGCCGGCTCGGTGAAGAAATCGATGACATCCGCACGGTTGTTGTTGGTCCGGGGATCGCTTCCATCCGGTCCGACATAGTTCGGATTAAGATCGCCAGTGACGGGATTGCCCGCAATCGCATTCGAGAAAGGATTGAAGTAGTAGCAGTTGCCCTGCCCCGGCGCCCCATTCGCCACATCGCAATCCGGCCCCCCGAGACCGTCGAGAGCATTCTGCAAGCGGACGCCGAGCGTGTCCTGAACGGCGGCCCTGCTACTCGCATTGATATAGGTTCCGTACAGGCTTGCGGTGAAACTCTCTCCGATGTCGCGTTCCAACCCGGCCGAAATGCGGTAGCTTTCGTTTTCGGAAAAGCTGTCGTTCCCATATGGGAATTCGTCGCTCAACGGATAGCCCCCGAGCGCGAAGGGACGGTACAGAGTGGTCACAACACCATTTGCCGCCGGGTTGAATACGGCACCTGTCTGATCGAGAAACGTCTGGTACCCCGGATTGGAAGCCGGAACGAAAAACGGGAATGTGAGACCGGGTCCGTTCGGCGCCTGGGTGGCTGGATAGGAAGGCGACAGTTTCGTGAATGCCTCGCTATAGGCATACAATACGTCGGCATTGAAGCGCGTACGGCTGTCGAGATCGACATCGAGCGCGCTGTACGCCTGATAGAAATTCGATTCCTCGACCAGATTGTTGAAATCCGTATACTGATAGAAGCAGCGACCATTGGCCGGTTGGATCGCCCCGCCAAGATCGGTACAGCCGACATCCTGGACGCCCGCCCCCAAAAGCAGGGTCGTAGCACCCGGTGTGCCGAATGGTGCGACGCGCCCCATGGGGGTGCCATCGCGGATGGGGCCGTTGATGCGCAACGCCGGAATATAGCTGGCAGGATTGACTACGCCCGAATAGCCTGAAGGGTTTATATCGGGCGGAAGGTTCGCGAAATCGCGATCGAATGCCGCCAAGGGTGAGCGGTGGCGATAACCGAAACCGGCAATGAGGTTTGCGTCCGAGCCAAGATTGATACCGCCGAGAATGCTGGCGGTCCAGTCGCCGTCGCTGTCATCGATGAAGCGGTAGTCGCCCTGCACCTCGATGCCTTCAAAACCAGTTCGTGTAATGAAATTGGCCACGCCGGCTACGGCGTCCGACCCGTACGTCACCGCCGCGCCATCCTTGAGAAGTTCCGTCCGTCCTATGGCGAAGAGCGGCAGCAGGTTCGTATCTACGAGGCCGTCCCCCGGCGATACGATCGTGCGGCGCCCGTTGAGTAGAACCAGAGTGCGTTGCGGACCGAGACCGCGCAAATTGATGGTGCCGACTGCGCCCAGACCCTGAACCTGGAACTGGTTGGAATCGCCGACCACACCGCCAACGGCGGGAATGTCCTTGATGAAATCGAGCGGCGAGGTCTGGCCTTCCGCAGCGAGCTCTTCATTGGTGAAGACGTCGACCGGCAAGGCGCTGTCTTCGGGGGTCCCGCGGATCAATGTACCGGTGACCACGATGGTGTCGGCGTTCGTCTCCTGGTTGTCGTCCTGCGGACCGCCGGCAACCGTCTCTTGTGCAATTGCGGTAACCGGATGAGCGAACAATAGCATCGCGAACGCACCGCCGCATACCGTACTTAAGAAATGGGATTTCATGACCTCTCCTCTCCATACGCTATCCGCTTTGGAAAGGGGTCAGGGCAGCGGGCTTTATGCCTCGATACCCCTCCTGTTTCTTTTATCCTCTCCCTCGGACGAGGGCATACTGGAATTACTACAGCAAGAAAACAAGTCCCTATTGGTAGCCCGATGAAATTATTGAGCCATACTCAGGTTTGGAAACCGAAAAAGATTGCGTCGAGGATCGTACCGGCGAGGAGTTCATTCGGTTCGCTCCGATAGAGCTTCACGGTATCGTATGCGGCATTGGCAAACACCGACATGAATTGGGTTGCGATATAGGGATCGACGTCCACCATCACGTGCTCGGATTTATGCGCGCGGGTTAATTGTCCGACAAACCAGCGGTCCAGCGCATTCGCTCCGGCGATCGTCGAACGGCGAATGGTGTTTGGCAGACCGGGAAGCGCGGAGTAGCGCACCAGCGGTGCATCGTCGGAAATCTGCGCGTTTACGATCGCCGATAGCACGGTTGCGATTGCCGCCAGCGGATCCGAATCCAGGGTGCTGGCATCCCGCTGAAACGCGGAAATCCTGTCGTAGCTCGAATGGAAACATTGCTCTACGAGGCGCTGTTTTTCCGTATGATGATGATAGAAGCTGCCTTTGGTTACCCCCAACGAGGCACTGATCGCATCGATAGACGTGCCTCGATACCCGCGTTGATTGACGAGAATGGTGGCCGCTTTGAGAAAGTTGTCTTGGGGGGAAGCAGTATCCAACATCTCTGTGATTCTGCTATTGCGATGCAAGGAGAGATCAAAAGCGGGTTCCTTTTTCGCAATGCCGTGGCAGAATAGCGACGCGAGGTCGTCCCGGACAGAACCGAACTCCCATTCGCGAAAATGCTCGATCCATGCCGGCAACCAGAAACACAGTTCCAGCAGCATCTGGGCGGGGAGGAGGGGTGAATCCTTACGCGGCTGAACCCCCCTCGCTTCCAGCATTTTTCGGGTACGCTCCAGCAAGGTCATGAAGCGCGCGGCAACGCGTGAGCGACGCGAGCGATCGAGTGTTCGGGTTTCCCCGATCTGAGCCCTGCGATCGATTTTTCCCTTGAGATAGCCAGCATAATTATCGAGTTCGATCTGGAAAAAAGTTCCGATCATTCCGGTCAGAGTGTCGTTTTGACCGGCCGCCATAAGCGAAGCCCCGACGTCTTCGATCCGTTTATGAAAGATGGCTTCGGCAAGATCTTCGCGGTTCTTGAAATAGTAGCGCAGGCTCGACGGCTTGATACCCACCTCGTTCGCTATTTCGGCAAGATCGAGATCGGCAATGCCTCCTGCCGCAAGAGCTCGGTTGCCGATTTCGAGAATTTGCGCTTTTCTCATTCTACTGCTTCATCCTGGATATTTGCTGCCTTGTGTAACTCTATTCGATGCCGTTCAAAATTACGGCGCGGATGTCCCAGAGGTATCCCGCGTCTTTAAGGAAATGGAAGGTGCCGAATAATAGTATCTGCGGTAAGCGAACATCCTTTTGTCCGCAGGTATCTGCTGACAAGACGATTTCTTGCATATATAAGCCGAGCCGCAGCTGGCACAGGTTGCTGGTGAATCTGACATTCAAGCCTCGGTCGGTTCGCCGATACTCCGCGAATGCGCCAGACAAAAATGGTCGGCGAGGATGATTATTGCGTACCGAACTGTTTCCACGAGGGCGACTGCTGCACAGCATGTCCGCGATCGAGCGGGACATCTTCGAAATGGCGGTACTCGATACAATCGAACTTCCGCCACGTTCAATTCTCTTCGAGCGGGGTCAACGTCTTGACCATTCCTATTACGTTCTAGGCGGTATTGTCGGACGCCATGTCCATACGGATGACGGAAACCTTCATCTTGTCGGTATCAACATTCCTGGAGATTTCGTTGATCTCCATGGCTTCGCCATGAAGCGACACGATCATTCCGTAGGCTCGTTGCAGCAAGCAAGACTAGCGCGATTTTGCCATAAAAGTATCGCTGACATTATAAAGCGCATTCCACGTCTCGGACATGTTATGTGGCTCTCCGCCCTCTTGGATGCAGCAATACATCGAGAATGGATCTTTCGACTGGGCCATCTCAAGGGCGATATGCGTATCGCCCATTTCATTTCGGAAATTATAGAAAGAGCAAGGCTTGTCGGTCTGTACGACGGTCGACGATTTCCGTTTCAGCTAACCCAGCAGGATTTTGCGCAGGCCTGCGGTATGAGTCTTATTCACGCCAATCGATGCTTCCGATCGCTATACATGAGGGGGTTCCTCCAATTGCCGAAACCTGGCAATCTTCGAATTTGCGATGAAATGGGCTTACGCAAACTAAGTGGGTTCGATAGCCAGTATCTTTATGCCAGCGATCCTTCGCATATTTAGACGCTCTGCGTCCTTGATGGTACATCAAAGGGCGAGTTGGCGGTGGTATATTCCAGATTTCCTGCTTCGCAAAATGCTCGCCTTGTGCCTATCATACTTCTGCGAACCAGATCGTTCGCGACACTCCCATTCCTGGCGGCGGCTTTAGTCGCCGCCTTTTTTTGGGTTCGTTCGTAAAAGCTTCAATTTCGGTGAAGCGCGGTCGCAGCACTAGCGTAGATTTTTGTTCGTGCAGGCCGCGCAACGGTTCGACCGGCGCGCCCGGTAACAAATCAGTCGAATTGCTTCGAAAATAATTGTCAGTTCAATTAAACGCTTGGCATTGAACCCTTTTGTGGTTCCGATGCCATAATCGCGTCAATTATGTTTCGCTATGATCCGACCGATACGCTGTGCCGATCCGTACCAGCGCCGTGTCGCGTCTTGCCAATACGCTGCGCACCAAGCTGATAGCTCGTTCCCGAGAGGGCGCGGATAAGCGTTTGGTTTGTCCCCGGCAGCCGGCGCGTCCCCAGCTCAGCTCGATGATCTGTTCGCCGAAGAGGTCCGGGCTGCGCTCGATCCGGTAGCGCCGGTCGCAGTTACGCGCGGGGTCGATCGCGGAAAGGTGAATGGAAGAGCGTGCGGCGAGATCGGTCAGCGGCATGGAGCCGGCAATGACCGACCTCGCCGATCACGCAAAACGCATAATCTGAATCACAGCTTCGCCGGCGATTCATTCAAGCGATCACATCTTGTCCTTCAAGCCCTTCGCGGCTTTGAACGACACGCCGCGCGACGCCTTGATCTGCATCTTCTCGCCAGTTGCGGGATTGCGTCCTTCGCGCGCCGGGCGGTCCTTCACCGTGAACTTCCCGAATTGGGGTATTGCGACGTCTTCGCCCCTGGCGGCGGCATCGCCAATCGCATTGAAGAGGCTGGTTGCGATGTCCTTCGCCTTGGCTTCCGACACATCGGTTTCTCTCGCCACGGTCTTAATCAGGTCGCCCATATTCATACTGTAATCTCCTCGTTGACTGGCAGGGACATAGCCCGCACCGTACAAATCGCAAACGCCCGGGCTGCCTTAGCTCTGCGGGGAATGTCGAAGGAATTCACGATGGGACTGGCTGCAACCGCCATGCTAATCTGTACGCCGATAGCAGTGTGGGATGATGATGGGCCCATCCGGTGCGAGGAAGGCCCAAAGATCCGCTTGGCCGGTATCGCAGTGCGCGAGATCGACGGAACCTGCAGACCGCATCATCCATGCCCCGATGCCCCGGGCATCGAAGCACGTAATGCGCTGGTTCGCCTGCTGGGCGGTGCCAAAGGCCAATGGAAGAGCGGACATATCGTTGTATCTACCAAGCCAATGCGCTGCGGGCAGGTTGGTCGTAGCTATGGAAGGGTTGTAGCGACATGCAGACTCGCAGATGGTCGCGATCTTTCCGCGGCAATGCTGCGTACCGGAACGGTTCTTCGCTGGAAATGACGAATATAACCCTCGATTGGATGACGGATGAACGATCGGGACAAGCCCGTGCCTTCGAACCAGGCACTGTCCAGCAACAAAGGCTTCGGCCCGGGTGAGACCGGCGATTTTCCCGGTGCCTCGGGTCTGCTGTTCGAACAAGCCATGGCGCAGACCCGCATGGCGGTTTGTTTGACCGATCCGCTGCACGAGGACGACCCAATCGTTTTCTGTAACGAAGCGTTCGAGCGCCTGACCGGCTACGGTCGCAACGAGATTATCGGTCGCAACTGCCGCTTCCTCCAAGGCAGCGAAACCGATCAGGACGAGGTCGGGCGTATCCGCGAGGCATTGCGCGAGGAGAAGGTCGCGGTGGTCGAACTGCTCAATTACCGTAAGGACGGCACCAAGTTCTGGAACGCGCTGCACCTCGGGCCGATTTACGATGAAAAGAATAAGCTCAAATATTTTTTTGGTAGCCAGTGGGACGTCTCGGACGTCCATGCGGCACGCGCTGAGGAACGCCACGCCAAAGCGATGGCACGAGGGGTCTCGCACCGGCTGAAGAACGTTTTCGCTGTCATCGGCGGCATTGTGAACATTACCGGCCGATCGATGGGCGCGCGCGAGGTTTCCACCCGTATCAACGAGCGAATTCAGGCGCTGGGCCGATCCTACGAACCCACGCTCGACGAGGCATTTCTTGGAACTACCGATGTAGGACAGGCGGTTCGCGCAGTTTTACGTCCCTACGACCCCGAGGATGGTCGTTTTACATTTACGGGAGGAAGCGTCCGCACCGAACCCAATGCGATCTCAGCGATCGGCCTGACGCTCCATGAGCTTGCTACCAATGCGTCGAAATACGGCGCACTGACGACCGACGATGGTCACATCGATGTATCCTGGCGGCATAAGCGCGACCGCTTCGGGCGGGGCAGCCTTTTGATCGCGTGGAAGGAGACCTGTGGACCACCTATCGATAGTCCGCCATCTTCGGGTGGCACCGGATTCCAGATTGCCAATGCGTTGCTTTCCAACTCTCGCGGTGCGCTCGATCGCTACTGGGAAGCCGACGGACTTCGCGCCGAAATTCATTTCCCGCTGGAAGTTTGAGATATGCAAGAGAGCAATTCCATTCTCGTGGTTGAGGACGAACCCTTCGTTGCCCTCGATCTTAAGTTTGCATGTGAGGATGTTGGTTGCGACGCTGTCACTGCATCGAACTGTCGCGAGGCTATTTCTGCAGTCGGCGAAACCGCCTTCATCGGCGCTGTGCTCGACGTTAATCTTGGTCGCGATGAGACCTGCGACGCGATCGCGAGGACACTGCGCGACCATGACATTCCCTTCGTCCTCCATACCGGCGATCTCGATCGTGCCGGCGAGTATCTTCGAGGTATCGAGGCGCCTATCGTTGCGAAACCGAGCACCGCTTCCGCAGTCATCGCTCGCTTGCAGAAATTAAACTCGGAACGTTCGACGTAGACTGCGTAAAGAGCGTTTATCATGGTCTTCCTCGCACTTCGTGCGGTGGTTGGTATCAGGGAAGTTGCCAGCGCATTAGCCCATCCTGCTTACCACGCGACGCTTCATCGTTTCGTCCGGTCAGAAGATGCTCTCGACGAAGGACAGCGCTTCGCCCATGGCCACCGAACGGAAGGAGGCCGTAAGCAATCTGTCGATAGGAGGCATCAACCATTTCGCCATCGTGGTCGATGATTTGGATGAAACCGTCGCCGAACTACAGGCTAGCGGGGTCGAACTGGCCTATACCGTAAACGATGTGCCCGACAGCAGCGGCGATCGCTGGACCTTCATCAGGGACAACGAAGGTATGTTGATCGAGCTGTATCAATCTGCAAGCTAGGACGGGTTGCGATTTTTCAGTTGTTGAAAGCGGGGTGTTGGAAAGACACGACGAAGCTTGGTAGTAAGCCTTTACGCAGAACTTGCCGAGCCATGGTTTTTTTGGAAGGTCTGCTCTTTCAATCTGGCTAGCTAGAACCGGACAGTCAGCTATCGGCCCACAAGCCACAAGGCCGCAGCTAGCGTGAGCTGCTGGTCAGCTAAGCGCCCTAAATGCGGCCATTCCGACCGGATCCATTGATTCCAAAATCAATCGTTCGTTCAGATTCGGGGCAGCGGCAGCGTGGCGCTTGATTTTCGGACGACTCGGCGGCGATACGAAGCCTGACATGACTATGCCGACATCTAGGGCCGTGAGCTGGCCCGGGCTCATGCCCGCTTGGACGAAGTGGGCGGTCTGGATTACTATGTCGAACCCGCAAGCCTAAAAGCGATGGACCCCCCGACACGTATTTGTTGACGATGGCTTGTTTTGCTTGCGAAGCGGCGATGCGTCTCCGAAAAGAACAGAAGGCCTACAAGCGGGATTTAATAACTCAATGCTTTAGCGGGATTTAATAACTCAATGCTTTCAGGCGGTTGCAATACGGTTTGGAACGCAAGCCCGCAGTCGCCGAACCGGTGGATCGACAGACTGCCAAATTCGCCAGGTCCTACAGGACCAAAGAAGGAAAGATTTTATGATGTTCGGCCTGTCTGATTACCTCAATGCGATCGTGCGCGGCACGGCTTTAGGTCTTATCGCATTGGTTTGGGTCATCGTTGTGGTCCGAATAGTCGGGCTTCGGACCTTCTCTAAAATGACGGCTTTCGATTTCGTGATCACACTGGCGACCGGCTCTTTGGTTGCTTCGGCGGCAACGGTGACCAACTGGACTGCGCTCGTGCAGGCGCTTAGCGCGATCGTCGCGCTCCTGATCGCTCAGGTGATCCTGGCGCGCTTGCGCCGACAGTCGCGTTCCTTCCAGGTCCTGATCGAGAACGATCCGATGATGTTGATGTATGATGGCAAGATCCTGATGGGCGCGCTGAAAAAAACGAGAGTGTCGGAGAGCGACGTGCTAAACAAACTGCGCGGCGCAAACATCAAGGATCTGTCGGAAGTGCGGTCGATGGTGTTGGAAAGCACCGGAGACATCTCGATCCTGTCCGGCCCTGCGGAAGTGTCGGACGGAATCATGCAAGAGGTTGATTGCGGCTATGGCCCAGAAGAGAGCCACGTCTCGCGCAAGGAATAGAGCCTGCGGACATGACAATCAGTAGGCGAATTGGAACCGGGCCGTTACGGCATGCGCTTCGAGGTTGTCGTTCTGCCCTGCCATCGCCTAGGGGGTAGCTGTAATCGCGCTCAGCGTGAAACGCTTGGATACCGGTCCGACCAGGGTAGACCGGTCCACAATGCCGGAAGACTGCCTACCGAAAATTCAAACGTTGGAACTTCTCCTCAGTCAAAGCTCTTGCCGAGTATTAATGCTGAAAGGGATACAAAAGATTTGCTAGGCCGAGTGATGCTGTAGGTGTCTCACGATGTTCGCCTGATGCTTTCTTGCCGGCCGGGGCGATCCGAAATACGGAGGTAATCTTGCACAAGATCCTGACCGCTGTCGCAATGTCCGTATCTACCGTGGCTTCGGTCATCATCGTTCCATCCCCCGTTGCTGCTCAAGACACACAATATGCCATTCGCCATATCGACGGCTCACTTTATCGCTGGACCGCCGGGTCCTATCATTCAGTCTATATCGTGCA
The DNA here is from genome assembly GCF_029760855.1 of Erythrobacter litoralis. GTDB lineage: Bacteria > Pseudomonadota > Alphaproteobacteria > Sphingomonadales > Sphingomonadaceae > Qipengyuania > Qipengyuania litoralis_A. The sequence continues at coordinate 58,976 of NZ_SOSI01000009.1, read as the reverse complement.
TGACGAAGGCATCGCTGTTGCAGATCCGCTGAGCGCACAAGCCGCCACTTGGTTGAGAGGGGAGCTGGCACGGCGTCATCCAAACAAACAGATTACGCATGTGATCTATAGTCATAGCCACCCGGATCACGCCTATGGCGGAGAAGCGCTTGACGATGGTGATACGATTTTTATCGCGCATGAGCTGGCAGCGGAGACCTGGAAACTTAACCAAGCGAATGTACGAATGCCGGATGTGGTGTTCTATAACCGGCTGACGATTACCCTGCCCGGCGCGGGCGACATCCGCCTTGATTATTGGGGCGCAAACAACGGCAAGGGATCCGTATCAATGTTGTTTCCGCAGCAACATGCGCTACATGTTGTCGACTGGATTGTGATCGGGCGCCTGCCTTACCAGACCCTTGATGGCTACGATATCAACGGCATGATCTCGTCCACCCGTGCGATACTTTCCGACATGTCGGACAAGGACTTTTCAGTATTCATCGGCGGCCATGCGGATATCGGTACGCGTGAAGATATCGAATTCTATTTGTCCTACCTTGAAGCTCTGCATGATGGGGTGCTTCGAGGTATCATTGCCGGGCAGTCTCTCGAGGCTATTCAGAACTCCCTAGACCTTTCCAACTGGTCGAGCCTCAAGCAGTTCGATGCGTGGAGGGATGCAAATATCGAAGGCGTCTTCAACCAGTTGATAGACGATTATTATGTTACGATGCGACCAGAAGTGCCGGATCCCGGCTAGTGCCGCGAGGCACTAGCCTCTGGTCCCCATACTTAAAGGTTCAGGTCTACCCAGTCATTCGTTTCGCCGGATCGTTGAATGGCTTCGATGATCTTCAAATCGCGCAATCCCATTTCGCCTGGAGTAGCAATTTCGGTTCCTTCCTGAATTGCTCGGCAGAAGTGGTCGATTTCGTCGTCGAACTGGAAGCGGGTCAGCTTGTCCGGCACGATCATAGTTTTTTCCGAGTTCGTGATCAGCGACAGCTGGTTTCCCTCGTATGCTGTCGCCGGGTCCATCGTGATCGTGGCCTCGGTTCCGATGATGTCGATGCGCTTCTTGTTCCCGGTATAGCCGGACGAAATCTGCGCAACCTTTCCTGACGCGAACTCGAAGTCCACGCGCGAGAACGCCTCGACTTCGTTGAACCGGGCTTCGCCGGGCGGTGAGGTGAGAACGCCACGAACGCGAACGGGCTCTTCCCCGAGCAGCCATATAAGGCCGTTGAACGCGTAGATTCCGATATCGGGAAGCGACCCGCCACCTGCTATCTCCTTCACCATCCGCCATTGATCGCGTTCGGCTTTCGGATCGAGCACCCGGTGATGGTCGGAAGTGCCGAACCAGACATCGCCCAGCACCCCCTCGTCTATCAACTTCTTCGCCATGACATTGTGCGGCTCGAAATGCGCGCGATAGGCCACCATCAGTTTACGGCCGGCGGCCTTGCCGGCATCAATCATCCGCTGGCACGCGGCGGAACTGGTGGCGAACGGCTTTTCGCACATCACGTGCTTACCCGCTTCGAAGGCGCGGGTAACTATGGGTTCGTGGATCGAATTCGGCGTAATGACATAAACCACGTCCACAGCGTCGTCCTGCGCCAGGCTCGCCATGTCACCGTAATCGTAAATACTGGAGCCATCTACGCCATAACCCGCGCCGACCCGTCCAGCCTTTTCCGGGTTGCCCGAAACGAGCGCGGTCAGCTTTGCCCGGCGGGCGCGCGCTATGGCGGGCAGAGCCCGGTTCTGGGCATAATGGCCGACGCCGGCCACGGCCCATCCGAGCTGCTGGCTTTTGGGCAAGGGATTTTCATAGGTCAGTTCGGGTTGAGGACGACCCACCGCAGCATTGGGAATGGATTTCGCTGCCTGTGGCCCGGTCCCTGGATCGGCGATCCCGGATGATGATAATGATGATGAAGACTGTGCGAGAGCCGGTGCTGCCAATCCAGCACTCAGGCCGATAGCGGATGATTTGAGAAAGTTGCGTCTTTTAAGATGGGTGATGCTCATCATTTTATTGTCTCCAAGATTTCCTGTGGCGATTTTTCGGATCTACGTCGCTGTTCTGCGTTCAGTGCATTTCTGCATCGCTGAAGGCGAATGGCGTGATTTATGACGCACATATGGGAGAAGGCCTGCGGAAAGTTGCCACGAAATGCGTCGCTTCCGCTTTCGATTTCCTCTGAAAAGAGGCCGAGGTCATTGGCCTTGTCGAGCAGCCGCTCGAAGACCGCCTCGGCTCGGTCGACATCTCCCCGCAGGGCGAGCACGCCGACCCGCCAGAACGCGCAGGCCAGGAAGGTGGCTTCCTTGCCCTCAAGGCCGTCATCTTGACGATACCGGTAGACAAGGTCGCGATCCTCGGGATCGGTCAGCAACCTCTCGACCGCATCAAGCGTGCTGCGCATCCGGTCGCTGTCAGCTTCTAGCGCATCGAACAGGACTGTCCGCAGGACTGCAGCGTCGAGCACGTCCGATCCGGGAGATCTGGCATAAAAACCCTGTTCCGCATTCCAGCAATCGTCGTCGAAGAGGGGGCGGATCCGGTTGGCGGCGTCCTGCCAGACCGCAATCTCCTCTTCCTTGAAGCCGCCAAGTTTCCTGGCAGTTTTGACTGCCCTGTCCAAGGCAACCCACAGCAACGCCTGAGAGTGCTGAAGTTTAGCCGAGCCATCCCGCAGTTCCCAAATCCCTCGGTCCGGTTTTCCATGATGGCGGAGCGCATGCTCCGCCAGGTTGCGTACGATCGCCGGGATGCGTTTGACGGCCCAATCAGGGGGATCGTAAGCGACCGATTCAAGATAGGCATGAACGGCCACAAGGAATTCGCCATAAATATCATGCTGGTCCTGGTCAGCTGCGGCGTTTCCTATGCGAACCGGTCCTATTCCGTTCCAACCCGGAAGATGGTCCAGAACCTTCTCATCTGTCTGCTCGTCCGAAATGGAGTAGAGGAGCCGTAGCTTGCTGGCGTCCGAAGCCTCTGCGTCACTCAAAAACCGCAGGTAGTCTTCCGCCTCGCGGGAATAGCCAAGGTTGCAGAATGCATTGATGGTGAAGCTGGCATCCCTGATCCAGCTGAAGCGGTAATCGTAATTGCGGTTGCCCGGGACGGCCTCTGGAAGGCCAGTGGTAGGTGCAGCAATGATCGCGCCGGAAGGAGAATATGTGAGAAGCTTGAGGACGAGGGCAGACCGTTCGACCATCGCCCGATGCGGTCCTTTGTATTCGATAAGGCCTGACCACTTCTGCCAGTACTGGCGGGTGTGCCGCAATTCTTCGAGCGCATCGTCCAGCCAAAGCAAGTTATCGCTGCGAACCTCCGAAACGAGGGTCAAGGCGAGAAAAGCGCGGTGGCTTTTCGTCAGGTTGAAAGGAACCTGCAGTGTTCCATCTTCGCCCGAAACAAGCGGATGGTCGCTTTCGGCCCACAATTTGTGTTCCTCGTTCAGCTTGGCCGAAAGATGTCGATCTTTGCCCTTGCGGTCGAAGGCAAAGGGTCTTTGCCCGTAGTCTGCACGAAGTCGTACCTCGAACTGGCCGGAAACCGTTCCCTTCGTGACCGTCACAATCCGCAGAAGGCGCTGGCGCGTGTCGACAGTTTTCGCGCAAGCTTGGGTTCGGTCGGTCGTTGGCGGATGGACGACCATGAAATCGGTTACGGTTACTTCGCCCGTTTCGGTAGTGAAACGCGTCTCGAGTATATTGGTCCCGGGCAAGTAGCGTCGATCACGAAAGGTCCAATCCGGACCGCCAACTGTAAGCCGGCCCCCATCGTTTTCATCCAGCAAACGAGTGCAAATCGCGGGACTGTCGTGTCGGGGCCAGCACAGCCAGTCGATCGAGCCCGAGCGATTGACGAGGGCAGTGGTATGCGTGTCACCAATCAGGCCATAGGCACTGATGGGTGACGATGCCGCAGGGATTTTGTCAGCCGACATACTGTCAGCTCTTCGCGATGAGAGCGACGCCGCCGATCATAGCTGTGGCGCCGACGATGCGGCCGATATTGGCCGGCTTCACCTCGAATCCAAGAAGGCCGAAATGATCCATGACAAGCGAGGTTATTACCGCCGCCGTGACGGAGAGCGCCATGAAGACGGCCGCGCCCACCTGACTTGCAAACAATAGCATCGACGCGACGTAAAACGCCCCCATCGCCCCTCCCAACCACGCCCACCATGGTAAGCTTGCCAAGTCGGCGATTCGTGGCATCCGCTCGTCTGCCAACGCCTGGCCGCCAATCGCTGCAACGGCTCCGGTCAGGAATGTCACAAATCCGATGATCGCAAGAGATATGCCGACGGACCCGATAGTCCTTTCAACGGTCGTGTTGGCACCGGTTTGAACGGAATTCAGGATACCGGCGAGTATGATAAAAGGTATCGCAAGATACTGCATTAATTGTGGCCTTCCTGCCGCGAGGGTTGCCTATCAAACGGGCGGCAGTCGCAATCAGCTATTGCGGAATTTGAAAGACTGTATTGCGAGGCAGATCCTCTCGCGCTCGGGGACGGTATTCCTCGACAATACTGAAGACACCTTTCCCCAACGATCGATGGTTGAAATGAATATGGGTCCTAAATCAACCGCTCACAAAGGAAACGGACGATAGGAACAACCATGCAAATCGACTTATCGGGAAAGCACGCGATCGTAACCGGGTCGACCAAGGGTATCGGATTGGGCACGGCAGAAGGCCTGCTTTTTGCAGGAGCGAGCGTAACAGTGAACGGGCGCAGCCAGTCCGATGTGGACGAAATCGTTGCCAAGCTACAAACCAAGTATCCCGACCGCGAAGTTGATGGTGTGACTGCGGATTTGGGAACGGCCGAAGGCTGCGACGCGGTGATAACTGCGCATCCATCCTGCGACATTCTCGTGAACAATGCCGGAGTTTTCGGTCCAGACGACTTTTTCGAAATACCTGACGACGAATGGATGCGGTTCTACGAAGTCAATGTGCTATCAGGGGTCAGACTTTCGCGTGTCTACGCGAAGTCCATGATGGACGCCGGTTGGGGCCGGATCGTTTTCCTTTCCTCGGAATCAGCGTTCAACATTCCGTCCGACATGATTCATTACGGCATGACCAAGACCGCCTGCACGGCCATAGCGCGTGGCTTGGCAAAGCGCCTGTCGGGAACAGGCGTAACGGTGAATTCTGTTCTTCCGGGACCGACAATGTCCGACGGGGTCAAAGACATGCTCCGCGACGATGCCAAAAAGAACGGCAAGTCTCTTGAAGAGGCGGGCAAGGATTTCGTGAAGGAAAATCGACCGTCCTCGATCATCGAACGCGTCGCTAGCGTCGATGAAGTCGCCAACATGATAGTATATGCCTGCTCAAATCAGGCTTCGGCAACGACAGGTGCAGCGCTGCGCGTGGATGGCGGCGTAGTAGACAGCATCTGACCGGCGCGGGGTCGGGCTCCAGCGCCCGGCTCCGCCCCGATGTTTGAATAGGTATCAGTAGCCGTCGAGTTTGCTCTTGAGGCTGTCGCTTAAAAGCGAAAGGAAGGTCCGTACTTTGACCGGGACCTGTTCGCTGCTTGGCATAACGGCCTGGATGGGTGATCCGGGGGATGTCCACCCGGGAAATAGCTCGGAGAGGCGCCCGTTTGCGAAATCACCGATCACATCGATACGCGATTTCAGCGCTATCCCTGCGCCTTCCAAAGCCGCTTCATGGCCAGCATCGCCCTGACTGATATAAAGCGATGGCTTTATTTGCACATTTGCCTCGGATCCGTCCGGACCGGTGAAGGGCCAGACGGTCTGCGCCGGTATGCCGATCGCTATGCACCTGTGCGCTGCGAGCTCTTCTGGATGTTGCGGCGCACCGTGCTTCTTGAGATAATCGGGACTTGCACAAGCTACCCGATCGTTCGGAATGAGATTGCGTGTAATCATGTTGGAATCGGGCAGTGGAGACTGCCGGATCGCGACATCGATGCCTTCGCTGATGAGGTCGACAGTTTCGTCTGTCGCAAAAATATCAAGCGTAATTTCAGGATGGAGTTCGCCTAACCGTCTGACGACCGGGGCCACATGGCGACGGGCAAAGGCCGCGCTGCAAGTGATCCGCAGGCGGCCGCTGACCTCGTCGAAGCCGCCGGCGATGGAATCTTCCAACGCTTCGACCGCTGCAATGATCGCCATGACACGCTGCAGGAACAGTTCACCCTCGGCCGTGAGATGGAGGCGACGCGTGCTGCGATGCATCAGGCGAACGTTGAGTGCCTGTTCGAGCCGCGTCAGCCGCGACGATACATTGCCCAGCGACATGCCCAATTCGCGAGCCGCCGCTGACAGGCTGCCGTTGGCCGCAATCCGGGCGAACAGGCGTAGGTCGCTGACGCGTTCGATTGCGATGGGGCGGGGCAGAATGGGCAGTTGCTCAGCCCTCGTCTGGAAACCATCGGCGCGCGCGCGCTTCGGCATCATATTCGATCGGCGATCCAAAGCTTTCGAATTCGATCAGCAAGCCCCAGGGTGTCCGGCCGAAGCGTCCGCGATTGCCTTCGCCAGCCTCCTGGCCGGTAAGGTCATACGGCCCCTCCAGCAAGGTTCCCCCGGCATCTTCGAAACGCTTCGTGACTGCTTCCATATCGTCGACCGTCAAGCTGATATGATGCAAGCCGAACTCTGCTATGCCGCGAACGGGTTGGCCTTTCGGATAGTCGATTTCGAAAATCTCGAGATTTGGACCATTACGCAGGCGCATCATGGTCACGGCAACGATGGCGGTACCCGCAGCTAGACCGTTTTTGGGCCCCAGCTCTTCAGCGCCCATCGACTCGTCGGACTTGGTGACCAGCGAGAAAAGAATTTCTGCACCCAGCGCATCTCCAAAAAAGCGCACCGCGGTCTCGTGGTTCGGAACCGTCATTCCGATGTGTTCGATACCACGGGAAAGAGAATGTGTCATTTAGGTATCTCCGAAATCAGGCTCATTCCCAGATGTAAAGCGTATCCCGGAAACGTAAGTGCGAAGATGCTTTGAAAAAGTAAATACTGACTTCTGAAAATGTAAAAGGCTGGCCGGAGGGGAGCCGGCCAGCCTTTCAGGAGGAAAGGTTTATCAGTCGTAGCTCAGCGTAACGATCGCGGACCCACCGCTTTCGCTGACGTCGAACATCGCTGGCATCCATGCGGGTTTACCGTTCTGCGCAGCGCCGCTGATCCCCCAGGCTTCGGTAGGGCCACGACCGCCCAGTTCGATCTCGCCATCCGCATTCTCGTCATGGACAGCGGCTGCAACATACGACCCCGGTGCAACGTCCTCGAATGTGGCGGTTACCGATGCTGAACTCGCATCCACTTTGGTCTTGTACGTACCTGCCGCTTGCAAAAATTCGCCTTCGCTTTGCAATGCTACGAAAACCTGGCCGCCGCCGGGCTGTACGCCGTTGATCGTCACCGTGACAGGCATCCCCATCGGTTCGGCCATCGCGGCACTTTCGGTTCCGGTATCGGATTCCATCGCATTGGTTTCGGCCGACTGGGTTGAGCAAGCGATGATCGCTAGGCTCGCAGTGGTCGCGAGAAAGGCATTGCAGATTGGTTTGGTCACGTATGATCTCCTTCGGTTGTCTCAGGGTATCAATGCTCGTGACAGCAACGGGTTTATTGCGATTTGGACAATGGTGTATTGCGCTTCTTCAGATGGATGCGAGGCGTGCATCCAGTTCACCCAGTTCCACGGAAAGAAAGTCGATGAATGCACGCGTTCGCGAAGCCATTCCGCGGCGTTCCGGATAAATCAAAAACATGTCGGCGCTCTCACGACTGGTGCTTCGTAGCAGTTCAACCAGGCGACCTTCTGCAAGGTCAGCTTCGACATCCCACAGGGATTTCAGCGCGATGCCATTTCCCGCCAGAGCCCATTCGTGGATAACCTCTCCGCTATTGCTCGCCATGGTCACGGGCATTCGGACGGTTTCCATGCTGCCGTCGATTTCGAACATCCAGTTGTTGAGTGGCTTGCCATCGCGAACGATGATGAGACCATCAAGGCTGACGAGCTGTGATGTGGTCCGGGGTTTGTCGACCGTTTCCAGGTATTGTGGCGATGCGCAGATTGCTCGCCGGGCCCTCAACACTCGCTTGGTGACAAATTCTCCTTCTTGCGGCAGGCCCACGCGCAAAGCGACATCCGTGCCTGCCGACATGAGATCATTGGATTCGTCGGACACCAGCAAGCGTATCGTGACATCCGGATAACGCTTTCGGAACCGTGAGCATATCGGGGCAACCTGACGCCGGGCAAAGCTGATTGGAACCGACAATCGCAGTTCCCCCCGTGGGCTGGCTGACGAACAAATGTTGCTTTCGGCTTCGTCCAGACGCGCGATGATATCGTCACTGCTGCGAAGGTAATCCTCCCCTTCCGGGGTAAGGAAAATATTGCGAGTGGTGCGAGTGATCAGCCGTACGGACAAACGATCTTCTAGTGCCGCAATGGTACGGCTCACCACCGAGGGAGAGACATTAAAATTGGCCGCAGTTTTGACGAAACTCCCCGACTTCGCGACAGCCACGAACATGCGCAAGTCAAGAAGGGGGGGCTTCATATCGTGATGACTAGGGTCAAGATTCAATCTTCGCAATCGTTCCAGGCTGGGGGCCGCACATTTTAGACATCAATGCCGCGACGGGTGTCTTAATTGATTTGGCGAGAACGCAAGGTGCGAATCGAGAGGAGTGATCACGTGTGCGCGCTCACTGCTTTACGCGGTGGGCAGTACTTGATCGGCGAAACCAATCATGATCGGACACTCTATTCCGCGATCGATCGCTGTAGTGACATCGTCGATTGTAATTTGCCATAGCGATACCATACGAAGCACCTGACGGGCCCTCTCGGCTTCCCGATCTTTGGCTTGCCTTGACGAACCCTTGGTGTTGACGCCTTCCGGCGGGCTGTCTGATAACTGGTAAGGGGGGCTTTAGCCGACTGTCGGATTCACGCAACCAGGCTACCAATACCGGACAGTCCGAAACCAACCCAAGCCGCGACATCCAAGACGTTACCTCTTTGGCCATTCGGGCCGAGGAGAAACGCAATGGGATACTCACGTTTTGATGCGGCAACGCGTCACCGTCCGGATTGGAACGCTGGCAAGAATGTCGGAACGAAGCGTCCACTGATACGAAGCAGATTAGGGCGATTCGCTTTCATCTCGATCGCGAAGGACGACTAAGGAACAGAACGCTTTTCGACCTTGCAATCGACAGCAAACTCCGCGGCTGCGATCTCGTGAAGATTAAGATCGGTGACGTGGTTGCAGGTGCCGACATTCGCAATCGGGCTACCGTCATCCAGGAGAAAACAAATCACCCGGTGCAGTTTGAACTCACCGCCGACGTTCGAGCCACATTGCTAGCGTGGCTGGAACGCCGAGGCGGCTCCACAAACGATTACCTATTTCCAAGCCGTGTCGATCCAGATGGCCATATGAGCACACGCCAGTATGCACGCTTGGTCGATGAGTGGGTGACCGCGATCGGCTTGCGAAAAGCCGAATACGGAACACACTCTCTCCGGAGAACAAAAGCCGCGATCATCTATCGGGCCACCAGCAACATTCGAGCTATCCAGATCTTGCTAGGTCACACGAAGATCGAGAACACAGTCCGCTATCTCGGCGTTGATGTCGAAGATGCTTTGCTTCTAGCAGAACGAACCGAAATCTGACTTGTCGGGCGGTCGACCGTCAAACCTCGGTCGACCGCTTCGAGGCATTTGCGACGCGCGGTCGGACGGCCGAGATTGGGGTGTATTCTGTTGAAAAACTCCCGCTTGCGGTTGGCGTGAAGTCCTGATTCAGTTTTCGCAGGCAGGCGGAGACTTGACGATGATGGGCGAGCGGACGGTGATGCAGGAGGCGCTGTTCTATAGCTTCCGCATCGAGGATCACGTGCCTGACGATCACCTTCTGCGCGCGATCGACCGGTTCGTCGATCTGACGGGTATCCGCGAGCACCTGAAGCCGTTCTACAGCGCGATGGGTCGGCCATCGATCGATCCAAAGTTGATGATCCGGATGCTGATCGTGGGCTACTGCATGGGCATCCGCTCGGAGCGGCGTCTGTGCGAGGAGGTTCATCTGGATCTCGCCTATCGCTGGTTCTGCCGGCTCGATCTCGACGGCGCGGTGCTAGACCACTCGACCTTCTCGAAAAACCGTCACGGCCGGTTCCGCGACAGCGACCTGCTGCGCAAGCTGTTCGAGACGACCGTTGAGCGCTGTATGACCGAGGGTCTAGTAGGCGCCGAGGGCTTCGCCGTCGATGCCAGCCTGATCCGGGCCGATGTGCATCGCCAGCGTTCGGTGACGGGCGAGGAAGGGTTGCCTCCCGATGTGGCGGGCCGCGCGGTGGCCGAGTATCTCGACGTGCTCGACGATGCCGCCTTCGGCGGATCGACCCCGGTGACGCCCAAGCGCATCAATCTCACCGACCCGGCATCGCGCTGGACCGCGGCGACGCGCGGATCGGCCTTCTACGCTTACAGCACGAACTATCTGATCGATCTCGACCATGCGGTGATCGTCGATATAGAGGCGACGACCGCGATCCGCCAGGCCGAGGTCACCGCCCAGCGCCGGATGATCGAGCGCACGCAGGAGCGCTTCGGCCTGTGGCCCGAGAAGCTGGTAGCCGACACGGCTTACGGCTCCGCGCCGAACTTGGCCTGGCTGGTCGAGGACCGCGGCATCGAGTCGCATATCCCGGTGTTCGACAAGTCCGCGCGGTGCGATGATACCTTCGAGCGGTCGGCCTTCACCTTCGACCATGAAGACGACAGCTCTACCTGCCCCGGCGGCAATCGCCTTCGTCCATCCAACCGCAACTTCAGCACCCCGCGTCCGCGCGCCAATGCCGATGGCTTCATCCGCTACCGGGCCCGCGAGAAGGACTGCGGCGCCTGCGGGCTCAAGCAACGTTGCACGCCGAAGCTGGCGGCGCGCAAGATCATGCGCTCGGTCCATGAAGGCGCCCGCGATATGGCCCGCGATATTGCGACCAGCGATGCCTACCTCGTCTCACGGCGCCAGCGCAAGAAGGTCGAGATGCTGTTCGCGCACCTGAAACGCATCCTCAAACTGGACCGCTTGCGCCTGCGCGGTCCGAATGGAGCCAAACACGAGTTCGATCTCGCCGCTGCAGCCCAGAACCTTCGTAAGCTGGCCAAGATGCGGCCGGTCGCAGGGCTCGCACCCGCCTGAGCGGCGCGGTAAACCCGCTCGCCCGGTTCAGACGCGAGCCCGACCGTGCTCCGCCTGCGACTTCTTCAACAGAATAGGGTGGAAACCCGACGTTCGTAGCGATGTAAGCGTCCGTCCAGAACCGTTCAGCGGTAAGCACTTCGCCAACGCCTTCGGCCGCGGCAGTAATCGTATCCCGGTTCCGGCCGGTCACGATGACGGTCGAGCTGGAATCCTGAAGTCGTTGCGCGATGGCCGTTTTGATACCTGAACTAGCGCCGGTGACGAGCGCGACCTACGATGCGACCGAGCTTATGCTCACTGCGAGCGCCCAATACCGCCTAGCGCGCGTTTGGCCGAATGCGGCTTATTCGTAAAGTTTCTATAGCACTGCTATAAACAGCCTTCTATAGCGCCGCTATATGGTTCCTATGAACGCACGAGACACCTTGATACTGGCGGCACTGAAGGTGCTCGAAGAAGGCGGCGAGGCGACGTTTTCGACGCGATCCGTGCTTTCGATCGCCGGCCTTTCGGCACCGACCCTGTACCATCATTTCGGCAATGCCGATGGGTTGCTCAGCGCCGCAACGACCGTGGCGTTCGAGCAGTTTTTAAATCGCAAATACGCTGCTGAGCAGGGCGACGACGCCAGCGCAGCGCTCACCAATGGGTGGGACGATTATGTCCTCTTCGCCGCTGAAAGACCGCGTCTCTACGCCGCGATGCTCAGCCGCGTACTCGCCGGGGGAGAGATTCCGGCTGCGCGGCAGGCGTTTGATCTGCTGCGAATTCAGCTCCGGAGGATTGAGGTCGATGGCCAGCTCGCGACCGACGTCGAATCGGCTGCCGACTGGATGTGGGCCTCCGTGAACAGCGCATCCCTGCTTTTCGTCACCGCCCATCTAAGGGGTAGCAAGACCCCGACGAACAACGTCCTGAAAAGTCTCCGCGATGGTTCGCTCAACGCCATTCTGCGGCAACAGAAGGATTGAAGCTATGAAGGTACTTGTCACTGGCGCCACCGGCTTCCTCGGTAGCCATCTTGTGCCGCACCTTCTCTGGTCGGGGCACGAAGTTTTCCCCCTGACGCGCTCGGAGCGCAGTGCCGCAGAGTTGCGCCGACTCGGCACAACGCCTGTCATCGCCGATCTGGAAGATGACGACCCGATCGTCCTGCCGAAGGTCGATGCGGTCATTCATGCCGCCGCCTGTTTCCGCTTCGCCGGGCGGCGAGGTCCGTATTTCAAGGCCAATGTGGATGGCACCGCGGCTCTCCTGTCGGCTTCGCGCGAAGCCGGCGCGAAGAGGTTCGTGCATGTGAGCGCAGCTGGGGTCATCATGGACAACCAGGGCTCGCCGACCAGAGGCGCCAACGAGAGCGCGCGCCTCCATACCGACAGCTTTTCCGGCTATGTGGCGAGCAAGGCTCGCTCCGAAGAACTCGTCCTTGCTGCTGATCGCCTTGGGTTTCGGACGATCGCGCTCCGTCCTCCGGCTCTATGGGGACCGGGGGACAAGTTCAGCGCCGAGCTGCCAAAAGCGCTCGAAAAAGGCCGGTTCGCCTTCATCGACCGCGGCGACTACCCCTTTTCGACGTGCCACGTGGAGAACCTCATTGAGGCGATCGAATGCGCGCTGGCGCATGGCGAGGGCGGCCAAGCCTACTTCGTGGCGGATCGCGAAACCGAGACCTTCCGCGAATTCGTGTCGATGATCGCCACAGCGCAAGGCGCGTCTGTCGAAGGCGTTCGATCGATTCCCTATCGCGTTGCCTTCCAGATCGGACGCGCGATGGAAATCTTCGCGCGCTTGATGGGCAAAACGGATGATCCGCCGTTGTCGCGGTCGCTCGTGCGCATGATTGGTCGGGAATTCACGGTCGACGACAGCGCCGCTCGGCGCGTCCTCCGCTACGTGGGCAAGGTCGATCGCGCCACGGGCAGCAAGCAATACAGCTTTGCCTGATCTGCGCGACCGCAGAGCACCAATTCCCACGCATGCTCGCACGCCTTAGTCCGGGAGCACAAACCGGAACGACCGGATCCGGGTCGCTAGCCGAACGGCAGTTTTTCACGACTGCTTCCCCACAACCGGACCGACGGCTTCCGGCCCAGTTTTTGCCGCTTATATGATCCGCCGTCGATCACATTACGGGCGTCGAGGCGGTTGACCGCACCAGCCAAACGACTTAGCGCAAAGTCGATTAGGTGGGGGTATCGCCGGGGGTATTTTCAAAACGCCGAAAGGAATTATCGAACTCTTTCAGCTACTTACATGTTCCCTATATGTTCCTCCTCCGCTACCATTCTCGCATTCGCGTCCTGCCATCGTCGGGAAGGCGTTTTCGACATTGCGGAGGGCGACGGGCTCCGCTACAGGCGCGCCCTGTTGCCGCTTTAGCTCAGTTGGTAGAGCACATCATTCGTAATGATGGGGTCAGGTGTTCGAGTCACCTAAGCGGCACCACTTTCCTCTTAACCGCCGGTCACGCTCATATGCCGCGCTACTGCGGGCTGTACGCGGTTGATATCGAAGTCGTGTCGTTCGGGCTTGCCGGCGATCAGGCGGTCGAGGGCTTCGTCCAAAGCTACCGTCCCGCCTTCGCGCATGATGTCGCGCAATTCCACCTTCTGGTCGTGGCCTAAGCAGCCGTAGATCGTTCCAGTCGCGGCAATGCGGATACGGTTGCAGCCGGCACAGAAGTTGTTGCTCAACGGCGAGATGAATCCCACGCGGCTGCCTGTATCCGAAAGTTCGAAATAGCGCGAAGGTCCGCCCGTCCGGTGGAGCGAGGGGACGAGATCGAACCGTTCCTCGATCGCATCGCGGGCCGCAGCGACGGGTAGATAGGTATCGGATCGATCGCCTTCCACTTCGCCGAGCGGCATGGTTTCGATGATCGACAGATCGAGCCCGTTTGCGGCGCACCACGCGGCCATTTCGGCGAATTCATCGTCGTTCACGCCCTTCATGGCGACCATGTTGAGCTTGATCTTCAGTCCGGCAGTGCGTGCCGCGTCGATCCCTTTGAGAACCTGCGACAAGTTGCCGCGTCGGGTAATGTGTGCAAACTTCTCTGCATCGAGCGTATCGAGGCTGACATTGATACGGCGGACGCCTGCGGAATGTAGTTCGGCTGCCATCTTCGGCAGTTCGGTGCCGTTGGTCGTCACCGTGACCTCATCGAGCCCGCGGCCGATCATCGATCCGAGATCGCGGAACAAGCCAAGAATGCCGCGCCGAACGAGGGGCTCACCGCCCGTAATGCGAATACGCGTGACGCCGCGACGGACGAGATGCTCGCCAAGTTCGGCCAGCTCTTCCAGTGTCAGCAGGTCGCGCCGTGGCAGGAAGGTCATGTCTTCCGCCATGCAATAGCGACAGCGCAGATTGCAGCGATCAGTGACGGACAATCGGACGTAGTCGATCCGGCGCCCGAAGGTATCGACGAGGTTTTGCTGACGATCGGAAGAAGCCATTGTCTGTCAGCTAGGCCTTGCGAGCCGGAGGCACAATGGCGTGATCCTCAAAAGCTCAGACAACGGGCCGATCCGCCTTGGGGTATGGCTTCGGATCGTGCGGTTTGCCGGATGAGTAAATCGGATTTCGCGAGGGTCGCTTGCGAACTCGATTGCTGGTTCGTCAGTGGTATCGCCTCGTTGTCGTGGCGGTAGCCACGCGCGAAGTGTTCGCGCTCTCCGGGTGCGGGAAGCGCGGCGCCGAGCGGCAGGTCGAACCAGTGCAGGGCATCGTCGTATCTTCCGCCGCCGAGAGCCGTAAGGAGGGGGGCGAGAAAGAGGCGCGCGGTGACCATTGCCGACGTCGGATTGCCCGGCAAGCCAATGACGTATTTCGAGCCCGCGTTTTTCGCTGCCCAAATCGGCTTGCCGGGCCGAATAGCGGCTTTGGCGAAGAGAAGCTCGAAGCCACCGCCTGCGATGCTGGATTGCGCGAAGTCCCGCTCGCCGACCGACGCTCCGCCGATGGTCACGAGGACATCGCTCCTTTCAAAACAGTTCTCTGCAGCGCAGGCAATCGCCGAAGGGTCGTCTCTTATGCTTCGGCGGTCGGAAAGTTCAGCTCCCCATTGCCGAGCAAGGGCCGCAATCCCGAAGCTAACGCTTTCCGGCAGGGTTCCAGGCGTCTGGTGCGCCGTACCCAGCCGTGCTAATTCGTCGCCGGTGGAAAGGATGGCGATGCGGGGGCGACGCCATGCCGTCACTTTTGCCCGATCGGCTCCCGCCAAGAGGACGACGTTGCGATAATCAACGCATGTGCCTTCGCGCAGTAGTATCTGGCCCTCGCGATAGTCCGATCCGCGTCGGCGGACGTGCAGATTGTCGCCATATTCTCCGACGATCCTCGCGTCCGGTCCTTCGCTCTCGACGATTTCCTGCACCAGCACGCGGTCCGCACCCTTTGGCAGATGCGCGCCGGTGAAGATGCGCATGGCCTCGCCTGAAGCGAGCGAGGTCGTGCTCGGGCTTCCGGCACTCGATGTTCCAACAATTCGGAACGGACCGGGCAGATCTGCCTCCCGAACGGCATATCCATCCATCGCGGAAACGTCTGCTCGCGGGGAATCGAGGCGGGCGGTTACATCTTCGCCCAGCACGAGCCCGTCCGCGTCGGCCAGATCGATACCGGTTTTTTCCAAAGGCTGTGCGGCATTGCGCAACAGGGCGGTCACTTCATCGAAGGATAGCATGGTTGCGAAATGACTTGGCTTGCAAAACGCTCCCTCTACTATGGCCTGCGATGAACCGGCCCGCCGCCAACCCGATTTTGCGTATCGATTTCCAAAAGCGGACGAGCGCACCGTGCGCGCGGTCGCTCGCGCAGGAAGCTCCGGTCGCGTTCGAGTATAACGGGTTGGGTTACGCGGTGATGATGGCATCGCCGCAGGACCTGATCGATTATGCAGTCGGCTTCACCCTGGCCGAAGGGTTGGCCACGAATGCGGGCGAGATTGAAACCATCGAGGTGGCAGAGGTCGCGCGCGGGACCATCGTGCGGATCGCCTTGCCTGCGGAACGTGGCAATATGTTGCAGGAGCGGCTGCGGCTTCGACTGGTCGAGGGAAGTTGCGGTCTGTGCGGCCTGGAAAGTATCGAGGAAGTGCTTCGGCCGCTCCAGCCGCTTGCCCATACTCCGGCCATCTCGCGCGAGGCGATTGCCATCGCGCTTGCCAACCTGCGCGACCATCAGCCTGCGGGCCGCGAAACCGGCGCGATGCACGCCGCCGCATTCTGCGATGGGACAGGGCGTATCGTGGCCGCCCGCGAGGATATCGGGCGCCACAATGCGCTCGACAAACTGGTCGGCCATCTTGCGCGTGAAGCCGGCGATCCGGCGACCGGTTTCATTCTGCTGTCTGCACGATGTTCGTACGAGCTGGTTGAGAAGACGGTAAGGGCGCGGTGCCCGGCGCTGGTGACGATTTCCGCCGCCAGCGATCTCGCCGTCGAACGGGCTGCGGCTGCGCGCCTGACGCTGGTCTCGCTCGCGCGTAGCGATGCGGCGCTGGTCATGAACGATCCGTACGGGTGCTTCGCTTGATGCGAGTGCTCGGCGCAGTGTTGGCCGGCGGGGAAGCTTCGCGCTTCGGCAGCGACAAGGCGCTTGCGAAGATCGGCGGCGAAACACTTCTCGACCGCGCTGTGGCGGTGCTGAAAGACCAGTGTAACGCCGTGTGCGTCGTCGGCCGGCGAAGCGCGCCGGTCCAGACCGTGGCCGATTGGCCGCGCCCCGGTTTGGGGCCGCTGGGCGGTATTTCGGGCGCACTTCGCCATGCCCGCGATCTCGGCTTGCCCTATGTTCTTACCTGTGCTGTCGATATCCCCAAGCTCCCAGTCGATCTGGTTCGCCAATTGACACCGGCGCCAGCTTGCGTCGCTGCGCAGCCCGTAGTCGGGCTGTGGCGAGTGGCGGATATCGCAGTGCTCGATGCGCTTCTGGCGAGCGAACAGCAGCATTCGCTGATCGCGTTCGCCAATGCCTGCGGGGCGCGGCGGGTCGAACTTTCGCGCAAACTCGGAAATATCAACACCCGCGAAGATCTCGAAAGCTACGAGGGCGAAGGGAACGGCGCTAGCGCAAAACCTTTTGCTAAATAGCCGCTTTTTCCGGCGAACTACGTAAGGACCGATCATGGCAAACGACCTACCAAAGCCCAAGGAATACAAACAGGCCGCCGGGGGCTGGGGGTCACTGGAAGGGGTCACCAAGTCGGAATTGTCGTCGCGGGCTTCGCCCGGCGCGTTGCTGACGCTGAAGGACTTGAACAAGCCCGGCGGAATGATGTGCACTTCGTGCGCGTGGACGAAACCGGAAGATCCGCATGCGCTCGAATTCTGCGAGAACGGCGCGAAGGCGACCTTTTGGGATTTGACGATGCAGCGGTGCGAGCCGGAATTTTTCGCCCAGCATACCGTTTCGGAATTGCTGACATGGGGCGATTACAAGCTCGAGAAGGAAGGCCGCCTAACCGAACCGCTCAAATACAATCCCCAAACGGACAAGTACGAGCGAACAGATTGGCAGACGGCTTTCGAAGAGATCGGCGCGGAATTGCGCAAGCTCGACCCCAAGGCGGTTACGTTCTATGCCAGCGGAAAGGCCGCGCTTGAGCCGTCCTATCTCTACGCGCTGTTCGCTCGCGCCTATGGCCACAACAACCTGCCCGACAGTTCAAACATGTGCCATGAGACGACCTCGGTCGGCATGAAGAAGGTGATCGGCTCGCCGGTCGGCACCTGCCAGATGGACGATTTCGATCACGTCGACGTGATCTTCTATCTCGGTCAGAATCCCGGCACGAACAGCCCCCGCATCCTTCGCACCTTGCAGAAGGCGGTACAGCGCGGCTGCAAGATCATCGTTTTCAATCCGCTCAAGGAAAAAGGCCTGCGCGAATTCGTCGATCCGCAGAGTCCGATCCAGATGACGGTCGGCAAATCGACCAAGCTCGATCATATGTATTGCCAGGTCCGTCCGGGCGGGGACATCGCCGCCCTCATGGGCGTGTGCAAGCGCGTGCTCGATGCCGACAAGGAAGCGCAGGCGGCAGGGCGTGCGCGTGTGCTGGATACGGAGTTCATCGCTCAGCATACAACGGGCTTTGAAGATTTCGTCACCAAGATCGAAGCGACGGACTGGAAAGACCTCGAACGCGAAAGCGGGCTGTCGCGTGCGGAAATGGAAGTGGCCGGCGATTACTATGCCGAAGCCGACAATGTCATGGGCATTTACGGCATGGGCATCACCCAGCACGTGCACGGTTCGCAAGGCATCGGATTGCTGGTCAACCTGCTATTGTTGAAGGGTAATATCGGTCGACAGGGCGCCGGATGCTCGCCGATCCGCGGGCACTCGAACGTACAGGGCCAACGCACGGTCGGCATTACCGAGAAGACGGCCCTCGCGCCGGTCGACAAGTATCGCGAACTGTTCGATCTCGAAACGCCTGAACGGGATGGGCATGCTACGGTGCCGTTCCTCGAAGCGGTGATCGACGGATCGAACAAGGGCTATATCGGCCTCGGCGGCAATCTCTCCAATGCTGTGCCCGATCACGAGCGCGTGCATGAGGCGTGGCCGAAAATGGACCTGACCGTCCATATCGCCACAAAGCTTAATTCCACACATTGCCGGCCCGGCAAGGCAAGCTGGATATTGCCATGCCTCGTCCGCTCGGAAGAGGATTTCCAAGGCGATCGCAATCAGTTCGTGAGCATTGAGGACAGCTTCAGCCATATTTACGGCAGCAGGGGCAATCGCACGCCCGCCAGCCCGCACCTGAAAAGTGAAACGGCAATCGTCGCGGGGATGGCGGAAGCAACCCTTCAGGGCAGCCACCCCAAGCTCGCGTGGGATGAATGGACGCAGGACTATTCCAAGATTCGCGACTGCATTGCCGCGACCTATCCCGACGACTTTCACGGCATGAACGAGCGCATGAACGAGCCCGGCGGCTTTTTCCGCGGCAATCCGGCACGCGAACGCATCTGGAAGACGGATAGCGGAAAAGCGGAATTTACCGATCCGAGCGTCCTCAACGCTTGCGGAATCGGCGATGCGGAGGGGCGGTTCCATCTCGTGACCCTGCGGTCGAACGATCAGTTCAACACGACGATCTACGGCCACAACGATCGCCTGCGCGGCCTTTCGGGAAGCCGCAAAATCGTCATGATGCGGCCGGAGGACATGCAGGCACAGGGATTGCGTGAGGATGATGAAGTAGCCCTCGTCACCGATCTTGCCGATGCCCCTGACGGCAAGGACGACCGGCGCCGCGCCGTGTCTGGCCTGAAGGTCAAGCCATACGATTTGCCGTCCGGGACGTTGGCGGGTTACTTCCCGGAGCTCAATCCGCTGGTGCCGCTCTGGTATCACGATAAGCTGTCGCAGACCCCGGCCAGCAAGGGCATTCCCGTGAGACTGGTGACACAACCCGCCTGACCCATTTTTAAGCGGAATTTAAGGTTACTGCGCCATTATCGCCTGCTATCGGCTTGTGCCGTTACGGGACGATTGGGGACGCATGACGCGCACATGGCGCTTTGCAGCAATATTGTCGGGCGCGGCTGCGTCGGCCTTCGCATGTCCGGTGGCGGCGCAAACCATCGCGCCCGATGCGTCGATCCTTACGCAGGACGCACCGCCCGCCGACCCTGTCGACACCGCACCGCCTCCCCAATCACCGCTGGACCGGCCGAATACGGCGCCCGAGCCGGTCACCGCCGCGCCCTCGACGCCGTCCGCATCGGTTAGCGATCCAGAGCCGGTGTTGGATCCCGTTCCGGCCGATCCCATGTCGGCGACCGGTCCTGTCGAAAGTCCCGCTCCGATGCAGGGGCCCGATCTCGACCCCGATTTGCAGGCACAGGGGGTCACCGATCTTCCCGAGCCGGTCGCCGCGCCGCTCGATATCGACTTTGCCGGCGATCCGGTTCTCGCTCTCGCTGATTCGTCGGCCGACGCGGATACGTTCCGCGCGATCGTGGTAGCGGCCCTTGAAGACAGCCCGACGACGCGCGAGGCCTTGGCGCTCGAGGATGCCGCCGAAGCGCGCGTGACCGAAGCGCGGAGCGGGCTGTTGCCGGTCATCGATATGAATGTGGCGAGCTTCCGCACATTCGATCGCCAGTTCACCGACGATCCGCAAAACCTCATCGAAAGGTCGCGCCCGCGCAGGCGGACCGACTTCACGCTGCAGTTGGTCCAGCCAGTCTGGGACTTCGGCGGCGCGCTGGCCAGTACGAGAGCGGCGTCGGCGCGTTTGCGGGCAGCCGGCTTTCAGCGCGAGGCGCGGGTCGGTGAAGTCGCGGGCGAGATGGTCATCGCGTGGACGCAGGTGTTCGGTTACCAGGCGCTGGAACGATTGTACGAAGGTTTCCTTTCGGCGCAGGACGGGCTGGACGATGCCATCGACCGGCGAATTGCACTCGGCGTCTCAGCGGAAGGAGATCGCTCGCGGGTCGCGTCGCTTCGTGCGCAGGGCGCCGTGCAGTTGGCGCAGGCACGGCGCCAGCTTTCAGGCGCGGAGGCACGCTTCCGGCTGCTCAGCGGGTTCGAGCCACCCGCCCGTCTGATGCGACCTCCAATGCTAGGCGAGGGGGACATTTCGCTCGATTGGGCACAAGCCGCTTCGCAGGACATCCCCGAAGTCAGAACTTACGAGGAACTTGCCAAGGCGCGCGAACAGGACGCGCGCGCGGCGAAGGCACGCAGATTGCCCAATGTCACCGGGCGGGTGGATTACGGGCGCTACGGATTTCTCGAAGACCGGATCGATTACGACCTTCGCGGCACCATCAATCTCGGCTGGCGCTTCTTCGGCGGCGGCGTCTGGGCGCGAGCCCGTGCGGCCGATGCCGATGCCGACGCCGCCATTGCCGTAGCGGACCGCGTTCGTGAGGAAGCAGCGCGCGACGCGGCAATCGCTTGGTCCGATGTGCAGGCGCTGGAAGCGCAGGTCGCGGCGCTGGAGGAAGCCTATCGCGCCGCCCGGCAATCCCGCGATATCGTGGTCGCGCGCTTCGGCGCACTTCGCGGCACCTTGTTCGACGTCGCAGACTCCCAAAGCATCTACCTCAATGCCGCCGGATCATACATTCGTGCGCTCGCCGAGCTCGATGCGGCGCGCTACATCCTCATCCTGCGCACCGGTCGGATGAGCGAACTGCTCGAAATCGAGGAAACGGAGATCCCGCTGTGAGCGACCAAGACCTCGTTGCCGTCCCGAACAAGCGCCTTGCCGAGTGGCTCATGGTGCCCATTCGGCGCAACTGGCGGACTTACAGCAAGGTTGCCATCGCCGCCGTGCTGATCAACCTGTTCGGACTCGCCAGCGCGCTCTTCACCATGACGGTATACGACCGGGTCGTGCCCAATGCGGCGTACGAATCGCTGCTGGCGCTCTCCATCGGCCTCGGTGTCATCATCATCTTCGATTTCATCCTCAAGCTGCTGCGCGCTTATTTCGTCGACCATGCCGGCGCCAAGATCGATGAGGAAGTCGGGGAGGATGTGTTTTCCCGCCTGCTCGCCATGCGGCTGGAACTGCGCAAGGGATCGACCGGACACCTCACCGGCATGATGCGCGAGCTGGAAACGATCCGCGATTTCTTCGCCTCGGCTACGCTGGTCGCGGTTGTCGATGTGCCGTTCATCGTTATCACGCTGATTGTCGTCGCGATCATCGGTGGCTGGGTCGTTCTCGTACCGGCCCTGATGGTGCCGCTGGTGATCGGTGTGGGGCTGGCGGCGCAACCGGCGCTGCAGCGCATCGCGGCGACCACTTTGGGGCAAGGGCTCTTGAAGCAGTCCGTCCTTATCGAAACCGTAGGCAGCATCGAGCATGTGAAGGTGTCCGGCGCGGATGCTATGCTCAAGCGGCGCTGGGCCGGAGCGGTCCGCGAGCATGCGCGCAGCAATATGCGCCAGCGGCTGATCTCGTCCGTCGGGACGACCTTCGCCACGACGGCGGGCATTCTGAGTTATGCCGGCGTGGTTGTCGTCGGCGTGTTTGCCGTGGCGAACAACAACCTGACGCTCGGCGGTCTCATCGCATGTTCGATCCTGGCGGGCCGCGCCATCGCCCCGCTGGCGCAGATTTCGCAGCTTGTCGGGCGCATCACCGCGACGCGCACCGCCTATCGCCAGGTTCGCACTCTGATGGAACAGCCGGTCGAAGGTCCTGCGAAAGAGCCGATCCGGCTCGGCAATACCGCAGGCGCGATTGAACTGCGCAACGTTACCTTCTCGTATCCCGGCGCGAGCGCTCCGGCGCTCGACAATGTCAGCCTGAAGATCGAGCCCGGCCAACATGTTGCCCTGCTCGGCAGGGTCGGGTCTGGCAAGTCGACCATCGCGCGCATGATCCTTGGTCTTTATCCGCCGCAGGAAGGCATGGTGCTGATCGACGGCATCGATATTTCCCAGTTCGATCCCTATTCCGTCCGCGCGCGCATCGGTTCGGTTTTGCAGGAGCCGGCGCTGTTCTCCGGATCCATTCGCGAGAACATTGTGCTCGAGCGCCCCTATATCGACGACGACGAGATGCTGCGCGCCGCGCGCGTTTCGGGAACGGATTTGTTTGTGTCCAACATTGCCAACGGATACGATCTCAAACTGGTCGATCGGGGTGAAGGCCTATCTGGCGGACAGCGGCAGTCGGTCGCGATTGCCCGTGCACTGGCCGGTAAGCCGCCGATCATGGTGATGGACGAACCTTCGAGCGCGATGGATGCGCAGTCCGAGGGAGATCTGATCGTGCGGCTCGACGACGAGCTCGCCGGTCGCACGCTGGTCGTCGTTACCCATCGGCAGCCCCTGCTCAGGCTGGTCGACCGGATCATAATCATGGACCGCGGCAAGGTCGTCGCCGACGGTCCGCGCGACGAAGTGCTCGCAAAGCTCAACCAAGGCACCCAACCGATAAGGCGCCAGGCATGAACGCCCCCAACGAATTCCCGCTCGACAACCAGGTCCGGCAGGTTCCAGACAACGACGAACCGCGCCATGTCGAAGATCGGATCGCCGATCTCGATCCGGGCAAGGCTTCGCGCATTCTCTTCTGGGGCATCACGATCTTCTTTGTGGTGATCTTCATTTGGGCCGCCTTCGCCGAAATCGACCGGACGGTGCGCGGGCAGGGGCGGGTGATCTCGAGCTCGCAATTACAGGTCGTCACCAGCCTCGAAGGCGGGGTGCTGGAGGATATTCTGGTCCAGCCCGGCAAACGGGTACAGGAAGGCGAGGCTCTCGTGCGGCTCGATCCGACGCAAAGCGGCGCGGAACTCGGCAGTTCGTCCGCCACCGCCGCTGCCCTCGATATGAAGATCGCGCGGTTGCGGGCCGAGATTGCGGGTCGTGCGCCTGCCTATCCGCAACCGGCGAACATGGAGGCCGCGCAGCAATTGCAGGTCGAAAGGTCGCTCTATTCCTCTCGGCAGGCAGCATTGCGCAGCGCTCTATCTGCAGGACAGGCGCAGATCGAAAATGCGCGCCAGGGCGTAGAGCAAGCCCGTGCTTCCGTGCAGGCTCGACAATCGGCTTTGTCGCAGGCGCAGAACGAGGTGAATGCCGTGCGCCCCCTGGTTGAGAACGGCATCGAACCGCGCATGACGCTGACCCGTGCGGAATCGCAGCAGGCGACCGCCCAGAGCGATCTCGCGGCGGCGCGTGCGACCTTGTCGCAAGCGAGTTCGCAGGTCGCCGAAGCCAGCGCCAACCTTGCCCGCATCCGCCAGGATTGGCGCGAGCAGGCGGCCGGCGAACTCGCCGTTGCGCAGGCCGATTACGAAGCACGCGCGAGCACCTTGCCGGCGCTGCAGGAGCGGGTCGCACGCACGACTCTGCGCGCGCCGACGACGGGGCAGGTGAGCCGCGTGTTGGTGACGACCAAAGGCAGCGCCGTTTCCCCCGGTGAGCCGGTGGTCGAACTCGTCTCCGACGACGACACCCTGCTGATTGAGGCCCGCATCAGTCCGCAAGATATTGGCTCCGTTCGGCTAGGCCAGCGTGCCAAAGTCGGCATCTCGGCCTATGATCAGGCGGTGTACGGTACGCTGGAAGGGGAGGTGCAGACGATCTCGCCCGACTCGATCGTCGATCCGAACTCAGGCGAGATCTATTACCTCGTCCGCGTAGCCACCAACGACAGCGCGCTGACCGGACCGAGCGGACGCGAACTGGAGATCGGAACCGGGATGGTCGCGGATGTCAGCCTACTGGGCGACAAGCGAACGGTTCTTCAATATATCCTGACCCCGATTACCCGCCTGAGCGAGACAGCGTTCCGCGAATAACGCGCCGGATTCAGGATCAGGTAAGGACGTTGCGGATAAAGCAACTGCCGATTCGGGATTGAGGGTTCTTCATATGTGTTCGGTTTGCAATGCTTCGCTGTCCTCGCTCGCAGTGGCGAAATCGGCGGCCGGGTGGCAAGCGGCGCCAGGCGGCTTCGCCGCGGCCACTTTGATCACCGACTATGCCCATGAGGAACTTCTTTTCGATGTCGGCTCCGGGTTCTCGAATGCGCACGACGCCGTCAGCCAGGAAATTGGTCCGGTCCACGCAACCGGCCCCGACATCGCAGCCAATACATCGACAACTGCCTCGATCGCCGTCGGAGGAAGTCTGACCAGCGAGCTTGGCTTCGTTGGCGACAGGGATTGGATCCGGGTCGAACTGACCGGCGGGGATACGATCGATATCTCGCTGCATGGTTCGGGCAGTGATCCGTTGTACGATCCCTATTTGCGCGTGTTCGACGCAAACGGATCTCTACTAACGGAAAACGATGATGGCGGGGGAGGCCTCAACTCGCTTCTGCGTTTCACGGCAGCGCGATCGGGCACGTATTACATTGAAGCTGATTCCTTCGCCAGTCAGTATACCGGGCAATATACTGTTTCGGTGAATGAAAGTGTACCGCTGCAGCTGTACACCAACGATCAGATCGCCGATCAGTTGACGAATGGATACTGGGGTGGGTCGAGCCGCTCGTTCTCCGTTAACGGTGCAGGGCTTACGGTAAACATTACCGCGTTGTCCGCTCCGGAACGTACCTTGGCGCGCGAGGCGTTGGCAGTCTGGCACGATATCACCGGCATTCAGTTCACCGAAATCAGCGGTGGCGGCCAGATCGTCTTTCAGAACACAGGCGATGGTGCCTTTGCCGATTCCACACGGATCGGCTCGACCATCACGTCTTCGACGGTCAATGTGTCAAGCGATTGGGTCGCCCAGTACGGAACCGGTCTCGATAGCTATTCCTTCCAGACCTACGTGCACGAGATCGGCCATGCGCTGGGGCTCGGCCATGCGGGTAATTATAACGGGAATGCCAGCTACGGGGCCGATGCCCTGTTTTTGAACGATTCGTGGTCGACGACGGTGATGTCGTATTTCGATCAGCGCGAGAACTCGTATTTCGCGGCTGAAGGGTTTACCCGCGCACCGCTGGTGACGCCGATGGGCGCGGATATCGTGGCAATCGGCCGTCTGTATGGCATCGCGACCGACACGCGGCTGGGTAATACCACCTACGGTTTCAATTCGAATGCCGACCGTGATATTTTCGACGCGACCAAGTTCTCGGACGTTGCATTCACTATTGTCGATAGCGGCGGTTACGACACGCTCGATTACAGCGGATACGGGACTGATCAGGTCATCGATCTTGGTCAGGAAACCTTTTCCTCGGTCGGAGCCGAACGCGGCAATATTTCGATCGCCCGCGGCACCATCATCGAAGCGGCAATTGGCGGATCGGGGAACGATCAGATTTTCGGCAATGATCGCAGCAATTCGTTGCGCGGAAACGCAGGTAACGACCGCATTAGTGGGATGGCAGGGCCGGATACAATTTATGGCGATTTGGGCGACGACGATTTGCTCGGTGGTACTGGCTCCGACACGATCTACGGCGGAGACGGCAATGACCGCATTCGTGGCGGACTAAACAACGACATTCTGTTCGGAGACGCTGGAAACGATACGATATCGGGCTCCAACGGCTTCGATGAAATACACGGCGGAGACGGAGCAGATACTCTCGCCGGCGGCAACGGCAACGATACGCTGAACGGAGATGCCGGTGACGATACGCTCGATGGCAATTTCGGTAGCGACATCTTGCGTGGAGGAGATGGCAACGACACCCTTCGCGGTGGCGATGGCTGGGACGTTCTGCGCGGAGATGCTGGTAAGGACACGCTGATTGGGGGAGCCGGAAATGACCGTATTTACGGTCACGACGACGAGGACACGGCCTACGGCGGGCCGGGCAATGATCTGATCGATGGCGGCAATGCAAACGACCTGCTCTATGGACAGGACGGCGACGACGTAATTCTCGGTGGAGCGGGCTGGGACCGATTGGTCGGCGACAGCGGAAGTGACACGCTTGAAGGAGGGGCGGGGAACGATCGCCTGATTGGCGGATCCGGTAACGATACCCTGAGCGGAGGTTCCGGCTCTGATATTTTCGTCATGCAGTATTCCGGCGACACTAACGCGGATAGGATTACGGATTTCGAAGCGGGTTCCGACCGTATCTTTCTCGTTCGATCGGGAGATTTCGGAGGTTTGCGTAGTTTCGGCGTGCTGAGCGCGAACGAATTCCATATCGGTACTGAAGCGGCGGATGCGGAAGATCGGATCATCTATGATCGAGGTTCCGGTAACCTCTTCTACGATGCGGATGGATCTGGATCATCCCAGGCGCAACTCTTTGCCACCGTCGATCCGGGTACCAATCTTTCCGCTACAGATTTTCGTTCGATAGCAGGTGAAGCGCCCGCATCCTCGGTAGTCGGCGACTTCGACAATATGCTGTTCGCTTAACCCGAATGCCGTTGAAGAAAGCGGTATGCGCTTTGGTGTCATTCGCATTATCCGCGGCTTGTGCGAATGCATCACCGAGCGAATTTTCGAGGCCGAACCCCATGGAATGCGCTGTCTCCAGAAAAGCGGCTGGCGATGTCGACCCGGCGGCTATCTGCGCGATCTTCGTCGGGACGCTGGGCTCGACGCCTGCAGCGAGTGACGTGCAGGCCATTGAGATCAGCATGCTGACGGCGTTCGCCGCGTCCGTCGATCTACGCGGTCGTCAGGGCACAAGTCTTGCCAAATTGAATTTCGATAGCCCGGATCGTCCGATCGGCACGGAGCAATGGCGCCGCTTCGCTGCCAATGTGGCAGACTATCTCTCGGCATCGTAATTCATTTGGTTTGCGGCGATGCCGGAAGGCAGTCGCCGCGTCGGAAAGAGATTGCTAGGCGGGCGGCATGTTCATCAGAAGTTGCTGTTTTCCGATCCTTGCGCTGTGTCCGTCGCTAGCATTTGCGCAGTCCGATGGTAGTGCGGAGCCGCCTCCGTCCGATACCATTGTAGTGACCGGTCGGGGGCTCGGCGAAACGCCAGCCGCTCCGGCCTACGATACGCAGACGATCACGCGCGAGGAACTGGTTAGCGAGCCCTCGGGGCGGGTCGAGAACGCGCTTGCGCTGGTTGCTGGTGTTCAGCAGTTTCGGCGATCGGATAGTCGTTCGGCCAATCCTTCCGCGCAGGGCGTGACGCTGCGCGCGCTCGGCGGCAATGCGACGACCCGGGCCCTTGTCCTGCTCGATGGCGTCCCCATGACCGATCCGTTTTTCGGCTATGTACCGTTCAATGCCATTGCGCCGGAACGGCTCGGCGAGATCAGGGTGACGCGTGGTGGCGGTTCGGGTCCGTTCGGGGCAGGCGCTCTGTCCGGTACGATCGAATTGGACAGCGCCTCTCCCGATCTTCATCCCACTTTTGAAGCGCGAGGTTTGATTGACAATCGCGCCGAGACCGAAGCGAGCGCGACCGCCTCGACGAAGCTCGGGACTGGATATGCGGTCGTTTCGGGCCGTTGGGACCGGGGGCGGGGCTTTTTCACGACGCCGGTCGATCAGCGCGTACCGGCATCGGCCCGAGCATCCTTCGACGATTGGTCGCTGCATGCGCGCGGTGTCGTGCCGGTCGCACCCGACATCGAATTGCAGGCGCGAATGTTGCTATATCGCGACGAGCGCGAATTGCGCTTCGAGGGCGCACGAAGCTTGTCCGAAGCGCAGGATGCGAGCGTACGCTTGGTAGGACGCGGCGTTTGGGAATTCGATGCGATCGCGTATCTCCAGCAGCGGAATTTCGCCAATATCGTGATCAGCTCGACGCGGTTCACGCCAGTCCTCGATCAGCGCAAAACCCCCTCGACTGGCCTTGGCGGCAAGTTCGAGCTTCGTCCTCCGATAGGCGGGCACCACGTCCTGCGTGTCGGTGCCGATTACCGGCGATCGGACGGCGAATTATTCGAGGACGCGATCAGCGCGTTGAGCGGCCTCGTCACGGAACGACGCAATGCGGGCGGCACGAATACCGATTTCGGCCTTTTCGCCGAAGACGACTGGATGCTGGGCGATCTGACCCTGACTGCGGGGGCTCGCGCAGATCGCTACACCATTCGTGGCGGCTTCTTCCGTACTCGTTCTCCGGATGGGGTGGTGTTGGACGATATCGTCTATCCTGCTCGCAGCGGATGGGAGACGTCCTTTCGCGGCGGCGCGCTATACCGTGCGGGACCGCACATCAGCCTTCGCGCAGCCGCCTATTCCGGCCTCCGTCTGCCAACTCTCAACGAGCTTTATCGCCCCTTCGTCGTCTTTCCCGTCGTTACGCAGGCGAATGCCGATCTGCGCAACGAGACGTTGAAAGGCGCGGAGATCGGCGCGGATTACGATACCGGCTCGGTGCGCGTATCGGTGACGGGCTTCGTCAACCGGCTCGACGATGCCATCGCCAACGTTACCATCGGCGAGAACCTGCGCCAGCGGCGTAATATCGATGCGATCGTCGCACGGGGAATTGAGGCAAGCGGGGGCTTGCAGTTCGGCGCGCTTTCGTTCGACAGTTCCCTTGCCCTTACGGACGCGGAAGCGCGTGGTCCGGGCCTCGACGGCAACCGTCCCTCCCAAACCCCTCGCTTCGTGGCGACTGCCCGCGCTGCATGGCAGGCGGGAGAACGCTCGTTAATCGCCGTGACCGTGCAACATGTCGGCGCGCAATTCGAAGACGATATCGAGACCGACCGTTTACCGGCCTTCACAACCCTTGGCGCATATGTTCGGCTGCCCGTAACTGAAACGCTGGCTTTGGTGCTGCGAGGTGAAAACCTTACGGACGATACAATTGTCACACGGAACAGCGGCGGTTCGATCGATCTGGGCGTGCCGCGCACCGTATGGGCGGGGGTCGACATACGGCTTTAAATTGTGATCCAGCCAAAGGCCTTGGCGCCCATCCAGAGACCCATGCCGATCATGAAAAGGTTTTCCGTCAGCGACACGAAGCCGAGGGGCACGTTCGAACTGCCGCCTACGCAGGCGCATTTCAATTCGCGCTTGTCGATATAGACCGCCTTGAACACGCTGACCGCGCCGATCGTCCCGATGAATAGCGCGACCGGCACCGAAACGATCGGCAACGCCTTCGCCGTCATCAGGATACCCGCCAGTGCCTCGCCGAAAGGATAGACGAAGCCGTAAGGCACCCAGCGGCGGGCCAACAGGTCGTAGTTCAGGAACATGGTCGAGAAACTGTGCACATCCTGCAGTTTCTGCACGGCAAGGAAGCTCATCGATAAACTTACGAACCATTCCAAAGCGAGAATGGTAAAGAGCGCGCCTTCGGCATACCAGCTGAAGGCGAATGCCAGCAGTGCGGCGACTGCGAAGATCGCGATCACCGGCTGATAGCTGGTTTCGCCATCCTTCTGGATGGACTTGCCGAAATGTTCGCGCAGATCGTCGTAACCGCCAATGCGCTTTCCACCGATAAAGGTCTGCGGCGTGGTCCTGACGTCGTGCTTTGCCTTGAACGCGTCGGTCTCCGCGCGCGTCTTGAGGTGGTGGTCCTCGGTCTCGTAACCTTCGCGCTTGAGCAAATCGACCGTCTTGAGGCCATAAGGGCAGACGTGCCCCGGCATCACCATGCGATAGACGACGGCTTTTTTCGATCCGGGATGGTTGATGGCATTCATCGCTCGGCCTTCTTGATTGAACTCGGCGCATCAGCAAACGACTGGTGGTCGAAACATTCAAACCCGATCAATCGGCGAAACGCATCGTCTTCGTTTGCCGCCCGGATTGGGTGAGCGCGACGGCAAAGGCGCGCGGGTTGGTTTTAATATAACGCAGGGCGAGATGGCGTGGTTGAGTCATCATGCGGTGCATCCATTCGATGCCCGCATCCTGCATCCACAGCGGAGCACGCTGGTATTCCCCGGTGACGAAATTGAAGCATCCGCCGCAGGTAATCGTCCACACCGCGTTGAGGCGATGCTTGTATTGCGCACAGAACTCCTGCTCGAGCGGCTTGCCGAGCCCGACCCATAGAAAATCGGGCGCACAGCGATCGATATCGGCGAGGATTTCCTCTTCGCGGCCTTGAAAGAACCCGTGATGCCGCCCGATGATATTCAGCTTGGGGTAGAGTTCCTTGAGTTTCGCGGCGGCCCCGGCATTCGTGTGTTCCCGCGCGCCGAGGAGATAGAAGCTGCGTCCGCTGGCTTCGCAGGCCTTGGCGAAATCGTGTATCATATCGGTCGTCGGCGCGCGCTCGGGTATCGGTTGCTCGCAATAGCGATGCGACACGGCAACGATGAATTGCCCATCAGCGTGGACAAGGTCCGCCTCGGCGAAACTTTTACGAAAGACCGGATCGGTCTTGGCCATGGCGATGCCCTGACCGTTGGAATCGAACACCAGCCGGGTCCGCACACGCCCTTGCTCATCGGCGGTAGCCGCATCCTCATGCGCAGCACTAACCAGCCCCTGCCGATCGATCACGGCAACGAACTGGTCGCCCACGCGCACGTGGCGGATCGGTTTCCAAGGATCGGCCATCGGGAAGTCGGACGCGTTCCGGGCAAAGGAGGGGGCGGGGTCCAGCATGGTTAAGTGCGGCTCCACATGGCCATGCCCGCCTCGTCGCGCTTTAGCAATCCCGTTTGGCCGACCGGTTCGACCTCGCCCGACGTCAGCCATGAAATCAACGAGGTATCGGTGCCGGGAACGCGGGCGAGGGTGCGCGAGCCTTCCGGCGTCAGTGCCACGATGACGCCGCCCGACGGTCGGCCGACGTCATCGTAAAAGACGGTGTAAGTCTCGATCGCGCCTTCGCCTTCATAGTTTCTCACGAGGGGCGGGATCGCGCTGCGGCGCCTGTCCGCCTCTTCTTGCATATCGAACTGCCGCGGGAATTCCGCTCCGGTCGGCGCGCCCGACAGGACGATCGCGTGGTTGTGCGTCGCATAGCCGCCATTGGCAAAAAGCAGCCCCTTATCCTGCGTACCGCGAAGTTTAGCGGCCATCGCGGCGACCGCGTGGCTCATGTAGTTTCCGATCGGCCCGCCGCCGAACGTGAGTCCGCCGTGCACGGTGATTGGTCGATCTATCGGCCAGTCGAGCTCACGTCGCGCCATCTTGGGGACGCAGGGAAAGCAGGAATAGAGTTCGACTTCGGCGAGATCGGTTGGCTTCAGGTCGTTGAGCGTCAGTGTCCGTTCGATGACGAAACGCAGGCTCGCCGACCCGGCGTAATCCGCGCGCAAAAGGAAGTTCTCGTTCTCACTGGCCGCCGCGCCGTGGCCGATATAGACGAGCTGATCCTCCGCAATGCCCCGCCGCCGCGCCTCTGCAAGGCTTGCGAGAATGAAGCCCGCGCCCTGATTCACGGACGCATTGGCGACCTGGAGCTTGGTGTACGGAAAGGCGATGGGACGGTTTTTCGCGCTTGGCGTGATGACGGTTTCCGCCGCGACGGGGTCGCGCAACCACGCTCCCTCGCTCTTCGCGGCTACCTCGCTCATTCCGGCCCATAGGATGCCACTTTCCGCCTGCCCCTCGGCGAGCGTTTGCCCGAGCGACGCACGCAGGGCGTTCTCGTAAAGCGGATATACGTCGGTGGGGACGACGAGGCCGTAACTTTGCGCGTACCCCTTGTGCACCCTGTGGCTCGCATCGCGTAGCGCGTCGTGTTTCGGGTCGCCCTTCGTCTGCTTTATCGCGGCAAGCTGGCCTGCGGTGCGCAGCGCCTCCCCTCCGGTGATTGCGCAGATTCGCGCTTCGCCGCGTCCAATGCGGTTGGCGCCTTCGTGCAGGAGGCGAGTGGGGCTGTCGCCGTTTGGCTTGTCGGTCTGTTCGCAATGCGCCGGAGCGATGCCCAGAGCGCGGGCGACCTTTTCATGCACCGGCGACAATTGCGGCCAGGCGAGCTGCGCGACGACGGAGAGCGAATCGCAATCGGCAAGCAGTCCGCCGCCTGCATCCCTATCGGCTCCGCGCAAGGCCTCTGCCATTAGCTCGACAGGGTTTAGTCCGTCGGCGGGATCGGCTGGCCGGTCGTTGATCTGGCCAACGCCGACAAGGACGGGCGTCCGTTCCGGATCGGTCCTATCTGTCATCGCAACCCCTTCACATTGGCTCGCGGTCCGCTATAGGAGCGCTCGCTGCTGGGGTGTAGCCAAGCGGTAAGGCACCGGTTTTTGGTACCGGCATGCGCAGGTTCGAATCCTGCCACCCCAGCCATCTTACCCGCGGTCGTCAGAGTCTCTTACCGTCGAAATCGGCGGCCGAATGGCGTTCGCGGAGTTGCGCGTCCTCGTCCCCCCACGTCTTTGCGACTATCCTGCCGCGCTTTACCCCCGGCCGTTGCGCGATCCGCTTCGCCCACCGCTCAACATTCGTGTATTCGTGGATGGAGAGAAAGGTGCGCGCATCTTCGTAGATTTTACCCTCGACGAAGGGTGCCATCCACGGGAAAGCCGCGATGTCAGCTATATTGTAGTCCGCACCGCCAAGATATTCGCTGTTCGCGAGCCGCTGGTCCGCCACGTCGAACAGACGCTTCGTTTCCATGGCGTAACGGTTGATCGGATATTCGAATTTCTCCGGCGCATAGGCATAGAAGTGGCCGAAGCCGCCGCCAATGAACGGTGCGCTGCCGATCTGCCAGAACAGCCAGCTATAGGTTTCGGCACGCGCCGGTCCGGTAGGCAGGAAAGCGCCGAACTTTTGCGCCAGATGCAGAAGGATTGCGCCGCTTTCGAACACGCGCACGGGTTCGTCGCCGCTCAGGTCGAGCAGGGCGGGAATCTTCGAATTCGGATTGATGTCGACGAAATCTGACCCGAACTGTTCGCCTTCGCCGATATTTATGGTGTAGGCATCGTATTCCGCGCCCGAATGCCCGGCTTCCAGCAGTTCTTCCAGCATGATGCTGGCCTTCACGCCGTTGGGCGTCGCCAATGAATAAAGCTGGAAAGGATGGTTGCCGCGCGGCAACGCCTTGTCCTCGCGCGCGCCGGCGGTCGGCCGATTGATATTGGCGAAGCGGCCGCCATTCTCGCTATCGTGCGACCAGACCTTAGGGGGGGTATAGGTATCGGACATCGAACTCTCCTTTGACAAAGGGCGCTAGGCGCGCAGGCGGTTCGTCGCAAGGCGCGGAACCGGCTTCGCGCATCGGCGGTTTCATCCCGGCTATGAACAACCTCATTTACGTCGACGACGAATTGCCCGGCATCACTCGCAAAGGCGCGGGCAAGGGTTGGGCGTATTACGATCCGGAAGGCGCGCTGATTAAGGATCGGGCCGAGAAGAAGCGGCTAAATGCGATCGCGCTTCCGCCGGCATATACCGACGAGTGGTTCTGCCCCGCGCCGAACGGCCATATTCTCGCGACTGGCATCGATGCCAAGGGGCGCAAGCAATATCGCTATCACCCCGATTTCAGGGCCGCCCGCGAAAGCGAGAAGTTCGACAAGTGCCTCGCATTCGGAAATTTGCTGCCGCTGGTCCGCAAGCGGGTGGAAGAGGACCTCGACGGCGGGAAGGAAATGACGTGGGAGCGCGCCGTCGCGAGCGTGGTGCGTTTGCTCGATCTCGGCGCGATCCGTGTGGGGAACGAAGGGTACGCCGAGCGCAACAAGAGCTTCGGAGCGACGACTTTGCGCCGCCGCCACGCGGAAGTGACCGGAAAGACTTTGCGCCTGCGATACAAGGGCAAGTCCGGAAAGATGCAGGATGTGAAATTGTCGGACAAGAGCCTCGCCAAGGCGGTACGAAAAATGCAGGATTTGGCAGGCCAGAACGTGTTCAAGTACGTCGACGAGGATGGCACGGTCCATGCGGTCGATAGCGGCGATGTGAACGAGTATCTGGAAGAAGCGATGGGTGAGCGATTTACCGCAAAGAACTTCCGCACTTGGCATGCCACTGTTCTGGGCTTCGAGTGTCTGCGCGAAGGCGATGGCAAGATGCCGATGAAGGCTTTGCTGGAATGCGTCGCCGAGCATCTTGGGAACACGCCCGCCGTCACCCGCAAGAGTTACATCCACCCCGCCGTGCTCGATCTGGTCGATGGGCAGGAGGAATGGCGTGCCTCGCTCAAGCTACCGCGGGCGACGCGTTGGCAGACGCGCGAGGAACGTGCGGTGATCGAGATGCTGCAGGAATGCCCGAACTCGCTCGAATTGCTGCAGGCCGCCTGAGAACCTTTTCTTGCCGCAGCGATGGCGAACCATCATGGTGCGTTATCCAAGCAAGGGAAGCTGATTACCGATGGCCGACGAGCGGACCCATTCCTTTTACGACCGCCACGCGCACGGCTTCGTCCGTTTGGCGACGAGCACGCCGAAAGTGCGCACGGCGGATGTCGCGTACAATGCGCAAGGCATAATCGAGCAGGCGCGCATGGCGCACGCGCAGGATGTCGACCTGCTCCTCTATCCCGAACTGTGCCTCTCGTCCTACGCGCTCGACGACCTGCACTTGCAATCCGCTCTGCTCGATGCAGTGGAACTGCATCTGGCCGAGATACTAGAGGTATCGCGAGAGGTGCGGCCCGTCCTCGTGATCGGTGCCCCGCTGCGCCGGAACAGCCGGATCTACAATTGCGCCCTAGCAATCGCAAACGGCGAAATTCTCGGTGTCGTGCCCAAAAGTTACCTGCCGAACTATCGTGAGTTCTACGAAAAGCGGTGGTTCTCGCACGGGCGCGATTGCATCGGGCTGGAGATCGACGTTGCAGGAAAGACAGTGCCGTTCGGGACCGATCTTGTCTTCGATGCGAAAGATATGCCGGGCTTCACCTTCGGCATGGAAATCTGCGAAGACTTCTGGTCGCCACTGCAGCCCGGCACGCGCGCCGCGATGGCGGGCGCGACCATCGTTCTCAATCTCTCCGCCTCGAACATCACTATCGGAAAGTCCGACGAACGGCACATGCTGACCAAGGCTAGCTCGAGCCGCAATGTCTGCGCCTATGCCTACTCGGCCTCGGGCTATGGCGAAAGCACGACCGACCTTTCGTGGGACGGACAGGGCATGATCTACGAGCTTGGCGATATGATGATCGAAAGCGTCCGCTTCGACCACGAGCCGGAACTTTGCGTGTGCGATATCGACACGCAGCGGATCGCAAACGAGCGGATGAGGATGCAGACGTGGGACGATGCCTGCGACGCGGCCGGCCATCCCGAAAACACCTATCGCCGGATGAGCTTCAATCTTCACGCGCCGAGCGCCGATAGCGGCCTTCGACGCCCGATCCGCCGTTTCCCTTTCGTGCCGAACCGGACCGACCACCTCGACGCCGACTGCTATGAAGCGTTCAACATTCAGGTCGATGCCCTGATCCGCCGGGTTGAAGCGACACAAGCGAAGTGCCTGACCATCGGCATCTCCGGCGGCCTCGACAGCACCCATGCACTGATCGTTGGCGCAAAGGCGATGGACCGGCTGGGACGCCCGCGTACCGATATACGCGGCTACACCATGCCGGGCTTCGCAACCTCGGAAGGCACGAAATCGAACGCTTGGAAGCTGATGAAAGCGACCGGCATCACGGCGGAGGAAATCGACATCAAGCCCGCCGCCGAGCTGATGCTGAAGGATATGGGGCACGCCTTCTCCGACGGCCATCCGGTTTACGATACGACGTTCGAGAACGTGCAGGCGGGGCTGCGTACCGATTACCTGTTCCGTCTCGCCGGACAGCATGGCGGCTTCGTCCTCGGGACGGGCGACCTCAGCGAACTGGCGCTCGGATGGTGCACCTACGGCGTCGGCGACCAAATGAGCCATTATGCCGTTAACGCCGGCGTTCCGAAAACGCTGATTCAGTACCTGATCCGCTGGAGCGCGAAGAATGGTCAGTTCGACGAGAGCACGAATGACATTCTGCTCGATATCGTCGGCACCGAGATCAGCCCAGAACTGGTGCCGGCAGGCGAGGATGGCGAGATCCAGTCCACCCAGTCGATCATTGGGCCTTACGAACTGAACGACTTCTTCCTGCACCACATCGTGCGGTACGGACAAAGCCCGTCGCACGTCGCATTCCTCGCATGGCACGCGTGGAAGGATATCGAAAATGGGAAATGGCCGATCGATTTCCCCGAGGAAGCGAAGAACGAATACGACCTGCAGACGATCGCCAAATGGCTCGAGAAGTTCCTCAAGCGCTTCTTCGCATTTAGCCAGTTCAAGCGCAGCGCCTTGCCGAACGGGCCGAAGGTAAGCGCAGGCGGGGCACTCTCGCCGCGTGGGGACTGGCGCGCGCCCAGCGATGCCGTGGCGGACGTTTGGCTGGCGGAATTGCGAAACGCCCTTCCGCCGGGCACCGTGCCGGACTAGAGTGCGGGTTTCCTGCAAAGGGCGCTCTATCGCCCACCCTCCGGATCGCCCATGACCGCACGCATCAATGCCATCGCCACCGCCGTACCCGCCATCGATTTCGAGCGGGATTATCGCGCGTGGGCGGTGCGCCAATTGGCCGAACCGCGGCAGGCGAAACTGTATCAGCGGATGGCCGAACGCTCCGGCATCGAACATCGCTGGTCGGTGTTGAGCGAAGAAGACGCGAAACTGGATGCAGGCGACGGTTTTTATTCCGCCGCCGCCCCCGGGACGGACCGGCGCATGGCAATCTATGCCGAGGAAGCGCCGCGCCTCGCCCTTGCTGCGATCGAGAAACTGCCGGACCTCGGACGCATCACGCATATCGTCGTGGCAAGCTGCACCGGTTTCGTCGCGCCGGGTATCGACCAGATCATTGCCCGCCGCCTCGGCCTCGCCGACGATGTCGAGCGGGTTCTGATCGGGTTCATGGGCTGCTATGCCGCGGTCACCGCGCTGCGCACTGCGCGTCATATTGTGCGCTCTGAGGAGGATGCGCGGGTGCTGGTAGTGACCGTGGAATTGTCGACGCTGCACCACCAGCAGAACGTCGACTTGGAACCGCTTCTCGCCGGGGCGCAGTTCGGCGACGGCGCGGCGGCCGCGATCGTCAGCGGTTCGGGCGAGGGACTGAATCTCGGGCAGGGCATCTCGGCCGCGCTCGAGGAAAGCGACGAACTCATTACCTGGCAGATTGGCGACACCGGTTTCCGTATGCACCTGTCGGGTGAAGTGCCGGGCCGCATCGGATCGGCCTTGACACGGGACGAGGTGCGCGAGCGCGTGCTTGGTGACGGGGCGAAGCCGCAAGCTTATGCCGTCCACGCCGGCGGGCGATCTATTCTCGATGCCGTCGAGCGGGGGCTGGACCTTGCACCCGATGCGCTCGATCATTCGCGCGCCGTATTGCGCGATTTCGGCAACATGTCGTCTTCCACCCTCATGTTTGCGCTCGAGCGGACCATGCGGGAAAAGCCCGAAAGCGGTGTCGCGCTGGCATTCGGTCCGGGCCTTGCGATGGAGGGCTTCCGCTTCGGCTGGAGCGCGTGAGACGATGCTCGACGAACGACTGATCGCCGAGGAACTGATGGACGATCCGGCGCTGGATCCGGAAACGTATCATGCCGTTTTGCACGATCTGGCAAAGGTCAACACGGTCACCCTGGCGCGTTTGCCCACGCTCGGCTTCCTCGAACGCGCGGTCGGCGACCGGGAAGCATTCTCACTGCTCGATGTCGGTTTTGGCGATGGCGACATGCTGCGCTCCATCGCGCGCTGGGCAGACAAGCATGGGAAAGTCGTACGGTTGGTGGGCATCGATCTCAATCCGCGCAGCAAGGACGCCGCCGCCGCCCGAACGCCTGCCGATACGCCCATCGAATATCGCACTGGCGATTATGCCGATCTGGCAGGCGAAGGGTTCGATTGCGTCGTCTCCAGCCTCGTCGCGCATCACATGACCCGCGCACAGCTGGTCGTCTTTCTGCGCTTCATGGATGCCGAAGCGAAGGCTGGCTGGTTCGTCAACGACCTCCACCGGCACGGCTTCGCTTACTATGGCTACCCGCTGTTAAGCCGGATCGCAGGCTGGCATCCCATCGTGCGGCATGACGGGCGGATGAGCATCGCGCGTTCTTACCGACCCGAGGAATGGCCGCCGTTGCTTGCCGAGGCGGGGGTGCGAAGCGCAAAGGTCGAGCGGGTCTTCCCCTTCCGCCTGTGCGTTGAGAAACTGCAGTGACGCGGCCCATTGTGCTGGGCGCTGGCCCGGCGGGAAGCGTCGCTGCCTCGCTGCTGGCAAGAGCGGGCAAGCTGCCCATCCTCCTCGATCGCGATGCACAGGTCGGCGATGCGATCTGCGGCGGGTTCCTCAGCTGGAAGACCGCGGCAGCGCTGCGCGCACTCGGATGCGATCCAGCCGCCCTCGGCGCGCATCGAGCAAACCGGCTGCGGCTTTTCGCAAGCGACAAGATGAGCGAAGCGGTCCTGCCCGAACAGGGCTTCGGTCTATCGCGCCGCGCGCTCGATACCGCATTGCGGGATGCTGCCGTCGCTGCCGGGGCGGAGTTGGTCATCGAGCGTGCCCGCGAAGTCGGACCGGGCCGCATAGTCACCGATGCCTGTGAATGGCGGACCGAAGCGCTGTTCCTCGCCACCGGCAAGCACGATGTGCGCGGCGAGGCACGTCCTCGCTCATCGCATGATCCCGCGCTGGGCCTGCGCATTCGCATGCCGCCTTCGCCCGAACGCACGAAGCTGATCGGAGATGCAATCGAATTGCATCTCTTCGAAGGCGGCTATGCTGGCATCGTCCTGCAGGAAGACGGCAGCGCGAATGTCTGCCTCGCCTTGCGAAAGTCGGCGATGGCGGACGCGGGGGGCAAGCCACACGACCTGCTGCGCGCCTATGCCGAGCGTGCGCCCGCGTTCGCAGAACGATTGGGCGACCTTGAAGGCGACGAGGCGGTCGATACGATCGGCTCCGTCCCTTATGGCTGGATCGCCCGCG
Source organism: Erythrobacter litoralis (assembly GCF_029760855.1). Taxonomy (GTDB): domain Bacteria; phylum Pseudomonadota; class Alphaproteobacteria; order Sphingomonadales; family Sphingomonadaceae; genus Qipengyuania; species Qipengyuania litoralis_A. Next base: position 19,460 of record NZ_SOSI01000009.1, on the reverse strand, counting down.
CGACCGAGGCGGGCGTCTACCGGTTGGGGGACCAGGCGGCGGTCATCCCTTCGCTGGCGGGAGAGGGCATGTCGATCGCGCTTGCCAGTGCCAAGGATGCCGTCGCTGCATACTGCTCGGGAACATCCGCACAGGACTATCAAGCTGCCTTCGCCCGTCGCGCCGCCCGTCCCGTTCGAACGGCGGAAGCGCTGTGGCGGGTGTCGGAAACCAGGCGCGGAGGACCAGCAATAGCCGCGCTGGCAGGGCGCCTGCCCGCGCTTGCCCGGCTCGCCATGCGATTGAGCCGTATCTAGATCGCTTGAACCCAGCCGTGCCGGTCCTCGACCGAACCGTTCTGGATGCCGAGCAGTTTTTCGCGGATCTTCGTCGTCATCTGGCCGGTTCCGCCCGAGCCAATGGTGAACTCGCCGTCGGGCCCGAGCACCGTGCCGACAGGCGTGACCACTGCCGCCGTGCCGCAGGCCATCGTCTCCAGCAGCTTGCCGGTCGTCGCATCGGCGCGCCATTGGTCGATGCTATAAGGCTCTTCGCGCACGGTCAGGCCCTCGTCGCGTAACAGGGTAACCAAGCTGTCGCGCGTGATGCCGGGCAGGATCGTGCCGGTCAGCGGTGGGGTGACCACGCTGCCGTCATCCATCACGAAAAACAGGTTCATGCCGCCCAGTTCCTCGATCCATTTCTTATCGACCGCGTCGAGGAAGACCACCTGATCGCAACCGTTCTCGATTCCCTCCGCCTGGGGAACGAGGCTGGCGGCGTAGTTGCCGCCGGTCTTCGCTGCCCCGGTGCCGCCGGGCGCGGCTCGGGTGTAATTGCGGCTGACCCAGATCTTCACGGGCTTCGCCCCACCTTTGAAATAGGCGCCGACAGGCGAGGCGATGACGACGAATGTGTATTGTCGCGCAGGGCGCACGCCCAGAAACGCCTCGGTCGCGAACATGAAGGGCCGAAGATAGAGCGCGCCTCCATCGACCGTTGGCACCCATTCGCGATCCTTCGTAACGAGCTGCCGGATCGCATCGAGAAAAACATCTTCCGGCAGTTCCGGCATCGCCATGCGGCGCGCGCTCGCATTGAAGCGGCGCGCATTCTGTTCGGGCCGGAACAGGGCGAGGGCGCCGTCGTCTTGCTTGTAGGCCTTCATGCCTTCGAAGATTTCCTGAGCGTAATGCAGCACCGATGCGGCGGGATCGAGCGCGATCGGCTCACGTGGGCCGAGGGTCGCCTTGTGCCAGCCGCCCTCATCCGCATCGTAATCGACCACGACCATGTGGTCGGTGAAGAGCTTGCCGAAACCGGGATCGGCGATGGCCTGCTGGCGGGTTTCGCCGGGAACCGGGGCGGGGTGGGGGAGGTGTTCGAAATCCATCCCTCGCGCCTAATCGGCAGCATTGCGGAGGGCAAGTACGGACCCCGAAAATGAGAAGGGCAGCGACACCATGGCGGTGTGCTGCCCTTCGCATGGTCAGCGGCCGGAAGAGCCGCTCACGTAGCCTTACTTGGCAAGTCGATTACCGAGTATGCTCCGTAGGGATCTTCACCGACCTCGCTACTGAACCATGAGACATCGGATCACCTCCTTTCGCGCTAGTGAGCTAAGAGCCCGCGTTTCATCGGGGCCCAAGACCCGCGTTCGCCGCCGATCTTGCGAGCATATTTGAGTCAGAAGCCGCGCGAAAACAAGGCTTGAAAAAAAGTTTTCCAACGTCAGACTTACCCGCCTTCCCCTGTTCGCAAATAGCGCGCGAACCGTCAGCGGCAATCCTCGATCACGCGTGTCACTTCGGCCCATGCCGGGAGGTAAAGTGTGGGCAAGCCCGGCGTCTCTACAGCAAAACCGCCTTTTGTAAGCGCCATCGCATCGAACACAGGGTCGTTTGCGTTTAAGAATACCGCGGCACCAGAAGTGGGTCCAAAACTGAAGGGGCGGGCCGTGAAGGCTCTCTCGGCCGTTTCTGTTTTGATACGAAACTGGGTAGTTTCGGGAAAATTGCCGGGACGACCGATGGCGATGCGCTTTGTGCGCGAAGCCGGGTCTTCCACTAGACATTGCATGACAAATCGCATGCTGGATTCGTCTGAATAGAAAGCTTGGGTGCCGAAGCCGAAATCGTTGTAACTCCAGTCGCCCGGCGTGCGCGGTGCATCCATCCAGTTGGCATAAACCGGATCGGGGCCGGCAGCGGGCAGAGATATCTGCGGCACCGGTTCCTGCGCGGCGGGCGTGCGTTCCGGCGCCGGTGAGGGTTCCGGCGATGGCGGAATGCAAGCGGCAAGCGCGAAGGTCAGGCCGAGCGCGCCGGCAAAGTGAGCGTAGATGGCTTTCATGCCCCTCCAATGCGCGCTACGCCGCACCGGTTTCAAGCGATTTCAAAAGACAAGGTGCCGCGTGGCGACAAAACGCCGTCTCGATCAGATGCTGGTAGACCGCGGCCTCGTGGAAAGTCGCACGCGGGCGCAGGCGCTGGTGATGGCAGGGCTGGTGTTTTCGGGCGAACAAAAGCTGGCGAAACCGGGTCAGAGCCTTCCCGACGATGCGCCGCTGGAAGTGCGTGGACGCGACCACCCCTGGGTCAGCCGGGGCGGCATCAAGCTGGCTCATGCCATCGAACATTTCAGACTTGATCCGGCGGGCGTGGTGGCGATGGATATCGGCAGTTCCACCGGCGGTTTTACCGACGTCCTGCTGCAAGGAGGGGCAGGCCATGTCTTCGCGGTCGACAGTGGGACCAATCAGCTCGCTTGGAAGCTGCGACAGGACGAGCGGGTCACCGTACTCGAACAGACCAGCGCCCGCATTCTCACTTCGCAGATGATCGATCGGCCCTGCGATTGGGTAGTCTGCGATGCAAGCTTCATCGGCCTTGCCAAGGTGCTCGAGCGCCCGCTCGAACTGGCGGTGCGGCATTGCCGCCTCGTCGCGCTTATCAAGCCGCAATTCGAGGTTGGGCGCGAGGAAGTGGGGAAGAAGGGCGTCGTCTCCGATCCCCTGCTCCACGCCCGCGTTTGCAACGAGGTCCGCGAATGGGTGGAGGGGCAAGGCTTCATGGTTCAGGGCATCGTGGAAAGCCCGATCACCGGTCCGGAAGGCAATGTGGAGTTCCTGATTTCGGCCCACCGCGATTGACGCTGCGGCGTCGCTCTGTCTAACCGCGATGCAAACCTATTCACGGGAGCCGGAATGTCCGCCAATATCGCCGAAATGGAACGCCGCCGCGAAGCCGCCAAGCTGGGCGGCGGACAGAAGCGGATCGACGCGCAGCATGCCAAGGGCAAGCTGACTGCGCGCGAACGGCTCGATGTGCTGCTCGACGAAGGCAGCTTCGAGGAGCTCGACACCTATGTCGAGCATGATTGCACCGATTTCGGCATGGAAGACCAGAAGATCACCGGCGACGGGGTGGTCACCGGAAGCGGCACAATCAACGGGCGGCTGGTCTTCGTCTTCAGCCAGGACTTCACCGTCTTCGGCGGCAGCCTCTCCAAACGCCATGCGGAGAAGATCTGCAAGGTGATGGATATGGCGATGAAGGTCGGCGCGCCCCTGATCGGCCTCAACGATTCAGGTGGTGCGCGCATCCAGGAAGGCGTCGCTTCGCTTGGCGGCTATGCCGAGGTCTTCCAGCGCAACGTGCTCGCCAGCGGCGTTATCCCGCAGATCAGCCTCATCATGGGGCCGTGCGCGGGCGGGGCGGTCTATTCCCCGGCAATGACCGACTTCATCTTCATGGTGAAGGATTCCAGCTATATGTTCGTCACCGGGCCGGACGTGGTGAAAACGGTGACCAATGAGGTCGTCACTCAGGAGGAACTGGGCGGCGCCGTCACCCATACCACCAAAACCAGCGTGGCCGACGTCGCGTTCGAGAACGATATCGAAACTCTGCTGCAAACGCGAAATTTCTTCGATTACCTGCCGCTTTCGAACCGCGAGGAAGTGCCCGAACGGCCGACCGACGATCCGTGGGATCGCGAGGAGCCGAGCCTCGATACGCTGATCCCCGACAATGCCAACCAGCCTTACGACATGCACGAGGTCATACGGAAGACGCTGGACGAAGGCGATTTCTTCGAGGTCCAGCCGGCGCATGCGGGCAATATCATTACCGGGTTCGGACGGGTCGACGGGCGCACCGTGGGCGTGGTGGCGAACCAGCCGATGGTGCTGGCGGGCGTGCTCGACATCAATTCCTCGAAGAAGGCCGCGCGTTTCGTGCGCTTCTGCGATGCCTTCGAGATTCCGATCGTCACCTTCGTCGACGTTCCCGGCTTCCTCCCCGGCACTGCGCAGGAGCATAACGGCATCATCAAGCACGGCGCGAAGCTGCTGTTCGCCTATGCCGAGGCGACCGTGCCCAAGATCACCGTCATCACCCGCAAGGCCTATGGCGGAGCGTACGACGTCATGGCGTCCAAGCACCTGCGCGGCGATCTGAATTACGCTTGGCCCACCGCCGAAATCGCCGTGATGGGCGCGAAAGGTGCGGTAGAGATCATTTTCCGCCAGGATCGCGACGACCCGGACAAGATCGCCGAGAAAACGAAGGAATACGAAGACCGTTTTGCCAACCCGTTCGTAGCTGCGTCACGCGGGTATATCGACGAGGTGATCTACCCGCACTCTACGCGGCGGCGGATTGCGCTGGGGCTACGCAAGCTGCGCGGCAAACAGCTCGAGAACCCTTGGAAGAAGCATGACAATATTCCGTTGTGAGTGACCCGCTGGCTCTTCTTTCAGTTTTTCTGATCGCCGCGGCGATTTGCTGGTGGGCTTTGATAGCGGCCTATAGAACTGACGAAATTTATTACCGAGGCGACACGTGCAATCGGAAAAAGAACCCATTCTTTTTCTGGGCGACAGTCGTACTTTGCGTGATGTTTGGGGTGATCGCACCGATATCCTACATCGCGAAGCAAGGGCCGGCGATCATTCAGTCCGTGCAGGAGAATCTCAAATGAAACTCGGCCGTCTCAACCACATCGGCGTCGCGACGCCCTCGATCTCGGACTCCATCACCTATTACCGCGAGGTCATGGGGGCGAGCGACATTACCGAGCCATTCGATCTGCCCGAACAGGGGGTGAAGGTCTGCTTCGTCAACACACCCACGGACAGTGGGATGAACGGAACGCAGATCGAGCTGATCGAGCCCTTTGACGAGAGCAGCCCGATCAACGGCTTCCTCGCCAAAAACCCCGCCGGCGGGCAGCACCATGTCTGCCACGAGGTCGAGGACATCGAACAGGCCCGCGCGCATTTCGAGGGGCTGGGCAAACGCATTCTCGGCCCCACCCGCATAGGCGCCCACGGCACGCCGATCTTCTTCCTCCACCCCAAGGACATGATGGGTCAGCTGACCGAGATCATGGAAACGCCGAAGGACGGTGCGCACTAATGCTATTCTACGACAGCCCGAACCCCGCGCCCAATCCGCGCCGCGTCCGTATCTTCGCGGCGGAGAAGGGCATCGACCTTCCCTCTAAGGAAGTCTCGATCCCGCAGCGCGAGCAGAAGGCGCCCGGCTACCTCGCCAAGAACCCGCGCGGGCAGACGCCGATCCTCGAACTGGATGACGGCACGGTAATTGCCGAAAGCGTCGCGATCATGCGCTACCTCGAGGCGCTGCATCCCGAACCGGCGTTGTTCGGCAAGGCGCCGCTCGAAATTGCGCAGGTCGAGATGTGGAACCGCCGGGTCGAAATGATCCTGATGATCCCGCTATCGCAGGTCTGGGTCCACACTCATGCATTCACCGCCGCGCTTCCCGGTCGTAACCAGGAGTGGGGTGAAGCCAACCGCCCGCGGGTCGAGGCGGCGTTCCGATTCTTCGACGAATCCTTTGCAGACCGAGACTTTCTGGCCGGACCCGATTACAGTGTGGCCGACATCCTGTTGCAAACCACAGCCGACTTCGCGGAATTCGTCGGCTGCGGTATGCCCGCCGATTGCGAGAGCCTTCGCGCATGGCACGGCAGCGTTTCCGCCCGTCCGAGCGCACAAGCCTGAGTTCTTTTATGACCCAAAAGACCCCCACCTACGACGACTGGAAAGCCCGCGCCGACAAGGAGGTGAAGGGCCGTGATCTTACCTGGCATACGCCGGAAGGGATCGACGTCAAACCGCTATACACCCGCGAAGATACCGAAGGCCTCGACCCCGGCGTCCCCGGCATCGCGCCCTTTACGCGCGGGCCCTATGCTTCGATGTATACCGGCCGCCCGTGGACGATCCGGCAATATGCGGGCTTTTCCACTGCCGAGGAATCGAATGCCTTCTACCGCCGCAACCTCGCGGCGGGCCAGAAGGGGCTGAGCGTCGCCTTCGACCTCGCCACTCACCGCGGTTACGACAGCGATCATCCGCGCGTCGTTGGCGATGTCGGCAAGGCGGGTGTCGCGATCGACACCGTGCGCGACATGGAAATCCTGTTCGACCAGATCCCCCTCAACGAAATGTCCGTCTCGATGACGATGAACGGCGCGGTCATTCCGGTGATGGCGTTCTACATCGTTGCGGGCGAACGGCAGGGGATCGAACAGAAGAATCTTTCTGGGACCATCCAGAACGATATCCTCAAGGAGTTCATGGTCCGCAACACCTATATCTACCCGCCCGAACCGAGCATGCGGATCGTGAGCGACATCATCGCCTATACCAGCGAGCACATGCCGCGCTTCAACTCGATCTCGATCAGCGGCTATCACATGCACGAGGCCGGGGCGACGGCGGTGCAGGAACTCGCCTTCACCATCGCCGACGGCAAGGAATACGCCAAGCGCGCGATGGAAGCGGGTCTCGACATCGACGCTTTTGCGCCACGGCTGTCCTTCTTCTGGGGCATCGGCATGAACTTCTTCATGGAGATCGCCAAGATGCGCGCCGCGCGCAAGCTGTGGCACGACGTGATGACCGATCTCGGCGCGCAAAACGAAAAGTCGAAAATGCTGCGCACGCATTGCCAGACGAGCGGCGTTTCGCTGCAGGAGCAGGACCCGTACAACAACGTCATCCGCACCACGATCGAGGCGCTGGCGGCGGTGCTGGGCGGAACGCAGTCGCTTCACACCAACGCGCTGGACGAGGCGATCGCGCTGCCGACCGACTTCTCCGCCCGCATCGCGCGCAACACGCAGCTCGTGCTTCAGGAAGAGGCGGGGCTGACCAATGTCGCCGATCCCCTGGGCGGCAGCTACTACGTCGAAAGCCTTACCGCCGCACTGGTTGAAGAGGCGAAGGCGATGCTCGCCGAGGTCGAGGCGGCAGGCGGCATGACCGAATATGTCGCCAGCGGCAAACCTAAGGCCCAGATTGAAAAGGCGGCTGCCGCCAAGCAGGCCAGCGTCGACCGGGGCGAAACCGTGATTGTGGGTGTGAACAAGTATCGCCGCGACAAGGAAGACGAGATCGACACGCTCGATGTCGACAACCACGCCGTGCGCCGCAGCCAGATCGCGCGGCTTCAGGAAGTGCGGGCGGGGCGGGACGAATTCGCCTGCCGCGCCGCGCTCGATGCCCTGTCGCGCGGGGCGGCGCAGCGCGAGGGCAATCTCCTTGCTCTGGCGGTCGAAGCGGCACGCCACGATGCGACGCTGGGCGAAATCAGCCAGGCGATGGAAGATGCTTATGGCCGCTACGACACCCTGCCGACGCCGGTTCGGGGCGTATTCGCCGAAGCCTATGGCGACGACGATCGCTATGCGCAGGTGGTCGAAGGCGTGAAGGCGGTCGAGCGGCGGCTGGGCCACAAGCCGAAGCTGATGGTCGCCAAGATGGGGCAGGACGGGCACGACCGCGGCGCCAACGTCATCGCCAGCGCCTTCGCCGATATGGGTTTCGAGGTCTTGTCCGGTCCGCTGTTCCAGACGCCCGAAGAGACTCGCGACATGGCACTGGCCGAAGGGGTGGATGCCATCGGCGCGAGCAGCTTGGCGGCGGGCCATAAAACCCTCATCCCCGAACTGATCGGCCTGCTAAAGGATTCGGGCCGCAGCGACATCAAGGTGATCGCCGGCGGCGTGATCCCGCAGAAGGACTATGACTTCCTGCGCGATGCCGGCGTGCAGGGCATCTACGGCCCGGGCAGCAATGTGGTCGAATGCGCAGCGGACGTGCTGCGCCTGCTCGGCCACAATATGCCGCCTGCGGGCGAGGATTTGGACGAGGCGGCGGAGTGAAGCTTGTCCGTCTTGGTTTACTGCTGTTGCTGGCAGTCCTTGGTAGCATTTGCTGGCTGATAATCTTCAACCTCCCGATGCTGATGTTTTCCCAACTCGGCTTCTGTGACAATGCCGCAGAACTCAGTAAGCCAAATCCAGATTGTCCAGCACCATGGTGGTACTGGGCTGGAAACATAGTCGTACCGCTCATTCTTCTGCTCGCTACGGCCAAAAGAATCCGAGAAATTTCGCAGGAAGACGAGAATTGACCCAAATCCGCACCGACTGGACTCGAGAGCAAATCTCGGAGCTCTTCGACCTTCCCTTCACCGAGTTGCTCTTCCGCGCGGCCAGTGTTCACCGCGATAACCACCCGCCCGAACAGGTGCAGCTCTGCACGCTGCTCAGCATCAAGACCGGCGGGTGTCCGGAGGATTGCGGCTATTGCTCGCAGTCGGTGAAAGCCGACAGCGGGGTCGAGGCGACCAAGCTGATGGAGGTGCAATCGGTCCTCCAGCGCGCGGCGCAGGCCAAGGATGCGGGCAGCCAGCGGTTCTGCATGGGCGCAGCGTGGCGCAACCCCAAGGACCGCGACATGCCCGCGATTATCGAGATCGTGAAGGGCGTGCGCGCCATGGGGCTGGAGACCTGCATGACGCTCGGCATGCTGACCCCGAAACAGGCGGATATGCTGAAGGACGCGGGCCTGGATTACTACAACCACAATATCGACACCGGGCCGGAATATTACGAGCGTGTGATCTCGACCCGCAATTACCAGGACCGGCTCGACACGCTGCAGAACGTGCGCGATGCGGGCATCAACGTGTGCAGCGGCGGCATCGTCGGCATGGGTGAGACGCGTGAGGACCGAGTGGGCTTCGTCCACACGCTAGCCACCCTCGAACGCCACCCCGAAAGCGTGCCGGTCAACGCGCTGGTGCCGGTCAAGGGCACGGTGCTGGGCGACATGCTAGCCGATACGCCGCTCGCCAAAATCGACGATATCGAATTCGTCCGCACCGTTGCGGTCGCACGCATTACCATGCCGATGAGCATGGTGCGCCTGTCCGCCGGCCGCGAAAGCATGAGCGAGGCGACACAGGCGATGTGCTTCCTCGCGGGCGCGAACTCGATCTTCACCGGCGACAAGCTGCTGACCGCGCCTAATGCCGGCGATGACAGCGACGGCGCGCTGCTGGCCAAGCTCGGCATGACCGCGCTCCAGGGCGAAGAACCGATGCGGGCGTGCAAGGTAGCGGAGCCGGCGGAATGAGCGATAACGGCCCAGCCCTTCGCCCTGAGCTTGTCGAAAGGCCGCTTTTCCTTATGACCGCCCAAGTAAATGATGTGCAGGGCTTCGACGAACTCAGCCCGAACGGATTGAGAGTATAACACGGTATGTTCAAGAAAATCCTCATCGCCAATCGCGGCGAAATCGCGTGCCGGGTCATCAAGACGGCGCGCCGCATGGGCATCGCCACCGTGGCGGTCTATTCCGATGCCGATGCTCGCGCGCCGTTCGTGAAGATGGCGGACGAGGCGGTGCATATCGGTCCGGCGCAGGCGTCCGAGAGCTACCTCGTCGCGGACAAGATCATCGATGCTTGCAAGCAGACGGGCGCCGAAGCGGTGCATCCGGGTTACGGTTTCCTGTCCGAACGCGCGAGCTTCGTCGAGGCGCTGGACGAAGCCGGGATCGCCTTCATCGGCCCGCCCGCCAAGGCCATCGCTGCGATGGGCGACAAGATCGAATCGAAGAAGATCGCCAGGGACGCTGGCGTGAACACGGTGCCGGGGTCCGAGGACGCAATCGACACGACCGAAGAGGCGCTGAAGGTCTCGAACGAGATCGGTTATCCGGTGATGATGAAAGCCAGCGCGGGCGGCGGCGGCAAGGGTATGCGCCTCGCCTGGAACGACACGGACGTGGAGGAAGGGTTCGAAGCGACCAAGCGCGAGGGCCTCAATTCCTTCGGCGACGACCGGGTGTTCATTGAGAAGTTCATCGAGGATCCGCGCCACATCGAGATCCAGATCCTTGGCGATAAGCACGGCAACATCGTCTATTTGAACGAGCGCGAATGCTCGATCCAGCGGCGTCATCAGAAGGTGGTCGAGGAAGCGCCGTCGCCCTTCGTGACCCCGCAGATGCGCAAGGCGATGGGCGAGCAGTGCGTCGCCTTGTCGCAGGCGGTCGGCTACCATAGCGCGGGGACGGTCGAACTGATCGTTTCCGGCGCGGACAAGACGGGGGAGAGTTTTTACTTCCTCGAAATGAACACCCGCCTGCAGGTCGAACATCCGGTGACCGAGGCCATCACCGGGATCGACATCGTCGAGCACATGATCCGCGTGGCCTATGGCGAGAAACTGCCGTTCGCGCAGGACGATATCAGGATCGACGGCTGGGCGATCGAAAACCGAGTCTATGCCGAAGACCCTTATCGCGGCTTCCTGCCCAGCACCGGGCGATTGGTGCGCTATCGTCCGCCGGAAGAGCCGTGGGTGGACGACGGCGAAGCCAATGGGCGGCGCGGCGTTGACGGCGTACGGATCGACGATGGCGTGTTCGAAGGCGGCGAAGTGTCGATGTTCTACGACCCGATGATCGCCAAGCTCGTGACCTGGGGGCCGACCCGCGATGCCGCGGCCGATCTGCAGATAGAGGCGCTTGATGCGTTCGAGATCGAGGGGTTGGGGCACAATGTCGATTTCCTCAGCGCCATCATGCAGCACCCCCGCTTTCGCAGCGGCGACCTCACCACCGGCTTTATCGCTGAAGAGTACCCGGAAGGATTTGAAGGCGCCGCTACGGGCGACGACGTGCTGGAAATGCTCGCGGCGGTCGGCGGCGTGATCGCTACCGCCGATGCCGATCGGGCGCGGCGGATCGATCAGAAGCTGCACAACGAATTCTATGCGCCGGGCGACTGGACCATCCGCATCGGAACACGCGAGGGGGACTCGCACAGTTATCAGGTCGAACTGACCGAGGATGCCATCCTCGTAAATGGCGAAACGATCTCGCTCGAGCTGGAATACACGCCCGGCGACCGTGCGCTGACGGTATGGCGCGGCGCGGACGAGGGCGAAGGCGAGACCTACACCCTCCAGCTCGAACCTACTCGCACCGGCTATGCGATCACTACGCGAGGCGCGAAGCATCATCTTCGCATTCTCCAGACCCGGATTGCGCATGTTGCCGATCACATGATCGAGAAGGAGCCGCCGGACCTTTCCAAGATGCTGCTGTGCCCCATGCCTGGCCTCCTGGTGAAGTTGCATGTCGGCGAAGGCGAGGCGGTTCAGCCGGGCCAGCCTCTGGCGACGGTCGAGGCAATGAAGATGGAGAACATCCTGCGCGCCGAAAAGGAAAGCACGATTGCCAAGATCAACGCGGGGGAGGGCGACAGCCTGGCGGTGGACGAGGTCATCCTCGAACTAGAATAGCGCGGAAACCGGAGCTGGCGATCGTCCGTTGATGGCGGGCTGAGGCGATCCGGAGATGCGCGATGAATTGGATGCAGGTGTTCTTTAACGGGGCACCCGGCCTCCTGCGCACGATGGTCGCTGCCGTCTTCGCCTACGCCAGCATGATTATGGTGCTGCGAGTCGCCGGCAAGCACGCCTTGTCGAAGCTGCATGTGTTCGATTACGTCGTAACGGTCGCCTTGGGCTCGACCTTGGCGAGCATCCTGCTGACCGAGAATGTGGCGCTGGCCGAGGGACTGGTAGCGGTCGTCATGCTGATCGGGATGCAGTGGTTCGTGGCCAAGCTGGCGGTATCGTCCGAACCGTGGCGAAAGTTCATTCGCTCCGACCCGAAAGTACTTCTGCGCCATGGCGAGATCGACGCCGAGGCCATGCTGTCGGAGCGCGTAACCGAAAGCGAAGTCGATATCGCGATCCGGATGCGCGGCTTCGGCGACCGTTCGATGATCGCCTATGTCGTGCTGGAAGCCGATGGCTCCCTGTCGGTCGTATCGGAGGAATTGCTCGGCAACGGCAGCGTCATGACGCCGCTGCTCGATACACGCGTCCCCGCCAATTAATGGGCCTGAAGCTGTTCGTCGAGGAACGCGGCAACGTCGTCCAGTATGACGTCCTTTGCAAGAAATGCTGCGCCGATGCTGCGCAGCAAAACGAAGGGCAGGGTGCCGCCCGCCATCTTCTTGTCGTGGCGCATATGGTCCACCAAAGTTCGGCCATCGCAGGAAAGGCCAAGCGCGGAGATATCGGACATCATGCCTGCGGCATCGACGCAGCGGGTCACGCGCTCGGCTTCGTCGATGCTAAGATGTCCGCGACGTTCGGAGTAGCGGGCCGCCAGCACCATGCCGAGCGCAACCGCCTCGCCATGCAGCAAGCGCTCAGAAAAACCTGTTTCCGCTTCGAGGGCGTGGCCGAAGGTATGGCCGAGGTTGAGGAGCGCGCGCTGTCCGCTCATCTCGCGCTCGTCTTCAGCGACGATGCGCGCCTTTGCCGCCACGCTGGTCGCCACCGCATATTCCAGCGCCTTCGGTTCGAGCAAGATAATCTGCCCGCCCTGCTGTTCCAGCCATTCGAAAAACGCACTGTCGCCGAGCACGCCGTATTTGAGCACTTCGGCATAGCCAGCGCGCAACTCGCGTTCCGGCAAGGTCGCAAGGGCGTCGAGATCGGCCAGCACCAGCGATGGTTGATGGAACGCGCCGACGAGGTTCTTGCCTGCCGACGTATTGATTGCCGTCTTACCGCCGACCGAGCTATCGACTTGCGCAAGAAAAGTGGTCGGCAATTGCACGAAGCCGCAGCCGCGTTTCAGAATCGCGCATGCAAAACCGGTAAGATCGCCCACTACCCCGCCGCCAAGAGCAAAGACATGGTCGCCTCTCTCTATGCCGTGCGCGAGTAGCCAGTCCGTCAACCGCGCGAGGCTTTCCCAGCTTTTCGAACCTTCGCCCGGTTCGACGTCGTACCATGCGATTTCATAGCCGCCGCTCGTCAACGACTGCGACAGCCGGTCGCCATGCAATCGCCGCGCATTGCGATCGGCGACCACCGGAACCTTCCGCCGGTTGCTGGGGCCGCCCGAATGGTAAGGCTCGATGAATTCGCGAGCCTGAACGATTGTATCGTCCAGCAAACCGTGCCCCACTCGGACTTCGTAGCTGCGCCCCGCCAGATCGACTGGAATTACAGCCATGCTTCGAGCCTTTCGATTATTCGGGCGACTGTCGCCTCGTGCGGGGTATCGTCGGTAAGAATGTGCAGCGGCGCTTCGGCATAGGCGGGCGCGCGCTTGGCTTTCAGATCGCTAAGAATTTGCTTCGGATCGCCATTGCGCAGCAGCGGGCGGCTGTCGCGGCGGGCCGTGCGTTTCACCAAGGTCTCGATCTCGCAATCCAGCCATACCGCTATGCCCTGTTCGAGGATCAGCGCGCGCGTCTGAGGATCGACGAAGGCGCCGCCGCCGGTCGCGATCACGCCGTGATCTTCGTCCATCAGGCGCTTGATGACGCGCCGTTCGCCGTCACGAAAATAGGGTTCGCCATGTTCTTCGAAGATTTCCGAGATCGTCCGGGCCGCCGCATGCTCGATCTCTTCGTCCACGTCGACGAAATCGCGGCGCAGGAGATTGGCAAGCCTGCGCCCGATGGTCGATTTGCCTACCCCCATCAGCCCTACCAGCACGACCGGTCGGTTGATCCGGGGTGCTATCGATCCGGCCTGGCGGGCAAGGTCTGGGGAAAACGTCTCCGACATTGCCGCCTCGCCTATAGATGGGCTAGAGCGCGGGCAAGCTATCGGATGGTTTGGACGGGACGTGAAAAACTTGCGACTGAAATCCTCGCGTGTAGTCTGGATCGCGGCCGTGGCGGTCATCGCCGTGCTGGTCGTGGCATGGATCGATGGCGGCGAAGAGCCGCTGCGCCGGATCAGCCAGCCCGTGACCCTGCCGGGTGTCGGAGCATGACGCGCGGTTGGCTGCTTGCCGGCGCCGGCCTCGTGCTGACGTCCAGCGTGGTTCTGGCCCAGCGGGCGCCCGAAAGCATTCTGCCGCCCGGCTTCGAGCAGCCTGCGCCCACACCGTCGCCGACGCCCGCACCATCGCCCGCCAGTGCGCCTGCGCCATCCCCTTCGCCATCTGGCGGCGAAGTGGTGCAGCCTTTGCCGAGCACACCTTCGTCCAGCGCGCCGACGCCGCCGCCTCGTTCGCAGGTAGAGGAAGACCTCGCTAGCCTGCCCTCGGCCCGCGAACTGGAACTGATGAATACCGATGAGCTCGACGAGCTTCTCGGACTTAAGCCGAAGGTCGATATTCCCCCCGCCGCCCAGCGAACGCTCGATCGGGTGGGCATTATCGGTACGGCGGAAGGCGGGCTACCCGGCGGCGGGCTGGCTCGACAGCCCGCAGCATTGGTTCAGGCGGCGATCGTTGGCATCGAAGGTCCGCTCGTTTCGCGATGGGGGCACATCCTGCTGCGCCGGACGCTGGCCAGCCGGCTCGCCGCACCGCAGGGTTTGGATCCTGCAGCCTTTGCAGCAATGCGCGCGAACTTACTCAACCGCTTGGGCGAGCACGATGCCGCCCGCGCGCTCGTGCAAAGCGTAGATAATGCCGATTACACGCCCGCTTTGGTCGATGCCGCGCTGGCGTCGTATATGGGAACGGCGGATATCGTCGGTGCTTGCCCGGTCGTGCGGCGCGATGGGATGGACCGGGACGATACGCAATGGAACGCGCTCCGCGCAATCTGCAACGCGTATGCCGGCGAGGAAACGCGGGCGCAGAACGATCTTCGCCGCTTGCTGTCCCGCACCAGCGAGGACCGGATCGACGTGTTTCTGGCGCAACGATTTGCCGGAGCCGCAGGCCGCGGAAGGCGTGCTGTCACGATCGAATGGGATGGCGTCGATGCGCTGACGCCGTGGCGGTTCGCCTTGGCGCATGCGGTGGGAGAGCCGATCCCGGATGGTTTGTCCGAGAACATGGGCGATTATTATCTGCAATCTTCGGCGACGCTTCCGATGCTTACGCCACTACAGCGCGTCAGGGGTGCGAACCTTGCGGCATCGCGCGGCATTCTGTCGTCCCAGGCATTCGTGGACCTGTATTCACAGCTTTACGCGCAGCAAACGGGCGAGGAGGATCGAAATGCGACCAGCCTCCGCCTGCGCGACGCCTACGTCGCAGCCGCCCCGTCCGAACGTGTGGCAGCCATCCGCGCGATCTGGGATGGCAGCGAGAGCTATGGAGAGCAGGTGCTGACGGCCTATGCAGCGGCGCGGGTCACACCGTCCGAAGCCTTTGCCGACGACGCCGGCACGCTGATAGGCTCGATGCTGACCGCCGGACTCGATCGCAATGCGCTGCGGTGGCAGAACGTCGTGGCGGAAGGCACGATCGGCTGGGCCCTGCTTTCCGTCGCCGTCCCGAACCCGGCCAATGCGGTATCCGATGGCGAGCTCGACAGCTTCGCTGATGCCGATATGTCGAGCGGACAGCGCAAGGCGAAAATGCTTGTCGCGGGCCTGGCTGGATTGGGCCGGATCGACGACGGCAATATTGCGGAATATTCCGACCGGCTGGGGCTGAACCTGACTTCGCAAACCCGCTTCACCAACGTCATCGACCGGGCTGCGGCGGTAAACAACAAGGCGCTGGTCGCGCTACTGGCGGGTCTCGGAATGCAGGGCGAAAGCTGGGACCGCATGACCGCGCGCCAGCTCTATCATATCGTCGCCGCGCTGAACCGGGTCGGCCTTAATGCCGAAGCACGCATGATCGCCGCCGAAGCGGTCTTTCGCGCCTGAGTTCCGATGAATTCCGTCGCCCGGTTTCTCGACATGCTCGCCGTCGAGCGCGGCGCTGCGCGCAACACGATCCTCGCCTACGGGCGCGATCTCGCTCAAGCCGAAGAACTGTTGCCGATTGCCCTTGAAGACGCTGACCGGGTGCAGATCGCGAAACTGAACGCGGTCTGGGGTAAGCTTGCTCCGTCGACACAAGCGCGGAAAATATCGTCGCTTCGCCAGTTCTTCGGCTTCCTGATCGACGAGGGTGAGCGAGGGGACGATCCGACGGCGGCATTGGCCCGCCCGGTGCCCCGCCGCCCTCTGCCCAAGATCCTCGATCACGAACAGGTCGCACGGCTGTTCGAACGTGCGGAAATGGAGGCCCGCACGGGCGAGGCTGCGGCTTTGCGGCTGCTGTGCATGCTGGAATTGCTCTATGGCTCGGGCCTGCGCGCAAGCGAGCTCGTATCGCTCCCCATCTCCGCCATGCCGCGTGATGCGCCTTTCATCACGCTAAAGGGGAAGGGCGGCGTTACGCGCATGGTGCCAATTAGTCGGCGAGCGAAGGGTGCGCTGCAAAATTGGCTGGACGCGCGGGAGGGCAAGTCCGCATGGCTGTTCCCCTCGCGCAAAAGCCATATTACCCGCATCCGGCTATATCAAATGCTCAAGGCACTGGCGGTGCGGGCGGATTTGCCGCCCGAAAAGCTCAGTCCGCACGTTCTTCGCCATGCCTTCGCCACCCATCTTCTGGAGGGCGGGGCGGATTTGCGCGTACTCCAGACCTTCCTTGGCCATGCCGATATTTCGACTACGCAAATCTACACGCATGTCGATGCGAAGCGGCTGGTTGCACTGGTCAATGAGCGGCATCCTCTTGCCGGGCAGGCATCGTCGGACTAGCGCGCTCGCATGATTTCCTATCTCGATTTCGAAAAACCGGTCGCGCAACTCGAAAAGCAGATCGCCGAATTGCGGCAAGCCAGCGAGGGCGACGATGTCGACATCTCGAACGAGCTACAACGGCTTGAGCTCAAAAGTGCGCAGTTACTTGCTTCCGCTTACCAGTCGCTGACGCCGTGGCAGAAAACGCAGGTGGCACGGCATCCTTCGCGCCCCCATTTTCGCGACTACGTCGAGCATGCGTTCGAAGATTTCATGCCGCTCGGCGGAGACCGCAATTACGGAGACGACGAAGCGATCCTGGGTGGCTTTGCGACATTGCAGGGCCGCAAGATTATGCTGATCGGGCACGAGAAGGGCAACGATACGGCGAGCAGGCTGCGCCACAATTTCGGGATGGGAAAACCGGAGGGATACCGCAAGGCCATCCGCCTGATGGAAATGGCGGGACGGTTCGGACTGCCGGTCGTCACGCTAGTCGATACGTCGGGCGCTTTTCCCGGTGTCGAGGCGGAAGAACGCGGACAGGCGGAAGCTATCGCCCGCTCGACCGAAGCCTGCCTCGCGCTGCCCGTCCCCATGGTGTCGGCCATCGTGGGTGAGGGCGGTTCGGGCGGCGCGGTTGCCTTGGCGAGCGCGGAGCGCGTGCTGATGCTGGAACATGCCGTCTACTCGGTGATCTCGCCGGAAGGCTGTGCCTCGATTCTCTGGCGCACGGCGGAAAAGGCGCCCGACGCGGCGGAAGCGATGAAGGTGACCGCGCAGGATTTGAAACAACTCGGCGTAATCGACCGTATCGTTCCCGAACCGACGGGCGGCGCGCATCGCGATCCTGCCGGCGCAGCGAAGGCGCTCGGCGATGCGCTGGCCGAAGAACTGGCGATGCTGGCAGGCAAGGGTTCCGGCGATCTTCGGCGGATGCGCGAGGAGCGCTTCCTCCAAATGGCGAGCTAGTCTCGCTTGGGACGTCGGGAACCAAGGAAGCGGGTTTCCGGTTAGCAAGGCGTAACGATAAGCGTGCGTGCGGTCGGTGGAAACCGCGCGAGCGCATCATGCCTGATGGGGAGCTTCCAAATGCCGCGTAAGACTTTCGCCGATTTCAAAACCCTTGCCGTATCGACGACTGCGGCGCTTGCCTTGTCCCTCGGCGGGTGCGCCAGCCTTGGCGGACCGATTCCCGATGCATCGGCCCCGATTACGCAAACGGAAGCGCAGCAGGGCGCCGAGGCGAATCCGCAAATTCTCGCGGAATTCGGCGGTGCGATGAGCGGTTCGCAGGCGCAGTATGTCCAGCAAGTGGGGCAGAATATTGCCGTACAATCGGGCCTCGGCGGCGCGCGCGACAGTTTTACCGTCGCCTTGCTCAACAGTTCGGTGAATAACGCCTTCGCGATCCCCGGTGGCTACGTGTACACGACGCGCCAGCTGGTTTCCCTCATGAACAATGAAGCGGAACTCGCGGCTGTACTCGGACATGAGGTCGGACACGTGGCGGCGCGGCATTCGCAACGGCGGCAGCAGGCGGCGCAGCGCAATTCGCTGCTTGGTGCGGCGGGTGCGATCCTCTCAGGCGTCTTACTGGGCAATTCCGGGCTCGGACAGCAGCTTGGCCAGGCTGCCTTGCAAGGTTCGCAGCTTTTGACCCTGTCGTACTCACGTAGTCAGGAACTCGAAGCTGATCGACTTGGTGTCGAATACCTCCAGCGCGCCGGCTACGATCCGCGTGCAATGGGTACCGTTCTTGCAAGCCTCGCGGCGCAGAACTCGCTCGATGCACGGTTGATGGGACGCGATGATGCGCGCTTGCCCGAATGGGCATCAACCCATCCGGATCCGGCAAGCCGCGTGCAGAATGCCCTGCAATTGGCGCAGGGTATGACGGGAACGATAAACCGCGATACCTTCCTGACCCGGATCGACGGCCTGCTCTATGGCGACGATCCGGCACAAGGTGTGATCGAAGGGCGGCAGTTCATCCATCCGAACCTTCGCTTGTCCTTCACGGCGCCGCAGGGCTTTTACATGGTGAATGGCACACGTGCCGTAACGGTTCAGGGGCAGGGCGGGCAGGCGCAGCTGACTGTCGGCCAGTATAATGGCGATCTGCGGACCTATGTTGGCAATGTGTTTGCTGGGTTAAGCCAGCAGCAGCGGATTACACCGCAAGCTGTTCAGACGACGACGGTGAATGGCATTCCGGCGGCCTATGGAAGTGCCACTGTCAATTCGAACAGTGGTGCCGTCGATGTGACGGTATTTGCGTATGAGTTCGCAAACAACCAAGCCTATCACTTCCTTGCTATTACGCCGCAGGGTCGCGCTGGTGTGTTCAATCAAATGTTCGGATCGATGCGGCGGCTGTCGCAGCAGGAAGCGGCCAATGTCATTCCGCGCGTGGTGGACGTGGTGACTGTGCAGCGTGGCGATACGATTCGCTCGCTCGCGGCGAAGATGGCCTATACCGATATGCAAGAAGAGCGCTTCCGCGTGCTGAACGCGCTCGGCTCGAGCGATCAGATTCAGGCAGGACAGAAGGTAAAAATTGTCGTGCGCGGACGTTGATCATATAAAAAGCGGCGGGGGAAAAACCCCCCCCCTTCTTTTGATATAGCGAC
>NZ_SOSI01000008.1 GCF_029760855.1 Erythrobacter litoralis | reverse complement strand
GTGCCAGCAGGGTCCGTACATCGTGTTCTTCAACTGGGATGAATCCAACATCACCCCGGAAGCGGCCACGATCCTCGATAATGCGGTTTCGGCGTATGCGAACTGCGGAACGGCTGCCGTCATGCTTGCAGGCCACACCGATACGTCGGGTACCGCCAGCTACAATATGGGCCTGGCAGAGCGTCGTAACGCCTCGGTGCGCGACTATCTCACCGCCCGCGGCGTTCCGGATGGCCGGATCAGCAGCGAAGCCTTCGGCGAAACGCAGCTTCGCGTTCCTACTGCCGACGGTGTGCGCGAACTACAGAACCGCCGGGTGGAAATCACTTACGGTCCGGGTTCGGGCATGTAAGCCACGCTGCCACAGCGAATTGGAAAAGGGGCCGGAGCGATCCGGCCCCTTTTTCGTTTGAGGCCGAGTTTGTGGTAAGCCTGCGGATCTGGCCGGAGATTTATTCCTCGCCGTAGATTGCCACTTCGTTCGTTCCGCCGCTGGTCGCCCGACCGCGATACATGCCGCTGGTGTTGAAACTGAACACCGCATCCCCGTTCGAAGCGACCACGATGACCCCGCCGTCCCCGCCGAGCGTCTTTACCTCGGCCATGACGGTGTCGCTGGCGGTCTGCATATTCTCGCCAGCAAGTAGGCCGCGGTCGCAGATCGCCTTGGCCACGCCGACGCGGATGAAATACTCGCCCCACCCCGTGGCCGAGACGGCGCAGGATCGATTGTCCGCATAGGTGCCCGCACCGATCACCGGGCTGTCGCCGATGCGGTTCCAGCGTTTGCCGGTCATTCCGCCGGTGGAGGTGCCGGCGGCGAGATTACCGCCTCGATCCAACGCAACCGCACCGACTGTGCCGAACTTGATATCGACATCGAGCGCGGAGACCTGCTCCGTCTTGACGCGCTCCAATGCCTCGCGCCGCGGTGCGGTATCGAACCATTCGGGCGGCATCGTCTCGATACCGTTCTCCGCCGCGAATTCTTCCGCTCCGCGGCCGGCAAGCATCACATGCGGGCTATCCTCCATCACCTTTCGCGCGAGCAGGATCGGATGCCGTATTCCCGTCACCCCGGCGATCGCCCCAGCCGAACGGTCGCGCCCGTCCATTATCGAAGCATCGAGTTCGTGCGTCTCGTCCCACGTAAATACAGCGCCGCGCCCGGCGTTGAATTTCTCATCGTCCTCCAACCGCAGGATGACCGCTTCGACCGCATCGAGCGCTTCGCCTCCGTCGGCCAGTACCTTCGCCCCGGCATCCAGCGCCGCCTGTAAAGCCGCGCGGTATTCCGCCTCGCGCTCCGGCGTCATGTCGTCGCGCGTCAACGTGCCGGCCCCGCCATGGATAGCCAGCGACCACTTGGGTTCGGGCGGTCGATCGGTCATCGGCATGTCCTGAGCGCTGGCGGCAGTGGTTGCGAGAAGGGCGGAAAGCAGCATTATCGTTCGCATTTTGCCATCCTGCCGCAGAGCCGGAACCTTGCCAAACGATTTATAATGCGGAACCGTTGTCGCTGCTGTTTTTTCAGTAAATGGGAAACGTGTGCACATTGCGCGTCCAAAACAGGGAGTAACACCATGCAAATGGGCAATTACCGGTTCGATCAGGGACTGGCGGTGGACATACTGGAGAAGGTCGTCCTCGCGCTCGTCATCCTCGTCGTCACATGGGCGCTGGCGCGCGCGGCGAAGTGGGCCTTCGCGAAGCTCGTCGACAATGTGTCCTTCTTCCAGCGTGGAACCGGCAACGGCTCCAGCCTCGGCGAGTCACTTGGCAAGATTGTTTCGCTCGTCATTTGGCTGATTGGCCTGCTGGCAATCCTTCAGGTGTTCGACCTCGGCGGTGCGATGAGCCCGGTTCAGACGCTGCTCAACGATATCGCCAGCTTCATTCCCAACCTGATCGGTGCGGCACTGATCTTCTTCATCGGCCTGATGATTGCCAAGATCATTCGTGACCTGACAGTCACGGCGTTGCAGACGGTGAGCTTCGACAAATGGGTCAATCGCGGCGGGGCGGAAGAATTCACCGGCAATTCTCGGCTTAGCCAGACGATCGGCACGATCATCTATGCGATCATCGTCATCATCGTCTCGATCATGGCACTCGAAGCGCTCAACCTGCGGACCATTTCGGAACCGGCCAGCAATATGCTGAGCATGCTTTTGAATGCCATCCCGCTGATCATCGGAGCGGCCTTGCTGCTCGGCATCGGCTATCTCATTAGCCGCTTCGTGGTGCAGTTGCTCAAGGAAATCCTGCCCGGCCTCGGTGTTGATCGCGCCATCGGTTCGACCGACCTCCTGCCCGGCGGCACGACCATTTCGAGCATCGTCGCACGCGTGGCACAGATCGCCATCATTCTGTTCTTCGCGATTGCGGCGACCCGCCTGCTCGGCTTTCCCGAACTGACGGCCATCCTCAATCAGGTGCTCGAACTCGGCGGCCAGGTGATCTTCGGCGCAGTCGTCATACTCGTCGGCTTTCTCATCGCCCGCATGCTGGCAGCGATGATCGGCGGCAGCGAAGAGACCGGCCTTGCGGCGACCATCATCAAATGGGCGACGATCTTCGTCTTCACCTTCATGGGCCTGCAATTCACCGGTATCGGCGAAGACATCATCCGCATCTTCTTCGGCGCTTTGGTGATCGGCGCAGCGGTGGCGGGCGCCCTCGCTTTCGGTCTGGGCGGACGCCAATGGGCCGGCCGCAAGCTCGAACAACTGGACGACAAGGTCGAGAAGCACCGCGGTCCGTCTTCAACCACTGTCGATCGTTCGCTGGCGAACGAACCGACCAGCAACGATCCGCTTCCCCCGGGAGCATGATCGAATGAGGGGCTCCGGTGATATCGTCGGAGCCCCTTCCTCCTTGCGATGGGTCGCATCCATCCTGTGCGAGTGATCCCATGAACGACTTCGATGAAAACACCACGGCTGACGAAGTGCTGGCCGATAAGAACCTCACCGGTCGGACCGTTCTGATAACAGGTGGCTATTCCGGTCTGGGACAAGAAACGGCGAGGGCGATGGCGGCGCGGGGCGCTCATATCATCATCGCAGGACGCGACACCGATAAGCTGCGCGAAACGCAATCTAAGCTCGCCAATGAAACCGGCGCGACAATCGATACGCTCGCATGCGATCTCGCGTCCCTTGAATCCGTCCGCAAGGCAGCCGACGAAGCCATCGAACGGTTCGAGAAGATCGATTTGCTCATCAATAATGCCGGCGTGATGGCTTGCGATTTCGCCCATACGAAAGACGGGTTCGAACGGCAGTTCGGCGTCAATCATCTTGGTCATTTCGTGCTGACCAACCGCCTTTTGCCCTTGCTTGAAAAGGGGGAGCGGGTGCGGATCGTCAACCTGTCGAGCCGCGGGCATCATATCGCACCGGTCGATTTCGACGATCCCAATTTCAAAGACCGCGAATACGACAAATGGCGCAGCTACGGGCAATCGAAGACCGCCAACGTCCTGTTCGCCGTGGCTTTGGAAGAGCGGCTGTCGGGACGCGGTATGCACGCCTACGCCCTCCATCCCGGCGGCATCCAAACCAATCTCGGGCGTCACTTAAGCGAACAGGACATGGCCGATCTGATGGAACGTATTCGCAAGAATGCCCAAGCGAGCGGCGAACAGCCGCAGGGTTTCAAAACCATCCCGCAAGGCGCTGCGACCACCTGCTGGGTGGCGACCACGCCTGAACTGGAAGGTACGGGCGGACTCTATTGCGAGGACTGCCACGTCGCCGATCAGGATGACGAAAGCACGACCGGCGGTGTGCGCAGCTATGCTATCGATTCCGAAAAGGCGGACCGACTTTGGAGCTTGAGCGAGGAGATGGTCGGCGAACGCTTCGCCTATTGATCTTCGCCTTCCGTCCAAGTCCGTCGGCGTTTGGTCGGAGGGCGGCTTGCGTCCTTCGGCCGCCCGGTTCAGACCGTTCGAATTAGGAGAGGACCGAACCGATGAAACATCTTGCCGCCGCTATCGCGCTTGCCGTCGCCCTGCCCGTCACCCCCGTATACGCGCAGGAAACTCAGGCTACGCAGCCCGATTGGGTGGAAACGAGCAACGCCTATACCGAGAAGTTGATTGCGTTCGAAGCGCAGTTTTTTCCCGAAGGCGCGAGCCAGTCCGGCTACGAAGAATATGACGGACGCACGTTCGACATCTCTGCCGATCGCGACGAACGGTATCTTGCAGGCGCAACTGCGCTGAAGGGCGAATTCGAGGCGGCGATGGCGCGGGAGACCAATCCCTACGTCAAGCAGGACCTTGCCATCCTGATCGACAGCCTCGACCGGTCCATCCTCTCGACGCAGCTGGGCGAGCAATATCTGCTCGATTTCGACACCCTGCCGCAAACCGTGTTCTACACTATCGGCGCGATCCTGTCCGATCAGACGGTCGAGAACCGCAGGGGCTCGGCGCTGGCTCTTTTGAAAAACTATGCCGGTACGAACGGCGGCACGCCCTACACCGAACAGGCGAAGCAACGGTTCGACGAAAGCCGGGGGGAAGGAAAGCTCGGGCCCTACCGGGTCGAGGTCGAGGAATCGATCGCCAAGACCCCCACCTTCATTGCAGGCCTGCGCGACCTATTCGAAAAATACGAAATCGACGGGGCGGAGCAATCGCTCGACGCCTTGGAACGCCAGTTTACCGATTATGGCGAATGGACCCGCACTACCGTGCTGCCGGCTGCGCGCACGGAAGCCCGGCTGCCGGAAGAACTGTACGCCCTCGCTTTGCGCAATGTCGGCATCGATATCGATCCGCGCGAAGCAATGAGCCAAGCGCGGCGCGGCTTCTACGAAACCCGCGCACAGATGGAAGCGCTTGCCCCGCAGATCGCCGAGGCGCGCGGTTGGACCGATACGGATTACGGCGCGGTAATGACCCGGCTGAAGCAGGAGAAGATCCCGAACGATCAGATCGAGGCCTTCTACCGCGACGTGAACCGGCAGATCGAGGAAAAGATCGCCGCGAACGATATTGTCTCGGTGCCGGACACCGAACTTCAGATGCGCGTCGCCACCGTGGCGGAAAGCGCGGCGCAGCCCGCCCCGCATATGCGCCCGCCGCGTCTGGTCGGGAATACGGGCGAGCAGGGCGTTTTCGTCCTCACCACCGGCAATCCCACGGCCAGCGCCGAGGACGCGTATGACGATTTCAACTACGCCGCCGCCGCATGGACGCTGAGCGCGCACGAAGCGCGCCCCGGGCACGAGATGCAGTTCGACGCTCTCGTCAAGCAGGGCGTCAGCCTCGCCCGTATGCTGTACGCGTTCAACAGCGTGAACGTCGAAGGCTGGGCGCTTTATGCGGAAGCGGAAATGCTGCCCTTCGAGCCGATCGAAGGCCAGTTCGTCGCCCAGCAATTGCGCCTGCTGCGCGAGGCACGCGCCTTCCTCGACCCGGCGCTCAATCTCGGCATGATCACGCGCGAGGAAGCAGAACGCGTGCTGCGCGAGGATGTGCGCTTGTCGCCCGGAATGACCAAGCAGGAACTCGACCGGTATCAATTCAACGCACCGGGGCAGGCGGGCGCCTATTATTACGGCTTCCGCAAGCTGACCGACCTGCGCGTGGAAACCGAACTCGCACTAGGCGAGCGGTTCGACGAAAAGGCGTTCAACGACTTTCTGTTGAGCCAGGGCATCATTCCGCTCGAACTGATTGCGCAAGCGGTGCGAGAGGAATTCGTGCCTGTCCGGTTGGCGGGGGGCTAACCCCCCGCTACAGCCAGCGTAGCTTCTTAAACAAAAGCATCAGGGCGACGAACGCACCTACGCAAATCGCCACGACAACCCAGAACGCCTGCCCGTCGTCCACGCCGGGCATCCCGCCGACATTGATACCAAGCAGGCCGGTCAGGAAACTAAGCGGCAGGAAGATGCCGGCTACGATGGTAAGCATATAGGTCGCATGCTCGCTGCTCGCCTGACTGCGGGCGCGCAATTCGTCCTGCAGCACGACCGCGCTTTCCTTACTGATATCGATATCGTCGAGATAGCGGCGGAGGCGATCGATCGTCTCGGCAATCTCGCGGCGGTCGTGATCCTCGAACCAAACCGGGGCATCGCGGCTGATTGATTCCAGCGCGACGTGCTGCGGCGACATATGGCGTTTCAGCCCTAAGCAATTCCGCCGGATGGCGGCGATGCGCGAGGCCATGCCTTCCGGATCGTCTTCGGGGTCTTCATCTTCCAATGCGTCGATCACCTGATTCATATCGACGATCGACTGGTTCATGCGGGTGACCATCAGTTCGGCCAGCCGGGTTATCGTAGCGCCCGCGTCGAGTGGTCCTTCCCCCCGATCGATCTCGGCCAGGACATCGCGCGGCGTTTGCAGCGGATACCGGCGAAGGGTGACAAGCCGTCGCCCGTCGCACCACATCTGCATCGAGATCATGTCCTCCGGTTCGGCTCCAGGATTGAAATTGATTCCTCGCAGCGTCGCTACCAGCGTGCGCCCGTCGCGAAAGGCGCGCGGCCGCGTATCGTCGGACACCAGCAATTCCGCGGTGGGTTCGGGAATGGCCAGTTCCTGCTCCAGCCATTCCTGCACGCCCGGCTGGCTACGACAAATATGGGTCCAGAGGACGTCCTCGGGTTGCTTGGGCTTCCAAAGGCGCACGCCCGCCCAGTCGATCGGCCGGCCGCCGCCCTTCCCGTCCAGCACCCGCGCGAATAGCAGGGGTCCGTCGAGGCTGTCGGCATTGTGTCTACGCGTCATGTTGCCCCCATGCCGCATGCCGGTCGCGCTGTCATTGCCCCTTCACATGCGCTGCTCTATATTGCCGCCCATGTCTTCCATTCGCCCGTGGCGCACGATCGAGCGCCGTCCATCCCGCCAGATCATGGTGGGCAGCGTCCCCGTCGGCGGAGATGCCCCGATCAGCGTTCAGACTATGACCAATACGCCAACCGAGGATGTGGGCGCGACCATCGACCAGATCCGTCGATGCGAGGATGTGGGGGCCGACATCATTCGGGTTTCCTGCCCGACGGAAGAGGCGACTGCCCATTTCGACAAGATCACCGCGGCGGCGAACGTCCCAATCGTTGCGGACATCCATTTCCACTACAAACGGGCCTTGGAAGCGGCAGACAAGGGCGCGGCCTGTTTGCGCATCAATCCCGGTAATATCGGCTCGAGCGAGCGGGTGGCTGAGGTTGTCCGCGCCGCAAAGGCGAATGGTTGCGCGATCCGCATCGGCGTGAATGCCGGCAGCCTGGAAAAGCATCTGCTCGAAAAATACGGCGAGCCTTGCCCCGAAGCGCTGGTCGAGAGCGCGCTCGATCATATCAAGCTGCTGCAGGATCATGACTTCCACGAATACAAGGTGGCCGTGAAGGCCAGCGACGTGTTCCTCGCGGTTGCGGCTTATCATGCCCTGGCCGAGACGGTCGATTGCCCCTTGCATCTCGGCATCACCGAGGCGGGCGGGCTGATCGGCGGCACGGTCAAGTCCTCCATCGGCATCGGCAGCCTGCTGTGGGCGGGCATCGGCGACACGATCCGCGTCAGCCTCTCCGCCGAGCCGGAGCAGGAGGTGAAGGTCGGTTTCGAAATGCTGAAGGCCCTCGGCCTGCGCACGCGCGGCGTTCGCGTCGTTTCCTGCCCGTCCTGCTCGCGCCAGGGTTTCGATGTGATTCGCACGGTCGAAGCTCTGGAATCGCGCTTGGAACACATCAAGACACCGATGAGCCTCTCGGTCCTCGGCTGCGTCGTCAACGGCCCCGGCGAAGCGCGCGAGACCGATATCGGCCTTACCGGCGGCGGCTCGGGCAAGCACATGGTTTATCTTTCGGGCGTGAAGAACCACCATATCGAAAGCGAGGCGATGCTCGACCACATCGTCAGGCTGGTAGAAGAAAAGGCCGCCGCGATCGAAGCCGGCGAGGCGACCGCCTACGATCCGCACGCCGCCCCGGCCGAAGCGGCGGAGTAGGCGCTGCTCCACGTCGTCCACCATGTCGATTACATGGCGCCGCCGCCCGACCGCGGTACGTTCCGCTTCGACAAATACATGCTGGTGATGATCGCGCTACGGGAAAGCGGTTACCCGCTTACCGAACATGCCCCGCCGCCCTGCCCGCGCGAATGGCTCGAGGCGGTGCACGATCCCACCTATGTCGAGGAGGTGTTCGGCGCCAACGTGCCGCGCGAGAAGGAGCGCCGGATCGGCTTTCCGGTGACGGAGCGTATTCGCGACCGGGTGCGGCACACCAATGGCGGCACCTGGCTCGCGGCACGTCTGGCGATGGAGCACGGCTATGCCGCAAACAGCGCGGCGGGCAGCCATCATGCATTGCACGATACCGGCGCGGGCTATTGCGTGTTCAATGATCTCGCGGTGAACGCCAACCGTTTGATTGCGCAGGGCGATGCGCAACGCGTGCTGATCGTCGATTGCGACGTCCATCAGGGCGACGGCACGGCAAGCCTGATGGCGGGGCGCGATGACGTGTTCACCCTTTCTCTTCATGCCGAGAAGAATTTTCCGGCGCAAAAGGCCCGCTCCAGCCGCGATGTCGCGCTGGCCGACGGGACGGATGACGACGGCTATCTCGACGCCCTGTCGCGCAATTTGCCCGATATCCTCGACAGCTTCTCGCCCGATTTCGTTTTTTACCAAGCGGGGGTCGACGTTCACTATAACGACAAGCTCGGCCGTCTCGCCCTGACCAACGAGGGAATCGCAGCGCGCGACCGCTTCGTGGTGAACGAGGTTCGGCGGCGCGGGCTGCCCATCGCTAGTGCCTTGGGCGGTGGTTATGGGAGGGATCCGCGCCCGGTCGCCGAACGGCACGCCCGATCGATGATCGCGTGCGCCGAAGCGAACATGCGACATTCGCGTTCATCCTCCGTCAGCGAATTTTCTGCTAGGGAGAGCGCAACATGAACCGTCGCGACCTTCTGAAAACATCGCTTGTTGCAGGCACTGCCGCTCTGGCTCCCGGCAAACTTTTCGCGCAGGTTAATCCGACCGCCGCGCGCGATCGCCGCTTGCTGGAAATTGCGCGTGAACAACTCGCCCGTGTCGGGGACGGCATCTGGAAGAAGGACATCGTCGGCATCGCCGATTTCGGCCTGCACAGCGCGCGGCACCGCTTCCATTTCGCCGATCTGGTGAACGAGCGTGTCCAGAGCTTCCACGTGACGCACGGCACGGGCTCCGATGCGCAGCACGATGGGTGGCTCAAGCGCTATTCGAACATCGAAGGTTCGGAATGCACAAGCCGCGGCGCCTATATGACCCGCAGTTGGTATACGGGGCGTTACGGCACGTCGATCCGGATGGACGGGCTCGATCCTACCAATGATAATGCCCTCGCTCGCGCAATCGTGATGCATCCGGCGAACTATGCCACACCCGAGCATGTGGCGCGTTGGGGTCGGCTTGGCCGCTCGAACGGCTGCCTCGCCATGGGGCCGGTCCAGTTCAAGAAAGCGCTGATCGACCTGTCCGGCGGTCGATTGATCTATGCAGAGAGCCTTGGGCTAGCGGAGGACGGAAGCATCGTCGAACCTCCGCGACCGCAGACGGACTTGCTGAGGCGGGAGGGCGGCGGAACGTTCGAGCGGACGAACCCAGGGATGTATTGATTGGTCTATTGCCCGGGCCTTGAAGGAGGCTTCGGTCCAGGCGCACTTCTCGGCGCAGTCGTTCCAGCAAGCATAGCGGCTGCTGCGATTGGCGTGATCGCCAACGGCACCATAATCTTGCTGCTGGAGCATCCAACCCTGAACTTCGCGCCGCTTGACTTGCTCATGATGGTAGTGGCGACTGGCCTTATGATCGCAATAGCGATCATAGCGGCATCGTTTGTCGTAGCGTTCTATCTAGTGGTCTGCGGCTTCCCCATAGCTGCTCTATTGGGCCGACATGTTGCCCAGCCCGCTGCGTTGGGCGTAGCAGCCGTCGATGCCCTTTGCCGCCGCGTTCGCAATCAGCGGCTTGGTCCTCGACCCATCCTACGAACATGACTTTCCTTGGGCGGAATTCCTGATGGTCGCGTGCTTCGCTTTTCCTACCGGCTATTTCTACCGCCGCAATGTGTTCGCAATGCAAGAGGAAGCCGAACTCTTCGACTAACCCCTCACGTCTGCATGTCGTCGATGATTTCGACCACTTCCTCGCTCGTTTCGCGAGCGCGGTCGTTCTGGCGGGGCGCATCCAACGCGGCCAGCACGGGAGCGTCGCGATCATAGACATCGGCGAAGCTGCGCATCTGGCCGTCCACATCGGTGCCCATCGTGAAATAGGTGATGTAGACCGGCCACTGCTTCTTCATCGGATAGCGCGTATATTCGCCGCTCGCGGTGATTTGCGACACTTCTTCCTGGATCGCCGGAATATCCTCGCGGCTGTCCGCATTGCCGAGCATCGACATCGTCATCGCCAGTTCGCGCGCGCCTTTCACGCGAATGCAGCCATGGCTCAGCGCGCGGTTGTCCTGCTCGAACAGATTGCGGCTCGGCGTATCGTGCAGGAAAATCGCATGCTCGTTCGGCATGTCGAGCTTCATCAGGCCGAGCGAATTGTTCGGCCCCGGCTGTTGCACCACGGTAATCCAGCCGTTCTCGCCCTTGGTCGCCTTGTAACCCGCACGGCGCGCCCAACCGGGATTGCTCAGCACTTTGTTGCCCAGTCCTTCGCCCTGCACGATCGATTGCGGCACGGTCCAGGTCGGGTTGAAAATCACCGCCTCGACCATTTCGGCGAGCTGCGGGGTCGCGGTACGGCCAGGCTTGCCGACCACGGTGCGATAGCTTTTGATGATCTTTTCGCCCACCGTCAGGCGCAGCTGCATTTCCGGAACATTGGTGAGAAGATACTGGCGCCCCAGATCCTGCGGCAGCCAGCGCCAGCGATCCATATTGGCACGGATGAGCTTGCGCTTCGCAGGGTCCTTCGCAGTCGCGAGCTGCGCTTTCAGCCGCGCATAGTCGGCATGGACCGGGGTAAGCGCATTCAACGTCCCGGCGATGTCGCCGCTCGCCAGCGCCTGTTCGAGCATGGCGTGGCTCGGCAGGCGGTCGGGATCGGGATCCACCACGAACCACTGCTTGCGCGCTTCCATCGGCGTGCGCCCGTCGCGCAGGTCCTCCACCAGCCAGACGAACACGCGGCTGGCGATCTCGTTCAGCGCATTGCCCTCGCCCGCCGCAATCGCCTCGCGGAGACCGGCGTCATAGTCCGAGGGGTTGAGGCCTTCCGCTTTGACCGACGGGATATAGGCGAGCAGTTTCTCGGCCTGCGGTACGCTCCATTCGCCGACCAGCGACGGAATTTCCTGCACAACCTCGCCTTGCTGCATGAAGACCTGGTCGAAGGTCTCTTTCTCGTCCTTCGCCGCTTCGGCGGCAGCCGGTTCGTCGCCATCGGGTTCGGGCGCGGTCTTCGGGATGTCCCGCATCGGCAGGATGTTCTGCGGCGGTGCGTTCTGCGCCGAGACCGGAGAGGCGGCAAGTGCCGCGACGGTCGAACCTGCGATAAGAAGTTTGGCGATATTCATCAGTCTGCCCACCTTGCCGCGGCCCGCTTCATCGCGCGCCTTCCTGCGGTATTTTGCGCTATATAAAACAACTGCACCGGCTATTCCAGCACCCCGGCTTGACGCGCGCTGAACCCGCGTGACGCGCCCAGCGCTTCCCCCTATGCGCTTGACCGATGGCCGATCCCCCCCGCCCCGATACCGGCTCCGGCCTCGGTCCAATTCTCGCCACCATCGCGGGGATCGCCCTCTATTCGGCGATGGATGCGGCGATGAAGGGGGCAGCACTCGCCATCGGCGCGTACAGTGCGTATTTTCTTCGCTGCCTCATCGGCGTAGGCCTGACCGGGCCGATTTGGTGGTTCCGCACCCGCCGTTTTCCGCGCGGGCGGGTCTTGCGCATCCACTTGGTGCGCGGCGTGGTGGGCGCGTTCATGGGCTGGAGCTTCTTCGCCGCCATCACCCGCCTGCCCCTCGCCGAAGCGATCGCGATCAGCTTCATCGCCCCTCTGATCGCGCTGTACCTCGCCGCCGCCGTGCTGAAAGAAACGATCCGCCCTCGCGCAATTCTGGGTGCGATACTTGGTTTCGCAGGCGTCATGGTGATCGTGGGAGGTCGGCTGGGCAAAGGCGCGCTCGACACAGAGAGCTTTGTCGGCATCGCGCTAATACTGGGATCGGCCGTGCTGTTCGCGGTCAATCTCATCCTGCAACGCCAGCAGGCGCTCGTCGCCTCGCCTTTGGAAGCGAGCGCGTTCGGCAACGGTACCGTCGCGCTGATCCTGTTCGCGGGCGCGCCGTTCCTGCTCGACATACCCACCGGCGAACCGATCTGGGCAACGCTCGTGGTCGCGGCAGCGCTCGCGATCGGCGCGGCCATGCTGCTGACCTGGGCCTATGCACGCAGCGAGACGCAGCGGCTGGTGCCGATCGAATATACCGGGTTTCTCTGGGCATCCATCCTCGGCTGGTGGCTGTTCGAAGAGCCGGTGGGTCCTGCCACATTGCTAGGTACGATCCTCATCGTCGTCGGCTGTCTGATCGCCACGCGCCGCCAAAGGACGGAGCAGACCGCAATCTGACGTTACGGTAGGCCCGCCAACGCCCGCAGCCTTGATTTTTCGGCTTCGACAGCGCAGATGAACGACACATTTCCCCGTCCCGCCCATTGGTCCGGTGACGGCTCCATTCAACAAAAGGATCAACGCCTCCATGACCCAGGTCGGCAAGGACACGCTCTCCACACGCGATACGCTCACCGTCAACGGGAAGGACTATACGTATTACTCCTTCGACAAGGCCGCCGAAACGATCGGCGACGTCTCGCGCCTGCCGTTCAGCCTGAAGGTCCTGCTGGAAAACATGCTGCGCTTCGAGGACGACGGCTTCACCGTCTCGACCGAGGACGCGCGGGCGATCGCCGACTGGCAGAAGAATCCGGCAACGGGCAAGGAAATCCAGTATCGGCCCGCCCGTGTGCTGCTGCAGGATTTCACCGGCGTGCCCTGTGTGGTCGATCTTGCCGCGATGCGCGATGCCATTTCCGCGCTCGGCGGCGACACCGCGAAGATCAATCCGCAAGTCAACGTCAACCTCGTGATCGACCACTCGGTGATGGTTGACGAGTTCGGCCATCCCAAGGCGATGGAACAGAACATGGCGCTGGAATACGCGCGTAACAACGAGCGGTACGACTTCCTCAAATGGGGCTCCAAGAGCTTCCGCAATTTCTCCGCCGTGCCGCCGGGCACCGGCATCTGCCACCAGGTGAACCTCGAATATATCGGCAAGGGCGTGTGGTCGTCCGAAGGACCGGACGGCGAACTGGTCGCCTATCCCGATACCTGCGTCGGCACCGATAGCCACACCACGATGATCAACGGCCTCGGCGTACTCGGCTGGGGCGTCGGCGGGATCGAAGCCGAAGCCGCCATGCTCGGCCAGCCGATCTCCATGCTGATCCCGCAGGTATGCGGCTTCAAGCTCGATGGCGCGCTCGCCGAAGGCGTGACCGCGACCGACCTCGTGCTGACTTGCGTACAGATGCTGCGTGAAGTCGGCGTGGTCGGAAGCTTCGTCGAGTTCTACGGCCCGGGCGTCTCGAACCTCAGCCTCGCCGACCGTGCGACGATCGCCAACATGGCGCCCGAATACGGCGCGACCTGCGGCTTCTTCGGCATCGACGACAAGACTCTCGACTACATGCGCCTCACCGGCCGCGACGAAGAAACGCTCGCCTTGGTCGAAGCCTATGCAAAGGCGCAGGGCATGTGGTTCGAGCCGGAAAACGAACCCATCTTCACGAAGACGCTCAGCCTCGACATGACCAAGGTCGTTCCCAGCCTCGCCGGTCCGAAGCGCCCGCAGGACAAGGTTGCGCTCCCGATGGTCGACGAGTTGTTCAACACCGACCTGAAGTCGATTTACGGCAAGGACAAGCCGCTGCGCGTCGATGTGGAAGATACGCATCATGACATCGGCGACGGCGACGTCGTGATCGCCGCGATCACCAGCTGCACCAACACGTCGAACCCGGATGTGCTGATTGCCGCCGGTCTCGTCGCCAAGAAGGCGCGCGAAAGGGGCCTGAAGCCCAAGCCGTGGGTGAAGACCAGCCTTGCGCCGGGATCGCAGGTCGTCACCGACTACCTCGTGAAGTCGGGCCTGCAGGACGATCTCGACGCGATGGGCTTCGATCTCGTCGGCTACGGTTGCACCACCTGCATCGGCAATTCCGGTCCGCTGACCCCGCCGATCAGCAAGGCGATCAATTCGAACGACATCGTCGCCGCCAGCGTCCTGTCCGGCAACCGCAACTTCGAAGGTCGCGTCTCGCCCGACGTGCGCGCGAACTTCCTAGCCAGCCCGCCGCTGGTGGTCGCCTACTCGATCCTCGGCACGGTGACGGAAGACATCACCGAACGGCCCCTGGGTCAGGACCATCAGGGCAACGACGTGATGCTGGCCGATGTCTGGCCGACCAACCAGGAAATCGCCGAACACCGCGCCGCCAATATCGACCGCGAGATGTTCGAAAGCCGCTATGCCAATGTCTATGACGGCGATGAGCACTGGCAGGCGATCAAGGTTGAAGCGTCGGACACCTATCGCTGGAACCCCACCAGCACCTACGTCGCCAGCCCGCCCTTCTTCGACGGAATGGGCATGGAGCCCGCACCGATCGCCGACATCGTGGGCGCCAAGCCGCTCGCCGTGCTGGGCGACAGCGTGACGACCGACCACATCAGCCCAGCCGGCTCGATCAAGGAAGACAGCCCCGCCGGCGAGTACCTCAAGAGCCACCAGGTCGCGAAGGCTGACTTCAACTCCTACGGCAGCCGTCGCGGCAATCACGAAGTGATGATGCGCGGCACCTTCGCCAATATCCGCATCAAGAACGAAATGGTCCCCGGCGTGGAAGGTGGTTACACCACCTACAAGGGCGAGCAGATGCCGATCTACGATGCGGCGATGAAGCACAAGGACGACGGCACGCCCCTGGTGGTCGTCGCCGGTAAGGAATACGGCACCGGCTCCAGTCGCGACTGGGCAGCGAAGGGTACGATCCTTCTGGGCGTGCGCGCAGTCATCGTCGAAAGCTACGAACGTATCCACCGCTCCAACCTCGTCGGCATGGGCGTGCTGCCGCTGCAGTTCAAGGAAGGCGATACGCGCCAGACCCTTGGTTTGACCGGCACGGACAGCTTCACCATCAAGGGTCTCGACAATCTCAAGCCCGCGCAGGAGGTCGAAGTCGAAGTCACCCGTGAGAATGGCGAGACGTTCAACTTCACCGCGCTTTGCCGGATCGATACGGCGAACGAGATGGAGTATTACAAGAACGGCGGCATCCTGCAGTACGTGATCCGCAAATTGGCGGCATGACGACACGGCTCGCGGCGCTCCTGCTGGCGGCGGCACCGCTCGCCGCCTGCGGAGCGTCCGTGCCGGCCGAGGAGGGGGCGGGGCCGCGCCAGATCGGGGTGCTGACGATCGAACCGCGCGCGCTTGCGACGCGGATCGACGCGGGCGAACCGATCCAGCTCATCGATGTCCGCACGCCGGAGGAGTTCGCCGAAGGGCACCTGCCGGGTGCGATCAATATCCCGCTCGATCGGTTCGATCCCGCCGCTCTGCTCCCCGCCGGAAACAGCGAGCGTATCCTCTATTGCCGTTCCGACCGGCGTTCCGACATCGCGGCGGAGCGGCTTGCGCAGTATGAGAACGACACCGTGCTGCATCTCAAGGGCGGCATCGTCGCGTGGGAGCGGGCCGGCCTTCCCGTCGCCCGCTGATTATTTCTCGAACATATCTCCCTGCGGCGTTTCCGGCGCATTCGGTGGCGTCATGCCGAGATGCGCCCAGCCGCCATCGTTCAGCATCCGCCCCCGCGCCGTCCGCGCGATCAGGCCGAGCTGGATGAGGTAGGGCTCGATCACTTCCTCCACCGTATCGCGCGGTTCGGAAAGGCCCGCGGCCAAAGTTTCGACCCCGACCGGGCCACCCTTATAGGTGGTAGCTATCATGGTGAGATAGCGGCGGTCCATCGCATCGAGGCCGAGCCGGTCGACTTCGAGCCGGGTCAGTGCCTCGTCGGCGACCCTGGCTGTTACCAGCCCTTCACCCAGCACGTGCGCAAAATCGCGGACCCGGCGCATCAGCCGTCCGGCAACCCGCGGGGTGCCACGCGACCGCCTTGCGATCTCGCGCGCGCCCCCTTCGTTCACCGGCATGCCGAGCAGGCCCGCGCCGCGTGTAACCACGTGCAGCAATTCGTCCTCGGTATAGAAGATCAGCCGCACGGGAATGCCGAACCGGTCGCGCAGCGGGGTGGTCAGCAGGCCCTGCCGCGTCGTTGCGCCGACCAGGGTGAAGGGTGGCAAATCGATCCGCACGCTGCGAGCCGATGGGCCTTCGCCGATCATGATATCGAGTGCGCGGTCCTCCATCGCCGGGTAGAGCACTTCCTCGACAACCGGATTGAGGCGGTGGATCTCGTCGATGAAGAGGACGTCGTTCGGCTCGAGATTGGTGAGCAGCGCGGCAAGGTCGCCCGCCTTGGCGATCACTGGGCCGGAGGTGGCCCGAAACCCGACGCCGAGTTCCTTCGCCACAATCTGCGCCAGCGTCGTCTTGCCGAGGCCAGGCGGGCCGAAGAACAGCACATGGTCCAACGCCTCCCCCCGCGCCTTCGCCGCCTCGACAAAGACGCGCAGATTCTCCCGTGCGGCCTTTTGCCCGACGAACTCCGAAAGGCTTTTGGGACGAAGGGCGGCGTCCGGGTCGTCCGGCCGGCGGGTTGGTGTGTGAAGGGGGATGGGGTCGGTCATTGCATTTCGAAGGTAAGCTTTTGCGGTGAAATCAATGCGGAAACGAGTTCAGCATGACGGTTTGTTATGGCTTTGGCGCTATCCAAACCGTCACCCTGAACTTGTTTCAGGGTCCATCCTTCGTCACGCGAAAGATCATGAATTCCGAGCGCCAACCCTGTGTCTACATCCTTGCCAGCAAGCCGCACGGAACGCTCTATATCGGTGTCACATCTGACTTGGTCAGACGTATCTGGCAGCACCGCGGAGGTGTTATTAAGGGGTTCACCAAGCGCTACGCCGTCCGCCATCTCGTCCGTTTCGAACTGTTCGACGCCATGGATACTGCGATTATTCGCGAAAAGCGGCTCAAGAACTGGCGCAGGCAATGGAAGATCAATCTCTTCGAAAGCGAGAACCCGGACTGGCATGACCACGCGCCGGCCATCGGACTGCCACCGCTTGTTCTGCACTTGCCGCGTGATGGATCCTGAAACGAGTTCAGGATGACGAGATTGACAGGCAACCACTAGAACGGGTTCACCGTATAACCGCGCTGTTGCAGGAGGGCGTGCGCGGTCATCGCGGACAGGGCCATTTCCGTGCCCTCGATCAGGTCGGCTTGCGAGACGCCCTGCCCCGCCGCGCTCTGGCCGCAGACGATGAAGCGCACGCCCTCGTCCAGCATCGCACGGACCATGTCGCCGCTCAGATTGACTTCGCCGAAATCGCGCGCCGCATGGGCTTCATCGGTCAGCAGGTCGTACACCGCGCTGCCATGCACCACCACCGCCACGCGCATATTGTCGGGATCGACTCCGTGGGCGGCATGCATGTTGATGAACCGCGCCGCGCTTTCGAACCCGCGGTTACGCGCCTCGCCCTCGGCATTGCGCGCAACGTCGAAGCTGTGCGCGAATTCGGTATCCGCGGGCACCGCCTCGATCCCCTCGACCGGAACATGCGGTCCGAAGCCGTCGAACACCGGCCCGGTCCGCGCGGCGTCCTGCGCCGCCGCCGGCGTGGCCAAAAGCACTAACATAGGCAGGATAACACGCATATCAGATCTTCCTATCGATCAGCCGGTAATAAAGGGCGACGCCGCCCAGCCAGAGCAAGGCGAACCCAAGCTGCATGACCGGTAACATCATGAAAACCAAGCCATCGAGCGGGTCGCCCGTCGAGGACCAAGCGGTAGCCAGGTAAATGAGAGCGCCGATCATCGCCGAAATCCCCGCGCCGATGCCGCTTGCCCTTGGGCGGTACGGTTGCAGGCACAAGATCGCTATCGGCAATACGGTCCACAGCAGAAGCGGGATGGCAACAGGATACCAGTCCGCGCGATCCGGATCGCCCATCCGCACCATCGCGGATGCGGAGACGACCGCGTAAGCAATCAGAATTGCCAGCCGCCACCGCTTCATCATCCCGCCGCCCTCTTCAGCGCTACCCGTATCAGGTCGCCTTCCGCCGCGCCTTCACCCAATTCGCCCTGCGCCATCGCCACGGCGCGCGCCGCGACTGCCGGTTTGAAGCCCAGGTTCTCGAGCGCGCTCACCGCATCGGCGCTCGCCCCGCCGGCCGGTATCGCAGGCGCCGCGCCCGCCATGCCGCCGCCCGGCAATGCGCCTGCCTTGTCCTTCAGTTCGTTGACGATCCGGCCCGCCAGTTTCGGCCCCACGCCCTGTGCCCGCGCGACCATCGCGGCATCGCCGCCCGCACAGGCCTGCTGCACTTCGCCGGTCGAGAGCGCCGAGAGGATTGCCAGCGCGACCTTGCTGCCCACGCCCTGAACCTGCGTCAGCAAACGGAACCAGTCGCGCTCCGCCGCCTCGGCGAAGCCCAGCAGGCGCATGTCGTTCTCGCTCACCTGAAGGTCGGTATAGACCGTGCAGCCCTCGCCAGCCTCACCCAAAGCGGCCAGCGTCTTGGACGAGCAATGGACGAGATAGCCCACGCCCGAGACGTCGATCACCGCCCAGTCCGCGCCGGTTTCGTCGAGCAGGCCTTTCAGCTTCGCGATCATCGGTTTCTTTCCACGCTGCGCCGCCGATTGGGCGCGTTTTGTTCCTGCCCCAACCGGCCGCCCTTGGCCAGTGTTGGATGGAAGTTGTAGACCACAAGGGCGAACCCGTCCCGATGGAACACATGGAACACAGTTCTGGGGGAGGAATCGGTTGGGTTGAAGAACGGTTCAGTCATCGGCCGACCATGCCGCCTTGGGCGCGGGTAGGAAATTCTTGGCTGCCCGCCCGCTCGACAGTATTCGGCGATCCGCTAAGACGCATAGCCATGAGCTGGAACACGTTCGGGCGGGTCTTCCGCTTCACCACATGGGGCGAAAGCCACGGGCCTTCGATCGGCGCGGTGGTCGACGGGTGCCCGCCGGGGATCTCACTGACCGAAGCCGATATCCAGCCCTTTCTCGATGCACGCAAGCCGGGGCAGAACAAGTTCACTACGCAGCGCAAGGAACCCGACGCGGTCCGCATCCTTTCGGGCGTGTTCGAAAGCCAAGACGGAGCACGGCGCACGACCGGCACGCCGATCTCCCTGCTGATCGAGAACACCGATCAGCGGAGCAAGGACTATTCCGAGATCGCGAACACCTATCGCCCCGGCCATGCCGACTATGCCTATGACGCGAAATACGGCTTTCGCGATTATCGCGGCGGCGGACGCTCGAGCGCGCGGGAAACCGCGATGCGCGTGGCGGCAGGCGCGGTGGCGCGGCT
Organism: Erythrobacter litoralis; assembly: GCF_029760855.1. GTDB lineage: Bacteria > Pseudomonadota > Alphaproteobacteria > Sphingomonadales > Sphingomonadaceae > Qipengyuania > Qipengyuania litoralis_A. The sequence continues at coordinate 89,479 of NZ_SOSI01000008.1, read as the reverse complement.
GGTGATCCCCGAGGTGCGCATCACCGCCTATGTCAGCGAGATCGGCGGCGATGCGATCGATCCCGCAAGATTCGACCGCGACGAAATCGGGCGCAATCCCTTCTGGTGCCCGGACCCGGACGCCGCGAGGCGCTGGGAGGCGCTGGTGGACGAGGCGCGCAAGGCCGGGTCATCGTTGGGCGCGGTGGTCGAATGCGTGGCCGAGGGCGTACCTGCAGGCTGGGGCGCGCCGCTCTATGCCAAGCTCGATGCGGATCTTGCGGCCGGCATGATGAGCATCAATGCGGTCAAGGGCGTCGAGATCGGCGACGGTTTCGGCGCGGCGCGGCTTTCGGGCGAGGAGAATGCCGACGCCATGACGCCGGGCGCGGACGGCGTGGAATTCGCCGCCAACCATGCGGGCGGCATCGCGGGCGGCATCTCGACCGGCCAGCCGGTCACATGCCGTGTGGCGTTCAAGCCGACCAGTTCGATCCTGACACCCGTCGACAGCATCACGCGCGGCGGCGAGGCGGCGCAAGTCCGCACCAAGGGTCGCCACGACCCATGCGTCGGCATCCGCGGCACGCCGGTGGTGGAAGCGATGATGGCGCTGGTACTGGCGGATCACAAACTGCTTCACCGGGCGCAGTGCGGATAGCGCGATTTCTACGAGCAAAGGCCGTCGAAACCCCGGATAGGGTTATGGAGCAGGATTACGTTCGACGCCGGATGGAAGTGGGTCGTAAAGCGCGAGATAGCCAAACAAGAGAACACGTGCAGAACGTCCGCGCGCTTCCTACCTAAGCATAATGAAGCCGACGACCCGAGTTCGCGTAATCGATCTGGAAACTACCGGTTCCAGCCCGCCGGCGCACGCGGTGTGCGAAGTCGGCTGGCAGGATGTCGTGCTTCATGACGACGGAGAGTGGTCCTTGAGTAGCGAGCATGGCGCCTGCTTCGTCAATCCCGGAAGGGCGATCCCCCCGGTGACCATGGCGGTGCATCACATCATGGACGAAGACGTGAAGGACGCGCCGTTCTGGCAGGAGGTCGCGCCCTCCATCCTGCGCCCGGAAGGAGGCGCGGTCGCGCTCGCAGCCCACCGCGCATCGTTCGAGCAGCGTTTCTGCACCCCGAAGCTGTCGGGCGGGGCGAAATGGATCTGCACGTGGAAATGCGCGCTGCGGCTGTGGCCCGACAGTCCGGGCTTTTCCAATCAGGTGCTGCGCTACTGGCGCATGCCGGAGGGTCTGGACCGGGATAAAGGCTTGCCGGTCCACCGCTCCTTTCCGGACGCATACGTGACCGCGCACCATCTGCGCGACCAGCTCAACGAGGCCGGCCTCGACCAATTGCTGGCGTGGAGCGCGGAGCCCGGACTTCTGCCGCGCGTGCCTTACGGAGCCGACCGCGGCACCTACTGGCGCGAGTTGGATGACAAGACGTTGCAACGCTACACGACGGACCGGAACGAGGATGTCCGCTTTTCGGCACGGACCGAGATCGAGCGGCGCGACGGCGGAATTTCGCCCGTCGGCAGCGGCCCGGATCAAGGCGAATTGCTTTAGTCGCGCGGTGTAGGATGCTCGTGCTTCACAGAACGTATCATCCTTCGCGGCGGTCGAGCGAGGGGATCGCCGCAATGAAGTTCAGCAGTTCCGTTCGACGTTTTGTCTCGTCGGCGAACTCGTCGTCCACACCGAGCAGCCATTGGCAGGAACGGCGATCCGGTTCGCGATGAAGGCGATCCAGGCGATCCGCCATATCGCCGACGTCGCTTTGTCCTTCGGCAAGTCCGGCATCGACCAGCGCATCGCACTCCCGCCGCAATGCGGCCGCGATTTCGCCGATTGCCAGTTCGGGATGATACTGGACACCCCAGAAAATCCCCCGGTCATGTCGTATCTCGGCGGCCTGTATCGGCGTGATCCTGTTGCCCGCCAGAAGCGTGGCATTTTCAGGAAGGTGCTCGACTTCGTCACCATGCAGCGCCGGTGCGTCCCACACCGCCGGCCTGCCTTCCAGCAGGGGATGCCCTTCGCCGGCAGCGGTCCGAACGAGGCCGCGCGAAATGCCCGCCTCCAGGCGCTCCGGCATACGGCGAACCTTTCCGCCGGCCGCAGCAACCGCGACCTGAAGCCCGGCACACGAACCGAACGATGGCGTCCCAGAGGCGAACACGGCTTGCATGAATTCGATCTGCCGCCGGACCGGGGGCGTATCGTTATACACATGCATCGGCGATCCGGTGATGAAGATCGCATCATACGCAGCAACGTCCTGCGCAGACATCGCGCTTGCTCCCTCGTCCGAAGGCCGAACGATATCGAAACGAGCCCCCGGCATGAGTTGCCTGAGTGTGGCGGCATAGGTTTCGCCCGAGCTCTTCCCCACATCGTCCCGCCGTTCGGCACGATCCTCCGAGGTGCCGCTTTCGGCTATCAAGATTGTCATGTTCACGCCTGCCCTACGCATGGGGTCCACCTTATGTCCGGGCGACCGCCTTAACGGATCGAGATGAACCGGAACCGCGCATACTTGCAATTGCGAAGCATTCTCACTAGTTTCAGCCACTAACCTGATGAGAGATCTGCTTTGCCTCGCCCTGCTCCCCGTAATTTTACCGTTCTGAACACCCGCCATGTGACCCCCTCCATGCTACGGATCACCTTGGGCGGTGCGCAGCTCGATGATTTTCCAGCAGGCCAGAAAGGCGGCTATCTCAAGCTGATGCTTGAAAACGGCAGCGGCGACGGGCGGCCGGTCGTCAGAACCTACACGATCCGCCATCAGCGAAAGGGAGAGCTGGACGTCGATTTCGCGCTGCATTCCGATGCGCACGGGCAAGCAGGTCCGGCAACGCAGTGGGCCCTTGCGGCGCAATCCGGCGATACGATCGCGATAGGAGGGCCGGGGGCTGCGAAACCCTTGCCGCCCGGATACGATCGGTATCTTATTGCCGGAGACATGACGGCGCTTCCGGCAATATCGGCCAATCTCGAAGCTCTCGCACCGGACGCGAGGGGAGCCGCGTTTCTCGAAGTGCAGGACGAAGCCGACATACAGCCATTGACCGCGCCGCCGGGTATCGTGCTCCACTGGCTAATCAATCCTGTGCCGGGCGCACGGCCCGATCTGCTCGAGAACGCGGTGCGTAGCTTCGATTGGCCGGATGGCCGCCTATACGCATGGGCCGCGTGCGAATTTACGGCGATGCGCCGCCTCCGCACTTACCTTCGCGAAGAACGGAACCTAGCGGCGGACCGGCTCTACCTTTCCAGCTACTGGAAAAGCGGGCTGACCGAGGAAGATCACAAAATCGCCAAGCGCGAGGATGCCGAGGCCGTGACCGCTCTGTAATCGGATTGTTCACTCAAGTGTCTTCGATCGCCGGTAGCGAACGAGCCATCGCGAGAACCCGGTAAGAGCAAGAGCGGCCGACGCCAGCCCCGATAGGAAAACGATGAGCCGCCCGATGGGCCCCAAAACCTCGCCGGCGTGAAGCGGGTGGAGCCAGTTGAGGACGATGTCGCCGCGCGTCTCCTCCATCCCGTCGCGGGTGGCGAGAACGGCGCCGGAATATGGATCGATCCATACAGTGGTGCGCGGAAAACGCCGGCTGGGTTCGCCGGGTCGGGAAAAAGTGAGGCGCACCGGCGCGGTCGCATCACCCGGGGTCTGTATCCAGGCCAGGGACCCGTCCGGAAAGCGGGCTTGCGCGCGAGCAACAAGTGCATCGAGCGGCCGCGCCGTTCGGCCATTCGGGTCCAACCTCAATGTCGGCTCGGCAAAAAGCGGGGCGCTACGTTCCAGCAAGGGCCGTGTGTATTGCGGGAATTCGAGCATCACGCCTGTCGGCACTACGACGAACAAAACGATCACGCTGGCGATCGCGGTCAGCTTGTGAATGTCGTAAAGACGCCGAACCGAGGCTGCCTTCGATTTCCAGCGTATGGAATTGCGCAGATAGCCGCGCCGGGGCCACCAGGCGACGAGGCCGCTGGCTAGAAGCAGCAGCATCGCGGCGCCGGCGAGCCCCATCACGGTTGCGCCGGTCGGCCCCGCCAGCAATTGCCAGTGCAGCTTGTATATCCAGGTCGTCGGGTATTCGCCCCAGAACGCGCTGCGGATCGTGCTGTAATCGCGCGGGTCGAGCCATAGCATCAGCGGGGCGAAAACCTCGCCGCGCGTTTCTACCGGGTCGTAATAGCGGATCGGGATCGCGCCACCCTGCTCGCGCACTTCGATCCGCCAGGCACCGGTCCGTTCCGGATGATCGCGCTGCAAAGCATCGTATACACCCTGCCATGAAGTGGGGCGCGCGTCTGCAGGAACGGCGCTCAGCTCGGGAACCAGCATGTCGTCGATCTCGACATAATACACCAGCGCAGAACCGGTCAGGCCGGAGACCAGCACCAACGCGCCCAACGCCAGCCCGAGCCACAAATGCAAGCGGCGCATCGCGACCCGCCACCTCTTTCCTCCAGAATGGCCAACCCGGCTTTCAGACACAAAACGATCCTAGAAAGTGACAATATAACATTGACCTGATATCTTACATTGCTACAGGCGCCGCTTGAACGAGACTGTGTCTCATCTCCCGACCTATCCATGTCTTCTAGGTGCCCGTATGACCACCCGTTTTCGCACGTCCACCGCCCTTCTTTCGCTGGGCTTCCTGCTTGCGCCGCTTCCCGCACTCGCACAGTCCGGCGGCGAGATAGTGCCAGTCGGTGTCGACGAAGAAGACAATTCGGCAATTCTCGTCACCGGGGTGCGGCAAGCCTATCGCGGTGATTTCGCGATATCGGAAATTCCGCAGTCGATCGACGTGATCGATGCCGAAACGCTGGAAGAAAACAACCTCATCCGGCTGAACGATGCGCTCGATCTCAACGCGTCGGTCGCGCGGCAGAATACGCTCGGCGGCTTGTGGGATTCGTTCGCTATCCGCGGTTTCGCGGGCGACGAAAACATTCCGACCGGCTATCTCGTCAACGGGTTCAACGGCGGGCGTGGCTTCGGCGGCGAGCGCGACACGGCCGGCCTCGAACGCATCGAGGTTCTCAAGGGCCCGGCAGCCGCTCTTCTGGGTCGCGGCGAGCCTGGCGGCACGGTCAATCTCGTGACCAAGCAGGCGCTGATCGGTGACACGTTCGGGACCATTACCGGCCAGTTCGGCAGTTTCGACCGCGTGCGGGGGGAAGCCGATATCAACCTCGCCGTCACCGACAATCTCAGCGCGCGCCTGATCGGTTATATCGAAGACGGCGACACGTTTCGCGATACGGTGGAGGAATATCGCTGGGGCTTCCTCCCTTCGATCGGCCTGGCGCTGGGCGAGAACACCCGCATTACCTACGATCTTGAAAAGACCCGTGTGGAGGTGCCGTTCGATCGCGGCATCGTGGTGCTGAATGACGATTTCGATACCGTTCCGCGCGACCGCTATCTCGGCGAGCCGGGCGATGGCGATCATATCGCACGAGCCGAAGGCCATTCTCTGCGTCTGCAACACGAATTCAGCGATACCTGGAGCCTGCTGCTGGGCGGCAGCATCCGCGATACGCTGCTTACCGGCACATCGTCCGATCCAGAACTCGCCGTGTCGCGCCAGCTGATCTTCATCGATGGCAGGTCGCTGTCCCGCCAGCGTCGCTCGCGTGTGTACGATTCGCAGCAGACCGTTATCCGCGGCGAGATCAGCGGCGAATTCGCGACCGGAGGCCTCATCCATCGCATCTTGATCGGTGCCGACCACGATGAATTCGACAATCTGCAGGATTTCCGCCGGGTCCGCCCTCCATCGGTCGCGAGCAACTCGACCGATGAAGAGGCTTACGTGATCGATATTCTCGATCCGGTTTACGGTCGCTTCCCGCTGCCTACCCCGCTGCCGCAGAACAACCGTCTCGACCAGCAAAGTTCGACGGGCTTTTTCGTACAGGATCAGATCGAGCTGACCGATCGCTTGCAGGTGCGGCTCGGCGCCCGTTACGACGACTTCAAATTGCGCACCGAAAACTACCTGACCGATGTGGATAGCGAGCGTAACGATAGCCGGGTCAGCCCCCAGTTCGGGGTGGTCTACGAAGTATCGCCCGCCGTCACATTCTATGCCGCCTATAGCGAAGGCTTCCGCGCCAATATCGGCACCGATGTGACGGGGCGCATTTTCGATCCCGAAGTCAGCAAATCGGTCGAGGCGGGCGCCAAGCTGACGCTGCTGAACGGGGCGCTGACCGGCACCTTTACGCTCTACCAGCTGGAAAAGGACAACGTTCTCGCCAGCGACATCAACAATCCGGGCTTTTCGGTCGCGATCGGCGAAGCGCGCAGCCGCGGGGTCGAGCTCGACGTAAACGGACGCCTGCCCGGCGATATCGATGTCCTGCTGAGTTACGCCTATGTCGATGCGGAATCGCGTTCGAGTGTGCTCGACCCGAACTTCTCCTTCGTCATCGAACCGGGCGATCCGCTGATCAACATTCCGGATCACACGCTTAACGTTCAGGCGTCCAAAGGCTTCCAGATTGCCGGACGCGACGCGAAGCTGGGCGGCGGGGTGCAATATGTCGGCGAGAGACTGGGCGCGACCGGCACCGACTTCTTCCTGCCCGATCACACCTTGTTCCGGGTATTCGGAGAGGTCGCGGTGCTGGATAACCTTACGGCATTCGGCACCGTCGCCAATCTCTTCGACGCGGACTGGTACGCCAACAGCTATTCGCAGCTCTGGGTCCAGCCGGGCGCACCGCGCACCGCAACTATCGGTGTGCGGGCAGGGTTCTGATTATGCTGGACGATACCGGCGCAGCCATCGCCATCGAAGGGCTGCATCACAGCTATGGCTCGAACGCCGTACTGCGAGGCCTCGACCTGACCGTGCGCCGAGGCGAGATATACGCGCTCCTTGGCGGTAATGGTGCCGGCAAATCGACCACCCTCTCCGCCTTGCTCGGTTTCCTTGCGCCGGAGGCCGGCACCGTTCGGGTTTGCGGGATTGACCCGGTGTCCGACCCGCGCGCCGCGCGTGCAGCAATGGCTTATGTGCCGGAGAACGTCTCGCTCTACGAGCACCTGAGCGCGCGGGAGAATATCGGCTATTTCCTCGCCCTTGCCGAAGCAAAGCGGGGCGAGGACGCGATCGAAAACAGTCTTTCCGCCGTCGGCCTCGCGCCGGAGGCATGGGACAAGCGCATGTCCGGTTTTTCCAAGGGGATGCGCCAGAAAGTTGCCATCGCCCTGGCATTGGCGCGCGATGTGCCCGTGCTCCTGCTGGACGAGCCGACCTCGGGCCTCGATCCGCGCGCCGTGCTCGAGTTCAACCGGCTGCTGGATGCGGCGCGCGAACGCGAGGTCGCGGTGCTGATGGTGACGCACGACATCGTCAGCGCGGTCGATATCGCCGACCGGATCGGCTTCCTGGGACAGGGCCGGATCGAGGAAGAACGCGAAGCCAGCGCGACCGGCCCGCGCTTCGACCTCAACGCGCTACACGATCGCTATGCATACGCCGGAGCGGCCGCATGAGCGCTGCTACCCTGATCGCGCGTGAGGAATGGCGCGTGCTGGCGCGCAACCGCGCGGGCCTTATCGCCAGCGCGCTGCTCGTGCTGCTGATCCTCGTCGCCAGTTTCACCAGCCTCGAACGGCGCAGCGCGATCGAAGCGGATCGCGAGCGCTATCAGACGAGCACCGATGAAACCTTCGACGCGCAGCCCGATCGCCACCCGCACCGCATGGTGCACTATGGCCAGTTCGTGTTCCGCCCCATCGCGCCGCTCGCCTTCTTCGATGCGGGCGTGGACAGCTTCACCGGCAACACGATCTTCCTCGAGGGCCACCGCCAGAACAGCGCCAATTTCGCCGAGGCGCGCCAGTCCTCGCTGCTCTTGCGGTTCGGCCAGCTGACCCCGGCATTCGTCCTCCAGACGCTCGCGCCGCTGCTTATCATCTTCCTCGCCTTTGCCAGCGTTGCACGCGAAAATGAGCGCGCGACCCTGAAACTGATGCTGTCACAGGGGGTGAGCGGGCGCAGCGTCATGGCCGGAAAATTGCTCGGGCACGGGGCTATCGCACTCGGTGTCGGGCTGCCTGCCTTCGCCGTCCTTATCGCATTTGCGGCCACCGGCGCGGCCGAGTGGGCAAGCGTCGCGCTGATGATACTCGGCTATGCCGCTTGGCTGCTGCTGTGGGCGGCACTCGGCGTCGTGGTTTCGGCTCTGGCAGGGCGGCCACGCGATGCGCTCGCGATCCTGATCGGGCTTTGGATGGTTATCGTCATCCTCCTTCCCCGCGCGCTGCCCGAGGCGGCTTCGGCGCAAAGCCAGCTTGCGACCAAAATCGAGACCGAGATCGCACTTCACCGCGACCTGCTCGAAATCGGCGATAGCCACGATCCCGACGACCCCTATTTCAACGATTTCCGCGACCAGGTGCTCGCCCGCTACGGCGTCGAAACGGTCGAGGAATTGCCGGTCCAATATGCCGGATTGGTCAGCATCGAGGGCGAACGCCTGACGACGCAGATTTATGCCGATGCCGCCGACCGCCAGATCGCCAGCGAAAGTGAGCAGAACGCCTTCGTTCACGCCTTCTCCATCGTGAGCCCCCTGATCGCCATCAGGCAAGTCTCGATGGCGCTCGCTGGCAGCGATCCTGCCGCACACTACGATTTCCTCGATCAGGCAGAGAATTTTCGCTACGATTTCGTGCAACGCCTGAACCGGATGCAGGCAGAGCTTCTGCCCGGTATCGAGGGTGAGGACCCGCGAATTTCCGCCGCCTACTGGCAGCAAATCCCGCGCTTCGCCTATGATACGCGCGACCCTCTAGCGCGTCCGCAGAGCCTCCTTTGGCCGTTCGCCGTTCTGCTTGGCTGGCTGGCCGTACTGGCAGGACTCGCGTTTATTGCCGCGCGCCGGATTGGGAAGTCGGCACGATGAGCGCCTCATCGATCTGGTCCGCCGAGCTGCGCCTCTTGCTGCGCTCGGGGCGCAACTTGTTGGCACTGATCCTGCTGTTCGTTCTGTCGAGCGCGGCGGTCTTGGCTGGAATTGCGGAAATCGAGAACCAGCGCGAGACCATCGCACGCGTCGAGGCCGAACAGGTGCGCGATCTCGCTGCCGTCGCGGACGCCAATGCCGGCCCCGAAGGTGATCCGGGCTACGCCGCCTATTATGCCTTCATGCTGACGCAGGACCCGCCGCCTCCGCTCGCCTTCGCCGCGATCGGCCAGCGCGACCTTCAGCCCTATGTTTTGCGCGTTCGTGCGCTGGGATTGCAAGCGCAACTCTACGATTCCGAAACCTACAATCCCGAACTGGCACTACCCGGTGTGTTCGATTGGGCGTTCGTGCTGATCTACCTGTTGCCGCTGGTGGTCATCGCGCTGGGGCACGATCTGGTGACGGGCGAACGCGAGACCGGACGACTGCGGCTGTTGCTCTCGCTTCCCGGAAGCGGTTTGTGGCGCCGCCGCATTGGCTTGCGTTACGGTGCCGTGCTGGCCGCTCTCGGGCTGCCGCTGATCGTCGGCGGGATTGTCATGGCGGCGCCTGCTACGGGGATTGCGGTGATGCTGCTGACCGCCGCGCTATACTGCGCGTTCTGGTTCGGCCTTGCCATGTTGATCGGGGCAAGCCTGCGAACCTCCGCCACGGCAGCGGCGGCGATGATGGGCTGCTGGATCGTTCTGACGCTGATCCTACCGACACTCGCCAACGCGGCAATTGCCCGCAGCGTGCCCGTCGCCAAGGGGATCGATCTCACACTCGCGCAACGCGAAATCGTTCATCGCGGGTGGGACGTACCCAAGGAACAGACGTTCGAGCGGTTTTTCGTCAATCATTCCGAATGGCGGGGCAAGGAAGAATTCGAGGGGCGGTTCCACTGGAAATGGTATTATGCCATGCACCAGGTCGGCGACGAGGCGGTTGCGGCGGATGTCGCGGAGTATCGCGCCAGCTTGTCAAAGCGCGAGGATCTGACCCGCAAGCTCGGCCTTATCTTGCCCGGCGTCGGAACGATGACCGTGCTGCACCGGATCGCCGACACCGATATCTTGGGCCAGCTGGCCTATCAGGACAGCATTGCCGCCTATCATGCCGGGCTGCGCCAGTTCTACTACCCCTATCTGTTCAACGACCGCATGTTCACGCGCGGCGATTTTGCGCAAATTCCGCGCTATGAAACACGGAGCGGGACAGGATCGCTGGAAATCGCATCACTGATCGCACTCATCATACTTACGATGCTGGTCTTGGTAGCGGGCGCCCTGAGCCTTTCCCGACAGGCTTCGCAATCCCGTGCGAAGTCGCAGAAATAACCTGATACCCAACCATCGACGTATAATCGCAGGGTCCTTAACCAAGAGTAGTCCATGTCGGATAAAGTAACGTGTCACATCGTCGATTGTCGGCGGTTCATCCGGCGAATTCAAATGGGTTCGACGGGGCTCGCATTCCTCCTCGCCTTCGCACTTGCCGCTCCTGTGGCGGCGCAGGGTGAGCCAGCGACCGACCTTGCAGACGTCATCCTGCCGCCGACACTGCCGTGGTCGGGCGAAAGCGAAAAGCTTATCGTTTCCCCGTCCGATCCGTGGATCACCCCGGCGGAAGCCGCAGACTTCGAAACGACGCCGCGCTATGCGGAAGTGCGCGCATGGCTTGAGCGACTTTCGAAAGCGTCTCCTCTCATCGGCATACAGACTTTCGGGCAAACGACCGAGGGGCGCGATCTGCTTTATGTCCGCGCCAGCAAGGGCGGTGCGGACAAGCCAGTCGTCCTGATCCAGGGCGGGATCCATGCGGGCGAGATCGACGGTAAGGATGCCGGGCTCATGCTGCTGCGCGATATTGCGCTTCGCGGGAAAGACGATCTGCTCGACGATGTCGATCTCGTTTTCGTGCCGATCTACAATATCGACGGGCATGAGCGGATGAGTGCGTATAACTATCCGCATTTGCGCGGTCCGGCTCAAAAGGGTCGCGATGCCAATGCGCGCAATATCGATCTCAACCGCGATTATGCGAAGCTGGATGCGCCGGAAAGCCGCGCGATGATCGGCCTTATCCGGGCGCTCGACCCCATTCTCTATGTCGACAGTCATGTCAGCGAAGGCTTCGACATGCAGTACGACATCACCTTCACCTATGCCGGCTGGGGCAAATATGCCCGGCACCGCGCCACTGCGGACTGGCTGCAGGACCGCTTCGGTCCGGCGGTGTCGCAGGCGCTCACCGAGGCGGGACACACACCGACGATCTATCCCAGCCCGATCGACTCGCGCGAACCGTCCAAAGGCATCCGGTACAGTCCCGAAGGACCGCGCTATTCCACCGGCTACGGCGATTTCATCGGCATGCCGACCGTTCTGGTCGAAAACCATATGCTGAAGCCCTATCGGCAGCGGGTACTGGGCACGTATGTGTTGATGGAAGCCGCTTTGAAGATCGCGGCACAGGATGCCGAGCGGATCGAGGCTGCGAAGACCGCCGACCGTGCCAGTCGCCCGGACACACTGCTGACGCGCTGGAAACCGCGGGCCGAACCGATTGGATATGTCGACGATTTCAAAGGCGTAGCTTTCGACACCTATGTGTCGCCCGCCTCCGGGAGGGAAGAACAGCGTTGGCTGGCACAGCCCATCACTTTCCGCATGCCGATTATCGGTCAGGAGGCGACCGAGACGGTGAACCTGCCGGTGGCATGGTGGGTCCCCGCGGCGCAGACGGAAGTGATCGAGCGGCTTCGCCTCCACGGCATCGAATTTACGACCATCGAAGCGCCGCAAACGCTGATGCTGGACGAGGTACACCTCGTCGATCCCAAACTGTCCCGACCGATCGAGGGGCGTTATCCCATGACCGCTAGCTTCGAGCATAAAGAGGCCGAACGCCTGATGCCCGCGGGAAGCGTGCGCGTACCGGTCGATCAGCCGCTCGGCTTGCTGGCCGCGGCGCTACTCGAACCGGAAAGCCAGGATTCCTTCCTGGCTTGGGGGTTCTTTCCCGAATTGCTCGCGCCTCCGCCCGATACCGACGATTTCGTGCTGGCGGGCCTCGGTGAGTATGTGTTGGAAAACGATCGGGCCATTAGAGACCGGTTCGAAGCCAAGCTGCGCGCCGACCCTGCCTTTGCTGCCGATCCCGATGCGCGGCTGGATTGGCTCTATGCCCAAGCCGGACCGGGGCACCCTTTCCCGCTGCGCTATCCGATTGCGCGAGAGATCGACTGACAAGCCTAGGCTTCGTTATGCGAGGGCGTCGTAGGCGTTACGGTTTTCTAAAGGCCTCCGAACTTGCCCGCCTGATAGTCACGGACGGCCTGCGCGATTTCTTCGCGCGTGTTCATAACGAAGGGTCCGTGTGACACGACCGGCTCGCCGATCGGATCGGCATGTCCGAAGAGGATGCGGCAGCCTTCCTCGCTGTTCACCTCGACCCGGTCGCCATCCGTCAATTGCGCGAGCATGTGTTCGCTCACCGGCGTGTCGCCGACCGCCGCCTCGCCGCTGATCGTGTAAAACAGCACGTTCCGCCCCGCGGGGGCAGCCAGAGAGGCGCGGCCGCCGGTTTCGATCGTGACGATCCCCAGCATCACGTCCGTCAATGAAGCGATAGGCGCGCCCTCGATGCCGGAGACCGCCCGCATCGAAACGCCGTCTCCCGGATGGCTTTCCGCCATGTCCGCCGCGGGGACGGGGACATAGGCCGGGTCGGTCATCTTGAGCCGCCCTGGCAGATTGACCCATAATTGCAGGATCTCCAACGGGCCGCCCGTGCGTTTGAATTCTTCGGGCGAAAGCTCGGCATGGACAAGACCGCTGCCCGCGGTCATCCACTGGACTCCGCCTGCCTCGACGACGCTCGCGCCCGAACCGCTGTCATGATGGGCAAGGCTGCCGGCGAGGATGAAAGTCACCGTCTCGAACCCGCGATGCGGATGGGGGCCGAAGGGCAGCCCGTTATTGTTCGGCGAGTAGGTCTGCGGCCCGTGATGGTTGAGGAACAGGAACGGATCGACCTGCGGCAGGCCCGGCCCGGGCAGGGGTCTGCGGGTCACGAGATCCTGAATGTCGTCGCGCATCGCGCGGTGGAGCGAGAGAACCTGGCGACCGCTCATGCTGTCATGCCCGGCACCAGCGGTTCCGGCCCGGCGGGCACGATGCCATGCGGATTGATGCGCTCGTGGCTCTCGTAATAATGGTGCCGGATGTGTTTGAAATTGACCGTTTCGGCGATCCCGTCGAGCTCGTAAATCCGGCGGGTGAAGGCAGCGAGGTTCGGATAGTCGGCAATCCGGCGGACATTGCATTTGAAATGCGTGTAATAGACCGGATCGAAGCGGATCAGCGTGGTCCATAGGCGAATATCGGTTTCGGTCAGGCGATCACCAATCAGCCATTCCTGTCCCTCCAACCTGTCTTCGAGTTCGTCCAGCATGGCGAACAGCGGCTTTACTGCTTTATCGTAAGCGTCCTGCGTAGTGGCGAAGCCCGCTTTGTAGACCCCGTTATTGACCGCATCGTAGATCCGGTCGTTCAGCGCATCGATTTCGCTGCGATGGGCTAGTGGATACAGGTCGAGGTCGTTCGCTCCGCATCCGTCGAACGCGCTGCCGAGCATGCGCATGATGTCGGCGCTTTCGTTATTCACGATGGTTTCGGTGCGCGTATCCCACAGCACCGGCACGGTGACATGCCCTGAATAATCGGACTTTGCGTGCGTGTAGAGTTGGTGCAGATTGTCGGCACCGATGGCGGGATCGCCGGTCACGCATTCGCCCTCGCGAAACGACCAACCCCCTCCCTTCATCAACCAGTGCACAACATTGAGTTCGATCGCATCCGTCAGGCCTTTCAGATGCCGCACGGCGTTGGCCCGGTGCGCCCATGGGCAGGCGAGACTGATATAAAGGCGATAGCGGCCGGGCTCCGCTGCGAACCCGCCCTCGCCCGTGGGCCCGGGCAATCCATCCGGCTTAACCCAGCTTCGGAACGCGCTTTCGTCGCGCTCGAATTCCCCGCTGTCTTCGTCGTTATGCGCCCATTCGTCGTGCCAGGTGCCGTTCTTCAAAAAACCCATCGTGGTCAATTTCCTCAATCGAATAGGAGATTTGTCGCCCTTCGTCCGGTCCTGAAATCCGATCGGGAGTCGACCGGCCCAACCGCCCAAAATATTCCAAGCGACCAGCGTCTCGGATATGAGAGGGAATGGGTGTGGCCCCGTTTCGTTTCCTAAACGAAGGGCTAAGGTCTGCTAATTCCCGGCAGAGACTTGCACGCAAAAGGTTAGACGGTCTCGGGCCGTGCGAAATATGTCACCGATCCCAAACCGAGGCCGTACTCGATGCATTCTTCCGGCGTTGGGGAGAAAGCCTCTACCGCAAAGCCGGCATCCTTTACCCGCTGAACGAAATCGCGACCATAGCGGCGAATATGATCGAACTGGCCGAAATACTTGATCCGCTCTTCCACCGTCGGCGCCGGTCGCTCGAAGGACGTTTCCCAGTGATGGACCATCGGGACCATCAAAATGGCCAACCCATCGCGGCAAAGGATACGGCGCAGTTCACGCAAGGCCTTTGCATCGTCCACATGTTCAAGAACATGCGAACAGACGATCACCTCGATCGAACCGTCGGCCAGATCGATATTCTCGATATCGAGAACAATTTCGGCTGCACCCGGCACCAAGTCGGCGGTGACATAGGTCTCCGAACGCGGCCGCAGCAGCCGCTCGACCGCTTTTTCCGGAGCAAAATGCAATATGTGTTTACCGGATAGGCGATCCCCGTTCCCATCTCGCGCGATCCACAAGGCAAGCTGGCGATGACGTTCAAGGGACTGGCATTGCGGACATTGCGCTTCGGGCCTGACCGGAAATCCGAACGGTCCGAAAAGACCCGAATGATCGCAGATCGAACACGTACGCGAATAAGGTCGAGCAGCCGATTTCAGCGTGTGCGTTGCCTGCTTCAGACGCCACAGAACATTAGCAACCATGTCATTCCCCCCGGATGCCTTAGCCTACCATAAAGTTGGGGAAATTCCATATGCGCCGGTAGCCCCCGATAACGGGAAGCTAACTTACATTCGATTGTACAAAAGTTCCCCACCGGTGATTGAAAATTCCGATGTTCGCAATCGCAACATATCGCTTTTGTGCATCGCAGCGCATCCTATCTTGGACCCATCAGTTTTAACCCGAACAAACGGAGACGAACCCATGGGTATCATCGGAAGCCAGATCAAACCGTTCAAAGCCACCGCCTTCAAGGCCGGCGAAGATTTCTTCGACGTCACCGACGAAGACGTGAAGGGCAAGTGGGCGGTATTCTTCTTCTATCCTGCCGACTTCACTTTCGTCTGCCCGACCGAGCTCGAAGACCTCGGCGAGAAGTACGAGATGCTGCAGAAGATGGATGTCGAAGTTTACGGCGTTAGCACCGACACGCATTTCAGCCACAAGGCGTGGCACGACACAAGCGAGAAGATCGGTAAGCTGAAGTTCCCCTTCCTCGGCGACCAGAACCACGAACTTGCACGCAATTTCGACGTGCTGCGCGAAGGCGTAGGTCTTGCCGACCGGGCGACCTTCGTCGTCGATCCCGACGGTGTGATCCAGATCATGGAACAGACCTGCGAAGGCGTCGGCCGCAACGCCAACGAACTGACCCGCAAGATCAAGGCGGCGCAGTATGTTCGTGCCAATCCCGGTCAGGTCTGCCCGGCCGCGTGGGAAGAGGGCAGCGAGACGCTTGCCCCCTCGCTTGACCTCGTCGGCAAAATCTAACACCCGCCGATACAGGCCGGCGGCACGAACCGCCGGCCACAAGAGCCCGAGCCCCGCTCGGGTCGCTGGAAGGCCCGGAGCACTACCTCCCCCCCTCGCTCCGGGCCTTTTGCAGCCTTCCCAATCCAATCGAACCAGCCGGAGTGATCCATGCTCGACGCCGCGATGACACAGCAGCTCGAAACCTACCTTGCGAACCTGCGCGAACCGATCGAACTCGTCGCCACCTTGGGCGACGATGCGAAGTCGGCCCAGACGCGCGAATTGCTCGAGGAGATCGCCGGACTGCACGATATGGTTAGCGCCAGCTTCGACGGCATCGACGAGCGCGTACCGAGCTTCATCATCCGCCGTGCGAGCGATGCGGAGAAGTGGGTCCGCTTCGCCGGCCTGCCGATGGGGCACGAATTCACGTCGCTGGTCCTCGCCCTGCTGTGGGCTGGCGGCCATCCGCCGAAGGTCGACGCCGACCTGCTCGAACAGGTCCGCGGCCTCGAAGGCGATTTCGAATTCGAAATGTATTTCTCGCTATCGTGCCACAACTGCCCCGATGTGGTGCAGGCACTGACCCTGTTGGCGCTCGAGAATTCGCGCGTGACAGCCACGCTCATCGAAGGCGGCACGTTCCAGGACGAGGTCGAGCGCCGCGACGTGATGGCTGTGCCCGCGACCTTCCTGAACGGCGAACCGTTCTACAACGGCAAGATGGAACTCGCCGAAATCCTCGCCAAGGTCGATACCGGCGCGGATGCGAAGACTGCCGAGAAGCTCAGCAAGAAGGACCCGTTCGAAGTACTGGTCGTCGGCGGCGGTCCGGCGGGCGCTGGCGCGTCGATCTATACTGCGCGCAAGGGCTTCCGTACCGGCATCGCAGCCGAACGTTTCGGCGGACAGCTGCATGATACGCTCGGCATCGAGAACCTGCCCGGTACGGCTTATACCGAAGGGCCGAAACTGGCGGGCGAACTGGAGCGCCATGTCGGCGAATACGACATCGACCTGATGAATCTCGCCAAAGCGGTAAAGCTTGTTCCGGCCACGGAAGAGGGCGGTCTGCACACGGTCGAACTGGGCAATGGTGCATCGCTGAAAAGCCGCAGCCTGATCCTTGCGACCGGGGCGCGCTGGCGTAATCTCGGCGTGCCGGGCGAAGCGGAATATCGCAACAAGGGCGTCGCCTATTGCCCGCATTGCGACGGTCCGCTGTTCAAGGGCAAGCGCATCGCAGTGGTCGGCGGCGGAAATTCCGGCGTCGAGGCGGCGATCGACCTTGCCAAGATCGTCGGCCATGTCACGCTGATCGAATACGACAGCAAGCTGCGCGCCGACGAGGTGCTTCAGGCCAAGCTGCGCAGCCTCTCCAATATCGATATCGTTACCAGCGGACAGACGACCGAAATCCTCGGCAAGGACGGCAAAGTGTCCGGCCTGCGCCTCAAGGATCGTGACAGCGGCGAAGAGCGGACCGTCGAACTTGAAGGCGTCTTCATCCAGATCGGCCTCGTTCCCAATACCGAATGGCTGAAGGACAGCGGCCTCGCCCTTTCGAAGTTCGGCGAGATCGAGACGGACGCCGAAGGACGGACGAATCTTCCAGGCGTTTTCGGCGCGGGCGACGTAACCGACGTGCCGTACAAGCAGATCGTCGTCGCGATGGGCGAGGGTTCGAAAGCCGGCCTGTCCGCCTTCGATTACCTCATCCGTACCGAACCGGCGGAAGAAATCGCCAAAGCGGCCTGATCTACATTATGTCGATTGCCCGGACCTGCCCCAAGGTCCGGGCGTTCGACAATGATGGATCGTACTCACCCTAATTCGAAAAACTCCGACGCGTCCGACGATGCGCGGGTCGATTCCAAGGTTGATCGCGACGGACCCGAGCCGGTGAAGGCGATCGAACAGGCGGACATCGCGGTCGCGGACACGATGGTTTCCTACCGCGAAACCAAGGTCGTCAAGGCTTTGGGAACGGCCAGCGAAGTAGCCGACCAGCCGCCGCTTCTTTCCCTGTGCCTCGGGACATTCGCCCTAGGAGCGATCCTACGTAATCCGCGCATGATGCGTGCCGGAGGACGCATGATCGCGTCCCATCTTGTGGCCACCGGCATCAAGGCGGTGATCAAGAAGAGCGTCGACCGAACCCGGCCCTCGTTGTTGCATGACGAACAGCGTTACGAGCTCGACGAGGGTAAACGCGACGAGGGCGATTACAATTCCTTCCCCTCGGGCCATACCGCGGGTGCGGTCGCCGTCGCCATGGCGCTGGGTCGTGAATATCCGCGGCTGGCCTGGCCGGCTCGAGCGCCCGCTGCCGCCATCGCGCTGATCCAGATACCGCGCTGCGCGCACTATCCGAGCGACATAACCGTAGGCGCCGGATTGGGCTTGCTGGCGGAAGCCTCGGTTCATGGCGCGGTCCGCCTCGCAGAACCGGACTGACGCTACGGAAACGCGTCACCCTTCATCGCGTAGAGCTATCAAACCGACGCATTTAATCGATTGGACCCGTCGAACTGTCTTAGGCATAAACCTAATCAATAACGAAGGGCGTGACCTCGCCCGTTTGAAGGAGAGACATCATGGACGCAGAAACAGGTTCCATTTCGGGCGGTTGCCCTTTCACCGGCGATGGCGGCGTGCGCGCCCTGCTCGGCCGGACCAATCGCGACTGGTGGCCCGATGCGCTCGATCTGCACATTCTCACCCAGGGCGGTCAGTCGCCCGATCCGATGGGCGAGGATTACGATTACTGCGAAGCGTTCAATCTTCTCGACTACGACGCAATCAAAGCCGACATCAAGGCCTTGATGACCGACAGCCAGAGCTGGTGGCCAGCCGATTACGGGCATTACGGCCCCTTCTTCATCCGCATGGCATGGCACGCGGCGGGCACCTATCGCACCGGCGATGGACGCGGCGGCGCCTCCAGCGGGCAGCAGCGCTTCGCCCCGCTCAACAGCTGGCCGGACAACGGCAACCTCGACAAGGCGCGCCGCCTCCTGTGGCCGATCAAGCAGAAATACGGCAAGCACATCAGCTGGGCCGACCTGTTCGTGCTGACCGGCAATGTCGCCATCGAAAGCATGGGCGGCCCGGTGTTCGGCTTCGGCGGCGGCCGCAAGGACGTGTACGAACCGGAGCAGGACATCTACTGGGGTTCGGAAGAGCAGTGGGTCGACGAGGGCGTCGAGACGCGCATCCTTCCCGATGAGGGCAAGGCGCTCGAAAACCCGCTCGCCGCGATCCAGATGGGCCTGATCTACGTCAATCCCGAAGGTCCGGGCGGCAATCCGCACGATGCGGAAGGCATGGCACGCGATATGCGCGAGACTTTCGCCCGCATGGCCATGAACGACGAGGAAACCGTCGCGCTGACCGCCGGCGGCCACGCCTTCGGCAAATGCCACGGCGCGGCCAAGCCCGAAACGCTGTCGAAAGCGCCGGAAGGCGGCGACATCCATATGATGGGCTTCGGCTGGGCCACCGATGCCGAGCAGATCGACAAGGGCCACATCACCACCTCGGGCATCGAAGGTGCGTGGACTCCGAACCCGACGGAGTGGGGCAACGATTACTTCCGCCTCCTGTTCAAATACGATTATGAGCTGGTGGAAAGCCCGGCGGGTGCCAAGCAGTGGCAGCCGATCGACCAGGAAGAGGCGGACATGGCGCCCGATGCGCGCGATCCGTCGAAGAAGGTCCCCACCATGATGACCACCGCCGACATGGCGTTGAAGCGCGACCCGGAATATCGCAAGATTTCCGAACGTTTCCTCAACGACCAGTCCGCGCTGGACGATGCCTTCGCCCGCGCGTGGTTCAAGCTGACCCACCGCGATATGGGTCCGAAGATCCGCTATCTCGGCCCGGATGTGCCTTCCGAAGACCTGATCTGGCAGGACCCGATCCCTGCCGGAACCAAGGTTTCCGACAGCGACGTGGCGAGCTTCAAGAGCAAGGTGCTGGATAGCGGTCTGTCCGTATCCGAACTGGTCAAGGCGGCTTGGGCATCTGCAAGCACCTATCGCAAGTCCGACCATCGCGGCGGTGCGAACGGCGCGCATATCCGGTTCGATGAATTGAAGAACTGGAAGGCCAACGACCCTGAGGAACTCGGCAAGGTCCTCTCCAAGCTCGACGAACTGCGCGGGTCGATCTCGATGGCCGATGCCATCGTGCTGGCCGGTGCCGCCGCGGTCGAGAAGGCAGCGAAGGACGGCGGGTTCGACATCACCGTTCCGGTCACTACCGGACGCGGCGACGCGAAGCCGGAAGATTTCGACGCCGAAAGCTGGGAGCCGCTGGAGCCCTTCGCAGACGGGTTCCGCAACTTCCTCAAGACCAAGCACAGCGTGAAGACCGAGGACATCCTCATCGACCGCGCCAGCTTGCTCGGCCTGTCGATTCCCGAGATGACCGTGCTGGTCGGCGGGATGCGGGTGCTGGGTGCGAACCATTCCAGCGCCGGTGACGAAGGCGTGTTCACGGACCGCAAGGGCGTGCTGTCGAACGACTTCTTCACCCACCTGCTCGACATGAACACCTTCTGGGAAGTCGTGGACGAAAGCGGCGACGAGAAATTCGTCGGCCGCAATCGCGAAGACAAATCTGAGAAGTGGACCGCGACGCGGACCGACCTCGTCTTCGGTTCCAACTCGCAGCTTCGCTCGGTTGCCGAAGTCTATGGCGAGCGGGGTCACGAGGAAAAGTTCGTGAAGGACTTCGTGAAGGCGTGGACCAAGGTAATGGAAGCCGACCGCTTCGATCTCACCTATGCGAAATACCACAAGTAAGGCGCAGCGCCTCTCTTGAAACAAGGCCCTCGGCAGCGATGCCGAGGGCCTTTTGTTTCGGGCCGTTGTTTCTGCGCGTCTAATTCCCCCGTTGCGGGGAACGACCTGCCCCGCCGAGCCGTTTCGCCATCAAGCGAACTGCTTAAAACTCTTCAGGAATTCCATCATGGCCGATACCAAACTCCCCCGCACCACCACCGATGCGGGCATCCCCGTCCAGAGCGACGAACATTCGCTGACCTTGGGCCGCGATGGGCCGATCGTCCTCAACGATACCTACCTGCTTGAGCAGATGGCGAACTTCAATCGCATCAACATTCCCGAGCGCCGGCCTCACGCCAAGGGTTCGGGTGCGTTCGGTCATTGGGAAACTACCGCGGACGTTTCGAAATATACGAAGGCCAAGCTGTTTCAGCCGGGCGCGAAAACCGAAGTGGCGATGCGTTTCAGCACCGTTGCCGGTGAGCGCGGCAGCCCCGATACCTGGCGCGACCCGCGCGGTTTCTCGGTCAAGTTCTACACCGAAGACGGCAATTTCGACATGGTCGGCAACAACACGCCGATCTTCTTCGTGCGCGATCCGCTCAAGTTCCAGCATTTCATCAATTCGCAGAAGCGCCGCGCCGATAACGGTCTGCGCGATCACGACATGATGTGGGATTTCTGGACCCTCAGCCCGGAAAGCGCGCACCAGGTCGCATATCTCATGGGCGATCGCGGCGTGCCGAAGAACTGGCGCGAGATGAACGGCTATTCCAGCCATACCTATATGCTGATCAACGAGGAAGGCGAGAAGTTCTGGGTGAAGTTCCACTTCCACACCGATGTCGGCGATAAAGGCGGCAATGCCCATTTCACGCAGGACGAGGCGGTGAAGAAGGCCGGCGAGGATAGCGACTATCACCGCCGCGACCTGTTCAATGCCATCAGCGAAGGCGACTATCCCAGCTGGACGCTCAAATGGCAGATCATGCCGTACGAGGACGCGAAGACCTATCGCATCAACCCGTTCGATCTCACCAAAACCTGGCCGCACGGCGACTATCCGTTGATCGAAGTCGGCAAGTTGACGCTGGATCGCAATCCGACCGATTGGCACAGTGAAATCGAACAGCTCGCATTCGAGCCGAACAACATGGTGCCCGGCATCGGTCTCTCGCCCGACAAGATGCTGCTCGCCCGCGGTTTCTCCTATTCGGATGCGCACCGCGCGCGGCTCGGCGTCAATTACAAGCAGATCCCGGTCAACAGCCCCAAGGCAGCCGAGGTAAATTCCTATTCACAGCAAGGCGTGATGCGGATCGAGAAGTCGGTGGATCCGGTCTACGCCCCGAATTCCTATGGCGGTCCCGCTGCCCAACCGCAGGTTGGCGGGGAAGCGACATGGCACGCCGATGGCGACATGGTCCGCCAGGCCTATACCTTGCGCGAGGACGACGACGACTGGAGCCAGCCCGGCGCGCTCGTGCGTGACGTCATGGACGATGCGCAGCGGGACCGCTTCGTATCGAACGTGTCCGGCCATCTCGCGGACGGTGTGAGCGAACCCGT
Source organism: Erythrobacter litoralis (assembly GCF_029760855.1). GTDB lineage: Bacteria > Pseudomonadota > Alphaproteobacteria > Sphingomonadales > Sphingomonadaceae > Qipengyuania > Qipengyuania litoralis_A. The sequence goes on along the minus strand of NZ_SOSI01000008.1, from coordinate 67,353 downwards.
CTTGAAGCGTGCCTTCGAATACTGGCGCAATGTCGACCAGAGCATCGGTGACCGCATCGAGAAGAAGACCCGCGAAATGATCGGCGGCGAATCGAAAGCGCCGGGCATGGCGTCGGCGGAATCGATCGACGGCTACACCGGAATGCCCGAGACCGCCGATGTCGCGCAACAATGCCCCTATCATCAGGCAGAGGCGGCAGAGTAAGCGGAACGATGGCAGCTTACGATACGCTCGACAGGCTTCATCTCGCAGGCGAATGGCGTTTGGGCAGCGGTAGCACGCTGACGAACGTCAGCCCGTGGGACGAAAGCACGATCTTCGAAATGGCGGGCGCGAGCGAAAGCGACGTCGACGAAGCCTTCAAGGCCAGCGCGGCGGCACAGAAGGAGTGGGCGAAGCTTCCGCCCGCCGCCCGCTCGGCAAAGATGCACGCGATCGCGGACATCATCGAAGGCCGGAAGGACGAGATTGCCGAATGGATCGTGCGCGAGGTCGGCGGCACGAAGCTGAAGGCGGCGCTCGAACTGATGCTGGTTGTGCAGGTCGCACGCAACGAGGCGGGCGCCCTGCCGTTCATGATGGAAGGCGCGATCCTCCCGGAAAGTCTGCCGGGTAAGGAAAGCCGCGCCTATCGCCAACCGGCAGGCGTGATCGCGCTGGTCTCGCCGTGGAATTTCCCGCTGCAACTGACCGCGCGCACGCTTTTTCCGGCTCTCGCGCTGGGCAATGGAGTCGTCGTCAAACCGGCGAGCGATTCCATCGTCACCGGCGGCACGATCTTCGCCGCGATTTGCGAGGAAGCGGACCTGCCGCCTGGCCTCGTCGCCGTATTGCCGGGCAAGGGTTCGGAAATAGGCGATGCCTTCGTGCAGCACCCGATCCCTTCGGTCGTCTCGTTCACGGGCTCCACCCCGGTCGGGCGCGGGGTTGGCAAGGCTGCGCTCGATTCCGATCGGTTGAAGGCGCTGGAACTGGAGCTCGGCGGTAATTCGCCCATCGTTGTGCTGGACGACGCCGATATCGACTATGCTGTTGAAGCGAGCGTGTGGGGCAAATTCGTCCATCAAGGCCAGATCTGCATGATCGCCAACCGCATCGTGGTGGAAGACGCGATCCATGACGAGTTCGTGAAGAAATTCGTCGCCCGCACGAAGAAGCTCACGGTCGGCAAGCGCGACGATCCGGCCTGTATGATCGGCCCGATCGTCAACCGCGACCAGTTCGACGGCATCGTTGAGATGATCGCCAAGGCAAAGGACCAAGGCGCGACCTGCGCCTTGGGCGGCGAGCCGGATGGCCTGGTCATTCCGCCGCATGTCTTCACCGATGTCGGCGAGGACAATTGCCTCGTAACGAACGAGATCTTCGGTCCCCTCGCCCCGATCCAGCGAGCCCGCGACGAGGACCATGCACTCGAACTCGCCAATGCGACCGAGATGGGCCTGTCGAGCGCGGTGTTCAGCCGCGACGAGGGGCGCGCCCTCGCCTTTGCGAAACAGGTGGAAGCGGGGATGACCCACATCAACGACCAGACTGTGAACGACAGCCCCTTCAGCCCCTTCGGCGGCGCGAAGAATTCGGGCCTCGGCCGCTTCAACGGGCGCTGGGCGGTGGAGGCGTTCACCAAGACGCACTGGATCAGCGTCCAGCACGAAAAACGGCAATTCCCGTTCAGCGCGGACGATATCGGCTGACGGTCAGCGCCCGCGTTTCAGGATGATGTAAAGCGCACCCTCGCCCCCGTGGCGGCGGTGCGCTTTTCGTATGGCGGCAATGGCGGAGGAATGGCTCGAGGCCGCCAGCCAGTCGAGCACTTTGGCGCGGATCGCGCCGCGGCGCGTGCCCCGGTCCGCCGGATCGACGGGGCGCGACTTGCCCGCGATTAGCAAGATGGTACGCGCATCCATCGCACGGGCCTGCGCCACGCCGCTCATCAGGCGGTTGTACGCCGCGTCGAGGCCATGGCCGTGAAGGTCGAGCGTGAAATCGGGTTCGACCGAACCGGCCTTCATCCGTCGTTCCCAATGAGAGTCGAGCCCGCGCTGCACCGACGTGGGCGGGGTGTGAGCGACGGTGCGCCTCGGTTTGGGAACGGATACTGCAGGTTTCTTGATAGGAGCAGGCGGCGCGACCGAGACCTTCGGCAAAGCCTTGGGAGGTTTGGTTACCGGCACAAGCGGCGTCACCGTCGCGGCGAGCTTGTCCCAGGCGGCGGCCTCTTCCTCACTCAACCCGCGCGGGGCGGTCATTGCGCTTGCAGGCGGGCGAGCGTTCCCTTGGGCAGCAGGATCAGCGCCCGGCCCCGCCCGCTCATGCCGCCCGCGATCTCGCGCGCGTCCGCCCCGTTGCCCCAGAACGTGTCGAAGCGGTTGGCGCCCTTGATCGCGCCGCCGGTATCCTGCGCGATCCACAGCCCGTCGGCCACGTCGCGGTCGAGATCGAGGAAGACGGGCGCACCATAGGGCACGAATTTCGGATCAACCGCCACGCTGTCGCCGCGTCGCACAGGAATTTCCAGCGAACCGAGGGGCCCGTCGGTCGTCAACTCGCGAAAGAAAATCCAGCTCTTGTTGAGCCGCATCAGGTCCGCGCCCTCCTGCGGATGTTCGCGCAGATACTGGACGATACCCTGCATCGAGCCGGGATATTGCCCCGGCCCTTCGCCGATCAGCCCGTGTTCGCGCATGACCGATCCAATGCCGACATATTCGCGGCCGTTCTGCCCGGCATAGCCGATCCGCATCATCGACCCATCCGGCAAGCGCAAGAGGCCGGAGCCCTGTATCTGCAAGAAGAAGAATTCGATTCCGTCGGCAGCCCAGGCGATCTCCAGACCCTTGCCCGCCAACGCGCCGCGTTCGATTTCCGCACGTTCGAAATAGGGGAGGAACGCGCCGCTCTCGTCGTAACGGCCGAGCGGCGGGCGGCCGCTGCGTTCGCTTTCCGGCATGTCGGCGGGCCACGCGCGCACGAGATCGGGCGGCATTTTGTAGACCGGGACGGCATAGCCCGGCGTGGGCACGCGGCTGCCGAGGATCTCCGGTTCGAAATATCCGGTCGCGAATGCCGAGCCGTCGCCGACGATCACGCTTTCGAACTGGCTGGAAAAGAAGTTGCGCGCGTCGCCCGTCCAGCTTTGCGCAGCACTGCACGGCGCCTGCCAGTCGGTACGCGTGGTCAGGCCGCTGGTGTCGTCGCGATAGAGGATCTTGGCACAGGAGGCGCGAAAGGCGGAAAGGGCGGAGGCCGCATCCGCGCTCGCAATCGACAAGGTGGCGATGTCGGGTCCGGCACGCAGGTTCGCAGCGCGGGCCGTATCGGCGGGGATCGGCGGCGGTGCGGGGGCGACGCCGGTATCGAGCGGCGGGCGCGCGCCGGGCACCATGCCCGAACAGCCGCTGAGCAAGGCGGCCCCCAGAATACCGGCAAGCAGCCGCATCATTCGTCCCTTCCCCTCGAAACCGGTCCGGCTCAGCCTTCGTCGGTTTCGTCGAGTACCCAGTTCGGATCTGGGGAATCGACGTTGCGGGTGAATGTCCATACATCGCGGGCTTCGATCGCATCGTCGAGCGAACCGGCGACGACTTCGCCATCCTTGTCGCGCGTAACGGCGGCAATATCGGCAAGGAAGCGGACGGAAATGCGGGCCTGCCGTCCGTCGAGATCAGCGGAATGCACCGTCGCATCCTCGATCCGGATCAAGCGGTTGTCCATCGTTTCACCCGCGGCGTCCCGCGCATCGATGGCAGAGACGAAACCTTCGTAAACATCGCTGTCGGTCAGTTCGCGCAGGGTTTCGCGGTCGCCTTTCCAGAACGCTTCCAGGATCATGCCGTATGCGGCTTTCGCACCGTCGAGAAACTGCATGAGGTCGAAGCGCGGATCGGCGGCAACGATAGCGCGAATGGCCGTTTCGTTCGCACTGGCGCCGTCTTCAAGCGCCGGAGATGCCTTGAACGGCTGGCGCATCGGCCGCGGTTCGGACGACACGTCGCGCGCGGGCGGCGGGGCCTGATCCTTGCGCTCGAAGCGCTGCGGGATCACTTCCTCCTCGTGTTCCGAACGCTTGCCGAGCACCGAATAGAGGCGCAGCCCGAGAAAGGCGGCAATCGCGGCGAGGATGACGATCTCGTAGATCACAGTGGCACGTCCAATCAGCTTCGTAAATTCGGCTACGCGGCGGCGGCCTGCGCAGTTCCTATCTATGTGCCTTAGATAGGTAGGAATTACAAACGCACAATGCGGAGCACACCTAGCGGGACGCCTTGGCGCGTGCCACGTTGCTACGCGGCATTCGCAATGCTAGGCGCGCGGCACGACCGGACGGGCACGCGCCGCCCGGACCTTACTGCAGTATCACAGGAAAGAGCGTTATGGCTGACGACGGCAATATTCTGAACGACATCAATCCCGAAGCCATGAACGGCAATGGCGCCGATACCGGCCCCGCAGCCGGCATTATCAGCCAGTACGTGAAGGACCTTTCGGTCGAGAACCCGAATGCGCCCAGTTCCTACCAGTGGCAGGAACAGCCGCAGGTCGACATCCAGGTCAATATCGCCTCGAACAAGGTGAACGACGAAGTGTTCGAGGTCGAACTCAAGATCACCGCGACCGCCAAGTGCGACAAGGGCACGATGTATCTCGTCGACCTGTCCTATTGCGGGCTCGTGGGCCTGCGCAACGTGCCGGACGAAGCGGCGCACATGTTCCAGTACGCCGAAACGCCGCGCCTGCTGTTCCCCTTCGCCCGCTCGGTCATCGCCGAAGCGACGCGCGATGCGGGCTATCCGCCGCTCGTGCTCGATCCGATGGATTTCGGCCAGCTCTACCAACAGCAGCTCGCCGCCCGCGCGCAGCAGCAGGGCGAAGGTGCGCAGCCGCCGGTCGGCAACGCCTGAGACCCCACCTCTAATTCGTAAGGCTCGGCTTCGATGAGCCTCCTCAAGCATGTCGGGACGATCGGCTCGCTGACCATGGCGAGCCGTGTCGCCGGCATGGCGCGCGAAATGATCTTCAGCCGCGTGCTCGGCGCGAACGGCGTGACCGATGCGTGGTTTCAGGCTTTCATCATTCCCAACGTCTTCCGCCGCCTGTTCGCGGAAGGTGCCTTTTCCGCCGCTTTCGTGCCGATGTTTTCCAAGCGTTTGCACGGCGATGGCGGGATAGAGGATGCGCGTAGTTTCTCGGACGATGTGCTGAGCGTTTTTCTGCCGGTGCTGATCGTGCTGTGCGCGGCCATGATGATTGCCATGCCGTGGGTCATCTGGGCGCTGGGCGATCAGCAACGCGATCCGGTGAACTTCGCGATGGAAGTCGATTTCGCGCGAATCATGTTTCCCTACATTCTGCTGGTCAGCCTGGTGACGCTGTTCACCGGAATGCTCAATTCGGTCAGCCGCTTTGCGCCGGGGGCAAGCTTCCCCATCCTCCTCAACCTCGTGCTGATCGCGGCGCTATTGTTCGGCGAATACGCGATGAACGAATGGGGCTGGACCACGCGGCAGGTCGGCTACAGCCAGGCATGGGCGGTGACAGTCGGCGGGGTCGTGCAACTCGCCTGGGTCTATTACTGGACGCGGGTCGAGGGTTTCCGCCCCAAACTGCTTTGGCCGCGCATTACGCCGGAGGTGAAGCGCCTGTCGATCATCGCTCTGCCCGCGGCGATCGGCGGCGGGGCCTATCAAATCAATACGCTGGTCCAGCTCTACTTCCTCAACCAGCTCGACAGCGGCTCGATCAGCTACATGAATTATGCCGACCGGCTGAACCAGTTGCCGCTCGGCATTATCGGGATCGCCCTGTCGACTGCGATCCTGCCGACTCTCTCGCGTTTCGTGGGGGCGAAGAACCGGGAAGGCACGGACCGCGTACAGTCCGATGCGATCGAACTGTCCATGCTGCTGACCATTCCCGCCGCCGTGGCGCTTGCCGTGTGCGCGGTGCCGTTCGTCACCATGCTGTTCCAGGGCGGGGCCTTCAGCCTCGAACAGGCGGCGCTTACGGGCGACGTGCTGGCCGCACTGGTGCTGGGCCTTCCGGCCTATGTGCTGGTGAAGGTACTCGTGCCTAATTTCTATGCGCGGTCCGATACGCGCACACCGGTCTATGCCGCTTTCATCTCGCTCGTCGTGTTCGTCGCGATGAACTTCGCGCTGATCGCGGATTTCGGTGTGGTCGGGGTCGCCTTCGCCAGCGTCGTTGGGGCGTGGATCAATGTCGCCTACCTCTATGCGGTATTGATGAAGCGCGATTATTACCATGCCCCGATCGCGCTGCTCGGCCGGATTGCGCGCCAGCTCGTCGCCGCCCTCGCCATGGGCGCCGCCTTGTGGTTCGCCCGCGATATGCTTACCGGATGGTATTCCGCCGGCCTGTTCGCGCGGGCGGGCGCGCTCCTTGCGCTCGTGATCTGTTCGGCGGTCGTCTATTTCGGCGTGGCCTTCGCCATCGGCGCGATCGACCGGCAGCGTATCGTCAGCCTGACCAAGAAAAGAGAGCCCTAGAGTTTCATGCGCCCCGCAATGCGAATCGTCTCCGGTATCCAGCCCACGGGCAATCTTCACCTCGGCAATTACCTCGGCGCGATCCGCAACTGGGTGCGGATGCAGGACGAGATGGAGGACGGACAACAGGCCCTGTTCTTCCTTGCCGACCTTCATGCCATCAGCCAGCCGCATACCCCCGCCGATCTGCACAAGGGCACGCTGGAAATGGCCGCCGCGCTGGTCGCCTGCGGGATCGATCCCAAGCGCTCCATCCTGTTCAACCAGGCACAGGTTCCGCAGCATGCCGAACTGCAGTGGCTGCTCAACGGCACGGCGCGGATGGGCTGGCTCAACCGGATGACGCAATGGAAGGACAAGGCAGGCAAGAATCGCGAAGGCCAGTCTGTCGCCCTGTTCGCCTACCCCGTCCTTCAGGCCGCCGACGTGCTGCTATACCAGGCGACGCATGTTCCGGTAGGCGAGGATCAGAAGCAGCATCTCGAACTGGCGCGCGATATCGCGCAGAAGTTCAACAACGACTTCGCATCGGAAGACACGCCGGTCTTCACCCTGCCCGAACCGATCGTTCCGCCCGAAGCAGCGCGCATCATGAGCCTGCGCAACGGGGCGGCGAAGATGAGCAAGTCCGACCCCAGCGACATGAGCCGCATCAACCTTGCCGACGATCCGGACGAGGTGATGAAGAAGATCAAGAAGGCGAAAACCGATCCCGAACCCCTGCCGAGCGAGGCGGCCGGTCTTAAGGATCGCGCAGAAGCGCTCAACCTCGTTACCATTTACGCGGCGCTTACCGATCGCTCGGTCGAAGATGTGCTGCGCGAACACGGCGGTACGGGCTTCGGCGCCTTCAAGCCGGCGCTGGGCGAATTGCTGGTGGAAACGCTCCGCCCGATCTCGCAGCGGTTCACCGAACTGCTCGAAGATCGCGAGGCACTCGACGCCATTCTGGCCCAGGGGGCAGCCAAGGCGCGCGAAATCGCCGTGCCGACGCTGGATGCCGCCTATCGCGCCCTGGGGCTCGTTCGCGGCTAAATCTCTGCCGGGATGAAACAAATCGCCGCTGAGGCGTTCAATGTATGTTCACGGGCATTGCGATAGTCCGTGCTGGATAGCTGGCGGATTGCCCCCGCTTTTTTCGGCAAACTGCGAGCGTCTTCATTTACCGGTGCCTCAAGCATGGCATCGCGAAAGGACCGAGCCATGACCATCCGTAAACAGGGTTGGGGGCGCGCGCTGAAGCTGGCCTCCGTTCCAATCGTTCTTGCATCCCTCGCCGCCTGCGCGACGCCATTCAAGGCGGACGTTACGCGCTTCCAATCGCAACTGCCCGCGCCGCAGGGTGAAACCTATGCCGTAGTGGCGGACGACCCCGCTTTGGCCGGTGGGCTCGAATTCTCGCAATATGCCGACCTTGTCGAAGCGCAGATGTCGCGCCTCGGTTATACGCAGGCCGCATCGCCCGAAGCCGCATCGCTGCTGGTTCGGTTCGATTACGGTATCGACAACGGCCGCGAACGGATCCGCACGACCGGTTTTGCTGATCCTTTCTACGATCCATGGGTCGGCTATGGCCGCTTGGGCTTCGGCTCGCGCCTCGGTTACCTGCCGCGCTCGCGCTTCTACGGCAGCCGGTGGGGCTTCGGATTCTACGATCCGTGGTTCGGCGGTCCGGACGTGCGCAGCTACACGGTATACACCAGCGGCATCGACATGAAGATCGACCGTGCGGCGACCGGGGAGCGCCTGTTCGAAGGCAAGGCCCAGGCGCTGTCGACATCCCAACGTCTGCAGTATCTCGTGCCCAATCTGGTCGAGGCGATGTTCACCGACTTCCCCGGTAATTCGGGCGAGACCGTGCGCATATCGATCGCCCCGGAAGAGGGTGCGCGACGGCGCTAAGATCGAATTTACGAATGTAACAAGGGCGGTCCGCAATGGCCGCCCTTTTTCGTTGTATTGGCGGTAACGCTGCCGTTATTTTCGTTAGCTCGGAAAGGAAGAGGCATGATCCGGACACACGAACCGCTTCTCGGCAGGAACTGGCGCATTGCAGGCTGGGCATCGGCCGCCGGCCTTCTCGCTCTGCCTGCGGTGGCGATGCTGCTCACCGGCGGCGTTGATTGGACCGTCGGCGACTTTGCAGCCGCAGGATTGTTACTGGGTTCGCTCGGCATCGGCCTCGAACTGGCGTTGCGCACATCGCGATCTTGGCCGCGATTTCTCGGCATAGCACTTGCGGCTGGTACCGCGTTTCTGACCGTCTGGAGCAATCTCGCGATCGGTATTCTCGGCAACGAGGCCGATCCGGTAAACTCCCTGTTTTTCGTCGTATTGTTTGTCGGAGCCTTGCTCGGCGCATTCATGCGCTTTCGGTCAAGGCCCATGGCACGCATCGCGGCGTTGATGGCAGCATCGCAGTTCGCCATCGGTATCTATGCTACCGAATATGCCGACCGCGCGTATGTCGAATGGGGCGTCCTCTGCCTGTTCGCCGGTCTGTGGAGCGCCGTCTCGCTGCTTCTGAACCGCGCGACGCGCGACTGACTAGACCAATCGGGCGTGTCCGCCCGTAGAGCCGAAACCGCCTTCGCCGCGGGCGGTGTCATCCAGTTCTTCGACCTCAGTCCACCGCGCCTGAACAACCGGGGCGAGCACGAGCTGCGCGATCCGGTCGCCGCGCGCGATTGCGAAATCCGCCTCGCCATGATTGATGAGGACGATCTTCAATTCGCCGCGATAATCGGAATCGATGGTGCCGGGCGTGTTCGGCACGGTTATGCCGTGCTTGAGCGCCAGCCCCGAACGAGGGCGAACTTGTATTTCGTAGCCTTCGGGAATGGCGAGTGCATAGCCGGTTGCGACCGCGTGTCGCTGGCCCGGCAACAGGGTTACCGCCTCGGCTGCGAGCACGTCCATTCCGGCTGAACCCGGAGTTGCGTAAGCGGGAGGATCGAGGCCTTCACCGTGCGGCAGGCGCTTCAGCCGCACCGCGACCGGGTCAGACATGCGGATCCTCGTCCTCCGGTTCGGCCAGCGCTTCCGCCGCGCGCATCACGAGCTGGCGGGCCACCTCTTCCTTCGGCATTTCGGACAGGCTTTCGACACCGCTCGCCGTCACGATGTGGACCTGGTTGAGATCGCCGCCCATCACGCTCGCCCCTTCGATCGACGCCACATTGTTGGCGATGATCCAGTCTGCGCCCTTGCGTTTGCGCTTCGATTTCGCGTTCTCGACCACGTTCTCGGTTTCCGCCGCAAAACCGACCAGCAAGTGCGGCCGCTTGCGACCGGCGGCGACGGCGGCGAGAATATCGGGGTTCTCGGCGAGGATCAGGGCGGGCGGCGCGCTGCCGCGCTTTTTCATCTTCTCGCCTGCGACGTGGCGGCTCTTCCAGTCCGCCACGGCTGCGACCATGAACGCCGCATCGGCGGGCAAGGCGTTGCGCACTTCCTCGGCCATGTCTTCCGCCGTCTCGACGTCGATGCGATCAACGCCCACCGGAGTCGGCAGATGCACCGGTCCGGCGACCAGCGTGACCCGCGCCCCTGCTGCGGCGGCCATCGCGGCGATGGCGAAACCCTGCTTCCCGCTCGAACGATTGGCGATGTACCGCACCGGGTCGATCGGTTCCCACGTCGGGCCGGCAGTGACGAGGACGTGCTTGCCGTAAAGCGGGCGATGCTCGGGATCAGGATCGAATTCCGCCTGCCCTGCAAGCGGCGTATCCTCGAACGGTATTTCGGCCCTGTCCATGTCGCCGAACCCGACAGACACGTTTTGCATATCGTCGATGATCGGCTGCGGCATGGCGCGCGCATCCATTCGGGCGACCTCGTGATTGATCGCTTCGGGATCGGTGGGCGGCGCGGCGCCCGCCCCGCCCTTCTTTGCAAGCAGAGGTCCGCCGCCGAAATCGGTCTGTTCCACGAGCGAAGCAGCATCCAGCATATCGGGCGCAGCCTCGTCCCACTGCTCCTCGTATTGCGCTTCCATATCCGCATGGCTGCGGCGCTTCGTGCTGCGCGGGATAATGGCGGAAAGCAGACTGCCGAGGCCGGAGGACACGCGATTGCTGTCTTCCGCCTGTTCCGGTTCCAGCGCTTCGGCCGCGAAATCCTCGTCCGCTTCGAAGGACGGTTCGCCTGCCTCGCCTGCCTCATCGTCCAAATCCTCGAATGAAGGCGCAGGCGTAGGAGCGGACAGCTGCGCCGCAGGCGCGGCCAGTTCGGGCAGCGCGATGTCCAGGCCCAGCTTTTCCGCGATAGCGGCAACGATCGCGGGCGGTTCGGGGAGGCGGCCGGGGCCGAATTCACCGCAGGCCATGGCGCCCTCGTCGGGGTCCATCACGGTCACACCGGCAGAGCGCAGCCAGTCGGCATTGCGCTGCGTCGCCTCATGCTCCCACATCCGCACATTCATGGCTGGCACGGTGAATACGGGTTTGTCGGTTGCGAGGATCAGCGTGGTGGCGAGATCGTCTGCGATGCCGGCGGCCATCTTGGCCATCAGATCTGCCGTGGCGGGGCACACGACGATGAGGTCGGCCTGCCGCGAAAGCTGGATGTGGCCCATCTCGACCTCATCCTTGAGATCGAACAGCGAGGTATAAACCTTGTTCTCGCTTAGCGCGGCGAGCGCCATCGGTGTCACGAATTGCTGCGCGCCGTCCGTCAGCACGCAGGTAACATCGCCGCCCGCCTTGCGGATCAGGCGAACCAGTTCGCACGACTTGTACGCCGCGATACCGCCGCCGATCACCAGCAGGATCTTCGGACCGCTCACCCGACCATCCTCGTGCGCGTCGCGGCGTGCCGCGATATCGACACTGATCGCAGAATGCATTCCCATTGCGTCATCGATGCGCTTGCTAGCGCTCCCTGCCCCTCAATACCAGCGCGCAGAACGCGCGATTGACGCATAGCCTTGCCAGCCTATGGTTTAAAATTCGCAAACGCGCCGCAACAGGGAAACGATCGACATGAATTTCATTCTCACGACCCTGATCGTGATCGGCGCAATCGTCGATGCGATGCTGGGCCTTGGTTTCCTGTTCGACCCGGCGGGGTCCGGTGGGGAATTCGGCCTGCTATCGGACGGTCCGGCTGGCCTTTCGTCCATGCGCGCAGACTTCACCGCCTTCTTCCTCGTTTCGGCCGCCTGCATGTCATGGGGCGGCTGGCGGAGGAGGGGCGGCGTATTGCTGGTGCCGCTCGCGCTGTTCGGCGTCGCGTTCGTCGGACGCCTGATTAATCTGATCGTGGTCGGGCCTTACGACCTGTGGCAGATGCCGATGCTGGTCGAACTGGCCCACATTATCGTGCTGGCCATTGCGGTACGGCGCTGGGCCGCCCCGGCGGCAAACCTTACGAGCCGAGTTTAGGTAAACAAGCCGAGCACGGTGGCGGCCCATACCGCGGCACCGCCCGCGACCGCCGCAGTGAAATAGCCGAGCGCGTGTCCGCCCCGCCGGTCGCGCAGCAATTCCACTCGGGGTAGTGGAGGCGGTTCGGGCGCTCCCCCCTTGGGCGGGAAGCGTTCCTCGATCCGGCGGACGAGCTGCGGGATGCGCAGCAGCGTCTCGGTATCCTCGCGGATGCGATCGGCGATGGCGGCTTCCGGGCCGAGTTCGTCGCGGATCCAGCTGCGGACATAGGGGGCGGAAACGTCCCACATATTTATGCCCGGATTGAGCTGGGTGGCGATGCCTTCCACCATCACCATCGTCTTTTGAAGCAGCAGCAGGTGGGGCTGCGTCTGCATGTCGAAATCGCGGGTGATGGCGAACAACCCGTCGAGCATCTGGCCGACGGAAAGCTCGCTCACCGGCTTGCCGCGCATCGGCTCGCCCACGGCGCGAAGGGCCGTCGCGAATTCGTCGACATTGTGATAGCTCGGCACATATTGCGCCTCGAAATGGATTTCGGCGACGCGGCGGTAATTGCCCGTCGTCAGGCCGTATAGTATCTCGGCGAGCCACATCCGCGCCTGCCGGTCGATCCGGCCCATGATCCCGAAATCGATGGCGACGATCGTGCCGTCGCTGCGCACGAAGAGATTCCCCTGGTGCATATCGGCATGGAAGAACCCGGCGGCGATGGCTTGCCTCAAAAAGGCGAGGACGAGACGGCTGGCCAGGTCGTCCATATCGTGGCCCGCAGCGCGGATCGCTTCGGTGTCCGAAATCTTGACCCCGTCAATCCAGTCGATCGTCATCACCCGGCCATTGGTCCGGTCCCAGTCGATGCCCGGTATCTCGTAGCCTTGCGTGCCGGCCATAAATTCCGACAGTTCGGACGCCGATGCCGCCTCGCGCCGCAAATCCAGTTCGCGCATGGTCCAGCGCTTGAAATTGGCGATAGTGAGGCGCGGACGCAGGCGCGCGGCCTCGCCGCCGAAGCTTTCGAGCTGGGCAGCAGCCCATTCGTAAGTCTGGATGTCCTTCGCGAACCGCTCGCGCACGCCGGGCCGCAGCACCTTGACCGCAACGTGCCGCCCCTCGGTCGTCACCGCCTTGTGGACCTGCGCGATGGAGGCCGCGCCGATGGGCGTCTCGTCGAATTCGGCGAACAGGTTTTCGAGCGGCTGCTCGAAACTCGATTCGATGGTGTCGCGGATCAGCGTGAAGTCGACCGGCGGAAGATTGTCCTGCAGGCTCAGCAGATTGTGCGCCGCTTCCTCGCCCACGAGGTCGGGCCGGGTGGCCAAAGTCTGGCCGAGTTTGATCGCCGCCGGCCCTATTTCCCGAAAGGCACCGGCGTAATCCGGCTCTCGCGATTTCACCGTGCCGATGGAGAACAGGCCGATCAGCCGCTTGACCGGCGTCGGCGTATTGGGATCGTTCCGGATGCCCCGCAGCGCCCCGTGCCGCGCGAGAATGCGGGCCCATTTGCCGAGCCGCCAGATATGGGTAATCGGCTTGGTCACGCCGCTAGACTTTCCACCCGGAATGGATGGCGACCAGCCCCCCCATGATCGGCTCGACCTTGGTGTTCGCGAAACCGGCCTCGACGATCATGCGCTCGAATTTGACCATGTCAGGGAAGCGGCGGATCGATTCGACGAGATATTTGTAGCTCGCCTCGTCGCCTGCAACAGCCTTGCCGATCTTGGGCACCAGTTTGTGGGAATAGGCGTCGTACACATCCTTGAAACCCGGCCATTCCACGGTCGAGAATTCGAGGCAGAAGAACCGTCCGCCATATTTCAGCACCCGGTGCGCCTCGGCCAGAGCCTTGTCGATGTGGGTCACGTTCCGGATCCCGAAGGCGATGGTGTAGGCATCGAAAGTGCGGGAGGGGAATGTCAGGTCCTCGGCGTTCTGGCGGCTCCAGACGAGGCCGTCTATGCCGCGCTGCATCGCGCGTTCCACGCCTACATCGAGCATTTCCTGATTGATATCGGACACCGTCACGCGTCCCCCGCGGGCCGCCATGCGGAAGGCGATGTCGCCCGTGCCGCCCGCCATGTCGAGGATGTCCTCGCCCTCCTGCGGCTTCACCCGCCTTACGAAGCGGTCCTTCCACAGGCGGTGCATCCCGCCGGACATCGCATCGTTCATGATGTCGTATTTCGAGGCCACGTTCGAAAAGATCTCGCCCACGCGGCCGGTCTTTTCGCTCGCGTCGATGTCTTCATAGCCGAAGGAAACGGTCTCGCTCATGACGCTAGGCCTTACGGGGAATTGAGGCGGGCGCAAAGGGTGTTAGAGGATGAGCGATGCCCGAGCTTCCCGAAGTCGAAACCACCGTGCGCGGCCTCGCCCGTTTCCTCGAAGGCGAGACGATCACCCGCGTGACCGTCAACCGCCCCGACATGCGCCGCCCCTTCCCGCCCGATCTGGTGCAGGCGCTGACCGGTGCGAGCGTGGTGCGGTTGGGTCGGAGGGCGAAATACGGCCTCATCCACACCAGCCGCGATCATGCGCTGGTCTTCCACCTCGGCATGAGCGGACGCTGGCGGATCGATCCTGCGGAGGACGAGAAGCACGACCATCTGGTGATCGAGACCGCGGGCCATCGCTTCGCGCTGAACGATCCGCGCCGCTTCGGCTCGGTCGACCTGATGACCAATGGCGAACTGGTGACATGGAAACCTTTCGCCGCGCTGGGGCCGGAGCCTTTGGGGGAGGACTTGACGCCTGAACACCTTCGCGATGCGACGCGCGGGCGCAAGCAGGCGATCAAGCTGCTGCTACTGGACCAGCGGATCGTGGCGGGGCTCGGCAATATCTATGTGTGCGAAGCGCTATGGATGGCGGGCATCAGTCCACGAAAGGCGGGCGGCAAGGTCACCATGCCGCAGCTGCGCCGCCTCGTTCCCGCGATCAAGGACGTGCTGGAGCGCTCCATCCGCGACGGCGGCAGCACCTTACGCGATTTCGCCCAGCCCGACGGAAACCTCGGCTATTTCGCCACCCGCTTTCATGTCTACGGCCGCGAGGGCGAGCCTTGCCACCATGAGGACGGCGGCACCATCCGCCGCATCGTGCAGGGCGGGCGGAGCACGTGGTTCTGTTCGGTTTGCCAGAGATGACTGATCGTTTCATGATCGACAAAAGCGCCTTCGCGAAGGCGCTAGCCCACCGAGCCTTTGGCTCGGATGCCTGGCTCACATTTTATCTCGAAGGCCCAAGTGATCGCCACGAAGCCATGAGGGACGGGCTGTTGGCATTGGACGCCCGAAATCTCGAAGGTTCCGAAAGCGGCTTCGTTTACGCCAAGCTTTCTGTCGCCTTAGATCAGGACGCTATCGAAGAACGAATAAATGCGGTCGCGGACCTTGCTTCAAAAGCCGGTGTTGAAATCGGAATTATTGATCTCGATTCCGAATTCGATGTCGAAATTTCAAAGTTTTTTACACTTTGGATATCGTCAGTCTGCTAGTTTCAAATGCTTCACAAATCCAGCGACGCATATTCCCTCGGCGGGGGCAGACCGTCCATTTTCTCGCTCAGCAGCGGGCGGAAGCTGGGGCGGCTTTTCATGACCATATACCAGCCCTTCGCTTGTTCGTGGTCCGACCAGTCCATCGCGCCGAGATAATCCACCACCGAGATATGCGCCGCGCAGGCGAGGTCGGCGAGGCTCAGCGTCGGGCCGGCGAGCCATTGGCGGGTGTCGACCAGCCAGTCGATATAATCGAGGTGGCCGTGCAGCAGTTTGCCGGCGCTGCGCAGCACGCGCCCGTCCGGCGGTTGGCGCAGGATCAGGCGCTTCATCATCTTCTCGTGCATCACCGGTTCGGTGACGTCGCGGTAGAAATTCTCGTCGAACAGTGCGACCAGCCGGCGCGTTTCGGCGCGCTGGGCCGCCCCGCCGGAGATCAGCGCATTGCGCTCGATCGTCTCCTCGAAATATTCGGCGATCACCCGGCTGTCGCAGAGCGTCGCGCCGCGCTCGGGATCGTGGAGCACGGGCGTCTTTCCGGCGGGATTGAGCTGCCAGAACCCGTCGCGCCCCTCCCACGGATTTTCACGGACCAATTCGTACGCGACCGCCTTTTCCGCCATGTGCAGCCGCAGCTTGCGACTGAAGGGACACAGGGGAAATTGGTGGAGGTGCCACATGCGTAGCCGCTCATGCCGCAGATGCACCGCCCCGTCCACAGTCGGCGACAGGGATACAGCGGTTTTACGGCCGGTCGGCGGCGGGCACGGTCTCTTCCAGCCGCTTCGCCATATCGCGCAGCGCAGGCAGCATCGTTTCGAGCGCGCGGCTCATGTCTCCCATCGCCGCCATCGCGCGCGGTGCGTTCTCTTCGAGCTGCTCAGGCAGGCGAGAGGCCTGGGGTGCCATGCTGCGCAGCGTCGTATCGGGCGAGACCTTGGGCACTTCCTCGCCCGTAATGTTTCGCGCCGCCCCTGCCAATGAAGCGAGCGGCAGGTCGAGTAGCACCTCGCCGAGCACGCGCAGGGTCGCGGCGATCTCCTGCTGCTTCGCCGGATCGGTTAGCGTAGCCTGCAGGCCCGTCAGCGCTTCGCTTTCGGCGGGCTGCGCATCCTGCGCGGCGGCGGGGAGAGGCATGGCTATCATGGCTGCGCCGATCATCAGACGTTTCATCGCGACTGTCTCCTTACAAACCCGAGGCGTTCAGCATCAGCAGGCAGGCGGGCATCACCTGGTGCAAGTTCTCGCCATCCTGCAAGTCCGCGGCCTCGCCAGCCGCCGCCTGCATCAACGCCTCGCGGCTCATTCCCGTATCATCCATCAATTGCGCGAGCGAGCGCACAAAGAACTCGCGCCCGCGCTCCGTCAGGTCCGGCCAGTCGGCATCGCCTCCGCCTGTGCGTTGCCGTTCGGCCCCCATTGCAATGGCGATCGAACAGCGCAGCGCCGTCTGCTGCTGCATGGTGAGAGCCAGCGGCGCGGGCGGCTCGGCTTGAGGCGCAGCGGCCTGCATGGCCAAAACGGCGAACGAATAGAGCAACGACATGCCCCGCCCCTACCCCCGCCGGGCTGAATGCCGCGCAACACCGCTTGCCCCGCCGTGGCACGTTCCCTACGCTTTGGCCGCAACAAAGGAGCACCTAGTAGAATGAAAACCTGCGCCGCCGTCGCCTTCGAAGCCAAGCAACCGCTGGAGATCGTCGAACTCGATCTTGAAGGCCCCAAGGCGGGCGAGGTGCTGATCGAGATCAAGGCGACCGGTATCTGCCACACCGATGCCTACACGCTCGACGGGCTGGATAGCGAAGGACTGTTCCCCAGCGTGCTCGGCCACGAAGGTGCCGGCATCGTGCGCGAGGTCGGCCCCGGGGTGACATCCGTGAAGGAGGGGGACCATGTCATCCCGCTCTACACGCCCGAATGCCGCCAGTGCAAAATGTGCCTTTCGGGTAAGACGAACCTGTGCAGCGCCATTCGCGAAACGCAAGGCAAGGGCCTGATGCCGGATGGCACGACGCGGTTCAGCTATCAGGGCAAGCCGATCTACCATTATATGGGCTGCTCCACCTTCTCGAACTTCACCGTCCTGCCCGAAATCGCGGTGGCCAAAATCCGCGAGGATGCGCCGTTCCATACCAGCTGCTATATCGGCTGCGGCGTGACGACGGGTGTTGGCGCAGTGGTGAATACCGCAGACGTACGCCCGGGCGACAATGTCGTGGTGTTCGGCCTCGGCGGGATCGGCCTCAACGTCATCCAGGGTGCGCGCATGGCCGGCGCGAACCGGATCGTGGGCGTCGATATCAATCCCGACAAGAAATCCTACGCCGAGCATTTCGGCATGACCGACTTCGTCAACCCGAAGGAAGTGGACGATGTTGTCGCGCATCTGGTCGAGATGCTCGACGGCGGGGCGGATTACAGCTTCGATTGCACGGGAAACACCACGGTCATGCGCCAGGCGCTGGAATGCTGCCACAAGGGATGGGGCACCAGCATCATCATCGGCGTGGCCGAGGCCGGCGCGACGATCGAGACGCGCCCCTTCCAGCTCGTTACGGGCCGCAACTGGCGCGGCACGGCCTTCGGCGGGGCGAAGGGTCGGACCGACGTGCCCAAGATCGTCGATTGGTACATGGACGGCAAGATCCAGATCGACCCGATGATCACCCACGTGCTGAAGCTGGAAGAGATCAACAAAGCGTTCGACCTGATGCATGCAGGCGAAAGCATCCGCAGCGTGGTGGTGTACGATTGATGCACGAGCCCGTCTCGCTCGACGACAAGTTTGCGACCTTCACCGAACAGTGGGCGCCGCGCATCGTTGCGCGCTACGAAGGGCACGAGGTCCGCATAGCGCGGCTCGAAGGCGAATTCGGCTGGCACAGTCACGATCACGATGAGCTGTTCCTGATCCTTCGCGGAGAGCTCGACATCGAATTGCGTGAGCGAACCGTCACCTTGCGCGAAGGCGAATTGTTTGTCGTGCCTCGCGAGACGGAGCACCGCCCGGTCGCACGCAAGGGCGAGGTTCGAGCGCTATTGCTCGATCCGGCCGAAAGCCCCAACACCGGAAACAACGAAACCGCCACCCGCGCGGTGGAAGCTTGAAGGAGAGACGAATGTTCAGTCACGTAATGCTGGGGGCCGACGATATCGAGGCGTCCAAGAAGTTCTACGACGCTTGCTTCAAAGCGTTGGGCGGGCGCGAAGGGTCGATCGATCCCAAGGGCCGCGTGTTCTACATGCACAATGGCGGCATCTTCATGCTGACCAAGCCGATCGACGGCGGCCCGGCAAGCTGCGGCAATGGCTCGACCATCGGCTTTGCGGCAGACAGTCCGGAAATGGCCGATGCTTGGCACAAGGCGGGCAGCGAGAATGGCGGCACCGAGATCGAAGATCCGCCGGGCATCCGCGAAGGTGCGGGCATGAAGCTCTACCTCGCCTATCTGCGCGATCCGGCCGGCAACAAGGTCTGCGCAATGCATCGCCCCGGCTGAGACCGAACACCCGCGCGGTTCGTCCCGCGCAAACACGATCCGGGCGCAGCGGTTCTTCCTCCGCTGCGCCCTTTCTTGCAAAGGCGGCCCATGCAATTCGAATATCTCTCGCAGAACAAGGCGTATGGCGGCACGCAATTCGTGTGCTCGCATGCCTCCACCAGTACTGGCACCGATATGACGCTGTCGGTCTATATCCCGCCGCATGAGGACGGTGCGAGGCTACCGGTACTGTGGTATCTGTCCGGCCTCACCTGCACGCATGAAAACGTGACCGAGAAAGGCGAATACCGCGCCGCCTGCGCCGAACATGGCATCGTTTTCGTCGCACCCGATACGAGTCCGCGCGGGCCGGATGTGCCCGATGCTGAAGACGAGTACGACTTCGGCAAGGGCGCTGGCATGTATGTCGACGCGACCGAGGCGCCGTGGTCGCAGCATTACCGGATGCGTGGCTATATCGAGGAGGAACTGCCCGGCCTGATCGAGAGCGAATTCCCGGTCGACCTGTCGCGCCAGTCGATCACCGGCCATTCGATGGGCGGCCATGGGGCGCTGACCATCGGCCTGCGCAATGCGGATCGCTTCCGTTCGATCAGCGCTTTTTCGCCCATCTGTACCGCTTCGCGCGTGCCGTGGGGGGAGAAGAGTTTCTCTCGCTATCTGGGTGAGGATCGCGATACATGGGCCAGGTACGATGCCGTCGCGCTGATCGAAAACGGCGCGCGGCACGACCATATTCTTGTGGACCAGGGTACCGCAGACCAGTTCCTCGACGACCAGTTGAAACCCGGCCTGCTATCGATGGCTTGCGCCAGAGCCGGAATGCAACCGGAAATCCGGATGCAGGAGGGGTACGATCATTCCTACTACTTCATTTCGACCTTCATGGCCGAACACATCGCGTGGCATGCCGAGCGGTTGCGTTCAACGTGACCGGTCAGGCTCTCGACCTCGGAACCAGAATAGCCCATTCTACGATATACCCTTAATAAACGCAGCGGATGCAGCCCTGCTAGAAAAAATGCTCAGATAAATTCATGGTTAACTTTCGGTGTATCCTGTACCTTCTGCGAATACGGGAGGGTCACACGAAAGGATTCTTGATGACTAATTATTTAAAGCAATCTGCGTCAGCTGCCATTTTGGCCGTTTGCGCAATGGCTGCAGCTACGCCTGCTTCCGCTGCGGAAATAATAACGCCGATCAATGCCGATTTGCGTAACGGTGATTTTACTTTCACATTTCTCGACAGCACATTCACGTTCGGGAGCAGCGGAAACATATTCAATCCGCTGACCATCCAGACGTCGCCTAACGCGGCGGTAAGCTCGTTCGGCGGATTCCTCGGTATTCCCGTGAACCCGTCACCGTTCTTCACGAACCGCGGCACTGTGCAGTTCGGCCCGGACGCCTTCGGTGCCTATGCGTCCTTCTCCGAGGAAACTGCGGTTCCGGCTTCGAATGGCGAGAACTTCCTCGGTCTTCGGGCGACCTTCGAAGGGCAGGACTATTTCGGTTACGCCTTCACCACCAACTCCGTCCTGAACACCATCGGGTTCCAGAACGCGCCGAATACGACGATCACCGCTACGACCGCCACCGGAGCCATTCCGGAACCGGCGACCTGGGCGCTGTTCATCCTCGGTTTCGGCGTGATCGGCGCAGCGATGCGTTCGGCGGCGCGGAAAAACGTAAGCGTGAAGTTCGCGTAGAAGCTGCATTACCGGGGGCGGCAGTGATGCCGCCCCCTTTTCCGGTTGAGCCGAACTGATACATCCATGATTAATTTCGGTTAACTTGCTAGATCCGGGTTCGCGCGTCCCCCTAATCCACAAAGTACGGGAAATCCTTCCCGCAACAGGGGGATATAATGAAAAACCTTCTACCTATGGCAGCGGGCGCAGTCGCGCTGGTGGCCGCCAATCCGGCGTCCGCCGCCACTGAAGTTCTCGTGGGCTCGGGATCGGGCATGGTCACTTCGACCAGTACCGATACGACCGCGACGCTCGACTATTCGGCCCGCGGGTTCGATGGCACGTGGACGCTTGCGGGTGTCTCGGATGTGACCGGGAGCTACACCTTCGATTTTACCAGCGAGGGGTTCTATTCCTTCTTCGCAGTCACAGCCGCCGCCTCCGCCTTCTCGGGCGAAACGGTGTTCTCGCTGTACGACGCCGGTCCGGCGAATTGCTGCGCCTCACCGTCCAACGGTTTTCTCTACACCGGTTCGGTCATGCTCGATCTGGTGGCCGGGCAAGAATTCGGTTTCCGCCTGAGCGGTGCGAACTTTGACAGCGCGCAAACGCTGCGGGGTACGTTCTCGGTCGTGCAGGCCACCGGAGCGGTTCCGGAACCGGCGACCTGGGCGCTGTTCATCCTCGGTTTCGGCGTAATCGGCGCGGCGATGCGTTCGGCGGCGCGCAAAAATGTGAGCGTGAAGTTCGCTTAAGCGCATTCGTCCGACCATTAGAGAAGGGGCGGCACCGTGCCGCCCCTTTTTGGTTCAGCCGTGCATCGCCACGAATTCCTCGACGACCGGCGCGATCTTGCCGCGCCACTTGCTGCCGTTGAAGATGCCGTAATGTCCCGCGCCCTCGGCCATGTAATAGCGCTTTTTCGATGGATCGAGGTTGGGCGTCAGTTCCAGCGCGGCGCGAGTCTGGCCGAGGCCGGAAATATCGTCTCGCTCGCCTTCGATGGCGAGTAGCGCGGTCGTGTCGACATCGCCAAGATCGATCCGCTTGCCGCGATGCATCAATTCGCCGTTCGGCAGCGAGTGCTTCTGGAACACCTCCTCCACCGTCTGGATATAGAATTCCGCCGTCATGTCGCACACGCTGCGATATTCGTCGTAGAAATCCTTGGTCGCGTTCGCGCTTTCCTCATCGCCCTCGGTGAGATGCTTGAACATCTCGTAATGGCTTTGGAGGTGGCTGCCGAGGTTCATGCTCATGAAGCTCGCCAGTTGCAGAAAGCCGGGATAGACCCGCCGCCCCGCCCCACGATACTGCATCGGAACGGTGGCGATCACGTTTTGCCGGAACCATGCAAGCGGGCGGTCCATGGCAAGGTCGTTCACCGTGGTCGGCGAACAGCGCGTATCGATCGGCCCACCCATCATGGTCAGCGTGCGCGGCGCGCATTCGTGCTCGTCGCGGTTCATGATCGCGGTTGCGGCGAATACCGGGACCGAAGGCTGGCACACCGCCATGACATGGGCGCCGGTGCCGATAAGCTCGAGATATTCGATGACGTAATCAATATAGTCGTCGAGATCGAAGCGCCCTTCGCTCAGAGGCACGGTTTTCGCGTCCGCCCAATCGGTGACATAGACGACGTAGTTTTCAAGCATCCGCTCGACGGTGCCGCGCAGCAGCGTGGCATAATGCCCGCTCATCGGGGCAACGATCAGCATGCTCGGCGCATCGTCGGGCAGGCCATCGCGGGTGAAGCGCTTCAGATCGCCGAAGGGCTTGTTGAGGACCGTCGCCTCTTCCACCGGCCAGCGCTTCTTGCCGGCAGCGACCGTTTCGATGTTCCATGCAGGCTTGCCCCGGGTGGCTGCGGCATGGGCGAACACTTCGAGCGCCGACGCCGTTGCCGGCCCAACGCCCATATAGCCCATCGGCAGAGCCGGGTTCGACAGCATTTCCGCCCCGATGGAGGCCCAAGCACTGGCGCTGGAAAGCCAGCTTCGTTGGAGTTCGTAGGCGTGATAGAGCATTGCGGGTCCCCTGCTGCCCCGCATCCTTTTAGGTCGCGGGTGCTGTGGCGAATGACATTACGGACAAGCGGTCCTTGTGCAATGCACAAATAGTGACGATCTTGCGCATGTCCAATTTCGGCAGGTGGATTTGCCGGGACGCGGACGCTAGGCAGGATTCATGGACGAGAGCGCGACACAGGGCGAGAAACGGCGAGGCCTAGCCCGGTTTCGCAAGCCGAAGGACGAGGGCGAGAAACGATCGCTAAGGTCGCTGGCCATGGTGTGGGACTCGGCGAAGGAATATCCTTTGCAAGTCACGTTTGCCATGATCGCCTTGCTTGTCACCGCGCTGATCACCTCACTCGCCGTGCCCAGCGCCCTGAAACTGATCATCGATCGCGGGTTCGGCGCGGAAGGCGGAGCGGATATCGGGCGCTGGTTCCGCTATCTGCTCATGCTTGTCGTGGTGCTGGGCGGCTTTACGGCAGTGCGGTTCTATTTCGTCAGCTGGATCGGCGAACGGGTGGTCGCCGATATCCGCACGAAAGTGCATCGCAATTTGCTCCGGCTCTCCCCCTCCTTCTTCGAAGAGAACAGCCCCAAGGAAATCTCCAGCCGGATGACGGCAGACACGGCGATCATCGAAACCGTGGTCGGCACCACGCTATCGGTAGCGCTGCGTAATATCATCATGGCGATCTTCGCCACTGCCTATCTCTTCTGGCTTGCGCCGCAACTGGCGGTCTACTTGCTGATCGGCATCCCGCTGGTCATCGTCCCCATCGCGCTGTTCGGCTCGCGTCTGCGCGCGATTAGCCGTTCGAGCCAGGACCGGATCGCCGATGTGGGCGCGATGGTGACCGAAGTGCTTTCGGGCATGAAGGTCGTCCAGGCCTTCAACCAGCAAGGCCGCGAAAGCGAGCGGTTCGGAGCGGCGGTGGAGCGCACCTTCGACACGGCGCGCCAACGCATCCTTATCCGTGCGATCATGACGGCGCTGATCATCACGCTCATCTTCGGAGCAATCGTGGTGCTGCTCTGGCGCGGGGCGAACCTTGTCCAGCAAGGCGAGATTACCGGTGGCACGATCGGGGCCTTCGTGTTCGCGGGCGTGATTGCGGCAGGTGCCTTCGGGGCTCTGACCGAGGTGCTGGGCGATCTGCTGCGCGGCGCTGGCGCGGCGAGCCGCCTGTCCGAACTGCTCGATGCCGAACCGGAAATTGCGGCCCCCGCCCGCCCGCAGACGTTGCCGACACCTCCGCGCGGCAGTGTATCCTTCCGCAATGTCACGTTCCGCTATCCCACGCGGCCCGAAGAAGCGGCGATCCGCGATTTCAGCCTCGAGATCGAGCCAGGCGAGACGGTCGCCATCGTCGGCCCTTCGGGCGCGGGCAAGACGACGATTTTCCAGCTGGTCGAACGCTTCTACGATCCGCAGATGGGTTCCGTGCGGATCGACGGCGTGCCGCTCATCAGCGCCGATCCCGCGGAAATTCGCGAGCGGATCGCCTTCGTCCCGCAGGACGGCGTCCTGTTCTCCGCCAGCGCGCGCGACAATCTCCGCTACGGCAATTGGGATGCGAGCGAGGACGAGCTTTGGGATGCCGCCCGCGCCGCGAATGCCGCCGAATTCCTCGAACGTCTGCCGCAAGGGCTCGATACCTTCCTCGGTGAAAGTGGCACACGGCTCTCGGGCGGCCAGCAGCAGCGTCTCGCCATCGCCCGCGCCCTGCTTCGCGATGCGCCGATCCTGCTGCTGGACGAGGCGACCAGCGCGCTGGATGCGCAAAGCGAACGTCTGGTGCAGGACGCGCTCGACCGCTTGATGGCGAACCGCACCACGCTCGTCATCGCCCATCGGCTCGCCACCATTCGCGCGGCGGACCGGATCGTGGTGATGGAAGACGGCGGTATCGTGGAACAGGGCACCCATGCCGATCTCGCCGACGGGAGCGGCTTGTACGCCCGACTCGCCGCGCTGCAATTCGGCCGCGAAACCGCCGCCTGAGCCCGATTAATCGACCGACCCCCGCGTTCGTCCGACGAAGGGCGACAGGCCGCATTAAGCCTGCGCTATGTATACAAGTCATGATGGTTCGGCGCGTCCTGCGGCCAGGACCCTGCGATTCCTCCCGAGGAGACACGATTTGACCAAGACATTTTTCAGCGCCGGTGCGTCCGCGCTCGCCCTTTTGATCGCCATGCCCGCTGCCGCGCAGCAGACCGCCGAGACGACTGCTGCAGAGCCCGCGACGCCGACTATGGAGTTCGGCGAATGGGGCTTCGATCCCGCATCGCTTTCGCCCAACATTGATCCGGGCGACGACTTTTTCGCCTATGTCAACAAGAGCTGGCTCGATGCGAACCCGTTACCGCCTGAGTATGCCCGCTTCGGTGCTTTCAATCTCCTGCGCGAGAAATCCACCGCCGACGTCAAGGCGGTGATCGACCAGTTGATGGCGAAAGATCCGGCGCAACTGACCGACGACGAGCGCCGCATCGTCGATGCCTACGGCTCCTATCTCGATACCGACGCGATCGAACAGGCCGGCCTTGCTCCGGCGCAGCCCTATCTCGAAACGATCAAGGGTGCCGATACGCTTGAAGATCTGGCCACCTTGTGGGGCCAGCCCGGTTACAGTTCGCCGATCTTCGCCTATGTCGAAGTCGATGCCAAGGAGCCGACGCGCTACACCGCGCAGGCCGGTGCCGGCGGCCTCGGCCTTCCCGATCGGGACTATTATCTCGACGAGAGCGAGAAGGGCCGCGAAATCCAGCAGAAGTACCGCGAATATCTTGCTTTCCTGCTCGGAGAAGCGGGATACAGCGATCCACAGGCGATGGCCCAGCAGGTCTATGCTTTCGAGGACACCATCGCCCGCACCGTGGCGTGGGACCGCGCGACGCGGCGTAATGACGACCTCACCTATACCGCACTGACGGTCGACGAGCTCGAGGCGATGGCGGGCGATTTCCCGCTCGCTGCCATGCTCGAAGCCGGTGGATTCCCCGATCTCGACCGCATCATCGTGTCTGATATTCCGCCTAGCGCCGAACGCGCGCAGGAACTCGGCCTCGACCAGGCGACGCTCGACAAGATCGGCGGGGGCTTGCCCGCATTGGCAAAACTTGCTGCGAACACGCCGATGGACGTGCTTCAGGCATGGACTGCCAAGGGTTGGCTCAATTCCAATGCCTCGGTCCTTCCCAAGCGATTCGACGATGCCAACTTCGCGCTTTACGGCACGCTGCTGAACGGCACGCCCGAACAGCGCCCGCGCTGGAAGCGTGCCACGGCAGAGACCGAAGGACTGCTCGGCGAACTGCTCGGTAAGTCCTATGTCGCGGAATACTTCCCGCCGCAAAACAAGGAAGCGATGAGCGATCTCGTCGCTAACCTTCGCCTTGCGCTGGCCGAGTCGCTTAAAGAAAACGACTGGATGACGCCGGAAACCAAGCAGCAGGCAATGGCCAAGCTCGAAAGTTTCGATCCCAAGATCGGCTATCGCGACAACCTGGAAACCTATCCCGGCCTCGGGATCGAAGCCGGCTCGCCCATCGCCAACCGCATGGCGGCGGCGCAGTGGGCATGGCAGGACAATCTCTCCAAGCTCGGCGAACCGATCGACCGTACTGAATGGTACATGCTGCCGCAGACGGTGAACGCCTATTACAACCCGACCAAGAACGAGGTCGTCTTCCCCGCCGCCATCCTGCAGCAGCCGTTCTTCGGCATCGATGCGGACCCGGCGGTAAATTACGGCGCGATCGGTGGTGTGATCGGACACGAAATGAGCCACGGTTTCGACGATCAGGGCTCCAAGTCCGATGCCACCGGCATGCTACGCAACTGGTGGACCGACAGCGATCGCAAGGCGTTTGACAAACTCGGCGATGCCCTTGTCGAGCAGTACAATGCCTATTGCCCTCTCGATAACGGCGAAACCTGTGTCAACGGCCGACTTACGCTCGGCGAGAACATCGGCGATCTCGGCGGCTTGAGCCTCGCATACCGTGCCTACAAGCTTTCGCTTAACGGCAAGGAAGACAAGGTGATCGACGGGCTTACCGGCGATCAGCGCTTCTTCCTCGCCTGGGCGCAGGTCTGGCGCTCGGAGCAGCGCGAGGCTTCGGCTCGCCAGCGGCTGACCACCGATCCGCACAGTCCGGAAGAATTCCGCGTGAACGGCATCGTGCGCAACATGGACGCTTGGTACAAGGCGTTCAACGTACAGCCGGCGGACGAGCTGTACCTGCCGCCGGAAGAGCGCATCACCATCTGGTAATTCGATGGAAACCGAAAAGCCTTAAAGGGGCGGGACAGGTCGCTTGACTTGTCCCGCCCTTTCTTCATGGACCCTGCCCCTATGCATGACTGGATCACCGCCATCATCCTCGGCATCGTCGAGGGCCTGACAGAATTCATTCCGGTCTCCTCGACCGGCCACCTCATCCTGACGACCGAACTGCTCGGCGCGGACCCCGCGGAATGGGCGCTGTTCAACGTCGTGATCCAGCTCGGCGCGATCCTCGCCGTGGTCTATCAATACTGGAGCACCTTCTGGAACGCCGGCATGGGTGTCCTGAGGCGCGAGCGCGAAGGCCTGATGTTCGCGCGCAATATCCTGCTTGCCTTCCTGCCGAGCGCCGTGATCGGCTTCGCGCTGCACGAACAGTTCGAGATACTGCTTGGCAGCCCGGCG
The DNA here is from genome assembly GCF_029760855.1 of Erythrobacter litoralis. Taxonomy (GTDB): domain Bacteria; phylum Pseudomonadota; class Alphaproteobacteria; order Sphingomonadales; family Sphingomonadaceae; genus Qipengyuania; species Qipengyuania litoralis_A. Next base: position 40,042 of record NZ_SOSI01000008.1, on the reverse strand, counting down.
GTCGTCCCGTGGGCGCTGCTGGTTGGCGGGATCGCCATTATCTTAATTGAACGTTCGGTCGATCCGAAGGACGAAAGCACTGTCGCCCAGCTTCCGGTCAAAAAGGTTATCGGCGTCGGTTTCGCGCAATGCCTCGCACTGGTGCCCGGTGTCAGCCGTTCGGGCGCCACGATCATGGGCGCGCTGGCAATGGGCGTGAACCGCAAGACCGCCGCGGAATTCTCCTTCTTCCTTGCCGTGCCGACCATGATCGGGGCGAGCTTCCTCGAACTCACGACCAAGTACGACCGGCTCGCGAGCGGCGCATCGCGCGTCGGCTGGGACGAAGTGGCGATCGGTTTCGTAGTCAGCTTCATCGTCGCGCTGATCGTGATCCGCGCCTTCGTCGCTTATGTCAGCAAATCGGGCTTCGCGCCGTTCGGCTGGTACCGGATCGTGGTGGGTCTCGCGGCGATCGCCTGGCTCGGCCTTGCGTGACCAAGCTGTCACAGTCTGAGATCAATAAAGGATAATTGGGAAACATCGGGAACTGCCATAGCGGCAAACCGCTAGCTGTTTCACACGTTAGGCTTTGGGAAGACCGATGGGACTGCTCTTACTCCTCGTCACTGGAATACTGGTCGGCTGGCTGACCACGATCGCGCTGCGGATCGAGGATGGCGGCGAGATCGGGCGCACGGTCGCGTTCGGCGCGGCAGGTTCGGTAATCGTGGGCTTCGCAGTTTCGAGTGGCATGGTCCTTGGATCGGTAACCGCCATCGCCTTGCTCGCCGGACTTTTGGGTGCTGCGGTTTTCGTTGCGCTTTTCGTGTTCGTACGGCGCCGTCGCACCGCGGTTTGAAATAAGGCGACAATAGGGCTTACCAAACCCTTCGCCCCGGGCTATACGCCACCGTCTTTCAACAAAGGGGAAAATCATGAAGTTCAACAAAACTCTGCTCGTCGCTTCGGCCGCCGCTCTCAGCCTCGGCGTCGCCGCATGCGACAGCCCGGCCGAAAACCAGGCCGAAGATAACATCGAACAGATGGAAGATACGCGCGACGCGCAGGTCAACGACATGGAAGCTTCGGGCCAGATCACCGACGAACAGGCCGATGCCATGGACGATCAGACCGATGCCATGGAAGAAAACATGGAAGACCAGGTCGACGAAACGATGTAATTTCGTTCGTTCGAAGTTAATTACGAAGCGGCCCCGGAGCAATCCGGGGCCGTTTTGTTTTTGTCCGAAGGGTTTCAGACCGGCGCCGCGCCGCTGCCCCGCCCGCCGCGCAACGTGTATTCCAGCGTGCCGCGATTGACGACGTAATCGATGTCGATCACCGCCGTATTGGCATAGGTGAAGCCCGGGCCGAGATTGCGGTAGAGCTTGTCGAAATCGCGCTCCACCGTCTGGCGGAACAGGTCCTCGAAACTCTCGATAACGAAATAGGTCGGCTGCAGGTCGCTGATGACGTAATCGGTGCGCATTACCCGGTCGACATTCAGCATGATGCGGTTGGGACTTTCCGCTTCGGTCGCATAAACCACTTCGGTCGGCCCGGAGAGAATGCCGGCCCCATAGGCGCGGATTTCGTCCTTCTCCTGCAACAGCCCGAATTCGACGGTGTACCAGTATAGCGAACCCAGCGCCTTTAGCCGGTTGTAGCGCATCGCCTTCCAGCCTGCCTTGCCGTATTCCGCCATGTAATCGGCATAGGTCGGATCGGTCAGCATGGGGACGTGCCCGAACACGTCGTGAAACACGTCCGGCTCCTGGATGTAATCGAACGTCTCGCGCGTGCGGATGAAATTGCCGGCGGGAAAGCGCCGGTTGGCGAGATGCCAGAAGAACACGTGATCGGGGATAAGCATGGGCACGGGCACCACGCTCCACCCGGTCAGCTTGTTGAGATTTTCGCTGAGCTCGCCGAAATCGGGCACGCCGCCCTTGCCGAGATCGAGCTTTTCGAGACCATGCATGAATGCCGTCGCCGCGCGGCCCGGCAGGACCTGCATCTGCCGCGCGAACAGGTCGTTCCAGATCGCGTCGTCCTCGCTGTCATATTCGGTTTGCTTGGGCTCGAGCCAGTCTTCGCCGACGTGGTCCGGTCGTTTAAGCGGCGCGGTAAACACGCTTTCGTCCATATCGGGCAGACGGGTGAAATCGGTTTGCGGTTCTGCAAGTGTAGCCATGCAATAGAAGCTACTACCAATCGCCGTGCGGCACAAACGATGGGAGCCAATCCGCCATGAAACGCAAAGACTACGAACGCCTGCTCGAACCGATGCAGGAAGAACTTGTCGGCATGGCGCGTTGGCTAAAGGCAACCGGCGCGCGGGTGGTCGTGCTGTTCGAAGGGCGGGATACGGCAGGCAAGGGCGGCGCGATCGGCGCGGTTTCGGAACGGCTGAATCCGCGCCAGTGCCATGTCGTCGCGCTCGGCACACCGACCGATCGTGAGCGCGGCGAATGGTATTTCCAGCGTTATGTCCAGCATTTGCCAACCGCCGGCGAAATCGTGCTGTTCGACCGAAGCTGGTACAACCGGGCGGGCGTGGAAAAGGTCATGGGCTTCGCGACCGAAGATCAGGTCACGCAATTCCTTGTGCAGGTGCCGACCTTCGAGAAGATGCTGACCGACGACGGCATCCATTTGTTGAAATACTGGTTGGCGACCGATCAGGCGCAGCAGGAAGAACGGCTGCGCGAACGGCTGGACGATCCGTTGAAGCGCTGGAAGCTTTCGCCAATCGATCTAGCCGCGCGCGAGCGGTACGAGGATTACACCGAAGCGCGCGAGCGGATGTTCGAGGCCTCCCATACCGTCTGGGCGCCGTGGACGCTGGTGGACTTCAACGACCAGAAGCAGGGGCGGCTGACCCTGATCCGCGATTTGCTCGATCGCTTGCCCGATACGATGGTGCCTCCGCCCGAAATTGCGTTCCCGCCCCTCGGCCACACCCCGCTGGTGGAGCGATACGGCGCGCTGAAACCATTGCCGGATTTTACCGGCTGACATTCAGGACAGATAGGCACCTGCTTCGGTGATCTGGCGCCCGTCGGAAGCGAAAGCGCCGAGTTCGATGCCATCTTCCCCCTCTCGCATGACGAGATGAAGCGGCTCGTTCGCGATAGCCGGGCTGAGCCCGCGAAATCGGAACTGCGCTAGACGGTTCTCGCCATATTTCGCTGCGGCGAGTTGCAGCAGCAGGCTCGCTGTCAGCGGTCCGTGGACCACCAGCCCGCGATACCGCTCGACCGCGCGCGCATAGGGCGCATCGTAATGGATACGGTGGCTGTTGAACGTCAGTGCGGAGTATCGGAACAACAGCGCTTCGTTCGGGGCGACCTCATGGTGCGCTTCCCATTCCGAGCGGTCGAACGTATCGCCGCCCGCTTCCGGCGGCGATAGCGGAGCATCTTCGGCCACCGCTTCGAGATAGACGAGGTTCTGCGTCTCTCTGGCAGCCAGCACGCCATCGGCGCTGGTCTCATGCTCGACAGCAACAAACACCATCTCGCCCCGATTGCCAGATTTGGGCGTGACCGATGCGATGCGGCTTGTCCGTTCGATCGTCGCACCGATGGCAAGCGGGGCATGGAAACGAATATCGCTTCCCGCCCACATACGCCTCGGCAGCGGGATCGGCGGCAGGAACCCCGCCTCGCTGCGTGCAGGGTGGCCGTCTTCGCCCAATTGTCCGGTTCGCGCTTCGGGTGTGCAGAGGCAGAAGTGGACCCCTTGCGGCATGGTGGCGCCCGCCGGAGCGTCGCTATCGAAGGTTGCGCACCAGCGTGCAGCTAGGCCTTGATCGAGCCGGTCCGCAGCCCGCTGCTCGCGCCCGATCCAGTCCTGCCAGTCGGTCACGCCGCCCGCTCGAACACCGCCGCCATGCCCTGCCCGCCGCCGATGCACATGGTTTCGAGGCCGTAGCGCACTTCGCGCCGCTGCATCTCGTACGCCATGTCCGCGAGGATGCGGATGCCGGTCGCGCCGATGGGATGGCCGAGAGAAATGCCCGAACCGTTGACGTTGACGATATCACGGCGACTGTCGTCCTCGGCGAAGCCCCATCCTTTCATCACGGCGAGAGCCTGCGGGGCGAACGCCTCGTTCAGTTCGATGAGGCCAATATCGTTCCAGCCGAGCCCGCTACGCGCGAACAACCGTTCAACCGCCGGGACCGGGCCGATGCCCATGCGCGAAGGATCGCAGCCCGCCGCGCTCCACGAATGGAACCACAGGATCGGTTCGAGCCCAAGTTCCTCGACCTTGTCTTCGGCCACAACGAGGCAGGCGGCGGCGGCATCGTTCTGCTGGCTCGCATTGCCGGCAGTGACGATGGCATCCTTGTCGCGCTTGCCGTCGATCGCGCGAAGCCCGCCCAGTGTCTCCATGCTTGCATCGGCGCGGAAGCCCTCGTCCTTGGCGAACATTACCGGGTCGCCGCGTCGCTGGGGGATTTCGACTTCGACGAGTTGCTCGTCGAACCGCCCCGCGTTCCATGCCGCCGCTGCATTCTGATGGCTCCGCACGGCGAAGGCGTCGGCTTCCTCACGGGAAATATCGTAATCCTTGGCGAGGTTCTCGGCCGTCTCGATCATGCCAGTGATGACGCCGAACCGCTCGATCGGCTGGCTCATCAGCCGACCGCGGGTCAGTCGGTCCCACAGCACCATGTCGCCGAGCCGCGCGCCGTGGCGGGCTTTGGTCGTGTAATGCTCGACGTTCGACATGCTTTCGACACCGCCCGCCAGCACGCAGTCCGCCGCGCCGGTCTGCACCATCATCGCCGCATTGACGACCGCCTGCAGGCCCGAGCCGCAACGCCGGTCGAGCTGGTAGCCGGGCACTTCGATCGGGTAGCCGGCGGCGAGCCAGCTCCAGCGCCCGATGGCCGGCGCCTCGCCATTGCCGTAGCCCTGGCTGAAGACGACATCGTCCACCCGCGACGGATCGAGGCCGCTGCGCTCGATCACCGCCGTGATGATCTTCGCGCCGAGTTCACCGGCCTCGAGCGGGGCCAGTGTGCCGAGAATTGCCCCGACGGGGGTGCGGAGCGGCTTGCAGATGGCGACGCGGCGAAGTTCAGGCATAGATACGGTCCTTGTCGGAAAGACGGGCGATATCGCGGTCGACGAGCGTGCCGATCGCGGCGGATGAGAGGCCGAGCCGTTCGGCCAGCACCTCTTCGGTATGCTGACCGAGGAACGGCGCGGGCCGGGGGGCGCCGGCTTCGCGCTCGGGCATATTGGCGAAGCTGCGCGGGGCGGGATATTCCAACCCGCTCGGATTGTCGGCTGTGGTCGCGAACAACGGATTGTCTCCGACAAGTACGGGGTCGTTGGCGGCTTCGTACGCCGTGCGATAGCGCTCGAACGTGCAGCCTTCGCGTGCCATCGCGGCGGAGAGGTCGGCCCAATCCTGTCCTTCGGCCTTACGCTGGAAGAGATCGAACAGCGAATGGCGGTGCTCGAAGCGCGGGCGGTCCCCCTCGGCGAAGCGTACACCCAACTTCTGTTCGAGCGCCGCGATTTGGTGCTCGACGTTGAAAGCCCGCACCAGCCCCGTCCATTGCTTGGCGGTCAGCGCGGCGACCATGAAGCGCACCCCGTCCCTAGTGCGGAAATCGCGCCCGAACGCACCCCAGATCGCATTGCCGAGCCGCTCCCGATCGCCGCCGCGATGGAGCATTTCCGCCATCGCGCCGCTATTCGCCAATGTCCCGATCGCGACATCGCCCAACGGCACGCGCACTTCGCTGCCCTCGCCCGTCCGGTCGCGGTGCCGCAGCGCGGCAAGCATGGCGAAGGCGCAATAGGCGCCCGTGATGAAGTCCCAGGCGGGCAATACCTGGTTGACCGGTGGCGCGGTGGCCATGTCCCATTCTTCCGGCCCACACATCAGCGGATAGCCGCTCGCCGCATTGACCGTGAAGTCCATCGCCTGGCGTCCGTCGTGCCAGCCCATGATGCGCACGCTGACGAGATCGGGGCGCTCGGCGGCAACCGCTGCATGGCTTAGAAAGCTTTTCTCCGGCAGGTTGGTGATGAGATTGCCGGTTTTCGCGCTGAGTTCGACCAGCAGTTCGCGCCCTACGCCGCTGCGCAGATCGAGGGCGACCGATTTCTTCGCCCGGTTGAGGTTCTCCCAGGCGAGCGAGCGGCCTTCCTCTGTCAGCAGGTAACGGTCGTAATCGAGCCCGCCTTCCTTGTGATCGACGCGGATGACCTCCGCGCCCATCTGCGCGCAATAGAGGCCGGCCGTGGGCGAGGCGACGAAGCTCGACGCCTCGATGATCGATAGGTCGCTAAGAAGGTCGTACACGCCTCAGGCCTGCGCGGCGTATTCGCGCAGCATGTTCTTGGCGATCTGCAATTGCAGGATCTGCGTCGTCCCTTCGTAGATGCGGTAGATGCGGGCATCTCGGAAGAAGCGCTCGGCATCGTATTCGGCAAGGTAGCCTGCGCCGCCATAAATCTGGACCACGCGGTCGACCACGCGGCCGCACATCTCCGAGGCGAAAACCTTGAAGGCGGCGGCCTGGCGAATGGTATTCTCGCCCCGATCGGCGCGCGCGGTCACGTCCGCCATCATGCACTCGGCGGCGTAGATTTCGGTCTCGCTTTCTGCGAGCATCTGCTGGATCAGCTGGAAGCTCGAAATCGGTTCGCCGAACGCCTGCCGCTCATTGGCGTAGCGCAACGCGGAATCGAGCGCACGACGGGCATAGCCGGTGCTCGCCGCGCCGACCGATATGCGCCCGTTATCGAGGCTCATCATCGCGAAGCGGAAGCCCTTGCCGGTTTCCCCGCCAAGCAACGCATCGCCCGGCACGTGCACATCGTCGAGCATGACATCGGCGATATGGCTGCCCGCCTGTCCCATCTTCTCGTCCGGGCTGCCAACTGAAACGCCGGGCGTGTCCATCGGCACGATGAAGGCGGAGACGTGCGCGTTCTTGGGCTGCGCCTCCTTCTCCGTGCGCGCCATGATCAGTGCGACATCGGCATGGGGCGCGTTGGTGATGTAGCGCTTGGAGCCATTGAGGATCCAGCCATTGCCGTCGGGATTGGGTTTGGCGGTGGTCTGCATCGCGGCGCTGTCGCTGCCCGAGCCGGGTTCGGTGAGGCCGAAGCAGGCGATCTCGCCGCCCGCAATGCGCGGCCACCACTCCTCCTGCTGCGCCTTGGTGCCGCCGTTCTTCAACGCAGAATTGAACATCCCGATATTGATTGAGAAGATCGAGCGATAGGCGGGCGCGGCATAGGCCATCGTTTTCACGATCTTGGCGTACTGCGTCATGTTGAGACCCGCCCCGCCATGGTCCTCGGGAACGGAGAGGCCGAACAGCCCCATTTCCTTCATTTCCTCAACGATTTCCTCGGGGATCTTGTCGTTCGCGATGACGTCCTTTTCCGCCGGAAGCAGGCGTTCGCGCACATAGCGTTCGAGCTGTTCGTGGAACTGCTCGAAAACGTCGGCATCCATGCCCGGATTGGCGGTGGCAGGTGCATCGCTCATCGTGTCTCTCCCGATGTCTGGTTATCTTGAATTTGCGTGTCCGGCGGCGCGGCTTCGCGTTCGTCGAGCATGGAGGCCGCGTCTTCCAGCGCCTGTGCCTCCTCCGTGGTGGCGGGATCGACCCGGCGCTGTTCGGGCGGAGTGCCGCAGCCGGCGAGGATCAGACCCGATGCGGAGGCGAATGCGAGGCGGTGAATCATACCCGGTTTTCTAGCGGCAGAATTCCGCCCCGCCAATTCCGCTACGGCAAGACGGCGGAGGCGCGCGTTCGGCCCCCGCCACCCGCCGTTCCAACTCAGTTCTGCTGGTCGGCGCTGTCTTCCGCCATCGCGTCCATCGCGGCGGCTGCGGTGTCCGCGGCACTGTCGCCCGCTTCCTGGATGCGCTCTTCCTCGGTCGTATTGTCGACCGGCGTGGCGGGAGCGGTCACGACATTGGCGTTGGGATCCTCGACCGGCATCTCGTTCACAGGAGCGAGCGCCTCGTCTGCGGTGATTTCGACGGTGTCGGCTTCGGCTTCCATCGAAGCGTCCTCGTTCCCGCCACCGCAGGCGGCAAGGGCGATGGAACCGGCGGCGAGCACGGTGAAACGGAACTTCATTTGCATAACTCCTTACAAAGGTCGCGGCATCATATCGCCGCATCGGACCGCGTGTTACTCCGGCAGCGCAGCGCTGACCACGGGAAAAACGCGTATGGTGCGCTTGCGCCCGGCCCGGTCTGCTCCCAAGGCAGGGGCCATGGATCGCCTCGCCCGCGCACGCGACTATCTGCGCGACATCTTCGGTTTCGACGAATTTCGCGGGCGGCAGGCCGATGTCGTCGCGCGCGTGCTCAACGGGGAATCGACCCTTGCCGTGATGCCGACCGGTGCGGGCAAGTCGCTGACCTATCAACTGCCCGCCGTGATGCTGGAAGGCACCCGCGTCGTTATCAGCCCGCTTATCGCCCTGATGCACGATCAATTGCGGAGCGCGCGGGCAAACGGTATCCGCGCCGCCACCCTGACCAGTGCGGATAGCGACTGGCGCGAAACGCAGGACGCCTTTCGTGCAGGCGCGCTCGACCTGCTCTACGTCGCGCCCGAACGCGCCAGCCAGCCCGCCTTTCGCGAATTCCTGAGCGCCACTCCGCTTGCCCTGTTTGCGGTGGACGAGGCGCACTGCGTTTCGGAATGGGGTCACGACTTCCGCCCCGATTACCGCCAGCTACGCCCGCTTATGGACCAGTTCCCGGACGTGCCCCGCCTCGCTTTGACGGCCACCGCCGACCGGCAGACCCGCGCCGACGTGATGGCGCAGCTCGGTATTCCGGAAGACGGACTGGTGCTGGCGGGCTTCGACCGGCCCAACATCCGCTATGCCATTGCCCCTCGCGACAATCCCGTACGCCAGATCGCCGCATTGATGGCCGAACAGCCGGGCGCGGGCATCGTGTATGCGCCCACCCGCCGCAAGGTAGAGGATCTTGCCGAAAAGCTCGGCGCTGCCACGGGGCGCGCCGTGCGGCCCTATCACGCCGGTCTCGATGCGGAGACGCGGGCCGCCAACCAAGCCGCCTTCGTCGCCAGCGAGGACATGGTGATCGTGGCCACGGTCGCCTTCGGCATGGGGATCGACAAGCCAGACGTGCGCTTCGTCGCACATGTCGGCGTGCCGAAATCGATCGAGGGCTATTATCAGGAGACCGGCCGCGCCGGACGCGACGGCGATCCGGCGAGAGCCGACATGTTCTGGAGCGCGGGCGATTTCGCTACCGCCCGCTCGCGCTTGGCGGAAGTCGGCGAAGCGCGGCGTGCGGCGGAACGGCAACGGCTCGATGCGCTCGCCGGACTGGTCGAGACGCCGCATTGCCGCCGCGCCGTGCTGCTGCGCCATTTCGGCGAGGAACCGCCGCCGACCTGCGGCAATTGCGACAACTGCCTCGATCCGCCCAAAGTCACCGACGCGACCGAACTCGCCCGCAAATTGCTAAGCGCGGTCTATCGCACCGGCCAGAGTTTCGGCCTCGGCCATTTGCGCAAGGTATTGACCGGGCAGAGTGACGAACGCGTGCTGCAGAAGGGGCATGAAAGCCTGTCCGTATTCGGCATCGTCGAAGGGGAGGATGCACGAATGCTCCAGCCTTTGTCGCGCGCATTGCAGGCGCGCGGCGATCTGGTGGCGACCGAGCATGGCGGTTTGGCGCTCGGCGGCGATGCGCGCGATATCCTGAAAGGCGAGCAATCCGTGGAAATCGTTGTGCCCGCGGCACGCAAGCGGAGCGGCAGGCGCGGCGGGTCCGAAGCGAACCCAGTCGGCGATCCGCTGTTCGAGGCATTACGCGACCTGCGCCGCGATCTGGCGAAGGAAGCGGGCTTGCCGCCCTATGTGATCTTCCACGATTCGACCTTGCGCCAGATGGCCGCCGCCCGGCCTACGACCCGCGAGGCGATGGGCCGGGTCGAAGGCGTGGGCGCGAAGAAGCTCGATGCCTATGGCGACGCGTTCCTGGCCGTCATTCGCCAGTATTAAACACGGCGGAACACGCCCCGACCGCTATTCGTTCTACACTCGTAAGGAGCGAAAAATGGCAGGCGGATGGACCCGCGACGGCGCGGTGCAGGATCAAATCGACGATACGGTGAGCGACGCGGTCAGCGCCGCCCGCTCGCGTATGCCGAAAGGCGAGAGCGCGGAATATTGCGACGAATGCGGTGAGCCGATCCCGGAGAAACGCCGCAACGCCCTCCCCGGCGTCCGCACCTGCGTCGAATGCCAGTCGGGCCGCGACACTGCGGTGAAGCATTCCGCCTATAACCGTCGCGGCAGCAAGGACAGCCAGTTGCGCTGATCCGCGCGGGCGTCCATCGAACAAGTCATGGCTTCCCCCTTCATCTGGCTGCAGCACGCCCTGCCCCATCATGCCGTTTCGCGTGGCGCCGGGAAACTCGCGAGCAGCGAGACGCCGTGGCTGCGCGATCTCCTCATCAGGCGCTTCATCGCCGCCTACGATGTGGACATGAGCGAGGCGGCACGCAGCGCAGGCCAGTTCCGCAGCTTCAACGATTTTTTCACGCGCGAACTCAAGCCCGGCGTCCGTCCGCTGGCCGATGCGGACGAATTCATCCTTAGCCCTGCCGACGGAGCGATCAGCCAGGTCGGACGGATCGAGGAAGGTCGCATCTTCCAGGCCAAGGGGCGCCACTTCACCGCCACCCAGTTGCTCGGCGGAGACGCTGACGCCGCACGCCGGTTCGAAGGCGGCACTTTCGCGACCATCTATCTCAGCCCGAAAGATTATCACCGGGTGCACATGCCCGCCAGCGGCGCGTTGGTCTCGACGACCTACGTTCCGGGCGATCTCTTTTCGGTCAACCAGGTCACGGCGGAGAATGTCGACGGCCTGTTCGCCCGCAACGAAAGGCTCGCCAGCCTCTTCGAGGGGGAGGACGGCCTATTCGCCAGCGTCATGGTCGGCGCGATGATTGTGGCGGGGATCGAAACGGTTTGGGGTGGCCCGGTCGAAACCCATGCGCCGAAATTGCTGCGCGACCGCTTTGCGCCGGGCGAACACGTGCTGAAGGCGGGCGACGAGATGGGGCGCTTCATTCTCGGCTCGACTACCGTACTGTTGTTCGAACCGGGCCGCGTCGAATGGATGGACCGGTTCAAAGCGGGCGACAGCGTTCGCATGGGCGAGGCACTGGGCCGGCGGTTGCGCTAGTCCAGCAAATGCCCCGCCCGGTCGCGCTTGGTCGCGAGGTAGCGGGCGTTATGCGGATTGTCCGGCAAGGCATGCGGCACGCGTTCTGCGACTGCGATGCCCGACGCTTCCAGCGCTGATACCTTCGCCGGGTTGTTCGTCATCAGGCGAATGCTGCGCACGCCCAACAATTCGAGCATCCGGGAAGCCGTGGGGAAATCGCGCGCTTCGTCGGGCAGACCGAGTCGCGTATTGGCATCGACCGTATCGAAGCCCTGATCCTGCAAGCGATAGGCGCGCAGCTTGTTGATGAGGCCAATGCCCCGGCCCTCCTGCCGCAGATACAGCAGTAAACCCCAGCCGCCCTGCGCCGCCTCGTCGGCCATCGCGCCGAGCGCCGCGTTGAGTTGCGGTCCGCAATCGCATTTCAGACTACCGAGGATATCGCCGGTAAGGCATTCGGAATGCAGGCGGACAAGCGGTGACCGGTCGGAACGCTGCTCCCCGATGATCAGCGCGACGTGCTCGCGTGTGTCGTCGGGGCTGCGAAAGGCGACGATGCGGGCATTCTCTGCCGTTTCGACGGGTAGTTTGGCCCGGCTGGCAATCTCGAGGCGGGAGGCATCGACAAACGCCGCAAGATCGGAAGGCTCCAGCATCACTGCTTCGCCCGCACCCTCGGGCGCAACGAGGAAGGCGGGCAGCATGCCTGCTAACCGCGCGAGTTCCAGCGCCGCCGCTGCCTGCTCCCGCCAATCGCATTCGAGCGCGGCGAACGGTCCCTTCATCGGATTGGCCAAGTCGAGCGCAGGATCGGCAATCGCCAAGGCAGCGGATAGATCGAACGTCCCGGCTCCACGTAGCAACACCGGCTGGCCCGGTATGGCCGCATCCCGCTGGTTCGCGAGCTTCAACGTGGCGGCACGGCTGGCGGAGATCAGCAGACGTTCCCCCGAAAGATCGCCGAACGCTGTCTCCACCGGCTGTAGCAGCGGCGCGCCCGGCATCGCCAAGGGCCAGCCGTGACGCAAGCCGTCCACCGCCTGCGCCGCCCTGCGTGCCGGAGAGGCACCTTCGCTCAGAGGTCGAACTCCGTCACCAGCGGCACATGGTCGGACGGCTTTTCCCAGTCGCGCGCATATTCATGCACCGAATGTCCTGTCGCCTGCCGTGCGAGCTCCGGGCTCGCCCACATATGGTCCAGCCGCCGCCCCCGATCGTTCGCTTTCCAGTCTTTCGAACGATAGCTCCACCAACTGTAGTAGCGCTCGGGCGCGGCGATGTGCTCGCGCCCGATATCGCTCCATCCATGCGCATCCATGAAGCGTTGCAGGCTATCCACCTCTACCGGGGTATGGCTGACGACCTTCAGGAGTTGCTTGTGGCTCCACACGTCGCTTTCAAGCGGGGCGATGTTGAAATCGCCGACGATCAAGGTTGGCCGATCCACCGCGTCGGCCCAGCGGGTCATGCGCTCGAGGAAATCGAGCTTCTGCCCGAACTTCACGTTCTGCTCGCGGTCGGGAATATCGCCACCGGCGGGCACGTAGACGTTTTCCACGATCATGCCCTGATGGACGGGATTAGTCAGTTCGACCCCGATATGCCGAGCCTCGCCGTTATCCTGCCAGTCATGCTTGGAGAAATCGCGGAACGGGATCTTCGCGACTGTCGCAACGCCGTGATAGCCCTTTTGCCCATGCACCGCGATATGCTCATAACCGAGTTCGCAGAAGGCTTCGTAGGGGAACTGATCCTCCTGGCACTTGATTTCCTGCAGGCAGAGTACGTCGGGCGCCTGCTCCTTCAGAAAGCGCGAGACGATCGGCATGCGCAGGCGCACCGAATTGATATTCCACGTAGCGACGGAGATCATGGCGGCCAGATAGGATGCGGGCGATGCGTGGTCCACCCCGCACGGGGTTCGGCCAAAGGAAAACCCTCGAGCCGGGGGCATTAGCTCGAGGGTTCCTTTGAGCGTTCGTCACGCTTGTAACGAGGTGACCTTGTGGTCGGGGGTCAACAGGGGGGAAACCCGCCTCCCGTCACTTCGTCCGATTAGGAATAGGCCTTAGCGGCTTGCTACTGAATGAATGTCGCGCGGCGTATGGCGTTAAAAGCGAACGGTTCGCCGCCAATCGGTTTATCCGGGGCGACGGGACGAACGACGCGGGTCGCGGAAGGTAAATGCGCTATCCGCAACCGACACGCCGTAGCGCTGGTTGCGCAAACGCACGGTGGTGCGGTGATTCTGCGAATCGAGCGCGACCCAATGCGTCAATTGCAGGCCGCCGGGGGCCGAAGCATCGCGCTGAAAGATCAGGGTGATCACACCGTACTCGGGATGGCTCGTATCGCGCACCTGGATGCTGACGACGTCAGGGTGCTCGGTCGGCATCAGCTTGCCGTATTTCTTTACGTCGCGGCTGGGATCGAGCAGCGCGCCCAAGGGCGAGTTCTTGATCGGCCAGCGCTGGACCTGGTTCACTTCGTAATCGATGAGATACATCGACTTGCCGTTCGAGACGACGAGCATCGGAACGCTCTTCTCGTATTGGAAACGGATCTTGCCGGGGCGCTTCAAAGTCATGACGCCGGACACGCTCTGACCGTTGCGATCGGTCTGCGTGAAGTCCGCCTTCATGGTGGAGATGCCGCGCAGCGCGGCGACCGCCTTGTCGAGATCGCCCACCGCGGCTTCGACCGGGGCAGGCGCAATCGCGAAGGTGGCGGGTATGCCGACCGCCAGCGCCAGTGCGGCGGCAGCGGTGGCGGAACGCTTGGTAAGAAAAGACAAGGTGCTCATGCTCCCGTATTGAGATCGGAGCATTGAACCATCCGTGAACCCGGCACGTTCCCGCGGTTCAGCAAGACATGCGCCGAAGCGCGGACTTACTTGATTTTGGCTTCCTTGAACTCGACGTGCTTACGCGCGATCGGATCGTACTTCTTGAAGGTCATCTTTTCCGTGATGTTGCGCGGGTTCTTCTTCGTGACATAGAAGAAACCCGTATCGGCGGTCGAGACGAGCTTGATCTTGACGGTTGCGGGCTTCGCCATGTCGTAATCCTAAATATCTCTGGTAGGCCGCCCCGAACTATATGGGACAATGCCGAAAAAATAAGGCGGCGCGCGCAGCACCGCCGTTCCGGCGCGGCCACTGCGCGATTCACACGCGAAAGTCAAGCGCGAGGCGAGCGACACCCTACCATTCGACCTTACCGCGTTTGGACTTCACATCGCCGCGCGCCTTCTTCGCCTTCAACCGCTTGACCTTACCGACGCGGTTCACCCGGCTTTTCTTGCGCTTTTTCGGCGATGTCAGTGCCTCGGAGAGGAGAGCCAAGAGCCGTTCGCGCGCGGCCTCTCGGTTCTGTTCCTGGGTGCGGTACTCGTTCGCCGCGATGAGAATTTCGCCGCTCTTGGTGAGTTTGCTTCCAGCGATCTCCTGCAACCGGTTGAAGGCATCGGGCGGCATGCCGAGCTGGAAAACGTCGACACGCAATTGCACAGCGCTCGCCACCTTGTTGACGTTCTGGCCGCCAGGGCCGGACGAAGCGATGAATTTCTCTTCCGCGATCTCCAGCGCCCGATCGGCGATTTTACCCATTGCGCCTATCCTTCGGGAAATCCGGCTGCGGCGAAATCGGCGGGCAGCGGGGCGACGGCTTCGATGGCCGGCTTCTTTTCGCGCTGCATGGTCAGCCCGGCGGCGTGGAGCATTGTGCGCGGCGCGCCCTTGCCATCACCATAGACCGGGTCGCCCAGCAGCGGAATGCCGAGGCCGGACAGCGCGTGGATGCGGATCTGGTGCGTTCGGCCCGTTTCAGGCCGGAACTCGACCAGTGCGCGCCCCTCCGCCATCGCCACGACCCGCCAATGGGTGACCGACGGTTTTCCTTTCTTCGCTGCGATCATGCGCCAGCCTTTTTCCGCGCTGCTGATCTTGGACAGGGCGAAATCGATCGTGCCTTCCTCTTCGCCAGGAATGCCTGCGAGGATACCGAGATAGCGCTTGCCGACCCGCCGCTCCTCGAACGCATGGCCGAAGCGTTTCAACGCCTTTGGATTGCGCGCCAGCAGCAGGCAGCCGCTGGTATCGGTATCGAGCCGATGGACGGGCACAGGATCGCGCTGGAAGCCGAGGCGCAGTTGTTCGAAATGATCCTCGAGACACGGCCCGCCCTTGCGCGGCCGGTCCACCGGCAGGCCCGCAGGCTTGTCGATCACCAGCGCTTCGGCATCTTCGTAAACGATGGGAATATCTTGCATAAATACCTTAGCTGGCGAGCTCTGCCTTCATCAAACCCCGCACGGCGTTGCCGATCAGGAAGCCGTTTTCCAGGTCCTCGATGCGAAGTTCCGCCTCGCGCGCTTGGCCCGATTCGATCAGCGCTTCCCGCAGGACGCCGGGGAGCAGACCGAGCGATGTGGGCGGGGTTAGCAACATGCCGTCCCGCTCGACGAAGAGAGTGGTGATGCAGCCTTCGGTCAACAAGCCGTCCTCGCGCACGAACAGCGCTTCTTCCACGCCACGTTCCGCCGCAATGTGTCGACCAGCTTCGTAAAAGCCGCGATCGCTGGTCTTGTGGCGCAGCCGCCAGTCGCCGGGATCGACCGGCAGGGGCAGAACGACACAGCGCGCCGGTTCCGGCCATGCTTCCTCGATATCCTGCACATCGACTGCGATGGCGCCCGACCGCGCGGCGAGCAGGCGCACCCGGCTCGGCTTCTCGACCGTAAAGCATAATGCATGAAGCTGGTTTCGGGCCTGATGCCGGTCGAACAGGAAGCCCAGTTCCTGTGCGCTGCTCTTCATGCGGGCGAGGTGCCGTTCAAGATGCGGCAGGCCCTCTTCGGGCGAAAACCGCATCGTCTCGATCAAGTCGAATTGCGCGGCGGCCAGATCTGGCGACGAGGCTTTCGCGAACGCACCCTTGAGCAAGGCTTCGCGGTATTCGCCGCGCGCTTCGCTATCGGCCACGATCGCGCCCCCGACGCCGAGCACGGCCTTGCCGCGCCCGTTCTCGATCTCGGTCAGGCGCAGGGTGCGGATTGCGACATTGAAGGCGGCATCGCCATCCGGCCCGATCCGCCCGATCGCGCCGCAATACGGACCGCGCGGCTCGCGCTCGACACCGCCCAGCAATTCCATCGCACGTATTTTCGGCGCGCCGGTGATCGAACCGCAGGGGAACAGTGCGCGGACCAGATCCATCGGCCCCTGCCCCGCGCGCAGTCGGGCGCGCACCACGCTCGTCATCTGATGGACGGTGGGATAGCTTTCGACGGCAAAGGGCTTGTCCACCTGCACACTGCCCGCCTCCGCCACGCGGGACAGATCGTTACGCAGGAGGTCGACGATCATCAGGTTTTCGGCCCGGTCCTTCTCCGAAGCGCCGAGCTCCTGCGCCAGCGCGGCGTCCTCCGCCGGATCGCTGCTGCGCGGGCGGGTGCCCTTCATCGGCTTGGCTTTCGCCTCACCGTCCTTCAACGATACGAACAGTTCGGGCGACAGGCTCAGCAGCCAGTGCGACCCGTCGAACAGCACGCCGCCATAGCCCGCCCGCGCCGCCGGACGCAGCGCGGCATAGAGTCCGAGCGGATCGCCCGCGAAACCGCCGGCAAGCGGAAAGGTCAAGTTGGCCTGGTAGATATCGCCCGCGCGGATCGCCTCCTGCAAAGCTGCGAAAGCCTCGGCATAGCCGCCCGGCGACAGTTGCGGTTCGAGCGGCCCGAGGCTGCCCGGCCCCTGCGCTTCCGCCGCCAGCCATTCGCCTACGTCTGCCGCCGGGATGCGCCGCCCCTCGCCAAACAGGCCGAGCCATACCAGCGGTCCCGCCCCGCAGCTGTGTGCTTCGGCCAGCGGCGCGAGCTTGGGCTCAAGCGCCAGCCCGGCTTCGTATGCGATGTAGCCTGCCAGCGTGCCGCCGCCGACCTGCGCAGCAGCGGCCGCGTCCAGCACAGCGGCGACATCCGCCGGGCGGCGCGCGACGAAGAGTTCGTGGGGGTTCTCGAACAGCATGGCATCGGCCGCGCCGCTTTCGCGGGCATCGTCGAGCAGGACGAATGGCTGCCGTTTCCCCATGCCGCTGCCTTTAACGCCTCGCCGCGCCAAGTCGAGGACTGCTTGACCGTGCCCGCGCCTCTGCGCCAATGCAGGACGAACGGCGGGAGCAGACGGATGGGATCGATCTTTCTTGGACTGGGCGGGAACGGCGAGCGGCAGGACCTCCTGCTCGGCCAGGCGAACCGCCACGGGCTGATCGCGGGCGCAACCGGGACCGGGAAGACGGTCACCTTGCAAGGCCTTGCCGAAAGCTTCTCCGCCAATGGCGTTCCTGTCTTTCTTGCCGATGTGAAGGGCGATTTGTCGGGCATCGCGATGGCCGGCAGCGCGCAGTTCAAGCATGCCGACAAACTGGAAAGCCGCGCCGCAGAATTGGGCATGACCGACTACGCCTATGCCGACAATGCTGCGGTGTTCTGGGACCTGTACGGCGAAAAAGGGTTCCCCATTCGCACGACGATCAGCGAGATGGGGCCGTTGCTGCTCGCCCGCTTGCTCGATCTGAACGAGACGCAGGAAGGCGTGCTCAACATCGTTTTCCGTTATGCCGACGACAATGGCCTGCTGCTGCTCGACCTCGGCGATCTGCAGGCGATGCTGGCCTATGCCTACGAAAATACCAGCGAACTTTCCGGAGCCTACGGCAATGTCTCGAAGGCCAGCGTCGGCGCGATCCAGCGGCAATTGCTGATGCTCGAAAGCCAGGGCGCAGGCCTGTTCTTCGGTGAGCCGGCGCTCGAGATCGATGATTTTCTCAAGACCGACGAACAGGGGCGCGGGGTCATCAATATCCTCGCCGCCGACAAGCTGATGCGCAGCCCGAAGCTTTATGCGACCTTCCTGCTCTGGTTGCTGGCTGAAATGTTCGAGACTCTCCCTGAAGTGGGCGATCCGGAAAAACCGAAGCTCGTCTTCTTCTTCGACGAGGCACATTTGCTCTTCGACGATGCGCCCGATGCGTTGGAAGACAAGGTGGAGCAGGTCGTGCGCCTGATCCGCTCGAAAGGCGTCGGCGTCTATTTCGTGACGCAGAACCCGATCGACATTCCCGAAAAAATTGCCGGCCAGCTCGGCAATCGGGTGCAGCATGCCCTGCGCGCCTTCACCCCGCGCGACAAGCGGGCGATCAAGGCGGCCGCGGAGACCTTCCGGATCAACCCGGATCTCGATGTCGAGCGCGCGATCACCGAACTGAAGGTGGGCGAAGCGCTGGTTTCGACGCTGGATGGAGACGGCGCGCCAACGGTGGTGCAGCGCACGCTCATCAAGCCGCCGCAATCCCGCCTCGGCCCGGTGACCGAGAAGGAGCGAAAAATCGTAAATTCCGTTAGCGACCTCGACGGCAAGTACGATGAGGCGGTCGATCGCGAAAGCGCAGCGGAAGTGCTGGCAGCAAAAGCCGCCGATGCCGCCTCCGTGGCCGAGGAGGTCGAGGCAAAAGGGCGCCGCGAGGTGGCTAAGGAACCGCGCAAGTCCCCCTCGCTATGGGGCAAAGCCGGGAAGGCCGCGACCAAGGCGGCAGCAGGCTCGCTGACTTCGATAGCCGTGGCCGCCGTGCTCGGCAAAAAATCGCGCGCAAACCCGCTACACACCGGCGCGACCGCCTTCGTGCGCAACATCATCGGCGGCTTGATGCGGTGATCTAGCGCGGCCGGTGCTGCGTGCCCTTGCCGGCGGTGATGAAGATCGCTGTCGCCTCGCTCGCAATATCGGCCGTATGCCACACGCTCGGGCTATTGATTGCATAGTCCCCTGGCTCGAGCGTGAAGGTGTCAACCCCGCCGCCCGCCCGCTCCTGATGCAGGACCATCTGCCCGGCGATGCAGATCACCACCTCGTCGCCTTGTGGATGCATTTCCCACATGTCCCAATCGGCGGTGAAGTGATGTTGGCTGACCAACCGCCCCTCTGCCCCGTCGACCGCGTTGCGCGCCTCGTAGGCGCCGTACCATTCCATCCCCCCGCCGAATTCAGGCTGCGGCACCGCTCGTGCGCCTAGGCCGAGATGGAGAGGCCGCACAGCGAGAGACAACTGCGATCCCGTCACAGCGAGCGGCACTCGCGTTCAAGCCATTCGAGATCGGCGCCATCGAGCTGCGGCGCGAGAACCTCGCGGACCTGCGCGTGATAATCGTTCCACCAAGCAATCTCGCGGTCGGTCAGCATGGCTTTGTCGACCATCCGGCGGTCGAGCGGCACCAGCGTCAGCGTTTCGAAACCCAGAAACTTGCCTTCCGCGCCTTCGATCCCCGCATCGACGCATAGGACGAGGTTCTCGATCCGGATGCCGTATTCGCCCGCCTTGTAATAGCCAGGCTCGTTCGAAAGGATCATGCCTTCGCGCAGCGGCGTCTCGGTGCCGGGGAAGGCGCCACCGGGCTTGGAGATGCGCTGGGGCCCTTCATGTACGGACAGGTAGCTGCCGACGCCGTGACCCGTACCGTGGCCGTAATCCATGCCCGCCTGCCACAGATGCATGCGCGCCAATACATCGAGCGCGCCCCCGGTCGTCTCGTCGGGGAAAGTCGCGAGCGCCAATTCGATATGGCCTTTGAGCACGCGCGTGTTGCGGTCGATCATTTCCGCCGTCGGCTCGCCCGGTCCGACCCATACGGTGCGGGTGATGTCGGTCGTGCCGTCGAGATACTGGCCGCCCGAATCGCACAGATAGATGCTGGAAGGCGGGATCGGGATGTTGCTGTCCTCGTCCACCTTGTAATGTGGCAAGGCGGCATGGCCGGCCGCCGCGCTGATCGTGTCGAAGCTTGTGTCCTTGAGGTCTGCGCTGAGGCCACGGAATTCGCGCAGCTTGGCGGCGGCGGTCAGTTCGTCGATCTCGCCGGAGGGGGCATTCTCCTCGATCCAGCGAAGGTATTTCGCAACCGCCGCCCCATCGCGCGCCTGCGCATCGCGATGGCCCTGCTGTTCCTCAGGCGTTTTGATCGCCTTGGGCAGCACAGCGGGATCGGCATCGCGCACCACCTTTGCCCCGCCCTGCTCCAACGCGCGGAAAATGCCCGCCACCGCATGCTTGGGATCGACCGCCACGGTCTTGCCCTTCAGGCCTTGCAGCGCCGGTTCGAAATCGCTGCGCTCGCGTACGGTCACGGCGTTGCCGAAATGCTGGACGAGTTCCGGCGTTACCTTCTCGCCCGCGATGAACAGCTCTGCGGTGCCGTCCGCATGGGCGACCACATAGGACAAGGCGACAGGCGTGTTGGCGATATCAGCCCCACGCATGTTCAGCACCCAGGCGACGGAATCGAGCGCAGTGATGACGGTCGCATCGTAACCCTCCTCCTTCAGCCAATCGGCGATGGCGGCGCGCTTGTCGGCGCTGGAGCGACCGGCGAAGCGATCTTCGTGCGGCACGGCGGCGGCGCTGCTGGGTTCGGGGCGGTCGGCCCAGACGGCGTCGATCGGATTGCCGTCGACCGCGACCAGTTCGATACCTCTCTTGGCGAACAGCTTCTCCGCCTCTTCCGCCCATTCGACGCCGTGCAACCACGCATCGTACCCGATCCGTGCACCCTTGGCCGCATTGCCGGCGATCCATTTGGCGGGCGAGGTCTTAGGCACGTCCTCGTAATCGAAGAGCTTGCCGTCCACCTGCTCGCGCACCTGCACCGTATAGCGTCCGTCGGTGAACATCGCCGCCTTGTCCTTCAGGACGACCGCGCTGCCCGCGCTGCCCCCGAAGCCGGTCAGCCAGTGGAGGCGCTGGGCATAGCTGCCGACATACTCGCTCATATGCTCGTCGGATATCGGCACGACGAAGCCGTCCAGGTCGCGCTTTTCGAGTTCGGTGCGAAGGGCCGAGAGGCGCGCTTCGTGGGTTTGCATGAGCATGGTCAAAATCCTTTCGTCCCGCCTTTGCGGCGGCGCTTGCGGCGCACGTGGCGCCCGCGTAATCACCCATCCCACTTAGACCATCGCGGCGCGCCTTTCCACCACCCGTGCCCGCAAGGGAGGACCGATCATGGGTTTCATGCGACTGGGCGCGTGCCTATCTGCCGTCTCGCTCGCCGCGGCGATGCCGCTCGCCGCGCAAACCGGCCCGAATTCCGCAAAAGGGACATCCGTGAACCAACCGACCACCCCGCCCGTCGCCGAGAAGCGCGACTATTCCTACAGCCACCACGGCATCACCATCGCCGATCCGTATCACTGGCTGAAGGACGAGAGCTATCCCGAGGTGAACGACGAGGATGTGCTCGATTACGTGAAGGCGGAGAATGCCTGGTTCGAGGCGCAGATGGCGGATCATCAGCCGCTCGTCGAAACGCTGTACGAAGAGATGAAAGCGCGCATCAAAGAGGACGAATCCACCGTCCCCCAGAAGGATGGTGACTGGCTCTATTGGTCCGAATTCGAAGAAGGCAAGGAGTACCGCAAGCATTACCGCAAACCGGTGGCGGGCGGCGAGGCGGAACTGATCCTCGATCAGAACACGCTGGCCGATGGGCACGACTATTTTCGGCTGGGCGCTTTCTCCGTTTCGAAAAACGGCCGCTATCTCGCTTATTCGACCGACACCAACGGTTCGGAGCGCTATGTCGCTCGCTTCAAGGATCTGCAGACTGGCGAACTGCTGCCCGACGAAATTCCCGGCATCCGCACCAGCCTGACCTGGGTCGCCGACGACAGCGCGGTGGTTTACGGCGAATCGACCGAACAATGGCGCACCCTCAATGCCAAGGTACACCGCATGGGCACTCCGGTGTCTGAAGACGTCGAAATCTACCGTGAGGGCGACGAGAGCTTCGGGGTCGATACCGGCCTTACCGCGCAGGAAGACTGGCTTATCATCGCCACGGGCGACAACGAAACGAGCGAAATCCGCCTCGTGCGCGCCGACGATCCGACCGGCAAGCAGATCCTCGTCGCACCGCGTCGCAAGGGCGTGGAATACGACGTCGACGTGCGCACCGAGGGCGACGACGCCACGCTCTACGTCCACACGAACGACGACCACGTCAATTTCCGCCTCGCCACCGCCACGCTCGATGCGCCGGGCGAATGGACGACGCTGATCGAGGGATCGGACGAATTCTATCTCGACGGCTTCGAGCTCTTCAAAGACTTCTACGTGACCGAGGGGCGCTTGCGCGGTCTCGACCAGATCCAACTGCGCAGTTATGCCGATCCCAACCTGGTAAAACCGGTCGCTTTTACCGAGGCGAGCTTCAGCGCCGGCCTGTCGAACAATCCCGAATACGACGTCGACACGCTGCGCCTGTCCTATGAAAGCATGGTCACGCCCGATACCGTGTTCGATTACCATGTCGCGAACGGCGAGCTGGAGCAGCTCAAGCAGCAGGAAATCCCGAGCGGCTACGATGCGAATGCCTACAAGGTCGAGCGGATCGAGATCGCCGCGCGCGATGGAACAATGGTGCCGGTCTCCGTGGTGAGCCGCGCCGATCGACCGATGGGCGGTCCGCTCCACCTCTATGCCTATGGCGCATACGGCTATGCCGTGCCGCCGGGCTTTTCGACCAGCCGCCTGAGCTTGGTCGATCGCGGCTTCGCCTTCGCCATCGCGCATATCCGCGGCGGCGACGATCTGGGCCGCAAATGGTACCTCCAAGGCAAGCTCAACGAGCGGACCAACACCTTCAACGATTTCGTAGATGTGGCCGAAGGTCTGATCGACCGGGGCTATACCGCCAAAGGCCGAATTTCTGCGAGCGGCGGTTCGGCAGGCGGCGAACTGATGGGTGTTGTCGTCAACACCAACCCCGATCTGTGGGGCGCGGTGGTGGCGCATGTGCCATTCGTCGATGTGCTTAATACCATGCTCGACAAGGACCTGCCGCTCACGCCGGGCGAATGGCCCGAATGGGGCAATCCGATAGAGAGCAAGCAGGCCTTCGCCTATATGCTGAGCTATTCGCCCTACGACCAAGTGGTGGCGCAGGACTATCCGCCGATGCTGGTCACCGCCGGGCTGAACGATCCGCGCGTCACGTACTGGGAGCCCGCCAAGTGGGTTGCCAAGCTGCGCGAAAACAAGACCGACGACAACACGCTCCTGCTGAAGACGAATATGGGCGCCGGTCACGGCGGCAAATCCGGCCGCTTCGCCTCGCTGTACGAAGTGGCGGAGGAATACGCATTCATCCTGTGGCAGATGGGCATGACGGAGTGAGCAACAGCTACGAGCGGGAATTCGTCGCCGAGCCCGATCACATCGACGAGTTAGGCCACGTCAACAACGCCGTATGGGTCCGCTGGGTGCAGAACATCGCGACCGAGCACTGGCGCGCGGCGGCTGACGCGTCGGTGGTCGATCGCTACGTCTGGGTCGTGGTACGGCACGAGATCGACTATCGCGGCAATGTTGGTGCGGGCGAGACGGTACGCTGCGTCACCTACATTCCCGGCAAACCCAAAGGCGCGAAGTTCGACCGCTGCGTGGATTTCCACGATGCGAGCGAAAAGCTGCTGGTCGCAGTCCGCTCGACCTGGGCGATGATCGACCGCGATAGCGGGCGACCCGCGCGCATTACGGACGAGGTGGCGGGGCCGTTTTTAGGGGAATGAAATTTCGTTCGAACTGCTACACCGATCGGATGCATTTCACACTAGGTCGTTCCAAAATGGCACAGCATGCGTTGCCTTTCCGGTTAATCAAAGGTTTATGGTAGTCAGCTGGAATTAAGCAAACCATTCACCTGAGAGGATTTTTATGATTAACTGCAAACCAGCGCTTTTTCTTGCCGCTATAGCAGCCATGGCAGCGCCGGCTGGAGCTGCACAGGCAGCAGAATACATTTTCGACTTCGAAACGAGCAGAAGCCTGATCGGTGGACCTGTCTCCGGAAACGGAGTTTTCACGGTCTCCGACACGCCGGATACGGTGAATGGCCGCGAAGCGTTCCTTATTACCGATATCAGCGGTGTTCTGAACGGCTCTGCCATCACCGGGCTTACGCCGGGGGTCTTTGGAGCGGATAATTATTTCTACATGGGCGAATTCTTCGTTCGCGGCCAGGGGATCGGCTTCACCAACGCGGCAGGAACGACGGCAAACCTGTTCCTGCAGCAAGGCAGCCAGTATCGCGTAAACACGACCAACCCCTTCACGAGTTCCTTCGTCAACGCCAATGTCAGTCTCGCGACCGGTGCAGTTCCCGAACCCGGAATTTGGGCTTTGATGCTGTTGAGCTTTGCGGGAATCGGAGCCGCTATGCGTCGGAAGAACCGTACGACAAAGTTGGCGTATTCCTTCAGCTGATTTCGAATTACGAGACGAACCGGAAAGGCGTGGTTGGAATCCCGACCGCGCCTTTTTTGTTTTGAACCTACCGGACTACCAAGAGCAATCCGGCCATCGCCGAGAGCTTTCGAAGTGAAGTATCAGGCAGCGAGCCGACATAAACCGCGGATCACCAAGGCCGTCTCCATGCCGGGATCGGTTCTAACGGATGACTTTTGCATGGATCTGTGCGATGCTCTCCTCTGACGAAGAGGAATAAGTCATCGCACGTTCGGAAACAGAAGTTCGTCCGGAAAGAATCTGGGACGTTGCGCCCGACCTGTTCGGTATTCTCGACGATACCGGCGTCTTCAAAAAAACCAATCCGGCATGGCAATCCGTTCTGGGTTGGGCTCCCGAAGAGATCGAGAGTCGCAGCTTTTCGGAATTTTTGCATCCGGAAGATTCCGAAGCGACCATCGCGGCTTTCCACGATCTCATAGCCGGCAAACCGGCTCTTCATTTCGAAAACCGGTATCGGCACAAGGACGGTAGCTATGTCTGGCTATCGTGGAACGCGATCCCAGAGAACGGCATTTATTATTGCACGGCCCGCGACATCAGCGCCGACAAGCTGAACAAGTCGTCGCTGGATTCCAGCATGGAACAGGCTCAGCTGCGCGAACAATTCATTGCCGTCCTTGGTCACGATTTGCGCAATCCACTTGCGGCCGTACAGGCCGGAATCAACCTCCTCGAACGCGAAGATCTGAGTGAACGCGGCGCGCTGATCCTGAAAGAAAGCGCGAAGTCGACGAAACGGATGTTCGATATGATCGACGATCTGATGGACTTTGCCCGTTCGCGCCTTGGAAGCGGCGTTTCGCTCAATATCGAAGAGAACGCGGATTTGTCTTCGGCGCTCGAAGAGGTGCTGCAGGAAATCGCCGTTTCCCACCCCGAAGTTACCTTCAGCTCCGACATCGAGATTAACGGTACGGTCCGCTGCGATGTCCCAAGAGTGAGCCAGCTCGTTTCCAATCTTCTGGCAAACGCCGTTACCCACGGCGATAGCACCGCCCCGATCACCTTGCTGGCCAGCAGCGACGAGGCATTTCTCGAAATCTCCATTATCAATGCGGGAGAACCGATTACGGATTCTGTTCGGGAAGGCCTGTTCGAACCTTTCGTACGGGAGGAGGTCCGTCCTTCCCAGGAAGGATTGGGATTAGGCCTTTTCATCGCATCCGAGATCGCGAGAGCGCACGGAGGGAGCATCCTCGTAAAATCGGACGACGAGCAGACGCGTTTCACTTTTCGAATGCCGAGAGCGTAGTTCCGGCTAGGCCTGCCCTCGAATTGCAGAAATGAACGGGAAGGCCCCGTAAAAAGCCCTTCCCGGTCGGCACTCAAACCCCCAGAATATCAGCCGCAGTCCGGTATTCGTACCCAAGCTCTTCAGCCACTGCCTTATAGCTGACCTGACCCGCATGGACGTTCAGGCCTTCGGCCAAATGCGGATCGCTTTTCAGCGCTTCTTTCCAGCCGAGGTTCGCGATGCGCAGGGCGTGGGGCAGGGTCACGTTGTTGAGCGCATAGGTGCTGGTGCGCGCCACGGCGCCGGGCATGTTGGCGACGCAGTAATGCACCACATCGTCCACCACATAGGTCGGCTCGGCATGGGTAGTGGGCTTCGAGGTTTCGAAGCACCCCCCCTGATCAATCGCGACATCGACCAGCACCGCGCCCTTCTGCATGCGCTTGAGCATGGTGCGGGTAACTAGCTTGGGTGCCGCCGCGCCGGGGATCAGAACCGCGCCGATCACGAGGTCCGCGCTGCTCACCGCGTCAAGCAGGTTGGCGGCATTGGAGAAGCGGGTACTTGCCCGCGCTTCGAAATGGGTTCCGACCTTTTCCAGCGTTTCCGGATCGCGATCGAGGATGGTGACGTTCGCACCCAGGCCGACCGCCATCTGCGCCGCGTTGAAACCGACCACGCCGCCACCGATCACCACGACCTTGCCCGGCATCACGCCAGGAACGCCGCCCAGAAGCACGCCGCGCCCGCCATGCGCCTTTTCCAGCGCCGCTGCACCCGCCTGCACGCTCATACGACCAGCCACCTGGCTCATCGGCTTGAGAAGCGGGAGCTGGCCACGCGGACCCGTCACCGTCTCGTAGGCGATGGCGGTCACGCCGCTATCGACGAGATCACGGGTCTGTTCGGGATCGGGCGCGAGGTGAAGATAGGTGTAGAGGATCTGCCCCTCGCGCAGCTTCTTGCGCTCGTTAGCCTGCGGTTCCTTGACCTTCACCACCATCTCGCACTCGGCGAAGATCGGGTCGGGTCCGTCGACGATTTCCGCGCCGGCCGCCATATACTGCTCGTCCGTCGCATCGATGCCGAGGCCCGCGCCGCTTTCGATCCACACCTCGTTGCCTTGGCTGACCAGTTCGTGCGCGCTTTCCGGCGTCAGGCCGACGCGGTATTCGTGGTTCTTGATTTCCTTGGGGCAGCCGACACGCATCGCACATTCTCTCCTGATTTGCAGGCGGCGTTACGCCTGCACCGCGGGTGCGGCAAGCGGAGCGAGAGCTATGTAATCTTATTGCTCCGGCGTCTGCCAGCGCGCTTCGATCACATCCTCGGTCTCGCCATCGGTTTGCGTTAATGTCACCCCGTTCGCGGCGAGCGCCTCCGCTACCGAATCGCGCGCCTCCTCATTCCCGCCCGCCAGCACCACCGGCAGGTCGAGCCGGTCGGCCGCCCAAGCGATCACTTGTTGCGCCTGCTGGCCATCCGGCGTGAGTGCACCCTCGTCGTTCAGCGGAATGGCGGGCAAAGGCAGGAGGGGGGGGCGCAATTCCACATCCCAGTTCGGTGTCTTGGCCGCCGCGCGCCGTTCGAGAATGCGCCAGCCAGCTAGCGTCAGCCCCGGCAGAGGCTTCGCGATGACGATTGCGCGATTGTTGTCGCGATCGATGGTAACGGCCTGACGATCGACGCCTGCAATGAGCGCCAGATTGGCGGCGAGCGCGGCGATCTCGCGCTCGCTCGCTTCGGCCTGCTGCTCCGCCCGCGCCTGCGCCAACTGTGCCTGCTCCGCCGCTCCGGGATCGGTGCCGACGCGGAATTGCTCGATCTGTACGGTCACGTCGCGGTTCAAAGTTTCGCGCAGCCGATCGGAGATTTCGGTGTTGGCCCGCGCATTGAAGCTTGGCGTGAAAACGGTACCGGAAATGACCAACGGTTCGCTACCCCAATCGATTGCCGCATCGCTGACCTGCGCATCCTGCGGGAAGCTTTCGCTCACCGCCGCCTGCACCAGCCGCTGCGCGTTCGATTCCAGCGCGATCTGGCGCAGCGACAGGCCGAGCGGGATGGCAAGCGCGACGAACACCGCGATGATGCCGACATTCTGAAACACACCCTGCCGCTTGGAAAGATCGGTGCGGAAGCCATAGAGGCGTGCCATGATCGTGGCGGTGAGCGCGATGGTAAGGAAGTTGGTGACGTAAAGCGCGAAGGCGCCTGCGAACACCGTCCAGTTCATCGTCGCGAGACCGTAACCCACCGCGGCGAGCGGCGGCATCAAAGCGGTGGCGATGGCGACGCCGACGATCGTGCCTTCCCGCCCACGGATCATGGCGTAGGACCCGGCGAGTGAAGAGAACAGCGCCACCAGCAGATCGAACAGATTGGGCCGTGTGCGCGAGGCTATCTCCGGCGTCATGGTCTGTAGCGGCGACAGCAACACGATCAGCGCAGTGAAGGCGATGGCCGCCACCGTGCCGATCAAAAGCGCGCGGGCGCTAATCTGCAGCCACTTGATCTTGCCCGACGCAAGCGCGAAGCCTGCGCCCAAGATCGGACTCATCAGCGGCGAGAGCAGCATGGCCCCGATGACCACTGCCGGCGAAGACAGCAGCATGCCGAGAATGGCGATACCGGCCGACATCATGGTCATGAAGATGTAGCGCGGAGACGTGCTGCTCTCGCCCGCGATCTTGGCGATCACCGCCGTGTGGTCGACGTCCTGCACCACATTGTCGAGCCACCAGCGCCGCAGCGGCACGAAGGCGCGGCCGATCGGGCTGTGCACCCAACGCGGCGTCGGGCGACGGTCGTGGGCATCCTGCTCGATGGTCGGAGAGGCAATATCGGCCATGTGGCGGGCTTAAAGCGGATTGCCGTCCTGGTCGCGGAAAATCTCGCGCCGGCCGACATGGTTCGCCGGGCCGACCAGGCCTTCGCTTTCCATCCGCTCGATCCACTTGGCGGCCGTGTTGTAACCGACGCCCATCTGGCGCTGGAGCCAGCTGCCGGACGCCTTCTGGTTCTCGATCACGATCTGGCAGGCCTGGCGATACTTGCGCTCTTCCGGATTGTCGGATGCGGTGAACTCGTCCTCGAAATTGTAGCCGCCGTCTTCCGGCTCCTCGGTGACCGCATCGACATAGTCGGGCTTGCCCTGCCCGCGCCAGTGATCGGCTACCCGCTCGACCTCGTCGTCGGAAACGAACGGTCCGTGCACGCGCACCATCGCGCCGGTATTGGGTTTATAGAGCATGTCGCCCTTGCCCAGAAGCTGCTCCGCGCCCTGCTCGCCGAGGATAGTGCGGCTGTCGATCCGGCTCGTCACCTTGAAGCTGATGCGGGTCGGCAGGTTGGCTTTGATAACGCCGGTGATGACATCGACGCTGGGGCGTTGGGTCGCCATGATGAGGTGGATGCCCGCGGCACGGCTTTTCTGGCTGAGGCGCTGGATCAGCACTTCGATTTCCTTGCCGACCGTCACCATCAGGTCGGCCAGCTCGTCAACGATCAGCACGATCAGAGGCAGCGGCTGGTAATCGAGCTGCTCCTCCTCGTACATTTCCTCGCCCGTTTCCGGATCGAAGCCGGTCTGCACGCGGCGACCGAGCGGGGCGCCCTTCGCGGCGGCCGTCCGGACCTTCTCGTTGAACCCGGCGATATTGCGCGAATTCACGCTGCTCATCATCCGGTAGCGGCGCTCCATCTCCTCGACCGCCCATTTGAGCGCGCGGACCGATTTCGCAGGCTCGGTGACAACGGGCGAGAGAAGATGCGGAATATCGTCGTAGGTTTTGAGTTCCAGCACCTTGGGATCGATCAGGATCAGGCGGCACTCGTCGGGCGTGAAGCGATAGAGCAGCGACAGGAGGATGGCATTGAGACCAACCGATTTGCCCGACCCGGTCGTACCCGCGACCAGTAGGTGGGGCATGGCCGCAAGGTCGGCCACGATCGGTTCGCCCGCGATGTCCTTGCCGAGGATCATCGGCAGGCTACCCGAATTGTCGACGAAGGCAGCCGAGGTCGCCAGTTCCTTGTAACTGACCATCTGCCGGTCGGCATTGGGCAGTTCGATACCGATCACGGTCTTACCCGGGATCGGCGATACGCGCGCGCTGATCGCGCTCATGTTGCGGGCGATGTCCTCGGCCAGGCCGACCACACGGCTCGCCTTGATGCCCGCGGCAGGCTCCAACTCGTACATCGTCACCACCGGGCCGGCCCGCACGGCAGTGATTTCGCCCTTCACATTGAAATCGTCGAGAACGTTTTCGAGCAGGCGGGCGTTGCGCTCCAGCGCGATCTTGTCGAGCTTTTGCGCCGTATTGGGCGGCGCGTCGGTAAGCAGGTCGTTGCTCGGAAGCTGGTAATTCGCGAACATGTCGCGCTGCTTCGCAGCAGCGGGGCGCGACTGCGCGGGTGCGGGCAAGGGATCGGCGATTTCGGGGGCACGGCGCGGAGCGGCAGGCCGATCCGCCTCTTCCTCGACCGGCGCGGGTTTGCGGCGTGCCTTCTCGGGTTTTTCCGGCGCGGCCTTTTTCACCAGCGGCAGATCGAAGTCGGCCGCCGCAACGCGCTTTTGTAGAAACTCCGGTAACGTCAGGAATTGCGCCCAATCGATCGCAAAGACCCGCGTGGTCAAGGCAAGGCCGCCCCCTAGCGCGACGAGGCCCATTAAGCCTACGATCCAGCCGGAAAAGTCTCCCGCAAAGCGAGTTGCGACCGTCTCGATCCCGTCCGCACCGAGCAATCCGGCAAGGCCGCCGGCCCCGGCAGGAAACGGTCCGGGCGATTCCGCGAACAGTAGCGAGACGACGATGCCGAGCAGCGCCATGGCCGCCAGCAGAAGGCCGAACGGGCGCCACCACTGGCCGGGGGTCTCCTCCTCGTCAGCATCCTCCACTCCGGTCCACAGCCGCCGCGCACCGATCCAGAGCATCGGGAGGAGTAAGAGCGCAGGCAGCCCGAACAGCATGAAGACCCGCTCCGCCGCCCAAGCGCCGCTCGGGCCCATCCAGTTGGCGACATTGGCATCGGCTGCGGCGGTCGAGGTGCTGGGATCGGTCTGCGTGTAGCTGGCTAGCGACAAGGTAAGGAACAGCAGGAGCCCGAGCAGCAGCACAGCCCCGGTCATATGGAGGGCGCGCCGCATCGAACGGCGAAACGCCGCCCGCCAATCGGGTTGAGCGCTCGCGCGCGTCGCCATGCAATATCCCCTAGTCCGTAGGCCCGGCAGTATGCGGCGGAGGAGAGTCCGACGTCAAGCCGTCGATCGCCCCCCAGCGCGGCCAACCGAGCAACCGAGCCCGCGCCGCGTCCATCCCCCCGAGCGCGATGACCGGGATCGGGCTTTGCTGTGCGAGGGTATGAAAACCCTGCAAGCCGAGCGTAACGCCGCCCGGATGCGACGCCGTTCGGAACACGGGCGACAGGAACACGCCGTCGGCACGGTCGCGAACTGCGGCCTGCAATTCCGGCCCATCATGGGCGGTCGCGAGATGGAGGCCGGTTTCGCGTCTCCGCCGCCCACCATAGGTACCGTCGGCCGGCCAGTCTTCGTTTCCGGCAAGCACGACGACGTGACCGTTACGGCGCGCAATCCCGCATAGAGCCGCAAACCGGCGCACACGCACATCCTTCTGGAGGTGATAGTGCCGAAATACGAAACCCGATCCGGGCGGCAGGCATTCAAGCGACTGTTCGAGGTGCGCGTCGTTGCGCGCGTCGCTCAGCAGCCAGATCAGCGGCAGGGGATGGTCCGAAGCCATTCGCACGGTATAGCGCCGCCCAATGGAAAAGGCAGACACCCCGCTCGAACAGATCCGCTCAAACATCGCTTCGGTGTGCAAGCGCGCCAAACGCTCGCAAGACGAGGTTACGCTGGTCGCCGTCAGCAAGCGCCATAGCGCAGAGGCCATTTTGCCTGTCCTGGAACAAGGCCACCGCGATTTTGGCGAGAACCGGGTGCAGGAAGCGCAGGAGAAGTGGCCCGATTTGCGCGACCGCTTTTCGGATGTCCGGCTTCATCTCGTCGGCCAGTTGCAGTCGAACAAGGCAGAGGATGCTGCCGCTTTGTTCGATGTCATCCATTCTCTCGATCGGCCGAGCCTCGTGAAGGCACTGGGCAAGGCATTCGACAAGACGGGGCGGCGCGTGCCCTGCTTCATTCAGGTAGATGTTGGCGAGGAAGAGCAGAAAGGCGGCTGCCCCATCGCCGGATTGCCCGACCTTATAGCACAGGCCCGCGACGCCGATATTCCGGTGGCCGGGCTCATGTGTCTGCCGCCGCAGGATATCGAGCCGGCTCCGTTCTTCGCGCTGCTCGACAAACTTGCACGCGATCATGGATTGGAAGGCCGCAGCATGGGGATGAGCGGCGACTACGAGACCGCTGTCATGCTTGGCGCGACGCATGTTCGCGTCGGCACTGCACTGTTCGGCGCGCGAGACTGAAGGGTCTGAACCCAAACAAAAAGGGCGCCCCGAAGGGAGCGCCCTCTTCGTATCGCTGAGCTTCGAAGCGGTTTAAAATTCGCCGCGAAGGGTGATGCCGTAGGTCCGCGGCTCGGCAAGGTAAGCCGAGAAGGTCTGCTGCGGCGCCACGAACGGCGTGTTGAATGCAACCTGCGTATAATCGACGTCGAACAGGTTCTGCACCCAGCCTTCGACCGCGAAGCGCCCACCGATATTCGTCACGCCCACGCGGCCGTTGACGATCACGAACGCGTCCTGCTCCTTACCGTATAGCAAGTCGGAGCCGGTGTTGTAATCGTCGGTCATCCGGGCGTTCACGAAGAACAGGCCGGACATACCGCTGTCGCCGAGCGGCGGGGTCCAGGTCAGCGAGGTCGTACCGACGATTTCGGGCGCGTTCGAAAGATTGTCGCCCGGCAGCAAGCGGAGCGCCGGATCGAGCGGCGAGCCGTCGTCATTACCGACGAGGTTGTCCTCGTAGCTGGTGTCGGCATAAGTCACGCCCAAGGTGAAACCGAGGTCGCGGATCGGGTTGAGCGTAGTCTCGAACTCGATACCCTGCGCGATAACGCCGGCACCGACATCGTCCGGATCGCACCGACCGGTGGTGGCGCTAGCATCACGGTCGCCGCCGCCCAGATCGGCATCGCAACCGTTGATGTTCTGCACCAGGAAGACCGAGCCGTTGAAGGTGTTCAGCTGGAAATTGCTGAACTCCTGCCGGAACCCGACCAGGCTGAAGCCCCATTTGCGCTTCGAATATTTGAACCCGACTTCGTAAGCGTCCACCGTTTCCTGTGCGAATTGCAGGACCGTGGGATCGATGTTCGCCGGGTTGAACGTCACCGGAGCGCCGAGTGCCGAGCGATCAAGGTTGAAGCCGCCGGCCTTGTAGCCACGCGAGTACGAGCCATAGACCAGGGCATCGGGGGTCGGCTTCCAGCTCAGGATAGCCGTGCCGGTGAACTCGTCCTCGTCGCGGGTATCGGTGATCGATACCCCATCGAGACCTGCCGTCGAGTTACCCTGACAGGTCAGGCCCAACAGACCGCCCGCAAGACCGGCCAGTGACGGAACGGCAAGGAGACCTCCGAGCAGTGCCTGGTTCTGCTGACAGAAGACGTTGTCGTTACCGAACGTCGCGTCGAAATCCTTCGTTTCGTTCGTATAACGCGCACCCAGTGTCAGATCGACAGTATCGGTCAGATGGATGATGTTATGGGTGAAGAACGCGAAGTTCTCGCTCTTCTGGTTGTAGACATCACCCGTCGACCCACGGTCGCGAACCTGGGCGAGGTTATTGATGCCCGCGATGATGAGCGGCGTTGCTGCACCGAAGGCCGGCGTGCCGGTAAGCGTGCCGTCAATCGCAGCGATGTTCGCGCCGAAGCAATTATCGGCCGCAGGGTTGGCCAGTGCAGGGTTGATCGCCAGCGCGATACGACAGTTCGCAAACGTGCCGTAATCGTCGCCAAAGCGGAGGTTATCCTGCACACGCAGCTTTTCATTGGCATAGAAGCCACCGATCAGCCAGTCGATCCGGTCATCGAAGAACGTGCCGTTGAGGCGCAGTTCCTGCGTGAATGTCTTGAACGAACGCGCGCCACCAAACTCGTTGGGCGCACGATAGAGCAGATCGACCTGCTGGTAATCGGTGTCCGAACCCTGGAAGTTCGAATATTCGCGATAACCGGTGATAGAGGTGAGGTTCGCAAAACCGAGATCGTAATTCAGTTCGCCGGAGACGCCGTAATCTTCGGTTTCGCCTTCATACGATCGGCCCGGCGTCACGTAGATATCGCGATCGAACGTGCCGCTGTTCAACGCGGCGGGATTCAGACCCAGACCGAGGAGGACAGGAATGATCGGATTTTCAGGGCTCGTAAGAGCCGGCGCACCCGGTTCCGGTCGCGCGAACGAATCGAGGCCGGGCGAAACGCGGGCAAGCGGCGCGAAATCCGTTTGCACGAAAGTCGCAGCGCAGCACGCCTCGTCCTTCTTCGAATAGTCGCCGACCAAGCGGAAGCTCAGCGATTCGGTCGGCTCGAACAGCGCCTGTGCACGCACGAGATACCGGTCGCGATTGTTGATCCGCACATCGTTGACGACATCGTTGTAGAAGCCGTCACGCTCGAAATACACACCATCGGCACGTACCGCGATCGTATCGCTGAGCGGAGCGTTGACGCCGCCCTCGACGCGGATTGCATCGTAATTGCCATAGGTGAAGGCACCATAGGCGCCGAACTCGAACTCCGGCGGTGCGGTGTAAATGCTGATCAGGCCGGCCGATGCATTACGGCCGCCGAGCGTACCCTGCGGGCCGCGCAGGATTTCGACCCGGTCAAGCGGGCCAAGTTCGGACAGCGCGTTGCCCGAACGCGAGCGATAGACGCCATCGACGAACACTGCGACCGAGCTTTCGAGGCCGGGATTGTCGCCAACCGTACCGATACCACGAATACGCGCCGAGCCGTTGGCTTCGTTACCTGTCGAAGAGACGAGCAGCGACGGTGCGACCTGGTTCAATTCGCGAATGTCGGTCGTACCGGAATTCTCGAGCGTCTCGGCAGAGACTGCGGAGACGGCAACGGGTACATCGGCAAGCGCCTGAGCACGGCCCTGCGCGGTAACAACGATGACTGGTGTCGTATTTTCGACGTCGGCGTTGTCGATAATATCGCCTTCGTCGGGCTGATTGCTGGTTTGCGCCAAAGCGGCCTGCGGAACGAGGGCGAAACCTGCCCCGAGCATAGCCAACGTACGCAGAGAAACTGCGGATACCTTCATTTCAGAACTCTCCCATAAACGGTTGCGCAATCGAATGCGCATGTCGACCGGGTTACGCAAGATTGTTTCTGCGAATTACGTTCAGGCGTCTTCCAACCGTGCCTGCATTGCATCACTTGCGGCATCGACCAACCTGGCAGCGAGCCGGTTCTGCCGCTCTCCATCCGCGAGTTTGTCGCCCGTCAAATCCGTAACGTAAAACGTGTCCACGGCCCGTTCGCCATAATGCGTGATATGCGCCGAATGCACGACCAGACGGCTTTCGAACAGGACACGCGCCAGACGATTGAGCAACGCCGGCCGGTCGCGCGCATTGACCTCGACGACCGTGAACCGATTCGAGGCTTTGTTGTCGAAGTCGACCCGCGGCGAGACCTCGAACACTTTCGAACGGCTGTGCGGCAAGGGACGCTTCGCCAAGCGCGGCGCCAGTTCGATGCGGTTCGCGAGCGCATCGGCGATCGCGGTCTCGATCCGCTCGAGCTGCGTTTCTTCCGCAAACGGCGAACCGTGAGGGTCTTGGACGAGGAAATTGTCGATCGCCCAGCCCTTTCGTGTCGTATGGATGCGCGCATCGATGATGTTGCCGCCTGCAAGGTGGATGCCGCCCGCGATCCGGTAGAACAGGCCGGGATGGTCCGCCGCGATCACAGTGACCAGCGTTGCGCCGCGCGCCTCGTACGGTTCGCAATGGACTGAGAGGCTGTGTTCGGCTTCGCGCGCTGCCTCGTAGTGGACGAGGTTCAAGGCGATAATATCGGCGGGTTCGGCGACCCAATAGGCATCGTCCAGCGTATCGGCGAACCGATCGACCAGATCCTCGCGCGAACCCAGTTCCCGGCGAACTTCGTCCTTCTTGAACGCAACCCGCTGCTCGCGACCATGACGCATATGGCCGAGCCGGAGCCGTTCGTGCGCCGCGTCGAACAACTCGCCTAATAACTGGCCCTTCCAACTGTTCCACGTACCCGGGCCGACCGCACGAATATCGACCGCGGTGAGGATCGCTAGGTGGCGCAGCCGCTCGATGCTCTGAACCTTGCCGCAAAAATCCTCGATCGTCTTGGGGTCGGTCAGATCGCGCTTCTGGGCGGTGTGGCTCATCAGCAAGTGATTGAGGACGAGCCAGGAGACGAGTTCGGTCTCGCTATCCGACAGGCCGAACCGTGGGCAGAGTTCCAGCGCGATGTCCGCACCGAGTTCGGAATGATCGCCGCCGCGTCCTTTCGCAATGTCGTGCAACAGCGCGGCGACATAGGCGACGCGGCGCGAGGCGACTTTGTGGATCAGACGGGTGGCGCGGGGATGATCGTGTTCCAGCAGGCCTTTCTCGATCTGCGAGAGCAAGCCGATTGCGCGAATGGTATGCTCGTCCACCGTGTAGTGATGGTACATATCGAACTGCATCTGAGCATTGACCTTACCGAAATCGGGCACGAAGCGGCCGAACACGCCGGCTTCGTTCATCCAGCGCAGCACCGTTTCAGGATCGTTGCGCCCGGTAAGCAGATCGAGAAACAGCGCGTTCGCACGCGCATCGTTGCGGATTTTAGCGTCAATCAGGCCGCTGTCGCGATCCGCCTGCCGCATCGTTTCAGGATGGATCTCGACTTCCTCGCTTTCTGCCAGCGTAAATATCTCGATCAGGCGAACCGGATCCTTGCGGAACCAGTCGTCGCCCGGCGCCGCAATCCGCCCGCCCGAAATCCGGTATCCCTGGACGGTGCGCGAACGGGCGCGAAAGCCCGCGAAGAAGCCGGACCGGCCCGCCTTCTGCGCGAAATCCTCCTCGATATGCGCGAGAAATATGCCGGTCAGGCTACCGACCCGTTTGGCCTGCAGAAAATAGAACTGCATAAATCGTTCGACCGCGCTCTTTCCCGGCCGGTCGGCGAAGTTCATTCGCTCGGCCACCTGCCGCTGCAGGTCGAAAGTCAGCCGGTCTTCGGCGCGCCCGGTAATTACATGCATGTGACAGCGCACGGCGAGGAGGAACCGCTCGGCACGGCGGAAGCTGCGATATTCGACTTGCGTCATCAGACCGACGCCGACGAGTTCGGCGGCGCGCCGCACGTTATGAATGAACTTGCCGATCCAGAACAAGGTCTGAAGATCGCGCAACCCGCCCTTGCCGTCCTTTACATTGGGTTCGACGACGTAGCGGCTGTCGCCCATCCGCTTGTGACGAGCATTCCTTTCGGCCAGCTTTTCCGTGACGAACGCGCGCTCGTTCCCGCGCCGCACTTCGAGTTCGAAGCGCCGTGCACCTTCGTCGTACAATTCGCGGTCGCCCCAGACGAACCGCCCTTCAAGCAGGGACGTACGGATGGTGAGATCGTCCTTCGCGAGGCGTGTTGCTTCCTCGATCGTCCGGGTGGAATGCCCGACCTTGAGGCCGAGATCCCACATCAGATAGAGCATCGCCTCGACGACCTGCTCGCACCAGCTGTTGCGCTTTCCGCCGACGAGGAACGCGATGTCGACATCGGAATGCGGCGCCATTTCCGCGCGGCCGTATCCGCCGACTGCCATGATCGCCAACCGCTCCTGCGCGGACGGATTGGCGGCGGGATAGAGGTGCAGGGTCACGTATTCGTGAATGATCCGCACCAGTTGGTCGATCAGGAAGGAATAGCCTGCCGCAATCGTATGGCCGGCCGAGGGATTTTCGAGCAACCGCCGCTCCATTTCGGCCCGCCCGTCGTCCAGCGCCTTGCGCAACATGGCGACGACCTGCGTCCGCGTTCCCTCCTCGCCGCGCGCCACCAGTTCCTCGATTGCCGAGGACAGCGCGCGGCGATCGAGAATTGCGCGTTGATCGGAGATGCGCGGCCCGCTCACCCTGATGCGACTTCCTTTTCGTACCGCGCCTTCAGCGTCCGCTTATCGACCTTTTGCGTGCCGAGGCGGGGGAGCGTGTCTTCCGCGATCCAGAGATATTGCGGCACCTTGAAGCCGGCAATGTGCTCGGCAAGATATTCGCGCAGATCGTCCTTCTCCAGCGTCTTGCCGCGGACCGGGAGGTAGACCGCCGCCGGAACCTCGCCCAGCCGCTCGTCGGGCAGGCCGAAGACGGAACATTCCGCCACATCGGGATGGGCGTAAATCGCTTCTTCCACTTCGATGCAGGCGATGTTCTCGCCGCCGCGAATGATGATGTCCTTTTTGCGGTCGACGATGAAAAGATAATCGTCCTCATCGAGATAGCCGAGATCGCCAGTGCGGAAATAGGCATCCTTTGTGAATGCCGCTTCGGTCGCTTCCTCGTTGCGCCAGTAGCCGATGAAGTTCGCGATCGAGCGAATGCAGACCTCGCCGACCTTGCCGGTATCGAGCTTGTTGCCATCGTCGTCGAGGATCGCAAGATCTACCAGCGGCTTCGACGGCATGCCGGTTGAACCGGGCTTGGCGAGATAATTCTCGTTGAGATTGCCGCAACCGACCGCATTGGTTTCCGTAAGACCGTATCCCAGAAGCGGATTGCCTTCCGGGAAGGCGTTCTTGATCTTGGTCACGTGTTCGGGCGGCCGGGGCGACCCGCCCGCAGCAAAGCTTTTGCATTCGGACAGATCGTAATCGTCGCGATTGGGATGCGTCGCCAGTTCGTAGCTCATCAACGGCACGCCGACGAAGTAGGTGATCTTTTCCTTGTCGAGCAAGCGGAGGGCTTCTTCCGCGTCCCATTTCGGCATCAGCACCAGCTTGCGCCCCAAAGCAAAGCTCTGAAGGAACAACGGGATTTCGCCGGTCACATGAAAAAGCGGAACGGCCACGAGCGCGGAGGGCTGGACGCTGGGCGCTTCGTTGCGCTCGGTCAGGATCTGCAGGATCATCGCCGTCTGGCAGACATAGTTCATCGTGCCGGACACGACGCCCAGGTGATCGGAATAGGCGCCCTTCGGATTGCCGGTGCTGCCCGAGGTATAGAGGATCGTCGCGAGATCGGAGGGTTTGAGTTCGCCGAGCATTCTGCTCGCCGTATCACCCTCGGCCCAGATATCGGACAGCCCTTCCGATGGTTTGCCATGGCCGATAGTGACGATCTTCGCGGAGATGGTCTCGCCGTCCATCCGGGCTGCGCGTTGCGCATCAGCGAGTACCAGCGAACAATCGCACAGGTTGATGCCGTAAGCGAGTTCCTCGCCCGTCCACCAGCCGTTGAGCAGGGTCGCGCAGCCGCCGGCCATCAGCGTACCCATATAGGCGATCATCCAGTTGGCAGAGTTGCGAGCGGCGATGCCCACCCTATCGCCCTTCTTGACGCCCTGCTTCGTCGCCAGCCCGTGCGCGACGTGGACGGCGGCGGCATAGACTTCACCGAAGGTCAGCCGCAGGTCGCCGTCGACGAGAAAAAGCTCGTCCTTCTTCTCGTTGCAGAAATGCGCGAAATAATGCGCAAGGCTGGGCGGGGCGTTCTTGAAGGCCGGCATTTCCGTGTTCGCACGCATCGCCGTGGTGAGCTCGAACATCTGGCCCGGCGCAGTGACGGCACTCGTAAAGCGGTCGATATCCTGATCGAGTTGGGTGGGCATTAGGTGGCAGTCCTCTCGTACATATGTCTCTTCCAACGCGCGTTCGGCGGCAATTGCCGAACGCGTGCGACACAGGCTTTCCCCAAATCACCTGCTATGCCAAAAGCCGCCCGCATTTCCGGTCGCGGTGTCGGCCTTCGATGGAAATCTCTAAGGAGATAATACCTTGCTGTCACTACTGGTGGCGACCGCTTCGGCCGCCGATCCGATTTACTGGTCGGAGCTTGGCCTGCGCCCCTACCTGTTCAGCATCGGCGGGTTCGAGCTGCGCTATTATTCGCTCGCTTATCTGGTGGGCATCCTGCTCGCCTATTGGCACCTGTCGAAGATGATCAAAGCGCCGGGCAGCCCGATGGCGCAACGCCATGCGGACGATCTGTTCTTCTACTGTACGCTGGGCGTCATTATCGGCGGGGGGGGGGGGGGGGGGGGGGGGGTGTGGGGGGGGGGGGGCGGGCACCCGC
>NZ_SOSI01000007.1 GCF_029760855.1 Erythrobacter litoralis | reverse complement strand
GTACCTTCAAGGCGGACTACCAGGGGCACCGACAGGTTCACGTCCTTCGCCGCTTGGACGATGCCGTTGGCGATGACATCGCACTTCATGATGCCGCCGAAGATGTTGACGAGGATGCCCTCGACCGCCGGGTCCTTGAGGATGATCTTGAACGCCGCGGTCACCTTCTCGGTGGTGGCGCCGCCGCCGACGTCGAGGAAGTTCGCCGGGAAAGCGCCGTTCAGCTTGATGATGTCCATCGTCGCCATGGCGAGGCCTGCGCCATTGACCATGCAGCCGATATTGCCGTCGAGCTTGATATAGGCGAGATCGTATTCGCTCGCTTCGACTTCGGCCGGATCTTCCTCGGTCTCGTCGCGCATCTCTTCCACATCCTTGTGGCGATAGAGCGCATTGCCATCGAAGCTCATCTTGGTGTCGAGGACGGAGAGATTGCCGTCCTTGTCTTCCACCAGCGGATTGATCTCAAGCATTTCCATGTCGAGTTCCATGAACGCGGTATAGAGCTGCTTGGCGAGCTTTTGCGCCTGCTTGTTGCTTTCACCCTCAAGCTTCAGCGCAAAGGCCACAGCACGGCCGTGATGCGGCATGAAGCCCTGCGCAGGATCGATGGTGATGGTGGTGATCTTCTCGGGCGTCTCATGGGCGACGTCCTCGATATCCATGCCGCCTTCGGTCGATGCGATCATGGCGACTTGTCCGGTGGCGCGATCGACCAGCATCGAAAGGTAGTATTCCTTTTCGATGTCGACCCCGTCGGTGACATAGAGGCGGTTGACCTGCTTGCCTTCGTCGCCCGTCTGGATCGTCACCAGCGTGTTGCCGAGCATGTCCTTCGCGTTGGCTTCGACGTCCTCGATGCTTTTCGAAAGGCGCACGCCGCCCTTGGCATCGGGCCCGAGTTCCTTGAACGTGCCCTTGCCGCGACCG
Source organism: Erythrobacter litoralis (assembly GCF_029760855.1). GTDB lineage: Bacteria > Pseudomonadota > Alphaproteobacteria > Sphingomonadales > Sphingomonadaceae > Qipengyuania > Qipengyuania litoralis_A. The sequence continues at coordinate 117,312 of NZ_SOSI01000007.1, read as the reverse complement.
CCGGCATGGATCTGCGCCTTCACCACATAAAGCGGCCCGGGCAGCTTCTTCGCGCCTTCCACGGCTTCCTCAACCGTGGTCGCGGCACGGCCTGCGGGGATGGCGATGCCGTATTTCGCGAGCAATTCCTTGGCTTGATATTCGTGCACATTCATGTCGGGACTGTCCTTCGCGCGTCACGCGTCTGGTGATGGGAGTTCGCTTGCGGCCTAAGCATAGCTGGGCGCGCTTGAAAAGTCCGGCATTCGGGTGCAGGCGGCACGGCGTTCCCCATGATCGACCAGCATCGCCTCGAATCGATCGTCTCCGAAGCGGGACGGATCGCCCATAGCCTCTGGCCGGGAGCCGGCCACACCGTGAAAAGTTGGGACAAGACGCCCGGCAGCCCGGTCTGCGAAGCGGACCTCGCGGTCGATGTGTTCCTGAAGCGCGAACTGGCCGCCTTGTTGCCCGCGGCGGGCTGGCTGTCGGAAGAAACTGTCGACGATCCGCAGCGGCTGGCGAAGGACCTTATCTGGCTGGTCGATCCGATCGACGGCACGCGCGATTTCATTCGCGGGCGTACCGGCTGGGCAGTGTCGGTCGCACTGATTTCGGCGGGACGGCCGCTGTTCGGCATCCTCTGCGCTCCGGCGCGAAAAGAAATGTGGCTCGCCCGGGCAGGGGTCGGCGCGACCCGGAACGGCGAAACGCTGACCGCTTCGCAGCGAACAGTTCTCGAAGGTAGCCGTGTGCCGGCCGATTCGCTGCCCAAGGTCGATCGCGATCTCTCGATGGTCGACAAGCCCAATTCCATCGCGTTGCGTGTGGCGATGGTCGCCGCCGACGAAGCCGATTTGGTAGCAACCCTGCGCTGGGGTTTCGAGTGGGACATCGGCGCGGCCGCACTGATCGCGCGCGAAGCGGGTGCGGCGGTTACCGATGCGTTCGGCCACAAGCTGCAATACAACAAGCGCGACCCGCGCGCCTTCGGGTTGATTACCTGTGCACCCGGCATCCATGCCGCCTCGGTCGATAAGCTGGCAGAGCGAGCCGAGCGGTTGGCCGCGCCGGACCGGTAGGTCGTAAAAAAGGGGTCGGCGAACCGACCCCTCTTCATTTAGCTGATGCGGGCGGCTTAGTTGCCTTGCGCCTGCTGCGCCGCATTCACGTCGCTCTGGTCGAACGGAACGATCTTGATTTCCACGCGGCGGTTGAGCGCGCGGCCTTCCGCGGTATTGTTGTCGCCTACGGCATAGCGGGTATCTTCGCCGAAGCCCTGCCAGCGGATGCGCGACGTTGCGACGCCCCGGCTGGTGAGATAATCCGCCACCGCTTGCGCGCGCTGTTCCGATAGGCGCTGATTGAACGAGTCCGAACCCGTCGAATCGGTGTAGCCGTACACGTCGATAAGGCTGTTGGGATATTGCGTGAGGTTCTCGGCCACGCGGTCCAGCGTGTTCCGGAACGTCTGGTTGATGGTATAGCTTCCCGTGGCGAAGGTAACGCCGTCGGGCAGGTTGACCAGGATTGCTTCGCCGCCATCGACTTCGGTGACGTCGACGCCCGAACCGGCGGTCTGCTCGCGCAGTTCCTTGATCTGCTGGTCCATGCGGTAGCCGACATAACCGCCGCCTGCCGCGCCGGCAGCCGCACCGATTATGCGACCGGTCTTGCCGCCAATGACGCCGCCGAGCAGACCGCCCGCGATCGCGCCGCCGGCGCCGCCGAGCACGGTGCGCGAAACCTTGCGCTCGCCCGTATTGGGGTCGGTGACGCAGGCAGACGTGCCGAGCAGGGCCACGGCCGAGATGCCGGCGAGAAAGAAACGTGATGTCTTCATAAAAATTCCTCCGAAAGCGCGGATGCTCTTTCTGTCTTCGAACTGCACCCTTGCAGGGAAAGCGCCCACCTCGCGCTTCCTTCCCACAAACTGCCGGCGGCCCTGCGTGTTCCGTCTCTACGCTGGCACAGAGGCGCTTTTGTGCTAGCGGTTGGGGCGTGACACCCTTCCCCTGGACCGATCTGTTCGTCATCGCCGGCCTGATTCTGCTAAATGGCGTCTTCGCCATGAGCGAACTGGCCATCGTTTCCGCGCGCACGGCGCAACTGCAATCCGCCAAGCAGAAAGGCAGCTCGGGAGCGGAAGTGGCGATCGAGCTTGCGGCAAATCCGGGCAAGTTCCTCTCGACCGTGCAGATCGGCATCACACTGGTGGGCATCATCGCCGGTGCGTATTCCGGGGCAAGTCTCGGCGGGCCGGTGGGCGAGCGATTGGCCGCACTCGGAGTGCCGGCGGACTGGTCGGCGGAGTCCGGTTTCGCGGTTGTGATCGCGCTGACGACCTATTTCAGCCTCGTGGTGGGTGAGTTGGTACCCAAACAGGTCGCTCTTCGTGCGGCCGCGCCCATTGCGATCCTCATGGCACGGCCGATGGCCGTTCTCGCGAAGATTGCCGCGCCGGTCGTGTGGGTACTCGATACCTCGTCCGGGTTGTTGATCCGCCTGCTCGGCGTGCGGCCCGGTGGGCAAAGCTCCGTCAGCGCGGAGGAGTTGCACATGCTCTTCGCCGAAGCGACCCGGCATGGCGTGATCGAGCACGAGCAGCACCAGATGCTCGCGGGCGTCGTGCGATTGGCCCAGCGCCCTGTGCGCGAAGTGATGACACCGCGTACCGAAGTCGACTGGATCGACCTCAATTCCGACGAAGAGACGATCCGCACCGAGATCGAATCGTCTCCCCATTCCCTGCTGCCGGTCGCCGACGGCACGGCGGACAAGGTGCTAGGCATCGTGAAGGTGCGAGATATTCTTGCTGCGCAAGTTGCGGGCGAGCCGATCCGGCTGGAATCGATGATGAAGAAGGCGGAGGTGGTGCCCGACCAGCTCGACGCGGTAGACGCCTTGCGGGTGCTGCAACAGGCCGAAATCCCGATGGCGATGGTGCACGACGAATATGGCCATCTCGACGGGATCGTCACCCCGGTAGACTTGCTGACCGCGCTGGTCGGCGATTTCGCCAGCGATCAGGACCCTGACGATGCGCCCGGCATCGTCGAACGGGAGGACGGCTCGCTGCTTATTTCCGGATCGCTATCGGCCGATGCGCTCGGCGATCGGCTGGGTCTCGATTACGGAGAAGACCGCGAGTTCGCGACCGCGGCAGGCTATGCGCTGGCCGTGCTCAAGAAGCTGCCGCACGAGGGCGAGTATTTCGAGGAGCAGGGCTGGCGCTTCGAGGTCGTCGATATGGACGGCCGCCGGATCGACAAGCTGTTGATACAGGAGCTCGAACCCAAGGACAGCGAAAGCGACGACGCCTGAGCCGCCGCCCGCGCATCAGTTGTCGGGAATAACCGCCTGCGCGCTGGCACCGTCGCCCTGGGGCGCAGCCACGATATCGCGGGTCACGCCGCCTTTTGCGACCGTATTCGTATCCGCATCGCCGACCGAACTGCGGATGCCGGGATCGGCGGCGCCGGCCCGGTCGATCGCGCCGCTTTCCACGCCGCTGCGCTGCGCGGGCCCGCCGAACAGCACGTCGAGCGCCTGTTCGGACGCCGTGCCTTCCGCGGGGCGCGGGGCGCCGGGGGCGGGCGGCGTGAGGTTGAAGTCGGGCGGCACAACCAATGGGGCCTGACGCTGCACGGCGAACTCGTCGGGCCGGTCGCGGTTGAGGAAGCCGCCACTGCCGCATCCGGCAAGGAGGGCGGCGGAGCCGGCCAGAAGGGCGAGGCGGGTAAAGGTAATCATCAATTGCTCTCCGCGGCGTCGGCCGGTTGTTTGCCGTCCATCAAGTCGTCCACCTCGCTGTTGCGCATGAAGAACGCACGGGCAAGGATGATGACGACGCCGATGGTGATGGCGGCATCGGCGATGTTGAAGATGAGAAAGGGGCGAAAGTCCCCGAAATGCAAGTCGGCATAGTCAATGACATAGCCGAGTTCGTAGCGATCCTTGATGTTGCCGAGCGCGCCGCCGAGGATCAGGGCAAGACCCAGTATGTCGCCCAGCTTGGTTTCGCGCAGCATCCATATGGTGACGACCAGCGCGATTGCGGCGGTGACTAGGACGAGCAGCCAGCGTGTTTCCATGCTGGTCGCCTCGAACATGCCGAGCGAGACGCCGAAATTCTGCGTCCAGCGAAGGTCGAAGAAGGGCAGCAGATCGATGACGCCGCGATCACGCAGGCGCAGCGTCCACAGGATGTGCCACTTCACCCATTGGTCGATTCCGAAAATTCCGAAGGCGAGGGCGACGCCGATCAGGCGGTTGCGCAGGACCGGGCTCATGCCGCCGCATCCATGTCGGCGACCACGCTTTCGCACCGGTCGCACAGCGCGCCGTCCTCGGGCACGGACGGCAGCAGGCGCCAGCAGCGGCCGCATTTGGCCTCCGGAGAACGGGTGACGGTCACTTCGTCGCTATCGGAGCGGGTCACTGACGCGGTGATGAACAATTCGGCGAGGTCGGCGTCGCTGAAGCCTTCCGGCACGGCGGCGGCAGGCACGGTTACCGCGGCTTCGTTGCTGGAGCGGATCGTCTTGTCGCGTCGCAGCGGCTCGATCGCTTCGGTCACGCGCTCGCGCAAGTCGCGCAGCTTCGCCCAGCGCGCGCCATCGGCAGTAACGCCGGGAACCTGCGGCCATTCGAGCAGATGAACGCTGCCGCCGTCCGGATAGCGCGTCGTCCAAACCTCCTCCGCCGTGAATACAAGCACCGGGGCGGCATAGCGGACCAGCGCGTGGAACAGGATATCGAGCACGGTGCGATACGCGTTACGGCGGGTCGAGTCGGGCCCGTCGCAATAGAGCGCATCCTTGCGGATATCGAAGAAGAAGGCGGAAAGGTCTTCGTTACAGAAATCGACGAGGCTGCGGATATAGGCGTCGAAATCGTAGGTCTCGATCGCGGCCCGCAGCTTGCCGTCGAGTTCGGCGAGAAGCGCGAGGATGTAGACTTCCAGCTCCGGAATTTCCCCGGGATCGCCCATGTCGCCGACGAAACCGTCCAGCGCACCGAGGAGATAGCGGAAAGTGTTGCGCAGGCGCCGATACTGGTCGCCGACGCCCTTGAGGATCTCATCGCCGATGCGGTGATCCTCGGTGTAATCGACACTCAGCGCCCACAGGCGAATGATGTCGGCCCCGTACTGCTCCATGATCTTAAGCGGATCGATGGTGTTGCCGAGGCTCTTCGACATTTTCTTGCCGTCGCTCGCCATGGTGAAGCCGTGGGTGAGCACCGCATCGTAGGGCGCGCGGCCCCGCGTGGCAGAGCTTTCGAGCAGGGAGGACTGGAACCAGCCGCGATGCTGGTCGCTGCCTTCCAGATACAGGTCGGCGGGCCAGCGCTGATCGGGCCAGCGCCCGCTTTCCAGTGTGAAGGCATGGGTGCAGCCGCTATCGAACCAGACGTCGAGAATATCGGTGACCATCTCGAATTCGTTCGGATCATGGTCCGCGCCGAGGAACTCGGCCTTGCGGCCTTCGACCCAGGCATCGACGCCCTCCTGCCGGATCGCCTCGACGACGCGAGCGTTCACGGCGGGGTCCTGCAGGTAGCTGCCGTCCTTGCGCACGAACAAGGTGATCGGCACGCCCCATGCGCGCTGGCGGCTGAGCACCCAGTCGGGCCGACCCTCGACCATCGACCCGATGCGGCGGCGACCTTTTTCGGGATAGAACTTTACCCGCTCGATTTCGGACACCGCGGTTTCGCGCAGCGTCTTGCCATCGGGCGTGGTGCCGTCCTTGTCCATCGGCACGAACCATTGCGGCGTGCAGCGATAGATGATCTTGGCTTTCGAACGCCAGCTATGCGGATAGGAATGCTGGTAATCGTCGCTTGCCGACAGTAGCGCGCCCGCTTCTCGCAAGTCTGAACAGATCGGACCGTCGGGCGCGTTGAACTGCTTGTTGATCACCGCACGGCGGCGCTCGTCGTCGCCGCCCAGCCATGGCCAGTCGTCGCGATAGCGCCCGTCGCCCATGACGGCGAATTGCGGCTCGATGCCGTGCTCGCGGCAAAGCAGGAAGTCGTCCTCGCCATGGTCGGGCGACATGTGGACGAGACCCGTACCGCTGTCGGTGGTGACGAAATCACCCGCGAGCAGCGGACGCGGCTGGGCGTAGAACCCGCCGAGGTGATGCATCGGGTGGCGGGCGAGGGCTCCAGCGAGTGAAGCACCACCTTTAAAATAGGTTTGCACCGTATCACTGTTGTCGAATTCACAGCCGATACGCTTAAGAAAGGAGGGGACAAGCTCGGTCGCGACCAGCAATTGCCTCCCCCGCCACCGCTCTAGTTCTGGCTTGCCATCGATTTCACCGGTCTTGATTTCGAACAACGAGTAATCGACATCCGGCCCATAGGCCAAAGCCTGGTTCACCGGGATCGTCCACGGCGTCGTGGTCCAGATCACCGCATGCGCGCCGACCAGTTCCTCGATCGGCGATTCCACGATCTCGAAAGCCACGTCGATCTGGGTCGAGGTGATGTCCTCGTATTCGACCTCGGCTTCGGCCAGCGCGGTTTCTTCGACCGGCGACCACATCACCGGCTTCGATCCGCGATAGAGATTGCCGGCCTCGGCAAACTTCATCAGCTCGGCAACGATAGTCGCCTCGCTCTCGAACTGCATGGTGAGGTACGGATTGTCGAAATCCGCCATCAAGCCGAGGCGCTTCAACTGCTCGCGCTGCACATCGACCCATTTCGCAGCGTATTCGCGGCATTCGGCGCGGAATTCGGCCGGCGGCACCTCTTTCTTGTCGCGCTTCTTCTTGCGGTACTGTTCCTCGACCTTCCATTCGATCGGCAGGCCGTGGCAGTCCCAGCCGGGTACGAAGGGCGCATCCTTGCCCAACAGCGTCTGGCTGCGCACAACCATGTCCTTCAGGATACGGTTCAGCGCATGGCCGATATGCATGTCGCCATTGGCATAGGGCGGGCCGTCGTGAAGGATGAACTTCTCGCGGCCCTTCCGCTCGCGCCGCAGTTCTTCGTACAACCCCTGTTCCTGCCAGCGCGCAAGAATGCCCGGCTCCTTCTGCGGAAGGCCGGCTTTCATGGGGAAATCGGTCTTCGGCAGGAAGACCGTGTCTTTATAGTCGCGCTGTTCTGACATGTCGCCGCGCGCCTTAGCCGCTTGGCGACGCGCTGCAAATAGGCGTGCGCGGGTCATCATCCTCAGTCCGCCGATCCCGCTATGGGACATGCGTAGCCTAACTTATGTTGCAATGCGGAACGAACCCATATTCCGCTCGTAGACCAAGTTGATTTTCCGTTAACGAGGCGCCTTGTGATCAAACGCACATTCAAAAGCCCGGCACCCATCTCTTTGGTTGGTTCGAGCAACTCGACCAGTGCCGATAGCTCGGTAGCGCTGATCGGGAATTTCCCGCCGCTCAAATGCGGGATCGCCACATTTACCAATGACTTGGTCGAGCAACTCGCGATTCACCAGTCCGAAGTGAATACATTGGTCTATGCGTTGTGCGATGCCGAAACGCAGGCGCAATACGGTTCGGGCGTCCGCACCGTTTTACGCAGTTCGACCGAAGAATATCGCAGTGCAGCAAAATCGATCAATGCTTCGAAGGTCGACACCGTCTGGTTGCAGCACGAATACGGCATCTTCGGCGGCCCCGACGGTGAGATGGTATGCGATCTGGTGGATCGGATTGCCGCCCCGCTTGTCGTAACCCTCCACACCGTTCTGACCGATCCTTCGCCCAACCAACGACGCATTCTCGAGCACCTGGTCGCCCGTGCCTCGCGGATCATGGTGATGTCGGAGCATTCGCGGGAATTGCTGGCTACGCAATATGGTGCACCGAACGAGATCGTTCGGGTCATTCCGCATGGCGCACCGGATCGTCCGTTCGGACGGCAGAATGCGTTCAAGGAAATGCTCGGGCTTGAGCGCCGTGACGTTTTGACGACGTTCGGCTTGCTGGGACCTGGCAAAGGGCTTGAACGCGTGATTGAGGCCCTGCCGCGTATCGCGGAAAAGCATCCGCAGGTTCTGTACCGCATTGTCGGTGCGACGCATCCCAATCTTGTCGCGCAGGATGGCGAAGCATATCGCGAACGGTTGATAGCTTTGGCCGAGGATCTCGGTGTTTCGCGCCACGTCGATTGGGATGATCGCTTCCTCGATACCGATGAACTGCTCGATCAGTTGGAAGCGTGCGATATCTATCTCACGCCTTACCCCAACCTCCAGCAATCAACCTCCGGGACGCTGAGCTATGCCGTGGCGCTGGGCAAGGCCGTAGTATCATCGCCTTATGTCCATGCGCGCGAATTGCTGGCGGATGATGTGGGCTTGTTGATCGAGCCGGATGATTCCGATGCAATCGCCGATGCGGTCATCGACTTGCTCGACGATCGTGATCGCCTCTCCGAACTGCAGCGGCGGGCCTATGCCAAAGGGCGCGAGACGATCTGGCCTGAATTCGCGCGTCGCGCCGCCGATCTGGTGCGCGAGGCCGCCGCCGGTTCGCACGCGCGGGCGCCGGTTGCGAAAGCGCCGAACCCCGCAGGTTTTCTCGCCATGTGTGACGATACGGGGATGCTTCAACACGGTATCGGCATCGTACCCGATCGCAATCATGGCTACTGCCTCGACGACAATGCTAGAGCGCTCAGCCTTATAATCGCACTGGACGATATCTCGGACGAAGACCGCATGCTGCATGCTGGTCATTTCGCGTCGTTCATTCAGTCGGCATGGAACGACGATAAAAAGGCGTTCCGTAATTTCATGGCCTACGACCGGCAGTGGTGCGAAGATATCGGCTCGGAGGATTCCAACGGACGTGCCGTCTGGGCCCTCGGCAATTGCGCTGCGCACGCCCCCGATGCCGACCTTCGCGAATGGGCCGGTCGGTGGTTCGTCAAGGTCTTGCCGCACATGCTCGACATGGGTTCGCCCCGCGCAGTCGCCTTCACCATGCTGGGCGCGGCGTCCTACCTCGAAAGAGATCCGGAGCATGGAATATCGCTAGACTGTCTCCGCGATGGCGCCGACCTCCTCAAGCGCCTTTTTACTGCAGGCCGCAGACCCGATTGGGCGTGGTTCGAAGCGGTGCTTGGGTACGATAACCCCCGGCTCTGTCAGGCCTTGCTTGAAGCGGCACGTATCCTGGGCGACGAAGAGGCACGCGAGATCGGGTTGGACACCCTGAAATGGATTTCGGCGCAGCAGACTTCGGCGGAAGGGCATTTTCGTCCGATCGGTTCGGACAGCTTCGACACCGAATTTGAGCGCATGCCGTTCGATCAGCAACCGCTCGAAGCGCAAGCTGCCATCGAAGCGGCCTGCATTGCATACGATGCGACTGCCGATGTCGCCTGGCGCGATCACGCTACGCGAGCATGGCAATGGTTCTTCGGCGCGAACGATCGCGGTGCAGTACTCGCCGATCTCGACAGCGGGCGGTGTCGCGACGGGGTTACACCCCGCGGTACAAACGAAAACTGTGGAGCAGAATCCATTCTTGCTTTTCATCTCTCCCATTATTCGATGTTAAGAATAGTGGATTATGGCATTCATTCGGCAGGACCGCCGAGTGCCAAGACGGGAGAGCAAAATCGTGTTGACGTCTCAGGGCGCGTTTAGCTCCAGTCCGCTGACGATTTCTGAAGCGCGCCTGCATGCCGATCCGTCCCGGGTCGTGCTGCGGCCGTTTCACTTGGGATGGCAATCGCGAAAGGCTGAAGGCGGACGGGCGCAGCGGCTCATCCGTGACATCGCGGCATTGAACGAGGCAGAAGTCTCGCGCGAGTATCATGCTGTCCAAGCGGATTTCCAGGCCCGCCATTGGCAGACCGACACCATGTTCGCCGATCGGTTCGCCGAAGTCGAACATGCCATGGATTTGCACGACGAGGACTTCTCCGAGGAGCGGAAGCGCCTGATCGGGGCGTATTTCTGTCACGAATATACCTATTCCGCCGCCGCTTTGATGAACCCTTCGATCGTACCGCATCCCGATCAGTCGGGCATGGAAGGCGGCGCCTGCCGCTTCGTCATGTCTCTGCGGGCCGTGGGCGAGGGACACATCAGTTCGATCGCCTTCCGGGAAGGCATCATGCACCCCGGCGGCCAATTCGAGCTCTGGCCGCAAAGCGCGTTCGCCACTTCGGTCGAACTGGAGGATGAGACCCTTACGGATAGCGATGCCGGGGTCACCGTCCATCGCCATCGCGATTCTACCTTGTCGAACACGGTCATCTTTCCGATCACCGAACAACAGCGCAATGGTCTCGAGGACCTGCGTCTGGTCCGGTTCGATCATGGCGATGGCGATTACGAGTTCATCGGCACCTATACCGCCTATTCCGGATCGACGATCCGTTCGGAATTGCTGCGAACCCGTGATTTCAAGGAATTCTTACTCGAACCCATTGCCGGCGGGGCGGCGCGCAACAAGGGTATGGCCCTCTTTCCCGAGAAAATTGGCGGTGAGTTCGCGATGATCGGACGGCAGGACGGCAAGAACCTGTTCTTGCTCAAATCCGATGAATTGGAGCGCTGGGAAGGTGAGGGCACCTTGCTGATGGAACCTGAATATCCCTGGGAATTCATTCAGATCGGCAATTGCGGCAGCCCCGTGAAAACCGATGCCGGTTGGCTCCTGCTCACGCACGGCGTCGGCCCGATGCGCAAATATGCGCTCGGCTGTGCGCTGCTGGATCTCGAAGATCCGTCCAAGGTCATCGCCCGCTCGCCGAAACCGATCCTTACTGCAGTTGATGCGGACCGTGCGGGGTATGTTCCCAACGTCGTCTATACCTGCGGAATGCTGAAGGTCGGCGATGAGGACCTTCTCATTCCTTACGGCATTTCCGATAGCGCCGTAGGTTTTGCCACCACGACGGTAAACGAACTCATCGACTTCCTCGTGTAACGAGAACCGCCACCCTACCCGTGCGCGCCGAATATGTTGGCGACGGCGGTCGAGATGCGCAGGGTAAGATCGTAGGCTTCCTCTATCGGCTCGACATAGGTCTTGCGGATCGCTGCATAGCCCTCGCCTTCGCCAATCGGGTATTCGCCCTCCTCGTCCAGCGCGAAATCGCTCTTCCGCGCAAATTCCGTCGGATAGGCGCGGCGAAGCTGGGCGAGCGCGTCGTCGATCCGCAAAGTGAAGACCATTTCCAACACGTCGGTGCGGCTGATGTCGTTGGCGCGGCTGAAGGCAGGAACGGAGATGGCTTTCAGGAACATGTGCTGCAGCAGCGCGAGACGTAAGGCCTGCAACACCCCGATATTGCGGCGCACGCTCTCGCGTTCGGGATGCGGGGTCTCGTCCGCGATCTGGTCGAGCAGGCGGTGCAGCTTGAGCCCGTCGACGCGCAGGCGCGAGGCAAGGCGGCGGAACACGCCGTTGCGATCGTCCTTGATAAGATATTCGGCCAGCGCCTCGCATGGCCGTGCCAGCTGCGGTTCTGAACCGCGATAGGTCCGGCTGGCCCAATAGGCCGAATTGAACAATTCGCCATAGGCCGCCACCGTCTTGATACTTGCGAGCGCGTTGGAGGCGCGGACCAGTCGCACGATCTGCCGCCCGCGCGCGCTGTCGGAAAGGAGTGCCGCAATGTCCTCGTAATTGCCTTCCGCCGCGCTGCCGATGCCGGCGATGATGTTCACCGGATAGCCCAGCTGCTGGAGGATCGCATTGTGCGGGATCGCGCGGATCTGTCGCAGGTTCATGTCGCGATCGGCGCTCAAATCCGACTGGCGGCGCGATTTGCGGCTTCCGGTCGTGTTGAGAAGGCCGAGACCAAAGGCGGTGATAGCGCGGGAATAGGTGCGGCTTTCGAGGTGGTCCTGCTGATGATCCTTGATCGCACGATAGAAATCGAGACTGAGATCGGTCCGGCGGTAGAAGGGATCGGTCGGCGCATCGGGATCGGTCGCGGCGGGCGAGCTGTCGGCGATGGTAATTAGTGTCGCGAGCGCCAGTTCCGGCGTCGCGAAGAACAGGTAGCCGTCCCCGCCCTGAAAACTGGCCTCCGGTTCGAGGCGGATGCCGGCGCGTGCGAAGCGGCGGCGTGCCCAAGGGCTCAGCGGCCATTCCAGTCGATCGCCGAAACCCCCAGGATGGGCGCCGCGGCCCATGCCTTCGCCGTGGGTGTTGAAGATCAGCGCGGCGACATCGGTCAGGCCGTTGGCCGCCATCGCTTCGGCGAGGCGACCCTGAAGACGCTCGATGGCGAGGCTGGCGGGAATTTGCCCGACGAACCGGCCCGCGTCGGAAAAGCCGGTCTGGATCGCGATCCGGCCTCGTTTCTTCGCATAAATGCGGAACGCCTCTTCCGCGAGGAGTGCGTCTAGGAAGCGGCCCCCGTGTTCGAGAGCAGTCTCAGTTTCGAAGAGCGGCGAGACGTCGATCTTGTCCGAAATGCCGAACAATTCCCCAAAATACAGGGCGGCGAGGACGGTCGCAGGCTGTTCGCATTCGGCGATCAGCATCCGGATCGGCGTGTCGGCGTCGATGTGCTTGAGAATCTGCGCCATGGCGAGGAACTGGCGCGTCGCCGTGCTGCTCTCCACCGCAAGCGATCCGAAATTCGCGGTTAGCGGTTCGACATCGGCAAGCAGGCTGCGCAGTGCGGCGAGCGCACCGCGGCTTCCGAGATCTAGGTCGTCGCCGTTTTCCATGCGCGGGCGGATCGCGTTATGAAGTTGCTTGGCGTTCACCCGGAAATGCACCCAGCCCATGCCCAGCCCGTCTGCTCGCATCGCAGCGGCGAGCGTCTTCAAGCCGCGCGCCCTGTCCGGCTCGGCATCCGTCGCTTCGTTTTCGAGCCGTTCGATAAGCGGGGCAAGCGAGAGCAGTTTGTCTTCGCCCGGGTCGGTCAGGCGATTGGCTGCTTCGGACAGCTTCGCAGGATCCGATAGGTCGCCGGAGAAATCTTCGACATTGCGCTCGGTCCGCGCCTGCGCGGCGCGTAGCGTGTCGAGGAGGGGGTGGCCCTCGTCGATCGCTGCGAGGCTTTTGGCATAGCGGGCGAGCCGCTGCGCCTTTTCGGAAAGGCGGAAACGGATCGAGGTGTACCACGTAATGTCGGTCCGCCCGTCCATGTCGTAGCCCACCCAGCTGGCGAAGCGGAACGGTTCGGGCTGCATTTCGCGCCAGCGGTCGGGCCAGTCCTGCGACGCACAGGCCAGCGCGCGCTCCACGATCCGGTCGCGCGCATCCTGTGCATTGGCGAGCGCCGCCATCGCGTCGGCATGTTCGCTGTCGAGCGTGATGGCAGGCCGTTCGCCCTCTTCTATCCCAGCCACCTCGCCGCCATGGCTCGCCGCCTCGGCGACGGCATTCGTCTGCGCAGCCGTGAGCAGGAAGGTCGGGTGGGCGGTGAAGACCACATGCATATGCGGGTGCTCCCACCGCGCGCGCCAGCGTTCGAAATCGCCGTCAATGGGACACAGATCGTCCAAGCGCCGGCTCGCGCTCTCCGGGGAGACAAGGTATCGCAGCTTTTCCGCCCGCGCATCGAGCGACTGGCCTTCGAGTTCGCCGATCAGCCGCTCGAAATCCGCGAGCGCGATCTCGCCCGCTTCCAGCATGCCGGACAGTTCGTGCGCGAGCTGGAATACCGGATTGAACAGCGGGGTCGCCTTGGTGCGCTGGTGGAGTTTGCGCAATCTCTCTTCGAGGGCGGAAACGGTAATTAGGGCGGGGAGAGTGTCGGACATGGGATGGCGCTTTCCGTAACTGCGTTCGGCAGGGACAGACCGGAAACCGCGCCGCCCTGTCAACCCGCCATGCTGCAGCGCGGTACGAATAGGTTTGCGCGGACGATACTTTACACCGCTTCCAAAGCGCGCCACCCAATTAGACGTTGCGCAAAGAGGGGCACATAATGAGCGACTGGACCATCGGCATCATCGGCGGATCGGGCCTGTATGCGATCGACGCGCTGGAAGAAGCGCAATGGATCAAGGTCAATTCGCCATGGGGCGAACCTTCGGATGAAATCCTATGCGGCAAGATCGGCCATGTCCGCGTGCGCTTCCTGCCGCGACACGGGCGAGGCCATCCGCTAATTCCGTCCAAGGTGAACGCCCGTGCCAATATCGATGCGCTAAAACGCGCCGGCTGCACCGATGTCCTCGCCATCAGCGCGGTGGGATCGCTGGCCGAAGACCTGCCGCCGGGCCGCTTCGTCACGGTCGACCAATTCATCGACAACACCAAGGGACGCCCATCGAGCTTTTTCGACAGCGGCTTCGTCGCGCATGTCTCGATGGGCGATCCGGTCTGCGCCCGCCTGTCGAAATTCGCCGCCAACGCGGTCGAGACGGCGGGTGGTGATGTGACCGAAGGCGCGACCTATCTCGCGATGGAGGGGCCGCAGTTCTCAACCCGCGCAGAAAGTCGGCTCTATCGGCACTGGGGCGCGGAAGTCATCGGGATGACCGGCATGCCCGAAGCCAGGCTCGCCCGCGAAGCCGAGCTGCCCTACGCGCTCCTCGCCATGGTGACTGACTGGGACAGTTGGCGCGAGGGCGAGGCGGCGGTGGATGTCAGCGTCATCATCGAACAGATGCAGCGTAATTCCGAGCTGGCGAAGAAGGCGGTCGAAGCATTCTGCAAGGGCCTGCCCAAAAAGCGCAATCCCTCGCCGATCGACCGCGCGCTCGATGATGCGGTCATCACCGCGCCCGAACATCATGACAAGGAATTGATGACCAAGCTCGATGCGGTGGCGGGAAGGCTGTTCCGCTATCAATGAGCGAGAGCTACGATCTTTTGGTCGTCGGCGGCGGGATCAACGGGGCCGGGATCGCACGCGATGCGGCGGGCCGGGGCCTGTCGGTCCTGCTGGTCGAGAAGGACGATCTGGCCGCCCACACGTCCTCTGCCAGTACCAAGCTGGTGCATGGCGGGCTGCGCTATCTGGAACAATGGGAGTTCCGGCTGGTCGCCGAGGCGCTCCGCGAACGCGAGGTGTTGCTGAAGGCCGCGCCGCATATCATCTGGCCACTGCGCTTCGTGATGCCGCATATGGAAGGCATGCGCTCGC
The DNA here is from genome assembly GCF_029760855.1 of Erythrobacter litoralis. GTDB lineage: Bacteria > Pseudomonadota > Alphaproteobacteria > Sphingomonadales > Sphingomonadaceae > Qipengyuania > Qipengyuania litoralis_A. The sequence goes on along the minus strand of NZ_SOSI01000007.1, from coordinate 102,285 downwards.
AATGGATGTTGCGGCTCGGCCTTGCGCTGTACGACCGGATCGGCGGCAAGGGCACGTTGCCGCGCTCGGGCCGGGTCGATCTGCGCGAACCGCCGCATAGGGGAACCTTGCAGGATGTGCTAGCGAAGGGGTTCGAGTATTCCGACTGCTGGGTCGAGGATTCCCGCCTCGTCGTGCTGAGCGCGATGGATGCCGAGGCGCGAGGCGCAGCCATCGCTACACGTACCGCCTGTGTCGGACTGAAGCGTGGTAAAGACCGCTGGACCGCCCGCCTCCGTTCCGGTCTTGTTGAGCGGACTGTGGAAGTGCGGGCAATCGTCAATGCGGCGGGGCCATGGGTCGACCGGGTGGCGAAGACCGCGCTCGGGCAGGGAACGCCGTCGCATCTGCGGCTGGTTAAGGGCAGTCACATCATCGTCACCCGCGCCTATCCTGGCGAACACGCCTATCTGTTCCAGCAGCCCGACAAACGCATCGTCTTCGCCATTCCCTACGAGCGGGATTTCACCCTGATCGGCACGACCGACCAGCTTTACGACGGCGATCTAGACATGGTCGCCATCAGTGAAGAAGAGCGGGTCTATCTTCGCGAATCCGCCTCGCGCTATTTCCGCAGCCCGATCGCCGACGACGAAATCGTACGGACCTATGCCGGCGTGCGCCCGCTTTACGAAGATAATGCGGCGAGCAATTCGACCGTCACGCGCGATTACGTCTTCGAGTTGGAACAGGAAGGCGGGGCGCCGATCCTGTCGATCTATGGCGGCAAGATCACCACCTATCGCAAGCTTGCGGAACATGCGCTGGCAAAGCTCGGCAAGGCGATGAAAGTACCGGGCGGCGAATGGACGAAGGGCGCGCCGCTGCCCGGCGGCGACATGCCGGAAGCCGACTTCGCGCAGTTCCTCTGGCGCGCGAGCGAGCGGTGGGATTGGTTGCCGCCCGAAACCCTCCTGCGTCTCGCCCGGGCCTATGGGACACTCATGGAGCCCCTCATAGGTCATGCCGCTTCGCTCAGCGATCTCGGCGAGCATCTGGGCGGCGATCTGTACGAGGCGGAATTGCGCTATCTCGTCGATCACGAATATGCCTGCACGGCGGAAGACGTGTTGTGGCGACGCAGCAAGCTCGGTCTTCATCTGCCGTTCGAGGAGCAGGCGAAAGTAGCCGACTGGTTCGAGCGGAAAAACTAGACGCTACAATGGTTGAAAGCGCACCGGTTGGGGGCCAAGTGGAACAATTGCCTTCCTCGAACCGACCGGAGTCGCATGGCCCTGCACGATCCAGCCCACCTCTCGCCCATTACCCGCAAAGACCTGCGCCAAGCCTATCGCGCGGAGGAAAATGCGTGTGTGGCCGAACGGCTCGAACAGGCCGGCATGGACGGCCCGACGCATGAGCATGCGTCCGATATCGCCGTCAGATTGATCGAGGGCGCCCGCAAGCAGAAGGCGAGCGGGATCGACGCATTCCTGCATCAATACGGCCTGGCGACGGACGAGGGTATTGCGCTGATGTGCCTTGCCGAAGCGTTGCTGCGCGTACCCGATGCACCGACCGCCGATGCGCTGATCCGCGACAAGATCGGCGACATCGACTGGTCCGAACACATGGGGAAAGGGTCCACCACCTTCGTCAACGCGGCGACGTTCTCGCTGATGCTGACCGGCGAAGTGCTGGAGCGTCCGGAAGAAGCCAGGCGCGGGCTCGGCACCTCGCTCAAGCGCGCGGTCAACCGGCTGGGCGAACCCGTCATCCGCAAGGCGACCCTGCAGGCGATGCGCATTCTCGGGGGGCAATTCGTCTATGGCCGGACGATCAACGAATCTCTGAAGCGCGCCGCGCCGGAACGCGCCAAGGGCCTAACTCACAGCTTCGACATGCTGGGCGAAGGCGCAATGACCTATGACGATGCCGAACGCTATCGCCAGAATTATGCCGATGCGATCGACCGGCTGGCGCGCGAAGCCAACGGCTCGCTGACGCAATCGCCCGGCATCTCGATCAAGCTGTCGGCGCTACATCCGAAATACACCTTCCTTCATGCCGATCTCGCAATCGGCGACCTGCTGCCGGCGGTCCGCGATCTGGCAATCCGGGCGCGCGATGCGAACATCCATTTCACCATCGATGCCGAAGAGGCCGAACGGCTCGAACTTTCGCTTGACCTGATCGAGGCGCTGGTGCGCGATTCCAGCCTGTTCGAACGGCCCGACGGCAGCCGCTGGGAAGGCTTCGGCCTTGCCATCCAGGCGTATCAGAAGCGTTCCGTCCCGCTATGCGACTGGGTGGTCCGGCTCGCCCGCAAGCACGATCGCAAGCTGTTCGTGCGACTGGTGAAGGGCGCGTACTGGGATACCGAGATCAAGCTGACGCAGGTCGGCGGATTGAAGGACTTCCCGGTCTTCACGCGCAAGGTGGCGACCGATGTGAGCTACCTTGCCAGCGCGCAACGCCTGCTCGATGCGCCCGAGGCGATCTATGCCGCCTTCGCCACACATAATGCCTATACGATCGGCGCGATCAAGGCGATGGCGGCGACGAAGCAGGGCGAACGGCGCGAGTTCGAATTTCAGCGCCTGCACGGCATGGGCGAGGACATTTACGGCGCGCTCGCCAAAATGGAGGGTAACGATCGCACCATGGTGCGCATCTATGCCCCCACCGGGACGCACAAGGACCTGCTCGCCTATCTGGTCCGCCGTCTGCTTGAAAACGGCGCGAACAGCTCGTTCGTCAATCGCATGGCAGATGCGGACGTGCCCGCCGAAGATCTGGCGACCGATCCGGTGGCCGAGATGAAGGCGCTGACGCCCTATCGCAATCCCGCCATTCCGCTGCCGAAAGACATCTTCCCCGGCCGCGTGAACAGCGCCGGGATCGATTTGTCCGATCCGCTCGTGCGCGAGCCGCTGATCGACCGATTGGAGGCGCTCGCCTTCAAGCACTGGCGGGCCGAGCCGACTTTCGTGTCCGACGAGGAAGGCGAAGTCGCGCCGATTACCAAGCCGCACGATCTTTCCTCCGAAGTTGGCACGCGTCGCGATGCGCTCGACTTCGAGGTCGAGGAAGCAATCACCCGCGCCGAAGCGATCCAGCCCGGCTGGAATGCGCTGGGCGGAGAGAAGCGCGCCGTGCTGCTCGAAGCGGCGGCCGATCTCTTCGAGGAGCACACCGAGGAGTTCCTTTCGCTCTGCCAGCGCGAGGCCGGCAAGACGCTGGTCGATGCCGTGCTCGAACTGCGCGAGGCAGTCGATTTCCTGCGTTATTACGCCGTCGAGGCGCGGCGCCAGTTCTCCGGCCCGATCCCGCTGCCCGGCCCGACCGGCGAGGAAAATCGCCTGACCCTGAACGGGCGCGGCGTCTTCGCCTGCATCAGCCCTTGGAACTTCCCGCTCGCGATCTTCATCGGCCCGCCGGCCGCGGCGCTTGCCGCCGGCAATACCGTGGTCGCCAAGCCTGCCGAACAGACGCCGCTTATCGCAGCGTTGGCGGTGAAGCTCTGTCACCAGGCGGGCATTCCCGAGGAGGCATTCCAGCTTCTGCCGGGTGCGGGCGAGGTGGGCGAATTGATCACCTCCGACACCCGCATCGCAGGCGTCGCTTTCACCGGTTCAACCCAGACGGCGCAGGCTATCAACCGCGGACTTGCCGCGCGGGACGGCCGCATTGCCACATTCATCGCCGAAACCGGTGGGCAGAACGCGATGATCGTCGATTCGACCGCCCTGCCCGAGCAGGTCACGCGCGATGTGGTCGGCAGCGCCTTCCAGAGCAGTGGCCAGCGCTGTTCGGCCCTGCGTGTCCTCTACATTCAGGACGACGTGTACGACGAGATGGTCAAGATGATCCGCGGTGCATTCGAAGCGCTGCAGATCGGCAATCCGGAAAACCTTTCGACCGATGTCGGCCCGGTAATCGATCCCGATGCGAAGTCCTCGCTCGAACGGCACGTCGCCCGCCGCAAGAAGGGCAGCGCGCAGGTCTGGCGCCGGCGCCTGCATCGTGGCGCCTCCGTCGGCTGCTACGTCGCGCCGACGATCATCGAAATCGAATCGATTTCGGACCTGAAGCGCGAGAACTTCGGCCCGATCCTGCATATCGCGCGCTTCAAGGGCCGCGATCTCGGCAAGGTGATGGATGAGATCAATGCGACCGGGTTCGGCCTGACGCTCGGTCTGCACAGCCGCAACGACGACACCCGCGCCTTCATCGAAGCGCGGGCGCGGGTCGGCAATTTCTATGTGAACCGCAACCAGATCGGTGCGGTGGTCGAAAGCCAGCCTTTCGGCGGCGAGGGTCTGTCCGGCACCGGTCCAAAGGCAGGCGGTCCGCACTACGTCGCCCGTTTCGCTACCGAACGGCTGGTGTGCATCGACACGACGGCAGCCGGAGGCAACGCGACCCTATTGGCGAGCTGACCTAGGCGTACTTTTAGCGCAGGTAAGGCAGGTCAGAGAGGCCGTGACCGCATCGTGAAACGCACGCGATAATAGTGGAGCCGCACTCCCGCTCGCAGTTAGGAGAAATTGCGGTCGGGGGCGCGTTGTTCGTCGAGGATGCTCCAGCCCGCGAGGAAGAGACCGGCGACGAGCGGGCCGACGATGATACCGGACAGGCCCATCAAGGCGATGCCGCCGAGCGTCGTCACGAGGATAAGCCAATCGGGAATGCCCGTATCCCGACCGACAAGGATAGGGCGCAGGACATTGTCGATCATGCCGATAAGCGCCACTCCGGAAACGATCACGACGATGCCCTGCCAGATCGCGCCGGTGGCGAGGAGGTAGATCGCGACGGGGATCCAGACGATCGCCGGGCCGAGCGCCGGGAGAAGCGATGCGATCGCCATGATGACGCCCAGCAGCAGGACTGACGGGATGCCGACGATCCAGAAGGTCAGCGCGCCGAGTGCCCCTTGTGCGAGGCCGACCACCACCGATCCCTTAATTGTCGCGCGCACGATATTGACGAAGCGTTCGCCCAGGTGGTCGGCGATGCCGCGCTCGAACGGCAGGCAGCGCAGGACCTGTTCGCCGATAGTCTTGCCGTCGCGAAGCAGGAAGAAGGTCACATAAAGCGCGATACCGAAACCGAGCACGAAGCCGAACACCGTGCCGCCGATGGACACGGCCTGCTGCGCGATCAGACCGAGACTGTCCTGCAGCAAAGCCTGCGCGCGCTGTTGCAGCAGGTCGAGATCGTTCCAGCCGGACGAGGTGATTGCCGAGCGTATGCGTACCGGCAGGGCGTTGATCACTTGCGTGAACCATTCCGCCACGTCGATCTGGCCGTCCCGGAACATCGCTACCAGCCGCGCGGCTTCCTCGACCACGGCGGTGCCGATGAACATGCCCGGCACGATGACCGCCCCGAAGATGACCAGTAGGGTCAGCAGCGCCGCCTGCCCTTCGTGCCCGGGGCGAAGCGCGAGAAACCTGGAGAACAGCGGCTTGAACATGATTGCAGCCAGCACCGCCCAGAGTACAGGCTGAAGAAACGGCAGGACGACGACGAGGAAGGCGAACGTCACCAAGGCGAGGAAAAGCAGGAATCCGCCCTGCTCCAATGGCTGTCCGCGCTTGTCCGCATCGATCCGCGGCGAGGTGTCAGACATCGAGGTTGGCGACGTTCAGCGCGTTCGACTGGATGAATTCGCGGCGCGGCTCGACCACATCCCCCATCAGGCGGGTGAAGATTTCGTCTGTCACGTCGGCATCCTCGACCTTGACCTGCAGAAGCGCGCGATTGTCCGGATCGAGGGTGGTTTCCCACAGCTGCTCGGCATTCATTTCACCAAGACCCTTGTAGCGTTGGATCTTCTGGCCCTTGCGCCCCGCACCCATGACGGCATCGAGCAGCTGCGTGGGCAGAGTGATGCCGGTATCGTCCGCCATGGCGGGTGCGTCGGCATCGGTCTCGTCGGCGGATTCGGGATCGACCTGTTCGACCTCGCCGCTTTCGCCCTTTACGAGACGGACCGGCGCGGCATAGACCTCGGCATGTTCGGCGGCGATGCGATGGAGTTTGCGCGCCTCGGCGCTGTCCATAAAGGCGGGATCGATCTCATGCACGTCGGTCACGCCGCGCCACAGGCGGTGGAAGCGAACTACGCCGTCCTCGCCGGTCTCTGCGGACCATTTTGCTTCCGGATCGCCCATCTGTAAATGCGCGGCGGCCCGGCTCAGCCCTTCCGCACGGTCACCTTCGGGATCGAGCGCACCGGCGACTGCCATCGCCTCGATAAGGTCGGTCATGTATTTGCGCGGCACAAAGCCGAGCAGGTTGCGCATCCTCAGGCCGTGCTCGACCAGCTGCTGCATCCCGGTGGCCGGAATGGTGCCTTCGCGGGTTTCGAGATGGTGGCCCGAGAGGCCCTGTTCGATCAGATAGCGATCGTAGGCCGGCTGGTCCTTCAGATAGACCTCGCTCTTGCCGCGCGTCACCTTGTATAGCGGTGGCTGCGCGATGAAGAGGTGCCCGGCCTTCACGATTTCCGGCATCTGGCGGTGGAAAAACGTCAAGAGCAGCGTGCGGATATGCGCACCGTCGACGTCGGCGTCGGTCATGATCACGATCTTGTGATAGCGCAGCTTTTCGAGATTGAATTCGTCTCGCAAGCCGGTGCCCATCGCCTGGATCAGCGTGCCGACTTCCTTCGAAGAGATGATCCGATCGAACCGCGCGCGCTCGACGTTGAGGATCTTGCCCTTCAGCGGAAGGATCGCTTGCGTCTTGCGGTCGCGGCCCTGCTTGGCGGAGCCGCCGGCGGAATCGCCCTCGACAAGGAAGAGTTCGCAGTTCTCGGGATTGCGATCCTGGCAGTCGGCGAGCTTGCCGGGGAGGGAAGCGACGCTCATTGCGCCCTTGCGGCTCATCTCGCGGGCACGGCGGGCGGCTTCGCGGGCGGCAGCGGCGTCGATCACCTTCTGGATGATCGCCTTCGCGTCGTTCGGGTTCTCCTCGAGCCACTCGCTCATCTTCTCGCCCATCAGGGATTCCAGCGGCTGGCGCACTTCGGAGGATACCAGCTTGTCCTTCGTCTGCGATCCGAACTTGGGATCGGGCAGCTTGACGCTGACGATGGCGGTCAGGCCTTCGCGCATGTCCTCGCCCGACAGACTAACCTTTTCCTTCTTCATCAAGCCGCTGGAGGTCGCGTAATTGTTCAGCGTGCGGGTCAACGCAGCGCGGAAGGCGGCAAGGTGGGTGCCGCCGTCGCGCTGCGGGATGTTGTTGGTGAAGGTGAGGACGTTCTCGTAATAGCTGTCGTTCCATTCGAGCGCGACATCGATCCCGATGCCCTCTTTCTCGGCGGAGACGGAAATCGGCTCGGCAACCAGGGGCTGCTTGTTGCGGTCGAGATACTTGACGAAGGCCGCGATCCCGCCTTCGTAGAACAGATCATGTTCCAGCGGTTCCTCGTGCCGCTTGTCGCGCAATTTGATGCGGACGCCCGAATTGAGGAAGGCGAGTTCACGGTAGCGGTGTTCGAGCTTTTCGAAGTCGAATTCGGTGACGTTCTTGAATGTCTCCTCGCTCGCCTTGAAGGTGACACGTGTGCCTTTTTTCAGGCCATCCTCGTCGCCGTTGAAATCGACGGGAGGCGCATCGCCGGTTACGCGCAGCGGCTCGACCGCATCGCCATGCTCGAAGCGCATCCAGTGCTCCTTGCCGTCGCGCCAGATGACCAGTTCGAGCCATTCCGAAAGCGCGTTGACCACCGATACGCCGACGCCGTGAAGGCCGCCCGAGACCTTGTAGGCATTGTCGTCGCTGGTGTTCTCGAACTTGCCGCCTGCATGGAGCTGGGTCATGATGACCTCGGCGGCGGAAACGCCCTCTTCCTTGTGCATATCGACCGGAATGCCGCGCCCGTTGTCCTCCACGGATACGCTGCCATCGGCGTTCAGTTCGATCAGGACGAGGTCGCAATGGCCCGCCAAGGCCTCGTCGATGGCATTGTCGCTGACTTCGAACACCATGTGGTGGAGGCCCGATCCATCGTCGGTATCACCGATATACATGCCGGGCCGCTTGCGCACCGCATCGAGGCCTTTCAGCACCTTGATGGAATCCGCGCCGTAACCGTTCTTTTTGGGGGCGTTTTCGCCCTCGTTTTTCATGTTCTCGTCCATGCCGAGTATATAGGCCGGAAGCGCGCAAAAGCCAAAGTTTGTAGGTTTGCATTACCCACAGGCAGAGCGACGCCCGGTTACGCGTGCAACCGGTTGATTTACCCTACGCAAACGCGCATCCCGCGCCGATGCTTTCCATACTCGATATCTTCCGGATCGGGATCGGCCCGTCGTCCTCCCACACGGTCGGCCCCATGCGGATCGCGCGGCTGTTCGCACGTGCGCTGGCGAAGGCCGACAAGCTCGATCGCGCGGCGCGCGTGAATGTCGAATTGCAGGGTTCGTTGGCGCTAACCGGCGTCGGCCACGGCTCGGTCGATGCAAGCATCCTTGGGCTCGCCGGGTTCCGACCCGACCGGACGTTTCCCGATGAAGCGGCCGCGGCGCTGGCGGACATTCGCGAGAGGGGCGCCTTATCGCTGCTTGGACAGTACGAGATAGCGTTCGATCCGCGGCGCGACATCGCGCTGGCCGGCGACGTCATCCCGGACCTTCACCCGAATGGCATGCGGCTTGTGGCACTCGACGATGCAAGCGACGTGCTGCTGGAACGGACCTATTATTCGACGGGTGGCGGGTTCGTAGCCTCGGAAGCACAATTGAAGCGCAAGCCGAAGGACGACCGGGTGAATGCGGGCATCAGCGTGCCGCACAATTTCGGATCGGCGGCCGAATTACTCGCAGCCTGCCGCGAAACCGCCCTGACCATCGCCGACCTCGTCCTTGCCAACGAGGACGCAGTCCGCCCGCGCGACGAGACGCTCGCCGGGATCGACCGGGTGGCGGGCGCGATGGACCAGTGCCTCGAACGCGGCCTTAATCAGCGCGGGATCCTGCCCGGCGGCCTCAAGGTGCATCGCCGCGCGCCGGATTTGTGGGACAAGCTATCGGCCACACCGCAATCGAACGAGCGCGAACAATTGTTCGACTGGCTCAATTGCTACGCCATGGCGGTGAATGAGGAGAACGCTGCAGGCGGCCGGATCGTCACTGCGCCGACCAACGGGGCGGCCGGCATCATCCCGGCGGTCATCCGGTTCTACTGCGTGACCGCCGAGGAAAGCCCCTGCCGCGACAGCCGCCGCACCTTCCTGCTGACGGCAGGCGCGATCGGCCTCCTTTACAAGCAACGTGCGAGCATTTCCGGCGCGGAGATGGGGTGTCAGGGAGAGGTCGGCGTCGCCTGCTCGATGGCGGCCGGGGGGCTCGCCGCGCTATGGGGCGGCAGCCCTGCACAGATCGCCAGCGCGGCGGAAATTGGCATGGAGCACAATCTTGGCCTTACCTGCGATCCGGTGGGCGGTCTCGTGCAGGTTCCCTGCATCGAGCGCAATGCCATCGGCGCGGTCAAGGCGGTCAACGCGGCCCGGCTCGCCCTTCACCGGGAAGCGGGCGCTAGCGTAAGCCTCGACCAGGTGATCGAAACCATGCGCCAGACCGGGCTCGACATGTCGAGCAAGTACAAGGAAACCAGCCAGGGCGGCCTCGCGGTCAACGTAATCGAATGTTGATGACGCTCGCCGTTGTCGCGGTGGTTTCCGCCGCGCTCATCGTGGGGGCGGCGTGGGGTATCTACGGCAAATTGCCCGACTGGCTCGACGGGTTCCTCGTCGCGCTGGCCGGCGGCGCACTGCTGATCTCGGTGACCAGCGAACTCATCCAGCCTGCGATCGACAACAGCTCGTTGTTGATCGCAGCGGGCGGCGTCCTCTCCGGTGCCATCGTCTTCACGGTGGCCGATTATCTTATCGACGAAAAATGGGGCGGCGATTCCGGAGGCGGTCTTCTCGCCGCGATCACGCTGGATGGCATTCCGGAGAACCTGGCGCTTGGCGTCGCTTTGATCGGGGCGGGGCCGATGGAGGTCGCGGCGCTTGCCGGCTCCATCCTGCTATCCAACCTGCCTGAGGCGGCAGGCGGCGGAAGGGCCATGCGCGGCAAAGGGCATTCGAAGGCGAAAGTGTTATGGCTTTGGACGGCGACGGCTGCGTTGCTGTCGGCGGCGGCGATCATCGGACACATCGCGCTCGACACTGCGAACGACGAAACACTCGCGGCAATCCGGTGCGTCGCGGCGGGCGCCGTCATTGCAAGTCTCGCGACGGAGGTCTTTCCCAAAGCCTTCAGGGAAGATCGCCAGCTTGCGGGTATCGCCACGGCGGGCGGGGCGGTTCTGGCGTTCGCGCTCGGCAGTCTCGGGGGCGGTTAACGCTCGACAGGACGCAGCGTTTGGGTAGGCTGGCGGCATGACAGCAGCACCCACCGCCGACGACCTTGCGCAACCCTTCGGCTCGTATTTCGAGGTTTTGCGACGGTGGGCGGCGGCGCAGCCCGACAAACCGGCTTTGATCGACGAGCATGGTGCGATCGTGTGGGGCGACATGCTGGACCGGATCGATCGGATCGCGGCGCGTCTTCTCGAAACCGGGCTGGAGCGCGGTCAGGCGGTGGCGATCCTCGGCGCTTCGTCCACAAATTATGCGCTGGTTTTCCTCGCCGCGGTTCGTGCCGGCGGGGTCGCCGCACCGCTGACGACCAGCGCGAGCGCCGAACAGCTCGCGGCGATGGCGAAGGACTCCGGTGCGCGGCACATCTTTGTCGACCGTGCGAAACTGGCCGAACTCGGAGACAGTTCCTTCCCGGATCTTGAGCGGATCGTGCTGGACGAGGATCTCGATGACTGGATGTCCGCACGCTCCCGTCCCGAACTGGACATGCCGCCGGGCGAACCGGACGAGCCGTTCAACATCATCTATTCGTCCGGCACCACCGGCACGCCGAAAGGCATCGTCCAATCGCACCGGATGCGCTGGCGGCAATTCGCCTCGACCGCGGCATCGTGGCTGGACAAGGGCATGGAGGTCCGCGCGCTCGCATCTACCCCACTTTATTCGAATACCACCATGGTCGCGTTCCTAGCGCCGCTGCTGGCCGGTGGGACGGTACGGATCGTGGGCAAGTTCGACACCCTGAAGTGGCTTGAGAATGCGCAGGGCGACCGGACGACGGTCACCATGCTCGTGCCCGTGCAATATCAGCGCCTGATGGACGAACCGCGTTTCGGCGAATTCGACCTGTCGGCCCTGCAATTGAAATATTGCACTTCCGCGCCCTTCTCCGCCGAATTGAAGCGCGAGGTGCTCGACCGCATGCCGGGCGCGCTGGTTGAAATCTACTCGATGACCGAAGGTGGCGTCGTCTGTCTGCTCGAAGCGCACAAGTTTCCCGACAAGCTGCATACCGTCGGCAGGCCCGGTCCCGGCAGCGAATTGAAGGTTCTGGACGACGAGGATCGCGAAGTCCCGCCCGGAACGCCGGGTAACCTCGTCGGTCGCAGCCAGACGATGATGATGGGCTATCGCAACCGACCCGACCAGACGCGCGAGGGATTGTGGACCGATCCCGCGAGCGGCGAGATATGGCAGCGCATGGGCGATATCGGCCGGGTCGACGAGGACGGCTTCGTCGAACTGGTGGGCCGCGCGAAGGACATGATCATCTCTGGCGGGTTCAACATCTATCCGGTCGATCTGGAAAATGCGCTTCTCGCGCGGCCCGGTGTGCGCGAGGCGGCGGTGATCGGCGTGCCATCGCGCAAATGGGGCGAGACTCCGGTCGGCTTCGTTACGCTAGCAGGCGACGCGCCCGATTCCGACACGATCTTGAAGGAGGTGAATGCCGGTCTCGGCAAGACGCAGCGCCTCGCGCAGCTTCATGCGATCACCGAAATGCCGCGCAGCCATATCGGCAAGTTGCTGAAGACGGAATTGCGCGAAGATGCAGAGCGGCGCGGATTGCCGGAATAGCAGCGTTCGAGACGCGGCGCCGACACTCGGGGGAGGGGGGAGAGGTTGTCGACGGCCGCGTCTCTACTCGCTGCCTGACGCCTTTGCGAAAGTGCGCGGGAAGATCGCACCATATGTCGCGAGGCTGACGATTGCCGACGGACGCGATAGGAAGCGTGGGCCGGCAACCGGTCGCTGGTCATGGCAGCGATCTTGTGAAGCCGAAATAATATTGCACGCCTCCGCAATAAAGTGCGAAAACATCAGGAGATGTTGAGAAAAGCGCAACGGCTGACCAAGCGGTTATCGCCACCGCTGGACTTGCCGGTAACGTGACCGTAACCGCGCGCCATGGACCAAGAGCACATCCCCGATTCCATCCTGATCGTCGATTTCGGCAGCCAGGTTACCCAGCTTATCGCTCGCAGGGTACGCGAAGCCGGGGTCTATTCCGAAATCGCACCGTTCACGATGGCCGAGGACGCGTTCAAGCGCATGCAACCCAAGGGGATCATCCTGTCGGGATCGCCCGCCAGCGTGCCTGAAGAAGGGTCTCCTCGTGCGCCGCAATGCCTGTTCGATAGCGGTCTGCCGATCCTGGGCATCTGCTACGGTCAGCAGGTCATGACGCACCAGTTGGGCGGCGAAGTTCGGCCCGGTCACGAAACGGGAGAGGGCGGCGAGTTCGGGCGCGCCTTTTTGACCGTAACCAAACCTTGCGCTCTGTTCGATGGGCTCTGGAACGAGGGCGAGCGCCACCAGGTCTGGATGAGCCATGGCGACAAGGTCACCCGTTTTGCCGACGGGTTCGAGATCGTTGCCACCAGCGACGGGGCTCCCTTTGCCGTGATCGCTGATGAAGCGCGCAAATATTACGGCATCCAGTTCCACCCCGAGGTCGTCCACACGCCCGACGGTGCGAAGCTCATCGCCAATTTCGCGCGGCACTTATGCGGGCTCGCCGGTGACTGGACGATGGCGGAGTTCCGCGAAACGAAGATTGCCGAAATTCGCGAGCAGGTAGGTGACGGCAAGGTCATTTGCGGCTTGTCCGGCGGGGTCGACAGCGCGGTGGCCGCCGTACTCATTCACGAAGCGATCGGCGACCAGCTGACCTGCGTATTCGTCGATCACGGCTTGATGCGGCAGGGCGAGGCGGAGCAGGTCGTCTCGCTGTTCAAGGGGCATTACAACATCCCACTCGTCCATGTGGACGCAGAGGAGAAGTTCCTCACCGGACTGGCAGGCGAAACCGATCCCGAAAAGAAGCGCAAGTTCATTGGGGGCGCCTTCATCGACTTGTTCGAGGAGGAGGCGCGAAAGATCGGTGGGGCGGACTTTCTCGCGCAAGGCACGCTCTATCCCGACGTGATCGAGAGCGTCAGCTTCACCGGCGGGCCGAGCGTCACGATCAAGAGCCACCACAATGTCGGCGGTTTGCCCGAACGCATGAACATGACTTTGGTCGAGCCTTTACGCGAACTGTTCAAGGACGAGGTGCGGGATCTGGGCCGCGAGCTCGGTCTACCGGACATCTTCGTCGGCCGGCATCCCTTCCCCGGCCCGGGCCTCGCGATCCGCATTCCAGGCGAAGTGACCAAGGAGCGGTGCGACATCCTGCGCAAGGCCGACGCGATCTATCTCGAGGAAATTCGCGCCGCCGGTCTCTACGAGGCGATTTGGCAGGCCTTTGCCGTGCTGCTCCCGGTCAAGACGGTCGGCGTAATGGGCGACGGGCGCACCTACGACAGCGTTTGCGCCTTACGCGCCGTCACCAGCACCGACGGTATGACTGCAGACGTTTATCCCTTCCCGAGCGAGTTCCTGAGCCGGGTATCGACCCGCATCATCAACGAGGTGAAGGGCATCAACCGCGTGGTCTACGACTATACCAGCAAGCCCCCCGGCACGATCGAGTGGGAGTAAGGGAAGCTCCGCTCTTAATCTGAGGAAACGGTCTGAGCTCCCAGCTTCCCCTTGGCGACGACCGTCGTACGGACATCCTGCGCCGGCTGCAGGCGCTGCTGATCCAGCGGTTCGGGCGGATCGAGAGGGCGGCGGCATCGTGGCGGCAGCCGGAGTGGGTACTGGTGCAGGGCGTCATCGGCGCGCGCACGAAGTCGCCCGTTTCCAATGCAGCGACCGATCGCCTGTTGAAACGCTATGGGTCGTGGGAAGCGGTTGCGAGGGCGCCTCTTATCGAATTGGAGGACGCGCTTTTAACCCAGACCTATCCCAACGTCGCCGCCGAGCGCTTGAAGGCCAGCCTAACCGCGCTGATCGAGAAGCGTGGTGCTGTCGACCTGTCGCATCTTGCGGGACTTGAAACGGCCGAGGCGATGGACTGGCTCGAGCAGCTTCCCGGCATCGGGCGCAAAATCGCGGCGGGCGTAATGAACGCCAGTACGCTCGACCGGCGCGCCATTGTTCTCGATTCGCATCACACCCGTATTCTCCAGCGTATGGGGCTCGTCCCGCCGAAGGCGACGACGGCGCGGGCGTTCGATGCGATCATGCCCGCCATGCCCGAAGAATGGTCGGCCGCCGATTACGACGAACACCACCTGCTGATGAAAAAGCTCGGCCAGACATGGTGCCGGCCTTCCTCGCCCGATTGCCGGAACTGCCCTGCGCTGGCCATGTGCGAAACCGGCCGGGCGCGGGAATCTGCCTGATAGAAGGAACGGCGCACGCGCATGATCCGTTTGATTGCCAAACCAGACAACGGAGTTTCCATGCCCAGCAATGCCCCCCTGTTCGACCCGATAACCATCGGCGCCTTCGAAGCACCGAACCGTATCTTCATGGCACCTCTTACGCGTAGCCGGTCGGAAGCGAAAACCAACGAGCAAACGGGTCTCCATGCCCTGTACTATGCCCAGCGGGCAGGCGCAGGGCTGATCGTCGGCGAGGCGACGCAGATCAGCCAGCAAGGGCAGGGTTATGCCTGGACGCCGGGAATCTTTACCGATGCGCAGGTGGAAAGCTGGAAACCGGTGACCGATGCCGTCCATAATGCCGGGGGCCGGATATTCTGCCAGCTCTGGCACGTCGGCGCGATCAGCCACCCGGTGTTCCAGCCGGACGGCGGGAAGCCCGTTTCGGCCAGCGCATGGACGCCCGAAGGCGAAGCGTTCGTCGGCGACCGGCACGAGGACGGCCCACAGGTTCCGTTCGAGGAAGCGCGCGCTTTGCGCACCGACGAAATTCCGGGCTTGCTCGACGAATTTCGCCATGCCGCGAAGTGCGCCGCCGCCGCCGGTTTCGACGGTGTGGAGATTCACTGCGCCAACAATTATCTTGTCGACCAGTTCATCCGTTCCGCCACCAACGACCGAGACGACGAGTATGGCGGAAGCCTCGACAATCGGCTGCGACTGATGTGCGAGATCGTGGATACGGTGTGCGAAGTGCTTCCCGCAAACCGCGTCGGCGTACGTCTGTCGCCGCAGGGCGGGCCGGGCGGTACGGAAGATGCCAATCCCGGGGAAACCTATCCGGCAGCCGCCAAGGCGCTGGCAGGGCGCGGCCTTGCCTATCTTCACGTGGTACGGCCCAATTCGCACACCGGCGACGGCAAGGACGAAGGTGGGGACCGAATCGTGCACGATATGCGGGCCGCGTTCGACGGGCCGTTCATCGCCAACGGCAATTTTCAGCCGGACGAAGCGGCAAAATGGATTTCGGACGGCCATGCCGATGCCGTCACCTTCGGACGGCTGTTCCTTGCCAATCCCGATCTGCCGACACGCATCGCGCAGGACGGACCGTATAACGAACCAGATGAGGACACGTTCTACGGCGGCGATGCCGAGGGCTACACGGACTATCCGAGCCTCGAAAAGGTCGACGATCCGTTACCGGCCTGACCGGTGCTGGACGAAGCCGCGGTCGGTGAGGTGTATCGCCGGCTGGCCGATGCCATGCCGGGCCGGACGAAGGGCGCCAAGGGGCCAAAAGGTCAACCTAGCGCCTTTCGCTCGTGCATATCCTGCATGCTTTCGGCCCAGTCCCTCGACCGCAATACGGCCAAGGCAGCCGATCAACTTTTCGCACTTGCGACCACGCCCGAGGATATCCTCGCCCTGGACGACGAAGCGATTGCAGCGGCAATAAAACCATGTGGGCTCTACAATATGAAGACGCGCAACATCCGCGCCTTCTGCTCCGCCCTGCTCGAACGCCATGGCGGGATCGTGCCGGACACACGCGAGGGATTGCTAAGCCTGCCAGGAATCGGACGCAAATGCGCCGACATCGTGCTGAGCTTTACTTTCGGCAAAGACGTGATTGCGGTGGACACCCATGTCCATCGCGTATGCAATCGCGTGGGGCTGACCGAAGCAAAAACAGCCGACAAGACGGCGCAGCAGCTTGAAGAGCGTTCACCCGAATGGGCGATGCGCGATGGGCATTTCTGGCTGATCCAGTTCGGCAAGCGCATCTGCGTTGCTCGGTCGCCCAAATGCGGCGCGTGTCCAATCAATGATTTGTGCGAGTATTACGCCGCGCTCACCAACTGAACCCGGCAGCGATCGCGCGTTTTTCCTCCTCGCTGGATGTCCGGCCCAGCACAGCGTTGCGATGCGGGAAGCGCCCGAACCGCGCGATCATCTTGTAGTGGGAGCGGGCGAAGGGGGAGGCGGCGGGCGCGTATTTTGCGAAGAGCGACACGGCCAAGCGCTGATCGACGATATCCTCGCTATGCATCAACGGCATCAACGCGAATTGCCGTTCGTCCCGATCGAAACGCGGCAGCCAGCCGGCGCGCAGGATGCCATGGCAGATCGCAAGCGCGAGAGGGTCGTAGGCATAGGCGCGCGTATCGTCGCGGTAGAGGTTGCGCGGAATTTGGTCGAACAACAGCACGGCCGCGAGGGCCGTTTTCGGTTCCGTCAGAAACTCGCAGGCAGGGCGATTGCCCAATCGTGCGAGATCCTTCGCGAACCGGCGGCGAAGAAGTGCGTCGACCTCAGGGCCGCCGCCATACCAATCGCCGCTTCCGAGTTCGTGAAACCAGACGCGCAGTATCTCTCGCGCCCAAGGGCGGGATGCGGCGGTCACCCGGCGTTGGTAGTTCCGTGTTCGGGCATCCTGTAGGGAATGAAATCATCGAGAATGATGACGCCGCTGAAGAAATTTCCGAAGCGGTCGCGCGTCGTCACCTGATCCGTACGACATAGCTGCGAGTTGGTGAACTTTCGGATCACCAGATAGTCATCGTCGTCGATCGAGGATGGCGATTTGGTGTAGTTGACCCAGACCGTGTCCCCGTCGCGGTAGACGAGAGCGGTATCGTCAATCTGCTGCAGGTTGCGCGAGCCGAAAGTCCGAATGCAGTTGCTCGGTTCTCCGGCGACGCGGCCTTCGAGCATTTCGGCGAGTTTCGCTTCGCCCTTCGTGACGGGTGCATCGTCCTGCGCGGCGAGCGGCGCGGATACGGCGAGGCTTAGAGTGGCGGCAGCGAAAGCGAGTGTCTTGAACATGGCGAGTCTCCTGCATCTTCAATACGCGCAGCACGCTGAACGGTTGCTGAGAATCAGCCCGTACCGCCCACGGTGATGCCGTCGATCAACAACGTCGGCTGTCCGACGCCTGCAGGGACGCCCTGCCCACCCTTGCCGCACACCCCGATGCCTTCGTCGAGCGACATGTCGTCGCCGATCCCGATCACACGGGTAAGTACGCTCGGCCCGTCGCCGATCAACGTCGCGCCCTTGATCGGGGCAACGATTTTGCCCTTCTCGACTTTGTAGGCTTCGGTACAGGCGAAGACGAACTTGCCGGAGACGATATCGACCTGGCCGCCGCCGAAGCTGGTGGCGTAGATGCCGTCGTCGACCCGGCTTAAAAGCTCCGCCGGATCGTCCGTCCCGCTTTCCATGAAGGTGTTCGTCATGCGCGGCATGGGCGCATGCTGGTAGCTCTGGCGGCGGCCATTGCCGGTCGCCGCAACGCCCATCAGCCGAGCGTTCAGGCGATCCTGCATGTAGCCTTTGAGAATACCGTCCTCGATCAGGACGGTGCGGCCGGTTGGCGTTCCCTCGTCGTCGATCGAAAGCGAGCCGCGCCGTTCCGCGATGCTGCCATCGTCGATCACGGTGACCCCGGGGGCCGCCACCCGCTCGCCGATGCGGCCCGAAAAGGCGCTGGTGCCCTTGCGGTTGAAATCGCCTTCGAGGCCGTGGCCGACCGCCTCGTGCAGCAGCACGCCGGGCCAGCCGGGGCCGAGCAATACGGTCTGTTCGCCGGCGGGCGCCGCCACGCTGTCAAGATTAACCAGCGCCTGCCGGACCGATTCGTCGATCGCGCGCAACCACGCTACTTCGTCGAACAGCCGGTCGTAGAGATAGCGACCGCCGAAACCGAATGAGCCGATTTCGCGCCGGCCGTTCTGTTCGGCGACGATACTGACATTGAGGCGCACGAGCGGGCGGATGTCGCGTGCGATGTGCCCGTCGGGCCGCACGATCTCGATCACGCTCCAGTTCGCGAGCAGGCTGGCGGAAACCTGCGCCACCCGCGGGTCCTTCGCTCGGGCCACCGCGTCGATTTTTTCGAGCAGCCCGACCTTTTCGGCAAAAGGCACGAGGTCGAGCGGGCAGGCATCGGTGTAAAGGTGGCGATTGGTCCGCTCGGGCGGGGCGGCGAGCGGGTTCTTCGTCGCGTCTAGCAATTGCAGCGTCTCGCCGGCGCGTGCGATGGCCTCGGCGCTAATCTCGTTGGCATGAGCGAAGCCGGTCGTCTCGCCCGAAACGCCGCGCAGGCCGAACCCCGAGTCGCGGCTGTAATCCGCTGTCTTCAACCGGCCGTCATCGAAGACGAAGGCTTCGTTGGCGGTGAATTGCAGGTAGAGTTCACCATCGTCGCAGGACGACAGCAGGCGCTGCGTCAGCGATTTCGCTTCGGCAGGGTCCAGCGTTTGTCCGTAAATCAGGGCATGCGGGTCGGTGAGCATATCGGTCATGCCCGCAATGTAGGGAGCCGCCCTGCGCTTGGCGAGCGTTTAGGGGTGCCCCGGGTCGCCGCCTTCACTGATGTCGCGCAGCATCGATTGATCGACGCCGTCCGCCGGGCCGCCTTCCAGCACGAAGCGCCGGTCGCAATAGCCGCAATCGACATAACCGTGCCCGTCGATCTCCAGATAGACCTTCGGATGGCCCAGGGCGGCGGCGCGGTATTGCTTGCCGCTGCGGATATCGGTCGCCCCGTCGCACCAGACGCGGCGGGTGGTGACTTTCACGACTTCGGGAGGAGGCACGTTCATGAGGGCGAGCCGATAATGGGTTTGAACCTTCCGCTCAAGAGCCTAGGTCGGGCGTCATGACCACGCCATCCGCCATTCGCATCACCGATCTCGTCAAGGAATACGCGCCGCCGGGACCGGGCGAACCGTCCAAACTGGCGCTGAAAGGCGTGAGTTTCGACGTGCCGCAGGGCGGCGTGTTCGGCTTGCTAGGCCCCAACGGCGCGGGCAAATCCACGCTCATCAACATCCTTGCCGGATTGGTGCGCAAGACATCGGGCAGCGCGGAGGTGTGGGGTTTCGACATCGACAGGCATCCGCGCAACGCCAAGCGTTCGATCGGCATCGTCCCACAGGAGATCGTCTTCGATCCCTTCTTCACACCTTACGAGGTGCTGGAGAATCAGGGCGGGTTCTATGGTATATCTGCCAAAGACAGGCGCAGCGAGGAGTTGCTCGGCGCCGTCCATCTGGCGGACAAGCGCGACGCCTATGCCCGCACATTGTCTGGCGGCATGAAGCGGCGGCTGCTCATCGCCAAGGCGATGGTGCATTCGCCGCCGATCCTTGTGCTCGACGAGCCGACCGCGGGGGTCGATGTCGAATTGCGGCGCCAGCTCTGGGAACTGGTCGGCGAACTCAACGCCGAGGGCGTGACGGTGGTGCTGACGACGCACTATCTCGAAGAGGCGGAGCAGCTATGCGATCGCATCGCTATCATCAATCACGGTGAACTGATCGCCAACAAACCGACCCGTGAATTGATCGGCATGGCGCGGGAGAAGATAGTCTCCGTCACGGTCGACAAGGACCTAGGCGGGCCGATCATGGAAGAGGCGTTTTTGAAAGCCGAGGTGGTGGAGCCCCGTCGGCTCGACATCACTTACGATCGCGATGCGGCGAGCGCGGGGCAGGTCCTGTCGCTTGTGCAAAGCCACGGCTATGCGATCGAGGACGTCACCACGCGCGAGGCCGATCTGGAAGACGTTTTCGTGCAGCTGACCGGGGCGGGTTAAGCCGCCCCGGCTTTACCTCATTCTATCGGCTCAGCCGAAGCTGCGCGGGCCGAGACCGGCGTCGCGAAACTGCAGCTTGCGCCAAGAATTCGGCGTCACCTCTTCCAGGGACGCATGGCAGCAGCGGCACTTTCCGACATGGATGCTGTGCGCATGCCGGACATTGGCAATATCGACGCGGTGGCGCCCAACGGCGCATGCAATTAGACCCAATTTCATTCCGTAAGACTCCCGTCCATTGCCCCGCCGGTCTACTGGCGAAAAGCTAACCATTCGTTAAGCATGATTTCGGCGAGCCGTTGGATACTTGCCGCCTCCCGAATGTGACGGCATGAGGGCGGGAATGACCGACACCCCTCATGACGTGCTTATCATCGGATCCGGCGCCGCCGGCCTGACCGCCGCGCTCGCTTTGGCGCAGACAAAACGCGTGCTGGTGCTGGCGAAGGGATCGCTCGACAGCGGCTCGACGGCATGGGCGCAGGGTGGCATCGCGGCCGTACTGGACGAAGGCGATACGTTCGAAAATCACATCCGTGATACCATGATCGCCGGCGCCGGGCTGAACGATCGCGAGACAGTAGAGTTCGTCATCGAACAGGCACCCGCCGCGATTGACCGGTTGTGCGAATTGGGCGTGCCCTTCAATCGCGAGAAGGTCGAAGGCGGCGACCTCCACCTCACCCGCGAAGGCGGGCACTCGCATCGCCGGATCGTGCATGTGAACGATGCGACCGGCTGGGCCGTGCAGGCCGCGCTATTGAAGGCGGCGGAGGAAAATCCGAACATCACGCTGCTGGCCGGGCAAAGCTGTATCGACCTGATCACGGCGCGCAACCAGCAGGACTATTCCGGTTCGGGGCGGGTCTGGGGTGCCTATGCGCTGGACGAGGCGAGCGGCAAGGTGGTCGCCCATGTGGCGCGGGCAACGGTGCTGGCGGCGGGCGGCGCAGGCCGGGTCTACCTGTTCAGCACCGCGCCGCGCGGTGCGACGGGCGACGGGATCGCGATGGCGTGGCGGGCCGGGGCGCGCGTCTCCAACATGGAAATGATGCAGTTCCACCCGACCTGCCTCTACAATCTCGAGGTCAAGAACTTCCTCATCACCGAGGCGGTGCGCGGCGAAGGCGGACATCTGCGCAATCCGGTGACGAGCGAGCGCTACATGGAGCGCTACGATCCCGACCGCATGGAACTCGCCCCGCGCGACATCGTGGCGCGTGCGAACGACGACCAGATCAAGCGCTACGGCCTCGACTACGTGCATCTCGACATCAGTCACCAATCACCCGAATTCGTGATGGAGCATTTCCCGACCATTCACGAAAAGCTGCTTGGCCTCGGGATCGACATGACGAAGGAGCCGATTCCGGTCGTCCCGGCTCAGCATTATACGTGCGGCGGGGTGAAGATCGGGCTCGACGCGCGGACCGATCTGCCCGGGCTGTGGGCGGCGGGCGAATGCACCGAAAGCGGGCTGCACGGCGCAAACCGGCTCGCCTCCAACAGTTTGCTCGAATGCTTCGTATTCGGCGAAGCGGCGGCGAAGGACATTCTGGCACGGTGGGATACGCTCGATGCGCCGCCCGAAATCAGGGCGTGGGACGAAAGCCGGGTCACCGATTCCGACGAGGAGGTGATCATCAAGCAGAACTGGACCGAGATCCGACGGTTCATGTGGAACTATGTCGGCATCGTGCGCACGACCAAGCGACTGGAACGCGCCGCCCACCGCATCCGCCTGCTACGCGAGGAAGTCGAGGATTATTACGGCCATTTCCGCGTGACGACCGACCTGATCGAGCTGCGCAACCTCTTGGAATGTGCGGACCTGATCGTGCGTAGCGCCCTGAAGCGGGACGAAAGCCGAGGCCTTCACTTCACGCTCGATTATCCGGAAACCTCGTCGATCGCGAAGGATACGGTGCTGGTACCGTAAGATCCTACGGGTTCAAGCCCGGTCGATCTCATCCTGGTAATTGTCGAGCTCGTTGCCGGTAATCGTCACCACATGCAGCAGATTGGTGGCGCCCGGCGTGCCGAAGGGGACCCCGGCCAGGGCGATCACCTTGCTGCCCGCGCTGCCAAAGCCATGGCGCAGGGCCATGCGTTTGCCCTTGGCGATCATTTCCTCGAAGCTGCCGATGTCCTTGGTGGCGACTGCATGGGCGCCCCATAGCAAGGCGAGCCGGCGGGCCGTCTTGACCGAGGGGGTGAGCACCAGCATCGGGACGCTCGGTCGTTCGCGGGCAACGCGCCGGGCAGTCGAACCGCTGCCCGTGAAGACGGTGATCGCGGAAATGCGCACCGTGTCGGCGATGGTCATGCAGGCATGGCTCAAGGCGTCGGCGGTGGTCTGTTCGGGCGGCGTATCGAGGAAGCGGACGCGCGCCAGATAGGCTTCATCGCCTTCCACCTGCTGCGCAATGCGGTGCATGATCGTCACCGCTTCTTCCGGCCATTCGCCCGCGGCGGTTTCGGCCGACAGCATAACGGCATCGGCGCCGTCGTATACCGCGTTCGCAACGTCGGAGACTTCGGCGCGCGTGGGAGCCGGGCTTTCGATCATCGACTCGAGCATCTGGGTCGCTACGATGACCGGCTTGCCCGCGGTGCGCGCTTTGTTGACGATCTGCTTCTGTAGCGGCGGCACTTCCTGCGGTTCCAGCTCGACACCCAGATCGCCGCGCGCGACCATGATTCCGTCCGAAAGCTCGATGATCTCGTCGAGCCGGCGCACCGCCATCGGTTTCTCGATCTTTGCGCAGAGCGAGCCGTAGCCGCCCATCAGTTTGCGCGCCTCCGCGATGTCCTCCGGCCGCTGCACGAAGGAAAGGCCGATCCAGTCGACACCCTGATCGATTGCGAAGGAAAGGTCGCGCCGGTCCTTGTCGGTCAGCGCCGGAATTGGCACTTCGGCATCCGGCACGTTCACGCCCTTGCGGTCCGAGATGACGCCGCCGACCTCGGCCGAGCACAGGATTTCGTTCTCGTCCGCCCGAATGACACGCAGGCGGATCTTGCCGTCGTTGATCAGGAGGCGCTGGCCCTTTTCGAGCAGGCCGAACAGTTCGGGATGGGGCAATTGCACGCGGGTTTCGTCCCCCGGTTCGGGATTACGGTCGAGCGTAAAATGCCCGGAATGGCGGATGACCGCCTTGCCGTCCTTGAACTGGCCCACCCGCAATTTCGGACCCTGCAGATCGGCAAGGATCGCGATGGGGCGGCCGAACCGCGCTTCCATGTCGCGGATGGCCTTGATCGTCTCGGCATGATTGGCATGTTCGCCGTGGCTCATATTGACCCGGAAGGCGTCGACCCCGGCGCGGAACAACCGCTCGAGCATTTCGGGCGAGCGGCTGGCCGGTCCCACGGTAGCGAGGATCTTGACCTTGCGGCCGCGTGGGTCGAGCGAAACGGTGGACGGTTGAGCCATACGCCGCGCTATGGCACCGCCGCACGACAATTCAAATACGAAGGACGGCGATGACTACGAATACACAGGACCCTCTGGACGGCCTCGACGACCGGGTAGCGGCGGACGCCTTCCGCCGCTTGGTGCGCCATTTGCAGCATCGCCACGATGCCCAGAACATCGACCTCATGGGCCTGTCGGGCTTCTGCCGCAATTGCCTCGCCGACTGGATCCGCGATGCCGGTTACGAAGGCGACAAAGCGCAGGCGCGCGAACTCATTCACGGCATGCCGCAAGACGAATGGAAGGCGACGCGCCAGACCCCTGCGACCGAGGAACAGCTCGAGCGAATGAAGGTTAGCGTCGCCAAGAACGCACAGGATTGAACCCACGGCCGGTTCACCTGCGCCCTCAGCGCCGCTAACGAGCGGCCCACCGATTCTCCAGATTGAACGAAAGAGACCTGACAGATGGCCGAAGCCACCGACGACCGCCTGCGCCTATTGATTGAGCGCATCGAACGCCTCGAGGAAGAGAAGAAGGGCATCGCCGACGATATCCGCGACGTCTATGCCGAAGCCAAGGCGACAGGGTACGACACCAAGATCATGCGCCAGATCATTCGCCTGCGGAAAATGAAGCCTGACGACCGGAGCGAGCAGGAAACGATCCTCGAAACCTATAAGGCCGCACTGGGTATGTGATCTTGTGCGCGAAAATTCGCGATGAATAGCGATGCGTTCGTGGCGAGTAACGGAACGCTCCGCTTCGGGCTTCGCTGATGGGGTGAACCCTTTCCAGCGGAGCCCCATCCATGTCCGACCTCACGAGAACCGATACCGCCACCTTCATCGAACCTATCTCGGAAGAGCCGCGCATGCCCGGCCACGAAGGCGAGATGGAGCGCAAGCCCGAATGGCAGCCGCGCTATCCCGGCTCGAACCGGATGAAGGGCAAGGTCGCCATCGTTACCGGGGCAGATAGCGGCATCGGCCGCGCCACAGCGGTGCTGTTCGCCCGAGAAGGCGCAAAGGTCGCCATCGCCTATCTAAGTGAAGACGACGACGCGGCGAAGACAAAGGAACTATGCGAGGCGGAAGGCGCCGAAGCCTTCACTTTTGCCGGCGATCTCGGCGACAAGGCCGTGGCCGACGATCTGGTCGCCAAGACTATCGACCGCTTCGGCCAGGTCGATTGCCTGATCCAGATCGCCGGCGAGCAGCACCCCGACAAGGATGTGACCGATATCACGCCCGAGCAATTGCAGCGCACCTTCCAGTCCAACATCTATTCGATGTTCTACATGGTGCAGGCCGCCCGCCCGCATCTGAAACGCGGGAGCACGATCGTGAACTGCACGTCCATCACGATGTACGAAGGGCAGCCGATCCTGCTCGATTACAGCTCGACCAAGGGCGCGATAACGGCTTTTACGCGCTCGCTGTCGCAGAACCTCATGGACGACGGCATTCGTGTCAACGGCGTGGCACCGGGCCCGATCTGGACGCCGCTCAACCCGTTCGGCGGGCAGCCGAAGGACAAGATCGACGATTTCGGCAAGGGCTCACCGATGGGTCGCCCGGGCCAGCCGAACGAGGTCGCACCGTCATTCCTGTTCCTCGCCTGCGACGATAGTTCGTACATGTCGGGTCAGGTCCTCCATCCCAATGGCGGCAGCGTGGTTGGCGGTTGATCCGTCACGCCGTATTGCCTATGCAATACACGCAAAGTCAGCCTGAAGGAGAAGCGAACATGCCCGGACCGTGGAAGGATGCGCGCGGAGTTACCGTGACGACGACGCCGACGATCGAAGGAAAGCCGATCCAGGATTATCTGGGCATCGTCACCGGCGAGGTCATTGTCGGCGCGAACCTGTTCCGCGACCTGTTTGCCAATATCCGCGACATCGTGGGTGGGCGATCCGGCAGTTACGAGCGCATCCTGCGCGATGCGCGCGAGCAGGCGATCGAGGAACTCCAGGCCGAGGCGGCGTCGCGCGGGGGCAATGCGGTGGTCGGTGTCGATCTCGATTACGAGGTGATCGGGGATACCGGCTCGATGCTGATGGTGTCCGCCAGCGGAACCGCGGTGAAAGTCTAGCCCGGCCTCAGCTGCTCATCTGCAAACCGACGAACACGATGGCGACGAAGGTGCCGTTGTGTAGCGCGTGAAGCAGCATGCTGGACCATAAACCGTACCGCACGCGGGCGAACCCGAAGATCGAGCCTGCGAGCAATTGCGGCAGCACGAAGGGCAGGACGACCCACACGCTCGCTTCGGGAAAGTTGAACACGTGAATAAACGCGAAGCCGATGGTGCTGATCGCGTAGAACAACGGAAACAGCTTCGCGAACCAGCGATACGGTGGCCGTCCCCGCCACATATAAAGCCCCGCCGCGTAGATCGCGATGAAGAAGGCCGCGACGATGGCAACGGCGACGGGCGCCTGTAGGGAACCGCCGCCCTGCGCCGCGAGGATCTGATACGCGACGAACTGCACCAGCGCCGGACCCAAAAGAGCGGCGATCGCCAGGACCGGAATGAGAAACAGGTGGCCGGGCTTGCCCGATAGCCAGCTGCGGAAGAGAATTTCCTCGATCACGGGCGCTAGCAGGACGATGGCGAGCGCGGTTTGCAGGCCGAACGGCATCTCGGCGACGCTGTTTTTGGGAATGGCCGTCCCGCCCGAAATCGCCAGCGTCGCGACGACGAGCAGCACCGCCATGAACGACAGATCCAGCGCATACAGCCGAAAGACGTCCTTCAGCGCCGCGCCGGAGAACCCGGTCGGTGCGGCCGGCAGTTTCGGGCTGCGCAGGAACGCGAAATAGCTGCGCCATTCGCCGCGCAGGCTGCCTGCATGCGCGAGGCTTGTCGATATGTCTGTCATGCGGCTAATGCGTGCCCCAACTTACCCACCACACCAAATCGAAGTGAAACCCATGGCAGGCCATTCCAAGTTCAAGAACATCATGCACCGCAAGGGCGCGCAGGACAAGAAGCGCTCCAACCTGTTTTCCAAGCTCAGCCGCGAGATCACCGTGGCAGCGCGTAGCGGCATGCCCGATCCCGACATGAACCCGCGCCTGCGTCTGGCGGTGAACAACGCCAAGGCGCAGTCCATGCCGAAAGACAATATCCAGCGCGCGATCGACAAGGCGAGCGGCGGGGACGACGAGAATTACGAAGAAGTGCGCTACGAGGGGTACGGCCCCGGCGGCGTCGCCCTGATCGTCGAGGCGTTGACGGACAATCGTAACCGCACCGCCACCAACGTCCGCACCGCGTTCAGCAAGAACGGCGGAAATATGGGGACCGAAGGTTCGGTTGCTCATGGGTTCGAGCGGCTCGGTCTGATTGAATATCCGGCCAGCGCGGGCGACGAGGAAAAAGTTCTCGAAGCGGCGATGGAAGCGGGCGCGCAGGACATCGAGAGCGGCGAAGACGGCCACACCATCTGGACCGCGGCGGATGATCTTCATCAAGTCGCCAGCGACCTCGAAAAGAGCCTCGGCGAAGCGGAGAACGTCAAGCTGGCGTGGAAGCCGAACGTCACCGTCGAGATGGAGGAAGGCCCGGCCGGCACGCTACTGAAGCTGGTCGATGCGCTCGACGACGACGACGATGTGCAGACCGTGTGGGGCAATTACGAGATCCCGGATGAGGTAATGAATAAGTTGGACGCCTGATCCCGACGGGCGACCCATGCTGATTCTCGGCCTCGATCCTTCGCTCAGTTGCACCGGGTGGGGCATTGTTCGGTCAGAGGGCGCGCGCCTTTCGCACATCGCCAACGGGCAGATACCCACCAAGCCGGCCGCGCCGATGGCGGAGCGGTTGGCGGCGCTTCAGGCTTCGGTTTCGCAGGTCATCGCGGAATATCGGCCCGATAGGGCGGCGGCGGAAGAAATTTTCGTCAACAAGAACCCGCAATCGACCCTCAAACTGGCGCAGGCACGCGGCGCTGTCTTGGCCGCCTGCGGCGCGGCGAGCCTGCCGGTAAGCGAACATGCCGCCCGGGAGGTCAAGAAAGCGGTGGTCGGCACCGGGGCGGCGGACAAGCGGCAGATTCAGGCCATGATTGCCGTGCTGCTACCAGGCGCAAAGATCACCGGCGCGGACGCGGCCGATGCGCTGGCGGTTGCGATTACGGCAGCACATCTTGGGAAGGGGTGAAGGGGATTTCCCTAGTAAGCCGCCCTCTTGGGAATGATCCCGGTGTCGAGCGGCGGTTTATGGGGTGGAAAGCTGACTTTATCCGCTTTCTGTTTCAAATCGGATTACGACCCGTGCTTCGGTCGCTCGAGATTTACCACTCTTGTCCCGGGCAGGCTCAAATCTGGCGCGATCTTCAATCACCGCACAGACTTCACTTTCAAAAACTGGTTTTATATCGATTGGTTTTAGTGCTTGGCAGTTGATGGCTTGGCCATTGGCATTGATTTGAAAAGCGACCAAAACCGAGCGAGGAATGTAATGATTTTCGGGATACCTAAATCCCGCAAACCAACTTTGCGGGCTTATTGGTTCTGCACCGCCGAACTCGTTGCCCGTTTCAATACCAGTAGGGTCTTCCTTTTCGGCAGATCGCCCCTCCTCGTTTCCTTGAGAGCAAGCAGCCAAGCCCAAAAATAAGGCCAAGAATATCAAACTCGCAGAGTTCACCGGAGCAGCATGGCCGCAGTCCATGGCGTCCGCAATGGGGTCGCTAACTGAAAGTCCGCTTCTTGCTATGGCATGCGAAAGCCGACACGGCTTTCTGGTTTGCGCATTCCAGTGCAACTCCCGAAAGCCGCAGGAGAGTCTATAAGGAATGACAGTGACTAAGGTCCAAATTTACGGCATTCCCAATTGCGACAGCGTGCGAAAAGCGCGCAAATGGCTGGACGCCAATGCGGTCCCGTACATGTTTCACGACTTCAAAAAAGAGGGCGCTGCGCAGGCGCGGCTAACTATCTGGGACGATGCGGTGGGATGGGAGACCTTGCTCAATAAGCGCGGGACGACGTTTCGCAAGTTGTCCGATGCGCAGAAGGCTGCTCTCGATCGCGAGAAGGCCATCGCCTTGATGGAGGCGCAGCCGAGCCTCATCAAGCGGCCGGTCGTCGAGCATGACGGCGCCGTGCTGGTCGGGTTCGACGAGGGCCGGTGGGGCGAGGTGTTCGCCCCGAAGGGCTAGGCCGCCAACATCCGCCGCGCCTCGGCACAGTCCCGTTCCATCTGGTCGGTCAGCGCGTCGAGGCTGTCGAACTTCGCTTCGCCGCGCAGGAAGTGGTGGAAGGCGACTTCGATTTCCTGCCCGTACAAGTCGCCGGAAAAGTCGAAGAAATAGGGTTCGAGCAACTCCTTCGGCGGTTCGAATTGCGGGCGCACGCCGATATTTGCGGCGCCTTGCAACTCTTCGCCGGTCGCGAGGATGCGACCCGTCACCGCGTAGATGCCGTATTTCGGGCGCAGATAGCTTTCCAGCGCGAGATTGGCGGTGGGATAACCGATGGTCCGCCCGCGCTTGTCGCCGTGCTCCACCACGCCGCGTATGGCGAAGGGGCGGGTTAAGAGGCGCGCGGCTTCCTGGGGATCGCCGCTGCGCAAGGCGTCGCGAACCCGGCTGGAGCTGACGGGCTCGCCGCCGTCCATTACCGGCGGCACGGCGCGGGTCTCGATCCCTGCCGTGCGGCCCAGCATCTCCAGCACTTCGCGATTGCCGCCACGGCCCTTGCCGAAAGTGAAATCCTCGCCCGTCACCACCCCCGCCGCGCCGAGCCGCTCGCCGAGCAGGTCGCCGACGAAGCTCTCCGCCGTCGTGTTCGCCAGATCGCCGTCGAAGTGAAACACCAGCATCGCGGTGGCGCCAGCGGACAGATAGAGTTCCTGCCGCTGCTCCAGTGTCGTGAGGCGGAAGGGTTCGGCATCGGGGCGGAAATGGCGCACCGGATGGGGATCGAAGGTCGCGATGATCGAGGGGCGGCCCTCAGCATGGGCCCAGTCGATCGCCTCGCGCGCGACCGCCTGGTGGCCGAGATGGAACCCGTCGAAATTCCCGAGCGCCACGATCGCTCCGCGCAGCGGCTCGGGCAGGGGCTCGCGGTGGTCGAGGAACCTCATGCCGACACCTCGCCCATCCGGCGATAGGTAATGAAAGAATAGGCCGGGCGGTCGCCCTCGGCTTCGAAATGCTCCTGCCCCGCATTGTCCCATTCGGGCCCGAGCGGCGGCATGAACACGTCCCCGTCGAAATCGGCATGGATCTGCGTGAGTTCGACCCGATCGGCATGGGGCAGGAAGACGTCGAAAATCGCCGCGCCACCGATGACCGCGACCTCGCCGTCGCCTGCTTTCGCCAAGGCCTCCTCGACCGAGCGGACATGTTCCGCGCCTTGCGAATCCCATCGTTCGCGCCTTGTCAGGACGATGTGGCGACGGCCGGGCAGGAGACCGGGCAGGCTCTCGAAGGTCTTGCGGCCCATGATCATCGGCAGACCCTGATTGTCCGGTCCCATCGTCAACTGCTTGAAGCGCTTCAGATCGGCGGGCAGGTGCCAGGGCAGGGTGCCGTTCTTCCCGATCGCGCCGTTTGCCGCGCGGGCATAGATGCAGAACACGCTCATCGCCGCGCCAATCGTGTAACGTGGCCCATCTTGCGTCCCTCGCGGATATCGGACTTGCCGTAATCGTGCAGATGCGTGTCGCCGTCATCGAGCAATGCATGGGCGCTTTCGATGTCCGACCCCAGGATGTTGCGCATCTCGACCGCTTTGGCGACCGTTCGCGTATTGCCCAGCGGCAGACCCGCAACGGCGCGAATGTGGTTCTCAAACTGGCTGGTCGCCGCGCCCTCGATTGTCCAATGGCCCGAATTGTGGACTCGGGGGGCCATCTCGTTGAACACCGGACCATCGTCGGTGGCGAAAAATTCGAGCGTCAGCACGCCGACATAGCCGAGTTTCTGCGCAACCTTTTTCGCCAGCGCGCGCGCTTCGTCCACCTGTGCCTCGATCTGCGGGCCGGCAGGAAATTGCGAGGCGGATAAGACTCCGTCTTCATGGATGTTGCGTGTCGAATCCCATACCCGCATCTCACCGTCCTGACCTCGCACCAGCACGATCGAAAACTCGGCCTCGAACGTGACGAATCCTTCGAGTATGGTGGGCGCAGCGGGCAGGTCTATCGCGGCGTCATCAGCCGAATGGATGCGCCATTGGCCCTTGCCGTCATACCCGTCGCGCCGGGTCTTGAGGATAGCAGGGAGGCCGATTGTATCGAGCGCCGCGTCCAGATCGGCGCGGCTGTCGACCGGGACATAGGGTGCCGTCCGCCCGCCCAGAACCTCGACGAAGCGCTTCTCATTCAAGCGGTCCTGCGCGGTTTCGAGCGCGGCCGGGGGCGGGAAGATACCCCCTTGCGGGATGGCGCGGGCGGTGGCGACGGGGACGTTCTCGAACTCCCACGTAACGACGTCGCACCGGCTTGCGAAATCCGCCAAGGCCGCTTCGTCGTCCCATTCGGCGGTAACGAAATCGCTGCACAGCAGCGCGGCGACGTTGTCGCCCTCCGGCGCGTATCCGATGCAACGATAGCCGAGCGGAGCAGCGGCAGCCGCCATCATCCGGCCGAGCTGGCCGCCGCCGAAAACGCCGATGGTGGAACCGCGTTTCAGCACCGTATACTCAATCCGACGGCCGGTCCGCTACGGCATCGCTGCGCGCCTGCCGCCATGCCTTCAGCCGACCGGCCAAAGCCTTATCCTCATTCGCAATGATCGCGGCGGCGAGGAGGCCTGCATTTGTGGCCCCCGCCTCGCCGATCGCCAGCGTGCCCACCGGCACGCCTGCGGGCATCTGCACGATGGAAAGCAGGCTGTCCTCGCCCGACAGCGCTTTCGATCGCACCGGCACGCCGAGCACCGGGATATGCGTCAGCGCCGCGATCATGCCGGGCAGGTGCGCCGCGCCGCCTGCGCCGGCGATAATGACCTTGAAACCCTCGCCTCCGGCTGCGCGGGCGAAATCGTACATCCGGTCTGGCGTGCGATGGGCCGAGACGATCCGCACGTCCGCCGCAACGCCAAGTTCCGCCAATACTTCGGCGGCACATTTCATGGTCGGCCAGTCGGACTGGCTGCCCATCACCACGGCGACTTCGGCGGTCATGCTCAGCTATCCTTGAGGTAGTAGCGCTCGCCCGCGACCTGTGCGCCGTCGAACTCGTATGCGATCGGCTGGCCGGTGGGGATTTCGAGGCCGGTGATCTCGTCGTCCGAGATGTTCGACAGATGCTTCACCAGCGCGCGCAGGCTGTTCCCATGAGCCGAGATTATCACGGTCTCGCCCTTGGCGACTTCCGGCAGGATTTCGCGTTCCCAATAGGGCAGCACGCGCTCGATCGTGAGCTTCAGGCTTTCGGTGTTCGGGATGTCGATGCCGGCATAGCGCGGATCGTCCGTCATGTCGTAGGCGTTGCCGGCTTCCATTTCCGGCGGCGGCACGTCGTAGCTGCGGCGCCAGATGTGCACCTGTTCGTCCCCATGCTTGTCGCGCGTTTCCTGCTTGTTGAGACCCGTGAGCCCGCCGTAATGCCGCTCGTTCAGGTGCCAGTCCCGGCGGACGGGGATCCATAGCCGGTCGCATTCTTCCAGCGCGATGTTCATCGTCTTGATCGCGCGTTTCTGCACGCTGGTGAAGGCGAGGGTGGGCAGGACGTCCTTTTCCTTCAGCAGCCGCCCCGCTTCCTTCGCTTCCTCGACGCCTTTTTCGGTCACGTCGACATCCCACCATCCGGTGAAACGGTTGGCGAGATTCCATTCGCTCTGGCCATGGCGGATCAGGATCAGTTTGGTCATGCAGGCTCCGTTTCGCGAAGGGAGGGGCGGGGTTAGCGATCCGCGTCCGGTTTTGGAAGTGCGCCATCCGAATCGCGCAGGTCGCGGCTTTGCGCCTTGCGGCGCCGCAAATTCTCGCGCAGCTTGGCAGCGAGGCGTTCTTCGCGGCTGGCCTTGTCGTTCGGGTCGCTCATCGCATGCCGCTTTCGCGAAAATCGCGCGGCGCTTCAAGCGAGAAGGTTGACTTTGCGGCCCTTCGCGACAATAGGCCGCGCCTTCACCCCCGCGGCACGTGGTCGCGGCGGTCGATGCTGCTGTAGCTCAGTGGTAGAGCGCACCCTTGGTAAGGGTGAGGCCGGGAGTTCAATCCTCCCCAGCAGCACCACATTCCCTCAAAATACCGACCGCGCCGGCGAGCCGAGTTGCCGTGTCACCAGCGGTCGCTCGCAATCGTTTGGGATGCCGCAACGGACCCCCTTTATTGCTGTAAGAAAGAGTAAGCCGGTGAGATCTGGCTCAGGCGTGTGCCACGCCCTCGGTTTGACCTCTGCGATGCATCCGCTAGTAACCTATATCAAGTTCCTCACCATGCAGCATTCGGCGGTTCCGCCGGGCGAGAGGTTTGCCAACATGTCATCCGATAGCGATCACCGCATCGCGCCCCCGCTTGTCGACCTGCCGATCGCGACGGCCGAGCGCGGCTTTTACGACGGGTTCAGCCGCCAGGTCACAATTCCCGGCAAGATCGTCATCACACTGCTGATCGTCTGGGCGATCTTCTTTCCGGTGAACGCAGCCGAGACGCTGGACGCGGTGAACAGTTCGATAATCCGGGAATTTGCAGGATGGTACATCTATCTCGTCGCGGCGATCATGGCCGTCTGTCTTGCGCTTGCCCTGATACCGATGACCGGACGCCTTCGTATCGGCCTGGACGACGAGCAGCCTGAATTCTCGCGGCTTTCGTGGTTTTCGATGCTGTTCGGTGCAGGCATCGGGATCGGCATGCTGACTTACGCAGTCGGGGAGCCGATGGCGCATTTTTCGAACAATCCCGCCATCATCGATGGATCCGTGGCAGCTCGTTCGGCGGAGGCGGTTCCTTCTGCCTATCTCTACACATTCCTGCACTGGGGCATCGCGGCGTGGGCGACCTATGCCCTTGTCGGACTGGCGATCGGCTATGTCGCCTATCGGCGCGGGCTTCCGCTTACGATCCGATCGGCGCTGGCTCCGCTTTTCGGAAGGGCGATGTCGGGCATTGCCGGTCATATCGTCGATGTGGTGGCAGTGGTTGCCACACTCTTGGGCGTCGCGGTAACGATGGGGCTGGGCGTCGAACAGTTCATTGCGGGCGCAGCGCGGCTGGGAGCGTCCGATATCCTCCTCGACGACGACGGAACATCGTCCGCCCTTGCGATCATCGTATCTCTCGTATTGCTGGTCGGCGCATCGACCCTGAGTGCGATGTCCGGGGTCGGCAAGGGGATCAAATGGCTCTCGAACATCAATCTCATATTGTCGTTCGCACTGCTTGCCCTGTTCCTTTTCGTGGGTGCCGGCTTCTTCGGTCTCGAATTACTGGGAACGGGATTGCTGACCTATCTCGCCAAGGTCGTGCCGACGTCATTGACCCATTTCATGTCCGATGGGACACCCGTTGGCGAGGCGCTCATGCAATGGCAGCTCGACTGGACGGTATTCTACTGGGCATGGTGGATCGCCTTCGCGCCATTCGTGGGGATGTTCGTCGCGCGGATATCGCGGGGCCGGACAATCCGGGAATACGTCC
The DNA here is from genome assembly GCF_029760855.1 of Erythrobacter litoralis. Taxonomy (GTDB): domain Bacteria; phylum Pseudomonadota; class Alphaproteobacteria; order Sphingomonadales; family Sphingomonadaceae; genus Qipengyuania; species Qipengyuania litoralis_A. Next base: position 68,075 of record NZ_SOSI01000007.1, on the reverse strand, counting down.
TCGGCGTGATCCTCGTCCCCTCGCTCCTGTGTTTCGTCTGGATGGCACTTGCCGGGGGAACGGCGATCGAACTCGAACTTGGCGGGGTAGCCAACGGCACCATCGTAGATGCACCGATATCGGATCAACTCTTCGCCACACTCTCCGTCATGCTTTCCCCTCTCGCGATGACGCTGGTCACGGGCCTGGTCGTCGTGCTGCTGATTACCTATCTCGTGACGTCGGCGGACAGTGCGATCCTGATCGTCAACACGATAAACGGTGCAGGTGAAACGGACGGTCGCAGGCGGCGCCATATCCTGTTCTGGGGCGCTTCGCTTGCCCTGATCGTGGGCAGCATGCTGATCTTGGGCGGGATCGACGCTATCCGGGTTACGATGATCATCGGAGCCCTGCCGTTTTCATTCGTGACGGCACTCATGCTGGTCGCAATCTTGAAGGCAATCGTGTTCGATCTAGTGCGATTGCGCCATGGTGTTGCAGTGACGACGGATGAAATCAAAGCTTGACGCGCATCTGAAAGCCGCAGTTCTCGGTCGAATCTGTGATCTAGAGGCCACAGTTTCCTGGCAAGACTGCGTATCCCAAGGTCAGGCGGTGGCCAGCTCGCGGTCCCGTTTCTAGTTAGGCGGTCCACGCAAAATCAGGCGCTTTAGGTCCGTTCCGGGCCTCGTTGTCGCGCGTGGTCCGCAAATCAACAAGGGACACAGACATGCTCAAATTCGTAACCGGCGTTTCCGTCGGCGCGCTGGCGACTGCGCTAGGCGCGCCCGCCGCTTTTGCGCAGGATAGCGCTCCCGCAACACCGCCGGCAGTCGAGCGTCAGGGCGGGGTTCCGACCATTGTCGTGACGGCGCAGCGCCGCAGCGAAGATCTTCAGGACGTGCCGGTTTCGGTGCAGGCGCTCGGCGAGGAGCAGCTCGACCAGCTCAACGTCAACACGTTCGACGATTATCTCGTGCAGCTTCCCACCGTCACCGCAGGGGGCAGCGGGCCGGGGCAGAACACGATCTACATTCGCGGCCTCGCCTCGACCACGCCGAACCTGACGACCGCAGGCGTCGCCGGCCTCGCGCCGAACGTTGCCCTCTATCTCGACGAGCAGCCGCTTTCGCTGCCGGGGCGTAACCTCGACGTATATGCCGCCGATCTTGAGCGGATCGAGGTGCTTTCGGGGCCGCAGGGCACGCTGTTTGGTGCGAGTTCGCAGGCCGGTGTCATTCGCCTTATCACCAACAAGCCGCGCCTCGGCATATTCGAAGCGAGCGGCACGGTTTCCACGTCCTTCACCAAGGGCGGCGATCAGAGCTACAAGGCCGAGGGCGTCGTCAATATCCCGGTGACCGACAGCCTTGCCTTGCGGGGTGTCGTCTATCTCGACGATCAGGGCGGCTACATCGATAATGTGCCGGGCACGCAGACGCTGCGCGAAAGCGCCCGCTTCCGCCCCGAAGGCACGATCCGCGACAACGGCGTGCCGGTTGCCGCCAATCGTGCGGGCTTCCAGGCCGATGCCGATCTTTCCGATGTCGATTTCATTGCGGCGAACAACAGCGCGCTGGTGGAAGACGATTTCAACGATGCGCAATATTCCGGCATGCGCCTCACCGCGCTGTACGAGATCAATCCGGACTGGCGCGTCACCCTCGCGCATTCGCGCCAGAGCTTGGAGACGGACGGTGTGTTTTTCGCCGATCCCGATCTCGGCACCGACGAACTCGCCATCCAGCGTTATAGCGACGAACGCCTGAACGACGATTTCTCGAACACCGCCTGGACGGTCGAAGGCCGCCTCGCGATGCTCGATGTGATCTATTCGGGCGCTTACACCGACCGTGAAACGGTGCAGAAGGTCGACTATACAGACTACCTTTTCGTCGGCCAGTACCTGCCCTATTACATCTGCGATGGGTCGGTGACCTATCCCGGCGATGACGATCCGAGCGGCACGTGCCAATCGCCCGCGACTTTCGTCGATTCCAACAGCGACACGACCGTGTTCACGCAGGAATTCCGCGTCAGCACACCAGAACAAAACCGCCTGCGTGCAACCGCAGGTGTGTTCTATTCGGAGCTGGAGCTGCGCGAACGCAATGACTTCACCTATCCCGGCAGCGCGATCGCCGATCCGTTCGGACCGTTCGCGCCGAACTTCCCCTTCCCGGGCTATACCAGCGATCCGGGTCCGTTTCCGCAGGGCGTGATCTTCCGCAACGACATCAAGCGGACGGACGAGCAATTCGGCATTTTCGGCGAAGCCAGCTTCGATGTCTTGCCCGACCTCCTATCGGTCACGTTCGGCGCGCGCTATTACGATGTCGCGGTCGATTTGGAAGGCAGCGCCAACGGTTCGTTCTGCAACAGCGGGGCCGCGCAGGACGCCAATGCCTTCGGTACCGATCTGAACGACCTGTACGACGGCGATGGCAGCTATACGTTCATCAACTCCTGCAACGCCGACCTTCGCCAGACCTTCACACTTGATGATAGCCTCGAAGACATTCAGGCGGCTGGCCTTAGCGAAGCGCAGGCGCGGCAGGTGTTCGCCGCCGTACGCGCGCCCGACAAAGCGGAGAGCGAGGGCGTGATCGTCAAGGGCACGGTGAACTTCACGCCGAGCGAGGACCTGTTGTTCTACGCGACCTATTCGGAAGGCTTCCGCCCCGGACTGCTCAATCGTCCCGGCGGCGCGCAGGGTCCGAACGGCTTCACCGTGCCGTTCGAGCTCGAGACCGACGAGGTGCAGAACTACGAGATCGGCTGGAAGATGGAGCTGCTCGACCGGCAGCTACGCTTCAACGGCAGCGCGTTCTACGTCGATATAAGCAACCTGCAGACGACGATCTTCGATCCCAGCATCACCAACCTGTTCTTCTCGGACAATGCGGCGAATGCGGAGATCAAGGGGGTCGAGGCCGACTTCACTTATGCGCCATACGCGCTGGAAGGCCTCACCGTAACAGGCGCGTTCTCGATCCTGGATACCGAGATTACCGAAGTGCTTACCCCGACGGACGATGTGCAGGCAGGGTCCGACCTTGCTTTCGCCCCGTCCTTCCAGGGCAATCTGCGCGCACGGTACGAGTTCGGGCTGAACACCGCTCTCGATGCCTATGTGCAGCCGCAGATCAGCTATTCAGCGTCGAAGCAAAGCGACGTGATCGATATCAACAATATCGAACTCGACAGCTATTTCCTCACCAACCTCGCCGTCGGCGTGGAAGCCGATCGCTGGTCGGCCGAAGTGTTCGGACAGAACCTGTTCGACGAACGCGCGCCGATCTCCGGCAGCTTCGTCTACGATGCGAAGCGCGTGGTCTATAACCGTCCGCTAACCGTCGGACTGCGCGTATCGTTCGACTATTAATACGCTGATCAGAGCAAAGAGGGCGGCGGGCCGAGCGATTTTTCCAATCCTCTGCCCGCCGCCCTTTTTCATGCTACCGAGCTATTCATGACACCGCGTGAAGACAGGTTGGCGAGCGCGCAGCGCGCCATGCAGGCCGGCGATTTCGGCCGTGGCCTGCAGGATGCAGAAGCCTTGCTTTCGCAGGACGGGGAAGATGGCGAGGCGCTCTACATGGCCGCCGTCGCGAGCCGCTATCTCGACCGATCGGAAGAGGCCGCGCGCTATCTCGCTCGATTGCATACCGCGATGCCGGAATATGGCCGCGCTTGGCAGGAGGCGGGGCATCTTGCGCGCGCTGCGGGGCGCAGCGAGGAAGCGATCGAGGCCTACGGCCGCGCGGTGAAATACAATCCGGCGCTGGAGGCGAGCTGGCGGGCGCTGGCGGACCTACAGAGCGCGGCGGGTCGTGCGGGCCAGGCGAAAGCGGCGACCGCGCAACTCGAGCGGCTGCGCGCCATGCCGCGCGAGCTCGTCGCAGTCTCCAACCATCTTCACGAAGGGCGGCTGATCCGCGCCGAGGAGGTATGCCGGCACTACCTGCGTGCCCATCCACGCGACGTAGAAGGCATGCGGCTGTTGGCGCAAATCGGCATTCGGCTCGGCATTCTCGACGATGCGGAATTCCTGCTGGAAAGCGCCGCCGCGTTTTCGCCGGATAACATCCAGCTCCGGCTCGACTATATCGATGCGCTGCGTCGGCGGCAGAAGTTCGAAGCGGCGCGGGCGGAAGCCGAAGCTCTGTATGCCCGTGATCCCGAAAGCCCCGTATTCCAGTCGCGGCTCGCTATCGAAAGCATGCAGTCCGGCGATTACGAACGGGCGTTCGCCCTGTTCGACGCGGTGCTGGAAGCATTGCCAAACGATCCGGCAACGCTCACCAGCAAGGGCCATGCCCTGAAGACGATGGGTCGGCAGGACGAAGCGATCGCAAGCTACCGCGAGGCCATCGGTGCAGCGCCCGCGCATGGCGATGCGTGGTATGCGCTGGCCAATCTCAAGACCTACATTTTCGCGGACGACGAACTTGCGGCGATGCGTGAACGGCTGGAGCAGCCCGGCCTCCCGTTCATGGTCCGCGTCCACTTGTCCTTCGCGCTCGCCAAGGCGCTGGAGGACCGGGAGCAGTACGAGGAGAGCTTTGAGCATTACAGCGAGGGCAATGCCCTCAAGCGTGCGCAGACGCAGTACAGCGCCGATCGCATGAGCGAGGAGATGGCGCGGCAGAAGGCGGTCTGCACGCCCGAGCTGTTCGACAGGCAGGCGGGGAAGGGCCATCCGGCGCCCGATCCGATCTTCATTCTCGGACTACCTCGTGCCGGTTCAACCCTTCTGGAACAGATCCTCGCCAGCCATTCGCAGATCGATGGTACGCTGGAATTACCCGACATCCTGGCGCTCGCGCATCGCTTGCGGGGGCGCAAGGCGGGTGTCTCACGCTATCCCGAAATCCTGCCCGAACTGGCTGCAGACGATCTCGAGCGGTTCGGTGCGAAATACATCGAGGATACCCGCATCCACCGCGGCGATGCGCCGTTTTTCATTGACAAGATGCCGAACAATTTTCGTCATATCGGGCTCATTCACCAGATCCTGCCAAATGCGAAAATCATCGATGCGCGGCGCGCGCCGATGGATTGCTGCTTCTCGGGCTTCAAGCAGCTATTCGCGGAAGGGCAGGACTTCACCTACGGCCTGACCGAGATCGGCCGCTATTATCGGGACTATGTCGACCTGATGGACCATTGGGACGCTGTCCTTCCGGGCAAAGTCCTGCGCGTCCGGCACGAAGACGTGCTCGATGACCTCGAAGGCCAGACGAGGCGGATGCTCGACTATCTCGGCCTGCCGTTCGAAGATGCCTGCCTCGATTTCCACCAAACCGCACGCGCGGTTCGCACGGCGAGCAGCGAACAGGTGCGCCGACCGATCAACCGGTCGGGGCAGGATGCATGGAAACCGTTCGATCCGTGGCTCGGCGATCTGAAAGAGGCGCTCGGCCCCCTGGCGCCCTAGGCGAGGCGCGAGCCGTTGGGCACGTCGTCACCCGGCGAGGCGAGCACGATACGGCCTTGCGCATCCGGGAAGCCGAGTACGAGCACCTCCGACATGAACGGTCCGATCTGCCGCGGCGGAAAATTGACGACCGCCATTACCTTTCGTCCGACCAGCTGTTCGGGTTCGTAAAGCTCGGTGATCTGCGCCGAACTCTTCCGCGTGCCGATCCCGTCTCCGAAATCGACGACCAGTTTGATCGCCGGACGCCGCGCTTCCGGGAAGGGCTGCGCATCGGTGACGGTGCCGCACCGTATGTCGAGCTTGAAAAAATCGTCTATCGTTACGTCGGTCATGAAGCGCGCCTAGCAACAACCAGCGGGACTGTCGAAGACGGTCCGATCCCGCTAAGCGACGCGCAATGTTCGCTTCGCTCGTCTCGGTCCGCACACTGCTTGTCGCCATCTTCGTCATCATGGCGGGGAGCGGTTTTCTTTCGACGCTCGTATCGATCCGTCTGGAAGCGGCGGGTACAAGTGCCTTCGCCATCGGCCTCGTCGCCGCTGCATATTTCGCCGGGCTAACCATCGGGTCGCTTCGCGTAACCCCGCTTATCGCGCGCGTCGGCCATATCCGGTCCTTCGCCGCATTCGTCTCGATCTTCTCTGCCAGCGGTCTCGCCTATTCGATTACCATGACGGCCCCGTTCTGGGGGATCTTGCGTTTGATCGACGGATTCATGATGGCGGGCGTCTTCGTCTGTCTGGAAAGCTGGCTCAACCGGCAGGCGAGCGCGAAAACGCGCAGTTCCATCCTCGCCGCATACATGATTGCCCTTTATGGCGGACAGGCATTGGGGCAATTCCTGCTCAACCTCGGGGCCGAAAGACCGAGCCTGCCCTTCGTCATTGCTGCCATCCTCCTTTCGCTCTCGGTCGTCCCGGTCGTGCTTACGCGGATCGACCAGCCTCGCCTCGAATATGTCGAGCCGTTCTCGCTGAAACAGCTTTACGCCGCCTCGCCGCTCGGCGTGATCGGAGTGTTGACGACGGGTGCCATACTCGGCGCATTCTATGCGCTGGGCGCTGTTTTCGTGCAGCGGCTTGGCATGGGCATCGCCGAAGTTGCCTTCTTCACCTCCTGCGTGATCGGCGGCGGGGTTGCGCTGCAATGGCCGCTTGGCCTCCTGTCCGACCGGTTCGATCGCCGCGCCGTCATCGTCGCCTGTCTTCTCATCGTACTCGCCGTGAGCATATCCCTCGCATTGTTCGCCGCGCCCGATCTTCGCCTGTTCGTGCTGGGCGCCTTGTTCGGTGGCTTTGCCTTCGCGTTATACCCGCTTTGCGTCGCACATTCGAACGACCACCTTTCCGAAGAGCAGCGCGTCGGAGCCAGTAGTGGTCTGGTCCTCGCCTATTCCGCGGGCGCCGTGGCGGGGCCGATGATCGGCTCGGCCGGCATGCAGGCGTTCGGAGTGCAGGGTCTGTTCGGAACGATCGCGGTCATCGCCTTGGGCGGCGTAATTTTTGCGCTATGGCGGCTCATCGTGGGCAAACCGGTCGAGGCGGCGGACCAGCAAAGCTTCCAGGCGCTTCCGCGAACCACACCGATGGTCGCCATGCTCGAAGCAGACCACGAAGAACACGTATCGAACGATAAATAAGCCAATCCGGGGAGAGCACGCATGGATTTCCGCCTGACCGACCAGCAGCGCGAACTTCAGGATGCTGCACGCAGTTTTGCGCGCAAGGAGCTGCCGGATCTGGCCCGGGAGATGGAAGCGAAGGATTTCCCGGTCCCGGCGGACATGGTGCGGCGCTATGGCGAGCTCGGCTTTCTCGGCGTCAACCTGCCGGGGGAATATGGCGGCCTCGGCCTCGGCCATCTCGAGGCGCTACTCGTGCTCGAACAGTTCGCGATGGTGTCGAATGCCGTCGCCTTCCCGGTGTTCGAGGCGCTGGTCGGCCCGGTCCGTACGGTCGAGCGGTTCGGTTCCGACGAATTGCGTGCACGGATCATTCCGCAGGTGGTGAAGGGCGAGGCGACGGTGGCGGTCTCGATGTCTGAACCCGAAGCCGGCACCGCATTGACCGACCTTGCCACCCAGGCAGTCGAGGATGGCGACGACTACGTTCTCGACGGCACCAAGCGCTGGACTTCGGGCGCGGGCCATGCGCGGTATTACGTTGTCTACACCAAGCTCTCGGACGATGCCGGCGCAAAAGGCATTGGCGCGCTGCTGGTGGACAAGGAGATGGACGGCGTTGGCTTCGGCCAGCGTGAGGAATTGATGGGTTTTCGCGGCATCGAAACCCGCGACATCACCTTCGATGCAGTTCGCGTGCCGAAGGCCAATGTCATCGTTGGCGCGGGTGGGTTCGGTAAGCTGATGAGCGCCTTCGGGCTGGAACGCTGCGGAAATGCGATCCAGTCGCTCGGCCTTGCCGCCGGTGCTCTCGAACAGGCAAGCGAATATGTGCAAGAGCGCAAGGCGTTCGGCAAACCGATCGTCGATTTTCAGGCAGTGCAATTGCGGCTTGCCGAAATGGCAATGCAGACCGAGGCCGCGCGCCTTCTTATCTACCGCGCCGCTGCCAACGCCGCCCATGCCGAGGATGGCTTGCCGAGCATTTACGAAAGCAGCACTGCCAAGTGCTTCGCCAACGAGATCGTCCGTTCCGTGACCGCGAACGGGATGCAGGTGATGGGTGGCTATGGCTATCACAAGGATTACGGGATGGAACAACGGGTGCGGGATGCCTTCGCGTGGGGCATCGCCGGGGGGACAACCGATGTGCAGAAGACCAACATCGCCGCCGCCATCGTGGGCCGCCGCTTCGACCAGCGGCGTTGACGCTGCCGCCGTTTCGCATAGGCAAGGCGACATGGACGAAATCGCCCTTCCAGACATTCAAGAACCCGACCTGACGCCGCTCGACCCGCGTTACAAGCGCGTGCTGCGTATCGTTGGTGCGATCTATGCAGCGGTGTTCCTGCTTGCAGCGACGATCGGGGAGATCGCGCTCGACGGCTGGGAGGGGGTGTTCTGGATACCCGCCCTGATCCTCGGGGCGCTGCTTGTGTTCGGATTGCCCGGTCGCCGCTATCGCTCGCGCGGCTATCGGCTGGGCGCGGACGAATTGCGTGTGGTCAAGGGGGTGTGGTTCCATTCCGACATCACCGTGCCGCTCGGCCGGGTCCAACATATCGATGTCGGGCAGGGTCCGATCGAGCGCGCGAACGGCTTGGCGACGCTTGTGCTGCATACGGCGGGGACGGATAATGCCTCTGTCTCGCTGGAGGGCCTCGCCCATGAAGACGCCACCGCCATGCGCGACGAGGTCCGCGAGGTGATGCGGGCCTTCATGCAATGAGAGACAACGCGCCCGATGTGCCGCAACGGACCGATCCGCGCGGTTTCGTAATCAAGGCAATCGAGGGTCTGCGCGCCGCCCTCCTGCCTGCCGCTGCCTTCGTGTTCACGCGGGGGGCGGATAGCGGATTGCTCGTAGGCGCCATCATCGGCGCAGCGTCGATCGTGATCTCGGGTGTGTTCTCCTACCTCGCCTGGACCCGGCTGACCTATGCTGTGAGCGAGACGGACATTCGCGTGGAAAGCGGCCTCCTGTCGCGGAATGCCCGCTCCGTGCCGTTCGAACGAATACAGGACGTGTCGGTCAAGGAAGGGTTGCTGGCGCGCATATTCGGCCTCGTCGAACTGACATTCGAAACCGGGGCGGGGGCGGGCGAGGATCTTTCGCTGTCCTATCTCTCCGCCGCGGAGGGCGAGCGGCTGCGCAATGTCGTGCGCGACCGTCGCGATACGCAGGCGGCTCTTGCTGGCGAACCGGCGGTGGAAGAAGCGCGCCTGCTGTTCGCAATGACACCGCGGCGGGTTTTCACGTTCGGCCTGTTCAACTTCTCGCTGGTCGTCTTCGGCGTGGCCGCTGCCACCGTCACGCAATACGACGATCTTCTGCCCTTCGATATCTGGGATGCGGAAGCGTGGGAGCGGCGATTGGCGGGTCCGGGCGCGTGGCTGTCGGGTCTGGGGGTATTCGCCCAAGCCGTCGGCATCGCATTGCTGCTGCTCGCCCTCGCGCTTCTCGGCTTCGCGACCGGAATCGTGCGAACCGCCTTGCGCGAATGGAACTTCCGCCTGGAACGGACGGACAAGGGTTTCCGCCGTCGTCGCGGTTTGTTGACCCGGACGGACGTGGTGCTGCCGGTTCGCCGGGTTCAGGCGGTGATCCGTTCGACCGGCTTCGTGCGAGCGCGGTTCGGGTGGCATGGCCTTTCGCTGGTCAGTCTCGCGGCGGATGCCGGGGCTTCGAACCACGATATCGCACCTTTGGCGAAGGAGGCGGAGATCGATCCGCTCGTTGTCGAAACCGGGTTCGCGTTGCCGGGTGCCAAGGCCGATTGGCAGCACATATCTCGCGTGTTCGCGTGGATCGAGGCGGGGAAGCGCATGCGCCTCTGGCTGTTTCTCGCAGCGGTGATCCTCGTTGTGCAAGCGATCGTCCAACCCGGCTCCCCGCTAGGCTCGCCGTTCTGGGCACTGTTTCCAGTGGCAATCGGTATCTGGAAGGCCGCGCGCATCTTCGTGGCAATGCGGCGAACCCGCTATGCCTTGGACAAGGACCACATCCACCTGCGCTCCGGCTGGCTCACGCCCTATTTCCTGACCGGCGCGCGAGAGAAGCTGCAGAGCGTGGAATTGAGCCGCGGACCGCTCGGCCGGCGCTTCGGCTATGTCGACCTGACGTTCGGCGTTGCCGGTACCGGCCTGACCATCCCCGGAATGCCCGTAGACGCGGCAGCAGCCCTGCGCACCGAATTGCTCGCCTCAATGCGTCTGCGCGATTTTTCGCGGCTGAACTAGGCGCGAAGTTCCGCCAGATCGGAATGGCGGCGGAAGTAGCTGTCTACATATGAACAGTCGGGCGCGATCTTGAAGCCTTCCTCGCGCGCATCGGCGATGATCGCCTTGACGAGGTTTTCGGCGATGCCTTTGCCACGTGCCTCCGGCGGGACGAAGGTGTGGTTCGCGTGGCGCACGCCGCCGCGCTCAACCCAGGTCAGTTCGGCTTCGCGGCTCGCGCCTTCCACGCTCGTAAAATAGCGCCCGCTGTCGCCGCTCGTCTCGCTGCGAATTTCGTCTGCCATGTCTCGAATATCCTTCCTGTCCAAGCAACGCTGGCGACGCTAGGGGCGTTCCGATGCAGTTCCTTTCCGACAATTCCGCGCCCGTCCATCCCAAGGTCTGGGACGCGATGCACGCCGCCGATGCGAACGACACACCCTACGATGGCGATGGGCACAGCCGGGCGCTGGACGAGAAGTTCGGCGCGCTGTTCGGACGCGAGTGCACGGTGTTGTGGGTGGCCACGGGAACGGCGGCCAACTGCCTCGCGCTCGCCACCATGGTCCAGCCGCACGGCGGCGTCGTCTGCCACCGCGAAGCGCATATCGAGATGGACGAAGGCGGCGCACCTGGCTTCTTCCTGCACGGCGCAAAGCTGATCCTGTGCGACGGGGAAAGCGCCAAGCTGACGCCCGACACCATCCGCGCCGCCATCGATCCGATCCGCGACGATGTGCACCAGGTGCAGCCGCACGCGATCTCGATCACGCAGGCGAGCGAATATGGCTGCGTCTATGCGCCCGATGAAGTGCGGGCGATTTCCGATCTTGCGAAAGAGCGCGATCTTGGCTTCCATATGGACGGCGCGCGCTTCGCCAACGCAGTAGCATATCTCGGCCTGCCGCCGGGCGAAGTAACGCAAGGGGTCGATGCGCTCAGCTTCGGCTGCGTGAAGAACGGTGCGATGAGTGCGGAGGCAATCGTTTTCTTCGACGGCTCGCTTGCCGATGTCGCGCGCTATCGCCGCAAGCGCGCCGGGCATCTGCAAAGCAAGGGGCGGTTCCTCGCAGCGCAGCTTCATGCCATGCTCGACGGGGACCTTTGGCTGGAGAATGCCCGCGCCGCCAATGCCGCCGCGCAGGAAATCGCCAGTGCATGCGGCGCCCGATTGATGCACCCGGTGCAGGCGAACGAGCTTTTCGTCCGCTGCACGCCGCAAGAGCGCGAGACTTTGCGCGATCAGGGTTTCGGCTTCTACGATTGGGGCGCGGATGCCGCGCGCTTCGTCACCGCATGGGATGCGCGCGAGGAAGATGCCGTGGCCCTTTCGAAAGCCATCGCGGTATTATGAGTTCGCCGCGCGGCGAGGAAAGTCTGCTCGCACCTCGTAATCTCGTCGCATTCCTGCTGGTCAGCCTTATCTGGGGCGGCACCTGGCTGGTGATCCGCGACCAGTTGTCGATCGTGCCGGCGCAATGGTCGATCACCTATCGCTTCATCGTGGCGAGTGCCGGGATGTTTGTGCTGGCGGCGGTGCGAGGCGAGGGTATGTGGTTGGCACCGGGCGGACAGAAATGGGCGCTGATCCTGGGCGTGCTGCAATTCACGCTCAATTTCACCTTCGTCTACAATGCCGAGCGGTTCATCACATCCGGCCTCGTCGCGGTGATGTTCGCGCTGCTGGTGGTGCCGAATGCCGTGCTCGGACGAATGCTGCTGGGCCAGCCGATCACCCGCGCTTTCGTGCTGGGTTCGAGCATCGCGGCCATCGGCGTGGCACTGCTGTTCGCGCAGGAATATCGCGCATCACCCGCAACGCTAAGCGAGGTTTTGCTGGGTGCGGCGCTGACCATCGGCGGTATCCTGTCCGCCAGTTTCGCCAATATCGCACAAGCGATGGAAGGGGCGAAGCGCCAACCTCTGGTCACCTTGCTCGCATGGTCGATGCTGTGGGGGACGGCCATCAACGCATCGATGGCCGTAGTGATTGAAGGCGCACCCGTGTTCGATGCGCGGCCGTCCTACGGTCTCGGCATACTCTATCTCGGGCTGCTTGGATCGGTTGTAACCTTCCCGCTCTATTACGGGCTGGTGCGCAAGATCGGGGCGGGCAAGGCGGCTTATTCGAGCGTCATCGTGCCGGTGGTCGCTATGGTCCTGTCCACCCTGTTCGAAGGGTTCGTATGGGGCTGGCTGCCCGCTTCGGGAGCGGTGCTGGTGCTGGCCGGAATGATCGTTGCCCTGCGCGGCCGGGCGGCACCCCCGCTCCGCCGCGCTACGCCCGAGCCATGAGGGCGCGCAGCCCTTCGCGATAGGTGGGGTAGCGCGGCTGCCAGCCCAGTACGCGCTTGGCTTTGCCGTTAGCCACGCGGCGGTTCTCGGCATAGAAGCCGCGCGCCATTGGCGAGAGCCCGGCTTCGTCCATCGTTTGCAGCGGCGGCGGTGCGACGCCGAGCAGGCGGCAGGCTTCCTCGGTCACCGCGTTATGGCTGGCAGGCAAGTCGTCGCCAAGATTGTACGCGCCTTCAGGGGCTCCCGATTCCAGCGCGCTCACAACCCCGTTGACGATGTCATCCACGTGAATGCGGCTGAAGACCTGGCCGGGCATGTCGATCCGGTGCGCCGAGCCATCCCGCACCTTGTCGAGGGCATTGCGGCCCGGACCGTAAATGCCCGGCAGGCGGAACACGCGGGCCTGGAGCTTCAGCCACAGCGCATCGGCATCCGACCGTGCCGAACGCCGCCCGCTACCGGTGGGCGAAGCTTCGTCCACCCATGCGCCGTTCGCATCGCCGTACACCCCGGTCGAGGAGAGATAGCCGTACCAGGCGGTGGGAAAGTCCCTCCCATAGGTATCGCGCACCGGATCGAGACCGCTCTCGCGGTCCGGCGGGACACTCGAGAGAACGTGGCTGGCATTGCGTAACGCAGCGAGTACGGCATTCCGGTCGCCGAAATCGACATCGCCGTCACTTCCGGTTGCCGAGATACGCCAACCGTCCGCAATCAGGGCATCGGCGCATTTTTTCGCCGTATACCCGAGGCCGAAGATGAACATTTGGGGCATAGGCGCGTAATAGCGACTGAAACCGAAATTCACAGGATCGATATGGACATCGCCCGCACGCCGACGACCCCGGACGGCAACCCGCATCTCGCCGATGCCGCGCCCGAACCGCAGCAGCCGCCCGAAATCTTACGCGAGGATTACACGCCGTTCCCTTGGCTGGTGCCGACGACGCATCTCGAATTTGAGTTGGGCGTCGACACGACGCGCGTCATCGCGACGCTGGAAGTGCAACGCAATTCGGCGGCCGAGCCCTCGCGCACGATCCGGTTGAACGGCGATGGTCTCGAACTGGTCGAACTCCATTGCGATGACGAAGACTGCCTTGCTCATACGCTGGATGGCGACGACCTGATCGTGACGCTGGAAGGCGAGCGGCATACCCTGCGCATCGTGACCGAACTCAACCCTTCGGACAATTCGCAGTTGATGGGGCTTTATGCCTCGAACGGGATGCTCTGCACGCAATGCGAAGCAGAAGGGTTCCGCCGCATAACTTTCTTCCCTGATCGACCCGATGTCCTGAGCACCTATACCGTGCGGATGAAGGGGCCGAAGGCACAATTCCCGATCCTGCTAAGTAATGGCAACAAGACGGATAGCGGCGAGGAGGGAGAGAGCCACTGGGCCGAATGGCACGATCCGTGGCCGAAACCTTCGTACCTTTTCGCGCTGGTGGCCGGCGATCTCGTCGCGCGCAGCGACAGATTCATTACGATGAGCGGCCGCGACGTCGAATTGAATGTGTGGGTCCGCGAGGGAGACTTGCCGCGCACCGAGCATGCCATGGAGAGCCTCAAACGCTCGATGAAGTGGGACGAGGAGACGTTCGGGCGCGAATACGATCTCGACCTGTTCAACATCGTCGCTGTCAGCGATTTCAACATGGGCGCGATGGAAAACAAGGGCCTCAACGTCTTCAATACGAAATACGTTCTGGCCGACCCCGAAACCGCGACCGATGGCGATTTCGACGCTGTGGAAGGCGTGATCGGCCACGAATATTTCCACAACTGGTCGGGCAATCGCATCACTTGCCGCGACTGGTTCCAGCTATCCCTCAAGGAAGGCTTCACCGTCCTGCGCGATCAATTGTTCAGCCAGGACATGGGCAGCGCACCGGTCAAGCGGATCGAGGATGTGCGAATCCTGCGCGGCGTGCAGTTCCCAGAGGATTCCGGCCCGCTCGCCCATCCGATCCGGCCCGACAGCTACCGCGAGATCAGCAACTTCTACACCTCGACCGTCTATAACAAGGGCGCGGAAGTCATCCGCATGATGCGGACGCTCGCGAATTTCGGGGCAGACGAGGACGCCTTTCGCCAAGGCACCGACACCTATTTCGATACCCACGATGGCGAAGCCGCGACGTGTGAGGATTTCGTGTCTTCCATCGAGCGCGGCACCGGCCTCGACCTCAAGCAGTTCCGCCTGTGGTACTCGCAGGCCGGCACACCCCGCGTCGAGATCGCGCAATCGCATGAGGGCAATGTCGCTGCGCTTCGTTTGAAGCAGCATGTGCCTGCCACTCCCGGTCAGCCGGACAAGAATCCGATGCCGATCCCGCTCAGGATCGCGCTGTTCGACCGCGAGACAGGCCGGCATTGGGGCGAACACCTCGTCGTTTTAGACACGGCCGAGAAGGAGGTCCGCTTCGAAGGATTCTCGCAGTCGCCCGTTCTGTCGATCAATCGCGGCTTCTCCGCGCCGGTCACCATCAAGCGCGACATCGCGCGCGAAGATCTGCTGTTCCTTGCCGCGAAGGACGACGATCCTTTCGCCCGTTACGAGGCGATGCAGGATCTGATGGTCGACCACCATGTGGCCGCAGTATCCGGCAATCTCGACGATGACGGCATCGAAGCGGGCCGGGCCGATATCTGCGCGGCCTTGAGCGCGGTCATTGCCGATGACACGCTCGACGATCTCATGCGCGGCGAACTGCTGAGCATGCCGAACCAGACCTATGTCATGGAACAGTTCGACAAGGCCGATCCGGAGCGCATTCACGAGGCGCGTGAGGCGCTGAAGGCGGCGATCGGCACGCGCCTGTCCTCCGAACTGCACCAGGCCTATGCGCGCGCCGAAAAGCTGCCGTTCTCGCACAGCGCGGAGGCCAAGGGCGCTCGCAAGCTGAAAACGCTGATCCTCGGCTATGCCGCCGCCGGCGATCCGGACAAGGCAGCCGAACTTGCCGCGCATCAATACGAACATGCCGACAACATGACCGACCGACAGGGCGCGCTGATGACCCTTGCGGGCCTCGATACCGTGGAGCGCACCAACGCCCTGCTCGATTTCTACAATCGGTATCAGGACAACGCGCTGGTGATCGACAAGTGGTTCGCCCTGCAGGCGAGCTCACCGCATCCCAATGCGATCGAGCATGTGAAAGCCTTGGCCGAGCATCCCGATTTTACGTTGAAGAACCCGAACCGCGTGCGTTCGCTCTACATGCCGTTCGCGGCCAATCCGCCCGCCTTCCATAGCGCCGACGGAGAAGGCTATCGCATGATTTCGGACCTTATCCTCGAGCTCGACCCCTTGAACCCGCAGACAGCGGCTCGCTTCGTTCCCCCGCTCGGCCGCTGGCGGCGGATCGAACCGGGACGGGCGGCGCTGATGCGGGCGGAACTCCAGCGGATCGCCGATGCGTCCAAGCTCTCCCGCGATACGTACGAACAGGTGACCCGCTCGCTTGGTTGAGACGCTGCAATCCACGCTCTTGGCCCCAATTCCCCACGCCTTTTCGCTGAAACACGGCTTGCCGGTCGAACCGCTGGTAGAGCGCGGAGAGGCCGTCCGGGTTAAGCAGGTGCACTCGGCCATCGTGGTGGACGCGGACGCGGCTCTGGGGGAAACTTTGGAAGCCGACGCGCTGGTTTCCGATCGATCAGGACCTATCCTGCAGATTGTAACTGCGGACTGCGCGCCGGTCCTGTTGGCGGATGTCGATGCCGGTGTCGTCGCAGCAGCGCATGCCGGCTGGCGGGGTGCAGTCGGAGGCATTCTCGGCCATACCGTCGCGGCGATGATCGAACGAGGGGCGCGGGCGGACCGGATCGTCGCCGCGATCGGCCCGACCATATGCCAGGCGAGCTACGAGGTGGACGACCGGTTTCGCGACGCCTTCCCAACCGATGCGGACCCATTCTTCGTTTCCGGCAATCCCGGTCACTTCCAGTTCGACCTGCCCGGCTTCTGCGCGCTTCGGCTGTCGCAAGCGGGGGTCCTAAACATCGACGACCTTGCACAGGACACCTACAGCCAACCCACGCGATTCTACTCCTTTCGCCGCGCGACTCACGCCGGCAAGCCGACCGGCGGAAGGCAAATCAGCGCCATCGCTTTGCCGCATGGCTAGAACCGCACGGCGTTGACGTTACGGCGCCGCGGACCTGCCAAAATCGCTGTTGGCAAGGGGCGCCAATCCGGCTAGGGGCCTACCGAAACCGGTGTTCCCGGCACCCTTGCGCGCAAGGTTTTTCGGGAGCCGGGGCCATCCCTGGTCCCGCCGGACGATCGGATCGCAACTCATCATGCAGCTGCCCTCGTAAAAGGGGCGGCGCACACGAAGGCAGGCAAGGCATCGCGCTGATGGCAGACACCACTGCAACCATGGAAAATTCCCCGAAGATCGAAAAGGACGAAGGCGTTCGTCGGCGTGACTTTCTCGATGTTGCCGCGCTTAGCGCGGCCGGGATCGGCGGGCTCGCCGTCGTCTATCCGTTGATCAGTCAGATGGCGCCGTCGAAGGACGTGCTTGCCGCGAGTACGACCGAGGTGGATGTCTCGGCTATCGAGGTCGGTCAGGCGATCAAGGCGGTCTTTCGTAAGCAGCCGCTGTTCGTGCGCCGCCTTACCCCGGCAGAAATCGCCGCGGCGCAGGCCGTTCCCGCGGGGTCGCTCCGCGATCCGCAGACCTTGGAGGAGCGCACCAAGGAAGGTCATCTCGACATGCTGGTGACGATGGGTGTCTGCACCCATCTCGGTTGCGTGCCGCTGGGGGCTGCCGAAGGCGAGAACAAGGGCGAATTCGGCGGTTATTTCTGCCCGTGCCACGGCTCGCACTACGATACGGCCGCCCGCATTCGCAAAGGCCCCGCGCCATCGAACCTCGAAGTTCCGGACTACGAATTCACGTCCGACACCGTGATCCAGGTCGGCTGACCCGACCGAGACGAAAGAGAAGACCATGAGCTTTCCCTGGGCCCGCCAGTATCAACCCGCCACCGGCCTGACAAAATGGCTGGACGAGAAACTGCCCGTGCCGCGCCTCGTTTACAACGCGGTCGGTGCCGGCTATCCGGTCCCGCGGAACCTCAGCTATTTTTGGAATTTCGGCGTGCTCGCCGGGTTCTTCCTCACGCTTCAGATCGTGACCGGCATCGTGCTCGCCATGCATTATGCCGCGAACGCGCAGGTCGCCTTTGCAACGACCGAACACATCATGCGCGACATCAATTGGGGCTGGTTGATGCGCTACGCCCACGCCAACGGGGCGAGCTTCTTCTTCATCGTCGTCTACATCCATATCTTCCGCGGCCTCTATTACAGCTCGTACAAGGCACCGCGCGAGATGATCTGGCTGCTCGGCGTGGTCATCTTCCTCCTCATGATGGCGACCGCTTTCATGGGATATGTGCTGCCGTGGGGCCAGATGAGCTTCTGGGGCGCCAAGGTCATCACCGGCCTGTTCGGCGCGATCCCGCTGGTCGGCGAGCCGATCCAGGTGTGGCTGCTCGGCGGCTTCGCGCCCGACAATGCTGCGCTTAACCGCTTCTTCTCGCTGCACTTCCTGCTGCCTTTCGTGACGCTCGGCGTGGTCATCATGCACATCTGGGCGCTGCATATTCCCGGTTCGTCGAACCCGACCGGCGTCGAGGTAAAGAGCGAGAGCGACACCGTGCCCTTCCACCCGTATTACACGGCGAAGGACGGCTTCGGTCTGGGCATCGCGCTGATCGGCTATTTCGCGCTGGTGTTCTTCCTGCCGAACTATCTTGGTCACCCGGACAACTACATCGAGGCGAACCCGCTTTCGACGCCGGCACATATCGTGCCCGAATGGTATTTCTGGCCGTTCTACGCGATCCTGCGCGCCTTCACTTCCGACTTCATCCTGCCGGCCAAGCTATGGGGCGTGATTGCGATGTTTGCATCCATCCTGCTCTGGTTCTTCCTGCCCTGGCTCGATAAGTCGCCCGTGCGCAGTGGCCATTATCGCCCGCTGTTCCGCAAGTTCTTCTGGTTCGGCCTGATCCCGACCATGGCAGTGCTGTTCTATTGCGGCGGCGCACCGGCGGAAGAGCCGTACGTCATGCTCAGCCAGATCGCGACGGCGTATTACTTCCTGCATTTCCTCGTGATCCTGCCGATCGTCTCGCAGATCGAGACGCCCGAACCGCTGCCCTATTCGATTACGGAGGCGGTGCTGCACTCGGACAAGAAGCCGGTGCTCGGCGAAAACACCGCGCCTGCCGTTTGATTGCTGCGTACGATCGAGAAAGACTGATTGATGAGTAAACTGATCTCTGCGCGCCTGATCGCCATCCTGGTGGGTCTCGGCTTCGTCGTCGTGGTACTTTCCGCTTTCGTCAGCGGTGCCTACACCGTCGCGACCGAGGGCATGGGCGAGGAAACGGCGGAGCATGAATTCCACAAGCATCCGAACGATTATCCCTTCGCGTTCGAAGGTCCGTTCGGCCGCTGGGACGTCGCGCAGCTTCAGCGCGGGTTGACGGTGTACGAGCAGGTCTGTTCGGCTTGTCACAGCCTGAAATACGTTGCCTTCCGCAATCTCGAAGGCCTTGGATACAACGAGGCGCAGATCAAGGCGTATGCCGCCAGCCAGACGGTCCCCGGCATTGATCCGCGCACTGGCGAACAGACGACGCGTCCCGGCCTTCCGACCGACTACTTCCCTTCCCCCTATCCCAATGCAGTGGCGGCGGCCGCGGCGAACAACAACGCCATTCCGCCGGATCTTTCGCTCATCACCAAGGCACGTCACGACGGGGTGAACTATGTCGCCTCGCTGCTGTCGGGCTATCAGGAAGTTCCGGCAGAGTTGCAGCGTGAGTTTCCGGATTTCACCGTGCCGCCTGGGCTGCACTACAACCCCTATTTCCCGAACCTCAACCTCGCCATGGCGCCGCCGCTGACGGCGACGGGGCAGGTGACCTACGACGACGGAACGGAAGCGACGATCCCGCAGATGGCGCAGGACGTCGCAGCGTTCCTCGCGTGGACGGCGGAGCCGACGCTGGTGCAGCGCAAGCAAACGGGTTGGCCCGTGCTCCTGTTCCTGGTCTTCGCCACGGTTCTGGCTTACATGTCCAAGAAGCAAATCTGGGCTGCGGTTAAACCGAAAAAGCGCGACTGACATCGTAGCCGTAGCAACCCTATTCAACGCCCTCTGCATCCGAAACGATGCGGAGGGCGTTTTTCGCTCGCAATGCGGTGGCCCCGCATGACTCCCGCAGAACTGAAGGCGCTGGTGAGGACGATTCCCGACTTTCCGGCAAAAGGCGTGCAGTTTCGTGATATCACCACGCTGATCGGTGACGGCGAGGGCTTCGCATCGACGGTCGCATGGCTGGCCGAACGGATACCTGCCGAAACGACCGCCATTGCCGGCATGGAAGCGCGCGGGTTCATCTTTGGTGCCGCCGTCGCCGCGCAACTGTCGTTACCGTTTCTGCCGATCCGCAAACCGGGCAAACTTCCCTGCAAAACCATCGGGATCGACTATCACCTCGAATACGGTACCGACCGGTTGGAGATGGACCCGGACGCGGTTGGCGAAGGCGCTTCGGTCGCGATCGTGGACGACCTGCTGGCGACGGGCGGTACGTCCTGCGCCGCCGCGGCGTTGTTGCGCAAGGCCGGGGCTCGGGTAGACATCGCCTGCTTCGTGATCGACTTGCCGGATCTGGGCGGGCGAGCGAAATTGCGCGAGATCGACGTCGCAGTCGATGCACTGATGGAATTCGCCGGAGAATGACCGTTTTCGCCACGCCTTGGAAATATCACGCATTTAAGGCATTGGTGAAAGGGTCGCAGTTGCGGCACCGGATTTAGCCGGACCGAGAGGGGCATGGAACAGACACTTGTCATCGCCTTGACGGGCATCCTCGGCATCGGGGCGCAATGGATCGCGTGGCGCACCGGTTGGCCGGCCATCGTCCTCATGCTGGCGGCCGGCTTTCTCGCCGGGCCAGTGCTCGACGTGTTCGATCCCGAACACGCCTTCGGTTCGCTGCTCGAACCGATGGTCGCCGTCGGCGTCGCGCTTATCTTATTCGAAGGTGGGCTCAGCCTCGACTTTCGCGAATTGCGCCACACGGGCAGCGCCGTTTGGCGGCTTGCCACGATCGGTGTGGCGCTCGGCTGGCTGTTCGGCTCGCTTGCCGGTATCTACATCGCCGGCCTCGAACCCGAGGTGGCAATCCTGTTCGGTGGCATCCTCGTGGTTACCGGGCCGACCGTCGTCATCCCGCTATTGCGTCAAAGTTCGATCCAGACGCGACCCGCATCGATCCTGAAATGGGAAGCGATCGTCAACGATCCGACCGGTGCACTGTGCGCCGTGATTGCCTATGAGTATTTCCGAAAGATCGCGGAGCAGCCCAACGCAACCCTGTTCGAGGTCGTGCCACCCCTCCTGATCGCGGCTGTGATTGCCGGCCTGATCGGCTATGTTGCCGCCCTTGCGATCGCATGGTCTTTCCCGCGCGGAGCCGTGCCGGAATATCTCAAGGTTCCGGTCCTGCTTATCACCGTCATCGCGGTGTTCGTCGTCTCGAACCTGATCGAACATGAAGCAGGGCTCGTCGGCGTAACCGTCATGGGCGTCGCGCTGGCGAACATGAACGTCTCGAGCTTGCGAAGCATTCACCCGTTCAAGGAGAATGTCGCGGTACTGCTTGTTTCCGGCATCTTTATACTGCTGTCGGCATCGCTCGAACTGGAAGACATTCGGTATATCAATTGGCAGATCGGCCTCTTCCTACTCGCCCTGCTATTCGTGGTCCGCCCGGCGACCATCCTCATCAGCCTTTTGGGTAGCTCAATACCGTGGAACGAGCGGCTGTTCCTCGGGTGGATCGCACCGCGCGGTATTGTCCTCGTCGCTATCTCCGGCCTTTTCGCCCTGCGACTCTCGGAGCTCAATTTCTCCGATGGCAACCTGCTGATCGGGCTGAGCTTCGCAGTGGTCGTCGTCACCATCGTCGCGCACGGCTTCACCGTGGACATTGTGGCAAGGTGGCTTGGTGTAAAGGGCGCGACACGGCCCGGCATCCTGATCGTTGGCAGCACGCCATGGACGGTCGCACTGGCCGAGCAGGTGCAGGAAATGAAGGCGCCGGTCATGCTGGTCGACTCAAGCTGGCAACGCCTTGCTCTCGCGCGGCAAAAGGGCCTGCCGACCTATCACGGCGAAATCCTGAACGAGGCGACCGAGCACAATCTCGAATTGACGCCGTACCAGAACCTGGTCGCCGCGACCGAAAACGAGGCGTACAACGCGCTTGTGTGCAACGAATTCGCGCACGAGATCGGGCGGGACAAGGTCTTCCAGCTGGGCGAAGCAGGCGATGCGGACAATCGCCACCGCCTGCCCGAGAGCTTACGCGGGCGCGCGCTGTTCGAATCCGGTTTCGGCGTCGAGGACGTAAGCGAGCGCCGGCGCCAAGGCTGGGTCTTCCGCAAGACCAAGCTTTCCGAAGAATTCGACTTCGAGGATGCGCAGGAGCGGCTGCCCGAAGCGGCGAACATGCTTCTCCTCATGCGCGAGGACGGTACGATCCGCTTTTTCACCCACGCTGCCCGGCCCGAACCGCGTGCCGGCGACACCATTCTGAGTTTCTCGCCGCCGAAAGCCAAATCGGCCGAGGAGAATGCGGCCAAGAAAGCGGCGAAAGCGGCCAAGGCATCGAAGAACAAGAACCAGGGAATTCAACCGGCATGACTGCGCGCAGCCTATCCGTCCGCTCCTACCTCGCAATGACGGCGCTCTCGCTCGGTCTGTTGACAGGCGCCTGCCGCAACGAACCTGCGCCCGCACCGTCGCCGACGCCGACGGAAAGCGATGCGCCGCGTTCGATCTTCCAGCCGGAATTCCAGGAAACCGAAAGCGCGGACGAATTGCCCATCGCGCCCGAACCCCTGCGCGAAACGGTCGGCTTTCCCGAAGGCGGATCGGAGATCGACGAGGCCGGTATGCGTATTCTCGAAACCGTCCTGGGTTCGTCGCAACTGGCGGAAGACTGGCCGATCGTCCTGCGCGGCCATTCCGATGCCGGCGGCAGCGGCGAGGTCAATTTGCGGGCCTCACGCGCCCGGGCGGAAGCCGTGCGCGAAGCTTTGATCGAAGGCGGTGTCGCCGAGGACCGCATAACGATCATTGCGTTCGGCGAACAGAATCCGATCGAACCCAATGCGCTTCCGAACGGTGAAGCGAACGAGGAAGGCCGCGCCGCCAATCGCAGGGTCGAGATCACGATCGATTCGCCCGAAGATATCGTAAAAACACCAGGGCGCGAACCCACCATCGTCGAAACCATTGCGACACCGGAACCGGGGCCGAGCCCACTGACCTCGCCAACGCCTGCCGCATCGCGCCGGCGCTGATCGCGCGTTTTCGCAGTTGACGGACCGGCACGGGTGGTGGCATTCGCGCTGACGCTGGATGCGCGGGTATAGCTTAGTGGTAAAGCCCCAGCCTTCCAAGCTGGTTATGCGGGTTCGATTCCCGCTACCCGCTCCAGCCCTTTAGCCGACAGCCATGTTATCGATCAGGCGCGTGCCACCGATCCGCGCGGCGACGAACAGGCGCGCATTGCCGTTGTCGCCTTCGAGCGGGGCGATACTGTTCGCATCGCGCAGTTCGGCATAATCTACCCGCGTGAAGCCCGATGCCAGAAGCGTATCGTGGAGATTGCCGAGAGCACGCGGCGCATCCGCTCCGTCGCGAATAGCTGCG
This sequence comes from Erythrobacter litoralis, assembly GCF_029760855.1. Taxonomy (GTDB): domain Bacteria; phylum Pseudomonadota; class Alphaproteobacteria; order Sphingomonadales; family Sphingomonadaceae; genus Qipengyuania; species Qipengyuania litoralis_A. The sequence goes on along the minus strand of NZ_SOSI01000007.1, from coordinate 44,752 downwards.
ATGGCGTCGCGCATGGCGCGCGGCAGGGCGGCGGCTTCGCTCCGCTGCTCGGGCGAAAGGTAGGCATTGCGACTGCTCATCGCCAATCCGTCCGCCTCGCGCACGATCGGCACGCCGTGGATCGCATCGACATGCGGGCGGGTAAGGTCGAGATCGCGCGCCATGCGGCGGATGACGGCGAGCTGCTGCCAGTCCTTCTCGCCGAAAAATGCCATGTCAGGCGAAACTTGGTTGAACAATTTGCATACGACGGTCGCGACGCCATCGAAATGCCCCGGGCGGTCCGCACCGCACAACCCTTCGCTCACGCCGGAAACGGAGATATTGGTCGCGTAGCCTGCGGCATAGACCTCGTCCGGCTGGGGTGCCCAGAGCAGCGAAACGCCTTCCGCATCCAGCGCCGCGGCATCGCGCTCCAATTGCCGCGGATAGGCATCGAGATCCTCGCCCGCCCCGAACTGCCGCGGGTTGACGAAGATCGAAGCGACGACGCTGTCCGCTGCCTTCCGCGCCGCGCGTACCAGGGTCAGATGCCCCTCGTGCAGCGCGCCCATCGTCGGCACGAGCGCGACCGTTCCGTGCGCTTGCAGTGGCGCGAGCGCAGTGCGCAGGTCGGTAAGCTTCGTGATCGTTTCCACTCGTATCTCCATCCGCAGTTCGCCATCGCGCATTGCTTGCGAGCCGGGCATTGTCCAGCGTGGACGCGTTGCGGCGTTCTCATGCATTGGCTAGGACAGGAGCGACCGCAATTCTTCCAATCACCCGGAAACCCGAATGGCCTCCACTCCCCACCGCATCGTCTTCGCCAACGAGAAGGGCGGCACCGGCAAATCGACCACCGCCGTTCACGTGGCGGTCGCCTTGGCGTATCGCGGGGCGGAAGTGGTCGCCTTCGATCTCGATCATCGCCAGCGTACCATGTGCCGGTATCTCGAGAACCGGGCGGAGACGGCTGCAAAGCGCGGCATCGAGCTGCCGAGCGCTGCGTGCCACACGGTCGAGGACCTGAACGAGCACGCTTTCGAGGCGCTCATCGAGCAGGAAGCGGCGGGCGCAGATTTCATCGTCATCGATACACCGGGGCGCGACGACCCCCTGGCCCGCCATTCCGCCACCACCGCCGATACGCTGGTGACGCCGATGAACGACAGCTTTGTCGATTTCGACCTCATCGGCCAGGTCGAAGGGGAAAGCTTCAAGGTCAAGAAACTCTCCTTCTATGCCGAACTGATCTGGGAGGCGCGCATCCGCCGCAGCCGCGCGCAGATCGAGGAACAGCGCCGCGAAATGGACTGGATCGTCGTGCGCAACCGCACCGGCTTTACCGAAGCACGCAATATGGCCCGGATCGAGAAGGCCTTGACCGAGATGAGCAAGCGCGTCGGGTTTCGCGTGGCGAAGGGCCTGTCCGAACGCGTGATCTACCGCGAACTCTTTCCCTCCGGCCTCACCTTGCTCGACAAGGGGCAGCTGGGCGATCTCGGCACCAGCCACCTCGTCGCGCGGCAGGAATTGCGCGGTCTCGTCGCCGGTCTGAACCTGCCGGGTTCGCCGATGCAGCACGGCGCCGGCGAAGCCGCATGACGAAAGCGCTCGTCCTGCTGGCCTTGGCCGCCCTGGCGGTACGCTGGCTGACGGGGCGGTGGCCGTGGGAATTTCTCCAGGCGCGGCAATCGCAGGCGGACAAACTTGCTGCGGCCCGTCGTTTACTCAGCGTGCCCCGGAACGCCACACCCGCGCAGATCCGCGAGGCGCATCGCCGCAAGGCCGCTATCGCCCATCCCGATCGCGGCGGCAGTACGCCCGCCCAGCAGGAACTCAACGCCGCGCGCGACCTTCTCTTGGCAGACCTTCCTCCCCCCGCAACGGAGCCCGATCAATGAGCCATACCTTCGATACCACAGTTCTTCGCGAATACGACATTCGCGGCATCATCGGTGAAACACTGGGCGCGGACGATGCACGCGCGATCGGGCGGACGTTCGGCTCGATGTTGCAGGAGCGGGGCGGTAGCAAGGTCGCGGTGGGCTATGATGGTCGCGTCAGTTCGCCAATGCTTTGCCACGCGCTGATCGAGGGTTTGAACGCTGCGGGGTGCGACGTCGCCAATGTCGGGATGGGGCCGACCCCGATGCTGTATTACGCCGAAGCCTCCAACGAGGAGATGGACGGCGGCATCCAGATAACCGGCAGCCACAATCCAGCGAATTACAACGGTTTCAAGATGGTCTTTCAGGGCCGGCCCTTTTTCGGGGAGGATATTCAGGAGCTCGGTCGCCGTGCCGCGGCGGGCGAATGGGCCGATGGTGCGGGCGAGGTGGAAGAGCGCGACATCATGGGCGCCTATATCGAACGCCTGCTGACCGGGCTCGGCGGCATCGACGACAGTGCGCTGGCGCAAATGCGCGTGGGCTGGGATGCCGGAAACGGCGCCGCCGGCCCCGCGCTCGAAAAGCTCGTCGCCCGCATGCCGGGCGAGCACCACACGCTGTATACCGAAGTCGACGGCAACTTTCCCAATCACCACCCCGATCCCACGGTCGAAGCCAATCTGGAAGACCTGAAGGCACTTGTGGCGGAGAAGAACCTCGATTTCGGGGTCGCTTTCGACGGTGACGGCGACCGGATCGGTGCGATCGACGGCGAAGGGCGGGTGATCTGGGGCGACCAGCTCCTGATGATCTATGCCGAGGATCTTCTGAAAACCCGTCAGGGTGCGACCATCATTGCGGATGTGAAGGCAAGCCGTGCGCTGTTCGACAGCGTTTCCAAGCATGGCGGCGAACCGCTGATGTGGAAGACGGGGCACTCCCTGATCAAGTCCAAGATGAAGGAAACGGGTTCGCCGCTCGCGGGCGAGATGAGCGGCCACGTTTTCTTCGCCGACGACTATTACGGGTACGACGACGCGCTGTATGCGGGCGTGCGCCTGATCGCGGCCGCGGCGCGGCTCGGCAAGTCGGTCACCCAGTTGCGCGGCGATATGCCGAACATGATCAATACGCCCGAAATGCGGTTCCAGGTGGACGAAAGCCGCAAGTTCGCCGCGATCGAAGAGGTGAAGAAGCGCCTTTCCGGCACCGACGCCGATGTGAACGGCACCGACGGCGTACGCGTCAACACGGCGGATGGCTGGTGGCTACTGCGCGCATCCAATACGCAAGATGTGCTGGTTGCCCGTGCCGAAAGCGACAGCGAAGCAGGGCTCGACCGCCTGATGGCGCAGATCGATGAGCAGCTCGCCTTGTCAGGGCTGAAGCGGGGCGAAAGCGTCGGGCATTAGCTACGCGGTATTGCGTGCTTAGTGCGGCTCAGAACGAAAGGTAGCGGATTATATGAGCGAGTGGCCCTGGTCGGACTTGGGCATCGCTCGCACGAAGGATCGAGATGCGATCCACGATGCCTATAAGCGGAAGAAGGCGCAGATCGATGGAGCGATGCCCATCTCCGCGTATACGCGGCTGACAGAGGCGCGGGAGAAGGCTCTCTTTCTCGCCGCCGAATTGCGTCGCCAAGCCAGTCGAGCGAATGCCGGATACGAGGAGCCCGCATCCGCCGACATCGACGCCGTCGTCACCCCGCCGGAGCCCGCGGAAACGCTTGACGTGCCGATGCCGGGGGCGGACGAACCCGAACCCGAACCCGAACCCGAACCCGAACCACAATCGGTACGCGAATTGCCTGCACGCAAACGCGTCGTATACGTCGATAACTCTCGTAGGGAGCAAGCTTCCCCACCGGTTCAGCGTCCGCCGGATGTCGTCGCTTTCGATCACGCTGCCGAGCAGCGGTCCTTCATCGAACGTCATGAGGTGCCGCAGCTTTATGTCTGGCTTGCGTTCCTGGGATTTTTCGGCCTTCTCACGATGTGTGCGGGCTTCGCTTCGCGCAATGACACTGAGAACACGGTTCCTGATGATCTGAACCCCCCCGTCGCAATCGAGGGTTGGGAAAACGATGACATTCCGATGGCGGAGGCCGACCGGGTCGCTGCGGAGCTGTTCGGCAAAGATATCCGTTTCTCAGACGTCGAGTATCGCAATCCGTCTTTCGCACGACGCTTATGGCGCGAGTTGAGTCAAGACCCTGCTGAAAGCACTCAAAATGCCCGGGCGTTTCTGCGCTATCACCTGATGCTATCGCGTGAGTATATGAGCGACCGTCAGCTTGCCGAAATGAACCGCCTGTATGTCGGTTGGCTACGGCAGGCGCGAACGGAGGGGGATGGCGCCTGCCGTGAGGTCACGGACGCGGCGTTTGCCGACGGTATACCCCACATGCCGCCGGAAGGTATCGAGGAAGAAACCACCTTCGCGCGCAATCTGCTGATGGATGGTACCTCCCGATCTCCGATCGAGGCGGAAAACCAACCGATTCCTCCTGCGCTCATAGATCGGACCGTTGCGACCACGGATTTATCACAAGCGAATGTCATCGACGCACTTTCGGATCCGATGCATCCAGACCGATGTGCTGTCGTGATCGCGGCGTTGGAAGCCGCCGCTACCGAACCCATCGACGCATACTTCGCCTTTACGCGCGGCCTGTAACAAAAAAGGGCCCCGGAAATTCCGGAGCCCTGTGTCGGATATATCGCTTGCCTTACGAGGTGGTCGTATCGGTTTGCGTCGTGCGGTTGCTTTCGCTGTAGGTGCGGTCGTTCGAATAGTTGTTCGAGCTGCTCCAGTCATCGTCCACACGCAGATTGTTCTGCACGTGCTTTACGCCCGAAATGTCGTGAACGCAGTCTTCCGCACGGCGCTTGGCCTGGCGGCTGGACACCGTACCGTCGAGCGTCACTTCGTTATTATCGGCGGTGACGTTGATCTTGCTCGCATCGACATAGCGATCATGCGTCAAACGTTCGCATGCATCTTCGAGCAAACGCTCGTTAGAGCGCGTGTAATTCGACGGACCGCGTCCGCTGTGATCGATCTCACGACGCCGGCGCTCAGCATCGTCGTCGCCGAACCAGCTCGCGATTTCGTCGCTCGCTTTGGCAATGAAGCCGCGGTCCTGGCCTTCACCGAACCGGTTATAGTTCTGCGAACCCGAACCGCCCCGGCTGCGACCGCTATAGCCGCCGCTGTAATTGCCGCCGCCGCGATAGCCGCCGCTTGCATAGGTACCGCGCGTGTAATCTTCGCCGCCAAAATCGTCGGGGCGGAAGAACTGATGCTCCTGATCGTTGCGATAGGACGTATAACCACGGTTCATCGAAGAGCGGTCGTAATCGCCCATCGGATCGTAGTCGCTACCGCGATAATTGCTGTCCTGGTTGTAGTCCGCATATTGACTGCGGCGGCCATAGGACTGATCGTTCATCGAACCGTTGCGACCCCCGAACTGGCTGCGATTGCCGTAGCTGCGGTCCTGCGAGCCATAACGGTCGTCACCGAACTGATCGTCGTCGTAGCTCGAGAACTGTTCCGACTGACGATTGTACCGCTGGTCGGAATCCTGCTGATAATTATCGTATTGCGAAAGTCTGTTGCGATCGGCCATGTTGGTCTCTCCAATAGATTGCCGGGTTAGCAAAGCTGTGGTCCGCTCCGGCGTAGCATAGCGGATCGCAGCAACCGTGCTTCGTGGCATAGTCATCAAATCAACGACTTATCTTGGTTAACGGTTGCACTTGTCGGCTCGCACCTCGCGCGGTTTGTCGCAAACCGCAAAGACGGGTGCATCCGGTTTCGCTGGGAATCCCAGACCGTGCCGCCATATTGCAGGGACTATGCCCGACACCCCCATCCCGCCCGAGATTGACCAGTGGTTTGCTGGCCGGGGCTGGCGCGTGCGGCGCCACCAGAGCGAGATGCTCGCCGCGAGCCGCGCGGGCAAGCATGCCATGCTGGTTGCCGATACCGGGGCGGGAAAGACGCTGGCGGGGTTCTTGCCTACTTTGGCAGCTTTCTCCCCGTCGCAGTTCGGGGAGGCGGGTGCGCCTGAAGGCCTCCATACGCTTTACGTATCGCCCCTGAAGGCACTGGCGCATGATGTGCAGCGCAACCTTATCACGCCGGTCGAAGAGATGGGCCTGCCGATCACGGTGGAAACCCGTAGTGGCGATACGCCGTCGGACCGCAAGCGTCGGCAGCGCTCGCGGCCGCCGAACGTCCTTTTGACGACGCCGGAAAGCCTATCACTGCTTTTGTCCTTTCCTGACAGCATCGAACTGTTCGCCGGATTGAAACGCATCGTAATCGACGAGGTGCACGCTTTCGCCACCGGCAAACGGGGCGATCTGCTGGCGCTCGCCATGTCGCGCCTGCAGGCGATCGCGCCCGATATGCAGCGTGCGGCTTTGTCGGCCACGGTCGCCAATCCGGAAGGCTTCCGCGAATGGCTGGCGCCGTGGGGCGATCTCGACGCGGTGGCGCTGGTGCAAGGCGAGCCAGGCGCGCCGGCCGAGGTGGAAATACTGCTTCCGATCGAGGAACGGGTGCCGTGGGGCGGTCATGCGGCGACCTGGGCGATCCCGCAGCTTTACGAGCAGATCAAAGCCAACCGCACCACGCTGATCTTCACCAATACGCGCTTCCTGGCCGAATACATCTTCCAGAACCTGTGGGATGTGAACGATGACAATCTGCCCATCGGTGTGCATCACGGTTCGCTGAGCCGCGAGGCGCGGCGCAAAGTCGAAGGGGCGATGGCGCGGGGCGAGTTGCGCGCGCTCGTCGCCACCGCCAGCCTCGATCTTGGCGTCGACTGGGGCGATATTGATCTAGTCGTGCAGATGGGTGCACCCAAGGGCTCCTCGCGCCTGCTGCAACGTATCGGGCGTGCCAATCACCGGCTCGACCAGCCAAGCCGCGCGCTTCTGGTGCCCGGCAACCGGTTCGAGTTTCTCGAGGCGACCGCGGCGAAGGAAGCGGTGGACGAAGGCCAGCGCGACGGCGAGGACTTCCGGCGCGGCGGGCTCGACGTGCTGGCGCAGCACGCCATGGCGTGCGCATGCGCCGCGCCCTTCCAGGAAAACGAATTGCTGGCAGAGATCCGCTCAAGCTTGCCCTATGCCTGGGTGGACGAGGCGGCGTGGGAACGGGTGCTGACCTTCGTCGCCACCGGTGGCTATGCCTTGCAGGCTTACGACAAGTTCAAGCGGATCGTACGCGACAAGGACGGGGTCTGGCGCCTTACCCATCCCGAACAGGCGGCCCGCCACCGGATGAATGCGGGCATCATCATCGACAGCGAAATGCTGGAGGTGCGTATCAATTCGGGGCGCGGGCGGGGCGGTCGTAGCCTCGGCAAGATCGAGGAACGCTTCGCCGCCTCCCTCAGCCCGGGCGACACCTTCGCCTTCGCGGGGATGAGCCTTGAGGTCGTCAAGCTGCAGGACATGGAGGTCATCGTGAAGGCGGCAATGGCCAGCGCGATGATCCCAAGCTATGGTGGGCAGCGTCTGCCTCTTACCACCCATTTGGCGGACCGGGTGCGCGAAATGCTGGTCGATCGCACCGGCTGGGCCCGCTTTCCCGACGATGTACGCGAATGGCTGGAGGTGCAGGACTGGCGCAGCCGGATGCCGGGGCCGCACCAGTTGCTGGTCGAGAGCTTCCCGCATGCCAAGCGGCATTACACCGTCTATTACACCTTCATCGGGTGGAACGCGAACCAATCGCTCGGGATGCTCGTCACCAAGCGGATGGAGGACCGCGGGCTGATGCCCGGCGGGTTCGTCGCCAACGATTACTCATTGGCTGTATGGGGTCTGAAACCGGTCGACGATCCGGCGCCTTTGCTATCGCCCGACATCCTGCAGGACGAATTCATCGATTGGGTGCAGAACTCGCATCTACTACGCCGCGCCTTTCGCGAAGTGGCGGTGATCGGCGGTTTGGTCGAGAGACAGCACCCGGGCAAGCGCAAGACGGGCAAGCAAGTCACCTTTTCGACCGACCTGATCTACGACGTCCTGCGCAAATACGAGCCGGACCATGTGCTGCTGGAGGCGGCATGGGCCGACGCGCGCACCCGGATGACGGATGTGGGCCGACTTGGCGACCTGCTCGATCGGGCGGCGGACGAACTTGTTCATGTCGAACTCGATCGGGTCAGCCCACTCGCCGTCCCGGTGATGGTCATGATCGGCCGCGAAGCGACGCCGCAGGGTCAGGTGGACGATGAACTGCTGCTGGAAGCGGAGAGCTTGGCTGGCGAGGCTATGCGGGTTGAGGCGCTTCCCGAGTAGGGGGTTCGCACGGGCGCGGATCGATGCGAGGTATCGGGTCGTGCGGTGGCTCCCATTTGAGGGAAAAATACATCGGCTTCGCTCGTCAGCTTTTGCCGAATGCTTTATAGCGCGGCAAATCCGCAAAGCAGAACGAGCGATCTGCCAATCCCGCTGCTTTGATAAGCCCCAGAACCTCTATTGCGCGCCCATAGGAAAGCTGCCCTTCCGGGGCGAACTGGATCCGGGGCGTCTCTCGAAGCCTTCGCAGGCGCGCTAGAGCTTCGGGGAGAACAATGTCTGGTACATAGGTCCCATTGATGAGGACACCCCCGCCTTCGCTGATCGCAATCTGATGTGTCGAACGGTCGGTATCGGCAGGATCCGGCGCTGCGACCGACATTGGGGGGTCGATCAGCAATGCATGGGTTTGCGGGCGTTATAGGAAAAGCGCGACGGCGACGAGCAGGAAGAGAAAGAAAAGGATCGGCAAATGGTCGATACGTGCGAGTGGCTGCCCGTGATCATATGGCAGCACGGCTGGTAGCGTTCGTCCTCGCCGACGCATTAGAATTCGCGGTAGCGCTCATTCCCGACAAAACCGAACTTCGTAACGCCGCTGGACTCGATCAATGCCAACGTTTTCGCTGTCGTGTCATAGCTCGCGCGGGCGTCGGGTTCGAACTGCAATTCCGGTTCCACCGGCATCGCCGTGGTGAGCTGCAGCGCCGATGCCAGATCGGCGGGATCGACCGCACGTCCGTTCCAGAGCAGGCGATCGTCTGCCGTGACGACGATCTTGTTACGATCGGGTTCGAGATCGGGAACGGGGCAGTCGGTGCAGGAGGGCAGATCGATCTCGATCGCATCTGTCGCGATGGGAACGCTGATAATGAACATGATCAGCAGAACCAGAAGGACGTCGATAAGAGGCGTCGTGTTCATTTCGCTAAGCGGGGCGTTCTGCGTGTTCATGGCATTCTCCCTATGCAATGTTGTGACATAACTGTTTTCAGGAAGAATATGCAAGCGGATACATGCAAAGAAAAAGGCGGCCGAAGCCGCCTTTCTCCGATTGGTTTGTCGGAAGATCTTACTTGCCGAATTCGCGATAGCGTTCGTTGCCGACGAAGCCGAACTTTGTGACGCCGGATGCCTTGATGATCTCAAGCACACGGGCCGAGCGGTCGTAACTCGCGAGCGCGTCGGGCTCGAACTGCAGTTCCGGTTCCGGATCGAGCAGGGTGGACTGCTGCAACAGATTCACAAGATCGCCATCTTGGATCGTTTCGCCGTTCCACAACAACTCGTCCTGTGGGGTGATGACGAGCTTGTTCTTGTCCGGTTCGACATCCACCGGCGGAGGATCGGGGTTCGGCTGCGGAAGATCGATGTCGATCGAATGGGTCGCAACCGGGATCGTGATGATGAACATGATGAGGAGCACGAGCAGGACGTCGATAAGCGGCGTCATGTTCATGTCCATCATCGGCGCGCCATCGTCTTTACCGCCTGACATTGCCATGAGGGTTTACTCCTGAAATTCGCTGACCTGTGACTGACCGCCGAAACGATCAGCCGTTGGGATCGATCGGGTTAGAAATGAACCCGACCGTGGGATAGCCGGCGGCCTGGACGTTGTAGATCGCGCCCGCAACACATTGCCACGGAGCATTGACGTCGCCCCGGATGTGGACCTGCGGGATCTTTTCGGGATCGTTCATGATCTGCTCGGGACCGCCTGCGCGCTGCACGATATTGTCCAGCCGGTTGAATGCGCGGTCATAAAGCTCTTCGGAACTTACCGGTGCGATATTGTTGAAATACACCCGGCATTCGCCATTGCGCGACGCCCCTTCGAAGCCCGGATCGCCCGCGCTGCGCCCCGCCTGGTCTGTCGTGCTGACAGTCAGGAGCAGGTTCTCGACCTTATCCTTGGATTCGGTGGATTCGATCACCGGAATTTCGAGCTGGTCGATGGTCTGAATGGCGACCGGAACAGCAATGAGGAAGATGATGAGAAGAACCAACATCACGTCCACCAGCGGAGTGGTGTTGATGTCGGACATCGGGGTCTCGCCGCCGCCTCCTGACGAAATTGCCATGGTTTATTTCCTAATCCCGAGAAGCTGATCGTTGAGCATATAGGATGGGGCGGTTCGGCTGAACCGCCCCGGAACCCGTCAACGCTTGGTTGTCGTAGTCGACGTCGTCGTGCCCGTTGCGGGGTTGCTCGACGTCGTAGTCGTCTTCGAAGCGGTCGACGACGTGGCACCGGCAGTCGCCTTGGCCGAAGCCGGGGCGGTGCGGGCGGCCTTGCCGGCCTGCTGGGTCGAAGCCGAGGTCATCACGGCCGGCTTGATCGTGCCGCCCGAGTTGATGTTGGCGAGCAGGTCGGTCGAGAAGCCCGAGAGCATTTCACCAATGCGCTTATTACGCTGCTGCAGCCAGTTGTAGGCCAACACGGCCGGCACGGCGACGATCAGGCCGATGGCGGTCATGATGAGCGCTTCACCGACCGGACCGGCGACCTTGTCGATCGAGGCCGAACCCGCCACGCCGATGCTGATCAGAGCGTTGTAGATACCGATAACCGTTCCGAGCAGGCCCACGAACGGTGCGGTCGCGCCAACGGTGGCGAGGAACGGGAGGCCGCCGGCAAGCTTCGAATTGATCGATGCTTCCGAACGGGCGAGCGTGCCGTGAAGCCAGTCATGCGCTTCGAGGCTGTCGTTCATGCGCGAGTGCTGGTCTTCGGCATTCACCGCATCGTCAACGAGCTGGCGCCATGCGCTGTTCTTGTCGAGCTTCGTCGAGCCTTCCTTGAGCGAGTTGGCGCGCCAGAAATTGCTACGAACGGTCTTGTACTGGTTCATGATCTTCTGCTGTTCGATCAGCTTGGTGAAGAGGATGTAGAACGAGCCGACCGACATGATCACGAGTACGGAAAGAATGAACCAGGAGATGAAGCCACCCTGCTCCATCGCTTCCCAAAAACCGAACTGGTTCTGCGGCGCGTCTCCGCCAACCGCTGCTAGAATTTCAAGAGTCATAGCGAATTTCCCTTTAAAGTAATTTCTGTTCCGCCCCGAAGGGCCAATCGCTTAGTCCAACCGATATTGAACGGCGGTGGTCACCGTATCGGTAATCGGGTTTCCTGCCCTGTCGAGAGCCGGGTTGTATCGCGCATAGCGACGCAGACCATCGCACGCACCGCTATCGAGATCGCTCGAACCGCTCGACGAGGTAACGCTGCAATTCGACACGCGACCATCGGCCCCGATAGTCAAGCGCACGCCGACAGTTCCTTCCTCGCCAGCACGTTCGGCACGGCGGGGATAATTATCCTGGATCTGACGCGCCCAGCGACCCTGGTTGTCAGGGCTGGCACCGCGCGCTTTCGATGGCGCCGGCGGTGCTGGCGGGGGCGCAGGCGGTGCTGGAGGCCTAGGCGGTGCCGGCGGCGGAATGCGCAACGCGGGCGGTGCCGGCGGCGGAATGTTCTGCTGCGTCCGGATCGGAGGGGGAGCCGGCGCAATATTTATCGGCGGCGGCGGCGCCACGGGCGGCGGCACAGTCTGCGGCACATCCGGCGCGGGCGGCGGAGGCTCGTCCGGCGGAGGCGGAGGCGGCGGAGGCGGCTCCGACACGTCGACTGTAGTCACACGCTCAACCAGCTTTTCAGCAGCCTCGTAGGCCAACCCGGTGATAAGCGCGTAACCGATAGCAATGTGGATAAGGGCAACGATGATAATCGCAACGATGCGACTGCCGCTCATCTGTTGGTCAGCATAAGCCATTCGGTTGCATCACTCCAAATTCATGCCCGACCATGGCCGGGCTTCAAAGGCATTCGTCCGGAATAGTCCTATTTCTATTCCCGATGCCGCGTATTGGTTCCGCCGGACTTTCGCAATCCTTCCTACGCGACCCTGCAGGTAAGTTACGAATGCCATTAACGGCGATACCGAGGCAACAATGTGTCATTGCGTGCCTTTTTCGGCCTTAGCCATCAAGGCCGAGCCTCGCAAACGGTTTATCGGTTAACAGGCAATTCACCGCTTGCCCGCGAGGAACGGGCTACCGATAAATTCGCTTAGAACACAAGTTATGTCCACGTGTCCGAGAGGCTTCCGCAAAAAATGAAAAGCTTAACCATTCTCGCTTCTCTTGCCTTGGCGTCCGCGTCAGTCGGCGCGCTGGCACAACAAGCGCAGAGCCAATCGATGCAGACAGGTTCGACCTATGCCGACCTCGTGGAACTAGCGGAGCGCGCACCACTGGTGATCAGAGCGGAGGTGCGTGACCAGGCGCGGGTGAAGGCGGAGCGCGCGCCCGGCCTCGCACCCGGTCATGCACGGCTCTATGTCGAAGCGCAGACCCGTTCCCTGCTCGCCGGAACTGTGCCGGTGGGGGAAAGCCTGCGCTATCTGGTGGACCTGCCGCTGACCGCGAAGGGCAAGGTACCCAAACTCAAAAAACAGGAAGTCCTGCTGTTCGCGCGGCCTGTTGCAGGACGACCTGGCGAGATCCAGCTAGTCGATATGGGTGCCCAGATGCGGTACGATCCGGCACTCGAAGCGCGGCTTCGCCCAATCCTCGCCGAACTCGTCGCTTCGAATACACCCCCGATTATAACCGGCGTGTCTGAAGCTTTAGCTGTAGAGGGAACCCTCGTCGGCGAATCGGAGACGCAGTTGTTCCTCGATACCGAAAGCGACGGTCCCGTATCGGTGACGATCGTTCGCCGGCCCGGCCAGGCCCCGCGGTGGGGCGTGTCATGGACCGAGATCGTCGACCAATCGGCGTCCGCCCCCCAGCGCAATACGTTGGCATGGTACCGGCTCGCCTGCTCATTGCCGCAAACCCTCCCCGCCGACGCGGTTCTCTCTCAGGACGACGCAGCGCGCGAGTTGGCGCAGCGCGACTATGCCTTCGTAATCGAGGAATTGGGGCCGTGCGAGCGCAGCCCCGCCTGAACCCCGCCTTGGCTACGCCGTAGACAAACTGGGTGCAACAGAGTGGTCGACCGCGCTAGGCGGCGGCCCATGACCTGCACAGCAAGCCTTTCGTTCGATGACTGAGCCCCTCCGCATTGCGATTGCCGGGCTGGGCACGGTTGGCACCGGCGTGATCCGGCTGATCGAAACCAATCGCGACATGATCGCGGCGCGCGCGGGCCGACCGGTCGAGATCGTGGCGGTGACGGCCCGCGACCGCGGGCGGGACCGCGGCGTGGACCTGTCGCCCTATGCCTGGGTGGACGATATGCAGGACATGGCGCAGCGCGACGACGTCGACGTCGTGCTCGAGCTTATTGGCGGGGCGGACGGGCCCGCGCTGGCGCTGGCCAGAAAGGCTCTGGGAGCGGGCAATGGATTTGTTACCGCCAACAAGGCGATGGTCGCGCATCACGGGTTGGAACTGGCCGAGGTGGCCGCCGCATCGAGCGCGCCCTTTGCGTTCGAAGCAGCCGTTGCGGGAGGAATTCCCGTCGTCAAAGGCTTACGCGAGGGCACCGCTGCCAACGCGCTTACCCGCATTTACGGTATCCTCAACGGCACCTGCAATTATGTGCTTTCCGAAATGGAACGGACCGGGGCGGATTTCCACGCCATGCTCTCGGAAGCGCAGGAAAAAGGCTATGCGGAAGCCGATCCGACCTTCGATATCGAGGGAACGGATGCCGCTCACAAGCTCGCCATCCTCGCCGCGATCGGCTTCGGCACACGTATCGATTTCAGCGCGGTCCGGACCGAGGGGATCGGCAAGGTTCGCGCCTCCGATATCGCGCAGGCCGATACGCTGGGTTATGTCGTGCGCCTCGTCGGCATCGCTTCGCTCAAGGATGCGGACGGCACCTGCCGCTTGCTCCAGCGCGTGCGCCCCTGCCTCTTGCCGTTCCGCCATCCTCTCGCCGCCGTTACCGGACCGACAAATGCAGTGGTGGCCGAAGGCGATTTTTCCGGGCGCCTGCTGTTCCAGGGTGCCGGGGCCGGGGATCGCCCGACTGCCAGCGCCGTGGTGGCCGACCTCATCGATATAGCGCGCGGACAATCGGGCGCGCCCTTCTCCGTGCCGGTATCCGCTCTCATGGACTGCGAAGCCGGCGATCCGGGTGAGCGCATGGGTAGCGATTACATCCGCTTTACTGTCGCGGATCGGCCGGGCGTACTTGCCGAAATCACGGCCGCGATGCGCGATGCGGATGTCTCCATCGAAAGCCTGATTCAGCGAGGGCGATCCGCCGAAGGCGGCGAGGTGCAGGTTGCGATGGTGACCCATGAAGGGCCGGAGCGATGTGTGTCGAAGGCGCTCGAACTGCTCGAAAACTCGCCTAGCCTGACGGCTCCGCCGCTGGTGATGCCGATTCTGGGGGACTGACTGTCTCATCGTCGGAAATCGGTGCTTCGCTTTCGGCGGGCGGTGGATCGAGAGGTGCTTCTGCTCGGCTGCCCAGAGGCGCCAACCCCCGCGCGATACGATCGGCGTCCGATCCCGGAGGCGCTTCGGGTATGGTGGAAAAATCGACCATGTAGGCGGGCGGCCTCGGGCAGGGCGGAACGAAGCATAATCCCGACACCGTGGCGGGGCCGCGAAAGATGCCGGCCCCGGCAACGTCTGGCGCGGCGATGATGCCTTCGTTCATCGTTTCTTCCGCGTAGCGCTGCTGCGCATCGTCCTTGCTGTATAGCCGGTTTTCGCTGCCCGTGACGCGTCGGCACACCACAATCTCTCCGGAGATTGCCGCCGCGTCCTCCTGTTGCGGGCTGCAATCCTCGACTTGGTTGTCCTGCGGGGTGGTGTCGACCTTGATATCGATAGCTACGGGCGGGGATGTGGTACGGCCGTCCGTATTCGACTGGGCGAAGCCGGGGGTGGCTGAAAGCGCGAAAAGCAAGCCAGCGAATGCCGCAGTAACGTAATAGCAATGCAAGAGTGGCATGCGGCGATGGCCCTCGCGTCTCGACATGCCTCACTCCCGTGTCTATCGCGCGGCGCGCATACGAATTCGTGTCGCCTTGCCTGACCATCTACCGCTTCGAGGACTGAACTTCCTATGAACTCTCCTTCGCAAAATCCGCTCGACCGTGTCCTCGTCCTCGAACTGGTTCGTGTCACAGAAGCGGCGGCGGTCGCAGCGAGCAAGCTGATCGGTCGAGGCGATGAGAAGGCGGCCGATGCCGCCGCGGTCGAAGCGATGCGCAAGGCGTTCGATACGCTGGAGATCGATGGCACGGTGGTGATCGGGGAAGGCGAGCGGGACGAAGCTCCGATGCTCTTCATCGGCGAAAAAGTCGGCGGCGCGCCGGGCCGGGGTCCCAAGATCGACATCGCGCTCGACCCGCTGGAAGGCACCACGATCACCGCCAAGGCTGGCCCCAATTCCCTCGCCGTTCTGGCTGCGAGTGCGGAGGGCTGCCTGCTGAATGCGCCCGACGTCTACATGGACAAACTAGCAGTCGGCCCCGGCTATCCCGACGGTATTATCAGCCTCGACAAGACGCCGACCGAGAATGTGAAGGCGGTCGCCGAGGCGAAGGGCGTGGAGCCTGCCGACATCATCGTATGCGTGCTCGACCGGCCGCGCCATGCCGATATCATCGCCGAATTGCGCGAAATCGGCTGCGGCGTGGTGCTGATCGGCGATGGCGACGTCGCGGGCGTCATCGCGACGACCGACGAGGATACGACGATCGACATGTATATGGGGCAGGGCGGCGCACCCGAAGGCGTGCTGGCGGCCGCCGCGCTCCGCTGCGTGGGCGGGCAATTCAATGGTCGTCTCGTCTTCCGCAACGACGACGAGCGCGCCCGCGCCGCGAAATGGGGCATCGAAGATCTCGACCGCATCTATACGCGCGACGATCTGGTGAAGGGCGACTGTATCTTCGCGGCGACCGGTGTGACTTCGGGGTCGCTCCTCGAAGGGGTCAAATACCGCCGCGGCGGCGTGATGACGACCGAAAGCGTCGTGATGCGCGCGAGTTCGGGCACAGTGCGCTGGATCAAGGGCGAGCATCGCCACACCTGATCCGGGGCGCCCGGCCGAACGGGGACAGGCGGACCTCCCCATGTTGCATATCCATGACCGTAGGCTAGGCGGGGGCACCTGTCGCTTACGAGGATTCGCAACCGCATGAAGATCATGGCCGCCAATTCGAACCTGCCACTCGCACGGGCGATCGCGGGCTATCTCGAAATGCCGCTGGTCGATGCAGGCGTGCGCCGGTTCGCGGACGAGGAAATCTTCGTCGAAATTCACGAGAACGTGCGCGGCGAGGACGTGTTCGTGGTGCAGTCCACCAGCTATCCCGCGAACGACAACCTCATGGAACTGCTGATCTGCATCGATGCGCTCAAGCGCGCATCGGCGCGGCGGATCACGGCGGTGGTGCCCTATTTCGGTTACGCACGACAGGACCGAAAACCCGGTCCGCGTACGCCGATCTCGGCCAAGCTGGTGGCCAACCTCATCACCGAAGCGGGCGCCGACCGGGTGTTGGCCGTCGATCTTCACGCCGGGCAGATCCAAGGCTTCTTCGATATCCCGACCGATAATCTCTACGCCGCGCCCGTGATGGCGGCGGATATTCAGGCGCGTTACGGCGATCAGGATCTGATGGTCGTCAGCCCCGACGTCGGCGGTGTGGTGCGCGCCCGTGCGCTGGCGAAGCGGCTCGACAACGCCCCGCTCGCCATCGTCGATAAGCGGCGCGACCGGCCGGGCGAGAGCGAGGTGATGAACATCATCGGCGAGGTGGCGGGACGGCATTGCATCCTGATCGACGACATTGTCGATTCGGGCGGCACGCTGTGCAATGCGGCGCAGGCCTTGCTCGACCAGGGGGCGGCAAGCGTGGCGGCCTATATCACCCATGGTGTGCTGTCGGGCGGCGCGGTTGCCCGGGTCGATAAGTCGGCGCTGAAGGAACTGGTCATCACCGATTCGATCCGGCCGACTGATGATGCGAAGGATTGCGACAGCATCCGCATCCTCACCATCGCGCCCCTGATCGGCGAAGCGGTGCGCCGGATCGCGGACGAAAGCTCCGTCTCGAGCCTGTTCGACTAAGTGAAATACGACCACGAAATCGCCATCGCCCACCGGCTTGCCGACGCCGCGCGCGACGAAATCCGGCCCCGCTTCCGCGCCGAGTTCGAAAGCACGACCAAGGGCGACGCCTCGCCTGTCACTGAAGCGGACCGCGCAGCGGAGGAGGCGATGCGCCGTATCCTCGACGCAGACTTGCCGCAGGACGGCATAGTCGGCGAGGAATTCGGCATCAGCGAGGGGCGCTCGGGGCGGCAATGGGTACTCGACCCGATCGATGGCACGATCAGCTTCATGGCCGGTCGCCCGATCTTCGGTACGCTGATCGCGCTTCTGGAAGACGGCTGGCCCGTGCTCGGCATCATCGACCAGCCGGTCAGCGGCGAACGCTGGGTCGGCCGTATCGGCGAGCGGACCACGCTGAACGGAAAGCCAGTGAGCACCCGCCGCTGCCGTTCACTGGAAGATGCGACGCTCGCTACCAGCAGCCCGCATTATTTCGATGCCGGGCAAGCCGATGCCTACATGGCGCTCGCCCAGAAAGTGGCTGGCAACAAGCGGCAGGGCATGATCGTCTATGGCGGCGATTGCTATAATTACGGCCTGCTCGCGGGCGGCCATATCGATATTGTCTGCGAGGCAGGACTCGAACTGTTCGACTATGCGGCGCTTGTGCCGATCGTCGAGGGGGCGGGCGGCCTTGTTGCCGACTGGCAGGGTAACCCGCTCGATGCAAAGAGCGACGGCACGATCGTCGCGCTCGGCGAACCGGCGCGGCTGGAGGACGTCCTTACGGCGATGGGCTGAAAAGAAGCGCTAGAGCTTCAAATTTACCCGCACGCCGATCGTGTCGATGCCGGGGTTCTGCTGACTGTTGAACAGGCGCGCATTGCTGATGTGCACCCAGCTCGCCTCCACCGAAGTGCGTTTATTGAGATCCATGCCGAATGCGATTTCCGGCTCGAACAACACTCGGCTGCCGAGATCGGTGCGAAGGCCGGTTTCGGGATCGACGCGCTGCGACGGCGCATCGTGAACCACCAGGCCGACGCCGGGGCGAAGGTAGAACCGGTCGCCGAGTTCCGCCTTCCAGCTCAATCCCGCGCCGACGAAATTCGTATCACCCGACAAATTGACCGAGCCGAACACGTAAGGTTGCGGCCCGCCCAAGGAGCGCAGCGCCTCGATTTCGCCGAAGCGATAACCGGCCTGCAGATCGATGCCGCCTTCGCCGGTGTCGAATGTGAACGGCGTATCGACGCCGTGCGCATAGACGCCGCCATAGACCTCGTCGGCCAAGGCAGGTGTGGTTACAAAAGCCAGCGGGGCGGCAAGCAACAGGACGGCTGGTTTGCGCAAATCGTTTCCTTTCTAGGATGGGCCGTATTGCGCAGCCGCGCCTTTCCGCCGCCTGAAGGCATCACAGCATGGTGAGCCCGCCATCGACGCGCAGTTCCGCGCCGGTCACGTAATTCGCATCGTCCGAGAGAAGGAAGCAAGCGACGCCCGCCACGTCCTCCGGTTCTCCTATCCGGCCGAGCGGCACCATTCCGGCAACCTTGTTCTTGTATTGCTTTTGCTCCTCTTCGCCCATGCCGCCTCGCGTATGGAAGCCCGTATCGGTTAGCCCTGGCGTCACCACGTTCACGCAGATGCCGCGACTGGCATACTCGCTGGCGAACGATCGCGCGGCCTGCCGGATGCCCGCCTTCATCGCGCTATAGACCAGCGTATCGGGTCGGTTGCCGCCGACCGTGCCCGAACCGATCAGCAGCATCTTGCCGCCATCCTTCACGAGGGGCTCGAGCGCCTTCGCCTGCAAGATCGGCGCACGCAGATCGATATCGAAATGCTTTTCGATGTGGCCCGGATCGATTTCGCTAAGGTCTCGGAAACTCCCGTAGCCCGCATTGAGGAAAACACCGTCGAGGCCGTCCGGAGCGAAATCTTTGGCCGCTGCGACCAAATCGTCGATGGCCTCGATCTTCGCGGCATCGTTGGCGATGACCTTCGCATCGGGAAGGGCTTGGCGCGTCGCCTCGATATGATCGGGGCTGTGCCCCGTCAGCAGGAGAGAGGCTCCTTCGCGCGCCAATCGCTCGGCCGTCGCCTTGCCGATGCCCGACGTCGCACCGGTGATGAGGATTTTTCGATCTTGGAAGCGGTTCATGGCAGCGACTTTCTTTGCTGTTTGCTCATTTTCAAAAGCGTGCCTCGCAGCCACGTTCCATAGGTGCGAGCTTTCCCGGCACCGCGGCGCGCGATCATCGTTCGGAACGCATGACAGACAGAAAGACCATCCTCGTCACCGGTGGCGGCAACGGCATCGGCCGCGCCATCGTCATGCATTTCCACAGCCTCGGCTGGCGCGTCGCGGCGCTGGATACGGATCGAGAGGCGCTGGACGAACTCGGGTCGGCGATCCCGCAGGGCGACAGGCTCTTCGTCAAATGCGACGTCGGTGAGGAAGACCCGGTGGCTGATGCATTCCGTTCGCTGGACGACTGGCTGGATGGCGACGGCCTCGATCTCCTCGTAAATAACGCCGCCATCGCCGATCCCTATTGCGGACCACTCGAAGACCTCGCCTTGGACGAATGGCGCCGCTGGCTCGACGCATCGCTGACGGCTGCGTTCCTGGTCAGCCGTTCCGCCGTCCCGTTCCTGCGCAAAAGCGAAGGCGCGGCCATCGTCAACATCTCCTCCACCCGCGCCGTGATGAGCGAGCGGGAAAGCTTCGCCTATGCGGCATCCAAGGGCGGGATCGATGCCCTGACCCATGCGATGGCGGTTTCGTTAGGGCCGGACATTCGGGTAAATGCCATCCGCCCCGGCTGGATCGAAACGCGCGACTGGCAGAAGGCGAGCGAGCGCAGCGATCCCGAACACCGCCCGCAGGACCGCGAGCAGCATCCGGTCGGGCGGGTCGGCCGTCCGGAAGATATCGCGCAAGCCGTCGAATATTTCTACCGCGCGGGATACATCACGGGGCAGCATCTTAACGTGGATGGCGGCATGACGGTCAAAATGATCTACGAAGACTGATATGGCGTTCTCGGGATTGGAAGGGCGTGTCGCATTGGTGACCGGTGCCGCACGGGGGTTAGGCTTCGCCATTGCGGAGCGACTGGCGCACGGCGGGGCGAAAGTCCTGCTCAACGGCCGCAATCCTGCAGCGCTCGAACAGGCGGCGGCGCGAATCGAAGGCGAGGCGGAAGTGCTGGCGTTCGATATCGCCGATGACCAAGCCACGGCAGCCGCCTTCGAGCAGATCGCGCGCGGCGGTGGCCTTTCGATCCTCGTGAACAATGTCGGACAGCGCGACCGGCGCGCTCTTGAAGATGTCGGGCGGGGCGACATGGCTGCATTGCTGGAAGCGAACCTCGTCGCGCCGTTCGACCTCGCGCGCCGGGCTGCCGAGCTGATGCGGCAGGGCGGGTATGGCCGGATCGTCAACGTCACTTCGATTGCCGCCGAAATCGCGCGGGGCGACGTCCTCTACACGGCGAGCAAGGGCGGACTGGCGGCTCTGACCCGCGGACTGGCGGCCGAACTCGGACCGCACGGGATCACGGTCAATTCCGTCGCGCCCGGCTATTTCAAGACCGACGCGAATGCGGACATGGTGGCGGATACGGACATTGCCGCCCACCTCGCCCGCCGCACTTCGCTCGGACGGTGGGGCGAACCACACGAGATCGCGGGCGCGGTCGCGTTCCTCGCATCGGGCGAGGCGAGCTACGTCACCGGACAGACCATTGCAGTCGACGGCGGGTATCTCGCCCACTTCTGACTTGCATTTCGCGCGGCAGACGGTATCTCGCGCGCCTTCACCGACACGTGATTCATCTGCCGGTCTGGCCGTAAGGGCTGCCAGGGCTGGTACGGCGTGTCCCCGAACAGGAGACGAAAATGCCCAAACTGAAGACCAAGAGCGGCGTGAAAAAGCGCTTCAAGCTCACCGCCACCGGCAAGGTCAAGCATGGCGTGGCCGGCAAGCGCCACCGCCTGATCAGCCACAATGCGAAGTATATCCGTCAACAGCGCGGGACCAAGGTTCTGGCCAAAGCCGATTGGGCCGCGGTCAAGAAATGGGCCCCCTACGGCCTCGATTGAGCCGCCAGAGCTAAGGAGACAACGATATGCCTCGCATCAAACGCGGCGTCACCACGCGCCAGAAGCACAAGCGGTTACTGGATCAGGCCAAGGGTTACCGCGGCCGCCGCAAGAATACCATCCGGGTCGCGCGTCAGGCGGTCGAAAAGGCCGGCCAGTACGCCTATCGCGACCGCAAGGTTAAGAAGCGCAACTTCCGCGCCCTGTGGATCCAGCGCATCAATGCTGCGGTCCGTCAGGAAGGCCTGACCTATTCGCAGTTCATGCATGGCACCAAGCTTGCCGGCATCGAGCTCGACCGCAAAGTGATGGCTGATCTCGCTATGAACGAAGGCGCAGCCTTCAAGGCGATTATCGATCAGGCGAAGAAAGCTCTTCCGGCCTAAATCGACACAGAATTGCGATGAACAAGAATGGGGCGCTCCTGTAATAGGGGCGCCCTTTTTCTTATGCCGACCTCGCTCGAAGTAAGAATAGATGGTATGTTGCGGCCATGCCGCGTGCGACTCCGACTGCTGACTTTCTTCCCGATGTAAGGGTGTTTGTTGCGCCCGACGATCTGATGCCGTGCTTCAGCCTGATCTATCGTTGCGAAGTCGATCTTCCTGAAGGAGAGGAGATCGCGGATTACCTTTTGCCGGAATGGGCGAATATCCGCTTCAGCACGCAAAACTATCCCATCGTTACCCTTTCCGGCACCGGGCAAGATATAACCGGTCCATTCGTAGCCACCGGACCCACGGCACGACCGCTGCGCTTTCGGCTCAAACGTACGACGATCTGGGGCATTGGTTTCTTGCCATTAGGCTGGGCCCGGTTCATCGATCTGCCGGCAAACGATTTCGCTGATACAATACAGGTCGGTGAAACCAGCGATGCATTCGCACGGTTCGCGCCGTTGGCGGACATCCTCTGCGATCCCGACGGTGATCCTGATACCCAGTTCGACGGTATGATCGCCTTTTTTCGCGATCTTGCCGGGCCGCCCAGAGATGCGACCCGGATCGCCAATATCCTCCAGGCCATGTTCGATCCCTATCTCACCCAGGTAACCGATTTTGCCGACAATGCAGGAATGACGAAGCGGACGCTGGAGCGGGTCTGTCTCAAGCATTTCGGCTTCTCGCCTCAATTGCTGCTGCGCCGGCAGCGTCTGATGCGCAGCCTTGCCTCCTTCATGCTGGAAGAAAAGGCGGTTTGGAGCCGGCGGATCGACAAGCATTATCACGATCAGGCCCATTTCGTGCGCGAGTTTCATACCTTTATGGGCATGAAGCCGACGGAATACGCACAGATGCCGCATCCCATGCTTTCGGCCTTCATGGTCGAGCGCAACCGGGTATGGGGGCCCGCCATACCGAGCTTCGAACCGCCGACCGCGACTCCGGGAGCCAGCCCGATCATCCCTGCGAAGACCTGATCAATAAGGGGGTTGGGCAAGGGCGGCGTTGCAGCTAGGCACGCGCGCGTTATCAATCAGAGCGACGAACGATTTCCATGACCACTGCCCAAGCCCTCAGAGACGACGCCCTGTCTCGCATCACCGGAACATCCGACCTCGATACGCTGGAAAGCCTGCGGGTCGAATTTCTTGGTAAGCAGGGTTCGATCTCCGCGCTGCTGAAGACGCTCGGCAAGATGTCGCCGGAAGAGCGCAAGGAACAAGGTCCTCTCATCAACGGTGCCCGAACCGAGGTTGCCGATGCGATTACAGCGCGCAAGGAGGCGCTGGAGGCGGAAGCGCTGGACCGGCGCCTGGCAAGTGAGACGCTCGACCTTACCCTGCCTGCACCGCAAGCGCCCCAAGGATCCGTCCATCCGGTCAGTCAGGTGATGGACGAGTTGGCGGAAATCTTTGCCGATCTTGGTTTCTCGGTCGCTACCGGGCCGGAAATCGAGGACGACTGGCATAATTTCACCGCGCTTAACATGGCCGAGACCCACCCGGCTCGCGCGATGCACGACACCTTCTACTTCCCCGACCGGGATGCTGTGACGGTACCTGCCTCAAGTAGCGAAGCGGTAGGCGAAAAAAGACGCATGCTGCTTCGTACGCACACTTCCCCGGTGCAGATCCGCTCGCTGGTTGAGCAGGGCGCGCCCATCCGCATCATCGCGCCCGGCCGGGTCTATCGCAGCGACAGTGATGCCACGCATACGCCGATGTTCCATCAGGTCGAAGGGCTGGTAATCGACCGCGATATCCATCTCGGCCATCTCAAATGGACTTTGGAGACCTTCCTGAAGGCGTTCTTCGAGCGCGACGATATCGTCCTGCGCCTGCGCCCGAGCTACTTCCCCTTCACCGAACCCAGCGTCGAAGTCGACGTCGGCTTTGCCATGGAGAACGGACGGCGCGTGCTGGGCGGCAGCGGCGACGACGAGGGGCATGGCTGGATGGAGCTGCTCGGCAGCGGCATGGTCAATCGCCGGGTGATTGAATTCGCCGGCCTCGATCCCGACGAATGGCAGGGCTTCGCATGGGGCCTCGGCGTCGACCGGCTTGCCATGTTGAAATACGGGATGGACGATCTGCGCGCCTTCTTCGACGGCGATAATCGCTGGCTGGCGCATTACGGCTTTTCCGCCTTCGACCAGCCGACCCTTTCCGCCGGCGTGGGAGCAAAGGCATGAAGTTCTCGCTCGAATGGCTTCGCTATTTCCTCGAAACCGATGCGTCGGTCGAGGAAATCGCCGGTGCACTCAATCGTATCGGCCACGAAGTCGAAGGCTTCGACGATCCGGCGCGCAAGCTGGAAGGCTTCCGCGTCGCCGAGGTGCTGACCGCCGCCCCGCATCCCGATGCCGACAAGCTGCAAGTTCTGAGTGTCGACACCGGTGAAGGCGATCCGCTCACCGTGGTCTGCGGCGCGCCGAATGCGCGAGCGGGCATGAAGGGCGTGCTCGGCCTGCCCGGCGCGGTGGTTCCGGCAAACGGCATGGAACTGCGCAAGAGCGCCATTCGCGGCGTCGAATCGAACGGGATGATGTGTTCGGTGCGCGAGCTGAAACTCGGTGACGAGCATGACGGCATCATCGAATTGCCTGACGATGCGCCGGTCGGCCAGAGCTTTGCGGAATATCACGACGCATCCCCGGTGTTCGACGTGGCGATCACGCCCAACCGCCCCGATTGCATGGGCGTGTACGGTATCGCGCGCGACCTTGCGGCGGCAGGCGTCGGCACGTTCAAGCCGATAGACGTGTCCGAGATCGAGGCCGACGGCCCATGTCCGGTTGAAATCCGCACCGACGACGTAGAAGGTTGCCCGGCATTCTATGCCCGGACGGTGCGCGGCATTTCGAACGGCGCCAGTCCGGAATGGATGCAGCGCCGCCTGATCGCTGCCGGGCAGCGCCCGATCAGCGCCGTGGTCGACATCACGAATTACCTGATGCTCGCCTTCGGCCGGCCGGCCCATGCCTACGATCTCGCCAAGCTGACCGGCCCCGTGGTCGCGCGGCGTGCGAAGGACGGCGAGAAGATCGAGGCGCTGAACGAGAAGGCCTACACACTCGATGAAACGATGACCGTCATCGCCGACGATAGCGGCGTGCACGACATCGCGGGAATTATGGGCGGCGAGCATTCGTCGGTAGGCGACGGAACGACCGACGTGCTGCTGGAGATCGCCTATTTCGATCCTGAGCGGATCGGCGTGACGGGTCGCAAGCTCGGTCTTGCGACCGATGCGCGCACACGGTTCGAGCGGGGCGTCGACCCCGAATTCCTCGACGACGGCCTAGCGATCCTGACGTCACTGATCCTGCGCATCTGCGGCGGCGAAGCGAGCGAAGTGGTTCGCGCAGGCAAGCCACCGGTCGAGGCGCAGGTGCTGACCTTCGACCCAGCGCTGACGAAGCGGTTGGGCGGAGTGGAGATCGCCGAGGACGAGCAGCGTCGGATCCTCGAAGGGCTCGACTTCAGGGTCGGAGCTGATTGGCAGGTCACGGTTCCGCCGCGTCGACATGACGTCGAGGGGCCGGCCGATCTGGTCGAGGAAGTAGTGCGGATATATGGCTTGGACAAGGTCGAGAGCGTTCCGCTTCCGCGCCGCGACGGTGTCGCAAAGCCGACCGCCTCGCCGCAGCAGCAAATGGAGCGCATGCTGCGCCGCTCCGCCGCCGCGCGCGGCCTGAACGAAGCCGTGACGTGGAGCTTCCTGCCGACCGGCGAGGCCGAACATTTCGGCGATGGCGGCGAGCTTTGGGTACTCGACAACCCGATCAGCGAGGACATGAAGGCGATGCGCCCCTCGCTCCTTCCCGGTCTGCTTGGCGCGGCGAAGCGCAACGCCGATCGCGGATCGGCGACCAGTCGCCTGTTCGAGATCGGCCGCCGCTATTTCAGGGGCAAGAACGGGGCAAGTGACGAGAAGCCGACCCTCGGCGTCGTGCTGGTGGGCGACCGCACGGCGCGCGGCTGGGCGAACGGGAAGGCGCAAGGCTTCGATGCGTTCGATGCGAAGGCCGAAGCGATGGCGTTGCTCGAAGCGGCGGGCGCGCCGGTTGGCAACCTCATGGTAATGGACGATGCAGGTGAGCAATTCCATCCCGGCCAGTCCGCCACCTTGCGGCTCGGCCCGAAGAACGTGCTCGCCCGTTTCGGGGCGCTGCATCCGCGCACGCTAAAAGCGTTCGACTTGGACGGTCCGGTGGTCGCGACCGAAATCTTCCTCGATGCAATTCCCGCGAAGAAGGGAGGAGCGAGCTTCGCCCGTCCGGCTTACGATCCGCCGGCTCTGCAGGCGATCACGCGCGATTTCGCCTTCCTCGTTCCCAGCGAGGTCACGACAGGCGATCTCGTGAAGGCCGTGCGCGGGGCGGACAAAAAAGCCATCGTCGATGCTCAGGTGTTCGACGTCTTCGTCGGTCAGGGCGTCCCCGAAGGACGCAAATCCGTCGCGGTCGAAGTGACGCTGCAACCGGGCGAGAAGAGCTTCACCGATGATGAGATCAAGGCGATATCGGACAAGGTGGTGGCCAATGCCGCCAAGCAAGGCGCGGAGCTTCGAGGATGAAAACGGCATTCGTAACCGGCGCAACGGCCGGGATCGGTGAGGCGACGGTTCGGGGACTTGCTGCGAACGGCTGGCGCTGTGTCGCCACAGGGCGGCGTAAGGAGCGGCTCGATGCGCTGGTCTCCGAACTGGGCGAAGACAAGGTCCACCCGGCAGTGTTCGACGTACGCGACAACACGGCGATGGACGAAGCGCTGGAGGCTTTGCCCAAAGACTTTCGCGGCATCGATCTGCTTGTTAACAATGCCGGCCTCGCGCAGGGTCTCTCGCCCGCGCAGGATGCCGATCTCGACGACTGGCAGACCATGATCGACACCAACGTGACCGCCATGGTCCGCCTTACGCGCAAGCTGCTGCCCGGCCTGATCGAGCGCAAAGGCGCGATTGTTACGATCGGGTCGGTCGCGGGCAGCTACGTTTATCCTGGCGGGAACGTCTATGCCGGCAGCAAGGCCTTTGCCAACCACTTCACACTGGCGCTACGGGCTGATCTTCACGGCACCGGCGTGCGCGTGACGAGCATCGAGCCAGGCATGGTCGAGACCGAATTCACCAAGGTCCGCACCGGCAGCCAAGAGGCCAGTGACGATCTCTATCGCGGCGCAGACCCGATGACGGGCGAAGATATCGCGAACACTATCCTGTGGATCGCCGAACTGCCATCGCACCTCAACATCAACCGTTTGGAACTGATGCCGGTAAGCCAGGATTTCGCGGGGTTTCGGGTGGCGCGAACATAGGTCACTGTCGCGAAACCGTCTTGCGCATCTAGCGACCCAGATCCGGAACGCTGTCCAATCTCTTCGCGTTTTATTACCGGACGGAGATGATCCGAAAGGGATAACGATGAAAAAGTTCGCAGCTGCGGTCCTTCCGCTTGCGCTCATTACCACGCCGGTCTTTGCACAAAATGCAGCACCGCAAAATTTTGCTGCGCACGATGCAGGTGACCGTCAGGCGTCCATTGATGCACTTCAAGCGACGACATACGATCTGATCGCCTTGTCGCAGGCGACGCACCAGATGCACTGGAACCTCGTCGGGCCGAACTTCTACCAGCTTCACGAGATGCTGGGAGAGTTCTACCAGGCACAAAACGGCATGTTCGACGTGACGGCGGAACGTATGCGTGCGCTCGGATCGCCGGCGGACGGGCGGCTCACCGCGTCCGCCCAGCAATCGCGTCTGCCTGAACCTCCGGTCGCCGAGCTGAACGGCATCGAGTCCGTCCGGCAACTGGCCTCGCAGTACAAGGCCGTATCCGACCGCATCAACCAGCGTATTGAAGCGACCGGTGACAGCGATCCTTCCTCGCAGGACGTCCTGATCGACGCCTCGCGCATGATCGACAAGCAATTGTGGATGCTCACTGCGCATTTGCGCTGAACCCGGTCGAACCGCGAACAAAGCTAATCGTCCCTGTGACGGAATGGAAGGATGGGCGGCTGGTTGTCAGTCGCCCCAACCGTCCGTTTTAGCAGCCTTTTCGGTTCCCCAACCATCGCGCTTCGATGGCGTTGTGGTCCCCCAATCGTCACCGTATTGTTCGCGGAAAGCTTCGTCCTGCATGTAAGCCGCGTCCTCGGCGGCCAATCGGTTAATTTCGTCGAAGTCCTGTGCCATGCCCATCGGCCCGGCAAGTGCCTTGGCCGTCGGATTGAACGCGAGCATGTCGAAGGGTCGGCCTTCTATCGCGGCGGCAACATGCTCCTCTGCCAGAACTTCCAGAAGCGACATCGCGAAGGTTTGCTCCTTCATCGCCTTGTGAGCCCGTTCGGCATGTTTGCCTTCAGGTTGGACGACGTCGGTCTTCACGGTCGCCCCTGTATCGTCGGGGGTTACCGTCGTGACGAAACGCATCAGTTCGACGTCGTTTTCGTCCAATAGCGCGGTCACGACCGTGCCATCTGCAGGCTGCGTCACGCGGCTGCGCTTTACGGTATCGCCCAGGATATGGACCGGCAGATAGGCCGAGGCGATCGCGCGCCGGATCTCTTCGGGCGATTTTTCGTAATAGGTTTCGCCGCTATCGATCCCTGCCCAAAGAACGACGGCCAGTGCCGGAACAAGACCGAACAGAAGACGAATTTTTAAAATCGTATGCCACATATCGATCCCCCTCGATGTCATGACATTGTGTTGGCGTCCGTCTTAAAAAATGGTTCGCGGGCAAACGCGAAGAGTAGCCCTCATGCAAAACCGCTCTCGCGCGAACAGGTCTTGTGGACGCGCGGCGTGGCTGCCGCTAGGCGCTCGCCACCATGTCGTCCGATAGCGCCCAGTCCCGCCGTACATTCGCGATCATCTCTCACCCCGATGCGGGTAAGACGACGCTGACCGAAAAGCTGTTGCTGCGCGGCGGGGCGATCCACCTTGCGGGCGAGGTGAAGGCGCGTGGGCAGGCACGGCGGGCGCGCAGCGACTGGATGAAGATCGAGCAGCAGCGCGGCATTTCCGTCACCTCCAGCGTGATGACGTTCGAGCGGGACGGGATTACCTTCAACCTGCTCGACACGCCGGGGCACGAGGACTTTTCGGAAGATACGTATCGCACGCTGACCGCGGTCGATTCGGCAATCATGGTGCTGGATGCGGCGGCCGGTATCGAGGCGCAAACGCTCAAACTGTTCGAAGTGTGCCGCCTCCGCAGTGTGCCCATCATCACGCTCATCAACAAGATCGACCGCGAGGGGCGCGATCCGTTCGAACTGCTGGACGAGATCGCTGAAAAGCTCGCCCTCGATACCGCGCCGATGAGCTGGCCGGTCGGCATGGGCGGGCTGTTCGAGGGCGTTTACGATTTCGAGGAGAACGAACTGTATCTTCCCGAAGGCGACGGCAAGGAATTTCGCGGAAAGACCGTGAAGGTCGAAGGGCCGGAGGATCCCGCGCTTGCCGAGCATCTTTCAAGCGATGGGGTCGAGCGGATCGCCGAAAACGGTTTGCTGGCGCGCGAGGGATATCCCGCCTTCAATTACGAGGCTTATCGCAACGGCGATCTCACGCCTGTCTATTTCGGCAGCGCACTGAAGGAATTCGGGGTGGAGACGATCATCGACGCGATCGCGAAATACGCGCCGCCGCCGCGCCCCCAACCGGCGGACGAGGGCGAAATCGCGCCGAGCCACGATGAGGTGACCGGCTTCATCTTCAAGGTCCAGGCGAACATGGACCCCAATCACCGCGACCGGATCGCTTTCATGCGGCAGGTCTCCGGCACGTTCAAACGCGGCATGAAGTTGACCCCTAGCGGGCTCGGGAAACCGATCGCGGTGCATTCGCCGATCCTGTTTTTCGCGCAGGATCGCGAGATCGCAGACACCGCTTTGCCGGGCGATATCATCGGCATTCCCAATCACGGCACACTGCGTGTCGGCGATACGCTGAGCGAGAAGAACGAGGTGCGCTTTACCGGCCTGCCGAACTTCGCACCGGAAATCTTGCGCCGCGTCCAACTGAAGGATCCGACCAAGACCAAGCAGCTCAGGAAAGCGCTCGACGATCTTTCCGAGGAAGGCGTGATCCAAGTGTTCTACCCGGAGATCGGCGCGCAGCATATCGTGGGCGTGGTCGGCCAGTTGCAGCTTGAAGTGCTGATCTCGCGGCTGTCGGCGGAATACAAGGTGGAAGCGGCACTCGAGCCGTCGCCCTTCGCGACCGCGCGCTGGCTGAAGGGCGACGACAAGGCGCTGGACGAATTCGAAAGCTTCAACCGCGCCAATCTCGCGCGCGACCGCGACGGCGATCTCGTCTTTATGGCGAAAAGCCCGTGGGACGTCAGCTATCAGCAGGAAAAGAATCCCGAGCTGACTTTCTCGGCCACCAAGGAGCGTTAGGCCGACAGGGCTTGCCGAGGGCTTTTAGTCGCGGCACATGACCGCATGCTCAACGGCCCTACCTCGCAAACCTTCATTTCTCAGCGCCTGCGCCTCAACTATCTCGATTGGGGCAAGAAGGACGACAGCGGCAGAGAAAAGCCGCCGCTCGTCCTCGTCCATGGCGGGCGCGATCATGCGCGCAGCTGGGACTGGGTCGCAGAAAGCCTGTGCGACGACTGGCACGTTACCGCGTTCGACCATCGCGGCCATGGTGACAGCGACTGGGTGAACGACGGCAATTACCAGGTCTCGGACATGGTCTACGATCTCGCGCAGTTCGTGCATCAGCTCGGCCGGGGGCCGGTGACGATCGTCAGCCATTCGATGGGTGGCAATGTCGCGCTACGCTATGCCGGCGTATTCCCCGATCAGGTGCGCAAACTGGTCGCCATCGAGGGGCTCGGTCCCAGTCCGAAGCGGCAGGCGGAACAGCGCGAGACCCCCTATCCCGAGCGGATGGCGGAATGGATCGGGAAGAAGCGGGGTGCCTCGGCGCGCAGTCCGCGCAAATACGAAAGTATCGAGGCGGCATTCCGCCGGATGATCGAGGAAAACAGCTACCTCACCGAAGCGCAGGCGCGGCACCTTACCGTCCACGGCGTCAACAAGAACGAGGACGGCACCTATAGCTGGAAGTTCGATCCGCATCTGAACGTCTGGTCCGTGGAGGATGTGGCGGACGAATTTCTGCATCAGATGTGGGCTGCGATCACCGCGCCGACCCTGCTCCTTTACGGTGCCGATAGTTGGGCTTCGAATCCGGAGGGCGACGGGCGGCTGGAGCATTTCTCGACTGCCGAAGTGATCGAGTTCGAGAATGCCGGGCACTGGCTTCATCACGATCAGTTCGACCGCTTCATGGCGACCCTGAGAGATTTTCTCTAGGCCGCGGCGAAACATAGCTGGCCGCTCGCGCATTGAATGCTGCGTGCCGATCACCTTTGCCAGTTATAACATTCACAAATCCGTCGGAATGGACCGCCGCCGCGATCCGGAGCGGATCATGGCGGTGCTGCACGAAATCGATGCCGACATCATCGCGTTGCAGGAAGTCGACCGCCGGATCGGCG
The DNA here is from genome assembly GCF_029760855.1 of Erythrobacter litoralis. GTDB lineage: Bacteria > Pseudomonadota > Alphaproteobacteria > Sphingomonadales > Sphingomonadaceae > Qipengyuania > Qipengyuania litoralis_A. Next base: position 13,436 of record NZ_SOSI01000007.1, on the reverse strand, counting down.
CGCGTGAAACGACGCTTTCGCGCAAGGATATCGACGACAGTCCGTGGCGTCTGGTCAAGGTTGCCAAGCGGCCGCGCAGCATCGGCTGGCATGGCAATGCGTTGCTGGTTCGCCGTAGGTACGATGTGCATGAGGGCGAACCGCTCGATTTGCCGACGTTGGAGCCGCGCGGCGCGGCGTGCGGTGAAATTACCGTTGAGGGCACACGCATCCGCATAATCGGGACGCATCTCGACCTGTCCGGGCTGCGGCGGCGCGATCAGATCCGCTCGCTCATCGACGTGGTAAATACCTGTCGTCGCGATCTGCCCACCGTCCTGATGGGGGATTTCAACCAATGGGGCCGCGCAACGGGCGCGATGCGCGAATTTAGCAAAGGCTGGAACGTCATAACACCTGGGCGCAGTTATCCCAGCCGCAGACCGATCGCCAATCTCGACCGTATATGCACGACGCCGCACTGGACCTGCGTCGACGCGCACACGCATCACACCGCATTGTCTGCCGTAGCGAGCGACCATTTGCCTGTTGTGGCGACATTGAACCTGCACAAAAGCGCGGCAGCTGCTTAAAAAACAGGCAATAAATCGGCGCAAGCCCCCTTCGTCGCCCTCGGTAATCCTTCGGTAACATATTGGCACGGCTTTTGCTGCAGGTGCGAAAGCCGGGAACACCCGGATCGTTGGAACAAGGGGGTTCAGCCATGAAATTCATCATCGCTGTCATCAAGCCGTTCAAGCTCGACGAGGTGCGTGAAGCGCTCGGCGGGATCGGCGTTGCCGGGATGACCGTCACCGAGGTCAAGGGTTTCGGCCGCCAGAAAGGCCAGACCGAGATTTATCGAGGCGCCGAATACTCGACCAACATGCTGCCCAAGGTGAAGCTGGAAATCGCTACGAGCGACGACCTGGCAGCGCAGGTGGTCGAAACCATCCAGCAAGTCGCCAGCACCGAAGCGATCGGCGACGGCAAGATCTTCGTCTTCGACCTCGCGGGCGCAACCCGCATCCGCACCGGGGAAACCGGCGACACTGCGCTGTGATCGGCAAGGAGGGCACCATGACACCACGAAATCTCTTTACCGCTACGGCAACGCTCGGCGGTTCCTTCATCGCGGCCACCGCCGCCTTCGCGCAGGAGGCTGCTACGGCGGCAGGCGAAGTCGGCACGCCGATCGCCGGCGCGACCACCGAGGCGGCAGCCGCCGTCGCCAATCCGGGCAACAACGCCTGGATGATGACCTCGACCATTCTCGTCCTCTTGATGATCCTGCCGGGCCTTGCACTGTTCTATGGTGGCCTGACCCGCTCCAAGAATATGCTCTCGACCCTGACGCAAGTCGGCGCGACGGCCGCGCTGGCCATGCTGGTATGGGTGATGTGGGGCTATTCGACCGCTTTCGGTCCGGAGGGCAACAGCTTCTTCAGCTGGGGCAACCTGTTCCTGACTGGAACCACAGCAGACAGCACGGCGGCGACGTTCAGCGATGAAGTCATCAGCGAATATGTCTTCGTCAGCTTCCAGATGACCTTTGCCGCCATCACCGCCGCGCTGATCCTTGGCGCGACTGCGGAGCGGATGAAGTTCACTGCGGTGATGGTGTTCGTGCCGATCTGGCTGACGCTGGTCTATTTCCCGATCGCCCACATGGTGTGGTGGGACGGCGGCTTGCTGTTCGATGCCGGCGCGCTCGATTTTGCGGGCGGTACCGTTGTCCATATCAATGCGGGTGTCTCTGGCCTCGTCCTTGCCATGATGCTCGGCAAGCGGCGTGGCTATCCGGCCGAACCGATGCCGCCGCACAGCCTTGTGATGACCATGATCGGCACCGGCCTTCTGTGGGTGGGCTGGTTCGGCTTCAACGCCGGATCCGAACTGGAGGCGGACGGTGTTGCGGGCCTTGCCATGATCAACACCTTCGTCGCCACGGCAGCGGGTGCGTTGACCTGGATGGTGCTGGAACGACTCGCCGGTCACAAGGGGAGCGCGCTGGGCTTCTGCTCGGGCGTCATTGCCGGCCTCGTCGCGGTGACACCTGCGGCGGGCAATAGCGGCCCGTTCGGAGCAATCCTGCTGGGCATCGTCGCTTCGCTGGTGTGCTACTTCATGGTCGCCAAGGCGAAGGCGAAGTTCGGCTACGACGATAGTCTCGACGCATTCGGCATCCACGGCGTTGGCGGTATCGTCGGCGCGCTGGGCACTGCCATCGTCTACCAGCCGTGGCTCGGCGGACCGGGCGACGGATCGACCGGAACGCTCGCCCAATTCATTATTCAGGGCGAAGGCGTGGTCGTTACGATCGTCTGGGCCGCAATCGGCACTGTCATTGCCGGCTTCGTCGCCAAGCTTCTCACCGGGCTGCGTGTTTCGGAAGAAGAAGAGGTCAACGGCCTCGACATCTCCGAACACGGGGAGCGCGCCTACAACTGAACCAGTTCGGCGGCGGCGCCTTTCTCTCCTCTCCCGGTGCCGCCGCCAACCCTTGTTCCTCCTGCGAACAACGCCTTTCAAGGGCCGGAGCGAGAAAGCTTCGGCCCCTTTTTTGTCGATCAGGCCGCGAGGTGCGCCTTCACGAAATCGGCGCAGCGTTCGCCGATCATGATGCTGGGCGCATTCGTGTTGCCTGATACGAGGCGCGGCATGATGCTGGCATCGGCGACCCACAGCCCCTCGACGTCCCCCGACTTGAGGCGAGTATCCACCACTGCCGCATCGTCGGATCCCATGCGGCACGTGCCGACAGGATGGTAGACGGTGTCCGCACGGTTGCGGATCAGTTCGTCGAGCTGGGCATCGTCGTCGAGATCGATCGGATAGCGATCCTGCGGCTCGTACCGCGCGAGTGACGGCGAAGAGGCAATCCGGTGCGAGAAGCGCACGCCTTTGCGGAGCACCGCCATGTCGCGCTCGTCGTCTAGGAAATTGGGGTCGATCCGGGGCGCGTGGCTTGCATCGCGGCTGTCGAGCCGCACGGTTCCGCGGCTTTCCGGGCGCAGCACGCAGGCATGCAGCGAGAAGCCATGGCCTTTCACGCTGGTTCGGCCATGGTTCTCCAGCATGGCGGGGACGAAATGCCATTGCACGTCGGGCGCTGGGGCATCGTCCATCACCTTCCAGAAACCGCCCGCCTCGGCATAGGGCGTGGTCATGACGCCCGTTTTGCTGCGACGGTGTTCGAGCATGGCCCTTGCCATCTTAACCGTGCCGGACAGCGAATTGCCGATGAAGTCCTTGCTCTCGGTCTTCCAGCTCGAGACGTAATCGATATGGTCCTGCAGGTCGGCGCCGACCGCCGGCTTGTCGACCAGCGGCTCGATGCCGTGTTCCTTCAAATGCGATGCGGGTCCGATACCCGAAAGCATAAGGATTTGCGGCGAATTGAATGCCCCCGCGGAAAGCACCACACCGCTTCGTGCGGTGACTGTGCGGCTGCGGTTTCCGGCGGAATAGGTCACGCCGGTTGCGCGGCCGTCTTCGACTTCGATCTTCTGAACGGTCACCCCGATGCGGACATCGAGGAAATGCGACTTGCGCAAGGGTTCGACATAGGCGCGTGAAGCGGACCAGCGTTCGCCGTCCTTCTGCGTCACCTGATAGATCCCGAAACCTTCCTGGGTGTCGTCGTTGAAATCGTCGTTGCGCGGCAATTGGAGCTGCGCGGCGGCCTCGACGAAGGCATAGCTGCCGGGATTGAGATATTTCTGGTCCGACACCCAGAGCGGCCCTTCAGCGCCGTGATATTCGTCGCCGCCGCGTACGTTGCGCTCGGACTTCTTGAAATAGGGCAGGACGTCATCATAGGCCCAGCCGTGGCAGCCGAGCGCGGCCCAATTGTCGTAATCCCAACGATTGCCGCGGATATAGATCATCGCATTGATGGCCGACGAGCCGCCAAGGCCCCTGCCGCGCGGCTGATAGCCCTGCCTGCCGTTCAGACCCTTTTGCGGCACGGTCTCGAACATGTAGTTCGAACCGGGGTTCGGGATGGCGAGCATCCCGGGCATGGTGATCTTCGTGCCGGTGTTGCGTCCGCCGGCTTCGAGGAGGCACACGCTCCTTCCCGCTTGCGCCAGCCGTCCGGCCACGGCGCTGCCGGCGCTTCCGCCGCCGATCACGACGATATCGAATTCATCCATCTCCGCCTCTCCTTTTTGCCGAAAGGTTAGGAGGGGGCGGGACGCCCGGCAATAGCGTTTCGGAAAGAGACCTTTCGGGCGTTAGCGCCCTTGCGCCGCCAGAGCGTCCATGGTCGCGCGCACCGGAGAAACGTCGTAGCCTCCCCCGGCTGCGGCCTCTGCGATCGCATCCGGGCTTTCGCCGCGCTTCGCCTCCGCCATAGCCCACAATAGGGTCGAGCGCGTACCCGAGCGGCAATATCCGAGCACCTTGCCTTCCGCTTGTTCGAGGGCGTCCGCCAGTGCCTCGACCTGCTGCAGACTGAAACCGGCATGACCGACCGGAATGTAACAATAGTCCAGACCGAGTTCCTTCGCGGCGGCCTCGATGTCGGCCGATTGCGGCTCGTCCGGTGCCTCGCCGTCCGGCCTGTTGTTCACCACGCAGGTCACGCCGCGTTGTTTCGCTTCGGCGAGATCGCTCGCCGCGATTTGCGGGCTGGCGATGAAATCGCCGGTAATGGTTCGAAAATCGCTCATGCCTCGGCTCCTGCTGCGGCCGTTTCACGTGCCCGCTTGTTGCGCTGGACCATGTTGAGGATTTCCACGCCGACAGAGAACCCCATCGCGACGTAGATATAACCCTTCGGCACATGGAAGCCGAAACCGTCGGCGATCAGAACTACCCCGATCATGACGAGAAAGGCGAGCGCCAGCATCACCAAGGTCGGGTTCTTCTCGATGAAGCGCGCCAGCGGGTCCGCTGCGATCATCATGATGCCCACCGTGATGACGACGGCGGTGACCATGATCGGAATTTCATCGGTCATGCCCACTGCGGTAAGGATCGAATCGACGGAAAAGACGAGGTCGATGGCGATGATCTGCAGGATCACCGCGCCGAAACCGGCCGTGGCCGCGCCGACCGCGCTGGGCGTCTTGTCCATGATGTCGCCCGAATTGTCTTCCGGCTCCATCGAATGGTGGATTTCCTTGGTCGCCTTCCACAGGAGGAAGAGCCCGCCGACGAGCAGGATCAGGTCACGGCCCGAAAAAGCCGTTTCGAATGTCGGTTCGCCATATTCGTTGGGCGCTCCGCGGAGGCCGAGATCGAACAGGGGATCCTGAAGCGTCACGAGCCAGCCGATCAGCATGAGCAGACCGATGCGCATGATCAGGGCTAGCGAGAGGCCGATACGGCGCGCCTTCTGCTGCTGGTGCTCCGGCAACTTATTCGACAGGATCGCGATGAAGATAAGATTGTCGATCCCGAGAACGACTTCGAGAGCGATCAACGTCAGCAGCGCGAGCCAAGCGGCCGGATCGCTCAACAGGGCCATGATTTCCATGGTTGTGCGTTGCCCAATCCCGATTTCGATTTCAACAAATTCGAACATTCGGCAACCCGTGGGCCACGATCGGGTGTCGAATTGCGCGAATGGACACTAAAACATTCGCATCATGAGCCAATTGCCGTTATGCCTGCAGCTGATGAGGGGCAGGTCCGCTAGCTTGCTGGGGCCCGCTCGCACCCGGTGCAACTTGCAGTCTGCGCGCCGGGCCTGGGGTAGATGGGCTGCGCGACAAGGTACGATTTGAATTATGGGTTACGATAGAGGACGCCGTCGGGGACGGGACAAACGCGACGGTTTCGGGGAAGACAGTTTCGATCCGTTCGGTGGGCCGGGCGGCGGTTTCGAACCGCAGGGCGGCGGCTATGGCGGTGGTGACCGCTTCGGTGGCGGCGGCGATCGTTTCGGCGGTGGCGGTGACCGATTCGGTGGCGGAAATCGCGGCGGCGGTGGCGGCTTCGGCGGCGGCAACCGTGGCGGTGGGGGCGGCTTCGGCGGCGGTAATCGCGGCGGCGGCGGCGAAGACATCTTCGTCCACATCAGCGCAGTCGAACGCGCCGGTCTCGAAGGTTTGGGCGAAGGCCAGGAACTCGAGTTCAACCTCGTCGATCGCGGCGGTAAGGTCTCGGCACAGGATCTCCAGATCGTCGGCGACGTCGTTCCGGTGAACGAGCGCGGTTCGGGCGGTGCACCCGCCGGTCGCGATTCGCGGGATGCGGCGCCGCGTCGCGAGCTTACCGGCGAAAAAGCCACGGGTACGGTCAAGTTCTTCAATTCGATGAAGGGCTTCGGCTTCTTGACGCGCGACGACGGCCAGCCGGACGCATTCGTGCATATCAGCGCGGTGGAACGGTCCGGCCTTAGCGGGCTCAACGAAGGCGAGCGCTACGAGTTCGACCTGGAAGTCGATCGCCGCGGAAAGCATTCAGCGGTGAACCTCGTTCCTGCCGATTGATTTCCGGCCCGGGCTGCGGGTTTGACCGGCAGCTCGGCTCGGCATACATCGTTGGCAAACGCATTCATGGCGGCTCCCTCGTGCAGGGAGTCGCCATTTGATTTTACCGTTCGCATTCCCTCGGAGGCTTCATGTCGATTTCGCCGCTCATGCCCGTCTATCCCCGTTGCGGCGTCCGCCCGGTCGAAGGCGATAATTGCCATTTGATCGACGAGGACGGCACGCGGTATCTCGATTTTGCCAGCGGCATTGCCGTCAACCTCCTCGGCCATTCGCATCCGCGCCTGATCGATGCGATTCAGGAGCAGGCGGCGAAGCTGATGCACGTTTCCAATCTCTACGGCAGCCCACAGGGCGAGGCGCTGGCGCAAAAGCTGGTCGACAAGACTTTTGCAGATACGGTGTTCTTCACCAATTCCGGTGCCGAAGCGGTCGAATGTGCGATCAAGACGGCGCGTGCCTATCATCAGCACGAGGCCCGAAACCCTGAGCGGACGGAGCTGATTACCTTCACCAGCGCCTTCCATGGTCGCACGATGGCCACGATCAGCGCATCCAATCAGGAAAAGATGCACAAGGGCTTCCTGCCCCTGCTCGGCGGGTTCCACTATGCCGAGTTCGACGATCTCGAAGCTGCCAAAGCCTTGGTGACGGACAAGACCGCCGGCTTCCTCGTCGAACCGATCCAGGGCGAGGGGGGTATCCGCCCTGCATCGCAGGAATTCATCAGCGGTCTTCGCGCGCTCTGCGACGAACACGATCTGATGCTGGTTTTCGACGAGGTGCAATGCGGCGTCGCACGGACCGGCAAACTCTATGCCTACGAGCATTACGGCGTCGAGCCCGACATCATGGCAAGCGCGAAGGGCATCGGGGGCGGATTCCCGCTCGGTGCGTGCCTTGCCACCGAAAAGGCGGCGCGCGGCATGGGCTTCGGAGCCCACGGTTCGACCTATGGCGGCAATCCGCTGGGAATGGCGGCCGGCATGGCGGTGATGGAGACGGTGGCGAACGACGCGTTCCTCGGCGACGTTACGCAAAAGGGCGAACGGTTGAGAAGCCGCCTCGAACAGTTCATCGGCAATTATCCCGATCTGTTCGATTTCGTGCGCGGCAAGGGGCTGATGCTCGGCATTCGCATGAAAGGCGAAAGCCGGCCGTTCTTCGTGCATCTGCGTGACAATCACCAATTGCTTACTGTTGCCGCGGGTGATCAAACGCTCCGAATCCTTCCACCACTGGTGGCGGACGACGCCGAGTTCGACGAATTCTTCCAGAAGCTTTCCGCCGGTGCGGAAAGTTACGACCCTGCCATGGCTGCGTGATGGATCGCGAGGCGCTCGATCTCGCTCCGGCGGTTCGCAACTTTCTCGACCTCTCGGATGCTGGAGGCAATGCGCTCGCGGCAATGATCGGCGATGCGATCGACCGCAAGGCAGCGCGCGAAGGCCGGCCAAAAGGTTCGCCGGACGACGATGCACCGCTCGCCGGGCATGTGCTCGGAATGATATTCGAGAAGGCCTCGACCCGGACGCGTGTCAGCTTCGATATCGCCATGCGGCAGCTGGGCGGGTCTGCCTTGATCCTTGATTCGGGGACCAGCCAATTGGGGCGGGGCGAAAGCATCGCCGATACCGCCCGCGTGCTCAGCCGGATGGTCGATACGATCATGATTCGCACTGACGATCATGCCAAGGCGGAAAAGCTCGCGCATCATGCGCATGTACCGGTCATCAACGGGCTGACCGACAGGTCGCACCCCTGCCAGATTGTCGCCGATCTGCTTACCCTTGTGGAGCATGGCAAAGCGCTGCCCGGCCTCGATGTCGCATGGTTCGGCGATGGCAATAACGTCCTGAACTCGGTCATCGAGGCGGCCGGACTGATGAAGTTCAACGTGCGCGTCGCCTGTCCCATAGGATACGAGCCCGACCAGAGCTTCATAGAGACAGCCCGTACCGGCGATGCGCAGATCGAGGTCTTTCGCGATGCACGCACTGCGGCAGCTGACGCGGACGTGTTGATCACGGACACCTGGGTTTCGATGGGTCAGGATCATGCGGACGACAAGATCCGTGCGATGCAGCCTTACCGGGTCGATGGCTCGATCGTGGCAGCCGCGAAGAACGATGCGGTATTTCTGCACTGCCTGCCGGCCCATGTGGGCGACGAGGTTTCCGAGGACGTTTTCGAAGGACCGCAGTCTCTTGTGTTCGACGAAGCGGAAAACCGGATACACGCGCAGAAATCCATCCTGCTGTGGTCGCTCGGCAAGCTCGTGCCGCACTCTTAAAGAACCGCAATCCCGTTCCCATATGGACGGCATGACGAACGACGTAGATGCCGCCGAAACCTTTTCCGACAAGCCGCTAGCCTTTACCATTCCGTCCCGCGATGCGCGGGGGCGGCTGGTACGGCTGGACTCGGTGCTGCAGGAGATCCTTTCAGCTCACGACTATCCTGCACCCATCGCGCTTCTGCTGGCCGAAGCTCTCGTGATTGCGTCGCTTTTGGGTAGCCTGCTGAAAGACGACGATGCGCAGGTCACGATGCAGGCGCAGACCGAGGCAGGGACCGTGCGGCTCCTGGTGTGCGATTACCGGGCAGGCGAATTGCGAGGCTATGTCGATTTCGATCGCGAGCGTCTGGCAGAACTTGGCGCGAACCCATCCTTGTTCGCCTTGTTCGGCAAGGGGTTCCTCGCCATCACTTTCGACGGCGCCGGGAAGCAGGGCCGCTATCAGGGCATCGTTCCCCTCGAAGGAGAGACGCTAGGCGAAGCGTGCGAGACCTATTTCGTACAGTCCGAGCAGGTGCCTTCGCTGATCAAGACGGCGGTGCGGCTGGACGGCGATACGTGCTCTGCCGCTGGGCTACTGGTGCAGCACCTTCCCGAAGGCGAGGAAGGGCGCGAGCGTTTGCACACGCGGCTCGATCATCCGGAATGGGAGCACGTGATGGCCCTTGCGACGACCTTGCGGCACGAAGAACTGCTTGATCCCGAACTATCTCTCGAGGCGATTGTATGGCGGCTGTTCCACGAGGAAACCGAAGTCCGTACGATTGCGGGGCACTCGCTGGTCCGCGGTTGCCGGTGCAGTCCCGAACATTATCGTGACGTGCTTATGAAATTTCCGGAAGAGGAGCGAGCCGAGATGCGTGACGATGAGGGGATCATCACGGTCGACTGCGCGTTTTGCTCGCGAAAATTTCCGGTCGCGGCGTGAAACCTGCTTCTATCTGCTTTCTAGGACTGAAATGAAAACGAAGACCAAGACCCTCGCGATTGCCGGATTGTTGGCCGGTTTGGCCTGCGTTCCGGCGGCGGCACAGTCGTCCCTCGCAATGCTGGACAGCCTGTCGCCCGGCGCTTGGGAGCTGCGGTATCGCGACGGTGCCGCCAAACGGCGCCTCTGCGTCCGCTCGGGCAAGGAGTTCCTGCGTCTGCGTCATCCGCGCAGCGATTGTAACCGCTTCGTGGTCGAGGATGGCCGGAGCTCCGTAACCGTCCAGTACACGTGCCGTGGAGACGGTTACGGTCGGACCAGCATCCGCCGCGAGAATGCCGAGCTCGTTCAAATCGAAAGCCAAGGCATCAAGAGCGGTCGTCCGTTCCAGTTCGCGGCGGAGGCGCGACGGGTCGGTTCCTGCAGGTGACTGTTGCGGGCCGAACCTTGGCGCTTTAGCGCCGGGGAATGGCATCCAAGGATAAACCAGTCGCCGCCATCCTGCTGTCGGGCGGCCTCGATTCGATGGTCGTCGCCGGTCTGGCGCAGGAGCAGGGTTACGACGTTCATGCGCTGACCATAGATTACGGGCAACGCCATGCGCGCGAACTTCAGTCGGCCAGGCTGATCGTCGAAAAGCTCGGTGTCGGTCGGCATGTCGAACTGTCGCTCGATCTGCGACAGTTCGGCGGGTCTGCTCTGACGTCCGAGATCGACGTGCCGAAATCGGGTGTGACTGATGATATTCCAGTTACCTACGTTCCCGCCCGTAATCTCGTTTTCCTGTCATTGACGACGGCATTCGCTGAGACATCCGGCAGCAGCGACATTTTCATCGGCGTCAATGCCCTCGATTATTCAGGCTATCCGGACTGCCGCCCGGAATTCATCGCGAGCTTCGCCGCAACGGCGCGTCTCGGGACGAAATCGGGTGATGCCGGAACGCCGTTCACGATCCATGCGCCGCTTCAGTATCTCAGCAAGGCAGACATCGCGCGCGAGTGCGACCGGCTGGGTTTCGATCCGGGATGGAGCTGGAGTTGCTACGACCCCACACCGGATATGAAAGCCTGCGGGCGCTGTGATTCGTGCAGATTGCGCCGAAAAGGGTTTTCTGAAGCCGGGGTACGCGATACGACGCCCTACGCGCCGGATGCTCCGGCGATCGAGGGAGAGAATGCTTGACCAATCCGATAGCGGAAACGCCTGCGGGCGAAACCGGTATGCTGCCAGATCGGAAGGTGCCGGCCTATAGCTGGTATGCGCTTGGCGTTCTCGTCCTGATCTATGTCCTGAACTTCATCGATCGGAACATCCTTTCGATCCTTGCGGAAGACATCAAGGCCGATCTGGGTATCGGTGACGACGATCTTGGATTTCTCTACGGCACCGCATTCGGCGTGTTCTACGCGCTGTTCGGCATCCCGCTCGGCAAACTCGCGGATAGCTGGCACCGCGTTCGGTTGATGACACTCGGGCTGGCCTTGTGGTCGGCCATGACGGCACTGTCCGGTTTCGCGCGCAGCTTTGCGACCCTGAGTTTCGCCCGCATCGGCGTGGGCGTGGGGGAAGCGACGGCGAGCCCTGCCGCCTATTCGCTGATTTCCGACTGGTTTCCCAAGCGGATGCGCGCGACGGCACTCGCGATCTACAGTTCCGGCCTTTACCTCGGAGGCGGCATCTCGCTGCTGATCGGGGGCCTGATCGTCGAACGCTGGAACGCGAGCTATCCCGATGGCGGACCGCTGAACCTGGCCGGGTGGCAAGCCGCCTTCCTCGCGGTGGGCATCCCCGGCATTCTTCTTGCCGTCCTGGTGTTTACCCTGAAAGAGCCGATCCGCGGAGAGTCGGAAGGCATGGTCAGCGAGCCGGTGAAGGACCCTTTCCGGGGCTTCGTTCGCGAACTTTTCGCCGTGATCCCGCCCTTTACCTTCTTCCAGGCAGCCCGCTTCGGTGCGGGGGCACTCATCAAAAACATCGTGGCGGCCATTATCATCGCTTTAGTTGCTTGGGGCTTGGCGGTGTTTACCGGCAACGTTCCCCAATGGATCGCGGTCGGCATTGGATATTATGCAGTATTTTCTTGGGCGACGTCTCTCAAACGGCGTGATCCGCCGACGTTCGGCCTGATCTGGGGATCGCCTGCGTTCCTCTGCACCATCCTTGGATACGGTATGGTTGCGTTTTCATCCTACGCCGTGAGTTTCTGGGCAGCGCCCTATGCCATTCGCGTGCTCGGCGAAGCACCGAGCGTAGCGGGATGGTGGATCGGCGGTCCCGGTGCATTGGGCGGATTCCTTGGGGTGATACTCGGTGGACGAGCGGCGGACTGGCTGCGCGAGCGCAACCCATCGGGTCGGTTAATCGTGGTTCTGTTCGGCGTCCTTGCCCCGGTCATTCCGCTGATCATCGCATTCACTACCCAGAACGCGGCCCTGTTCTACTTCCTCAACTTCACCCTGAGTCTGTTCGCCAGTTCGGCACTGGGCGCGGCCGCCGCTACGTCGCAAGACCTGGTTCTACCAAGAATGCGGGGCACGGCGACCGCGACGTTTTTCCTCGCGACAACACTAATCGGCTTGGCACTCGGTCCGTATCTCGCCGGTCAGGTTTCGACGATGACGCAAAGCCTCTCCACCGGCGTATTGTCGCTGCTGATCGCGGCTCCGATCGGCACCATCTTGCTGCTTGTAGCATACAAGCTGGTGCCGATTGCGGAGACCACTGTTATCGAACGGGCGCGTGCGGCAGGGGAAACTGTCGCCTGAGGACCGTTAGGCGCGAGTAAGAACCCCGCAAGCGATCCGCGATCCGGCATCGCCCGAGGGGTTGGTCCGATAATCGTCGGCACCGGAATGGATCATCACCGCCGTGCCATCGGCATCGAACAGTTCCTCCATCAAGTAGTCGGGAGTGCCGTCGACCGGAACTTCCGTCGTGAGAGTGCCGCTGGCAGGGACATCGATATTGAGCAGATCGCCGAGATGCTTGCCATCCGGATTGAGGCGACCGTGTTCGTTGTCTTCGGGATTGAGGTGACCGCCAGCCGATTGGAAGTCGGGCGGGGTACAGGTTCCCGTCGTGTGAAGATGAAACCCGTGCGGTCCCGCCGGGATACCCGTAACCATCACGCGCATCGCTCGGCTTGTCCCGTAATCGACAAGCGTTGCCGTGCCGACAGGTTGGCCGCTTGAGTTGGAAAGGTTCGCCATTGCTAGCTCGCGAGGCTCCGCTCCATCCATGGTCGAGCATCCGGCGAGGGCCAAGGCCGACGCAAGTGAAAGACTGATTGTTTTCGTGTTCATTTCGCTTCTCCAATTCCCTAACTCGAAGAAACAACGAAAAAGGGGCCGGATCGCTCCGGCCCCTTTTCCAATTGGCTGGCAGCGTGGCTTACATGCCCGAACCCGGACCGTAGGTGATTTCCACACGGCGGTTCTGTAGTTCGCGCACACCGTCGGCAGTAGGAACGCGAAGCTGCGTTTCGCCGAAGGCTTCGCTGCTGATCCGGCCATCCGGAACACCGCGGGCGGTGAGATAGTCGCGCACCGAAGCGTTACGACGCTCTGCCAGGCCCATATTGTAGCTGGCGGTACCCGACGTATCGGTGTGGCCTGCAAGCATGACGGCAGCCGTTCCGCAGTTCGCATACGCCGAAACCGCGTTATCCAAGATCGTGGCCGCTTCCGGGGTGATGTTGGATTCATCCCAGTTGAAGAACACGATGTACGGACCCTGCTGGCACGTCGGAGCCGGCGGAGGCGGCGGCGGCGGAGGCGGCAGATCG
>NZ_SOSI01000006.1 GCF_029760855.1 Erythrobacter litoralis | reverse complement strand
GGGCGGGGTGGCCTTCGAAGTAGAAGGACCCGCATCCTTCCCCGTGCCGGGCTGGTTGCGCCGCTTGCGCTCCCAATCCTCGTACCCGCCCGCGACCACATCGACCTTGCCGCTGCCGTCGAGGCCGAGCGTGACCGTCACCGTGCGATCGAGGAAGTCGCGATCGTGGCTGACGATCAATACCGTGCCTTCGTAGTCGGCAATCACTTCCTGAAGCAGGTCGAGCGTTTCAAGATCGAGATCGTTGGTCGGCTCGTCCAGCACCAGCAGGTTCGATGCCTTGGCGAATTCGCGCGCAAGTAAAAGGCGGCTGCGTTCGCCGCCGGACAGTATGCCGACCTTGGTATCGACGATCTTGGGATCGAACAGGAAGTCTTTCAGATGCGCCTGAACGTGCTTGCGATGGCCCTGCACGTCGATCCAGTCGCCCCCTTCGGCTAGCACCTGCCGCACCGTTTTCTCGGGTGAGAGGAGGCTGCGCTGCTGGTCTATCATCACGCCGGTCAGCTTGTTGGAGATATCGACCGTACCGCTGTCGGGCGCGATCTCGCCGGTAAGCATCTTGAGAAGCGTGGTCTTGCCGGCCCCGTTCGCGCCGACGATCCCGATCCGGTCGCCACGCTGGATGCGGAGCGAGAACGGCTTGATGATCGTGCGGCCGTTATAAGTCTTGGTGATGCTGTCGGCGACGATGACCGATTTCGACTTGAAGTCCTCCTCGGTCGCCAGTTTCAGTTTCGCCGTGCCGCCGCCGCTGATCATCGAGGCGCGCTGCGCCCGCATCTGCCACAGCTTTTCCAGCCGACCCTGATTGCGCTTGCGTCGCGCCGTAACGCCGCGTTCGAGCCAGTGCGCCTCGATCTTCAGCTTCGCATCGAGCTTTTCCGCCGCGCGCGCCTCCTCGGCGTAGACCTGCTCTTCCCAGGCCTCGTATCCACCGAAGCCGATTTCCTTACGCCGCATTTCGCCCCGGTCGAGCCAGAGGGTCGCGCGGGTCAGGCGTTTGAGGAACGTGCGGTCATGGCTGATGACGATGAAGGCGCCCTTGTACCGGTCGAGCCAGCTTTCCAGCCAGTCGATGGCGGACAGGTCGAGATGGTTGGTCGGCTCGTCCATCAACAGGACGTCGGGATCTTGTGCCAGCGCGCGGGCGATGGCGGCACGACGTTTCTCACCGCCGCTTGCCCCGTCGGTGCCGCGCGCCATGTCTATGCCGAGCTGCCCGGCGATGGCCTCGACCTCGTATTCGGCCGGGGCGTGGTCGCCCGCCAGCGCCCATTCCATCAGCGTGTCGTAACCGCTGAGATCGGGTTCCTGCTCCAGCGTGACGATGCGCGTACCGGGCTTCACCTTGCGAATGCCGCGATCGGCCTCGATCCGGTCGTCGATCAGGCGGAACAGGGTGGTCTTGCCAACGCCGTTGCGCCCGATCAGCGCCAATCGGTCGCGCGCGCCGATATGCAGGTCGAGCGTCTCGCGATCGGGTCCGCCCAGCAGCCAACGGCCGCCTTGTTGCAGGCCGAGGCCTTCCCAGCTCAAGATCGGAGGTTGCGCCATAGGCCGCGCGAGGTAGGCGCAGATTTATAAGGCCGCAAGCGGCGGCCACATTCAGTTTGGTGAAAGTCGCCCTGGCGGTATGGCGTTTCCGATAATTGGCAAGGAGCCTATCATGCTTAAGACATTCTTTTCCGCCGCCGCGCTCGCCGGCTTTGCCTCGGCCGCTCACGCCGCAGAGGTGCGGATCGCGGCCAGCGGTCCCGTTGTTGACTTGACCGTGATGGAAGAGGTCGATGCCGCGCCCGATCTCGTTACGATCAGTGCGGGTGTACAGACGGATGCGGATACGGCGGTGTCGGCGCTTCGCCAAAACTCCGAGGAAATGCGAAATGTGATCGAGCGCATCCGATCGCTCGGCATTGCGGACGAAGACATCCAGACGACCGGCATTAGCGTGAATGCGCGGTACGATTTTGATCAGGCGAACCGGCGGCAGATTTTCCTAGGCTACACGGCGTCGAACCGGGTGAGCGTAAAGCTTCGTGAAGTCGATGATACCGGCGAAGTGCTGGATGCACTCGTGTCGGCGGGCGCCAACGAGATCAATGGACCGAGTTTCAGTCTTGAGAACGATGAAGAACTCAAGGCGCAAGCAAGGTCCAGTGCCATGGAGCGCGCAGAGTCGCAGGCGATGGAATATGCACGCCTTGCCGGTTTTTCCGGTCTTCGACTGCTGGAAGTCAACGAAACGATCACGGGTAACATGCCGATGCCCGCTACTCTTGATGCCGCGCAGAATATCGTGGTGACCGGTTCACGGGTCAAAGCCCCCGTTCAACCGGGGCAGGTGACCATCGGCGTTACCGTCACCGTGAAATACGAGATGACTCGCTGAGCGTAAGGCCTTTTGCCATATTCACGGGTTGTTCAATGCGGGGCGACTAGGCAGGATGACATCATGAAAAGCGCCATTTCCTGCCTCGTCGCCCTCGGGTTGACGATTTCGCCGATTGCCGCGACACCTGCCTATGCGCAGGACAGGCGCTCCGATCAGAGCGAAGCGCGCAAGGAGATGAGCGCAGGCCGGGTGATCCCGCTGCGCAAGATCGAGGCGCGCATCCTGCCCATGATGAAGGGCGCCGAATATATCGGCCCGGCTTACGATTCCACGGCGATGGCTTATCGGTTGAAATTCATTCGCGACGGGCGTGTTCTGTATGTGGATGTCGACGCGAGGACGGGTCGCATTCTGGGACGCAGCCGGTAATACGCGTTCTTCGCGAAACCCCCTTCGGCGTTGCGCGTTCATCTACATGAACAGAAATGCCGTAATCAACGGAGGGGCGGACCTTTCATGCGCTTATTGATAGTCGAAGACGAGCCGACGCTCGGCCAGCAGCTAAAATCCACGCTCGAGCAGAACGGCTATGCTGTCGACCTGTCGACCGATGGGGAGGATGGGCATTTCCTCGGCAGTACCGAGGAATACGATGCCGTAATCCTCGATCTCGGTCTGCCGGAAATCGACGGGCTCACGGTATTGCAGATGTGGCGAAAGGAGGGGCGGAAATTTCCGGTCCTCGTTCTGACCGCGCGCGACAGCTGGAGCGACAAGGTCGCCGGCCTTGACGCAGGCGCGGACGATTACCTTGCCAAGCCTTTTCAGACCGAAGAGCTGATCGCGCGTCTGCGCGCGTTGATTCGTCGTGCTTCCGGCAATACCTCTGCGGAACTGGTTGCGGGCGACGTACGGCTGGACACGCGTTCGGGTCGGGTGACGCTGAAAGGCGAACCGGTGAAACTGACTGCGCAGGAATACAAACTCCTGTCCTACCTAATGCATCACAAGGGCAAGGTGGTCAGCCGAACCGAACTTATCGAGCATATCTACGATCAGGATTTCGACCGCGATTCGAATACGATCGAAGTGTTCGTCACCCGCATCCGCAAGAAGCTCGGTGCAGAAGTGATTACGACGATCCGTGGCCTCGGTTACAGCCTCGACGACCCCGCCGAACAGCCCCGCGCCTGAACCGGCGGGCCGGGCTGGCCCGGTAACGCTAGGCAAGGCGCCGGGTCCGCGCGGCAGCCTCGCGCGGCGTATGATGCTGATCGCGGCGGGATGGATTCTCTTTCTGCTGGTGGGCGGTGGGTTCGCATTGGATCGATCGCTGACCAATCTCGTGCGCGGCAATTTCGACGAGCAGCTGGAATATCTGCTCAATTCGATGATCGTCGTCGCCGAGATCGATTCCGACGGGCAAGTCTATTTCAACCGTCCCCTCGGCGAACCGCGTTTTCTCGAGCCGAATAGCGGCCTGTATTATCAGATAAGCGCGGAGGGGCGGGAGGATTTCCCGTCGTACTCGCTGGCTGTCACACCGTCGCGCTCGCTGTGGGATACCACGCTGCGACAGCGCAATCACGTCGATAACGAACCGCATTTCTATGACAGCGACCAGCTTTCCGGCGAGCCGCTGCGGATCGTGGAGCGAACTGTCATCCTGCCGGATAGCGAGGCGCGCTGGACTTTCACGGTTGCTAGCGCGCGCGAGGAACTCGATTTCCAGATCAATCGCATCCGCTCCATCCTGATCTGGAGCTTCGCCGCGCTTGGTCTTGGCCTCTTACTTATGGCCGCACTGCAGAATTGGGTCGGGCTTTCACCGCTTCGCCGGGTCAGTGCTGCGATCCAGTCTATGCGTTCAGCCGGCACCAACCGCATCACCGATCCGCTCCCAACCGAAGTCGAGCCGCTGGTCGAGGAAATTAACGCACTGCTCGCACACAGCGAGCGGCAGGCCGAAGAAGCGCGCACACATGCCGGCAACCTCGCCCATGCACTGAAGACGCCGCTCACCGTGCTGACCAACGCGGCCACGGCTCATGCGCCGGATCTCGATACGGCGGTAATCCGAGAAACCCGCACGATGCAGCGCCATGTCGATCACCATCTGGCGCGCGCCCGCGCGGTCGGCCGCCGCGCCGTCGGTCATGCGCGCACACTGGTATGCGAGAGTGCGGAGGCGGTCCGGCGGGCGGTGGAACGGCTGTATCCGGATACGCGCTTCGACATCGACGGAAATCGTACGGCGGCGGTCACGATCGAGCGGCAGGACCTCGATGAAATCCTCGGCAATCTGGTCGAGAACGCCGCGAAGTATGGCGGCGGCAGCGTTTTCGTGACGGTCGACGCAGAACCGGGCAGTGCGCTGTGCACGATCTGGATCGAGGACGATGGGTTGGGCATTCCGGAAGAGGAGCGCGTCCGCATCTTCGATCGCGGCGCGCGGCTCGACACCGGGAAGCCCGGTACGGGACTCGGCCTCGCCATCGTGCGCGATGTGGCGGAAATCTATGGCGGCGAAGTCGAACTCGATGAGAGCGAGGATCTTGGCGGCCTGCTGGTCAAACTCAGACTGCCGCGCGTCGGCTAGGCATCGCGCGCCCGCTCGTGGTGGCGGATGACCTCGTCGATGATGAAGCGCAGGAACTTCTCGCTGAACTCCGGATCGAGCTCGCTCTCTTCCGCCAAGGCACGCAGCCGGGCGATTTGCTGCTTTTCGCGTTCGGGGTCGGCCGGAGGCAGGGTGACGGTCGCCTTGTAACGGCCCACCGCCTGCGTGATCCGGAATCGCTCGGCCAGCATATGCACCAGAGCGGCGTCGATATTGTCGATGCTCTTGCGGTATCCGGCGAGGACGGCATCGGCGGCAGGCGGATCGGTCGTTTCGGCACTCATGATGCGCGCAGATTAGCCGCAATTCGTTCCTTGCCAAGCAAGCATAGGCAGCCCATGTCCAAGCGAACATGACAGCCGACGTCGTTTCCCTGCCGCGCAAAGCGCCAGAGCCTTCCCTTGAACCTATGCTGGCCTTGACCGCTTCGGGGATGAATCAGGTCAATCATGTCATCCTCGACCGGATGCAGAGCGAAGTTCCACTGATCCCGGCACTGGCCGGTCATCTTATATCAGGCGGGGGCAAACGCTTGCGCCCGATGCTGACGCTCGCGGGCGCGGAGTTGGCCGGTTATCAGGGTACGCGGCAATACAAACTCGCCGCCTCGGTCGAGTTCATTCACACAGCGACCCTGCTGCACGACGATGTGGTGGACGGCAGCGACCTGCGGCGCGGCAAGGCGGCGGCGAACATCATTTTCGGCAACCCCGCCACCGTGCTGGTCGGCGATTTCCTGTTCAGCCGCTCGTTCGAACTGATGGTGGAGGACGGCAGCCTCAAGGTGCTGAAGATCCTTTCGGGCGCCAGCGCGATCATTGCCGAGGGCGAGGTCGACCAGCTTACCGCACAGCGCAAGATCGACACCTCGGAAGAGCGATATCTCCATATCATCCGCGCGAAGACGGCGGCGCTGTTCGCAGCCGCGAGCCGGATCGCAGCCGTGGTCGCCGAATGCGACGACGAGAAGGAACGCGCGCTCGACGAATACGGCCGCAACCTCGGGGTTGCCTTTCAGCTGGTGGACGATGCGCTGGACTACGATGCCGAAGCCGCCACGATGGGCAAGGATCGCGGTGACGATTTCCGCGAAGGCAAGATGACTCTCCCGGTAATTCTCGCCTACGCACGCGGGGACGAGGAGGAGCGGACCTTTTGGAAGGCAGCGATCGGCGGGCATCGAACAACCGATGTCGATCTCGATCATGCCGTTATGCTGATCGATCGTCACAACGCCGTCGCCGATACGCGGGCCAGGGCTCGGCATTTCGCGCAGAGGGCGATCGATGCTCTATCGATCTTTCCCGATAACCGCGCGCGCCGCGCAATGACCCAGGCGGCATTGTTCGCGGTATCCCGGGGATATTAGGTTCGGAGCTTTCCGTTCGCCCCCAGCACGCACGGATGTAGAGCGTGAGTGAGCCCTTACCAATCCACTCAGTCCTCTCGGACCTTATAGCAGCACTCAGTACGCAAACCGGTGTAGTGCTCGTCGCGCCCCCGGGGGCGGGCAAGACTACGGCCGTCGCTCCGGCGCTGCTCAATGAGGAATGGTGTACCGGAACGGTCATCCTAACCTCACCCCGCCGTGTCGCCGCGCGCGCTGCCGCCGAACGTATGGCGGAACTGCTCGGTGAGAAGGCGGGCGAGACGGTCGGGTACCTGACCCGGCTGGATACGAAGCGCAGCGCAAGAACACGCATTCTCGTCGTTACTGAGGCGATCTTCGTCAACAAGATCCTCGACGATGCTGAACTGGCGGGCATTTCGGCGGTGTTATTCGACGAGGCGCATGAGCGGCATCTCGACGGCGATCTCGGCCTCGCGTTGGCGCTGGAAAGCCGCGCGGTGTTGCGCGAGGATTTGCGGGTGCTGGTCATGTCGGCGACGATTGACGGGGCGCGGTTTGCTGAGTTGCTCGGCCCCAATACGCCAGTGATCGAAAGCGAAGGGCGTGCGTATCCGCTGCGCATCGAATGGCTGGGGCCCTCGCCGCAAACCCGGATCGAAGACGCCATGACGTCGGCAATCGTGACCGCATGGCGGGCGGAAGAGGGCGATGTTCTCGCCTTCCTTCCCGGTGTACGTGAGATCGAGCGGGTGCGCGAGCGATTGTCCGAGCGTTTGCCGACCGCGCTGGTCCTGCCGCTCCACGGACAGGTGCGACCCGAAGACCAACGCGCCGCCATTCGCCGCGATCCGAAAGGGCGGCGGCGGATCGTTCTGGCTACCGCTATCGCCGAAACCTCGCTCACGCTGGATGGCGTCTCGGTAGTGGTCGATAGCGGTCTGTCGCGCGACGCAGAGTTCGACCGCGCTGCCGGAACGACACATCTGGTTACGCACCGTTCTTCGCAGGCCGCCAGCGCGCAGCGAGCAGGGCGCGCCGCGCGGCAGGGGCCGGGGACGGCCTATCGCCTGTGGGGGGAAGCGGCGCATTCCGGCCGCCCCGCCTTCGATGCGCCGGAAATCGAAACGGCCGATCTCGCGCCTTTGGTCCTCTCGCTAGCGCGATGGGGGACGGGCGATCCGGCCACGCTAGCCTGGCTCGATGTTCCGCCGGCGGCTTCGCTTGACGCCGCACGGGATACTTTGCGCAAACTCGGCGCTATTGATGATGACGGACGGATTACGCCATTGGGGGAGGCGATTGCTTCTCTACCACTCGACCCGGTCGGTGCGGCGACCGTTATGTCTGGTGCGGCGGTCGGGCAAGCTTTGCCGGCGGCGAAGCTCGTGCTGCTGTTACAGGAGCGCGGACTCGGCGGGCGTGGCGAGGACTTGCTTGCACGTTTGCAGCGCTGGGACGGGGACCGTTCGCAAAGGGCGACGGCAAGCCGGAAATTGGCGGAGCGGTGGGCTAAGACTGCTCAAGAATTCCTGTCCGTTCGATATGAGCTTATCGAAGCCCTGCACCATTCGGGAGTAGAAAATGGTGGTTCTTCGACAGGGTCAGGGCGAACGGGCAATGCTATCCCGGCTCTCTACTTGGCCCTCGCAAAACCCGATTTCGTCGCCAAGCGCCGCGATGCTTCGGGCGAAAACTGGCTTTCGTCAGGCGGACGCGGTTTTTTCCTCGATCCCGCATCGCCTCTCGCGCGAGCGGAATTCCTCGTGATCGGTGACGCGCAGGGACAGGCGAAGGGCGCGCGGATTACTGCGGCAGCGCCGTTGGAAGCTAAGCAAGTCGAACGCCACCTCGCTCATCGTATCGAAACGCGCAGCATCCTTCGCTGGACCGGAGAGCGAGTCGAGGCGCGGCGAGAGCGGCGGCTGGGCGCGATCACGCTGGCGACTGGGCCGGACCCGAAGCCGGACCCGGGCGCAGTTGTGGACCTTCTTGTGGAAAGGGCTGCGGATAACTTGTCGAGCATTCTCCCATCAGAACTCATCGCGCGTGGCGCTTTCGCGGGCGTGCGCGATTTTTCTAAACAGCATCTCCGCAAAACCGCCGATCTCTGGCTCCGCCCCTTGCTCGAAGGGCGCCGCGACCTTGGCGTATCTCGGCAGAAGGTCTCCGACGCGCTGCTCGGCCTGCTGGACTGGAATGCGCGGCAGGCTCTGGACGAACAGGCGCCCCGCGATTTCCTCTCGCCAGTCGGCACGCGCCATCAGATCAACTACGCCGCCGACGATGCGCCCAGCGTGGAAGTGCGCGTGCAAGCGCTGTTCGGTCTTGATCACCATCCCGTCATCGGCAGAGGAAACAGGCCCACCCCGCTGCTCCTGAAACTAACCAGCCCCGCCGGGCGGCCGATCCAGTCAACCGCCGATCTGCCCGGCTTCTGGCGCGGGAGCTGGCAGGATGTGCGCAAGGATATGAAAGGCCGCTATCCCAAGCATCGCTGGCCCGAGGAACCGTGGACCGAAACTCCGAGTTTGAAGACCAAGAACGCCTTTGCACGTGAGCAGAGCTGAATTAGAGGACGCACCCATGGCAGCACGAATCTATCAGCGACCTAAAAGCGCGATGCAATCGGGCAAGGCCCGCGTTGACGAATGGATCCTCGAGTTCGAGCAGTCCGAAGCGCGACGCGCCGATCCGCTGATGGGCTGGACCGGCAGCGGCGATACGCAGGCGCAGGTGCAATTGAAGTTCGCCTCGAAAGACGATGCCAAGGCCTATGCCGAGAAGTATGGGATTCCCGCGCGCGTCCATGCGACGCCGCCCAAGACGCTGAAGCTGCAGGCTTACGCCGACAATTTCCGGTAGTTGATTTATCCGCGCGCCGCCGCCATATGGCGCGCCGGGAGTCGGGTGGACGTTTGCGTTCGCTCACCGGGTCAGGTCCGGAAGGAAGCAGCCCAGGTGAATTGCGGCGGGTCGCTCGGCTCCTTTTCCATTCAAGCCTCGCATGACTTTCGGCGCCCGACGCCCTACCTAGCATTGCATGGGTGATTCACCGGACAATCCAGACGGTCTTCCGTGGGCGAACGAACCTGCGGAGGATGACGCGCCCAGCACCGCCGAGTTGGAAGATGCCGGTCAAGCCGCGATGTTCGGCGCTGCGCCAGAGCATGCAGAGGCCGAGAAGCCAGTCCGCTCCGAAACCTTGGAAAAGCAGGCCGCCGAAGCGCCGCCCGCCGCGCAGCCCTATCGCGTGCTCGCCCGCAAGTATCGCCCGCAAACCTTTGCCGAACTGATCGGGCAGGATGCAATGGTGCGGACCCTCGCCAATGCTATCGCGCGTGACCGGTTGGCGCATGCTTTCTTGATGACCGGCGTACGCGGGGTGGGCAAGACTTCGACCGCGCGGCTGATTGCCAAAGCATTGAACTGCATCGGGCCGGACGGGGAGGGCGGACCGACCATTAGCCCTTGCGGCGTTTGCGAGCCATGTCGGGCGATCGCCGAGGGCCGCCACATCGATGTGATCGAGATGGACGCCGCGAGCCACACCGGCGTCGACGATGTGCGCGAGATCATCGAGGCGGTGCGCTATTCCGCCGTGTCGGCGCGCTACAAGATTTACATCATCGACGAAGTCCACATGCTCAGCCGTAATGCGTTCAATGCGTTGCTCAAGACGCTGGAAGAGCCGCCGGCGCATGTGAAATTCCTTTTCGCCACGACCGAGGTGGAGAAGCTGCCGGTGACTGTGCTCAGCCGGACGCAGCGCTTCGATCTGCGGCGCATTCCGGTCGAATTGCTGGAAGGGCACTTCGCCGAAATTTGCCGGAAGGAAAAAGTTGAGGCGGAGGACGAGGCACTTAACATCATTGCCAATGCGGCCGAGGGTTCGGTGCGCGACGGGCTTTCGATCCTCGACCAGGCGATCGCCCATGCCGATATGGACAGCGGCAGCATGGTCACGGCGGAGCGGGTGCGCGACATGCTCGGCCTCGCCGACCGTGGGGCGCAGCGACGGCTTCTCGGCCATATCCTCGGCGGTGACGCGAAGGCGGTGCTTGCAGCGGTGGACAATCAGTATGCGCTCGGCGTGGAGCCTCTCGCGCTGATGCGTTCGCTGATGGATTTGACCCACCGGATCGCGCTGGCGCAGGTCGCAGGCGGCGAGGTCGATGCACTGTCCGCGGAAGAACGCGAACAGATTGCCGATTGGGCCGAGCGACTGGATGTCGGTCAGGTTCATCGCCTGTGGCAATTGCTGCTCAAGGGTCACGAGGAAGTCCGCCAGGCACCCGATCCGCTGGTGTCGGCACGAATGGCGCTGCTGCGTGTGCTTCACGCCGCAAACCTGCCCGATCCCGGCAGACTGGCGAAGCGGCTGGAAGAGATCGCAGCGAACGGCGGCGGTACGCCAAGCATCCAGGCTGGCGAGGGTGGGGGTGAAACATCGAAGGCGCTTGATTGGGCCGAACTGGTCGAACGGGTCGATGCCGCCGGTCAACTACAGGCGGCGAGCATCATGCGGTTGCAGGTCCGCCCGATTACGGTTGAAAAAGGGCACCTCGTCTATTCGCGGGCTGCGCGGTATTCGGACAAGATCGAGCCTATCCTTCGCGATGCGCTGCGCTTGGTGACGGGTGAGAACTGGCAGGTCGAAACCGGCGATCCCGCCGCGGCGTCGCCATCGCTGGTCGAGATCCAGCAAGCTGAGCGCGAACAGGCGAAAGCGGCCTTGCGCGAACACCCTCTTGTGAAGGCGACGTTCGCCGCCTTCCCCGATGCCGAATTGATCGAAGACGGCGCCGAGACGCCCCCGCGCCGGCGCGAAATCCCATGGAGTAGAAACGCATGAAATCGATGGAAGAAATGATCGCCGCCGCACAGAAGGCAGCCGAACAGATCCAGACCCAGATGGGCGAGGCTCAGGCCAAGCTCGACACGATCGAAGTCGAAGGCAGCGCCGGCGGCGGCTTGGTCAAGGTCCGCGCGACGGCGCGGGGCCGGATCATCGGCGTTGCGATCGACGACAGCATGATGAAGCCGGACGAGAAGCAGATGTTGGAAGACCTTGTCACTGCGGCTTTCAACGATGCGCGCGATAAGGCCGACCGCAAGTCTGCCGAGGAAATGCAGAACATTCAGGGCGGCATGGGCCTGCCGCCGGGGTTCAACCTCCCCGGCATGTAAGCGGCGCGTCGCTGTCCCCCGTCAATCGGCTTCGCTGCGTTGCGAAAGCCGGGGGCGCTCCCCATATTCCCTCCAGATAATGCGGTAATGCGGCCGCCACTGGACGGAATATGAACGAGACATACCCCCTTCTTCCCTTGCGCGACATTGTCGTGTTTCCCGGCATGGTCGTGCCGCTTTTCGTCGGCCGAGATAAGTCCGTAGCCGCGCTTGAAGCGGCAATGGAAGGCTCCAAGGATATCTTCCTTCTATCGCAGCTCGATCCTGGTTGCGACGATCCTGTGGCTGCAGATCTCTATGACATCGGCGTCGTCGCGCAGGTGCTTCAATTGCTCAAGCTGCCGGACGGCACGGTACGTGTGCTGGTGGAAGGTCAGGACCGCGCCAAGCTCGCTTCGTTGGACGAGCGCGAGAATTATATCGCCGCCAGCGTCGAGATGATCGATGAGCCTGCCGCCTCGGGCAGCGAAGTTACCGCGATGATGCGCCAGATCGTCGAGCAGTTCGGCGAGTATGCGAAGCTCAACAAAAAGGTTGGTGACGATGCACAGGAACAGCTGCGCGAGATCGACGATGCGGGCGAACTGGCTGATACGATTGCCGGTGCGGTCGCTGCGAAAGTCTCCGACAAACAGGCTTTGCTGGTCGAACGCGATCCGCTGAAGCGACTCGAAATGGTCATGTCTTTCATGGAGGGCGAGCTTTCCGTGCTCCAAGTCGAGCGCCGGATCCGTGGCCGCGTGAAGCGGCAGATGGAGAAGACTCAGCGTGAATATTACCTCAACGAACAGCTGAAGGCGATCCAGAACGAACTCGGCGATGGCGACGAGGACGGCGGCAACGAGATCGCCGAACTGACCGAAAAAATCGGCAAGACCAAGCTTTCGAAGGAAGCGCGCAAGAAGGCGGAAAGCGAACTCAAGAAGCTCAAGGCAATGCAGCCGATGAGCGCCGAGGCGACCGTCATCCGCAATTATCTCGACGTATTGCTCGATTTGCCGTGGGGCAAGAAGAGCAAGGTGAAGAAGGATATCGGCGAAGCGCAGCGCGTGCTCGACGAGGATCATTATGCGCTCGAAAAGGTGAAGGACCGGATCGTTGAATCTCTCGCGGTCCAGGCGCGAACCAACAAGCTGAAAGGCCCGATCCTGTGTCTCGTCGGCCCGCCCGGGGTCGGCAAGACCTCGCTCGGCAAGAGCATCGCCAAGGCCACGGGGCGCGAGTTCATCCGCCAATCGCTCGGCGGCGTACGTGACGAAGCGGAGATACGCGGGCACCGGCGCACCTATATCGGCTCGCTACCCGGTAAGATCGTCACCAATCTGCGTAAGGCTGGCAAGAGCAACCCGCTCTTCCTGCTCGATGAGATCGACAAGCTCGGTCAAGATTTCCGCGGCGATCCCGCATCGGCGCTGCTCGAAGTTCTCGATCCCGAACAGAACAGCAAGTTCCAGGATCACTATCTCGAGCTGGATATCGACCTGAGCGACATCATGTTCGTTACCACGGCGAACAGCCTGAACCTTCCGCAACCGCTTCTCGACCGGATGGAGATCATCCGCTTAGAAGGATATACGGAAGACGAGAAGGTCGAGATCGCGACCCGGCATCTCCTGCCCAAGCAGGTCGCCGATCATGGCCTGAAGGATGGCGAGTTTTCGCTGTCCGAAGACGGCCTCCGTGATCTTATTCGCTATTATACCCGCGAGGCCGGTGTGCGCACCCTGGAGCGCGAACTCGCCAAGCTGGCGCGCAAATCGCTTCGCAAAATCCTGGAGAAGGAGACCGAAAGCGTTTCGATCACTGCCGAAAACCTTGCCGACTTTGCCGGCGTGCGGAAATTCAAGCACGGCATGGGCGAGGAAGAGGCGCAGGTCGGTGCGGTAACCGGACTTGCCTGGACCGAAGTCGGCGGGGAATTGCTGACGATCGAGAGTGTGACCACGCCGGGCAAGGGCGAGATCAAAACGACTGGCAAGCTCGGCGAGGTGATGAATGAGAGCGTCGCCGCGGCCTTCAGTTTCGTGAAGGCACGCGCGCCGGCCTATGGCATCAAACCGAGCATCTTTCAGCGCAAGAACATCCATATCCACCTGCCCGAAGGGGCGGTGCCGAAAGATGGGCCGAGTGCGGGCATCGGCATGGTAACTTCCATCGTCTCTACGCTGGCGGGCATACCCGTGCGACCCGATGTCGCTATGACCGGTGAAGTCACGTTGCGTGGCCGCGTGCTGGCAATCGGCGGATTGAAAGAGAAGCTGCTCGCGGCGCTCCGTGGCGGCATCAAGACTGTCCTCATTCCGGAAGAGAACGTGAAGGATCTCGCCGAAATACCGGCCAATGCCAAGGAAGGCCTCGAGATCGTGCCGGTCGGCCACGTCGACGAGGTGCTGGAACGCGCGCTTACGGCGCTCCCCGCACCGATCGAATGGACTGAGGCAGACGATATCGCAAGCCAGCCGGTCTACGGACAATTACCGCAAAGCGGCGCCGCGACTGCGCACTGAGGGATCGTTGCATAAATTCGACATTGCAAGTCGAGGTGGATGGGCCTTACTCCGCGATATGTCCGAAAAACAGGGCTTTTTGGCCCAATAGGCCTTTGACAGGTCGGGCAAAAGTCTCTCAATTCCGGCCTTCGCAAATGCGATTCTCGATATTTTGCACATCATATCCAAGGGGGTACCTTTCACGATGAACAAGAACGACCTGATCAGCTCCGTCTCCGAAAGCAGCGGCCTGTCCAAGAACGATGCATCGGCCGCGGTCGAAGCGGTCTTTGATTCGATCAGCAAGACGCTCTCGAACGGCGACGAAGTTCGTCTCGTCGGCTTCGGTACGTTCTCGGTCGCCAAGCGGAAAGCCTCCACCGGCCGCAATCCGCGTACCGGCGAACCGATGACGATCAAGGCGTCGAACCAGCCGAAATTCAAGGCCGGCAAGGGCCTCAAGGATGCGGTCAACTAAGACCCGTCTCAACCTTCCAAGCTAAGGATAAAGGCCGCGTCGGATAATCCGGCGCGGCCTTTTTATTCGGACAAACGCCGAGTTGCTGCAGCATAAAGCGCGATGGCTGCCGCGTTCGAGACATTGAGGCTCTCTATCGCATCGGCGATCGGCAATTTCGCGATGGCATCGCAATGCCCTTCGATGTTCTGGCGCATGCCTTCGCCTTCCGCACCCAGCACCAGCGCTACCGGGCCGGCGGGGAGGGCGTCGGCAAGCGTTGTTTCGGCCTCGCCGCTAAGGCCGAGGCACCAGTATCCGGCGCCCGCCATCTCTTCCATCGCCCGGGCAAGATTGACGACCCGGACCCATGGCAATTTTTCGAGCGCCCCGGAAGCGGACTTTGCAAGCACGCCCCCTTCGGTCGGTGCATGACGGTCCTGAGTAACCACCGCCGCCGCCCCGAACGCCACGGCTGAACGCATTATGGCGCCGACATTGTGCGGATCGGTTACCTGGTCGAGAACGACGATCGGCCGGGCTGGATCGCCACCGAGCACTTCGTCCAGATACACATCCTCGAGCGGATCGCATTCCAGCACGAGGCCCTGATGCGGCGCATCCTTCGCCACGAGCCGCGCCAAATCGGTCACCTCCGCATATTCTAGCGGGAAGTCTGCCGGCAATTCTCCGTCAAGCGAGGCAATCCCCTCGCGCGTCGCCCATAATTTGCGATGCTTGCGTTCCGGATTGAGCAGGGCGGCCTCCACTGCATGCCGGCCCCACAGGCGCACGGCGCCGGCGCTCGCACGCCCGCTTCCGCGACCGCCCTTCATCCGACCGGCACGCCCTCGTAATGCGCGCTTGCGCTCGCCCTTCGCCATCGTAGTCCTCGAAATTCGATTGAGGGCGCGCTCCTGCCAGTGCGGGCATTGACAGGCAAGCGCCGCTTCGCCAAAGGGGCGCCTCTCGGCCGGGAGCGCTTACCAGCCCTCCCGCATTTCTCGCGTATGACGCAAGGCGAGCCGGTGTGGACAGGTGGCCGAGTGGTTAAAGGCAGCAGACTGTAAATCTGCCCGCGCAAGCGTACGCTGGTTCGAATCCAGCCCTGTCCACCACCCGCCTCACATAGTCGATCGAACGTAGACCGGGCTTGTCGGGTGGCAATCGGGGGACTAATCCGGCGCGATGTCCGATCCTAAGCATTCCGGCCACGCGGTTATTTCCGCTACCGGCCTGTTCACCCCCGAACACTCGATCACTAACGAGGAACTGGTCGCCAGTTTCAACGAGTATGTGCGCCGCGAGAATGCGAAGAATGCGGAAGATATCGACGCGGGCAAGGTCGAGGCGCTGACTGAAAGCTCGGTCGAATTCATCGAGAAGGCGAGCGGCATCAAGGCGCGGCATGTGATGTCGAAGGAGCCGGTGCTGGATCCCGACATTATGGCGCCGCGTTGGGCTGAGCGCTCCAACGATGAGCTTTCCATTCTTGCCGAGATCGGCGTGAAGGCTGCGCGCGAAGCCATGGAGCGGGCGGGGCGGGATGCAGCCGATGTCGATGCCGTGCTGTGCGCCGCTTCGAATATGGAGCGTCCCTATCCTGCCATGGCAATCGAAATCCAGCAGGCGCTGGGGATCGACGGCTTCGGGTTCGACATGAATGTGGCCTGCTCCTCCGCGACCTTCGGCATCCAGACCGCGGCGGATTACATCCGATCAGGCAATGCAAAGAGCGTCCTGGTCGTCAGCCCCGAGATTACCAGCGGCCATCTCAATTGGCGCGACCGCGACAGTCATTTCATCTTCGGCGACGTTGCGACGGCTGTACTGGTGGAGGAGGTCTCGCTCGCGCCTGCCGCTCATTGGGACATCCTCGGCACAAAACTAAAGACCGTGTTTTCAAACAACATCCGAAACAATTTCGGCTTCCTCAACCGCGCTTCGCCCCAAGGGGAAGGAGCGGCCGATAAGCTGTTCGTTCAGGAAGGGCGCAAGGTGTTCAAGGAAGTCGTGCCGATGGTGGCGCAATTGATCCTCGACGAAGCCGAGCGGCTGGACATCGATCCGCAAGGTCTCCGGCGGCTCTGGCTCCATCAGGCGAATGCGGGGATGAACCGCCTGATCGCGCAGCGCGTGCTGGGCCACGAAGCGAACGACGACGAGAGCCCGACGGTGCTGGATACGTATGGCAACACGTCGAGTGCGGGCTCGATCATCGCGTTTCACCTTAATAACAAGGACCTTTCCAGAGGCGATACGGGCCTTATCTGCAGCTTCGGCGCGGGCTATTCAGCGGGCACCGTTTTCGTACGCAAAGCCGGGTGATCGAGCGGCAAGGCTTGTTCGGATGAGGTGACGGGCTTAGAGCGGGCCGATGGCAGGGGACATTCTCGACAATCACGGGCGCGGTCCGTCCGGTTCCGGGCTCCCCTCCATCCATCCCGAAGGGCGTAAATTCGGCCTCGCGGCGCTCGCCTTGTCGCTTCTGTTCGCGCTGTTCGCTTGGGAGACGCTGGCATGGCCGATGGCGTTCCTGTCGCTGTGCATCTTCGCCTTCTTCCGCGATCCCGAACGCATCGTTCCGCAGGACCCGGCAGCCATTCTCGCTCCAGCCGATGGCGAGGTGACACAGATCGCGGAGGTGGAGCCGCCGCACGAATTGACGACGGACGATGGCAGCGGTCGTGCCGGATTGGCGGCGGAGCGGGTTACGCGCGTATCGATTTTCATCTCGGTGTTCGACGTGCATATCAATCGCACACCACTGGCCGGAACGGTGACGCGTGTGGTCTACATTCCCGGGCAGTTTCTGAACGCCGACTTGGACAAGGCCAGCGAGGATAACGAGCGTCAGCATATTCTCGTCGAGCGGAACGATGGCGTTCGGATCGGCTTTACCCAAATTGCAGGTTTCATCGCTCGGCGCATCGTTCCATTCGTGAAGCCGGGCGATATGGTGGGGGCGGGGCAGCGGATCGGGCTTATCCGGTTCGGCAGCCGCGTCGATACATATCTTCCTGCCGGAACCGATAGTGCGGTGATGCTCGGCCAGAAGGTCGTCGCCGGAGAAACCGTATTGGCCCGGATCGGCCAGCAGCAGCATCTCGAAGGGGTTTCGCAATGACGAGCAATCCGAACGATCCCTACGATGACGAGATTCCCGCTCGGCTCGGACCGAAGGCGGCCGAGGACGAACCGCCCGTCATCGGCAAGGTTCGGGGGCTTTCGCTGCGCACAATGTTGCCGAATGCTGTTACCGCCGCGGCCCTGTGTTCGGGCCTGACCGGCATACGCTTCGCGATCTCGGGCGCGTGGGATGCCGCCGCTGTGGCGATCATCGTTGCGGGATTGCTGGATGGGGCGGATGGAAGAATCGCGCGGGCCCTGAAGGCGCAATCCAGATTCGGGGCGGAGCTCGACAGTCTGGCC
The DNA here is from genome assembly GCF_029760855.1 of Erythrobacter litoralis. GTDB lineage: Bacteria > Pseudomonadota > Alphaproteobacteria > Sphingomonadales > Sphingomonadaceae > Qipengyuania > Qipengyuania litoralis_A. Next base: position 194,800 of record NZ_SOSI01000006.1, on the reverse strand, counting down.
GATTCGCTCAGCTTCGGTACCGCGCCAGCCATCATCATTTACCTGTGGTCGCTCTCGGCCGAACCGCGACTGGGTTGGTTCGCAGCCCTTGCGCTTGCGATCTGCTGCGCCTTACGGCTCGCGCGGTTCAATGCGCAAATCGATACGAAGAACCAGCCGCATAAATCCCTCGGCTTTCTGACCGGGGTGCCGGCACCGCTCGGCGCGGGGCTGGCTTTTCTCCCGTTCTATCTATGGCGCGCAACTGACATCGACTTATTTCGTGAGCCGCTCTTGGTCGGCATCTGGCTGGCCGGCGTGGCGGCGCTGATGATTTCGAACATGGCGACGCCGAGTTGGGGCTCGCTGCGCCCACGCAGGGGGGTACGGCTCGAGCTGCTCGCGTTCGTGGGGATCGTATTTGCCGCTTTGCTCGTCGAGCCATGGTGGACGCTCAGCGCGATCGGTGTCGGTTATCTTGTCCTGCTACCAACGACCTTGCTGAAATATCGCCGAGTCAGGCGGCGCGCTGCGTAACCGAGAAGTTTCCGAGGGGTCGGTAGGTCGAACTACGCTGCGCGATCGATCGCCGTTTAACGCTAACCGAAACAGCCTTCGCCTGCTCGTTATGGTCGAACCGCATGGCTTGGAGGGCCGACCAGCTGCGCAGTCCGCTATCCGCGATAACGGCGAAGGCAGCGATTGCGCCGATGAGAACGAGACCGAAAGCGAGAGTGGCCAACATCGTGAATTCCTTAGAACGCTGCCCGTTGACAAGACCGGCAACTGCTGTGGATAACTTGCGGACAATAGGTTTGTTTCCGCTCTGATCCTTGTTCACGTTCTGTTCTTTGGTGTCAAGCCGGACGCAGGTCGTTTTCCGTATAATTTAGCTTTATTGAGGGGCTGGCCAAATCCCGTCGTTTTCGCTAGAGGCCGCGCGTCGGAAGTCCTGATGGCGCCAAGCGGCGTGGGTCATTCGGCAAAAATCCACATGGAAGGCGCTCATACCGGTGCCCGTCGCGGGGTTCTCCGCACATTCGGGTTCCAGCTTTTCAGAGGCATAACCGGAAAGGAATTACGTTATGGCGGCACCTACCGTCACGATGCAGGAATTGATCGAGGCCGGCGCACATTTCGGCCACCAGACCCACCGCTGGAATCCGCGTATGAAGCCGTATATTTTCGGCGCGCGAAACGGTGTCCACATTCTCGACCTGTCGCAGACTGTGCCCTTGTTCGCACGTGCCCTCGACTTCGTTTCGCAGACCGCGCGTTCGGGCGGCAAGGTGCTGTTTGTCGGCACTAAGCGCCAAGCGCAGGATGCGATCCGTGAAGCCGCGCTCGCTTCGGGACAGCACTTCGTCAATCATCGCTGGCTGGGCGGCATGCTCACCAACTGGAAGACGATCAGCCAGTCGATCAAACGTCTCAAAACCCTCGACGAGCAGCTCGCCGGCGACATGCAGGGCCTGACCAAGAAGGAAACGCTTCAGCTGACGCGCGAGCGTGACAAGCTGGAAATGTCGCTCGGCGGCATTCGCAACATGGGCGGCATTCCCGACGTGATGTTCGTGATCGACGCCAACAAGGAAGACCTTGCGATCAAGGAGGCCAACGTGCTTGGCATACCAGTTGTCGCGGTGCTCGATACCAACGTCGATCCCAGCGGCATCGCCTTCCCGATTCCGGGCAATGACGACGCCAGCCGCGCCGTGAAGCTTTATTGCGATGCGATCGGCCAGGCTGCGCGTTCGGGCAAGGGCGAGGGTGCCGGTGATTCGGGCCAGGATGTCGGTGCGATGGAAAATCCGCCGGAAGAAGCCGCAGCCTGAACCCTCTCGGGCGCGTCATGCGCCTGTCACGATTGACGCCCAGGCACCGGATCGCGCCAGCCGCCGATCCGGTGCCGGCATATTTATTTGAATGAAGGAATTTATGATGGCTGCATTCACTGCCGCTGACGTGAAAGCCCTGCGCGAAAAGACCGGCGCGGGCATGATGGACGCCAAGAAGGCGCTCGAAAGCTCGAACGGCGATATCGAAGCCGCGGTCGACGCATTGCGCGCCAAGGGGCTCGCCACCGCCCAGAAGAAATCGAGTCGGACCGCGGCCGAAGGTCTCGTCGGTATTGCCGTCGAAGACACCAAGGGCGTTTCCGTCGAAGTCAACTCGGAAACCGACTTCGTCGCCAAGAACGACAAGTTTCAGGATTTCGTCCGCAAGGTTACGCAGACCGCACTGAAGACTGGCGATGATGTCGATGCGCTGAAGAGCGCCGACTATCCCGACGGCGGTAGCGTCTCCGACAAGCTGACCGATAACGTCGCCACGATTGGTGAAAACCAGCAGATTCGCCGGATCAAGACGGTCTCCGTCAACAACGGCGTGATCGTGCCGTACATGCACAATGCCGTCGCACCTGACCTCGGTAAGATCGGCGTGCTCGTCGCGCTGGAAAGCGAAGGCGACAAGGCGAAGCTTGAAGAGCTTGGCAAGAAGCTGGGCATGCACATTGCAGCCGCTTTCCCGCAAGCGCTGACTGCCGATGGCCTCGACGCCGAAGTGATCGAGCGCGAACGTGCGATCGCCAAGGAAAAGGCCGCCGAAAGCGGCAAGCCGGAAAACGTGCAGGAAAAGATGGTCGAAGGTGCGGTCGGCAAATACGCCAAGGAAAACGCGCTGCTCAGCCAGATCTACGTAATCGACAACAAGACCCCGATTTCGCAGGTCGTCGAGCAGGCCAGCAAGGATGTTGGCGCCAAGGTCGAACTGGTGGACTATGTCCGCTTCCAGCTCGGCGAAGGCATCGAGAAGGAAGAAAGCGACTTCGCGGCCGAAGTGGCCGCCACGCGCGGCGCCTGAGCCCATCCGCTCTACTGGCTTATGCGGCCGCCGGACTTCGGTTCGGCGGCCGTTTTCGCATGCACCTTCCACGCGGCGCGGAACATCGCGGTCGGGTTCTCATTTCCAACGCGAACCCTACGGAGATTTTTTCATGAACAAATTCCCACTTATCGCCGCACTTCCCTTGGCGTTGTCGTTGTCCGCCTGTGGCGAGCCGATCGATGGAAGCGACACCGCCGACATGACGAACGATGCGGTTGTACCCGGCGAAGAGGGATCCAGCCCAACCGGAATGAACCCCGCAGAAGACGGCCTGCTGCAAACCGATCCTGAAAACGTCGATACGGAAACTCCGGAGTCGGTGTCGAGTGAAAACTCAATGAATTGAAGAGGTTCGTTGGTTTTCGAAAACGGTCGCTTTGATTATGATCGGGGCGGCCTATCGACCCTTTCCCTTTGCGCGCAAACACCTTCGCCGCTAAGGGAGCCGCTACCCACGTCACGTCCGGAAGCCATCGTCTCATGACCCTGCCCAAGATGAACCGCGTCCTCCTGAAATTGTCGGGCGAGGTACTAATGGGTGATCAGCCGTTTGGGATCGATCCCGCCTTCGTCAACGAATTGGCGCAGGAAGTGAAGACGGCGAAAGAGGGCGGGTTGGAAATCTGCCTCGTCATCGGCGGCGGCAACATCTTTCGCGGAATTTCGGGCGCGGCACAGGGCATGGACCGGGCGCAGGCCGATTACATGGGCATGCTCGCCACGGTGAAGAATGCCCTGGCCATGCAAAGCGCACTCGAGCAGATCGGCGTGCCGACGCGGGTACAGTCCGCCATCCAGATGGATCAGGTATGCGAGCCCGTCATCCGGCGCCGCGCCGAGCGGCACCTGGAAAAAGGCCGCATCGTGATTTTTGCGGCCGGGGTGGGCGCGCCTTATTTCACGACCGACACCGGCGCCGCATTGCGCGCAGCCGAAATGAAGTGCGATGCGCTGCTAAAGGGTACCAGCGTCGATGGCGTGTACGATAGCGACCCGAAGAAGAATGCCCAGGCCAAGCGTTTTGATTCCGTGAGTTACGACCGTGTCCTCGCCGACAATCTCAAGGTGATGGACGCTACGGCGGTAGCCCTATGCCGCGATAACGATATTCCGATCGTCGTGTTTTCGATCCGCGAGAAGGGCAATCTTGCTCGGGTACTTGCGGGCGAGGGCGTTCAGACGATAGTGCAAAGCGATACGAATTGAGAGGGAACCGGATATGGCGAAATACGACAAGGCCGACATCGAACGACGGATGAAGGGGGCGGTCGAAAGCCTCAAGGGCGATCTGTCCGGCCTGCGCACGGGTCGAGCGAATACCAGTCTGCTCGATCCCGTCGCTGTCGAAGTCTACGGTGCGATGATGCCGTTGAACCAAGTGGCGACGGTCTCCGCGCCCGAACCGCGTATGCTCAGTGTGCAGGTGTGGGACAAAGCGAATGTCAGTGCGGTCGAGAAGGGTATTGCGAAGGCCAATCTCGGTCTCAACCCGATGCAAGATGGGCAGACTATTCGCCTCCCGATGCCCGATCTGACCGAGGAGCGGCGCAAGGATTTGGCCAAGCTCGCCGGCGAATACGGCGAGAAGGCCAAGATCGCCATACGCAATGTGCGGCGTGATGGAATGGAAGCGCTGAAGGACGACGAGAAGGCAAAGGATATCTCCGAGGACGAGCGCAAGCGTTCGGAAGACGAGGTCCAGAAGCTGACTGACAAATACGTCGCCGAGACAGATGTGGCGGTAGAGAAGAAGGTGCAGGAAATCCTCACGCAGTGAGGGCGTCCACGCCCTTTACGAACGGAAGAGCCGATGGCTGACGCACGCGCCCGCCATGTCGCCATCATCATGGACGGCAATGGCCGCTGGGCAAAGAAACGCCACCTGCCTCGCGCGATGGGGCATAGAAAAGGCGTGGAAGCCGTGCGCGCGCTTGTGCGGTCGTTGCAGTCCATCGAGCTCGAATGTCTGACGCTTTACGCCTTCAGCTCGGAAAACTGGAAGCGGCCAGAGGAAGAGGTCGACGATCTGATGGACCTCATGCGCCGGTTCATAAAATCGGACCTGCCTGAATTTCTCGAACACGATGTCCGTCTAAAAATTATCGGCGATTGGCAATCGCTTGAACCCGATATCGTCGAAATGCTCGAAGATGCGCTGCGACGCACCGCGGATGGTACGCGGACTTTGGCAGTTGCGCTCAATTACGGCGGGCAAGCCGAAATCGTCGCGGCGGCGCGCGCAGCGGCAGAGGCTGGCGACATTACCGAGCGCAGCCTCGCGAACCATCTCTACACTGCGGATCTGCCGCCGCTCGACCTTCTTATCCGTACCAGCGGCGAAGTCCGGCTCTCGAACTTCTTGCTCTGGCAATCGGCCTATGCCGAGATGCTGTTTACCGACGTTCTGTGGCCGGATTTCACGCCCGACCATCTTCGCGACGCGCTCGATCATTTCTCCGGGCGGGAGCGACGCTTTGGCGGACGCTGAAAGAATCGAACCCGAACGCAAACGGGATCGCCTGAAGGCGCGTGCGAAGCGTTATGTCAGGGTTCCCTTAGCGGTTCGCACATCGGACCTTCCCAAACGCGTCGCCTCGGCCCTCGTCATGCTCGCCATCGCCAGTGCGGCGTTGTGGGCGGGCGGGGTCTGGCTCAGCGGTTTCATCTGGCTGGTCGCCATCGCCACCTTAGGCGAGTTCGCGCGGCTGGTGTGGCGCGCGACGGTGCAGCCGATTTGGCGGATCGTCGGTCTGGCGTTCGGACTGGCCTATGTCGGAGCAGCAGGCTTCCTGTTGTCGGCGTATCCGCTGAGCATTATCGCAGGGGTGGTCGGCGCGGTTATCTTCGTCGACAGTTTCGCTTACGGGTTCGGGCGTACACTGGGCGGGCCAAAGATTGCACCCAAAATCAGCCCGTCCAAGACTTGGGCAGGCCTTCTAGGCGGTATCGTCGGAGCCAGCCTCTGGGCCTATATTTGGCTGAAATACCTCGCCTTTCCGGGAGGTTTCGGCGTTACCTTCTCGGTGTTACCGCTGATTGCGACCGGTGCCATCGTCGCAGTTGCCGCCCAATCGGGCGATTTTTTCGAAAGCTGGCTGAAACGTAAAGCACACATGAAGGACAGTTCGAACCTTATCCCGGGGCACGGCGGCGTCTTCGACCGGACCGACGGTCTGATCCCAGTTATCCTTCTAAGCGGCCTTCTTGGGACCGTGCTGTGAGCGTGCGGTCCATATCCATTCTCGGCGCCACGGGTTCGGTGGGTACGTCCACGCTCGATCTTGTTCGCCGCAATCGCGATGCGTGGCGCGTCACGGCGCTCACGGCCAACACGGATGTCGAAAAGCTAGCGAAGCTGGCGCGAGAATTCGACGCCGAGATTGCCGTTATTGCCGACGACAACTGTCTAGTTGGCCTCGAAGAAGCTTTGTCCGGTAGCGGTATTGAAGCCTCGTCGGGTAGGGCGGCATTGTGCGAAGCGGCGGCACGGCCCGCCGATATCACGATGGCCGCAATCGTTGGATGTGCCGGGCTCGGTCCGGTCATGGCAGCGATCGAGCGGGGTGGAACGGTGGCGCTCGCCAACAAGGAAGCGCTTGTTTCGGCAGGCGAAGTCATGACGGCGGCGGTCGAAAAACACGGGGCGACGCTGCTACCGGTCGATTCCGAGCACAACGCCATATTTCAGTGCCTTCAGGGCGAGCGGATCGACGATGTCCGCTGGATCACGCTTACCGCAAGCGGCGGGCCGCTGCGCACGGTGCAGGACTTATCCGCCGTCACGCCCGAGCAGGCGGTGGCGCATCCCAATTGGGACATGGGTGCGAAAATCAGTGTCGACAGCGCAACGATGTTCAACAAGGGCCTCGAGCTGATCGAGGCGCATCACCTGTTTCCCGTGGGGCTCGAGAAGATCCGCATCGTGGTGCATCCGCAAAGCATAATCCATTCCATGGTCGAATATCGGGACGGGTCTACGCTAGCGCAACTGGGACCGTCCGACATGCGCGTGCCGATCGCCTCGTGCCTCGCCTGGCCGCGGCGGATGGAGACGCCTTGCTCGCCCCTGGACCTTCCCAAAATCGGCGAAATGAGCTTCTTCGAACCGGACGAAGAGCGTTTCCCCGCGACGAGGCTGGCGCGGGAGGCGGCGGCCGAGGGCGGGGCGGCGCCCGCCGTGCTGAACGCAGCCAACGAGGTCGCGGTGGCAGCATTCCTTGCAGGCAACCTACCGTTCACCCGCATTGCGGTATTAGTCGAGAATGTGTTGACCCGCGGCAACCGGCCGCCTGCTCCGCAATCGCTCGACGACGTGCTCCAGATCGACGCGGCAGCGCGGCGCCGTGCGGAGGAATTCTTGGAGAACGCCTGAGTGGACGGATCGATACCTTGGTGGATGTATATCCTCGGCTTCCCGCTTTTGCTGGGGCCGCTGGTGACCTTGCACGAACTCGGCCACTATCTCGTCGGCCGCTGGTTCGGCGTGCATGCTGAAGCGTTTTCGGTCGGTTTCGGCAAGGAACTGGCCGGATTCACGGACAAGCGCGGGACGCGCTGGAAGCTGAGTGCGCTGCCCTTGGGCGGCTACGTCCAGTTCAAAGGCGATATGAACCCCGCAAGCATTCCGGATAAGGACGAGATTGCCGCCGTTCCGCCGGAGGAGCGGGAAGGCAACTTTCACCATGCTGCGCTGTGGAAACGCGCACTGATCGTGTTCGCCGGGCCGGCGACGAACATTCTCATCGCCGTCGCCATTTTCGCGGCATTTTTCATGGCGTTCGGAAGGCCTGTGGCGCCGCCTATCGTCGGAGGGTTTTCCGAGGATTCGGTCGCGCAAACCGCAGGGCTGGAGGCAGGCGACCGGATCGTTGCCATCGACGGCGCGCCTATCGAGGATTTCACCGAAATTCGCAATCGCGTTGCCCTGTATCCCGGCAAGCCTATGACAATAGCGGTGGAGCGGGACGGGCAAGCGCGCTCATTCGATCTCGTGACCCAGGATTTCACGTTCACCGACGAGCATGGAAACAGCGGACGTATAGGACTGCTCGGCATCATGGGTGCCGCGCCGACCTTCGAAACGGTTGCGCCGCTCCGCTCAATCGCCTTGGCGGGCGAGGAGAATCTGCGCATCGTCGGCATGATGATAGAGGGTGTACGACAGGTTGTGGTCGGCGATCGCTCGGTTCAGGAACTGGGCGGACCCGTGAAGATCGCGAAGTATTCCGGGGAAAGGTTGTCGCAAGGCCCGCTGCCATTCATCGAATTTCTCGCGCTGATTTCGCTTAACTTGGCATTCATCAACCTACTGCCAATTCCCGCCCTCGACGGTGGGCACCTTGCTTTCTACGCGGCCGAAGCGGTCCGCCGGAAACCGCTTGGCGCTCGCAGCACGGAAATCGCCTATCGGGCGGGCGTTGCGCTCGTTCTGGCCTTGATGGTTTTCGTGACGATCAACGATCTGGTGACGCTTCCCTTCTTCGGAAGCTGACTCGGAAAAAAGCTGCGGGACGGCCTTCGGGGGACTGTCGCTCCGCTTGATTGGACGGCTCGCTTCGTGCAGGGGGCGCGCGAACCGCTCCGCCAGCGGGTTACCGCCCGGCTGATGCCGACGCGGATTTTTGATACAAGTGGACGGGAACCTCCTTGTCGATGACTCGATTTGCGACTGCCGCGAAGGGCAATGAAACACGCGTTGCCCGGCTTATGATCGGCCTTCTGGCGGGAACAGCCATGGCTGGCCTTTCCTCTCCGCTGATGGCGCAGGATACGGAAGATCAGGATGCGACACCCGCCCAGGCGGCGCCGGCACAGACTGTCGGCGTCGCGCCGACGACGGCGGCTCCCCAAGGCGATGTAGTGCGCACGATCGCCGTTTCGGGTGCGCAGCGGCTGGAGCCGCAGACGATCCTTTCCTACATCCAGCTTCGTCCGGGCGATCGCTGGAGCGCGGCAGTGGGTGATCAGGTTCTGAAAGACCTCGCTGCGACCGAACTTTTCGCCAGCTACAACGTGGTGAACACGGGCGGCGATGTTGTGATTACGGTGGTCGAGAATCCGGTCATCAACCGGATCATTCTCGAAGGAAACGAGCGGATCAAGGACGACAAGATCGTCCCCGAAATCAAGCTGGCTCCGCGACAGATATTCACCCGCTCCAAAGTGCGTGCGGACGTCGCTCGCATCATCGAGCTTTACAAGCGGCAGGGCCGCTTTGCCGCCACTGTCGAGCCGCAATCGGTGCAGCTCAGCCAGAACCGCGTCGATGTGGTCTTCGAGATCAACGAAGGCCCGAAATCCAAGGTCCGCCAGATCAATATTATTGGGAACGAGAAGTTCTCTGACGGTGAACTGCGCGACGAGATGGTCACCAAGCAGACCGGCGGTTTGCTGAGCTTCCTCAGCTCGAACACCAGCTACGATCCCGATCGCCTCGCCTTCGACCAGCAGCAGCTGCGAACCTTCTACCTGACCGAAGGCTATGCCGACTTCCGCGTCGTGTCCGCCGTGGCCGAGCTGACGCCCGATCGCGAAGATTTCATCATCACCTACGTTGTCGAAGAAGGCGAACGCTACAAATTCGGCGACGTCAGCGTGGACAGCCAGCTGCGCGACTTCGACAGCGCCGCGATGACGCGCCGTCTGCCGATGGCAACCGGCGATTGGTACAACGCAAAAACGGTGGAAGACACGGTCGAGCAGTTGACCGAGCTCGCCGGCACCTTCGGCTACGCCTTCGCCGACGTAGCGCCAAACTTTCAGCGCAATCCCGAAACCGAGACGATGGATGTAACCTTCGTCATTCGCGAAGCGCCGCGCGTGTATATCGAGCGGATCGACGTCAACGGGAACACACTGACGCAGGACAAGGTCGTACGGCGCGAATTCCGCGTATCCGAAGGCGACGCGTTCAACAGCCTCGCCATCAAACGGTCCGAAGCACGCATTAAATCCCTCGGCTTTTTCCAGGAAAATTTCGAGGTTACACAGGTCGAAGGCAGTGCGCCCGACCGGGTCATTCTCGAAGCGAACATCGAAGAGCAACCGACTGGTGAATTGCAGCTGTCGGCCGGGTTCTCCTCGATCGAGAGCTTTATTCTTGCCGGTTCGATCCGCCAGCGCAACTTCCGTGGGCGTGGCCAGACCGTGGGGCTCAGCGTCAATTATTCCCGGTTTTCGAAATCGGCACAGGCAAGCTTTTCCGAGCCTTATCTGTTCGATCGCAATATCTCGCTGGGTGCAGACGTTTATTACCGCCAGTTTGACAACGATTACTTCAACCGCGGTACCGGCACCTACGCGCAATCCACGTTGGGTGGTGCAATCCGGGCAGGTGTTCCGCTGAGCGAATACATGTCGCTCATCGGCAGTTACACGCTCAACTACGACGAAGTCACGATTGCCGATGCGTTCTTCGAGGATCGCAACGGCGACGGCGAGCCCGAATGTATTGCAACACGGTTTGTCTGCGAGTCCGTCGGCAAGCGTCTGAGTTCGATTGTCGGCCTGACCCTGAATTACAACAATCTCGATAGCAGCTTCCGGCCCACACGCGGCGAGTCCCTATCGGTTACCGGGGAAGTCGCCGGTCTCGGTGGCGATGTGAAATATGCGCGTTTGCGAGGGCGCGGCGCCAAGTACAAAAACCTTGGATCGAATTTCATCCTCTCGTTCGCCTTGGAAGGGGGGTACATTCGCGCTCTGGAAGACACTGCGTCGCCGGGCTTCGACGATGTCCGCCTGACCGATCGGTTCTTCTTGGGAGAACCGCAATTCCGTGGCTTCGCGATCCGGGGCGTCGGTCCGCGTGTCGTGCGGTTGCCTTATCTCGACGACGATGGCGATCCTACGACACCACCGGTCCTCCAGTCCCTCGAGGATTTCCGCGACGGTGCGGGCGGTCGGCGTCAGTTCGACGACGCGTTAGGCGGCAAGGCGTACTACCTGGGCCGTGCCGAACTCGAAATTCCTCTTGGGTCGGGTGCCCAGGGCCTGGGACTGCGTCCGTCGATCTGGCTGGACGTGGGTTCGCTGTTTTCGGTCGATCGTCCGATCTTGGAAGACAATCCCAATGGACGGCGTATCTTCGTGAATGGTCAACCAGCCTTTCTCCAGCCGCGACTGGATGCGAACGGAAACCAGATCGTAGCTGGTGGCGTGCCCCAGTTCGAAAATGTGCCGAACGAAGTCGCACCAGACGGAACCGTCAACGCGCCCAGCATTGATCGCAACGCCGCTTTTCGTGAAGTGTTTTATGGCGATAGTGCCTCTCCGCGCATCTCGGTTGGCGTAGGCGTCAACTGGAACTCGCCCTTCGGTCCATTCAGGATCGATCTATCCCATGTGATCAAGAAGCAAGAGGGCGATGACACCAAAGTCCTAACCTTCAACGTAGGAACGCAATTCTGATGAAATTTCTCACCAAAGCTCTTACCGCCGCAGCGCTTGCCGGTGCAGCCACAGTCTCGGTTTCGCCTGCCGCAGCGCAGGTCAGCGGCAACATCGCTGTCGTCGATGCACCTCGCGTGATCGCGAGCACGGCAGCGTTCCGCTCCGCCTATCAGCAGATCGGTACGACCTATCAGGCGCAGGCAACTCAGATCCAGCAGAAGACCCAGCAGCGCCAAACCCTGCTGCAGCAGCTCGATACGAACGGCGATGGCCAGTTCGACCAGACCGAGCAGCAGGCTGCGCAAAGCGCACCGCAGGCCGCGCAGATCCGTCAGCTTGAAACGGAAATCGAACAGCTCGGCGGACAGATCGAAATCGCCCGTGTCTACGCGATCGACCAGATGCTCCAGCAGTATCCTGCAGTCATTCAGGAAGTCGTGCAGCAGAACTCGATCCAAATTTTGTTGTCACCCGACTCGGTCGTTTTTGCGCCCCAGGCCGCGACGATCAATCAGAAGGTCGTAACGGCGATGGATGCCCGGGTTCCTTCGGTGCAGATCGCTCCGCCTGCGAACTACCAGCCGAGCCGCAATGCGGTTGCCGTGTATCAGGAAATACAGGGCCTCGCCGCCGCCGCCGCGCAGCAGCAGGCCGTTGCCGCGCAGCAGGGCCAGACCCAGCAGCCGGCCGCGCAACCGTCTGGTCGCTGATTTAAGATGGGGGCAGGGGATATGAGCGAGACCGGGTTCGACGTCGTCGAAGTGCTGAAGCGCCTGCCGCATCGCTATCCCCTGCTGCTGGTCGACCGGGTTGCCGAACTGATCGCCGACGAGCGTATCCATGCCGTCAAGGCGGTCAGCTTCAACGAGCAGTTCTTCCAAGGGCACTTTCCCGGCGCGCCGATCATGCCGGGCGTGTTGCAGATCGAAGCTTTGGCGCAGGCCGCCGGAGTGCTCGCGGTAGAGTCCCTCGGTTTGGCCGGATCCGGCAAGCTCGTTTACTTCATGGCGATCGAGAATGCGAAGTTCCGTGCCCCGGTAACGCCCGGCGTCCTCCTCAATCTGAAGGCCGAATTCGTTCAAAAGCGCGCCCGTGTCTGCAAGTTCGCGGGCGAGGCTTCAGTTGATGGCAAGGTGACCTGTGAGGTGCAGTTCACAGCGATGATTGCCGACGCGCCGGAATGATCTTGTAATTCGGGCTACGCGCGGCTAAGCGCGCGCCTTTCCCAACGACAGCTGGATCGGTCGGAACCGCTCCGAAGCTAGAAGGATATTCGACATGAAAGCCGAAGGGCATCCCGACTACCACACCATCACCGTCAAGATGACCGACGGCACCGAATTCCAGACGCGCTCCACCTGGGGCAAGGAAGGCGACACGCTGACGCTGGAAATCGACCCGACGAGCCACCCGGCATGGACCGGTGGCACACGTCAGATGCAGGAAGGCGGCCGCGTGGCGGCGTTCAACAAGCGCTTCGGCGGCATTAAGCTGGGCGGCAAGAAGAGCTGATCCGGCTAACAGTTTTGAAAAAGAGGCGGCCTCGCGGGGCCGCCTTTTTCTTGTCAGGGCTTCACCAGCCCCACGACTTTTCGCGGTACCATTTGGTCAGTACGTATTTGACGCCTTTTCGAACCTTCATCCCATGATGAATCGTGTTCGGATTTTCCGCGCCGTTCTCGCGCCAATTGTTCCAGGCTAGGAGCTTTCCCGCTTCTGGCTGAAACGTCTTTTTTAACGCTTTGAACCGCGTCGCACCCCCTGCCTCGACATCGTTCAGGTAGATCATGAAGGTCCAGGTACGCTGACCGGCGACTCCGCAATACTTTTCCCAGTCACGTCCGCCGCGGTTGAAATAATCGCAGTGCGGTTTGAACTCCTGCCCGACATCGTAGCGCTGTCCTTGCAAAGGCTCGCCATGTGCAAGGTCGATTCCGTTCAACTCGTACAGCGCGCGTTCGAGTTCGCGCACGACCGGCTCGTCAGCTGAAAGGTCGCACGTTTCGCTCGTCCGGAAATAGCGGTCGTCGCCTTCATCGGCCAGGGTGGAAGGGCGCCGATCCTTCTCGACCAGAGCTATCAACTGCCTACACTGATCTTGCGATATGAAATCGCGCAGTTGGAAGACTTGCGCCTTGTCGGTTGGCACTTTCTGCACACCCGCATGGGCAAGCAGTGTCGAAGCAGAGGATTCGCCCGGTCCGGTCATCGCGCGAACAATAGGCAGCGTGAAGTCTCTCGCAAGAGGCGAAAGATAATTGCGCGTATCTTGCTTCTCACGCTTTTTCGCTTCCCTCATTCGGCCTGTTATGCAACACGCATCCTTCGTCGCGCCAAGCGGGTTGACGCCCGCCGCCCCGCGTCTATGTGCCGCCTTCCCGGCCATGTCCGGGGGCGTGTGGCGATCGTAGCTCAGTTGGTTAGAGCGCCGGTTTGTGGTACCGGAGGTCGCGGGTTCGAACCCCGTCGATCGCCCCATTTTCCCGTCATGCAGCCGCCGAAGATGAAACACTTGCGGGATTGCGGACAATGACGGCGTTCTGGACCGAAGCGGATTACGACGATCACGAGCTGGTCGAATTGGTGCGTGATCCTGAAAGCGGACTGACCGCGATCATCGCTTTGCATTCCACCCATCTCGGCCCGGGCGCGGGCGGCACGCGGTTCTGGCATTATGCGGAACCCAAGGACGCGATGCGCGATGCGCTCCGTCTGAGCCGCGGCATGAGCTACAAGAACGCGATGGCCGGGTTGCCGATGGGGGGCGGTAAGGCCGTCATTCTCGCGGACGAGAAGCGCACCAAATCTCCAAAGCTGCTTGCCGCCTTCGCCGATGCTGTCGATGGCCTCGGCGGACGTTACGTGACGGCGGAAGACGTGGGCATCACCGAAGCCGACATGGCGGCGGTGGCCCAGCGCACACAATATGTTTCCGGCTTGCCGACGGAGGGCAACGATGCGGCGGGTGGAGATCCCGGACCGTTCACGGCGCTCGGGATTTTTCTCGGCATCAAGGCGGCGGTTAAGCACAAGCTCGGCAAGGACAGTGTCGAAGGTGTACACGTCGCTATTCAGGGAACGGGCAGTGTCGGCGGCGGCGTCGCGCGTCTGCTCGCAAAGGAAGGCGCACGGCTTACCTTATCCGACATCGACGCCGACCGGGCGCAAGCGCTCGCTGCCGAACTCGGCGCCGAAACGGTAAGCCATGAAGCAATCATGTCGGTCCCATGCGACGTATTCAGCCCGAACGCACTGGGTGCCATCCTTGACGAAGAGGGCATCGGAAGGCTCGATTGCAAGATCGTTGCAGGGGGCGCGAACAACCAGTTGAAGCGCGAAGAACACGGACCGATGCTAGCCGAGCGCGGCATCCTCTATGCACCCGATTACGTCATCAATGCCGGCGGCATCATTTCGGTCACCCTCGAATATCTGTGCCGGACCGATGGGGCACCCTGCGACATCAACGAGGTGCGCGCCCGCATCGCGCAAATACCCGAGCGGCTGAACGATATCTGGCGCACCAGTGACGAAACCGGTGTTTCGCCGGACCGGGTGGCGGACCGGATGGCGCAAAAGCTGATCGGTCGCTGACCTTCTTCACTTGCGGGTCAGGCGCGCCCCTGTAAAAGCGCCGAAGAAATCGACATGCACGGCTTCGCCAATCCGAAACGCTTCCTGAGCCTCGCACGCTGGCTCACGCCTCTGCTGCTGGCTGGCGGTCTGGTTATGGCGGGCGGGGCGCTGGCGTGGGGCCTGTTTGTCGTGCCGCCCGACCGGTTGATGGGCGAGACTGTGCGGATAATCTTCATCCACGTGCCGACTGCGTGGCTCGGTATGGCAGGGTGGAGCGCAATTGCCGTGGCGAGCCTCGTCTATCTCGTCTGGCGGCATCCGCTCGCCGCGATCGCCGCCCGCGCGGCGGCGGTCCCCGGTCTGGTCTTCGCCGTGATTTGCCTCATCACCGGCTCGATTTGGGGCCGGCCCACATGGGGCACATGGTGGGTATGGGACGGGCGATTGACTTCGATGCTGGTGCTGGCTTTCCTCTATGTCGCCTACATCGCGCTTGCACAGGCGGCTGATCGCGAAGGCGTATCTGCCCGTATTCCGGCGATTTTCGGGCTGATCGGGGCGGTGAATATTCCGATCATCAATCGCAGCGTAGTGTGGTGGAATTCGCTGCACCAGCCTCCCAGCATCACAATGGGCAAAAGCGCCATCGATGCCGAATTTCTCGTGCCCCTCCTTATCGCCGCGCTGGGCTTCTCGCTCGTTTTCGGCGGCGTGGTCCTCGCCCGGATGCGCGCCTTGCTGGCCGAACGGCAGGCCGAGGCGCGGCTGAGGCGCAAGGCGCTGGAGGCGATCTGATGCGCGAAACGCTCGATCAATGGCCATTCGTAATCGCGGCTTTCGCCGTGGCGATCCTCGCCACCCTCGCGCTGGTCGCGTGGAGCTGGATCGCGATGCGCCGTGCCGAGGCGAAACGTGAACGGGCTCGCAGACGATGAGCGCGCTAAAACCCAAGCACCAGAGGCTCGTACTTGTCGTGCTGGCACTGATCGCGCTGGTCGCGGCGGGGCTGCTTGCGGGCTACGCGCTGCGTAACCAAGCGAGCTATTTCTACCTTCCCGAACAAATGCGCGACGATCCGCCCGCCGTCGGTCAGGCCGTGCGGCTTGGCGGCATGGTCGAGCCGGGATCGCTGATGACGCTGAGCGACGGAGTGACGATCGATTTTGCCGTCACTGGCCGGGAAAACTCTCGCATTCCGGTGAGATTCTCCGGGATCGTGCCCGATCTCTTCGTCGAGGGTTCCGGCGTGGTCGCCGAAGGCCGGCTGGGTCCGGACGGCATCTTTGTCGCCGACAACCTTCTCGCCAAGCATGATGAGAATTACGTGCCTCGCGAGCTCGAAGGCATGAGCGAGCATCAGGCTGCCGAGATGGCCGAGGAAACGACGGTCGGGCTCGAATGATTGCGGAACTCGGTCTCGCCGCGCTGTGGCTCGCCGCAGCGCTCGCCTTTCTGCAGATGGTGGCGGGCGCGCTGGCCTTGCGCACCGGCCCGGATGGCGAGATCGCGCAAATTTCTCGCCCGAGTGCGGTGGTACAGGGTACCTTGGCGCTCGTTTCCTTTCTGGCGCTGCTTTACGTTTTCGCGGTGACCGATCTCTCGGTCGAACTGGTTGCGGCGAATTCGCATTCGATGAAGCCGTGGATCTACAAGGTCTCCGGTGCCTGGGGCAACCACGAAGGTTCGATGCTGTTGTGGGTCACCGTGATGGCGCTGTCCGGGGCCCTGATCGCGTTGGTCGAGAAGCGCTTGCCCGAACGCACGATGCAGGCGACATTGGCGGCGCAGGGGTTCGTGGCGCTCGGCTTCTACGCTTTCCTGCTTTTGAGTTCCAACCCGTTCGCCCGGCTCGAACCTGCGGCGGCCGAGGGACTGGGCCTAAATCCCCTGTTGCAGGATATCGGCTTGGCCCTTCATCCGCCGACGCTCTATCTCGGTTATGTCGGCTTGTCGGTCGCCTTCAGTTTCGCGGTCGGTGCGCTCATCACCCGGGAGGTGACGCCCGATTTCGCGCGCGTGATGCGTCCCTGGGTGCTGGTCGCGTGGGTCTTTCTGACGCTCGGCATCACGGCAGGTAGTTACTGGGCCTATTATGAACTCGGCTGGGGCGGCTGGTGGTTCTGGGACCCGGTGGAAAATGCCAGCCTCATGCCGTGGCTCGCCGCGACGGCCCTGCTCCACTCGGTCTCGGTCCTCGCATCGCGCGATGCCCTCAGGGTGTGGACGATCATGCTTGGCGTGGTCGCCTTCTCGATGAGTATGGTCGGTACGTTCCTCGTGCGCTCCGGCATCCTGACGAGCGTTCATGCCTTCGCCGTCGATCCGGAGCGGGGAACATTCATCCTGTTCCTGCTGGCAATCTATATCGGCGGCGCTTTGCTGCTGTTCGCCTTGAGGGCCTCGACCATCGCGGAAGGCAAGCGGTTCGCCGTCGCCAGCCGCGAGGGGGCGCTGGTGGTCAACAACGTCATGCTGAGCGCGATCCTGGCCATTGTGCTGCTCGGCACCCTATATCCCCTCTTGACCGAAGCGTTCGACGTGCGGGTTTCGGTCGGTCCGCCATATTTCAATCCGGTCTCTGCCATCTTCGCCATTCCGATGTTCGCCATCATGGCCGTCGGCCCGCTCCTGCGTTGGCGGCGGGATCGATGGGGGCGCATCGGGAAGGAGGTAGTGCTGATCGGCGCATTGCTGATCGCCGGACTCACAGCGATTGGCTTGCTTGCCGATATCGCTTTCCTTCCTCTGCTCGGCCTAGCTTTCGCACTGACGCTGGGCATTGCGAGTTTCCTACCGCTGCGGGGTCGGCGTTTGCTGAAAACGCCGCTCGCCACGTGGGGCATGGTGATCGCGCATTTCGGCATCGCGGTCGCACTGTTCGGCATGGCCAGCGAGAGCGCCTTTTCGACCGAGCGGTTGGCGGCGCTTCAGGCGGGGCAGGATACTACGGTAGGGCCATGGCGTGTACGATTGGCCGCCGTCGAGCCGCAGGCGGGGCCGAATTGGACGGCACTCGCCGGGCGCATGGTCGTACGCTACGAAGGCGATGCGCCGGTCGAGATCGCCCCCATGGCTCGAAGCTTCTGGGCGCCTGCGCAGCAGACGACCGAGAGTGAGCTCGTCACCCGGTGGAACGGCCAGCTTTATGCGGTTCTGGGCGGGGAAGCGCAGGACGGTCGCTGGCAGATCCGCCTGTGGTGGAAGCCGTTTGTCACCTTCATCTGGTATGGCGGCGGCTTGATTGCGCTGGGCGGCGTCCTGTCGCTGATCGGGAGGGTGGTCGGCGATATCAAACGCCGGCGGGTTCGGCGACGTGTCGATGAGCGGCGCGAAGATGCAGAAGCCTTCGCATGAACTGGCGTCTCTGGTTCCCCATCGCCGCGTTTACAGGCTTCCTTGCAGTCGCCGCATACAGCCTGTCGCAACCGAAGGACGATTTCGTCCGCAGCGCAATGATCGGCGAAAAGCTCCCCTATTTCGAACTTCCGTCGGCAGTCGAAGGCCGACCGAGCGTGACCAGCGCCAATTTTGCGGACGGTCGGCCGCGTCTGCTCAATATTTGGGCCAGTTGGTGCCTGCCGTGTATTGCGGAAGCGCCGCAGCTTGCCGAACTGGAACGGCGGGGCGCGGACATCGTCGGCATTGCCATCCGCGATAAGCCCGAAGACATCGCGGCGTTCCTAGACGAACATGGGAATCCCTATAGCAGCATTGGGCGCGACGACGTGTCCGAAGTGCAGCTCGGCATCGGTTCGTCCGGGGTGCCCGAAACCTTCGTGATCGATGGCGATGGGGTCATCACCTATCAGCATATCGGCGATGTTCGCGCGCCCGACGTGCCTGTGTTGCTCGAAGAACTCCGAAAGGCCGGAGCATGAGAGGGATTGCCCTTCTGACCCTTCTCGTCGCGGCACCTGTCGCCGCGCAGGACGCCATGCCGCCCGCGCCTTATGCCTATCGCCAGCTCGACGATCCTGCTCAGGAGGCCGTAGCACAAGACCTCATGGAAACGCTGCGCTGCCTGAAATGCCAGAGCCAATCCATTGCCGATAGCGATGCGCCGATGGCGGGCGATATGCGTCACCAGGTCCGCATCCGTATCGCAGCGGGAGAAAAACCGGAAGCTGTGCGCGGTTGGCTGATGGATCGCTACGGCAATTACGTAAGCTACTCGCCGGCGCTCAACACCAGCACGTGGCCCCTTTTCGCCATTCCGGGGGCGCTGGCCTTGCTGGCGGGCGCGCTGCTGTTCCGCCGGTTCCGGAGGCAGCGTTGAGCTGGCTGGCGATCATTGCCTTGCCGGCGGCCGCCTTTGCGCTTGCAGTCGTTGCGCTCCGCCTGCGCCGTTCCGGCTGGACATTGTTCGGGGCTGCGCTGTTGTTCGGCCTTGCGGGCTATGCGGCGCAGGGTTCGCCCGAACTGGCAGCATCGCCTCGTGCGGCGATCGCCGAAGCGGACGGGAATGGCGAGCAAATGGTCGCGGCCCGGCGCCAGTTCTACGATACGGAACGCCTGCCGTCGAACTGGATCGTGACCGCCGATGCCTTCGCGCGCCGAGGCGACTACGAACGAGCCGCGCAGTTCTATCGAGTCGCGGTCGAAGAGAACCCAGACGATCAGGAAGGCTGGCTCGCGCTCGGCATGGCGCTGGTTGCCCATGCGGATAGCACCTCGACTCCCGCGGCGACCTACGCTTTCGAGCGCGCTCTGACCGTTCCACCTGTGAACGGCGCTCCGCAATATTTCGTCGGCTTGTCCGCTCTCAATGCCGGCGACCTCGGCGAAGCGCTCGACTGGTGGGACCGCTCCCTTATGGCAGCGCCGGAAGATGCCGCGTGGCGAGAAGCGGTTTCCTTCCAAGTTCGGCAGCTTGAACAGGCTATCGAAGCGAGGCGCTCCACCACTGCCGCTTCGCGCAACTAAGGTTGCAGCCCTTGATATTGCCGCCTGTTTCGCGCCCTGCTAAGGGCCGCCGCCTTGCCGATGGCGAAACTGCGATCGGGCAAGACGAACCAGATGGGCGGCAAGGCGTAACTCCACAATGAGCCAGGCGACTGCGGATACCGTGGAACCGACGCCCGAAGGCGTGCCCGGTTCGCAGCAGCACGGAGGCGACCACGGTAAGGGCTCCAAGGCGACGCTCGCCTTGGGTGCCGTGGGCGTGGTGTTTGGAGATATCGGCACCAGCCCGCTTTACGCTTTCCGTGAGACTTTCCTCGGTTCGCACAGCCTCGCGATCGACACCCTGCATATCTACGGGGTCGTCAGCCTGATATTCTGGTCGATGACGCTGATCGTCTCGATCCAGTACGTGTCGATCCTGATGCGGGCCGACAATAAGGGGCAGGGCGGCACGCTGGCCCTCGTCGCATTGCTGACCCGCCATATCGGCGGGTCCGGCTATGGCTGGATCACAATTCTGCTCGGCGTGTTCGCCACCGCCCTGTTCTATGGCGACAGCATGATTACGCCGGCAATTTCCGTCCTTTCGGCGGTCGAGGGGCTGACAGTAGTCAATGCGGGGCTCCAGCCCTTGGTCATCCCGATTGCACTGGTTCTGCTGGTCGGCCTGTTCCTGATCCAGAAGCGCGGCACGGCGACAGTCGGCAAGCTGTTCGCCCCGATCATGATCGTCTATTTCGCGGTGATCGCTGTGCTGGGCACGATCCAGATTTTCCAGAACCCCTATATCCTTCAGGCTCTCAATCCGATCTGGGCGGTGCGCTTCTTCATTGCGGACGGGCCGATCGCCTTTCTCGCCCTCGGCTCGGTCGTTCTCGCGGTAACGGGGTCGGAAGCGCTTTATTCCGACATGGGCCATTTCGGACGGGGGCCGATGCGCCTTTCGTGGTTCGGCTTCGTCATGCCGTGCCTGCTGCTCAATTATTTCGGGCAGGGGGCGATGATCGCTGCGATGGATCCGGCGGAAACGGCGGCGGCGATGGAAAGCCCGTTCTTCATCATGGCGCCCGAATATCTGCGCCTGCCGCTCGTATTTCTGGCGACGGCCGCCACCTTCATAGCAAGCCAGGCGGTCATCTCAGGCGCATTCTCGATCACCCACCAGGCGATCCAGCTCGGCTTCATTCCCCGCCTGTCAACCGAACACACGAGCGCGAGCGAGCAGGGGCAGATTTACATTCCCTTCGTCAACAACGCACTGATGGTCTCCGTCATCCTGCTCGTGTTGATGTTCCAGAGCTCGAGCAATCTTGCCGCCGCCTATGGCATCGCGGTGACCGGTGCGATGTTCATCGATACCATGTTGATGGGCGTGCTGCTCTTCGCGGTTTGGAAATGGAAGTGGTGGTTCGCTCTCCCGGTCTTCGTCCTGTTCCTGTTCGTCGACGGCGCCTATTTCGCGGCCAACCTGCCCAAGGTGCCGGACGGCGGCTGGTTCCCGCTCTTGATAGGCGCGATCGCTTTCACTTTGCTCACCACTTGGGCGAAGGGCCGCAAACTGATGCGGGAGCGGATGAGCGAGGTAGCGCTGCCGATCGAAATTTTTGCGAAGTCAGCCAAGAACAGCGCGACCCGCGTTCCCGGCACCGCGATCTTCATGGCCAGCCAGACCGCGGGCGTACCTTCGGCGTTGCTGCACAACATCAAGCACAACAAGGTGCTACACGAGCGCGTAATTATCCTGACCGTGCTGATCGACGATTCGCCTTATGTCGATCCGAACCGGCGCTGCGAACTGGAAGATCTGGGCGACGGTTTTTACCGCGCCGTCCTCCATTACGGATTCATGGAAGAGACCGACGTGCCGCAGGGCCTGAAGAGCATGACACGCTGCGGTGGCGAATTCGACATGATGCATACCAGCTTCTTCCTGAGCCGTCAGACGCTGCTGCCGAGCGCCAATCCCGGCATGATGCTGTGGCGTGAAAAGATTTTCGCTTGGATGCTGCGGAATGCCGCGACCGCGATGGATTTCTTTCGCCTGCCGACCAATCGCGTGGTGGAACTAGGAAGCCAGGTCGAGATCTAGGAGCGAGACCCGCCCAGCGTCTCGCTGAGATAGTGCGACGCATGGCCTCTCGGTCGACCGGGCAACGTGGCCATTAAAGCGCGCAGGCCGCCTTTCATGACGCCGTTATCGTCACGCGTGATAACGTGAAATTTTAACTCGGCGTTATTCGACTGGAGATCGGGATTTGCCCTGAAGTTGAAGTCGACGATGCCTCGGCTGAGCGCGCGGAGGGCTTCATCAGACGGGCTGCTCTCGACGCTAATCTGCATGTCGAAACTCAACCCGTTGGCGGTTCGTCCTTCACCACCTCGTCCTTGTCCTCAAGCGATAGGCCGTGGCGAAGCAGCATCGGGATTTGTGTAAAGGTGAAGACGAAAGTCAGCGGGAGAAACACCCAGATTTTTGCCCAGAGCCAGCTTTCGAAGCTCATGGTGCGTACCAGCACCTCATTTAGTGCGGCGAGGGCGAAGAAGAAGAAACCCCAGTTGCGTGACAGCTTCAGCCAGCCGGCATGGTCCACGCCTTCGAACGCCGCTTCCAGAAGCACCTGAAGCCATGCGCGCCCGCGCAGCCAACCGATTACCAGTACGGTTCCGAACAGCAGATATATCGCGGTCGGCTTGAACTGGATGAAGCGTTCGTCGCGCAGCCAGATGGTAAGGCCGCCGAAACCCACGATCAGCGTGGTCGAAAGGATCAGCATCGGGCTGACGTGGCCGAACTTCCACTTGCTGAAGGCAAGCGCCACGACGGCTGCGACCATGAAGGCAATGGTGCCGTAGATCACCGCCGCGATCTCGCCGAAGGTCGAGGTTTCGGGCGGCTGGTAGAACTTGTACACGCCGAGGAATACGATGAGTGGGCCGTAATCGACCAGCGTATTGAGCCAGCCGGTTTTAGGTTTGGGTTTGGGTTTGTTCTCACTCATCACGCCACCCCGGCAATCACACGCGCGACGAGATCGGGATCGAAGGGGCGCAAATCGTCGATCTTCTCGCCCACGCCGATGGCATGGATCGGCAGACCGTACTGCTCGGCCGCCGCCACCAACACGCCGCCGCGCGCCGTGCCGTCGAGCTTAGTCATAACTAGACCGGTGACGCCGGCGACTTCCCTGAACACGTCGATCTGCGAAAGTGCATTCTGTCCGTTCGTCGCATCGAGGACCAGCACCACGTCATGGGGCGCTTCGGGATTGAGTTTGCCCAGCACACGGCGGATTTTTTCCAGCTCATCCATCAGTTCGCGCTTGTTCTGCAGGCGGCCTGCCGTGTCGACCACCAGCACATCGGTCCCGCGATCGGTGGCGCTTTTTACCGCATCGAACACGATGCTTGCCGGGTCGCCGCCTTCGGGGCCGCGCACCAGCGGCACGCCGACCCGGTCTGCCCAAGTCGCAAGCTGACCGATGGCGGCGGCACGGAAGGTGTCGCCGGCGGCCAGCATGACCTCGTAATCGTCTTCCTGAAACAGATGGGCGAGCTTGGCGATCGTGGTGGTCTTCCCGCTGCCGTTTACGCCGATCACCAGCACCACTTGCGGGCGCGGGAATGCAGTGATTTCTAGCGGTTTTGCCACCGGGCGCAGAATAGCGGCAATCTCTTCGGCGACGGCTTCCTTCAACTCCTGCGCGCTGATTTCAAGGCCAAAGCGCTTTTCGGCCAGCTTGTCGCGGATGCGGGCCGCAGCACTCGGCCCGAGGTCCGACATGATCAGCGCATCCTCGACATCGTCCAATGTCGCATCGTCGAGCTTGGCCGTGCCGACGACTTCGGTAAGATTGCCGGTCAGCCGCTCGGATGTCTTGCGAAAGCCGCCGAACAGCCGCTCTTTCCAGCTGGGCGTACTCATATCAAAAGGGTGTCCTCGATCCGGGAAGGGGTTACGTACGCGATACTGCCGATTTCCGCCTCCGCCGGTGCGCCGATGCGGGCGAAGTTTTCCGCATGGCCGGTGCGATCGCGTTCGACAAGAATGGCTTGCGGTCGGCCGAGTAGCGAGCCGAGCCATTGGTGGCGTACCTCGCCAACGACCGCGCGCAACTCGGCAGCGCGCGCCTTCACCGTTTCGCGCGGTACCTGCGGCATTCGCGCTGCGGGCGTGTCGTGCCGCGGCGAATAAGGGAAGATGTGTCCGTGGACGATCTCAAGATCGCGGACAATCGAGAGGTTTGCTGCATGATGCTCGTCGGACTCGGTCGGAAAGCCGGCAATGAGATCAGCACCTATCGCGATGTCCGGCCGCTTCGCCTTGAGATCATGGACTAATCGCATGGCATCGCTGCGCTGATGGCGCCGCTTCATGCGCTTCAGGATGAGGTCATGCCCATGCTGGAGGGACAGGTGCAAATGCGGCATCACGCGCTGCTCGCTGGCGAACAGTTCGAAGAGGAGGGGATCGATCTCGATCCCGTCGAGCGACGACATGCGCAGGCGCTCGAGCGCGGGAAAGCGCGCGAGGATGGCGGTCACCAGGTTGCCGAGCGGCGGCTGTCCGGGAAGGTCGTGGCCCCAGCTCGTCACGTCCACCCCGGTCAGCACAATCTCTTTTGCGCCCTCTTCGAGATGACGCTCCACCTCGCGGCACACTGCCGCGATCGATTGCGAGCGGCTCGCGCCGCGCCCCTGAGGGATGATGCAGAAGGTGCAGGCGTGGTCGCAGCCGTTCTGTATCGCGATGAACGCGCGCGTGCGGCGGGGAGGGGCGGCATTCTGCGATGGCGCGATGTTCCATGCACGGGGATCGAGCTTGGCGGCATTGGCGACGAAGCCGTCCACTTCTCGCATTTGCGCAAGCTGCGCCCGTTCGGTCTCGGCGGCGCAGCCCGTAACCAGCAGCCGCGCGTCCGGATTAGCGCGCCGCGCCCGGCGGATGGCTTGCCGGGTCTGGCGAACCGCTTCGTTGGTAACGGCGCAGCTATTGACGACGACCGTATCACCCGCAGTTCCCAGCATCGCGCGAATACGCTCGCTTTCCGCGATATTCAGCCGACATCCGAGAGAGATAACCTGCGCACCGCTCACGCGTAGTCGTCCCATTCGAAGGACCCTCGAAAGCTTTCGGTTGCCGGGCCGCTCATCTTGATTGAGCCGCCGTCCGACCATTCGATCTCCAGTTCGCCACCGGGCAGTTCCACAGTCACGGGCGAGCGGACGAGCTTGCGTCGCATCGCCGCCACGGCAGTCGCACAGGCTCCGGTTCCACAGGCGCGTGTCAGGCCCGCGCCCCGTTCCCAGACGCGAAGGCGGATGCGATTCTCGCCCTGGACCGTCGCGACGTTCACATTGATCCGTTCGGGAAACAGAGGGTCGTTTTCGATCAGGGGGCCGAGAGTGTCCAGCGAAACCGCGTCGCAGTCGTTCACGAAGAAAATGACGTGCGGGTTGCCGACGTTTACCGCTGCGGGGCTATATAGCTCGTCCCAGCCGACCGGCATGGCGAGGGTGTCCATCGCATAGGCGAGGGGAATGGCATCCCATTCTAACCTTGGTGCGCCCATGTCCACGCTGGCATTGCCGCCGCCGGGAACAGCCTCGACGATCCGGTCCGCCGTCTCGATCCGGCAGGGCTTGCCAAGCAGCAGGGCGACGGCTCGCGTGGCATTGCCGCAGGCGCCGACTTCCCCGCCATCGCGGTTGAATATACGCATGCGCACATCGGCCCGGTCGCTCGATGAGAGATGGACCATCTGGTCGCAGCCTACGCCGGTCTGGCGATCGGCAATCGCCTGAGCAACGCTTGCCGAAGGGATCGGCACATCGCGGTCACGTGTGTCGAGCACGACGAAATCGTTGCCCAGTCCGTGCATCTTGATGAAATCAGCGCGCATCGTGCGCGCATCTATGCGCTGTGCAGGGTAGCGTCCAGTGTCAGGAGGCTTGTGCTTCCCCGGCGGCGAGAATGCTTGCGGGACAGATCTCGTCCTCCTCGTCTTCGGTTTCGCGTAGCAGTCCCGCTCCAGCGAGGCGGATGCGTACCGCTTCGATCGGCTCGGGACGGCCGTAATGATAGCCTTGGCCCTTCATCTGGCCCATTTTCTGAAGTGCTTCGAGCACTTCGGCGTCTTCGATCCCTTCAGCGGTAACGGGCATCTGCAAGCCCTTGCTCATGGAAATGATCGCATCCACCAGCTTGGCGCTTTCGTCTTTCTTCCGCAGCTCGCTGACAAAGCTCTTGTCGATCTTGAGGCGATCGAACGGCAGGCTCCGCAACTGCGAAAGACTCGAATAGCCGACGCCGAAGTCGTCTAGACTGATCCGCACCCCCTGATTCTTGAGGCTCGTGATCATCGAACGGACGAGGCCGACATTCTCGTGAAGGCAGCTTTCGGTCACTTCGATATCGAGACGATGGGGGGGGAAGCGGTGCTGCACCAGCAGCTTCAAGATCTTCTGCGCAAACCACGGATCGCGCATCTGTACGGGCGATATGTTGACCGACACGGTCAGATGCGAAGCCCATTCCTTCGCATCCTCAAAGGCTTGAGAGATCAGCATTTCGCTGAGTTCCGCGATGACGCCGATGTCTTCGGCGATAGGAATGAAGATGTCGGGGCCGACCAGTCCGAGTTCGGGCGATATCCAGCGCGCCAGCATTTCGAAACCGGTGAGCTCGCCTGTACCGAGGTCGATCTGCTGTTCGTAATAAGGTACGAATTCGCCATTCGCGATGCCTTTGCGAATGCCCGCTTCGAGTTGATTGCGAAACCGCAATTCGGTTTCCATCGCTTCCTCGAACCAAAAAAAGCGGTTCTTACCCTTCTTTTTTGCCCGATACATCGCGATGTCCGCTTTGTGTATCAAACGACCGGCATTGCCTGTGGCGCGATCCTCGGACGAGAGGTCCGCGCTCGACGCGATACCGATTGAGAGCGTCACCTCGACCGCGAGCGATGGCAATTTGATTGGCGCGGAAACCCGCTCGATCAGAATGCCTGCGAAATGTTCGACCTGTTCGGCTCTGCTGGAATCGTAAGGCAGGAGGCAGGCGAATTCGTCTCCGCCCAACCGCGCGAAAATCGCATCCGGCGGCAGCAATGACGAAACGCGCGTCGAAATTTCTTTGAGCACGATATCGCCGGTCGCGTGACCATTGAGATCGTTCACCTGCTTGAAGTTGTCCAGATCGATTGCGATCGCAGCGAGGTGACGATCACTATCCGATTGCGAAGAAAGGGCTGAGCTTGCCGCTTCGGTGAAGCTACGGCGATTGAGCGCGCCGGTAAGGTGATCCGTATCGGCAAGCTGCCGCATTTTTTCTTCGGATATCTTCCGTTCCGACAATTCGGCCGAAAGCTTCTTGTAGCGATGCCAGCCAAGGAGGATAAGCGCGACGTTCAGAAGCAGGGCATTGGTCAAAGTGAGATCCGGTGCGGCAGCTCTGCCATCCCATGCGCGTATGAGATGCGGCAGAACGGAACCCGCGGTGATCGTAAAAAGAATGATCGCTGCAAGAGCGATGGTCAGCGTAAGGCGGTCGTGTACCACGACCGAGGCTTCGACGAGCGGATCTGCCCCTTTTGCTTCGCTGCGCTTTGCCAGACGTTGCTTCAATGTAGTCCGCCCCTGATCGTCCCGTCGCGGTGCTAGGCCGAGGTCGCCTAAAATCCCGTTAATCGCGGGACGGGATCGGTCGGGAACGGGCGTAGGCTGCGGGCCGTTACGGCTGCGTCGCACAACCCGAATATTACCACGAGGATACTACCGTTTATGGCCCGATACTGGCTGATGAAATCCGAACCCGATGCCTACAGCTGGGACGATCTCGAAGAGGCGGGCGAGGGCACGTGGGACGGGGTTCGTAACCATCGCGCAAAGAACAATCTCCAAGCCATGAGCGTCGGCGATCAAGCGTTTTTCTATCATTCCAATATCGGCCGCGAGATCGTGGGTATCGTCGAGATTACCGAGGCCGGCCTGACCGATCCGACCGACGAGACGGGAAAATGGGCCGCGGTTAAGGTGAAGCCCAAGACCAAGCTGCCGCACGCCGTATCTCTCAAGGACATTAAGGAGCGCGAACAGCTTCAGGAATGCGAACTGGTCACCCAATCACGCTTGTCGGTGGCGGAGATCGAGCCGTCCGAATGGTCGATCATCCTGTCGATGGCCGGTATCTGATCAGCCGCCCCGCAGCTTGCTGACCGTCGCGCCGCTGGCGGCGAGCTGCTCGATGTCGATCTTGCAATGGATCAGGCGCAGACCGCTGCGCCCTTCGGCGGCGACGAGCGCGTCCTTGAACTGCTCCGTCGTCTCGGCGAAAGCGGACCATGCCCCGTAGGCCGCGCCGAGAGTGGCGAAGTCAGGATTTGCGAGCCGCGTTCCGCTGATCCGGTTCTCGCCGGGAAATTCGCGTTCCTGATGCATGCGGATGGTACCATATGCACCGTTATCGACGACGATGACGATGAGGTTCGCACCGTGCTGCGCCGCAGTCGCGAGTTCCTGGGCACTCATCAGGAAATCGCCGTCTCCGGCAACGGCTACCACCGTGCGTTCGGGAAAACGCAGGGCGGCGGCAACGGCCGCGGGCAGGCCGTAGCCCATCGCGCCGCAGGTCGGCGCAAGTTGGCTCGGCCAGCCTTCGTAGCGCCAGTAGCGATGCCACCACCCGGCGAAATTCCCCGCGCCGTTGCACACAATCGTATCGGCGGGGAGCGTATCGCGCATAAATTGGACGCAACTTGCCATATCGAGCGGAAAATCGCCGGTATGGGCGGTCGCCCAATCGCGCCATTCGGCATTCGCCCGCGCGCCAGCGTCGAAGTCGATCCCGTCGTCATCATCCCACAATGCAGCGGTCTCGGCGAATTCGCCCATATCGGCGCAAATCGCGAGATCGGCTGGGTAGACACTATTCAGTTCGTTCGGATCGGGATGAACGTGGATCAGCGTACGGTTGCTGTGGTCGAGAGGCGGCACGGTGTATCCGTCGGTCGTCGCCTCGCCTAGCCGCGCACCAACGGCCAAAATCAGATCTGCTCGCTTCACCCGTTCGACGAGTTTGGGGTTCGGGCCATAACCGAGATTGCCGGCATAGACTTTCGAACTCGGTGAGATCGCATCCTGCCGTCGGAATGCGGTGGCGACAGGTATGCCGGTGCGCTCGGCAAAAAGCTGGAAGTATTCGCGCGCCCGCGCGTCCCATCCCGCTCCGCCCACGATTGCGACCGGATCGGCGGCGTCGGCAATCAGGGCCATCATCGTTTGCATCGCTTCGGGCAATGGCGCCTGGGGCGGCGGGGAGAGCCTGGCGCGGGGCGTTGCCTGCGTGTCGGCGCTCAGCATATCTTCGGGCAGGGCGAGCACGACCGGGCCCGGCCGGCCGGACATGGCCGTGGCATAGGCACGGGCGACGTATTCGGGGATGCGATCGGCATGATCGATGCGGGCGGCCCACTTCGCAATGGGTCCGAAGAAGGCGGGCAAGTCCACTTCCTGGAAACCTTCGCGCCCGCGCATGGTCGAATCGACGTCGCCGACGAACAGGATCATCGGCTGCGAATCCTGCTGTGCGACATGCACGCCTATGCTCGCATTGGTCGCGCCCGGTCCGCGCGTGACGAATGCGATGCCGGGCCGCCCGGTCATCGCGCCGTCGGCACAGGCCATGAACGCGGCCCCGCCTTCCTGACGACAAGTGACGAGATCGACCGTCGGCGTATCGCTCAATGCATCGAGGACCTGGAGGAAGCTTTCTCCAGGCACGGTGAAAATCCGGTCGCAGCCCTGTTCGGCAAGGCAATCGACTAGCAGGCGGGCGGCGGCGGGCGTTGGCTTAGCTGACATACCACTCGCGTACTTCCACCGGGGGGTACTGGCAATCCGCAGGTATGGTTGACCGACACGGTCACTGGAAAAGGTAAATGTCCCGCGCAGGGGCAGATTGGAAATCACAGGACCCCAAAAGTAAAGAACTCGTTAATGGGTCACTATGAGACGCGCACTTGTCCTTACCAACGAAGGTCGCCGCCACTGGCTGCGATCCTCTCTCCCGAGTCGTCGCAAGTTATTCAGCGACTTGCTTCCAGACGGGACGACGGACTGGCGCCTGTCTCTGTCGGACGTTCGTGGGGTAACGACTGTCTACTTCGCCACTTTTGCGGCTGTCTTGGCCTTCATCATTTAAGCTGTCGCCTGGGCAAGCGCCGCATCGCGTTCCGCGTCCAGCAATTTGCGCCCCAGCCACGCCGAAACAAGACACATTGCTGCACACAGCAGGACCTGTTCCACGATCGGGATACCCGCTGCGCTCATCGCCATTGCCAGTAGCGAGCCGCCCACCATTGCACCCGAATTGACAATATTGTTCGCTGCAATGGTACGCGAAGCCTTGTCCGGCGTCGCCCGGGTGGTGAGGAACGCGTAAAGCGGAACCACGAACATGCCGCCCGCCACCGCGATGCCGAGCAGGGCAAGCAGGATGAACGCTGCCATCGGCCACCCGAGGAACTGCGGAACATCGAGCAACATGGTCGGCTGGTCGCGCTCCCACAATTTAGCAAGTACGTAGAAGGCGACGACGAAGAAGCCCATAGCAATGACGGAAATTGGCGCATAGCGCGCCGACACCTCGCCCTTCAGCAGCGCATTGATCGCGACCGATCCGATGGCGACGCCGATCGAGAACACCACGAGAAACAGGCTGGCGACTTCCTTGCTCGCCATCAACACGTTCTTTGCGAGTGGCGGGAACTGGATGAACAGTACCGCCCCGATGGTCCAGAAGAAGCTGATAGCCAAGATGGCGTAATAGATCTCGCGATTGTGCATCGTCTCCCGAATGAGATGGCCGGACGCACGCCAGATGTTCCAGTCGAGCTTCTCGACCGCTCCTTGCGCCGGGGCGGGGGGCACCTGCCGGCTGACGAAATAGCCGACGATGGCGGTGACGATAATCAGGATGGCAGCGACTTCCGCCGGGATCCAGCCAGCCAGGATCGTTCCGGCGAGGATCGCGATATAGGTCCCCGCCTCCACCAGCCCGGTGCCGGCGAGGACTTCTTCCTTACGCAGATGCTGCGGCAGGATCGCGTATTTGATCGGCCCGAGAAAGGTCGATTGTACCCCGCCGAGAAACAGCGCGAACAGCATCAGCAGGATCGGCACGCTCGTATCGATCCCGAACAGCGAGACCGGCAGCGCGAAGCCGCGCCACGCCAGATAGAGGCCCGCCGCCCCGATCAGCATCAGCCCGATCTCGCACAGCTTGACGATCCGGATGATCGCCGCCTTGTCGCGCATGTCGGCCAATTGCCCGGCCAGCGCCGACAGAACGAAGAACGGCACGATGAACACGCCCGAAGCGACGGCCGAGAAGATGCCTTCCGCCTCTTCGGAATTATAGATGCTGTACACGACGAACAGCACCATCGCCGTCTTGTACAGATTGTCGTTGAAAGCGTTGAACAGCTGGGTCACGAAAAGCGGCAGGAACCGCCGTGTGCGCAGCAGATGCGTAGTCGTCGTCATGACCCCCCGAAAGGAAACCTCTCGTCTCGGTTCGCACCCCTAGCGACATGAGATTGCGGGACAAGGACAATCCGCGCCTTTTGCGGCGGGGCGTGACGCGCTAGGGAGACAGCGTCCATGATGAGCCTTCCCAACATCCTCACCCTGTCGCGCATCGTCGCGATCCCGTTGCTGGCGTTCCTGCTGTGGTGGCCGGGCTGGGCTGCGGGCTATCTTGCCGCCTTCGTGCTGTACTGTCTGATGGGCATTACCGACTATTTCGACGGCTATCTCGCACGGTCGAGCGGGGCGGTGTCGAAGCTCGGCATTTTTCTCGATCCGATCGCGGACAAGATCATGGTGGCCGCCGTCATCCTCGTGCTGGCGGCGCAGGGCGTGCTGCGTGGCCCGTATGTGGGCGATGCGCATGTTATCGCCGGCCTAATTATCCTCGTGCGAGAGATCGCGGTGTCGGGCCTTCGCGAATTTCTCGGCGGCTTGCAGGTAAGCGTACCCGTATCGGCGCTGGCGAAGTGGAAGACGACATTCCAGCTAGTCGCGCTAGGCTCGCTGATTTTGGGGCAGGGGCTGCCAAACTGGAACGTGATGCTCGGCGCTATCGAGGCGAACGTGCCGCACACGGTGGGTTTGATCACCCTATGGGGAGCGGCGATCCTGACGCTGGTGACCGGGTGGGACTACCTGCGCGTCGGCTTGAAGCATATGGATTGAGGTGCAAATGGGAGAAGTAACCCGTTGTCTGCTCCGGGACTAAACTAATTCGAAATTGTGTAAAATGTTGATTGCTCGTCTGGAGATGAATCCAAATCGATTCCCACCAGTTGAACACCTGCATTTCTCGCGAGCTTTTTGACTTTAGCCACACATCGCTCGATATGCTTTTCATCGACTAAGACACCAACTTTCGCATAAACAAAACCATCATACGGTTCGTCAAGATTAAATGCTTTCATCAGCTCGAGACCCGGTTTCATGGCAAAATGCTGGTTCGGCTCACCTGCTAGATAGAAAGTAAGCCACGCATGCTCTTCGAAAGCTGGATCCTTTCTGGCTTTAGCTATGGATGTTCGATCAAACATTCTTATCGATCTCGATATTGGCGAGCATAGTTACTATAAGAAACTGAGCCCTGTTACCTTTTCGCGATTGTAGGAACGCGAAACCGTCAGGGTTTCTAACCCGCCCGCAATTCCTCCGCCAGCAATTCGAAATCGCTGCGCCGCGGCGAGTTCTTGCGCCAGATCAGCACGATCTCGCGGCTGGCGGCTTTGCTTTTCAAAGGGCGGGCGACCACGTCGGTGCCGCTCAGGATGTTTGCCTGCACCGCCATTTCAGGAAGCATCGTAAGGCCGAGGCCGTTGTTCACCATTTGCACCAGCGTATGCAGACTGGTGGCGATCATCGTCGCGCTGGCCCGCAATTCAGGCCGGTTACAGGCGGCGAGCGCATGTTCCTTCAGGCAATGCCCATCTTCGAGCAGGAGCAACCGTCCCTCGTCGATCATATCGGCAGTGACGGTCTCCGGCGGGTCGCGCGGATCGTCCTTGGGAAAGGCGACGTAGAGCGGATCGTCGTCGATATGCGCCATCTCCACTTCGCCGGTCGCGAAGGGCAGGGCAAGCAAAGCGCAATCGACTCGCCCGTGCTGCAGCGATTCGACGGCATCCTGGCTAGTCTCTTCGCGCAGGAACAGTTCGAGATCGGGTCGCTCGCTGCGCAGGCGCGGAAGAAAACGCGGTAGGAGGAACGGGGCGATCGTGGGGATAACACTCATACGGAGTTGCCCGGCCAGCGGCTTTCCGGCGGCCTGAACGAGGTCCGATAATTCTTCCGCCTCGCGCAGGATGCGGTGCGCCTTCTCCACCACCGAATTTCCAAGGGCTGTGAACCGCACCACCCGCCGGCTGCGCTCCACCAGCGTAACGCCGAGAAGCGACTCCAGCTCGCGGATGCCCGCGCTCAATGTCGACTGCGACACGAACGATGCCTCTGCCGCGCGGCCGAAATGACCATGCTCATGCAACGCGACGAGATATTGCAGCTGCTTGATGGTGGGAAGGTAGGTGGACATTGCGATATGGTTCTATCCGTTCGCCCCCAGCTTGTCGAAGGGCTGCCGTGGTTCGAGGGCAAGTATCAAAAAGCGACGCCTCGCAGCGCTTGAAAGACGGCGAGGTCGTTACTCAGCGGCCTCTTCCGTTGGTACGTCATCGACATGGGTCATTTTCAGTCGGCCGTTCTTCACTGCGAAGGCGAGCTTGCCTTCGACGAGGTCGAGCGCGTCCCTGCCGAATACCTCGTAACGCCAGCCCTCCAAGATCGGCAGGTCGCGCGAGCCGGATGCCAGCGCTTCCATCTCGTCGGAACGGGTGAGCAAGCGGGCCGCCACATCGATCTCACGCGCGCGAATCTTCAGGAGCAGCTTCAGCAGGTCCGCGACCAATGCGCCTTCCTTGCCTAGCGGGGCGCCGCGCTTCGGCCGATCGGGCATCTCGTCTTTCGGCAGAGGCTCGGCGCTTTCGATCACTTTCATCAGACGCTTGCCGATGTCATTGTCTTTCCAGGCATTCGAAAGCCCGCGCACCTTGGTGAGGTCGGCCTGCTTTTTCGGCGGGTGGCTGGCGATATCGGCCAATGTTTCGTCACGCATGATCCGGCCGCGGGGAATGTTCTTATGCTGCGCCTCGCTCTCACGCCAGGCTGCGAGCGCCTTCAACCGTCCGAGGACCTGCGCATTGCGGCCGGGCGAGCGGATACGGTGCCAGGCGGTGTCGGCATCGTTGGCATAGTTGGCGGGATCAGCGAGCTTCTCCATTTCGGCATTCAGCCACAAACCGCGCTCGGTCTTCATTAGCTTCTTGAGAATGCGCGGGAAGATCTTCGCCAGATGGGTAACATCGCCGATGGCGTACTCAATTTGCCGCTCGGTGAGCGGGCGGCGGCTCCAATCGGTGAAGCGCGCGCCCTTGTCGACCGTAAAGCCGAGCCAGCTTTCGACGAGATTGGCATAGCCGATCTGTTCGGACTGGCTGATGGCCATCATTGCGATCTGGGTATCGAAGATGGGGTGCGGCGTCTTGCCGGTGAGGTTGTAGATGATCTCCACATCCTGCCCCCCGGCGTGAAAGATTTTGAGCACGTCCTCGTTGTCGGTGAGAAGGCCGAGCAGGGGCTTGAGATCGATCCCCTCGGCCAGCGGATCGACCGCGGCGGCTTCCTCCTCATTGCCGATCTGCACGAGGCAGAGTTCCGGCCAATAGGTATTCTCGCGCATGAATTCGGTGTCGACGCACACGAATTCGCTTTTGGCGAGACGCTCGCACAGCTCGGCCAGCGTTTCCGTATCGGTAATCAGGTCGTGGATTTTCATACGTGTCTTTTCTGCTTGCTGGGCGGAGTGCCGCCCTCGGCCGGTGCGATCTTGACAAATCCCCGGCCTTGCCCTGTTAGCGCGCGCGTTTCATCGCTAGGGAAGCGCCTCGCACACGATGTCGGCGCCCTAGCGCCAAAGCCCGCAATTTGGAAAGTCTTTCGATGCACGCCTACCGTACCCATACCTGCGCCGCCCTGACCAAGGAAAATGTCGGCGACACGGTTCGCCTGTCCGGCTGGGTCCACAAGAAGCGCGACCATGGCGGCGTGCTGTTCGTCGACCTGCGCGATCATTACGGCATTACCCAGATCGTAGCCGACGAGGACAGTGAGGCGCTTTCGCTGCTCGAGGGGCTGCGGCTGGAAAGCGTTGTTACGATTGACGGCGAGGTAAAGGCGCGGAGCGAAGGCACAGTCAATGCGAACCTGCCCACTGGCGAGATCGAGGTGTTCGCCCGAAGCGCGGCGGTACAAAGCCGTGCGGACGAACTGCCGCTGATCGTCAATTCGGCGGAGGACTATCCCGAAGAGACTCGGCTCAAATACCGTTTCGTCGACCTCAGGCGCGAGCGGGTTCACAAGAACATAATGCTGCGCAACCACGTGATCCAGAGCCTGCGCCGCCGCATGACCGACCAGGGATTCAGCGAGTTCCAGACCCCGATCCTCGGTGCGTCCAGCCCCGAAGGCGCGCGCGATTATCTTGTGCCCAGCCGACTTCATCCCGGCCGTTTCTACGCGCTTCCACAGGCGCCGCAGATGTTCAAGCAGCTGCTGATGGTCGCCGGGTTCGACCGCTACTTCCAGATCGCGCCCTGTTTCCGCGACGAAGATTTGCGCGCCGATCGCAGCCCGGAATTCTATCAGCTCGATTTCGAGATGAGCTTCGTCACGCAGGAAGACGTATTCAATACGATCGAGCCGGTGCTGGCGGGCGTGTTCGAGGAATTTGCGAACGGCAAGAGCGTGACCCCTGCCGGTGAATTTCCGCGCATTCCCTATGCTGAGGCGATGCTGAAATACGGAAGCGACAAGCCCGACTTGCGCAATCCGCTGGAGATCAGCGACGTCACCTCGCATTTCGAGACGAGCGGCTTCGGCCTTTTCGAAAAGATCGTGGGCGGAGGTGGCCGGGTTCGCGTGATCCCCGCGCCAAACACGCACGAAAAAAGCCGCAAGTTCTTCGACGACATGAACGAGTGGGCGCGCCGCGAGGGCTTCGCGGGCCTTGGTTACGTCACCCGCAAGGGCGGCGAATTTGGCGGGCCGATCGCCAAGAATCACGGGGGCGAGGGCATGGACAAGCTCTATGCCGAACTCGGGCTTGGCGAGAACGACGGCTTGTTCTTCGCCGCCGGCAAGGAGAAGGACGCCGCCAAGCTGGCCGGAGCCGCGCGCACCCGCGTCGCCGAGGAACTGGGACTGGTCGAGGGAGGCTGCTTCAAGTTCTGCTGGATCGTCGATTTCCCGATGTTCGAATACGACGAGGAACTGAAGCGTGTCGATTTCAGCCACAACCCGTTCTCGATGCCGCAAGGCGAACTGGAAGCGCTGGAAACGCAGGACCCGCTCGAAATCAAGGCGTGGCAGTACGACATCGTCTGCAACGGTTATGAACTCTCCTCCGGCGCGATCCGTAACCATCGGCCCGACATAATGTACAAGGCGTTCGAGATTGCCGGCTATTCGCGCGAGGAGGTCGATGCGAACTTCTCCGGCATGATCGAAGCCTTCAAGCTTGGCGCCCCGCCGCATGGCGGTTCGGCCCCCGGCATCGACCGGATCGTAATGTTGCTGGCCGACGAGCCGAACATTCGCGAAGTGATTGCCTTCCCGATGAACCAGCGCGCGCAGGACCTGATGATGGGCGCGCCCAGTATCGTAAGCCCGAAGCAATTGCGCGAACTCAGCATCCGCACGGTCGATCAGCCCAAGGCCGGAGCGCCGGAAGCGGCACGCGTGGACAATATCGGCGAATAAAAGTGTCTGCCGAACGTGGGTGCGCGGCCTGCCGTCCTAACCGGACTTGCGCAGCGCCGCCCCGTTCATTAGGGCGAAAGCCAAATTAACCCCATCAAGAGAGGGAATGGAATGAGCGAAACTGCCGAACGCGTGCAGAAGATTGTTGTGGAGCATCTGGGTGTCGAGGCCGACAAGGTCACGCAGGATGCTAGCTTCATCGACGATCTGGGTGCCGACAGCCTCGACATCGTCGAGCTCGTGATGGCTTTCGAAGAGGAATTCGGTGTCGAAATCCCCGACGATGCGGCCGAGAAGATCACGACCGTCGGAGATGCGACCCGCTATATCGAAGAGCACAAGGGCTAAGGCTTTTCCGTAGCTCTTAAACCCGCTTCTGCGGTATCCGGCAGGCCCGACCCCTTAACTAGCGGGCCGGGCCTGTCGTCTTTTTTCCTCGGAGATTTTCATGCGTCGTGTGGTCGTAACCGGACTTGGCCTTGTCACCCCGCTGGGTGCCGATGTCGAAACCACGTGGTCGAACCTCCTCGCCGGCAAGAGCGGGGCGGGTCCGATCACGCGCTTCGATGCGAGCGACCAGAAGGCGAAGATCGCCTGCGAGGTGAAGGGTAAGGATCACGAATACGGCTTCGATCCCGACAAGCGCATCGATCACAAGATACAGCGGCAAGTTGATCCGATGATCATCTTCGGCCTCGATGCGGCAGGCCAGGCGCTCGAGGATGCCGGTCTCGACGAGATGGACGATGCGCTCAAAGAACGCGCAGGCGTTACCATCGGTTCGGGCATCGGTGGGTTGCCGGGAATCGAATCAGAATCGATCAACCTGCACGAACGTGGCCCGAGCCGGGTCAGCCCGCATTTCGTTCACGGGCGGCTGATTAACTTGATCGGCGGGCAGATTTCCATCCGTTACGGGCTGATGGGCCCCAACCACGCCGTTGTCACCGCCTGCTCTTCAGGTGCGCACGCGATCGGCGACGCTGCCCGCATGATCAAGGACGACGATGCCGACGTCATGGTAGCTGGCGGCGCCGAGTCGACCATCAACCCTCTAGGCGTGGCCGGCTTCGCGCAGGCCCGTGCACTCAACATGAGCATGAACGACACGCCCGAAAAGGCGAGCCGCCCCTATGATCGCAATCGCGACGGCTTCGTGCTGGGCGAGGGCGCTGGCGTTGTTGTGCTGGAAGAATACGAACACGCCAAAGCGCGTGGCGCGAAGATCTACGCCGAAGTCGTCGGCTACGGTCTCTCGGGCGATGCCTATCACGTCACTGCGCCGCATCCTGAAGGCAAGGGTGCCGAACTCGCGATGCGCATGGCGCTGCGTAAGGCCGGAATGGACGCGTGTGACATCGACTATGTCAACGCCCACGGAACCTCGACCATGGCCGACACGATCGAGCTCGCCGCGGTAAAGCGCGTGCTGGGCGATGATTTGTGCGGTGCCAGCATGAGCAGCACGAAATCGGCAATCGGCCATTTGCTGGGTGGGGCAGGGGCGGTCGAGACGATCTTCTGCATCCTAGCCATCCGCGACCAGATCGTGCCGCCGACCCTCAACCTCGACGATCCGGACGAAGGCACCGAAGGTGTCGACCTCGTACCGCACAATGCCAAGAAGCGTGAGGTCGAGGCAGCGCTCAACAACAGTTTCGGCTTCGGTGGCACCAACGCATCCCTGATCGTCAAGAAAGTCGCCTGATATGCGCGCGGCGAAGGCGGTCGTCGCGGCCTTCGCCGTTATAGCGATGATCGGTGCGGCTTGGTTCGCCTCCGGATGGTGGGGCAGCGCCGATATCGATGAGGATACGACGGTTATCGTACGCTCGGGCTCCACGCTTACCAGTGTCGCCAACATGCTTGAAGAAGACGGGCTCATCGGATCGGCCGACGCTTTCTTACTGCGCGCTAAGATTCTCGGATCGAGCGATCCTGTAAAGGCTGGCGAGTTCGCCCTTCCTGCAGAAGCGAGCCCTGCGACTATTCTGGACACGTTTCAGCATGGGGACGTGATTCGCCGATTCCTGACGATCCCCGAAGGCATGCCTTCGATCCTGGTCTACGAAAAACTCATGGCCGAGGATCTGCTGACCGGCCAGATCGACGTTCCCACGGAAGGCAGTATTCTGCCGGATACCTATGATTTCGAGCGCGGCGAGAGCCGTGCGGCCGTTCTCGCCCGGATGCAGGACGCGATGACCGCTTACCTCGCCGAAGCATGGAAGAAGCGTGATGCCTCTGCCGCGGTCGACAGTCCGCGCGAAGCCGTGATCCTCGCCTCGATCGTGGAAAAGGAAACCGGCGTACCGCGCGAACGCCGAATGGTTGCGGGCGCTCTTTCCAACCGTGTCCGTATCGGCATGATGCTGGGCGCCGATGCGACCACGATCTATCCCATTACCAAAGGAAAGCCGCTTGGCCGCCGCATCCGCGTCTCTGAACTGCGCGACCCCAACCCGTACAATACGCGCGCCATTGCCGGGTTACCGGCAGGACCGATCACCAATCCTGGCCGCGAGGCAATTGCCGCCGTGCTCGATCCGGCAGAAACCAAGGCGCTCTATTACGTCGCGGACGGTAGCGGCGGGCATGTGTTCGCGGAGACATTGGACGAGCACAACCGCAACGCTGCGGCCTGGCGCAAGTTGCGCCGCGAACGGGGCGAGATGTGAGCGGGAGCGATGCCCCCCTCATCCTGACGGCCAAACTGCCGCCGGAGCTGCATCGGCGGTTCACCGATCTGCGCACCGAACACTTCCCGCCTGAGCGCAATTATCTAGAAGCGCACGTCACGCTGTTTCACGCGATCCCAGGACAATGCGAGCCGGAAGCCTGCAGCTATCTTGCGAGACTAGTCGGCGAGGTTGCGCCTTTGCAGGGTCGCGTCGAGGGCCTGATGCCGCTCGGCGGGGGCACCGCGATTAAGCTAAGCAGCCCGCAATTGCTCGATCTCAGGGATGAGATCGCCGACCATTTTCATGGCATGCTGACCGCACAGGACCAGCATCGTCCGCGGCTGCACGTCACCATCCAGAACAAGGTTTCCTCGAAGGAGGCCAAAGCCTTGCAGGCGCAGATTGCGGGCACGATCGACCAGCAGTCATTCGCCTTTCCCGGCCTCTCGCTTTATCGCTATCGCGGCGGCCCGTGGGAATTCGTGCGCGACTTCGCCTTTCGCGGCAAATGACGGTTGACCGGTCGGGCGGCCCGCCCTAAACGCGCCGCCTGCCGGGGGCGTCAGTGCCTTTCGGCGATGCTCCGTGCATGTTCGGGGCGGAGTAGCTCAGGTGGTTAGAGCAGCGGAATCATAATCCGCGTGTCGGGGGTTCAAGTCCCTCCTCCGCTACCATTCTCGAATCCGCATGGGTTCGCATGCATCCGCTTGCATCCGCAAAATCAAATAAATTCAAAAGCTTCTGCGTGATTCGCGTCCGCATGTGTCCGCTTGCATTCGCTTGAAGCCGGATTTGGTGTGGGGGTATTTTGGGGGTATTTCCGGGGGGTACTGAAAAGGAGCGATACCCCCAATGGCCCTGAGCGAGATTCAAATCAAAAAGGCGAAGGCTTCCGATCGTCCGTACAAGCTGGCTGACGGGGAGGGTTTGTTCCTGCTGGTCCAGCAAAATGGCTCGAAGTTATGGCGCATGAAATATCGTTTCAGCGGCAAGGAGAAGCTTCTCTCGTTTGGCCCGTACCCTGACATTGGCATCGCGGCGGCACGAGAACTCAAGAAGCTTGCGAAGGCGACATTGGCGCAGGGCACCGATCCCATGGTCCACAAACCAGGACGTGATTTCGAAGAAGAAAGAACCTTCAGGTCCGTCGCCTCCATGTGGCATAGGAATCGCGAGAGCAGTCTTGACCCGGCTCATGCCAGCAGGGTGTGGTCACGCCTTGAGCGGGATGTCCTGCCTGTCTTGGGCGAGATGATGATGCATGAGATCACTCCACCGGAAGTTCTGAAGGTCATTCGAAAGATCGAGGAACGTGGAGCGCTCGATATCAGTCGGCGCGCCAAGCAGGGAATCGGCCAAGTCTTCCAATTCGCTATAGCCAGCGGCATGTGCGAGACGGATCCCACCGCTCACTTGCGCGGAGCATTGAAACCACGACCCCGTGTTCGGCATATGTCCAAGCTGCCTTTGGCCGAACTTCCAGACCTACTGACGAAGATCGATCGATATGAAGAAGAAGTCGAGAGGCGCTCCGAGATCACCAGAGCGGCTCTTAAATTTGCTCTCCTGACCTGGGTCCGTACCAAGGAGCTTCGCTTCGCTACCAAGCAGGAGTTTGAAGGTCTGGACAGCGATGCCCCGGTTTGGCGGGTTGCCGCTGAACGAATGAAGATGCGACGCGAGCACATCGTCCCTCTTTCTCGTCAGGCGACCGACTTAGTTCGAGACCTGATCGCGACTGCCAATGGCGAGTACCTGTTCCCCGGCCAGAAGCCGAAGCAACCGATATCCGAAAACACGATGATCTACGGACTCTATCGGCTCGGATATCACGGCAGGCAAACGGTGCATGGGTTCAGGGGCCTCGCTAGCACTTGGGCCAATGAACAATTGGTTGAGGTTGGCCAGCCACCCATCTGGATGCGCCGATACAACTCAGATTGGGTTGAGCTACAGCTTGCCCACAGCGAGGAAAACGAAGTTCGCGGCGCTTACAATGCAGCCGAATACCTCGCACCGAGGCGTTTGATGCTTCAGGACTGGGCAGACTTCCTCGATCAACAGCGGAGCGATCGTGGCAAGCTTGCAGTACTTCGCGCCGCCTAGTCGAATGGCTAGGCCGGCACCTGTCCCAGCCACTCTACTCGAAGCCGATCAAGGCCAACGATTACGCCTTCGGCAGTGACATCGAAACCGATGTCGTCATTGGATGGCTCGAAATCTTCAAGAACCCAATGGTCACCCGCATCTGTGATAATCGCCATTCCTCGTGGCACGAGCTCAAGGCGCCCGCTGATCCGTATCCGATTCGTATTCATGTTGCGCTGTATGCCATCCATCGCGCGAGAACGCTGCGAACATAGCCCGGGGTTTCACGATTTTTGGGAATTCCGCCCGCCCGACTGACCGCTCCGGGTCCCGCATTGTAGGCTGCCAGAGCAAGGTGAATTGCCCCGAAACGGTCGAGCATTTGCCTAAGATAGCGGGCTCCGCCGTCGATACTCTGGCCTGGGTCATGCCTGTTGCCGACGCCCAGTTCACGAGCGGTTGCCGGCATCAACTGTGCAAGCCCTGCCGCTCCTGCTGAACTTATTGCCATCGGGTCGAAGCGCGACTCCTGCCAGACGAGCGCCTGCAGCAGACGAGGAGGAAGTTGATAGCGTACTTCCGCTTGCCTGATGAGCGGCTCGTAAAGCGCTTCCTTGAATGAACGGCGCGGAGACGATTGGGGGGCAGCAGCTCCATCAGAAGTCTGTGACGACCAATTGTCCTCTAACGAAGTCCGGGGCATTTCGCTCTGGCCGAGACCATGATCGAATACCTGGAATTCCTGCGCCTGCAAACTGCTGGAGCTGCACGCGACTAATGCGTACGCGATAACAGCCAATTGGAATATTCTCATCGTGTTCGCCTCGTATCTGGGTACGAATCGCATGAGAACATAAATGGAACAAAGGCTGTAGGAAAACGGTTTGACGTTGGCCTGCTGCAGAGGGGAGGGATGCGTTCGGCAGGGGCAATTGAACCGCAATGGAGCCGCCATGTCCCTTCCACTGTCCACCCAATCACGGTCTTCCCTGGAGGACATGGCGCGCCGCATTTGCGAATCGCGAGGGGGCAAATGGTCCGGCACCAAGGGCATGGCCTGCTGCCCTGCGCATGATGACCGCACGCCTTCACTCGGAGTGTCGCTCGGCCGACAGGCAATCCTCTTCCATTGTTTCGCGGGATGCGATCAGCAGAGCGTGCTGGCTGCTTTGGCGCGTGAAGGTGTCGACGCAACCTCGCTATTTTCAGGTTCTGCGATCAGTGAGGATCCCGAGGCGAGCAGAATGCGCAAACCCTCGGCG
This sequence comes from Erythrobacter litoralis, assembly GCF_029760855.1. Lineage (GTDB taxonomy): Bacteria > Pseudomonadota > Alphaproteobacteria > Sphingomonadales > Sphingomonadaceae > Qipengyuania > Qipengyuania litoralis_A. Next base: position 152,139 of record NZ_SOSI01000006.1, on the reverse strand, counting down.
GCAGCGCTGAGGATCTGGCGCGAAGCACAGCCGCTGCGTGCCAGTCCGGCCAAGGCATATCTTGAGAGCCGCGGCATCCTCGCCGCATCTTCTGCGCTCCGCTTTCATCCAAGAACGCCTCTTGGCCCGAAAGGGCGCACCCGCTTTCTGCCCGCCATGATCGCGGCAGTCAGCCTCGACAAGGGGCCGATTGCCGTCCATCGCACGTTCCTTTCGGGCAATGCCAAGGCCGGCTTCGACAAGCCGAAGCGGGCGCTCGGCGCGCTCGATGAGGCTGCCGTCCGGCTCTTCACTCCGGTCTCCGGCAAGCTCGGCCTTGCCGAAGGCATCGAGAGCGCGATGTCGGCCTACGCTCTTACCGGTATTCCCGCCTGGGCGACATTGGGCAATGAGCGCTTCGGCCTCGTCGGCGTGCCCGAGAGCGTGACTGAACTCCATCTCTTCGTCGATCATGACGCTGGCGGCGAGCTGGCTGCGTCGCGTGGCCTGGCTGCCTACGAACAAGAAGGCCGGACGATCCATGTGCGCAAGCCTTCCTCCCACGACACCGACTGGAACGATGAACTGACAGCATGGCTGCGCCGCAAGGCGGCGCCGTAGAGGAGAGAGGGCTTCTCGAATTCCTGATCCGGCAGAGGGCGTGTCCCGATGCCCTCATCAGGAGGACGAATTGCCATGTTTCAGTCAGACCTGTTTCCCGCTGGCGAGCAACTGTCGTCAGTGCCCTTGGCCTACGTCATCGGCGCCCGACTTGCCGAGCTTCTCGCCTCGGGTCGTCATCTCACCCGTGCCGACATTTCCGGCCTCTTCGCTGAAGAGACCGGCGCCCTGGACTGGGGAAGCGCCTGGACCATCGATGACTACAACAATGCGGTCGAGATCGGCGCGCTGCTCTGGATTTGCGAGTCTTCGCGCATAGATCTGGCGGCAAGCGTGCACGAAGCCGAAGCGCGGTTCGACTGGCTCGAAGCAGCCTTGCCGCCGCGGCACGTTCGCAGCGAAGCACAGGTCGAGCTCCAGCAGTTCTCGACCCCGCCGATGCTGGCCTGGCTGATGGCGAGGGCCGCAGCTGTCTGTGCGCGAGACACGCTCCTCGAACCGTCCGCAGGTAATGGTGCGCTCGCGCTCTGGGGCAGCGTCCAGAACGCCTCGCTGCTCCTCAATGAGATCGATCCGGCAAGGCGAGCAGCCCTGGGCCACATCTTCCCTGCGGCCACGATCACCGCGCATGACGGGGAACTGATTGCCGACATGCTTCGCGGCCCTGTTCCGTCGGCCGTGCTGATGAACCCGCCGTTCGCCCGCAGCCAGGAACGCCGGAAGGGTGGTGAGACCGCTATGCGTCACCTGCGCGGTGCGATCCGAGCGGCTGCTAATGGAGCGAGGATCGTCGCCATCATGCCCGAAGGCTTCGATGCTTCCACATTCGCCGAGGCACAGGACGAAGCGTCACTGCTACTCGATGTGCGCTTGCGGCAGATGTTTCGCCGAACTGGCACGGGAATTGCCGTTCGCCTGCTCGTGGTCGACAAGATGCCGACTGCGTCTTTGCCCGCGATCACCGGAGATACTGCCGATCTGATCGAGCTCCACGAGCTTATTACTGCGCTGCCGCCACGGTGGCAGATTTCCGCCAGCCTCGATCGCCTTCGGGTCGGCAAGCCAGTGCGCCTGCTTGGCAGAACCTCGACGGATCGGGCGCCGGTCCGGCCGTTGGCGCCGTTCGCGGCGACTCCTGCAGCCACAGCGAATGGCATCGATCTTGCCTATTCGGTCCTCGCCGACCCCGCGCAGGTGCCCGAACAGACTGGCATCTACCTGTCTTACCGGCCCAGCCGCATCGTGTTCGAAAACGCGCCGGTCCATCCCACCCCGCTCGTGGAATCGGTCGCCATGGGCTCGGTCGCAGCGCCCCAGCCTGATGTTCGCCCGCGCCTTCCCGCAGGTTGGCAGGCCGATGGCCTTCTGTCCGAAGCGCAATGTGAGACACTGGTCTATGCTGCCCAGGCATTCGCGCGAGATCTCCCGGGCCAGTTCAAGGTCGGTCAGGAAGGCACTGCGCTCGAATTGTCCGAAGACGGACACGCATATCGGCAGGGCTTCTTCCTTGGCGACGGAACTGGAGCGGGGAAGGGAAGGCAGATCGCAGCGGTCATCATGGATCGCTGGCTCGCAGGCGAGCGACGCCATGTGTGGATCACCAAGAACGAGGCGCTGCTCGAAGATGCACGCCGCGACTGGGAAGCGCTAGGCGGGTTGCCGCTCGACATCCAGCCACTCTCACGCTGGAAACTCGGCCAACCTGTAATGATGTTCGAAGGCATCCTCTTCGTCACCTACCCGACGCTGCGCTCGGGGCGCGCCGAGGATACGCGGCTCGACCAGATCCTTGCCTGGGCGGACGAGGATTTCGACGGCGTGATTGCTTTCGACGAAGCCCACGCCATGGCAAATGCGCTCGGGAGCTCCTCCACTCGCGGCAAGGTCAAGGGCTCCGAACAGGGGATGGCGGGCCTCAAGCTGCAGAACCATCTCCCGCGCGCCCGTGTGCTCTACGCGTCTGCCACAGGTGCCTCGGACATCGCCAATCTCGGTTACACCTCGCGCCTTGGCCTGTGGGGACCCGAGACCGCCTTTCCGACCCACGAGGCGTTCATGACCGAGATCCGCGCTGGCGGCGTCGCGGCGATGGAGCTTGTCGCCCGCGACCTCAAGGCGCAGGGTCTCTATCTCGCCCGTGCGCTGTCCTTCGCCGGGGTCGAGTACGAGATCCTCGAACACAGCCTGACCGAAGCGCAGATAAAAATCTATGATGCCTATGCTGATGCCTGGGCGATCATTCACCGCAACCTCGAAGCTGCGCTCGAAGCAACCCGCGTGGTCGACGAGGACAGCGGCGATACGCTCAACCGCAATGCCAAGGCTGCGGCGCTATCGATCTTCGAAGGCACCAGGCAGCGCTTCTTTGCCCAGCTCCTGCTTTCGATGAAGCTGCCCAGCATGATCCCCGCGATGGAAGCGGCTCTTGGAGAGGACCATTCGGTTGTTGTGCAGCTGGTCTCGACCGCCGAGGCCATGCTCGACCGGCGCCTTGCCGACCTTAGCGTGGAAGAACGCAAAGCGCTCGATATCGATCTGTCCCCGCGTGAATACGTCATCGACTACCTCGTCAAAAGCTTCCCGGTGCGCCTGATGCAGGTCTTCGCCGACGAGGATGGCAATCTCCGCTCCGAGGCGATGAACGACGAGGAGGGCAATCCCGTTTTCTGCCCGCGCGCCATTGCCGCGCGTGACGCATTGATCGAGCAGCTCTGCGCGCTGCCGCCCATCGCTACCGCGCTTGACGCGGTCATCGAGCACTTTGGGTCCGAGGCCGTGGCCGAGGTCACGGGCCGTACTCGTAGGCTGGTCCTGGGCCGCGATGGCCAGCAGCGGCTTGAACGGCGAAGCCCGAGTGCCAATGTCGCCGAGGCGCAAAGCTTTATGGATGGGACCAAGCGCATCCTCGTCTTCTCGGATGCAGGCGGCACGGGTCGTTCCTATCATGCCGACCTTCATGCGAAGAACCAGCAGCGCCGGGTTCATTTCCTGCTCGAGCCGGGCTGGCGCGCCGACAACGCGATCCAGGGTCTTGGTCGCACGAACCGCACCAACCAGGCCTCGGCCCCACTGTTCCGTCCCGTTACCACCGACGTGAAGGGCGAACGCCGGTTCATTTCGACCATTGCGCGCAGGCTCGATGCATTGGGCGCGCTTACGCGCGGCCAGCGCCAGACCGGAGGTCAGAACCTGTTCGACCCGGCCGACAATCTCGAAAGTGACTATGCGCGCGACGCGCTCAGCCGCTGGTTCCAGCTGCTCTATGACGGCAAGCTCGAAGCCACGAACTTCGGTAACTTCGTCGAGCGCACCGGCCTCCGGCTTGAAAACCCCGATGGCGGACTGACCGACAATCTTCCCACGATCCAGCGCTGGCTAAACCGTATTCTCGCGCTGCCGATAGCACTCCAGAATGCGATCTTCGATGAATATCTCGGCCTCGTCGAAGCGCGGATCGAAGCCGCGCGCGAGGCCGGAACGCTCGATCAGGGACTGGAAACCGTCAGGGTCGATAGTTTCGAGGTACTCGCAGATCAACTCCTGCGCACCGATCCCGTGACTAGAGCCGAGACCCGTCTCGTCTCGCTCGAAGTGACGAGGCACCTTCGGCCTCTGCGATTGCAGCGCCTCGTGCGGATGCACGAGATCGGCAGCCCGCACGCGACGCCGATGCGCAATGCGCGCTCGGACAAGGTCGCCCTCTCGGTTCCTGCCCGGCGCCTTATCGCTGACGACGGGGCCGTGATCGAACGTCGGCGCCTTCTGCGACCGCTCAAATCCGCGAACTGGACGCTTGAGGCACTCGATGAAAGCCACTGGGAAGAATTCGGCGTCACCGCGTTCACGGACGCCTGGCGGGCCGAGGAAGAGGAGGCCGCCGCTTCGCCAGTGACCGAGCGTGTCCATCTTGCCACCGGGCTGCTGCTCCCTGTCTGGAAGCGCCTCCCCGGCGATCATGTTCGGGTCACCCGGCTCGTTGCCGACGATGGCCAGTCGATTATCGGGCGCGAGGTGCTAGACGCCGACCTCGCCGCAATCGCGGAGACCTTTGGCCTTTCCGGGATTGCTGGACCGGCGGCAAAGCAGATCGGCGACCTCGTCCTCGCCAGCGGCAAGCCGCTGGGCCTCGCAAGCCACGATGCCTTGACCGTCAAGCGATCGCTGGTCGGCGGCGAACAGCGCCTTGAACTGACCGGGTTCTCACCCGACCGGCTCGACTGGTACAAGAACAAGGGCTGCTTCACCGAGATCATCCGCTACCGCACGCGGCTGTTCGTCCCGGTGTCGAGAGCCTCGTCGGTCCTCCCCGCGCTAGCCGCCTGATCCCTCGGGCAGACCCCAATCTCAGAATCAGAGTGGAGGGGGCCCTTTGGGCTTGTGGGCCTCGTGATCCTCACCTGCGCCTTCATTCCATCAGGAGAAAACCCATGATCCAGTCGATTCCCTTGAAGAAGCTCGCTGAGAGCCCGCGCAACGTTCGCAAGTCGAGCGACGTGCTGGCCGATCTCCAGCTGCGGGCAGACATCGCCGCGCGCGGCCTGCTGCAGAACCTCGTCGTACGCAAAGGAAAGCGCGGAAAATTCGAGGTCGAGGCCGGCGGTCGCCGGCTCGCCGCGCTGCAGGCGCTGGCCGAAGATGGCACCTTGCCCGAAAACCACGAGGTCACCTGCCTCGTCATTGAAGGCGAGGAAAGCGAAGTGCGCGAAGCCAGCCTTGCCGAGAACTTCCAGCGTCTCGCGATGAACCCGGCCGACGAGGCGCAGGCTTTCGCGGCGATCATCGAGGCAGGCGCTACCACCGAAGACGTGGCGCGCCGCTTCGGCCTCACCGTCCGTTTCGTTGAAGGACGCCTACGCTTGGCAAGTCTCGCACCCTGCGTCTTCGAGGCACTCGCCGAGGGCACGATCACGCTCGACATGGCCAAGGCCTACGGCGCGATCTCCGACGTGGAGCGCCAGGCGCATGTCTATGCCGAGCTGCAGGACGCCTGGTATCAGATCACGCCTGACACCATCCGCCGCATGGTGCTCGATGCCACGGTGCGTGGTTCCGATCCGCGTGCCGTTCTCGTCGGACGCGATGCCTACCTGGCCGCAGGCGGCCGGATTGAGCGCGAACTGTTCGACGATGATGCCAGCGAGAGCTGGATCGACATGGCGCTGCTCGAGGGCCTCGCGCACAAGGCCATGGCCGAAGCCGCAGAAAAGGCCGCGCTTGAATATGGCCTTGCCTGGGTTCGGCCGACCCTTGGCAACTACGTCAGCCACGACCTTGTTGAAGGTCTCGGTCGCTTGCCCTGCGAGCCTGCGCCAATGACCGAGCAGGAAGCTCGGGAGCTCGGCGAGCTCGAGGCCGACTACGACCGTGTCGCCGCTGTGCTCGAAGACGAGGACAGCGACGAAGATGAGGTCGCCAAGGCCGAGAAGGAACTGGTGGTGATCGACCGCGCCATGCGCGCGCTCAATGATCGTCCCCCCGTGCTTGCCGACGAGCTGAAAGCCGAGGCCGGTGCATTCCTCGTCCTCTCGCGCAATGGCGAGCCGACACTGGTCCCGCAGTTTTATGCCGAGACCGAAGTCGTCGCCGACGAAGGTGTGGTCGAGGCCATCGAGGAAAGCTGTGCGGCGAAGCCCAAGGGAAGCTCGTTGTCGCAGCGCCTACTCGACGAACTCGCAATGCAGCGCCGCGACATCCTAGCGATCCATCTCGCCAACGACCCGGTACTGGCGCTCGACTTCATGGTCTTCACGCTCGCCGATGCCGATGGCCACGACTGGCGCGCCAGGAAAGCGTCGACGCTTGTCGGCTCGGTGGCTTCGGGCCCGGTTACCGGGTTCGAGGCCAAGGATGCAGCGGCGAGCGCTGCGCTCGCCGAGTTCGCCGGTTCGCTCGATGAAAGCTGGCGTGCTGGCGAAAGCGACGTCGAACGGTTTGCGATGTTCCGGGCGCTTTCCGACGAGGCGCGCTCAGCATGGCTTGGTCATGTCGTCTCGCGGGCTCTGGTTGCCAGCTTGGCCTGCGAAGGCGAGCGTTCGGTGCCGATGCACGAGGCGCTCGGCTCATTGCTCGAAATCGAGACCGCGCATTGGTGGCGTCCTACGGCGGCGAATTACTTTGACCGGGTGGCCAAGGCCCGCACGCTCGAAGCGCTCGATGTCGCCGGCGGTCCCGAACTGGTCAGTCGCTATGCCGCCTCGAAGAAGGCCGAGCTTGCGAGTGCAGCCGAGCGCATCTTCTCGGGTAACTTCATCGGCGAGATCGAGGTCAAGGAACGGGCGCAGGCATGGGTTCCTTCGATCATGCGTTTCGCCGGTTCCGAAGAAGTCCAACCGGTTGGGATAGATGCCGATGAGCTGGTCGGCGACGACGCGGCTGACGAAATTGCCGAGCAGGCTGCCTGACCCCTCCTGACAGGTCCAGGTCACTCGGCGGGCGGTCCGTCCCTCTCGGGACGGGCCGCCTTTTCGCTTTTCGCTGAATGTTGTCTACAGCAGAAGCGGAGAGAGGAGGGAGCTTTGCTTTTCCTGACCCGGGGCATGTCCGTCCCGGCGATCAGGAGAACTCCCATGACCAGATCCCGCCGCATTGCTTCGACATCGCCAGCGCAGCGCATCACCGCCGCCATCATCGAAAAGCTTGAGCAAGGCACCAAGCCATGGGTCAAGCCGTGGCGTGGTGTGCCGGTCTCGCGGCCCTTGCGATCCTGCGGGATGCCTTATCGCGGCATGAACACCTTCTGGTTGTGGATGGTGGCCGATGGCTGTGGCTACGCCTCGCCCTACTGGATGACGTACCGCCAGTGTCAGCAGCTCGGCGGACAGGTCCGCAAGGGTGAGAAATCGACCATCGCGATCTTCTACAAGAGCTACATCAAAGAGGTCGTGAACGCCGAAGGCGAAGCCGACACCGAGAACCGGCGCGTGCTCAAGGCCTATGCCGTGTTCAACGCGGATCAGTGCGATGGCCTCCCTGCATTCTACCATCCCAAGCCGCTGGTTGCCGCGCTTGAGCCCGAAGGACGCGAAGACCGACTTGATGCCTTCTTCGACGATATCGGCGCAGACCTGCGCCACCATGGTGCGCAGGCCTACTATGAGCCGTTGCGGGACCGGGTCACCATGCCGCCAGCCGAACTCTTCGAAGCCTACGACCACTACTATGCGACGCTCGCACACGAACTGTCGCACTGGACGGGTCATTCTTCTCGGCTCGACCGCGATCTCAAGAACCGTTTCGGCAGCGATGCCTATGCTGCCGAAGAACTGATCGCCGAGCTGTCCTCGGCCATCCTTGGAGCCGAACTGGGTCTTCCTGTCACCCATCTAGACCATCACGCCAGCTACATCGCATCTTGGCTCAAGATCCTCAAATCGGACGAGCGCGCGATCTTGACCGCTGCGGCCAAGGCCGAGGAAGCGGCCAGCCTGTTGCTTGACCTTGGGGGTCACCAATCCCTGGAAGGCGAGGCCGATGTCGATCTCGCCGATGCGGCCTAAGGAGCAGTGAGATGGGACGTTCCGTCAGCTATCCGACCGGGTCCGTGGTGGCCTTTCGCCTGCTTGATGACGGCGAAAACGAAGATGTCGACTGGGCCTATGAGTGCCTCGTCGACGAGGTCATTGATACCGCGAAGGCGGCCTTTCCTTCCTTCGAGCGCTTCGATGGATGGCGCGGCCGCGAAGATCGTATCCTCCTTCGCAATGCCTTCGCCGATTGCGGCATATCGACCTATTGCGGGCTCGCGGCGATCTGGCTCGTCGAGCGGGACGATGCCCCTTACTGGGAGGCCGATTTCTACAAGCCGCGAGTGCCGAGGGCGCGGCACTGGCTTGGCCAGGTCTCCTGTAGGTTCATCGGCCTGTTCGGTGAGCTGCGCCTGATTGGGCGGTTCTCGAATGGCGAAGCGATCTTAGAGCGCTCCCGATCCGCTTGCGCCACCGGGTCCTGATCCTGCCTCATCCCTGTTCGCCGGGAGAGGCCCTTGGGCCGGTCGGGGCGAGCCGCAACCTGCGGCCCGTCGGCCCGTGTTGCCCGCGCCAGCCTAGGGCCGCAGGTTTCCCGCTGCGCGGTGCGCCTCGCCCCTTGTTCCGGCCCTGATCGGGCTCCGGCGGACAGGGCCGAGGCAATGGTGCCTCCTCTCCTTGTCCCCGCGATCAGGAGACACACCATGTACGACAGCTTCATCGACCAGTTGAGCGGCCTCGATCTCTCAGGCCTTAGCATCAGGGCAGCCCCCTTCAACGAGACCGACTTTCCCTGCGAAGACGCGATCGAGCAGACGCTTGGCGCAGTCTGGTCCGACCTTTTTGCGATGTTTGCCGACACGGCTCTGGAAGCCGATGCCGAGGATATTGCTTGGGGTATGGTCAACCTTTTCCACCGAGCAGCCAGCCGCAAGTCCGCTCAGCTTGACCGGGCCAGCGACGAAATCCGGGTCCTCCTCGCGTCGGCCGATGGCTCCGAAGTGCATTCGAGCAATCTGGAAGAGCAGGTCGAGCGCGCGCAGTCTGCCGAAGCCAGCATGCTGGCCTTCGAGCAGATGCGTGAGGCGGCGGCAGCACTCTACCGCGACGAGACTGGTTCCTCGTGGAAGCCCGTTTCCGGCTCGCGCACGAGCCATTCGCGAAACCTTACCTCGGCCGTGATTGATGCCCGCGATTTCCTCCGCGCACGGGCTGAGAACCGGCGTCATGCCCTGATCCCGGAGGGAACTCCGGTCGTTTTCGCCGGTGGTCGCCAGAGCTTCGAGAACGCCGAGGATGCGCGCGCTTATGCCGACAATATCTGGGCGACCCTGGACAAGGTTCGCGATGCGGTTCCCGATCTCTTCCTGGTCCATGGCGGCGACGGCAAGGGTGCCGATCGTCTGGCAGCGAGTTGGGCCGAGCGCCGCGAAGTCCAGCAGCTGACCTATTCGCTTGATCGTCGGCTTGGTGCCCGCGCCGGGTTCAAACGCAACGAGCAAATGCTTGCGCTCAATCCGCGTTACGTCGTCGCATTTCCGGGCAATGGCGTGACCGAACGGCTGGTGATCGCTGCCAAGATGCGCCGGATCACCGTGGTCGATCGTCGCGGTCTGTTGGGCACCAGTCCGGCGTAATCGCCGAGACCCCTTACATCTCTCGTTTCGGCTTATCTTCATTGCCGAAAAAGGGCGGCCCCTTCCGAGGCCGCCCATAAGGAGAGAACTCATTGCATTGCTGCTCCGAGCCCTTCGGGTCGCGAGGCCGTATTACCATCGATCGTGGTTCAGTCGATTGTAGGGTTACGACAGGCCCGAATAGGTACGCTTTCGAGCAGCTTCCTTGCTCAATCCAACGAACCAGCTGATCTCTTGGGGGGTCTTCTGCGACCGCGATGCTTGCGTCTACAATCGAACCCGAGCTTTCGATTTTCGCACCCGACTATACGGGCTACAGAACCACCTATGCAACTCGACGATCTCCTGCAGCGCTACTTTGCCACCACCGACCTCACAGGGCTTGCTCCCGACACCTTTGCAGCCGGCATCGAGCATTGCCGGGTCGATCTTGGCCTTGAGAAGGACCGGGGCAAGCGCTTTGCACTGTGGTCGTTTCTGCACATGTTCGGCTCCGCCCCCGATCTCGATGTGGCGTTCGAGAACGAGGAAGACCGGGAGGCAGCCCGCGACTTCATGGATCTCCTGGCAGTATCGGAAAGCGACGGGCCAGGCTGATTGGAGCGGGATCACATCAGCCTTCAGACCCGCACCCGATACCCATCCGGCTTTTGTCGCGAACAGTCCTGAACCAGGTCAGCTGAGGACGGCAACCCGCTCTTTTCCGGCCGTGTTGGCAGCTGCGCTGCCTGCCCGCACCACCCGTCATGAACGGGTTCCCCTTGGAGCTTTGCTCCTGCGGTGCAGTCCCCCCATGCCCTGCTTCTTCTGGATGTTCGCAAGCCGGAGATGGTCTCCGGTTTGAGGAACTGAAGGACTATCATCATGACCAATATAGCAATCCTCACCGGCCGCATCGCCCGCGATCCGGAAACCCGCGAGACCAAGGGCGGCACCAACGTCACCGGGATCACCGTCGTTACCGATCGTCCCGCACGCGACAAGGACGGCAAGACCTATAAGGACGAGAACGGCTACACCGCCAAGGAAAGCGAGTTCCACCGGGTGACCTGCTTCAATGGCCTTGCCAAGACCGTCGGCCAGTACTGCTCCAAGGGCCAGCTGGTATCGGTCCAGGGCCGCATCCACTACACGCAGTGGGAAGACAAGGACGGGGTCACGCGCTACGGCACCGAGATCCTCGCCGACAAGGTCGACTTCCTCTCCCGCGGCAACGGCTCTGGCGACGAGAACGACAATACCGACGCTCCCGAGATCGACTGAACTCTCCCGTCGATCTCGCTCCCGAAGGGGTCCTGTCCAGCCGGACAGGACCCCTTCTTCTGTTTCAGTCTAACGGCTCTGCGGTTTGAGCGGTCCGCGTAGCAGCAGGGTCCTTCAGGAGCTTCTGGCTTTCTGCCTCTCCGAGGGTCGCCAGCCTGGTCGCGATTGCGCGCAGGCCTTTCCTCGAGAAAGCTTCAAGGCCTGTTCCGAGTATGACCTGCCCGATCTCAAGTGCGGCCGCATCTTCGAGTTCGCTTCGCCGTTGCTCGAGTGCGATCCGGTCTTCTTCGAGCTTCCTGAGAGCAGCAACAGCGCTTCGTTTGGTCGGCATTCGGACATTCCTTTCATCCCTTCAGCTGTCCTCCCGCCAGTCGCGATGGACCTCCAGGTGGCCTGTAGGAAAGTCATTTCTTGCACGGCATCGCGGGCAAGCGGAATGAACTGGAGGGTGGGGGTCTGGCTCACGATATTCCCAGTATGATGGGTCCGGAGGCCGCCGCGTCAAGGACGGCGGGGCCCCACCATTTTGCCTCCCCTTCGCTGCGCTGCGGTCCGACAAAATCGTTGCCCCCACCGCCGCTGGCGCGGTCGCCCTGACGGGCGTTCCCTGACCCGGCGACACCGCACCCACCGGCCTTCCTCCTGTCGTCTTGGCGACAAACATCAGGAGGATATCATGGCTACACTTGCAGCATGCGGAACGAACGCAAACAGCTACTTCGAGGCTCTGGCGGTTGCCGAGCGCCGGGCATTGCAGAGCTTCTTTGACCAGCACGTCGTCGAGGATGACGATCTTGGCTACTTCGCGCTGGACGAGGGCGACTACAACGCCCTGCCTGAGCATCTGGCGAACCGCGTCGTCCATACGATCCACGGGGGCATGCTCGACGAATTCTGACCAAGCGCCAGGGCAGGGGCCGGGAACGGTTCCTGCCCTTTTTTCATGTTCGCATTGGGTCAGTGCTGGCGACAAGCGGAGCGGAGCGGGGCTGGGGACGCACTCGGTCCCGCGCAGCCTGCGGCCTGCGCTCCTGCGGGTGCGGCGTTTTTGTTCCGGGCCCCGCAGGCACTCCGGGACCGGCAACGGGTCGGACCGGCGCGATGCGGCGGGGACGACAGAAGCCGCCCCCTGGCCTCGCACGCGCTCCTTTGCCGCCGCCTTGCTCCGGGGTGCCGTGTCTCTTGGTGGGCGATCATTGGCGAAGTCCTTGAGTCACCGCAGACGCGCAAACGAGGGTTGCTCGCGCTCCTTTGGCTGGAGCGGGAAATTGACCTCTGAAAGAATACGGGCATGCAGGCTGGACCAGGCCTCGCAATGGGGAACAGTTGGCACACCGTACGCAGCGGTGCCGCCAAGATTCCTGTAATGTTCTCATGAGTTTAGATTGCATATCAGGCTTGTGCATCGACCCATTTGAGCGTGATTTATGCCTTGGATTCGCACATTGGCTGCAAATCATCTGTATCTAAAATATTGAATCCATTTGCGAACTTTTCGTTTTCCTACAGCCTCCTTGTGATTTATCGTTCTCCTCGCCTTCCGTAGGTCGAACCAGGCTTCTTGAGTTTGAGGAGCTTGGCAAAATGCAACGTTACAAGAGCGTGCAATCCTATGTCCCGCCGCTGATAGCGGACTGGATTGCAGAACAATCGCGGGTCCGCGAGACCAGCGTAAGCGTGGTCGTGCGCGACCTGCTGGTGGCGGCCTGGAATCGCGACAACGACAGCCAGGAACGACCCGGCGCAGCCGATCCGGCGCGCCAGATGGTGTTCCTCACCACGGCTCTCGATGCCCTGCTGGTCAGCCATCCTGACGCCGAGCTGCGCAAGCGAACCCATGCCGCCTACCATCGCCGCCTCACCCAGCTTGGCTTCATTCCCTCGCGCGAAAAGGAGGACGGTGATGAAGACTAACATCCTCAACTTCACCCGCGGAAGCCAGCTGCTTGGTCACTTCGGTTTCATGTTCGCAGCGGGTCTCAAGGCGCCGTTTATCCTCTCGCTTCTCATCGTGGCTGGAGCTGTCTGGTGGAACGTCAGCTCCGCGCTCGACGACTACCAGACCTACCTCTTGTGGATGCATGTCTATGCCTCGGCCTACACCTTCATGGAGTTCGATCCTGCCAAGCTTGTTAACCTCCGCCTGCTCGATGGCGAGATGGTTGCCTTCCCGATGGCGGTGATCCGCGACTTCCCGCCGATGCGCGAAGCATGGGCACTGTTCTTCGCGGCGACGAAGCAGGCCGTGCTCCTCTCGCTGGTCTGCCTCGCGCCGCTCTTCGCGGCGTTCTGGTGGGTCGCGGAACACTTCGGCGAGCATTCGAAGCGCAAGCGTCACCTGCGCGGTGCCGAGCTCGTCAGCCATGACGAACTTGTTGCCGATATTGCCCGCTACAACCGCCGTCAGCGGGCCCGTGAATATGGCCGCGAACTGGGTTGGCGATGGCGCCTCGCAGGCAGCGAAGCGCTACAGGAGGCAGGTCTATATTCGCCTGCTCACATCGGCGGCATCAGCTGGCCATGGCGGCGCGAACAGAGCCACGCCATGTTCGTCGGAACCACCGGCATGGGCAAGACCGTTGCGCTGACCGAACTCGTCGATGAGATCCGCCAGAGGAAAGAGCGCGCGGTGATTTTCGATCTCACTGGTGCCTTCATCGAGCACTTCTACGACCCCAAACGCGACGTGATCCTCAACCCGCTCGATGCCCGTTGTCCGGCCTGGAGTGTATTCAACGACTGCACCACCAGCGCCGAATTCCATGCGGCCGCAGAGTCGCTTGTCCCGCACGATGGGGGCGGGGCGGAACAGTTCTGGGTACTCGCCGCGCGCACCTTGTTTGTCGAGACCTGCCTTAAGCTGATCGAGGACGGTCGGGGAACCAATGCCGCTCTCGCGACCGACCTGATGAATGCCAACCTCTCCGATCTCCACGAGATGCTCGAGGGAACGATGGCAGGCCCATTCACCAATCCAGGCGCTGCAAAGATGGCGGAATCGGTGCGGGCGGTGTTCAATGTCAACGCCAAGGCATTACAGCTGCTGCCGTCCGAAGGTCCGGCCTTCTCGATCCGCAAATGGGTCAAGGGCGAGTGCGCGGAAGGCTCGCTCCTGTTCCTGTCTTCTCGCTACGTCGACATGAGCATGCTCTCGCAAATGCTCACCCTGTGGCTCGATACGGCGATCAACACACTGATGACCGGGCGCACCACGAATGACCTCAAGCTGTGGTTCCTGATCGACGAGCTGGGCGCATTGCACCGGCTTCCCTCGCTCGAAAACGGCTTGCAGACGGCCCGCAATTTCGGGGGCGCGTTCGTGACCGGCGTGCACGCCTATGCCAAGCTCAAGGAGGTCTATGGCGACAACATGGCGATGACCCTGTCCTCGCTTGCCAAGACCAAACTCATGCTCGGAACCGCCGACCGCGAGACCGCGACCTGGTGCTCCGACATCGTCGGTCACCGCGAGGTCCGCGAGATGGAGGAAGGCTACAGCTACGCCTACAACAACTCGCGCGACGCGGTGACCATGACCCCTCGCCGCGAAGTCGTTCCACTGCTGCTGCCCGACCAGTTCATGCGGTTGCGGAGCCTCGAAGGATACGTCAAGTTCCCCGAAGGCTTTGCCTCCGCTCCGATCACCTTACGACCGCGCGACTGGCCGCGTATCGCCGAGGGGTTCATCCCCCGCGAGACCCAGAAACCGACCAAGCCGAATACACAATCAGCAGGCGACACATCGCCCCAAAGGAGCCGCAATGAAGAGCCGCACGGAGACGGTGACGAGAGCGAAGACCGGCGCCGCCACGATGAAAAGGTGCGCCACCAGGAGGTCGAGTCCGAGCCAAAGAATGGTCGCGGTAGCAAGTCGAAGCGGCGCACTGGCAGGGTGCGGCCGGGCGAGGTTCAGCCGGATGACACCATAGGCAAAGACGGGCGCGGACCGGACGAAGGCAGGCTTCCTTTGCGGGGCGCCCAAGACAGCACAGGGCAAAGCGAACTGCCGTTGGAACCTCGCGCCGACAATGCCGGGCGAGAGCCCGGAAGTGATGGACAACCCATCGAGCGACATGATCAGCACGAGCGCGCGTTGAAACCTGGTAAGCAGGGCCGCGCTCGGGCCGAACAGGATCGCATTCAGCGCGGGTTGCTCGGTGGCGCTGCCGGCGAGACCCGCAAGCCCGATCGCGACGAACCCGATGTTGGCGATATCGAACCCGACATCTGACGCGTAGCCAAACCAGGGGAGGGACATTCGGGAGACGCGCGATGCTTTCGGTCGCCAATGTCCGCTCGCCCTCGGCCGCGGCGAGCTATTTTGCCGCCGACAATTATTACGCCAAGGCCGACGCCGACCGGTCGGGTCAATGGGTCGGCAAGGGCGCCGATCTGCTGGGTCTCAAAGGGCGGGTCGAGACCAGGGATTTCGACGCTGTCCTGCGCGGCGAGCTGCCCGACGGTACAAGCGTCGGCAATCCCGGCCAGCCGCATCGTCCTGGCACCGACATGACCTTCTCGCTGCCCAAGAGCTGGTCGCTGCTGGCGCTTGTGGGCAAGGACGAACGGATCATCGAGGCCTATCGCGAGGCAGTCGTCGAGGCGCTGCAATGGGCCGAGAAGAATGCCGCGGAGACCCGCCTGGTCGAGCGCGGGAAGGTCAGGACGGTCGCAACCGGCAACCTTACGGTTGGCCTATTCCAGCACGACACCAATCGCAACCAGGAGCCCAACCTGCATTTCCACGCGGTCGTTGCCAATGTCACCCAGGGTCCGGAAGGCAAGTGGCGCACGCTCAAGAACGACCAGCTGTGGTCGCTCGGCACGCTGCTCAACTCCATGGCCATGGCGCGCTTTCGTTTGGGCGTAGAGAAGCTCGGCTACGAAGCCGGACCAGTCGGCAAGCACGGCAATTTCGAGGCGCGCGGTATCACGCGCGAGCAGGTCATGGCCTTCTCGACGCGGCGCAAAGAAGTGCTCGAAGCGAGGCGTGGTCCGGGCCTGGAAGCGGGCAAGGTTGCGGCGCTGGCAACGCGGGCTGCCAAGTTGCCGATCGCAGACCGGGCGGCCCTTGGAGATCAGTGGCAGGCCAGCGCCAAGGCAATCGGTCTCGATCTTCCCCGCATGGTCGAGGTCACCACAACCAGAGGCAACGAGCGCGCCGCACTGGACGCCCGCCCGCCCAATCTTATTGAGCGCGGACTATCGCTGCTCCGGGACTTTGCCGCCCGGGTGAGGGGTGAGGAACGCGATCCACTTGTACCCGATCATGTCCTCAAGCAGGGTCCCGAGGCAATCGCCGCGGCCCAGGCGGTCGCATCTGCGGTACGCCACCTCTCGCAGCGCGAGGCGGGGTTTCCCCGAGAAGCTTTTTACAAGGCTGCACTCGATTTCGGCCTCCCGACGACCATTGCACATGTCGAGAAGGCGGTGCGCTCCTTGGTGCGTTCGGGGGAGCTTGTGAAAGGCAGGGGCGCGCACAAGGGCTGGCTCGCAAGCCGCGAGGAAGTCGACCGCGAAACGCGAATCCTCGCCTGGGCCAACGAGGGAAAGGGGGCTGTCGAACCGATCCTGTCCGACCGGCGCGCCGATGCCAGTGTCCAGGCATCGGCGCTGGTCAACCAGGGCTTCCAGCTCAACGAGGGGCAGCTCGGTGCGGCGAGGCTCATCCTGACCTCGCGCGATCGCACGATTGCCGTGCAGGGTATCGCAGGGGCCGGGAAATCGAGCGTGCTGAAGCCCGTTGCAGACGTCCTGCGGGAGGAAGGACACAAGGTTCTCGGTCTCGCCGTCCAGAACACGCTGGTACAGATGCTCGAGCGCGACACAGGGATCGAAGCGAAGACGCTGGCGAGTTTCCTAAAGCGCTGGGGCAAGCTCGCCGAGGGCGCCGGAATGGTGGGTGTGGAACGCGACGCGCGAGAGGAGCTCAAGGGCAGCGTTCTAGTCCTCGACGAAGCCTCGATGGTGTCCAATGCGGACAAGGAGCAGCTGATCCGCATCGCCAATCGAGCCGGGGCCCATCGCCTGGTCCTCGTCGGCGACCGCAAGCAACTGGGCGCGGTCGATGCTGGCAAGCCGTTCGACCTGCTGCAGAAGGGTGGCATTGGACAAGCCGAGATGACCGCCAATCTTCGCGGCCGTGATCCGGTCTTGCGCTCTGCCCAGGCCGCGGCACAGGCGGGCCTCGTCCACACCGCCTTCGAGCACCTCAAAGCCAGCACCATCAAAACCACGGGCGATGGCGCGATCGTCGCCGCCGAACGCTGGCTGGCGTTGTCTCCGGACGAACGGGAGCGCACGGCGATCTATGCCTCCGGGCGCAAGATCCGCTCGGCCGTGAACGCCGCGGTCCAGACCGGGCTTGCAGCCAATGGCGAGATCGGACCCGAGAAGGTGAAACTCGACGTGCTCGACCGCGTTAACCTGACCCGCGAAGAACTGCGCTACATCGCTGCCTACAGGCCCGGGATGGTACTTGAGGTCGCAAGGGCCGAGCGCGCGCTCGGTCTCGGGCGCGGCGAGTATTCTGTGCGCAAGGTCGACGACCGGAAGGAACTTGTCGAGCTTCAGGACGCGCGAGGTAAGCTGCATCGGCTCAAACCGTCGCGCATCGGTCGCACCGGCAAGGAAGACAACCTGACCCTGTTCGATCGCCGTTTGCTCGATCTCCACAAGGGGGACCGCATTCGCTGGACACGCAACGATCACAGCCGAGGTCTTTTCAATGCGGATCAGGCAAAGGTTTCGCAGATCGACGATCGTCACGTTACCATACAAACCTCTAAGGGCATCGAGCGACGGCTCGGAAAAGAGGATCCGATGCTCAGGCGCGTCGACCTGGCCTACGCGCTCAACGCTCACATGGCGCAGGGCCTGACTTCGGATCGGGGTATCGCGGTGATGGACAGCCGCGAACGCAATCTTGCCAACCAGAAGACGTTTCTGGTCACCGTTACGCGCCTGCGTGATCAGCTCACGCTCGTGGTCGACAGTGCTGCGAAGCTGGGCGCGGCGGTTTCGAGGAACCAGGGCGATAAATCGTCTGCCCTGGAGGTAACCCGGCGGTTGAAGGAAGCGGCGCAAGTCGGGGTTGGCAAGGCGTCTCCGGAACAAGGCCCGAAGGCTTCAGAAAAGGAACTTGGCAAGGAGCGCACCCGGAATATCGACTTCAGCATTTGATCTGAGAAACGGCAGTGAGGTCAGCTTCGCGCCCCAATCTCAGACATTCGAGATGATTATTCGACCGCCCGAAAGCGGACGTCAACGGGATAGCGCTAGAGCGAAAGTGTTGCCGGACGATCCTGAAAGCCAGCTTTGAGCGCGCGACCAGCCAAAGTGGACAGCCGATGGTTCGACCACTGCAAGAGCCGACACCCGATTGCGGGGAAACAACTCTCGAACTTGATGCTGTCTCGGTCATTGGCCACGCTGCACGCGTGGAACGGAAAATTTAGGGCATTTCGTTCCCGTTATGTTTGCCGCTTGCGATCAATGATCTATCATTGCCCGATGACAGATCTTCGCAATGTTCCATCGTCCTTCGAAGCTATACGCACCAGTCTGCAGGCTAGGGCGATTCTTGATGTTCTTGCCAAAGAGCGTAGTTCAAACAGTCATGTGTTGACGACCTGGCTGGCCGCGATAGGCCTAGGCTCGTCCAGTCGGTCATTGTCCGACTTGCTCGACCGGCTGGAAAGGGATGACCTCATTCGGCTGGAACAGGTCGACGATTACCATGTGGTGCATCTACGCCGCCTTGGAGGCGAAGTGGCATCAGGCAGCGAGTCTCGCGACTGGATTGCCAAACCCGAGCTTCCAGAGTGAGCTGACAGTGAGCCGTCATCAGCGCACGATCCTGATCGCAGATTTTGAGTTGCCGCGAGGCGCGGTCACTGTTGAGCAGTTGATGGCCATGCCCCGCGCCGGATGGGAGCACCTGCGCAACCAGATCAATGTGCGGCGGCGCGAGGACCGCTCGAGGCCCATCGCGAGATGCAGGATATGCGAAGGCGGCGTCTTTATCAGGGCACAAGCTGTTGGGGACAGCCATATCCCGATGTACGCACACTACCCGGAAGCAAGCAAAGCCTGCCCATGGTATGAAGGCAATAATCTGCGGCCGGATGATGCTCGTGCGGCTCAATATCAGGGACATCAGGAATCAGCGCTGCATCGCCGACTTTGTTCGACAATCGAGCAGTTGGTCAAAGCCGATCCTAGTTGCACGCACACGGCGGTGAACACTTACTTGCGGTCTGAAATTCACAAGCGCGGTCGTTGGCCGGACGTCTTTGCCGACCTGAGCGGGCTGGGTCGCTTCGCGTTTGAAGTTCAGCTGTCAAAACCGTTCGCTCCGGAAATCGCGGCCCGCCATGTGCATTACGATGCTGAAGGCATCACCTTGGTATGGATTTTCAACACGCTTGAATGTCCTATGCCCCAAGGGTTCCATGATGTCGTGGCGATGCAGCGAGGCAATGTCTTCGTATTCGATGACGAGGCCGAAGCAGCCTCGATCGAGCGCGAAACTCTTGCCTTGAAGTGCTTCATGGAAAACGGTCAGGGCGGCTGGCACGAGCCCAGATTGATCGTTCTTGACGATCTCCAGACAGGCTATGGCCGGTCTGCATTTGTGGAAGACTGTCGCTCGGAGGCTTTGAAGCAGCGCTGCAAGAAGGAACGGTCGCGCTGGTGGGATGCCGCGAAGTTGGCGCGACAGGAGCGGCCCAATTCACCTGAGTATAGCGATCACTTCGAAGATGTTTGGTCCGATATGAAGGCAGGAATTCCGGGACTGTGGGAATGGGAACGGGATTTCTGGATAGAGCGGTCCAACCGTGCCCGCGCGCATGCAGCCGTGCTTTACGCGATCTTGTGCTCGGTGGCTCACAGCGCCGCCGCCAATCGTCCGATACTCCACATCACCAGGTTTTCCGGCGATGGCGCGGTATTGTCGATGCTCAACAGCAAACTGAACGGATCCGATTTCAAGCATTGCGCCAGCCTGATCGAAGCCTTTGTGGGGGGCACCTCCCTATCAGAGTTGCTTGAGAAGGCATCACTCCGTCGATTTATCGCCGAAGCCAAGCAGGCGGAGGCTCAGGTGGATCAGGAACATCCCCTGTGGCGTGTTATGACATTCCTTTTCCCGGAAGTGCTGGACGGTCTCGTGAGAGCGGAGTTGACTGACCTCGGACAATTACCCGACTGGGCGTCTTCGGCGCCAAGTGGGCCGATCATTGATTAGGCGTCAGCGAATACAATGCGCTTAGAGCACACTGCCTAGATATCAAGTTAGCGGTATTTCTTAGTTCGAGTGCATGACGCGCAGGGGCAAACTAATTATTAAATCAATATTTTAAAACATAGATTCATTAGAGATGATATGGACGATGTAATATCGGCAAAGAGCAAGAAAAAATATGCATACCTGTCCTCCTCCGAAAGAAGCGCTAGCGTTATGGCTGAAATCCTATGCGTCCATCCGCGATGGAAGCTACGGCCACCTGCTTCTCGAACAGCAGGGCGAAGCCGCGAAGTCGTTGCTTGAGGCCCTTCGGCCCTATTTCGAGTCTGCGCACCTCGACGCGCGCGAACATTTCCACAAGAAGGTCGGAATCAATTTGCACCCAGATGGCGGGGGTGTGAGCGAAATCACCTATCCGGCCTGCCTCCCAAAAAAAGCGAAGCGCGGGTTATTTGGCGAAGTATTGGCCGGCCTCGTCACTGAGGCCTATCAAGAGCACTATGTCGGTGGCCACGCTTGGTGCGTGCCAATTTTTCTCTTCCGAGAACATGACGATGTCGAGAAATATCTCTGGGCGCTAAAATTCGACCCAGCCCGAGTACGCGAAATTTATGGGCGACATGGAACGGATTTCGTCGGGATCGCCCTTGATGACGCCGGCGAAGTTATGCGGGTCATCGCGGGGGAAGCAAAGTGGCGAAAGACCCTCAATAATTCCACGGTGGCCGCTCTCATGCATGGGCCGAAAGAGCGGAACAAAGAGACGAATGAGCTGGAGCATACCGGCCGCGGCATTTGGTTCGAGGTAAATCGCGACACACCGATTCCGCACGGCTTGCGGCAGCTCCAGTTTCTGCTCGAACAGCGTGACCCAGAGGGTTACGCAGCCGCGATCCTCTCGATCGATCGCGCGGTGCTGGAATTGGGACCACCTCCGGCCCGCACCGATCTCATCGTCCTTGCCGGAAATGGCGCCGCCAGCCGGGATGGTGCGGAGTCCGTTCTAGATTGGGAGAACATGCCAGCCGACTATACCGCCGGGCGCGATCTGCAGGTGGTTGAAGTTATTTTGACAGGGGGCGATGCCTTGATCGATGCACTATATGCTTCGCTCTGGAGCGAAGGCTGATGCCTGAACGGGACGGCGAGCGCCTGGCCCTGGCGCAGCAGGTGCGCGTTGCGCTTGCGATTGAAAACGAGCTGAGCCGGCCGCAAGCCCGTGCCTATGTGCGCTGTCTGCAGACGACGTGGCAGGTGCCAACAATCGCTTGGGGGGATCGCGATTCTGCGCGCCAACTCGATGACAGTCGCCGTCTTCTTCATGCTGCACACATATTCAGGACCATTGAGGGTGTCTCGTCACCCCGCGCGATCGATTGCTATCGTCGGGTGGGCGAGATCCTAGAATGGCTCTCTCGGGCGGACGATAATGCCCGAACGGTCGTGCCGATCGAATTGTTATCAGCAGCGGCCTACCAGTTGGGCGGTCTTCCAGCCATGGCCTCGGGCCTGCTCGATCAGGTGCAGTCCGAGTATGAAGGCGTCCAGCTCTATGGCGCCTTCCTTCAAGCAAATTTCGATGCGGTCGTTCGACAGGCAGGTCGGTTCTGGGCCGAGAACGCGGAACTCACCGGGCCGGATGGCAATGCTGCTATCCTGAGGGCGCTGGCAGGCGAGGATGACGATCTCGGCCCGACTTGGGCAGCGACCATCGAGCTGGTCCGTTGCATCGGGCTTATTGCCGACAGTCTCCGGCTAGGCGACGAGGATCGGCTCGCAACCGCGATGGCGAAGCTCCACGCGCTCGATGAACTGGCGAACCGCTTGTTCAGCCATGATGCGGCGCTTGTGATCAGCCTTATGCGACAGGTCGCGGATCGCTATGCCGCCGCGACAATCTACAAGCCGCTTCGTGCATTGGCGAACATGCGTCCTGATCGCACGAACCGCCTTCTTGCTTATGGCAGAGACCAATTTAGCCGCGGTCGCGGTGTGCTCTGGACCTCTCAGCTACACGGGCTGGACCGTCTGCTGCGAGATTCGAACTTCGCGCTCTGTACACCGACCGGGTCAGGGAAAACGCTCGTCGCAAACCTGGCGCTGATCAAGGAACTGCTCCTGCGTGAACGCAATGACGCTCTTGGACCGATTGCGCTTTACATCGTACCCTCACGGGCTCTGGCCGGCGAAGTCGAGGCCAAGTTGACGGCGGAACTGCGTGGCGACGTGATCGTCACTGGGCTCTACGGTGGGGCAGACTGGGGCATCACGGACTATTGGCTCACGAGCGAAGAACCTGTGGTTCTGATCGTTACCGTTGAAAAAGCGGATGCTCTGCTCCGCTACCTCGGCTCGTTGTTGATCGCGCGCCTTGCCCTCCTGATCATCGACGAGGCGCACCAGGTGGTGCCGGAAGCAACGGAGGCGACGGCCGTTAGCTTTTCTGACCACAGTAATCGGTCGATCCGCTTGGAGAACCTTGTTTCCCGCATTCTCGCGCGGCGACCGGACGTTATCCGTATAGCCTTGACGGCGGTTGCTGGTGGTGCGTCGATACCGGTGGCGCGATGGATCGAGGGGCGACCCGATGCCGAGGCCGTGGGTGTTCGGTATCGTAGCACCCGGCAGGTCATCGGTGTTCTCGAAACAGCTCCGGGCAGCTCCGGTCAGATACTGCTCGACTTGATGAATGGGCAGCCCCTCTACCTACGGAATGAAGAGGCGCCAGTCTATCTGCCGCTACGGATCGCGCCGATGCCGCAGCTGCCCGCGCAATGGCGAAACAGCCTCAATCGGTTCAACTGCCTTTCTGTCCTGTGGACGGCGCTGCACCTTACCCAGGAGGATCAGCGCATCCTGATCTCTGTGGCCCAAGAACCCGAGCAAACCATGCGCTGGTTCAAGGAAGCGATGGAGCATGGCGATTGGCAGGGAATCAATGCGTTCACCGCGCCCGACGGCTATCTCGGTGTCCGATATGCGGAAGCCCGCGCGGCGTGCCTCGACTATTGCGGCGCGGACTCCTTTGAGCTGTTCCTTCTCGAACATGGCGTCGCGACCAGCCACGGACAGATGCCGCAACGGCTCCGTCGTCTCATGGTCGAGATGATCGACCGGAAAATCTGTCCGATCACGGTCGCGACGGCCACGCTGACCGAAGGGGTCAATCTCCCGTTCGACCTGATTTTCCTCACCTCGCTCAAACGGCGGTCATGGGATCCAGTCGCCGAGGCACCGATCGTCACGCCGCTGACCACCGCGGAGTTTCGTAATCTTGCTGGTCGGGCAGGCCGTCCTGGCGCCGC
This sequence comes from Erythrobacter litoralis, assembly GCF_029760855.1. Taxonomy (GTDB): domain Bacteria; phylum Pseudomonadota; class Alphaproteobacteria; order Sphingomonadales; family Sphingomonadaceae; genus Qipengyuania; species Qipengyuania litoralis_A. The sequence goes on along the minus strand of NZ_SOSI01000006.1, from coordinate 128,621 downwards.
CCGCGGGATCGAGGGTATGACGCTGATTGCCTTGCCCACGCGGATTTCGACAACCGCAGCGGGGCAACGCAATGTTCAGGACGGGCAGCGCCGCGACCTAGTCAATGACTATGAGATGCTCCGGCGTTCGTTGATTGTCGAGGAACAGGACGCCGATGCCGTTCCTAGCCCGCTAGCGCTTCTGCTCAACCGTATCTGGCAAAGGGCGAGCCAGCTCTTGGGCATCCAGCCCGATGCCTTTATGGATTGGCTTGAGAGCACCGCGCCAGCGACGGTCAGCCCGGATGTGGGATCCGGTGCGGCCGGCGCGCAAACGCGACTGGCCGACGCGATGGATGAACTCGACAGCGTGCTGCTGACAGCCCTCGCAGAAAGCGAATGCATGACCGACGTGCCGATGAACGCGGCGCGGGCAGAGGCGGAATTGAAAGAGCTATGGGCCAGGACGTTTACGGTCGTGGCTGCTGCACAGGAAGCGTGGCTTGAAGCCGCGTTTATCCGCCGCGGCACAGGCATCGTCACGCAGCTTTATCCAGACGCTGCAGAACGGCGACGCCTCTATCAATATGGATTCCCACCGGTGGTGGGACGGCGATTTGAACCCGTTGCGGAGAAAATTCGTACGCTTATCGCCGGAGCCGCTGGCTATGGGACGATGGATGCCACCGAGCGCATCGACATCTTCGAGGCAATTGGATCGCTTATCGAAGGCGACCGCGGTTTTGGTTTTCGGGTTCGGGCGACCCAGGGCGACGAAGCCTTGCTCGAACGTTGGAACGACGTGCTCGGCTGGTGGATGAAAGAACCCGGCGCAAACGGGCCAGATGCACAGAATTTGCGCGCTTGGCAGCGTTTTGTCGCCGATAATATCGAATTTCGGCTGGGCGTAGCGATCGGTGCCGTGGTCGCGCAGGCATGGTCGGATGGTGCTCCGGATGCCACGGCGACGCCGAATCTGGCGACTTGGAAGGAAACGACGGGTTTACCCTGGTTCGGATTCTGGGCGCGCGAACTGCTTCGCTGGGGCACGCACGACCCCTTCGTCGCATTCGCCTTGTCGCAGGGGCTTGCCCAAACGCGCGAGGTAGCCGCTGCACGCCGTGTGGAGTTCGAGGCATGGCTTGAGGATCAGCTCGTTGCCGATGACGCGGATAATCTCATCGATCCGCAACTTTTTCAGCAGTGGCAGGCGAATTTGCCGAAAGCGGAGGCGGCCGCGACGGCGCAACTCTCGTTCAATACAGACTTGACCGGCACGGACGGCCGTCGGCGCCGCTACTCCGTTATCCCAGTGGTCACGGATGGGGGGACGCGTTGGCTCGATCCAGCTGGCTTCGAGCTCGCAGTTTCCCCCGGGGCCGGTCCCGAGGGACGCGACACCTTCAGGAGCGATTTCGAGCTTCGAACGGCAGGGCGTCGATCTGGCGTTACGCGAACATTCCGTCCCACCTGACGTGATGTCCGCTCTTCCAAACATCGATTTGTATCTCGGCGCATCATTGACCGAGGAGTCAGAGCGTTCGATCCTGAAATCACTGGTTGCTGGGTTCGGAAAGTCAGGTGTCCCTGCGGTCATCCTCGTAAACTTTCATATCGATGGGCGACAGGTCGATTGTGTCGTTGCCACCGCGCATGACGCATGGCTCGTCGAAGTGAAAAGTTCGGCACTGCTTGTTCGAGGCGCAATCAACGGAGACTGGGAACGCCTGTTGCCGACAGGTCAGTGGAAGACATATCCGAACGCATATCAGCAGGCACTTGACGCAAAGAACCGGTTACGCGACGTGATGGCATCGCGTGGATTGATCGACCGCTTCTACCCAGCTGGCGCTGTCGTCTTCACGGACCGCTCCGCCATCAGCCCGGAGCTGACCCGCGGAGATTTCAAGGTCAGCGTCACCCAATCTCACCTGTTCCGCCCGTGGGTGCAGACAGAGGATCGGTCGCCATGGACCCTTGACCAATGGCGGTCGTTTGCGATCGGTCTCGGACTGGCCAAGGTATCGCCTAGAGAAGCGGCTTCGTCCTCGGAGCTTGCATCGCGCCTATCGGCTCTGAGACTTCTGACCACAGCAGCCAAAGCGGACTATGCAAAAGACGGCGACAGGTGGATCGCCGAATCCGAAACAGCGCGCGCCGATTTGCTTGAGGCTTTGCAGCAGCCCCCAGGGTGTCGCGTAACGGGTCCAACCGGATGCGGAAAATCACTGATTGCGCGATGGTTCGCGGCTGATCGCGCTGCAAAGGGCGAATGCGCGCTGGTTCTCCAATGCAAGGACTATGCAGGATCTTGGGCGCGGCTGCTCAACCGTGAGGGCGCACTGCTCTGTGATCTTCCCATCCGCGAGCTCTACGCCGCCCTGCGTGCAGCCGAAGCACCATCCTATTTGATACTGGATGGGATGAACGAATTAGCCGGTGATAGAAGCCAGGCCGTCAGGGCTGCCGCCGCGCTTTGCCGACGGTTCGGCCTGCGGTTGATCGTTACCGATCAAGTGGATGAGGAGCCCGGCTTGGCCGGCCTCGGCTGGCTCCGGATACATCCGCCCGACTCCGATCTCAAAGCGCAGATCGCAGCGCGTGCGGGAAGCCGGGTGACGAAGAGCCAATTGGCTCTTCTCGATGCCGTCACCAGCGGCTTCGAGGCTGCCATTGTAGGCGAGATTGGCGCTGTTGCCGAACCAATGTCACGCCAACTGCTGATCGACCAGTATATCCGGCGGCGGCTCGGAGACCATGCCCGAGATGGTGCGGCAGGCCTGCGTCGTTTCGCCCTTCAACTCCAGAGCAACTTGGCCTTCTCGGCATCGGAGACAGTTTTTGATGAGCTGATGCTGGGCGATCAAATCGGCGCGTCGACCTGCTCGGCAATGTTCGATGCCGACCTGTTGGTGCGGCGGTCCGGTCGTATTTCTTTCAGCCACGAAATGCTTTTTCAAGCGAATGTCGCCCACGCCTTTGCATCCCAGGCGAACAAGATCGGCGAGCCATTTGCGAAGCTGCTCGGTTCACCGCTCTTCGAGCGCATTGCTGGCGATGTCCTCGCTGTTGTCGAGGATGACGACACCTGCCGCCGCATCCTTGCCGCATCGACCAACGCCGAATTGCTGCATGCTGCCGCTTCGGGCGATTTAGGTGACCTAGCCCGCGCGGAAGCGCGACGTTTGCTCGATGAAGTGCTCGATACCGTTGCGGCCGAGATCGACGGTCTGCGACTGATTATCGTCGATGGCGAGCGTCCCAAGCTGGATTGGGAAGAGCAAAGCTTGAGGGGTTGGTCTCACGAGGAGGGCGCAAGGCTCGGGGCAATCGGCCACGCGGTCGATGACGGCAACTATATAGGACTCTATCTAGATCTGTGCGCCCGAATGGACGCACGCTTGCTCGCCGAGCGCGGCCGCCTAGCAGAGTCCTGCAAGACCCATGGTATCCGAAATCCGAGAACGCAGGGCTTCTGGCTCGCCTATCTTCAATTCGGCAGGGCAAACGGGTTTTCGATCCTTGCGCGCAACTGCCAAAGTTCGTTCCGCAGGAGCGCTGCTCGTCGGCACGCCCTCGAATTGAATGTCGCCACAGCGACATCTGGCCAGCTCTATTTCTACCTCGAACGGCGCCACGATTTGGTGGGAGATGATCAGGCTGATCGCTTCGCGCAGGAACTCATCGCCATTTTCCGCGATCGCTATCGCTACGAGCCATACCATGTGCAGCTCGCCATCATGCAAGCGGCAGGCTTTTCCCGTGGTGCTGACCAGGCGCACATTGATGAGCTCATTGAGGCAATTCAGATGGTCCTCGACGAGCCCGGCCCAGATACGGGCGGCGTTGATGCTCTGAAGTTCTTGGGGGCACTCGACGAAAGCGCAGAGGACAGTCGGCCGCAAATCGAGGTGGAAGTTGCGGCGGTGATCGGACCAGCCGATGGCCCGCAGGTTTGCGCAACCGCCCTCAGCCTAAGCAATGCGATGTTCGATCACCCCTTCGATTACGTCTATTACGATGTGATTCATGCGCTTCCTGAGCGAGATCGTCGCCTCTTTCTGAGGCGAGCGCTCGATGCCGACGAGCCACGGCAATCTTGGAACCTCGGCTACCTTGCACGGGAAGTGGCGATGTTCGCTGATCCGGGCGACATGTTCCGAATGCAGCATCTCGCTGAGCTGCCGGATCCCAGTAACGGGATGCCACAATCGGAATGGGAAGCTTTTGTCATAGCAACCCGTTATCTGGGGCGCATGGGGCTGCCGCTTCCACCATCTACTGCTTCAACCCCCGCCGGTCATTGCATCGAAACGCTACGGAATCTGGTTCACGCTTTCGAGGCGGGAGCACAAGCCAAGGTGCGGGCCGTATGGCGTGAGTTAAACGGTATGTCACCGGGCCTCGTGATCGGATGCTTGAGCGAGATGGACGCGGCGTTGGGAGAAGGAAGCTGGCGTCGGATGGGACCGCAATGGCCTCAGTTTTTCATCGCTAGTGAATTTCCGGAGCGTTGTCTTAGGTTTGCGAGGGGCTTCCTGGACAGCGGAGAGCAAGCGGAGCATCATCATCGTACCTGGGAACGGGAACGACCGGCACAATATGCCTTCCAATGCATCGAATCACATGGCGACCGCAGTGACGTTGCGCGTCTGCGGCGCCTAGCTCTGACAGGGCGATTCTCACGTATGGCGCTGAACGCACTAGCAGTTCGTGATCGTGCCTAGCAGAATTTGCTCTTAGCCATTGCCCCCTGCATTAGCCCTCAACGGCGCTACAACTTGATTAGATATCGCCCCTCATTTCCATGACCGCCCCTTCGCACCAAGTGGTAATGATCCAGTGAGCTTGGAAAAGTTGGTCTAGATCAATGGCGAAACCATCGTAGGGTTTACCGTTTCGGTTAGCCGGATAGCGGAAACGATCTGCGAAAGGATCGAAGGTCTGGACCTGAGCGATCATATCCTGCACGCTTCGGGTAAGGTCGTCATCGTCGCTGCAACCTTCTGCCGCGCGGATATCGAGCAACTGCCGGAAGAGCACCTGAAGATCATGGCCAGGATTGCCAGCGATCTGTCCCGCCAGCTCAAGAATCGTCGACTTGATTGCAAGTTCGACACTCTGTCGCCAGAGTGACAGAAGCGGCATCTCGAGCAAGCCGCTGTGGTCAGCGTGTGCAAGATCCCACAAGGCTTCGAAGCCGCGTTGAAAGCTGTATGATGTCAAATCCCATGAACCCGCCAGCAAGTTCCCTGATGTCTCCCTCACAAACCTTTGAATCGTCGGCTGAGCGTTTACGATGTGATCGACTAGGTCTTCACGATGCTGCTGCGACATCTTCGGCCCTTCCGAGGCAAGGTGGCATTGATCGCCAGATACGTAGGTTTCTAGCGAGAATTCAACGGTAACAGCCCTACGGCATCAAGGCTTCTTCGCCCTTCTAACGCATAGTGGAAAAGACTAATGCTTCGGCTATTCATCGCTACCGCAGCAGGTGCCGACGGGCTCATAGTCTCGGCGGACATCAGCTCTCCTAGCTTCGCACTAGAAGTCGGATAGACTACTAACGTCCCGCAAGCAGGATATTTCAATAACATGATAGAACAGCCCATCGACGCGATCGACGAAGCCGCGCTCCGGCGCTTGATTGAAAATCAGGTCTTTGAAGGACGCGACCTCGAGTTCAAGCGGGAGTTGCCGGGCGGCGGCGATGAGGCGTCCCGCGAGTTTCTCGCGGACGTGACCGCATTCGCCAACGCCCAAGGAGGTGATATAGTCTATGGAATAGACGAGGCCAATGGCGCCGCAACTGGCCTTCATGGTCTAGATGTCGATGATCCCGATGCGGTAATTCTCAGGCTCGAAGGAAAGCTACAAACCGGTATTGAGCCGCGCCTGATTGGCGTTAGGATCAAATGGGTGCCGTTGGCCGACGGACACGGTGCCCTTGTGCTGCGCGTTCCCGGCAGCATAAGCGCACCGCACCGTGTCGTCTTCAAGAACGGTGCCCGCTTCTACGGACGCAATAGTCGTGGCAAATACGAGCTCGACGTACACGATCTTCGGCATGCCTTCACCGAGGCAGCGCAACTTCCTCAGCAGTTTCGACAACTCCATGCAGAGGCGATAGCCGCCACGCAGGGCGTCGATATGCCTTTTGCGATGGAACAGGCACCGATCGCAGTACTCACGGTCGCGCCGCTCGGGCTGTTTCGCGAAGAGCGCCGAATAGCGGTGACACGTGATAATGCTGTGGTGCCTGTTCGTGTGGGTGGATTTACGGCGCTCGACACTATCGAAGGGGTCCTAGTGCACGCACCGATTAATGAGGAACGCCGGGTCGGCTCCTACGCGCTGACTTATCGCAACGGACGGACGGACTCAGCTTTTGTAATTGGCGGCGTTCGGCAACTAAATGGCGAAGAGCGCCGCACAGTTTGGCCAACGGTCTTCGAACAGGGTCTCCTAGGAATGACGAACGCCACTCAGATGCAACTGCGACATCATGGCATTGAGGGACCTTGGGTGATCCTAACCAGCATCGTCGGCGCTAAAGGGTTTCGCATGATCGTCGGCGATGGCTATCCGACCTCAGAAGCATTCAGAAGTAATGTCCTACTCGGGCAGCATATAGTCGAGCGGATCAACGCAGACGCGCTTATGCCTATGGCCGAGGCATTTTGGCTGCTCTTCGGGGTCCACCGTCCGAACAATCGCGCGCTTGGTGCTGAACGATAGATCCATATTCGGGGAGACGCTATCTCCCCTTCATTTTCCCTTCGGCTCCTCTTGCTGCGCTTTGACGCGAGCTGGAGTGTGTCAATTCGAGCCGATCTCTACCGGAATAGCGGCGCTGAAGGGCAACTGCTAGTGGACAGATACGCGAAACTGAATGTCCGCTCTCTGCAATTCCGATGCGGAAAGCGGACAATCTCCTTCCGGCCCAGCAGTTGCCCTAGAGCGACCGGCCAAACCAGATCACCCGACCTACGACATGAACCTCGGACCGATCCATATCATGCCATGTGGGGTAGGCGGGGTTGTCGCTGGCAATCGTGATCTGTCTTCCGCCGGGCTTGATCGCGATACGCTTCACGACGAGCGCATCATCGGCGCGCAGGACGTAGATCCCGTCTCGCAGCCGCGACCCATGATCTGATGCATCGACCAGGACCTCGTCGCCATCGCTGAGCGTCGGTTCCATGGAGTCGCCCTTGACGCCGACGATCGACAGGCTGGCGCTCTTCGCCGAGGTGAGATGCCGCAGCCAGCGTTCGTCAAAGCCAAAGCGTGTATGCGCTGTCTCGCTTGCAGCGACAGCACCGAACCCTGCCGAGGCTTCGACGTCGAGCACAGGGATCTCCACCATGCCATCGGTGACCGGATTGGCAGGGCCGCCGAGGACCTGCTCATCGACGCCGAAGAAGCTCGCGAGCGTCTTGCGATCCTGGTCATCGAGCTTGCGAGGAGAGCCGCGCTTGATGAACTGCTGCACATAAGCCGGGTTGCGACCGAGCAGGCGCGAGATCGACGCGTAGCCATATCCGCCTTTGAGGATCAGCCGGTCGAGCTCTTCCCTGACATGTTCCATCTTTCGGTCCTTCGGATTTCAGATCTAGGAATTTTCCTAGACTCACGGATACCTTCCTACTAGGAACATAACAAGAACACAAGCAGTTTGCGAGTCGGAGCCAGAAGCGAATGGACCTGTTGGATCGGATCGAAAAGCATCTGAAGGATCACCATATTTCAGCGACGCGGTTCGGCCGGCGGGCCGCGGGTGATCCGCGCTTCGTCCTCGACCTGCGGAACGGACGGCGTCCGCGCAGGCGAACGCTGGAGCGACTGGAAACCTACCTCAATTCCTTCGACCAAACCGATGAGGAGATTGCGCCTATGACTGCGCCGTGCGCGCGCCAAGCTCACGAAAACGCCGGTCAACCTCGCGCCAAAGCTGCACGCCGCCTTGCTCGCCCGAGCGCGTCAGATGTTCGATCTTCGCTGCGATGAATTCAGCTCCGGCTTCGTCATGGGTTTTCTCGACCCAGAGCGTCATGCCCCAGAGCTCCTGGTCTCGCGTCAGCGTCAAAATAGCGACCAAATCGCGAGTACGAGCATCAGGACCATCGGAATGCCGAGAATCCAGGCTTCCAGCATTACCTTCCACTCGGCTTGCTCTCCGGGTGTCGGATCATTCTCGTGCGGCCAGAGGCGCATCAGCACCAGGCCTCTCGCCGTCCGGTCCACGTACGTGCCAGTCCTTCAGAGACGAGCTGGTCGCCGAGCGAGCGACCACCGCGCAAGATGACGCGCAGCTTGCGTCCGTACTGGTCTTCATCGCGATTGCCGATTGTCGCCAAGGTAAACTCACCTTCGTTGAGAAGGGCGACAAGCCGATCGCGGGCTTTGATGCCCAGATCGTATTCATAGTCGCACTTCGACTGCGAGATCTCCGGCGTATCGATATCGGCAATCCTGATCTTGGTGCCATCGAGCCAGATCGAGTCACCATCAATGACGCAGGTCCGGCGGACCATGCCGCAGACAGCAAATTCGTGCTTCTGCCGTGCCTGGGCCGAGGCCGAGCTCGATGTCCAGTTTATGCCAACAAGCCCGCCGAGCACACCTGCAAGGAGACCGCCGGCTATGAGCAAGACAGGCGTGCGACGACGGCCGGGTCCGCGCTTGCGAGCCTGAGTATGAAACTCAACGACCGTGCCTTTAAGGTCTCTGTTCTTGCTCATAATGAAGCGTTGCCCATGGCATTCTCTATCCAGATCGAACACACTTGGCCAAGTCCAACGCTCGCTTTTCCCGCGTCTTTCGGCTATTTGCGGGGCAACGACTTCGAGAGGCGAGACGGGTTAGAGAGGAGGGGGCGTCCTTGCTCGCGAAGGAGTGCTTGTTATGAATGATCCCGAGAAAATGCCACCGGCTGGCAAGGGCGACTGGGAAGGTTTGCGTGAACTCGACCGTGCGCTCGCCGAGGATCGGCTCACCTCCTATACGTGGAAGAAGACTTGGGCTGATCCTTGGGGACGGCTCAAACTAATCACTATCTTCGTGGGGCTGGCAGCTTTCGTGACGTTCGTAGTCGTGCAGGACGTGATCCTCTAACTCACTACCATTCCTTCACATCATCGGCGGCCTCGGCGGATGCGCCCTTGGCATCCCTGGTCTTCCCGTCGAGATAACTCTTTACGGTCCCAACCCGGTCACTGCCGCGGTCCTGAACCCTGTCGACTTCGCCCGCGATGTCTTCCCGGTCGCTGCCTGGTCCGCTCAGGCTGCCGGGAACCCCGCCAGGCCTGACCGAACCGCGTACTGCTCCGGCACCTCCGACCGATGGTCTGGCCACAGGCCTCGAAGCGGGGAGGGTCAGGTCATCGGCAATCTCTGCATTGAGGCGTTCAGCATAGCTTTCGACGAACCGTGCCTGCAGCTGCTGGCCCGCCGCGCTCATCTGGAAGTCGATATCGTCGAACCGCATCGGCCCGTAGTAGTCACGGTTGGCATCGATCTCGGCCATCCCCCATTCGCGGTAGGCCTGGCTGAGATTGAGCGATCCTGCGGCGTTGGCGCTCTCATACCAGCTTGCCTGGTTCTCGAGCCGGCTGGCGATCTCTTCGGCCCGGCGCGCTTCGAGCGTGTAGCTTTGCGCTTCGGTGATCGAAGTGGTGATGCCGGCGGCACTGCTCGAGACCAGCGCTTCCGAACTCGAGCTCGTCTCGCGCAGGAATCCTTCGCGCGTGCTCGACCAGTTGCGGCTGTCGGAGAGTTGGCGTAGCGCACCGGTGATCCGCGAGCGATCTTCCGAAGCGATCCCGATATCGCTGTCAGTCCAGCTTTGATTGCGCCCACCTTTGACGCCGAAAGATGCCGAGCCAGCACCCTTCTCGCCTTTCAACCCGACCCCTGCATCGCCATTGAGGAACCAAGAGACGGTGATGTCATCTGATGCGCGCCGCGACAGTCCGAATTGCTGCTGGAGCATCTTGGAGGCGCTATCGACTTCGCTGAAAGCGCTGCCGATGCTGTCGCTGGTCGAGCTGCCGCTGACGGTCTCGTTCGAGCGCGACCTTGTGTAAGCGTCGCGCAGTTCGCTGAACCGCGTGACCGCGGAACTGGTCGATTGCTGAGCGAGGTTGGAGAAGGTCTCGCTCTGGCCGCGGCTCTGGCTCGCCATGGTCGACAGCCTGCTCGAGAAATCCTGCCCGAGTGTGGGCGTGAAGGGATAGCTCGAGGTCGGCACCGCCGCGAACTCGGCATCGGGGAACCCTGTGGTCTGTGTTCCCGAGGTGCCGAACCCTCGTGTCTGGGCCGCGCCATAGGCGATGTTCGGCGCAAGGCTGGCTTGCGCGAACTGACGCGAGAACACGTTGGAGTTTTCAAGGCTGCTGTTGCCGAGCGAGACATTGCCGGTGCTCGCTTCGCGGGCGGCTTCCTCGGCCGCATTCTGGCTCGGGTTGAGATAGCTGGTGGCCTGGCCCGAGATCGCCATCGCGCCCCTGGCGACGCCGCCTGCGAGGAAGGGGATCGAAGCGACGAGGTAGCCTGCGAGAATGCCGATGTCGTTGTTGACGTCAGCCATGCCGGAGAAAGTGGCGAGGCTGAGCCCGGTGGAACCCCCTGCGGCTGCGACATCGCCTGCGCCCTTTAACATCAGGATCATGTGGAGGATGACGAACAGCGGTCCCCAGGCAGCGAGGTAGAAGAAGCCGGTGACGTAGCCCCTGAGTGCAATCGGACCGGTCCTGGGCATCAGGAACAGCGGGAAGAGCACCGGGAAGAGCGCGTAGAACACGACCGTCAGAACCACGTTAAGGATCGGCACCCATTTCATCGCATTGTGCGCGATCGAGGCATAGGTCCGTTCGGTCTGGATGTCGGCGCGGGTCTGCGCGAAGACGTCGACGCTCGAGGCGCCGCTCGCCCCGGCAAAGCCGTGCATCGCCTGGTTCATGGCATTGATCGTCAGCACCTGCCGGAAGATGCTGCTCGCATCCTTCGAAATCCCGGTGAGATACTGGTAGGCGACCGGCAGGTCGGCGATGAGCTTGGCCTTGGCGAGCGCTTCGGTCTGCTTGGGGTAGAGCTGGCGACCGGCAATTCGCGTCATCTCGTCGATCATGCCCGCCCATTGGCCCGAAAGCGCGGTGTAGGCCTCGCGGCAGGTCAGGATCGAGGCGGTAACACTGTCATCGGCCTGCCTTGTGAGGAACTTCTGCGCGCGGGCAGGGCTTCCCGGTGCAATGGTCGCCCAGATGTCATTGCTCTCGGAGAGCTCCTTCATCGAATAGCGGCCGAGCAGCAGGTCGTAGAAGACGCACTGGCGAACATGCTCGTCGAAATTGGCGGCGAACTCGGGATCGGCGATGCGCAGGGACCGCGTCGCTTCGAGCAGCCGCGCTCCATAGATCATCCCGTTCTTCGAGTAGTTGAGATCGTCGGGAAGACCGAAGACCGTCTCGGCCGAGCGGGTGAGATAGTCGCCCGCCTGGCTGGTAAAGCTCGCCATAAGCGCAAGGCCGAGCGGGACATTGGCGACGGTCGCGGGGGCAAGGCTCGGGTTCACCCGGTCGGTGACCTGCACATCCATCCGGGGCACCATCAGGCACATGTAGATGAGCGTCGCGCCGAGGAACCAGTTGAGCCAGGCGCGCCAGTCCTGGTTGAACGCGACGACGATGATCGCGAGTGCGAACCCCATTACCAGCGCGACCTGGATCAGGCTCTTGTAGCCGCCGGCGCCGGTCCATGCGGCGACGGCGTTCAAGACATTGACGATGTACTCGCCGCCGCCGGTGGTGAAGATCTCTACCATGGTGCCTCGCCTCAGGGGACGATCGAGCGCGACTGGAGACCGCGCGACCAGTCGAGCGCCGCCGACATCGAGGGCGACATCGAGGCGGCGAGCGCGTTCTCGATCATCGCGGTCTTCTCGATGATCTGCATGATCGCGGAGACCTTGGCCTGTCCGGTCGCCTGACGCTGCACCAGCCCCGAGCGCACTTCGGCGACCTGGCCGCGCCAGATTGCGAGCTTGGCTTCATCGGCGGCGATGAAGCTCGCCATCGAGCGCCCCGCTTCGGACACGATGCGGTCTAGAATGGCATAGAGCAGGTCGATGCTGGCGATCTCGGCGAGCGTGTCGCGATCGTCGGTCGGCATCCCGCGCCCATAGGCGGCCTGGACGGTGAGAATCCTGTACAGGGGCACCGAGGCGACCTGCAGCAGTTCTTTCTCGGCATTGCCGATCGCGCTGTCGGTGCGGATCGCTTCGACCATGTTGCCCATGAGGAGGGCAACGCGCGGCCGGATCGCCTTGGCATTGGCGAGGCTCATCTGCTGGAAGGTCGGGTTGAGACAGAGGTCGGTCTCGTCGCAGCGGAACACCCGCACGCTCTGGCCTTGCGTCCCGTCGAGGAGCGCGCTCACCAGCGTCGAGGAGGCATCGCCAGCAAAGGGCACGAACTTGCCTGCCTCGTCGTCCTTGGGCGGCACGTAGATCACCGTGCCGATCAGGGTCATGGCGTATTCGGCGAGGTCGCGGTCGAATGTGCCGCCGGGATTGAAGAAGGCGCTCTTTTTGAGGACGTGCCAGGTATAATTCCGCGGCACGCCGGGATTGACGTCGGCATAGTCGGCGCCGGCACCTTCGTTGGTGCTGCTCCGCTGACCGCGCGTGCCGCAGCCGTGCTTGGCCGCGGCATAGTCGGTGAAGATGCCTTCCGAATTGCCGATCGCTTCGCAGATCGCCTTGTCGGCAAGATCGCCCTTGGGCCACAGGCCCCCGACCAGTCCCTGCGCCATCTCGCAGGAATTGATCGAGAGATTGTTCATGAGCTGCGCCTTCTGCGAAAACTCCTGCATGATCTTGTTGCACTCCGGGCATACGGTATCGATCGCCAGACTGAAAGCGAAGCCGACGGCGTTGTTGGCCACGGCTTTGAGCAAAGCGACCATCTCGCTCGCATTGATGAAGGAGAAGGACCCCGCAAAGATGTCGATCCCGCCGCAGCCCGCGCGGGCGCGCGGCAGCTGGAGATTGGCCACGTTGGTGGTCTTCTGCGGGAAGCGGGTCCAGACATTGCCGAGGCTGTAATAGCCCGCCGACTGCCCTTCGAAGGCGGTCGGGCCGGTGACGTTGGCCGCCGCGCCCATATCGTCCATGAAGCGGTCCATGCTGTCACCGACATTCGCGGCGACAGGGGACGCGACCATGCTGGCGGCGGCCATCGTGAGCGCCGCATTGCGGATGCTAGTAATCATGTCCGGCTTCCTTCGAGGTGAGGAGGTAAATGCGGTCCTGGAGCTCGTCGGCCGAGAGCACGCCGTATCCGATCGGGATCGGGCGTCTGGTGACGCTGTCCCACAGGACGAGCGCCGGGGTGACCTTGGGCTCGAGGCCGAGCTTGCTGCGCTGAGTCGTCTCGACTTTGTAGTCGGGGAAATGGTGTGACGGCCCTCCGTCGGTCGAGATCGCGCGCACGGTGATCCGCCAGCGCTCGGCGACTCCCTTGACGATCGGGCTCATCACTTCGCACGGAGCGCAGGTCGAGCTGAAGAAGTAGAACAGGCCGTAGCGCTCGGAGAGATGCGTCAGCGCGCTGTCGCGTTCGGCGGCGCGCGCGTCCTGCCATTGCTTTTTGGCGAGCGCGCCGACCGGCCGCTCGAGCGTGTAGTCGAGCTCGGGATCCTGCCATATCGCGCGCTGCCAGACGTCCGAGAACAGCGAGGCCCGGTCGAGCTGGGCACGCTGGAAACGGATATAGGCCGCGACATTGGCCTCGGTCGGATAGAGGATCGCGCGCGCCTTCAGTTCGCGCAGCTCGGCGGTGATCGCGTCGAGTTCCTGGACCGCCGCGACCGGCTGCGTTGCGGGCGCATCGGGCTGTTCGACCGGTACGGGCTTCACGCAGTAGAACCAGTACCCGAGCCGTCGCCGCTCGCAGTAGAGCTCGCTTGCTGGATCGGTGCTCGCGATTGCGCCGCTGTCCTGCGCAGAGGCAGTCGGGGCAAGCGTGGTCGCGAGCGCCAGGGCCAGTCCGGTGATCGTGGGAATTCGGCTCATCGGTCGGTCCTCGCGTAATAGTCTTCGATTTTCTGCTGGATGAGGATGGAGGTCTCGAGCTCGTCGGGCAGACGCGCGGCTTCGGTGAACTCCGCGTAGACCTCGCTGAAATCCATGACGGACAGGTCGAGCCGGGCGAACTCGTCGAGCGTGAACCCGGCGCATTGCTCTTCCTTGGGCTTGGCCCATGGCTTGGGCAGCTGGCGGCGGCCCTGTTCCTGCAAGATCCGCGAGAGCCTGCTCTCGAAGCAGCAGTAGACCTTCTTCTTGGTCAGGCAGACGCCGAGGAACTTGTCCGAGCAGTATGTCCCGACATAGGCGCACAGGCCCTGCGCATCGCGTTCGTGAAGCAGCACTTCCTCGCGGTTGCAGCCGAGCGCGACGAGCAGGCTGATGCCGGGGATGAGCGGGAAGCCCTTGCCCTTGCAGCAGTTGAGCACGCCGAAAACCTTGGACGAGCAGGTATTGCGCGTGCCCTTGAACAGCGTCAGCGTCTCGGGATCGAACTGGCCGCGGGCCTCGTCCATCGCATGGAGCGCGGTGACGGCATCCTTGAACTCGTCATTGGCGGTGCGGGTGATCGTCTCGCAGCTGCCATCGATGCAGTAGACATCACCATCGCAGACATACTGCGTGGTGCTGTCTGTCCCGGGGAGCGGGCATTCGTAGATGCGCTCCCAGGTCTCGCACGGAACTTCCTCGGTGATGCATTCCTCGCGCACGAAGCGGCATGCGCCCTGGCTCTCGATATCATAGCAGTCGGTCGCCGCTTCGCGCGCGGTGCAGGTGTAGCTGCGCTGCCATTCCCAGCAGGGCCGTGTGACCGAGACGCCATCGATCACGCGGGTCTGCGGATCGGCATCGGTGCAGATCTCGGCGTCGAGCGTGCAGTCGGTGTTGTCGGCGAAGCCAGTGCACTGGCTCTCGTCTTGCGTTGTCGTGACCGTGGTCGCGGTCGTGACCTGGTAGGGCGTCTGGCCAGGAACCTGCTCGTCGCAGGTCAGCTCGGTGATCGGATCACCGGGCTCCGAACACCATGGCCTCCCGCCCGACGAACTCCATTGCAGGCAGGTGTCGCGGTGCCCGGTCACCCGGCAGGAATAACCGTCGAACCCGAGGCACTCGGGCTCGCCCGATCCGTTGAAGTCGCCGAACCGATTGCACAGATAGTGATATTGCGGGCGCTGGCTGACGGTGGCGACGAGCGGGACCACACATTGCCCCGCCGACTGATCGATCCGCGTGCCGCTGTTGCAGGTCGCGGTGTAGGTCCCGGCCGACCCGGAACCGGGCGGCAGCGGCACACACGATCCCTGGCCGCCCGAGATGGCCATGCCGCTGGTGTATTCGAGCGGGGCCTGGTTGATCGCGAGGCTGCGCGCGATCACGTCGTCGATCTCGGCCGGATCGAAGCGCGCACGGTTGGCGAGGCTGTCGCGCATCGCGCGGTAGCCCTGGTGCCCGGCCGCGGCGGCCGCCGCATTGCCCTCGATCCGGTCGGGATCGTCGGCGAGCGTCTCGAGGCCGTGCACAGCGTTGCGATCGAAGTTTGGGAGTGTGTTCGCGTCGGGCGGGGCTTGCGCGGCTTGCTGCGCTTCGCCGCGCAGGCTCTCGGCAAACGCCTTGTTGTCCGCACGTGCAGCCTGTTGCTGCGCGAGAGCCGGGTTCGGGAGCGCATCGGCGAGGAGAGCCAGAGCGATCAGTGTTCGCTTTATGCTCATCGATCGTCTCCTTCGAGCAGGGCCAGGTGAAGCCGTGCCTGGGCGGCGGCCGCGCCGCGCCCGTCGGCTAAGGTTCCGAGCACTTCTGCGACACTGATATTGCCTGCGATGCGGTCGTGCGGGGGCAAGCTGTCGGCGCAGTCGAACCCGTCGCAGGGGCTGAAATCGGCGGCCAGCACCACGAATGTCGGGGAGGCCTCGACGCGGAAGGCGCGAAACAGGCGGGGGTCGATCCCGAGAGCGCCGGCTTCCTCGCGGCTGCTCCATAGCGATGCCAGGCGCTGCTTGAAGAGGGCGCTGTTCCCTTGCGGGAAGCCTCTGAGCACCGTCACGCCGCCGGCGCGCGTGACATCGCGCACGAGGGCCTTGAGCGAGGCCTCTGGCATGCCGAGCGAGGCGAAGGCGATGAACCTCGGGCTTTGCCCAAGCGACGCGCTTTCGGCGTCGACCTGCGCCTTGATCATTGCGTCGAAATCGAGCGGGCCGTCCTGCGGCTTCCGGACAGCTGCCCCGGCATAGGTGGCACGAGCGGCGATGGCACCTTCCTGCGTTGCCCTGGCATCATCGGTGAGCGTTTCGGCACGCGTCCGGATCGTGGTCGCCAGCGCCTCGGCATCCTCGCGGTGTTCCTGTGCGCGCGCGCGGATCTGGGCGATGTCGAGCTCGGGCGCGGCATCCTGTGCCGATGCGGCGGCAAAGCCCGCAGCGATGACGAGGCTCGCGATTACAAGCAGATGGAAGGGGTTTCTCATAGCGCGCAGCAATTCCTCTTGCGCCAGACGAGGTATCCCATGTCCTCGCCGATGGCGGGGATGACCTGTCCGGGTGACTGGAAGGTGGTCGAGGCACCGATGGGCGGGCAGGCGAAGCGACCGCTCGTCGCCGGGTTGGGGTTGGTGGCCTGGAAGCGGTATTGCTGCTTCCTCATCACCGGCATCAAGTACTTGCCGCACAGGCCCTTCGAGCCCATAGTCCCCCACGAGACGAGTTCGCGGTGGAGCTTGTAGGCGAAGCGTGAGAGGACGAGGCGCGAAGCCTGGACGTGGCCTATGCTGGCCGAGACATTCCCGTTCATCGGGTACATCGAGCCCTGGCACCCGGCGCACCAGAACATGCCGTCGATCGGCAGCTTGGCGGTTGCAGCAGCGCAATCCGCCGCGCAGGCGGCAAGCGTCAGCGGGTTGGCGAAGAGCACCGCTTCGGGGTTGATGATCGCGGTGAGCTCGCTGTCCTGCCACAGCGGATCGATCTCGGAGATGTAGAGGATGTCGACCGATCCGGGCTCGAGGCAGAGGAAATCGGCGACGATCTCCATCCAGTAGATCAGCGGATAGGCGTACCAGTGGACGTGCCAGCTCGAATAATACTGGCTCGCGCCGCCCACAGCCGAAGGACCCGAGATCGAGCGGAAGCCGATATCGAAGCCCGGATCGAGTTTCATGCCGCCCAGGTTGACGAAGCACCACGGTTTCATGCTGACATCGGCAAGCCGCACCGGCTCCCAGAAGCCCATGGCGATACCGGGGCGAAGGCCGCACAGGCACAGCGGGAAGTCGGGGTTATCGGGATCGGGGCGGTTCGACGGCCAGATGTCGAGCCCGCCGATCGAGATCGGGAACAGGCACGACCAGCAGATGTCGGTGATCGGGTTGACGAACTGACCTGTGCATTTGCCGGGTCCCGCATCGGCCGATGCGGGCGAGGAAAGCATCAGCGAAAGCGTCGCGGTGAAGAGGACGAGCAAGGCGCGAATGCTGCTCATGGCTTTGCCTTTCGGGGTGGCAGCGCGATCTCGCTCACTTCGAGCACGCGGCCCTCTTGGCGCACGCGCGCGGGTACGGCCCTGATCCCGAACTTCTCGCTGAGCTTGCCGCCCTGGTCGAAATAGAAGCGCCGCTGGCGCGCCTTCATCAGCTCGAGCGGCGAGCCCCTAACAAGGATCAGCTTGGCGTTCGCGCCTTGCTTCAGGGCCCAGGCGAGCTGGTCGGGATCGTCGCCGTCGAGGAACAGAAGTTCGGCGCGCAGATCCACACTGTCGAGCGGATTGACCATTGTACCGGCGGCATGGACCAGTTCGCCTTTGCCCCCCCGAATATCGGCGGCGAGCGTGATCGTCGGATCGAAGTGCCAACTGCGCGCTTCGTGTGCGCGGACGAGGCCCGCGACGGGCTCGGGGCGGTTGACCCGGGCGATGGTTCGCGTCTTCAGTTTCTCGTTGAGCCGCGCGGTTTCGCCCGAAGCTTCCATCGTGCGGAGCTTCGAATGGATCTGTTCGAGGAGGTCGCGCTCGATGATCGGAAAGACCGCGCCGCGCTGGCCGTAGTCGCGTGCGTGCGCCGCACCCGGAACTGCAAGCAGCGCGAGTGGAGCGGCAAGGGACAGGAGATATCTCACAGGATCGCCCTCCCGCTGCCGAGGATCTGACCGCGGCAGACGAAACCGATTGCGGCATAGCGGCTGTCGAGCCCGCGCGGATGCGATGTGCCGGTGTAGAAACACCCTTGCGGGATCACGCCTTCGGGACCGGCGGCGAGCGGCACGCCGAGGCGGGTGACCGCAAGCCGCGTGGCAACCCGCTTGCCGTTGATGAGGACCGCATCGTCTTCGTGGCTCACGATATCCCCGGGGACGCCAAGCACGCGCTTGCCGAACATCTGCGGCCCTGGCCCGAAATGGCGCTCGACGAGCGCGCTTGGCGGCGGCTCGAAGAAGATCAGGCTGCCGCGCGCGATCGGGGCATCACGCTCGAGCCAGAAGGCCCAGTTGGGAAGGCTCGGGCTCGCGTTGATCAGGAAAGCGTGATTCTTGCCGAACGCGTCGAGCGGTGCCCAGGCGAGCGGGAGCAGGACGATGCCGCTGAGGAGCAGGGGGCGGCGCAGCCTGGATCTCCACTTCATGGCTGCTTCTCCTGGGAGAGCTTCCGAGCAATGCGCTGTTCGAGTTCGGGCGTGGCGTCTTCGGCGGCGCCTGCGAGCACAGCTTCGGCGACGAGAACCACGCGGCCGTCGTGGCCCATGTCGGCGACGGCGCTTTCGGCCGCCTTGAGATAGGCAAGGCTAGCGGCCTGGATCGCGGCGGGATCGGCATCGGCGCGCGCGGCATCCTCAACGAAGGCGCCGATGGTCTCGGCAAGCCGTACGGTGACGATCCGCTGGTCCGGCACTTGCACGATCTCACGGGTGATCCAGCCTGCCCAGAGCAGCGTGGTGAGTCCGGCCGCGACACCGAGCGCCTTCAGGGCCAGCGGACGCATGGAGGGTGTCAGTTCAGTCATGGGGTTGCGGTCCTTCGTTGAGGCGGCGATCGAGTCGGCGCAGGAAGGCCGGGAGGCGCAGCAGCGCGAGGCCGCCACTTGCGATCAGGAAGCCGATCTGGAGGTCTTGTGCGAAGAAACGGCGGGCGATGGGCTCGGCGGTCCGGTAGTGCTCGGCGAGGTTACCAAGCTGCGCGAACAGCGCCTCTAGGTTCCACCCTGCGAGCAGCAGAAACACGAACAGCGGAAGGCCGAGCACCAGCAGCAGCGTGCTCACCGCGAAGCCTGCCGCCTCGATCAGCACCAGGCAGGTGCCTTGCCCCAATGCGAGCCAGTTCACGGGTTGCCGGTTTCGGACGCTCCGCCTAGCAGTCGGGAGCGGCACGCGGTCGACAAGGGTGGTGGTTTCGAGAACCATCATGGATTCCTTTCCACGCCGGCGACGAGCGCGACCGCGCGCTCCAGGGGCATGCCGGTTTCGACATGGCGGTGGATCGCGGCATAGGTGTCGGGATCGGATGAGAAGACCGTCGCCGAAAGCGGATCGAGCACGAGCCTTCCGACCGCTTCGGTCTCGGGACCTTTCAGGTAGATTTCGCTGTATTCGTTTCCCGAGCGCTTGAGGCTGCGGATCAGGGTCTCGGTACGGTCGTCCATGTCGAGCCGCGCTTCCTTGCGAAAATCGGCAATCGTCTCGGGCTTCTGCTGGAGCACCAGCATCCAGTCGCTGTTTTCCAGGGCTGCCCGCGCGCCGTCGGACTTGTAGTAGTCGTTCAAGGACTGCGTCGCCGTGGCGAGCGCGCCGCCATATTTGCGCGCGGTGCGGGCATAGGTCTCGACAAACTCGCCCATCGAACCGCCCTTGAGCATCGCCCAGGCCTCGTCGATCAGCAGCAGCTTCTTGGTCGCGCGCGATGAGCGCGTCATCGCCTGGCCAGTCATGAACATGATCGCCGAGAGAACCACGCTTCGCAGTTCCTCGCGCGAGGCGAGGTCGCTCATCTCGAACACGGTGAAGTCGTCCTCGAGCGCGAAACTCGCTCTCCCGGAAAAGAACCCGGCGTAGCTGCCGCCGCGGCAGAAGGGCGCGATCGCAGTGGCAAGGTCCTTGCCCGCCTCGTTCTCGCTGGTGTGAAGCGCATGGGCGACGTCGTCGATCGCCCCGCCGCTCCCCAGCGCTTCCCAGACCTGTGTCACCGCGCGATCGATCAGCCCGCGCTCGGTGTCCGACGGTGCCGCGCTTGGCCGCGCCATCTGGCCGACGATCGCCTTGATCATCGCGAAGCAGTCGAGCCGGTAATCCTCGTCTGTGTCGGCGCGGGCATCGTCGACCAACGAGAAGGGATTGAGCGAGAAGCCCGAGGCGAGCGTGAACTCGACAAAGCGACCGCCCTGCAGCTTGACCGAATGCTCGAAGCTGCGCCCGTCGTCGATCACCACAACCTTGGCACCCGCGCCGCGCAAGGCGGCGCAGAGTTCCTGCAGCAGCACCGACTTGCCCGAGCCGGACTTGCCGCAGATCGCGATATTGTGGTTGCCGGCCGAGTTCTCGAACGGCGACCAGAAGAAAGGCTGGCCGCGCCGGCCCAGGAGCAGCAGGTGCGGGATCGGCCCGCCGAGATACTCTCCTTGCAGCGGAGCGATGTTCGCCGCGGTGGTCGAGAGCATGGTGCGGAAGCGCTTGAGGCGCGCCATGTCGTGGACCAGCCCGTCGGCAAGGCTCAGCGGGAACGCCGCGACGAGGCCCTGCAGCTGGAGGAAGCGCTCGTCGGCGAGGTCCCACCCGGCGGCCTTGTAGATCGCCTTGACCGTGCGCTCGTGCGCGTCGCCATCGCCAAGTGGCGAGATGGTGGTGACGCCGTAGAAGAGCTTCACGAGCTTCTTGCCCGCCTGGAGCTCGGCCTGGACGTGCTTCCACTCGGCCGACTGCTCGGCAAGGCGGGGCAGGAAGCGCGCGCTCTTGGTCTCCGAGAGACTGGTGGTGCGCATGAACTTGTAGCCCGCGCGCGCGGCGGCGGCTTCCTGGTCGGGAAAGTGGAGACAGAGCATGGTTGCCGCCGGGCAGGGGAAGCGAAGCTTGTCGGTGAACATGTCGCCGATCAGCCGCGCGCATTCCCAAGGCGCCCAGCGTTCGGGCGCCGAGCGCACGCCGTAGTGGCGGATGTCGAAACGGTCGGGATAGCATGCGCCGACCTGCGGGACGCCGTCGCGGCTGCGTCCGGTCTCGCGGAACCGTTCGGTCCTGAGGATCAGCCGGTCGTCCTCGACCTCGAGCTCGATGTCGCGGCGGATCGCCTGCGCATCAAGCGTGTCCTCGCGGTTCCAGTGGATCGCATCGGGCTCGCGCGCGGTGGTCGGCGAGGTCAGCTCGTCGACCAGCGCGAGCAAGCCTGCGGGCATGAGCGGTGCAGCTTCGAGCCCGAGCGAAGCGAGCATGCCGACGAGGCCGTCGCGGCATTCGGTGAGTTCGCCGTCGCTGACGCTGCCGGGGACGGGCACGCCCAGTGAGAGCACGAGCCGGACATGGCGGGCGTGGAACGGCGCATGCGCCGATCCCGACTGCCAGACGAGGTCGTAGAGCCGCTGCGTGCGGGCTCTCGCGATCGCTTCGTAGATCCCGCCCTGTTCGTAGCGCGGCGCAAACCATGGGCCGACGATGCTGCCGATCCTCGGGCTCGCGAAGTTGAGCACCTG
Organism: Erythrobacter litoralis; assembly: GCF_029760855.1. Taxonomy (GTDB): domain Bacteria; phylum Pseudomonadota; class Alphaproteobacteria; order Sphingomonadales; family Sphingomonadaceae; genus Qipengyuania; species Qipengyuania litoralis_A. Next base: position 106,900 of record NZ_SOSI01000006.1, on the reverse strand, counting down.
GAGGCAGGCACCTTGGGGCAGGCTCTCGGAGAAGAACTGGCCGAGGATTTCGCCGGTGCGCTCGTCCGCCCCGATCAACGGAGTCACTTCCAGCACGAAGCCCTTCGAATGCGCGTTGCGGTAGAGCTTCGCACCCTCGTCGTAGACCCGGTAGGGCAGCCAGTCGGAGAGCATGTCGAGCGAGAAGCTCGGCCGCCCACGGTCCGCCTTGCGGGCATCGCCGAACAAGCCCGAGAGCAACGCATCGCGCGCGGTGGCAAGCGAAAGGCTCACAGCCCGTCTCCTTCCGATGTGTCAGGGTGGGGCACCCGGCCGGGGGAGGGGGGACGGCCGGGTGCCCCGGTGACCGGCGCCTCTGCGCCGGGCAGCTCCGGGTTCTGCTGGGAGGGGTTCACCAGCTGATCCGGAAGCTGCAGGGGAAAGGCGGGTGCGGTCAGGATAGGCTCGCCCTCGCCGTGCTGGACGGCGCGGCCGAGCGCGCGCAGCACTTCGCCGGTGCTGAGCGGACTGCGAAATCCCGTGCCAGGGCTGTCGGGCAGCGGGACATGGACGACCCGTGGCTCGTACTCCCGACCCAGCGCATCGCGATATCCGGCGAGCACGACCCTGAGGCTGCGCCCGCTGGTGTTGGCAGGAGCGTGGACGACCGGGGCGAGGGGGCCTGCTCCATCCGCGGACGAAACCCGGGTCGCCTGCGCGTCGATCAGCGACGTCGGGGCGCAACTGCCGCCAGGTGCACGGCAGGCGAAGTCGCCCTCGATATTGCCGCCGAGCGCGGTGCAGCCGGTCGCGATGAGAGCGAGGGCTAGCGTGGAGGCGGGGGCAGCGAGGCGCGCGTTCACCGGACACCTCCCGCTTTGGCGGCAAAGGCGCGCAGTGTCGCTGCATCGCGGTAACCGTGCAGGACGGCGCCATCGCTGGCCCGCACGATCACCGGGGTTCCGGCAAAGCCATTGTCCCTCGCAAAGGCCTCGTTGGCGTCGAGGGCCGTGGCTCTCGTGCAGGATTTCGGAGGGCTGACCGGCTTGCCTTCGTAGGCTGCATGCAGCGCTGCAACCGGATCCTTGGCACAGATCACGCTCTCGGAAAGCCTGCGGCTTGCTGCACCGAAGATCGAGATCGGGCGTTCCTCGACCTCGACCCCGGCCTTGATCAGCTCGCCTGTCAGCCGTTTGCAGTAGCCGCACTGGAAATCGGAGAAGACCACCAGCCGCGGACCCTTAGGATTGCCCCATCGGATCGCGCCCTCGGCAGGCAGCGCGGAGAGATCGACCTTAGCTGGAGCGGGCTTGGAACCGCCCATGGGCTGCTCGGCGGCTTCGCCGTGGCCTGCGGCCCTCGCGGCACCGGCAGCGAGCAGGTCGGGGTTGAGTTCGAGCAGCCGCGTCGCAGTAACATCGCGGCGCTCTTGCATGTCGTAGAGCCGTCCGACAAAGAGGTAGCGCGCCGCCTCGTCGATATAGAATAGCGTGTCGCCCGAGACGACCTCGCACCAAGGCGCAAAGGTCGTGCAGTCGAGCGCATCGATGGGCGTCTTGGGCAGGCGCAACTTGAGCGCGACCACAACGTCGCGGGCGATCGCTGCCTGTGCGGGCATGGCGGTAACGACCGAGACCCCGGCAGTGAGGACAGCGGCCGCGCTGGCCAGCGCAAGCGAGACATGGGCGACGCGGGCCTTGAGGCCTGGCCGCTGGTTGGCATAGTTCATTGGGGTGTGCTCCTGACATGGACGCCGTCGAGAAAGACGATCTCGACTGCGATGCCGGTCGGCATCTCGACGACGGGTTGGTACTGTTCTGCGCGTTCGATGAGGTATTTGCTGACCGTGTCGGCGGCTTCGCCCGCGCCCTGACCGAGGCCGCCCGCAAGTATGTCGGTCGGCGAGAGCGCTTCGCGCTTGCCGTCGCCGCCGACCTGGCCGGCAAAGATGCCGTTGGCGTTGGCGGAGAAGCCGCGCCCGAACCCGCCGACGATCCCGGCGAGCAGCGCCTGGCTGACAAGGCTACCTTCGCGGCTGACGATCCGGCCGCGCACGCCGGACTTGCCGGCAAAGGCGATGAATCCCTTGACCTCGCTGACCGCGTAGCGCCCGCCAGGCTGGGCGCAGGTCATGCGCACCAGCTTGACGTAGACCTTCTCGGCCGAGAGATCGCCGCGCGCCGCGCCGTTGACGAGGCAGCCGGTGATATCGGTGGTGAGCAGCTGGCCGCCGCGCATCACCGAGCGGGCGGGGCCGGTGATCCGCAGCACCACGGGGAGCGGATCGCTCTGGCTGACCACCCCGGTCGAGGCATCGACCCCGACGATGACCGTCGCCGGCGCATAGCTGTTGGGCGGCAGGTAATCGCGGCTTGCTTCGAGGAGGAGTGGCGGTGCGCTATCGCTTGTCTTGGGCTTGCCGGGCTTGGCGGGATCGCTGGCAAAGCTCAGGAGGCTCGCCTTGGGTTCGTCTGGGGGTCCGGACGGACCATCCAGTGGTGTGACCGGTCCTCCGGGGATCGCTGCAACTCTCGCTGGCACCGATGCGACCGGTGGCGGGGCGTTGCGCACGGTTTCGAGTTCGCTGCGCAGCGCGGCATTTTCGGCCGAGATCGCATCGATCGCCGCCTGGCCGTCGGTCAGCATGCGCGCGTTCTCACCGCGCAGCGTCTCGAGCTCCTGTTCAATCGCGGCCTTGGGCAGCTGGCTTTCCTGCAGGTCCTTGATCGCGCGGCCCTGCGCATCGAGCCGGTTGCCGTAGGTCGCCACGAACTCGCGGTTCGAGAGGTTGCGATTGACGAGGCCCCCGGTGTCGATCTCGACCGGCCCGTTGCCGTCTGCGGCCGCATCATCGTCGCCCGAGAAGATGAACAGGGCGCCGCCGATCAGCGCGATCCCGCCGATCCCGGCGAGGAGCAGCTTCTGGCGTTGGGCGATGGTCTGGTTGAGGTTGCGGCGGGCGTTGCCCTTGTCGCTGCCCCGAGCGGGCTGCTCGGTGGTAGCTTGATCCTGGTCAGCCATTATCGGGGCCCTCCCTTGGCAAAGACCAGGAAGGCGCTGGTGGCCTCTCCGGGGGCAAGGGTCTGGGCGGCGTAGGCAAAGGCTCGCGCTCCCGCGGGCGCATCGCGTCTGCCGCCGAGGTCGATCGGTTCTGCGCCAAGGTTCCTGAGGACGAAGGCCTGCCCGGTCAGCTCGGCGCCCTCGTATTGGGCAATTTGCTGGACCTCGAGATCGCCGGTCCGGCGCGGACGCGAGAGTTCGGCGCGCGCGCGGTAACCGGGCAAGACGGCATCGCTCGCCATCGCCGCTACGAGCGCGATCGCGGCATCGTCGGGGCCGCCCCTGGCGGCTTCCCATTCGCCGGCTTCGTTCTTGGCGAGCGCCGGGTTGGTGACGAACAGCTGGCTCGCCTCCTCGCCCTCGACCTTGCAGGCGAACTTGTAGACATGGCCCGCACTGCTGGTGGCGAAGAAGCTGACCCTGCCGCTCGCATATTGCAGCGGGACGGAGACGTAGATGTCGCCGCGCACGGGCTCGTGGGTCACCTCGAAATCGTTGTAGGGATAGCCGCTCGCCATCTTCGAGACATTGGCAAAGCCGTCTTGGATCAGCGCGATACGCGTGAGCGCGCCGCGGGCGAGCAAGCAGTCGATGGTCGAACCGTCGGCGGCCTCGACGAACTGGTCGGCGCGCGCCGGGACGGCGTAGGCAAGGGATGCAATCGAGAGCGCGACCGCCGTGAACGCCATGGGGAATGGCCGGGGAAGGGGCGTCATTGGTCCTGGTCCTGTGCTTGGTTTGGATCGGGAAGCTGGCGGAAACCGGCGAGCGCCAGGCTCAGGCCGCGGCGTCTCCAGGTGAATTCGAAGCTGCGCTGCTGGCTCGCGATCACTTGCGCGCCGACGAAGGTCTTGAGCGTCCCGGTGGCGGTCGACCTGAGATCCTCAGGATCCACCATCATCTTCGAGATCACGAAGGCCTGCGCGACGTCCGAGCCGCGCTGCTCCTCCACGATCGCGACGAGCTGCGCCTTGAGGCGTCCGTGCGATGCCGGGTCGGCCACCTTCAGGATTTGTTCCATCCAGTAGTCGAGGCTCTCGGGCGACCGGTTCAGGAGCATCAGCGCGGTGTCGCGGGTGACGAGCTCGAGGTAGTGCGCTTCGACCCCGCCGCTGGTAAGTGCGAGCCGTTCGGAGGTGATCGGCACCAGCACGAGGGATTCCTCGCGGGTCGCTGCTGCGCCTACTGCAAGCAGGCTGGTGAGCCCGAGCACGGCCGAAAGCGCGGCGAAGCGGTTGCGCTGCTTCAGGTGGCGCTGCGCTTCCTCATAGGCGAATTCGTCTCTCATGATGCCCTCCCTCAGCCGGCAAGCAGGCGGCAGTGGGAGGGCGGCGTGGCTTTCAGTCCCAGGAAGCTCCCGGGCAGGTACCAGTAGGCAGCATGAACCAGTTTCGACCCTGCGCCCGATGATTTCGCCTTCCGAAGAGCGAACCAGGCGAACCCGGAAAGGGCTGTGCCGATGATGATGTGCTGCGCTAGGATGCCCCAGGCGAAGGGGACCAGAAGTCCCGCAAACTCGTCGATCGTCCAGAAGCCGATAAGCTCCGGATCGTCGAGCCGCCGTGGAACGAGGTACCTGTCGGCCATGCCGCCCTCCCTTCGTTACCGCGGATCAGATGACCGCGGTCACGACCGAAGTGACGATCGGCACACCTGTGCCAACACCGATCCCGACGCCTACCGGCACCGCGACCTGGCCAAGCGCGAAACGACCCGAGGCCAGCGCGATGAGGCCGCCGGCAAGGCTCAGGACGGTGATGATCTTGCCTCCCGAGCCTTCGAGAAAGTCAGTGAACTTCTGCAGCGCCGGGTCGAAGGTGGTGTCGGCACCGGCATAGGCAGCGCCGGCACAGGCGAGTGCGATGGCAGCAGGAAGCAGATAGTCGCGGGCGCGAATGCCGCGCTTGGCGGCTGCGGGAAAGGCGAGGGACTTGGTCATCGAGAAACTCCGTTTCGAACATTGGTCAGCGAGGCGTTCGCTGTATGTTCTTTCCTCGATTGATCGGCGGGGTGTAGGAAAACGGAAAGTTGTGGGAGCCGCGCGGCGACCAAGAAAAATCGTCGAATTTGATGCGTTGGGGTGGATTTCGAGCGCGATGGGCGGGATTCTGGCGCTGGCTTGCCGGAATTCGCGCCAGTGTTGCCGGATTTCGCGTGCGGCTTGCCGCAATCTGCGCGAATCACGCGAGCGGAGGGTGCGGAGGGCTTCCTATATGTTCCTCGTATGTTCTTTTCGTTTTCCTACAGGAGGCCGTTCACTCTAACGTCGCTCAATGGACGATTCGACTCACAGATCACAAAGCTTAGAGCGGCAAGTCACGCATGAGGGACTCGCTGCCACTGCCCTATCGCCAGATCCTGTTTGCGCGCTCCTTGCATTGGCGGTCCGTCAGAGCGGTCGTACCCGCAAGGAGATCGGTACCCGGAGCGCAATCCATAAGGACGCCTTACGGCGCATCCTTTCCGGTGAGCGCTCGCCAACGCTGCGCGAGGCCACTGCGATCCTTGATGCATCCGGTTCGGCGACCCGCACCTGTCTCGCGCTTTGCCTGGTGGGGGAACACGAGCGGGCGCGCCAGTGGTTGGGAGAACCGGTGGAGGAATTCATCGAGACCTTCCTTGCCGAACTCCCAGCGTCGCTGGGAGACCTGCTTGAGAATCAGATCCAGGATATACGGCCACGCTGGGCTAAGGGTGCCGCCCGCCGTGTTGCGCGGCTCCTGTCGGATCACATCGAAGATCTGGATCGCAGGGATGAACATGTCTTCACATGACAATCCCGGCTACGAAACTAGCAGCGTAGATCAAATCAAGCCCGCCCGGACCGGATGCCGCTTATTGAGGTTGCCCGAGGTGATGTCCAAAGTGGGGCTTCGCCGCACAGCGATCTACGATCGGATGAAGCGAGGTCGCTTTCCCAAATCTCGATCCCTTGGACCCCGGTGTACTGTTTGGCTGGAAGCGGAGATCGACGAATGGATCGGGAATATCGCTAAATAGAGAATTTTGCGAGATGGTAGGATTGTATTTTGTCAGAGCTACAAATATTTGTTCATCTTCTGAGATTAACATATCTCAATATTATCTGATAAATGAGAAAATGTTTGCATCGGCTTAGCACCATTTTCGTATTAACGTGATTATACGAAATGCCGCTTTTCACTCGGTCCTCCGTCTGCTCCGTTCATATTGAGCGCAACATGACGAGAGTTTCTCAATATACGGCTGTCACAGCTATGAGATTCAGCCCCCACCAGCCCAGATCTTTCACCTCTTATATGTTGAATGTGCGGCCCGATCGGTGACGCTCACGCCAGGGCTGTAGGGCCGGGAGAACAGCGCCTGTCTTGCAGATGAGCCGCATCGCCAGTAAGCCTGCGTTTGCTCGTTTCCATTAATTTAATATGCCAGTTGTAGCACAGGCTCTGGACAAAGCACTACTTATGGAACAGATGGGTAATGCTATCTTCGCCGAGCAGAGCATCCAGCACAGTCCCGATGATTCCTTCTGCCAAAAACTGGCGGTGCGTCTTGGGGTGAATATTCCAAACGATCCGCTCGGACCGTAGGCATTCGGAGATTATTCGAACTATCTTTGCTGTTTACGTCCTGAAACCAAATAAGAAAATAAAACGCCCATAATGACAACCTCTAATGACTAGACGTCTGGATCATGGCGGCAGCCTTTTCGCCGATCATCATAGCGGGGGCATTTGTGTTGCCGCTTACGATATTCGGCATGATCGAGGCGTCGGCCACCCGCAAACCTGCGACTCCATGAACTCGTAGTTCCTCATCGACAACCGCCAGCCTATCTCCGTCAATGCCCATCCGGCAGCTGCCGACAGGGTGATAGGGTGTCTCCGCATGTTCGCGAACCCAAGCATCGATCTCGCTGTCGCTCCTGACATCACGCCCCGGCAGAATCTCCGCGCCGCTGATCGCTTGCAATGGATCTTGCGAGATAATCTCCCGCGAGAGTTTAACGCAGTTGCGCATTCCCATCTTGTCTGCTTCAGTCGCCATATGGTTGTAGAAGATGCGCGGTGCTTCGAATGGATCGGCGCTCTTTGCATCGACCCTTCCTCGGCTCTCAGGGTGCAGGATACACATATGGAAGGTGTACCCGTCCTCCTTGATAGGCTCCCCGCGGACAATTATCGAAGGGACGAAGACCAATTGATGGTCCGGCCGATCGAGCTCCGGCCGGGAACGGAAAAAGCCCCCGATGGGCGAGAATGATTGTGACAGCACGCCAGTTTTGAACAGGGCGTACTGGATGCCTGCCTTCGCCGCGCGCCAACCCTTGACCTGCGAAGAGATCGCGAAGGGTTCGGTGCAGATGTTGCCGACGCTCAGATCCAGGTGATCGTGGAAATTTGCGCCTACCCCGGGCAAGTCGTGCGTTGCGGCGATACCCGCTTCCTTCAACCGCTCGGCATCTCCGATACCTGACAACTGCAGGATATGCGGCGATTGGACGGCACCGGCAGACAGGATGACTTCGCTGTCGGCACTGACTGTCACCGGAGCGGAGCCGCTCTCCGTCGCATATTCGACCCCCGTCGCGCGTCCTTTGTCGATCAGGATACGGGTAATATGCGCGCCGGTCCGTATTTCCAGGTTCGGGCGGCGTCGCGCAGGGTCGAGAAATGCCTTGGCTGCACTTTGCCGCTTGCCGCGCTGGAGATTGAAATCATACCAGCCGATGCCTTCCTGCGTTTCACCATTGAAGTCAGGATTGAAGGGGTATCCGGCTTGCATTGCCGCATCGACCACCGCCTGGTGCAGTGGATTGCCCTGTTTTGCGTTCGTGATCGGCAATGGCCCACCCGATCCGTGAAATTCGCTTGGTCCATCGACGTGATCTTCCGATTTTCGGAACAGCGGCAGCAGGTCGTCGTAGCTCCAGCCTTTCAGCCCCATCTGCGCCCACTGATCATAGTCCCGGCTATTGCCACGAATGTAGACCATGCCGTTGATCGCCGAACTGCCTCCAAGACCACGCCCACGCGGGCAATAGATGCGGCGATTGTTGAGGTGCGGTTCGGGCTCGCTCATGAAGGCCCAGTTGTGGACATTCGGTTTGCCTACAAGATATGCCGCGCCGAGTGGAAAGTCGATCACACGTTTCCGATTGTCGGTCCCTGCTTCGAGGAGAAGGACCCGAACAGCAGGATTTTCCGACAGGCGAGAAGCCACGACGCAGCCCGCCGACCCTGCGCCAATCACTATATAGTCATAGCCCTCTGCCATGGCGTTCAGGCCGGACTTGGTTCGGGCATGGCAACACATTTGGTCTCGAGATATTCTTCGAAGCCTTCCGCTCCGGACTCGCGCCCGATGCCACTCTGCTTGTAGCCGCCGAAGGGCGCGTCGCCAGCGTACCACATACCCCCATTGATGCTGAACGTGCCGGTTCGGATGCGTCGCGCAATGGCGAGGGCGCGTTCCATGTTCGAAGAGTGGACAGCACCCGAAAGGCCGTAATCGCTATCGTTGGCGATACGCACAGCGTCCACATCGTCATCGTAGGGGATGACGACCAGGACCGGCCCGAAAATTTCCTCGCGGGCGATGCGCATATCGTTCGTGACATTCGCGAAAAGCGTGGGTTCGACGAAGAATCCCTCGGCCTTGTCCGCAGGAATGCCGCCGCCGGTCACGAGCGTGGCGCCTTCCTGCTTGCCGATCGCGATGTATTCCAGAACGCGTTGCTGCTGTTGTTCGGAGATCAGCGAGCCCATAATCTGCATCGGTGAGCTGGGATCGCCGTACTCGATGCTTTCAAATGCTTGCTTAAGGATAGCGACGGCCTCATCATGGCGCGTGCGCGGAACGAGAAGCCGTGTGATGGTTGCGCATCCCTGGCCGGCATGGAAGCAGACCATGGCTCCGCCTGCGACGGTCTTCGCGAAATCCTCGACATCATCGAGTATGATGCTGGCTGATTTTCCGCCGAGCTCGAGAAAAACCTTTGCGACGCGTTGCGAAGCCGATGCCATGATCGTCTTGCCCGTGGCGGTGGACCCGGTGAAAGAGATGGCATCGATCCTCGGGTCGGCAACGAGGGCTGCCCCGATTGTCGCGGCATCGGCGCTGGTCACGACATTGAGAACGCCCGCGGGCAGACCGGCTTCAACGGCCAGCTCTCCCAGAAGGGCGCCGCACATCGGTGTTTCAGGTGCAGGCTTGAGGACAACGGTGCAGCCAGCAGCGAGTGCAGGCAGCACTTTTGCTATATTGATCTGGTTAGGAACGTTCCAGGGCGTGATTGCAGCAACCACGCCAACGGCCTCCTTCCACACCTTGCGGCGACTCTTGAACCCGAACATCTCGGCAGTGCCTATATCCTGTTCCCACTCGTATCCTTCGGCGAAATCTAGCCAACCGTCGATCATGCCGAGAGGCGCATCGCAAGCCGCCGAAAAAACGGTGGCACCAGGAGCGCCAACCTCGTCGCGCGCGAGGTCGGCGAAACGCTGGCGATTGGCTTTCAGCACATCTGCGTATTGTCGCAAGGAGGCGATGCGTTTTGTGTGGTCGGTGGGCCAGTCGGTGTCGTCAAAAGCCCGACGTGCTGCAGCGATCCCCTCTTGCAGATCTTCCATGCCGCCATCTGCAGCGTGGCCAATCTCGCTGCCGTTCCAGGGCGAGATATCCGGATAAGTGGCACAGTTTTCGGCATCACGAAGTTCGCCGTCAATCAAGAGCTTTGTATTAGGATACATCAATCAGTCTCCACCGACAGCGTCTCAATCCATCATAGGCTGCCATTTGCCAATTGAGTGACCTCTTTGGGTGCGCTACACAAGCCAATAACATAGACCGAGGAGCCGGACATGTTCGATCCGTACAGCAGGGAATATGCTGAGGACCCATATTCGGTCTACGCGCGTCTCCGCGAGGAAGCGCCGGTCTTCCATAACACTGAGATGAACTTCTGGGCGCTCTCGCGCTACGAGGACGTGGTCGCCGCCCACCGCGATGCCAGGACCTTCTGCAGTTCAGGCGGGGTGACGATCGAAGGCCTCGAAGCCGGCCGGCCCCTGCTTATATTGAAGGACCAACCGGAGCATGGCATTGCCAAAGGCTTCGTCGTCAAGATGTTCAGCCGGGCTAGGATGGAGGCGCTCGATACCTTCATTCGCAAGCGCGCGGTGGAATTGCTCGAGGCGTTATATGAAGAACACGGCGCGAGCGGCGAATGCGATCTGGTCAGCCAGTTTTCGGTTCGTTTGCCCTTGGACGTCATTAGTGAGCTGCTGGGTATTCCGGTGGAACATCGTGAGAGAATCCACCACCTGTGCAACCGCGTAGTTGCGCGCGGCGAGGGCACGAGTCCCGAAGATGCGATGATGGCCAGCATGGAACTTACCGGTCTCTACATCGGCCTTGCCGCAGAAAGACGGGCCAATCCGACGGATGATGTTATCTCGATGCTGATTGCCGACGAGCAGGTAGCCGAGGATGGCAATATCGTCACCATGAGCGACGAAGTGATCGGCGTTCGCTTCATGGAGCTGGGCTTTGCAGGCCATGAGACGCTGGCAAAGGCCATTCCCAACGGATTGATGGCGTTTCATCATTTCCCGGGTCAATGGAAAGCGCTTGTTGCGGAACCATCACTAATGGACCGAGCGATACACGAGATCTTGCGCTACGATCCGCCTTCGCACCTCCAGGGGCGGACCACTACGCGCAAGGTAGAGATGCACGGCGTGACGATCCCCAAAGGCGAGCGCGTCATGCTGCTGACAGGCAGCGCTGTCAGGGATCCCGACGCGTTCGATGCTCCCGAGTCGTTCGATGTCACGCGACTTACCGACCCAAGATCGGTCTATTTCGGGTTCGGCGTGCATAAATGTCTCGGAATTCATTTGGCCCAGCGTGAACTGACGATCGTGTTCGAAGAGCTGACGCGGCGTTTCCCGAAATTCTCTTGCGACCCCTCCCGAGCGGAGAGGGCGGTCATGAGCAACGTACGCGGCGTGAAGAACTTGCCTTCGAAATTAGGGGCACATGCTTGATGCAAATTGGCTTGGGCGAGACGCGGTCGCCCAACGGACGTGTGACGGCACGAGGGTTTCGGCCATTTGGGTTCATCGATGATTGATCTTGCGAACGACCCGCTTATCGAAACCGTTAAGCATTGGACTCTCAAGTCTCAGGTCGGGGGCAAAATGACATCAGCCTTCTTGGCTATCCAGTATTTTTCTGGCTGCTTTCAAATGAACGATGTCGATCATCTTTCCGTCTAGCGATAGAGCACCTGCGTTCGGATTTGCATTGAATAAGTCGACGACCTTTGTCGCCCATCCGACATCGACCTTAGACTTGTCGAATACCCGATTGATAACCGGGACCTGATCAGGATGTATCGCCAGCATCCCGTCGAACCCCAGATTTCCGGCTGCGCGAGCGGAACTTTCAAATTGCGTCAAGTCGCGGAAGTTCGGATCTACTGTTTCGATTGCGGCAACGCCCGCAGCTCGGCTCCCCGCCAGGCAAAGCGACCTTGCCAATTTGAAAGGGTCCAAAAATTCCCCATGGCAATCGCGATTTTTGGAGCTCGACAACGAATTCGCGAAGTCCTCGGCGCCCCATGTAATAGCTAACAGTCTTTGCAGCCCGCCGAAGTTGCCGAAATCGAAAAGCGAGGAAGCTGTTTCTCCGCCAACTGCTAGAATGGGGGTGGTGGTCGTATCGAGTCCGGCAGCCGCTTCTAGAGCGGTCAAATAGTTTGCAAGAACTTCTACTTCCCGAGGTGTCGCCTTCGGGAGGACTATACCATCGGGTTTGTGAGGCACAATCGCTACGAGATCGTGCATCGCATCCTTGGTGTCGAGAGAGTTGACGCGGACCCAAATGGAAGTTGGTCGATCTTCAAGACTCAGTAGATCTGCAGCTGTTTTTCTAGCCACGGACTTCGCGTTCGAGGCTACAGAGTCTTCCAAATCTAGGATCAGAGCGTCCGCACCAACTGAGGTAGCTTTAGCGATCTTGCGCTCAGAATCGCCGGGAACAAACAGAAGCGATCTCATTCGATTTGGCTGCTTCCAACCGTTCATTGTCGGAGTTTCATGAAGGTCCATGCCTTGCCTGACCTCATTCACCACCTTTGGATACTAGTGCCCAAACAGGCGACGGATCAAACGGAGAGCCGGATTTTGCCAAGCTTGTAACTTTCTGGGTTCAGGACTCACTGGTTTGTCGTCGACCTGCAGCCAGACAACGTCGTATCCGACCTGTACCATTCTCGAACGTGGCTCGGTGGTCGAATGCCTCACAGTCTGTACTCCCTCTTCGGCTCCGATCGTCAGAACCGCATCCTACTATCACGCTTGGTAACGCAAGCGGATGGCTCAGTCATTAAAAAAGATACCTCTTTTGTGTTAACGGAAGGCGATGCGTGTGATCCGGTTAATCCTAGGCATGCTTACTGCAGGCGTCTTCTAGCGGATAATCTTGGACGGGTAGCTCGCAAAAAGAGGTATATCTTTAGGTGCAGGCATATTAGGTCTGCTGCGAACATGCAGCGGTAGCTGCTGAGGGAGAGACAAGTGACCGAAGAAGAAATCATCGAGCATGGCCAGCAGGTTTTCGAAGACTGCTACCGTGGCGTCGTTCCCATGCCGCCAAACATTCAGCCGTCCAATTTCGCCGGCCTTACGATGAAGATGTTCCACGATTATTGGGGTAATTTCGATGACAACCTATCCATGCGCGACAAGCGCTTGGTCATCTTGGGTGGGTTGATCATGGCAGGGCATGACAACATGGTGACGATCCATGCGGAATGTGCGCTGCGGAACGGTGAGATGGATGCCAACACCCTCCGAAACGTAGCGATGATGGCACTTCCCTACGCCGGTTTTCCTGCGACTTCGCCGTGTTATCTCGCGATCGAAAAGGTGATCGCGAAATGCGCCGCAGAGGGCGTTGAAGGCGCCGGAACTCCGCGCGAAGCAGCATCGTGACGAGCGCCCCCACGCGGCAGCTGAATTGGGCGGGTAAGGCGGTCCTCCTGTTTGGCGGTGTGTTGCCGGGCATAGCGACCGGCACCATCTCGGTAATGCTTCCCGGGATCTCCGAGGCTTTCGGAGGCGGTGGCGAGAGCAATTTGCTGATTACCATGGTAGCTACCGCCGCAGGTCTGGGCATGATGCTCGGCGCGCCGATCGGTGGGTATATCGCAGATCGGGTTGGTCGCAGGTTCGTACTCGTTGCTGCAGTTGCCCTCTTTGCGACCTTCGGGCTCAGCGCAATGCTGGTTTCTGAGCTTTGGCAGCTGATTGCCGCGCGGCTTGTCATCGGTTTTGCATCAGGGGCGATGACAGCCACATATGTCGCGATCATCGCGGACAACTTCGACGACAAGGCGCAAGGCAAGTGGGTCGGTTTCAATGCCTCTATTGCCGTGTTGTTTGTGGTTTTACTTAACCCCGTGGCTGGAGCGCTCGTCGATACCGGCTGGCGCAACGGCTTCCTCGTCTATGCCGTATCTCTCCCTGTGCTCCTGCTGGCGGTGCTGGGCATCCCGAAGAGAGATCCGGCTGAGGACGAAGTTCCTGAGCAGACGAACCTGATGGGTCTGATCCGAGCTATTCCTCGACTGGGGCAGACGGCGCTTCTTGCTACTATTGGCGGTACGCTGGCCACAGGAACGGTCCTGTACTGGCCGTTCCGGTTTCGCGAACTTGGTATCACCTCGGCTGAACAACTGGCTTATCACTACATTCCCAACGTGATGGTCGTGTTCATAGCTGCATTTTCGTATGGCTGGGTGCGCAAATGGCTGTCTGTCAACCAGGTCTTTGCGGTCTCCGGGGCAATATCGGCTTTCGGCCTTTTAATCGTAGCGCTGGCCCCTGATCCGATAACGGCTGCTGTTGGTCTCACGATCGAGGGTGCGGCGATTGGATTGATGACACCGAACCTTTCCATTTACGCCATCTCGATCGCGCCAGCCCATTCACGTGCACGCGTGGTCGGGCTCATGAAAGGCGTATATTACGGCAGTCCGTTTCTCACGCAATTCGCGCTCGAAGGCATAAATGCAGTAGCGGGAATCTCAGCAACATTGCTCGCAATTGCTGCCATGTCGTTCTGCCTCACGCTTTACATGCTGATAGAGATGAAACGCGGTACGGTTGTGGCGCCAGCAACAGCCGATAAGGGCTGACGGGAACACGCGACAGGAGAATACGAGTGACCAAGGTGGCTTTCATAGGTTTGGGGAGCATGGGCGCTCCGCTGGCGAAGTTGATCGCCAAGGGCGGGCATGATCTGTCGGTGTACGATCCGTTCCCCAAAGCGACCGAGGCATTCGAGGGCGTGGCGCGTATCGCGAGTTCGCCAGCCGATTGTGCCGCCGGGATCGAAGTTGCCTGCATTTGTGTGCGCGACGATGCACAGGTGCGTGACGTGCTCTTCGGCGAAAACGGGATGGCCGACGCGCTCGCGCAAGGAGCTCTTGTTGCGATCCACAGCACCATCGCTGTCGAGGCGCTCAAGGACATTGCCAGCAAACTGGCAGAGAAAGACATCGCAACGATCGATGCTCCGGTTTCGCGTACGCGACAGACGACGGATGACGCATTCGTCTATTGTATGCTTGGCGGTGAGGCTGAGGACATTGAGCGGTCCGAACCGGTTGTGCAAACGTTTGCGACCGAGTTCTCGCACATGGGTGGACTTGGTGCCGGTATGGCGACGAAGATCACGAACAATATGGTGACATGGGTGCAGATCGTGATCGCGCTCCAGGGAGCGACACTTGCCATCAAGAGCGGTGTCGAACTCGATCAATTGCTCACCGTTATGCGTGCCAATGGCAATCTGACACCCACGATGGGGGCGATCATCGGAGGCAAGCTGCAAGCCCCCTCATCGCCCGAACGCGAAGAATTGTTCGCTAGTCAGGGCGGGATCGGAGAGAAGGACCTGCTGTTGGCTCTCGAGACGGCCGAGAAGGTCGGTCTCGATACCCAGATGATCCGCGAAGCGCAGGGTCTTGTGCGAGGGCTTATGGCGGGCCCATCCGTCTACTGACCGAGGCCATCGAAAGCTGGGATCAGGCAGCGAGGCCGTTCAGACGCTCTCGGATGATGCCGTGGGCTTCGTCCATGATGCGCGAAACAAGTTCGCCGGCCCTAGGCGTGTCATGGATCAAGCCCTGGATCTGACCGCCCCAGAAAAGGCCTGCGTCCATATTGCCTGATTCTAGTAATTCGCGCCCTTTCACGCCGCGCACCAATTCGGCCACATCATCAAATTTCGCCTCGGGGCGGGCGAGTATTTCGACTACTCGATCTGACAGGCCTGTTTTCGCGACCCGAGCCGTATTGTGCAGGTTGCGGAAGATCAGGTTGGTCGACCGCTCGTCATTGTCGATGAATGCCTGTTTGCAGTTGTCGTGAATGGGGGCCTCTTGCGTAGCGCAGAAGCGCGTCCCCATGTTGATCCCGTCGGCACCGAGGGCAAGCGCCGCGACAAGACCGCGACCATCGCCGAAACCGCCGCTGGCGATGACTGGAATGTCGATCTTGTCGACGCAGGCAGGGATCAGGATCAGGCCGGGAATATCGTCTTCACCAGGGTGACCTGCGCACTCGAAGCCGTCGATAGAGATTGCATCGACACCCATTTTCTGGGCCGATACGGCGTGACGCACCGATGTGCATTTGTGCACCACCTTAATACCGTGCGCTCGCAGATCGTTGATGTGCTCCTGAGGCCTGTTGCCTGCTGTTTCGACGATTTTTACGCCTCCTTCGATGATCGCACGACGGTACTCGGAATAAGGCGCTCCGCTCATTCGTGGAAGGATCGTCAGGTTTACTGCGAAGGGCTTGTCCGTCAACTCGCGGACGTTTTCGATTTCGGCAAGCAGATCTTCCGGCGTTGGCTGGGTGAGGGCCGTGATAGTGCCTAATGCACCGGATTCGGACACGGCTGCCGCGAGGTCTGCGCGACCCACCCACATCATGCCTCCCATCATGATCGGATGCTCGATACCCATCAGTTCGGTGAAACGCGTCTGCATGGCCTGCTCCCAAAGTCTGTCATGCCGGACAGATTGTCAGTTGATCTCGGAGAAATCCATAAATAGAGATACCTGAATTGCAAGCGTGAAGATGCAGGAGTTTAATCTTGGGCAAGCCGAAGACATGGCTGGGAGAGGGGGATCGCCATGCGCGTCAGCGGCGGATGGAAACCCTCAATCTCCAGAAGGACTGGCTCGAGATCGGTGGGCTCACTTCCGCAGACTTTCTGTCGATTATTTTCCCCGTGCCGTTCGCGGGTTTTATGACGACATTTGCGGCGCCTCGAATGTCGCGCATCCTCCATTCGACCGGTGAATTGACCAACAGGGTGGCGAAGCGCGCGGTTGATACGATCCTCTTCTCTTCGACGCTTCACACCCATGGGTTCGGCACACCCGAGGGCCGCAAGGCTGCACAGAAGGTCAATGCCCTTCATGCCCAATATGATATCCATCCCGATGATTTCGTGCTGGTTGGCTGCGACCCACTGATCTTCACGCTGGACCTGTTCGACAAGTACGGCTGGCGCGAACTGTCCGCCAAGGAAAGGGAGGCCCAGCGCCTCTACTACGACCGACAGGCCCGTGCCTTCGGTTCGCGCAAGCCGCTTCCGAAGACCGAAGTCGAGATGCGTGAATTCGTCGATAACTATTTCGAAACGCAGCTATTCTTTGAGCCTCAGAACAAGGAAATGGCTGAGATCACGCTCGATTGGTACACGGGACTCGCACCCAGGCCCTTGCGCGGTATCATGCGCAAAATTCTCCTTTCGACCCTTGATCCGCGCATTGTGAAAGCGTGCGGACTGGAGGTTCCGAACAGGCTGGATCGCACGATCTCTCATCTTGCGATGAAGGCTTTGGCAAGCAAGGATCCCTTGCCGGACGGAAGACCGGACATGCTCAGCGAGCTCGTGGCGCAGGTCTATCCTGAGGGCTATCGTATCGAAGACCTTGGGCCGAAACTGAAATCTTCGCACTCTCCTACGGCAGAAGGAGCGGCGACGGCATGAGCGATTCCGACAAAAACGAAGGGCTGGAAAGCTACAAAAAGAGTATGCTCTCCGGCCTCGACAGCAAGGCCTCCGAGACTGACGCGCAGCTTTCCGACGGCGAACTCGATGTTTCGCCTCTTTTCGAACCTTTACGGGTAGGCTCCGCCACGCTCCCGAACCGTGTCGTAATGGCGCCGATGACGCGCAATATGTCGCCCGGCGGCGTTCCCGATGACAAGGTGGCGGCCTATTACCGGCGTCGTGCAGCTGGCGGGACCGGCCTGATCCTGACGGAAGGGACATATGTCCCTGATCCAGCAGCAGGTTTCTCTCCAAATGTACCGCGCATTCATGGTGAAGAGGCACTTGAGGGCTGGCGCCAAGTGGTCCAGGGAGTTCATGACGAAGGCGGCTGCATCTTCCCGCAGCTCTGGCATGTCGGCCTGATGCCTTTGCCTACCGATGATTTCGATCCGCAGGACGCGATCAGTCCGTCTGGCTATCTACGCCGGGACGAGAAGATCGGCCGGGAGGCGCGGGGAGACGAGATCGAACGCGCAATCGAGGCGTTCGGAGCCGCTGCCCGTAGCGCGATGGACTTGGGCTGTGACGGAATCCAGATCCATGGCGCGCATGGGTATCTGATCGACCAGTTCTTTTGGGACGTCACGAACAGGCGAAATGATGCTTTCGGTGGCAATTCGCTCGTCGAACGTTCGCGCGTTGCAGTCGCTATTGTGGAAGCCTGCAGGGCCGCCACTGCACCTGACTTTCCGATCTCGTTTCGTCTGTCGCAATGGAAACAGCAGGATTTCGGGGCTCGCCTCGCACCGACCCCGCAAGATCTTGAGCGCTTCCTTACGCCGCTGGCCGATGCCGGTGTGGACATCTTCGATTGTTCGACCCGGCGTTTCTGGGAGCCGGAGTTCGAAGATAGCGACATGAACCTGGCGGGATGGGCCAAGAAGTTGACGGGCAAGGTGACGTCGACGGTTGGCTCGATCACGCTCAGCACCGACCTGTTCTCGGGATATGTCGAAGGGGCAGAGACAGCGATAGGAAACCTTGGACGATTGGTCGACATGTTCGGACGTGGAGATTTCGATCTCGTGAGCATCGGTAGAGCCTCCATCGCGGACCCTGAGTGGGCCAATAAGGTTCGCGAAGGGAAACTAAATAAAATCAATGGGTTCGATGTCCAAGTTCTGCAGCAGACTGAACTTTACTGATCCTCGGCTGCATGGCGTCTGCACCTGTAATTTCGGGCCGTTCGAGCTATCTGAAGTTGGCGACTCCCACCTACCGAAGCGCAATTGAGTTATATCTATTGCGCTACGCATCGTATGGTATAACCTTTGCTTAATCAGGTAGCTGAATAGCCTGAAATTGGAAGTGCCGGGCTCAGTCAGGCTTGGCCTAGAGGATGTGGGAGGTATCCAATGGTGCTGAGGCAATCAGTAGGTGTTTCAACCAAAGCTTTCTTGAATTCTGCGGTCGCGCTGTCCGTCATGATCGGCTTCTCCGTTTCAGCTCAGGCGCAAAGCGTGTCGGATGAAGCGGACGAGAATTTGGGTGCGGCTACGAGTCCTGAGCTCACGGACGGCAATGTGATCGTGGTTACGGCCCGCCGCGTCGACGAGGACGTTCAGGACATTCCGATCTCTGTCGGTGTGCTTGGTTCCGAATCTCTGGAAGCAAACAACATCCAGGCCTTTCAGGATCTCAAAGGTTCGGTCGTGGGCCTCACGACGTCGCGCACAGGTACAGCTGCCGGTGGCTACGTAACTATCCGAGGCGTCACTCCTGTAGCAAGTCCGCAGCCCGCCTCCGATCAGGGTGTCGGATTCTTCATCGACGGCGTCTCGATCGCTCGCAGCCAGGGAGCGGGCGCTCCGCTCGTCGACATTGCACGCGTGGAAGTCCTCCGCGGCCCGCAAGGAACGCTCTTCGGGCGGAACAGCTCGATCGGTGCAATCAACTTCATTACCAACACTCCCGTTGATGAGTTCACCGCGTCCGCCAGTGCCAGCTATGGCAATTATGATGAGGTGGAGCTGAAGGGCATAGTCAATCTTCCGCTTGGCGAGAACCTGATCGCGCGTTTCGCTTTCCGCCATCACGAGCAGGATGGTGATGTAATAAATACCAATGAGGGCACGGGCTATATTTATCCGGAGCCTTTCGGCGCAATTCCCCCGACTGAAAGCTTCGACCAAAGCAATTCAGAATCTTACTTGGCGCGCCTGCGTTACACCGGGATCGAAGGGGTGACGGTCGATTACAAGTATGACCGCCAGGAACTGGAACTTTCGCCGGGTTCGCAGCAGTTGATCGGGTACAACCCGTCGAATGCGCTGACCGGACTGCTGGCTGGTCTTGCACCATTCCAAGCACCAGGCGCTGTCGTCCAGAGCTTCGATCGACTGGCTGCGGTGAATGAAGATCATGCGCCACTGCAATCGGTCGACAATGATGGCCACATGCTCGATATCAAGGTCGATGTAGGTGATAATTCGCAGCTCCGCAGCATCACTGCCTATCGCACAACCAAGAGCAACGGCGCGACCGATCTCGATGGCGGCGCGTGGGTCATCCCTGACGTGCTTTCCGGGCCGACCGGTGGCTTCTTTTCGGGCTTCCCTTTGACGAATCCGTTCAATCCGGCCGGACCGATCCTTCCTGCCGGACCACTGTGCGTATCGTGCTCGGTAAACAATCTGGACCAGCATGCATGGTCGCAAGAATTGCAATTTACGGGTGAAGCTGGACCGCTCGGTTATACGCTCGGTGCATATTATTTCGACGAACACGCCGAATTTACGAATACCTACTCCGTTTTCGCTTACCAGCAACAGGCACCGGCAACCTATACGCCAACTCAAGGCGTGTCTGTCCCGCCTTTGGGCACGCCTGGCGACTACGTGCTTGGGAATGATGGCATTTACGACAACGCGTCCTATGCCCTTTACGGTCATCTCGACTACGAGTTTTCGCAATTGATCGATGTCTCGCTTGGCCTGCGTCATACATGGGATGATCGCCGCACCAACGATCTACGGGCAGCACCGCTGGGTTCGGGCTTGAGCACCTATGATGACAGCCGGTTTACTTGGGACGCCGCTCTCAACGTGCACCCTACGCCGGACATCCTCGTTTTCGCAAAATATGCCCGGGGCTACACTTCGGGCGGCATCGACAGTAACATCACCTTCGTTCCCGAAGTGAGCGACCAGGTGGAACTTGGTTTCAAGTCGGAATTCGCGAATGGGCGAGTTCGTGTGAACGGCTCCATCTACAAAACGTGGATCGAAAATCGACAAAGCACGGTCCCCAACACTTCTTCGGGTGCTAACTGCAGTCCGGTACTGCTGGCAGCGGGTTTTACCGCTGGCAACTGCCCGGTTGGTCTATTCGTCTTTAACCTTCCGGGAACAAGCACGATACAGGGCCTCGAGCTCGAAACCTTCTTCGAGCCGATCGATGGGCTGGTACTCACGGCCAATCTGGGTCTGAATGATCCTGAATTCAGCACGGGTGAACTGCACCGTGCGCCGAAGGAAAATATCGCGTTTTCAGCACAGTACGCTTTCCCTGAATTCGGGAACGGCATGTTCCTCAATGCGCGCCTCGATGGCGACTATCGCGGCGATTATTATGCGACTGGGGGCAATATTCCCGGGCAATTCGATACTGGATCCGTACCTGCGCCGCTTCGCAATGGTCTGACCGATGCCGCTTATATCGCTGCGCTTGAACAGGCGACAATCGCGGGCGACTACTGGTTGGTGAACGGTCGGATTGCCTTGTCGGACATACCGCTCGGTGGTGCCCGCGCAGAGCTGGCCGGCTATGTCCGCAACCTCTTTGATACCGATGCGGCGTATTTCACCGTGAACTACGGTGCAAGCTACCATGCATCGTTCGAGCGCCCCCGCACCTACGGCGTGTCGCTATCGCTCGAGTTCTGACCTTCTCTCTCCGGTTTGACACCGAAATACGTTTCAGGCGCTCGGTCGAAGGACCGGGCGCTTTTTTTAGTCTACGAGATCCGGCCAGGCACAGAAAATGGGCGGCAGGTCCGGAAACCTGCCGCCCGAGCCTGTTCGCAAAGATCCTACTTCAGTACGACTGGGTTGATTGGCGACCCGAAGGCGCCCGTAATCTTCAGGGGAGGGGCCGAGAAAAGGAAAGAGTACCGACCGTCTTCGGCACAATCCCTAGACAGGGCCTCAAGATCGAACATCTCGCCCAGCGGCATCCCCATGTCGCGGATAGCGAGCATATGGAAAGGCAGGACGATTTCCCCGGCGAGGCTTTCCATACCGAGGAATTCGACCGCCATGTTGTCGGCCGCAACTGCTGCTGCCGATTTGTCGTGAAGCCACTCGGCACACTCGGCGCCAAGTCCAGCCTGGAAGCCGGCAACCTTGGTCTTGTCTTTCTGGACGGTGAAGACCCGCAAGTGTCCGGTGCGGATGATCACGATATCGCCTTGGCCGATCGATACACCTTGTGTTTCGCAACATTTGTCGAGCTCGTCAGGCGAAATCTTGTGGTCTGCCGGGAGCGCATCGACGCCATTCAGCTTGGCAATGTCGAGAAGTACGCCGCGTGACATGATCCCGGGGTTCCCGAGATGGTGGACGCCGTTCTGCTTCGTTCCGCGCGCAGTAAGGCACTCCGCTGCCTTGCATCCATTGTAGAGCTCACCGTCGTAATGAACGTGGCTCAATGCGTCCCATTGCGTCGCCGCCTGGGTCGGTGTGATCAGTACGTCATCATTAAAGCGCGAGCGCGGATTATTCGGATTGAAAACCTGATCAATGTCGCAAGCGAGCAACTGCGGGTTCGCGCGTTTTGTAACCTCGGGCACTTGCGGCCCGTCTTGGCTGAATTCCAGCCCCAGACTGAACATCTTGCCGGTCTGGACTTCCGATGCCGCGCGTTTCAGCGTTTCAGGAGAAACATGGTTCAGCGTTCCGCGCTGGTCATCATCGCCCCAACGCCCCCAATTGCGCAGACTTTCTGCGGCCTTGTCGAAATCGATCGTCATCTATCTCTCCCGGGATTTCTCAGGCGTCTTCGGACGCTTTGAATTTTGCGAGGCCCGGCATATCACCCTCAGCGCGCCAGTCTTCGAGGATCTTTCCGTAGCTGGTCATCGATCCATTATAGGTGGCAATCTTGATCATCGAGGGATCGGGCCGACCTTCGGCATTCATGTAGCTTGGTGTGCAATTTGCGCGGAACTCGGCAGAGACCATCAGAAATTCCATAATCTTCTGCCACCACTGCGCTTCGCCTTCTTCGGTGGCTTCGATTACTTCGATGCCTTCCGCGTCGCACTGCTTGACGATTTCGGCGACATGGATCGCGAGCTCGGTCAGCAGGTGGACGAAATTCACGGTCTGCCCACCCTGAACGAGGCTGAACATGAACATATTGGGGAAGCCGTGCGAATGGATACCGTGCAGCGTGTGCGGTCCGGTCTGCTTACCCCAGTCTTCGGACATGCTGACGCCGTTGCGGCCATAAATCTCGAAGCCCAAACGGCGGACGTAGAAGGTCGAGATCTCAAATCCGGTCGAATAGATGATGCAATCGACATCATAGTGCTGTCCGCCCACGGTGAGGCCGGTCTCATCGATGGCATCGACGCCGTGTCCCTTGGTGTCGACCAAAGTCACATTTTCCTGATTGAAGCTTTGCAGATATTCGTCGTGGAAGCAGGGACGTTTGCACATCATCGCGTACCACGGCTTCAGACCTTCGGCCGTCTCCTCGTCCTCGATGATCGCATCGACACGTGCGCGGACCTTGTCCATCTGCTCCATATCCGCGAGCTGTTGTTCTTCGCTGCTGGCGGCGTAGGCGTTAGGGATGTGCTTAAAGATGTTGGTCCACCCATCCTGAACCAGATCCTGCTCGACTTCCTCACTCGAAACCATGCGCGTGAAATTCTGCATGCGCTTGCGCTGCCAGCCAGGCTCAAGTGATTTGAACCATTCCTCGTCGGTCGGTCCATTGTCGCGCGGGCCAACTGCAGAGGGCGTACGCTGCACGACATAGAGTTGTTCGCAATCCTGCGCGAGGCGCGGAACTGCCTGGATTGCCGTGGCGCCGGTACCGATAATGGCGACCTTCTTGTCCTTTAGCTTCTCCATCCTTTCGGTGGGACTTCCGCCGGTAAACCCGTAGTCCCAACGTGTGGTGTGGAAGCTGTGGCCGCCGAAGGTCTCGACACCGGGGATTCCGGGAAGCTTGGCCTTGTGCATGATCCCACCGGCGATAGTGACGAAACGTGCCTTGATCTTGTCGCCGCGGTTGGTGGTTACCAACCAGCGGTTTTCGTCATCTAGCCAGCGCAGTTCGCTGACCAACGTCTGGAAGAGCGAGCGGTCGTAGAGATTGAAGTGACGGCCGATGCGCTGGCAATGGGCGAAGATTTCCGGAGCCTTTGCGTATTTCTCGGTCGGCATATAGCCGGTTTCCTCGAGAAACGGCATGTAGCAATAGGATTCCACGTCACAAGCTGCACCCGGATAGCGGTTCCAATACCAAGTGCCGCCGAAATCGGCTGCCTTGTCGATGATCCTTATGTCCTTAATCCCGCGCTCCATGAGCCGCGCACCCGTCATCAGGCCGCCCATGCCCGCACCAATGATGGCGACCTCGCATTCCTCTTCGAGCGCATCGCGCGTGAAATCGGGATCTGCAAAAGGATCGTGATCGAATTGCCTCTCCAGCTCCTCGAACCCAAGATACTGGTTGTTGCCGTCGTCGCGCAGACGCTTATCGCGCTCCGCAGCGTAACGCTCCTTCAGTTCTTCCAGGCGGCGCAGCTTCTCGTCTGACGTCACGGCAATCACTCTCCACGTAGATTTAATTGAGATACCTGTATACGGCAGCACAAGTGCTTACAAGGAAGGAATGGCGTTTGGATAACAGGTGCAACCATCCGGACGCGGGGTAAGGTGGCAAGGATGAATGCGAAGGGCGACAAGTGGATCGATGCCGGAAGCGCAAGGGACCTTGCGATAGGAGCAGTGAGCGCTGCGCAGCATAACGATACAAAGTTGGTGATCTGGCGCGGCGAGGACGGCGAATTGCGGGCGCTCGAAGCCAAATGCGCGCATGCGGGCATGGACATGACCCAGGGCGGCAAGGTGCATGGCAATTGGATCGAATGTCCTTTTCACACCTGGCGGTGGGACGAATTCGGCTCGCTCAGGGAGATTCCCTATTCCAAGAAACCTATCAAGCAGCCGCCGCCGCCGGCTTGTCCGCGTTGGACCGTCATAGAAGAGGGCGGGCGTATCTTCGTCTGCGAAACTCGCAATGGCTGACGAACCTTTCGAGCTTTCACTTGCCGCGCAAAGGGCCCTGTCGATGGAGAACCCCCGGGTCCTGGCCTTTGCGGGGCACTGGCGCGGGGGGCAATGGCTCTCCGACGTGGCTTGCAAATTTGATAGTCATCTGGTGGGCATGGCTGCTGTCGGCCTGGTCGCTCGCAACCGACCCCATCATGTTGCCTTGTGCATTGCCAACATTGCGGCGAGGCGGACGACCTCGATGATTTATTGTGCCCAGAGTCCGGCAGGCCTCGCTTCGGACATTCGGGCACTTCAGTTGCCGGTCATTGTCGCCGATGAATGTGACTGGAGTGACGAGGCACTCTGCGCTGCACGCGAAGCGGGAACAATGGCGATTTCTACCCGCGATACTTCTGCCGATGTTGCGATTGAGGTGCTCGCTGATGTCCGGGGTGACGAAGGAAATGCAGGCGAAAGTAATGTCGCGCTGCAGTTGCTCAGTTCTGGCACCACAGGTTCTCCCAAGAGGATCGATTTGTCCTGGAGCAGCATTTCGAGCGCGGTGGAGAATGCCGGAGCAGCCTACGCGGGTAGCGATGCCGCCGCGCCGCAAATCATGGTGCATCCATTAGGTAATGTCGCTGGGCTTGCCTACGCGGTTCCACCGCTGGTCTTTTCGCGACCGCTTGTCCTGCTCGACCGATTTACGCCACTGGGCTGGGCCGAAGCGGTACGTGATTATCGGCCGAAGCGCGGGACCGTTCCTCCGGTAGGCATCAAGATGGTGCTGGAGTGCGAATTTCCGGACGACTGGCTTGCCAGTCTCGATCTTGTCGCCGTCGGCGGAGGTCGCGTTGAGCCGGAGCTTCAGGAAGCGTTCGAACGGCGGTTCGGTGTGCCCGTGCTTACCGCGTATGGAGCGACAGAATTCGCTGGTGTGATCGCGAATTGGTCGCTCGCCGAGTATCGCGAGTTCGGATTACGCAAGCGTGGAAGCGCGGGGCGGGCCAGTGCGGGTGTCACTATACGTATCGTTGACGAGGGAAGCGGGCATCCTCTCGCGCCGGGAAAAACCGGAATTCTGGAAGCGAAAGTGGCTCGTCTGGGGGATGGATGGGTGCGGACGACCGATCTCGCTTCGATTGATGATGACGGCTTTCTATTTATTCATGGACGTTCGGACGGCGCTATCAATCGCGGAGGCTTCAAGATCGTACCCGATCATGTGGCCGGAAAGCTGCGCACTCTGGAAGGCGTCTCTGATGCGGCGGTGGTGGGAATTCCCGATGAGAGGTTAGGGGAAGTTCCCGTAGCCGTTGTAGAGCGTGAGCGAGATGCGACGCTCAGCATCAGCGGAATTACCCGCAGACTGCGTGATTTGCTCCCTGCATACCAGATTCCAGTCGAGATAAGGATATTGGATTCCCTTCCGCGCAACGCATCACTGAAAATATCTCTGGATGAGGTTCGCAAGCTCTTCGGCTAGGGCTGTGAGAAGCTTGCAAGTTCGCGTGCGCTTGGCTCTCGACTTGCGGGCAGGCCGCCCGTCTGTCGCTCGATCAGCCGCGTGATCAAAGGGAAATCACCGCGATGAAGCGCTAGGATCGCGGTCCAGTTTGCTGCATCCGCAGCGGTGGGACGCTGATTGTGCCGGATGTAGTCATGCCAGGTCGCAACGTCGTAACGCTCGATCCAGCGTTCAGGAGAGCCAAGGTCGCGCAGGAGGGTCCAGCCATGCGCGCCATCTCGTTTGCGCACGCGTCGCCTCTCCCCCATCAGAGCGAGAAATGCGGGGACGTCGGCTTCGTCGATATCGTAGGTGACGCTGATCACGATCGGTCCGCTTCTCCCCTCGATCGGCAATGCCAGGTCAGGTTCTTGCCAGTTGTTGGGAGCGAGATCGCGCTCCTCGTCTATCAAGGGCAGGAACTGCCCGAGTACGATTGAGAGGACATGGATGGAGGCAGCGATCAGGAGAGCCGTTTCGATGCCAATCGAGCTGCCGAGGACACCGAAACTGGCAGCGCCTGCAGCCATCGCACCGAAAGCTGCCATCTGGTAGAGTGACAGGGCTCTCGCGACAACCCAGCGCGGCGCTGCTAGCTGGACTACGGTGTTGCAGGTAGATAGCGCCAGGACCCAGCCTACGCCCACGAAAATCAGGGCTAATGCGGTCAACGCAATCCACGGGCTGATAGCGACGATGGCGGTGCCTGCCGCTGCACAAATCGATGCCAGCGCAACGACTTTTTCGCTACCCAGGCGCGTCAGCGCCGGCCGGACCAGAAATCCTGCCGCTACTGATCCGGCCCCGTAAGTCGCCAGCAAGAGACCGAAGACCAGCGGTCCTCCATCCAGTTTGTCTTTCGCAACGATCGGGAGAAGGCCCGAAACCGCTGCAATTGCGAAACCGAACAGAGCGGCACGCGGCATGACCCTCAGTATATCGGGAGACATGCGAGTGTAATTCACACCTGCGGCCATTGCATGCCACATGCGCTCCCGCGGTAGTGTCCCTCTTTGCTCTGTCGGCGGGCGTCGCGACAGGACAGCCAACATCGGGAGGTAGGTGAATGCGTTGAGGACAAACGCACCGACTGCGCCTGCCGCACCGACTACCGCGCCGCCAATTGCCGGGCCTAGCGACCGGGCGATATTGAAGGTCATTGAATTATAGGCGACGGCGGCAGGAAGGGCAGGGCGCGGGACTATCTCGCCCACGATTGCCTGGCTTGCCGGGGCGTTGAACGCGAGCCCGCATCCGATGGCGAATGTGAATGCCAGCAGGATCGTAGGCGTCAGGAGCCCAGCCCAGGCGAATAAAACCAGACCGACCGAGGCTATCAGCATAGAGATGTGTGAAAGGATCATCACCAGCCGCCGGTCGAACCCGTCCGCCAGCGCGCCTGCCAACAGCGAGAACAACATGATCGGCGAAACCATCGAGGTCTGGACGAGCGATACCATCGCCGGCGAACCCGACAAGTCTGTCATCAGCCATGCTGCACCCACGCCCTGAATGGTCGTTCCGAAGGAGGAAACGAGCGTAGTTAGCCAGAGCGCGGTAAAGAACGGCGTAGCAAAGGGCGAGGATACCTTTGTTGCGGGTGGCGGCTGCTGCGCCATCGGCTATCCGATCAACGGTCGAGCAGGCGAGAGATGCGATCGCGGATCATCGGTGCCACGTCGTCGATCTGTGGCGTTATGTAGAATTCGCGTGTCTCGGCACCTTTGAAGGCGGCTTCTGCAATCGCTTCGGGCGTCATTGCTCCGCCTCGGATCTGCTTGCCTGCTTCCTCGCCAGCGGCTGCGGTGGTGCGGGCAACGCTTTCCTTGAGCAGGGGCGTATCTACCCGCGGCGGGGCAAGCATCGAAACCCCGACCTTTTCCTGGCTGCCGAGTTCCATGCGCAGAGCCTCGCAAATTGCCCAGACACCGTGCTTCGCAGCAGTGTAGGAAGCCAATTCCGGTGCTGCGACAAAGCTCCCCATAGAACCGGTGATGACGAACTGGCCGCTTTCACCGGAGTCCAGCATCTTGCCGAGAAATGCATGGACCGTGTGAATAACCCCGAGAATATTGATATCCAGCGAGCGCCGCCAGATTTCGAGATCAGGCCTGAGCGTCGATCCGTAATTCAAGATCCCGGCATTGGCGAAGACAGCGGCTGGCATGCCGAATTCTTTGATCACTTCATTTGCGAAGGCATCAAAGGCGTCGGCGTCTCGGATATCGAGTTTTCGCGCTAGGCCCTTGCCGCCATCTGCCTCGATCTGGCGAAGCGTCTCCGTAACAGCATCTTCGGCAATGTCGGCGAGGGCAACGGTCATGCCGCGCTTTGCCGCTTCGAAGGCCATTGCCTTGCCGATGCCCGAGCCCGCTCCCGTAACTACTGCCACGCGACCGTTGAAATCGAGTGCGTCCATCAGGCTGCTCCCTGTAATTTGTCTTCGGATGTCATCTCGGCATGACCGGAGAATTTGACGGCATCCCAATCGATTTCTGTCAGCAGACGATGATATTCAGGACTATACCACGGTGCGTTTACCTGCAGACGTCCGCCTTGGTCGGCATTCAGATAGTAGTTCTTATCCGCCCCACCGAGAGCGCTAAGCTGAACAAGCTGCTTCGATTCTTCATCGAGTGCCGCGTTGTAGGCGTCGTAAGCCTCGCGGGTGACTTCGACCTGTGATTTGCCCTCTTCCAGCATACGCATGAGCATACGGGCGGCAAAGCTGCCCCAGGTGGCGAACCACACCGGTTGCTGCGGACCGCCGGAAATCGGTTGCGAATTCGGACCATAAATCGAGAAGAAATTCGGGAAGCCCGGATGCATCAGCCCGATGTAAGCACGCGCACCATCCTTCGAATCCCATTCGTCATGCAAGTCTTGCCCGTGATCGCCCTTGTAGCGCGTCGGCCACAGATACTTTTCGACGGCATATCCGGTCGCCGTCACAATGAGATCGCACTCATGGATTTCGCCGTCTTCGGTCTCGATGCCGTTGGCGACGAGCCGCTTGATCGGCTTGCTTACGAGATCGACGTTGTCGCGGGTGAGCGCCTTGTACCAGCCGTTGTCCACCACCGGGCGACGGGAAAGGGGGGCATAGTCCGGGGTGAGCTGCGCAATGAGCTCTTCGTCGCCATTCACCTGGTCTGCGATATAGTTCTTTAGAACCTCTCGCATGGCATCGTTGCCTTCGTTTACCACGCCGCCCTGTGCCTGCCATTCAGGGTCGGGCAGCATGAGCTTATGCGTGTCGAACAGCGGTACGGTAGCCGTGAACCGCCACCAGTTGCGATAGCCGGGGAAGTTTTCGATCAGCCAGAGGTGCTCTTCCTCGATCGGGCGCCCGTAGCCTGCGCGGGGCGTGATCCATTGGGGCGTGCGCTGGAAAACGCTAACGTGCTCGGCCTCGCGAGCGAGGGCACCCAAAATCTGTACGCCGGTGGATCCGTTGCCGATGGTCGCCAATTTGCGGCCTTTGAATTGAAGGTCGGCAGGCCATTCGGCGGTGTGGACGATTTCGCCTTCGAAAGACTCTTTGCCGGGAAATTCGATGATCTTCGGAGTAGCGAAAAGGCCGCTGCAGGAAACAACAGCGTTGACCGATATGACCTTCTCACCTTCCGGCGAGGCGACGGTGAGGCGCCAGAGGCTGGCAGCAGGATCCCAGCGGGCTTCTTTCACGTCGTGCTCGAAGAGAGTTTTGGCGTGCATTCCATGGCTGCGAGACACGTCATCCAAGTGCTTCCGCACAGTGCTGCCGCGGCCGAAATATTCCTTCCAATGGAACTTGCGTTCAAAAGCGAGTTCATAGGTCACCGACATGGTGTCCACGCGCACGTCCGGATAGGTGTTGATGCTCCAGACCCCGCCCGGTTCGGGACGGCGCTCGAGGATCACATAGTCGATACCGAGTATGTCGAACTGCTTGCCCATGCCGACGCCGGCGAATCCGCTGCCAATGATCGCGACCTTGAAGTCTTCGGGAATTTCCGGTGCTTCATCCTGCCATTGGGCGAAATAGGGATAGTCTTCGAAGCCGGCGATCGGGGCGCGGGCATTATACTCTTTGTCGCCGATCGGTGAACCGGTGCCCATTTCCATCATTTCGCGCATGGCGTCTGGCGAGGGCTGCTCGACTCGAGAGTCGGACGCATTCTCAAGCAGCCAGTCGGCAGCCTTTATGCGCAGGTCCGTTTTTTGCTCGTCGCTCATCTTGGCGGCCAGAGGCAGTTGCTTGAGGGTTGCGTCACGCGTGTGGTGGAAAAGGGTGATTTTCACCGCATCGAGGTCGGCCACCTCAAGTCCGCGAAGAATGAATGCACGATCGATCACTACCTTGGCTCCTCTAATTCCTCTACCTCTTTAACCGATTCGCCATATTTTGCAATGTCGAAATGTATTTCGCTGTTGCAAAAACAGATCGCACCGCTAGTCTCACTGTATGAGCAGGCCAGCCCTTTCCGCACTTCGCGCGCTGGAGATCGTAGATCTCATGGCCGGGCAACCGGCGGAAACCTTCACCCTTTCGGACATCGTTCGCCTGACAGGGACGAACGCATCGTCCTGTCACGCCATTCTCAACGTCCTGATGCAGAGGGGGTATCTGCTCCGCGATCCGGAACGCAAAACCTATTGGCTTGCACCTGCAGTGGTGGCCATCGGTGAAGCGGCCGCGCGACATGATCCTTTGCTGACACAGGCTCGACGTGTCGCACAAGACTGGGCGCTGGCGAGCGGACGTGAAACGTTGCTGACCGCGCGAGCAGGCAGCGACATCATCGGCGTCGCCCGTTTTGCAGGTCTCGGCGGTAAGGCAGCGAGCTTGCGTGTCGGTCAGCGTGTACCTCTTAGGGCGCCGCTTGGTGGCCTGTTCTTTGCATGGTCTGAAGATGACGATGCCGCGGCTTGGTGCGCTCCGGACGGACCCAGCACTTCACAGGCGGCTCGAGAGGCGCACGAAGGTGCGCTTGCTTTGTTAAGGGAGCGAGGATTTCTGGTTTCGCTCCGTTCTGCCGAGCACGGTGCATTCACTCGGCATCTGGTGGAATCGCAAGGCGACGGTATCGAGGAGGGGCGGCTGGCCATGCTCTTGGCGGCGATGGACAATGGTCTCTACCAACCGGAGGCTATAGACGCTGATCAGGAATACTGGGTCCAGAACCTCTCCGCCCCGATTTTCGACAGGCACGGTCGTGTGATCTACAACATCGGCGTCAGCTATTCCGAGGCCCCGATCAAAGGCAGGCAGTTGCAGCGCGATGCGCTTGCCCTGGTCGAAACTTGCAATGAGAGCTGGGCGGACAACCGAAACATGGAAGTGGGAGTCGGATTGTGACGAATTCTCTCGATCTGGAAGGCCAATGTACCATTGTGTGGGGCGGGGCTGCCGGTATCGGTGAAGCGACGTCACGCCTGCTGGCATCCCGGGGCGCCAAGGTCGTGATCGTGGGACGCAAACCCGAAGCCGGTGATGCATTGGCTGAGGAGCTTTGTGGTGAAGGGCTGAACGCCGCTTCAGTGGCAGGCGACGTTATGAGCGAGGAATCGATCATCAGGGTGGTCGACGCTGCGAACGAGCTCTTCGGGACACCATCGCTTTCGGCCAACATTATTGGAACTGCTGGCTTTTGCGACCTGTTGGCGATGGAAACGCAGGTGTGGGACGATCAGCTGGCGCTGAACCTGAGGCCCATGTTCCTTATCGGGAGGACCATGGTCCGCCGGTTGAAGGACGAAGGCAAGAGAGGTTCTCTTGTGTTTACCGGTTCGATCGGGGGCGAACAGGGCGCAGCCCGCCACGCGGCTTATGGCGCTGCAAAGGCCGGAATGGTCGCACTTGCGAAGTCGATGGCTGTTGAGTGGCGAAAGCTCGGCATTCGCGTGAATTGTGTCTCACCGGGGCCGATCGCTACGCCCCGCATTACGCCTTCGGACGAGATGAACGCACTTTTCGAACGCAAATTGCCCGCAGGTCGTTTCGGCACGCCAGAGGAGGTGGCAGAGACCATCGCCTTCGCCCTTTCTGACGCTGCCAATTTCATCAATGGACAGAATATAATCGTCGATGGCGGCTGGATGGCGGTTCCGCCGATATCGGCGGACGACAACCCCAACCTTTGACGATCATTGCTGATCGAGCAGGCGCCGTTCTTCGGCCCTGCGCGAGCTTCCCAGCGATGCAAATGTGTGCGCTCGCTTCAGGAAAAGATGCGCGTCGCATTCTGCGGTGAAGCCCATACCCCCGTGAACCTGGATACCCGCCTTGGCATTGGAGATTGCTGCGTCTCCTGCAAGCCAGCGCGCTGCTGCAACTTCATTCCTGTCGTTATTGCCTCGCCCGAAGGCTACGGCTGCAACCATGGTCTGGCTGTCGGCGGCGTCGGCACGCACGCGCATGTCGGCCAATTGGTGTTTTATGGCCTGAAACGATCCGATCGGCTGACCAAATTGTTCACGCTGCGACGCATACTCGACTGCCAACGCCGTGGCCCCATGCGCCATCCCTGAAAGCGCGGCAGAGAGCAGGAGCGAAATCCGGTCAGCAATCGGCGACCGCGTGTCTTCGGTCGGATCGGTATGGGGTGATCGATGGATCGTCAGTGTTTCATCCATGGATACAGCGCTTTGCCAGTCAAACATCTCACATGATGCAAGGACCGCTGTGTCCGAAAGCAGGACGACATGGTCTGCACCAGCGCCGTCGAATAGTAGAACCTCGCCGCCCAAGCCGCGCGCTGCGAAAGCTGCGCGTTCTTTGCCCGCGATGAGCGCCTCTCGCACGTTGTCCTCGGACAGGTGTACAGCTGCCATCTGTGCCAGGACAGAAGGTGAGGCGAGTACGCGACCCAGCTCGCGTGCTGCGACGATCTCCTCGGGCAATCCGTACCCCGCTCCGCCATCTTCCTCCGCGATACCCATGCCGAAAAGACCCATTTCGGCCAGGTCGTTCCACAGACTGCGCTCGATCGCACCGGCGTGACCGCTTTCTTCGCGCAGCCGCGACACAGGAAGGGCGTCCGCAAGCATCCCGCCGATGCTGTCGGCGATCATCTGTTGGTCTTCGGTCGGATGGAGATCTATGATCATATCGTGGCTCATATAGCTCTGGGACCACGTGGCAGCTGGAGTACGCGCTCACCGATGACATTGCGGCGGATTTCCGACGTACCCCCACCGATCGCCCATTTGAAGCTTTCCAAGTAATGAAGTGGCCAGTTGTGGGCTCCATCGCGAACCAAGGCGGAAGACCCGAAGATTTCGAGAGCTGCGCCGTTCACGCGGCGGGTCAGTTCGCCAAAATAGAGGGCAGGGATATTGCCTTCCGCGCCCGGGACTTCTTCGCGCATCCCGCGCGATACCGAAGCGACGGTCAGAGATCGCAGTGCCATGACTTCTGCCCGCAGGCCCGCCAGTTTCGCCGCGATGGCTTCGTCGTCGATCATCGATCGATTGGTCAATGGATCGACAGTACCTCGAGCCGCCTCGATCAGCCGTTCGACGCCGTTCGCGAGTTCGATCTGGTGTGCAATTGTCCCCGTGCCGCGCTCGAATCCAAGCGTCGTCATGGCGATATTCCAACCCTTGTTGATCTCGCCCACTACATTGGCGAGCGGGATGCGTACTTCGTCATAAAATACCTGCGCGAAATGGGTCACACCGCTCATCGCGGTAATCGGGCGGATGTCGATGCCGGGCAGATCCATGTCGCAAACGATCCATGTCAAACCGCGATGACGCGGTTCGTCCGGATTGGTGCGAACGAGCAGTTCCTGCCGGTTGGCACCTTCTGCATAACTGGTCCAGATCTTGGTCCCGGTAACGACAAGATGGTCACCGTCTACGACGCCGCGGGTCTTAAGGGATGCAAGGTCTGATCCGGCGCCCGGTTCGGAGAACCCTTGGCACCAATTTTCTTCGCCTTTGAGGATCGGCGGAAGGTACGTGCGTTTTTGCTGATCAGAGCCCTGGACGATGATCGTGGGTCCAGCGTGGCTCAATGCAACGAACATCGAGGCGGAGGGCGGGGCGCCTGCTCGGGCATATTCCTCGTGCCATATGAGTTGCTCAAGAACGGACAGACCTCGTCCGCCAAATTCCTCTGGCCACGATACGCCTGCCCAGCCGCCGTCATATTGGGTCCGCTGCCACGCAAGGTCATATTCGCGTAACGCAAGACCTTCTGCAGGTCGTGGCCCCTTGGGCACATTGTCCTGCAGCCAATCGCGGCATTCGGCGCGAAACTGGTCGAGTTTCGGATCTTCGATCAGACGCATCTGTCTACCTGCTCTTGGGCAAGCCGAAGAAGGCTTCGGCCACCTGGCTGCGATGGACCTCGCTGGTGCCGCCGTAGACGGTCGTCACAGAAGCGTGGCGCATTTCATGTTCGAGACGCTGTGCGCCATGTTTCCCGCGAATTAGCGTGTCGGGAGCGGCCAGTTCGAACAGATCGACCGCGTCCTTGAGCAAGGATTCAGACCCGTAGAGTTTGCTCATCGGCCCGGCTGCACGATCACCGCCTTCTGCTTTCAGGTGCAGCGCACGCCAGTATAGCAAATAGGATGCACGGTTGCGCGTGGCTGCAGCGGCAATGCGTTCAAGGACGCGCGGCTCGACGATACGGCCTGCTTCTTCAGCCCACTCAACCGCTGCTTCGACGGCGTGACGGTGTGGACCGACAAAACCGCCGCCACCCTGTTCAATGGTGAGGGCAAAGCCCATCACCTCGAGACCGCCATTGACCGGGCCGATGCGATAGCTGTCCGGCACGCGCACGTTTTCGTAGAAGGTAGCATTGGTCCGCTCGTCCTGAAACGTGTGGACCGGATGGATTTCGACGCCAGGATCATCCAGCGGCACCAGGAATACGGTCATGCCCCGGTGCTTGGGTGCTTCATGATCAGTGCGCGCGAGAAGAAACACGTGATGGGCGAGATTTGCGCCGCTCGTCCACATTTTCTGGCCGTCGATGATCCAGTCACCGCTTCCGTCATCGGCCTGACGCGCCTTCGTTTTCGCCGCGAAGACGTCGCTGCCGGAATGTGGCTCGGAAAAGCCAAGGCAGGAGATGATTTCGCCATCAGCGAGGCGTGGT
Organism: Erythrobacter litoralis; assembly: GCF_029760855.1. Classification (GTDB taxonomy): domain Bacteria; phylum Pseudomonadota; class Alphaproteobacteria; order Sphingomonadales; family Sphingomonadaceae; genus Qipengyuania; species Qipengyuania litoralis_A. The sequence goes on along the minus strand of NZ_SOSI01000006.1, from coordinate 71,901 downwards.
ACGATGTCTGCTTTCAATTCATCCGATCCGAAATGAATGATCGAATGGCCAACGAGGTTGGAGACATATTGCGAATGCGAGGTGACGCCTTCATCTTCCCAGACTTGCAGGGCAGCAGCCGTCGCAAGGTCGTCCAGTCCGCGACCACCATGTTCGATTGGCCAGCTGGGAAACAGCAGCCGCGCCTTACCCATTTTCTTGTTGAGGTCCCAGTCATGACCATCGTAGGAAAAATGAGCGTTGTCGCGATATTCTTGCGTCAACTCCTTCTGAAAGAACGTTCGGGTCTCCTCCGCGAAAGCAACGGCTTCCTCGCCATAACCAAACTCGACCTGGGCGCTGCCGACTTCGGGGAGAGGCGATGTCTCGTCTAGCCAAAGGCGCTTGCCAGCGACAATCAACTGGTCTCGCGGGTCGCCCAGGACCGCAGCAACAGCGCGGGCCCGCCTGACGTAAAGCTGGATATCGTACTCCAGCGCGAGGCCATATCCGCCGAAAGTATGCTGAGCGCGATAGACTGCCTGCGATGATGCCTGTGCGGCGAACCAATACGCCATCGGTGCCGCAGCAGTCGACTGTTCTCCGCCTTGCGCGATCTCCGTGATTGCCCAGCGCCACAGCATATCGCTGCCGGTCATTTCCGACGCCATGTCAGCAAGCGGGTGAGCTATTGCCTGGAAAGTCGCGATGGGCCTGCCGAATTGCTCGCGCTCCTTGGCATAGTCGCCAGCCAGCTCGAGTGCACGCAGGCCCATCCCGGTAAGGTGAGCTGCGGTGAGCAACTTCCATTCCTCGAGCGCAGCCAGAAACAGACTGCGGGCATCGTTGCTACCCTCAAGATTCTCCAACTCGCATTCGGAAAAGTCGATTGAGACGATGGGTTGGCCGGCGAGATTCTCGGGTGATGCGCGTTCGCTGGGCCGCGCCAATTTAACTTGAGCGCCATCGAGTACGAGCACGGCATCAGCAATCGCCCCGCCCGGAACGATCTGGGGACCACTACTCGCCTCTGCCAGGGCTAGCGTCACGACTGCATCACCCGTACTCGCACGTTCCAGCAATTCGTCCGGTGCCTGCAACTGGGCTAGCAATCGCGATGCGAGCATGCCTTCGATGAGGGGGCCGCTGACTAGTTGGCGGCCGGCTTCGAATGCGACCAGCCCGGCATCAAATGTTCCGAAGCCGTCTTCACCGGGCAGGCGCATGGCGAGTGCGCCCATTTCGCCTATTGCTTGCCAGAGCTCGCGGTCGAAGCCGCCTTCTTCTTCAGCTTTCCGGACGCGCTCCATCGAGCTGAGGTCGCCGAAGAACTTGCGAAATTCGTCCGCCAGCATTGCTTGATCTTCGGAAAGCGAAAGGTTCACGCGCCAGCCCCTTCGGCCTGTGCTTCGGCTGCCAATCTCTTGACGTTCTTGAGATCGATCTTGAGCGATGGTGTGCGCGGCAGCGCATCGGGAAAAAGAAAGGCCACCGGTACATTGGTGGCCGGCAATTCGGCCCGGATGGCCTTTTCGACTTCGGCGGCAGGAAGCGGATCGCGTCCCGGCTGCATTTCAATCACCGCCACCGGTACCTCGCCCAAGCGGCGGTCGGGCGCTCCGACCACGCTGCAAACTGCCACGCCCTCGATCCGGTTGATCACGGCTTCGATGGAACCTGGCATAATCTTGAAACCGCCGCGCACGATTACGCCGTCATTCCTCCCGCGGTGGAAGAGGAAGCCGTCTTCGTCGAGCATGCCGAGATCTGTAGTCTTGATGAAATCATCACCGAGCATCGGGACCTTCACCTCGATAAGTCCCGTCTTGCCTGCGGCCAGTACCTCGCGCGTATCGGGATCGACGATGCGTACTTCGTTTTGTCCAGTCGGCTTGCCGACGCTACCGAATTTTTCCTCACCAAATTGCTGGTGCAGTGGCGCGGACATCGAGGTGGCAGCGCCGCAGAACTCTGTGGCCCCGTAGGAGAGAAGGATCGCTACCCCGAAGCGTTGTTCGAAGGCGCGATGGGAGTCTGCATCCACCGCTGCAGTTCCCACCATGAGATAGCTGACACCTTCCAGTGCGTCGTCGTCGATGTCAGGCCGATCGAGCATCATCCGTATCCCAGCCGGGGGAATGATGACTGCCGTGGGCCGATGCCTCTTCACGAAGGCAAGCCAGTCGTCGAGGTCGAATTTTTCCTGGAAAAGAACCAGCCGGCGCGAAACGACGTAAGGTAGAAGGGAATAGATGCCCGAGATGTTCGATATAGGGAAGTTGACCGTGCCCGGGTCGCCTTCTTCATCGGATTTGCCACCCTGATCCAGCACGCCTTGGGCAAGGATCGCGGTTTCGATCGTCGAATACTGCGTTCTCGATCTCTTGGGAGCGCCAGTGGTTCCGCTGGTCAGTAGCTCGACAACAGGCTGCTCTGTCGGAGGAGCAGTTCCTGCACGGTCGGCTGATGGGTCGCCTGCGACAAGCTTCACAGGACTTTCTGCATCAAGGTCGGCGGAAAGCGAGATACCAAGTGCTCCGGGGGCAAGGGCTGCGATCGTTTCCTCGGTCCAGTCCTGTTCGTCGGCAATGACGGCGGGCAGGTTAAGTTTCCTCAGATCGGCAGCAATGGCTTCGGGCGATTGGAAGGCATAGGCCATGATTATCGTACGCCTGCCTGCCAGCAAGGCCAGTAACGAAGCGGCGAAGGCAGGGCGATTGCGTGGAACGAAGCCAATTTGCTGCGCCTCGCCTAACCCGGCCTCATCCAGAAGCCGTTCTACCGCGTCGGCGACGTTGCGCATGTATGACCATGGGACTTCGCGGCCCTTGAAGTCTAGCGCCGTCTTGTCTCCGTCGCCGGCCAGCGCGTCGGCAATGATGCTGTCGAGTTGCTTTGTCATCGCCGGCCTTCATCCTCAGTCCGCTCTTCGCGGACATTCCCATGGTCGTTTATCTCTGCCAATTGAGATACAGGAATTGCCAGTTCAGGCAATAGGGGTGGGCAGGGTGTCGGACGCGCTGTCGAGAATTCCGGACGTCAGGCGGTTACACCCTGGTCCATCGAATAAACGGAACCATGCACCCGTTTGGCGCGCGGTGATGCGAGGAAAGCCACCACCTGAGCGACATCCTCGGGCTGGGCGATCTCCCGTGGGCCGGATCCGATGAAGAGCAGTTGCGGATCGTAGTCTTCCGTCACGGTCGTGCCAGTTGCCATTGGCGTCAACATGCCGCCAGGTGCGACCGCGTTGATCCGCACTGGTGTCTTCCAATACTCGACGGCGAGGCTGCGTGTCAGGGCTATGAGCGCGCCCTTTGTCGACGAATAGGCCGCGATATAGCTGTGACCGGTCAATCCCGACGCGGATGCGACGTTGACGACAGAACCGGCAGTCTTTTCGAGATGGGGGAAGGCCTGTTGGAAGAGCAGGAAGGGCGCGCGGACATTGACCGCGTAGAGCTTGTCGTACTGCTCGACGCTGGTCTCGGCCGCGTGCCCGAAGACCAGCATCCCGGCCACATTGCAAAGTGAATCGAGACGACCGAACTTTTCTACGGTCTTGGCTACCGGGCGGAGGCAGGCATCGGGATCCGACAGATCGGTAGGAATGACGATGGTCTTGCTGCCATTCTCAGCGCACAGTGCCTCGGTTTCCTCAAGGCCACCCTCGTTTACGTCGACAAGAGCAAGATCTGCGCCTCTCTGGCTGAGTTCCACTGCGACAGAACGCCCGAGGCCCGATGCGGCACCCGTGACGATTACGCTGAGACCGGCAAATTCCTTATCCATCCCTATTCCCTTCCTTCGCGCTGGAATGCGGCGGGCGCGATCCTGGAGCGGCCGGCTCCTGCGGGGCTCCGGCGAAACACTGCGCTATCTCCAGCCATTGGTCTGCCTCGGTTCCGCAGGTCACCAGTTCGGTATCTTCCGGGGCGCGGCGCTGGGTCACGACCAGCGCGAAATCGAGTGCGGGTCCGCTTACAAGACTGTCGCTGCCCGGCCATTCCCACTCTTCGCCTGAGGGGGCTTCCAGTCGCACAGTTGGCCGCTCAGGTGGCTCCAACTCTCGATTGCGGAAGGACCAGCCGAAGGTTCGGGCACCAAGATCGCATACATGGCGGATGCGGGATGTCGGTTCCCGCTGGACCCTGAAAAGGTCGTAGATATCCTGACCATGCGCCCAGACCTCCATCAAGCGGGCGGTGGCAAAGGATAGAACGCCCATTTCCGGTCCGAACCAGGCCACTCGGTAACCATCTTCCGCGGTCCGAAGAGATCTGACAATGCGTTCGTATCCCTCGCGCCAGATGCGCAATACTTCGGCATCGGAAATGCCTTCGAACTCGGTGCGGATTTGCTGTGACAATTCGATACCGTCGGCCTGTTTCGCGCGGATCGCGGTAACGGTAGCGCGAAATGCATCGACATCGCCGAGTGAGATAAGTCCGAATCGGTCAACCTGGAAAAGGTGCAGGATCTGGTCGCGAACCGTCCAGTCGAAAAAGGGCGTCACACACCCCCAATCCTCCGCGCTCAGATCCGAGACGAATGCATCAAGCTCCTGGTTCTCGGCCAGCAGTTCGTCGCACAGGCGCTCGACGACCCCAGCATCAGCCATGATGCAGGACAGCGTCGCCAAACTTGGTATTTTCGAGGCTCTTAGCCATCCACTCTTCGATTGTATCCGAGCAGCGGTGGCTGGCAATTTCAGCCATTTCGACATCGCCTTCGAGAATTGAGCTGGCGAGTTTCAACCTGAGTTTGCGGTAGGTTTCAACTCGGTCCGGGCGATTGATCAGCACATCCTGCTCGCGCCGCAACTGAGCAGTAAAATCGTAAAGGATGTCGAGCAGCAGTGTGAGAACGGCGTTCTCGCTCATTTCACCCAGGATTTCGCCGAACAGTCGCTCGCTGCGGAGGAACTCGCGATAGCCATGTCCATCGGCCTCATTCTTGTTGGCGTCGAGATCCACCTGGCAATCGATGAACTTCTTCAGCTTGGCCTTTTGTTCGGGATCCTGATTCCAGGCTGCTCTCTTCGCCAGTTCAGCGCGCAATGGCTTCATTGCTGCCGTCGTTTCGGACAAGCCTGCATTGCGCGACATCAAATATAGCGCGGCCATTCTGCTCACACTAAGTGAGCCCGGTCGGGTCGCGAAATAGCCCCCGCCGACACCGCGTTTGATCTTGATAAGGTTTTCCTGAACCACTCTGGCGGAGGCTTGCCGCAGGGTTGGACGCGACACCTTTAGCAGGTCGATCATATCCTCTTCTGACCCAAGGAACTCTTCGTCCTGCTTCGACAAGGCGAAGATGCGCAGTTTTTTTGCGGCCTCGTCGACCGCCGATGCCGCGCCGGCCTCGCGCTGCTTCTTTTTCGGTTCAGCCATTGTATTCAACTCCTGAAAGCAGTCGTATTGCTGACATTTGCAGCAATACGTGAACGATTATCTGAAATGACCTCCGGTGACGGCCAGCGTCGCTGCCGACGTGAAATTAGAGTCCGGGGAGGTCAGGAAAAGGCAGGCGCGGGCTACATCTTCCGCAGTTCCCGGTCGAGCGGCACGATTGAGATTTTTGACACTTCCGTCCGATTCCTGTGCCTCAAACATAAAATCTATCATCGGGGTTCGGATCACGCCGGGGCAGATTGTGTTGATCCGGACTGTTGGCCCGAGTTCGCCCGAAAAAGCTTCCGAAAACGCCACCAATCCCGCTTTCGTCGCAGAGTACACCGCCATGCCAGGCTGAGACCTCAGGCCTGCAAGCGACGCGATATTCACGATCGTAGCGGCCTCGGCGGCTTCGAGGTGCTTCAAGGCCGCACGGCACATCAGGAACGGGCCCGCAAGATTGACGCCGACGGCTCGCTGAAAGTCGTCGTAGCCGGTCTCGCGAACCTGCTTGCGCACGAGGATACCGGCCACATTCACGAGGCCATCGATCCCGCCCATGGACCGAGCAGCGGAATCAACCGCGGTGTTCACTTCCCTTTCGCTCGAGACGTCGCAAACGGCGTTTTTCGCGCGCAATTCTTTGGCGAGGGAGGCCAATCTCTCGGCGTCGATATCGACCAGGGTGAGGTTCGCCCCTTCGGATGAGAAAAGGCGGGCGATACCTTCGCCCATGCCTGACGCCGCACCAGTCACGACGATCCGTCTCCCGACCAGTTTTTTGCCGTCCCTGTTCATCAAATAAACTTCCTCTTCAGACGGTCTTATGCTTAAAAGAGGTATCTGAAAAGAATTATAGCGTCATCATGAGAGGAATGGCATGCCGCTGGACCCTGATGCTAGGCAAATGGTCGACCTGCTGGAATCAATCGCTCCGGTACCCAATGCCCATACGGTCGCTCATGAGTATCGGGAGGGAAGGGCGGCAGGCCTTGCCGAACGGCAGGTTGAGGTCATCCCTGTAGACCAGGTCGAAACGTTCGATGTCGAGGGTCGAAACGGCCCCGTCACTATCCGCTGCTATCGCCACGGTTCGGAGCAGGGGACTCGTCCGACCCTGCTGTATATGCATGGCGGCGGTTTTGTGACTTGCAGTATCGAGACGCACGATCCCTATTGCCGTACACTCGCTCGCGAAACGGGCCTGACCATCGTCTCGATAGACTATCGCCTTGCGCCCGAGCATCCTTATCCGGCGGGGTTCGAAGATTGTCTCGACGTGCTGAACTGGGCAGTCAGCGACGAGGCAAAAATGCACGGGATCGACAGGTCGCGGATCATTGTATCAGGCGATAGTGCAGGCGGAGCTCTGGCCGCGGCGCTTGCAATCTGGGCGCGAGACAATGGCGGGCCGCCAATTATCCACCAGCTGCTCATATATCCCGTAACCCTGAACGATTTTTCGACGGCTTCATATACTGAGAACGCTGAGGGCTTTTACCTCACGCAGGAAGCCATGCGGTGGTTCTGGAAGCAATATATCGGACAGGAGGAAGGGGAGGTCGACCAGTTCTCTGCTCCTGGCAGCGCAAGCGACCTGTCGGGACTGCCTCCGGCTACCATCATCACGGCTGGTTACGATCCTCTGCGTGACGATGGCGCGAAGTTCGCTGCGCGACTGGAGGAGGCAAATGTGCCTGTCGTTTATCGGGACTTTGCAGGTGCCTTTCACGGATTTGCTGGCATGTTCACTCTCGACTGTGCTCAACAATCGCTCAAGTTCATTGTCGAACAACTCAAAGCAGCCGTGGCCGGAACGACGTAAGGGCACAGTTTATCGGCAAGCAGATCGTCGCTAGAGAAAGCAGATGAACGAGGTAAGCGCCCGCCCACTCGATCCGCGAGCCCAGCGTAGCCGTCAGCGCCTGCACGAAGCCATGCTCGCGCTTGTCGCCAAAAAGCGTCTTGATGACATCTCGATTACCGAAATCGTTGCGCAGGCGGAGATTGGCTACGCGACCTTCTTCCGACATTATCCGGACAAGCAATCCCTCTGGAATGCCGTAACGGCGAGCCTCCTACACGAAATCAACTTGCGGGTGTCTGCACTCATCGCATCAGACGATCATCACGCGGCGGCGATCGAGATCTGCCGCTTCGTTGACCAGCACAAGGACGTCTATCGTGTCATGCTGGCAGGGGGGGCGGCCAACCACACCCGTGATGCGATGCTTTTCGATTCTCTCGCGGTTGCAAGTTCCTCGCAAGACGCTGCGTCCATCGATCTTCCGCCAACCTTGGGTAGCCATTTCGCGGTCGGCGCAATCTTTGCGATCCTGGCGTGGTGGTTGGAGGGACACGACGACATCGAACCGGAACAGATTGGCGCTTATCTGGACCGGCTGGTTTTCACACCGCTATTCGATTTCTAGGCACCGCGTCCGGTCAGCCTCGCAATACTTTGCTCGCTTCTTCCCACCGGTCACCCGGTCCCCGATCAAACCCATATTCGGTAGCGATATCTTCAAGTGGCTGGTCCAGATGCGCGGAATAATCGATCATGAACAGGGGGCGGTTCAAGGCTTCGCCTCGCTCGATACCCATTCTTACCGCTTCGGCCATCAGGGGAACGCCTGCATGGTAGTTGAACATCGTGCGTGCGATCATCGCGCTGGAAACAAAACTGTTGTTGATGCTGAGCTCCTGGGCGAGCTCGCTCGAGAGCAGCCGCGCATTGGCAGTCACATTCATCACCGCGAGAGCAAGCTCACCCGCGTGATTGGGTCCGAAACCGGTCAGGAGATGCTGGAGATCGTGACTATGTCCAATCGCCTGCATGACGAATTCGTAGTCGCTACGCGCCTCGACATTGTGGACGAACCGCATCGTCATTCCGGATTGGGTGATGAAAGCATGGACAGCATGGCCCAAGGTACCCGGGGCGCACTCGGAAACATCCGTGGCTTCGATTGCGAGCGGCTTTCTTGCCGCGAGCCAGGCGTCGAACTCGTGGTTGTTCTCGCGCTCGCGCTCGACGATGGCTGCTGCCTCGAAATAGTCGGTAACGTCGGCAATGCCGCGCGTCATTTCGGGGATGTCCCATGTGAAGGGGAGGTCTTCACCATAGCGACGCAGCGCCATGGTCTTGAAGGCATGGGAGAAGAGCGGGCTGTTCAGATATTTCGACGTCGACATCGGAACGCTGCCTGCCGCGGGTTCCTTGCCCTGCTTCATGTATTGCGCTTCGCGCTCTGTCATGCCGCCTTGGCGCTGGAAGATCTCCGAAGGATCGCGCTTTTCGAGCTTGCCCATCTTGTTCATCGACTTGCTCCTTATTCCGCCGCTTCCGCCAGTTCCTCGGACCCGGTCGGCTCATAACCTGCGATCTTGCCGGGGTACTGTCCGGTAAAGAAGCCTGCCTGGAAGGTGGGGTAGCCCGCGACCATCGTCAGTCTCATCGGAGCCGCTTCGCGCGTATAGCGCCAGGTGCGCCCGCCAGTCCCGTCGGGAACGTCGAACATGCGGATCGTTGGCCGGCGTTCTATTTCGTCGATATTCCAAACTGCGATATCGGCCACTTTTCCAGTTTCAAGCGTCCCGCGATCGTGCAGGCCGAAAACGGCGGCGAGTTTGCCTGTGCAGTTGTGGATGGCTTCCTCGATGGTAAGCAGGCCCTTTTTGACGACATAGTCCTTGATGAGGTCGATATGATCGCCAATCCCGCACAGCATCTGACCATGAGCGCCGGAATCCGAGACATTGCCGATGGCGTATGGGTCCTTGAATAGGTCGGCCAGCATCTTGTCGCTTTCCCGGTCGATGACGAAGACCAGCGTCGAGCCAAGACCATTCAGCTTCAACCATTCGGCGAGCGCATCGCTCGCATGGTCTTCTTGGCTTTGCTCGATCACGTCGGCAAGGGTTACGCCAATGCCGAAGGGGCCGTGCCCGCTCTCGGATTCGATCATAGTGACCGTTTCCGGACGGCGGAAATAGGCCTGCGGATACATGTCCTCGTCCCAGGCCTTGCGGGCGCGGGTTCGCCAGTCGGGATCGTCTAGCAACGCATATTTCCCTGCTTCGTCCTTGGTCTCGATCAATTCGTGCCAGACGAGGTTGTTCGACTGCGCGAATGTGAGCGAGTTGAAGAAATTGACGTTGGTCGTCGGGGGGACGTGGTGGAAGGTGGTGTACATCTCCCTACCTTCGTCCTTGAAGCGCTGATGGATGTCATGCGTGTTGGGGAGGCGAGCCATCTGGAACTTCAGGGTCGGAACACCGGCCCACAGGGTGCGGAATTTGCGGCCCCTCAATAAAGGATCGAACCGCGCGAGGTCCTTCTCACCCTCGTATCGCTGGAAGACCGACATCATGATTTGGAAGGTCTTATCTTCATACTCGTCGAGAACGTCGAACAGAGCCGTGAATTCCTCGTCTGCTGCGAGGATTGTCGGGACGGGATTTCCCTGCCCATCGTAGTCCATCGTGTTACTGGAAAGACCGAGCGCACCAGCATCCAGTGCCTCGCGCAGCAGGTCCTGCATCTCGCCGATTTCTTCGGTGGAGGCGGCGCGCTCGGTTGCGTCCATTCCCATGACGGCGAGGCGGATTGCGATGTGCCCGCAGTAAAATTCAAAATTCACCGGAACCCTCAGATTGCGGAGCATTGAGTCGCGGTATTCGCCCCAAGTGCTCCAGTCCCATGGCAGTTCATCCCGGAACGGGGTGATCGGGATGTCCTCGAAGAATGAGAATATCTTGATCATCGTATCGCGAGCTTCCGGATCGTTGCTGACCGGTGCGGCGGCGAAACCGCAATTTCCATTGACGCTTGTCGTCACACCATAGCCGCTCATGGGCTCGAGATTGGGGTTCCACCACATCGGGGCATCGTAGTGGTTATGCGTCTCGATAAAGCCGGGAGTTACGTAGCAATCGCTCGCATCGATCAAGCGTTCGAGTGGCCCCTTTTCCAGGCCTTCGGCGATCTCGACAATCTCACCATTGGCGATGCGAATATCAGCTTTTCGGGCTCCGGCACCGGTTCCGTCCACAATGGTTCCGTTTTTGATAAGTGTGTCAAACAGCATTGCAGTCTCCCATGGGCGCGCTTGCGACTCGCGCCATCTATGATATAGACTGTATCATACTTTTGGGCGGGTGCCGGTCAATGCCGATTGCGGCAGGCGGTTCTGCCGAGCGGGTGAGGATATGGCAGAACGTTTTGATGTGATCGTGATAGGCGCCGGATTTGGCGGGCTTCACCTCATTTGGAAAATGCGCTCTATGGGCCGTAGCGTGGTGGCGCTGGAGAAGGGCGGCGACGTAGGAGGAACCTGGTACTGGAACCGCTATCCAGGGGCGCGCTGCGATGTCCCAAGCCTCGAATATTCAGTGCCTTGGGACAAGGAACTTGAACAGGAATGGGACTGGAGTGAACGGTATTCCGCGCAGCCGGAAATCCTTTCCTACATCGAGGAGATCGCCCGTCGTCATGACCTCAAGCGTGATATCCGGTTCGATACCACAGTCACCGCGATGGCACGCGACAATGCGCGCAAGCTCTGGGTAGTCGAGACGGAGGGTAAAGCGGTTTTCGAGGCACCTGTCGTTATCAGCGCGGCCGGTTGCCTTTCGACGCCGAACTTGCCCGACATCCCCGGGATCGAGACCTTCGCGCGGCCGATCCATCACACGGGTCTTTGGCCGCATGAACCGGTGTCGTTCGAGGACAAGCGTGTGGGCGTGATCGGGACAGGCTCTACCGGCGTCCAAGCGTCAACCGCGATTGCTGCGGAAGCAGGTCACCTCTTCGTCTTCCAGAGGACTGCGCAATATAGTCTTCCGGCCTTGAACCGATCACTAACCAGCGAAGAACTTGCGGAGGCGAAAGCTGACTATGCCACTATCCGCAACCACCAGCGCAACAGTTTCGGTGCGGCAATCATAGAGCCGCCCAAGGCAATGAAAGCCTTCGACGACAACAAAGAAGCGCGCTTCGCCGAATACGAGCGGCGCTGGAATATCGGTAGGCAAGACTTGCTCGCCGCTTATGCGGACATCGGTACGGATGAACAGGTGAACGCAGAGGTTTCGGAATTCGTACGCGAGAAGATCCGGGGCATCGTGAAGGATGCCGAGACTGCAGAAAGGCTTTGCCCCAGCGCAAACCCGCTCGGCACAAGGCGGATCATCATGGACACGGGCTATTTCGAGATATTCAACCAAGACAATGTCAGTCTGGTCGACATACGTGAGGACCCGATTGCACGCATTGCCGAAACGGGGGTCAAGCTGGAAAGTGGGCGTTACGTCGAACTCGACATGCTGGTAGTCGCGACCGGCTATGACGCAGTGACAGGTCCGCTTCTGGACATGAACATTACGGGCCGCGAGGGCGTAGAGCTGGCGGAGAAATGGAAGAACGGCCCGGAAACCTATCTCGGCCTGATGATGCACGGTTTCCCGAACCTATTCACCGTGACTGGCCCACAAAGCCCGACGGTCCACGCAAATGTCATTATGGGCATCGAACAGCATGTCGACTGGATCGGCGATTGCCTGGCGATGATGGAGCGGGAAGGGATCGAAGAAATCGAACCGGAGCACCAGTCCGAACTGGAATGGGCGAAAGTGGTTGAAGCGATCGGGAGTGCCAATCTACGCGCGAAGGACACTAACAACTGGTACACGGGCGGAAACATCCCGGGCAAACCGCGATCATTCATGACCTACCAGGGTGGGCTCGATCGCTATCGCGCTATCTGCGACGAAATTGCGACCAACAGTTATCGGGGGTTCCAATTGAGCCCAGCAAAGGCTTCGGTGGAGGCTTAAACAATACCCTTTTCGCGAAGTTGGGCGAGCCTGCTTTCATCCAAGCCAACTTCCGCAAGAACTTCGGCGGTATGTTCGCCCAGTGTCGGGGCGCGGCGGTATAGCGATCCCGGCGTTTGCGACATTCGGAAGGGCGTCTCGATAACAGGGGCAGGGCTGGGCAGTCCGGGATAGTCCATCGGCTTGAGGAACCCCATCGCCGCAATGTGCGGATCGTCGAGCACGTCCTGAGGCGAATACAGTGGGCCCGCAGGAATACGGGCCTCCTCGAGTGCGGAAAGCATTTCCTCAAGGGTCATATCCGCGCACCAGCTTTGCATCTTGGCATTGAGAATTTTGCCATGCTCGGCTCGCTTGTCGTCGTTTGCGAAGCGGGGATCCTCGAACCAGTCGGCTTCGCCAACCAGGCGGCACCAGCGTTTGAACATAGGCTGTCCCGCGATCTGAACCAGCACCCAACCATCGCGAAGCTGGAAGAGATCGCAGGGAGCAGCGGCGGTCCCGCCATTTCCCACTCTTCCGCGGTTCGAATTGAGGATCGCCTGATCGATCACCATGCCATTGGTCATCATCAACGCTACGGGCAGCAATGCAGCTTCGACAGCCTGACCCTCTCCGGTCCTCTCGCGGTGATACAGCGCCATCGCGATTCCGATGGTGAGCGATAGCGCGGTTCCGAAATCGACATAGGGTACGGTTGAACGCATCGGCTGTTCGGGGGTGCCGGAACGATAGACACCGCCCGACATCACCTGTCCGATACCGTCGAAGGCGACCCGGTTGGAATAGGGGCCGCCGCGACCGAAACCTTGCGCGGTGGCATAGATGATATCGGGTTTGATCGCCTTTACGCTGTCGAAGTCGAGCGCGTTTGCCTCGAGCGCGGCGTCAGGCATGTTTGCAAGGACGACATCGGCTGTAGCGATGAGATCGCGCAGAATTGCCTTGCCCTCGTCGGTCATCGTGTCGAGCGTGACCGAGCGCTTGTTGCGGTTGCACTGGAGAAACGTGGCACCGTCTCCGGTTTCGGAAACAGGTTGGACAAAGCGGTCTTCGCCGCCGCTTCGCTTCTCGATCCGGATAACGTCGGCGCCCATGTCGGCGAGGATGGCCCCGCACCAAGGGGCAGCAATGAAGCGCCCGAAGTCGAGCACCCTGACACCTTCAAGAACCTGTTTCATCTGCTTTTCGTCCATCGCAATCCCTCCCTCAGATCGTGAATCCGCCGTCGATTGGCAACGCGACGCCATGTATGAACTTCGCGCGGCTGCTCGACAGGAAAAGTACGGCTTCCGCTATGTCCGCGGGTTCGCCTGGTTTGCCGGTAATAGGGCTCAGACGATTGAAAATCGCCCTGAGCTCGTCTGCGTCGCGGTCCAGGGCTCGGGTCATCGCGGTGCGGATTATTCCGGGGCAAACTGCGTTTATGCGAATGCCTGATGGACCATATTTCCGTGCCGCCGAACCGGTAAGTCCCACTACTCCGTGCTTCGCGGCCGTATAGTCGAGTGCACCCACGTTGCCGGACAGACCAGCGATGGAAGCGGTATTGATGATCGTTCCGCCGCCTTGCTTTTCCATCACCGCCACTTGGTGTTTCATGCAATAAATGACGCCCAAGAGGTCAACAGCGATTGTCTGCTCGACACGGATCAGATCGAAGGGTTCTTCATGGCTGCCCGTGATGCCGGCATTGTTGAAGGCATGATCGATCCGCCCGAACTGATTGAGGCAATCGTCTACTGCTCTTTCGCAGTCTTCAGGCCTCGAGAGGTCCGCCACGATACCAGCCGCCTCGCCCCCTGCTTCCCGGATAGCGGCAACAGTGTCCATGCAGCGGTCTGCATCCAAATCGACGCAGGCGACAATTGCTCCCCGCTTAGCGAAAAGCAAAGCGGTCTCCCGACCGATGCCGGAGCCGGCCCCGGTAACGAAGGCTACTGCCCCGGTGAATTCGTTGTTCAGGTCCATCGTCCCGGATTGCCGATTGATTGCTAATGCTTGTTTGAGGTACCTCTATGTGACTACTATCTCAGTGAGGCAAGGTCCGCGAAGGCTCTTGTGGATTGGGAGAGCGATCATGGACGAACCGGCATGGAGCGCGTGAGGCCCGGCCCTTTCCCGTGGTATCGCGGTTGGACAATGGTCGGCCTTGGCATCGTCATGGTGATGATGAGTGTCGGCTCGGTCCTCTATGGATATTCGATTTACGTCACGCCGGTGTCCGAGGAACTCGGTCTTTCGAGGGAGACGATCAACAGCGGGATTGTTTTCCAGCATCTCGGAACGGCGCTGCTCACCCCGATGATCGGGCGTATGCTCGACAAGGTCAAGGTGAGTACAATCGTGGCCATCAGCGGTATCTGCATGGGCGGTGGGCTGATGGCGCTCAGTATTGGGGATGCACTTTGGCCCAAGGCCGCCTTGCTCTTCTTCCCGATTTCCTTTGGCTTTTCAGGCGCGGGTTCGATCGCTAGCTACGTATTGGTTTCCCGCTGGTTCAAGGTCAATCGCGGGCGGGCGATGGCTATCGTTGCATTCGGGCAATCTGGCGGCAGTGTCGTCTTTGCCCCGGTGGTCGCACAGCTGGTTGCCGCTTTCGGCTGGCGCGAAGCGCTGGTCTATCAGGGCGCCTTTGTCGGCATAGCTTTGCTGCTCATCGCCTGGGGGATGGTCGACCGCCCAGTAGAGGGCGAAACCGAGCCGAAGCCGAAAAGTCTCGATGAATCCGAGCCGGTCCCGCAAGTCCCCGACGAACCCCCACTGCCGCTCAAGCAGATCATCGCCAATCCCACGTTTTGGGTGCTGGCAGGCATCGTCGCCCTGACACTGGCTGTCGTGCAAGCAACGGTCGTCAGCCTCGTCCCGCTTGCCAATGGACGTGGGATCGATCTGGTTCAGGCAAGTACGTTGATCTCGATGATCGGCGTGTCGGGATTACTCGGCAAATTCGCTCTTGCCATCATCGCGGACCGTTTCGACCGCATGAAACTAGTCACATTCGGGGTCGCGGTTATCATGGCCTTTGCCTTCAGCCTGACGCTGGAGCTTGGCTACTGGGGCCTCGCAATTTCGTGTTCGCTCGCCGGACTTGCAATTGCCGGTTTCTGGCCGGTCTACTCGGCTTTGCTTGCGGATATTTTCGGAGCCAATTCGCTAGGTTCTGTCGAAGGCCTCGTCGCCCCGATCATCTCCCTTACATCTGCGGGTGCGATCTACCTCGCAGGTGTCACTTTCGACGTGAATGGCGACTACAGGTTAACCTTCCTCATATTCGGGGCGGCGCTGGGCGTTGCCCTTCTGTTGTCGCTTTCTCTGCAGTTCATGCAGTATCGCAGGGCGCGGACCGCCAAGTCATGAGGGTCGACCTGGTCATTCGCGGCGGTACGATCGTCGATGGAAGCGGTGGGAAAGCCTTTGCTGGCGATGTTGCCGTAAAAGACGGCAGGATCGTCGCGGTGGGACCACTCGACGGTGTCGACTGCAGCGCCGCGGAGGTGCTCGATGCAACTGGCTGCCATGTCACTCCCGGTTTCGTCGACATACATACTCATTACGATGGCCAGGCGATCTGGTCCGACCGCCTCCGGCCGAGTACGGATCACGGTGTTACCACGGTCGTGATCGGTAATTGTGGAGTCGGCTTCGCCCCTTGCCGAGCGGACGACCGTGACGCCCTGATCGGTTTGATGGAGGGGGTCGAAGATATTCCAGGTGTTGTCATGGCCGAAGGCCTCGACTGGAATTGGGAAAGCTTCGCTGAATTCCTTGGTGCCATCGAAGCGAGGCCGCATGATTGCGACATCGGCGCCTACCTGCCGCATTCGCCACTCAGGGTATACGTCATGGGGGAGCGAGGGATCGCCCGTGAAGAGGCGACTGCTGACGACTTGCAGGAAATGCGCAGGCTGGCTGCCGAAGCAATCGAGGCCGGGGCGCTGGGGTGTGCGACCTCGCGACTTTTCTTCCATCGCACGGCCCAAGGCGAGTTAATCCCCACCTTCAATGCCTCCGAGGACGAACTTGATGCTCTGGCTGGAGCAATTGACGATGCAGGTGGTGGTATCCTCCAACTCGTGCCCAACTTCGAAAACCCAGATCCGACCGATGAGGTCAGACTGATCATGAGAGTGGCGGAGCGGCATCGCGTACCTGCCACCTTCACCGGGACCAGCGGACCCGAGCCGAAAATTCTGGCCAAACTGCTCGATAATGCAAAAAAGCAGGGTGCCTCTCTCACTGCCCAATTGTTTCCGCGGCCGATCGGCATGGTGCTCGGCCTTGGCGTCTCATGGAATCCATTCAGCTTCTGCGACAGCTTTGCTGAAATCGCTCATCTCGACGCCGCTGAGCGGGCCGAAAGAATGCGCGACCCTGCTCTGAGAGCCCGGATCTTAGGCGAACAGCCCGATTTCGTACGCTTTCCGCTTGCAAGACAGACGCGCAATTTTGCTCGCATGTATCCGATTGGACCGGACTTCAACTACGAGCCTGCACCGGAAGACAGCGTCGCTTCACGCGCCGAGGCAAGGGGAGTGTCTGCAGCCACGGAAGCGTACGACCTGCTTCTGGCAAACGAGGGTGCGAGTCTAATGCTCGTGGCGATGGGAAACTATTCAGATGGTACACTCGATCCTGTCCGCAGCCTGCTGGAGCATCCTGCAACAGTGCTTGGTCTAGGCGATGGCGGTGCCCATTATGCGCTGATCTGCGACGCCAGCTATCCCACGACTGTGCTCACGCACTGGGTACGCGACCGTGATCGCGGCCGGATTGCGCTTGAAACCGCGATCCACGAATTGAGCCGACATCCCGCCGAAGTAGTTGGCCTTTGCGACAGAGGGCTCCTGCGCGAGGGTTTCAAGGCCGATATTAACGTCATTGATCTGGCGAATCTGTCCCTCCAGATGCCAGAGCCGATTGCTGACCTGCCGGCTGGTGGCCGGAGATTGATGCAAACTGCTAGTGGTTACCGCGCGACGATCCTTTCAGGCCAAGTGACATATCGCGATGGCAATCCCACGGGCAGCTTGCCTGGCACGCTCGTGAGGGGGCGTCAGGAAGCTGCGTCCACACATTGAGAAACCGATGAGACATTTCGACGCAGACTACGTAATTGTGGGCGCGGGGAGCGCTGGTTGCGTGCTCGCCAATCGCCTGAGCGAGAATGGCCGCTATTCGGTGCTTCTCCTCGAAGCGGGGGGCGACGATCGCCCGACGCGCAATTGGCGGCAGTTCGGCTCCGCAGCCCTGATCCAGATCCCGGTGGGCTTCGCCAAGACAATGAAGAATGCGGCAGTGAGCTGGAACTACGAGAGTGAGCCGGATGCGCAAACGGGAGGAAGGCGTCATTCCTATCCCAGAGGAAAGGTTCTTGGCGGTTCTTCCTCGATCAACGCAATGCTCTACGTTCGCGGTCAGCCAGAGGATTACGAGGGGTGGCGCCAGCAAGGGTGCATCGGTTGGGGATGGGACGATGTCCTGCCATATTTTCGCAAGAGCGAGGACCAGGAGCGTGGCGAGAGCGAATGGCATGGCATCGGCGGTCCGTTGAGCGTTACTGATACGCGCGACGGATTGCCTATCAGTGAAACGGTGATGGAAGCAGCTGAGGCTATCGGAATTTCGAGTGTCGACGATATCAATGGGCCGAGCCAGGAAGGCGTGACCTGGTCACAGGTTACGATGCGGCGTGGCCTGCGCCATTCGGCGGCAGCCGCCTACCTGCGACCAGCGGAAAAGCGCAGAAATCTGCGCATCCTGAAAGGCGCAATGGCAAGGCAGGTCTTACTGGAAAGCGGCCGTGCTTGCGGAGTCGCCTTCTCGTTGAATGGAGGCGATGCGGAGGCTGTCGCCAAAAACGAGGTCATTCTATGCGGCGGCGCTTTCAATTCGCCGCACCTGCTTGAACTATCTGGCATCGGTTCGCCAAAAAGACTGAGCGAACTCGGTATATCGGTGATTGCCGGTTCACGTAACGTCGGCGAGAACCTGCAGGACCATTTCATGCACGCACTCAGCTTTCGGATGAAGGAGGGCGTACGATCGATCAACCAACAGGCACAAGGGTTCGGGCTAATCGGCCAAGTGCTGCGCTACGCCATCAGTCGACGAGGATTGCTGGCCCAGTCATCTTCCCAGCTGATGCTGTTCACCAAATCCCGCCTCGAGCTCGTGACACCGGACATCCAGATGCACATCACGCCGGCAACGATGAAACCGCCGAGTGAAGCGGGAGGGAAGCTGGTTCCGGACGATCACCCCGGGTTGACCTTCGCTCCGTGCCACCTGAGGCCGGAATCGCGTGGACACGTGCACGCACGCTCTGCCAATCCGGCGGAATTGCCGGCGGTCACCCCGAACTTTCTTGCCGCGCAGGCGGACCGCGACGCACAGGTTGCGGCGTTCAAACTTGCACGAACCATTGCGGCACAGCCGGTTCTTGCGAGCCAGGTGGAATGCGAGACCCTCCCGGGAGAAAAGATCAAGGGAGACGACGCAATCCTGTCCTACATCCGCGCCGCAGGGACCACCGTGCACCACCCAGTCGGAACTTGCCGGATGGGCGGGGACGAGGCTTCCGTTGTCGATCCCCAACTACGCGTGCGAGGCGTCGACAGGCTTCGCGTCGTCGATGCTTCGGTCATGCCGAGGCTGGTGTCTGGCAATACAAATGCGCCCGTGATCATGATCGCGGAAAAGGCGGCGGACATGATCCTTGCGGATGCAGCCGCTTAGGGGCTCAGTCTTGCCACTTCTTTCCGGCATTGTAGATGGTTTCTACAGCCTCCCCGCGTTTCAGCGTGGCGAGGTGCTGGAAAAAGGCATCGCCCGGTTCGGCGCGCAACAAAGGTTCATTACCGAGGGCCTGAAGACCGGAACGCGCCATGTCTTCGGGCTTGGCGCCGCGCCCATAGGCTTCGGGAAAGGTTCGCTTGATAAAGGGTGTATCGACGCTGCCCAGCGCGTGAACCAATACGTCGACACCGTGGGGTTTCAATTCGAACCACAGGGCCTCTCCAAGCGTCGTCGAAAAAGCCTTCGCTGCACTGTAGACAGCGATCTGCGGAGCGCCAACGAGATAGGCGAGTGAGCTGACGATGATGATTCCGCCGCGACCACGCTGGCGCATCAGTCCGCCGAAGTGGTGCGCGAGTTCCATCGGTGTTGTGGCGTTGAGAGCGGTGAGGGTTCTTGCATGATCAATCGACGTATTCAGGAAGTCGTCGTTGATCCAGTTTGAACCCGCGTTGTAGACGAGTAGGCCAATTTCACGATCCGCCAGTGTTTCTGCCAGCATGGTAGGTGTTGCCGGGTCAGTCAGGTCGGCAGCGAGGATGTCGATTTTTCGCTTGGGGTATGTGCTTCTGAGCGATGCAGCAGTTGCCTCCAAGCGGCCGGCATTGCGCGCAATCAAGACAAGGTCGATGCCACGACCGGCCAGCAAGTCCGCGTAGCTAGCGCCGACCCCTTCAGAGCCTCCCGCAATAAGCGCGGTCGGACCGTATCTGGTGGCGAAATCGGTCATCGACTAATCGCCGAAGTAACTCGGGTCGCTACGGTCACGTTTGCTGGTCGTCTCGAAAATTCCGGCGTTACTGCCGCTCTGGTCGAAATCGAGTAGGTATTTGCGGTCCGAGATGCGCCAGGTCCCTTCGCGCTTCTCCCATTCGTCTACGTAGCGGCCAAGATTGCGGATGTCGTACGCATTGCCCTCTTCATCGATCCGACGAAGCGTTGCATCGACGTAAGACTCGCTGAGCGCCTGGTTCTCGCCCTTAATCCAGATCAGGATGTTTGCGAGCTGGTGTGCGTGCGAATGGAACATGGGATGTGCCTTCATGCACATCTCGACAAAGCCATGACCCGTGCCCTGAAACACGCCTACACCGTAATCAGCCACGGCATCTTCGTGAAAGCAGGCCTTGCCGAGTTCCTCGTCCATCCTGTCCATCGAACGGCAATATTCGTAAAGTTTTTCGGTAATTGCCTGCTTGTCGAGAAGTTCGCGCAATTCGTCCTTCAAGTCGGCCACAGCTCAAGCCGCTTCCGGCTTGTCTTTGTTATGACTGGCGTAGAACTGCTTGTAGTAGACACGGTTGCGGCCGAATGGACCGTCACCTTCGCATACCATTGGCGGGTCCTTGCGCACGTGGCGATCGAGGATGACCTTATCCTGGTCGAACTGTCGGGTGATGTCTTTCACGATGGCCTTGGTGAGGCCAGCGGTCGGTCCATCGACATTGGCCTTGGGCTGGGTGAATGCCATCCGGTTGTGGGTTATGTCGCGATCGACGGGACAGGTGCCGGTCATCATGACGGTATCGGTAATCCCCGAGAAGCGGACATAACCCTGGCCCGGACCAACCGTGACGGATTCAATAACTCCGTCGATCTCGCCGCGCGGCGTATGCATCTTCAAATAGGATGTGATGATCCGGCGAATGCCGTCGAACTTGAATTCGTAGTCCGGCACGCTCTTGGCACCGTGCACATATTTGAAATGGCTGACGTCGACCGCGTTGTCGGCAATGTTCTCCATCGCCGAATAGACATGCCATTCGTAGGTGCGGAAATCGGTCCAGCTATCGTCGCCTGCTTCTTCGAATGTTGCAGGTTCCCACTGCGGCGCGGCCTTCTCCGGATGATACCAGACCATGACCATTCCGTTGACTTCGCGTACGGGCCAACTGGGAATACAATTGTCGCGCTTTGCCTTGGGGGGGATCGCTCGTGAGTAAGGAATATCCTCGCAAGCCCCTTTCTCGTTCCAGCGCCACGCATGGAACGGGCATTCCAGCAGATTGCCATGAACTTTACCGCCGACGGCCAGATTGGCGCCATAGTGCGCGCAATAGGCATTGATCACCCGGGCCTCACCATCCTCCCCGCGCCAGATCGCGAGATCCTGAGCGAAATAGCGGGCAGGGCGAACCTGTCCGACTTCAAGATCATGTGAATAGCAGACGCAGTACCAACCCATCATGAATTCGGTCTGCATATTGCGTTCGTCCGCCGAAGGCCTGTTCGGCAGGTCAGCCATGCGCCAGATAAGCAGCTCTTCCCCAGTCAATTCGCCGAGATACGCATCCGTCGCCGTTTTCTGAGGCTTGGCTTCTGCTTCAGCCTTCAGCTGGGCGTCGCTGGTCGGGGTCATCCTGGTCTCCGCATCCAATCTTGGCCGACGACTCATCAGTCGGCGTTTTTCAATTGAGTTATCTCAATAGGTCCTTACGATGCGAAAGGCAATGGAAAACGGAGCGGATCGATGACCAGGGGTGAGTTCAACAGCAAACGGGTTCTCCTGACAGGTGCAGCGAGCGGGATCGGTAAGGCCTGTACTGCGCAACTTATTCGCGAAGGCGCCCGGGTTGTGGCTGTCGATGTAGACGAGAGCGGTCTAAGAGCTTTGAGCGAAGAGGTCGGAGGTGAACTTTCCACCTTTGTTGCTGACCTGTCGCAACGAGGCCCGGCTGAAGAGATGGTCGCAGTCGCCGTTGCTCGTTTGGGAGGGCTCGATATCCTCCTCAACAATGCTGGGATCGGTTCTTTTGGACGCGCAGTCGATACCGATCCTGAAACTTGGCGCCGGGTCCATGCCATTGACCTCGATGCCGTGTTCTACGCTTGCCGCAAGGCACTGCCGCACTTGGTCGAATCGAAGGGCAACATCGTCAATACGGCGTCGATTTCCGGACTTGGCGGCGACTATGGCTTCACCGCTTACAACAGCGCCAAGGCAGGCGTTATCAACCTGACCCGCAACCTGGCGGTCGACTATGCGCGTGACGGCGTGCGGGTGAACTCGGTCTGTCCGGGCTACGTCCTGACCGCCTTGACGTCCCAGATGCCACCACCAATAGCGCAGGCATTCACCGAGAGCGTGCCCATGGGCCGCGGTGCGCAACCGGAAGAAATTGCTGAGGCAATCTGCTTTCTCGCGAGTGATCGGGCCAGCTTCATAACGGGCCACGCATTGGTCGTGGATGGCGGGAAGACGGCGGAAACGGGGCAGCCCAATAATATGGCAGTCATGCAGAAGGCGTTGGCGGGAGCCGGACAGTGACACGGTCGATCTTTGTCACCGGCGGAGCCGCGGGCATTGGCCTGGAGACGGCGAAACTGTTTCGTGACAAGGGGTGGCGGGTCGGTGTCGGTGATGTGGTGGATGGGCCCGACGAGATAGGTGTCGAAAGCTTTCTGCTCGATGTGAGAGAGCGGCGGTCGTGGCAAGACGCACTGGCAGGGTTCTGCGGAGAAGGGGGCCTAGATGTACTGGTCAATAATGCGGGTGTGGTTCGCTATGGATTGTTGGAAGATATCTCGGGCGAGGACACCGATCTGATCGTCGATGTTAATCTCAAGGGAGTACTGAACGGAGCCCGCATCGCGCTTCCATACCTCAAGCGAGGACAGCGCCCAGTGCTCGTTAATGTTGCATCCGCTGGCGCGCTTTATGGCGGTCCACGGCTTGCAGCCTACACGGCGACCAAGGCGGGGGTGAAAGGCCTTAGCGAAGCACTTGATGGCGAATGGGTTCAGCACGCCATCGAAGTGCGCTGTGTCATGCCGTGGTTTACGCAGACTTCAATGGTCGATGCGCCCGGTAAGGGCCGGAATGCATCAATCAAGGACGATATGGGCAACCTCGGTGTGCACGGTGCCGAAGTCCCTGCACAGGCGATCTGGAATGCTGTCCACTCGGATAAACTGCACCATCCAGTAGGCGGTAAAGCCCGGATGACCTGGCGGCTTGTCCGCTACTTCCCCAATTTCATGCGCAAGAACGTGCGCCGACAGCGAAAGCCAGACTGACGGATCAATCTTCAGGAGCGATGGTCACCTCGAGACCTTCGGGGATATCGGAGACGTTCAGCTGGCAGGAGAGACGGGAGTACGGCGTACGGTGGTCGCTGCTTTCGAGCAAATCGTCCTCATCTTCATTCATCTTTCCGAGCTTGCCGAAATGCGCAGGATCGACATGCACATGGCACGTTGCGCAGGAGCAGCATCCGCCACACAGGGCGAGGAGCTCGTCGAACCCTGCATCGCGGATAACCTCCATTACCGTCTGGTCAGGCTCCGCCTCGATTTCGGTCCGCGCACCGTCTCGGTTGATCACGATCAGTCTTGGCATACTGAGTGGGTTCCTGTCGTTTCGTTTGTTTTGGGGGGTCAAAGTTGCCAGCGGAGCTGTGCAAGGCGTTCCGCATGGAAGCGATCGTCGCCCAGAAGACTGCCTGCAACTCTGGCGCGCTTGAAATAGAGGCCGAGATCGAATTCGTCGGTAACGCCGATGCCGCCATGCATCTGCACCGCTTCGGCAAGGACATCGCGCGAAAGGCGTGTCATCACACACTTTGAGAGACTTGCTAGCTGGGACGCGTCCTCGCTGCCGGAGTCGATCGAGCGAAGTGCCTTCAGTACAACTCCGCGTGCGAGATCAAGCCTTGCGTACAACCGGGCAGTCCGATGCTGAAGCGCCTGATAGGTTCCGATTACACGGTCGAACTGCTTGCGCTCCTTTAGGTAAGAGACCGTCATCGTGAAGGCCTGGTCGCTGATGCCGAGGAGTTCGGCAGCGAGAAGTGCGCGTCCGATATCCAGCGCCATTGAAATCGCTTCCGATACGTCGCCTTGTCCGACAGGTTCACCCCTCGCGCCCTTGAGGACAACGGATGCGAAATTGCGCCCGTCGATCGTCTGTATCGGCTCGACATGGCAGCCCTCGACCGAGGTATCGACAAGGAAGAGGCGCGTCGCGTCTCCATCCTTAGCCGAAACAAGCATGTGCGAGGCTCCTATGCCGTCGATAACGGCAGTCTTGTCGCCAGATAGCGTATCATTGCGGGCGGTCGTATCGAGCAGGGAAGGGTCGTGACGGGACGCCTCTTCAAATGCGCATGCTACAACCAGTTCGCCTGAAATCAGGGCCGGAAGAAGTTTATCGCGCTGGTCGTCTGTCCCAAGGCGGGCGATCAGTTCGGCAGCCATTGCTGCGCTGACTAGCGGTGCAGCCGTGAGATTGTGGGCTGCCATTTCGATGATAACGCCGGCGGCTGCCACACCCATTCCTACGCCGCCATTTTCCTCCGGGATGTTTGGGGCAACCAATCCATTCTCGGCGAGGGAATTCAGCAGCGCAGGATCATAGCGCAGCGTGTCGGTGCTATCGCGAAGTGTCCGGAAGGCAGTGACCGGAGCCAAGCGGTCGAGCAATCCGCGGGCTGCATCTGCAAGCATGGTTTCGTCTTCGGTGAGAACCAGTGCCATTATTTGTGCTCCGGCAATTCAAGCGCGCGCTTGGCTAGAATGTTGAGCTGGATCTCGTTGGAACCGCCAGCGATGCAATTCGCCGGCGCGGACAGCCAGCGGACGGTGTCGGCATCATCCATTGTCAGTGTATCGGTCCCTGTCAGTGCACCGATCAGCTCGGTGCGTGCATAGTTGAGCTCGGTTCCAACCAGCTTGAGTACCGATGGGGTGTGCGGGTTCATTTCGCGCGCCTTGGCCTGATCGCGCATCCGTTCCATTGCGATCTGCATAACCCAGCTATCGATGAGATTGTCGACGACTTCCTGTCGCAACGCCGGTTCGGCCCGAAGACCGCTGACGCCCAAGGTGTCTTTCGCAACCTGTTCGAGGGGCTTTCCCATTCCGGCACCCGACGCCTGACCAATCATGGCGCGCTCATGCCCGAGCAGGAATTTCGCAACGCTCCAGCCCTGTCCCCTTTCGCCGACGATGTTCTCGGAATTTGTCACTGCATTGTCGAAGAACGTCTCACAAAAATGCGCGTCCCCGTTGATCAATTCGATCGGACGGGTCGTCACACCTTTCTGGTCCATGTCCAAGAGGAGAAAACTGATGCCAAGATGTTTCGGGGCATCCGGTTCCGTCCGGACCAGCGCGAAGATCATGTCGCACTTGTCGCCATAGGTGGTCCAGATTTTCTGGCCATTAACTACCCAATTTCTGTCGCGTAATTCCCCGCGCGTCTGAACGCCCGCGAGATCGGACCCGGCACCAGGTTCCGAATACCCTTGCGCCCAACGCACCCGTCCGTTTGCGATGTCGGGAAGGTATTTGCGCTTTTGTTCTTCGGTCCCGAACTCAAGAAGAGCTGGGCCGAGCATCCAGATCCCAAGGCTTTGCAGCGGTGACGCCGCATCGATGCGCTTTAGTTCCTGCGCCAATATGGCCGCCTCGGCTTTGCTCAACCCGCCTCCGCCATATTCCTTTGGCCAATCCGGAACGGTCCAGCCGCGCTCTGCCATACGTTCCATCCAGAGCCTTTGGTCATCGCTCGGCCAATAGGGACGCCGTCCGCCCCAAACCGAATTTTCGGGGCGCATGGGCACGCCTCGTGCTCCGGGAGGGCAATTTTGTTCCAGCCACGCGCGCGTATCGGCGCGGAACGCCTCAAGGTCGTCATCGGCCATCAATCGTCATCCAGTCCGAAAAGCTTCAGCGCATTGTCGCGCAGGAACTTGGGCCAGACCTCGTCGCGAAAAGGCACATTTTCGAGCTCGGCAAAAATCCGTTCGAGACTGAGGCCCATGGGAAAATATCCGGCGTAAAGAACCTTGTCGCTGCCGCGCTTGTTCGCGAAGTCGATGATGGACTTGGGATAGTGCTTCGGTGCGAATGCGGAGGTGCTATAGTAGAGGTTGGGATACTTCAGCATGAGTTTGACCGCCAAGTCTTCCCAAGGTTCAGCACCGTGCCGCATCACAAACTTGAGTTCGGGAAAGAACCAGACGACCTCTTCGATCAATTCGGTTTTTTGGCACATGCTGGGGACGCGCGGTCCGGAGACGCCGGTCGTACAAAAAAAGGGCAGTCCTTCCTCCACACATGTGGCGTAAATTGGATACAGGCGCTTGTCGTTGATCGGCACCTGCGGATTGATGCCGGCGGGGAAACAGGTCACCGCCACGATGCCGTGATCGCGCTTGAGGCGACGGATATCGCGCACTTCGTCCATACCGCGATTTGGATTGCATTCGTAGCTGAGCATGAATCGCTCAGGAAAGCGCCTGACTGCCTCGATCCTGTCGGTGTTTCCTGACGAAATTCCGGTCATCGCACGCTCGACACCATGCTTGTCCATCTCGCCGATGACCCAGGCGACCTTGTCCTCTTCGCCTCCCGACTGCGGAATATCCTTGAACATGTATTGCGCCGGCATGGAGAACATCTTCCGGCTCTGCTCGTCCATCAGCAAGGGCTTGAGGAACTCGTACATTTCCTTGTTGTCCTCGGAAACGGGAATTCCGAGCATCAGGTCTATGACGCCTATATCCTTGGGCATTGGCATGTAATTGGCTCTCCCTCAGGCCGCCTGTTCGGCGTGTCGTTCTTCGTAGAGCCGTTTGAGCGCGGCCTTGTCTACCTTTCCGGTGACGTTGCGGGGCAGGGGGCCAAGGTCGAAAACGATCTCGGTCGGCACCTTGTAGTCTGCCAGATGCTCGCGCGCATGGTTCTTCACGGCCTCCGGATCCGGGGACATCACGCATCCATCAACCAAAACGATTGCCGCGATCGCCCGTTCACCCAGACGCTCGTCGGGAATGCCGAACAGGGCGACCTCGTGGTGATGATCGACCATCGCAAGAACCCGTTCGACCTCGGCGCAATAGATGTTCTCGCCGGCGCTAATAACCATGTCCTTGGCTCGATCGACAATGGCGAGCATGCCGCGTTCATCGACTGTGCCTAGGTCGCCGGTCAGCAGCCACTCGCCGTCGAACGTCTTGGCAGTTGCTTCATCAAGCCCCCAGTATCCAGACATGACCGTGGGGCCACGTACGACGAGTTCGCCTACTTCGCCGACATCTGCCGGGGAGCCGTCCGACCGGCGGACCTCGATGTCCACGAGCGGCAACGGGACGCCGACCTTTCCCGGGTTCTCGGCGAACACAGGACCTGAGCAACTTGCCACCGTCCCGGTGAGTTCAGTCATCCCCCAGCCAGCAGCCTGACCCGCTTGAGGAAACTCCTTGTATATTCGCTTGGTAAGCGCAATCGGGCTGGCTTGCCCTGCAACAACCATGCTGGTGACGGACTTCATGCGCTCGGCAGCATTGGGTTGAGCGAGAAGGTCGGCCATGACCAGGCTTGGTCCCGAGACTTGGGTCACCTTATTGCGTTCGATGAGGTCAATCGCCACTGCCGGGTCCCAGCGCCGCATCCCGGCAAGCACCCCGCCGCCCTGCATGGTCGAGATCATTTGCGTAACGCCGGAGATGTGGAACATCGGGACTATCAGGAGGGGGGAAACCGGCGGTGCATGCTGGCGGATCAGTTCTACCGAGATCCCGCGCCTCTCCGCCGCCATCGTCATGCCCAATTCGCCGATGTATTCAAGCTGGCGAGCTGCATTGCAAATGTTTGCGTGACTTATCGTTGCGCCCTTGGGCCGACCGGTCGTCCCCGAGGTGAACAGAATCATCGCGGGATCATCGCCTGTGGCACGGACGTCGATATGATTCGCCTCACCCGCTTCGATGAGATCGCCGATCTGGGGGAAGCCGATGACCGGTATTTCCGTCTCATCATCCAACCTTTCGGCGCAGCGTTCGTCTGCGAAGATCAGTCTCGCTCCGACGTCAGCAGCACTGGCCGCGATTTCGGGCCCTTTGCTGCGACTGTTTAGTAGCGCCGCCACCGCCCCCAGCCTTTGGATCGCCCAGAACGCGGTAAACCAGTGCGCGCTATTGCGCATTGCTACACCGACGACTTCTCCTTCCCGGATGCGGTGCGTCTCAGATAGCGAGGCTGCGAGCTTGCGCGATTCCTCCATGACCTTGGCGTAAGATTTGCGGATATCTTCGATCTCGAAGAAAGCGCGTGGGCCAAAACGCTCTTCGCTCGCATCGGCGATGTCCAAAAGGGCTTGCTTGGTCCCGGCGAAATGACGAGTCTTCGCTGTACCAGGTTGCTTGACGGCGAACGGTGACCCTTGGGCAGTCAACTTTGCGGCACAAGCGCGATAAAGCGCGAGCGCATCGCCGGTTTCGACACTTTCTCCCATCCGCCTCTCCATCATTCCACTCGCCCGGCACTATTGATGTATCTCAATAGACTCTGCTGCGCAACTCGCCAGAGCGCCATTTCCCTCGGTCTGCTACATACCGATTTGGACCGTAAGTATATTGCGCTCGCCGACAATGTGCGTAAAAGAGGTATCTCAAAAGGCGGGGACGTCCGGCGCGACCTCTTGGACACAGCGGAAATCTGTCGATCCTGCCGAACGAGACAAGGGGTTGAGGAATCTTAATGGCTGATGATGGACTGATCCGAAACCAGATCACCGACGAGTCAGTCGATCTGATGCGCCGCCGTATCGGTTTCCCCAACCCAACCTTACGGGTTGGTGCGATCGACGAACCCTGGAACATCCGCTGTTCCGATGAAGCGGTGCGTCGGTTCGCCTATTGCATCGGTGACGACAATCCCTTGTTCACCGATCCCGATTACGCTGCATCGACCCGTTGGGGAGGGGTGATCGCCCCTCCTGCCTTCGAGAAAAGTATGGGCGTAAATCGCAATCCGGTGATGGATCCGGAGGAAGCGAAAATCACATCGAAGGCCCTTCGGGGTGTGCAACTATACCATTCCGGTGGTGAGAACTTCTACTGGTCTCCGATCAAGGACGGCACCAAGCTATACCGTTCGCGCTACGTGAAGGCGGTGGAGGACAAGCAGTCGGAGTTTTCCGGGCGCTCGGTCATCGTAACCAACGGGCTAAACCTTTGGGACGAGGACGATCGTATCGTAGTCAGCGGGGTCGACTGGTTTGTCCATGCAGAGCGGAAAAAGAAGTCCGGCGACAAGAAGGCGAAGTACGCGAAGGAGGAGCCCGCTTCCTATACCGACGAAGACCTGGCGGAGATCGAGGCGGCATATGACAATGAATATCGCCGCGGTGGCGATACGCTCTATTACGAAGACGCCGAAGTGGGCTCTTCCCTTCCGAAGATGGTCAAGGGGCCGCTGACCATCACCGACCTGTTCAACCTCCATATGGGGGCGGGTTGGCTGGTGTACGGGAATTGGCCCAATCGTCTTGCCTACGAAAATCGAAAAGCCCTGCGCGGCTTCTACACCCGCGATGAATTCGGTGCGTGGGATACGTTGCAGCGTGTTCACTGGGACAAGGACCTAGCCGAAAAAGTCGGCGTACGTATGATGTATGACATCGGTCCGGTCCGGCAATTCCACGTCAGCAATTTCCTGACGAATTATGCGGGAGACGATGCCTGGATCCACCGGATCAAGTTCGAATTCCGCCGCTTCAACTATATGGGTGACCTCACCTGGATGACCGGTGAAATCACCGACAAGCGTGTGGACGATGTACTTGGCCCACTGATCGAGGTGGAGCTTCGTGGGACCAATCAGCGGGGGATCGACAACATCCACGCTACCTCGACCATTCTCGTCGCAAGTCGCGAGCACGGTCCGGTCAAGCTGCCCGAGCCCCCGCTGCCGACCGAATTTCGAGCGAAGGACTAAAGCATGGCCGCGGACTATCGTGAAGCATACGGCGACTGGGGCTTGGTCCTCGGTGGATCAGAGGGCCTTGGAAGAGCTGTAGCCCATCAGATGGCCAAGCGCGGACTGAATGTTGCGCTCGCCGCTCGCAGGCAAGGGCCGCTTGAAGAAACCGCCCGCGCCATTAGGGAAGAGCATGGCGTCAAGGCGAAGACCATCGCGCTCGATCTCGTTTCGCAGGATGTGGTCAATCAGATCGAAACCGGCATGGAGGGCGAAGATGTGGCCTTCCTCATGTATAACGCCGCAGCAGAGCCTTATGGCAGCTTTCTTGATCTCGATATCGAAGAGCATCTCTTCAATATCGAACTCAATTGCTCTTCGGTCACTCGCGTGGCCCATCACTTCGGGCGCAAATTGGCCGAGCGGGGCAAGGGCGGGCTCGTAATCGCCTCTTCGCTTGCCGCCGCCGTGGGGCTCGACCGCTGGATCACCTACGGCGCTGCCAAGGCGTATGACAACATACTCGGCCAGGGCCTGTGGTATGAGCTTGGCAAGCACAATGTCGGCGCCTGCAGTTTCATGATCGGAACGACTTGGACCGAAAGTCTTCAGCGGACGCAGAAGAAGCTCGGCGGGGTTTTCGCTGAAACGCGCACTCCCGATGGGTTGCCCGAGGGCATGGCCATTCCCCAGCTACCGGAAGAAGCGGCCGAAAACCTGTTCAACCAGATCGATGAAGAGTGGCTCCCTGTCATCTACGCCAATCCCGATGACGTGGCGCGCTGGAATGGAATGGTGCAGGCACCGCTTCCGGCTGTGATCCGCATGGCGGCGCAGATGCAGGAAGCCTGGTACGAATAGGCAGGTTGGTCCGTGCCGATTGCCCACCCATCAACCGAAACCCTCGGCAGGGCCCTGACGCTTTCCGATGCGGGCGCTATTTCTGCTGCCTTGGAGATTGGGCCGTTCGCGCCCGCCGAGTATTCATTTGCCAACCTCTGGCTGTTCCGGAATCGGCACGACTATCGACTGGTTGAGGACGGTCTGCCGCACATCCGCGGCATCACTTATGACGGCGAAGTCCATGCGCTTCCGCTGGAAAAACCGAGTGGAGACAATTTCAGGGCGCTGCTTTCGACCGGGGTCGATTGCATCTTTCCTGTCGGAGATGCGGTCTCTCAACTTGTCGAGGAGTTGGGTCTTCGCTGCGATCATCGAGATGCCGACAGCGATTATTGGTACGACGCTGCGGCGATGGCGCAGTTGTCCGGAGCAAAGGCGAGGCGTAGCCAAGCGCGGCAGTTCGAAACTACCTTAGCCCCCGAATTCGAGGATTGGTCCGATCACTGTGTCACCGAAGCGCTTCAGGTGCTTGAGGGTTGGTCCGAGGATGTCGGGAGACCAGCTGACAGGACCGACATTGCAGAATGCCGCGAAGCACTCGACCTCACCGGCGAACTCGGTTTGGAAGGTTGCCTCGTAAAAGTATCTGGCGAGGCCGTGGCCTTCCTCTTGTCGAGCGGTACCAGAGACACGCGCATCGTACATTTCGCCAAAGGTAGGCGACAGTACTCCGCCGCCTACCCATGGATGTTTTCGCAATACGCCGGGCGATCCGGGGCGCAATGGATCAACTTCGAACAGGATTTGGGTAATCCGGGATTGGCTCAGTCAAAACGGGCTTACGTTCCGGCCAAGCGTCAGTCCAAATGGCGCTTGCGCATTTGAGGTATCTCAATTAAGAATTTCATGAAGGTCATCTTGGAGTTTGGGGTGTCGGAAGAGCTCGTCAAAAAGCAGGTGGATGAGGGGATTTGCACCCTCACGCTCAATCGGCCCGACGTGCTCAATGCACTCGACACGTATTTGATGCGCGAGTTGCACAAGGCGCTCCAGGACGTGGCTGAGGACGAGGATATTCGCTGCGTGATCCTGACCGGCGAAGGCAAAGGCTTTTGCGCGGGCGGTGACATTCGCGCCATTGCAAAGGCGGCCAAGGACAGGGCCGTCGCATCGCAGGAGCGTTCGTCGGACAAGCCTAAGGGTTCGGGGTTCGAAAAGCGGGTCGGGTGGGTTCGGAGAAGTGCGGAGGCGTCACGGCTTCTGCATGAGATGCCGAAACCGACAATCGCGATGATAAATGGGGCTTGCGCCGGAGCGGGGATGAGCCTCGCTGCAGCTTGCGATTTTCGCGTTGCCGGAACGTCGGCCAAGTTTCGCTCGGCCTTCACTTCGGGGGGGGTTTCGGGCGATTATGGCGGTAGCTGGCTCTGGACCCATATCCTCGGCACGGCGAAAGCTCGCCAGCTTTACTTGCTTGATGCCAAGCGCAACGCGAAGGAAGCGCAGGATTTCGGTCTGGTCGACGCAGTCTACGAGGATGAACACCTGGCGAGCGAGGTCTTCGAAATGGCGCGTAGGCTGGCCAGGCTTCCGGGAGAGGCAGCAGCCTATGCCAAGATCAACCTCAATGCGGCGCTGATGGAAACCTTCGTGACCTCACTGGATCGGGAAAGCCGGGCCATGATGCTGTCACGAGACTTGCTGGCGAAGCGACGCAAGACAGAAATTTCGGAAGCAAAGAGCGAAGCCCATGTCGGTGAATAGTGAATTCCAAGGCGGCTGGTCGCTACAGCGGTTCGACAAGATCGGGACGAATGGCGAGGTCGAGCAACCGCTCGGCAGCCAGCCGAACGGAATGATCAGCTATACTGCGGATGGGGCGATGTCGGTCCAACTACTGTCGGGCGACGGCAATGTTTCCAGCGGTATCGACGCAATCTCGTGTTATTCAGGCCGATACGATGTCGACGCCGGCAGTGGAATTGTGCGGCATCATGTGGAGTCAGCTTCGGTTGAAGGGTTGCCGGGCACAGTCCAGGAGCGCAATTTCCGATTTGCCGGCGATCGCTTGATCCTTTCGACCGTACTTGATGGTTCCCATTTTGAACTGGAATGGAAGAAAATCTCGAGCGGCAACGAAAAGATCGGCGGCGAGACGAATTACGGCTATTCAGTGGGCTGGGGTAAAACTCGGCAAGCCGAGAACGGAGACAAAGCTTCAAGGAGTTGGACCGCGCTTGATTGGGATCATGACGACGGCTTCCGAAGCTTTTCCCCATGACCATCTCAACGGAACAACTCCATCAGTTGTCGGACGAGGAATTTCGGGCCGAGATTCGGGCATTCGTTGCGGAGCAATTGCCTGCAGAAATGGCCGCGCGGACGTTGCTGGGCTACCATCCTCATAAGCCGGATGTCGAATTCTGGACTGCAAGGCTCAATGAGAAGGGCTGGGCGGCTCTCAATTGGCCGACCGAATATGGCGGTACCGGGTGGTCGATTACCAAGCGTCACATATTTGACGAAGAATGCTATCTAGCCGGATGCCCGGCGGTAAATCCGCAGGCATTTCACCTTGTTGGTCCGATTATCTACGCCATCGGCAATCAGGAACAGAAAGACTATTTCCTGCCAAAGATCCGATCGGGCGAGCATTTTTGGGCCCAAGGTTTTTCTGAGCCCAACGCCGGATCGGACCTTGCCTCGCTCCAGACCAGAGCCGTGCGAGATGGCGATGAGTATGTCGTGAACGGCCAGAAGATCTGGACGTCGGAGGCGCAATATTGTGACTGGGTATTCTGTCTTGTCCGCACCTCTACCGAGGGTCGCAAACAGGCTGGTATCTCCTTCCTCCTTGTCGATCTCAAGACACCCGGGATCACCATTCGCCCGATAATCGGGATCGAAGGGGGGCATGTCCTTAACGAAGTGTTCTTCGAGGACGTTCGCGTGCCGGTGACCAACCTAATCGGCGAAGAGAACGAAGGCTGGACCTACGCCAAGCAATTGTTGGGCGCCGAACGCACCTTCTCCGCAGTGGTGCCGCGCTGCAAGGGGCTGGCCGCACGTATCAAGTCAATCGCAGCTGAAGAGAACACATGTGGCGCAGGCAGACTTATCAACGAGCCGCACTTTGCCCGTCGCCTCGCTCAGTTGGAAATCGAGCTGATGGCTCACGAAGCGACCCTTCTTCGTGTCGTCGCCGAGGAAGAGGCCGGGGTGAACCAGCATTCACCGACGCCCTCGATCCTCAAGGTCAAAGGCACAGAATTGCTTCAGAAACTGGGTGCGCTTGCAATCGAGGCATTGGGCGATGCTGCAATGCCGCATTACGCAGAGGGCGACTACATGCTCGATGCGCCTTCGCAAGCTCCCGGAAATCCCGCAGCATATGGCGTGGTCTCCGACTTCCTCTATCACCGGTCCGCCACGATTTATGGCGGTGCCAACGAAGTGCAGCGCAACATTATCGCTGCGCAGTTGCTGAGGGCATGACCGCCATGGACCTCCAAATTCTCCCCACCGAAGAGCAAGAAATGTTGCGCGAAAGCGTCCGGCGCTGGGCCAGTACTCGCGATGTTCGCGAACCCGGAAACGCGGAGGCCGATTGGGCATACGGTGCTGAACAGGGGTGGCTCATGGCCGGTTTGCCAGAAGTGGCTGGCGGCTTGGGAGGTAGCGACGTCGACAGTGCCGTCATTGCCGAGGAACTCGGCCGGGCGCTGGTACGCTCAGGGTTTGTTGAATGCGGCATGGTCGGCGCGCATCTTCTCCTCGCCGTTTCGCCTGAACGAGCCGAGGAAGTAGCGTTGGGCGGCGCGAAACCCGTGCTCGCTCATGACGAACCGGGAATGCGTGGCCACTTCCCGAACATTGAGACGAAGGCTACCGAGAATGATGGCTGGAAGCTGACCGGCACGAAGTCGGCAATCGTCGGTGAGCCGACAAGCCTTGTCGTCTCGGCCCGTCAAACCGACGGCGCATTGGCGCTATTCGAAATCGGTGCCTTGAGCGCGCCGGTCCGGTCGTACGAAACGATCGACCAGCGCGCCGGCATCGAGCTGCATCTTGAAGATACTCCTGCACAATTGCTTCTCTCCGGATCGGCAGCGGAGAACGCTTTAAAGGAGGCCATCGATCGTGCGTTGGTGCTGGAGAGTGCCGAGGCGCTCGGTGCGATGGAAGCGGCCTTCGACATGACTCGCGATTATTTGATGACGCGAAAGCAGTACGGTCAGCTGATCGGCGAGTTTCAGGCATTGCGTCATCGCATTGCGGATATGTTCATCGAGCTCGAACAGGCCCGATCAATCCTGCAAGTAGGTCTTTCCGGCCTTGCAAGCGGAAAGACATCGGAGCGCGCAAAGCTCGCCGCCGCGACGCGTGCACGTGTGGCGCAGGCAGGACTTTTCGTCTGCGGTCAAGCAATCCAGTTGCACGGCGGGATAGGTGTCACAGACGAATACCCTGTCGGGCATTTCTACAAGCGCCTGGTTGCCTTTGCGAACCGGCATGGCGGCGAAGCGCGACAAGTCGAGCGCTTCGCCGAGCTAGCTTACGGCTGAGGCACGATCCGGTCTGGGATTTCTTCTTCGGTGAATATCCGGTTCATCGGTTCGCTGTCGAAATCTTCCGCTTCACGATAGCCGAGCATTTCACGTGCTTCGGGGATCGAGAGGTGCAGAGCGTCTTCATACCGCATGATCATAATGGGATCTGAAGCTTCGCCGATGGCGAGCCCGCGCCGCACCATTTCGAGGGTGGTGTTCCAGGTCTCGGGATAGTGAAGAAAACTCCTGAAAATAAGGCGGTTGGCACCGAAAATGTAGATCAGGGAAAACTCCGTCGCGACTTCGGCAGTGAGGTGAGTATGCGGGTTCGACAGGCGCACCATGTAGGGCAGCAATTCGCCTAGGGAATTAAACTGTCCGCCGGTCATCAGATGTTCGAAATCATGAATCTGGCCATTGCGCTTCTGGATGAAATCCCAGTCGCTTTGCGGAGGCGAATTGGCCCAGCCGAAGTTCAGTGCGATGCCATGCTCGGTGATGTAATGATAGTATTCCGCGCCGAAGCTGCCCTTAGGGAATTTTGCGAAATCTTCCTCGGTCAGTGGGCTTAGGTATTTTTCCTCGACCCAGTCGCGAAATTTCGGGTTCACTGCCTTTTCGTGGTCGATCAGCGCTTGCATCCGTTCCGGTGTGCGCAGGTCGGTCAGCGCCTGGGCTAGCCCGGCGGTAGGATCCGACGCGATCGGGAGGTCGGGACCGTTCCGACGCATCAAATGCAGCGGCAACCAATCTCTAAGACCGGGGTGGTTGAGAAAGCGAGAGGAGCTGACCAATTGGCTGGACGTTGTCGAAACCTTCTCTACGCCCTTTTGGAAATAGCTGTAATCGCGGGTCATTTTATGACTCCTGGGTTCTGTTCGGTTCGAGACCGGAAGGGATTGGAACGGGAAAATCGAGTAGCAGCTGAGCCATTCCCTTGGCCGCCGGATCAAATGACGGATTGGCCAGCATTCCGCCGGAAAGGGAGTTCGAAACCACGAGGTTGAGAGCGTGAATTCCGGGGACTGCCTTGCGCGTCACCTCGCACACAGATCCACCAAGTTTGTACGCATAATGCGCAGCGACCCGGTCCGGTGACAGTGCGTGATAGATATGGGGGAGGAAGGTGGGCTTCCGGGCGATCACCCCGACATTGAACAAGTCACCCTTGTCGCCGCTTCGTGCCCAGGCGAGCGCGATGAGAGGAACTTCGCTGACCGGGTCATCGTCCGGCGGGGCTGGCTCCCCAACCGGGTCGGCTTGGTCGCTCGGGCAGAGTCCAATGCTTTCCTCAAAGTGGACGTCATGCCCGCCTATTGAGATAATGATTGGAACTTCCACACGCTCCAAGAGAAAGCTCCCGAAGAAGGTGAGCGGTTTGACTGTCGTCCCCAGCGGCACCGATGTGCCGACACACATGCTGGTCATGATTGAGCTCTGTTCGCGCGCAAAAAGGGCTGCACCTTCGCGGTCGATATGGTCGGCAACCATTCGGCATATTGCTCTGCTGTCATCCCCGATCACATCACAATGGGTGTGCTGGAACCCGGGGAGGTCAGCTTCGGCCAAGAGCATGGAGCAACGCTTAAAGAGTTCGGCGGCCGTCCGATTTGCCTTGGCGCACGCCTTCTGGCCAACGATTGGCGCCAGCGCGGTCGCTCTCCATCCGCGATCCCATGTAAGGGCGGCTTTCAAACGGTTCGGCCGGCCTCGGCCTTTCGCGCCGCTGACGCGCACGCGATCCGGCCCAACCAGTGCAACCTCGACCCCGGTCCAGTCGCACACGACGTCGGGTACTGCGTATGCTGATGCGTCGCCCACCTCGTAAAGCAACTGCTCTGAAACCGTGCCGACCGAAACTATCCCTCCGCTGCCTTCGGGCTTTCCGATCTCGAACATCCCATCAGCGTGGCAGGCTGCGATCGGGAAGCCGATATTGGCCCAGTCCCTCACTTCATCCCAATCGGTGAATGTGGCGCCGGTAACCTGTGTAGTGCATTCGATGAGGTGGCCCGCAAGAGTGCCAGCCGAGAGCAAGTCGAAATCTCCTTGCGACCAACCGAACTCGTGGATCAGTGCGCCGAGGGCTGTTGCGCTGTCCACAACCCGCCCGGTGATTACGATGTCCGCGCCTTCGGCAAGAGCGCGCGCGATTGGGAATGCTCCGGTATAGGCGCTGAGGCTCAGGAATTGGTCGGCATCTTGCAGTTTGTCGCCGAGATCGGCGCCGCTGAACATATCGCAGGTGCCGCGATTAACCAGCTCGTCGACGCGATGGCCGAGGTTGTCTCCCGATATACTCGCAACCGTGAGCTGGATCCCCGTACGCGCAATGACAGCTTCGACTGCTGCGGCACAGGCCCGCGGATCAAGCCCACCGGCGTTGGCGATGACCTTCACGCCCTTTTCGGCGATCACGTCGAGGTACGGTGCTATCTGCCCCGTAACGAAATCGGAAACATAGCCTGGTTCTCCGGCAATTCGTGCCCGGGCAAGAATGCTCATGACGCCTTCGGCCAGGCAGTCGAAGACTATGTAATCTAGCGGATTTTCGCACCCCAGCAGCTGAGACATTGCGATCCGGCTGTCGACGAAGCTGGCGCTGGCAGCACCGATGCGCACCACGTCTTCCCTTGGGGGCTTCGAGGCAGGATTGTCGGTCATCTCTCCGGGACGCAAGGTAGCATGTTCGGCTATTGAGTAAACTCAATTGCCCCTCTAGCTTTGTCGGCAAATCCACCGGGAGCGGACGATGTACGATCATTACGAAATGTTGAAGGTCACCAAGCAGGGCAAGGTGGTGACCGTTGCCTTCAATCGGCCCGAACTCAAAAACGCTACCAATCCTCAGATGCACCAGGAACTAGTGCGGATTTTCCCTGAAATCGGACGCGATCCCGAAGCCAATGTAGTCATACTCACAGGTGAGGGCGACTGTTTCTCAGCTGGCGGCGATGTTTCGGCGCTCAAGAACTCGCTCGACGATCACCTTCGCTGGAACGAGAGCATGATCGAGGCTGCGGACATCGTGAATGCAATCGTCGATCTCGACCGCCCCATCATTGCGCGTGTCAACGGGCATGCGATGGGGATGGGTGCTACTGTCGCTCTGTTCTGCGATATCGTGGTAAGTACGAAGCGCGCCAAGATCGGCGATCCTCATGTCCATATCGGCCTGACTGCCGGCGACGGCGGTTCGATCATCTGGCCCGCGCTTGTCGGGTACGCTCGTGCAAAGAAATACCTGCTGACCGGTGAGCCGATAACAGGTGAAGTCGCTGCAGAAATCGGCCTCGTGACAGAAGCCGTAGAACCCGAAGAGCTCGACGAGCGGGTGAATGGCTATGCCGAAAAGCTGGCAAACCTGCCCGCAGTCGCGGTCCGCACGACCAAGAAGGCTGTGAACCTCGATCTCAAGGCGCGCGTCGATGCGATGATGGATGCACATCTCGGCTTCGAGACGATGTCGCATCTTTCTGCCGACCATCGCGAGGCCGTGATGGCGTTTCTGGAAAAAAGGAAACCCGAATTCACTGGTCAGTGAATCCGGGCCCGTAATTGCAAAAATTTAAAATGGCGGGCGGGGCGTTTCGTAGGCCCCGCCCATTAGCTTAGAACTCGATCGAAAGATCAATCCCATAGGTTCGTGCCTGTTGGTATTGCACCGCGGAAGCAAAACCGAGACCGGTCGCTTGGACGATACTGTCATCGTCGAGCAGGTTCTTTCCCCACAGCGCGACTTCTCCACGAAATGCGCCGATCGGCAGATCTTTAAGGGCGACACGTCCGTTCAAAAGGAATTGCTCTTGGCCGGTGACGGCTGCGCGATAGGCCGGATCCTCTTGTGATGTGAGGCCTGAGCCGGGCGTAGTGTCGTTGGAGAGCAAGGTCCTGCTCTTGTAACCAAGATCGGCACGGAACATCAGATCACCGCCAGCAACATCATACACATCGTACTGCGCGGACACATTGCCAACCCACTTCGGTCGGAAGAATTCCTGCACGCCCGGTA
The DNA here is from genome assembly GCF_029760855.1 of Erythrobacter litoralis. Lineage (GTDB taxonomy): Bacteria > Pseudomonadota > Alphaproteobacteria > Sphingomonadales > Sphingomonadaceae > Qipengyuania > Qipengyuania litoralis_A. Next base: position 32,782 of record NZ_SOSI01000006.1, on the reverse strand, counting down.
CACCGGCACCAATTCGCAACGGAGCGAAAATGGTATCCTCCTTGAACTTGAAATCGGTGTAACCGACATTCGCGGACAGGGTCAGGGCAGGAACCGGAACGAAGGTCGTTTCAAGCTCAAAACCCTTGGCAACGGAATCGGCGTAAGGGACGATGGCCTGGCCGAATTGGGCCGCACTGGCAACACCGGTAAGAACGCCAAGCGTTGCAGCCTGGATACTACCATAATCGACATGGAACACGGCCAGGTTTGTGCGCAAGGCGCGATCGAAAAGATCCGCCTTCAGACCCGCTTCCCACGATTTTGCCGTTTCAGGCGCGAAGGTAATGGTTGCGAGCTGGCCACCCGATATGAAACCGGTCGCGTACTTCGCATAAGCGAGGATTTCAGGAGTAGGCTGGTAATTAACGCCTAGAAGATAAGTTACCCGATCGTCCCTGTAATCGATCGGGACTGTCCTGCCTTGCGATGGGTTAGGAATAGAACCTGGGACACTCTCCTGGCCGATCTTGCGATCCTTGGTGAATCGCAAGCCGCCCACGGCGCTGACCGTATCTGTTAGGTAGAATTCTGCCTGAGCATACAAAGCCTTCGAAGTAACTTCGACGAATGAGGATTGGTAGCCCGTATTCTGGGGGATCGTGAATGGCGAAAGAAATGCGTCGGTATTCTGACCGATGATGGGCGATCCTTGTAGCACATTGAAGAGATCGTCAGAGCCGCCAGCTTCCTGATCATTGTTGAAATACAGCAAGCCACCGGTGATATTGAACCATTCGGTCGCAACGTTAACCTGAAACTCGTTACTCCACTGGCTATCCTTGTTGTATGAGTTGTTGACCACGAATGTGAACGGGAAACCGCCTAGCGTGGCCGGCAAGTTCAAACCGCCTAGCCCGTCGAGCTGAAAATAGTTGTTCTCAAGCTCAGCGGTGCGATGGGCCAGAATGTTCTTGAATGTCAGAACATCGTTGGCTGCCCATTCGACTGTGAAGTTGTGACCTTCAGACTTATTCTCCCCGCCCAGTGTCAACCAGTTGTTCACGGCGTCGGGCCGTGTGAGGCTGATTGGAGTCATGGGATTGGTTGCCGAGCTGTAAAACCCGAATGGTGCCAAAGTGGGAGGAGTTCCGCCGAACTGCAGGACCGAGGGATCGGCGAGATAAGCGAGACCGGTCGCCCCCGGCACATAATCCGCCTCTGCATAATCGTACTTGTACGACACCGTCAGGTCCGGATGAAAGTCGACATCGGCCGCAACAAAGACGCCCTCATTGTTCTCATTACCCAGCGTTTCCGGTGAGGTCAGAACGCCCTTGCGGCCCCCGGTCGCTGGCCCGAAGTCGAACTGCGTGCCTGCTCCGAGATTGTCCGTATCCCCCCTGCGTTCGGAATGAAGGTATGATGCGGTAACGGCAATGGGGCCGATGCGCGGGAGATCGACACGCGTCTTCGAACGCAGCTGATCGTAGTTTCCGTACGTGACTTCCTGCCGGAAACCCAACTCGCCTGTCGGTTCGCGCGTCGTGATGCTGATCGCTCCGCCAGTGGCGTTGCGCCCAAATAGCGTGCCCTGTGGGCCGCGCAATACCTCGATGCGTTCAATGTCGGCAAATTCGAGCACCGAACCGGCGGCTGTCTGAATGTATACGCCGTCGACATACAGCGAGACCCCCTTGTCAGCGCCGATTGCGCTGCCGAAGGTGTAGATGCCACGGAGAGTGTATTGCGGAAGCTTACTGCCGCCGGCACCGACGCGCACCGACAGGTTGGGCGCGATGGAGCTGAGATCGGTCACATCCTGAATACGATTAGCCTGAATTGCTTCGCCTGTAAGAGCAGTAACCGCAACCGGGACATCCTGCAGATCCTGCTCCCGGCGCTGCGCTGTGACGACAATCACGTCGACGCCGCCGGCCTGCTCTTCTTCGGCGACGGTCGCCTCGAGCATGTCGGCATCCTGCGCATATGACGGCGTGCAAATAAAGGCCGAACTTGCGGCACTAGCGAAAAGTACGCTGTGTATGTGGTTCATGTTCTTCTCCCGGCGACCGCTTCAATCCCTGGTGTCCGGCTGAGGCGACAGTTCACAAGACTCAAAATGCTCAAATCCAGACCTGCAGAATAGAGGTATCTCTATTAAGTCGCAATCGACTGAAGCGCCGGAAGACTGCTTCTTTCGTCTGCCGATCATATGCTGCGGGCTACATTCGAAGCATCGCGACCGCCTATTCGTATCTGACCGCTAAACTGCCTTTTCGAATATTGCGGACAGGCCCTGTCCTCCACCGATGCACATGGTTTCAAGGCTGTAGCGGGCATTGCGTCGTTCCATTTCGCGCAGCAGCGTTGCCATGATGCGCCCACCGGTGGCCCCGACCGGGTGGCCAAGTGAGATGCCGGAACCGTTCACATTCAGGCGATCATAGTCTTCGGGCGCAAATTCCCACGCTTTTAAACAGGCGATGGCCTGCGCGGCGAAGGCCTCGTTCAGTTCTATCAGGTCCAAATCCTTGAGGGTGAGCCCTGCGCGTTCCAAAGCCTTCGAGGTTGATGGGACGGGGCCTATGCCCATGACCTTGGGCGCCACACCTGCAACTGCCCAGCTTTTTAGCGTGGCGAATGGCTTCAAACCGTGCTTGTCGGCCACTGCGCGTGTGCAGACGATTGCCGCAGAGCCACCATCGTTCTGGCCACTGGCGTTGCCGGCAGTAACGGTGGCGCCCTCAAGACCGCGGCCCATAATCGGCTTTAGCGTCGCGAGTTTATCCAGGGTGATGTCGCGGCGGATATGTTCGTCACTGTCAATGACGAGCTCACCCCGCTTGCGATCTACGACAGTGACGGAGATGATTTCGTCGGCAAATTTGCCGCTGTCGCTCGCTTCGGCTGCCTTGCGGTGTGAATTGAAAGCGAACTCGTCCTGCTCTTCCCGCGGTATCGAATATTCGGCGCGCAGATTTTCTGCTGTCTCGATCATGCCTCCGGGAACCGGGTAATTTTGGCCGCCAGCGCTCACGCGCCCACGTTGCAGGGAATCATCCATTTCCCAAGGCCCGTTCACCCCCCAGCGGAGCTTATGGGTAAAGAAGGCAGCATTGGTCATTGACTCCGCGCCACCCACCACCACAAGATCGGCACCGCCTGTTGCCACGGTCATCACACCATAGATGACAGCCTGAAGACCCGAGCCGCAGCGGCGATCAATCTGGATGCCTGGTGTTTCGACAGGCAGCCCTGCGTCCAGTGCCACAACGCGGCCTAGAGCCGGGGCTTCCATCGTGGGATAACATTGCGCGAAAATCACGTCTTCGACGGCTTCGTACGCGATGCCTGTTCTCTCGAGCAGTCCGGTAAGCGCTGCGACACCCATGTCGACCGCGCTCTTGCTCTTGAATTGACCGCCGAAACTTCCGACCGGTGTGCGGACAGGCTCGCAGATCACGATATCGCTGAGTTCGGGCATGGTAATTAGCGTCCCTTCCATTGGGGTTGGCGTTTCTCCACAAAGGCTCGGGGACCCTCTTTCGCGTCGTCGCTCGCAAAGACCACTGCTGCCTCGTCACGCGAGATGCGCCGCAGTTCGGCATCGCTACGGTCACCGACCTGCCTGCCTACCTTAAAGCTGGCCGCGACCGCTAGCGGGGCATTTCCGGCGATGATGCGCGCAAGGTCCAGCGCGCTTTCCATTAGCGCATCGAGTTCAACCACACGATTGACAAGGCCGTGGCGGGCGCCGGTTTCGGCATCAATCGGATTGCCGGTTGCGAGCATTTCCAACGCGATATTCCGCGGGAGGGCACGCGCGCTGCGATGGACGCCGCCGGCATTGGCCATCAAACCACGTTTGACCTCTGGCAAGCCGAACTTTGCATCGTCGCTAGCAAGTATCATGTCGCAAGACAGAGCCAGTTCAAAGCCGCCGCCATAAGCAAATCCGTTTACCGCCGCGATCCAAGGTTTGGTGCGCGTAGCATCGACCAATCCGCCGAAGCCGTATGGCGCTGCCCGCAATTCCTCCACTCTTCCGGCTGCGACTTCCTTTAAGTCCGCACCTGCACAGAAGAATTCGGGTGAGACAGAGGCAAGAATGACAACGCGAATGGCTGGGTCGGCCTCCAACCGATCGACAAAGCCAGTCATGGTGCGGTTGAATGCGCCGTTCACGGCGTTGCGCGCGTTCGGTCGGTTCAACCGGATTACCGCGATATGATCCTCGACAATTTCGAGGGTCAAGGGAGCTGTATCCTCACTCATGCGGCGGCTCTGTTGGACATGGTTGAGGCCAGCCCGCGACCGATCACATGGGCCTGAATTTCGCCGGCGCCTTCGAAGATGTTAAGGATTCGCGCATCACACAGCACGCGGCTGATCTGGTACTCCATCGCGTATCCATTGCCGCCATGGATCTGCAACGCATTGTCGGCATTGGCCCATGCCACGCGAGCCCCCAGCAGCTTCGCCATGCCTGCCTCGATGTCGCAGCGCTCGCCCTTATCTTTGTGTCGCGCTGAAGAATAGGTGAGCTCACGCGCCATCACGAGTTCGCTGACCATCATCGCCAATTTGTCGGACACGCGTGGGAACGCCAGCAGGTTCTTGCCGAACTGTTTGCGTTCCAAAGCATAGGCAAGGCCAAGATCGAACGCGTTCCAACCCACACCGATCGCGCGGGCAGCCGTCTGGATGCGGGCACCCTCGAAAGTGCGCATGAGTTGTTTGAAACCCTGGCCTTCCGCGCCGCCAAGAATGCCGTCGGGGGCAACCTCAAAATCGTCGAAGCCGAGCGTGTACTCTTTCATCCCACGATAACCGAGCACCTCGATTTCGTCCCCGGCAATCCCTTCATCGGGGAAGGGGGCCTCGTCGGTGCCTCGCGTTTTCTCGGCGAGGAGCATGGAAAGGCCGCCGTAGCCGGGAGTCTTGGGATCGGTTCGGCACAACACGGTCATGAGGTCAGCGCGAGCGGCATGGGTTATCCATGTCTTTGCCCCGTTGATCAGCCAGCTACCGCCATCTGCCTTGCTGGCTCTCGTGCGGACAGATGCCAGGTCCGATCCGGTGTCGGGTTCGGTAAAAACGGCTGTCGGCAGGATCGATCCGTCTGCGAGTTTTGGGAGGAATTTCGCCTTCTGCTCTTCGGTGCCATTCTCACCGATCAGTTCGCCCGCGATCTCGGAACGTGTTCCAAGGGATCCAGCGCAGATCCAGCCGCGCGAGAGCTCTTCCGAAACGAGGCACATGGCCAGCTTTCCAAGACCAAGACCGCCGTATTCTTCGGCAATGCAAACACCGAACACCCCGAGATCGGCCATTTCCTTTACGACCTCAATCGGGATCAGATCATCGGCGAGGTGCCATTCATGGGCCTTTGGCGCGATGCGATCTTTGGTGAAGGCCCGGAACTGCTCGCGGATCATGTCCAACGTTTCATCACCGAAGCCTTCGAAGGGTCTCTCGCCGTCCGCAAGTCTTGCAGCAAGTGCGGCGCGGTTGTCCGGCGTATTCCCACGCTCGATGAATACGCGTGCCGCCTTCGAAGCGGCGAAGGCGCGAGCCTGCTCGGTTAGGCCAAAATCAGCCGGACGCGCCACTTCGGTTTGGTTCATTGGAACGCCGCCGGCCAATTGTGCGCAATACTCCCCGAAGCCGACCTTGAGGATGAGTTCCTCGACGGCGCCGAAGCATTCTGTCTCGTTCGCGCGCTTCGCCCAGCCTGCGGTCGCGAAGAGCGCTTCCGCCGTGGTCGAAATCCACGCGAAGCCGTGAACCATATGCTGCTCGCGCTCGGCAATTGCGGCATCGACCTTGCCCTCGGGTGCGATCGTGTCGGACACCTTGCTGTGCACCGCATCTGCTAGATCGCGTGCGGCATTGGCAGCTTCTGCGGAGAGGCTGATCCAGTCGGTCATTGGTAAGTCACCTTGGCTTGCATGGCAGTCGCGCCGTCGGCACGGACGGCTTCGACTTCGTTCTTCGTAGTCTTCCTCAGGTAGATCGGCTGCCCGAGGAATATCGGCGCAATCGCCCGAAAAGAAAATTCGGCCAACGCACCATCGCGCATGGCGAGGCCTGCCAGCCTTGCTGCGGTGAAGGGACCATGCACGATAAGCGCGGGGTAACCCTCGACCTCTTTCGTATAGGGCAGGTCGTAGTGAATACGGTGGCCATTGAAGGTAGCAGCGGAGAAGCGGAAAAGATTGACTTCGTTCGGCGCCCACACTTCGCCATCTGGTGCAGGGGTCACCGTTTCCGGCATAGAGAGCACGTCGCCCCAGTCACGATAAACATAAGTTTGGCGTTCGCGCACACGGACGGATCCTTCCTGGACGAGGGTTCGGTCAACTTCGACGAACACCAGATCGCCGGAACGACCCGACTTGTGGTTCACCTCTGCCACGCGGCTCGAAAGCTGTCCCTCGAGGCCGGTTTCAACAGGGCCTTCAAATTTAATCGAAGCGGAAGCGAACATGCGCCGCGGTAAGGTGATCGCTGGCAGGAAATCGCCGCGCCTGGGATGGCCATCGGGTCCGATTTCTGCATCAAGGGGGCAGGGCAGAAAGAAAGCCCAATGCGGAAGCGGTGGGGCATGACCCTCGTCGGTTAGGCCGACCGCACGGGAATAACGTCTCAAGGCAAGCTTATCGAGTGGCTGGTATTCGATCACCTCCCGCCCGATCGCGTTCTTCCATTCCGTGATCTGCGGTTCCGAAATCTCGCTCATCCGACAATTCCTGCATCATGTAGCCTGCCAACCTCGCCATCGGAGAGGCCGAGGAAGTCGGCTAGCACTTCCTCAGTGTCGCGCCCAATAACGGGCGCCGCGACAGGTGCGGCTCGCTTTTCTGAAGGGATCCGGGCGGCGGAACCCGGTGCGGGATAATTCGAGCCCCCCGGGTGCGCGATCGGGGTGAAAATGGGATTATCTGCAAACAGGCGCGGTTCGGCCGAGATGGATTCCTGGAGCGTGTGATACTTCGACCACGTAACCCCCGTGTCGGCGAATTTCGCCTCGAGTGCCGACGCATCGAACCTCGCGAAACCTACCTCGAACAGCGGATCGAGGCGGTCGCGATAAGTGTAGCGCGCTCCCTCATCTCGTGCGAAATCGACGCCCAACTCTTCTCCGAGAGCCTGAACTTCAGGAGCGATTCCGATGCTGGTCAGCAACCCGCTCCATTGCCGTGGAGTTATCGCGACGATCATGAACCGCGTTTTGTCCTTCGCCACGAAGTCGCGTCCGAACGCACCGAACAAGTTGTTTCCTGAGCGAGGCCGGTCGTGGCCGCCAAGCATGACTTCGGCAAGGTTTCCGAGATTGGCGAGGCTTGATGCAGCGATATCCGACAACGAGACGCGAATTTCGCGGCCTCGTCCGCTAGATTGCCTGTCACGTTCGGCAGCCAGGAGTGAAAATGCGCTATACGCGCCTGCCAGCAGGTCCCAGGCGGGAAGCACGTGATTGACCGGACGATCGTCATCCGCGGGCCCTGTCATGTATGGAAGCCCGATTGCGGCATTGACCGTGTAGTCGACTGCTGGCGATCCATCTGACCAGCCCATCACGCGCAATGTGAGCTGATCGTTGCGCAGACTTTGCAGCACTTCGTGCGACAGGAAGCCGTCGACAGGAAAATTGGTGACGAAAAGCCCGTCGCCGCCCGTGGCAAGCCGCTGTGCCAGCTCTCTTCCCTCCGGTTGGCGAAAATCGAGCGCGATCGAGAGCTTACCTTTGTTGAGACCTTCCCAGTACAGGCTCTCGTTATTGGGTCCCAATGGCCAGCGGCGCGCGTCGGGTCCGCCGCCGATCTGGTCAAAGCGAATGACCTTCGCACCCATTTGTGCGAGATAAAGGCCGCAGGAAGGCCCGGCTACGAACGCCGATCCTTCCACCACGGTCATGCCATCGAGCAAATTGTACATGAGCTACACCGCGTACGCCGACAGGCCGAGTTGCGCGCGGCGGCGCAGCCAGAGGCTTGGTCGATACCGGTCCGAACCGGTAATGGTCTGCAACTGGCGCATGATGTCATGGGTCTTCTTCGGACCCAGCCATTCGGCAATTTCGACCGGTCCCTTCGGATAATTCTGTGCCAGCTTCATGGCGAGGTCGATGTCCTCGGGGCTACCTACGCCGATCTGTGCCAATTCGCAGCCAAGATTGGCAATCATTCCGAGTATGCGCTGGAGAACGAATCCCGGTGAATCTGCGATGACTTCGACCGTGTAGCCACCGACGCGCAGCCAATCTGCGACCTTCTGGCTTGCAGCTTCTCCGCCGACAGCGGCCATTACAGTCAGGTGGCGGTTATCGAATGCCGTAAGATCGATGGCCACCGTCGTCTTGGGATCCAGGCCCATCCTCGCGCAAGCGGTTGCACAATCTTCGCCTATCGGCGCAATCAGAGTGACGTCGTTGCCTGAATCCCATTCCATCGCTTCTGCAAGGGCGGAGAATTCGGGGCCGTCACCCGCGATTGCGGGCCGGATCCTTGGCGGTTTGTCGGAAGCTTCGGGGGAGGGAGGCCAGCCCATATCTTCGCCATAACTGAAAAATCCCTGACCGGACTTGCGGCCGTATAGCCCTGCATCATTCATCAAGGCATGTCGTGTTGTCGTCCTTAAGCGCGGATCATGCTGGTAACCTTCATAGATGAAAGTTGTGGCAGCGTAGTTCACATCGATACCCGTCAGGTCCATCAGTTCGAACGGGCCCATTCGGAAGCCTGCTCCATCGCGCATTATGCGGTCGATCACCGCAGGGTCAGCGACCTGCTCCTGCGCAATTGCGAGCCCTTCAAGCGCGAGTGCGCGTCCTTGCAAATTCACGAGAAAACCCGGCCCGTCCTTCACTGTGACAGGAGTTTTTCCGATCTGCTTCGACAGTGCGGTCGCACGCGCGACAATTTCATCGCTGGTGGCTGGTGCCCGAATTACCTCGACGAGCTTCATCAAAGGGACGGGGTTAAAAAAATGCAGGCCGCAGACGCGGTCCTTGCGCTGGCATCCTTGCGCTATAGCCGCGACCGAAAGTGACGATGTGTTGGTTGCTAGGACGCAGTTCTCGGAAACGTGACTTTCCAGGTCCGCGAACAGACTTTGCTTCGGTTCAAGCCGCTCGACGATCGCTTCGACTACCGTTTCACAGTCGGAGAAATCGGCCGTCGAGTTCGCAAGTGTCAAGTTTTGTCGCGCCCTGTCGGTTGCCCCAGCATCTAGCTTGCCCTTGTCTTCGAGCTTGGCGATAAAACCGAATATGCTCTCTGCGGCCTTTTCCAATGCCACGCGGTCGAGATCGTAGAGGATTACCTCGATCCCAGCTTGTAACCCGATTTGCGCAATGCCGCTGCCCATTGGGCCGGCGCCGACTACTCCGAGCTTCTGCATCGCGATTTACTCGGCGGGCTCGGCGTTCAGCTCCGAAGGAGCCTTTTCGGTCGGCCACGTATCCTTACCGTTACGGGTGGCTTCGGCCATTTTCTCGAGATGCGCCTCGTCGTTGCCTTTGAACTTGATGTGGAACTTGTTTGCGGTGCGGAATTCCAGCACTTCAAGGCCGTCAGGGCCAACCTCGTAAGTGTAGTCGAAATTCGCCGGGATGAAGACGCCATCTCCCTTGCCGAGGACCTGCGTACCCATTTTCAATGAGCCGGCGATGACGTAATAGAGGCAATCGGCATCGTGGCTGTGTTTCGGCAGTACGAACCCACTCTTGAACCAGGCATAGACGAGGCTCATGCCGCCTTCGCCCGGCTCCCTGAACAGGCAAACGGTGTTGTCGATGTCCTTTTGCGCAAGGCCCACTTCGGCAATCTTGGCGAAGCCTCTCATCAAGGTCTCGTCCACGCCGACGTACGGCATCATCTCCTGCGTCAGTTCCTCGCCTTCGGAGAAACGGAAGATTTCCATCTTCTTGCGCGGTTTTTTCTCGGGCTCGCTCATTTCGGTTCTCCTCTTGACGTTGTCGGCTGTCAGATTTGCATTCCCGCTTCGCGCAGCAACGCTTTGGCGATAATCGTCTGCTGGATCTGGCTGGTGCCTTCGTAAATACGCATTAGGCGGACATCGCGGTAAAAGCGTTCGACCTTGTATTCGGCCATATAGCCGGCTCCGCCGTGAACTTGCACTGCGCGATCGGCGCAGCGGCCCAGCGCTTCGGAGGCAAAGTATTTTGTGCTTGCTACGTCGCGGCTGACTTTCTCGCCTTCGTCGAACCGACGCGCGACATCGCGGGTCATGCACCAAGCAGCATAGGCATCTGTGCGGCTGTCGGCGATGAGGCCCTGAACGAGCTGGAACGCCGCGATCGGCTGTCCGAATTGCTTGCGCTGCACGGAATATTCCACGCTTTCTTTCACCAATCGGTGGCACATCCCCGAAGAAAGGGCGGAGAGGTGGATGCGACCCCGATCGAGCACTTTCATCGCTGTCTTGAAGCCGCGGCCCGGCTCGCCGCCGATGATGCTGCTGGCAGGGACCTCGACATCTTCGAAGATCACGTCGCTGGTAACAGTGCCTTTCTGACCCATCTTCTTGTCGGCCTTGCCGAAGCTGATGCCTTTGGCACCGGCGGGAACGATGAATGCGGTAATTCCCTTGGCACCCGGCTCGCTCTTGTCGGTGCGTGCCATGACGGTAAGCATCCCTGCGCGCGGTGCATTCGTGATGTAGCGCTTCGTGCCGTTGATGCGATAAATGTCGCCGTCCCTTGTGGCGGTGGTCTTGATCGAGGCTGCATCGGAGCCTGCATCGGGTTCGGTCAGAGCGAAACTGGCCATCATGCCGCCAGCAAGCTGGGGCAGCCATTCGGATTTCTGCTCCTCGGTGCCATCCATCACAATCCCCTGGCTCCCGATCCCCACCGTCGTTCCGATGACGGAGCGATAGGCGAATGAGGTGCGTCCGAGTTCGAAGATTACTTGGGCTTCTTCGCTCATCGTAAGGCCGAGGCCACCATATTCTTCGGGCACGGTCAGGCCGAAAAGTCCCATCTCCGTCATTTCGGCGATGATTTCCTGAGGAACCGCGTCTTCTTCCTCGACCCGGTCCTCATTGGGAATGAGGCGTTCGTCGACAAAACGCCGGACAGTGTCGAGCAAGAGCGAGAATGTATCCTGGTCCAATCGTGCCTCCGAAAGGCGCTCTCCCGCGCCTCTGCCATGTGCTATGATAATTGAGGTCACTCTATTGCGCAGGTCCGCGAAAGGGCAAGCCGGTGAAGCTTCGTTGGCGCTAGAGTATATCCTCGTGGACGGAGCGCTCCGTCCACGAGTACGCAAAGCTACTCGAAAATTGCCACGATCCGCGCTTCAACGGAGGAACGCGAAACACCGCCGTCGGGATGGCTGAAGGCGCTGTGTGCGCAGCCCAGCGGGTTTTCCGGATCGAAATCAATACCGGTGAAAACCAGCGACTCATCCGCTGTCATGTCGGGATAATAATAGAATTCGCAGTCTTCGTTGGGGGCGAGGATAACGTAAGGCGTTTCGCTTTCTTCCTCGACCGTCACGCCCACCACGTGGGCATTCTCGGGAACCGTCCGGCGGTCGGTAACAGCCAGGGGCCGATCCTGCGGAGCAGGTGTGAAGGTCTTCCAGACGTTGTAGAGAACGGCCTTCTTGAAGGTCTTGCCATGCTTTTCGACGAACATGCGGCTGATTGCTTCGCCGACTTCGCGGGGATGATCGATATGGACGAACCCGGCAGTGACCATATGCTCGCCTCGGGCATCGGGATCCGCAATGCGCTTGAGTGGGCGGAAGAACTGGATGCATTCCTTCGCGCCGGTCACGCGTTTGACGAGTTCCTCGCACGAGGGCGCATAGACTTTGTCGATCCATTCCTCGTCGAACCACTGGGGGTCTTCGAGCTTGTGTTCGGCAAGTGTAAAGCCTTCGCACCCAATGCTTGGCGCGGGATTTGCCGTCCGGGCATCGGTTACGCGAAAATCGCGCGGGGTCAGCTTGAGACCCTCGTGCACGTCGTCGTGATTGTTGTGGCGTCCGCCATCGTTCGGATCGGCGGCGAAATTGAACGTGGCTTCCACGTCCTGCGAGATGTCAGTGGTCATGCTCAGGCTCCTCGGAGATTATTGAAATATTCGGTTTCTGCATCGAGTGAAAAAAGCCGTGCCAGCGCCAGCAGGACGACAAAGCCCATCACCAGCAGTGCGTTGATTGTCGCCGTTTCGTAGACGTCAGCGACGGCTATAACCGTGTCGCCCGTTTCGACGGTACCCGTCGGTGCGGTCAGGAAAAGCAATGGATATTGGGCTGCCGTAAGTGCCCAGAAGGCGATAGGAAGCAGCCAGAAACCACGGTTAGCAAAGTCGGGTAGGGGCCTGGCCCTTTTGTTGAGCCAACTCCACACTAGAAAGATTGCGAAACTCGTGACCAGCCATCCAAGGAAATTCGATATCGGCACGCCGTTGAGGCCGGAAGGATCGCGGAAATGCCACTGCGAAAGGACAGTCGCGCCTATCGGGTCGTGGGTGAGATCGAACTGGGTGAGAATGAATGCGGCGAGGATGGGCGAGGCCCAAGTAGAAAAGCGCTCGCCAATGATAACCCGGGTCAATAACCAGGCGGGTAGACCGAGCATGAAATAGCCCAGTGCGACTGCGAAGGGCACGGCACCAATCTTCGCGCCGAAGGCGTCCGTGTGTGTGAAGAAGCCGAACGGAACGCCCGTAGCTATGCTGAGGTTTTCCAGTGCGAGAGCGATTGTGAAAGCGGATGCGCCCATGAGCAGGGCAGTTTTCCAGGCAAACCCTGCAACGGCCAGCGTGATCGCGAAGAGCGTTAGAGCTATCCCGGTCACTGGTTCCAAAGCCTGTGCGATGGGGGACATGGATGCGGCTGCTACTGTAAGCGCGCTGATTGCCCAGGTCGCCAGAAGGATCCAGCACGCGATTACCGACCGGCTCGAAAGGACTGATATTGAGGTTTCTTGGGAATTGGAGGTCATCGCGGCTCCTCGCCGGAACTTTCGGCAATCAATCTCTCAAGTCCGGGCCTGTAATCGGCTGCGATCGAGGTTATGTCCGCTTGTTCGAGCGACGAGCGCAGAGCGGAATATCCAGCCTCATCACATTTTTTGCGGGTAGTTTCGCGAAGCTTCTTTGCTCCGCCTGCATTCGTGCGAAGTGTTTCAAGATAGGCAGCTGCGACAGCCGCGCCGATAACCAGTTGGTTGGCTTCCAGAAACAGCGAAAGTGCCGTGCTCGGCGACAGCCCGCGATTGATGAGAATTCTGAGCAAGGAATTAGAGTGATCGCTATCTGCAAGACCACCGAGCATTCCGTCCATGAGTTGCGGAATTAGGCGCGGCGTCTCGCGGTACACCGCAAAGGTTCGATCCGCATGTTCCCTCAGGGCGTCTTGCCATTTCTGGCCGCGGTCTTCGATGCCATTGCGCTTAGCAAGCCTGCGGGAAACAAGCGTTGCCAGGTGATCACGGCCCTCGACATACCCGTAAAGGGTCGCGACCCCGATTCCGAGTTCGCGGGCGACCGAAGTCATGTCGAATTCGTCCAACCCAATTTGGCAGGCAGCGTCGACCACCTTGTCGAGGGTTAGGCGCGGGGGACGTCCAACTCTTCGCTTGGCTTGCGTTAGGATAGCTGCTCTCTCCATGGAACAATAATTACCGAATGACATTCGGTAATGCGAGTGGGAAGAATAGGCGCAGTGTCCGGAATCGCTCTCCGAAAAGCTGCGGTCTGCTATCCGTAAGGCCAACAGGAATGCTCGATAATCCCAGAAGCGGTTTGTGAGCCTGTAGGCCCTCGACCCACGACATGGGGATTGTTAAAGATATACCTCAATTAATGCGTGGGAGAGTTCAGCATCATGGATCTGGCATCTACAATCGATGGCGTCTTGGCAATCGATCCACCCAAGGATGCGGTCGAATTCGGAGGCGAGTGGTTCAGTTGGGCCGAGCTCGATCGCCGGAGCCGGAATGTCGTCCGCGCCCTTGAGGCATGTGATGCCGGGCCCGACACTCGTGTCGGTGTGCTCCTGAGAAACCATATTGATTTGGTTGCAGTGTTGCTGGCCCTGTTCCGTTCGGGCCGCTGTCTCGCCAGCCTTAACGCTGTTTCCCCCGACGCGAAGCTGGCCGATGACATTCTCGACGCAGCAACCCCCGTCTTGATAGCGTGTGGCAGCGACTGGAAGCGCACGGGCATCAGAGACGCGGCAAAGAGGGCCGGCTCCGCCATTATTTCGGTTTCAGGTGAGGATGTGAGTGTCGAGGTTCTCCGCACTGCCACCAATCCTGAAAGGCGATTGGCGTCAGGTGTGGCAATCGAAATGTTGTCCAGCGGGACAACCGGCAAACCCAAGCGGATTCCATTGCCGCGGCGCAACCTTGAGAAGGCGCTTGCGGGTGCCGCATCCTACGAGAAGGGCCGCGATCCCAATGCACCTCCCGAACTGCGCTCCGGAGTTTCGATCGTCACGGCCCCTTTGGCGCATATTGCTGGTATCACGGGTTTGATGAACAACCTGCTCGCCGGGCGGAAAGTGTGCCTGATCGAACGTTTCACGGTCGAGGGATTTCGCGACGCAATAGTGCGGCATCGGCCAAAGGTGGCCGGCGCACCGCCTTCCGCGCTGCGCATGATCCTTGATGCCGACATTCCTCCGGAGGATTTCTCAAGTCTGGTCGCATACCGCACTGGCACGGCGCCTCTCGACCCCGATCTCGCCGATGCATTCTATGAGAAATACGGCATTCCTGTCCTGCAGAACTACGGAGCGACTGAATTCGCAGGGGGTGTAGCGGGCTGGACGCTCCAGGATTTCAAGGCGCATTGGAAAGACAAAAGAGGTGCGGTCGGAAGACTGAACAAGAGCGTCGAGGCGCATATCGTCGATCCTGAAACCGGAGGCGAATTGCCTGCGGGCGAGGAAGGGTTGCTGGAGCTTCGCGCGCCCAATGTCGGGGACGGTAAGAACTGGGTGCGCACCACCGATCTCGCCGTAATCGATGAGGATGGCTTCCTGTATATCAATGGTCGGCATGACGGAGCGATAATCCGGGGAGGGTTCAAGATCATGCCCGACGATGTGATCAAAGCGATGCAGGCCCACCCTGCGGTACGCGAAGCATCGGTTGTGGCGCTTCCGGATCGCCGCTTGGGGCAGGTTCCCGCAGCGGCATGGATCGCCAAGGAAGGCGTCGATGCACCCGACGAGGAGGCGTTCCGCAGCTGGCTCAAAGATCAGCTGCTGCCTTATCAGGTTCCGGTCTCCTTGATGCAAGTCGAAGAGTTGCCCCGAACGCCCTCTCTCAAGCCTTCCCTGCCAGACGTGCGGGCTTTGTTTGAAAGCGCTGCATGACAGCGCTTTCCGGCATTCGCGTCCTCGATTTCGGGCGGTATGTCGCTGGACCATACTGCGCGACCCTGCTTGGCGACTTCGGTGCCGACGTAATCCGGGTCGAGCGTCTGGAGGGTGGTGAAGACCGTTGGTTGGTCCCGGTTGCCGAAAGCGGGGAAGGTGCACTGTTCTTTCAGATGGCACGAAACAAGCGTTCGCTCGCTTACGATCCCAAATCACCCGATAGCGCCGAGCTGATCCGTCGTCTTGTCGAAAGTGCGGACGTGGTAGTCGTCAATCTCCCTCCGTCGGCTTTGGCGAAGCTTGGGCTGGATTACGAAAGCCTCACGGCGATCAAACCAGACATAGTTCTGGCCAATATCTCTTCGTTTGGGCCAGTCGGCCCATGGACTGATCGTCCCGGTTTCGACAGCGTCGGGCAGGCAATGTGTGGATCACAGTTTCTCTCCGGACCAGGGAACATACCTTATCGTTCGCCGATTACCTGGGTCGATCATGCGACGGCTGTTTATGCGGCTTTTGCCGTGATGATCGCACTGTTCGAGCGGCAGAATAGCGGGCGGGGACAGGAAATCGACGGGAGCCTGTTGGGTTCGGCACTTGCCTTCTCCAGCACATTCCTGACCGAGCAATCCATGAACAATGCGGATCGCCAGGCTATTGGCAATCGCAGCTTCCTGAACGGTCCTACTGACACCTTTGCTACCAAGGATGGCTTCATCGTCACGCAAGTTGTTGGCGATGCAATTTTCAAGCGTTGGGCGAACCTGATCGGCGAAAGCTCATGGCTCGAGGATGAGCGTTACGCGACCGATGAGGCGCGCGGCGTCAACGGCGAAGCCCTGTCCGAGCGTATGGCGCGTTGGACCGCTGCTCGTACGAGTGACGAAGCTCTTGAAGAAATGGCCGCGGCAAGGATTCCAGCCGGACCGGTTCTGTCACCCCAAGGCGCGCTCGATCACCCACAAGTCGCAGCGATGGGACTGATAGAGGAGACATTGATCGAGCGACTAGGTGTCTCCGTGCCCTTGACTCGCGCACCGGTGAACCTCGGAAAGACGCCTGCCTCTATACGCCGCGCGCCACCAGCAGTCGGTGAGCATTCGGCAGCTATCCTCGAAGAGGTCGGCTATTCGCCGGAAGAGATCGCTAAGCTCGAGAAGGACGGTGCGATAACCACTGCTGTGCAGGGTTAATTGGAGATACGAATGGCTAGCGATACAGAACCGGCAATGACGATCCCGCACCTGGCGCTTGCCGCTGCCCGCGATTGGCCCGATGACATAGCGATCGTCGATGGCAAGCGCCAGATTACGTTTGCCGAGCTCGCTCAAGAGATGAAGGCTGCTGCAGCTGGCTTTGTCGCTGCAGGTCTAAGCGAAGGTGAACGAGTGGCGCTGTGGGCCCAGAACTCCGCCGACTGGATCGTAGTTTGTCTCGGACTTCAGGCCGCAGGCGGTGTGCTCATACCTTTGAATACTCGCTATCGGGAAGGCGAAGTCGCTGACATAATCGAGCGAAGCGCAGCTGCGATGGGTGTCGCGACAGAGGAATTCTTGGGATTTCGCTATGCCGATACCCTCAATTCGCTCGACATACCGACCTTGCGGAAAGTCGTTTCGCTCGATGGTAATGAGTGGGACGCTTTCCTTGCGGCAGGCTCGGGCTACGGTCGCGAAGTAGAGCGCCGGATTGCCGCCCTGTCCGGAGGTGACTTGGGCGACATCCTGTTTACGAGCGGGACAACCGGTGCGCCCAAGGGTGTGATGGCAACGCATGAGCAAACCGTGCGCACGGCGCGCTTGTGGGCCAATGCCACCACGATTACGCATGGCGACGGCTTTCTCATCCTCTGGCCATTTTTCCACTGTGCCGGATACAAGGCAGGTTGGGTGGTCAACCTCGCCGTCGGGGCTACGACTTTACCGATGGCTCAGCTCGAAGTCGGCGAACTTGTCGATCTGGTCGAGCGCGAGCAAGTTACATTTCTCCCGGGGCCGCCAACATTGTTCCAGACTCTTCTGACCGATTCCGCTTTCGATCGCGACAAGATATCTTCGGTCCGGGTCTCGATAACCGGGGCAGCTTCCGTACCTCCGCAGCTCATCACCGACATGCGGGAAACCTTGGGAATTCCCACCGTGCTTACCGGCTATGGGCTTACTGAGGCGTGCGGTACGGTCACCATGACTGGACCGTCCGATCCCCCTGAAATCATCGTGCGAAGCTGCGGCAAGCCGATCGAGGGAATCGAGCTGAAGCTCGTGGACGAAGATGGCAAAGTGGTCGCGGGCAGCGAACCGGGGCGCGTATTCGTGCGGGGATATAACGTGATGCAGGGTTATCTCGATAATCCCGAAGCGACAGCAGAAGCGATCGATCCCGAAGGCTGGCTCGACACAGGCGATATCGGCGTAATGGACGATGACGGGTATCTTACCATCACCGATCGGTCGAAGGACATGTTCATCAGTGGTGGATTCAATTGCTACCCGGCCGAGATCGAGGCCATGCTGATGGCGCACCCCGACATTGCACAGGTTGCGGTCAAAGGCATTCCTGACGAGCGCCTGGGAGAGATCTGCGCAGCCTGGATCATTCCAGCCAACGGATCGTCTCCGACCGACAAACAAATCGTCTCATGGGCGCGTGAGAAGATGGCGAATTTCAAGGTGCCGCGTGCCATCTCTTTCGTCGAAGATCTGCCGCGTAACGCGACCGGCAAGGTGCAGAAGTTCCTGCTTCCCGAAATCCAGCAATAGGCAGGGTGTGGCCCGCTTCAAACTCCCCAGTGTGGAGCGGGCCGTGGTGACGACCGTTCGTCTCGATCAGTCGCCCTTGTAGGTCCAGGGTGTCCGTGCTTCGGGTTCCGGAAGTTCGTTGAGAGCGCCATCCAGAGTGTCGATCGTTGTGGTGAATCCGCCGACCATTGTCGTCTTCTTGATCTTCCACCCGTCATCCGTGCGGACATAATCATTGATGCGCTGCGAAAGGCCCATCAGCGGTTTGTCTTCGCGGAAACCGACCATCATAAGCATGTTGGACCATTCGACCGCGGTATCACCGTCGATCTCGATCTTTTCGTTGACGCTGGTCTGGAAGACGAAGGGGAGGGGGCCCGCATCGCCGTAATAGAAATCCCAATATTCCGTGAATTCCTTGCGTCCGCGCGGCCCTTTGCCAGGTTCATGCAGTCCGAGAACCTCGATCGTGGCATCGTCGGTGAGATAGTCGAGCGCTTCCATGCGACCGGCCTGCTTGCCGGTGAAGCCGCCCGTACAGGCGTAATGGAAATTGAAGAAGCAATCCTTGATGGCCTGCTTGTCTTCCAGTTCCTGAATTCGCTCTTCCAGCGTCTTTTGCGCCATGGGTAATCCTCTCAAATCTTTGGTTTGCGGGGAACGATGGCAAAATGGATAACTCAATTGTCGTTTGTCCCCTACGGCTGTGCGCTGGCTATCCGTCCAGAAATCTGAACTTGCGGTTGGGCCGGACGCAAAGCGACTTCCTTGGGCGTCGGCTTGCTACCCCTGTAAATTACCTATACCCTTGGCCAATCGCCTAAAGCGCACAAAAAATGGCGCAAGCGATGGAGAGAGGATTGGACTGAAATGACGGACGCGCGCAGCGTGAACCTGAGCCGGGCCCTGAGTGGCTTGCATCTCGTCAGCGCCAAATGGGCTACGATCGACATCGGCGATGGGCACGGATTTTCGCTGGACCGCGCTGACGATCTGATCGCGGTACATTTCGTCCTGGAAGGTGCGATTGAACTTTCCTGCTCGCATGACGATCCGCAGACATATTCGGCGGGGCAATCTGTCATCCTACCTAGCGGGGCCCAGCATGTAATTCGCACCGGTCCGGGTGCGAAATTGATGCGTATGTCTGAAATAGCGGATAAAGGGGACGATCCGAGCGGTTCGTTCGAGAGCGAGGACAGTCCAGCGCACCTGATGTTCGGTGTATCGCGTTCGGATCAACCCAGGGCGACCGTGCTCAGCGGGCAAATCGGCCTAACGTGGCCGCAAGATCTCCTGCCGCCGCGGGAATTGTTGCCAAAGGTTATCGAAGGGAGTCCAGGCTATAAGCCTAACACTCCCTCATCCGACGAAGCTGTGAGATCCTTGCGTGAGATGGCGGACGCTCCGGGCGGCACTATTTGCCTTGCCCGGTTTGCGCACCTTTTGGTCACTCGCCGGTTGCGGGAGCAGTTGCTACAGGAGCCGGCTCTCGTGAGCGAGAATCCAAGGTCGAGTGTGGCAATTGCGCGGGTGGTCCAGGCTATCCGCCTCGAGCCCGGTCGGCCATGGTCCGTGACAAGTCTCGCCAGTCATGCAGGGATGTCGCGTTCAGGCTTTGCTGAGAAATTCCGGCAGGAAACCGGGCGCACTCCCATGGAAGTCGTGACCGAAGCTCGCATGGATATGGCTGCCCGGCTACTGCGACGCTCCAGAGAGCCGATCAAGACGATCTCTGCGTCGACCGGTTACTCGTCAAGCACAGCGTTTATCCGCACCTTCCGCCGTCATTTCGGGAGTTCGCCGACCGAGTATCGCGAACTGGAAGCGGCAGAATAGAGTCGCTCAGGCTTTAGGCTTCATCGCTGCAGCTAGCGCTTCGAGATCGAGCGGCTTTGTCCTGCAAACTTCGAAAATCCCTTCCTCCCACGCCTTGTGAGCCGCAATACTCTCGGGAAGTTTCTCGGCAAGGTCGGACGGGATACGTACGACGCCGTGACAATCGCCGTGAATAATGTCTCCCGGACGGACGGTGACGCCACCGACAGTCACAGGTGTATTCACTTCGAGCAAATCGACTATGCCACCGCCAGCTCCTGCCCCGTTGGCAAAAGCCTGGAAGCAGAGTTCCGCCATCTCGGGGAGATCGCGGACGGGACCGTTGGTAACGCCTGCGTGGCAATCCAACGCGGTGTGGATATTGGAAGTAACTTCGCCCCAAACACAGACCGGCCCCTCCCATTCCCCGTTGTTCTCGACAACGAGGAAGCGTGGGCCGTCAACGTCGAGCAGCCCTTGATCCGGCCCCACATCGGCCATCTTCCCTGGTCCGCCCTCGCGGCGAGTTGCCATCTTGCGGGTCACTGCAAATCCGCATGAAACACCAAGTTCGGGCGCCATGCAGCCGACGATGTCGCGGTCCATTACCTCTAGATCGGCTGGCTTAACGCCAAGACGCTTCAGCCCGTTAAGAATGTCCGGTGTGCTGAACTCGCGCAGCCTATCTATGGTTTCGCGCGTTACCAACACGTTCAGGCAGCCTTGACCCGGTACATCGTGATGTTTTCTCCGGGGATGTCCTCGTAGACGATTTCCATCGGCATCCCGATTTCGAGCGTATCGAGATCGGTATCAACCACGTTGGCCAGCAGGACAATCGAACGAGGGTGCTCATCCATCTCGACCAGCGCCACACCATATGGATCGGTACCAAAGGTTGGCGGACCGCGATGGACGACGGAGAAGGTCATAAGTTTTCCCTTTCCGCTTATTGGTGTCCATTCGAGGTTCTGCGACAGGCAAGAACGGCAGCCTTCATAAGGTATCCAGTTCCAGTCACCGCAATCCTTGCACTTGGTCACGCGGAATTCGCGCTCTGTGAGCCCTTCCCAGAAAGGCGCGTTGAATGCTTCCTTGCGGGGAAGGGGGCGCAGGTAGGCGTTGGGGTCGATATCCATTTCTACCTCCTCAATCCGCCGCCAAAAGCAAAGTGCCGGCTAGCCCATGAACGGACCACCCTTGGGCTAGGGTGACGCCGATCTTCGCATCCTTGACCTGACGCTCTCCGCATTCGCCCCGCAGCTGGCGGGTGACTTCGATCGTATGCATCCCGCTCGGGTTGCCATTGTGGCTGTTCGCCATCAGCCCGCCGTCGGTATTGGCTGGCATCTTGCCCCCTCGATACAGATGACCTTCCTTCATGTAGTCTGCACCTTCGCCCATCGAGCAAAAGCCCATTTCCTCAAGATTACGGGCCACGGTAACCGCGAAGCAATCGTAGAGCCCAGCTACGTCGATCTCGTCTCTGCCGATGCCAGACATGTCGAAAGCCATGTCGCTGCACTTGCGGACCGCCTGTCCCTTGGGATCATTCCAGGGTGACGGGATAGTCATGTAGCTGTCGGTGTAGGTCGCTTCGGCACCGCCCAAAACCCAGACCGGCTTGGTCTTGCAATCTTTAGCGATTTCCTTCGATGCGACTACGATCGCATAACCACCATCATTGTCGAGCGGGCATTCGAGGAGGTGGAGCGGACTCGCAATCATCCGGCTTCCCAGCACGTCCTCCACCGTGATTGCGCCGCGATGTCCCATAAGGGAATCCGGCTTCAACATGGCGTTGGCTCTCATCTGGACAGGGTACTCGGCGAAGATTTCGTGCGGCGTGCCGTATTCATGCATGTATTGGCGCGTCCACATTGCATACCACACGGACATGTAGGCTCCATGCACCATGAACTGCCAATCCGGTACGCGCGGTGCCTTGCTTTGCACTTTCAGCTGGCGAGGTCCGTTAGGATTGTTGCAATTGGCGAAGTAGATAACGACGACGTTTGCCATTCCCGCAGCAATAGCATTGGTAGCTTTCGCGACAGCGGATGATCCGTTGCCGACATCCATGTAGGTGATTGGCCTTCCGCCAAGCTGCTCGGCCCATGCCATGTGCAAGTTAAGCGGTGTTTCGTAGGCCATCGGAATAAGCCCATCGACCTGTTTGTGGCTAAGCCCGGCGTCGTCGAGAGCCCCCTTGATCGCTTCGAGTTCGAGCGACCACATGCTGCGCTCCATTCCGCGCGCCTGTTCGGTCGTATAAACGCCGACGATCGCCGCTTCTCTTTGCGGGAAACCCATTTCCTATCCTCTCGAATGCTCAGTTGCGAACATTGGCACGACCGCCGGTCGCAACCAACACGTCGCGCTCAACCGCAGTTGCCTGGAAGGCGACATTCCCTTCGCCAATGGTCCAGATATCAGTCCGCAATGTTTCCCCTGGGTACACAGGATTGGAAAATCGCATGCCGAATTTCGACAAGCGAGCTTCGTCTCCGTCGCATGCTGCTTCGACGATGGAACGGGCTACGACGCCGTAGGTCGCCATGCCGTGCAGGATGGGGCCGGGAAAACCGGCTTTCATGGCGACCTGCGGATCGGCGTGAAGCGGATTGTGGTCGCCCGACAGGCGATAGATCAAAGCCTGTTCTGGTTGCGTAGCAAGTGCGATGGTGATCTCCGGATCGCGTTCAGGCGGGGATTCTACACGCGGCGCGCCCTCTTCCGAGCCGCCGAAACCACCGTTCTGGCGGAGCATCAGGACAGTGCGGGTATCGGCGATCGGATCATTATCTCCCGCCACGCGAATGGTTTTTTTGGTTTGCAGGATCGCACCCTTCTCCGACCCTCGATCCCATATCTTCTCCACACCGGTCGAGACTTCGAAAGACCCGGATGCGGGAAGCGGACGGTGAATGTCGATCCACTCCTCGCCATGAAGCACGGCGTTATAGGCTATCCCAAAGCGTTTATCGAAGATGGCCATCGACATGCCCATGACGGTTGCCATGGTCGGGAATGCGACAAGCCGGTCCTCGAGCAGGTATTTGAGCTTGGTCTCATCCTCTATCGCAGCAGGGCCATAGCCGATGCCGAGATTATAAATGATGCTGTCGCGCTCAAGCCATTCTACCGACTTTGTGTCGGGGGCGCTGGCGAGCAGGTCGTCTGCGGCAAGCATTGTCGATTGAACTCCTCTCGAGAACCGCTAATACAGGTATCTGAATTGCTGTCGAGAGAACAGTTCCAATTTAACCGGAGGGGCATTTCATGGTAGCGGTCGATCTTACTGGAGGCTCTGCAAACTCTCCTGGCCTCGTAAAGCGCCATCCCAAAGCGGTCGTCGCGCTGGCTATCCTGATACTCTTTACCATCCTTTCCTACGCCGATCGCATGATTATCGCGCTGCTGGTGGATCCCATCAAGGCAGACCTCGGCCTCGACGATGTCCAGTTCAGCTACCTCACCGGTCTTGCCTTTGCGCTTTGTTTTGGAATCGCCAGCCTCCCGCTGGCATGGCTGGCTGACAAGTGGTCGCGCCGCTGGGTCATCTATCTTGGCGTCACCTTGTGGTCGTTGGCCACCGCGGCAGGCGGGCTTGCCAGCAGCTTTGGCGAGATGTTCCTTTCGCGCTTCTTCGTTGGTGTTGGTGAGGCAGCGCTCGCCCCTGCGGCCTTCGCCATGATTCCGGATCTATTTCCAAAGCATCAAGTAGCACGTGCAACCGGCCTAATGGGGAGCGCGGCGGCGCTTGGTGGCGGAATGGCTGTGCTAAGCGGGGGTTTCCTGGTCGATTTCACTGGGTCGATGGGGCAGGCGACCTTGCCTGTCGTCGGAGCAGTTGCTCCCTGGCAAGCTGTGTTCCTGATTCTTGGTTTGCCCGGTGTGTTGCTGGCCTTCCTCACATTACTGCTTCCCGGACGTGACGAGTCTGAGGCGCTGCGGCAAGCAGGCAAGCGGCAACCGGCCGAGGCGCCTGCCATGGTCGAAACCGGTCCCGACATCACCATGGAAGCCGCTCACAGCCCCAAGTCGGGCTACTTCGCATGGCTAAGGTCGAACTGGCTCTTCATGTCCGGGCTGGCCCTTGGGTGCAGCGCGATGGGCGCGCTTGCCTATGGTCTGACAAGCTGGACCCCGGCCTATCTTAGCCGAGTGTTCGGCCTTTCGATGGGCGAGGTAGGCATCACACTCGGATTCGTTCAGATGCTCAGTGGTCTTGTCGGTTACATCGCGGGAGGCTGGCTGATCGACTGGTTGGAAGCGCGCGGCATAAAAAATGCGCCACACCGGTATCTCATCGGCGCGACCTGCATCGCGATTGTCGCATCGGTCAGCGGTTTCTACCTTGCCGGAAGCGTCCCCGTAGCACTTTTCTTTATTGGAATGTATCACATGGCCGCTCCCTTCAATTCTCCGATGGTTGTTGCTTTGCAAAAGGGTGTCCCATCTGACTTCCGGGGCCAGGCCATCGCTCTTGCAACCATGACCGCAACGTTGATCGGCATGCTTGCAGGGCCGACGGTCATCGCACTTTTTACAGAGGAATTCTTCGGCGATCCCGCCAAGGTCGGTGCCTCTGTCGCGATCGTCGGTGTGATCTGCGGTATTGTCGCTCTGCTGTTCCTGAGCACGAGTTACAACGCCGCATTGAGAGCGCGAAACGATCTGGATGCGCTGGAAGGCTGACGGCGTCGGAAAACAAAAAGGGGAGCCGGGATCGTAGTCCAAGCTCCCCTTTTGACTGCTTGAAGGGCTGCTATTTCAGAGCGTGATGCCCGGCCAACCATGTTCAGAGAAATCGTAGTCGACACCGCTTGGGGTCTGCATTTTCATCTCCCAGGTCACGCCGGCATCACGATCGTTGGGATCCACCATGCATTTCGATCCATGTTTTACGGCCCGGTCGATTGCCTTGTCCATATCTTCGACCACAAAACCAAGATGGTTGATTCCCGGCTCGGCGTAGTTCGGGTGGTTCTCGTCGGGGATCTTGATCAGCGCGATATTCATTACGCCGTCACTAAGATAGATCGCGCCCATCTCGGAAGTGCCTGCGCGGCTGATTTCCTCGAGCTCGAAGGTGTTCTGGTAGAACTGGCTTTCCTTGTCGAGATCATCGACAGTGATTGCAACGTGGCGAAGTTTTGCCATGGTAGTGCTCCTTTTGACCTGATCAGGCCATGCTGATGTAAACGTTTTTGGTGCGGATAAATTCGCGAATGCCGTGGATGCCGCCCACGCGCCCGACACCGCTTTTCTTATTACCCCCGAATGGCGCCGCCGCAGGTAGTCCATAGGCGTTGTTGACGAGGATGCTGCCGGCATCGAGTGCTTGTGCCACGCGATGGACGCGCGTCAGGTCGTCGCTCTCGATATAGGCAGCTAGGCCGTAGGGCGTGTCGTTCGCCAATTGGATCGCCTCTTCCTCTGTCTTGAACCGCATGAAGCTGACTACGGGGCCGAATACCTCGTCACGCACGACTTCGTGGCTGTTGTCGACATTGGCGACCAACGTCGGGCCGACGAAGTATCCTTCCGCCAGGTCGCCGCCCATGCGCTGGCCGCCCGTCAGGACTTCAGCGCCATTGGCGCTGGCCCGCTCGGCAAATCCGAGCACGCGTTCCATCTGCTGCTGATGTATCAGCGGCCCCATGGCGGTATCCTTGTCCGCCGGATCGCCTACCTTCACATAGCCAACGGCGTTTTGGACGTCGGCGACAAAACTGTCGTAGATGGAATCTTCCACCAAGACGCGAGTGCCTGCGATGCAGGCCTGGCCAGACATTGGGATGCAACCCATCAATGCCGCCTGCACCGCCTTCTGGCGGTCGGAATCAGCAAACACTAGGCGGGCGGATTTTCCGCCAAGCTCAAGGCCTACAGGTGTCATGTTAGGCTGCGCAGCCGAAAGAACCTTTTGTGCAGTGTGTCCACCGCCAGTAAAGTGAAGCTTGTCGACACCCGGATGGCTGCACAGGGCAGATCCGCCTTCGCCGCCACCGGGGACGACATTGATCACGCCCTCCGGAATACCGGCTTCCAAGGCAAGTTCACCAAGGCGAATACAACTGTAGGGTGCAAATTCGCTCGGCTTAATGATGCAGGTGTTTCCCGCAGCCATTGCTGGAGCGATCATCTGGCCAAAGGATATGGCGGGCCCGTTCCAAGGCACGATGATGCCAACGACACCGTAGGGCTCGTCGATCGTGTAGTCGAAAGCGGGCACTGGCCAGGTGGTGATCATGTCACCGCCGATCTTGTCGGCCCAGCCGGCATTGTATTCGAACAGGTCCGCAATCCATTCTGGAAAAGCTTCGGCCATCATGTCGGGAGAGCCATTCTCCGTCATGACGATGGACTTGATCTCGTCAAAATGCTCGCGGATCAGCGCGGCGAACCCCAGCATGAGTTTGCGCTTCTCGTTCGCAGGAAGTTCCCGCCAGCCTGGCAGGGCTTTCCTTGCGGCTGCAACCGCCGCATCCATCTCGGCCTTGCCGCCGAGCGGGATAGCCTGCGTCAGTTTGCCAGTAGCCGGATAAAGGTGATCGTATGTACCGATCGAACTGTCGGTGGTCTTCTCGCCGCCGATGATAAATCCGGCCTTCGGGAGAACCGAGGTGTTGGCTGGTGTAAGTCCCATCTGTGTTCCCGCTGCCCAATCCGCTGCATGACGCAGCATCGATGTATTCTTTGTCAGGATGAAGATGCGGGGCGGCGCGGCACATGTAAATGCGCATCGGGTGGAATGGATAATGCGCTAGGCGTTCTGGATGCGCTATCCATCGCGGTGCAAGATCAGTCCGACGTCTGGGTCCATTCCGTCGCGCCGTCCGAACCGGTAGTCTGGCGGGCAAGATTCAGTTTTGCCAGCATCTGGACGCTCTCTGTCGCGCTAGCCAGCGTGGCTTGGCCCAGATTTTCCAAGGCTTTGTCATTGCTGGCTGCTGCAAGCGCTTTGTCGCGGTTGGGAAACCAGACCTCGATTACCGCCGCAAATCGATAGGCCTTGGCCGGGTCGACGACCTCATTCCAGACAATTCGCTTTGCGTCCGGAAAAGCGGCGGGAAGCCGGCCTGCAGCTGCTCGTGAAGCCAGATCGAATCCGTCACGCTTCTCCGGAGACACGAAAGACAAAAGGACGTGAGATGTGGCATCCCCATCGACGATCACAGATTCTTCGACAGCCATCGTCCAATTGTCGACGGCTCCTGCAAACACCCGCTTTTCATCTTCGTAAAGCTCTTCGAGTGAGTGAGGGTGATAACGCGCTGCAAGCAGATCTTCCCAGCTCTTCATCCCGAGAATGGTCGATCCGTCATAATCCTTCGTCAGCAGTGCAGATACGCCCTCTTCGCGATCCTTAACGCACTGGTGCGAGCTAAGAAAATGCTTGCCGAGAGAGGTCGCGAACTTCCCTGCAAGCGCGGCATGGCTGCGCCAGGCTTCGGGAAATTCTGCGGGCGCAAGTGCCGGATTGCGGCGAGCGAGATAAATCAGCTTGTAGCGCTTCTCCGGATCGGGCTGGAACGCCAGCGCGGTAGGTGACGGACCGCCCATGTCAGCAGAGTGCCGGTTGAATTGCGCCATAGCGCGCCACAATTGCGCGCACGGCCTGATATCCGTCATGTACGGCATCGCCAATACGGCCACCCTTTCGGCTGTCGCCGATGACGTGGGTGGAGATTCCCATCTTAACAAGTTCATCGGCCAGGTCGGACTGCGGATCTCTGCCTTGTGCGAGCAGGACATGATCTGCAGGCAAATTGCTTTCGCTGCCATCTGCCCCATGCACAGTTACCTCATTCTCGCCGATTGCGACGATGTGGTGGAGTGGGAGCACCTCGATGCTTTCATGGTCGCCAAGACGGCCTACCAGGTTCGAGCGGTAAACCTGCTCCGCCGAGCGGGCCAGCTGGTCCTGCCGCGAGCGGGTGATGAGCGTTACTTTTGCTCCACGCGCTGCTGCAAATTCTGCGGCCTCGCATCCGGTTTCGCCGCCGCCATATACGATCACCCGCTCGCCATCGGCGAATACCGTATCGCTGTCCCCCATGAGAAGATCATAGGCTTCTACCACGATCGCCACATTTTCGCCTTCGATCCCGTGCGAGCGTTTGCGGGTACCTGCGGCAACG
Source organism: Erythrobacter litoralis (assembly GCF_029760855.1). Lineage (GTDB taxonomy): Bacteria > Pseudomonadota > Alphaproteobacteria > Sphingomonadales > Sphingomonadaceae > Qipengyuania > Qipengyuania litoralis_A. Next base: position 4,726 of record NZ_SOSI01000006.1, on the reverse strand, counting down.
ATGGCTACATCAGGTTTCAGGTCAGCAATTTGCGTCGCGGTAACGCGCTCACCAATGTGCGCTTCGACCTTGCTTCGCTGAACCTGCAAGTCGAGGTAGTCGCGATAGCGCAGGAGCAGCTCCTTACCTGGCGGTGCACCGGACGCGATAATGCCGCCACCCAACTCACTGCGCGCTTCGAAAAGATGCGTTTCGAAGCCGGCATCCGCCAACATCAGAGCCGTGCTGATACCGCCAGGACCTGCACCGATAACGACAGCGCGCTTATCCTTGCCGAGATCGGATGGGATTGGCGCGTCCAGTTCCCGGCCAGTGCGAGGGTTTTCGGCGCAGGTGACGCGGTGAAGGTTTTCAGGTGCGATGCAATAATTGCAGGTTGTGCAGGGGCGGATCAACTCAGGCGTCCCACCTTGCGCCTTGGCTGGCCAGTAAGGATCGGTGAGCGAGGGGCGTCCGAGGGCTACGAGATCGCAATCGCCTTCCGCGATCGCCTTTTCTGCCGTCTCGGGGACGCGGATCTGACCAACCCCGATAACGGGAGCGCCGGTATATTCGCGCAATCGGCGGGCATATGGAAGGCGCCAGCCTTCGGGAGCCGACATGGGCTCCATGACCTTGTCAAAGGCTTGGGGACCCCGGCCTGTGCTGGCGTGAAGTATATCAACGCCTGCCTCGACAAAGTGTTTGCAGATGACCTCGGTCTCGTCGATCGACAGTCCGCCAGGCACGAACTCGTCAGCTGAAATACGATAGCAAAACGGCAGGTCGCCGATTTCCGCACGCACCGCGCGGATCACAGCGAGTGGGAATGCCATCCGTCGATCTTCGTCTCCGCCCCATTCGTCGTCGCGCTGGTTCGAGATAGGCGAAAGGAATTGGGACAGCAAATACCCGTGCGCGCCGTGCAGTTCGATCCCGTCATAGCCTGCGCGTTTGGCCCGGCCTGCGGTCGCGGCAAATGCATCGACCAGATGGCGGATCAGCGCATCGTCCATCGCCTCGACGATCAGTTTCTCCGGATCCTTTCGCGAGTAGACCCGGCTCGGCCCCCGCACGATGCCGTCCTTGAGGAACTTGGCCAGCGCAAACCGACCGCCGTGCTGCAATTGGAGAAAAGCCTTCGTACCGCTTTCATGGAGGGCGTCCACGAGACGATAGTGACCGTCGAGCTTCGCATCGGTCTCAAGCGAAAGCTGGTGCTCCTCTGACCTGCCGGTAGCCGGGTCGACATTGGTAAATTCGACAACGATCAGGCCGAAACCGCCGCGTGCACGTTCTTGATAGAAAGCGATCTGGTCAGCAGTAACCCGCCCATCAGCCCCGCCGAGTGAGCTCGACATTGGTGCCATGACGACGCGGTTCTTCAGCGTGAAACCGCCGATCGCAAATTTGGAGAAAAGGTTGGGATAGTCAGAGGGCACCAAAGGATCCTAGGTCACGTTCGCAATTGACTTTCGAATGTCTTTCTAGATCGCGGCTCTTAGACCAGCAAACTATGCTAGGTTACCTGACCTCCTTCATTGCATGCAGAGTGTCCAATTGACTCACGATTTTTGTCTGGCTTTTGGGCGCTGGGCCTAAGGGACGAGGGTTGGAATCCTAGTTCACTTTCCTTTGAAGCTTGGAGGACGCTTCTCCTGAAATGCTTGTACACCTTCAATAAAGTCTTCACTATTTCCGGCTCGGCGCTGAGCCTCCGCTTCATGATTCATGGCTTCAGCCAAACTCATGTGCTGGGCTCCGCGAACCAGCTGTCGGATCATTCCAAGCGCGAGGGTTGGCCCATTTGCCAGTCTGTGAGCGAGCGATTTAGCCTCATTCATCAACTCTTCGTCATCAACGCATCGGGTAATGAGGCCGATTTCCTCCGCTCGCTCTGCTGGTATTCTCTCTCCAAGCATCATTGCTTCCAAGGATTTCGGTGTACCGGCTGATTTAGGGAGGAGCCACGTCGATCCTCCATCCGGTACGAGCCCAATATTCACAAAGGCTTGCAGGAAGAATGAGGAGCGTGCAGCCACGATGATGTCGCCGTAAAGTGCGAGCGCGCATCCAATACCCGCTGCCGGCCCATTCACCGCGGTGACGACAGGAATGTCGAGTGATGAGAGAGCCAGCATTCCGGGGTTGTAATGGTTCTGAAGCGATTGCCTCGATGCATCCCCAGGAGCCGCACCGTCAAACGTTCTGCCACCAATGTCCGCACCCGCACAAAACCCACGACCAGCGCCGGTAATCAGAAGCGCGCGCGCTCCTGATCTACTTATTTCATCCAGCGCCGAGCGAATCTCATCAAACATATGGGGCGTGGCCGCGTTCATTCGATCTGGCCGATTTAGAGTGAGGACAGCCACCTTGTCGTCATGTTCGATAAGAATTGTGTCGTAGTTGCTCATATTGGTGCCAATCTTCCAAGAGGTATGCAATTACCTGATACTCTGAACCTGATTTTGCAACCGCGGGATGGCCTTTCGTGGGTCTTAGGTGGCCTCAATTTCAGGAATGGATTGTTCGCGTTGTAGGTCACTCCCACTTGGAGCGCTTAAGTTTTGATACACTTTTCTGGACTTCCAATTGCCTTATTAGCCGACTTTGCGAGCATGACTGATCTGAACGCAATCACGATTGAGGTATCTGAATGAAGTCATTTGGATCGTAAGAAAGGTAACCGCATGAGAATCCTCGTATCCGTAAAAAGGGTCATCGATTACAATGTGAAACCGCGGGTCAAGGCCGACGGTTCGGGCGTGGATCCTGCCAACGTCAAGATGAGCATGAACCCGTTCGACGAAATCGCTGTCGAAGAAGCGATTCGCTTGAAGGAAGCCGGCAAGGCGGAAGAAATCGTCGCGGTCAGCATCGGCCCGGCGAAGGCTCAGGAAACGCTGCGCACGGCGCTCGCGATGGGCGCGGACCGGGCGATTTTGGTCGAAACCGACGATGATGTCGAACCGCTCGGCGTTGCGAAGATTTTGAAGGCGATTGCCGAAGAGGAGCAACCGGGCATCGTCATGCTGGGCAAGCAGGCGATCGACGACGACAGCAACCAGACCGGCCAGATGCTCGCCGCCCTGATGGGCCGGCCGCAGGGCACCTTCGCCAACACCGTCGAGGTCGACGGCGACAGCGTTACGGTCAAACGCGAAGTCGACGGCGGTCTCGAAACCGTCAAGCTCACCATGCCGGCGATCGTGACGACCGACCTGCGCCTCAACGAACCGCGCTACGCTTCGCTGCCCAACATCATGAAGGCGAAGAAGAAGCCGCTCGATACGAAAGGCCCGTCGGACTACGGCGTCGATATCGCGCCGCGCCTCAAGACGACCAACGTGTCCGAACCGCCGGTGCGCCAGGCAGGCGACAAGGTCGAGGACGTCGATGCGCTGGTCGCCAAACTCAAATCACTGGGAGTCGCGTAATGAAGACGCTCGTACTCGTCGAACACGACAATAGCGAAATGAAGGACGCGACGCTTGCGGCGGTCACCGCTGCGGGCAAGCTGGGTGAAGTGCACCTGCTCGTCGCCGGATCGAACTGCCGCGCCGTTGCCGAGCAGGCCGCAAAAGTCGCTGGCGTCGGCAAGGTCCACATCGCGAACGATGCCGCTTACGAAAACGGCCTCGCTGAAAACGTCGCGCCACTGGTCGCCGATCTGATGGGTCATCACGACGCTTTCGTCGCGCCGGCCACCACGACCGGCAAGAACATCGCGCCGCGCGTCGCAGCCATGCTCGACGTCATGCAGATCTCGGATATCCTCTCGGTCGAAGGGGACAAGACCTTCACCCGGCCGATCTACGCCGGCAACGCCATCGCAGCGGTCGAATCGAGCGACGAAAAGCTCGTCATCACTGTGCGCGGAACGGCCTTCGACAAGGCCGAAGCGGAAGGCGGCTCGGCAGAGATCGAGGAAGTTTCCGGACCGGGTGATGCGGGTCTGTCGAGTTTCGTCAGCTCCGAAATCGCGGAAGGCGGCGACCGCCCCGAACTGACCAGCGCAAGCATCATCGTATCGGGTGGCCGCGCGCTGAAGGACGGCGAAACTTTCGAGCAGATCATCATGCCGCTCGCCGACAAGCTCGGCGCCGGGGTCGGTGCAAGCCGCGCGGCGGTCGATGCGGGCTATGTGCCCAATGACTATCAGGTGGGCCAGACCGGCAAGATCGTTGCGCCGGACGTCTACTTCGCCATCGGCATTTCGGGCGCGATCCAGCACCTTGCGGGCATGAAGGATTCCAAGACCATCATCGCCATCAACAAGGACGAGGACGCGCCGATCTTCCAGATCGCGGACATCGGCCTCGTGGCCGACCTGTTCAAGGCCGTGCCGGAGCTGATCGAGAGTTTGTGAGGAAATTTCCATGAACATTCACGAATATCAGGCCAAGGAACTTCTGGCGAAATACGGCATCGCCGTACCCAAAGGCCACGCAGCGCTGTCGGTCGATGAAGCAGTCGAAGCGGCGAAGAAACTGCCCGGACCGCTTTACGTGGTGAAGGCGCAGATCCACGCGGGTGGCCGCGGCAAGGGCACGTTCAAGGAACTCGGCCCCGATGCGAAGGGCGGCGTGCGCCTGTCGAAAAGCGTCGATGACGTCGAAGCCAACGCGAAAGACATGCTCGGCAACACGCTGGTGACGATCCAGACCGGCGACGAAGGCAAGCAGGTCAACCGCCTCTATGTCACCGATGGGGTCGACATCGAAAAGGAATACTACCTTTCGAT
>NZ_SOSI01000005.1 GCF_029760855.1 Erythrobacter litoralis | reverse complement strand
AAAAATTGTAGGGCGCGGACGTTGATCATATAAAAGGCGGGGGGGAAACCCCCCGCCGCTTTCTTTGGATATCGCGATTGCCTTACTCGGCCGTGCGCTTCGCATTCGCTTCGGTGAGCGAGGTATCGACGCCCGAGAATGTGGTGTCGAGTTCTTCACCGAGGCCCTGCATGGCGGTGATGGCGGCAACGGCGATGAGTGCGGCGATCAGCCCGTATTCGATAGCGGTGGCGCCTTCTTCGTTGCGACGCAGCTGCTTGAGGAATTTCATAGTATGTCTCCTGGTTCAGTCTTCAGTCCCGACCCTTGCCATCTGGCCCGAGTGCTTTCGTTATCCCGCGAACAGATTGATAAAACGCTAACCCGATAAGGCTTATTTTTCAGCCATTGCCTCGCCAACGCTTTCGTCAATACCGCTCCACATATCGATTGCGCTTTGGCCGAAGCCGGTGAGTGCTCCGACCATCGCGAAAAAGATAAGTGCAAGTATCAGCCCGTATTCGACCGCGGTTGCCCCCCGATCATCGTCTTTCAAATGTTTGAAAAATCTGATCACCAGTTCCCCCCTTGGCCTTTCCGGCTGACACACACTGGATAAAGGGCCAGGGGTTAAGAAATAGCTTCCAATGTGCGAACCCTTGCAAAATAATCCGACATGGCTTCCCGTGGTCGCCTTGGCTTTGAGGAATATTGACGGTCGCTGGCTGTTACATCAACGGCCCGCCGGCAAGGAGCACGGGGGGTTATGGGAGTTTCCCGGCGGCAAGGTCGAAGATGGCGAAACGCCAACTGAAGCGCTCGTTCGCGAAAGTGCGGAAGAACTCGAAATTACGATAGCGGTCCATGATTTGGATCCTACGTGCTTTGCGCAAACATCCCCGAATTCCAAAGGCTTGCCGATTGTAATCCTCCTTTACATATCGACCATCTGGCAGGGCGAGCCGCGCTCATTGGAAGGTGGTTCGGTAGATTGGTTCACTTTAGAAGCGGCCGGCGAGCTGGCAAAGCCGCCCCTTGACGAACACTTGCTTCGTCAGCTGCAGCGCCTTCATCGGGATTAGGGTCTTGCCAAGGCTTAATGCGCCGCTTATGTGCCGCCCTCCGACGCGCCAGTAGCTCAGCTGGATAGAGTACCTGACTACGAATCAGGCGGCCGGAGGTTCGAATCCTTCCTGGCGCGCCATACAAGCCCATCGCTCCCGCCGGAGTGGTGGGCTTTTGTGGTTCTGGGGTCTGCGTTCAGTCGGCTTGGTCTTCCAACCGGTGCATATCGTCGTCGCTAAATCCGAAATGATGGCCCGCTTCGTGAATGACGACGTGTCGCACCAGATCGTCCATCCGCACGCCCGTCTCACGCCATTCGGCAATCAGAGGGCGTCGGAACAGCCAGATGCGCGGCGGCATCCGTCCGCTTTCCCACACCGATTGATCGGGAACGGGCTGCCCTTCGTACAAGCCGGAGAGGTGCCACTTATTCTCGAGGTCCACCGCCGCAAGCTGCTCCGGCGTCGCAAAGTCCACTACGCGCAGCATAATATCGGCAAGATCGGCCCGAAATTGCTCGGGCAGCGTGGCAAGCGCTCGCTCGGCCATACGCTGCATTGCGGCGGAGTCGAATTCCTGATCGTCCATTGCTGATAGATATGCGTTGGCATAGGTCCACCCGCAAGGCAGGAACCGCGCTGCGCGCTTCCGGTTCGTTGTATGGCGGCAGGGTGGCGACGCCGGAACACGAAAACGAGACGGGGGCATACCTTTGCACGAATTGGTCGAAGAGAACGACGGTGAGGTCACCGCCTCGCCGGAACGCGTGTCGCGGCTGGAAGACGGAGTGTCCGATAGCGTATGGCGTTATGCGAAGGTCGATCGCGCCGCCGTCATCATCGATGCAGCGGATTATTTCGCTGCGATGCAGAAGGCGATGCTGAAGGCCCGGCACCGTATCTTCCTAATTGGCTGGGATTTCGACACGCGTATCCATCTCGAAGAAGGGCGCAAATGGTACAAGCGGGGGATCAAGGATACCTACCCCTCGCGGCTGGGCGGCTTCTTCTCCTGGCTGATCCGCAATCGGCCGACGCTCGAAATTCGGATTCTGAAATGGAGCTTCGGGGTTTTCAAATTCATCCTGCGCGGTTCGATGTGGTGGGATCTGGTGCGCTGGGCACGCCATCGGCGCATCGATTTCAAGTTCGACAGTGCCCATCCGACCGGATGCAGCCATCACCAGAAAATTGCTGTGATCGACAATTCGCTCGCCGTATGCGGCGGGATCGACATGACGATCAAGCGGTGGGACACGCGCGAGCATCTTGCCGAGAACCCGGCTCGCACCATGCCGCGCGGCGGCACGCACGAGCCTTGGCACGACGCCTCGATGCTGATGGAGGGCGAGGTGGCCGATGCGCTCAGCGATCTCGGCCGCGATCGGTGGGAGAGGGCAGGCGGCACGCCCCTGCTGCCTCTCCAGAAGCGGAAGGACAGCATCTGGCCGGACGGGCTGCATTGCACATTCGAGAATGTTGAAGTCGGCATCGCTAGGACGCGCGCGAAACATCGCGACTGGTCTGCTGTCCGCGAGATCGAAAACCTGTTCGTCGAGCATATCAGGCGGGCCAAGCGCTTCATCTATGCGGAGAGCCAATATTTCGCCTCTCGCGTGGTGGCCGAAGCGATTCTCGAGCGGGTGCAGGAAGACGATTGCCCGGAAATCGTTATCGTTCATCCCGCGCACGCCGATGGCTGGCTGGAGCAGCAGGCGATGGATCACGCCCGTGCCGAACTGGTGCGCTGTATCGAGACCGCCGACAAGAACGACAGGTTCACCATCTGGAGTCCGGTCAGCGATACGACCCATATCTATGTCCACGCCAAGATCATGATCGTGGACGACGAGATATTCCGCATCGGATCGGCCAACATCAACAATCGCTCGCTCGGCCTCGACAGCGAATGCGACGTGTTTGTCGATTCGACCCGCGAGGGGAACGCGCATGCGTCGGCGGCGATCACCGCCATACGCCATTCGCTCTTGGCGGAGCATCTCGGACTACCTGAAGAGGACATGCCGGCGCTGCTGGAAAAGCACGGGTCGATGCATGCTCTGATCCTTGCCTCGACGACGCTGGAAGGGCGGAACCTTCTGGAATACATCCCGCCCGAATTAAACGGTGCGCAGGAAACAGTGGCGGAAAGTGCGATGCTCGATCCCGAGGACCCCGAAGACCTTTTCGAGCCGTTCGCCGATGGTGGCCTGTTTCGCGACGGAAGCCGTTTGAAACGCATGCGCGATAAATTGAGAAGGAAGAAATCATGAGCAGTCTCGTCGGACCCGATGAGGACGTTGCCCAGGGCAAGCCAACCGTACCCGACCATGTGCAGGATGCGGTGCGAACACTGATCCAATGGGCAGGCGACGATCCGTCACGCGAAGGACTGCTCGACACACCCGCTCGCGTCGCGCGTGCGTGGAAGGAATATTGCCAAGGGTACGACGAAGATCCGGCAATTCATTTACGCCGGGTGTTCGAGGAAGTCGGCGGGTATGATGAAATCGTGCTGCTGAAGGATATCCCCTTCCAGTCGCACTGCGAGCATCACATGGCACCGATCATCGGAAAGGCGGCAATCGCCTACCTGCCGACCGATCACGTCGTGGGAATTTCGAAGTTAGCCCGCGTGCTCCATGGGTTCGCCCGCCGCTTGCAGGTACAGGAACGCCTCACTGCGGAAGTGACGCAGTGCATCTGGGATCATCTCAAACCGCAGGGCGTCGCGGTAGTGATCGAAGCTAGCCATGCCTGCATGACGGCGCGCGGTGTACGCACGCCCGGGGTATCGATGGTGACCAGCGAGATGCGCGGCGTGTTCCGCGATGACGAGCGCAGCCGCAAGGAAGTGCTCAGCCTGATGGGATATTAAGCACGTTGTTTGGCGGGGCAAATTATGCCCCGCCGCAAATCTTTACATCTGGCCGAGCATGTGATCGGCGCTGGAGACCGAGAAATCGCCCGGCTGCTCGACGTTGAGTTCCTTCACCACGCCATCCTCGACGATCATCGAATAGCGCTGGGCCCGCTTGCCCATGCCGAAGCCCGAACCGTCCATCGTTAGCCCGATCGCTTCCGCGAAGTCCCCATTGCCGTCGGCCAGCATGGTGACGGGATCGGCATCATTTGCGCTTTTCCAGGCGTTCATGACGAACGCGTCGTTGACGGCGGTGCAGGCGATTTCGTCTACGCCTTTCGCCTTCAGTTCGTCCGCTTTTTCGACATAGCCCGGCAAATGGCGTGCGGAGCATGTGGGCGTGAAGGCGCCTGGAACAGAAAACAGGGCCACTTTGCGACCAGCGAAGAATTCGCTCGACTGGACCTTTTCCGGACCATCTTCGGTCGCCTTGACCAGCGTAACATCGGGCAGCGTATCGCCCACGGAAATCGTCATGTTTGAAACTCCTTCAATCCCGTCCGTCGCTCCATCTAAGATGATCGTGCGAACGCGCAACCGCGCCGATGGTTAAGCCGGGTTTACTGCGCGGCTTTAAATTTTCGTAAACCGAATCGCCGAAACCTGTCGGGGACGAGCACGGGAACGCTCGGACCGGGAGACAGGGACATGAACTTCAAAAAGACTTTAGTGACCATGGTTGCGACCTCGATGCTATTGGGCGCGCCGGGCGTGGTTTCGGCTGGCGATCTTTCGCAGGACGAGCAGGTGCGCCGGCTCGACATCATGCTGATGGTGACTTCGCTCAGGTGCCGGATGGGGCAGGACGACTTCCAACCGCATTACCGCGCCTTTTCGGCGGCGCACCTCGACACGCTCAATGCGGCGGCCCGCCGGTTGGAGAAGAGCATGGTTTCGCGCCACGGTGCGAAGGGCGCCAAGCGCGCGCTCGATCGCATCAGCGTCGGCATGGCGAATGAATACGGGCAGGGGCATCCGTGGCTAAATTGCGCGCAATTGAAGCAGATCACCGACGACCTCTCTCGTAATCCGGACGCCAATGCGGTCACTCTGGCGGCAGCCGAACTGCTGGGCGCTCGTCCGCTCGCCGAAAGCCGCTGGGCGCAGCGCTGAGACCTTTTGGGGCCGAAGGAAGACGAGGGCAGGGCGGTTGCCCTCGCCGGGGGCACAAGCTAGGGGCGGGGCCATCAAGGTGCCCGCCCCTTTTCTCACGAGGGGAGCGGGCTTCGCTCTCGTTAAAGACAAGGACCGCCCGTGGCCGAATTCACCGATTACGTCGTCAAGGATCTAGCGCTCGCCGATTATGGCCGCGCCGAGATCGCCATTGCCGAGACCGAAATGCCGGGCCTTATGGCGACCCGCGAGGAATACGGTGACGCCAAGCCCCTGAAAGGCGCGCGTATCACCGGATCGCTACACATGACGATCCAGACCGCGGTGCTGATTGAAACACTGACCGCGCTGGGCGCCGAAGTGCGCTGGGCGACCTGCAACATCTTCTCCACGCAGGACCATGCCGCCGCCGCCATCGCCGCGCAGGACATTCCGGTGTTCGCCATCAAGGGCGAGAGCTTGGCCGATTACTGGGACTATGTCGGCAAGATTTTCGACTGGTCGACCGAGGACGATGCCGACCAAACCGCCAATCTTATCCTCGACGACGGCGGCGATGCGACCATGTTCGCGCTGTGGGGTGCGCGGATGGAAGCGGGTGAAGAATTGCCCGAACCGCAGAACGCCGAGGAAATCGAATTTCAACGCGCGTTGAAGGCGTTCGTGAAGGACAAACCCGGCTACCTCACCAAAAGCGTGAAGGCGATCAAGGGCGTTTCGGAAGAGACGACCACCGGCGTCCACCGCCTCTATCACCTCGCCAAACAAGGCAAGCTGCCCTTCCCCGCGATCAACGTGAACGACAGCGTGACCAAGTCGAAGTTCGACAATCTCTATGGCTGTCGCGAATCGCTGGTGGACGCGATCCGCCGCGCCACCGACGTGATGCTGTCGGGCAAGGTCGCACTCGTCGCGGGCTACGGCGATGTCGGCAAGGGCAGCGCGCAGTCGCTTCGCAATGGCGGCGCGCGCGTGCTCGTAACGGAAATCGATCCGATCTGCGCGTTGCAGGCCGCGATGGAAGGCTACGAGGTTGTTACGATGGAAGAAGGTGTGAAGCGCGCCGATATCTTCGTCACCACGACCGGTAACGAGGACGTGATCACCGCCGAGCACATGAAGGCGATGAAGCCGATGAGCATCGTGTGCAATATCGGCCATTTCGACAGTGAAATACAGATCGGCGCCCTGTCGAACTACGATTGGACCGAGCTCAAGCCCGGCACCGACTTTGTGAAATTCCCTGACGGCAAGGAAATCATCGTGCTCGCCAGGGGCCGTCTGGTGAACCTCGCCTGCGCGACCGGGCATCCCAGCTTCGTGATGAGTTGCTCGTTTACCAACCAAGTGCTCGCGCAGATCGAATTGTGGGAGAACGAGGACCGTTACGAGAACGAAGTCTACGTCCTGCCCAAGAAGCTCGACGAGAAGGTGGCGGCGCTGCACCTCGACAAACTCGGTGTGCAACTCACCAAACTGAGCCAGAGCCAGGCCGACTATATCGGTGTGCCGGTCGAAGGCCCGTTCAAGCCGGAGCATTACCGCTACTGATCTTCCGGGTTGACATTGCATCGGCGGGCCGGGGCGAATAGCGCATCGTAGATGGAAGTTTCGCCCTCCCTGCTGGTCCTGCTTGCCGTAATCCTGGCCTTATGGTCGGGCGCGGCAATCTGGCTGATGCTTCGCGCGAGCGGCAAGGCGCAGGCTGCGGATGCGCATCGCAAAGCCGTGCGCCGGCTGACGCGGATGCTGGAAGAAGGCCCAGCCGTGCCGGTCCTGGTAAGGGCAGACGGTCGGATCGAAGCGCCGGACCGCTTCGCGCGCTGGATCGGCCTCGACAAGGTTCCAGACTATCTTAGCGAACTAGTCGGGCAGGGCGGCCAAGGACTTTCGGAAGAACAGGTGGATGAACTAAGCGTTCTGGTACGCCGGACGCAGAAGAGTGCGAAGCCCTTCAAGCTTGCGCTGCGCCCGCCGAGTTCGCGCAAGACGCTTGCGCTGCGCGGTGCGCTCGCCGACCCGTCGGTTTCTCCAAGCGGCGCCGCACTCATCTGGGTATTCGACTTCACCGAAACCGAGGACGAACTCGCACGGCTGCGAGAAGACGCGGCCCGGGCGAAGGATGATTTCGGAGCACTGGTCGGGCTGATCGAAGCTGCGCCAATGCCGATGTGGTTCCGCGGGGCGGACATGAAGCTGCGTCTCGTCAACAAAGCCTATGTTGCGGCCGTGGGAGCCGATGGGGCGGATACGGTCGTGGCGGATCAGGTCGAATTGGTAGAGACCATCGGCGGGCGCACTGCTGCGCAGGTCGCGCAGCAAGCCGCGGACCGTCGACAACCGATCGAACGCATCATATCCGCAACAATTGATAATGCGCGACGTGCCATGCGCGTTACCGATCTTCCATTATCCGGCGAGGGCATCGCCGGTTACGCCGTCGATATCGAAGAAATGGAAGAGCAGGCGCGCGAGTTCAGGGCGTTCCGCGAGGCGCAGCGTTCGATGCTCGACCAGCTATCGATTGGCGTTGCCCAATTCGATGCGCAGCGGCGCATGACATTTGCGAACCAGCCGTTCCATCGCGTGTTTGCTTTGCCGCCCGGCATGGCGAACGAGCGGACAGGATTCGAGCAAATCCTGATGATTGCGCGTGAAAACGGCCGCATTCCCGAGGTTCGCGATTTTCCTTCCTGGCGCAAGGAATTGACCAATTGGTTCACGGCCGACGAGCCGGAAGAGGTAAACTGGCCCCTTCCTGACAGCACCCACCTTCGCGTGGTTGCACAGCCATTACCCGATGGCGGTCTGGTTCTCATCGCGGAAGACAGGACCGAACAGCTTGCGCTGTCCGCCACCCGCGACACTCTCCTACGGACACGAACCGCAACGTTCGACAGTCTGTTCGAAGCGCTCGCCGTTTTTGCGCCCGACGGGCATCTCGAATTGTGGAATCGGGGTTTCCCCGGAGCATGGGGGATCGATCCCGAAGTTCTGGATGGCCACCCGCAAGCAGAGGATTTGCTCCGGGCGATCGAGAGCAACCTCGCCGATCGGAAGGCGATCGCGATGGTGAACACCGTCGTACGGGCATCCACTCTCGACCGGAAGAAGCGGGAAGGCCGCGTGGAATTGGCCGACGGACGGACGTTGGACTTCGCCGGTGTTCCGCTGCCGGATGGGAATGGCCTGCTTACCGTTCTCGACGTCACCGCATCGCAGCAGGCAGAGGATGCCTTGCGCGAGCGCAACCGCGCGCTGGAAGAAGCGGACGCGGTAATGACCCGCTTCCTGGCAAACATGTCCTACGAATTCCGTACGCCGTTGACGACGATCGGCGGATTCGCGGAACTGCTGGCGTCAGGCGTCGCGGGAGATTTGAAACCGCAGGCCAAGGAATATGTCGACGCCATTTCGCAATCGGTCGGCAAATTGACGGAGCAAGTCGAGAACGTTCTCGATCTTTCGCAGTCTGAAGCAGGGTTAATGCCGCTACGCACCTCGAGCGTCGATCTTCTGCATTTTGTTACGGAACTCGTGCGTAGCCGCGAAGCTACGATCGAAGAGCAGAAGCTTTCTGTCGACCTGAAAGGCAATAGCGGTAAGAAAATCCGTGCCGACGGCCAGCAATTGCGGCGAGCCATCGGCCATTTGCTCGACAATGCCATTGCCAATACAGAGAAAGGCGGGCGCATCCTCGTCGATATTTCCAAGCATCGCGGACAGAACCAGCTTGTCATCTCGGATAACGGTCGAGGGATGTCGCACCATGAACTCGCCCGCGCTCTCGAAGGTATTCGCTTAAGTGCCGATGGAAAGGGTATCGAGCGGCGTCAGGGCCTCGGCATTCCGCTGGCGCGGCAGTTGATCGAAGCGCACGGCGGGACGTTCGACATTCAAAGCCGGCGCGGTTCGGGCACGACCGTCACGATACTGCTGCCATGACGGTAGATTTGCCGGATTTGGTGACGATGGCTTCGTTCGGGCGGCGCATTGCGAAGGTGCTGCAGGCCGGAGATGTAGTTGCGCTGACCGGCGGGCTCGGTGCCGGCAAGACTACGCTTGCGCGGGCGATCATAGCGGCGCTGGGGCATCGCGGAGAAGTCCCATCGCCGACGTTCACGATCCTCGAAACCTACGACGATCTTCAGCAGCCGGTTGTGCATGCTGATTTCTATCGTCTGGAACGGCCAGAGGAGACCGTGGAACTCGGACTCGACGATTATCGTAGTGGCGCCGCGCTTATCGCCGAATGGCCCGATCGCGCGGGCGGTTTCTCCCATGAGCCAGGCTGTCTTTCCATCGCGCTGGAAACCGTGGGCGACGGGCGGCGGGCGATTGTCGAGCCGGGTGCCGATTGGCTAGAGCGAATGCCATGAGCGATACGTTTCCTGATGGCATTCATGAATTTCTCGGCGGAAGCGAGTGGGAAGGGGCCGAGATAGCGCCCTTAGTCGGCGATGCTTCCTTCCGCCGCTATTTCCGCATCCATCGCGGAGACGACAGTGCGATGCTGATGCATGCGCCGCCGCCGCGCGAAGACCCCGCGCCATTCCTGGAAGTGGCGGAATGGCTATCCGACCACGGCTTGCGCGCGCCGCGGATATATTCGCAGGACGCTAAAAAAGGCTGGGTGCTCACCGAGGATTTCGGCGACATACGCGTCAAGGAATGGCTCGACGATCATCCCGGCGATGCGCATGATGTGTATAGCGCCGCGGTGGAAACGCTTGTGCAACTGCACGCCGAACAGCCCGGTCCGTTCCCTCCCTACGATATGACGACGTATCGTAGGGAGGCGGCGCTGTTTCTCGAATGGTTCTGTCCGGCAGCGGATCTCCAAGTGGATGAAGACGGTTGGGATTTAGCGTGGCGCCAAACTCTTGCTCCGTTGATCGAGCGTCAGCAACCGGGCGTCACGGTTCTGCGCGATTATCATGCCGAAAACATCATGTTGCTGGAGCCGGGCAAGCTTGCAGGTGTGCAGGGGCTGATCGACTTCCAGGACGCGCTTGTCGGCCATCCGGCCTATGATCTCGTCAGCCTGTTGCAGGACGCGCGGCGCGACGTCGCACCGCAATTGGAGCACGATATGCTCTGTCGTTATCGCGCGGCCGCCGATCCGGGCGAGCATTTCGAAGAAGATTACGTTGTCCTCGGCGCGCAGCGCAATGCGAAGATCGTGGGGATTTTCACGCGTCTCGCGAAACGGGACGGCAAGGCGCGCTATCTCGATCTGATACCGCGCGTTTGGACCCACCTCGAACGCGATCTGTCGCACGCGGTGATGGCGCCGGTCGCGGCGTGGTTCGATGCGAACATCCCCGAGCGCATCAGGAATGTGCGCGGCGATCTCTCGGCGTTCGATCATGGCTGAGCTTGCCTCCGACACGGCGATGGTCATGGCTGCGGGGTTGGGCAAGCGGATGCGCCCCCTGACCGCTGCGACGCCCAAGCCACTGGTGCGGGTCGCAGGCAAGCCGCTTATCGATCGCGCGCTCGACCGACTGGCGGATGCCGGGGTGGCCCGCGCGGTCGTGAATGTTCACTATCTTGCCGACGCGATAGAGGCGCATTTGAAGCCCCGCGCCACGCCGCAGATCGTATTTTCCGACGAACGCGACGACCTTCTCGAAACGGGCGGCGGCATGGTGAAGGCGAGCGGGGCGGGGCTGCTCCCCGACCCGTTTTTTGCCTGCAATGCCGACAGCATCTGGCTCGATGGCCCGGCGAATGCCTTCGCGGATTTATCCCGTCATTGGGATGCGGACCGAATGGACGCGCTGCTGCTCGTGGTGCCGCATGCCCGCGCGCATAACTTTGATGGGCAGGGTGATTTCTACATGAACAGCGCAGGGCGGCTCAGCCGCAAGCTGCCGGCCCGGATCGCGCCCTTCATTTACACCGGCATCCAGCTCGTTGCGCAGCGCCTGCTGCGCGATGCGCCCGCAGGAAAGTTCTCGACCAATATCCTGTGGGACCGTGCCATCGCGGAAGGACGCCTATTCGGCACCGCCTTCACCGGCGAGTGGTACGAAGTCGGCACGCCACAGCACATCAAGCCGACGGAGAGGGCGCTGCGCGGTGACTGAGGAGGCGGTGCGTCCACGACACCCGCAGGTCTATTCCATTGCCGCCCATCGCGGGTTCGCAGATGCGCTGGTCGCCGGACTGGTACCGCGCTACGCCGAACCCGGTTTCGGCCTTGCGCGCCTGACGCTGCTCTTGCCGAGCAGCCGCGCGCAGCGAACGGTGTCGGAAGCCTTCATCCGCCATGCGGGCGAAAGCGGTGCAGCGGGTCTGCTGATGCCGCGCATGGCGGTTGTCGGCGCTTTCGATCTCGACGAGGCGCTTGGCCCGCTGCTCGATCCACTAGGGGCGGATGACATTCCGCCCGCCGTCGATCCGCGCCGCCGTCTGTTCGCGCTTGCTCGTCTGATCGCGGAGGAAATGGGCGAAGATGCACCGAAAGGGGCGACCCTGCTGCGCCTGGCGCGGGAAACCGGTGCGACGATGGACCGGCTGCTGGTTGAAGATATCGGGCCGGAGGAGCTGCTTGGCGAGGATGTGCTTGGGCTCGTCGGCGACCTGTCCGAGCACTGGCGCGCCTCGCTGCAATTGTTCGCGCGGGTGCAGGCGCGGTGGCTTACGTTTTTGCGAAGCGAAGAACTGCTCGATGCAGCCGCCCGCCGTAATCGCCTGTTCGACCGGGCCGCCAATCGCTGGCGCGCCGAGCCACCCGCGACCCCGATCGTTGCGGCAGGTGTGACCAGTGCCGCCCCGGCGCTTGCCCGGATGCTGCGCGTCGTCAGCGAGCTCGAAGGCGGCGCGGTAATTCTGCCTGATTTCGACCTCACGCTCGATGCCGCGGTCTGGGACGAACTGGGCCGCGCCGGGAACGCGCCCGAACCCGGCGATACGCCCTTTGCGCGCGGCGACGCCGTCACACATCCTCAGTATCACATGAAGCTGCTCCTTAATCGCATGAAGGTTGCGCGCGAGGAAGTGCAGCCATGGCACCGTCGGGGCCTTGCCGCTGCGTCGCCCGAACGCAGCCATGCCATCGGCGCGCTGTTCCTGCCGCCCGAGGCGAGCCGTTCATGGGCCTCGCTCCCCGCCGAGAAACGCCGCCTGACCGGGGTGCGCATCATGCAGAGTGCCAATCCGGAGGAAGAAGCGCAGGCGGTCGCCCTGCTGGTGCGCCAAGCGCTGGACGAGCCGGAACAGCGAGTCGCCGTCGTGACGCCGGATCGCGGATTGGCGCGGCGCGTCGTCCATCACCTCGCCCGCTGGAATATCGAGGCGGACGATTCGGCGGGTCGGCCGCTGTCGCATACGGCGGCAGGGCGGGCTTTCCTGCTCGCGGCGGAGGTGTTCGCAGAAGATGCGCCTGCGGTCTCGTTGATGGCGCTGCTCGGGCATCCATTGGTCGATGGCGGGATGGAGCGGGGGCGCTGGCTTACGCAGCTTCGCCGGGTCGAGCGGGCGCTTCGTGGCCCACGTATCCGGCCTGGACTCGGTCCGATTGCCGAAACGGTCGCCGGCTTACGAAAGGAAGAGGACGACACGCTCGACGAATGGTGGGCGACGGTCGAAGCAGCGCTCACCCCGCTGCTTGCCCTTGGCGAAAATGACCCGGTCGAACTCGCCCTTATGATCGACGCCATCGCCGCCACGAGCGAAGCGCTGTGTGGCGAGCGCATCTGGGCGCGGGAGGATGGCCGCATGCTTGCAGCCTTCGTCGAAGACTTGCGGCTCCACGCGCGCGATGCCGCATTCGCGCTTTCCCCGCGCGACATTGCCGATGTTCTGCGCGATGCGATGGAGGAAATCGCAGTGCGACCGCCCTATGGCGGGCACGGTCGGGTTCAGGTTCTCGGGCTCTTGGAAAGCCGGATGAACCGCGCCGACCTTATCATCTGCGCCGGACTGAACGAAGGCGTGTGGCCGGCACGCAGCGGTGTCGACGCCTTGCTCGCGCCGCCGGTACTGCGGGCATTGGGGGTGCCGGGGGCGGATTTCCGCATTGGGTTGTCTGCCCATGACCTTGCCGGGGCGTTGGGCGCGCCTGAGGTTGTGCTGAGCCGGGCGATGCGCGACGAGAGCGGGCCCGCCATCCCCTCACGGTTCCTGCTGAGGGTGCAAGCGCTCCTCGGCGATTTGCTGCCCAGGCATGAGGAAACCCGAGCGGTCGAATATGCGCGGGCGATGGCGCGAATGCCGGAGGCGATACCCTATCCCCGGCCGCGTCCGATGCCTTCACCCGAACAGCGCAAGGTCGACATCTCGGCGACCGCGCTCGATCGGCTGCGTGGCGATCCCTACCAGTTCTACGCCCAGCGAATTTTGCGGCTCGCCGAACTCGATTCGCTCGATGCCGATCCCTCCGCCGCCTGGCAGGGCGAGGTGGCGCACGAGATTCTCGAGCGCTGGCACCGCGCGCGGCTTGCCGGCGAGGCGGTGAATTTGCGCGCGACGATGGAGCAAGTGTTTGAAGAGCGGAACATTCATCCGCTGATGCGCGGATTGTGGCAACCACGCCTCGAATGTGCGCTCGACTGGGTGGCCGACGAGGTCGAGAACGCGCCCGCCGGCCGCGAAGTCGCTTGTGTCGAGGCATGGGGCAGCATGGAAGTGAACGGCGTGCGGGTCCATGGCCGCGCTGACCGGATCGACCGCTGGCCGAACGGTGAACTCGCGATCGTCGATTACAAGACAGGTAGCGCGCCATCGGCGAGCATGGTCGAGGAAGGCTTTGCCTTGCAGCTTGGCTTGCTTGGCATGATCGCGCGGGCGGGTGGGTTCCAGGATGTAGCCGGTGCACCGATGGCATTCGAGTATTGGTCGCTTGCCAAGGGGCGGGGGGACGAATTCGGTATGATTTCCTCGCCCATCAAACGCAGTTCGCGCGAGCGCGGGGTCGAGCTGGAAGACTTCCTGCCCGCGACTGAAGACTATCTCACCGGCGCTATCGCAACCTGGATTACGGGGAACGAACCGTTCACCGCCCGCCTTAATCCCGACTTGCCGGATTACGGCACCTACGATCAGCTCATGCGGCTCGACGAATGGCTGCCGCATATGGACGTCGAGGAAGACGCGCTGTGAGCGGCGCAGTCCATCCCCTTGCCGGGCACCAGCGCGATGCAGTGGACCCACGCGAAAGCGTGTGGCTTTCCGCCAGCGCCGGGACGGGCAAGACGCAGGTGCTTTCCGCCCGCGTGCTGCGGCTACTGCTGGAGGCGGGCGCGGATCCTTCGCAGATACTGTGCCTCACTTTCACCAAGGCGGGGGCGGCGGAAATGGCGGTCCGTGTCGGCGAAGTGCTGGCGCGCTGGGTGCGGCTGAAGGACGACCGGCTCGCAGTCGAACTCGGGCATCTCGGCGCGGCGATCGATCCGGAGACGCTTGCCCGCGCCCGCTCGTTATTCGCCCGCGTTCTCGACTGCCCGGGCGGGGGGCTGCGCATCGATACGATCCATGCCTTCGCACAATACCTCCTCGCCGCTTTCCCTGCCGAAGCGCAGATCCTCCCCGGCAGCCAGCCGATGGACGACCGCGAGCGCGACCTCTTGAGCCGCGACATACTGGCCGAATTGCTTGCGGACGAGCGTCGCGCCGACTTTCGCGAAGCGGTCGCTGAGATGAGCCGCCGCAAGGGTGCGGATGCGGTGCGGGGCTGGCTAATGCGCTGCGCCGGCTATCTGGACCTGTGGTATCGCGCCGACTGGCAAAATGCGCTCGAACAGCCGGTGCGCCGCTTTCTCGGCGTTCCCTCCGATGCTGGGGAGACGTGGGTAGCCGAGGCGTGCGGCGACGGCGTCTTCCCTGTCGATACCCTACGCGCGTGCGTCCAGGCGACGGACGGCTGGAAGGCTCAGATCGCCGATAAGGTGCGCGATTTCGTGCCGCGCTGGATTGCGTTAGACACCGCCGGCCGACTGGAAGCGCTAAACGGTTTTTACGACACGTTGCTGAAGAAAGACGGCGAACCGCGCGCAATGAAGGGCGCGGAAAAGAACGACCCCGATCACCCAGCGAAACAGCAGACGATCGCCGAAGCCGTTCGCGCCGTGCGCGACCGCCGCGCCTTGCTCGACCTTGCCGCCTTCCTCGCGCCGCAACTTGAAGCCGGGCGTACCTTCGCACTGGCATGGCAGGAGGCCAAGGCGCGCGAGGGGCTGGTCGACTTCGACGACCTGATCGCCCGCGCCGCGCACCTTCTCTCCAATACCGCAATGGCGGACTGGATCCGCTACAAGCTCGACCGCAGCTTCGACCATATCCTGATCGACGAAGCGCAGGATACGAACCGCGCGCAATGGCAGATCATCGATGCGCTGACCGACGATTTCTTCAGCGGCGAGGGCGCGCAGGGCGACCGGGTGCGCACGATCTTCACGGTCGGCGATTTCAAGCAAGCGATCTTCGGCTTTCAGGGCACTTCGCCCCGCAATTTCAGTGAGGCGCGCGACCGGGTGGCGGAGCGGATGCGGCAGACGGCTGATGCCGCAGGCGAGATGCGGGGCGGTCCGCGGCCGCGCTATCTGCAGCAATATGGTCTGGGGCAAAGTTTCCGCACGGCCGAGAACGTGCTTACCTTCGTCGATCGTGCCATCGCCGCTATCGGCTCGGGCAGCATGGGGCTTGATCGCGGGGCGGAGCCGCATATGGGGCAGGATCGACCCGGCCTGGTCGCGCTGTGGAACGTGATCCACGCGGACAGCGGGATGGAAGAAGGCGCCGCGGACGAAACGTGGCTGGGCAAGCACGACCGCAAACTTGCCGATCGGATCGCGCGGCAGGTACGCCGCTGGATGGCGCTGGACGGTCCGGGCTTTCCGCTGGTGAAGGGCGACAAACCGCGCCGGGCGGGGCCGGGCGACGTGATGATCCTCGTGCGAAAGCGGCGCGACCTTGCCTCGCTTATCGTCGCGCGGCTGCATCGCCACGGCGTGCCGGTGGCGGGTATCGACCGGCTGCGGCTCGGCAATCCGCTGGCGGTAAAGGACTTGATGGCGGCGCTGCGGTTCGCCGCCCAGCCGTTCGACGATCTGACGCTGGCGGCATTGCTGGTTTCTCCGCTGATCGGGTGGAGTCAGGAAGACCTACTCGAACACGCCTATCGACCGAAGGACGTGCGGCTGTGGAACCACTTGCGCAAAAGCGAGACGACGCTGGTGGTGCAGACGCTTGAAACCTTGCGTGAAATCCTTCGCCGCGCCGATTTCGACAGCCCGCAGCAGCTTCTGCACTACATCCTCGTCGGGCCGATGGACGGGCGGCGCAAGCTGGTCGCTCGGCTGGGGCGCGAGGCGAACGATCCGATCGACGAACTGCTCAACGCCGCGCATGCCTATGCCGCCTCGCGCATCGCGAGCCTGCAGGGTTTCATCCGCTGGTTCGACGCGGGCGAGGGCGAGGTGAAGCGCGAGGCGGGCGAGGGCGGCGATCAGGTGCGGGTGATGACCGTGCACGGCTCCAAAGGCTTGCAGGCGCCGATCGTCATTCTCGCCGACGCTGCCATCGCGCCCGACAGGCCGGGAGAGCTCGAACTGCCCGACCGGCAGATCGGCGGGACACGCGACTATCCCGTACCCATTCCGGGCGTCCGCAAGGAAGAGAAGGTCGGCCCTCTGGCGCTTGCTGATGCCGAAGCGTCGGCAGCCGAACTGGAGGAACACTGGCGCTTGCTTTATGTCGCGATGACGCGGGCGGAGGAGGCGCTCTTCATCACCGGCTCGCTTGGCCCGCGCGATGCGAAGAGCGGCCCACATGAAGATAGCTGGTATGCGCGCCTAAAGCCTCTGTTCGAGGACGACGCGCTGGAAGACGACATCTGGGGCGCGCGCTGGGAATTCGGCGCGTTGGCCGACGTTTCGGTGCCTCCTGCCGAACACGCGGCCGAACCGGTGCAAGCGCTGCCGAATTGGGCGCTGCGCCCAGTCGGGCCCGAACCGCGGCCGCCACGCCCGCTTTCGCCATCTGGGCTGGGCGAGGTCGAGGGTAGCGATCCGCCGTTTCCGCCCGAAGCTACGGCAGTTGCCGCGCGACGGGGGACGCTGATCCACGCGTTGCTGGAGCGGCTGCCGAACGTTCCACTATCGGAACGGCGGACCCGGGCCGAGACATGGCTGGCGAAACGCGGCGACGATTTGGCGGAGGACGTGCGCGCCGAACTGCTCGATAGTGCGCTGACGGTGCTGGACACGCCGGAATTCGCCGACATCTTCTCACCCGATGCGTTGGCGGAAATCCCGCTCGCCGCGACGGTCGAGGGGCAGGTGGTGATGGGAACGGCAGACCGGCTGCTGATCCGCGAGGATGCGATCACGGTCGTCGATTTCAAGACCGCCCGCCGCCCGCCTACCGGGCTCGACGGCGTGCCGGACGCGACAATGCGGCAGATGGCCGCCTATGTCGCGGCGCTGGAGGCGATCTATCCGGGCCGCAGCGTATCGGCGGCCGTGCTTTATACGCAAACACCGCAAATAATCGTCCTCCCGCCCGATGCACTCGCCCGATACAAAGCGGCGTTTCCCGCGCGGCAGGAAAGCTTTGCCCTCCCGCCCGTTGAGTAGAGGCAGGACCATCGCCACATCGGCGAGGTACGATTGACGATTTCAGGAGATACCCATGGCCACCATCAACGTGACCGACGACAAGTTTCAATCCGACGTTCTCGAGAGTGACAAGCCCGTCCTGGTCGATTTTTGGGCGGAATGGTGCGGACCATGCAAGATGATCGCTCCCGCGCTCGAGGAACTGAGTGACGAGATGAAGGATCAAGTGACCATCGCCAAGATGGATATCATGGAGAATACCGGCGTGCCCGGCCAGATGGGCGTCCAGTCGATCCCCTACCTCGTCCTGTTCAAGAACGGCGAGCCGGCGGCGCAAATGCGCGGCGCGGCGCCCAAGGGTCAGCTCAAGCAATGGCTCGAAAGCAACCTCTAGGTTAGATCGCCGCAGCGGGCAGCGAGCCTTTCCCATTGGCGGGGGCTCGCGGCCCCGAGCATCCCGGTACGCTCGTCGTCCACTCGATAGGGCGAACCGTCCGGTCTGGCGACTTTGCCGCCCGCCTCGTTCAGCCAGAGCGCGCCCGCAGCATGGTCCCAGGCGAGCGTGCGCTGAAAAATCGATACGTCGTTGATGCCGAGCGCAAGACGGGGATACTGCTCCGCCGCGCAGCGCGGGATGTCGACGACGCGATAATGCGGCGCTACCTGCCGCTTGACCGCTTCGCGCTGCTCGTCATGCATGAAGACCAGTGAAATCGCAGCGACGGGCGGCGTCTCTCCGGTCTCGCGGGCTTCGATCCGCTCGCCATCGACGAAAGCGCCCTGTCCTTCGTGAACCGAGCAGAAGCGTCCGGTAAGGCAATCGTAGATCCAGCCCGAACGGGCAAACCCGCCACTGGCACGCGCCAGCAGGATTCCGAACGGTGGTTTGCCGCGAGCGAAATTGTTGGTTCCGTCGAGCGGATCGACGATCCAGCAATCGCCTTTCAAACCTTCCAGAACCGTAGCGTCGGCAAACGCCGCTTCCTCGCCGACGATGGCCGCGCCGGGTTCGAGCTTCGCCAAACTCTCCGTCAGGATCCGTTCCGAAGCATGATCGGCGACGGTGACGACATCGTCGCTCGCCTTATTCGTGATCTCGTCCTCGCCCAGCGAGCGGTAATGCGGCAGGATCGCATCCTCGCTTGCCTTCTTCATAAGGTCGAAGATCACCCGGTCCAGCGCCGCACTCACGAGCGATAATCCGCGTTGATGTCGATATAGCCGTGGGTCAGGTCGCAGGTCCAAACCGTCGCGCGGCCTTCGCCGATGCCGAGATCGACCTGCACCGTGATGTCGTCGCCAGCCAAGTGAGCGGCCACCGGCGTCTCGTCGTAATCGGCTAGAGGTTGCCCGTCGCGTGCCGCCCAGATGCCGCCGAAACCGATCGAGAGCCGGTCTCGGTCCGCCGGTTCGCCCGCCTTGCCGACGGCCATCACCACGCGGCCCCAATTCGCATCGCCGCCCGCGATTGCGGTCTTGACCAAAGGGGAATTGGCGATGGAGAGGCCGATCCGGTGCGCACTGATGTCACTATCCGCGCCCGTCACCTCGACCGCAATGAACTTCGATGCGCCTTCGCCATCGCGGACGACCAGATGGGCCAGTTCGCGGCATACGGAGAGGAGCGCCGCGTAGAACGCATCGGCTCCGGCATCGTCCCAGTCGGCGAGCGTCGCATGGGCGGCTTTGCCGGTCGCGAAGGCTAGCACGGTATCGCTGGTCGAGGTATCCCCGTCCACGGTGATGCATGAGAAGGTTTCGGCATTTGCCTTTTCCAACATTTCCTGGAGGAAGGACGGTTCGATTACGGCATCGGTGAAGATGTAGCCGAGCATCGTCGCCATGTCGGGCGCGATCATACCGCTGCCTTTCACGATGCCGACGAGTTCGACTCTAATCTCGCCAACTAGGGCTGACGCAGTCGAACCCTTTGCGAAAGTGTCGGTCGTTCCGATCGCATCGGTTGCGGCGCGGAAATCGCAGGGTTCGGCCGCGAGGGCTGCGTCGATGCCATCGCGCGCCTTGTCCTTGGGCAGCGGCACGCCGATCACGCCGGTCGAAGAGACGAACACATCGCTCGGCGCGCAGTCCATAGCATCAGCAACTTGCGCCATGATTTGCTCTACCGTCTCGCGGCCGCGATGTCCGGTAAAAGCATTGGAATTCCCCGCATTCACGACCAGCGCGCGCGCCCGTCCAAGTTTCACCTGCTCGCGCCCCAGTTCGACTTCGCTCGAAGCGCAAGCGCTTTTAGTAAAGACACCGGCGACCGCCGTGCCTTCCGAAAGTTCGGCGAGCGTAAGGTCCGCCCGGTCCCATTCCTTGTATCGCGCTTTCGCCACACGCAGAGTTACGCCACGAATCTCAGGGCACTCGGGAAAGGGGCGGGCAAGCGGTGAGCGGGTCAGGTCCATATTGATGCCGGTGAGAGGAACAGCACGACGGGTCAAGCGCCGCGAAGCGAATAGCGGTGCCGCTTTAAAGGCTGCCGAAAGGATTTGGCGCTATTGTGCGCTGGAAATTTCTGCCGAACCGCGCTACCTGAACGACCGAATGCTTCGCCAACTTCTCGCCTTTCTTGCTCTGATCACCGGTTTCGCCGCGTTGTATGCGCCGGCGCAGGCGGCAGTAGCGAGTTCGGCGAATGTCGAAGTGCAGCGGACCGCAGAAGCGGAGCCCGGCACGCAAACCGTCGATGCGGCATGCCTCCGGCGTCAGAAAGCGCAGCGTTTGCGGGGCGAGACGCCCTCGCCCTGCGCATCGAAGCCTGTCGTCGTCTATCTGCCGACCGTTCAGCTCGGTCCCGATCGCGCGCGCGAATAGCGCCTCGATCCCCATAGCTTCACCGCAAAGCTAACCCTTCGTATTTCCACATTTCGGGATAGACCGCATATTTGTGCGTCGTCCGGCAAGGTCAAACAATCATGTTCAATTCCGTAATGAAGGCCATGTTCGGCTCTTCGAACGATCGCTACGTCAAATCGCTGCACAAGATCGTCGATCAAATCAACGCGCTCGAGCCGCAGATGCAGGATCTGTCGGACGACGAACTGCGCGCACAGACGGACAAGTTTCGCCAGCAGCTCGACGAAGGCAAGACGCTCGACGATATCCTGCCCGAAGCATTCGCCACGGTGCGCGAGGCCTCGATCCGCGTGCTCGGCATGCGGCATTTCGACGTGCAGATGGTCGGCGGTATCGTGCTCCACCGCGGCGAGATCGCCGAAATGCGCACGGGCGAAGGCAAGACACTGGTGGCGACGCTCGCCACCTATCTGAACGCGATCGAAGGCAAGGGAGTCCACGTTGTCACGGTCAACGATTACCTCGCCAGCCGCGATGCCGAATGGATGGGCCGCCTGCACCAGTTCCTCGGCTTGACGATCGGCGTCATCGTCCCAAACCTCGACGAGTTCAGCCGCCGCGAAGCCTATGGCGCCGACATCACCTACGGCACGAACAACGAATTCGGCTTCGATTACCTGCGTGACAATATGAAGCACGAGCGCAGCCAGATGGTGCAGCGCCCCTTCAACTACGCGATCATTGACGAGGTAGACTCGATCCTCATCGACGAGGCGCGCACCCCGCTCATCATTTCCGGTCCGACTGAGGACAAGTCGGAGATGTACGTTTCTATCGACGCCATCGTGAAGACCATCGAGGAAGATTGGTACGAAGCAGACGAGAAGACCAAGCAGATCAACTGGACCGAGGACGGCACCGACGCGATTGAGAAGCGACTCGCCGAAGCCGGTTTGCTCGAAACCGAGAATCTCTACGACGTCGAGAACACGCAGATCGTCCATCATCTCGATCAGGCGTTGCGTGCGAACATCATGTTCAAGAAAGACACGGACTACATCGTCAAGGACGACAAGGTCGTGATCATCGACGAGTTCACCGGCCGAATGATGGACGGGCGCCGTTGGTCGAACGGCCTGCATCAGGCAGTGGAGGCCAAGGAAGGCGTCAAGATCGAGCCAGAGAACCAGACGCTCGCCTCGATCACTTTCCAGAACTATTTCCGCATGTATCCCAAGCTTTCCGGCATGACCGGTACCGCCGCCACCGAAGCGGCGGAATTCTGGGACATCTATAAGATGAACGTGGTCGAGATTCCGACCAATGTGCCGGTCCAGCGGATCGACGAGGAAGACGAGTTCTACAAGAACACCGCCGACAAGTTCCAGGCGATCGCGAAGGCGATCCGTGAAAAGAACGAGAAGGGCCAGCCGGTCCTCGTCGGCACCGTGTCGATCGAGAAAAGCGAACTCCTCAGCACGTTCCTCGACAAGGAAGGCGTGAAGCACGAAGTTCTCAACGCGCGCCAGCACGAGCGTGAGGCGCATATCGTGGCGCAGGCAGGCCGGATCGGTGCCGTGACGATCGCCACCAATATGGCCGGCCGCGGCACCGACATCCAGCTCGGCGGCAATCTCGAATTCCGCATCGGCGACGAACTTGCCGACATGCCCGAAGGGGAAGAGCGCGACGCCGCGATCGAACGCTTGAAGCAGGAAATCAAGGACGAGAAACAGCGCGTGCTCGATGCAGGCGGATTGTTCGTTCTCGGTACGGAGCGGCATGAAAGCCGCCGGATCGACAACCAGCTGCGCGGCCGTTCGGGGCGCCAGGGCGACCCCGGCCTCAGCCGCTTCTATCTGTGCCTCGAGGACGATCTTCTACGCATCTTCGGGCCAGACACGTTGTTCTCGCGCATGATGAACTCGAACCTCGAAGATGGCGAGGCGATCGGCTCCAAGTGGCTCTCGAAAGCCATTGAGACGGCGCAGAAGAAGGTCGAGGCGCGCAACTACGAAATGCGCAAGCAGGTCGTCGAATACGACGATGTTATGAACGACCAGCGCAAGGTCATCTACGACCAACGTGCCGAGATCATGGACAGCGAGACGGTCGACGAAGTGGTCGTCGACATGCGTTACGATGCGATCAATGCTATGGTCGCCGAAGCCTGCCCGCCAGGCTCGTATCCTGAACAGTGGAACATCGCCGGCCTGAAGGAGCGTGTCGAAGAGACCTTCGGCATGAGCTTCCCGATGGAGGAGTGGCTCGAGGAAGATCACGTCGAGCCCGAACTCATCGAGGAACGCATTCGTGCCGAAGCCGACCGGCGCATGGACGAGAAGATCGAGAAGGCGGACCCCAAGATGTGGCGTCGGATCGAGAAGAGCCTGCTTCTGCAGGAGCTGGACGGCCAGTGGAAGGACCACCTAGCCACGCTCGACGCGCTGCGACAGGTCGTGTGGCTACGCGCTCATGCGCAGAAAACGCCTATCAACGAATACAAACAGGAAGCTTTCAGCCTGTTCGAGCGTATGATCGAAAATCTTCGCGAGACGGTGACGGCCAACCTCCTGAACCTTCAGATCAACCAGCCGCCGCCGGTCCAGCGCAGCGCGTTGCCCGATCTCCCGGATTTCCTGACGGGGCATATCGATCCGCTCACCGGCTTCGACGATTCGAACGATGGCGACGGTTCGGAACGCCGTGCCGATCTGTTCGGGTCGCTGGCGGGCAGTCCGATGGCGGCCGCAAGCCCCGGCGGCGTGTCCGACAATCCGTTCGCCGGAAAGGAAATCAGTCGCAACGCCCCGTGTCCATGCGGTTCGGGCAACAAGTACAAGCATTGCCACGGATCGATCGGCGCGTCGGCCTGAAGGGCGGGCGCGCTCCGTTCGGGGCCGGCTGAATGATCTGGCTGATCGGCGGCTTCCTCGTAACTGCGCTGCTTTATGCCAGCGTCGGTTTCGGAGGCGGCTCGACCTACAATGCGCTGCTGGCGCTGGCACGGGTAGATTATCGTATCCTTCCTCTGATCGCGCTCGCCTGCAATATCGTCGTCGTCGGAGGCAGCACGGTGCGCTTCGGGCGGGCGGGCGTGACGCCGTGGCGCGGTGCGCTGCTCCTCACTGGGATTGCGGCGCCCGCAGCCTTTCTGGGGGGGCTGACGCCTATCGGTGAGGGCACATTCCTGACCATCCTCGGCGCCAGCCTCGTTCTGACCGGCATCATGATGCTGCTTCCGCTCAGGGGGCAGGCCGATCCCGACGGTCCGACTTTTCTCGCCCGCTTCGCGCCGCTTATCGCCGCACCGCTTGGCTATCTTGCAGGACTGGTCGGTATCGGCGGGGGCATCTTCTTAGCCCCCTTATTGCATTTGACCCGTTGGAACTCCGCCCGCGCGGTGGCGGCCACGGCGGCTTTGTTCATTCTTGTCAACTCGCTGTTCGGATTGGCCGGGCAAATTTTGAAGGGCGGGGCGGGCCGTTTCGCGGCCGCCGTCGATCTCGGATTGCCGCTGATCGTCGCGGTCGCGATTGGCGGGCAGATCGGCAGCTGGCTAGCCCTGCGATATCTGCCCGCGGCGTGGATACGCTGGGGCACGGCCGCGCTGACCTTATGGGTCGGCGGGCGTCTGCTGCTGGGTTTGTGAAGAATGGCTCCCCGAGTTGAACGCTCGTTCCATCGGTAAACTCCCTGTTTTCTTGTCTTTTCGGTAGGTTGGGGCAAAGAGAAGGCCCCCGCAGCGGTCAGCGCGGGGGCCCCGTTTCACGGTTAATCGCCGGCCACTGGCCGGGAAGATTTCCACTGTTCGATCGCCGACTGGCGCCAGGCGACGGCCTGTTTCCCGATCCGAATCGGACGCGGAAATTCGCCCTCGAGCATCATTCGATAGATGGCCGATCGGCTGAGGCCGGTTTCCTCCTCGACTGCCGGGCGGCGCAGAAAGCGGTCGCTCATGCTTCCACCTTCCTTCTTCCGCGATAGCGTCCACCGCCGCTGACGTAGGTCCGCGACTTCATGTTCGCGCCGTTGTCTCTGCGACCATCGCAGGCTCGCCGATCAGAGCGAGCTGACGGCGGTGTCCAATCCGGGTCGGCCGCTCGGTGCTGGCACGCTACGTCGGGGCGAACGCCACAGCGGGAGCAGGGGGTACCGGGTTCGCTCATTCCGCCGCCTCCGTTGCAGGGATCGATTGCTCGATCGGCGTGGCCGGGGAGGACGGGCGCGCGAAACTGAGGAGGGGATGCAGCCACTCATCCTGGCGATCGAGGGCGGCGGCCGCTGCGGCGGAGAGCGGCTTGTCCTTCAGCTTCGCCCAGTCGCGGACGGTCCGGGGTGCATAGGGCTTGGCAAGCTCCATGCGTTTCATCTTCGGAAGCAGACCGAGGAATGCCGGGGTCGGTTTCCAGAAGCGGCGCAGCTGCTCATCAGTAGCGTCGCCCAGTTCGGCAATGCGATCATGCACCGCGACGTCGAGCCCTTCGGTCGCAGCCGAACGCAGGAGGGCGAGACCGGCCGCGATCGCGGCGCAGCGGTTCTTTTCTTCCTCGGGCAGTTCGAGATGATAGGCGGCGAAGGCCTCTTCCGGCTCGGCGATCTTGAATGCGGGCAACTGCGCGCAGCGGGCAAGGTCCGCTTCCCATTTCAGCGTGCCAGCCTGCTCGTCGAGCCAAGGGCGCACCGTTTCGGTCGGCTCCTCTTCATGGATCGACCATTCGCTGGCAATGAAGCGCATGCCGATCCGCCCTTCGCGATCGGCGGTGAACTCACGGCGGAGCTGAGCCCAGACGAGATAGTCGCGGCCGAGCGTGCCGCCGCCATCGGCGTTGGCAAGCAGGACGGAGCGTAGCAGCATGCGCCGCGTCGAACGGACGACCTGCAGACCGTCCTTCGTGAAACCATGCCGATCGCGCACGATCGCCTGTGCACCGCGGCGTGCACCGGGTTCTCCGGTATCGAACGCTTCGCCTGCCAGCGGAGTGTCCGGAGCGGCCGGCATGGGCTTGCCTTTTTCGGCTGCGCCTTTCGCCGCGCGGCTCGCCCACCAGAAGCGCACGTCCCAATCCCCATCGTCTTCGATCTTCAAGACCGCGACGATGGCTTCGATCGGGGCGCCGCGCGGGATCCGGAAAGCCGTCCAGTCTCCGCCGGCAGGGACGATCTCGAGGCCGTAATCAGTGTGGCCTGCATATTGCGGCGGCGCCGGCTGGAACTGAAGATCGCACTCACCGACTTCGGCGCGGATGCGGTTCGTGACCTCGGCACGCTTCTCGGCGACGAGTCTGCGTAGCAGCTCCTCGTCGACGACACGGCCGCGATCGCGCGCGCCGGCAGCGAAAAGGTCCAGTTCGAACCGACCGCCCCGGCCGCGGTAGACGACGTCGCCGACGAACTGGAGCTGCTTCTCAAGCTCGCGATCGCCAACCTTGTAGAATACGCGGATCGCGGCGGGCGTATGCTGGTAGTCCGGAAGCGGCTTGAAATACGCCCAGGCTTCGCGCTGCAAGGCCTGATCCTCGGTCGCCGCGTAGGCACGGGCGGTCTCGTCGGAGATCCTGCCGGTCGCCAGCGCATCGAAGATCTCCGGGACGAGGCTGCCGAGGCGTAGCTGCTTGCGCACCCAGGAGACGTTCTGGCCGCAATCGGAGGCAAAGCTCTCGACAGTGGCACCCTGCTTCATCGCACGCGCGACCGCTGCGTGGATCTCGTATGGCCGCAATTCGCGGCGAAGGAGGTTTTCCGACAGCGAGAGTTCGGTGATGCGTTCGAGCGGCACGTCGCGCACGACGCATTCGATCGACTCGGTCGGATCGATGCGGCTGTCGGCGGCCAGTTGGCGCAGGGCAAGCAGGCGACGGCCGCCGGCAAGCACGCCGTGGGTAGCATCCTGCCGGTCGGCGAACTCTTCGAACTCCGAACCGATCAGTAGATCGAGATCATGGACGACCAGCGGGAACAAGAGGCCGTGCGCCGAGATCGAGGCGGCCAGCGCGTCGACGCTGGTCGCATCCTCCTCGTTGGTGCGGACGTTGAGCGGAGAGACGACCAGCTGGTCGAGCGGCAGGGCGAGCAGGGTCATCGATCGGCCTTTCGGGCGGAGGGGGGCGGAGCGGGGCGGAGGTCGGCGACGCGATCCGCGCGCTTGCGACGGAGACGATCGGCGATCTCCTCCTCGGTGCGGTCCATTGGCAGGATTGTCCTGTCGTGGCGGGGACGGAAGAAGGGCAGAAAGCGGAGCCAGCGCATCAGTGATGCCCGCCGGCTGCTATGACGGCCTTACGCAATTGCATCGATCCCGAGATCAAACCTGCTTCGATGCGACGATCTTCGGCGAAGCTGAAACGATACATCTGCAGGATGCGTCTGACCGAGGCGGCCTTGATACCCATTCTGGCGGCGATCTCGTCGGGTGACAGTCCCTCTTCTTCGAGATCGAGCATCTGCTGTTCGCGCGCGGTGATAGCCATCAGCCCATCCCCAGCGCGGCTTTGTAGGTTTCGAGGATGGTGTCCTGTTCGCTGCGATCGTCGGGCTTCATCTTCCGCAGGCGGATGATCTGGCGCATGATATTCGCGTCGTACCCGGTCGCCTTCGCTTCCGCGTAGACGTCGCGGATATCGTCGGCGATGCCCTTCTTCTCTTCCTCGAGCCGCTCGATGCGCTCGATCAGCAAGCGCAGCCGGTCGCCGGTTGCTTCAGCCATTGGCCTGCCCTCCGACCTTGAGCGTCATGTTAGTGAACTTCTTGCCTGTAGCGGACGCTGCGAACTCGAGAGCCGAGCGCATCGCCTCGCAATCATGCGCGATCAGCGAAAACGCTATGCCGACCGCGGTGGTGGAGATGCGGGGGTCGCTCGCGCGATCGAGAACCGCGAATGCGGCTTTCCGGCTGCTCTCGGCCGCATGACATGCGAGGTCGACGACCTCGTCGATCGCCGCCGGCGTAATTCCGGAGCCGTTTTGAGCGGCAGTCTTTCTGATCTGCTCGCGGAGCTCACGGCGCGGATAGTCCGGCAATTCCAAGTGTTCGAAGGACATCAGCTCGCTCCTGCCTGTAGTGTCGAGGTGGCGCGCGCCTGTGTCTGAACCGGCAAGGCACGGATCCTTTCGGCGAGATCGAACAGCCGCTGGGCTTCCTCGCCGCCTTCGTCGCGATCGACGCGGATGGCGGCTTCCTCGACAAGCTGCGCGGCGTTGGCGCGCATTTCGGTGGCGGACAAGAAGGGCATGAAGGGCGCTCCGATCGCAGACAAAAGGAGAGCGCTCCGGGAAGCGGGGGTTCGCTTCATCGGTGTAGGGTGGCGCGCTCTCAGTGGGACGGGTGGGGCGGCGGAAAGACTGCTACTGGAAACCGCCGCCCCTGGACGACGCCGGCCGGTGGTTTAGGAAACCGGCCGACGAACCTTGTGCTATCAGGGCGACTGGCCCGACTGTTCGGCCGAGCGGGCGCCATCGCAGTTCAGCGCGGCGATAATCGGGCGCAGCTGCTCGGCCACGTCGACGACTTCCTTCAGCGCGAGCCTGCGTTCGTGCAGGCCGGCATCCGGCTGGCAAGCGCGCAGCAGCGCGTGCAGCGCTTCGCCGGCTTCCTTGCTCAGACCTTCGGCGTGGGTGAGCAGAGTGAACTGCTCGGCAAACTTGGCTGCGGCCGCGACTTCGAGCCGTGCGGTGTAGGAATCGTGCAGCGGACAGCCGTTGCCGCCGGCTTCCTGAAATGCGAGATCGAGCGTGATCGCGTGATCGAGCGGAATCATCTCTCGGCAATCCGGATCGCCCCACTTGCGCACATGGCTTTCGCTGCGGCCGGTACGCTCCGCCATTTCGGCATAGCTGCCGGGCAACTGGCCGGCGATGCGGGCGAGGGCCTGATCGGTCGAGAGAGGCGCACGGGGTTTCATGTGCGGGCACCGGCGGGCTGCACCTTGCAGCCTTCGGCCTGCGCGCGCGGCCACGCGTCGGCAGGACCGGGCCGGCCGGCACGGCCGCTGTGGCGGTCAAGGAGCGCTGCAAACGCGCCCGTCGTCTCCAGCATACAATTGCCGGAGCGCTCGGCATGATCGGCAGCGATGACAGGGCCAATCATCTCTGCACGCCTTCGAGCGAGGAAGGGGAGCCGCCGGCCTTCTCGGGAGGGCATATGGCCGACGGCTGCGCGGGCGTATCCTCGCGCGGGTAAAGGTCAGGACGAAGCTCGTGACGGGAAATGCCTGTTGCAGCTTCGACCTTCAGGACATGCTCGGCGGGAAGCGGTTTGCTGAGCCGGACCCAAAGCGAAACCGCCGGTTGAGTAACTTCGCAGATCTTCGCGAGTGCGCGCTGCGAACCCAATCGACTGATCGCTTGGGAGAGCGGATTGGAGATGGCTGAAGCGGTCATCACGAACCAAGATAATAAGCGCACTTATTGCAGAGTCAATAAGTCAACTTGTCTGGCGCGCGATAGGCCCACTTATACCATCTGGCCCATGACCTTGGGTGCGCGGATTCAGGATCGGTTGAAGAGTGAGGGGCTTTCCCAAGCCGAACTCGCGCGCCGAGTTGGGATCTCGCAGCCGGCAATTTATCAGCTGATCAATTCGAACAAGAGCGGATCGCGACACATCCATCGCATCGCTCGTGAGCTTCATACGACACCGGCATATCTCGAAGGCGAAACCGATAATCCGGAGAGCGACCTCCCAGAAAATGTGCTGAGTTTCGCGGAGCGGGAGTGGCTCGATCTCATGCGTCAACTTGGAGAGAAGGATCGGGATGCAGTGATGCACCTGACCCGCTCTCTTGCTGCCGCAGGCTCGCACACACCGACAATTCATTCGCCGCGATCAACATACCGAGCACAGGACGACTGACTTTACTGGGGGGTACACATTATGGCTTTGATTACATGTGAGGATTGCGGGCGCGAGGTTTCGGATCGGGCGGCCGCCTGTCCGCATTGTGGCGGCCCGATCGATGGGGCTACAGCCGAGCACGGCGTCGAAACCGAAGAAACCGAGAGGGCACAGATCGAAACGGACATCGATCCTGACGCCGTCGATACAGTCGAGCCTAAGAAAAAGAGCAATCCAGTCGTTGCAGGATGCCTCGGCGTTGTCGGATTTTTCGTGATCCTTTCAGCTATCGGCTCTGTCATCGGCGGGGACGAGAGCGAGGCGGAGCGCATGAGCGATGCCGGAATAAACATGGCCGCCGATGCCGGCATGGAAGCTGCCGCCACCGAAGTGGGCGCTGCGGCCATCGCCGCGGGTGCCGAGCAAGAAACAGACTTTTCCTCGCTGCTGTCGGGATCCCAGTACAACGCGGTTCGCAATGCGCGCGAGTATCTTGCGATGAGCGGTTTCTCCCGCAACGGACTGATCGAGCAGCTCTCCTCCGAGTATGGTTCCGGCTATGCCCGCAGCGATGCCGAGGCGGCGGTCGACAGCCTGGACGTCGACTGGAAGGAGCAGGCGGCGCGATCGGCACAGGAATATGTGAATATGACCGGCTTTTCCTGCGACGGCCTGATCGATCAGCTCTCTTCGGAGTACGGCTCAGGCTACACTCGCGAGGAAGCTGCGTATGGGGCGGCGAGCGTAGGGGCGTGTTGAGGATGCGCCAAAGCGCCTTTGTGGTAGCGTTCGCGATCTTGGGGCTTGGAGGATGTGATACCTCGGAGCCGGCTTCGCTGTCGGATCTCGAGGTAACCTGGGACGAGCTTTCCGACGGAAGCATGTTCCTCTCGAAGAAGCAGGATTTCACCAAACACATGGCCGAGCGGTGCTGGCCCAGCGACGATGATGCATGGTCCTGCGTGCATCTCTACGAGGACTCGGAGACCGGCATCCTCTTCGCGCAGCGTGTCGAACGAGACACGCTTCCCGATACAATGATGATGTCGATGGCTTTCGATGACGGTTATCAATGCTCGCATTACAGCAGCGTGAGAGAGACCATCGAGAAGGGCGCGGATACGGTTGCCAGCAACTCGCTGGGATACGGGGCACCAGCCTGGACAGAAGACTACGTCGTGCAGTTTTTAAAGGACAACCAGATTACGGGCTCGGGTCACTTCGATTGCGCAGCAGTAATGAGGGCCGTTCTGGGTTCCAGCCCGGCAGCGCTGGGGACGACGAATGTGTCGTCGGACGTGGTGCTGTGATGACACCGGACCTAGGTAACCTTCGGATCAAAGCCGATGGGGCAATCATCGACGCCGACGGCGTGCATCCGCAAATGGACTGGAGTGTCGAGCTGGGCTGGACGCTCCGGAAAATCGTTGAACGCGCTTGAGCCGAGGTCCCACCTATTTCTTGTCGAAGTGGGGAGATGCTGAGTGTCCCTAAATGACCTTCTTTTGCCTTCAGGAAGGCCTGAACCCGATCTCGTCCTCGAGTTTGAGATCGATACCGAGCGCAACCCGGATATCGAGAATGTTGCGCGCGCGCTTCTTGGTTGGAGTGAGGCAGTCAAAACGGCAGTGGCGACCATCTCGCCTCATGCTTCGGTCACTCTCGAACTGGTCGCCGTCGAGGACGGCAGTCAAAGATTCAAACAAGCTCTTCGCATCGTTGAAGACACGCTCGCCGCGATCGAAGAGGGTGGACAGGAATACCCGCTGTTGTGGGGCCATGCGAAGACGCTGCTCGCCTGCATTGCCGGGGCGATCGTGGTCAACCAAGTCACACCTGATGCGCGCATTCCTGACGATCAAATGCGCGTGTTCGAGGAGATGCGAGATGCGCTGGAAGGTGACCCACGTATGGAAGGTCCGAGGAGGGACTTTTTCGAGCCTCTTCAGGAGGAACCGGCGATAACCTACGTAGAAGTGTTTAGGGGTAATGAGGCCGTACCGATCTATTCAATTCCGCGATCAGATTTCGCCTACAAAGCGGGCTTTTTCCAAATTAACGAGGACCTCGCTCCTGAGCAGGAGGATGAGCGTCATTACACTTGGGATGTCGTACTGATCCGACCGGTACTCGTGGGTAAGGAGCGGCGCTGGACCTTCTCTCGCGAAGGCCTCGAATTCAGTGCCCTCATGACAGATCCAGCGGTCTTAGAAGCCATTCGCAGCAAGACGCTAAGAATTCCCTTCGCGGAAGGTGTGATGATGAAAGTCGAACTGACGGTCAAAGAGCGGTTCGACGGGACGAAGTGGGTTCCTATCGGTCAGACACGCAAAGTCGTAAGGGTCCTATCGCCTCGTGTCGTCCTTCCGCCGCCGGGCTCGCTGTTTGCGAAACCCGACGGACCAGAGAAACCCAATCAGACCTAGAAGAACGACAGACGAAACGATCAGCGTCCATTTCAAGGACGCGTTGGCAAAGCCGATGAATGCCACGATAGTAGCCATGACAACGATCAAGCCACCAAGCCAGTCGCGCGTCGCCGCATCGGATTTCCGCTTTTTCGCCATCGCATTTTCCACGCTTAATGGAATCGCACGCCGCTTTCCCGAAAGCAAGCACGCCATTAGTGCGCAAGCCCTTTCCTACAGCCGGCTTTCTCCTTACGTTCCCACTTGAGGGTCTTGGAAACGGGTTTGGCGCAGTCCGCCGATACGCATACGACATCACCGGCGCGGCTGACGGCCGAGATGGCGAGTTTCCGCCTGCTCGTGCTTGCCTTCGTGCGCGACTACCTCGCCGAGATGGGCGAAAGCCCGAGCTATGGCGAGATCGCCGCGGGGCTGGACAGTAACCGCACACGCGTGCGCAAGGCGGTGAAGAGCCTTGCGGCCGATGGACTGCTGCTGCGCAGGGCGGGGAAGAGCCGCGGTCTCTCGCTCCCCTCGATCCGGCAGGAAGCGATCCGCCAGCTGCGCGAGCTAGGCTGGACGGTCGACGAGGACAATCTAAGCGCGGCCGAGCCCGTCACAAAACCTCCCCTGCTACCCCCGCCGGCGCTCGACTATGTCCCGCCCGGGCTCCCGTTGTCGCAGGACGGAGACCGGAATGACGAGACGAGCCACCGCGCTGGAAAAGGATCGCGCCGAGCGCCATGCGAAGATCGCAGGTGACTACCGTGCGCGGCACCCTGAGCGTGCAAAACAGGAACGCGAGTTCCGCAAGGAGCAAGCGGAGCGCGGCAAGGCCCATGCGAAGCGCGACCGGCTGATCGATGGCGGCACGCCGGAAACGAAGGCAAAGGCCGCCCAAGTCAAGCAGGGCAGCCTCGCGCGGCTTTACGAGGCCGGACACATCACGATCGAGCAGCTGGTGGCGAGCCAGGAGATCCGCACGGTGGTCGAGCAGATCGGCGCCGACGTCGCGATCGGGACGGTCAGCTTCGAAACCCGGGTGGACGACAGCCGACGTGGGCAGGGCACGTTCTTTGAACGGCTTGGCGCGGTGCGGGCCGAGGTCGCCTACGGTCGCTGGCGCGCGGCGCAGGGCACGGCGGCCGCGCCGGTGCTGGCGATGATCGCGCTGGACCAGAGCGTTACGGCGGTGGCGAAGGCTCATGGCATGCGCAAGGAAACGGTGCGCGGGTTGCTATCCAAGGCGCTCGATGCCTGGAGCGAATTCGTGGGGCAGGCGTGCCGCGAGATCGACGAGGCTGACGTGCTAGCGGCGCATGCGGGCCTCATTTAATTGTCCGAAAGATCAGGCGGCCCTGAACAAGGCCACGACCGCCTGATTTATCACTAAGCGAGCTTCAATTTAAGCCAGTCATGAATGATCTTTGGCCCGAAACCTATGTACGGGTTCTTCAAAGATATGACGAACAACTCGTCGTTCTCATCCAGTAGCGATCCCAAAGTATCGTAGACCTCTTTCGCCGAGGCTGCTTCAATCGCGTACGACGATTCTGAAAGCTTTGCGAAATTCCATGTGTCTCGGATGAGCTGGGTTATCGGCGGCCGAGCGGTTTCGCGGTTCAAATCATATGTAGCTAGAAACACTGCCATGGTATTAACCCTTGTTCCAAGGTCGGAGGGTTGACCATGCACTCCTTTAAATGCATTCAGGGGTCGAGATCAGGACCACCCTCCAACGGTGGTTGATGATAGACCCGGCTCGGCGCCGCCAGCGCCTTGCTGGGTCGACCCCTACATAGGCACAATCCAAGAACATTGGCCAAGCTTGCCGGTGGTTTTATCCCCATGTCGGCTTCCAGCCTCGTTCCAATAGCTCCTTAAATAGAGTCAGATTATTCGACGGCGTCACAAAATGGACCCTGCCGTTCGGTGACCGAATCGGGCTAATCCGACCCCGCGACAACTGCGTCCTTCCCGGACGCGCCCCCTTGAAGAGCCCGCCGCCTCACACGAGGCCGGCGGGCTTTTTCGTATTCCTTCGGGAGATCCACCATGCGAACGGTTCATGCCGCATAGGCAGCCGCCACGTCCCAGCGTCGAGACGCTGGTGGACACGCAGGTGGAAGCGCTGGATGGCCTCATGGCCGAGTTGCGCCTCGGTATCCGCGACCAGCGCCATTTCGATCGTCTCGAGGAGCGCGGCGCCGCGATTGCCGCCGGCATCCGCGCCGCCTTTCGCGAGGGTACGCAATGATCGACATTGCCGCGCTCGAGCGTGAGACGAAGCTGCCGGGCGAAAGCGCGGTGGTGACGCGTCGCTGGCTCGATCAGGTGTTGACCGAAATCCGCGAAGGGCGCGCGGCCAAGGAGCAGCTCGGCCGGACTTTCGGGCTGGAGGGCAAGGGTCTGTGAGCGCTGTGCTCGAGCTGCTCGGCGCGCATGCCTGCGAAGCGACGAAGCAGAGCTTCGGCACGGCCGCCAAATTGCGCGAGCAGCTGTTGGCGCTCGCAGACGATCGCGGCGTTGTGCTGGCGCATTCCGAGCGCAGCTGGCGATCCGCCACCTATGCCGGCACGCGGCACATCGTCTCGATCGAGTTCGCCGGCCACAGCAGTATGATCGCCGGCGAAGCGATGCTGGCGGCGCTGCCCTCCCATGAATTCATCCTGCCTGGCGAACTGGTTTGCGAGGCGACGATCAAGTCGGCCGAACGCAAGGCGGCACCGGTAAGCCGGCTCACCGCCATCGTCGAACTGCTTCTACTCGAGAAGGGCTGACATGATACACTGGCATTACCTCG
Source organism: Erythrobacter litoralis (assembly GCF_029760855.1). GTDB lineage: Bacteria > Pseudomonadota > Alphaproteobacteria > Sphingomonadales > Sphingomonadaceae > Qipengyuania > Qipengyuania litoralis_A. The sequence continues at coordinate 264,463 of NZ_SOSI01000005.1, read as the reverse complement.
TCGGCGTCCTCGCCTTCGTTCTCTTCGCGCTCGGTGCGCTCTGTCACTTTGCCGTCGGCATGGCGAGCAGTGGCACGCATCCGGATGAAACCCGGATGGGCAATCGCTTCCTGATAGCCGCCCTCGGTTTCTATCTGTTGATCCTGCTCACCTGATGGGCGGGATCCGGACACCGCGCTCGGTGAAGGGCGCGCAGCCGCTCTGCGAACGGTATGCCGAGATCGAGGACGCGATCGCGCGCATCGAGAACGACCGCAACGCCGCCATCGCCAAGGTCGACATCGATGCGGACGGCAAGCTCGAACCGCTCCTCGCCGAGAAGGTGCAACTGCGCGACAAGCTGGAGCCGTGGTGGCGCGCCGATGGTGCTGCGCTTACGGAAGGCAAGCGCAAGTCGATCGAGCTGGGCGGGTGTATGATCGGCACGCGTTCGGGCAAGGAGTCGCTCGGCTTGCCGAAGGACGAGAACGCGGCGAAGAGCGGGCTGGGCAAGGCGCGCTGGGGCAAGGCCCTGCTTAAGACCACTGTCTCATTCGACAAGCGGGCGATCGCCAAGGCGCTTGCCGGCCGCAATGCTGCTGCGCTCAAGGATATGGGCTTCTCGCTTGTCCCCGGCGCAGAGGACTTCGTGCTCGAGCGCGTAACGCAGGAAGGAACGCGGACGTGAGGCTGGTCGACCTCGTTACGGTCAACGACCTGGTCATGCGCCGCGGGCAGCTGCTGGTCTCGATCGATGGCGTGAAGCGCGGGCAGCTCACCATCACCGTCGGTGGCAGCGCCATGGCGTCCGAGCATGTCGGAGAGCACCGCGCGGCGGTCGCACTCCAGCTCGAGGACGAGCTTACACGGAACCGCCGTCAGCTGATCGAGCTGGGCGTGGAGTTTGACGATGCCGAAGCGAGCGCCTGTGTTCCGACCGTCCGGGTGGCGCCCTCGCACCCCTTGGCAGCGTCCTGATAACTGGAAGGATCCGCGCACCCGCGGCCGTGCAGGGCAGCGGGACCGGGCGCAGGTGCTGCTCGAGGAACCGTATTGCCGCATGTGCCTCGCCGAAGGGCGGAGACGGCAGGCGACGGTGGTCGATCATGTGGTACCGCTCGAATGGTCGCAGTGCGACGAGCGGTGGAACAAGCAGGGCGCGTGCGACCCCTGTCATGACGGGAAGTCGAAACGGGAGCGGGCCGAGGGACGGCCGTGCGATGCGACGATCGACCGGCAGCTCGCCGAGGTGAAGCGCGCCTTCGAGGCGGCGGCCCAGGGGGGGAGGGTCGATCTCTGAGAACCTCTCTCGCGGACACCGACGCCCTAGCCAAATTCTTACGCGGGCAAAATCAAAGGGTAAAAAGTTCGAGCTGGGAGGCTGACGATGCCGAGAGGCGGAGCGCGTCCGAACAGTGGCCGCAAGCGTAAGGAGCCGGCGCTCAAGCAGTTGGCCGGGACCGAGCGAGCTGATCGCGAGAACGAGGTCGGGACGCCAGCGTCTACCGGCGCGATGATCTGTCCGCTGCATCTTTCCGATCTGGCTCAACTGCATTTCGAATCGCTTGCGAAGATCCTCGAGGAGCAGGACCGCGCCAGTCCGCACTATGCGGAACACGTTGCGCTGCTGGCTCAGCGGCTTGAGCAGATCCAGCGTTACCAGGCCGTAATCGAGGTGGAGGGCGACACCTTCACATCGGAATCGGCGAAGAAGATCGGCAATCAGCTGGTCGTGACCCGAATGGTTCGCGCAAGGCCCGAGGTTGCCATGTTGAGCGAGGCGATGCGGCACGCGCAGTCACTGATTGCCGAGCTGATGCTCAACCCTGCGGCGGCATTGCGCATAGCCAGCGGACACAAACCGGAGGCGGGTGCCTTCGACGAGTTCTAGGAGACGAATGTGGGCGGAATGTTCCTCGGCGGTTTGGCCGCCAAGCTGATGATGTCCGGATTTGTCGACATCCAAGCGACCGAACACCGGTTCGAATTGGAGAGCGAACTTCTGCCAGTACATGGCCTTCTTCCGCGGACCGACGGATTCGTCCACCCGCTCGATCGTCGGTCACGAGGTTCGCAGGCGCATCCTAAGCGCCGTAGCAACCGATTGCACACTTCCCGACGCACACGCCGGAAGCATAGGCGCGCAGCCTAACCGCATGTGTCGGACCGGGATTATGCGGCGATCGCGAAGCAGTATGCGCGCGACGTCGTTTCCGGGAAGCAGCCTGCCGGAAAGTCGATCCGGCTGCAGGCGGCGCGTTTCCTCGCCGAACTGAAGCAGGCGCGCAGTAAGGAATTTCCGTACCGCTTCGACCCGGACAAGGCGGTCCGGCCGTGCAAGTTCATTGAGCGGCTGCCGCACTCGAAAGGCAAGTGGGCGGCGAAGAAGGAAACGCTGCGGCTCGAGCCGTGGCAGGTGTGGACGATCGTCTGCACCTTCGGTTGGGTCCATAAGGACGGCGATCGGAAGGGACTGCGCCGGTTTCGCGTCCTGTTCGTCGTCGTGCCGCGCAAGAACGGCAAGAGCGCGATCGCGGCCGGCGTCGGCCTCTACATGTTTACGGCCGACGGCGAATTCGGCGCCGAGGTCTATTCGGGCGCGACCAACGAAAAGCAGGCCTGGGAAGTCTTCGGGCCCGCCCGCCTCATGGCCCAGCGCACGCCAGCGCTGCTCAAGCGGTTCGGCGTGGAGGTCAATGCCCGCAACCTGATGCGGGTCGCGGACAACTCGAAATTCGAGACGCTGATCGGCGATCCGGGCGACGGACAATCGCCCAGCTGCTCGATCCACGACGAGTATCACGAGCATCCCGACGACGGGCAGGTCGATACCATGCAGACCGGCATGGGTGCCCGCGATCAACCGCTGCAGGTGCTCATTACCACGGCCGGCGATAACCTTGCCGGCCCATGCTACGCCGCGATCCAGGAGGAACGCGAGAAACTCGCCGGCATCGGCCATAATGGCGGCCCGCCGCTGGAAGACGAGACGTTCTTCGCCGAATGGACGATCGACGAGGACGACGACTGGAAGAGCGAAGCGGCGCTCCGCAAGGCGAACCCGAACATGGGGATCTCGGTCTCGGCCGACTTCCTCCTCTCCCGCCAGCGGGACGCGATCAACACACCGCGAAAGCGCGGCGTCTTCAAGACGAAGCATCTCAACCTCTGGGTCGCAGCGAAAGCAGCCTATTTCGATGTCGAAGCGTGGCGGCGATGCTCCGATCCGGACTTGCCGCAAGTGGCCAACCATCTGATCCAGCTGGAGCACCTGCGCGGCCGGCGATGCGTGGCCGGGCTCGACCTCGCCTCGAAAATCGATATCGCCGCGCTCGAGCTGCTGTTTCCGCCGATCGGCGCGAAGGCGACGCCGGAAGACCCGTATATCCGGGCAGGATGGTACTTCGTTCCGGAGAAGCGCGTGCTCGACGTGCCGGCCTACGAGGGCTGGGACGGGGCCGGCATGATGTCGGTCACCAACGGCGAGATCATCGATTACGACGAAGTCCTGGAGAAGCTGCGCGAAATCCGCGGGCTCTTCCAGCTCGAGCAGATCAGTTACGACCCGCATCAGGCTACCTACCTCGCCACGACGGCGATGAAGGACGGGTTCCCGATGCTGGAATACCGGCAGATCGTCCTCAACATGAGCGAGCCGATGAAGGAGCTCGACGCGCTGATGCGCGCAGGCACGATCGCGCACGGCGGCTGTCCGGTCATGGAGTGGCAGATCAACAACGTCCTCGGTGCGCCGGACAAGAAGGACAACGTCTACCCGAACAAACCTCGGGACGAGGCGAAGATCGACAACCCGGTGGCGCTGATGATGGCGCTGGGCACCGCGATGAACCAGGACGAGGAGGAAGCCGGAATGGATGACTTCCTCTCCGCCATGCGTGCGCGGCATGTGGAAACGCAGGACTGATGCCGCAATTCAAGATGATGCGTGGTCTTCGGGCGAAGGCGGCGACGTTCGCCAAGCGCGCGCTCGACCTTCTGTCGCCCGATGGGTGGCGGGGCCTCTTCGCCGAGCAGAGCACCAGCGGCAAGACTGTCACCGCCCATAACGCGCTGACGCTGTCGACGGTATGGGCCTGCACAAGGCTCGTCGCCGGAACCATGTCGTCGCTTCCGATCATGCTCTACCGCGACAAGGACGACGGTTCGCGAACCCTCCACAAGGAGCACCCGCTCTACGGATTGCTCCGCTTCAGTCCGAATGCCGATCAGTCGGCACTCGATTTCTGGCAATTCGTATTCGTCAGCCTCGAGCTTTGGGGCAATGCCTACGCACGTATCGTACGCGGCACCGGCAACAAGATCGTGGCGCTGCTACCGATCCGACCGGAACAGGTTCGTGTGCGACGCGGCGACGACGGCCGCATCCGGTACCGTTATACCGATGGCGGCAAGGCCGTCGACCTGCGCTCCGAGGAAATGTTCCATATTCGCGGCTTCGGCGGTTCGCCGATGGGCGGCCTCTCGACGCTTGCTTTCGGCCGGCAGAGCTTCGGCCTGGCGCTCGCGACCGATGAGGCTGCAGCGCATGTATTCCGCAATGGCCTGCGCCCCACCGGTGTGCTGACCACGAAAGACAGTAATACGCTGAAGCCCCAGCAGCGCGACGATATCTACAAATACGTCGTCGAGCCGATGATGGGCGACAATAACGGCAAACCGCTCGTGCTCGAGGCCGGGCTCGGTTGGCAGGCCATCCAGCTCAATCTCGACGACGCACAGATGATCGAGAGCCGGCAATTTTCAGTCGAGGACGGGTGCCGGTGGTTCGGTGTACCCCCTCACATGGTCGGCCATACGACCAATTCGACCAGCTGGGGCAGCGGGCTCGAGCAGCAGACGCTCGGCTTCTTGGTCTTTACCCTGCGCGAACGCATCAAGCGGGTCGAGCAGGCGATCGCCAAGCAGCTGCTGACGCCGGTCGAGCGGCTGTCCGTAACGGTCGAATTCAACATCGAAGGGCTGCTTCGCGCCGACAGTGCCGCACGCGCCGCCTTCTACGCCGTGATGGCCCAGAACGGCATCATGACCCGCAACGAGATACGCCGGCTCGAGAACCTGCCGCCGGTCGAGGGCGGCGATGAACTCACCATCCAGTCGAACATGATCCCTGCATCGAAGCTGGGCGAATTGACCAGCACCAGCGGCGAGCAGGCAAAGCGCTCGATGATCGACTGGCTCGGTCTGTCGCACATGCTCGATGCCAAGACTCGCGAAAAGGAAACAACCTGATGCTGATGCACCACAAACACGGCCAGCTGAAGGTCCGCGATTTCGCCTTGTCGATCAAGGCTTCCGACGTCTCCGACGACGGCAGCTTCAGCGGTTACGGCTCGGTGTTCGGGGTCGAGGACAGTTATGGCGAGATCGTCGCGCCCGGCGCGTTCGTCGAATCGCTGGCCGACCTGAAGGCCAAAAACCGTACCGTACCCGTCTTGTGGCAGCATCGCTCGTCGGAGCCGATCGGCATCTACGACATGCTCGAGGAAGACGAGCGCGGCCTGAAGGTCGAAGGACGGCTTCTGAAGGACGACGTCGTCGGCGCGCGTGAGGCGCACGCCTTACTGAAGGCTGGCGCGGTATCCGGCCTGTCGATCGGATACTGGGTGCGCAAGGCAACCTATGACGAAAAAACGAACATTCGGACGCTGGAGCAGCTCGACCTCGTCGAAGTGAGCCTCGTCACGTTCCCAGCCAATGACGATGCCCGCGTCGAAGCGGTGAAGTTCAAGTTGGAACGGGGTCAACTCCCCACCAAACCAGAATTCGAGAAGGCACTGCGCGAGGCTTTTCCTTTCTCCAAGTCGCAGGCCGCCGCGATCGCCAATCACGGCCTCGACCATCTGCTCCGGAGCGAGTCCGAGAGCGCCGGCGATCTGAAGTTCCTGGGCGATGCCATCGCCGGGTTTTCTCTTCCCAAGCTCTAGGAGCATATCAAATGAAGCATCCCAACATTCTCGCTGGCCTTCCGGGCGGCGAGCCGATGGAATTCGGCCGCAAGGATGGCGGTTCGGAACCCGACGTCAAGCAGCTTAGCCGTGAACTCAAAGAGGCGACCGATAAGGTGAAGGAATTTGCCGAGGACGCCAAAGGTCGCCTCGAGAAAGGCGAGCAGCTTACCGAAGCGGCTAAAACCTCGGCCGACGAAGCGCTGGTCAAGTTCAACGAGCTCAGCGCGCAGATGACCGAGATCGAGCAGAAGCTCGCTGGTGGTCTGGGCGATGGCGGCCGTGAGGGTCGCAAGTCACTCGGACAGCGTGTCGTCGACAGCGACGACGTGAAGAGCTTCATGGACCGCGTACCGTCCAAGGGTTCGGTTCAGATGGACGTGAAGGCTATCACCAGCGTCACGACCGATACCGACGGTGCGGCCGGAGATCTGATCGTACCCGATCGACAGGACGGCATTGTTGCCCCGCCCGAACGTCGCATGACGGTGCGCGATCTCATCACGCCGGGCCGGACCAGCTCGAATGCGATCCAGTTCGTGCAGGAAACTGGTTTCACCAACAACGCCGCACCTCAGGCCGAAGGCCAGATGAAGGCCGAGTCGACCATGAAGTTCGATCAGAAGACCCTGCCGGTCGCGACGATCGCGCACTGGGTTCAGGCATCGAAGCAGATCCTCGCCGACGCACCCATGCTGGCCAGCTATATCGATGGCCGGCTCCGCTACGGGCTTGCCTACGCCGAGGAACTGCAGTTGCTGAAGGGCGACGGCACGGGCGACAACCTGCTTGGCATCATTCCGCAAGCGGTCGCCTATGACGGTGGCGGTCTCGCCGCCGGCAGCATGATCGACCAGCTGCGCTATGCGATGCTGCAGGCCGTCCTCGCCGAGTATCCGGCTACCGGCCACGTGCTCAACCCGATCGACTGGGCCCGTATCGAGACCGCGAAGGACGATCACGGACGTTACATCGTCGGCGATCCTCAGGACGGCACCACGCCGAAGCTCTGGCGCCTACCGGTTGTCGAAACCCCGGCAATGACGGTCGATAAGTTCCTCACCGGTGCATTCAAGCTGGGTGCGCAGGTGTTCGACCGCGAGGACGCCAATGTCGAGATCAGCACCGAGGATCGCGACAACTTCGTGAAAAACATGGTGACGATCCGCGGGGAAGAGCGGCTCGGTTTGGCGCTCTATCGCCCCGAGTGTTTCATCTACGGCGACTTCGGCAACGTCGCCTGATCGCGGACAACTCAAAATCAATCGGACGGGCGGGGCCAAGCGCTCCGCCCGAACGGTGGCGGCCTGACCCCCTCTCGGGTCGCCTCCGTTCGGTACGTCCCCCAGAAGGAGCACCCATGAAGATCAAGGTATTGCGCGATTACAGCGGAGCGGAAGGCACCGACGTCGACAAGAGCGTCCACGCCGGAGAAGTATTCTCCGTGAGCCGCGCCCGCGCCAACGAGCTGGCCGCGAACGGTCTCGTCGAGATCGTCGAGGAAGAGGAGGGCGACGTGCCCGACAACCCGGAAGCGAAGCAGGCCGAGAAGCCCGAAAACAAGAAGGCAGTCGAGCCGAAGAACAAGTCGGCGCCGAAAGCCAAGTCGAAGGCCGCCGCGAAGTAAGCCATGGCCTGGTCCGTTGCCGCCACCGTTGCCCCCCCGGCGACGGAACCGGTCGCGCTGGAAGAGGCCAAGGAGTTCGTGTCGATCGATGCGGATGTCACCGAGTTCGACAAATTGCTCGCGTCTTTCATCGCGGCAGCACGCGGGCATACGGAGGACCGAACCAACACCCGCCTCGTCGACCAAACGGTCGAGCTGCTGGCCGACGAATGGTGCGACCTCCTGCGTCTGCCGATAGGGCCGGTGACAGCGATCGAGGCGATTTCATTCGACGATCGGAGCGGCGAGGCACGCGCTATCGTGCTCGACACCGTCGAGCTCTGCGGACAGGGACTTTGGCGAGGCATCCGCCCGCGAACCGGCCAGGGATGGCCGAACGATCTGCATAGTCAAAGCGAAGCGATCAAGGTCCGGCTGCGTGTCGGGTATGATCTTCTGCCGCCAGTAATTAAAACCGCTCTCTTGCTGATGGTTAGCGACCAGTTCGCCTTTCGCGAGAGCGGTGTCATCGGCACCGTGGCGGCAGAAACAAAATCGAGTATGCGCGTCGATGCGCTGCTCGCCAATCACCGGATCTGGCTGTGAGCGGCAAGCTTCGCGCGGGCGCGCTCGATCGGCGTGTCGAATTGCTGAAACCGGGCATGGGACAGGATACCGGCTACACGACGCGGAATATGTCCGAAGTAGCCGGGTCGCGCCGGGCATCGGTGAAGCCAGCGATGGGCAGGGAGAAGGTGCAGGGCCTTCAGCTTGCCGGCAAGGCGGTGCTGAGCATCTGGATGCGCTCCGACGCGCTGACGCGAACGATCGACGAGACCTGGTCCGTCCGGTTCGAGGGAGACGACTATTCGCTGGTCGCACCGCCCATCGAGGTCGGTCGGCGCGAGGGCGTCGAATTGCTCGTAGAGCGGGTGCAGGCATGACGCCGACTTTCAAATTCGAAGGCGGCAAGGCGATCGAGAAGGCACTGCGCGAGCTTGGCGATCCCAAAGTCGTCCGTCGTGTCGGATTGTTCGGTTTGCGGAAGGCGGCTGAACCGATGCGCGACGCTGCGAAACGCAATGCGCCGAAAGACGTCGGGGACTTGGAGAAGTCCGTAAAGATCGCGGCGGCCAAGCGGCAGCGCGGATCGGATGGTGACGAAGCCAAGGTCCTGATCGGGATCGATCAATCGGTTCAACCGCCCAAAGAGGTCGCACGCAAGAATGGTGGGGGGACCTACCGCGATCCAGGGGTCGCAGGCGTTTCCGTCATCAAAGAATTCGGGGCCCCTGAAAAAGGACAAAAGGCCGAACCGTTCATGCGACCGGCGTTCGATTCCGAGAAGGCTGCGACCCCGCAGCGCGTGGCCGACGAAATCTGGCCAGCTATAAAGCGCGCCGCGGCAAGAAAGGCCTCTTCGTGAGTTTCGAGGCGGCACTGCGCAAGCGGCTGATCGATGATCCGGCAGTCGCCGGACTGATCGGCCAGACCGCCGGCGCGCCGTCGATCGACTGGGACGAAAGCCCGCAGAACGCCAAGACGCCGCGCATCGTGCTCACGCTGGTGAGCGATCCGCGCCCGCAGACGCATGACGGCCCGGACAGCATCCGGCCGAGCCGCGTGCAGGCCGATATCGTCGGCGAGGGGAAGGACAGCATCGTCCCGCTGCGCGAGGCGGTCATCGCCGCGGTTCTCCCGGCAGGGCGTCATTCGGACATCATTTTCGACCGCGCGTTCGTCGACGCGGTTCGCAGCCGCGGCAGTCGCGGCGAAACGCAGTTCGTCCACGTGGACAGCATCGACTTCATTATCTGGCACAAGGGTTAGGAGAACCGACCATGCCTCTTTCCGACGTAACCACCGGCTTCGGCTCCAAGCTCGCGATCGATGTCGGCGCGGGCCTCGTCGTCGTCGCCGAGATCGACGACATTCCCGAGCTGCCGACCAGCAACGAGCGCGAGCTTTACGAGACCTCCAGCTTCGACACCGAAGACTACAAGGAGTGGAAAAAGCAGCCGCTCAAGGACGGCACGCCGATCACAATCATGGGCAACTACGTGATCAATTCGGCGAGCGACGCGACGCTAGAGGCGGCGGACGATGCCGAGGGCGCGCTTCCCTATACCATCACGCTGAAGCAGGACGACGAGACTTTCGAAGTGTCCGGCACCGGCCTGTTCTACAACTTCAAGCGCAAGAACCCGAAGGACAGCAAACGTACCTTCGAGATCACGCTGAAGCCGGTCGACAAGGCCGCGATCGACGCGGCTTCGGCGAACTAAGTTGAGCGCGATCGACAGCCAGCGCTTCACCGCGCTGGAGCAGGACTGGGAAGTCCGATTCGATTTCAATGCGATCTGCGAGATCGAGGAGCGCACCGGCGAGAAGTTCATGGTCGCGGCCGCGCCCTTTCTCGGGCTGGTCGATCTCGGCGCGCTGGACGACGAAGGGGGCATGCTCCAGATCGCGCAGCGTGTGGACTTCGCGAACCTGCGGCAGCTGCTCACCTGGGCGCTGGAAGGCGCGCATCCGGACGTCGACCTGAAGACCGGCGGTGCGATCATTCAGGAGGTCGGCCTGCCGCGCACGGTCGAGGTCGTGGCCAAGGCGATCGCGAAGGCGCTGCCGACCGGGGGAGGCGATGCCGGCGGCACCGCAAACCCTCCGCAAGCGAAGCCGAAGCGGCGCCGAAAGGCCGCGAAGGCTGGCTGAATCTTCTCTCGCTCTGGGCGAATGCCGGCCAAAGCGAGGAAACCTTCTGGCGACAGACACCGGCAAGTTTCCGGGCCGTGATCGAGGGGGTCGGCAGGCGCCGTACTCGTGAAGCGGAAGCGCAACTGACGCTCGCGTGGCAGACGGCGGCCTTCACCCTGATGGGGCAGACGACGGCAGGCCTGAAGCCGCTCGACCATTATCTCGCCCGATCGCGGCCCCGCGGGAAGGCGACGCCGAAACAGATGCTGAGCGTGCTGCAGGATGCAGCGAGCCGCGGCATGCCAATGACGATCCGAAAGGTGGGCTGATATGGCGACGATGCTCGGATCGCTGCTGATCAGCCTCGGGCTGGACAGCGGGCAGTTCCGCTCGGGGATGAGCACGGCCGAGAAAGATCTGGTGAAGTTCCAGCGGCAGGCGCAGCGCACCGCGTCGGCGATGAAGGATCTCGGCGCGCGCATGACGATCGGCATCACCGCGCCGCTCGCCGCTTTCGGCGGGTTCGCGGTGAATGCGGCGAGCGACGCGGCCGAGCTGCAAAGCGCATTCGACCAGACCTTCGGGTCGATGTCGAAGGCGATGACCCAGTGGGCCGAGGAAACCGGCAACGCCATGGGCCGGTCGACGCAGGAAATCCAGAAGGCCACGAACACCTTCGGCATCTTCTTCAACCAGGCTGCCCCGACGCGTCAAGCGGCAGCCGATCTGTCGAAAGAGTTCGCCATCCTCGCGCAGGATCTGTCGAGCTTCTACAACACCGATCCAGGCGAAGCGCTGGCGAAGCTGCGATCCGGGCTTGCCGGCGAGAGCGAGCCGCTGCGCGACTTCGGCGTCTTCCTTACCGAGGCGAACGTCAAGGCGAAGGCGCTGGAGATGGGGCTGGCCGGCAGCGCGGACGCGATCACCGAACAGAACAAGGTGATGGCGCGCGCCGCGCTGATCATGGAAGCGACGACGAATGCGCAAGGCGACGTAATGCGGACCGCGGACGGTACCGCGAACCGTGTGCGTGCGGCGAAAGCGGCTTTCGAGGAACTGCAGGTCGCGATTGGCGAGAAGCTGATCCCGGCGATCACGCCTCTCATTTCCACTCTGACTGCAGTGCTTGATTCGTTTTCCAAGCTTCCTGAGGGAGTTCAAACCAGCCTTGTCGTGCTGGCCGGTCTTGCAGCAGCTACCGGTCCGCTCGTCTTTTTGGTTGGATCTCTCAAATCGGCGCTCGTCACTCTTTCCGGCGTATTCGTGGCAACATCGACAACGGCTGCCGGAACCACTGCGGCGGTGGGTGGATTGCGGGGCGCCATACTCGCGTTGCAAACTTCGCTTGGACCAGTTCTCGTCACTTTGGGTCTCGTCGCCGGTGCATATGCTTTGCTTACAGCGCGATCAGCCGACGCACGGCAAAAAACGGAAGAATTCGAACAATCGGCCGAAGAAGCCGAGAAAACCGCTGCGCGATACAAACAGAAGCTCGATCAAGCAGGGGTCGCCGTAGAAGGCATGGGCAAATATGCCGAGGGTGCTACGGGCGAAATCAATGGAATGGCCCAGTCGATGCGAGATGCAATCGGTGCGGCCGAGGACTTGATAGCGACGCTGAAGCAGCTTGGTATTACGCGCCTCGCCGCGCGGAACGTCGAGCTCGAACAGGACAAGAAAAAGATTAAGGCGGAGGTTGCGCGTCAGCGCACAGTGCCAGTTGCCTACACCCCGGGCGGTGGGATGGGTGCTGCCTATTCAGCCGCGAACGTGAAAGCCGATATTCGCACGGAGGAGCAGAAAAGATCGCTTACAGCGATCGAGAAGGAAATCGCCGCTAACAACGATCAGATGATGCTTATCCTCAAAGGCTATAATGCCGGGGTGGACGTGACCGGCGACGGTGCTCCTTCCAGCACGACATCGCCTTCCGGGACCAAAGGCGACGGTAGGAAGTCGCGTGCGGGAAGGGCGGGACAACCAACCGGCATCACCCGGGCGGAACTGGAACGCCGCTTCGTCTCCGAAGCCGCGCGGCTCGATGCCGAAGAGCTCGAAGCCCGGCGACAGGCAGCGACCGATGCGACCGAGCGCGCCGATATCGCGGGCGAGCTGCTTTCCCTGGAAGTGAAAGAGCGCCGACGCCAGCTCGAGGAAGAGTTCGCGGCCGCGGCCGCCGAGGTCGCCGAAAGCGAGCGCATGAGCGCGGCGGAGAAACAGCAGTCCCTCGACTATCTGGCCCAGCAGAAAGCCGCGCAGGCCGCCGTCATCGACGAACTTTATGGCGTGGCGACCGATATCGCGGAGAATGGCGACATCTTGGTGACGGCCAAGGAAGGCCTGTACGAGGACGCGCTGCGGCGGGAATATGCCATCGATCTCGAGCGCGAGGCTCTGGCTCTCGCGGAAGCGGAATTCGATACCAAGCGCGACCTCCTTCAGCTCGATTACGAACTCGCCGACACGCAGGGCGAGCGCAAGGCCATCGCGGCGGAGATCCTAGCGCTGGAACAGGAGTACCGGCGCAACCAGCTCGAACTGGTTGTCGCATCCGCTGAAGCGAGCGAGACCGAGAAGAAGCGGGCCGCAGCCCTGCTTGCCAGTCTGGATGCTATCGAGGCTCGCGAACGGGCTGCAGGCGAGAAAGCGAACCGCACTGAACTCGAACGCTATCTCGACGACCTCGACATGTCGGCCGCCGAGATCAACGAAGCGATCGACGGCATCAAGATCGACGGGCTCGAGGCTCTCAACGATGGCATCGTCGATGCGATCATGGGGGTGAAATCCCTGGGAGAGGTTTTCGCCAACGTCGCGAAGCAGATCATTGCGGACCTGCTGCGCATCGCCGTCCAGAAGGCGATCATCGAGCCGCTTGCGAAAAGCCTCTTTTCCTCAGAAAGCGGTTGGGGCGGACCATTCCCAATTCTCGACGGCGCACGTGCAATGGGCGGTCCGGTTCTTGCCGGCGGCACGTATCTGGTTGGCGAGAACGGGCCGGAAATATTCCACCCCGGCAGCAGCGGCACGATAATTCCGAACCATGAACTCGGCCGCGGCGGCGGTTCGATGATACAGGTCGTTCCGTCGCCGTATTTCGATGTCGTTGTCGACGGCCGCGTCCAGCAGGCAGCGCCCGCTATCATGCAGGGCGGATCGATGGTGGCGCAGCGATCGATGGCACGGCGGCAGAGCCGGCGGGTCGGATGATCGAGCTTCCCGATGCGCCGGCACCGAACGGCGCCTCGCCCGCAATGCTGGATTTCGGCATCGATCTCGTACCGCCGACGGGTGCCGCCGAGTTGCGCGTCGACCGGCCGGGATCGCGCTTCACAATCGAAGTGTCGTTTCCGCCAATGGAGCCGGAGAAAGCGCGCGTGTTCGTCTCGCGATTGCTGGAGGCCAAGCGCAAGGGTGTCCGCATCCCGTTTCCGTTGCTCGGTGTCGACCAGGGTATTCCGGGCGAGCCGCGCATTGCCGGCGGCGGACAGGCCGGCACGACGATCGCAATGCGCGGGTTCGTTCCGGGCTATGTCTTCAAGGAGGGGTTCTGGCTTTCGATCGAGAACGTCGAGGGCCAGCACTTTCTTCACAACTGCCGATCGACCGGCATCGCGGCCGACGACGGGCGCGCATCGATGAAGATCGAACCCGCCTTGCGCTTCCCCTTTGCGGACGGTGCGAAGGTCCATCTCGTCGAGCCGATGATCGAAGGGCGGCCGGTCGGCACGGAATGGGGCTGGCAGATCCCGGTCAATCGCCTGATCGCGCTTTCCGTACCCATTCGCGAGGTCGCCTGAGATGCAGCGTATCGCAATGATCGGGCTGCTGAAGATCGAGTTGCCCGAGCATACCGTGCTGCTGTGCGACGGCGGCTTCATCAGGTGGAACGGGGATACCTATCGCAGCGCGGACCCGGTGTTCGGGTCGATTTCGTCCGTCGACGGCATGACCGAAGGCCAGGGCGACGAGATCCCTGCGCTCGATCTTACCCTCTTGCCACCGGGCACTACGGCCCCGGTCGAACTCTCGAAACCCGGATACCAGCGCAGCCGCGTCCGTTTCTGGATCGCGGAATACGACGTCGACAGCGGACTCGTTGTCGGCACCCCTGAAGCGATGTTCGACGGACAGATCGACCAGACCACCCTGCGGGTCGGCCAGAGCCGCGAGCTGACCATGTCGATCGTCTCGAACGCCGAACGGCTCTTCGAACTCGATATCGGCAACACGCTAAGCCCGGCGTTTCACAAGAGCGTCAATCCCGGTGAGCTTGGACACGACAACGCGACCGGCCTGAGCATCCCCGTCGCCTGGGGCGTCGAAGGCCCGAGCCGCGGTTCCCGTTCGGGTGGCGGGGGAAGCGGCGGCGGGCGCATGGATGTCATCAACCCGGTCCTCGACAGGTATTTCAGATGAGCCGACCGCCAGAACTCGAACGCCGGCGGTTGGCGACCGAAAAGACCATGGCGCGATTCCGCAATCGCGCCTTCGACTGGCGCTATGCCAGGACCTGCGCGCATCTCGCGCGCTATCAGGCCCGGGCCATGGGGCGGCGGCTGCCCACGGTCCCGCGGTTTCGCAGCGCGATCGGTGCGAAGAAAGCGCTGCGCACGCTCGGTCACGAAAGCCTGATTGGCCTGCTCGATGCGCACCTGACGCGGATTGCGCCGGCCGAGATGCGCCTGGGCGATCTATGCGCGGTGGCAGGGACAGAAGGACTGGACGCGATCTTCGTCAACGTCGCCCCGCGCAAGATAGCCGGATGGCGCGAGGATGAACCGGTTCTCGTCCTGCTAGATGTGTCGCTCGACGAGATCGATGCGGCATGGCGGCTTTGACGGCGCGCTGATCGGCGGGAACGACCATGTCGAAGGCGCTCAAGACGGTCGGCAAGATCGCCGGCGGAATAGCTTTGGTCGCGGGCATAGTCGCGACCGGCGGGGCACTCGGCATCGTGGCGCCGGGTATCGCAGCCGTCGCCAGCACGGTCGCCACGGTTGCGGGCGTAGTGGCCGGTGTCGCCCAGATCGGGGCGCAGGCCCTCGCGCAGCCGCCTCCAGCACGAGGCAGCATCACGCAGCTGCGCATCGATCCGGATGCGCCATCGCCCTATGTGATGGGCGAGGGATATTTCGCAGGCGTCCTGCGCCATCGTACGGGTTACGGAGCGACGCTGAAGAAAGTGCCGAACCCCTATCTGTGGGAAGTGGTGGTCTATTGCGTCGGCGGCGCGATCGCCGGTCCGCTGACGCCACAGTTCGATTTCAAGGCGGTTGGCTCCTATTATTCGAGCTTCTTCGCGCATACGTCGCAGCTCGGCCAGAACTCGGCTTCGGCGCTGGTACCGCCCTATGGCGCGGCGCCGGGATGGGGCAGTTCGCACAGGCTTTCCGGGCAGGCGGCAATCGGGTGGAACTACAAGTTCGACAAGGACGGTGAGCGCTATGCTTCCGGCCGACCGGTCGCCGGTGCTTACGCGAAATGGGTCCGGGTTTACGATCCGCGCAAGGACAGCACGTTTCCGGGTGGATCGGGTTCGCATCGCCTCGGTAACGAGGTGACCTATGAGTACAGCGAAAATCCGGCCCTGCATGCCGGCACCTATGCCTTCGGCCGGTATCGCAACGGCAAGCGCGTTTTCGGGATGGGCTTGCCGCGCGAGGCGATCGACTTCGAAGCGATCGCGACCTGGGCGAACGATTGCGATGCGAACGACTGGCGCATCTTCGGTGCGGTATTCGAGCCCGGCGACCGCTGGCGCAACCTGCGCGATATCTGCATCGCGGGCGGCGGCGAGCCGTTACCGCTCAATACCGGGATCGGGTTCCACTGGGACCGCCCGCGCGTGGTTCTTGACACGATCACGGAAGCCGACGCCGGAACGGTCGATGCCGAAGTCACCGCGATGCAGAGCTATCGCGACCGGATAAACCGGATCGTTCCGGAATATACGAGCGAGGCAGACAACTGGGAGCTGGTCAAGGCAGCGCCGATCGTCAACGCGCAATATCTCGAGGAGGATGGCGAGGAGGTCAGCACCAGCTTCCCGTTCAATCTCGTGAAGCACAGGAAGCAGGCGGGACAGCTTGCCGCGTACAGGCTGGTCAATGCGCGCGAATTCTATCCGATCACCATTCCCTGCAAGCCGCGCCTGCGTCGTTACCGGCCGGGGGACTGCCTGCATATCAATCGTCCCGATCTCGGTCTCGATACACCCGCCATCGTCCTGAAGCGCGAGATCGATCCCCGCACGCTGGAAGTCACCCTGACGATGATCGGAGAGACGCCGAATAAGCATGCCTTCGCGCTGGGCAAGACGGCAACGGCTCCCGCCACCCCGGCGCTGGGGCAGACGCCCGAAGAGCGGGATCGGATCGCCGCCGCCGCGAGTCAGCCGGCAGCCTACATCCAGCAGCAGATCGCGCTGAGCTATACCACCGATTACGATCCGGCCGACGGGCTTCTCGTCGCGACCGATACGACAATTACGGTGGAAGCGCATCTGCGCATCTATCCCGACCGGCAAGTGGAGGTGGGCGGCGGAGCGATCACGACCGACAATACCGGTGCCGCGCTGGTGGCAGGCAGCCGGTACCACGTGTTCTACGACGATGCGGAAAGAGCGGGCGGCGCGGTCGGCTATCAGGCCAGTCTCTATTCCAACGTGGCCGCGTTGAAGCCGGCAACACCGGCACGCCATTATCTCGGTTCGCCTTCGCTTCCCAGAAACAGCGGAGAGACTTCGTCGTCGGGCGGCTCCGCACCTTCCGGATGGTCGCGGTCCGAATTCAACGAAACGAATTACTACATTCCATAAGCGAACCTCTGACTCGTTTCGACCCTCGGAAGAAGGGAACCACTACAATGCAACGCAACAACCTCGTGCCCCTTCATGGGGTACGATCGACGTCGTTCGGCCCACCCGAGGGACTGATTGTATTCGAGGGATGGGACTACCGCGAGGCAGAGTTCCGCTTCGAGGTGCGCGACCGGCGTGATGGCGGGCGATTGCGCGCGGAGCTCGGCAAAGTCACCTCCGCTTACGTTCAAGGCGTCTATGTTGCCGGGTTCGAGACCGTCGATGGCGTTCCAATTACGACCGTCTGGGTCCGGATCAACGATTTCACTATGCATCAAATGCCCATGCCCACACCGGGCGAGGACACCGAGCTTGTCTGGGGACTGCACGTCACCCCTCCCGGCGAATTTACGTTCGAAGCCATAGCCGGGCCCTTTCATGTCCGCGCCAGCGCAGTCGCGAGCCCCTGGGCATGAGTGTCGTCATCAGGCGCGATCTGCGCGGCACTTCGGTCCTCCTCGGCGAAGATACGCGCTTGATGGCGCGTTACCTGCACGAAGCTAAAAACACGGTAAGCTCAGCCGTCGCGCAGGTCGCCACCGTTCGCGATTATGCCACGACGGCGAGCGCCAAGGCCGAAGAAGCAAAAACGAGCGCCGCAGCCAGCGCCTCGGCACGCGCCGGTGCCGAGACCGCGCGAACCCAAGCCGCCGATGCCGTTGCAAACTTCGATGCGAACACCCGTGCGCGCGAGCAGTTCGCAATCTTCCGCAATCTCTGGCCCGATCCCGAATTGCGAAAGCCCGGGACCGTGGCGAAATGGCTGGGCGGACCTTTGAGCACACAGGTCATCGATGGCGTGAAGGCCATCAAACCCGGCCCGATTGGTACCGCGATCTACGCGCGAAACTTCGATATCGACGTGTCGGCGCTGCCCTACGGCCGTTTTTCGCTCGGGTGGACGGTTATGCGCAAGCATCCGCACGATGAGCCCTATTCTCCGATGAGCGGGGTCTATGTCAGGATCGCCGCGCTCGACGCTGGCGGCCAGCTCATCGCCGGTGGCCTCGAAGCGGATCGCGCCAAGGCGGATTACAGCGATCCCGAAGGGTCTCGCCTGTGGCGGGCACTCGGAGAGAATTGGATCGAGCGACCGACCCGGTTCAAGTTCGAGGATATCAAGCTTCCGGCCGGCGCAAAATCCATCCGGATCAGTCTCTACGGACAGAACACAGACGAAGACCCGAAGATTTCCTATTTCACGTTTCGCGCCGGGGCGAGCGCGGAATATGTCGAGCATTACGCCGAAGCGGAAGTTGCCGAGTTGCGTGCGGTCCAGGAGGCGCTGCAGCAGGCTGTCAGCGATCTCCAGACGAATACCGACAGCAGCGCGGCGCAGGGACCTATCGCGGTCAATATCTACGGCTCGCAAAGCAAGTTCGAAGGGAACGACGGACCGACCGCGTTCACCTTCGATATCCTGCTGTCGCGGCCCGCGTTGAAAGCCGCGCAGATCCCCTGGCTCGTCACGCATGTCACGACGCAGGACGACGATTTCATCGGTCCCCGCTCCGGCGTTGCCACCATTCCCATCGGCACGCAGCGGGTCGCGTTCGACGTCGAGGTGCTGGGCGAACGCAAGATCGAGGGCGACGAGCAGTTCACGGTCGGCTTCGGTGCCATGCCGGACGGTTTCGCTGTCGGCGCGGCTTCGCCGACTGCCACCGCCACGATCCTCGGCGACGATGCGCAGGTGCTGGCCGGAGAGCTCTCGGTCGGCGATGGCAAGCTCGAAGGTTCGACGATCCGCTTCCCCATCGCGCGAACCGGCGGGACGGACGGAGTGGTGACGGCGGCCTGGTCGCTCGATTTTGTTGGCGATGCGACGGCGGAGGATCTTGCCGACGACCAGTCGGCTACCGGCACCATCGAACTCGCCGATGGACAGAACGCCGCCGTCGTGTCTGTCGCTGTCAATCCTGAAGCACTCGGCGGAAGCGGCGCGTTTCACCTGACGTTACGCGATCCGCTGGGCGGCGTGACAATCGGGGACGCGACCGGCGTCTACACCTTCGACACCGTCGCACCTGACGGATCGGCTACGAACTTGTCCGCGCCCTTCATCGACGGTGCGCCAATGACCAACACGCATATCGCACTGGTAATGGGCGACTGGGACGGCACGATCGAGCGGTTCGAAGCCGCGATTGTCACCGATACCGGTGAAGATGTTCTGACCCGGCGTGCTGCGCCGAACCGTACCGATTTCGCCATTCCCGATACGGTCGGATCGAGTCTGATCCTGAAATCATGGGCGATCGACGCGGCGGGCGGGGAGACTCTGGCAATGAGTGCACCGTTCGGCCCGATCGTGCCGGGCCACGAGCTGATCCATGCCTTCGCGTTCTGCGGGAGCGAGGAAGCACGGCTCAACCTGCCGGACATTCCCTATCCGCTCGTCGGCATCGCTGGAAACACCAACACGGCGACCTATCCGCAGGCCAATCCGCTTCACGACGACCTGTTCTACGGGTTCGATCGCGCGGCCGCGATATCTACTAGCGATGCGACGCTCGTCGATCGGCGACTTGCCGGTCGGTTCGGCCGCAACTCGACGGCGACAAACCGCATCGATCTGCCCGGTGCCGGCACGTATGTCATTCACGCCGCGCTCGGTAACGGCATTTCGAACGCCAATCTGATGGTGCGCGACCAGACAGGCGCGGCGCTTCACCAGTTCCCGTCCACCGCAGTTCCCGCTCCCGGCCACATCCTCGATGCGACGGGCGAGGTCCGGTCCGAGGCCGAATGGATCGCGCTTTCGCCGGCCGGCGGGGAAGGCATCGAGGTCATGGTGCCCGAGCCCGCCTTCGTCGGCGATCCGGTCTTCCTGACGATCGGCCAGTCCGAGGCGGCCACCCCGAACATCATCTACGTCGCCGTCTTCAGAAAGGTCGCTTAATGTCCATTACTGCCACGGTGCAGGGATCGCCGCAATTCATCACGGTCTCCTCGCCGGACGCCCTCAAGGTCGCCTATGCGATGGCGCGAGGCGGCGAGGTCATCGTGCTCGATACGCCGGGCGATCCGTTCCACTGGCGCATCACCGCGCCAAAGCCTGCTTGGGTGCAGGTGGTCATGCCGCGCGCGCAGATCCTCTCGATCGAATTGCTCTCGCCCCTGATCCGTACGCAATTCGCCGGCGGAACATACTCCGCCGATGCGGTCCTCGGCACGACCGACAACATCAACAGCAAGAGCATCCAGGGCGCCGGCGCATCGCATGTCTGGATCGCGGGCGCGGTGGCGGGGCAGGCAAAAAACTGCGTCTCGTTCAACGGCTGCAGCCATTTCATCATCAGCAAGAGCATCTTCGAATGGGCTCGCGCCGATGCCTCTCAGTTCGTCGATTGCCACTACTTCATCTTCGAAGACAATTTCTCGCGCGATGGCGTGATCGTCACGAAGAAGATCCGCTTCTTCGACGACGGTACGCCGCCGCAGGTCGGCAGCGACATCGGCGTTGGCTGGTACGATTCCAGCCATCCCGATATCGGCCAGCCTCGCGCCGGATGTTCACATTTCATCTTCCGCCGCAACGACTTCGTCTGGCTGGGGCAGGGCGTCGTCGATTACGACACCGTCGCGGCGCTGCCGAACCATCACTATCTGATCGAAGACAACGATTTCGCATGCGACTCGCCCAACGGGATCGATGTCAGCGGCGCGCATGGCACGATGCGGAGGAATACGCTGAGACGCCATCCGACCGCGACCGATCCCGCGAAACCGTTCATGCGGCTGCGCCGGTTCAACAGCGCGACGATCAAGACCTACGACGAGGCCCTTTATCCGGCAGACGGCAGCGGCAACCCCGTACAAGGTGGGCAGAACGTGGCGGTCGGGGATGTCGGTGTGTCCAATCCCCCGGCGACGGCCAACGGCGTGGCTGTCGACCTGCTCGCCGCCGCCGTCAACGGCGATCCGAACGTCGAACTACCGATCGAGCCCGATCTCGCACCGCTGCCGTGGGGCCACGAAATCCAGCGCCCGGAATACATTTCCTACAATGGTCCAATCGAGATCGTGAACCCGTCCAAGCTGCATGTCGGCTTCGACGGCGAATACTTCACGGTCGACGGGCAGGCGACGGTCGAGGTCGGCAGTTGGGTATCCTTCGGCCTCGGCGCGACGCGCGGCTTTCCAGCCTCGCCGGACCAGCGCGCCTGGCGGACCCTGCGCGACGGCGAGGTCATTCCCGGGACCACCGGCGTCGGCGATGCCTTCCGCACATACCGGATGAAGGCAGGCGACAGGAACATCACCTGCGAACAGAGCATCGATAACGGTCCCTGGGTGCGCAGCACCGACAGCGTCAGCGCCGTCGACGCCGGGACCGGCACGCCTCCGCCGGGCGGCGCGACCTATTCGCTCGAGCCTTCTTCCCTGTCGCAGCCCGAAGGCGATGCGGGGCTCACCGAATACGCGCTTACCGTCAGCCGCGACGATGCGAGCGCGGCCGGTTCGGTCGAGTGGTATACGCATACCGAGGGACTGGGCGAGGACGGGCCGCCCGCCGCGAAATTCGAAGGCGGCGCCTATCCGTCCGGCACGCTCGAATTCGCGGCCGGCGAAGAAATCAAGACCATCCGCTTCAGCATCGTCGCCAATGCGGACGAGGAACCGGAATACGTGTTCTATCTCGATTTGCGCAACGCCGATCCGGGTATGGTCGACACGACCTTCTACCGGTCGCTGATTACGATCCAGAACGACGATACGACCGTGGTCGCCGCCGCCTTCGTCGACGCGTTCGACAATCCGTCAGCATCCGATCAGCAGCTCGGCCAGCGGACGGGATGGATGTCGAGCTTCGCCAACCTCGTGGTCAGCGCGGCGCAGGACAACGTCTATTCGAACAACAACGTCCAGTACGCCGTCGCGCTGCGCGAGGGCAGCGCCGGCGTCAGCCCCCAGCGGGTACAGGCCAAATTCCTGGCAACGGTGCGCGCCGGGATCGCCTTGTTCGGGACGAACGATCCGATCGACGGCTTCACCGGCTATGCGATGCGCCTCAACAGCGGCGGGACCAGCAATCGCATCGTACGCTTCGAGAAGAACGTCTCGAAGCTGACGCTGTCCGGCGCATCGACACTGGTACCCGACAGTTCAACGTCGGCAACGTGCGAGGTCGTCGCCTCCGTTTTCCCGACCAAAGTCGAGTTCAAGGTGTTTCAGACGATCGACGGAGCGCGAAAGCACCAGGGGACGTTCGTCGACGATAGCGCGGGGCGGATCACGGCGGGCGGATACGGCATCATTCTGCTGTCCGGCACCAGCGGCACGCTGTTCGACAATTGGGAGGACGGCGGCGAGATCAGTACCGAGGTCCTGCCGGCGACGGTCGATGGTCGGTATTTCTGGATGGGGCAAAGCGAGGAAGCCCACCTCACCGCGCCCGAATCCAATTATCAGAAGCTGCCGATGCCCGCGAACGTGCCGGACGGGAATGTCGTGGTCTATCGCCGTACCGGCTCGGCCGTCGGCGATGCCGTGCAGGCGACGCTGGTCACGCAGGCGACGGCCGACGCAAAGCTCATCAACCCTGCGATGGCGACGCTGGCGACCTGGCTCGACCATGCCAAGCCCGGGATGAAGATCGCGCTGGCCTGTGAGCATGTCGGCGGAACTTCTCGCGCGACCGTCTTCAACGACGATCGCCCGGAGCGCAGCTGGGCTGATGTGAAGGCGCTGCACGATGCGATGACCGGCAAGTACGGACCGGTCGATACTCTGATCGAGCGCTGGCACAACAGCGACGCCGGCAGCGCGAACTATTACGACGATGCGTTTTTCCCGTACTGGTACGGCAAGCAGAAGGACGGAACGCCGGTACCGCTTGGCCAGTTCGTCAACGTCAATGGCCAGCGCGTCGATCATTGCCTGTTCGATGCGACCGGGCAGGGGCGCGGCCTGCTGGCGGACACAGCGACGTTCGCGATGCTCACGCCGATGCCGTTCAACGATCTCGACAGCAGCAATCCGGAGAATCCGAATTTCAGTGGACCCAATGCCGGCAATCGCTGGCTCGAGCCCAAGCGCGAGATCTTCGATGCGATCCAGGCCAATCCGATCGCTCAGCAATACGATACCGTCACTGGCCCTTCGAGCCATGGATCCTGTTTCTACCCCGTTACGATCCACCCGAACCTCTATCTGCAGGACGGTATCATCTATTATTTGCAGCCCGCGTTCGTTCCTATCCTGCGCGATCTAGGCGACGTGGTCGGGGAACCGGCGATCGACGTGGAGAACTGGGACGTTTCGCTCGACAACAGCTACGCGATCGGCCGCATCCTGCTGCCAAACAACGGCACGCTCATCACGCGGCGGCAGGAACGCGGGCTGGCCATGCCGGAGGTTCCGTCGCCGCACCAGCAGGAGCTCACCGGCTTCGAGCTCACCCGTGCTGCGACCGGCGAACGGCGCCCGATCTACCGCATGGACGCAGTCGGTTATCCGGATACGCACAAGGGCACGGTGACGATCGAGGATGCGGCGGCCGGCACGGTCCGTATCGCGCTCAAGCAGGCGTTCCAGCCCGGCGACAGCATCTCCTATCTGCGCGGCCCGGCGACCGCGGCACTCTTGCGACCGCGAGATTACGACAACCGCCTGTATCTCGACATGCCGACCGAGCACGATTCCCGCTATTACAATCCGGCGCACACCTACCCTTATCCGGGCCACTCGGTGAAGCCGCACCAGCGCGAGATCGTGGTTCGGTAAACCGAATACTTCACACCAATTCGAGGAGACGGAGGCCATGATCTTGGACCTTCTGCTCGCAGCCGCGCCGACGATGAGCGCGCCCGATGTCGTCGAGGCCGGCCGGGTCATGGCCGAGCTCGACGACTGGCGGGCGATCCTGTTCGTCGCGCTCGTGCTGTGTGCGCTGATGCTCGCTGCACTGCTCGGCGTCGTCTTCATGGCCTTTCGCGCCTGGACGAAGTCGGCGGATGCGCTTGGCGCAGTACGCGAAGTCATTGCGGGGCTGAACATCATCGTTGCGCGGATCGAGACGCGACTGGGGATCCGGGACGATGAGTGATCTGAAAAGCATTCGCGCTGCCTTGCGCGCCGCGTTCCCGCCGAAATTCTCCGGCGTCCAGAAATTCTTCGCCGACATCGACGGGCTGAAGGCAGAGGCCGAGCAGCTGACCAGGCGCGCCGAACGCATCGAGCGCCTCCTCGGCGCGGATCGCGGCATAACCGAACTCACACAAGGCAAGGGCGAATGATCCTCTTCATCTTCGGCTGCATGGTGCTCGGCAGCATTTTCATCGTGGCCGGCTACACCATGCCCGGATGGCGCCGGCGCTTTCCGCTGTCGATCTATAATGCGGGGCTCGCGATGGCGCTCGGCATGGATCTCCACGCGCTGGGCATGATCCTGCAGCTTTACGGCCGTATCGAGCAGATGGTCGGCGACGGCGCGACCTTCGCGACCGACGACCCCGTCTATTTTGTCGGGTCGGTGATGATCATCGCCGGCAAGTCGCTTTTTGTCTGGGTCGCCGCGCTCGGCGAAGGCCGGACCTATTCCCGCCCGTTCTGGTGGAGTTACTGGGCGCTGCTGGCGGTCTGGCTCCTCGTTTGCTGGAGTTTCTTCGCATGAACCTGTCCCCGCATTTTACTCTTGCCGAGATGACCGCGTCGCAGACCGCCGCGCGGCGCGACATTCCGAACGATCCGCCGCCGGCCGTCATCGCGAACCTTCGCACGCTTTGCATCGAAGTACTCGAACCGGTACGCACCCATTTCGATCGACCGGTCGTCGTCTCGAGCGGATACCGTTCGCCGATCCTCAACCGCGCGATCGGAGGTTCCGGCAGCAGCCAGCATTGCCTGGGCGAGGCGGCGGATTTCACGGTACCGGGGGTCGGCGTGCTGGATCTCGCGCAGTGGATGCAGCGCAACCTCAACTACGACCAGCTGATCTACGAGTACGGGCGATGGGTGCATGTCAGCTACCGGCATGGCCGGCTGCGCAACATGGAGCTTACCGCGAAGTATGGGGTGCGCGGCTATCTCACCGGGCTGCGCGCCTGATGCCGCCCTGGACCACCGCTCGCATCGCGCTGAAGGGCGTCTGGCTCGCCGCGATCGGCGCGGCCGTTCTCGTGCTGGCGATCTTTGCCAGTATACAGTCGGTGCGGCTCAACGGATTTCATCTCGGGCCGATATCGATTGCGGGGTGGATCGCGAAGGCGGGCGAGTACGAGGCACAGCGCGACAGCGAACGCCTGGCCCATAGCACCACCAAACAGACATACCGCCTCGCACAGGAAGAGGCTGCGCGTCTCGAGCGCGAACGGCTCGAGCGGGTTACGGCCGAACAGGAGAAAATTTCCGATGCCATCGAGAACGATTACCGCGCTCGCCTCGCTATCGTGCGTGATCGCGCTGACAGGTTGCGGCAAGAGCTATCGGCCGGAACCGGTACTGAGCGTGAGGCCGCAGGCGACTCAGTGCCCGGGTTATCCCATGCCGCCGCAGGATCTAATGAAACGGCCAGCGATCCTCGACTTCCTGCCACAGGACGAACCACAAACCAGCTCGAGCGCGATCTCATCGCCACCGAGCAGGCCATCCAGCTCGACGCGCTGATCGGTTGGGTTGAAGCGCAAGCCAAGGTCGACCCCGCCGCAGGCGCTTCGGACTAAGTACTTTTCAGTATGCGAGCATGATGAGCTCGATCGCCGAAACGATTAGCCAGGCAATGATGAGCAGGCTCCAGAACGCGAACCCGAAATACAGCTTCCATTCGCCCTTCGGATCCTGAACGTCCGGCTTGCCCTTCATTGACCGATGTTCCCTGCCTGTTCCATCACGTCAGTATGGTTCGACATAAACTCGATTCGGTTAACGAGTGCGCCCGGCGCGGTTACAATCTTCGCTTCACCTGCGACGGATGCGGCCACGTTGTCGAAGCCAACAGCTCCGAATTGATGATCGAATTGAACGCGCGGCGGGTAAGCCTTACTCTATCGACCATCGAGGAAAAGGCACGCTGCAGCGAGTGCGGGCACCGCGGCGCGGCCGTGGTGCCCTGCGACATTAACTTCTAGACCGAAATCCGCGCGAAATTTGGGGGTATCGCCGGGGGTATCGTCCCGCGACGCGGAGCCTGTTTTCGGCAGAACTGCGCGGGCTCGCCACTCGACCGACGCGGAGGGATTATCCGTGCCGTTCGCTATCAATACTGAGGTCTCCGCGGCCAAAGTCGATCAAGGCCGTCATAGCCTTCCCTACTGCAACGTATCTCGCATTTAACAAATGTTCCAAATCGGAAGAAGAACGCTGCCGATCAAATTCCGCGCTCAATTCTATTAGAATGGCTTGGGCGCGTTCCGGCAACAGCAAACGTCCTTTAGCTACTGCTTTTTGAAGCCGCGGTTGAACGTCGCTCAGCCTCGAATGAAATTCGCTGGCTTGGGGATGACCTGCGTAGACATCTGCCTCCTGCAACATCGTGAGGCGGTCATGGTCGATGCCGCGTATCTCAACAAGTAACGAGAGAATTTCTGAATAAGCTTCGAGACTTCTCTCCCAGACCTTTTCTGATTTGTAGCGGGAAAGCGCCCATCGAACGGCAAGCCAAGCGATCAAAAGAGCACCCACTAACTGCGCTATTAGGCGAACAATTTCAAAGTTTTGGGTCATGGCTAGCCTACCTAAACGAACGAAAAACTAAAATCGCAGCTGATAGCTCAGCGATAATCTAGAGCTCAATCCGATAGCGCCGCTTACGTTTCGGATCATCATGTTCGGCCGTCGAGGCGGTCACATAGAACGGATACTCATATGCTGACGAACGCCGCGGCGAAAGCTGCCGGTGCGCATTC
This sequence comes from Erythrobacter litoralis, assembly GCF_029760855.1. Lineage (GTDB taxonomy): Bacteria > Pseudomonadota > Alphaproteobacteria > Sphingomonadales > Sphingomonadaceae > Qipengyuania > Qipengyuania litoralis_A. The sequence continues at coordinate 237,505 of NZ_SOSI01000005.1, read as the reverse complement.
GCGCGCGTATAAACTGCACGACCAAGGCGGGCTGCATCTGCTCGTCCGACCTACCGGTACGAAGAGCTGGCAGCAGAAGTATCGGTGGCGTGGCCGCGAGAAGCTGCTCACCTTCGGCCAGTTTCCCGAAGTCAACGTTGCGCGTGCGCGTATTCTGCAGGCCGAGGCGAAGGAGAAGATCGAGCAAGGCGTCGATCCATCGCGGCGCGTCGCGATCACAGTCGATACGCTCGAGCAGCTCGGCCGCGCATGGTACCGCGCGAAGCGCGGCGGATGGTCGGCGGCGCATGCCGGGGACGTCCTCGGCAGTCTCGAACGCGATATCTTCCCCGAGCTGGGCGAACAGACTGCAGACGCGATTACATCGAGGGATCTGCTCGAGGCGATCCGCGCGATTGAGGCGCGCGGCTGCAGGACCAGCGCGCACCGGGTGCGCCAGCGGCTCGGCGAGATATTCAAGTTCGGCCGGGCCGAAGGACTTGTCTCGGCCAACCCGGCCGATGATCTCGGCGCGGCGATGCTCGCGGCGCCGCCATCTTTTCCACATGCCGCCCTGACGACGATCGCCGATTGCCGCGCGCTACTTGCCGCGTGCGAGCTGGACGAGGCGCGGCCGCTCACGATCATGGCATCGCGTTTTCTCGCGCTGACTGCGGTGCGGCTTGCCGCACTGCGCGGCATGGTCTGGGCGGAGATTGATTTCGCGGCACGCACCTGGACGGTGCCGGCCGAACGAATGAAACTGAGCCGCGCGAAGAAGGACGATGCGCGGTTCGATCACGTCGTACCGTTGAGTGAAGCGGCGTTGTTCGTCCTGCGCGGCGCCAAGAATATGCATCGAGCGGATGCAGCTATGCATGATCTGGTGTTCCCCGGCCGCGTGAAAGACAAGCCGATCGGCGCGGGCGCCCTTCGCGAACTGTATATCCGCGCCGGCTACGCCGGCCGACACGTACCACATGGTTGGCGCGCCAGCTTCTCGACGATCCTCAACGAGGAGATGGGCCCGGAGTGGCGCTTCGACATCGATGCCGCGCTTGGCCATGCGGGGAAGGGCAAAGTCGAGGCGGCATACAACCGCTCCGTCCAGCTCGATCGACGCCGCGCGGTGTTCGATCGCTGGGCCGAAATTCTATCAATCTGAACGAAATTCCTTCGTCCCGTGCAGCGGGAGCGGGGGTTGCCTGGTTGCTCCCAGGCGAACCGACGGGCTGCAACCCGCCGCGACACAGCTGGCCGACTGGCCGCCCCGCACCCGCGCATACGGGCGGGGTCAATGGAGCCCCTTGGGAACATGGAGTCAATTCAAAGCATCAAGCCCGTCCGTCCCGCCGCCGGATATATCGGTGGAAAGCGCAATCTAGCGCGCCGGATCTGTTCGTTGATCGCCAATACCGAGCACGATGGATACGCCGAACCGTTCGTCGGCATGGGCGGCATCTTCCTGCGCCGTTCGAGTCGCCCGCGCGTCGAGATCATCAATGATATCAGCGGCGACGTCGTCACGTTCTTCCGCGTCCTGCAGGAGCACTACCCTTATTTTATCGACATGCTGCGATTCCGGCTCGCGAGCCGGAACGAGTTCGAGCGGCTTGCCGGTCTCGATCCGAAACGGCTTACCGATCTGCAGCGCGCGGCGCGTTTCCTGTATCTCCAGAAGCTCGCCTTCGGCGGGAAGGTCGCGGGCCGCAATTTCGGTGTCGATAACCGGCAAGGCGCGCGGTTCAATATCACGAAGCTTGAACCCGTACTCGATGACCTGCACGATCGGCTTGCCGGAGTGACGATCGAGGAGCTGCCGTTCCTCGACTTCGTCCGGCGATACGATCGACCGGGCATGCTGTTCTACTGCGATCCGCCCTATTACGGGTGCGAGGATGACTACGGCGCGGCGGTCTTCTCGCCCGACGACTTCGCGAAACTGGCGGAGGCGGCGGCCGGCGCGCGCGGCAAGATGATTATCTCAATCAATGATACGCCGGAGGTTCGCGAGATCTTCGCCGACCTAGTCCAGGTGCCGGTCGAGACCACCTATACGATCTCGACGAAGGCGATCGGTGCCAAGCGCGTTGGCGAGCTGATCATCAGCAACTTCGAACCGGAAGATCGTGCAGCCCTGCTGGCTGCATAACGCTGCCGAGTGGCACGAACCTTGCCACTCGGTCCTCGCCGAGCCGGAGGCGGCGCAGCCGCCGACCTCCGCCGGTGCGGATAGTGGGAGTTTGAGGGCCGCGGGGAGAATGCGGGGGCGGTGACCGGGTCCAGACGCATGGCCTGACTACATGTCAGGCCATTCTTTTCATGTAGTAGGAACTACTACCCCGGTCTCTCCGCTTCTGCCGGATTCGCGCTGGTGCCTTTCCTGCGCGTCCACCAGTGCCGCCAGGCGCTTGAGCTGTTCGCCGAGCAGATCATCGCCATTCCAGCGCTGCTGCTCGACATATTCCCGGGCTGTCAGCTGCCGGAGCATTCGCTCGAACTCGAGCCTGTCGTTCGCCCTGCGTTGATTTTCGCAGGCGGGCAGGGGTGCCTTACCGATCAGACGCATCAGCCAGCCCTTCATGGCTTCCGGCGCGAGCAGGGCGTACGCATTGCTTACCTGCTCGACCTGCGGACCATAGGGGTCCGGCTTGTCGATCGGGCGACTGCGCCGGATCCACTGGAGGAAGCCAGCTCGTCGCAATCGTCGCAGGGCATCGTGGACGGCGGAGTACGACCGGCCGATTTCCGACGCGATCGTCGCAATAGCAGGCTCGAGCCTTCCGGTCGCGTAATCGACCAGCTCGTAAAGATAGCGCAGAACCTCCAGCCCGACTTCGCCGAGCTCGCCGTTGCGGGCCCCCGGTTCGACTTCGCGCCGCTTGGTGCGCGTCTTGATCTCGAATGCTCGAGCGGCTTTCAGCAGCGCAGACGTCCAGCGCTTGCCGCCCCGCGTCGAACCGTCGTTGATCGGCCGCCATATGCGGTCCTCGAAGGTTCCTTCGGTGTAGGAGTTACGCCAGACGGGCTGTCCTGATCGAGGATTGTCGCCCCGCTCGAGAAGTGCCCGCGCTTTCCGGCTGAGCGTATTCCCGGCGATTTTTGCAGCGAGGCTGCCGAACGGGGTAGCGGTGGCGTTCATGCCGCACCGCCGATCGCGGTCAGCCGGTCGGCTGAAATTTCCGCAGGCCGTCGACCAGCTCGGCCGCCGGTGTTAGGCCCTCGCAAAGCAGATCGGCCCATTCCTGTGCGAGTTCGCGGCGCCGGCGCATGTAAGCCGCGCGGTTGTAGACCGCTTCGGTCCCCGGCGGTTTGTGAGCCAGCATGAGATCGATGATCGCGCGATCGGCCGGGCGGTCGAGATCGGCTGCGCGCTCGTTCATGATCGTGCTGAAGCTGCTGCGCCACCCGTGCGGAACATGTCGCCCCTCGAAGCCCGGAACGCGGCGGTAGTTGGTGTTGAGGCCGTTTTCGCTGATCGGCCGGTGCGAGTGCCGGCTCGAGGGAAAGAGGAACTTCCGCTTGCCCGCGAACCCGATCGCTGCCGCGACCAGCTCGGCCGCCTGCCGTGACAGCGGAATGATGAACTCGAACGCGTCCTGTTCGCTGGCCGCACGCTCGAGCTTCATCTTGGATGCCGGTATCCGCCAGAGCGGCTCGGCCGTGCCGAGCCCCTCGAACTCCTCGCGCTGCGCCATCCTGATCGGTCCGGGGCGCGCGGCCGTTAATGCGAGCAAGCGCGAGGCCAGCTTCGTTGCCGGCTGACACGGCTGCGATTCCATCGTTCGCAGAAAGGCGCGCGCCTGACGCAGCTCGAGCAGGGCGGGAAACCGGCGCGAAACTTTCGGCCGCAGTGCCTTGCCGATCGAGGCGGCCGGGTTGTTCTCCGCCCAGTCCAGCGCAATCGCGCATTCGAAGATCGCGCTGCAGTAATTGCGCAAGCGATGCGCGACCTCGATGGCGCCGCGATCCTGCACCGGCTCGAGCAGGGTCAGGATATCGCGCGGCCGAATTTCGCCAAGCCCCTTCTTCCCCAGTTGGGTAAGGACGTCCGCATCCAGACGATCCCTCACCGTCTTCGCGTGCTTGGGCTTCCAGCTGTCCTTCTGCAGGTCGAGCCACTTTCGCGCCGCATCGCCGAAAGTGTAAGAGCTTTCCGCAGCGGGCGCCGGCATTGCCGGATCCACCCCCCGGCGTAAAAGCTCGCGCGCCTCGAACATCCGGTCCCGTGCCGCCGTGAGCCGAACCTCCGGATAAGGCCCGAAGGTCAGCTTCTTTTCCTTCCCACCGAAACGGTATTTCAGTTTCCAGCTCCGATAGCCGGTCGTCGAGACGAGAAGATAGAGACCGTGCTGGTCGGGAAGCCTGTACGGCTTCTCTCGGGGTATCGCCGTACGGCAGCGAGCATCTGTCAGCATGCGAGGCCCCCACTTTGCGAAGACCTGGCCCCGCAAAAGCCCCCATGACAGTTGGGAATAGCTGGGTAAGGTCGAGCTTGGTTGAGAGCGGGGTGCTGTCGTAAGGCGCGGAAATCAAGGCCTTTTGGGTACAGCGTGGACCCCTTGGGTACGGTATCTGGCTCCCCGAGTTGGATTCGAACCAACGACCAAGTGATTAACAGTCAGTCGCATTTCGGCGGGCCAACTGCGCTTTACCCCTTGCAGAGCTATGGAAATCGGACAGTTTGAGTGGGACGGGAAGGCTGTTTCGGGACGTCGGGGACACAGAGTAGTACACAGCGGAGTACACACTTGCGGGCTTTCAAAAATTCCATCGCCAGGTTTTTCTGCCGAGGTACTCTCAGATTTGGGGGAGAGGCCCTGAGATACCCGAAGTGGAACCGCTCAAGATTTGGTGCCGCTTTCCTGGACCACGTGGGGGGAGGGGCTTTCAGGCGGAGAAATCTCTGACTCCGTTAGGATTGATTCTATACGTAAAGCGCAGCTCGAACCGGTCGGAGTTTCGCCCCTTGTAGCCGATTTCGATCAGTTCGAGTGCGGCGTAGTTCCCGTGGATGTTCCGAAGGATTACCACTTCTCCTTTGTTCGCTCTCCTCGAACGGGAAGAGAAATCGTATGAGCTTGCATCGGTGATTTCGTCGATACGCGTCGCTCCTTCGGCAATGGCAATGCCATGGATGGTAGGCGGGTCGTTATAGGCGTGAATGGTGTCGGCTCCTGCCCCCGACCATTTCGTCTCAAACTGGACCTCGCCTTCGCCAATTAGGTATCGACCATCATGGTTCGTATAGTCGAATGCGACTTTTCCACGTAGGCTCTCCGAATATTGTGGAGCCGCATCGGATGCCTTCCCGCTTAGTGGGCTGTGACCAATTTTCTCTATGATCGCTTTCGCCAAATCGGATGGCTGAAATTGTTCCGCCTGTACGTATTGAAGGGTTGAAGGCAGTCCGGGGACCTCTGCTTGGTCGAAACGCACCGGTAGGATGTACTCGTCCTCATCCTGCATTTGCCGCGATATCGCAGCTTGCCGCTCCTGACGCGGCCAAGCTTTCGAGACGTAGTCCTCAGAAATGAACATCACCACATAGGCAGCCCTTTTCGAGAATAGATCAGTGAATGCTGCCGCTCCATCTTTCCCCCAAAGGTCCACCGTGCTGTGACGGTCATAAAAGACTGTGACGCCTTCCTTTTTCAAATATTCCGCCACGGCCTCGATATACTCGCGTTGCTCGCCCGCAAAGGATAGCGCCACCTGATATTTTGTCATGTCTTCGGCCTCTTCATCTGATGCGAACGCTAAGGCGTCGCGCTTAGAAATAGCTGAGCTAGGTGAACCGCCCTGATGGGCTTCGAGGATCGCGTCAGCTTGTTGGCGGATTTTCGATTTGGAAGTGCCGTACCATCGCCCCTGGTCAGACGGGCCAGGAATGTTAATCCCATCACCCCGCAGTCCTTGATCACAATCGATGGCTCTGTGGCGAATGATTTCCACGAAAGTGCCTAACTGGCCCGCTGCTTCATCCAGCGCCTTCGGCAAGACCTCTGGTCGATAGCGCGAGGCTTCTCGTTCGACCCACTCCAACTGTTCGAGTATTTCGTTTCGAATGCCCCGGGGAAGGGCCTCCCAAAATACGTCCCTTGTCGAGCCGAAGTACCCAATGCCCTCCCAATGCGATTTCTTGCCGTTGAATAGGTCGACGCTGACCCCACGCCCGTCTTTCAAACCAAACCATTGGAACAGCCAATTCTCGAAGAAGGCTCGACGGTCTTCAAGCCGTCTGCGCAATCGGTTGGCGATGGGTAACATGGGCTTCCGGCGCTTTGAGATCTCGTGAGCGTTGGCCTTACTTCAAGTGCCTGTAAACGCTCGTCCGTCCAACGTGCAGTGCTTTTGCGATCTGAAACGATTGCTGTCCTCGACCCGCAAATTTCTCATGATCTCGCTGTCAAATTAAGACTCGCGACCAATACGCAAGGATAGAGCGACACTACTTATTGTTCGGTTTGTCTTCAGCCTGCACTTCTGTCTCATCGATAACGGGTTCGGTCTCCACCGTCACAGGCATATCAGCAATTCTCACCTTCTCCGTCGCGAGGCCCTTATTTTTTACATGGGCGTCTGATTCCGACTGCGGCTCGGCGGGGAAGATCACCGCTTCTATTTCACCGACACAGGACAAACATGTCTCAGGCGAACCATCTTGTCTCTCCCATATCGAAAAAAGTTGCTGAAACAGCATTCCTTTGTCGACACCTAGCGCCTTAGCAAATTCTTCGAACCAATCGTGTGCTTCCTCACCCTCGAGAGCAAAGTTTATCTCCGACAGCCGTTCAACCCCTAGGGCTACTTGCACGTTGTTGGGGTCGTCTTCGACCAATTTGCGGAAAACTTGCTCAATTGGGATATCGCCTGGCAGGAAGGCTGAGAATGGTTCTACATCAGTCTCAACACTGCCTTTTTGGTCCCCATCGTAGAGGCCGACGATTGACAGGTCAGTTGGCTTGCCACCCAGGCGCTTAAGACAGGCTGTGATGTCGCCGTGACCGTTCATCACGATTATCTCGGAACGTCTAAACAGCTCAGGTCGGTAACGGCGTAAAATCGCATTGGCGAATGTCTTGGCCGCATTATCTTCAACCAAAATTAGATTGTCGACCCTCTGCTCGATTCCAATCGTCCCGAGCAGCTCAGGCGATGCTCCCCCTGTGTCGACTACTGCATTGCCTCGGTCTCGATGAATGAAGGAGCGATGTTCATCGCTAACAGTCTCGATAATCTTGGGTGAATGTGAGGTAACGACCACCACATAATGCTTCTGGACTGCGAGAACCGTCAAAAAGTTGACGAAAGCCTTTTGCGATTTCGGCGACAAGAAGCTTTCGGGTTCCTCAATGAGAAGCAATGAATTGGGCTTAGCCTGATTTACCTCCCACCAGAGGTACATTGCGGCAGCTTCACCAGTACCCATCGTGCGGCTGTCATAATGGTCATCCTGATAGGTAACCTCGAAAAATGGAGCGTAGAGACCGTCTGCGATCTCTACTTCGTAGACCGACACACTTCGATAGGAACGCGAACAAAGCGAATTAATATGTTCTACATCGGATTGGTTGAGGCTTAACGGTGCAACACCGTTAGTAATTTCCTCGAAGTTACCGATCTCACAAAACGCGTTTTGATATCGCGCAGCCCGGCCAGCTGAATCTATATGGATGACGGTGACGGGAAAGGTTGGCCTTGGTGAAGTTTCCCCGTCTTCGCTCTCCTCATCCTCTTCACCCGCTTCGGGAACCTCAGGCTCTTCGTCCGAATTAGCGCCAAACACCTGCTCAGCCCGACGTTTTTCTGTGTCCCAATGATATTCGAGCAAGCCCCGACCAGCGAGCAGTTTGAGGTCCGTGCCAGGGGTGCGAACATAGGTGCTGGGCGATGCAGTTGCCCAGATTGCCCTGAGAAGAGTGGTCTTACCGACGCCATTCGGTCCGCAGAGGACGGTAAGTGGCCCCGAGAATCCAAACTCGCCACTTCCCAAGCTAGGAATACGTTCAAATTCGAACCGATGTAATTTTAATGGCCAATCATCAGCTCGTTCCGTGAGCTTAGTCTGATACCGGCGGAACTTTGCCATCCTCATCGAATCGTAGCCCACTCGGCAGGGCGGATTTGGTGCTGGAGAAACCCCGCGATATCCGGCTTTTCTTCATCCCATTGACCGTCTGACAAATATGAGTCGAGGGTCTCGAGGACGTACATCGGGATATCGGCATGAATTTCGCCATTAGGTGAGCCGACATAGTAGGCGTACCATAGAGCAATGTCCCGGAAGACAACTGAAGATACATCGGTAACGCGTAAGCTTGATCGGTCTTTGAAGAGTTCTACCGCAAGCATCACTCGGGGATCGTGGCCAACGCCTTCTTCCTGCACATGATAAAACCAATCCAAAAAGCGATGGTCGTGGCTAGCGCCTCTCCAGCGACAATAAAATAGAAGCCAACTTAAAGAACTAGCTTTATTGAAGCGAACCCGGCCTGCGAATTCGCGAGCGTCACTAAATATACGGATTGCACGCTCGGTAGCTCCAAAAACATCGTGAGAAAATTCTTCTCTGCTTTTAAAGCGCTGAGAAATAACTTTTTCAGTGCTTTTTTTAGCGAACGAGCCTTGTTCTATGAAATATAGGATACGCGCAATGATATCATCGTAGGCCAACCGCGAGTTTGAGAAGCCCAGGGTGGTCTTCGAATTTCCCAAAGATTCGAAAAGCGCAACTAACTCCTTCAGCTGTTCGCGGGCGGGGCCGTAAAAAGCGTTTCTTTGCTCACCAGCGGTCAGCATAGTTGGCTGATTGAGCCTATAAAAAAGCTCGCTTGGTTCATCGGGATTGTAGTCGGTGATCTTGAAGCAGCGGAGGGTGTGATTATCGACCAGTCTTCGCTGAGTTTGGTCGAGGTCCCGGTAGAATTTCCCTCCTAGACTCTCGATGAAGTCATCTTGTGGGGTCGCGGCTCCATCAATCGAGAAGGAATTGGCAAAAAAATCTCGAATTGCGGCCAACCTTTGCTGCCCATCGAGAACGTCCATGTGACCATCTTTGGCAACTACAAGGAATACGGGCGGTATGGACCAACCGCGCAAAATCGTGTCGATTAGACGCTTCTTTTTTAGAGCAGGCCAAATTTCTTGCCGTTGGAAATCTGGTTGTAGGTCTATGTCTTCGCCATTGATGCGGTCGACGATTGTTCGCAGGTCAGGTTCCCACGGGATTAATTTCATACTGGTTCACCAAACTCACTGCGGCTCTTTTGCGAGGTACCGATAAACACTAGCGCGTCCAATGCTCATTTTTTTCGCAATAGCCGAAGGCCCCATTCCAGCCTCCTGGAGAGTGCGAATTTCATGGGCGTCAATTTGTCTTTTTCTGCCTTTGTATACGCCGCGCGCCTTTGCTCGGGCTATACCCTCCAATTGGCGTTCCTTGCGTATGTCCGCCTCAAAGGCTGCGACTGCGCCGAGGATGGCCATCATAAGTCTGCCGGTCGATGAATCGGTATCTACGCCGCTTTGTTGCAGGCAACGGAAAGCTACCCCCTTACCTTGCAATCGCTCGATGATTGCAAACAGATCGCCGACCGAGCGGGCTAATCGATCGAGCCTTGTAACGATGAAGGTGTCCCCCTCACGAACGTAATCCAGGGCATCTTCGAGCTGTCGCCTACCCTTCGCGGTTAGGCCTGAACGCTTCTCGGCGAATATCTTCTCACACCCTGCTTCGGATAACGCTTTCTCCTGAATTTCGAGGCTCTGCCCTACCGAGCTGACTCGTGCGTAACCAACCAATGCCATGGGATACTCCGTCTCAATAGGGTCTAGACGTTGGCGGAATGGCAGGGATTAGTTTTATGGTCAACCCTAATGAGACGCCTGCGCTGTCTCAGCGTCATGTCTCGTTTGGGTTTACTCAAATGGGACGGCTATCGGCGTGCCAAGGCGTCAATCCAAGCACGGTCGATGTCTGACCGTTCCACACCGACGATAATCTCGTTGTTATACGCCTGCCTGTCGCCTTGGAATTTCCGAAGAAGAGATTGCTCCATACGGAAGGCTTCGGTCGCAGTGGACCATAGGTGGTGTTGCACAGTCTTGTATTTGAGGCCGCCTAGTTCTGGCAGCGCATGATGATTGAATGTTTTCTCTCGTGCTTTCCAGTCAAATGCCCAGCCAAATTTGTACGTGGGCTTCGTGGCACCGACCAATTCCATCAAGTACGTGTAGGCCCTGGCGCGCCGCATATGCATCACACCACGGCGCGACGTGGTTGGTGGGGGTGCTGTGTAATTCTGACGGCCAGTCGCCTGCGCTATTCGCTCCTGTGCGGTCGCAGTGGCTTGCGCCATTTCGGCAGGACGTTTGGCTAAAGCATCGATTTTCCGAGCCTCATCGGCGTTCAGCGCCACGATACTTCTCACGGCGTCCATACTGAACTTTCTATCGGAAATCTCGGTGAGAAGCGGTCGATCTTCGAGGGTCCAGGCACGGACGTTCAGAAGGCCGTACGGCCACTTATAGATGCCATCCTCATCATAGTCCCGGTCGAGCAGCGGACGGGGATAATCCAAGCTCCTGACCAACTCAGTCGTCGGTTCCATGATGCCGAGTAGCCGCCCTTGTTCGCTCTCCATCGTTGGCTCATCGGTGGTGCCGACTAGGACTACTCTGTCGCTAGGACGCAGCTTCTCGACGGCATTGTCACGCCAACCGGTCGATCCGAACACCAAGGGACCAATAGGCTCACGCCATCCCCAAACCTTGGTCACGAAATACCTCATAAATACAACTTCCGGTTGTTCCTTTGGCGATGCAGGCTAATCCAAGCTCGAAAGATGGAGGGTAGGTTTTTGTATAAGATTGTCACTGGCGTGGGCGGAATTGTTATGTTCATTGCCGTTATCTATGCTGTTGTACTTTCCGGCTTCATCTACCTCGCGAACAATGAGTACGGTAGCCGTGGGGATGAGGTGCAACTGATTACGGAGTACGAGGGTACGTCTCCACCCATCGATGTAACGATTGTCCTCCATAGGATCGTCGATGGTGAAAACTCCGTAGAGGCTTCTGTGTTTGTGCGATCGGACGAGTGGTATGCAGGCTCGGCAGAATCCGACAAGGAGTGTCTAACCGTCTTCGTCTCAGATCGAAGCCCCCACATGACCTTTGAACCGAAAGAGTTTCATTTTCGATGTGGGGACGTTGGCGCGTTATCTATAGCTGGGGGCGAAACTCCAAGATTCTTGATCCCCAGTCACGCAGCGGTAACGCTCTTTCCGTTCGATGAGACGGTTATTTGGCCCTCTGTTCGGCTTGAGACTAGGGACGGCGCAGAGGCCGTGCGGTATCACGTCGTAAAGAGATTTCCTGGGCAACGGGTCGAGATAGTAGGTGACAGTCTCAATTGGGAAATCCGCCTTAGTCGATGGACGAACGAGAAAATTATTATCTTGCTGGCTGGTTCGATTTTCGTGATTCTCGGCATCTTCCTCGCCGCATCTCTCCTTAGGTCGGGCAAGGCAATCCATCATACAGAACTTATGATAGCCGGATCGGGCTATGTACTGGCGGGATTCGGTGTCCGGGAGGTTCTTGGCCTCAGCACCATCAGCAGAGGCACCCTCTTTGAGCTGGCAGTCTTTCTGATGCCCCTATTAAGTGTTCTCGCGGTGATAGCCTATATACTGGCCGCCAAAGTTTGGAGAGGTCGTTAGTCTCAGCTATCTGGACCTTCGCTTGGCGAACTATACAACCCGTTCTGAAACCCGACGAAGTTCTGCCGGATATCCTTCACGCTGCCGAGGCTGGATGCCGCGTCATGGGTGCTTCCGTACTTCAGGGTCAAAAGCCCCTTCAGGTTGTCCGTATCGAGCTGATCTACGCCTTCCTCGACATAGTGTGACAACACGAAATCGAGGAATTCCTGCGTCTTCGCGTCATACTGCGAGAGGATGCCTGCTCGACGTTTCTCTACACGCTCGGCCCTCAGCGTGGGGGTTCGGGCATAGGCGATGTATGCCAGCACATCGAACAGATCGCTGTCCTCGCCCTTGGTGAGCTTGCGAATTTCGTCGAGTTGCTCGCCTGCGAACCCGCGTTCGGCCAAACCGTTGAGCAATGCTTTCCTGGTAGCTGGATCACTCCATATTTCGCGCAGCTCGGCCTCGTCACGGAAAAGATCTGGTAGCTGACCGAAGAGGCTCTCCACATATTGAGCGACCGACATCGGTTTGCCGTCCGGACCCATGAACATGGTGGACTCGATATGCTGGAAAGTTCGCTCCTTCCCATCGGCCAGCTTGATCTTCAGCTTTTGCGGACGCTCTCGTCCTTCACCGTCGCCACCGTCGCCGTCGCCGCCGGTGCCAGACGTGCCTTCGCCGCCATCACCTTTTCCATCACCAGTGGAACCGCCGACTTCATCCGACCCAAGCGGTTCGCCGTCCCATTCGGGGTCTTGGAAGTGATGATGCGCCTTCACGAAATCGTGGACCGTGAAGTAGTCTTTTCCCTCATACATACGGGTCCCACGCCCGATGATCTGCTTGAACTCGATCATGGAGTTAATGGGCCGCAGCAGCACGATGTGGCGGACATTTCGCGCGTCAACGCCGGTCGATAACTTCTGCGAGGTGGTCAGGACCGTTGGAATGGTCTTCTCGTTGTCCTGGAACTGGCGCAGGTAATGCTCGCCGACAGCGCCGTCATTTGCCGTCACGCGGACGCAGTAAGCAGGGTCGCTGCTCTGCTTGTTCTGGTTGATGATGTCGCGGATCATCGCGGCATGATCCTGGGTCGCACAGAAGACGAGCGTCTTCTCCTTCTGCCCAATCTTGGCCATGAATGTCTTGACGCGATACTCCTCGCGCTGGCGGATTTCGATGCGGCGATTGAAGTCCTTTTCCTCGTAACGCCGTCCTTCTTCGACCTCGCCTTCCAGCACAGCGTCGTCCGATGTGTAGACATAATCATCGATGGTCGTGGCGAGTTGCAGCACCTTGAATGGCGTAAGAAAGCCGTCGTTGATGCCTTCCTTGAGCGAGTAAACGTAGCGCGGCTCGCCGAAGTAGCGGTAAGTATCGACATTGTTGTCGCGCTTAGGTGTGGCGGTCAGGCCGATCTGAACGGCTGGGCTGAAATGCTCCAGAATTTCACGCCACGTGCTTTCATCATTCGCCCCGCCACGGTGGCATTCGTCGATAATGATGCAGTCGAAGAAGTCGGCGGGGTACTCTCCAAAATAGGGCTGCGGTTCGCCTGCATCGTCGGTGCCAGACATGAAGGTCTGGAAAATCGTGAAGAAGATGCTGGCGTTCTTCGGCACCTTGCCCTTCTTGCGAATGTCGGCTGGCTCGACGCGGGCCAGGGCGTCCTCCGGGAAGGCAGAGAAGCTGTTGTAGGCCTGATCGGCGAGGATGTTGCGGTCGGCCAGGAAAAGCACTCTGGGGCGGCGTGTAGGCTCTCCGGAGGCCTTCCAGTCGCGCAGGTTCCAACGGGCATGGAAAAGCTTCCAGGCAATCTGGAAAGCGATTGCGGTCTTACCGGTGCCGGTCGCTAGGGTGAGAAGGATACGGCTATCGCCCTTCGCGATGGCGTCCAGCGCCGCCTCGATGGCGTTGTCCTGATAGTAGCGCGGCTCGTAAGTGCCGCCGCGTGTTTCGTATGGGACGTCGGAAAAGCGACCGCGCCACACGCTCTCTTCGGCGAAAGTTGCGTCCCACAGTTCTTGCGGGCTGGGGTATCGATCGACGTAGCCTTCCTCGCCCGTCAGCATGTCAATCCGATATATGCCCTTGCCGTTTGTCGAAAAGGCGAAACGGGCTTTCAGTTTCGCTGCGTAAATTTTCGCTTGGCCGACGCCTTCGGTATCACCTGCATCGCACCGCTTTGCTTCCATCACGGCGAGTTTGCGATTGCGATAAGTGAAGACATAATCTGCGGTGCTTGGCTCGCCGCGCTTACCCTTGCTGAGTATGCGTCCTGGGCAAAGCTGCTCGCGCCGAACCCGACTTTCCGCGACCTCGCCCCAGCCCGCCAGCTTGAGGGCAGGGTCGATCAGCTCAGCGCGGGTTTCTGCTTCATTCACGCTGCGGCGGCCTGCTGGAAATCGGCTAGATTGCCGGAAAAAGCCGCGTCGAGGATTGCTCGTCGAAGGTTTGTCTGCTCCGACAATCTGGCCACGTAAGATTTTGCCAACGCACGAGTGGTGTCTTCCAACCTTGAAAGGCGGTCTGCAATTGCCGTCTGTTCAGTGATATCGGGTGGAAAATAAGTTGGCACCTCCTTCAGCAGCTTGGCTTTTATACCCAAAACGGTGGCACCGGTCGCCCTAGAATGGATTTCCTTCTGAAGTGGCTCCGAAGTGAGCATATATCGCAGGAAGGTCGGATTGAGCTGTGAGGGATTGGTCTGCAAAGTAATGAGCCTTTGCCCTATGATTACTTTGTTATCAGTATCTAGTTGAGCGACATTTCCGAGGGGGGCTTCTGTCGTGAATAGGACATCGCCACACTGAGGAATCCCCCTCGTCATCCATCCATCATAAATCGTTGGATCGACAAATTCCTCCGGCTGTCGCTGCACGAAACCCATTTTGACATTCTTTGCCGTTATTAACCTGGTACCCGTAGGAGTTTTTGGTGGCGTCTTGCCACGATAGTCGACAAATTCGGCCACCTTACCCAGTGGCAATGACATCCACTGTACGCCCTTGCGGGTGAAAACTTCGGCGACCGCGCTAGTGAATAATGCATGCGCGTTCGCCAGGTTCTTTTCAGCATTCGCTGTGACGGTGGCGATTCTAGCGAACGCCTCATCCAAAACTGCGACGATCCGCCGCTGCTCGGCCAGTGGCGGAACGATGACTGGCAGGCGTTTCAACTTATCTTTGTTGAGGGTTTTGCCCTTTACCTTTTCGTCCCCTTCGGCAGCCTTATCCCAATCGAAGTACGTCAGATACCAGTAGAGGTAGGCCTTATCGATGACGGTCTCGTCGTGCAGATATAGCGCGGCGATCGCCTCATTCGTCTGCAAATCGCAACCGGCGTAGGCTAGTCGCCCTAGGGTCAGTTTGAAGCTGACAAGCAGAGTATCTTTCGGCACCGTTTTGCCTAATTTGGCTCCGGCATCCGAAACGTACTCTTTGCTGTCGGAGATTCTTGAATGAATTCCGATTGGCATGTCGGCAATAGAAACCCACACGTTCCCGGTGGCCCTTTGCTCATCCCAAAATTCGGCAAATTTTCGAGGAGGCGTCTTTCCAAGCTCAATTCGGCATAGGTCGCCTAGGGGTTTCTGAATCCATCCCGGTTTCACAGTATCGCCTCAATCTCAGCCAGTATCTCGGCACTTTCGGCATCCAGCGCCTTCATCTCGGCGATGATTTCCTCCGGCGAACGAAGTGGTGCTGCTTCCGGCGCATTCGGGTTGCGAACCGACAGATCATAGGTGCCAGTGTCGATGGTATCATCCACCGCCACCGTCCAGCTCTTTTCGCTGTCCGCAAAGTCCTCCTGAAGCTTCACGAAATCGGCCAGATCCTCGTCGTTCAGCGGATTGGTTTTGCCCATGTTCCGGCCCGGATCGAGCTTGTAGTACCAGATATCCCGCGTTGGCTGTCCCTTCTCGAAGAACAGCACCACTGTCTTCACGCCTGCGCCGAGGAAGGTCCCGCCTGGCATATCCAGCACGGTATGCAGGTTGCAACTTGCCAGCAGCTCCTTGCGAAGCGCCACGCTGGCCTTATCAGTGTTGGAGAGGAAGGTGTTCTTGATGACGACGGCGGCACGGCCTCCCGCTTTTAGCGTCCGCATGAAATGTTGGAGGAAGAGGGATGCTGTCTCGCCGGTCTTGATCGGGAAATTCTGCTGAACCTCCTTCCGCTCCTTCCCGCCGAATGGCGGATTGGCCAGGACAATATCGAATTTGTCCTTCTCCTGAAGGTCCATCACGTTTTCGGTCAGCGTGTTGGTGTGGATCAGGTTCGGCGCCTCGATGCCGTGCAGGATCAGGTTCATCGTTGCGATGACATAAGCGAGGCTCTTCTTCTCCTTGCCGTAGAAGGTGCGTTCCTGGAGCGTACGGTACTCAATGGTGCTAAGGCCGTGCTTGCCCCGCATGTGGTCGTAAGCCTCGCACAGGAAGCCACCAGAACCGCAAGCACCGTCGTAGATAGTTTCTCCCACCTGCGGATCGATAACCTGGATCATTGCGCGAATTAGTGGCCTGGGCGTGTAGTACTCGCCGCCGTTGCGTCCGGCGTTGCCCATGTTCTTGATCTTGGCTTCGTAGAGGTGCGAAAGCTCGTGCTTCTGGTCCTGGGACCGGAAGGATAAGCCGTCGATCAGCTCCAGTGCATCGCGCAGCGAATAGCCGCTGGTGAACTTGTTTTTGATTTCGCCGAAAATCTCGCCGATCTTGTACTCGATGGTGTCCGGGCTATCGGCCCGCGCCTTGAAGCCTTGCAGGTAGGGAAAAAGGTCGCGGTTGATGTAATCGATCAGGTCGTCCCCAATCAGCGCGCCATCATGGTCGTATTTGCCTTCCGCATCCTTCGGCGCGGCCCAGGTGGACCAGCGATGGTCTTCGTCGAGAATGGGTGTGTACGGCTTGTCATCCAGCTCCGCCTCCATCTCGCGTGCTGTTTCCAGGTCATCCAGGTATTTCAGGAACAGCATCCAGGATGTCTGCTCGGTATAGTCCAGCTCGGTCGTGCAGCCTGCCTCTTTCCAGAGGACATCATCGATATTGCGGAATGTCTGCTCCAACATGAGCGACGAATCTCCCTCCAAATGCAAACACTTTCCCTAGCGCGGGATGCCTGCAAGCCAAATAGGGGAGGGTCGCCCTATCAGATCCCTATTGGGCGGCAGGAAATGGGGCATGTGGCAAGTTTGTACCTGCCGTGGGATTGGGGCAGATCGGGCAGGAAACTGCCAGTATATGCCAGCATCGGACGCCGTAGCTACGCAGGCGCTGCGCGATTCTGATTCTGGGAGCGACCAAGAGAGATGGGCAGCCTGCTCACCGCTTGGCGCAGGCTGATGACCGCTGGGCAGGTGTTGATCGTTAGCCTTTCGACGTCCTTGGGCAGTCCGATCCGGCCATTTTGGTGAAAAGGTTTGCGGGTATTCGCGACGTTGCTTTCGAACGCCAATCACGCCGAATAAGATAGTGCCTGGCATTGACCGAACATGCAGGCAAGAAATCCACTCCCCGTATCAGCCGTAGCGCAGCTGCGGCTCTCGTTAGAGAGATGCCTACTGGTATTTATCTCTTGAAACCTCGTTGAACTTTCATTGAAGTCTCCTTGATGTTTCATTGAAGTTGCACAATTGGGCAGGGAGTTTGCAAGTCCTTTGGGCGGGTTCGAACTAACTGATAAGTAAAGAGAATTGACGGCGGGGTGCCTCGCGAACCGAAGCACCCCGAAAAGTCTACTCGACGACAACCTTTGCCAATCGGATATCGCGGTCGAGGCGTTCATAAAGCGAAGTCCACTGATCCCATCGCTCAGATTGCGCCATCCACTCGGCAGTCACCATAGTGCGAGGCCGGTGTCGCATCCTGGCAATGCCGCGAACTTGTGCTTTACCGATGTGGTTTTGCACCAGCACTTTGATCGGTGAGTTCGCCGCGCGCTTGGAGGGAGAGTAGCCCTTCATTCGCTCAAGTGAAGTCGATGCTGCATCCACCGCCTCGAACAACCTGCCTTCTGCGTCGGTGAAATCAGCACCGTCTTTCGGTTCGGCCAGTGGGAACAGTACTTCGCCATCCGGTCCATCGAACAGATGGGGTACAAAGGTCATCAAGCCGAGGCGTTTTAAGAGATCGACGGCTTCGAAGAATTGCTCGGAAGCTTCCCGTTCGGAAGGCGAGTTCGCGAAAAGTCGAACCAGATCGGAACCGGTGTCAACCGCGGTCCTTTTTCCGGTAAACTCGTACATATCGAATTCCCGAAACTCAGCGACCTTCTTGCGTGAGAACGTTTGCTCCAATGTCTCTTGGGGAACACCCTGTGAGAATGTCAATTCATGGGTTCTGTAAAGAGCTACGAGCAGGGATAGGGTCCAAACGCATTGCGTCTGCCGCAAGAGTTCTATAGGCGAATTTTGGCCTCCAATCCCGTCAACCAAGCTGTTAGGCAGCCAGGTCAATTCAGCCTTGGCCCTCGCCTGCTTCACTTGTGGCGCCTTTTGCCATTGTCCGCCGACCTCTGCCACCCAACCTTCTTCAGCCATCGATGTTAGCTTCGAAACCAAGCGCTTCGTACGCCCTTTCACCGAAAGCGGCAGCTTGCGTATGATTTCCGCACCCTCATCGTCTAACACGTCACCGGCGGGATTGGTAAAATCTGGTTCAGGTGGCACGAATAGTGACCTTACAGGTCGGTGCTTCGTCCCCCCTATGTGTTCCACGAGTTTCCAGGTTACCAGGTCTGCTATGCACTGCCGCGCCTTGGGGCGGGAAATCAGGGAATTCGTCTCTACAGCGTTAGTTGACCATGTGGTCGTTCGGTTGTCGGCCTGCGTACCTCTGGCAAGGATAAGATAGGTAACGGCATGGTTGATTCCGAACCTACAGGCTTCCGAAAATGTTGGGAAATGTAGGCCGAAAAAGTGGCCTCGGCCTTGCGGCTCGCCTTCGGCCGTTTCGGGCGTCGGTGAGGGCATGTCCGCTATAGGGCGGACGCGCCGTCCGCTGGCCTTAGGTTTTAGAATACTTGATCGTTCTGGCGAACCGGCTCGCGATCCGCCAACTGGGTTTTTCAAACTCATGTTTAATGCTCTTCATAGGTTGTACCACTCCATTTTGTTTCCCCAATCCATCAACTTCGGTGCCGATAGGCAAGGCCTGAAGACAGGAAATTTGTGGATTATGAGTCAGCGGATTTTCCGCCAAATTTTCCGCAATTTTGATCCAAGAAATTTTCCTGCTTTGGCCAAAATTGTGTATGGTGCAAATACGGTTGTCGTCGGCTGGATTGGCCGCTTAATCGCTTCTGCAAACCAATGGAATCTAACGAGTGGTTCGTGCGTTATGCATATGCTCACACGGCGCGAAATCGCGTCAAGATTGAATGTTAGTCCTAAGCAGGCCGGAAGGTTGATGGAGGAAATGCCGCGTACGCGGGTGGGTAAGAATAGCTTCCGCATTGACGAACTTGCTTATGACGCATGGATACGGAAAAACACTATTGGGGGAGCAAAGGAATGCCGACAGGGACTAAGCGCAAATATCTCTATGCGAGGCCGGAAAGCGAATTTTGGCAGTACAAGTTCATCATCGAGGGGAAGCCATTCCGTGGTTCCACTGGATGCGTTGAAGCCTCGGAAGCTTCCAAAGTTGTAGATATTAAACGGGCTGAGGCTCGGCAGAAACTCCAGGCCGAGGCCGATGCGATCGGGCATATTGCCAGTGGCAGTCGCGAGCTAACGCTTTCGCAGTGCCTCGAACGGTTTCGCGCCGTAAAGGAATCAGAGTGGCGCAACAAGGCATGTCGGCGTGTGAATGCAGAGTACTGCCTCGCAATCGCAAACGGCCCCAACACACTCATATCAGACCTGTCGCTGGCGGACCTGACCACTTTTCGCCTCCAGCGTAAGCAGATGAGGAACCGCAAGGGGGAGGCGATCAAGGACACGACTGTCAACCGAGACGTCGCCCACCTGCGAGCGGCAATCCGCTATGCCGGGAAATGCGGCTTCGCCACGCCGAACATTGATTGGTCGGCAGCAATCAAAACCAAGGCCGAAAAAAGTCGCACGAGAACGCTAAGCGATGGTGAGCAGGCCCGCCTGTTTGCGGCAATTCACGAACTCCATTCAGACCTCTACGGGCCAGTCCAATTTGCCATCCTTACTGCGGCGCGAAAGGCAGCTGTCTTTGGATTGACCTGGCAGGCTATTGATTGGGACGAAAGGATCGCATGGATCGAATTAAAGGGTGAAGGCGACGAACCGATCATGCACCCGCTCCCGCTCACGGAAGAATTGGTCGAGCTACTTCAAGCTCAACCGCGTGTTCCAGAGTGCGATAAGGTGTTCACCTATCAATGTCGAAAAAGCGACACGAGGGCCGGGCTGAAAAAGGGTCACCGGTATCCATGGACGGAGCATGGCGTCTATAAGCCCTGGGGGGCTGTCTTGAAACGGGCAGGCATTCGTGACTTCCGATTTCACGACCTGCGTCACACTAGCGCAACCAGGCTCATTCGCAGCTCCAACAATCTCGAAGTGACGCGTCAGTTGCTCGGCCACGCTAGCATCAAAACCACTCAGAAATATACTAACCTCGATACCAACGACGTCCGAGCTGCCATGGAGGCAGTTTCTAGACCCGCGTTTGCTGCGATTGAGGGCGGTAGGACTTCTTAGAAGAGTACACAGCGAAAGGTCACAGGCGCTAGCGCGCTGTGGTCATTCTTCCGCTAAGTGTTTGAAGATAATGGCTCCCCGAGTTGGATTCGAACCAACGACCAAGTGATTAACAGTCACCTACTCTACCGCTGAGCTATCGGGGAGCAGCCGGTACGGCAGGAGTGCGCCTATATGGGCGGGCTGCCGCTTTGGCAAGCGGGCAATCGCAAAAAGTCTGGGTCAGAATACGAACTGTTCGGCGACGATCCGCTCGTCGAGCGAATGGCCGGGATCGAACAGCAGCGTGAGCGGATGTTCGCGCGCGATTTCCAGCCGTACCTCGGCGACGTCGCGCATCTCGCGCTGGTCGGCCACAGCGGAAACGGGGCGCTTGCCCGGTTCGTTCACCTTGAAGTTGACGCAGGAGCGATCCGGCAGAATAGCGCCTTTCCACCGCCGAGGGCGAAAGGCGGAAATCGGCGTCAACGCCAGCAGCTGCGAATCAAGCGGCAGGATCGGGCCGTCGGCTGACAAGTTGTAGGCGGTCGAGCCTGCAGGAGTCGCTACCAAGACGCCATCGCAAACCAGTTCCTTGATGCGGGTCTTGCCGTCCACCTGCACTTCGATCTTCGCCGTCTGGCGAGTTTCGCGTAGCAGCGAGACTTCGTTGATTGCGCGGAATTTGTGGACCTCGCCGTCCTGCGCCGTGGCCTCCATGGCGATCGGCAGAATATCGAGCCGCTTCGCCTTACCGATCCTCTGCAGCAGCTTCTCGGGCTGGCGGTTGCGGTTCATCAGGAAGCCGACCGTGCCGAGATTGACACCGTATGCCGGAATGACGCGACCGCTATCCAGCATCGCGTGCAGGCTTTGCAGCATGAACCCGTCGCCGCCCAGAATGACAGCGATGTCCGCTTCCTCGAGCGGCACCCAGTCGGCAAGATCGCGGATGACTTCGTCGGCCGCTTCCTGCGCCCGCTCACCATCGGATACCAGTAATGCGAGGCGCGGTTCGTCGCTCATCGCTAAACTCTCCTCTGCCGCCGCTTCGGCTGCGACCCGGCGTGCCTATGGGCGGGCGTCCCGTTTGGCAACAGCGGCAATTCGCTGGCAAATTTGCGGCGTGAGCGCGATAAGCGCGGGCCATGGGGTCGCTCGTAATGGACGATAGGATGGAAGACACGCGGGATGCGTTGACCGGGCTCGCCGATATGGCGGCGGCGCGCGCGATCATCGCACGGTGGCAGGCGGACTGGCCGCGCGAGGCGGGACCGTGCCCCATCCATGCGATGTTGATCACGCTCGGCCGGATCGACACCGTTAATATCGCATTCGGCGAAACGGCGGGCGACACTGCGTTGCGGGAAACCGCCCGCCGCATCCGTACCTTCGCCGACGACGAACTGGAATCGAGCGCGTGGCTGGCCGCACGGCTCAACGGCGGTAATTTCCTTCTCGTCGCTCGCGAGGAGTTGAGCCGTGAACGCTGGCAATGGCTGGGCGAGGCACTAGCCGACGCCATCGCAGTGCCGATCGCGCAGAAGGAGGGCTCGCCGCGCCTGCGGATGTGGCCGCGGGTCGGCCTGATGCGCGCGAGCGACGGTGACGATCCCGATACGATCCTCGACCGATTGGCCGAAACTTCGAGTGCGTTGCGCGGATCGAGTGGCCGCCGGATTGCCTGGTCCGTCGCCGGGAGGGAAGGGGCGCGTCGCTCGCATAGCCAACTAGAGGGCGACCTTTTAACCGCGATCGATCGGGGCGAGATCGAGATCCTGTTTCAGCCGCAATACGCGCTTGCCGATAGGCGGATGATCGGGGCGGAGGCGCTGGCGCGCTGGCAGCACCCTGATGCCGGCCGGATTGGGGCGGAAACACTTTTCGCCATCGCCGAGCGGACCGATCATACGGCGCATCTTTCGCGCCACATCGCTGAGCGGGCTTTGCAGGAGGCGAAGGACTGGCCGGACCATCTTCGTTTGTCGCTCAACGTCACGCCGTCGGATCTCGCGGCGGATAATTTCGCACAGGAATTTGCCCGCCTCGCAGAACGAGAAGGTTTCTCCTTCGATCGAATCACACTGGAAATAACGGAGCAGGTGCTCTTGGGAGACCTCGAGCGAGTGGGTCTCGTCATCGACCAATTGAAGCAGCTTGACATACGTATCGCGCTCGACGATTTTGGTGCTGGGTTCTGCAATTTCAGATACTTGAAGCTTCTATCGATAGATTACCTGAAGCTTGATCGGCAGATGGTCGAAGGGGTCCTCGACGACGAGCGGGACCGTGCAGTGTTCCGGGCCATCATTGCGATGGCTAATGCGCTGGATCTAGGCGTGATGGCAGAAGGGATCGAGACCAGCAGCCAGCGCGATTTCTGCGCGGCCGAGGGCTGCGCGTACTTTCAGGGCTATCTCGGCTCCCAACCTCTCTCCGCCGACGCATTTCGCGAGCTTACGGTCTGCTAGCTTAGGCCGCTTTCTTCTTCTTTTCGGACTTGCGGGCTTTCTTCGCGATACCGGACAACCCTTTTGTCAGCTGGAATAGTCCGTTGAGGCGGCTTTCCGGTGAATTCCATGCCCGGCTGATAACCAGCTTCATATCGGGCCGCAGCTTCGCAGTGTCCTTCAGCCGGTCGACATAGGCGATCAGACCTGGGCCATCCGGGAAGTCGTCATTGTGGAAGGTGACGAGCGTGCCGGCCGCGCCGACGTCGATCTTGGAGATGTTGGCTTCCATCGCCTGATGCTTGATCTCGATCAGGCGAACGAGATTGGCAGTCGCGGCGGGCAATTCTCCGAAGCGGTCGATCATTTCGGCTGCCAATGCCTCGATCTCTGCCTTGTCCTGTGCATCGTTGAGGCGGCGGTAGAGCGCCATGCGAACCGCGAGATCGGGTACGTAGTCCTCCGGGATCATGATCGGCGCATCGACGGTGATTTGCGGGCTCACTGTCTCCCGCTTGGCTTCCAGCCCCATCTCACCCGCCTTGGCGGCAAGGATCGCGTCTTCCAGCATCGATTGGTAAAGCTCGAACCCGACTTCCCGGATGTGGCCCGACTGCTCGTCGCCCAAGAGGTTGCCTGCGCCGCGAATGTCGAGATCGTGACTGGCCAACTGGAAACCCGCACCGAGGCTGTCGAGATCGCCGAGAACTTTCAGGCGCTTCTCCGCAACCTCGGACAGCGAGGTATTCTTCTCGTAAGTCAGGTAGGCATAGGCGCGTAGCTTCGCTCGACCGACCCGACCGCGCAACTGATATAGCTGTGCAAGGCCGAAGATATCGGCGCGGTGGATGATAATTGTATTTGCGCTAGGCAGATCGAGCCCACTTTCGACGATTGTGGTGGCGAGGAGAACATCGTATTTGCGCTCGTAGAAAGCGCTCATCCGCTCCTCGATCTCACCCGCGCCCATCTGCCCGTGCGCGGCAATATATTTAACTTCCGGCACATTCTCCCGCAGCCACTCTTCGACGCCTTCCATGTCGGAGATACGGGGCACGACAATGAAACTTTGCCCACCGCGATGATGCTCGCGCAGCAACGCCTCGCGCATCACCATGTCGTCCCACTCCATGACGTAGGTGCGCACGGCGAGACGGTCGACCGGCGGGGTCTGAATGGTGGAAAGCTCGCGCAGGCCGGTCATCGCCATCTGTAGCGTGCGCGGGATGGGCGTGGCGGTGAGGGTGAGCATGTGGACGTCGGCGCGTAACTGCTTCAGCTTTTCCTTGTGCGTGACCCCGAAGCGTTGCTCTTCGTCGACGATAACAAGGCCCAAATCCTTGAACTTGGTATTCTTCGACAGGATCGCATGGGTGCCTACGACGATGTGGATATCGCCGCTCGCCAGTCCTTCGCGCGTGTCCTTCATCTCTTTCGAGCCTACGAGGCGCGAAAGGCGGCCGATTTTAAGCGGGAAGCCGGAGAAACGCTGGCTGAAATTTTCGAAATGCTGACGAGCGAGAAGGGTAGTCGGCGCGACGACAGCGACCTGCTGGCCGTTCATCGCCGCAACGAATGCTGCGCGCAGCGCCACTTCCGTTTTGCCGAAACCGACATCGCCGCACACCAGCCGGTCCATCGGTTTACCGCTTTCGAGATCGCGCAACACGTCCTCGATCGCGCGTTCCTGATCGTCGGTTTCCTGCCAAGGGAATCGGTCGAGGAACTGGTTGTACGGCCCTTCTTCGACTTCGTAGATGGGCGCTTGCTTCAAGGCACGCTGGGCCGCGACCAGCATCAGCTCACCGGCGATCTCGCGAATGCGCTCTTTCAAACGCGCGCGGCGCTTCTGCCAGGCTTCGCCGCCCAACCGATCGAGCATCACCGCTTCCTCGGACGACCCGTAGCGGCTGAGCACGTCGATATTCTCGACCGGGATAAACAGCTTGTCGCCGCCCTTATATTCGAGCTGGACGCAGTCGTGCTTCGACTTGCCGACGCTGACCGGTTCGAGGCCGAGATACTTGCCGATGCCGTGTTCGGTGTGGACGATCAGGTCGCCGACCGCGAGGGCCTGTAGTTCGGCGAGGAATGCGTCGGCGCTCTTGCGCTTCTTCTTGCGGCGTACGAGGCGGTCGCCGAGGATATCCTGCTCGGTCAGCAGTTCCATCTCGTCATTCGCGAAGCTCGCCTCCAACGGGAGGACCATCGCGGCAGGCTTGCCTTTAGCAGCCTTGCCCAGCGCATCCTGCCACGTATCGGCCAACTGCACCGAAATGCGTGCCTCATCGAGGATCGAAGCGATACGTGAGCGGCTGC
This sequence comes from Erythrobacter litoralis, assembly GCF_029760855.1. Lineage (GTDB taxonomy): Bacteria > Pseudomonadota > Alphaproteobacteria > Sphingomonadales > Sphingomonadaceae > Qipengyuania > Qipengyuania litoralis_A. Next base: position 212,391 of record NZ_SOSI01000005.1, on the reverse strand, counting down.
CGTTCGAATAGGCGGCGAGGAGAGGACGCTTGCCTGCCTTTCCGATGGCCTTCAGGTGATCCGCAAGCAGGGGATAGACGTTGTCGCCCCGCGCCCGCTCCGGCGCGAAATCGCGGCCAGAACGAAAGCCGAAATCAATGACGGAATCGCTTTCGGGTTCGTCGAAGGTGGTCGCCCGGTGGATCGGCTGCTTTTCCTGCACCGCCGCGATCTCGTCTTCGCTCAGATACAGGTCGTCGGGCTTCAATGGACGATAGCTGCCTTTGGCTTGGCCGGACCCGGTGGTGCGCTGATCGTAATAGTCCGAAACGTCCTTCAGCCGCTCTTCGATGGCAGGCTGAGAGGCGTTATCCATCACCACCACGTCACCGTCGCCGAGATGATCGAACAGGGTGGTGAGCTTGTCCTCGAACAGCGGCAGCCAGTGTTCCATGCCGGCAAGGCGGCGGCCCTCGCTGACCGCCTCGTAGAGCGGATCTTGCGTGGCGTTGGCACCGAACATCTCGCGGTAGCGCGTGCGGAAACGCTTGATGCTGTCTTCGTCGAGCAGCGCCTCGCTGGCAGGCAGCAAGAGGTGACTGTCGAGACGCCCGGTACTCATCTGCGTATTCGGATCGAAAGTGCGCAGGCTTTCGAGTTCGTCGCCGAAGAAATCGAGCCGCAGTGCCTCGTCCATGCCGGAAGGGAACACATCCACGATCGAACCGCGTATGGCGTATTCGCCCTTGTCGATCACCGTATCGCTGCGGCTGTAGCCCTGTCGCTGGAGCAAGGCGGCAAGGCTATCCCGTCCGATTTCCGTGCCGACCTTGAACTCGCGAACGCTCTCGCGAATGCGGAACGGGGTCAGCACGCGCTGCGTAACGGCATTCGCGGTGGTAACGACGAGCTGTGCCTTCGCCTTGCCCTTCTGCAGGCGGTGTAAGGCGGAAAGCCGGCGGGCGCTGATTGCTAGCGCAGGGCTGGCACGGTCGTAAGGCAGGGAGTCCCACGCTGGGAACTCCAGCACTTCCAGTTCCGGCGCGAAATACGCGGCGGCATCCGCAATACTGCGCATGGCGGTATCGTCCGGCGCGATGAATACGGCACGGCCGGTGGCGGCGCGCGCGAGATCAGCCATGACGAGCGGCTGCGCGCCGCGGGCGACCTGTGCCAGCGTGAGCGAGCGGTCGGCTTTCAGGATACGGGAGAGATCGGGCATCGAGAGTGACAGCGCGGTACTGCCGAGCGCGTTCCCGTCAACACCTATGAGAGTAATTTAGCGCGGAATGTCCACGTAATCGAGTTTTTGCATCTTCGCGATCAATTCGCCTTCGAAATGCGGCGGAGTGGGCTGAGTCTTCAACGCCCACGCCATTACGTCTACGTCATCTTCTTCGAGCAGGGCTTCGAACCATGCGAGTTCGGCCTCCGCCCAGTCGGCGTGGTAGCGGTCGAAAAAGCCGCCGATCATGTAATCCGCCTCGCGCGTGCCCCGGTGCCAGGCGCGGAAGCGGGCGCGCTGTTTGCGGCCGTCGAAGGTCAGGAGATCGGGCATGGGTGGGAGGTAGGGTACTCGCCAAACCGGTTCAAGCGGCTATAGGCTGACGCGATGCGGCCCGAGGCGCTCAATCCCCTGTTCGCGGAGACCGACACGCTCGATGGCGTCGGTCCGAAGCTGAAGAAGCCGCTCGGTCGGCTGGGGCTGACGCGGGTAAAGGACGTCGCGTATCACCTGCCCGACCGTTTCGTTTCACGGCGGATGGTACAGAACGTGGACGAGGCGGGCGAGGGCGAGAATATCGTCGTGCGCCTCGCCGTGACCGAACATCGCGGCAGCCGCAATCCGCGCGGCCCCTACCGCGTGCTGGCGCAGGACGCGCTAGGCAATATCCTCGCGCTGACCTATTTCGGCCGCGCTTCGTACAGCGCCAAGAAACAGCTGCCGGTCGAAGGCGTGCGCTGGGTGGCGGGCAAGCTGGAGCGGTATGGCGACATGCTCCAGATCGTGCATCCCGACCATGTGCTGGAAGAAGGCGGCGAGACCCTGCAACAGCTGTGCGAGCCGGTCTACCGTCTGTCAGAAGGGCTGACGCAGCCGAAGGTCGCTTCGCTGGTCGCACAAGCATTGGAGCGCTGCCCGGAATTGCCGGAATGGATCGAGCGGGGCTTGCGCGACAAGGAAGATTGGCCCGCATGGCGCGAGGCGATGCATCGGGCGCACAGGGCGGAGGACAAGGCGGCGCGCGACCGGCTGGCTTACGACGAGCTCCTCGCCAACAGCCTTGCCTTGATGCTGGTGCGCGCCGACAACCGCCGCCGCAAGGGCCAAGCGCTGCTGGGCGACGGCAGCTATCGCGGAAAGCTCGACCTGCCTTTCCCGCTGACAGGTGCGCAGCAGCGTTCGATCTCCGAGATCGGGAACGACCTAGCGCAGGAGGCGCCGATGCTTCGCCTGCTGCAAGGTGATGTGGGTGCCGGCAAGACGGTAGTCGCGCTCGAGGCGATGCTGATCGCGGTGGAAGCGGGGGCGCAGGCAGCCATGCTCGCCCCGACCGAAATCCTCGCCCGCCAGCATTACGAAAGCTTGCGGCGCATGGCCGAACCGACCGGCGCACGGGTCGCGCTGCTGACAGGCCGCGACAAGGGTCGGGCGCGCGAGGCGACGCTGATGGGTTTGCTCGACGGCAGTATCGACATCGTCGTCGGCACTCATGCGATCTTTCAGGACAGCGTGGCCTACCGCAACCTCGCAGTGGTTGTGATCGACGAGCAGCACCGCTTCGGTGTCGGCCAGCGCTTAATGCTGGCGAGCAAGGGCAAGCGCGCTCCGCATGTCCTCGCCATGACGGCAACGCCGATCCCACGCAGCCTAACGTTGGCGCAATATGGCGAACTCGACGTCAGCAAGCTCGACGAATTGCCGCCGGGTCGGCAGGCGATCGATACGGTGGTGATGGGGTCGGACAAACTTGCCGTACTCGTCGATCGGTTGGCGGGCCAGATTGCCGAGGGACGGCAGGCCTATTGGGTGTGCCCGATGGTGCGCGAGGTGGACGGGCCGGAAGAGATCGCCGCGGCGGAAGCGCGCTATGCTTCGCTCAAGGAGCGGTTCGGCGATGACGTCGTGCTGGTGCATGGGCAATTGCCCCCGGAGGTGAAGGACGCCGCGATGGAACGCTTTGCGCGCGGTAACGCGAAGCTGTTGATCGCGACTACGGTGATCGAGGTTGGCGTCGACGTACCGAACGCGACGCTGATGATCATCGAACAGGCGGAACGCTTCGGCCTTGCCCAGTTGCATCAGTTGCGCGGCCGGGTGGGACGGGGGAGCGAGAAATCGGTCTGCGTGCTGTTACGCGGAGAGAGCCTTTCCGAAACCGCGCGTGAGAGGTTAGCCCTGATGCGCGAGACGCAGGACGGCTTTCTGCTGGCGGAGGAAGATCTTCGACTGCGCGGCGGCGGCGAATTACTCGGCACGCGGCAATCGGGCGATACGCCGTTCAGTATCGCAAACTTTGAACAGATCAGTGCCTTGCTGCCGAAGGCTCATGACGATGCGAGGTTGCTGATCGAGCGCGACGGCGGGTTGGAAGGTACGCGCGGCGAGGCGGCGCGGATGTTGCTCTACCTTTTCGAACGCGACTTCGGCGTGCGGACCCTGCGCGGCGGTTAGAAGCCCAGTGTGTCGAGTTCGCGCATCACCGCCGAACCATACGATCCCCCAAACAGGCGAACATGGACCAGCCAGGTCCACAGGCGGTAGATCGGCTGGCGCTCTTGCCACCCTTTGGCAAGTTCGAGACGGTCGAAAAAACTCGCCGGAAGATTGTCGAACACAGTCAGTGTCGCGGCGTCCACTTCGCGGTCCCCATAATAGGCGTTGGGATCGATGAGGTGGACCTTCGCGTCCGAAGATACGACGACATTGCCGCCCCACAGGTCGCCATGCACAAGCGATGCGCGGGGGTGATCGGGCAATAATTCGCTTATGCGGCCGGCCAATCCCTCGATCCGACGGGCGAGGGGCGGGGCGATATGAGAGGTATGGATCAACAGCCGTCGTTCCGCCCAGAAAGCGGGCCAGGTCTCGGCCTGCGCGTTCGGAACCTCGACATCGCGCAGCGCATAATCTTCGCTCCAGCCGTAGGACGACCCGCCGACATCGCGCAGCGGCTCGAGCGCATCCGCCAGTATGCGCCACGATTTTTCGCTGTCCAAGCGCCCCCCGCTTTCGACATGGGAGATCAGCAATACGTCGCCGTCATGTGCGATCAGCTGCGGCACAGGCGCGCCGCATAGCGCCATTGCTTCGAGCATCCGGCCTTCTTTGCTAACGACCGGTCCGACCTTTGCGACGATCCGGCGGCCGTCGGCAAGGTCGACACGCGTAGCGCCGGAGATGTCGCCGCCGGGGAACCGGACCATTCGCGAAACCGCGGAACCGGTCAGACGGGCGATATGGCTAGCAAGGTCCTCGCTCATTCAGTTTTGTCGAGGATGTTGCCGACGATCCCACGCACGTCGACCTTCGCCCCGACATTCGCACCGAGGAGGGCGGTGCCGCTTACTTTACGCTGCACGAACAGGGTTTCGGGCGGCGGGATGTGCCAGCTTTCCTTGTCTTGCGCGATCGGCATAACTTCGTCCCTGATTTGCGGGACGAAAGACCGGTCGCCGAAGTCCAGCCGTTCCTGCTTCGCCATTTGCGTCACAACGATATCGACGGCACGCCGGATCGCGTCCGGATGACGTGCGACGGCGTGGTCGTTAATGAACCCTGCCGCTATCGCGGCTTCTAGCACGCCTTCGCGATCCTCGTTCAGGCCGGCACGCAGCAAGGTCCGGTAGCGTGCTGAGATTTCGTCGGAAATATCGCGGGCTGCGCCGAAATCGAGCAAGACCAGCTGGCCGGTTTCTCGTTTCACTCGGTAATTGGCAAAATTCGGGTCCGTTTGCATCAGCCGCCATTCGAATAGCTCGCGCGCGACCAGTTCGATCAGGTGCGCGAACAGTTCGTCGCGCTTTTCGTCCGGCAATTCTCCGAGCGCTTCAACGGACGAGCTTTCTTCGAAGGTCATCGCCAGCACGCGCCGCGTCGTAAGCTCGCGGTCAGGCGTGGGGACGAGGTAGCGTTCGTCGCCGGCCAGCAGGGCGGCATAACGCTCCATCATATCGGTTTCGCGCTGGTAATCCGCCTCTTCGCGCAACTGCTCCTTCGCTGCGACCAGCACCGGGTCAAGATCGAGTCCCTTGGGAAGCAAACCAGTCACCCGCAGCAAGGTCGCTACATTGTCGACATCGGAATCAATGCTTTGCGCAACACCGGGATATTGCACCTTGATCGCCAACAGCCTGCCGTCCTTCGTAAGGGCACGATGGACCTGCCCGATCGAGGCGGCGGCGATCGGGCGCGGTTCGAAACGACGGAAATTGCGCCGCCAGTCCTTGCCCCATTCTTCCGCCAGTACGCTATCGAGCTGGCGCGGTGGCATGAAATCGGCCTGTTCCCGCAAGCGGGCGAGGATCGCGGTGAGTTCGGGCGGAAGGACATCACCCGTATCCATCGAGATCATCTGCCCGAGCTTCATTGCCGCCCCGCGCAGAGTAGCAAGCTGGTCGCTCAGCCGCTTCGCATTGCCAGGCGTCAGGAGGAGCTGATCGAGCCGAGGCCGCTCACCGGCGGCCAGGCGCCGGGCGCCTTCCGACAGGACGCCGCCCGCAACGCCTCCCGCCAGCTTACCGAACCCGGCGAGCCGTCCGAGACGGGAGGAAGGAACCGCACGTTCGCGGCGGCGATCTTCGTCAGCCATGTTCGTCCAGCAATACGGCGACGAGCGCACGCGCGCCCGCTTCCACCTCGTCGAAAGTCACAGCAAAGCCGTCGTCCCCTCCATAATAGGGATCAGCGACCTCGCGCCCATGCTGCCCGGGTACGAGATCGAGCAGGAGAGCTGTCTTCGCCTTACCGTCGCCGGGATCGAGCCGACGAATATCGGCAAGATTGCTTGCGTCCATCGCGAGGATGTAATCGAACTCTCCGAAATCGGATGGCTTGAGCTGCCGCCCGCGATAGCCCGCAATGTGAATACCGCGCGCATCCGCCTCGGCGATGGACCGCGGATCGGGCGGCGCGCCCACGTGATAGTCCGCCGTTCCGGCACTTGCCGTTTCGACGTCTAGCCCCGCCTCGTCCGTAGCGCGGCGGAAGGCGGCTTCGGCGAGCGGCGAGCGACAGATATTGCCGAGACAGACGAACAGGACGGCGGGTTTCGACATTAACGGAGGGGCCTTTCAAACTGTTAGCGTGTCGACAGACGGGCGCGCGATGCTAGATGGCGCGCATGTCAGCGCACTATATTCGGGCTTCGCAGACGAAGCGCCTGCCAAACCTGATCGTTCCGGGGGCCATGAAGGCGGGGACCACGGCGCTGGCCGCCACGCTCGGCGCACATCCCGACATCTTCGTCCACCCGATGAAGGAGCCGATGTTCTTCGCGCAGACGCCGCAATCGCGAGAGCGGCTCTGCGATCTGCTGAGCCCGGACGGGACTAGTTATACGACGGTCACACCGCACGAGACGCGCGATTTTTTGGATGTCGAAACTTTCGCGGACAGTTTCGCGGGCGGCGAGGATGTACGATACAGGCTCGATGCCAGCACGATGTATCTGCAATCGCCCGACGCAATCGCGGGTGCCCGTCAAACGATACCGGACACGAAATTCGTGGCCGTTCTGCGCGATCCCTACGAGCGCGCCTATTCGGCCTATAATTATCAGCGCTCGCGCATGCGGGAGCCGGCGGGGACGTTCGCCGAAGCGATTGCGCACGAACGCTCGGGCGCAAGGGACGGTTGGGCCTATGGCTGGCGTTACATATTCACCAGCCTTTATGCGGATCAGATTGCGAGATTGTTCGCCGCCGTGCCTGTCGAGGATCGGCTCGTGATGCTTTTCGACAATATCGTCGGCGAAGAGGGCATGGGGGAAGTCTGGCGCTTTCTCGATCTTGCCCCGATACGCCCGGAATTGAAGGTCGCGAATGAAACCGTTCTGCCGCAGGGAAAGGCAGCGCGGATGGCGGCCTCGCTCCTCAACAATCAGCAACTCGGCGGCCGAATTCGCCGCGTCTTGCCGACTGCAATGGTACGCCCCTTGAGACGAACGGTTTCCGCGCTGCGCGGCATCGTTGCCAAAACGGGCTCACGTCCCGATCCTATGACCGCGGCCGATCGTGTCCTGATGTCAGATCTCATCGAGCCCGATATCGACCGTCTTGAGCGCCTGCTTGGGCGCGATCTTACCGACTGGCGATGCGACCGCGCACGATAAGGTCGCACTGCGATTCCGCCCGTCGAGAAATGGTAAACAAAGGATGGGTAAGGCACCAACCCTATAGGCAGGCCGTTCGATGCTCGAACTGTCTAGGGGATCCTGTTTGCACATCGTTTCCATTGCGCTGGGAGGTTGCTTGAAGGCCGAGCCGGTACGGTACGGCATTACCGAAGATACAGGCGGTCATATCGCCTACGTTCTGGGCGAAATGCAGGCGCTTTCGGAGCGGGCCGATGTCGATCATGCAGAGATCGTTACCCGCCTGTTTGACGAACCCGCCCTCGACCCAGTTCATGCGCAGCCAAGGGAAGCGATCACGCCCAAACTTTCCATCACCCGGATCGATAGCGGCAACCGCGCCTATCTTTCCAAGGAAGCGCTCGCGGCTGACCGCAAGGCTTTTACCGAAGCGCTGATCTCGGAACTGCGCGGGCGTTCGCGTTTGCCGGACGTCATCCACGCGCATTTCGCGGATGCCGCCGACGTGGCTGCGAAAGTGGAAAAGGCGTTGGGCATTCCCTTCATCTACACCGCACATTCACTGGGCCGCGACAAGCAGGATGTAATGGGCCTCTCAGGCACCGGGCATAGTGCGCGCATAGCGGAAGAGACCCGCGCCATCGAACGCGCCGCGGCCATCGTGGGATCGTCTCGCGACGAGTGCGAGCGTCAGATACCTAGCTATACCGATACCGCTGTTTGCAAGACCTATCGCATTCCGCCGGGCATTCTGGTCGCCTCCGCAAACGACGAAGCAGTGTGCAGCGCCTCCGCCTTGATAGCGCCCTTTCTTCGCGATCCTACGAGACCGATCGTTCTCGCGGTGGCGCGGCCTGTCGCGAAGAAGAATCTCGCGACGCTTGTCGAAGCGTTCGGCATGTCGAATGACCTTCGCACGCGCTGTAACCTCGTAATTCTGGCGGGCGTTCGCGAAGGACCCCAAACCCAAAGCGGCGAGCAGAACGCGGTTATGCACGGTCTGTTCGCCGCTATCGATAGGCATGGTCTGTATGGCAGCGTCGCGTACCCGAAATCGCATACGCGCGAAGACGTCGATGGCTTGTATCGCCTCGCGGCCGAAAGTGGCGGGGTGTTCGTCAATCCCGCCCTGATGGAACCCTACGGGCTAACCCTTGTCGAGGCAGCGTCGTACGGCCTGCCGGTGGTCGCGACCCGGAATGGCGGGCCCATCGATATCATCGGGGAACTCAAGCACGGTCTGCTGATCGACCCGACGTCTCCGGCGGATTTGGCAGGCGCCATCGGCCGGATCATCGACGACCGGGAACTCTGGCAGACATTCTCTCGCAACGGACAGGCGAATTCGCAGGCAATGAACTGGGATGCCTATGCCGACGCGTTCGTTTCCGTAGCGCGCGCAGTGTGTGAGACTTCGCCTGCGCAGGCAGAACGCAACTTCGATAGCCTGCTCGTCAGCGATATCGACAACACGCTTACCGGCTGCCCGGAAGGCGCGGGCCGGTTCGCGTCATTCGTCCATCGTAGTCCAGGGTTCGCCTTCGCGGTCGCCACGGGGCGTTCGCTAACCGAGGCGCGGCGTCTGATTCGCGAATGGTCGCTGCCTGAGCCGGTCGCGTGGATCACATCCGTCGGCAGCGAAATCTATCACCGAACATCGAACGGCCTGGAACCCGATACCGACTTCGCGTCCCTTGTCGCCGAGGGTTGGGATGCAAATCGCGTAGAAGACATCTGCGCAACCGTTCCGGGGCTCGAACCGCAAGCGGTCTACGAGCAGCGACCGTTCAAGCGCAGTTATTTCGCCGCATCGCATGCAGTTGCCGAAGCGGTTCGGCATGCCCTTCGCCTCAAAGGTGTAGCGGCACGGGTGATCTACAGCCATGGGCGGTTGCTGGACGTCCTTCCCTTAAGGGCGGGGAAGGGGGCCGCGATGGCGTTTCTGGGGCGCAAGCTCGATATCGAGGCGGCGCGTATTTTCGCCGCGGGAGACAGCGGTAATGACGAGGATATGCTGACGGTTTGCCAGAACGCGATCCTGGTCGGCAATCACTCCGACGAGTTGGCTGGTCTGCGGTCGCAACCCAATGTGTACGTCGCGCGGCGTTCGCACGGCAGCGGTGCGCTGGAAGGCGTTCTCGCCCATCGCCGTCAGCGACGACGCAGCGCGGTTCGTCTTCAGGGGGCAGCGTAATGAGCGCGAGCGGTCCGATCGGCTACTTCGTGCACCATCAGGGACGGGGGCATGCCGAACGCGCAGCGGCAATCGCGAACAAACTGGCGCTTTCGCGGGACATCTCCCTGTTCTGCGCACGCGACGATATCTTTCCGGACTTGCACGACAACGTAGCCATCGTCCGCATTCCTTCGCTGTTTGAAGCGCGGGGGGACGAGGCACCCGCCATGGCCAGTCTGCCGATGCCGGATACCGTTCACTGCGCTCCGCTCGGCTGGCCGGCCATCGCCGAAGCCTTCGCCGCTGTCGCAAATTGGTTCGCGCAGGATCGACCGAGCCTCTTCATTACGGATGTCTCGGCAGAACTGGCGCAGCTCGCGCGGCTCTGTTCCGTTCCCCACATCGCGGTCGTCCAGCATGGTGAGCGGTCCGATCCGGGCCATATGGCCGCGTACGACAGCGCAGTCGGGCTGCTGGCGCCGTATCACGAGACGCTGGAACAGCCGGAAAGGCCTGCACGGCATACCGGGAAAACCCATTATGCGCCGGGCATAGGGATCGACGGGTCAAAAATCCTGAGCCGAGACGATGCGCGCGAGGTTCTCGGCCTCGATTCTGCGGCCGATGTCGTCCTAGTGATCGCCGGGGGCGGGGGCGAGGGTACGCCGAACACGCCGCTTACCCTTGGTGCCCGCGCCGAACCGGACAGTCGATGGATTACCATTGGGAAGGTTCGCCGCGAATGGCACGAAACGGAGCCTGGCAATCTCGAACATCGCGGCTGGGTAGACAATCCAGAGGTCTGGATTGCCGCTGCCGATCGTCTGGTATCGTCCTGCGGGAACACGACGGTCCATATGGCATTGGCGGCTGGCAAGCCGTGGGTCGTAATCCCGGAATGGCGCTATTTCGACGAACAGGTGCGCAAGGCCGAGGCGCTTCAGAGAGAGCGAGCCGCCGTCATGGCCCGCGATTGGCCGTCCTATAGCGCCGCATGGCAGAAGTTGTGGCGCGACGCGGCTTCGATAAATAACGCGCGGCAGAAAAGCCTCGCCGGGCATGATGCCGCTACCGGAATCGTGACTTGGCTGGAAGAAACGATTGCGACGCTATGGGCGGGCACGCCAGTTCGTCCAGCGCTGGAGGTGGTGCGATGACCGTTTCGGTATGCACCCTTGCACATGGGCGGGCAGATCATCTTGCCAATCTGGTTCGCGGCCTCAGTCAATCGCGATCCATGCCTGCGGAACTCGTCATCGCGGTCATGCAAAGCGACGCTTATGCGCTTCCGGAAATCGATTTCCCGGTTCGGCAAGTCATGCTGAAAGGCGATCAAATTTGCCTTGCGAAAGCGCGCAACGCCGCTGCCGCCGCGGCTTTGTCTGAAACGCTGGTCTTTCTGGACGTCGATTGCATTCCTTCGCCCGATTTCGTCGCCGACTACGCCGCGGCAATGAGTGAGGAGGGCGGCGTCTTCATGGGCGAGGTCGGCTATCTGCCGAGCGGGGCGACCGATCGCGGCATAGATTTCGCGGAATTCGAACGACAGGCGGTGCTGCATTCGGAGAGGGCGGGGCCGCCACAATCGGCCCTTGGGCCATGCCGGGACTATCGCTGCTTCTGGTCGCTTAATTTCGCGCTCTCCCGGACGACGTTTGAGCGTGTCGGTGGGTTCGACGAACGGTATGTCGGATATGGCGGCGAGGATACGGATTTTGGTCGAAAGCTTGCGGAAGCGGGCATACCGATTTGGTGGGCCCGCGGCGCCAAGGCGTATCATCAATACCATCCGCACCACATGCCGCCGGTCCATCATCTGGACAGCGTGATGCGGAATTCCTCATTGTTCTGCGATAAGTGGGGCGAGCCGACCATGCAGCATTGGCTCCGCGCCTTCCGGCTCATGGGCCTGATAGACCGCGACAGCGCCGGTGAATGGATCAAGCTCCGCGATCCGAACGAAGCGGACCTCGCACTCACCCGCCAGCAGGAGGATCAGCCGTTCGCGAGCAGCGCAGTCGTCCTCGCGCAGCTGGAAGCGGCGGCAGCCGACCGTGCGCCGGAGATGGCAACTTCGTAGCAATCCTCGTACCGCTCGATCATCGCGGGAATGGAGAGGTCGGCAGTTGCGCGAGCGCGGCACCGGGCCACGTCGATGGCGCCGAGCGCGAGTACGGCTCTCGCCAGTTCCGTTGCATCGCCGGGCGGTACCAAAATCCCGCAATCTCCGACGACTTCGTGTAAAGCACCGCGGTCGAACGCGGCGACCGGTACGCCGCAGGCGAGTGCTTCGGCCGCAACCAAGCCGAAGGGTTCGTCCCACATCGGCGTCACCAATGCACCGCGACCTCCGGCAATCTGATCGCGCAACCTCGCGCCTGTCAGGTGCCCGCAATACTCTATCGAGCCGCCGAGGTACGGTTCGACTTCGGCGGCGAAATAGCTCCTGTCCTCGATAGGTCCGAACAGGCGCAGCGGGAAACCGCCAAGCTGCGCCGCGCGTACGGCTTCGGCCGTACCCTTGTTGGCGACGATCCTTCCCGCCCAGGTGAAATAATCTCCTCGCTTGGTGTTCGGGCACCAGAATGTCGTATCGATCCCGTTCGGGACGACCGTCAGGTTCGGACAACCGCGCCGATCCCACATAACCGCCTGATCATGCGATGGCACGGTGACCACCGCTTCCGGCCGGTCGGCGACGAACCGGACGGCATCGACCATGTTTTCAAACGGCGGAACATGCTGGGTCGTCACGCATGGCACGCCTTCCTCGGCGCACCATTCGATCAATTGCGGAAACAGCGAATTGTTGTGGACGGCGTCGTACCCATGGAGGCGCACATAAGGAAGGACGGCCGCGAACGCGCGTTCCTGGAAGTCGGCGAGCCGTTCGGTGCCGCGCCAGATTTCCCACGGCAAAACATCGTCATACGGATCGCATAGCGGCACCAGATCGGTATCGTTCGACTTCGCGGCTGCGAACAGCGTCACGTGGTGACCGGCCGCACGCAAGCCTTCGCAAAGCGCTTTCGTGTGGGCTTCCATGCCGCCGCTGAACGGTTCGGCGATCGCATAGCGGATATGCGCCACGACGGCGATTTTCATGAGCGTGTCGACAATTCCTGCACTTTGGGGCTACGGCTGCGCTGCAAAATGGGGTAGACATCTAACATTAGTTGGGTTGCGCTCAGAACATGTCTTGGAACGATAAGTTTGGGAAGCCAACGGATGATTGCATTCGAAGAGGAGTTGCGCCGTTATCCGAACACCGGCCGCTTCCTGGCCGGGCGGTTGCGCCATTCGATGTCGCAGGACGAACGCCTCCGCTTGGAGGACATGGTATCCGCCGTCGTGCATCACGAAGCGGGCGATCGGATCATCGCGCGCGGCAATACGTGTGACAATTCGACCATGCTGGTCGAGGGTTTCATGGTCCGAACCCTGGAATCGAATGGCAAGCGGAGTATTGTCAGCTTCCACGTACCGGGTGATTTCGTCGACCTTCATTGTTTCGCCCTGAAGCGGCTCGATCACAATATCGACTGTATCGGCCCGGCGACGGTTGCCCAAGTTCCTCACGACCGGATCAAGGCAACGATGGCGGACGACCCGCATCTCAGCCGCCTGCTGTGGTTCTCGACCCTCCTCGACGCAGCCCTGCACCGCGAGTGGATCATGAAGCTGGAACAGCTCACAACTCCGCGACGAATTGCGCATATCTTTTCCGAAATCGGGTGCAGGCTCGGAATGGTTGGATTAGGGCGCCCCGATGGCTTCGATACGCCGCTCACGCAAAGCGACGTCGCCGATATGTGCGGGGCGACGGCAATTCATGCAAATCGCGCCTTTGCGGATTTGCGGCGGCGTGATCTTCTTATTTTCGAGCGTGGCAGGGTGCACATCCCCGATTGCGCCGAACTGCATGCCTATGCGGACTTTCATCCGGACTACCTATACGGCGAAGGTGACCTCGCTCTCGAAACGGAAGACGCATGACGCCGACCATGCCTCGCTTCGTCTTCGTAGCGGGGTTGCATCGGACGGGAACCAGCCTACTGTCCCGGCTCATCGCATCGCACCGCAGCGTTTCGGCTATCGAGAACTCGTCCGCACCGGAAGACGAAGGATGCTACTTGCAGGGTGCCATCCCGCACACGGCGCTGCATGGTATTCCCGGACAATTCGCGACGGATCCTGCTGAACATCACATCGAGGAAGGCAGGTTCGATACGCTTGAAACGCGCAATCGCTTGCTGGCCGACTGGTCGCCTTGGTTCGATGCGGATGCGTCGTGGTGGCTGGAAAAGTCCCCGGTCAACCTCACGCGCATGCGGCTCTACCAGCAATTGTTCCCCATGGCTCAGTTCGTCGTCATCCTGCGCCATCCGCAGATCATGGCGGCGGCGCTCGCGAAATGGAGCGACCGATCCCCGGAGGAATTGGTGCGATACGGGATTGAAGCCTACCAAAGAATGGAGTGCGACCTCGCGCGTCTTCATGCGGTCGTTGTGATCCGTTACGAGGATCTGGTCGACGATCCCGACAGCATCATCGGCGGAGTGTTAGCCTTTCTCGGCTTGGATAACACTTGGCATAAATCGACCATTCGGAACGGCAATGCCGATTACCCCGAAGTCTCGCCGTTGGAGCCAGAGCACAAGGCGGACCTCGCCCGATGGGGCTATACGCCCGCAGGGGGTGTCGGGTCTTTCGAACCCATCGTCCGCCACCCCCTTCGTGACGTGCGCGAACGTACCGCCGCCGCTTTCGCGAGCCGAAGCTTCGGCGTTGAGAAAAAAGAACAGAAAGCTAACTTTGGTCAGTAGACCGCTCCCATTTCCTTTGCATACGGCGCACGCGATGATGACAGAGGGCAAAACCGGAAAGTCCGACCGCTATCCGCTGACTGGCGATTTTCTTGCTGGCAGGCTCCGCCAGCATTTCGGCGAGGATGACCTTTCCTATATCGAAGGTCTGGTCGAAACCGTCGATCACCATGAAGATGGGGAACAGTTGATCGCCCGCGGGGACATCACCCATCGCAGCACGATCCTGGTCGAAGGCTTCATCTTTCGCACGATTACCCGGGATGACAAGCGGTTCATCGTCGGCGTGCATATTCCCGGCGATTTCGTCGATCTGCATGGCTTTGCGCTGAAACGGCTGGACCACAATCTCGTCGCGGCGGGCCGGATAGAAGTGGGCTGCGTCAGCCACGACAGCTTGCGCAAGGTTTTGCAGGACCGGCCGAACATCGCGCGGGCCATGTGGTTCGCGACATTGCTGGATGCGGCCATCCACCGCAAATGGATCCAGATCCTCGAGCAGCTCGATGCCCCGCGCCGCATCGCGCATCTCTATGCCGAATTGCACCATCGGTTCGACCTGATCGGCCGACAGATGAACCGCGCGCTGCGTACGCCGTTCACCCAGCTCGACCTTGCCGATATGTGCGGCGTCAGCGCGATTCACGCCAACCGCGCGGTGGGGAAACTACGCGAAACCGGGATAGCAGAAATTCGGCGCGGCGATCTCTACACCGACGATTGGGACAAGTTGAAACAGTTTGCGTGTTTCGATCCCGATTATCTCTATGGAGACGGACCGCTGCTGCTACGCGAGGGCTGGGAGTAGACGTTTAGGGCCCGAACCGGCAAGCACGGCACAACATCCTCATTTGACGATCACCTGAAAAGTAAACGCTGCCGATTGTCCGGCGTTAAGTGTCGTTTGGGAAGCGCGGATCTCTCCGTTCAGGAATTGCGCGCCCGCCGGATCAGTTTCGTCCGCTCCATCGCCGTTGTCGTCTTCGACTGTCGCAGCCGTGGTACATGTTTGACCCGATCGGATCGAACCCGGCACGTAGCTAACCGTAGAAGGTACGAAATCAGACATTCGTATCTGCGATGCACTTGAATCGCCCGTGTTGTTCGCACGCAGGCAATATTCGATGCGCGATCCCGGTATATGGAAGTCGACGTTAAAACTGCCGGCCTGACCGTTCAGCAAACGGCTCGTCTTCGCAATTGTAACCGTAGTTGTGGGTCGGCAGAACGTTATGTCGTGAATGGCAATACCTTGCTGCCCCGGGTCCACCGGAGCGGCCGAGTGATTACCATATGCAATTACGATCGTGTCGATCGGCTGGTTGAAGGTTACAACCACATTGCCATTGGCTTGATCGTTGTCCGACGCACCGTCGCCGTAGGCCGCGTTTCCGATTACATAGTTCGAGATACCGTTCGTCAGTACGGGCTGCACCACCGCGCCTCTAAGGCGTCCTTCCACGACCACGAGATCGGCGAACTGTCCCGGATTGCTGTCTACATCAAATATCGCGAATTGCGCTCCCCGCATGATTTGCGGAAGGGAGATCGTTGTGGTGGCTCGGCCGGACTGGTTCGGTTGATCGGCGACCTGACCCAGAGAGAACCCGGCGTTTGGAATGCCGCCGGTAAAGCTATTCTGCCTAGCCGGTGATTGACCGCCGAACGTCGCGTTGTTTAGCCACGCACCGTTGTTTGTGAGGTTGAACCCGATATTTCCGAGCGAACCGAGCGGATAGCTGTTCACCGTGCTCCCGCTGGTCCACGCAATTGCGTCCCAATCGAACAGGATGGACTGGTTCGGACATTGCAGCATCGGCGCGATGCCGGCCGACCTCGACGAGGTCAGGTAAAGATCGGCCCGGCGAAAGCTGCCATCGTCTTCTGTCGGAAACAGGTCGCAGACTTCCAACCGCCACGTACCATTTCCGTTCTGCCCGTTGAACGCGGACAGAGCGTTCCGGGGGCGATAGGTGTTCTGATAGGGCGGCGCCGTCGTCGCATGATTTCGCGTCGCCCCGTCCGTGTTGACGACCTGCGTTGCAGCATCGTCGAAAAGCACATTGAAATTATCGCCGCTGATGTTCGTGGCATCGCCGATCGTGAGCTGAACGCGTGTGCCGAGAGGAGATACCAGTGTAAACTGCAAATCGCCTCGCCATGAATGCGTTGCGAGCACCCCGATATTCACATCGGACACCGTGTTTACCCCCGATACGGAGAAGGTGCGCACAAGCGGCGTCGCGCAAGGCGTAGTAGCATTAAGATTGCCGACCGTGGTGTTCGAGAAAGTCGTCGAAGTCTGCGCCATCGCGGGATGTGCGCCGAGTGCTGCGCATAGTCCAAACAATGCCGCCGCTTTCGAGACCAGAGTCTTGCGCCACTTCATCGACTGATCCCCAGGAAGGCGAAGCTGTCGGCGTCCAGTTTGAGACGAAATTTGGTGAAGAACCCCTTATCGGTTGTTCGCGACGCGCTGAAATCTTCGTCCCTGAACCCCGAAATGTTGTAGCCGATCGTGAGCAACATGTTCTTGGCAGGCGTGAAACCAAGCTCAGGACCGACGGAAAACTTCGTGTAACCATCAGACAGGTTCGAACGTACCGTCGCGCGGCCACCGATTTCGAACCGCTTTCCGATCCCCAGGCGCATGTCCAAGCCGCCAAGTGCCGAGAAACCGGAAGCGTCGTAATCTTCGATCCTGTCGAAATTGTAGCGGCCGCCCAGGAAGACGCCGATTTCCACGCGTTGTGCGAAGCCTTTATCGTCGTCTGACCCGGATTTCGGCGACCAGTTCGTGGACAGGCTTCCAATCAACCGGCGGGATTTTGCATCACCGTCCACCAACAGCGCGGTCCGACCGGCGGGGCCGGTTTCTCCGGCAATCGCGCCCGTAACCTCGTCACTGCGAAACTCGAGTTTCGCCAGCAGGGCGATCGGCGACTCTTCCGGCCGATGGGCGAGGGCAACCGCACCGTCGAAAATCTCGGTCGAAGACCCGGTTTGGGTATCTGCCGCTGTCCAGGTGAAGCCCGAACCGACGACGCTGCCTTCTCCCAGTTGCCGGATTGCCCCGAAGGTCAGACCCTTTCGATCGGCCAATTCGCCATCGCGGTATTCGCCTCTGAAATTCGCCGCCCAGCGATCCTTGCGCCAATTCGCACCGGCCGTGAAAGCGAAGAAATCTTCGAAAAGCTGGCCATCCTGGCTCAGATGGCCGCCGCTCGCCACGGGGTGCAGGGGGTTGATGACCTTCGCGGGATCGACGCCGCCAATCTGCCCGTTACCGTCGAGCGTGAAGTCGACGGTCAGTTCCGGCGATACCGGTAGACTTTGCGCCAATCCGAACGCCGCGAAGGATCGTGGCCCGTATTCCGAAATGGTTTGCTGCCCCAGCGTACCGTTCATGCGGGCGCCCGCCCACGGTGTCAGTTCGACGCCGCCGCGTATCGTTCTTGCATCGATCGCATCGCCCTTTGCAACCTCGTAGGCTCCGACCAGGCGCATCGAATTGGTTACCGCATAACGGGCACCGAGACGGTGGCGCGTGGGAAGGTCAATCGAGTCCGTATTTTCGAGAGCGATGCTCGTGCTGGCATTCACCTCCAGCCGGTTTTCGAGCAAGCGCTGGCTCGCACCCGCTTCGAGAACTGTCGAAGAACCGGTGGATCGATCCTGAAACCGATCGGAAAAATGCGCGATGCCGAGACGCAGGTCGGTCGCGCCATTACGCCACGTCGTCTGAAGCTGCGCAGCATTGCGCCGGGCGGCATCGGTTAGGCTGTCATCGCGCCAAACGCTGCCAGTCACAGACAAGTCTTCGCTTACCGTGTAGCGGGCATCGGCGCCGAATTTGGTCCGACCACGTTCCACGGCGTTTTGCTGGCCGACCCCGTATCCGTCTTCGATGCTGCGGGCATAGGCAAGCAGGTCGAGCTGCCCGCTGAGATGAGTGGCTTCGACTTGCCATGCGACGGCGGTCGCGCCTTCGCGGATGCTGGCACCGATTTCTGCACGCAGTTCGGTCTGGTCGCCAAGCCGGCTGCGGAGGTCGGCCGCGATCATATCGGTACGGTCCCCGTCGCCTTGATCCGATATCGCGCTGGCGCCGAGGCGAAGGTCGCCGTCGGTCGCGGTCACGGAACCGCGAATACCGGCGTTCAGCTTGCCCGTGCCGACCAGGTCGTCGATTTCGTAATCGATCACGATAAACTGCGGATTGAGAGCGAAATCCCGGCTGAGCACGGGTTGCTTGAATGTGATCGTGCCCGAGAGAAGGTCGATATCGTAGTCGACGAACCGTTCGAGTTCACGACGCTCTACGATAAGTTCGGAGCGGAAACGGTCGCGTGTCTCGATTACTACGCGTTCGGAATTGACGACGATCCGGCGGTCCGAAAGGCGGTAGGGGCCCGAGAGGCCGCTACCTTGGATTTCGTCGCGACGGAACCGGGTGGTGGTATCGGCGGCGAAACCCTGCACATGCAAGGCACCGAACCGGCCTTCTGCCTTGATACCGGTCGCGGCACGGTCGTATCGCGCAAGATCCGTCTGGTCGAAGCCCGTGCGAAAATCGCCATAGATGGCATAGAACGTGTCCGTCTCCACCCGCACATATAGCTTGCCTCTGCTCGCCGCATCGAAGCGCCGAACCGAAGCATCGCCATAGACGGTGTAGTAAGCGTTCGGATCGATCGCGCCGCCGAGCCGTTCTTCTTCGCGTTGCTTTGCGCTGTCATACGCGGCCGTCACGAGGAATTTGCCGAGGACCCGGCCTTTCACGTAAAGAGCGACCCTCGCATCCTCGCCAAGATCGCTGTCGAACCGGCCGGAGCGCTGCATGTTATCTGCGACGGACCGCGCTCCGGCGGAGCCTTCGACGAGGCCGACGACCGTCCATTCCTGATCGCCAGGGACAATCCAGCTTTCCAGTTCATGCCTGCGGGTAATCTGACGATCGGTGAATTCAAAAGTCAGATGCAGCGGCCCGCTGACCATTGTCGGCGCTAGAGAGATCAGGGCGATGCCGTCGTCACCTTCGACGGTCCATGTCGGACTTGCCCCGCCGAGACCGGTGAGCTGACGTAGCTGCATTGCTTCGATGGCCTGCGCACTTTCGTAAGGAGCATTGATCGACACGCTGCCGCTCACGCCGTTGCGCACCGGCCGACCCTTGCGGTCGGTAATGCGAACCGCGATTACCGGCCGGCTCCGTCCATCGGCGACGAGGTTCGAGCGATCGGCGACGATCTGCGCTCTTGCCGGTGCAGCGGCGAAATCGACGATGCGGGTTAATTCGACTGTTTTCGATCCGTCGGCGGCGAGAACGGCCGCTCTCAACTCAGTCTGCTCCGATTTCAAGGCGACGGCGCGCCAAACGCTTACCGCATAGGTGCCATCGGCGGATTTACGGATACCGTCGAACGCCAGCGGATCGACGTTTTCCCCGTTCGCGGTCAGCTCGACCTTTTCGCCAAGCCGATGCCGTATCGCGACCCGGATGGCGGGTGCGCGCGGGTTGTGGCCGACCTCGGGAAAGAGAAAGTCGGTCGGTCCGTCGCCGATGGCAATCCAGTCGATATCGGCACCCGCAGCCTGTGCATCATCGCGCGCATCGACGTTGGCTTCAGCCACGGGCGGAGACCAATCGGAGGGCAGGATCGCATGAAAATCTGCGACAACGAGGCTTCCGCCCTGTCCACGCACGAAGCGAGAATTCGTGGCACCGGCATTCGCCGTCGATCGGCTGCAATCGACAAACCGGCCCCCTTCCGGAAGGGTCCGCTCCTGCGCCTGCACGACATGGGTGCCGGGGATCAAACCTTCGAAATGGTAACGACCATCGATATCGGTGATTGCGAAGCTGCCGTCTTCCAGCAGGACGCGGACCCCGGGAATGCCACGACGGTTGTCGGGCAACGAGCAATCTCCTTCGGTGATACGCCCGATCAGCGTCATGCGGTCGGCGATGACATCGCGCTGTACTCGTATGGTTGCGACAGCCGTGGCAATCTCGTCCGAACGATCTTCTACGCTAGCACGGTTTTCGATGGCCCCTTGAGGCGCATCCTCCCGAACATTCATCGCGTAGGTCAGGCGGCGAACGGCGTTTGGCGCGATTTCCTCCAGATTAAAGCGTATGGTGCGACCGTCCGGCGAAACCGTAACGGCATCCTCGTCCTTTTCTCCGTCGATGCGCACGCTGTCTCGGCGCAAACGCAACCAGGGCGAGGGCGTATCGGTAACAATCACGTCCCGGCGCGGTCCGAAACTATCGGGGTTACCGACGATCACCGAAAACACGACGACATCGCCTGGCGCGGCGACCTGGCGCGACGCGGTTTTCGAAATCGAAAGCGCAGTGAAGTCCCGGTCCAGCGGGATGTCGAATTCGACCGCATCACCTTCCGTCGTGAAAAAAGGCGCAGCGTAGGAGGCATCAGCAACGAAGAAGGGATCGCCGCCGGGTCCCCTGAGGCCTGCGAGGTCGCTCGGATTCATCTCCGACGGGCCGCGGTACGGCGCGGGCGCTTCGACGATCAGGCGATATGAGCCAGTGCCAACGAGGGGGAAAACATATTCGCCATCCGCGAGAGGAACGGCCGTGCCGTTCGGCAAGGCTATGGCGCTGCCCGTTACGACCGTGGAAGGCCAAGGCGTAATGCCATCTTCTGCGAACAGGGTTGCAGGCCGACCCGTCGTCTCGTCGATGAGCGTGACCTGGGCCCCGTTCACGAGCATCCCGTCACGGCTGTCGAAGACAAACCCGGAAGGTCGGACAAACGCGGATACGCGGGCCGATAGGCGAGGTTGTCCATCCTGTCTTAGATACGAAACCGTGATGTCGTTACCGATTTCGAGATCGAGCGTGCAATCGCCTGCTACCGGCGCGTTGCTCGCATTGCTTGTCCGGATACCTCCGACGAAGTCTCCCGTATTTTCGCCGGTTTCGAAGATCGTCAGTCGCTCTTCGTCGCCAGAGGGCGCCGCTACGATGACCTCGATAGAATCGATTGCGTTAGGATCCCGGTTCGCGCTGCGATCGTGAACGCGGAAGAACAGCGTATCGCCGATCCGGACTTTCGTCGATTCGACCAGAGCCGTTTGCGTCGGCGCGGCCGATTGCAGAGCTGCAGCAGAGATATCGATGGGTGCCGCACCGCATCGCGGCTGTGTAATGGAGTACCGAACGCCGCCGTTCGGAGACGCAATATAGCTTCCGATCGAGGTGACATCGTTCGCGATCGGAAGACGGATGGTGTTGGAAGTCGCGCGTCCCGCCCCTTCGCTCGACCGCCAGGCGGCTTCGGCCGTGTTCACAATTGTGCGTTCGGCAGCGGGGGATTGCGCTTCGGCCGGAACCACGGCGAGCAGCTGCGCCATTCCGAGGAATGTCACAGCCGCTCGTAGAAGGTTCCGCCCGATAGCCATGGGTAGCCGAAATCAGTCGATGACGGCCTGAAAGATGAGCGTACGCGTTTCGCCGCCGGCGATGTTGGCGAGCGTGCCGGAAACCCGCGTGCCCGAGAATGAACCCGTGTCCGTGGCGCCCGCAACATCGCAACTTGTGCT
The DNA here is from genome assembly GCF_029760855.1 of Erythrobacter litoralis. GTDB lineage: Bacteria > Pseudomonadota > Alphaproteobacteria > Sphingomonadales > Sphingomonadaceae > Qipengyuania > Qipengyuania litoralis_A. The sequence continues at coordinate 190,522 of NZ_SOSI01000005.1, read as the reverse complement.
GTTGGTGCGCACCGGGAAGTTCGTTGCGGTGTAGGTCAGGCCGGCGGGCACATCGTCGACGACGTTGACGCCGGCGGCTGTCGCACTGCCGGCGGCGTTCGTGACAGAAATGCAGTACTGCACGATGGCGCCGGGAATGGCCTTGGGATTGTTGGTCCCGCTGACAGGGTCCTGGACAACCGAGCTTGTTTTCAGGACGGTCAACGCCGCAGCCGAGACGATATAGTCGTCGGCGGCGGAGAACCGACCATCATACTGCGCGTCGGTGCGTCCTGCGCCGTCGGCGAGCACGGTATCGACCGTATTGGCCGTGTTGTTCGCGGAGGTGGTGAGCAGGGCGCCTTGGCTGCCTGCCGTGCCGCCGGCATGGGCGGTCGCCGTCAGGACGACCGATGCGACATCGCCGGAAACCTGGTTCAGCGGAACGTTCGATACGACGAAGACCGTCCGGCTCTGATCGGGAGCGAGTTCATCGATATAGCTGACCGGCGTTTCGTCTGCCCAATCGCCATCATTGTCGGTATCGATGTAGATCGTTTCTCCTGTCGTATTGAAATTGTCCGTGCCGCCGAACGCGCCGGGACCGCCTGCCTGTTGGGCGACCGAAAGGGCGAAGTCCGCCGTATCGTTCGACAGGTTGGTGACGCGAAACGTCGTGACCTGCTGCGTCGCGCCGGGCGACACGACGGTCTGCGTTCCGCCGACTTCTGCCACGGTCAGATTGATCTTGCGGTCGACGACGAACTGGTCGGTCGCTTGCTGATCGTTCTGTGCGACGCCGCCAACCGAGTACGAGACGGTGACGGTGTTCTGAATGGTCGTTCCGGCCCCGGTTCCGTCGGCGAATGCCGGGGTCGCGCCGAGTGCGGCAAGCGTGACGATGCTCGCCGCGCCCAGCAGCTTGCTGGTGCGTATCATTTCCTCGAACCTTCTATTGGTCTGATCGCAGCTTTCGCGCCCGCGACCGGTGGCGCTTTCCTCCGTTTTTAGCGGACGATACCGAAGTAGGTGAGAGTGCCGGTTTCACCCGGAGCGACGCGTTCCAGCGTCCAGCGGATGTGGGTCACGTCGGTGAGCTCGGCGGCTCGGTATTCACCTGTCGTTTCTTTGATTTGCAGCTCTGCGAGTGTGCCGAAGGTCTGCCCCTGATCGACCGACACCACAAACGCATCTTCGTTCTTGGCGAGGGCGACAGCCTCGGGAAGCGGGTTGGTTACGACGAAATTTTCTGCGGCAGTGCTTCCGCGATTATCGTAACCGGTCGTGAAACGAAGCCGGTCCCCGGGAACCACGCCGACCGGCGGCAAGTAGTCGACCTTCGTTTGCCCGCCTTCGCTCTTGGTGCGTTCGACCTCGACTTCGCTATCCAGCTGGATGCGATCCTGTGCGGCAGCGACGGGCGCAAAACCGAAGCCGGTAATGGCAAGAGCGAGACCGAGGATGTAACGACTATTCATGATGTTCTCACGCAATTACAAAAACACAGAGAAGGGTCAGTTGACAACGACGTCGAACGAGACGGCGTAGCTGTTGCCAGAGGTGACGGTGCCGAGATTGACGGAGACGCCGTTACTGCCGACCGAGCCGGCATCCCCGTCGGCGCCATCCGTCAAGGATGCTCCACCAAAAGTTAGTGTGCCGGGGCTGTAGGTCGTGAAATCGGGGATCCGATCGTTGATGGTGAAGGCGTCGAACGAGCCGGTCCCTGTGACATTCGCAACGATGGTGAAGGTAACGGTTGCTCCGGGAACCACTTCGTTTCCGCCGAACGGATCGGAGACGACGGCGCTTTTCGAAAGCGTCACCGCCGCGACCGCAGCGGTGAGCTGACCATCGGCATCGTCATCGGCACTGGTCGCACCGACGATGGCGTCGCTGCCGCCTTCACCCTGGCCGGGGAAGGCTGTGCCTGGCTGCCCGGTACCGGTTGCCGCTTGGACGAGCAGATTGACGCTCGCTGTTTGGCCATCGTTGACGCCTGCCGGTGTGTCGACAAGGATAAAGACGGTCAATGTGTCGTCGGCGTTTAGAACAGGCGTGCGATTGTCCGCCCCGAGAAGTAGGTCGACGCCCTCGTCATAAATCCCGTTGCCGTTCGTGTCGTAGGCGATTCCCGTAACGGTTGGGTCGAAATCGTTACCGGTTCGTGCAGGGTCGGCGGTAAGAATGAAAGCTTCGGGTCCGTTACCCGTATTGGTCAGCTCATAGGTCAGAACGGCCGACCCGCTTCCGATCGACACCGCGCTACCGTCCTGCGACGTGACCGTTACGTCGAGTAGCTCTTCGACCATCACCTCCACGGTGTTGGACGACACCGTACGTTCGACGCCGCTGTCATCGTACGTGGCGGAAGCCGTGTTCTCGATAATCGAACCGGCGGGCACGCCGCCGGCAAGCGCAGGAGTCGCTGCGACTATCGCGATGAAAGGCAGTAAACGGAGCGAACTTGAGAGGCGGCGTTTTGTCATGCCCTCAAGGTGCACGAAAATTGTAAATGACTGGTTAGGGTCTACGTGAATTTACGGAACCGTCTGATCGAGAAGCTTTTTCGGTGGCGGACCGGGAACCTGTTCCGAAATTAATAACCAACTTGCACGCGAATCAGGCGAAGATGAGCAAGGTTTTCTGAGGATTAAACTCTTTGATCGAGTTCCTTGCAAAGATGTTAGGAAGTCAGCCTCGGCGAGGTGTCGCCGTGCGAATTTGCTAAGATCGTCATAGGTATCTCTGCGTATAAAATTCGGCAAACCGAAATGTGCGAAAGTTCGTTAATCCCATCGCGGTTCATGAAATTCGATTTCGAAATTTGTACGCCTGCGATGGTTGCGGCAAATCGTTAGCGCAGTATTCACTCACCGCTTGAGAGCTTCGGCGAGTTAGCCGGGGCATAAACCCGAAGGACCGCATGAGCCCCATCAAGAGACTTGTTCCCGCCCCTGTCCGCGATGCGCTGCGCGAGTTCGTGAAGATCGAGGCGGCGGGCGGCATCCTGCTGATGGCGGCGGCTGTGGCCGCTTTGGTGGTGGCGAACTCGCCGTTTGCCGATGGATATTTTGCTGCAAAGGCCAGTTATATCGGGCCGCTCACCCTGTCGTACTGGATCAATGACGGGCTGATGGCGCTGTTCTTCCTGCTGGTGGGGCTCGAGATCAAGCGCGAGTTTCTGGAAGGCCAGCTCTCTACCGCGGCCTCGCGTATCCTTCCCGCGCTCGCGGCCGGCGGCGGCGTTGCGGTTCCGGCAATCGTGTTCATGCTGGTGGCGGGCAGCGATCCGGAACTGGCGCGCGGCTGGGCCATCCCTGCAGCGACGGACATCGCCTTCGCGCTAGGCATCCTGGCGCTCTTGGGCAGCCGTGCCCCGCTTTCCTTGAAGGTGCTGCTGACGGCCATTGCGGTGATCGACGATCTGGTGGCCGTGGCGATCATCGCGATCTTCTACACGGCGGACCTTGCCCTGCTGCCGCTCGGCATCGGCGTGGCGGGCGTGGTGGTGCTGGTCACGCTCAACCTGATGGGCATTCGCAATCTTTGGATCTACGCGGCAATCGGCCTTGGCGTATGGGTCGCGGTGCTGCTGTCGGGCGTCCACGCGACGCTGGCAGGCGTCGCCGTGGCGCTGACGATACCGCTGGCGAATGCGAAGCGTTTGGGTGAGGGCGAGGCTGAGCATTCCTCGCCGCTGCATCGCCTTGAGCATGGGCTGCACCCGTGGATCGCGTTCGGCGTGATCCCGCTGTTCGGGTTCTTCAATGCAGGTGTGGCGCTCGGCGGGATGAGTCCCGCCGCGCTGGTCTCGCCGCTTCCTTTAGGCATCGCGCTCGGCTTGGTAGTCGGGAAGCAGATCGGCATTTTTGGGGCAATCTACGCCGCGGTGAAGGGCGGCCTCGCGCCGCTGCCGGAGAATGCGAACTGGATGCACATTTACGGCCTGTCGCTGCTGTGCGGCATCGGTTTCACCATGAGCCTGTTCATCGGCGGCCTTGCCTTTCCCGATCCCGCCACGCTCGATCTGGTGCGCGTCGGCGTGCTCGCCGGCTCGGTGGTCGCGGCAATCGCCGGCTACCTCGTCCTGCGCTTCGCCAAATTGACGCCAGACACGACCGCGATCTGACGCTTCGGGGGGAAGCGCCGATCGCCGTGATGACGGATATGCGTAAAAGTATTGGTCGGGGAGAGAGGATTCGAACCTCCGGCCCCTGCCTCCCGAAGACAGTGCTCTACCAGGCTGAGCTACTCCCCGACCGGATCGGCCCGCTGCTTGAAAACAAGCCTGCGGGTGCGAGGCAGGGGCGGCCTATAGGTGTGGATTGCTATACGTGCAAGCGGGCATTTCGTGGCAAAGCGGGATAAGGGGCGGGCGTGGCGACAGAGCATTACGAACAGCAATATCTCGACCTTATGCGGCGCATCTGGAACGAGGGCGACGAGCGGGTGGACCGCACCGGCATCGGCACGCGCTCCGTGTTCGGGACGACTCTGCGGTTCGATCTGGCTGACGGCGCGATGCCGCTGATCACCACCAAGCGGGTCTATTGGAAAACCGCGACGCGCGAGCTTTTGTGGTTCCTTACCGGCGAGACGAACATTCGCCCGCTCGTGTTGCAGGGTGTAAAGATCTGGAACGAATGGCCCCATGCGCGCTACGTAAAGGAAACCGGGGACGACATTGCGCTCGACGCCTTCGTTCAGCGGATCGCGGAAGATGCCGAATTCGCAGTGCGCTGGGGCGATCTCGGGCCCGTCTATGGCAAGCAATGGGTCGACTGGCCCACCTATCGCTATCGCGCGGACGGGCTGTACGAGCCGGGCGAGGGAATCAATCAGGTCGCCGAGGTAGTGGAAAGCCTGCGCGCCAATCCCGGCAGCCGGCGGCATATCGTCGAGGGCTGGAACGTCGCCGAGCTCGACCGGATGGCGCTTCCGCCGTGCCACAAGACCTATCAGTTCCATGTCGCGAACGGGCGGTTGAACGGACTGCTTTACCAACGCAGCTGCGATGTCGCGCTCGGCCTACCGTTCAACCTATGGTCGGCGGCGCTGCTGGTGCGGATGATGGCCCATCAGACCAATTTAGAACCGGGTGAACTGGTATGGATGGGGGGCGATACGCACCTCTATCTCAACCATGCCGATCTTATCGCCGAGCAGCTTTCGCGGGAACCGGTAGGACAGCCAAGACTTGAAATCCTGCGGCGTCCACCGTCGATCTTCGACTATGCGATTGAGGATTTTGCGGTTCACGACTACGCGCCGCACGGGCCGCTCAAGGCGCCGGTAGCGGTGTGACGGACGCCGCTTGACCGCGACGGTCACGTGAAATAAAATAACGCGCAAACGTAAGATTGCGTCTGGAGAGAGAGTTATGGCCGACAGGCCCGAAGGACGAGGGCAGGCGGGCGATAATCGACCCTCCCTGTCGCTCCATGTGCCCGAACCGAAGTTCCGCCCTGGCGATACGGTCGATTTCTCCCATATCGCGGTGCCGGAAGCGGGCTCGCAGCCACGGCCGGACGAAGCCTGCGATCCGAAGGAGATGCACGATCTCGCTTTCGGGCTTGTGCGCGTTCTTGGCGATGACAACCAGGCGCACGGCGCGTGGGACCCTAAGCTCGATCCCGAAACGCTGCGCACCATGCTCGGCCATATGGCCATGACCCGCGCTTTCGACGAGCGGATGTTCCGCGGCCAACGGCAGGGTAAGACCAGCTTCTACATGAAATGCACCGGCGAGGAGGCGACCAGCGTCGCCGCCTCGATGGCGCTGGCGGGCGACGACATGGTGTTTCCCAGCTATCGCCAGCAGGGCATCCTTATCCAGCGCGGCTATCCCCTGATCGAGATGATCAACCAGATCTACTCGAACAAGGGCGACAAGCTGAAAGGCCGCCAGCTGCCGATCATGTATTCGAGCCGCGAACACAGCTTCTTCTCGATCAGCGGTAATCTCGCCACGCAGACGCCGCAGGCTGTAGGCTGGTCGATGGCGAGCGCGATCAAGGGCGACAGCCGGATCGCCGCCACCTGGGTAGGCGAGGGCAGCACGGCGGAGGGCGACTTCCATTCCGCCTGCACCTTTGCAACGGTTTATAATGCACCGGTTATCCTCAACGTTATCAACAACCAGTGGGCAATCTCCAGCTTCAGCGGATTCGCTGGCGCCGAGCGTACAACTTTTGCGGCCCGCGCACTTGGTTACGGCCTTGCCGGTCTGCGGGTCGACGGCAACGATCCGCTCGCCTGCTATGCCGCGGAACAGTGGGCCGCGAACCGCGCCCGCGCCAATGCCGGGCCGACGCTGATCGAGTTCTTCACCTATCGCGCCGAGGGGCATTCCACTTCCGACGATCCCAGCGGCTATCGCAGTGCGACCGAACGCGAGGAATGGCCGCTCGGCGATCCCGTGATGCGCCTGAAGCGCCACCTCATCGAACTCGGCGAATGGGACGAGGAGCGACAGGAGAAAATGGATCTCGAAGCTGCCGAACATGTGAAGAAGGTCACCAAGGAGGCGGAGGCCAACGGCATCCTCGGACACGGCCTGCACCATCCCTTCCGCACCATGTTCGAGGATGTGTTCGAAGAACTGCCCTGGCATCTCAAGGAACAGGCCGAGCAGGCGATCCACGAACGCAAGACCAAGTTTCCCGAAGGCCTGCCGAACGAGGGGAAGGGCGCATGAGCGACACCCAGACCAAACCCGGCCCCGCCAAGTCGAAGGGCGTGGATGAAAACGGCGAGCGCCGCCTCAACATGATCGAGGCGATCAACGAGGCGCTGGATGTCTCGATGGCGCGCGACGACGATATAGTCGTCATGGGCGAGGATGTGGGTTATTTCGGCGGTGTTTTCCGCTGCACGGCCGGTTTGCAGGACAAATACGGCAAGTCCCGCGTATTTGATACGCCGATCTCCGAATGCGGCATCATCGGCATCGCCGTCGGGATGGGGGCTTATGGACTTCGGCCCGTGCCGGAAATCCAGTTCGCCGATTATATCTATCCTGGCCTCGACCAGCTGATTAGCGAAGCGGCGCGTCTGCGCTACCGCTCGGCTGGCGAATACATAGCGCCGATGACCGTACGCAGCCCTTTCGGCGGCGGTATCTTCGGTGGGCAGACCCACAGCCAGAGCCCCGAGGCGATCTTCGCCCACGTTTCGGGCCTAAAAACCGTCATCCCAGCCACGCCCTACGATGCCAAGGGCCTCTTGATTAGCGCGATCGAAGATAACGATCCGGTTATCTTCTTCGAGCCCAAACGCATCTATAACGGCCCGTTCTCCGGGTATTACGACAAGCCGGTGCAGCCGTGGAAGAAATTCGAACAGAGCATCGTTCCCGAAGGCTACTACAAGATCCCGCTCGGCAAGGCGCGGCTCGCCACCGAGGGCGATCAGGTCACGATCCTCGCCTATGGGACAATGGTCCATGTGGTCGAGGCGGTGTGTAAGGAAAAGGGGATCGAGGCCGACGTGCTCGATCTTCGCACGATCGTCCCGCTCGATATCGAGGCGATCGAAGCATCGGTTAAGAAGACCGGTCGCTGCCTGATCGTCCACGAGGCAACGCGCACAGCGGGCTTCGGCGCCGAATTGTCGGCGCTCGTCACCGAACGCTGCTTCTATCATCTGGAAGCGCCCGTGGAACGCGTGACCGGCTTCGACACGCCCTATCCCCACAGCCTCGAATGGGCTTACTTCCCCGGCCCGATCCGCATCGGCGAAGCGCTGGACAAGAATTTGCAGGACCTCAAGCGATGACCAAATTCACCTTCAACATGCCCGATATCGGCGAAGGCATCGCCGAGGCGGAAATCGTGCAGTGGCACAAGAAAGTCGGCGACACCGTCCAGGAGGACGAGGAATTTGTCGACATGATGACCGACAAGGCCACCGTGCCGATGGAAAGCCCGGTCAACGGCAAGATCCTCGAGATTGCCGGCGAGGAGGGCGACATGGTCTCGATCGGATCGATGCTGGTCGTGATAGAAGTCGAAGGCGAAATCCCCGACGAGGTCGCTGAGGAAAACGACGCGGCGAACGAAGCTGCGCCCGGTCCGAAGGATGACGAGGTCGAAGAGCGGATCGAGGTGGAGAACCCCGATCCGAGCGATGCCGACGATGCGATAGCGGCTTCGAAGCAGGAAACCGCTCGCGCAGAGTCTGTCGAGGCACCGTCTTCCTCTTCGTCCAACACTTCGGAAGGGAAGGACAGCCCTCCGACAAGCTCAGTGCAGACTGACGCGAAGGTCCTTGCATCTCCCGCGGTGCGCCAGCGGGCGAGGGAACTCGGGCTCGATCTCGGCGAGGTGAAGCCGGCCGAGGGCGGGCGTATCCGCCACGGCGATCTCGACCAGTTCCTGTCCTATAATGCCCGCTTCACCGGCGCCGCTCCGCGCCGCGAGGACGAGCAAAAGAAGGTCATCGGAATGCGCCGCCGCATCGCCGAGAACATGGCCGCCTCCAAACGCAACATTCCGCATTTCTCTTATGTCGAGGAATGCGACGTCACCGATCTTGAAATCCTGCGCGCGCAGTTGAACGAGAACCGGGGCGACAAACCCAAGCTGACGATCCTGCCGCTGCTGATCAGCGCGATCTGCAAGACGCTGCCCGATTTTCCGATGATCAATGCCCGTTACGACGACGAGGCGGGCATCGTCACCCGGCATGGCGCTGTGAACATGGGCATGGCGGCGCAGACCGATGCCGGCCTGATGGTGCCGGTAATTAGGAACGCTCAGGCCATGAACCCCTGGCAGCTTGCTCGCGAAATTTCGCGGCTGGCTGACGATGCGCGGAACGGCACCGCGAAAAAGGAAGACATGGAAGGCGGCACGCTGACCGTGACCTCGCTCGGGCCGCTCGGCGGCGTGGCGACCACGCCGGTTATCAACCGTCCGGAAGTGGCGATCATCGGACCCAACCGCATCATCGAACGCCCCATGTTCGTAAGCGACGGCATGGGCGGCGAGCGGATCGAGAAGCGCAAGCTGATGAACATCTCGATCAGTTGCGATCACCGCGTGGTCGACGGCTGGGATGCGGCGAGTTTCGTACAGGCGCTCAAGTATCTTCTCGAAGCGCCGGCGCTTATCTTGGTAGACTGATCGCCTTTTCGTAGGCGGCATCCTGCATGGCGAGGGCGGAGCGCGCGATCATCGTGCCCGCCCCGAGCATGGCAAGCGAGATCGTCAGCAATGTCAGTCTCATCATCGGCGAACCTCCCGTTTCCCGCACGGAAATTGGGGGAGCGAATGTTCGCGCTTTTCCTTTCGGTTCGGTTAATTTTCGCTGTTTGTCGGTTCGGGCGAAAAAGCCGCCATATCGCCATTGACAGGAATCGGAGCGCCGCCTAGACGCGCGGCTCCCAAGAGGCGCTGACGCGCGAATGCGCGGGTGTAGCTCAGTTGGTTAGAGTATCGGCCTGTCACGCCGAGGGTCGCGGGTTCAAGTCCCGTCACTCGCGCCACTTGGGACCTTACGCTTTAGATTGGCGACCGCATCACGATTGATGCGTGTCGCAGTGGTAGGCGGAGCGACCGCCGACTTTGGTGCGCCGGATCGTCCCGCCGCAGCCGCGCCTTGGACAGCCGCCGCCTTCGTCGCGCTTGCGGATCAACCACGTATCGGGAAGTTTCGCATAGTCCGCTTCCACATCGACGCCTTTCTTCAGCAACTCGCGCATCGTGTCGAAAGTGTCTTCGAGTTCGTCGTCGCTCAATTCGTTCGCCCGCCTCTCCGGCCCAACGCCTATGCGAAACAGGATTTCGTCGGACCATAGGTTACCGATTCCGGCGAGTTTATCCTGACTCATCAGCGCCGACTTGATCGCGCCGCGCGTACTGCCGACGACCTTACAGAAGGCATCTTTTGCAATATCCAGCGCATCGGGGCCGAAGCCCTGCTCCCCGATATAGGCACCAGGATCGTCGATCACGCGGACATGCCCGAGCTTGCGCGGACAGCGGAAGGCAAGGCGGCGGTCGCCTTCGAACGTGATGAGGAGTTTGGTATGGTCCGGCGTATCGTCCGGCGCGTCGAACGGGATCAGCCAACCGGTCATGCCCAGATGCACGGTGATCCATGGACCGCTCTTGGAACCGGCGAACACGTTCTTCCCGTGCCGCCACGTCTCGGTGAACTGGCGGCCCTTCAGCCGGCCAAGCTCGTTACTGCCGGGCAGTTCGATATAGCTGACATCGTCGCCCAGTTCCGCCTTTTCTATCGTGCGGTTGAGGCATTCACGCTCCAGCGTCAGGCGCTGCGCTTCGTTTTCTGGAAGTTCCGGCATGGCAGAGAAACGGCAGCGCGAAGGCTGGGGTTCCTCAACGCCAGCTACCGGTCTCCATCCACTTCAGAAAACCGCCAAGCGGCAGGAGCCAGATCAGGCCAAGGACGAGATAGACCGCGGCTTGCGCCAGGCCTGGCCAGGTCCCGATTAGATTAGGCACATATCGCGCCACGACGATCCCATATGCCAGCAGGGCGACCAGCATCAGGAACAGCCCGACCGGAATGCGCCATGTCGGTTCGGTCCTCATTCAAAAGGCCCGTAGATGCGGGTAGGCGTGACGATAGCGTCCATGGGATGATCGTGCGCCTTGATCGGCAGATTGTCCACCAATTGGCAATCCCAGCCTAGCCCGATTGCGCGCGCTTCCGGATTGGAGGCGAACCACCGGTCGTAATGCCCGCCGCCCTGGCCGAGCCGGTGGCCGTTCTCGGTAAAGCCGAGCAGAGGCACGAAAAGGACATCCGGCATCAAGGCGTCTGCCTCACCTTGCGGTTGCAGTATTCCGAATGGTCCGATTTCGAGATCGGTCTCGTCGAACGGATCGGCGAAGGCGGCGAATTCCATCGCGGCGTTGCGCGAGGCGAAGCGGGGAAGGGCGAGGACGTAGCCGTGTTCCCGGAAGAATTTCGCGTAAGCCGCTGCGGGCGCTTCGGTCGGACCAGCGCGATAAAGACCGATGGTTGCGCCTTCCGGTACCAATTCGAGCAAGGTCGCCGGAGGACGGTGAAATACCAATGCGCGCATGGCGTCGGGCAGCGCGGCGACATGGTCGCGGCGTTTCTGCCTGAGCTGTTTTCTGAGCGCTGCTTTGTCCATCGTATAGTGAAATCCATTTCCGGACCGAAAGGCCGTTAGGGCGACCGCCCGCCTGCAGCGATGCGACCGCAAGGTCGCGTGAGCGAGGTCAGCCAAGCGAGCGCACGCGAGCGCCGAAGCTCGAGGCCAATAAAGAAGTGGCGGAACCACCATGGGTCGTTGCCTTGAAATCCGCCGACGCCAAGTACGTCAGGTGGGGGCCGTATGCCCCGGTTCTCGGGACGAACCCGATCCCCAGAGCAGGGACAGCTCCCGTGGATTGCTTATAGCCTCAGGGATATTCTGTCGGCTCGTGCCGGGCAGTCCCGCCATGTTCTATCTAGGCGCGCTGGCCCGCCGCCTCAAGAGCATCCGCCGTCTTTTCGAGCGCATCGGCGATCCGCTCCAACCGCTGCGTCATGGCGCTATCATCCGCCGCTGCCGGTTTCGCGCTTCGTTTCGCTTCGTCCAGCTCGTCGGCGAGGAAAATGGCGGCAAACAGCAGGTTCTTGCCTTCGTTGGCCGAGGCGGCCGCGCCGAGCGAGGCGACCTTCTCGTCCACCTGGGCGGCGAGACCGCGTAGTCGATCCTCTTCGCCATCGGCGCAGGCCACGGTGTAATACCGCCCTCCGACTTTCAGTCGGACGTCGCTCATCGTTCCATCTCCGCGATCAGCGCGTCGAGTTCCGACAGGCTGCCGCCAACCGCGGCGCGCAGGTCCTCGTGTCGCTGCCGTAGGTCGGCGAGTTCCGCCCCACCGGACTTAGCGCCGCTCGCAAGCAGGGCAGTCTGTGTCTCGATTCGGGCCAGGGCGCTATCGATCCTGGCGAAGGCGGTATCTGTCCGGCTCTCGCTCATGGCCGCCGGTTACCAAGTTCGATACGGAACGCAAAGAGTTGGCGGCGATGTTTCCGCAATCGTCGCAAGTGAGGTACGTATGCGGGGCGGGTTGACCTCGCATCGGCCCTCCGCAATGGCTTCGCCCGCGTCGAATCGCCTCAATTCCAACCGGAGACATCCCGCATGAGCCTCGATCCCGCCCGCCTTTCTTCGATGGCGAATGCCGTCCGGGCGCTCAGCATGGATGCGGTACAGGCGGCGAATTCAGGACATCCCGGAATGCCCATGGGCATGGCCGATGCGGCGACGATCCTGTGGACCGAATATCTGAAGCACGATCCGGCCGCCCCGACGTGGGCCGACCGCGATCGCTTCGTGCTGTCTGCCGGGCACGGTTCGATGCTGATTTATAGCCTGCTCCACTTATCCGGCTATGCGAAGCCGACGATGGACGACATCCGCAATTTTCGCTCGCTCGGCAGCGTGTGTGCGGGCCATCCCGAGAATTTCCTGATCGAGGGCGTGGAGTGCACTACAGGTCCGCTCGGGCAAGGGTTGGCGATGGCGGTGGGCATGGCGATCGCCGAACGGCATTTGAATGCAACATTCGGCGACGGTCTGGTCAATCACCGCACCTGGGTTGTCGCGGGCGACGGATGCCTGATGGAAGGCATCAACCACGAGGCGATCGGCCTGGCCGGCCACTTGAAGCTCGGCCGGATGAACGTGTTGTGGGACGATAACAACATCACCATCGATGGGTCGACCGATCTCTCGACCAGCGAGGACATCAAGGCGCGGTACGAGGCGACCGGTTGGCACGTGGTAAGCTGCAACGGCCACGATTTCGACGACATCCGCCGCGCGCTCGACGAGGCGGTGGCGAGCGAGCGACCGTCGTTGATCGCCTGCAAGACGGTGATCGGCAAGGGCGCGCCCAATAAGCAGGGCACCAGCGCTACGCACGGCGCGCCTCTCGGCGACGATGAAATCTTGGCGGCGCGCGAACAGCTTGGCTGGAATGCGAAGCCCTTCGAGATACCGGAAGACGTCGCATCCGACTGGCACGAAAGTGCAAGCCGCGGAGCACAGGCCCGGCGCGAATGGCAGGACCGCGCATTGAACGATGGCCAGCGCGATGAATTCGAGCGGCGCATGGCGGGCGATTTGCCGGACGCTTTCAGTCTCGACGATTACATCGCCGACTTGATCGCCGAACCCCAGAAGGTCGCCACCCGCAAGGCGAGCGAAATGGCGCTAGGCCAAATCAATGGGCAGCTCACCGAAACCATTGGCGGTAGCGCCGATCTGACCGGGTCGAACAACACCAAGGCGGGCGGCATCGCGGCGCTGACGGCGGACGATTACTCGGGCCGCTACGTCTATTACGGCATCCGCGAATTCGGGATGGCCGCAGCGATGAACGGCTTGGCGCTGCATGGCGGCGTTATCCCCTATGGCGGCACCTTCCTCGTCTTCACCGACTATTGCCGCGGCGCGATCCGCTTGTCTGCGCTGCAGCAGGCGCGCGTGATTTACGTGATGACGCATGACAGCATCGGGCTGGGCGAAGACGGACCGACCCACCAGCCGATCGAGCATGTGCAGAGCCTTCGCATGATGCCGAACCTCCTCGTCATGCGCCCGGCGGATGCGGTGGAAACGGCGGAATGCTGGGACATCGCGCTGCGCCAGAAGGACCGGCCGACCGTTCTCGCGCTGACCCGCCAGAACCTGCCGCAGGTCCGCACCGACGACCATGCGAAGGGCTCGAGCGAGAAGGGTGCATATCGCCTGAAAGCGGCGGAGGCGGAGCGCAAGGTGATCCTTATCGCCACCGGTTCCGAAGTCCACGTCGCACTCGAATGCGCCGCACGGTTGGAGCAGGACGGCATTGGCGCGGACGTCGTCTCTATGGTCTGCACCGAACTGTTCGACGAGCAGGATGCGGCCTACAAGGAAGAGCTACTCCCCAACGTCGCGCCAGAGACCGTACTGCGCGTCAGCATCGAGGCGGGCACTACTTTCGGTTGGGAGCGCTATACCATGGCGAACGGCCTCAATATCGGGATCGACCGGTTCGGCGCTTCGGCCCCGGCGGGCGACCTGTTCGAGAAATTCGGCTTCACGGCGGACGCGATCGTTCCGCAAATCATGAACAAACTGAACGGCTAAGCAGGAGCTTTATCATGGCGACCAAGGTTGCAATCAACGGTTTCGGACGTATCGGCCGCCTCGTGGCGCGCGCACTGCTGGAAAGGGACGACCACGATCTCGAGCTTATCGCGATCAACGACCTGGCCGACACCGAAGCCAACGCCATCCTGTTCCAGTACGACAGCACGCATGGCCGCTTCCCCGGCACGGTGGAAACCGGCGACAACGAACTGATTGTCAACGGCAAGACCATCAAGGTCACGTCCGAGCGCGAACCGGGCAAGCTGCCGCACAAGGACATGGGCATCGACATCGTGCTGGAATGCACCGGCTTCTTCCAGTCGGACGAGGCGGCCCGCCCGCATCTCGAAGCCGGGGCCAAGCGCGTGCTGATCTCCGCCCCCGCGACCGGCGTTTCCAAGACCATCGTGTTCGGCGTCAATCAGGATACGCTGACGGCCGAAGACGATATCGTCTCCAATGCCAGCTGCACGACCAACTGCCTCGCGCCGATCGCCAAGGTCTGCCACGACACGGTCGGAATCGAACGCGGTTTCATGACCACGATCCACTCCTACACCAACGATCAGCGCATGCTCGACCAGATGCACAAGGACATGCGCCGGGCGCGCGGCGGGGCGCAGAACATGATTCCCACCACCACCGGCGCGGCCCGCGCGGTCGGTCTGGTGCTGCCCGAACTGAAGGGCAAGCTCGATGGATCGAGCGTGCGCGTGCCAACGCCCAATGTCAGCCTGGTCGACCTGACCTTCGTGCCGGGCCGCGACACCAGCGCCGACGAATTGAACGATGCGCTGAAGGCTGCATCGGAAGGGGCAATGAAGGGCGTACTCGCTTTCACCGACCAGCCGCTGGTTTCGAGCGACTTCAACCATTATCCGGCCAGCTCGACGGTCGACAGCCTCGAGACCGCCGTGCTCGAAGGCAAGCTTGCCCGCGTGGTGAGCTGGTACGATAACGAGTGGGGTTTTTCCAACCGCATGATCGACACGACCGGCGTCATGGCGAGGCTGCTTTAACGAGCAGCCGTTCGCCCTGAGCTTATCGGGAGCGAAGCCGACCGCGGGTCAACGGCTGTACTTACTTTCAGCGCCGCGCTCGAAGTGAAGAACGATCCTTCGACAGGCTCAGGATGAACGGAATTCAGAATGCCGAATTTCAAAACCCTCGACGATCTCGGCGATATCGCCGGCAAGGTCGCGCTTGTGCGGGTGGATCTCAATCTACCGATGCAGGGAGGGCGCGCCTCCGATGTTACGCGGGTCGAGGCGGTCAAGCCGACCATCCTCGAACTGGCGGACAAGGGCGCGAAGATCTTGCTGTTCGCGCATTTCGGGAGGCCGAAGGGGCAGCGCAACTCGACGATGTCGACCAGCTACGTGCAGGACGATGTGGAGGACGTGCTCGGTAAAGAGGTCATGTACATCTCCGAGGTCAGCGGCCCGGTGGTCGAACAATCGATCGGCATCCTGCGCAATGGCGATATTGGCCTGCTCGACAATGTCCGGTTCTGGCCGGGCGAAGAAGCGAACGATCCCGAATTCGCCAAGGCCATTGCCGCGCACGGCGATTTCTACGTCAACGACGCCTTTTCCGCCGCGCACCGCGCCCATGCCAGCACGGAAGGACTGGCGCGCCTTCTGCCCGCTTATGCCGGGCGCGCGATGGAAATCGAACTGAAAGCGCTCGACGCGGCGCTCGGCAATCCGGAGCAACCGGTCGCGGCCGTAGTCGGCGGGGCGAAGGTTTCCACCAAGCTCGACGTGCTGGAAAACCTCGTCGGCAAGGTACAGCACCTCATCATCGGTGGCGGCATGGCCAACACCTTCCTTGCCGCACGCGGGGTCGATGTCGGCAAGTCGCTGTGCGAGCACGACCTGACGGATACCGCCAACCGCATCATGGACAGCGCCGATCATGCGGGCTGCACGGTGCATCTGCCCTATGATGTCATCGTGGCGAAGGAATTTGCAGCCAATCCGCCGAGCGTGCGCACCTGCAACGTGCACGAAGTCGCCGAGGACGAGATGATCCTCGATGTCGGCCCGCAAGCTGTCGAAGCCCTCGGCGATGTGCTCAAGACCTGCCGCACGTTGGTGTGGAACGGACCGCTGGGCGCATTCGAGATCGAACCCTTCGATACGGCGACCGTTGCGCTGGCGAAGACGGCGGCTGCGCTTACCGAAGGCGGTTCGCTTACCAGCGTCGCGGGCGGCGGCGATACCGTCGCAGCGCTCGCCCATGCGGGCGTGAAAGACGATTTTACCTTCGTTTCGACCGCGGGCGGGGCCTTTCTCGAATGGATGGAAGGCAAGGATCTTCCTGGCGTCGCGGCGCTGACGGCGTGAGCGAGAACGAAGCGGTCGGGTCGAGTGGCGGGCTACAGCCGGTCACCGAAGGCGAATGGGCCGGATGGTCGACGTGGAAAAGCGACGCTTTCGAGCAGCGCGCGGGCCCGTTTTACGAGAAGGTCGACGAAAACGGCGATCGTATCTCCGCCTTTCGCGCCGAACCTCGCCATATGAACGGCGCGGGTTTCATGCATGGCGGCTGTCTGATGACGTTCGCCGACAGCGCGATCTTCACCATTGCAGGCGATGCGCTAGGCTCTTCGCACGGAGTGACGATGAACCTCTCCGCCGACTTCCTCGATGCGGCCGAAACCGGTCAGATGATGGTGGCGCGCGGCGAAGTTACCCGGGCGGGCGGTAAGACGATCTACGTTCGCGGCATAATTTCGGCAGATGACAAGCCGGTGCTGAGCTTCACCGGCATCATCCGCAAGATTACGCGTCGCTCCTGAGCTGGCGCCACAGCAGTACGATCGCTACCGCCACCATCAGCGCTATGCCGACGGCGAAGCCGACCGCAGTCGTCTTCAGGCTGAAGAATTGCTGCACCACGCCCGCCAGCAGGATCGGCAAAGCAAGCGCACTGTAGGCGATCATGAAGAACAGCGTGACGGCTTCGGTCTCGTTCTCTTCGTCTGATTCCCGTTTGATCGCGTTTAGCCCGGATTGCAACGCGATGCCGTTGCCCGTACCGGCAATCAGCGCCCCGCTCGCGAGCAAGGCGAGAGACACCACGGCAAGCCCCGTGCCAAGCGTGCATGCACCAACGAGAAGCACGACCGCGCCGATGAGCGGGGCGTAGCGTTCGGGAAGTACGGTCGCCGCGATATTGCCGAAGATCGTCGCCGCGAAGGCCAGCGAGGAGACAATTCCGATCGTAAGGGCGCTGGTGAAGCCCAGTTCCTCGCTGGCGAAGGATGGGACGAAGGCACCGAAGAAACCGCCCACCGAGAACGCGGCGAAAGCGGCTATGGCGGAGGGAATGAATACTCCGCGCGCCTCACCGGGGATCTGGGGGAGCGAGTAGTCGATTTCCGAGTCCGTATCGTTGGCGAGGGTTTTCGCTGACAGCATCAAGGCTCCGAAAGCGACTACGATCAGGGCCAGATGGACTAGAAACGGTGTATGCAGCGGGCGGGGGGTCAGTTCGGCAACGAATCCGGCGAAGATCGACCCTACGGCCAAACCGCCCACATTGGCGCAGGCCGCCAACAAGGCCCCGCCTTCCGAGTACTTCTCGTCCAGTTGGTCGATCACGGCGAGTGAGCCGATCGCGACGAACACGCCCACGCCGGCACCCGACAGGAACCGCCCCAGCAGGAGCAGCGGCAACCCGCTCGCGAAATAGAAGGCGATGTCGGCGAGCAAAATGGAGGCAAGCGCCGCGCCGAGCAGGGCCTTGCGGCCGTATTTGCGCGACAGCGATCCCCCCACCCACATCATGCCGAGCGCGCCGGCGACATAAATCGCGAACACCAGGGTCGTGGTGAAGGAGCTGAGGATCTCGCGTTCGACATAGGTCGGGAACAGCGGCGTCAGCTGCGTCGCGCCGGAAAGTGCGACGAACAGCACGAAGGCGAGCGCCGCGGCGCCGAGCCATCCGCCTTTCCCGCGAAGCTCGCTGGTATCCTGATCGGCGATATGTGGTCTCCAAGGATACAATACGGGAAAATCCGGATTGCCAATCAGGTTACGTCTCACAACGAGATAAGTTCGCGCGGCCATGTTGCGATTGCACAAAGCGGTCTCTACAGCCCGCGCATACGAATGCACCATCAATGCACACGAGGTAGTTTTTCATGAACTTCGACGAAATGACGGCGCAGATGCGCGACGGACAGGGCTTTATCGCGGCACTCGACCAGTCGGGCGGATCGACACCCAAGGCGCTACAGGCTTACGGCGTGGACGACAGCGAATGGGACGGCGAGGACGAGATGTTCGCCAAGATTCACGAAATGCGCTGCCGCATCGTGGATTCGCCCAGCTTCACCAGTGGCAAGGTGATCGGTGCGATCCTGTTCGAAAAAACCATGGAAGGCTGCAATTCGGAAGGCTCGCCCATACCCGAACTGCTCAGCCGCCGCGGCGTGGTGCCGTTCCTCAAAGTAGACAAGGGCATGCACGATACGGCGAACGGCGTGCAGCTCATGAAGGACATGCCCGGCCTGAACGAGCAATGCGCGCGCGCCAAGTCGCTCGGCGTGTTTGGCACCAAGATGCGCTCGGTCATTCACGAAGCGGACGAGCAGGGCATCAAGGAGAATATCCGGCAGCAGATGGATTTCGGCTTGCAGATCCTCGACGCAGGGCTTTGTCCGATCCTTGAGCCGGAAGTCAGCCTGAAAAGCGAGAGCCGTGCGCAGGCCGAGGCGTTGCTGCTGTCTGCCGCACTCGATCAGATGGAGCGTGTGCCCGAAGGCAAGCAGGTAATGTGGAAGCTCACCATTCCAAGCGAGCCGAACCTTTACAAGCCGTTGATCGACCATCCGCAGGTGCTGCGCGTGGTGGCGCTTTCGGGCGGTTACAGCCGCGAGGAAGCCTGCCGCGAGCTGGCGAAGAACGACGGCATGATCGCGAGCTTCAGCCGCGCCTTGCTCGAAGTGCTCCAAGCGAAGATGGACGACCAGCAGTTTGATCAAGCGCTCGGCAATGCGATCGACGAAATCGCCTGCGCCAGTGTGGAGCAGGCCGCCTGAGGCGTCACTCCATCGTATCGGGTGCGAACGTATAGGTAACGCGAAGCGGGGTAGGCTCCGCTTCGTCGTCGCCCTCAGTATTGGCAGGGGCTGGCGGTGTCGCGCTTGCGAGCGTCAGCATCCCGCCCTTGACCCGCATCGTGCCGCCGAGTTCGAGATCGGCAGCCTGCGCCGTGCCGCCATTACGGAAGGTCGCCGCGACGACGAGCCTGCCCGCCTGGATGCACATGACGTCGGGCGGGCAGCGGCTGTCTTCGATTACGGCATTGGGCGTAACGGAAACATCCGTGCCAAACGCCTGTGCTTCACCCAAAGCGACTTCCCCGCCAAGCGGCGCGGCGGCGATAAGGGGGAGAGCGAACAAGGCAAGCGTGCGTTTCATGTCCGCAAACGTCTGCTATTTTCGATGAACGCCGCCCGAACGCTTGGCCACCTGCCCGGGAGGGGTTAGAGGCCGCGCGATGACCCAGCCCGCCTGCCAGCTTTACCTGATTTCGCCGCTCCAAGTCGGCGGCGCTTTTCCCGAACGCCTCGCCCGTGCGATCGATGCTGCGCCCGGCCTCGTCACAGCGTTCCAGTTCCGCGTGAAGGACGTCGACCAGCACGAAGCTGCCACCCTGGCCGAGCCGTTGCTCGAAATTTGCCGGACGCGCGACGTCGCCTTCATCGTGAACGATTCGATTGCACTCGCGAAAAGGCTCGGCGCGGACGGCGTCCATCTCGGCCAACGCGACGGAGACCCGCGGGAAGCGCGCGACGAACTCGGCCGTGATGCGCAGATCGGGGTAACCTGTCACGCTTCGCGCCACTTGGCGATCGAAGCTGGCGAGGCAGGCGCGGATTACGTCGCCTTCGGTGCCTTCTACCCTAGCGAAACGAAAGCGAGCGAGCATCGCCCCGAACTCGAACTGCTCGAATGGTGGCACGAAATGGTCGAGATACCCTGCGTGGCGATAGGCGGGATCACGCCCGCGAACTGTCGCCCGCTGGTCGAGGCCGGTGCCGATTTCCTTGCCGTGTCCGGCGCAATCTGGTCGGGCGACGAAACCGAGGCGGTGAAGGCGTTCGCGGAGCAAATGTCCGCTTCGTAAGTTATCTTTTCCGAACGGGGCCAGTCGCGCTCCGGGTTCGGGAGATTTCAATGCGCACATTCCTCGTTGCTGCCGCTTCGTCGCTGGCTCTCGCCGCCTGCGGATTGCAGGGCAAGGACAATGAAACCGCGCAGGACGATACGGGCGCGCAGGCATCGTCCAACGATTACGGCTACGACACCTACAGCGGCGACAATCTTGCCGACACCATGGCGTCGAACGACGATGCCGCGGGCAAGGGCGATGCGATGGCCGGAGCCGACGATGCGATCCCCGATCCAGAGGACCGGCCCATCATGCAGGCACAGGTCGTGCTCGACCGGGAAGGCTTCGGCCCGGGCGTGATCGATGGCAAAATGGGCATGAGCACCGAAAACGCGCTCAATGGTTTCCAGACCGCCAACAATCTCGAAGTGACCGGCGAACTGGACGAGGCCACCAAACAGGCGCTTGCGGAATGGGAGCAGATCCCGGCGACCCGCGTGGTCACCGTCCCGCCGAATTGGGGCAGCCCGACCTACTACAAAACGCCGGACGATGCCGAGGACCAGGCGAAGATGCAGCGACTGGGCTACAGTTCGCTCGACGAGAAACTGGCCGAACGGTTTCATACCACCGTCGATGTGCTGAAGCAGCTCAATCCCAATGGCAGGCCGGCGGGCATGAAGGGTCCCGCGAGCGCATCGCCTAGTCCGACGCCGTCCGCCACGGCCAGCGGCTCGCCTTCGCCGACCCCTTCGGCAAGCGGCACGGGCTTCACACCGCAGCCGGGGCCGAAAAGCTATTTCCAGGCGGGGCAGCAGCTTCGCGTGCCGAATATCGGCGGCGACCGCATCGCGCCAGGCGCCGTCAAGGACCTTTCCTGGCAGCAGACGCTTGCCACGCTCGGCGTGGGTAGCGAGCAGCCCGAAGTCGATCGCATCGTTGTCAGCAAGGCGGGCAAGACTTTAAAGGCCTACCAAGGCGACACGCTGGTCGCGCTCTTCACCGTCAGCAGTGGTTCGAGCGAATTCCCCTTGCCGCTCGGTGAATGGGATATCGTCGGCATCGCACACAACCCAACCTATGCCTATAGTCCGGAAGTCCTCACAGGTGGCCAGAAATCGGGCGAAAGCTACGATCTGCCTCCGGGACCGAACGGGCCGGTGGGCGTGGTCTGGATCGATCTGAGCAAGGAACACTACGGTATTCACGGCACGCCCGATCCTTCGACCATCGGCCGCGCGCAGAGCCATGGCTGCGTCCGCCTGACCAATTGGGATGCCGCGCGGCTGGCCCAGATGGTATCGCAATCGACACAGGTGATTTTCGAAGCGTAACGGGATAGACTTCACCTATGCCGCTCATCGACCGCATCCTGACCATCGTCGTCACCGCCACGATCACCAGCCTGATCTGGATCGTCGCCGGCGGCTCGCTCATCGAGAATGCAACGGCCGATAGCCAGCGCGGCTCGACCCGCCCGGCCGATGCCTTGCCCAGCCCCTCGTCCAACGAGAGCGCACCCGGGGTCGCGGCCCGTTCGGATGCAGCGGTCAATTCCGGCGGGCTGGACGACGCAAGCGCTGCAGCGCCTTCAATGGCGGCTCCGAACGAACTCGTCGTTCCGGTGCTGAATGTCCGGCCCGATGATCTGACCGACACTTACAGCGATGCGCGCGGCAATGGCACGCGGCTGCACGAGGCGATCGACATCATGGCACCGACGGGTACCACCGTGCTTTCGGCTGCGCCCGGACGGGTGGAAAAACTGTTCCAGTCCAAAGCCGGCGGGAGGACGATCTATGTGCGCAGCAAGGACGGTGAGACGATCTACTACTATGCCCATCTCGACAAATATGCCGAAGGCCTGAAGGAAGGACAGCAGGTCCGCCGCGGTCAGCGGATCGGCACGGTGGGCAGCAGCGGCAATGCCTCGGAAGAAGCGCCGCACCTCCATTTCGCGATATTGCAGACGACTCCGGATGCGGAATGGTGGGAGCCGGCCAATGCCCTCAATCCCTTTCCGCTGCTTGCGGGAGAGAGCTCGAATTAGTCGGTGGCCGGCCCCGAGCGATTGCAGCGGAGCCGCCCAAGCTTGCCGTCGTCCTCGACAATTCGCAGCATGCCGGACGAGACCTGCATCATCTCCATGCCCCGCATCGGCCCACGCGTAAATCGCACGCGTTTCCCCTTCATCAGGTAAGTGCCCGACCCTTCGGCGGTGCGATAGCGCGAGGCGCGCAGGATCGCGAAGCTGCGTGAAGGTTGCGTAATCCAGGCACGACCGGCGGCGTTTCCGGGAAGGGCGCAGGTGTACTCGCCAGCGGGTAGCAAGACCAGGCGGCCCTGCGCCTGCGATGGCGCGGGCACCGCTGTTAAGGCGAGCGCCGCGGCTGATCCGATGGTGCGAAGCATTGTCCTGTCCTCCGCCGCCGCCATACCGGAGCGCGCCGCGATGCGCCACCCGCTTGCCCCGCGGGGCGCGGTTCTGTAAGGCGCGCGGCCAATGGCCTGACGCTTCGCCGGCGGGCGCTCTTTCCTATCGAAGGTAATCCCATGAAGATCAGCGGCGTGGACATCCGTCCCGGCAACATCATCGAGTATGAAAACGGCATCTGGAAGGTCGCCAAGATCCAGCATACCCAGCCGGGCAAGGGCGGCGCCTACATGCAGGTCGAGATGAAGAACCTGCAGGACGGTCGCAAGACGAACGTCCGCTTCCGCAGCGCCGACACGGTCGAAAAGGTGCGGCTCGACACCAAGGAATACCAGTTCCTCTACGAAGACGGCGACATGTTGGTGTTCATGGACACCGACACGTACGAACAGATCCATCTGCCGAGCGATCTTTTGGGCGATGCTCGTCCGTTCCTTCAGGACGGCATGCAGGTGCAGCTCGAACTGTGGGAGGAAAAGCCCATTTCGGTGGAACTGCCCGCGCAGATCGAGGCCGAGATCGTCGAGGCCGATGCGGTGGTGAAGGGGCAGACCGCCTCCTCTAGCTACAAGCCTGCCGTGCTCGACAACGGCGTGCGCATCATGGTGCCGCCGCATATCGAGAGCGGCACGCGGATCGTGGTCGATGTTTACGAGCAAAGCTACGTCGGTAAGGCGAGCTGAGACCCACATGGCCGCTTTATCCGGAATAATCCGCGTCATGGAAAAGGCCGCGCGCAAGGCGGGTGGCCGCTTGCGCCGAGACTTCGGCGAGGTCGAGCACCTGCAGGTCAGCCGCAAGGGACCGGCGGATTTCGTCTCCAAGGCCGATCGCATCGCAGAGCGCACGATCTACGACGAATTGCTGCATGCGCGGCCCGATTGGGGCTTCGTGCTCGAAGAAGCCGGCGTGATCGAAGGCGATGAGAACAAGCCGCGCTGGATTATCGATCCGCTCGACGGGACGAGCAATTTCCTCCACGGCATACCGCATTTCGCGGTCAGCATTGCCTGCCAGGAACCGAAGCTCGGCGGCGGGGGCTGGGGCGATGTGACGGCGGCAGTCGTCTACAATCCCGTCACCGACGAAACGTTCTGGGCGGAGAAGACACGCGGCGCTTGGCTGCACGATGGCCGCCTGCGCGTTTCGGCGCGGCGCAATCCTTCCGAAGCGCTGATCGCGACCGGTATCCCGTTTCAGGGGCATGGCGACTTTTCTGAGTGGTCGAAAATATTCGCGGCCATCGGCCCGAACGTGGCAGGCATCCGCCGCTACGGCGCAGCCTCGCTCGATCTCGCATGGCTTGCGGCGGGGCGGTTCGACGGGTTCTGGGAAAGCGGCCTCAACGATTGGGACACGGCGGCCGGCTGCCTGATCGTGCGCGAGGCCGGGGGCTTCGTCTCCGATTTCCGCGGCCGCTCACAGCCGATCCATGCGGCGCAGGTCCTCGCGGCGAACGACACGCTGCACTCCAAACTGCACAAGATGCTGGTCGGGGCCCTCAAGGCCTGAAGCTGAGGTCTGCGGGAGCAGATTAGGTGTCGGTCGTGATCGGCGCTTGAACCTGCCGCCCGGTGCCGCTAATCGGCGCGGACCGCAGTGCCCCTGTGGTGGAATTGGTAGACGCGCTCGACTCAAAATCGAGTTCCTTACGGAGTGCCCGTTCGAGTCGGGCCAGGGGCACCATTTTTCTTGCCTTGCAGCCGCCACGTCCTCGTAATTTGCTTGAGGTTTGTTGGTTTCTCGGCTGAATTGGCGGGGCATCGACATGATCCCTGCACCATCTCCTCACGCCATCGCCGCCATGGTCCTGACGGCCATCATGTTCGTCGCCTTCGCACGCGGGCGGCTGTCCATCGAGATCGTCTCGCTGCTCACCATCGCGGTGATCGCAGTGGGCCTGTATTTCTTCCCGCTGGAGGGAGACCGGCCAACCGACGGCCTGGCGCTCGCATTCGGCGGTTTCGGGCATTACGCGCTCATCACCATTTGCGCGCTGATGATCATGGGGCGGGGGCTGGTCGTGACCGGCGCACTCGATCCGGCGGCTCGCTTTCTTGAGCGGATGTTCAAGTTCAACCTGCAGCTTGGCCTGCTGTTCAGCCTCGTCGTGTGTTTCGTGCTGTCGATGTTCGTCAACAACACGCCGGTGCTGGTGCTGCTGATCCCTATTTTCGTGAGCCTTGCCGCGCGCGGGCTGATGCCGGCGTCGAAAGCGCTGATCCCGCTCAATGCTGCATCCCTGCTCGGCGGTGTGGCGACGACCATCGGGACGTCCACCAACATCCTCGTCGTCTCGATCGCGGTCGATCTCGGCATGGAGCGGATGGACGTGTTCCATTTCACGCCGCTCGTCCTGATCGCCGCGCTGGTGGCGCTGCCCTATATCTGGCTCGTCATGCCGCGCATGTTGTCGGACAACCGGATCGAGCAGCAACACGCCCTGCGCCAGTTCGAATCCCGCCTGCGCGTCACCGAGGATTCGATTCTCAACGGGCGCGAACTCAAGGAAATCGCGTCCCGCCTGCCGGGGGGCATTCAGTTCCACGACGTGCCGCCCGGCTTGCTTCGCCCGCAGCAGCGTCTGCGCATCACTGGCACGCACGAGGCGATCGAAGAGGCGATGTCCGTCCTGCGCGGGGATGCCGCGCCGAGCTGGGTAATTGATCGAATCCGCCGCCGCAGTCACGATACGCACACCGATATCGCCGTAGTCGAGATGACGGTAACGGCGGATTCGCGCCTTATCGGTCGCACCCTCCCGAGTTCCGGGATCGCCGACCTCTACGAAGTTGCCGTGATCGGCACCCACCGGCCCGACCGGCTGCTGGGCGAAAAGTCCCGCACCTCCGAAGGAGGCGATACTCGTTTTGCCGAAGGCGACGTGCTGCTGGTAATGGGTCTGCCGGACGATCTCGAACATTTCGCGCGGACCGATAGCCTGCTCATCCTCGAAGGAATGCGCGAGTTGCCACGCCGGTCGCGCGCGACGCTGGCGGCGGGCATTATGTTCGGGACCATCGCGCTCGCTTCGATCGGCCTGCTGCCAATCGCTATTTCCGCGCTCGCAGGTGCGATCCTGATGTTCGTGACCGGTTGCGTGCGGTTCGACCGTGTGGGTCGTGCCCTATCGGCCTCCGTAATCGTCCTGATTGCGGCCAGCATTGCCATCGGTCGCATCATCCTCGACAGCGGGGCGGCGGACTGGATCGGCCTCGTCATGGCGACCGGCCTGCAATATCTTACCCCTGCCGCGGCGATCGCCACCATCATGCTGGTGATGACCTTCCTTACCAATTTTGCCTCGAACGCCACGGCGGCCACGGTCGGCACGCCCATCGCCTTCGCCATCGCGGCGCAACTGGGCATGCCCGCGGAACCGCTGGTGCTGGCCGTACTGTTCGGCTCGAACCTGTGCTATGCGACACCCATCGCCTACCAGACGAACATGCTCATCATGGGCGAGGGCTCCTACACTTTCGGCGACTATATCCGCACCGGTGTGCCGCTCGTGCTTATCATGGTCATGACCCTCTCGGCGGGGCTTGTCATAACTTACGGGCTTTAGGTTCTTCCCTACGCGGCGGTGCTCTGGCACACGTGGCGCGCACACAGGTGCTGGAAGGGGAAGGCAATTTCCCGGTCAGGACCGTGTTCCATGTGTTCCATCGGGAAGGGAAAACACACGCCATGTCCATCATTCGTCCAACAGCCGCTGCCCTGCTGGCGCTCGCCGTCGCCACGCCTGCCGCCGCGCAGGATCTTCGCGCCAGCCTCGCCGAAGACATGCCGGAGCTGATGGAGCTATACCGTGATCTCCACGCCCATCCCGAACTGAGTTTCGAGGAAACCGAAACTGCCGCCAAGCTTGCGAAACGGATGCGCGATCTGGGCTTCGAGGTGACGGAGAAGGTCGGACGCACCGGCGTCGTCTCCGTAATGAAGAACGGCGAAGGGCCGACAGTGATGCTTCGCGCCGACATGGACGGGCTTCCGGTGGTCGAGCAGACGGGGCTGCCATACGCCTCAACGGAGACCGCCACCCCTGCGAGCGGCGTGACCACCGGCGTCATGCACGCATGCGGGCACGATACGCACATGGCAGGCTTCATCGGTGCGGCACAGCTTCTGGCCGAGCGCAAGGACGAATGGCAGGGCACGCTGGTCATGATCCTGCAACCGGCCGAAGAGCTTGGCCTTGGCGCCCTCGCCATGCTGGAAGACGGGCTGTACCAACGCTTTCCGAAGCCCGATTACGCCGTCGCCTTCCACGATGCCGCCGCCCCGGCACCGGCGGGCACGATCGGGTTCACACCGGGCTATGCGCTTGCCAATGTCGACAGTGTGGACATCACAGTGAAGGGCGTGGGCGGGCATGGCGCTTATCCGCATACGACGCGCGATCCCGTCGTGCTGGCGAGTGCGATCGTGATGAAATTGCAGACCATCGTCAGCCGCGAATCCTCACCGCTCGATCCTGCGGTCATCACAGTGGGCAGCTTCCACGCGGGCGCGAAGCACAACATCATCTCGGACGAGGCAAAGTTGCAGCTGACCGTGCGCAGCTATTCCGACGAGAGCCGGAACCTGCTGCTCGAAGGGATCAAGCGTGTTGCGCGCGGCGAAGCGATTGCCGCCGGCCTGCCGGATGAACTGATGCCTGTGGTGACAGTGGAGGACCCGTACACGCCGTCGACCTATAACGATCCCGAATTCGCGACCGAGATTGCGGCCGAGTTCACCCAGCGTTTCGGCGAGGACCGGGTGATGGAATGGCCCGCGGTGATGGGCGGCGAGGATTTCAGCCAGTTCCGCCGCGCCGCGCCGGACGATGTGAAATCTCTTATCTTCTGGATCAGCGGGACGCCGGAAGACATGCTCACGGCGCTGGAAGAGGAAGGCAAACCGCTGCCTTCGCTCCACTCGCCGTTCTGGGCACCCGATGCCGAGAAAGTCGTGGCGACCGGAGCGGAAGCCTTGGCCAGCGCGGCGCTGGAACTGATGCCGCGCAGCGGCGGCTAAGCCCAAATATATGACGGCCGCCGGAGCTATGGGGGTTGCTCCGACGGCCGTTTCTCCTCCCCAGGAGAACTGTTGAAAGGGTGCGGCTCAGTCCTCCGAAGGGACGTAGGTTCCAAGCCGGTGGTGCAGGGCGTTGATGCGGGCGAGTTCCTCGCGGTCGTCCGTCTGGCGGGCGTAATGCATCAGCGCAGTGCGCAGCATCCGGAAATCCGCGGTCGAAAACAGGGCGCGGGCGCGGCCGGGTTCCTTGGCGGCGGCGGGGTTTTCTTCGGTCATCGTGGTCACCTTTCCTCTCCTCAGGCGGCTGCGAACTGGTTCATGGTGTTGTCCTTGCCGCCAGCCTTCAGGGCCGCTTCGCCGGCAAAGTATTCCTTGTGGTCGTCGCCCATGTCGGACCCGGCCATATTCTGATGCTTAACGCAAGCGATACCCTGCCGGATTTCCTCGCGCTGCACGTTCTTGACGTAGCCGAGCATGCCCTGTTCGCCGAAATACTCGCGGGCGAGATTGTCGGTGCTGAGTGCCGCGGTGTGGTAGGTCGGCAGGGTGATGAGGTGATGGAAGATGCCTGCCCGCTTGGCCGCATCGGCCTGGAAGGTGCGGATGCGCTCATCGGCTTCGGCGGCGAGATCGGTACCGTCGTAATCGACGCTCATCAGCCGATCGCGATCGAAGGAGGAGACGTCCTTTCCGTCCTTCTCCCATGCATCGAACACCTGCTGGCGGAAATTTAGCGTCCAGTTGAAGCTCGGGGAGTTGTTATAGACGAGCTTGGCATTGGGCACTTCCTCGCGGATCCGGTCCACCATACCGGCGATCTGCTCGACATGCGGCTTCTCGGTCTCGATCCAAAGAAGGTCGGCGCCGTTCTGGAGGGCGGTGATGCAATCGAGGACGCAGCGATCTTCCCCGGTGCCGGAGCGGAACTGGAAGAGATTGCTAGGCAGGCGCTTCGGGCTCATCAGCTTGCCGTCGCGGCTGATGAAGACCTGACCATTGGAGATGTTGGCCGGATCGACTTCGTCGCAATCGAGGAAGCTGTTGTATTTATCGCCGAGGTCGCCCGGTTCGGTGCTGTAAGCGATTTGCTTGGTCAGGCCGGCTCCAAGCGAATCGGTACGGGCAACGATAATGCCGTCTTCCACGCCGAGTTCGAGGAAAGCGTAGCGAATGGCGCGGATCTTCTGGAGGAAGTCCTCGTGCGGCACGGTGACTTTGCCGTCCTGGTGGCCGCATTGCTTCTCGTCGGAAACCTGGTTCTCGATCTGCAAGGCACAGGCACCCGCCTCGATCATCTTCTTGGCGAGCAGGTACGTCGCCTCTGCGTTACCGAAACCCGCATCGATATCGGCGATGATCGGCACCACATGCGTTTCGTAGTTGTCGATCTTGTTCTGAATGTCGCGTGCCTTGACTTCGTCGCCGGCATCCTGCGCGGCATCGAGCTCGCGGAACAGACCGCCCAGTTCGCGGGCGTCGGCCTGCTTGAGGAATGTGTAGAGCTCCTCGATCAGCGCGGGCACGCCGGTCTTCTCGTGCATCGACTGATCGGGCAGGGGGCCGAACTCGCTGCGCAACGCGGCGACCATCCAGCCGGAGAGATAGAGGTACCGGCGCTTGGTGCTGCCGAAGTGCTTCTTGATCGAGATCATCTTCTGCTGCGCGATGAAACCATGCCAGCAACCGAGAGACTGCGTGTAGTTCGCGGGATCCGCATCGTAGGCGTTCATGTCTTCGCGCATGATCTTTGCAGTGTACTTCGCGATGTCGAGCCCGGTGCGGAAGCGGTTCTGCACCGCCATGCGGGCCGCGCTGGCCGCATCGATGCCGTTCCACGGGGCGCCGCCCTGCTGAATGAACTCCTGCATTTGCGTGATATTGGTCTGGTAGGTCATCGTATGCTCCTGTCCGTAATAGCGTCTCGCCTCGAAGCTTTCGTTTCACAGATTTCGCATTCGGAACATGATAATTTACAAATTTAGTTGTAGGATACCCATTAATCGTTCCCTGAACGATGTAATGCTGTAAGGAAATTTACAAATGGCCGATGTGGCTCTCTTCGCCGGTCCTCAGATCCGCAAGCTTCGGAAGCGCTCCGATCTCACGCAAGCCGCGATGGCAGCACGCCTGTCGATCTCTCCGAGTTACCTCAATCTCATCGAACGTGGGCAACGACCTTTAAGTGCTCGCGTCGTCATGGCGCTGGTCGACGAATTCGATTTCGACCCGTCGGCGCTCAAGGAAGACGAGGCCATTGGCGGGATCGACGGTCTCGCCCGCCGTTTTGCCGACGAGCGATTTTCCGATTTCGCGATCGACCGCGAGGAGATGGCGGAGTTCATCGCCAACGCGCCGAATGCGGCGGCGGCCTTCGCACGGCTTTACGACCGCGCGGGGCGAGGGGCCGAACCGCAGGACGACGTGCTGGCCGCCTCGCGCATGGAGATCGAACGCTGGCGCAACCACTTCGCCGATCTTGATCATGCAGCGGAGGAATTGGCCGACGCTATACGCCTATCACGGGGCGATATCGGTTTCGCCCTCACCGAAAGGCTGCGCGAACGGCACCAACTATCCGTTCGCATCCTTCCGGCGGATGTTTTGCGCGATACGATTTCCCGGCTCGATCTTCATGCGCGCCAGATCCAGCTTTCCGAGATGATGAGCCCGGCCTCACGTAATTTCCAGCTGGCCGTGCAGATTGCGCAGCTGGAGCAGCGGGACGCGATCCGCACCTTGGCGCAAGGGGCGAAATTCTCCGACGAGACCGCCCGCAACTTGTTCAAGCGCCATCTCGATGGGTATTTCGCAGCTGCATTGCTTATGCCGTACGGGCGCTTCCTGCGGGCGTGCGAGAGTACGGGTTACGATTTGCCGATCCTGCAAAGGCGGTTCGGCGTTAGCTTCGAGCAGCTCGCCCACCGGCTCACGACGCTACAGCGCGTCGGCCAGCGCGGCTTGCCGTTCTTCATGATCCGGGTGGACCGGGCAGGGCAATTTTCCAAGCGTTTCATTGGCGCAAGTTCGGCGCGCTTCGTGGGCGAGGCGGAAAGCTGCCCGCTATGGAACGTCCACGAAGCGTTCGAGAGGGCGGGGACCATCGTTCCGCAATTCGTCGCGCTCGAAGATGAAAGCGAGACGGCCGGATGGCTGACCCTGTCGCGCAGCAAGGATACCGGCGGCTTGCCCGGGGCGGCGCGCTTCGTCGTGGCGCTCGGCATCGAAGCCGTATTGGCTACCGACCTGGCGCAGGCCCGTGGCCTTTCCCTGCGTCCTGCCGATGCGCAGCCGATCGGACCGGGCTGCCGCCGTTGCCTGCGCGAGGCGTGTCCGCAGCGTTCCCTGCCGCCGCTGAACCGCCGCCTGCAATTTACCGAAATGCGCCGGGGCGCGACGCCGTTCGAATTCGAAACGCATTAACCATTCATCGCGGAACTGTCTCGTCCTAGCGGTCGTTTGGAGGCGATCAACTTGGGAAGGACTCTCAAATGTCGGAAGAGCGCATAACCGAAACCCGGACACCCTCGGGCAATACTCATACCACGCACACCGTCGTGACCGACGACGGACATCGTTCGTCGGGAGGAGGGGCTAAGTGGGGCCTCGTCATCATTCTTGCCGTCGCCGTGATCGCCGCCATCGTGATTTTCAGCCAGATGAGCGGGGCAGAGGTCGCCAAGGACAACGCCGTGACCGATGCTGCCAATTCCGTCGGCGAAGCGGCCGGTCAGGTCGGCGATGCCGCACAAAGCGCCGGCGAAGCGGTGCAGGACAGCGTGACCGAATAAGCAGCGATCGACGGGCGGAGGGTTCGCAAGCGATTTCGCATCCTTCCGCACGGTCGCATTTACTCGGAATTCACCATCCTGCGATAGCTGTCTCGGCAATGTCGATTTGCCGGGACATCTCTTCTACACTGCCATTACGACACCGGCATTTGCCAGCCGGTGATGGGCGCAGTGCTTTCTGGGCGTTAGCATAGTGCAGGGGTGGATTTCCGCCTCGGCTTTCGTGTTTTACGGTGCTGCCGGGATTGCCTGTATACTCTCGGCTATCTGGGTTGGGCGACCGGGAGGCGTAAGCCGACTTGACCGCGCTGCTGCCATAGCTGCGTTCCTCGCATCTGCATCGTGGTTCGTAAGTTCGGCGGCGTTCGGTATGGGGCACCATCTTGCCGAAGCCACAGAAATTCTTGCCAATCTCGGTTGGATTTACGCATTGTTCCGCCTGTTCGCGAATGATGGACGGGACGAAAACCTCGTTTTGGTCCGGCCTGCCATCGTAGCGATTGCGTTGGTCGAGACCCTGCAATTTGCGCTTCTGTTCGTCCCCGCCCAGCCTGATGGCGGGATTTCGGAAACCCTGGTTTTCG
The DNA here is from genome assembly GCF_029760855.1 of Erythrobacter litoralis. GTDB lineage: Bacteria > Pseudomonadota > Alphaproteobacteria > Sphingomonadales > Sphingomonadaceae > Qipengyuania > Qipengyuania litoralis_A. The sequence continues at coordinate 158,461 of NZ_SOSI01000005.1, read as the reverse complement.
AAACGTCATCAATCCTTCGCGTTCTCGTTGCGGTCGGCGCACTGGTCCTGGTTCACAACCTCCATCTCGGAGCCGAGCGGCAAACGCGTATCCTGCTGCGGTGGAGTGCGGGCGGCCTGCTTGCCATTTGGGCTTTTTCGCTCAACTTTCATTTGCTGGCGTGGCTCACTGGAACGACTCCGCAAACCCTCGAGCCATTCTATGCCCTGACCATCGCTATAGCGAGCCTGGTCAGTGCGGTCGGTTTCCGGCGCTCTACGTCCAGCCTACAGTTCCGCCCTTCGCGCACCGCGACGTTCCATTTTCTCTCGCTGTTGCTCATCGTCAGTTACGCGTTTGCTTTGGCGCTTACCGCACGATGGCTCGATGCTGCCTCTGCGGACACCGCGCGGATGTTGCAGGTTGGCACAATGGTAATTGCCGCCTCACTCCTGCTGATCTGGATGCCCTCGCGCCGCGCACGTGCCTGGCTCCGGGTGACGGCGCTCAAGCACCTGTTCGAACACCGTTACGATTATCGTGCTGAATGGCTTCGGTTCACACAAACTATTGCACGCGGAAAGGATGGGTCGAGCGACGCCTTGCCGGAACGCGCGATCGAAGCGCTCGCCGATCTGACGGGGAGCCCAGGAGGGCTGCTTTTTATGCATAGCGAGGACCAGGGGTTCTCTCGCATCGCATCGCGCAATTGGGGCGATCAGAACGTCTTGCCCCGGACTTTGCCCGCACCCTTGATATCCGCGATGGAACGCGATGGCAGGGTAATCGATCTTCCGGGGCTACGCAAAGGAGCCAGATCGGTGGGCTGCGATGCGTTCTGCCCAGACTGGCTTATTAACTGCGACTCTGCTTGGGCGGCGGTGCCACTGATCCATTTCGACCGGCTTGTCGGCGTGATCGTCCTGGCCATGCCGGCGCACGATCACCGGCTCGACTGGGAGGACTTCGACATCATGAAGATCGTCGGTCGCCAACTCGCCAGCTACCTCGCCGAGCAGGCCGGTCAGGCGGCGCTTCTCGAAGCGAGCCGGTTCGACGAATTCAATCGTCGGATGGCGTTCGTCATGCATGACATCAAGAACCTCGCCAGCCAAATGTCGCTGCTCACCCGCAATGCAGAAAAGCATGCGGACAATCCCGAATTCCGCCGCGACATGATGCTTACCGTGCGTAACAGTGCCGACAAGCTGAACACCTTGCTGGCGCGCCTCGGTCGCTATGGAACGACTGCCACCCGCTCAAGCGAAGCATTCGATATGCGTGGTCCGGTCGTCGCCGTGACCACGCGACTGGCTGGCATTCATCCCCTGACGCTGATCCGATCCGAGGAAGCGAAGGTGTGCGGTCAGATCGAGGGATTGGAGCAGGCGCTGACCCATCTCGTCCAGAATGCGATCGATGCCAGTGATGCGGAAAGCGCGGTCGCCATCGAGACGTTCAGCGACGGGTTGTATGGTCGGATTTGCGTCATCGATAGCGGCGTCGGCATGAGCCCGGCATTCCTGCGGGAAGGTCTTTTCAAGCCCTTCGTCTCGACCAAGGACGGCGGGTTCGGCATCGGGGCGTTCGAAGCGCGGGAGACGATCCGGGCAATGGGCGGGCAACTCGATGTCGATTCCCGCGAAGGTCTCGGCACGCGCTTTACGATCAGCCTGCCGCTGGAATCTGCACGTCCGATGCTGGAAATTGATGAAGATAAGGCGCGCGAGGCGGCGTAATGGCACGAGCGGACGCAAAACCGAAATTGCTGGTCGTCGAGGACGACGAGGGGTTGCAGGCCCAATTGCGGTGGGCATACGAGGACTACGAAGTGCTCAGCGCCGGCAATCGCGAGCAGGCGCTCGCCTTGCTGCGTTCCGAAGAGCCCGCGGTCGTGACGCTCGATCTGGGCCTGCCGCCGGACGCCGACGGAACGAGCGAGGGTTTTGCAGTGCTCGATGCGATCATGCAGTTGAAGCCCGATACCAAGGTTGTTGTCGCTTCCGGGCACGGTGCGCGAGAGAGCGCCCTCACCGCAATCGAACGTGGGGCTTATGATTTCTACAAGAAGCCAGTCGATATCGACGAGTTGGGTCTGATCGTCAGCCGCGCGTTCGGCCTGCACCGGATCGAGGACGAAAATCGTAAACTGTCTGAAAAGGTCGGTGAGGATCGCCGGGTGCTCGGCACGATGATCACGGCAGCACCGGAAATGAGCAAGGTCGCTCGGACGATAGAGCGGGTAGCACCGACGAGCGTCTCGGTCATGCTGCTGGGTGCGAGCGGGACCGGGAAGGAACTCCTTGCCCGCGGGCTTCACGACACCAGCGACCGGCGCCACGGACCCTTCATCGCCATCAATTGCGCGGCTATCCCCGAAACACTGCTCGAAAGCGAGCTGTTCGGTCATGAGAAGGGCGCATTCACCGGCGCCGTGCGCACCAGCGAAGGCAAGGTAGAACTGGCCGATGGCGGTACGCTGTTCCTAGACGAGGTCGGCGACATTCCGCTGCCGTTGCAAGTCAAATTGCTGCGTTTTCTGCAGGAGCGGGTGATCGAGCGGGTGGGCGGGCGCAAGGCGATCCCGGTCGACGTCCGTATCGTCTGCGCGACCCATCAGAATCTTGACGAGATGATCGCGGATGGGCGGTTTCGCGAAGACCTATTCTATCGTCTAGCGGAGATCGTGGTGAAAGTGCCGACGCTCGCCGAACGGCCCGGCGATGCGGTTCTACTCGCCAAACATTTCCTCACCCGGTTCGCAGCGGAAATGAACCCGCAAGTATCTGGCTTCGCCCCCGACGCGCTGAGGGCGATCGACGAATGGCCATGGCCGGGCAACGTCCGCGAACTGGAAAATCGGGTAAAGCGGGCGGTCATCATGGCCGACAGCAAGCTCGTGAACGCCGAGGATCTCGACCTCGGCGATAGCGACGGGGCGGAAGGCGCGCTCAATCTGAAACAGGCGCGCGAGGCTGCCGACCGTCGAATGATCCGCAGTGCATTAGCTAGGGCGGACGGCAACATTTCGGGTACGGCCCGGTTGCTCGGCGTCAGCCGTCCGACTTTGTACGATCTCCTCAAACAATACGACATGCAATCCTGACGCCGGGTCGCTGGACAAGGCGGCATGCGGAACGCAGGGCGGCGCCATGATTTTACGCATTCTGTTTGCCGACCCAATGCTGCGCATGCTGGTCGGCGCCATCCTTCTTGCCGCCTTCCTTCCTGTGAGCGGGGCCAGTCGCGAGGTCGCGCAATCGGTCGCCGATGTCGCGATCTTCCTGCTGTTTCTGCTGAACGGCATGCGCATCGCGCGTAAAGACATGCGGGCGGGCTTCGCCAACTGGCGTTTTTTCCTCCCGCTTATCCTCTGGGTATTCGGATCGCTGGCGGTAATGGGGTTCGGCGCGAACCTCGTCGCAGCGCTTCTGATGCCGCCGCTCATTGCGACCGGTTTTCTTTATCTCGGTGTTCTGCCTTCGACGGTCCAGTCGGCCACGTCTTACAGCACGTTGGGCGGGGGCAATATTGCGCTGTCCGTGATAGCCGCTGCCTTGTTGAACATTCTCGGTGTCTTCGTATCCGTGCCTTTGTTCCTGATATTCGGCGGAAGCGGAGAGGGGGCGGTCGGCAGCGGGGCGATCATCAAGATCCTGCTCGTGCTGATCCTGCCTTTCGCGATCGGCCAGATCGTGCAGACCCGCACGACCGGCTTCATTGCGAAACACAAGCCGAAGATCGTCTGGATGGATCGGCTCGTGATCGCAATCGCCGTTTACGTCGCGTTCTCCGGTGCGGTGACGCAGGGAATCTGGACGAAGGTCGGCGCGGCCGATTGGGCAGTCATCGTAGCGCTTGTCGCCCTAATGTTGGCACTGGCCCATTGCGGCGCGTGGTTGGCGGGCGGGGCGCTTGCCCTTCGCCGGCCGGACCGCGTATCGTTCCTCTTTGCGGGCGCGCAGAAATCGGCGGCTATCGGTGTGCCGCTCGCCGCCGTTCTGTTCCCGCCGGACGTCGCCGGGTTCGTCGTCGTACCGCTGCTGCTCTATCACCTGTTCCAGCTGGTGCTGGCTGCTCCGTTGTCTACTCGTCTGGCGAGGCATCCGGATGCCGCCGGTTATAACGAAGGGACCACCAGAAGCTGATCCCGATCAGCACCGCGCCGATCAGGCCGGTGATGGTTTCGGGGATATGGTAGCGCGCGCTGAACAGCAGGATAACCCCGAGTACGATGATCGCCCAGAAGGCGCCGTGCTCGAGAAAGCGGTATTGGGTCAACGTACCTTGTTTAACCAGATGAATGGTGATCGAGCGCACGAACATCGCGCCGACCGACAGGCCAAGTGCAATGACGATCATGTTGTTCGACAGGGCGAAAGCGCCGACGACGCCATCGAAGCTGAAGGATGCGTCGAGAACTTCAAGATAGAGGAACCCGCCGAGGCCCGAGCGCACCAGTTCGCCGGCCGCTTTTTTTGCCGCTTCCCGCTGTTCGATGACCGCAGCGATTCCGTTTACTGCGATGTAGGTCACCAGCCCGAGCACACCGGCCGTCACGAAGCTCAAGGCGTCGGCATCGGGAAGAAGCAAGGAGACAACCCAGATCAGCAGGAGCACGATGCCGAGTTCGATGGCGGGAATGCTGGAAAAGCGAGCGATATGCCGCTCCACCGCTGCAATCCAATGCACTTCCTTATCGGCATCGAAAAAGAACGACAGGCCGACCATGGCGAGGAACGCGCCCCCGAAGCCGGCAATGGCGACATGGGCGCCTGTGACGATACGCTCGTACTCGACTGGATCGTTGAGCGACAACCTGACTGCCTCGACCGGTCCCAGACCCGCCGCGATGGCGACAATGGCGACGGGGAAAACGATCCGCATGCCGAACACCGCGATCAGAATCCCCCATGTCAGAAAGCGGCGCTGCCAGACCGGGTCCATTTCGCGCAGGACGGTGGCATTGACCACGGCGTTGTCGAAGCTGAGTGAGACTTCGAGGATCGACAAGACGACGACGATCCACAGGATCGAGAGCAAGCCTTCCACCGTGCCGGTGCTCGCATAGCCGTACCAAGCCGCGAGTACGAGACAGGCAGCAGTGAAGAACAGCGAAAACGCATAGAAACGCAGCAAGGTTGCCATGGGAGTTGGTCTCTCGTCAGCTCTTCGGCTGATAGGTTTGATCGGATGAGGGGAAGCTGCGCGAACGCACTTCGTCGGCATACCGCGCGACGGTCTGCGATATCGTCTTGGCGATGTTTTCGTAGCGTTTGACGAAGCGTGGCACTCGTTCGAACATGCCCAGCATATCCTCGGTCACGAGGACTTGTCCGTCGCACTTCGCCGATGCACCAATACCGATAGTCGGACAGGAAATTGCGTTCGTGACTTCGATGGCGATCGGTTCGACCACTCCTTCGACAACCACGGCAAAAGCACCGGCCTCATCGAGCGCCTTCGCATCGCCGACGATCTTTTCGGCCTCGGCATCGCTACGGCCGCGTGCGCCGTATCCGCCCAGTGAATTGACCGCTTGCGGCGTCAGTCCGACATGACCCATCACCGGGATGCCGCGTCCCGACAGGAACGCGACCGTCTCGGCCATCGCCTCGCCGCCTTCCAGCTTTACCGCTGCGGCGTTGCTCTCTTTGAGCAAGCGCGCCGCGCTTTCGAATGCTTGTTCCTTCGAGGCTTCGTAGGATCCGAACGGCATATCGACCACGACCACCGCATGATAGCTTCCGCGTACAACGGCCGCTGCATGATTGGCCATCATGTCGAGCGTGACGGGAATGGTTGAAGGCAGGCCGTAAATGACCTGGCCCAAGGAGTCGCCGACCAGCAGGAGATCGCAATGCTCGTCCAGCAACTGCGCCTGCCGCGCGGTATAGGCGGTCAGCATGACCAGCGGTTCACCGCTTTGTCCGTCCGTTTTACGTGCGCGGATTTTCGGCACGGTCAGCCGCTTCATCGGCTGCGGGGTGGGATTGGCCCGGCTGGTCGAGGTATCGAGTTGAAATGTCGTCGACATGGCGTTCGCCCTAGCAAGGGTGGGCGGAGAGGGGAAGCTAACCCTTGGACAAGGGCGCTCGCTCTGCTTAGGGAGCGCGCAGTATAGTGAGGGCGGGAATTCGTCGCATCGGTCCGGGAGGGATATTGGTAATGGTCGCTACGGCGAAGAACACGGGTGAGGGCTGGTCCTCGCGCTCCGCATTCATTCTGGCGGCGGTCGGCGCAGCGGTAGGGCTTGGAAACATCTGGCGTTTCCCCACGCTGGCCGGCGAAAGCGGCGGCGGCGCCTTCGTCATATTTTACATTGCCTGCGTATTCCTCCTCGGGCTGCCGCTGGTGCTTTCAGAGATTTTCATCGGCCGCGTCGGCCAGACCGACGCTGTGGGGTCCATCCGGCGGGTTGCTGGTCAATCGAATGCCTCTCCCGCTTGGTCCATCTTCGGCGGTATCGGAGCTATCGCGGCCTTTTTAATCCTGTCCTTCTATTCGGTCGTTGCCGGTTGGGTGCTGTACTACGCGGGCACGATGGGCGCGGATTTCATCCAGGCCATCCTGTCCGGCGACCCCCTTCGCGGTGCGCTGGCCGGAGAAAGCCGCGACCAGATCCAGCAGCGGCTTTCCGACATGTTTGCCAGCCCGATGCTGCTCCTGGTCATGCATTTGGGCTTCATGGGGCTGACGCTTTTCATCGTGGCGCGCGGCGTCTCCTCCGGGATCGAGAAGGCGGCGACCTATCTGATGCCGATCTTCTTCGTGCTGCTCTTGGGCCTCGTGATTTACGGCGCAGTCGAAGGGGAAATGGGCGAGGCGCTGACCTTTCTGTTCACGCCCGACTGGTCGAAACTGACGCCGCCGGTGATGAATTCCGCTTTGGGGCAGGCGTTGTTCTCGCTGTCGCTCGGCGTCGCCGGACTGATCACCTACGGTTCCTATATCAAGGAAGGCAGCGGGCTCGGCTCGACATCTGCCATGATTGCAATCGCCGACACCTGCGTGGCCCTGCTGGCCGGCCTGATGATCTTCCCGATTGTGTTCGCGGTCGGGCTCGATCCCGCCGCGGGCCCAACGCTGGTGTTTCAGACGCTGCCCTTCGCCTTCCAGACCATGCCGGGCGGTGCCTTGTTCGGCTTCCTCTTCTTCGTCCTGATCCTCGTTGCCGCGGTCACCAGTTCGATCTCCTTGCTTGAGGTGCCGACCGCCTGGGGCATCGGCGAACGGGGCTGGAGGCGCCCGAAATCGGCGCTGATCTTCGGTATCGGCGCCTTTGTCATCGGGATATTCTGCCTGCTCGGCTACAATGTCTGGTCGGACGTGCGACCGCTCGGCTTCTGGTCGCTGTTCGCCGAAACCGATATCCTCGATACCGTCGACGGGTTTACGGGTAAGATCATGCTGCCCTTGGGCGCGTTGCTCACGTCCCTTTTCATCGGATGGAAGGCCGACAAACGCCTCTTGCAGACGACGACAGGGCTGTCTCCGCTGAGCTTCGGCCTGTTCCGGTTCCTGATTGCATGGCTCTGTCCGCTGGCGGTAATCATCATTCTGGTAACGGGATTGTTTCCTTCCATCCTCGGCGCGTAATTTTCCTGCTTTCCGACGAAATTGTGACAGTGTAAGCGAATGCCTCCGGCCTGCCGAACGGATTGTCCGCAAGGGGCCGGGGAGTTCAAGCGCGCATGATTCTCGACCGCGTAAAGCCTCTCGATGCCATCCTAGAAGTCGCCAACAAGAAAGCTCTCGTCCGCACGCTGGGCGGTGTCCAGCTCATGCTGTTCGGTATCGGCTGCATCATCGGGACGGGTATCTTCGTCCTGACCGCCGCCGGCGCGCAAAAGGCGGGGCCGGGCCTGATGCTCGCTTTCGCCATCGCCGGTGCGGTGTGTATCGTGGCCGCGCTCTGCTACGCCGAGGTCGCTGCCATGATTCCCGTTGCGGGATCTGCCTATACCTATAGCTACGCCTCGGTCGGCGAGATCCTCGCGTGGACTGTCGGTTGGGCGCTTATTCTCGAATATGCCGTGGCGGCGAGTGCTGTTTCGGTCGGCTGGTCGGGATATTTCTCGGGTACGATTCTCAACGAATTTCTTGGCATTCAATTGCCCGCCTGGCTCGCGGCCGGTCCGCTTTATCTCGGCGGCGCGCCGGGCGGTTTTATCAACCTCCCGGCGCTTATTATCGCGCTACTCGTAACGGCTTTGCTGGTCGTCGGCACCAGTGAAAGCGCGAAGGTCAATGCGGTGCTCGTCGCGATCAAGGTGACGGCATTGACCGCCTTTATCGTGCTCACGCTGACCAGTCCCGAATTCGACACGGCGCGGTTCAATCCCTTCCTTCCGGCCGGGGTGTTCGGCGGGTTCGGGACCGGCCTTGGCGCAGTGGGGGCGGCGGCAACGATCTTCTTCGCCTATGTCGGCTTCGATGCCGTTTCCACCGCGGCAGAAGAGACCAAGGATCCGCAGCGGAACGTGCCCTTCGGTCTGATCGGCTCGCTGCTGGTGTGCACGGTGTTCTACATTCTGGTTGCCGCCGGCGCGATCGGTACGATCGGCGGACAGCCGCTGATGGGGCCGGGTGGCATTCCGTTTCCCGCCGGATCGGAAGAACTGGCACGGCAATGTGCACTGCCCCAATATGCTTCGGCGCTGGTTTGCTCCGACGAGGCGCTTGCCCATGTCCTGCGCCAGATCGGTTTCTCGGGCATCGGCAATGCGCTCGGTATCGCGGCCTTCCTGGCACTGCCGTCGGTCATCCTCGTGCTGATCTTCGCGCAGACCCGCATCTTCTTCGTAATGAGCCGAGATGGTTTGCTGCCGGAGCGGCTCAGCAAGGTGCATCCTCGTTTCAAGACGCCGCATGTCGTCACCATAATGACGGGTCTGATCGTGGCTTTGGGCGCTGCGTTCCTCCCGGTAGGGCTGCTGGCGGATTATGCCAATGCGGGTACGCTCTATGCCTTCTTCATGGTCGCGGTAGCGGTGATGGTGCTGCGCAAGCGTGAGCCGGATCGCGAACGCAGTTTCCGTATGCCGGCGGTGTGGATCGTCGCGCCGCTTACCTTGGCGGGCTGCCTATTCCTGTATGTGAACCTGCCGCTGATCGCGATCCTGGTGTTGCCGCTATGGGGCGCGCTCGGGATGGTGGTCTACGTCCTCTACAGCCGCAAGCGCAGCCATCTGGGCCGCGGTATCGTCAGCGTGGTCGACGATGTGGAAGGGGACGAGGCGGCCATACCGATGGCGGACTGAACGAAAAAGACCGCCCCGGACGGAGCGGCCTTTGTTCGAATGCGTCGCGCCTTACAGGTCGACGTGCTTGGCGTGCTGTTCCTCGGCATCTTCGTGAACGTCCATGCCCAGCGCCATTTTGGCGACATTGAGCAGACCCATGTCGCCGTTCCAGATCTCGGCATCGCCCAGATCCATGCGCATGAAGAAGATCTCAGGATCGTCCTTGCCCTCGTCATACCATGCGGCAACGAAGTTATTCCAGAAGTGGTCGAACCGCTCGCGGCTTTCTTCTTTCACCAACGTGCCACTGATGCGCGCGAACATCTCGTGATCCTTGCCGGCGAAGGTGACGGTTGCCGGGCCGAGATCGGTGAAATCGCTGTGGATGTGGCTGAAAAACCAGATCGCGCTGTTGGCATCCTTGTCGAGCTGTGCAGTCATCGGCACAGCGGTACCGGGCCGACCGTCGAGTTCGAGGAACACGAAGGACGAATCGGCCATCGCCTTCCACATTTTGGTTTTCAGCTTGTCGGCATTTCCTTCGGCATATTTCATGTGAAAGCGTCTCCTTTGAATTCGTCCTATCAATGGCCGAACGCGCCGTTCGGTCCCGACGGGGCTGCGGATAACCCGGAAGGCCGATTGCGAATCCTTTACCGTTGGAACATAAGAGGAACAAACGAGTCGTTCCCGCATGACCCAACCCGACCTTTCCTCCCTGCCCGAAGAGGCTCTGCACGCGATCGGCGAAGACGTCGCGGCGCTGTGTGTCCGGCGTAGCGCGCGGTGGCGCCCGGGATTGGCGGCGGAAGAAGGCAAGGCGTTCCACAACGAAGTGTTTGCCTCTTCACGCGAGGGGGCGGGGGCGGGCGCGGCGCTGGCCCTGGCGCTCGACGATTGGCGCACCACACCGCGAGGCGAAACCGATGAGGCGGAGGACCGGCGCGGCATCCTGTGGGTGCAGACGCGCGAGGCGGCCCGCCTGTCGGGGCGGCCCTACCGCGCAGGACTGCCCGAAGATGTGCGTCACCGGGTGATCCATGTGCTGGCTGACAAGCCGGAAGATGCCTTGTTCGCGCTGGAAGAAGGGCTGCGCTGCCGCGATCTGGCGTTCGTTATCGGCGAGATGTCGGGCAATCCCAAGGCGCTCGATTTCACCGCTTCGCGGCGATTGACGTTGGTATCTCAAAAGCATGGCGTGCCCCTGTTTCTCGTACGGCTCGATGCGGGGCGCGATCTGTCTTCGGCCCGGATGCGGTGGGAAGTAGCAAGCGCGCCGTCGCCCGCACCCCGCTGGAATACGCAGGCGCCCGGCGATCCGGCATGGCATGCGGAGCTGTTCCGCGCACGCGGGCACCGGCCGGGTACATGGGTGCTGGGCGATGGGGGCGGGATGCTGGTGGCTCATTCATCGACCCGGCAAGACGCTTCCAATTCCGTTCGTCCTGAGCCTGTCGAAGGACTGCTTTTTTCCTCCGTTTCAAGGATGGAAAGAAGACCAACCCTTCGACAGGCTCAGGGCGAACGGGGATGAATTGCGTTGTCTTCCCCGGCTCCATCGGTCTCGGGCCGCCGCATCCTCTCCCTCTGGCTGCCCGCGCTGGCGATGGATCGCTGGCGGCTTGCCATGGGCGAGGCGGGCTCGGCGCTCGATGCCGGCCCGCTGGTGCTGATCGCCGATACCGCGCACGGCCCCCGAATCGAGGCGCTCAACCGCATCGCGCTGGAGGCGGGTGCGCGGCGCGGCACGATGCTTGCCGATGCACGCACGCTTTGTCCCGCCATCGCCACCGCCCCGGCAGACCCTGCGGCGGACCTCGCCTTCCTCGAAAAGCTGGCGCTGTGGGGGCGGCGCTGGGGTCCGTGGTCGGCGATGGATGCGCCCGACGGCCTGCTGATCGACGTTACGGCGGTACCGCATCTTTATGGCGGGGAGCAGTCCCTGCTCGCCGATGTCGCACGCGCTTTCGCCCGGCGTAAACTCGCAGTACGTGCCGCCATCGCGCCTACGGCGGGGGCAGCCTGGGCGCTTTCGCATTACGGCCCGCCGGACGCTATTGTCGGTGGGACAGGATCGAGTGCCGAGGACGACATCGCCCGCGCCTTGTCCGACCTGCCGGTCGCCGCCTTGCGCCTCGACCAGGACGTGTTGACCGTACTGCGCCGCCTCGGCCTCAAACGTCTGGGCGAACTTGGCACGATCGGGCGTGACGCGATCCAGCGGCGGTTCCGCAACAGGAAATCGCCCGCCGCCAATCCACTCATCCGGATGGACCAATTGCTCGGCCGGGTGCCCGAACCGCTGCTCCCGGTGGTGCAGCAGGACATGCCGCTGGTCCAGCGCCGGCTGATGGAGCCGATCCGCCACCGCCCACTGCTCGATCAGGTGCTGGGCGATCTCGCCGCCGATATGGCGCGCGAGCTCGAAGGGCGGGGCGAGGGCGCGCGGCGGCTCGAGATCGGCCTGTGGCGCGTCGATGGCGAGGTCATCGTCCGCCGCTTGGAACTCGCCGCCGCCACGCGCGAGGCGGCGCATATCTGCCGGTTGTTCGCCGCCAAGCTCGACGATGTCGACGCGGGCTTCGGGATAGAAATGGTGCGCCTGCGCGCCAGCTGGGCCGAACCGCTCGCGCTGGAGCAGGGCGATATCGAAGCTGCGGCGGAAGCGCACGGTACCAGCCTTGCCGCCTGTATCGACCGGCTGACGGTGCGCCTCGGCGAAAAGGCGGTGAGCCGCCCGGTCCCCTTCGCCAGCCACATTCCCGAGCGCGCGCAACGATGGCAGCGCCCGCTCGATCCCGAACCGGCGAGCCAGGGCGACCTCCCCTTTCATAAGCGCCCGCTCAAACTGCTGGATACGGCCGAGAAGATCGCAGTGCTCTATGCCACGCCCGACGGCTATCCCAAGCGCTTCCGTTGGCGCGGGCAGGTACACGAAGTCGCGCGGGTCGAGGGGCCGGAGCGGATCGCGCCCGAATGGTGGCGTGAGCGCGGCAGTGCCCGCCTGCGCGACTATTACCGGATCGAGGACGATACCGGTCGCCGCTACTGGATCTACCGCCTCGGCATCGTGGGCGACGGGCGCGGCGGCATGCCCGACTGGTATCTGCAGGGCCTGTGCGCATAAGCGGCAAAACTCGACAATTTCCCAGCTCCCACATAGTCTCGTCCAATAAGCTACATTCACACCCCAATCACGGCAGGAGCCAAGACTTTTGCAGCGCCGGTATTGGCACAATCCGGTCCACCTACCACCGCGACGGAGCAACCCCTGAGCACAGAACTGCCCGGCGCATTCCTCTCGCCGAACACTGCTATGCCGCGAGCCTGCCTACCATAAGCTTGATCTTTCCCGACGTGGATCATGCCTTGTTGGGCACCGGGACGCAGCTCAAAACCGGTACCTTCCGCTACTCCTAGGCCATCTTGCCGCGCAAGCTGTGATCTGGCCTGCGACGCTCGCCTTTTTTCGGAGAACATCTCAAGCAGGCAGCAGCCGAATAAACATCACTCAGGCACGAACACGGTCCGCCGCCCGCGTTTCTGCCCCATCGGAATCTTTCCGAAGTTCGCGACCGGCCCCTGCGGCGGGTCGGCGGCTGCGGCGCCAACGGTTTTATCGACTACGGAATGGGGAATGGGCCGTTCGAACACCACGCCGCAGCCGTGTTCGTTCGCCCATACGATCTTGCCGAAATATTCGTGATTGTTCCATTCGAGAAGGCCGGAGACGCCTTCGCATGGCGGATCTGTCGTATCGAAGCGGGCACCCGCTTCCGAAAGGTCGGTCAGTCTGCCGTGCTTGTCGCCGCCAAGCATCTTGAGCCGGGCGGGGCAATCTACGCTGCGGCGCTTGGCCATACGCCGTTCGGGCATGTCGACCACTGCCGTCTTTCTGCGAAAAAGCGCCACGCTTGCCCTCCTTTTGGGAAGGCAGGATCGATGTCTTCTGCTTAATTTGGCCTAAAGGAACAAAGTTAATCGCGATCTCGCGATATGAGTAAGAGGCGGGGTCCCAAACCCCGCCGCTCCATTCCGTACGCTCGGGTCAGTTCGCCGAGAAGAACTTTACCAAGTCGTCAGCCAACCGCTCGGTTTGCGTGGCAAAGACCGCGTGGGGCTCGCCGTCATATTCGATCAGTTTCGCCGCCGGGACGGCTTTCGCCACGGCTCTACCGGTCGCGTCGATCGGGACCGTCTTGTCCTGCGTACCGTGGATGACCAGCGTGGGTACCGTGAAGCTGGGCAAGTCTGGGCGGAAATCGGTAGTCGCGAACGCTTGGGCGGATTTCATCGTCGCCCATTTCGCACTCATCATCGTGGTCATCCATGCCCAATCCTTTTCCTCGTCGGTGACCTTGTCCTTGATCCAGCCGTCGCCGTAGAAATCCTGGAAGAAGCCGGTGAAGAAGTGGCGGTAATCGTGCTTCATGCCTTCGGTCATTTCGTCGAAAGTCGATTGCGGCACGCCATCGGGATTATCGTCGGTCTTGAGCATATAGGGCACGACCGAGCTTACCAATGCGACTGCATTCACGCCTTTGCCGCCATGCCGATTGAGGTAGCGCGCGATTTCACCGCCGCCCATCGAAAAGCCGGCGAGGCCGATATTGTCGGCCAAGTCGAGATGGGAGATGAGGTCGGCAAGATCATCGCTGAATGTATCGTAATCGTAACCCGTCTTCGCATGGTCGGACCGGCCGAACCCGCGACGATCGTAGGCAATGGCGCGCATGCCCTTATCGGCCAGCGCCATCATCACAGAGTCCCAACTATCGCTCGACAACGGCCAGCCATGAATGAGGATGACCGGGCGGCCTTCGCCGAGTTCCTTGTAACGAATATTGGTCCCGTCGCGCGTTTCGAAATACGACATTGAAGCTCCTAAATTATTGTTTAGTTTCATTTCTCCAACCGCAAAACATCCGGTTATGTTCCCCTTTCAAAGGATCTTGCTCGTTAAACGAGGTGGACGGAGACGACAGCGCGAGGAAAGTCCTAGGCAAATCCGACTAGAGAACATATATCGAACGAATGGCTTCGCAGACCGTTCTTCAAAAGCTGGAAATTCTCGCGGACGCGGCGAAATATGATGCATCCTGTGCGTCGTCCGGCACGTCGAAGAAAAGTTCGCTGGGGTCGGAAAAGGGCATCGGTTCAACCGAAGGAATGGGCATCTGCCACGCCTATGCTCCGGATGGTCGATGCATCTCGCTTCTAAAAATCTTGCTGACCAATCATTGCATTTTCGATTGCCACTACTGCGTGAACCGCAAGAGCTCGAACGTGCAACGCGCCCGGTTCACGCCGCAGGAGGTGGTCGACCTCACGCTTGCCTTCTATCGCCGCAATTATATCGAGGGGCTGTTTCTCTCTTCGGGCATCGTCAAAAGCTCGAACCACACGATGGAGCAGATCGTCGAGGTCGCGCGTATCCTGCGCGAAGAGCACGATTTTCGTGGCTACATACATTTGAAGACTATTCCAGAAGCCGATGCCGAGATCGTGCATCAGGCAGGACTCTACGCCGACCGGGTTTCGATCAATGTTGAACTGCCGACCGATGCCGGGCTGACACGTCTCGCGCCTGACAAGGATGCGCGCCAGATTGAAGGTGCAATGGGCAAGGTGAAGGACGATCTTTCTGAAGCGAAGGATGCGAAGAAGCGCTTTCGCCATGCGCCGCGGTTTGCGCCCGCCGGACAGTCGACGCAAATGATTGTTGGCGCCGATGCCGCCACCGATGCGGACATCGTTGGCAAGGCCAGCCGCTTGTATGACAATTTCCGCTTGCGCCGCGTTTATTACAGCGCCTTCTCGCCGATCCCCGATGCAAGCGCGGTGCTGCCCCTCAAACGCCCGCCGCTCATCCGCGAGCACCGGCTCTACCAGTCCGACTGGCTGATGCGCTTCTATGGGTACAAGCCGGGCGAAGTGATGCAGGCGACCGAGGCGGACGGCAATCTGCCGCTCGACATCGATCCCAAGCTTGCGTGGGCGCTGAAGTTTCGTGAGCAGTTTCCGATCGACGTGAACCGCGCGACGAAAGAGCAATTGCTCCGCGTTCCGGGGCTTGGGGTGAAGGCGGTGCAGAAGATCCTCGCGAGCCGGCGGCATCGCACCTTGCGGCTCGACGATGTAGCAAAGCTGACGCTGTCGATTACCAAGGTTCGCCCGTTCATCGTGACGACCGACTGGCGACCTGTTCTCCTCACCGACCGCGCCGATCTGCGCACCATGCTCGCACCCAAAACCGAGCAACTGGAACTGTTCGCGGCATGAGGGAAGCGCGCACGCTCCAGAACGTGAAGCTCGGTACCTATTACGTCGTGCAACTGCCCGAGCCGGACGATTTCGGCTTCTGGCGCGAGCGGGCGCGGGCGCTGGTACAATGCGAGGTTCCGCCCGACCGGGTCGCTTGGGTCGAACCCGGCGGTAATGGCGACCTGTTCGCGCACGGTGAGCGCCGCGCTCCCGTGCCGCCGCCCGACGCGCGCGAGGTGCGGGCGAACAAGCGCTTCATGTCCTTGGCCAAGAACGCAGCGCTGCATTCCGATCCCGACCGGTTCGCGCTGCTCTATCGTCTGCTGTGGCGCATCCAGTCGAACCCGCGGATGATGGAGGACAAGGCCGATCCCGATGTACGCAGGATCGAGGAACTGGACAAGAACGTCCGCCGCGACAGTCACAAGATGCACGCCTTCGTCCGCTTCCGGCTCGTCGAACCGGAGGAAGGCGATGATGAGGCGCCGCAGGAGCAGTACGTCGCGTGGTTCGAGCCGGAGCATCACATTCTGCGCGCCAATGCCGGTTTCTTCATGCGGCGCTTTTCCAATATGCACTGGTCGATCCTGACGCCGCGCGGATCTCTACATTGGGATACCGAGACTATGCGTGAAGGCCCGCCTGCTCAGCGCAGTGACGCGCCCGGCGGCGATCCGATGGAGGAGCTGTGGCGCAGCTATTATGCATCCATCTTCAACCCGGCGCGTTTGAAGATCGGGGCGATGCTGAAGGAAATGCCCCGCAAATACTGGAAGAACATGCCCGAAGCCGCGCTCATTCCCGAGCTGGTGGCGGGCGCGCAAAAGCGGGAGAGCGCAATGGTCGAAGCAGGAACGCTCGAATTCGAGGAACGCCCGGAAACGCTTGAGGCGATCGACAAGGCGATCCACGCCTGCCGCAAATGCCCCATCGGCGAGCTCGACAACCAGGCGGTGATGGGTGAGGGGCCGCGCGATGCCGCGCTCATGATAGTGGGCGAACAGCCGGGCGATCAGGAGGATCAGCAGGGCCGCCCGTTCGTGGGGCCGGCTGGGCAATTGCTCGATACGCATCTGGAAAAGGTCGGGATCGACCGGCGCAGCGCCTACGTCACCAATACGGTCAAGCATTTCAAATATGTCCAGCGCGGCAAGCGGCGACTGCATCAGTCGCCCGGCGCGAAGGAGATCGATACCTGCCGCTGGTGGATCGAAAGCGAGCGAGCAATTGTGCAGCCCAAGCTGATCCTCGCCATGGGCGCGAGTGCGGCGCGCGGCATGCTCGGCAAGACGGTGAGCATCTCGAAGGTTCGCGGCGAGCCGATCGCGCTGGAGGATGGCAGCGAGCTATGGGTGACGGCGCACCCCTCGTATCTCCTGCGCCTCGACGGGGCCGCGCGCGAGGAACAGTCGCGCCTGTTCGACGCCGACCTTTCCGCCGTGAAGGAGCGGTTGGAGGAGTTGGCGCAATGAATATCGTCATCTCAGCGAAAGCAGGGATCCGGTGCGTCCATGCCGGACATTGCTGCACGAGATCTCAGCTTTCGCCGGAATGACGCAATGGTGCGTGTGTGCCTGAAAACGACCTTCAGATACCCAAGCGGCGGATCGAGCTTGATCCAGACCTGATCGACGCGCCGCCCCGCGCGCCCTTCGTCGAACTCGGCCTCGTCAGCTGTTTCAGTTTCCTGCGCGGGGCGAGCGATGCTGTCGACCTCGTGCTGGCCGCGCGCGCGCTCGGCTACGATGCGTTGGGTATTGCCGACGCCAACACGATGGCCGGCGTGGTGCGTGTGCATACCGAGGCGAAAACGCTCAAGCTCAAACCCTGCATCGGCTGCCGGATCGAGACGGTCGAGGGGCTGGCTTTCCTCGCCTACCCGGAGAGCCGCGCCGCCTATGGCCGGCTCTGCAAGCTTATCTCGGCCGGGCGGATGCGCGATCTCGACGGCAAGTGGCAGGAGAAGGGCGAATGTGACATCAGCCTCGCCATGCTCGCGCGTCATGCAAAAGGCGTGCAGCTTATCCTGATCCCGCCGCGCGACCTGGATACGGAGTTCACCATCACGGTGCCGAGCAATGTCGTCGCCATTGACGGTTCGCATCAGGAGAATGCGGCTAAGGAACAGTTGGAACTGACTGGCGATGTTGCGACCATCCTCCCCCGACTTACCGCCCAACTGCCCACCCTCAAACACATCGCCGCCGCTTATCTCTACACCGATAGCGACGTTGCCCGGATCACCCGGCTCGACGCTCTCGCGCGCGAAAACGGTTTCTCAATCCTCGCCACCAACGACGTGCATTACGCCGCACCGAACAAGCGCCCGCTGCAGGACGTTATGACGGCGATCCGACACAAGACCACCGTCGCGCATGCCGGTCATCTGCTTCACGGCAATGCCGAGCGTTACCTGAAACCGCCCGAGACGATGGTTCGGCTATTCGAGCGCTGGCCTCATGCCATCGCCGCCGCGCGCGAAGTGGCCGATGCCTGCGACTTCAGCCTCGACGAGCTGAAATACGAATACCCCGAAGAGCTTTACCCCGGCGGGATGGAGCCGCAGGAGTTCCTGGAAAGCGAGACGTGGAAAGGCGCCGAGTGGCGGTATCCGGCGGGCGTTCCCGATAGCGTGACCGAGACCCTGCACAAGGAACTCTCGCTCATCGGCAAGATGGACCTTGCGCGCTATTTCCTCACCATCAAGGACATCGTCGATTTCGCGCGCCACAAGGTCGAACCGCCGATCCTGTGCCAGGGGCGGGGCAGCGCGGCCAATTCGGCGGTCTGCTATTGCCTTGGCATCACCAATGTCGATCCCTCGCAGCACCAGCTGTTGTTCGACCGGTTCATATCCGAAGACCGCAAGGAGCCGCCCGATATCGACGTCGACTTCGAGCACGAGCGGCGCGAGGAGGTGATCCAGTATCTCTATCGCAAATACGGCCGGCACCGCGCCGGGCTGTGCGCCACGGTGATCCATTACCGTCCGCGCATGGCGATCCGCGAAGTGGGCAAGGCGATGGGGCTGACCGAAGACGTCACCGCCGCGCTCGCGAAAACCGTATGGGGCGGGTGGGGCCGCGAAATCAGCGAGCGCCATGCCGCAGAAACCGGCATGAATGTGGAAGACCCGCACTTGCGCCGCGTTCTCAAGCTGACCGAGCAGATGATCGGCATGCCGCGCCACCTCAGCCAGCATGTCGGCGGGTTCATCCTCACCGAGGGTGCGCTGACCGAGACGGTGCCGGTCGGCAACGGCGCCATGCCCGAACGCAGTTTCATCGAATGGGATAAGGACGATATCGAGGCGCTGGGCATCCTCAAGGTCGATGTGCTGGCGCTCGGCATGCTCACCTGCATCCGCAAATGCCTCGACCTGCTGGACGAGCATCATGGCCGCACGCTGACCCTCGCCAATGTCCCGCGCGAGGATCCCGAAACTTACGCCATGCTGCGCACCGGCGATTCGCTCGGCGTGTTCCAGGTGGAAAGCCGCGCGCAGATGAACATGCTGCCGCGCCTGCGCCCTCGCCAGTTCTACGACCTCGTGATCCAGGTCGCGATCGTGCGGCCCGGCCCGATCCAAGGCGACATGGTGCACCCCTATCTCAAGCGCCGGCGTGGCGCGGAGCAGGTAGTGATCCCTGCGCCCAGTCCCGAACACGGCCCGCCCGACGAGCTGTCGAATATTCTCGGGCGGACGCTGGGCGTGCCGATCTTCCAGGAGCAGGCGATGAAGGTCGCGCTCGATGCGGCGAAGTTCTCCTCAAAGGAAGCGAACCGGTTGCGCAAGGCGATGGCGACCTTCCGCAGCCGCGGCATGGTCGACGAATTACAGGACATGATGGTGGAGCGGATGGTCGGCCGAGGCTATGACCGGGAGTTCTCGCAGCGCTGCTTCAACCAGATCCGCGGCTTCGGCGAATACGGTTTCCCCGAGAGCCATGCGGCCAGTTTTGCGCATCTGGTGTATGTCTCGAGCTGGCTCAAATGCCATTTCCCGGCGGCGTTCGGCTGCTCGCTGCTGAATTCGCAGCCCATGGGGTTCTATGCGCCCGCGCAGATCGTGCGTGATGCGGCAGAGCATGGGGTCGCCGTGCTGCCGCCGGACGTGAACATCTCGCAATGGGATTGCACTTTGGAGGAGGTTGGCGAAGCCAAATCGCCGGAGAGAGATACAGGCCGCCTCGACAAGCATATCGCCCTGCGTCTCGGCCTGCGGCAGATCGACGGAATGCCCGAAGCGGTCGCGGCACAACTTCTGGCAGAGCGCGATGCCAACGGGCCTTATCGTGATGTGCGGGCCCTGCGTGACCGGGCGCGGATCGGGCCGGCGCATGTCGAGCGGCTCGCCAGCGCGGATGCGTTCGGTTCTATCGGCCTTTCCCGCAGGCAGGCGCTGTGGGATGCGCGCAGCTTGGTCGGCGGGCCGGACCTGCCGCTTTTCGCCCATGCCGCCGCGCGGGACGAGGGGGCGGAAAAGGCGCGCACCGCCCTGCCGCACATGCCGCTTTCCGAGGAGGTTGTCGCCGATTACCAGACAACGCGCTTAAGCCTGAAGGCGCATCCGATGGCCTTCCTGCGCGCCGATCTGGCCGAGCGGGGCTTCGTCCGCGCTTGCGACTTACGCGCGAAGAAGTTTCGCAGCATGGTCCACGTTGCAGGCGTGGTGTTGATCCGGCAGCGGCCCGGCAGCGCCAAGGGCGTGTGCTTCATCACGCTTGAAGACGAGACGGGCGTCATCAATCTCGTCGTCTGGCCGGATCTGAAGGAAAAGCAGCGCCGGGTGGTGATGGGCGCCCGATTGATGGAAGTGCGCGGACGGGTGGAGTACGACGACGAGGTCATCCATGTGATTGCCCACCACATGACCGATGCGACGCAGGAACTGCACAAGCTTTCGGACGAGATGCTGAAAGCGCCTGTAGCCAGAGCCGACCACGTCACTTCGCCCTTGCCCGACAAGTTCAATCCGCGTGACGATCTGCGCGAGGGGGCGGACGATCCCTATCGCCCGGTCGAACCGTGGCAGGAGCCTTCGCCGCACAGCAAGGAATGCGGGTGGCATGGCGGCCATCCGCGCGACGTGAGGATCATTCCCAAGTCGCGCGACTTTCATTAGCGATGGCGAAGAACGACCGGATTTTCCGTATATCGAAGCGTATCGGCCGGTTCAGTCTGGACCGGCGGGTGATTGTCATCCTAATCCTCGCCGCGCTGTTTGTGGCGGGGCGTGCCTATGTCGCCGAACACCCGGAAGACAATCCTGCGGCCCCACTCGATCTCAACGATCCGAAAGGATGGGCAACTCAAACCAAGATCATGTCCCTTCGAGACGACGTGCCCGAATGCCGCGCCGTGCTGGAGCGCAGCGGCGTGGCCTTCACCGCGCTCGATCCGGCGGGCGAAGGCGAGTGTGCCCGGCCTGACCGCCTCCGGCTGGGCGACTACCCGCTCACGCCGTCGCGTCCGCCGATGACCTGCCCGGTCGCAGTCGGCCTCGAATTATGGCAGCGCGACACGCTCGAACCCTTGGCGCAGGAGATCTTCGGCAGCGCCATCGCCGAGGTCCAGCATCTAGGTGTCTATTCCTGCCGCCGCCTCTACGGCCGCGGATCCGGCGCCTGGAGCGAACATGCCACGGGCAATGCGATCGATATCGCCGGTTTCCGCCTTGAGGACGGAACCAGCATCAACGTTCTCGGCGATTGGGACGGTGAGGGCGACAAAGCCCGTTTTCTTCGCGAGGCGCGCGACGGAGCATGCGATGCCTTTGCCACGACGCTATCGCCCGATTACAACGCCGCCCATGCAGACCATTTCCACCTGGACATGGATGGTCGCTGGTCGAGCGTCTGCCGTTAAAGATCGGCGAGCGGAGGCTCGCTGGTACGTTCAAGAACGAGGATAAAAGGCCCGTTCGTGAGAAGCAGCGTATTCAGTCCGATGATCGAAAGTTCAGGGTCGCCGTGCAGTACGCGCAAGGCATCCCATTCGACCGGCGCGGTTTCCAACGGATAAGAGATGCCGGGGAGGGCGGGGCAACCGGTCGAGGCATTCGGCAGGGTGTCGTCGCGCAGTTTGCGCAACCGTCCTTCCTCGTCCACCCTGAAGGCAAAGTCGTATAGCGGACATTCGGAGAAACTTGCGACCGCATTGCCGAAAGTAACATCGCCCGGAACTCCGTTCAAGCTGCGCACGACGATCCGCTGGACACCGTCCTTCGCGATCTCCACCATGCGCCAATTACCGTCGAGATAATCCTCCACCGATAGCGGCGCATCGCTGATCGGTTCGGCACGCTTGCGATAGGACGGGTCGTCGAAGATTGACCCGGTTGCCGGGCGATCGGGAAGTGCCGGCGGGCCTCCCTTCCGAAGGGCACCGGCGGATGTCAGCACAACGGCCGCGACCAGAAGGGCCGTGCAGAACAGCGAAAGGCAAACCGAAAACAATTTGCCGAAAATGTCGCCTACTCCGGAAGCATCGCCGCGATGACGCGGCTTGTTCGAAGCTACATTATGCAGGCTCGATCGAATAGCCCGCGCTGCGAACGGTGCGGATCGGATCGTCCGCCCCGTTGATCTCGATCGCCTTGCGAAGCCGGCGGATATGAACGTCGACCGTACGCAGCTCGATATCGCTTTCCGTGCCCCAGACACCATCGAGCAACTGGTTGCGGCTGAAGACCCGACCGGGGCTTTCCATGAAAAACTTGAGCATCCGGTACTCGGTCGGGCCGAGCCGCATGGTCTGTCCGCGCCGCGTGACCCGGTGGGCGACGGGATCAAGCGACAGATCGCCGACCTCGATCGTCTCGCCCGCGAGAACCGGCCGGATGCGTCGCATGACCGCCGCGACCCGGGCGAGGAGTTCGCGCGGGCTGAATGGCTTGGTCAGATAATCGTCGGCACCGGTTTCCAAGCCGCGCACTCGATCATCTTCGGTTTCGCGTGCCGTTAGCATTATGATCGGCACGTGGGCCGTAGCCTTGTCGCGGCGCAGACGGCGGCAGACTTCGATCCCGCTCGTGCCTTCGATCATCCAGTCGAGAATGACGAGATCGGGCGTATCCTCGCTGGCGAACAGCAAGGCTTCGTCACCGTCCGGCGTCGTTCGAACCGAATAGCCTTCGTTGACGAACCGATACTCGAGAAGTTCGGCAAGTGCCGGATCGTCTTCTACCAAAAGCAATTTAGCCGGCTTCACGCGTGCGCCTTTCTGTTACCCTGAAGGTAATTTCCGACTGGTATGACAACTAGGCTACGGTTTTGTGTCAGCCGTCTTCGTCGATGGGATAGTTTCCGGTCGCTGCAAAATGGACCATTTCGGCGACATTCGTAGCGTGGTCGCCAATACGCTCGAGATTACGCGCGACGAACAAAAGCTGTGCCGCACTCGAAATGGTAGCCGGATTTTCAACCATGTGGCTGACGAGATTGCGGAAGATCGAATTGTAGAACGCATCGACCTTCTCGTCGGTCGCAATGACTTCTCGTGCGAGCTCGGGATCACGTGCGGCATATGCCGTAAGCACATCGTGCACCATTTCACTGGCAACTTCCGCCATGGCGGGAAGCAGTGTTAACGGTTCGAAGCGTTTGCGGTTGTCGCCAATCTGCTGGCTCGCCTTGGCGATATTCTTCGAATAATCGCCGATCCGCTCGACCACACCCGCGATCTTCAGAGCAGCGATGACTTCACGCAAGTCGTCCGCCATGGGGGCGCGTAGTGCGATGATCCGCACCGCCAGTTTGTCGATCTCGCTTTCGAGGGCGTCGATCTTCTTATCGGCCTTAACGACTTTTTTCGCGAGCGCGTTGTCGCCTCGAACGAGAGCGTCCAGTGCTTCTTGAATTGCGACTTCGGCCAATCCGCCCATTTCCGCGATCAAACCGCGAAGGCGCGTGATGTCCTCGTCGAACGCTTTAACAGTATGTTCCTGCATCACCCGTACCGCCCCGTAATGTAGTCCTGCGTCTTTTGCTCTTTCGGGTTGGTAAAGATATCCGAAGTTCTTCCGTACTCCACGATTTTTCCCAGATGGAAGAACGCGGTGCGCTGGCTGACGCGGGCCGCCTGCTGCATCGAATGCGTGACGATCACGATGGCGTAGCGCCCGTGTAGCTCGCTGATGAGTTCCTCGATCTTCGCCGTCGCGATGGGATCGAGCGCGGAACAGGGCTCGTCCATCAGGATCACTTCGGGATCGACGGCGATGGCACGCGCGATGCACAAGCGCTGTTGCTGCCCGCCCGAAAGCGCCGTGCCGCTATCGTCCAGCCGATCCTTCACCTCGTTCCAAAGCCCGGCCCGGGTAAGCGAACGCTCGACGATCTCATCCAATTCGGTCTTGCCATCTGCCAGACCGTGAATCTTTGGACCGTAAGCGATGTTCTCATAGATCGATTTCGGGAAAGGATTGGGCTTCTGGAAAACCATGCCGACACGTGCCCTCAATTGCACGACATCGAGTTTGGGATTGTAGATATTCTGCCCGTCAAGTTCGATCTCTCCTTCGACCCGGGCGGATGCGATCGTATCGTTCATGCGGTTCATCGTCCGCAAGAACGTCGATTTTCCGCAGCCGGAGGGGCCGATGAATGCGGTCACATAGTCGGTCGGAATGTCGATCGAGACTTCGTCGATCGCTTTCTTCGAACCGTAATAGACCGAGACATCACGCGCACTCATTTTCGCGTCGGTCTGTTCCAAATTGTCGTGAACTAGGGTCACCACTTTTTCTCGAATTTGTTGCGCAGGTAAATTGCGAGGCCGTTCATCACCAGCAGGAAGATCAATAGCACGATGATGGCGGCGCTGGTCCGCTCGACGAAACCGCGATCGATCTCGTCGGACCAGAGGAAGATTTGCACCGGTAGCACGGTTGCAGGCGAAGTGAAATCGGCGGGCGGGGTCGCCACGAAGGCGCGCATGCCGATCATCAGCAAGGGAGCCGTTTCGCCAAGCGCGCGAGCCATGCCGATGATGGTGCCGGTCAGAATGCCGGGCAAGGCCAAGGGAAGCACGTGGTGGAATACGACTTGCACCGGGCTGGCTCCGATCGCCAGCGCACCATCGCGAATGCTGGGCGGTACCGCTTTGATCGCATTGCGGCCCGAGATGACGATGACCGGCATGGTCATGAGGGCGAGCGTCAACCCACCGATGATGGGGGCGGAGCGCAGGTTGGGAAACAGGCCGAGGAATACGGCAAGGCCCAACAGCCCGAAAATAATCGAAGGGACCGCAGCAAGGTTATTGATCGAAACTTCGATAATGTCGGTCCAGCGGTTCTTGGGAGCGTACTCTTCGAGATAGAGAGCTGCTAACACGCCGATCGGAAAGGCGAGCGCGAGGGTCACGGCCATCGTAAGAATTGAGCCCTTCAACGCACTCCAAATGCCGACCTGTCCAGGGTCAGTCGCATCCGAACGAGCGAGAAATCCGCCGTCGAAGCGCTTCGAGAGATCGCCGCTCTGTTCGAGTTCCGACGCGAGCGCACGCATTTCTTGCGAACCCTCGTCGTTGAGGCCCGAAGCGAGGTCGGCGGAGGCGGGCAACCAGAACGTTTCTTGACCTCGCAGGATTTGCGGATCGGCATAGATCGCCGCTGCG
Organism: Erythrobacter litoralis; assembly: GCF_029760855.1. GTDB lineage: Bacteria > Pseudomonadota > Alphaproteobacteria > Sphingomonadales > Sphingomonadaceae > Qipengyuania > Qipengyuania litoralis_A. The sequence continues at coordinate 133,352 of NZ_SOSI01000005.1, read as the reverse complement.
ACGTCGCGCCATGCTTGCTGGCTTACCTCCCGCGCAGCATCAGGCCCTAACGCCTCGCCTGCGAAGTATTCCACGGTAGCAGGCAAGCCTTGCGCTTCGAGCGCGCGGGTCGCCTCGGCAGCACTTGGGAGGGTCGGGTCGAGGGAAAGCCCGGCTTGCGTGAAATCGATCGGGACGCGCACTTCGGCGCGCTGGAACCCGCCGAGCCCGTTCGACAACATTGTACCGAGCAGGAACAGCAGCACCGCCACCGAAAAAACGATGGCCGCCATGCCGAGGAACTTGAACCGTTTCTCTGCGGCATACCGCTTCGCCAAGCGCTTCTCGAACGCGGCCGTGCGCATCTGGTTGGGAGCGTTACTCATAAGCTTCGCGATACCGTTTCACGACGCGCAGGGCGAAGAAGTTGAGCGCCAGCGTTACCAGAAAGAGGACGAAACCGAGCGCGAAGGCACTCAGAGTGGCAGGATGGTCGAAGCTGCCTTCGCCGGTGAGCATCGCGACGATCTGCACCGTGACGGTCGTCATCGATTCCAAGGGATTGCCTGTCAGGTTGGCAGCAGTCGATGCAGCCATGACCACGATCATCGTTTCGCCAATCGCACGGCTGATGGCGAGCATGACGCCCGCTACAATTCCGGGAAGGGCCGCCGGCACGAGCACGCGGCTGATCGTTTCGTTTGTCGTTGCGCCCATTGCCAGGCTGCCGTCCCGCATCGCCTGGGGAACGGCAGCGATGGAGTCGTCGGCCATCGAAGAGACGAAGGGGATGATCATCACGCCCATTACAAGTCCCGCGGCTAACGCGCTCTCGCTCGAGGGGTTCGAAACACCCATAGCGGCCGCGGCATCCCGGATAGCAGGAGCGATCGTCAAAGCTGCGAAATAGCCGTACACGACCGTCGGTACACCAGCGAGTACCTCGAGCGCAGGCTTGATCCATGCGCGCAGCTTCGGATTGGCGTATTGCGTCAGATAGATCGCGCTCATCAATCCGAGCGGGATTGCAACGATCATTGCGATAATCGCACCGATGTAGATCGTGCCCCAGAAGAGCGGAATTGCTCCGTAGCGGTCGCTTTGCGGATTGTCCGGATTGGCCATCGGGTCGGGCGACCAGTGCGTTCCGAACAGGAAGTCCAGCGGACTGACCATGCCAAAGAAGCGAACCGTTTCGAAGATCAGGCTGGCGAATATTCCGACGGTAGTGAGGATCGCTACGAGCGACGCCACCAGAAGGATGGCCATCACGATCCGCTCTACCCGATTGCGCGCGGCGAAATCGGGCTTCAACCGAAGAAACGCAAAGGCGCCGCCCGCAAAAGCGATCAACAAAGTGACTATGAGTCCGATGATGGAATAGCGCTGTATCGCACTTCGATAGGGCTGGACCAAACCTTCGGCAGCGGGATTGAAAACGCCCATGGCATTGCCCGTGGCAACGGCGCGGGCTTCATTCAGAATATTGGTCCGCTCGAAGCCGAATGCGGGGAGGCTCGATGCCTCCGGCGTTCCCAAGACCGATTGGGTGATCAGTCCCGGAGCAATGGCTGTCCAAACAAGCGCAAACGCCAAGGTCGGAATTACTATCCAGAGCGCGACATACCACGCGTGGTAATTCGGCAAGCTCCCAAGCCTGCCATCGTCGCTCTGCCGCCGAAAGGCCCAGGCGCGGGCTCTGGCGGCAAGCCAGCCCGCCAAACCCAGGCCGAGCGCAAGTAGAAGAAGTATCGTGGCCGACATAGCGCGTTCCGCAAAGGGAACCTACTGCAACTGCGAACCGTCGAGCGTGGTATATTGCGTGGCAGCCTCGGCGCTGGCCGCCGCCGCCTCGGGCGGGGAAGCAACGAGGCCGATACTGGCAAGGCGGCCGCCTTTTTCCCACATCTTCGGCCATTGCGCGAGATACTGCTTCAGGCCGGGTATCGCGTTGATGTGCGTTTTCTTCACATACATGTAAAGCGGACGCGCACCTGGATATTCGAAGCTCGCGATGTTGTCGTAAGTCGGCTCGACGCCGTTCATCCGCAAGCCGCTGAGCCGGTCTAGATTTTCTTCGAGGTAGGAATAACCGAATATCCCGACCGAGTTCGGATTGCTCTCGATTTTCTGGACGATAAGATTGTCCTGTTCGCCTTGATCGACATAAGCGCCATCGGAACGAACTTCGGTGCAGACCCGATCGTACTGATCCTCGTCAGACGCCTCCAACGCTTCCATTTCGGAATTGGTGGCGCAGCCTGGCTCCAGCACAAGTTCCTTCAGTGCGTCGCGTGTACCGGAGGTCGAGGGCGGACCGTAAACCAGAATGGGCAGGTCCGGCAGCGACGGGTCGACATCGCTCCAATTCTCGGCGGTCTGAGGCTCGCCATAAGGGTTGGCGGCAAGCGCTTCGTATACGATCTTCGGCGTCAGGTTCATGGAGATTCCGTTATTCGCCGCTGCGAACGCGATCCCATCGAGGCCAACCTGAATTTCCACGATGTCGTTCACGCCATTGGCCTGGCAGGTGGCGAATTCGCTGGCCTTCATCCGACGCGAGGCATTGGCAATGTCAGGCGTATTCGGGCCCTGACCTTCACAGAAGCTGGCGATACCCGCACCCGAACCGATCGCTTCGATCACGGGAGATTTGAATTCGGGATAATCCCGGCTGAAACTCTCCGAAACCGCTTTGGCAAAGGGGTACACGGTCGAGGACCCGACGGCTCGGATGAAGTCGCGCGAGCCCGACCCGTCGCCGCATGCCGCCAAAGTTAGCGCTGCCGCGCCGACAAGCGAAATGCTCAATACCGCTTTCATGTGTAGTTTCCCTTCCATCTGCGAGCGCCAGTATGACTGGATTGTTACGGATTAAAGGCTTGTCACGAAGCTCTAGAAATCGACCTGCGCGCGAACACCGAGGCTGTCGACGCCGTAATCGGAATTACCGTTTTCATCCGGAAGCACGGCATCTGTGTAATCCGTCCGCCCGTAAGTCAGCAACAGGCGCGTGTAATCGGTCGGAGTCCAGATTAGGGAGAATTGGTAGGCATTTTGGATGCCTCCGAAAATGTTCAAGTCGTTGAGGTCGAGATAATCGTAGCGCGCTGCAACCTGCACCGCGCCGATCCCCCCTTCACCGATCTCTCTCACCGGTCTTACCCGATCGAATAATCCTTCTTTATAACCGCGCGTGTCGTTCGGCGTGAGGAACAAGCCCGTTTCGAGATACCCACCGAAGAAGGTCGGATCTGTCAGTTCACCAGGACGCTCCACCGTCTGCCAATGGGTTTCGCCGGCCGCGTGGAAAGGTCCGGCAATCAGGGCCGTCTCCAATCCGATACCGAATTCGCGCTCCGCTTCGATTTCCTTCGTATCGATTAGTCGAGTCGCCGTGAAACGCACAAGTGGACGCTGACGATACCTCACCGACCCATCGCCTTCGACACCCGTCAAATGGAGAGAGCCGCCAAGGTGGAACTGCGTATCTCCAAACTTCGGGATCCAAACGGCGCGACCATCGAAACTGTAATTTTTGCTCGGCAAATCTGCCGAATTGTCGCTAAACGCGCCGCCTTGGAAAAGCAGGTCGCCTTTTTCGTATTGAATACTCACCCCAAGCCGCCGTTCGAAATTGAATGCGTCCGTAAAGGCAGCCCGTTCGATAAAGCTGGTAAAGCGAGCGCTGGTCAATTCTTCGAGCGACTGAAACGTATTGTGCTGGCCAGCGAGGATCCACAAACCGCCGTCGGAGTAGAACATCAAGGCATCGGTGAGTTCGAGATTGTTCCCAGCGAACTCGACTTCGAACTTGTACCCGAAACCGCCAGGTATCGTGCCTTCTGCACCAAGACGTGCACGGCGAACTTCGCTGCTGAATCCTTCTTCCGCGGCAACGCCATCGGGCAGTGCTACCGCTCCCGCGTCGATGTTCAGCCGACCACGCGGTTTGAAACTCCAACCGCCGGGGTTTTCGATGAGTGGACCGCCTTTAAATGTAACAGTTTCGACCTCAGTGGCGGTAGGCCGGAGTTCCTGTGTGAGCGAAGGAGGGGACCGGGCGATTCGACCCTGACCGGCCGAATTTGCGAGTGGGATCGACGGTACAACCGTCTCGGCATTGCTCGCCACCCGCGCCATTTCGAGTTCGCTCTCCAACGACTCTACGCGCTGAGAAAGCGCTTCGAGTTGCGCCTTCAATTCCGCGATCTCATCAGAGGTCGGGCTATTGTCCGACGGTGTCTGAGCGAAGGCAGGCGTGGAAAGATAAGTTGTAAGTAGCAATGCCCCGCCGATGGCGAATCGTTTGCGAACCATATCGGGCCCAGTCGTCCGTTGGCGAGAGGGTGCGCGATATGACGTTTTTATTGCATTTAAATGACGGTCGCGGCGATCGCATTCACCATTCACCATTCACCATTCACCATTCACTCGTTCAGCGCGAGAGGCAGTCGCACCTTGATCGTCGTGCCGATCCCTCGTTCGCTTTCGATATCCAACTTCCCGCGATGGCGTTCGACGATGTGTTTAACGATCGCCAAGCCCAAACCGGTGCCGCCGGAAGCGCGGCTTCGGCTTGGATCGGTGCGATAGAATCGGCGGGTCAGATGAGGCAGATGCTCCGCAGAGATGCCTTCTCCGCGGTCCTGAACGCAGAGATACACTTTGCGCATTTCATTCGCGGCCAATCGCACGCTTACGGGTTCGCTTGACGAGCCGTACTTGAATGCATTGTCGACGAGATTGCGCACCAACTGTTCGAGCTGTTGCGCATCGCCGCGTACCACGCAGTTCGGCGCGACATCGAGATCGAGACGCTCCGCCCTTTCGGCGCCCGCGCCATCGCGCGCCGCCCGCTCGACGAGACCCGAAAAGTCGATCTCGTCACTCGGCATATCGTGCTTTTCCGCTTCGATACGGGAAAGCGACATCAGATCGCTTACCAGATCCTGCAGGCGTCTGGCCTCACGCTGGATGGTCCCGAGAAACTTGTCGGCGACTTTCGGGTCGAGGTGATCGACATCGTCCCGCAGGGTTTCGACGTAGCCCAGGATCGACGCGAGAGGCGTGCGCAATTCATGGCTGGCATTTGCAACGAAATCCGTGTGCGCGCGCGAGATATCCGCTTCCGCGGTCCGATTGACGAATTCGATGACCGCCATATCGGGGCCAAGCTGCTTACGGTTGACGCGCCAAATATCGCGCCGCCGTGCGAGGCCGCGTACGACGGCTGCCCCATCCGCGTCGTTCTCGAGCAGCTGCACTGCTTCCGGTTGCCGCAACGCCATGCGCGCATCTTGCCCGACAATATGCGTTCCAAGCAGATCGCGCGCTTCGTGATTGGCAATCGTTATCCGTCCGCGCTCCGTAATGACGACCGGCGTCTGCGAATGCTCGATAAGATCGCTCATCATGTCTCGCGACATGGCAGAGCGATCAACGCGTTCTATTGGAGGTGGGGGGCGAATAGCCGCTAGTACGAGAGTCACGGTCCAGAGCAAAAGCACCAGTAGAGCCAAGCCCCATCCGACCCCCTGAAACACCATGCCCAAGCATGTCAGCAGCGCGAAGCCGAAAGCATAGCGAGGAAAGGAAGACCGGTTCACCTCGCCGCGCATAGCGACAGGTTTGTTGCAAATCCATGACATGCAATTTGCGGAGTGGTGACCCCTACGGGAATCGAACCCGTGTTTCAGCCGTGAGAGGGCCGCGTCCTGACCGCTAGACGAAGGGGCCGTTGCCGTGGTTCAGCAAGGAAGGAAAAACGCCACCGATGGTGACCCCTACGGGAATCGAACCCGTGTTTCAGCCGTGAAAGGGCCGCGTCCTAACCGCTAGACGAAGGGGCCAGTCCCGTTGCCGGGTCGGTGGCGTGGCCGGGCACTTAGGCGGGGGCGTGGTAAGCGTCAACCCTGCAATTGCCGATAGACGCCGCCCGAGGTTCAGTCGGCGAAGGCGGCATCTTCCAGATGAAGTTCTGCGGCAGGCGTATGGCCCCAATCGTCGAGCTTGACCCGGCCCGCCAGCCACAGCCGCCGGCCGCGCGAGGCGTTGAGCAATGTCTGGCCCAATTCGCTCTCCGCCGCGCGAAAGGCGATCGCCTTGAAGCTGCGGCCATCTTCGCCTGCTGCTATGATGCGAACATGGTCGGTTCCCACGACGTCGCACTTTACGAGGCGTACCGGTCCCACCGCAAGGCGTGGGCCGGGCCAGCCCATGCCGTAAGGACCTCCGCCATCCAGCGAGGACACGAGATCGGCGGTCATGCCGCCCGGTGCGACCGCGAGATCGAGCAGCATCTCGGCGCTGGCGGAAGCGCGGGCCACGTGACTTTCGAGATGTGCGTCGAGCCAGTCGCCGAACGCCTCCAGTTTGTCGGCGGCAACGGTCAGGCCCGCCGCCATGGCGTGCCCGCCGCCGGCAACGAGCATTCCGTCTTCCCGCGCACGAATGATCGCTGCGCCAAGGTCCACGCCCGCGATCGACCGGCCCGATCCCTTGCCCTGTCCGCTTTCGGCATCGAGGGCGACCACAAGCGAGGGCTTACCGGTCTTTTCCTTGATGCGCCCCGCGACGATTCCGATTACGCCGGGATGCCAGCCGCTGCCCGCCAGGACATGCACGGCGCGGTTGTGCTGGCCTGCAAGCTGGTCTTCCGCTGCCGCCTGAACCTCCGCTTCGATTGCGCGGCGATCCTCGTTGAGGGTCGAAAGCTGCGCAGCGATGGCGCGCGCTTCTTCCGCATCCTGCGTTGTGAGCAACCGCACGCCGAGCGTCGATTCGCCGACGCGGCCGCCCGCATTGATCCGGGGACCCAGCGCGAAACCGAGATCCGAGCATATCGGAGCGCGCTTTAGTCGGCTCGCATCGATCAGGGCTGCCATGCCGATATTATCTCGCCGCGCCATCACCTTGAGCCCCTGCGCCACGAACGCGCGGTTCAACCCGTGCAGCGCGGCAACGTCGGCCACCGTCCCGAGCGCCACCAGATCGAGCAAGACCATCAGGTTGGGCTCCTCCCGGTCTGTGAAGTAGCCGCGCTGACGGAGCACGCGTACTAGAGCAATAGCGAGCAGGAACGCGACGCCCACTGCTGCGAGATGGCCATGCGCAGCGGCAAGATCGTTCTCGTCCAGCCGATTCGGATTGACCAGCGCGGCGGCTTCCGGAAGGTCGGGCGCGCATTTGTGGTGATCGACGACGATGACGTCCACGCCCGCCTCGCGCGCTTGCTTCAAGGCATCGTGTGCCATGGCACCGCAATCGACGGTGACGATGAGACTGCATCCCTGTTCGGCCAAGCGAACCAGAGCCTCGCCGCTTGGGCCGTAGCCTTCCAGCAAACGGTCCGGGATGTAATAGTCGGCCGACACGCCGAGATCGCGCAGCAAACGGATAAGAAGCGCGCTGCTGGTCGCGCCGTCGACGTCGTAATCGCCGTAGATCGTGATCTTTTCTCGCGAGAGAACGGCTTGCGCCAGCCGATCGGCGGCGGCGTCCATATCGTTGAACTCGCTCGGATCGGGCAAGAAGTCCCGCAGGGTGGGCGCGAGATTGCGAGCAAGGTCCGCTTCGGCCACGCCGCGCGACAGCAGCAATTGCCGTACGATCGCATCGCCATTGCCGAGCGAGCCGCCGCCTAGTTCCATGTTGCCCCCACGCCAGCGCCATGCCTTACCGGTGAGCGAACGGGCGACGCCGAAGACGTGATTGAGCGCGGTGGAAGCCATGGGTTTTCTTAGCCTTTGAAATGCCGAGGGGAAAGGCGCGGCATTTGACAATCGACAGCCGGACGGGGGAGGATGGCTGGATGGGCCATCCTCCCCTCCTGATCGCATGGCATAGCCGCACCCGAACTGCCCAGGCGCTTGCCGACGCAGCCGCGCAAGGTGCGGGCAAGCATGCCCGCCTGCTGGATGCCGAGCGGGTCGCGCCCGGAGATTTGCTTGCCGCGCAGGGCTATCTGTTCGTCTGTCCAGAAAATCTCGCCACGATGAGCGGGATGATGAAAGAGATGTTCGACCGCTGCTATTACCCCGTTCTCGGCAAGCTGGAAGGTCGGGCCTATGCGACGATCATAGCCGCCGGATCTGACGGGGAGGGGGCTCAGAATCAAATCGACCGGATCGCCAAGGGTTGGCGCCTTAAGCGGGTGGCGGAACCGATGATCGTGAACACGCAAGCCCAGACGCCGGAAGCGATTTTGGCCGACAAGACCGTGCCCGAAGATCGCTTGGCCGAAGCGCGCAAACTGGGCGAAGCTCTGGCGGAAGGGTTGAGCGCCGGGATCTTCTAAAACATCGGAGACTCAGATCAAACTCCGCCCCCCATACAAAGAGGTTGATCGAAAGTCTTAAGCCGCCCGAAGCGCACCCTTCGCAGCTTCGTATTCCTGTTCGAGCCGCGCGACCATCGCTTCCACCGGAGCGACCTCGCGCACCGTGCCGATGCCCTGGCCCGAACCCCAGATGTCCTTCCAGGCCTTCGCCTTCGTATTGCCGCCGCTACCGAAGTTCATCTTGCTTGGATCGCTTTGCGGCAGGTTATCGGGATCGAGACCGGCATTCTCGATGCTGGAGCGTAGGTAATTTCCGTGCACGCCGGTAAAGAGGTTGGAGTAAACGATCCCGTCCGCATTCCCCTCTACGATACCGTTCTTGTATCCGTCTGCGGCATTGGCTTCCTCGGTCGCGATCCAGGGGGAGCCGATATAGGCGAAGTCCGCGCCGAGTGCCTGCGCCGCGAGGATGGAGCGGCCGTGGCCGATGGAACCGGACAGCGCCACCAGTCCGTCAAACCATTCCCGGATTTCCTGCATCAGGGCGAATGGACTGAGCGTTCCCGCGTGCCCTCCCGCCCCGGCCGCGACCGGGATAAGGCCGTCGGCGCCTTTCTCGATCGCCTTGTGAGCGAACGTGTTGTTGATGACGTCGTGCATCGTGATGCCGCCCCAGCCGCGCACTGCATCGAAGATTTCCTCGCGCGCACCAAGCGAGGTGATGACCAAAGGCACCTGCCATTTGGCGCAGGTCGCCATATCCGCCTCGATCCGGTCGTTGGAGCGGTGGACGATCTGATTGACGGCGAACGGCGCGGCGGGCCGTTCGGGATTGTCACGATTATGCTGCGCCAGCTCTTCTGTGATCCTGTGCAGCCATTCGTCCAGCTCGCTTTGCGGACGCGCGTTCAAGGCAGGGAAACTTCCGACGATGCCGGCCTTGCATTGGGCGATGACCAGTTCCGGACCCGAAACGATGAACAACGGCGAGCCGATCACCGGCAGGCGCAATTTGTCGAACGGGGCGGGCAGGGTCATTGGCAGGCCTTTCAGTTGCGGAATGAAACCATCGTTCGCTATTGGGCGCGCATTCTCTTGTCGAGAGCGGAATGCACGCGGATCAAGGGAGAACGTGCTCGATCCCGTAGGTCTTTGCCGCCGTTCCTGCGAAAAGGGCGCGCTTTTCCGCATCGCTCGCGCCCTTCGCCAGTCTCTTGAAGGTATTCCACAGGACGGGATAGCTTGCCCCCCACCGATCGACCGGATAGTTGGATTCGAACATCGCTCGATCTACGCCGAAAGCTTCGATGCAGGTTTCGATATACGGCTTCCACTGTTCGGCCAGTTCCTCCGACGCGTAACCACTGCCGCCGTGCCGGTCGAACGGCCCCTCTTCCGGCATGCCGCAGAAAGCCATGGCCAGCCCGCCGAGTTTCACGCGAACGTTGGGACAGTCCGCGATCAGGCGAATATTGCTCTGCCACCGCTCGAAATGGTCGGGCAGGGAACCGCGATAGCTTGCGATGTTGAGCGGGGTTCCGCAGTGATCGAGAACGATGGTCTGATCGGGAAACGCACGCGCTAGGTCCAGGACATCGCCGAGCTGCGGCTCCAGCAGCCAGGCATCGAACGTCAGGCCGTACTGACCATAGGCTGCAAAACCTTCGCGAAAGGCGTCGGACCCGTACAGACCTTCAGGCGCATGGAAGGGCGGGCCTAATACGTCCGGGTCGGCATCCCAGGCGGCGGCATGGCGGATGCCCTTGAACCGGCCATTGCCGGCCGCCGTAAGCGCTTCGATCACCGGTGTGACCGCATCGCCGAGCGTCAGGTCGGCATGGCCGATTATAGCGGCGCAGGGCCGGTAATCGCCATAGAGGCCGCTGGCGCCCTGCGCGGCGACTCCGTTCACGAACTCGACCTCGCCGACCGGCTTCATCATATTGCCGCGCGCGGCATCGTAGAAAGCGCCGCACTCCATGAAGACCGTTCCCACGACGTTGTGGCCGGACCGGGTATCGGCGAGCAGTTCGTCGAAGGTGTAATAGGCCGCACCCGCGATCGCTTCGACGAAGTCGTGCCTCGGTTCCGGGAAGGCGGAAAGAAGAGGGCGGAGATCCCACAAGTGATGGTGAGGATCGACGATCGGGAGATCGGGTTCGAGTATCGCTTCGCTCATTCCGGCATCCTCTCTTTGTTCGCTGCGGACAATCTACCTCAGACTTCGCTCCGTTTCCGCCATGTAATCGCGCGAAAGGGGAAGTGTGCGGCGGATGCGGCAGTACTGGATCTGGTAATTGCCCATTCCGCCCCATTCGAAGGCTGCGGTCGCGCCGGCGAGATAGAAGGTCCACATCCGATAGAACCGCTCATCGTACATCGCGATGATTGCCTCACGGTTGGCTTCGCAATTGGCGTACCAGGCGCGCAGCGTTTTCGCGTAGTGCAATCGAAGCGTTTCGACGTCTGTATGGATGAGGCGGTATTTCTCGCTAGCGGCGAGCATTTCGGAGAGCGCGGGGATATAGCCGCCAGGGAAGATATATTTGCGCGTGAACGCATCGGTCGTGCCCGGACCGCCGAACCGTCCAATGGTGTGGACCAGTATGACCCCGTCCGGGCCAAGCAAATTGCCGCAGGTTTCGAAGAACGTGCCGAACTGCGGCCGGCCGACATGTTCGAACATGCCGACGGAGACTATACGGTCGAATGTCTCGCCGCGTTCGGGCAGGTCGCGGTAATCCACCAGTTCGAAGGACACCTTGTCCGCCACGCCCGCTTCCCTTGCGCGTTCGCGGGCGAGGGCGAGTTGCTCCTCGCTGAGCGTGATGCCGAGCACCCGAACGTCGAATTTCTGCGCGAGGAAGATGGCCATTCCACCCCAGCCGCAGCCGATATCGAGCACACGCTGACCCGGCTGGAGGTACAGCTTGGCGGCGATATGCGCCAATTTGGCTTCCTGCGCTTCAGCCAACGTCGTCACGCCTTCCGGCCAGTATCCGCAGCTATATTGCATGTGTTCGGGATCGAGCATCAGGCGGTAGAGGTCGTTGCCGATATCGTAATGATGCGACACGTTGCGCTTCGACCGAATGCGATCATTCAATCCCTCGATACCGAACGCCGCCCTGTTCAGCAGCCGCTTGCCGAGCTTCGGGCCGCGTAGTTCGCCGCCTTTATCCCAAGGCTGGTTGGCGCGCAGGAGGTAGATGAGGTCAATGATCCCGCCGCGCTCCATATTGAGGCGACCGTCCATGAACGCTTCCGCGGCACCGAGGCGCGGGTCGATCAGAATATCGCGCGGAACTTCGTCGTCGGAGAAAGAGATCGCGACATCCGGAAAGTCTTCGTCGAAAGCACCGAATGCGTCGATCGACCCGTCGGCGTAGACAACTTCCAGTGTGCCGCGCTTCACGATGGAACGCAGAAAATTTGAAAGTACGTTTCTATTCATGCCGCGGCGCTAGGCGCTCGGAGGACGCTAAATCAAGCCTCAGATACCGGCATACCATTGGTAGCCCGATCGATCCTCCCAGTACCCTCCGCCGCCCGCACCGATATCGTCGAGACTGGAGACGGCTTCGATACCGGTCAGATACTTCGCGTGCTTGTAACCCAATTGACGTTCGATCCGCATGCGTAGAGGCGCGCCGTTGCGCACGGGCAGCGGTTCTCCGTTCAGCATATGCGCAACGATGGTTTGTGGATGAAAGGCATCGACCAGATCGACGCTCTCGTAATAATCGGAACCGGAGAGATTGTCGAAGCAGCGGAACACGATGAACCGCGCGTCGTCCTGCAAGCCGGCGGCCTCAAGCAGGATGGAGAGTTGCGGGCCGGCCCACTCGCCGATCGCGCTCCACCCTTCCACGCAATCGTGCCGGGTGATCTGGGTACGTTGCGGCAGGCGCCGGATATTTTCGAGCGTGAGAGACAGCGGATTGTCGACCAGTCCACGGACCTCCAGCCTCCAGTCGGCAAAACCGTTCGACTGCATTGCGGGATAGGCACCGCCCGGTTCAGTCGTACCGTTACCGCGAAAGAAGGGCGAAATGTCGGCGCGGGAATATTCCCGAACCAGCGCATCGGGGGGATTGAGAAACCGCTGGGCGCTTTTGTGCCAGCTTTCTGCCGCATCGAGCAAACGCGCGGCGGGTTTGCTATCCGCCACGCGGTTGCATCCCGCGACGAAGGCAGCGCCGGCTGCGACAAGAAAATTCCTACGCCTCATCGCTTTGCCTCCCCGTGATCATGCCACGCAACAGCTTGAACGGGCCGGCCAGCATCACCAGCGTGACATGCAGGATGAGAAAGCCAAGGATCGAGAAGGCGAAGATGAAATGGAAGCTGCGCGCCGATTGCCGCCCGCCGAACAGATCGACCACCCAGCCGAAGCTCGGTTCCATCCCCGGACTGATCGAAATGCCGGTGAACACCATGCCCGGCAGCAAGATGCCGAACACGATGGCGTAGGTCAGCTTCTGAAGGAAGTTGTACTTTCCCGAACCGTGATCGAAATCGAGGCGCAGATGCGCTTTCACGTCCTTCGCGATGTTGTGCGGCGCCCATTCCGTGCGCCGCGTCAGGATGTCGCGGAAGAAGTGGCCGTTCGCCAGCATCGCGATCCAGATAAAAAGGAGGGCCAGCGCAAAAGGCCAGGCCATCAGGATATGCCAGTCGCGTGCGACGGCGAGGCTGTAATAGCCGGGAACCGTCATCCAGTCCGGAAAGCGCGGCACCATCAGCCACGCCTGGCCGGGCGCGAAGCCCCATTCGCCCCAATAGAGGCGAGGGTGAGCGTTCGATATCGTCAGGCCGGACATGAACATCACTACGACGCAGACGAGGTTCGTCCAATGCCACAGGCGAGTTGAAAGGGCGTGTCGTTTCATGCGCGCACATCCTCGCGTGCGAGATAGATGACGTCGCGCGGCTGGTCGCAAAGGTGCTGACCGGAATCGACGTAAAGCGTCTGACCGCTTTCAAACAGCCCACCGGCGAGAAAGAGGCAGGCATCGGCGACTTCGCGGGCGTGGGTTCGGCGGCCCAGCAGGTTCATGCGGTGGGATATCTCGGCCTCGGCCTCGCTCTGATCATGGCTGGGCAGGATGGCACCGGGGGCGACGCCATAGACCCGGTCGTCCGGTCTTGCCGCCCCCATAGCCAGCATCCGGATCGTCGCATCGACGGCGTGTTTGCTCATCGTGTAACTGAAGAAATCGGGGTTGGGGTTTTGCAGCTTCTGATCCGTAATCTGGATTACGCACCTGCCGCCGTCGGCTTTGGCATGGGCAAGGTACGATTGCGCAAGGATAGCAGATGCACGCGCATTCACCTGCATTGCCGCGCGGTTGGTATCGTCGTCGAGCGCGGTTACGTCATCGGGTTCGAAGACCGCGGCGGAATTGATCAGCGCGCGCCAATCGGGAAGGGCTTCGGCAAGCTGCTTCACCATGGAGCGGACCTCGTCGCTATTCGCCAGATCGCACTGTACGGTTTCCGCACTCGGCAATTCCTCGGCCAGCGTTTCTGCCGCGTCTTGCGACGTTCCGTAATGGATGACCACAAGCCATCCCGCTTCGGCAAAGCGGCGTACGATGGCAGCGCCGACCCGCTTGGCTCCACCCGTCACGAGGACTGCTGGTCTGCTCAAGGGTGTTCCGCCGCGTGCATTGCAGGGTCTTAAACGCCAAGCGGATTTGCATGCAATGAACGAAGCGGAGAAAAAGCCGCCATCCCGGAGGACGGCGGCTTCAGTTTCTTATCGGTTTTAGCGGCAGTTCAGGCTACCGCGATCGATCTCGCGGCCGACGACACCGCCGAGAACACCGCCGAGAATGGCACCCAGTGTGCGGTTGCCGCTGCCTGCGATCTCATGGCCAGCGAGGGCGCCGACGCCCGCACCGATAACCAGTCCGGTCGTTCCGTTGTCGCGGCGGCAATAATACCGGCCGTCGTTCCCGCGCCACATATAGTTGTTTCGCGTAATGCGGCGCGGCTCGTAATACCTTCCACGATCGTCGTAGATGCGGCGCGCCTGGCGGCGCTCGTAGCGCCGTTCCTGCCTACGCTCGTAACGTCGTTCGGCACGATCATGTGCGCGTTTACCGTGCGCGGGTGCCCAGCGGGGCGGATCGGCGAGGGCCGGGGCGGCGGTCCCGATCCCGGTCAGAGCCAAGGCGCCTGCTGCGAATGCGATTGCGAACTTCTTCATCGTATCGTCCCTTCATCTGAACATGGAGCTCACAATCACGGATTTCGTTCATAGATCCCCAACCGGAGATTAACAAAGCGTATCGAAGCTTCATTTACGACGAGTTGCGCGATATTGTCCGACGAACAGAGCCGCTCAAATCGAAAGGCGCTTGCTTATATCGTGGACAAGACGATCGGAGACGCGGTCCAAGTTTGCGATTTGGCGCATGGCATCCTCGTCTCGGGAATTTCCGTAGACCGCGTCGAACGTACGCTTGATCGTCCATTCGGAATGACCGCTGTCCTCGCGAACGAGGCGATCGCCTGCGCGCACATAGCCTTCTTCGAGCACCCTGTAGAACCAACCGCATCGAGAAGCGCGAACGATTGCTTTCACGATGCCGGCGCATTCCAGATGCTTCTCGATCGTCGCGCAGGGTTGGCGGGGCTGCGATATTTCAATCATGGCCGTTCCCAGGCGGAAACGATCACCGATCCGGACATCGTCTTCGAGCAGTCCGGATGCAGCAATGTTCTCTCCCATGCTGCCAGGCCCTTCGAGCCGCGGCAGCGCGCCGAACGTTGCGCGAAGCCAATCGTAATGTTCGGCCGGATAATGATGCAGCGCCATCGCAGGAAAGCCATGGTGCGTGCGGTCGGCCTGCACATCGCATCCGATCCCGCGCGAACAGATGCGGACGGTTCCTTCGAGCGGTGCCTTGGAGATACCGCTTCGCTTGCCGCCGGGGAGGGCGGCTATCCCACCCGCGCAAATGGCGTCCACCCGGATCGCGTTCATGATGGCGTCCGGCAGGTGAGGGCGATCCAGTCGCGCATCGTTCCGTCGGCGCCTTTACCGGGATAGGTCGACTTCGATACGACTTCGAACCCGGCTAGCCGATACTGCTCATCGATCCAGTCCGTATCGGGGAAGTTGTGTAGGCGGCCAAGCAGGTCGCGACCTTCATCGTTTCCGAGCTTGAAACTTGCTTGGTGCCAGCCGCTTGGAACCAGCGCACGGTGGATAGCTGTAAGCACTTCGGGCATATCCATTCTTGCGACATGGAGAAGGGAGGCATGCGCCCACACGGCATCATATATGTGTTCCGCGCCCAGTTCGTCGAACCGCATGGTGCGAGCAGGGAGATCGAAGCGCTCTTTCGCCTTCCGTACCATCGCTACCGACCCGTCGGTAGGATCAACGTCGAACCCGCGCTCCAGCATGCGGGCCGCATCGCGCCCGGCTCCGCATCCGAGTTCTAGAATGCGGGCGCCGGGTTGCAAGCGGTCAAGAAACGCGTCGAGATCGCGGCTTGGCGCGGTGCCGAAGCTCATCGTATAGCGCGGCGCCTGCGCTTCGTAGAACGCTAGCGTCGCCGCGTCTGCGCTCACACCGCCGCCGCAGCTTCGCGGTCGCGTTCCGCCCGGCTCTTCTTCTCCGCTGTCGTCTTGAGCTGACCGCAGGCTGCATCGATGTCGCGCCCGCGCGGCGTACGGACGGGTGCGGAGATGCCGCCTTCGAACACGATATCGGAAAAGCGCTTCACCCGTTCCGGCGTGGAGCATTCGTAAACCGCGCCGGGCCATGGATTGAACGGGATCAGGTTCACCTTGGCCGGCAGGTCGTACTGCCTGAGCAGGCGGACCAGTTCGCGCGCATCGGCATCGCTATCGTTCTTGTCCTTCAGCATCACGTACTCGAACGTGATGCGCCGGGCATTGCTGGCACCCGGATAGGCGGCGCAGGCCGAAAGCAATTCCTCGATGCCGTATTTCCTGTTGAGCGGCACGATCTCGTCCCGCACATTCTTGCTCACCGCGTGAAGAGAGACGGCCAAATTGACGCCGATCTCTTCGCCGCAGCGCTCCATCATAGGGACCACGCCACTGGTGGAAAGCGTGATCCGGCGCTTGGACAAGGCGAGACCGTCGCCATCCATCACCAGACGCAACGCATCGCGAACATTGTCGAAATTGTAGAGCGGCTCGCCCATGCCCATCATCACGATATTGGTGAGCAAGCGCCCGTCGGCGGTATATTCCGCCTCACTTTCGACCTCGGCGAAATCCATCTTGCCCTTTGGCCATTCGCCCAGCGCATCGCGCGCCAGCATGACCTGGCCGACGATCTCTCCCGGCGTAAGGTTGCGGACCAAGCGCATCGTTCCCGTATGGCAGAAGCGGCAATTGAGGGTGCAGCCGACCTGACTGGAAACGCACAAGGTTCCGCGATCGGCGTCGGGGATGAACACCATCTCGAACTCATGACCATCGGCAGTCTTGAGGAGCCATTTGCGCGTACCGTCGGTAGAATGCTGTGCCTCGACCACGTCGGGGCGGCCAATCACGAAACGCTCCGCCAGCCAGGGGCGCATCGTCTTGGCGATGTCGGTCATCGCTTCGAACTCAGTCACGCCGCGATGATACAGCCAGTGGAACACCTGTTTCGCACGAAGCTTCGCCTGCTTGCCATCAAGACCTGCCTGTTCGAACAGTTCGCAAATGCGCGCCTTGGGCAAGCCGATCAGGTCGGTGCGACCGTCGGCACGCGGCGTGATGTCGCGCGCGGCGGGGACGGGATCGATCTGTCCCGGGATGCTCATCAATTCTGAAACGGCCATAGGGGGTATATAGGGCCTCGGACCTTCAGACGAAAGCCTGAGACTGCGCGGCATACGCGTTGGATGGCGCCGGTTGCTTTCAAGTGCATTCGTCGAATTTTCCGGAACACCCTCCTCCATTTTCGACCAAGAGGCTGAATTTAAATACAAATTTGAAAACTGTTGTGGCAAATAAACAACATTATTCTGTTGTGCGGCGTTCATGAAACCCGCCCGTATTCCGAACGTATTGAAACCACGCGACGGGGAACAACCTTGCGTGCCTAAATACACTTGGAGTAACGTTAATGAAAAAGACAGCTTTCCTTCTTGCCGCCGGTACGATTGCCATGATGGCTTCGCCTGCAGCGGCACAGAGTGCGATCGATGGTCCCTTCACCGGGCCGCGCGGGGAAGTATTGCTCGGCTACGACATTAGTAAAGCCGGCAGCACGATAGACAACGACGACATCGACAACGACGATCAGTCGATCGACGGTCTGAACTACGGCGTTGGCATCGGATACGACTTTAACGCCGGTGGTGCCGTGATCGGCATCGAAGGTGAATACACCGGTTCGACCGCCGAAACGGAATTCAACGACGGTGACTTCGAAGGCATCGGCCTCGGCAATGTCGAAACCGGTCGCGATCTGTACATCGGTGCGCGCGCCGGTATCTTGGCGCAGCCCGATCTGCTGCTTTACGTGAAGGGTGGTTACACCAATGCTTCGTACAACCTCCGTTCGCGCGGCGGTGAATTCAATCTAAACGAAGATCTACGTGCAGATGGCTACCGCGTCGGTGCGGGTGCGGAATACGCGCTGAGCGAAAACACCTTCGCCAAGCTCGAATACCGTTATTCGAACTACAGCGATGCCGAAGTCGAGTTCGACAACGGGGATGATGTCGATGTCGGTGACATCGACCTCGACCGTCACCAGATCATGGCGGGCTTCGGCTTCCGCTTCTAATCTTTGCGATTAGATCGAACCATTGGCCGGGGGCGTACAGCGCCTCCGGCCTTTTTATTTCCGACCGCAAGCCAGAGTTGCGGCGTCGATCGCCGTTGCCGCGCCAGCGAGCGGATAACGGTCCGTGAAGCGATTGCCGCGCGTGTCGAATGCAGCGATCGTCATGCTCTGCGATGAGCGCATACCGGCGAGGATCGCGGCATTGGTTTGCGCATCGAACGCCCAAACATCGCTCCTGCTGCCGCTCATCTTGTACCAGCTGTTACCGACGCGAAGGCTGATGCGCGTTCCCGGCCGCGTACGGCGCCCAAGCTTGAAATAGACTTGCCCACGCAATCGGCGTTGCGGCCAGGTGCCAACGCTGGCGTAAGCGGCGATGTCCCGCTTACTCGCGGTGGGTAAAGGCGTAGCGATAGCGTAGCAGCGACCGTTCGGCGCATCCCTGAAGGCGCCCCAGCTTTCGAATATACCGAGACTGTCTTTCGCCGACAGCGTGCTGGCCGAAAAGGCGACCACGAAGATCAGCGTGAACCTAGCGATAGTCGATCGCATCGATTTCCCACTCCTTCACTCCGCCGGGAAGACGAACGCTGCGCACGTCGCCCACCGATGCGCCCTTGAGCGCGCGAGCCAGCGGACTGGACCAGCCGATCCGCCCTGCACTCGCATCCTGTTCGTCATCGCCGACGAGGGTGACGGTTCGCGTTGCATCGTCCTCGTCTATCAAGATCACAGTCGCGCCGAAGAACACGCGAGTTTTGTCGGGCTGTTCTGCCGGGTCGATGACGCGTGCCGCTTTCATCCGGCGGGAGAGATGCGCCAGTTCGCGGTCGATCTCGCGCATGCGCTTGCGGCCGTAAAGGTAGTCGCCGTTCTCGCTGCGGTCGCCATTGCCGGCCGCCCAACTGACGATTTCGACGATTTCCGGTCGCTCGGTTCCCAGAAGATGGTCGTAGCGCGCCTTCATCGCGGCATAGCCTGCGGCGGTGACGGGGTTGGAAGGGGCGGCAGCCATCCGCCGCCCCTAGCAAAGCTTACCGCAGAAAGTCACTCACCGTACGCGGATTGCCCATGCGCGCCTTGTCGGGATTGAGCTGTTCGTACACGGCGGCGTTTTCCAGCACGCGTTGCACGTAGTTCTTGGTCTCGTAGAACGGAATCTGTTCGATCCAGTCGATCCAAGAAACCGCTCCGGTCCGCGGATCGCCATTTGCGCGAAGCCACTTGTTCACATTGCCAGGGCCGGCATTGTAAGCGGCGACGGCGAGCGGATAGCTCCCGCCGTAATAATCGAGCATCCGCCCGATATAGGCGTTGCCGAGCTGGATGTTGTAGCTCGGCGAATCGATCAGGCTGGCGGACATATAGTTCATACCGAGCTTGCCTGCCTGCTCGCGCGCGGTTCCGGGCATGAGCTGCATCAGGCCGCGGGCACCGGCATGACTGATCGCGTTGCCGGCGAACTGGCTTTCCTGCCGCGTGATCGCATGCACCATCGTCCAGTTAGAGCCCGGCGGAACCGGCATCACAGGATAGCCTTGGGCGACGAAACCGTCATGGCCCTTCGCGCCTGCCGCATCCGCGAGATTGACGGCAAGGTCGCGGCGGCCCGTCTCGCGTGCCAGTTCGGCGACCAGAGCATGGTCTACCGGCGTGTCCGCATTGTCCGCCAAAGCGCGATAGAATTGAATTCCGGTCCGCCAAGGGGCGCCCTTGGAAACCTCGCGCACCGCTGCGACGATCGGCGTAGCCTGGAAAGCGGCACGTTGCTCGGCCGAGGGCAAGGCGAGGTTGACGCTGCCGAGCGAGGGAACTGGGCGGCCGAGTTCTTTTAAGGCCAGTTGGCCGTAAAAGCGTTCGGGATATTCGGCGGCCATATCGAAATAGCGCTGCGCCTCGGCGTTGTTGCCTGCGCGTTTGGCGGCATAACCTGCCCAATAGAAACCTTTGGAACGGGTGGGCGGGGTCTGGGCAGCGGCGCCGTACCTGTAGAAGAGCGGAGCGGCGCGATTTCCGTCGTCCAGCGACCATAGCGCCTTGGTCCCGCCTAGCCACATTAGCGATGTGTAATCGTCGCGCAGGCGGTACGACATGGTGGAAATGTCGGCTCCCGGTTCAAACAGATCGTCGACGTTGGCTGCGATGCGTACGGCAGGCTCGGAGCCCGCCCCCTTTGCGATGTCGAGCGCACGGCCGATGTAGTCTTCCGGGTCGAAGGCCGAATCGGAGAACGGCGCACGGGTCGCAAGCAAGCTGATTGCCGCAGGCAGTTGACCGTTCTGACGGTAATAGCCGGCGAGATTGTAGACATAGCCGCTATCGGCCAAAGCGGCGGGTGGGGTCGAAAGGCCGGCATCGGACGGAAGGCTACCCTGTAGCAGCGCCAGCCGGGCCATCGCTATGTCGCGATAGGCGGGAGAAACCCGCACGACTTGCCGTGCAGCGGCTTCCTGCTCGCTCTGCCACAGCAATGCATCCATTCGCGCATCGTGATCGGCTTGGGTAAGGCGGGCGCCGAACAAGCCTTGCATATAGGCTTCGGCTGGGCCGCTCATCCGGCCGCCGCGCCACGCTTCGCGCGCTATGTCGAAGGCTTGCGGGCGGTTCTGCGCAGCAAGGGCAAGGGCGTAGCGCGCCTTTGCGCCATTGGTGATCGGCGGATTGCGATCGAAGAAGGCGACCAGCGTCTCCGGCGTCACCGCATCTCGGTCGAGCGCGCTTTCAGCACGTTGCTGCAACCGGTCCTGCTGGGGAAAGCCGGGATAGGTCGTGATGAAATTGGCATAGTCACCGAACGAGAGATTGTCCTGCCCGATCAGATATTGCCAGCGGTCCACCGCCTGCGCGATCCGGCCTGGCTGCTGCGCAACCATCGAATTGCGCGCGGCATCCCAGCTTGCGCCATCCTGCGCCGAGGCGGCGACAGGAAAAGCGAGGGTGGCGGCGGAGGTAAAGAAAAGTGCGGTAAGTGTTTTTGTGCCCATGCTGGACATAATGCCTGTGCCCTCCTTATCAGGCGCTGAATCAATTATGGCGAGACGCGTGCGGCTTGCCCCATTTCTCTTTATTGCAACGCAGGTTACCGGCAATGTTTTCAGGTTCGATTCCCGCTCTTGTGACGCCGTTTCGCGATGGGACGATCGATGAGGAGGGGTTTCGCCGGTTGATCGACTTCCAGATCGAGAACGGCAGCACGGCTCTGGTCGCCTGCGGCACGACAGGCGAGGCCTCGACCCTGTCGAATGCGGAGCATCACCGTGTCATCGAATTATGCGTTGAACAGGCAGCGGGCAGGGTGCCTGTGATTGCCGGCTGCGGCAGCAACGATACGCAGAACGCCTTGTTACACATGAGCTTCTCGCGAAAGGCGGGAGCAGCTGCGGGTCTGTGTGTCGCGCCTTACTACAACCGGCCGAGCCAGACGGGCTTGATTGCACATTTCAGCCATCTGGCCGAAAACAGCGACTTGCCCATCGTGCTGTACAACGTTCCGGGACGTACGGTTACCGATATAGAGCCGGACACCGTTTGCGAATTGGCGAAGCGCTATCCCGAAAAGATCGTCGCGATAAAGGATGCGAGCGGCGATTTGAGCCGCGTGACCGATCATCGCATGGGCATCGGACGTGATTTCTGCCAGCTCTCTGGCGACGACGAACTGGCGCTTCCCGCCAACGCTGCGGGCGCCGTCGGCTGTATTTCCGTGACCGCAAACGTCGCGCCGAAGCTATGCTGCGATTTCCAGCAAGCGTGCGCCGACAACGATTTGGTCCGGGCGCGTGAACTGAACGACAAACTCTACCCGCTGCACTATGCAATGTTCGAGGATGCGAGCCCCGCACCGGTCAAGTACGCCCTCAGTCGCGTACACGACTGGCTAAGCGACGAGGTAAGGCTGCCGATCGTCGCCTGTTCAGACGCCGCGCGGGAAGCGGTGGATGACGCTCTCGTCCATGCGGGCTTGGTTTAAGCTGCTTACTTCTTAGGTTCCGCTCATCATGGCTCGCCCCAAACCCGAAACGTTCGACAAGCAACGCGTCGTCGCCGACAACCGACGGGTGCGGTTCGACTATCATATTGAAGATACCTACGAAGCGGGGCTTGCGCTGCAGGGCACCGAGGTGAAGGCGCTGCGCGCGGGCGAAGCCTCGATCAAGGAGAGCTATGCCGAGGTTCGCGATGGGCAGGTCTGGCTCGTCAATTCGAACATACCCGAATACAGCCACGGCAACCGGCTCAATCACGAACCGCGGCGGCCGCGCAAGCTGCTGCTTCATGAGCGCGAGATCCAGCGCCTGTTCGGAGCGGTCGAGCGTAAGGGTATGACCCTCGTTCCCTTGTCGGTGTATTTCAATAAGACCGGTCGCGCGAAGGTCGAACTGGCTCTGGCAAAGGGCAAGCAGGCGCACGATAAACGGCAAACCGTGAAGGATCGGGACTGGAAGCGCGACAAGGCGCGCCTCATGCGCGAGAAGGGGTAGGCGAGGGCGGCCTTAGCGATAGCCGTTCACGCCCGGTTTGTGCTATCTGGCTATCGGGCTATCCACCAGTCACGCCACCCTTTTGCGGAAATTCTTTTGAATAACGTTCCTGCCATCTTTTCTGCATTTTCGGAGTTATGAAGCGCAAACGTTCAAAGGATTGGCTTGCGCGCCGTTTCGAACGGCATATGCCGACGCGCGAGGAAATGGCACAGAACCGTTTCCTGAAGCCGATCGCGCATCGCTTCCTGTCGCCCGAACTCTGGCGCTTCACACGGCGCAGCGTACCGCGCGGTGTCGCGCTCGGACTGTTCGCGGCGTTCATCGTCCCCCTCGGTCAGATTTTCCTCGCGGCGTTTCTTGCTCTGCCGGCACGGGCGAACGTTCCGCTGGCGGCGATCGTGACGTTCGTAACCAACCCCTTCACGCTGCCGTTCTGGTTGGTTTTCGCCAACCGTACCGGCGCGTTCGTGCTGAACATCGATCGCGCAGTGGGCGGAGGCGCCGGCCATCTGGCAAACGATCAGGGCGCGCTTGCTCAGTGGCTTGAACTCGGCGGCGTGACCGCCTTTGGTTTTCTCGTCCTCGCACTCGTTTCGGCGGCGATCGGCTATGTCGTGGCTGGTTTTGTCTGGCAGCGGCTGGTCTTCAGCAAAAGGCGGCGCAAACTCCGCGAAATAGAGCGGCGGCTCGATCGTCGCCTGACGAAAGACGCAAAATGATGGAGATGCGTCCGGCGTCCTCGCAGGGTCTCCCGCCTTTGCCGTTACTGTTCGGCATTGCCGGAGCGATCATCGTATCGACGGTCCTGATTTGGCTGCTCGGAGGCAGTTCGCTGGTCGCCCTGGCCTATGCTGGCGGGATCGTAACGATCGTTCTTACCCTGTTGTTGGCGACGCGCATTCAGGCAGAACCCGCAATCGATGTTGCCATTCACCCAGATTGGTCTGTCACCGGCGTGGCTATCGAGAATGCTCGACGCGCCATAGCAATTACGGATCGCGCAAACCGGATGGCGTGCGCAAACTCCGCTTACAGCGACTGGTTCGGCGCGGATAAGACTCCGTTCGAACTGCCACTAGCCGAGGAGAGCCGTTCGCGATTGCTCGAAGGGGCAAGACAGGTCTGGCGCGAGGGTGCGATCAAGGTCGACGATTTGCGTGATCAGAACGACGATATATGCTGGCACGCTAAGCTGGAGCGAGCGGGCCGAGGCGAGGATTTCCTTGTCTGGCGGTTCGTGCAGGTCGTCCAGGAACGCAGTTACGACATGTTGGCTTCGCGCCTCAATGGCCCCTTGGGAGTCGTGTTCTCGCGCGCCGGTGTCGAGCTCGCACTTGTCGCACCGGACGGGATTATCCAGGCGGCCACGGTCGGACTCGCGGAGCGTGCGACGGGGATGGGCGATGTTTCGTTGATTGGCCAAGAGTTTGTCCAATTGCTGCGCTCCGATGAGCGGGATCGAATATTCTACGCGCAGGAAGGCCAGCAAGGTACGCCGCAAACCCTCATCCATATTCCGTTGGACAGCGCCGAGTCGGGCGCCGTCAGCAATGCTGATCAAGCCTCTTCGCTAATGCTTCTGATCGACAGCTCCGTAGGGATCGGCGGTGGTTGGCAGAATAATGGCAAGGCAGCCGTTCCACAGCTCGAAGCTCTCTTGTCGGCACTTCCGCTGGGCTTGGCGCTTACTGACCGCGACGGTCGTTTTCTTTACGCGAACGCCGCGTTCCTCAGAGCTGTTGAGCGGGAAGAGGGTGGCCTGCCTCAATTCCCGTCCGATCTGGTGGTGCGGGAAGACAAGGCAGCACTCGCCGATACGGTTCGACGGTTTGCCAAGGGCGCGATGGCGAGCGGCGACATGGCCGTGCGCCTCGCCGGTGATAAAGAGGAACCTGTATCTATCGGGCTAGCCGGCGTTCGCGGGATCGGGGACGCGACAGTTCTGCTTTCGATCTCTGATTCGACCGAGGAAAAGCGCCTGCGTCGTCAGGTGGCGCAGGCCACGAAGATGCAGGCTGTAGGCCAGCTTGCGGGCGGCGTGGCGCACGATTTCAACAATGTGTTGACCGCGATCATCGGCTATTGCGATCTCATGCTGCTGCGTCACACGCCGGGCGACAGCGACTACGACGATATCCAGCAGATCCGCGCCAACTCCAACCGCGCCGCCAGCCTAACGCGCCAATTGCTTGCCTTCAGCCGCCAGCAGACCCTGCGCCCCGTCGTCCTGCAGATGCCCGATGTGGTCAGCGAAGTAAGTCAGCTCCTGAAGCGCCTCATGGGCGACAAGATCGAATTCTCCGTTCGCCACGATCGCGAGCTCGGCCCGGTTCGCGCCGATCCGCAGCAGCTCGAACAGGTCATCATCAATCTTGCGGTCAATGCGCGTGATGCGATGCAATCCCATGCGGACAAGACCGGGAAGCAGGACTGGAAAGGTCGGCTCACGCTCGCCACCCGGCGCGTTTCGGCACGTGATGTGCGCAAGATGGGCATCGATATCATGCCGGCCGACGATTATACCGTGTTGATCGTGCAGGACACCGGCGGCGGCATTCCGCAGCAGCATCTCAGCAAGATTTTCGAACCCTTTTTCACGACCAAGGAACAAGGTAAGGGCACCGGGCTTGGCCTTTCGACAGTGTACGGCATCGTCAAGCAATCGAACGGCTTCATCTTTGCCGACAATGTCATGGGACCGGACGGCAAGCTTCAAGGCGCGCGCTTCACCGTGTACCTGCCTGTCCACAAGGGCATCATGCCACCCGTACAGCGCCGCGAGGATGCGGACGATCAGAAAGCCAGCGAGTGGGCAGGCGGTGGCAAGCTCCTTCTTGTTGAGGACGAGGACATGGTTCGCGCCGTTGCAGAACGGGCGCTGACGAGGGCGGGCTACGCCGTAACCGCAACGGCGGATGGCGAGGAAGGTCTGGCCGCCGTCGTCAACGGCAAGGACGAGTTTGACCTCATCGTGTCGGACGTGGTGATGCCCGCGATGGACGGGCCTGCAATGGCCCGCGCGATCCGCAAGGTGAAACCCAACCTGCCGATCCTGTTCATGAGCGGCTATGCCGAAGAGCAGCTTCGCAACGAAATCGACATCGAAAACATGTATTTCATTCCTAAGCCCTTCAGCGTGCAGCAGATCAACGCGAAGGTAACCGAGGTAATGTCGAAACAGGGCGCGGCAGGCGGCTGATCGACATACTTTGGGCGTCGGAATCCCGATTTGTTACACCGACGACCGATAAAACTCGTTGTTCTGCTCTTGTTCTCGCGGAACATAACGCGTACATGCTCAAACAGTTGATGGGTTGGTAACGGCTCTGGTCAAGCGAAAGGGGTAATGTCATGGCGGCCAATCTCAAGTTGGTGAAGGACAAGGAAGTGGACGCAGACCGTCAGAAAGCGCTCGACGCGGCGCTCGCACAGATCGATCGTGCATTCGGCAAAGGCTCGGCGATGAAGCTGGGCAGCCGCGAGGCGATGAATGTCGAAGCAATTTCGACCGGCTCGCTCGGGCTTGATATTGCGCTCGGGATAGGCGGCCTGCCGAAGGGCCGCGTCATCGAGGTGTACGGCCCGGAAAGTTCGGGTAAGACAACGCTTGCTCTGCATTGCATTGCCGAAGCCCAGAAAGCGGGCGGAACGGCGGCATTCGTAGATGCCGAACATGCGCTGGATCCGGTTTATGCCAAGAAGCTCGGCGTCGATATCGACGAGTTGATCGTCTCCCAGCCGGATACGGGCGAGCAGGCACTCGAAATCACCGATACGCTGGTTCGCTCCAATGCGATCGACGTACTGGTGGTCGATTCGGTCGCGGCGCTCGTTCCGCGCGCGGAAATCGAAGGCGAGATGGGCGATAGCCACGTCGGCCTGCAGGCCCGCCTCATGTCGCAATCGCTGCGCAAGCTCACCGGTTCGATCAACCGCTCGAAATGCATGGTCATCTTCATCAACCAGTTGCGGATGAAGATCGGCGTAATGTACGGCAATCCCGAAACCACGACGGGCGGCAACGCGCTGAAGTTCTACGCATCGGTCCGTCTCGACATCCGCCGCACCGGTCAGATCAAGGATCGCGACGAGGTCGTTGGTAATTCGACCCGAGTGAAGGTCGTCAAGAACAAGGTCGCGCCGCCGTTCAAGCAGGTCGAGTTCGACATCATGTATGGCGAGGGCATCTCCAAAATCGGTGAAATTCTCGATCTGGGGGTAAAGGCCGGCGTGGTCGAGAAGTCGGGCAGCTGGTTCAGCTACGACAGTGTCCGCATCGGCCAAGGCCGTGAGAACGCGAAGAATTTCCTGCGGGAGAATCCCGAAATGTCCGCCAAGTTGGAAGCCGCGATCCGCGGTAAAACCGACGAGGTGGCCGAGGAGATGATGAGCGGTCCGGACGCGGACGAGGACTGAATCTTTTCAAGCGGAAGCACGCGATGCGGCGCCCAACCCCGCCGCCGCGCATAAGCTGGACTGTCCCCTGGCGCTTCCGGACAAACGGAGAAGCCGGCCGCTTCACACGAAGCGCGCCGGTTTTTTCGTATGCGGCTGGCGGGAAGGAAACCTGCAAGCTACGCTTCGGGCATTCAGGAGAGAAGTCATGACCATCACCGTCCATCATCTTAATAATAGCCGCTCGCAGCGTATCCTATGGCTACTCGAGGAACTGGACGCAGAGTATGAGGTCGTGCGCTACGAACGCGACGCGGAAACGAACCTCGCCCCAACCGAATTAAAACAAGTCCATCCGCTCGGCAAGTCTCCCGCGATTGAGGACGACGGCCGGCTCGTCACGGAGAGCGGCGCGATCATCGAATACCTCTGCGAACGGCACGGTGGCGAAGCCTGGTTGCCCGATCGCGCTTCGAGTGACTGGATCGACTACCTCGAATGGATGCAATTCGGCGAAAGCTCGTTCTTCGTGCCCGTCATGCTGAAACTTTACAGTGGCCGCCTCGGCCATGCTGCCGCACCCCTCATGCCGCGCATCGAAGAGCAGCTCGGCGCGCATGTCGATTACGCCGACAGCCGTATCTCGGACGATCTGCATTTCGTGGGATCGGACTGGAGCGCCGCTGACGTCATGATGAGCTTCCCCGCCGAAATCGCCGTCATGCAGGGCTATGCCGAACGCGCACCCAAGCTGGCGCGCTTCGTCGAGGCGATCCATGCCCGGCCCGGCTGGCAAAGAGCGCGCGAAAGAGGCGGCCCCTACTTCATGTGGTAAGCGCCGCCTCCCGTCGGACAAGGCGCCCTTTCCGGCTTGTCGCTCGCGCCGCGATTGCTTACCTGCCAGCGCATGACATCGACGAACGAAATCCGCCGGTCCTTCCTCGATTATTTCGCGGCCGCCGGTCATCGCGAAGTGCCGAGTGCACCGCTCGTGCCGTATAGCGACCCCACGCTCATGTTCGTCAACGCAGGCATGGTCCCGTTCAAGAATGCCTTTACGGGTCTCGAAACGCCGCCCGCACCGCGGGCCACCAGCGCGCAGAAATGCGTGCGGGCCGGCGGCAAGCACAACGATCTCGACAATGTCGGTTACACAGCGCGGCATCACACCTTCTTCGAGATGCTCGGTAATTTCAGCTTCGGCGACTATTTCAAGGCGCAGGCTATCGAACATGCCTGGACGTTGCTGACGAAGGAATGGGGGCTTGCCCCTGACCGCCTTCTCGTCACCGTCTATCATACGGACGACGAAGCCTTCGACTTGTGGAAGAAATTGACCGGTTTCTCTGACGACCGGATCATCCGTATTGCGACAAAAGACAATTTCTGGGCGATGGGCGCCGACGGCCCTTGCGGCCCCTGTTCCGAAATCTTTTACGATCATGGCGACCATATCTGGGGCGGACCTCCGGGGAGCCCGGAGGAAGACGGCGACCGGTTCGTCGAGATATGGAACCTCGTCTTCATGCAATTCACACAGGCGAACGACGAGATTGTCGGCGACCTGCCCAAGCCCAGCATCGACACCGGTATGGGCATCGAACGTGTAGCCGCCGTCATGCAAGGCGTGCATGACAACTATGATACCGACACTTTCCGTGCCCTTATCGAAGCGAGCGAAAGCATCACCGGCGTTAAAGCGCAGGGCGACCATACCGCGAGCCAACGCGTCATCGCCGATCACCTGCGCTCGACCAGCTTCCTCCTGGCCGATGGAGTTCTGCCGAGTAATGAAGGCCGGGGCTATGTGCTGCGACGGATCATGCGCCGTGCAATGCGCCATGCTCATCTCCTCGGTGCGAGCCAGCCGCTGATGCACCGGCTCGTGCCCGAACTGGTCAGCGAAATGGGTGCGGCCTATCCCGAGCTCGTGCGCGGGCAGGCGCTCATCCAGGAAGTGCTCGAGCGCGAGGAGACCCAGTTCCGCCGCACGCTCGAAAAGGGTCTGAAGCTGCTCGATGAAGCAACCGATGATATGGGCGAGGGCGGAACGCTCGACGGCGAAACGGCCTTCAAGCTCTACGACACCTACGGCTTCCCTTACGATCTTACAGAAGACGCTTTGCGAAATCGCGGGATCGCGGTCGACCGATCAGGCTTTGACAGTGCCATGGCGGCTCAGAAGGCTGCCGCCCGGGCTGCCTGGAAGGGCTCGGGCGATGCAGCGAGTGACGAGGTCTGGTTCGACATCGCCGAACGTGAGGGATCGACCGAATTTACGGGCTATAGCTCGACTACGGGCGAGGGCGTGGTAGTGGCCATCGTGAAGGACGGTTCGGAGGTCGAGAGCGCCGCGCGAGGCGATGAGGTCGTCTTGCTGACCAATCAGACACCGTTCTACGGCGAGAGCGGCGGTCAGAGCGGTGATGCCGGTCGGGTATGGACGCCGGAAGGCTTCGAGGCCACGGTTTCGACGACGAACAAGCCGCTTGGCCGGTTGCATACTCATCTCGCCACCATCGGCGAGGGTGAGGTGAAGCGCGGCGACACTGTCCATATGGAGATCGACGCCGACCGTCGCGATCGCATTCGCGCCAACCATTCGGCGACGCACCTGGTTCATGCCGCTTTGCGCGACCGGCTCGGCGAGCATGTGACGCAGAAGGGGTCGCTCGTGTCCGACGACCGGTTCCGCTTCGATTTCTCGCATCCCAAGCCGCTGACTGACGAGGACATCGCCGCTATCGAGAAAGAGGTGAACGAGGAGATCCGGGCCAACGAACAGGTCTCGACCCGACTCATGACGCCCGACGATGCCGTGGCGGCAGGTGCGCTCGCCCTGTTCGGCGAGAAATACGGGGACGAGGTCCGCGTTCTTTCCATGGGTCGCGCAAGCGACGAAGGGCGAAATTACTCGGTAGAACTTTGCGGCGGCACCCATGTCGAGGCAACGGGCGATATCGGTTTGTTCAAGATCGTATCGGAAAGCGCGGTCAGTTCGGGCGTCCGGCGGATCGAGGCATTGACCGGCGAAGCCGCTCGGCAATGGTTACTAGCGCGCGACGAAGCGGTACGCGCGATCGCGGCCGCATTAAAAACCTCGCCGGACGAAGCGGCAGGGCGGGTCGGTGCGCTGGTCGAGGAACGCAAGCGTCTCGAAAAGGAATTGGCCGACGCAAAACGCGCACTTGCATTAGGCGGCGGGGGCGGGGAAAGCTCCGCCGCTGCCGAGGAAGACATTCGAGGGATCGCGTTCTCGGGGCAGGTGATTGAAGGCCTGAATCCGAAAGAGCTTCGTCCTTTGCTTGATGAGGCGAAGAATCGTCTGGGATCCGGCATTGCTGCGATCTGCGCCGTGAACGATGGAAAAGGCGCTATTGCAGCCGCTGTGACCGATGATTTGACGTCGCAATTCAGCGCGGTCGATCTGGTTCGTGCTGGCGTAGAAGCTTTGGGGGGCAAGGGTGGCGGTGGCCGATCCGATATGGCTCAAGGCGGCGGCCCGGACGGATCGAAGGCGCAATCCGCAATTGACGCTATTCGCGATTTACTCGCGAAAGAAAACGCCTGACCGGGGCAAACCGGCCAAGCGTTCAATGGGTACGAAGCCTCAGGCGTTCGGCGTTTTCTTGGTTTCGCCACTCGATTCACGTTCGATATCGTAGCCTTCGGTATCGCCGGGTGCACCGCGCTTCTCGGTGGGCGCATGGCTTTTTTGCGGGCTCTGCACGTTCTTCGGCTTGAATTTTTCGTCGTTCGGGATTGGCTTGGTCGGGTCGATGTCGCTCATTTCGTAATCTCCTTCACCCTCCCAACGGTTTGAGGACAAAGGCGTTCAAATCTTTTCAGCCGCTTATGGTGCTGGTCTTGAGTTTCGGCTTGTAGCTCAGCGCCCCTTCGGTCTCGATCTTGCCGCGATATTCGTCGCGCTTTTCATGAATTGAGGCGATGACCGGCCCCATCGCGACGCCGATATCCACAAGGACCGCCTCGCTCAATTGCAGCGAGCTTTCAAGCGTTTCAGGGACGGCGTGGCTGGCACCTGCACGGTACAGTTCGGCGGCGTGAGACGTATCGCGAGCGCGGGCGACGATCAGTAGATCGGGGTTGTTCTTCCGCATTTTTGAGACCAGGCGCTGTGCCAGCACCGGCTCGTCCATCGTGAGGACTACGGCCATGGCCCGGTCAATTTCCAGACGCTCCATCGTGTCGCCTCTTGCCGCGTCGCCGAACATTGCATGATAGCCCTTGCGCTTGGCGAATTCGATCAGATCGGCATCTGAATCGACGGCGATATATGGCTTCGTGTGCGTATCGAGCATCTGCGCGACCAGCCGACCGACACGTCCGATGCCGACGATGATGACACGGCTTTGGCCCCGTTCCGCTTCGGGAAGGCTAGGCGCGGGCTCGACGCGGCGGGCGATCACGCGGCCAAGACGAGCGAGAACAGGCGTAATCGTCAGCCCGATGGCTGTCACAATCTGCCAAAACTGCGCGGTCCCCGGTTGGATGAGAAGCGCAGAACTCGCCGCCGCGAGAATAATAAGCGTCGTTTCCGAAGGACTCGCCATCAGGATACCTGTTTCAGCAGCCGTGCTGCGCCGAGCCCCCATCAAGCGGAGCAGGAACCCTGTCAGAAATGCCTTGAACAGGATGATAAGGACTACCGCCGTCGCAATCATTCCCAGGTTGTCCAGGATGGTGGAAAGGTCGATGCTCATTCCGACGGTGATCAGGAAAATGCCCAGCGCGAGACCTTTGAATGGCTCCATGATCGTCTCGACCTCGCCATGATACTCGGTCTCGGCAATCAGGATGCCCGCGAGCAAGGCGCCCACGATAGGAGATAGCCCGACCGCAGCTGTGGCAAGGCTCGCGCCGATTACCACCAGCAGGGCGGCGGCAAGGAACAGTTCGGGGCTTTTTGTTCGAGCGGCTTGCGCGAACAGGCGGGGAAGGGCGAACCGGCCGGCGATCATCATGATCGCAACCACGAGCGCCCCCTGCCAAAGGGTCGTGAGCATTCCCGCCCAGCCGTCGCCATCGGCGTTGGGCGCCATCGCGCCGAGGATGAAGATGATCGGCACGATCATGATGTCTTCGAACAATAGCATCGATAATGCCGCGCGACCGACCGGGCTTTGCGTGCCCGAAATCGGTAAGACTATAGCGGTCGAAGAAAAGGCGAGTGCGAACCCGAGCGCGAGCGCTCCCGTCCAGAATTGCCCCATCATGGCAAGAACGATGGCAATCAGTACCCCGCCGCAAAGCACCTCAAGCGCGCCAAGGCCAAACACCAGCTTTCGCAACTGCCACAACCGGTTAAAACTCAATTCCAGACCAATTGTGAAGAGCAGCAGGATGATCCCGAATTCCGCGAAGGGCTCCAGCGCCTCGGGATCGGTAATCGTTATGTGGCTGAGCCACGGTCGCTCGTACACTAGTTGGCCGAGTCCGTAGGGGCCAACCAGCACACCGATCAGGATGAACCCGATAATGGGCGTGATGCGGAACCGGGTGAAAACCGGGATGACCAGCCCCGCCGCACCTAGGATGACCAGCGCATCGGAAATTGCGGGGGAAGCGAGATCACCGGAAGCCATAGGATTGCTCCTATCCCGAAGCCCTTGCGAAAGTCACTCGTGATTTGCTTTTCAACTGGCCATTGGAGGTATTAGCCGCCGCCTGGACCGGTGGGGCCGAGCGGTTCGCGGCGCGGTTTCGGTTTGCCCGGGTGCTTGCCATCCTCATCCCATTCAATTCGGTATAGGTCAAACCGGCGATCGGCGAGGTTGCGGACTGTGCCTTCGGCGCGCGCCCAACTCAGATCGGCGAGATTGATATCGCTGATCGTCAGGGTCTCGACATTTTCGCTCGCTTCGGCGGCGATGCCATCGCGGGCGAAGGGGAAGTCGCACGGCGTCAGGATACAGCTTTGCGCGTATTGGATGTCCATATTCGCGACATTGGGCAAATTGCCGACATTACCGGACAGTACGACGAAGCACTGGTTTTCGATCGCGCGAGCCTGTCCGCAATAGCGCACGCGAAGGTAGCCCTGCCGGCTGTCAGTGCAGAACGGCACGAAGATGATGCGGGCGCCCTCGTCCGCCAGGCGGCGGCTGAGTTCGGGAAACTCGCTGTCGTAGCAAATCTGAACTCCGATGGGGCCGCAATCGGTCTGGATCACCTCGACCTTGTCGCCGCCCTTGATGTTCCACCAATACCGCTCGTTGGGGGTGGGATGGATCTTTTCCTGCGCGTGGACGGAGCCGTCACGCAGGCAGACGTAAGCGATATTGTGAATGTCGCCGTCATCCATGCGGGTGGGGTGGCTGCCGGCAATGATGTTGATATTATAGCGCATCGCCATTTCGGAAATGTCGGTGCGCAGGCGCGGCGTGTATTCGCTGAGGCGCTCGATGGCTTCGACCGGCGAGAGTTCCTTGGGTTCGAAACTAAGCAGCATGAGCGTGAACAATTCTGGAAAGACGATAAAGTCCGCCTCGTAGTCGCTTGCGACATCGACGAAATATCGGATCGCACGCATGAATTCGTCGTAATCCGCGACCGCACGTGCCTGGAGTTGGCAGGTCGCCACGCGTACCGCCTCCACGCCGCGTGGCAGGCGCTTCTTCACCGGTTGATCGCGCTCGACATAAGGATTGCGCCAGACCATCATTACGGCATTGGCCATGCTCGCCTTGTCTTCCGGCAGATAGTTTTCCATTACCCGTTCCGGCTCGAACCCGTTGGCAAGCTGGAAACGCAACACAGGGTCGTGCAGTTTGCCCCCTTCGACTTTCTCAAGGTAATCCTGCGGTCCTTCGACCTTACGGCGCAGGCGACGATAATTCGGCATCCGACCTGCGAAGACGATACCGGTCAGGTCGTTCTCCTCTGCCAGCGCCCTTCGCTCTTCGTAAAGGCGTCGTCCGATACGCACACCGCGCACCTTGGGATCGACGCACATCTCGTAGCCGTATAGCCAATCGCCGGTCGGATCGTGGCGGCTGCCATACCCGTTGCCCGTAATCTCGTCCCAGTCGTGATCTTGGAAGGCAAGTGCCTCGCCGACCTGCATGGTCGCGCAATAGCCGACGACTTCGTCATCCAGCAGAGCGACAAAACAGCCTTCTCGAAAATTGTTGATCTGCCCGCGGATTTCCCCGTGTGTGTAGGCCGGCATGTCTTCATAGACTCGGCGAACCAAGTCCGCGATGCCCTTGATATCTTTGATCTTCGCGTTGCGAATCTCAAGTCGGCGCTGGCCGAACTTCTCTTCGGTCTTTCGGCGGGCGGGGCGCTTCTTTGCGGGCTGTTTGGCCATGCTCGGTCCTTGCGTGGGGTGGTCAAAAGGCGAGGGCGCGGCACCTGACCGGTTCCGCGCCCTCGCTGACATTACATTATAAGCTGCTCGGCGGCAGCGGGATCAGGACCAAGCGGCCATTTCCTTTTCGAGATTATCGACGATCGCCTCGAAAAACTGCTCAGTGGTCATCCAGCTCTGGCCAGGGCCGATCAAGAGCGCCAAATCCTTTGTCATCTTGCCGCTTTCGACGGTCTGGATGCAGACCCGCTCCAGCGTTTCGGCGAACTTCACCACATCGGGCGTGTCGTCGAACCGGCCGCGATACATGAGGCCACGGGTCCAGGCGAAGATACTGGCGATCGGGTTCGTGCTGGTCGCCTTGCCTTCCTGGTGCTGGCGATAGTGACGAGTAACCGTACCGTGTGCGGCTTCGGCTTCCACAGTCTTGCCGTCCGGTGTCATCAGCACGGAAGTCATCAGGCCGAGCGAGCCGAAGCCCTGTGCGACCACGTCGGACTGCACGTCGCCATCGTAATTCTTGCAGGCCCAGACGAACTTGCCGTTCCACTTCAGCGCGGCGGCGACCATGTCGTCGATAAGGCGATGCTCGTAGGTGATGTCCGCCTTCTTGAATTTATCGGCGAATTCGGCGTCGAACACTTCCTGGAACAGGTCCTTGAAACGCCCGTCGTATTTCTTGAGGATGGTGTTTTTGGTCGACAGGTAGACAGGCCACCCGCGGTCGAGCCCGTAGTTCATGCAGGCCCGCGCGAAATCACGGATCGAATCGTCGAGATTGTACATTGCCATCGCGACGCCGCTCGACTGGAATTCGTAGACATCGAGATCGATGTTTTCACCGTTCTCACCTTCGAAAACGAGGCGCAGCTTGCCGGGGCCGGGGATCAGCGTGTCTTTGGCGCGGTACTGATCGCCGAACGCGTGGCGGCCGACGACGATGGGATCGGTCCAGCCTGGTACGAGGCGCGGCACGTTGTCGATCACGATCGGCTCTCGGAAGACCACGCCGCCGAGGATGTTGCGGATCGTGCCGTTGGGGCTGACCCACATCTTCTTGAGGCCGAACTCCTCGACACGTTGCTCGTCTGGCGTGATGGTCGCGCATTTTACGCCGACGCCGTGTTCCTTGATAGCGTTCGCCGCATCGACCGTGATCTGGTCTTCGGTTTCGTCGCGCTTCTCGATCGAAAGGTCGTAATATTTAAGGTCGATATCGAGATAGGGCAGGATCAATCGCTCGCGGATCCACTTCCAGATGATTTTCGTCATTTCGTCGCCGTCGAGTTCGACGACGGGGTTCGCCACCTTGATCTTCGCCATGGGTATCCTGTTCGTTTCGTGTGTTGCGCCGCGCTTTAGCAGAGAGGGGCGAGAGGGCAAGGTGGGCACGATAGGCGTGGGGTATGGTTAAGGGCTTGGCAACAGGTCTCACGTAATGGAGCGACGACGAGATTGACGTTGCGGCGCCGGACACTTCGGCTTACTTGACGTTGATCTCGTGCCCAAGCGCGTACCTGTCCGCAACGCGTTCAGAACTGTCTCACCGTAAAGCGCACATGCGAGGCCAATTTTTAAATGCCGTTCAGAGATTATCTGCAGACGAGACTGCGGCCAGCGATGGAGCATCGCCGGGTTCAGCTTTATGCGATCCTGTTCCTAATCGACTGCCTTCTTCTTTTTTGTAGCTTCTCGATCGGCGGCGCGTTGAACCTCGGCAATCTGCCTTCGCCGCGCGCAATGCAAATTATGCAGTTGGTCCTTCCGATCTTCATCGTAATCGCAGCCTACAATCGCGTCTATTCGATCCGGGCGCTCGACGAATTGCGTTATGCAATCGGCCGGTTAATCATAGCGGTCGGCGTTTCTGCGATGCTCTTCCTGGTGATGACCTTCTACGTTCGGAGCAGCGACGATTTTGCGAGATCTACGTTTTCGATTTCTATTCTGACCGCCCTACTCTCCATGATCGCGGTCCGAATTGTCGCTCATTTGATGATAAAACGTCATTTTGGGGGTCGCGTCCGCAACGTTCTCATCATTGAAGATGGCGGCCCCCATATCGATTTTCCCAATGCGGACCGCGTCGCAGCCGAACCCGATGTGGTTGAGAATGCGCATGCCGACCCGAGTACGCTCGATATGATCGGGCGAGCAATGCGCAATATGGACCGGGTGATCGTAACATGCCCCGTCGAACGGCGAAAGTTCTGGACAGCCATCATGAGGGCGGCGGGCGTGCACGGCGAGGTCGTCTCCGAATCGCTTCAAGAGCTTGGCGCATTAGCGCTTGAACGGGATCATGGGTTTTCGTTCGTGGTGGTTTCGGCCGGACCGTTGGGGTTGCGAGCGCGCCTTATAAAACGTGCAATCGATCTCGGCCTTACCATACCGGCGCTTGTCTTGCTCAGCCCGCTGCTGCTTGTCATTGCCTTGCTCATCAAACTTGAGGATGGCGGACCGGTATTTTTCGTCCAACCCCGCATGGGGCAAGGTAATTGTATGTTCGACATGCTGAAGTTTCGCTCGATGCGTGTCGAAAAGCTAGACAGTAGGGGCGCGCGCTCAACCGCACGCAATGACGATCGTATCACGCGGGTCGGCAAGTTCATACGCAGAACGAGCTTGGATGAACTGCCCCAATTGCTGAATGTTTTGCGCTCCGAAATGAGCTTGGTCGGACCTAGACC
This sequence comes from Erythrobacter litoralis, assembly GCF_029760855.1. Taxonomy (GTDB): domain Bacteria; phylum Pseudomonadota; class Alphaproteobacteria; order Sphingomonadales; family Sphingomonadaceae; genus Qipengyuania; species Qipengyuania litoralis_A. The sequence goes on along the minus strand of NZ_SOSI01000005.1, from coordinate 96,421 downwards.
ACACGCGCTCGGTTCGCTCGCTAACGAGAAGCTGTTTTGGGAAATCGACAGGGATTACTGGCAGCGTCACTCTCTTAAGCCCGGTCTCACGGGTTTAGCACAGATACGAGGCTACCGGGGGGCAACGGAAACCGAAACCCACCTGACTAATCGGCTGCGCGCGGATCTCGAATACATTCGCACTTGGACGCCGCTATCGGATTTCAAAATTATGTTTGCTACTGTTCGGGTTCTGGTTCACCCGAACGCCTATTGACCGCAGCGTAACAGATTTTACCAATTTTTAGGGCTCTCCCTCCTATCACAAATGGAACGTCCAGAAGGGTGTTGCATTTGGGTCAGGGCGTGCCGAAGAAAGCTTCGAGCCGTCAGGTGCTTGGTTGCGTGCCCGGGAAAACGTTGCTAGCCACTGCAAAGAATTTTATGAAGTACAAGGTTTAGGAGATCCTCTATGAAGACTGGCCGTATCCTCGCCGGCGCCGCTGCTGCAGCGATGGCGTTTGCTCCGATTGCCGCTCAGGCAGGCACGCGCGCTTCGGACGCTGGCACCGTTTCGGTTCAGCCCGTCAAGATGTCGAGCCTGACCCGTTCGGCCAAGCCGGCTGAAAAGAAGAGCGAAGCTGGCGGCTCTGCCGTGATCATCGCGGTTCTGGCTGCGGCTGCGGTCGTTGCCGGTATCGTCGTTGCGGCTGATGACGACGACAACCGTTCGCCGGGCGACTAAGGCCTCGGTCCTTTCGAGATAATTACGCCCCGTCGGTCATTCGATCGGCGGGGCTTTTTGCGTCCTATTCGGACAAGGATATTGTGTGCGCGAACGAAGAGCCGGTGAAGCTCCATTGCTCAAAGATGCTGGGCGACGGATCGGGTGGCCTCTTGCCACCTTGCTTCTCGTCGCGCTTCTGCTCGGCGGCGGCGGGTCGGCCCGCGGATTGCAAAACCTCGTTGTGCAACTGACGGCGCTTGGTCTGATTTGTTTTATTCCTCAGGTTTTGTCGAACTTTCGAGAACGGGCATCCATCGTATTGGTCGCATTGATTGGGTTGACCATACTGCTTCCCGCTATTCAGCTTATCCCACTCCCCGCCCCCGTGTGGCAAAATCTGCCAGGTCGCGATTTGGTAGCGGCTACCTTTGGCGTCTTGGGCGACATGGACCGTGCGTTTCCCATCAGTGTCGATCGGGCGCGAACGATTACGGCCGCGTTAGCTTTGCTGGCGCCGCTTACCGCAATAATACTTACGAACGCAGGCAACAGACGTGACGGTCGTGCAGTCTTGCTCGCGATTGTGGGCCTAACGATGCTGAATTTCGCGTTTGGCGCTCTACAGTTCGCTGCCGACGGGCTGTACCTTTACAGCGATCTTACCGACCGCCGGTTCTTCGGCTTCTTTGCAAGCCACAATACGAGCGGCCTTTTTATGGTTATCGGACTTATTGCTTTGGTCGGATACGATCGAATGAGTCACGCGAAATTGGGAGTCCGTCTCACCCACCTGCTTTGTGCCTTGTTGCTCATCATCGCGGTCGTCCTGACAAAATCACGATCGTCGACGGCGCTGCTTTTGGTCCCGCTCGGAATGTTCGCTCTCTATTCACTGCTGGACATGCGAAGTGCATCGAAACGGGTGCGCCTCATTTTCGTCGGTGGGCTTACCGCGCTTATCGCAACTGGTGCAATTCTCGCTACGACGAACAGCCAATTGGGTGAGACATGGCAGCGGTACACCGATCTCGAAGACAGTCGGCCGGACATCTGGGAAGACACGCTTTATGGCATTGATCGATACTGGCCTGTCGGTAGCGGGATGGGAACGTTCGACGAAGTCTTTCAGGTCGAAGAGTCGTTGGAAGCCTTGATCGCAGCACGGGCGGGCAGGGCGCACAACGAATATCTCGAACTCGCGCTGGAGGCCGGTGTCGCAGGTTTGGCACTGGTGGCAGCATGGGCCATCTTCCTTGTCCTGTGCTGGTGGCGAAGACGCTCCGGCGACCAAGCAGTACCTGCAACGGTCGCAGCACTGTCGCTTCTTGCGATCGCTGCCCAGGGTCTGGTCGACTATCCTATGCGGAACATGGCTTTGTTAACCGTTGCAGGATTGCTCGTCGCTCTGCTAACGGCTCAGCCTGCTAGGAAGAGGGATCGGGTCAGTGTCTAGGTTACTCGCAGGGCTTGCCCTGCCGGTGTGTTGTCTGCTCGCAGGCTGTTTCAAGCCGTCCGCCGGTTTGCCGCAGGGTGAGGCTGCATATCGGGTCATGCCGCCCGCCGATCCAAACCGGGAAATTGCAGAATATCGTGTCGGTGTTCTCGATACGCTTTCGATCCGCGTCTTTCAGGAACCGGAACTGACCTTCGACGAAATCACGGTCAATTCGGCCGGCACTTTCAACTATCCCTTTGTCGGCGAGGTAGCGGCTGAAGGGAAAACTCCGATCGAGTTAAGTCGCGAATTGGAAGCGGGGCTGGGCTCGCGCTACATCAGGAATCCTCAAGTCGTAGTCGGCGTCGTTACATCTGCGGCGCAGCGGGTCGTAGTCGATGGCCAAGTTGTCGAACCGGGCGTCTACGAGGTCGCAGGAACGTCCTCGCTGATGGAATCCATTGCACGCGCGAAAGGGCTCACCTTTACCGGCGTCGAGGACGAGGTCATTGTATTCCGCAATGTCGATGGTGAGCGCTTCGGCGCCGTGTTCGATTTGCGGGCCATCCGCGAAGGGCGAGTGGCTGATCCGGAAATTCTTGGGGGTGATCGGATTGTAGTCGGCTATTCTGCAATACGCGGGGGATACCAGGATTTTATGCGGTTGGTGCCTCTCGTTAACGTCTTCAGAAGGTTCTAGCCGTGGCGACCAATTACGATTTGCGTTCGGTCGAGCCTCTTGGACGGCCCTCTCCGAAGGGGGAGTATCCGGAAGTCCAAAAGAGCGACAGCGATGCCTTTTTCGACATCGATCTACGCCGCGTGTGGGCAGCGATCCGACGAAACATCATCGCGATTGTAGCGATCCTCGTCGCGGCTATTGCACTCGGTATCCTCGTGACTCTTCTGATGCGCCCGATGTATATCGCGAGCGCACGCGTTTTGATCGAACAGCAAGCAGACTCGATTATCGAGGATGCCGAAACGCAGGCAGTCATGCCGGCACAGGAAACTCAGCGTTTTCTTCAAACTCAGGTGGACGTGATCCGCAGTCGCAGTCTTGCCCAACGGGTCGTTGAGGCGGAGAATTTGGCGGAAAGCGAAGAGTTTTACGCAGCTCAAGGCGTCGATCTTCCACAGGAAGAAGATCTTGCTGGCTCGGGCTACTCGGGCTCTCGGGGTCTTGCTCGTTTGCGTGAAGATACGGCCATAGACATGGTCCAGGAAGGTCTTCGAACGGAGCTGCCTGTCGACAGTCGACTGGTGTCCATCCGTTTCGAAAGCGGCGACCCGCGCGTTGCGGCGGAAATGGCAAATTCGATTGCGGCAAATTACATCGAGAGCAATCTCGCTCGCAAATTTGACTCCTCTGCCTATGCCCGGGAGTTTCTGGCGCAGCAACTCGGCGACGCTCGCGACAAGTTGGAGCAAAGCGAGCGGGATTTGAACACCTATTCGCGCGCCGCGGGACTGATCCGCATCAGCGGACAGGGCGTCAATGCCGATCAGGAAACTACTCTGTCGGTCACGAACCAAGCACTCGAGCAACTCAACATTGCTGCGAGTACGGCGACAGCCGAACGCATCGCGGCTGAAAATGCATGGCGAAATGTTGCGAACCAACCGATCATGTCGATCCCTCAGGTGTTGCAAAACCCTGCATTCAGTACACTCATCCGCGAACGTGCCGTAGCCGAGGCGGAATTGGCACAGGAGCGCACGCGTCATCTTGACGATCATCCGAACGTTCAGGCGCTCGAAGCCCAACTCGCCCGGCTTGATGGGCAGGTTCAGCAGACGGGGCAAGCCATCAAGAATTCGGTCCGCTTGTCCTATGAATCGGCCCGTGACCGCGAACAGGAGATACAGGGGCAAGTCGGAGAAATCCGGGATGCCGCATTGGACGAGCAGGATAGAGGCGTTCAGTACAACGTACTGAAGCGCGTGGCCGAAACCGACCGGGGACTTTACAATACGCTTTTGACCCGCTTCAACGAGCTGAACGCTACGGCGGGCGCAACATCGAACAACATTTCGATGGTCGACGAAGCGGAAACACCGCGTGAGCCTTCATCGCCGAATGCGATAATCAATATGATGGTAGCGTTGCTGGGCGGAATGCTATTCGCGGGGGGCTTCGTTTTCCTGAGAGAGCAATTCGACGATGTGTTGCGCACACCCGAAGATGTCGAACGAAAACTTGGTTTGCCGTTGCTCGGTCTTATCCCGAAAACACTGAGCGAAAAGCCCGCCGAAGATCTCGCCGATCCCAAGTCGCCGGTGAGCGAAGCCTACCAGTCGCTCGTCACTAATCTCAGATACAGCACGGGCGAGGGCATCCCCAGAACTTTGACCGTCACTTCCGCGCAAGCGGGAGAGGGCAAAACCACGACCTCAGGCAAACTCGCGCTCGAATTCGCGCAGCTCGGCCGCAACACTCTTCTCATTGATGCCGATCTTCGCCGCCCGACGCTTCATCGTAAGCTCGAAAACACGAAGCAAGAGGGTTTCACCACCGTTTTGGCTGGTGAAAACCGCATCGAGGATGTGGTCGTACAATCGGGAGTTCCCAATCTTTCCTACATGACGGCTCTCCCGATGCCGCCCGATCCGGCCGCTCTGCTCGGAACCACAAGGTTCGACGATCTCATGCACAGCCTCACGCAACGTTACGATTGCGTCGTGTTCGATGCACCACCGATGCTCGGCCTTTCAGATGCACCGACTCTCGCGGCTCATACCGATGCCGTGCTCGTTGTCGTCGACGCTTCTTCGGGCCATCGAGGGGCCGTAAAGGCGGCGTTGCGCCGGCTCGAAATGGTCAATGCCAATGTCATTGGAGCGATCCTGACCAAGTTCAATCCGCGCAATGTCAGCGGCGAATACAGCTACTATGGCAGCGACTATTATACCTACGAAACGAGCGGCGAGCGGGACTGATGCCGATCAGCCCGCTTGGATGGGTATTGCGGGGCGCGCTTTTTCTCGCCATCGCTATTCCCGGCCTACTTTTCCAGGCTGATCGTGAGGCACGCTCCCGAATTAGTCTCGCTGCGATCCTTCCGGTAGGACTGGGCGGGTTTGCCGACGAACGGATGGCGGAGCGACTTGCTCTGGAAGATCCTGCGGTTGCACTGCGTCATGCCGAAGGACTTCTCCGCCATCGGCCGATCGACGCTCACAACCTTGGCATCTATGCCCTGACGGCCGTTGAGGCTGATCACCCAGAGAAAGCCGCGCAAGCCCTGACGGCGGCGTCCACACGTGGTTGGCGCGGTATTTATACGCAAATGTCCATTGCCGGGAGTGCTATCGCGCAGGAGCGGTGGGAAGCTGCGGCGCTACGTCTCGATGCTTTGGCTCGAATGCGAAGCGAGCAGGATACGATCTTCGCCGCGTTAGCTTATTTGCTGGAAAATTCCAGCGGCCGACAGGAACTTTCAAAACGTCTAAATTCCAGTGAGCCCCTCGCTGCGATGATGGCTGAATATGCGCGCATAGATGACCGGCAAGCAATGCAGATCGGTGAAACTCTGGCTATGTCAGAAGCCTCGGGTTCCGAGATGACGTGTCAAAATTACGCAAGGGCGGTGCGCGCACTGTTGGTGCGGGCCGAAGGCGAAGCGGCGCTTCGCGGTTGGCCCGAACGTTGTCGGACCTCTGCGTCCAAAACCTTCGAATTTACTTTGAGCAGCGCTGCGGATGATCCTTTCGCCTGGACCTTTCCCGACACCGCGGGTCTAAGCGTTAGGGACGGAGAAAACGACGGGACGATCGATATTCGAAATCGCGACCCGCTCAGGCGAGAGGCGGCGACTCGGTATCTGGCACTAGCGCCAGGGTCGTACACATTGAAAATAGATCGTGACCGGAGCCTTACTGGATCTGCTCGCCCGGTTGCAGACCTACACATTCTCTTACGATGCGACCGTCGCGCTGGACGGTCTTCGGGCGCCCTTGTCGATGAGGCTTATGTCGAGCAAATTTCTTTCGCTGTCGATGCGAATTGTCGAACGCAATTTTTGTCGCTTACCGTATCCCAAGGACGCGCAGACAATGTGTCTCTTTCGGTCTCTCGTTTGAGAAATTGATCCCGGTAATGTTTGAGTTGGATGTATGAGATTGCCAAAAACTGTGCCGTTCGTGCTTTTGATGGCGATCCCGCGGACGGCAGCGAGCTATGCTGGCTACGTATTGGCGCCATTCCTAATGATTAATTGGCTTGCTCGGCAAAGTTGGGCCCGAGCTTTTTTCCTAGTATTATTTCTTGTCGGATCGCTGGGTATCAATACCGTAATGGGGCAGACCGTCTCGCTAACCGCGTTTCTACTCGAACTTGCGCTGATACTACCTTTTTTGGCCGCAGTTCTCAGCTTTCGGGTAGCGAGACACTTTGATGGACGCAGCTTCATCAGATGGCTCAATGTCGTCGTTGCAGCCATAAGTTTGATAGTTTTAATCTCAATGGGTTTTCCGTGGAAGCTGCCATACATTGATTACCTTCCCGACTATTACAACGGCGGCTTCGGACGGGGTGGAGCAAAAATCGTTACGGTCATCGGTTTCTTCGGGGTGGCAGAAATCTTATCACGAGAACAGAAGATGCGTCGGCAAGATTTGGCGATACTTCTCATTTCGGTCTCGAACTTCATTGTTCCGAATTTCATTTTGGGGATTGTCGCGGGATCCGCTGCATTAGCCGTTTTTGCCCGCCGTAATCAGGCGATTATTCTTGCAGGAGCCGCTGTCGCGCTCGTCGTGGCTCCCTACTTGCAATTCCGCGCGGAATCTAAAAACGACACGTTCAGCCGAACGTATGGCGCGAACCCTAAGCTCTACGCCTTCAAACTTGTTGCCGATCTTTATATTAAAGAACCCCAGACAATTTTGGTGGGCACGGGGATGGGGCAATTTTCTAGCCAACCGGCTATTTGGGCAAGTCCGATCAACTCTATTGTCGGTAGCCACGATGCCCCCGATGTTCCGGGCCTGTTCGCAGGCGATGCCCATATGGCGAACCTTGCGCCAGTCCTTCTTCGCTTCAGCGGGAACCGCTACGCCATCGAGTCTTCGGCGAACAAGCCCTACAGCGGCATCTCGACCATGCTGGCCGAGTTCGGCCTTCCTTTCACGCTACTGGTTTTGTATTCCGCTTATATGTTGCTGTGGCACCGCAGTGGCCATGACCTCGGCAGAGCGACCTTCCTGTTTTTCCTTGCAATGAATTTCCTCGACCCGCAGACGGATTCCCCTTGGTTCGGCGCGTTGATGCTCGCATCTTGCCAAGCGATCCGGGTCGATGCGCGCCGACGACACACGCGCAGCGCACTTGCATACGAACGAGAAAGTGGAATATTTCTCCCACCCGCGTTGCCGCAACGAAAGCTCCCTCGGCCGAATTTCTCTGCGCAGCGTAGCTGAGCTTTCAACCCGTGCCCGATACGCGGTTCCCTGAACTATACCTGGTTGGCGCGGCTAAGGCTGGAACGACGACGCTCGTCGATTTAATGCAAATGCATCCCGATATCGCTTTTCCCCGCGAAAAAGAACCGCATCATTTTTTCTTACGAGATGATCGCAGGCAATGGACGATCCGCGACGGCAAACGCCTTCGCCCTTTAAAAGCAACGTTGCCCTACGCCGATGAGCAAGAATATCTGGGTCTGTACGCCGACATGGCGGACGGTCTGGTAAGAGGCGACGCCAGCACCCAATATCTCGTCAATGAGGCTGCCCCGTCTTCAATTCATGCAGTGCGTGATGACGCGAAGATCGTGACTGTCCTGCGCAATCCGGTAGAGCGAGCTTACAGCGCGTGGGTTCATGCGCGTGCGCGAGGTGAGGACAATCTTTCTTTCGCCGAAGCGATCGACGCCTGCGAGAGAGGTGAGCGCACACTTTCCTTCGCCACGGATTATCTCGAGGAAGGAGTATATGCAAAGCACCTTACCTCCTTCCGCATCCTGTTCGGTTCGAACGTGCTGGTTCTTTTATTCGAGGATATTTTGTCCGACCCCCAGCATGTGCTCGATGAAATTGCCAAATTGGTAGATCGGCCTGCCTTCCAGCTTTCGGAAGGTGAGATCGCGCGACGAAATCCAGGGATTGAAATAGCCAATCCGGCCGCGCGGACATTTCGGCTTATCGCGAAACGAGCACGCCGTAAATTTCCGAGGTTTGTCGAAGCGAAACCCGTCCGCAAACTTTACGACCAGTTCCTGACACGAGCGGGTCAAAAGCCGTTGCCAATGGAAACGAAAGAACGCGAACGACTGCGTGCGTACTACGCTCCGCATAATGATCGTCTCGCCCAGCTGATCGACCGAAATTTGGATCATTGGTCGCGGTAGACCCCAGACCCGATATGCATGCAAGTTCGCTGGGGTGAACGATGGTGGGCGTACCAAGGTTCGAACTTGGGACCCCTGCGATGTCAACACAGTGCTCTACCACTGAGCTATACGCCCACACTATCGTCAATGCCGCGTTTCGGCGGCAGGCGCGGCGTCTAACCAGCCGCTTTGCCGGAGGCAAGCGCTAATATGCGCAAATTCGTTAAACGCGGGCGCTGACCCGTTCTTCAAGAACGCGTTCCACTTCTAGCACCAGATCGCGCAGATGGAACGGCTTCGACAAGACCTTGGCCTGCGGTTGTTCACGGCTTGCCTTGAGCGTGACGGCGGCGAAGCCAGTGATGAACATCACCTTGGTATGTGGGCTGATCTCGTTGCAACGCTGGGCGAGTTCAATTCCGTCCATTTCCGGCATGACGATGTCCGACAGGAGCAGATCATAATTCTGATCTTCCAGAAGCGGGACGGCTTCCGTACCCCGATCCACGGAGTCGACAGCGTAGCCGGCCTTTTCCAGCGCCCGCTCGAGATAGCTGCGCATAGCCTGATCGTCTTCAGCCAGGAGGATTCGCTTTTGCATCGGCTCGTTCATGGCAACGTCGTATAGGCTGCATGGCTTAACAAATCCTGCCGAAACTGGCAATTGTCTCTCGATGACGCACTATGCTTTACAAGCCCGGCGCCGGCCTTAAGCATGCCGGACATGCGAGATGTGCCGGAAATCGCGATTTGTTTGGAAAGTGACGGTCCGTCCGATGCTGCAACTGCCGGACGAAGGACAGGCGAACCGTTCCGAGCGATCGAGACAAGGGCGGCAACGATGCCAATCCTTATCGGTGTGCCGCACGGGGGACGCCGGTATCCAAAGGAAGTGGTCGATACCATGCGGGGCGGGGACCTGACGCGTCGTCGCCTGGAAGACCGACATATCGATACGGTCGCGCTGGCTTTGGCGGCCGAGACGTCTGCCGACGCCTTGCTGGCGAACGTTCCGCGTGCGATCCTCGATCTCAACCGGGCTCCCGATGATATCGACTGGTCGATGGTAGAAGGCAGGCGAGGTCGCGAAAGTTTCCGCCATTCCGCAGCAAACCGACGTGCACGCAGCGGCCTCGGGCTCGTGCCACGACGATTGCCGGGCCTCGGCGAGATTTGGAAAGCGCCTATCGAGGCTTCGGAGATCGAGCGACGGATATCTTTGGTCCATACGCCTTACCATCGCGCGCTCGGCAATATGCTCGCGAATATCAACGACCGATGGGGTGCCGCGCTGCTGATCGACCTGCATTCCATGCCGCCGCTCAAGCAGCGTTATGCCGGGGAGGAACCCGCGGAAATCGTCATCGGCGACCGGTTTGGGGCAAGCTGCCATCCGAACCTGTCTGCTTTCGCCTTGCAGTATCTGGCGGAGCAGGGACGGCGCGTAGCACATAATCGTCCCTATTCGGGCGGCTACGTCCTCGATCGTCACGCTGCACCCCGCCGCGGCATGCATGCAATGCAGATCGAAATCTGTCGTTCGCTTTATCTCGATGCAGAACTCGACCAGCCGACGGCCCGGCTCGGTGCTGTCGTCAAGCTGCTGACCGGGCTCGTACGCGGTCTCGCACGCGAGGTGGCGGATTTAGGCAATACCGCTTCGCAGCCACTGGCGGCCGAATAACTCGCTGTAAAAAAACCACCCCGTGCGCATTGCACGGAGTGGCCAAGGTTCAGGGAGGAGATGCACATCAGTGCATCAAGTCGACGGGCAATGAGGGGAAACGCCGCCGACACTCACTAAATGGTTAAACGCAGCGGCGGTTTCAAGCGTTCTTAGCGGCGAATATTGCACCACCGCAAAGCCGCAACCGTTCACCGCTTTCACCCCGCGGGTGATGGTCAGTTCATTGTCCCGGTCGGAGTCTGTGCTTGCGGCTTCGGCGCCTTACCCTGATGAACCTGTCGGGCGAAGATGGTGCGCATCAAATCGAGCGAGAAAAGGTGAGCATGAATGAGCGGCAAAAGTCCGTTATTGTTCCACTCTTCCAGCTTCTCAGCACTCGTTTCCCGCAGCTTTTCCTGATTGACCATGCGGAAACCGCGATAGATGAAGGGCTGTTCCTGACCGTCCTGCTGGATCGAGACTTCGCCATCCATAAGCAGGTCGGACTTCTTAAGTTCTTCAAGAAACGCTTGCGTGCGCTGGGCGGCCTGTTCGAAATGCTGGCAGAATTCCAGAATGCGCTTCGTCGCATCGGTGGTCTGCGCGCCGTCATCGAACAGTATCTCGCCCTGGTCGAATTCGCCGATCGCATCACTCGTCGGGTCGAAGCACAGTGAAAGCTCGTCGCTATCGGGCTTCAGGCGGGCAAGCATGAAAGGATAACGGCGAACATAAGCGGGAAGATAGACCGGCTCGTCCATCTTGCCTTCTTCGTCGACGAAAGTGTTCACGCCCTCGTTGAGGCCCATCAGGGCAAGGGGAAGCGGATTTTCGCCCGACGAGAATACGATCGGGAAATTACGCTGTGCCTGGACGAACTCATCGACGGTGATGGGTAGGGCGTGCGCTTTTGCAAGCCAAGGCGCCTTGTCGATCGAGCGCGTGCGATACTTGCGATGATCCTGGCTGTTGAGGGGCATCAGGTCGTTGTAGAACAGGGGCAGTTGGGGCTGCTGCGGCGCGCTCGCCATGTGAATTCTCCGAAAAGCGTGAGCTTGAATAAAGCGGGGCGGGCGAGGCTATGTCGTCCTCCCCGAACGACGCGCCGCGCTTAGTGCTTCGCCGCGTCTTGTGCAAGCGGGACCAGCTTGCCCGGATTGAGGATGCCCTGCGGATCGAGTGCGGCTTTCACACTACGCATGACGGCCAGAGCCGCGGGATCGCCCAGCCGCCCGAGTTCGTCGCGTTTGACTTGTCCGATGCCGTGTTCGGCGCTGATCGAACCGTTCCAGTCGGTCACGAGGTCGTGCACGAACCGACTTACCGCCTTGCCCTGCTCCGCTTCCCATTCGCCGCGCTTCGCACCTTGCGGCGCCAGCACATGGAAGTGCACGTTGCCATCGCCCAGATGCCCGAATGCGACGGCGCGCGTGCCTTCGAAGCGCCGTTCGACCTTACTACTCGCCGTCTCGACGAAATCTGCCATTTTGGCGACAGGAACAGAGATATCGTGTTGCATGGCGGGGCCGATAGCGCGCTCGGCCGGGGCGATGCTGTCACGCAGCAGCCAGAAATCGTCCGCCTGCTTTTCGTTGGCGGCGATGGTCGCGTCTTCGAAGAGGCCGCGTTCCATCGCGCTTTCGAGCAAGGTATGGACCGTTTCCTGCAACGTGCCTCCGCTTCTGACAGTGTCGGCGAATTCGATTAGCGCGTACCAGGCGTGATCGCCGTCCAGTGGGTGGCGGGCATCGGGTAGATGAGTGAGCACCGCATCGAGGCTGTGCCTCGGGATGACCTCGAAGCCTTCGAGCGTATTGCCAGCTTCGCGCTCGCACGCGACGAGTAGCGTTCGCGCATCGTAAATACTGGCAAGGCCTACCCACACCACGAAACGCTCTCCGATCGCAGGCAGAAGACCCAAGGTAGCACCTGTCACAATGCCAAGCGTTCCTTCCGATCCGATCAGCAGCTGCTTGAGATCGAACCCGCGATTGTCCTTCTTCAGCGGTGTGAGCGTGTCGATGACGGTACCATCCGCCATGACCGCTTCGATGCCGAGAACCTGCGCGCGCATGGTCCCGTGCCGCAGAACCTGCGTGCCGCCCGCATTAGTGGAGATCAGTCCGCCTATCGTCGCCGATCCTTTGCCGCCGAGCGTGAGGGGAAAGCGCAGGCCAGCCTTGTCCACCGCCTCGTGCAATGTTTGCAAGACCACTCCCGCATCACAGGTTATCTGAAGCGCGTCGACATCGAAGGATCTGATTTCATTCATCCGTCGTAACGACAAGATGATCTGCTCGCCGCTTTCGTCCGGCGTCGCTCCGCCCGACATGCCGCTGTTTCCTCCTTGTGGCACGATCGGAACGCCGTGCCGCGCGCACAATGAGACAAGGGCGGCGACCTCGGCAGTGGAAGCGGGAGAGGCGAGGCCGAAGGCCCTTCCGGTATAGCGACCGCGCCAATCGGTCAGCCACGGATCGACGAGTTCCGGGTCCTGCGTGAAACCGCGCGATCCCAAAAGCTTCGCTATGTCGTCAAGGAATTGGGTACGGTCCATAGCGCTTGGTTTTCGTCCTCGATCGGTCATCTCGAATATGCATGCCGCTCATGCGGAGCAGCGATTAAGCCATCGTTCAATAGCAGATGCTAGCTCGTCGAAGCCACACCGGACGGCGATAGAGCCGGGAACGAGGAGAACGCAACACGGCATGCCGAACCCGCTCGCCTTTCTAGCTTCTCTGGCCTTGCTCGTCCCAACGGGCATCGCGCCAAGTGATCGCACGGTTTCTCCGGAAGATCGGCAGGTACTGCGGCAATCGCGACCAGCCAAACCTCCGGTCGTAGCTCTTCCGTTGTCGGACCGCGCACCGGGCTGGACGCCGCTTCTCGAACCCGCGCAGCCGCGAACCGAGCAGCAGGTTCGGATCGAGCGGCGAGTGATCATAAGAATTTCTCCGATGTCCGGCACGATGCGAAGCTCTTTCCTGCCCGAACAGCCCCGCCCACGATCGCGGCCCCCGCAATTCGTCGAACGTCCGCATCCCGATTGCATCGAAAGCGCAACCATTGCCGCCGTATCGACTCGCGGTAATCGCCTATTGATTCTGACGCGCGACCGGCGGATGGTCACGGCCAAGCTCGAGAACGGGTGCAGTCCGCGCGATTTTTACCAAGGCTTTTACATGGAGCGCAGCAAGGACGGCAAACTCTGCGTCAAACGCGACAAACTTCTGAGCCGCTCAGGTGCGAAATGCGAGGTCGAGAAACTTCATAACCTCGTCGAGGTCACTCCGCTCTAATCGCGCTTTCGGTTGACTTTCGTCCCTTTTCGACGCACAGGCGCGCGACGCTGTCGTCGAATATCGCGACGCGTGTGATTTCCCATCGAACCGAAGGGCGTACCGCTCCGCATGAATTTCGCCGATCTCGGCCTATCCGCAAGCTTGCTGCAAGCCGTTGAAGATGCAGGCTACACCGAGCCGACAGCTATACAGGCGCAAGCCATTCCGCCCGTCCTGATGATGAAGGACATCATCGGCATAGCACAGACGGGTACCGGGAAGACGGCCAGCTTCGTTCTACCGATGATCGACGTGATGGCGGCCGGACGCCGCCGCGCCCTGATGCCGCGCAGCCTCATCCTTGCACCAACGCGCGAACTCGCTGCACAGGTGGCGGAGAACTTCGAGAAATACGGCAAGAACCACGATCTCAAGCTCGCGCTGCTGATCGGTGGCGTGCAGATGGGTGATCAGGTCAAGGCGCTGAATGAAGGCGTCGACGTCCTGATCGCGACGCCGGGCCGGCTGATGGACCTTTTCGAACGCGGCAAGATCTTGCTTAACGGCTGCGAATTGCTGGTGATCGACGAGGCGGACCGGATGCTCGACATGGGCTTCATTCCCGACATCGAATTTATCTGTTCGAAACTGCCGGAAACGCGGCAGACCATGCTGTTCAGTGCGACGATGCCGCCGCCGATCGAGAAACTTGCGAAGAAGTTTCTCAACAATCCGAAGCGCATCGAAGTCAGCCGCGCGGCGACCACCAACAAAGACATCACCGCATTCAAGGTGCCGGTGAAACCGCGCCAGAAACGCGAGACGCTGCGCTGGCTGCTGAATCACGATCATGTGGACACGGCGATCGTCTTCGCCAATCGCAAGACGACCGTGCGCGAGCTCAACAAGAGCCTGCAAAGCCACGGTTTCCGCAGCAGCGAAATCCATGGGGACATGGACCAGTCGAGCCGCATCAAGGAGCTGGACCGGTTCAAGGCGGGCGAGGTCAACATCCTCGTCGCCTCCGATGTCGCCGCACGCGGACTCGACATCAAGGGCGTCAGCCATGTCTTCAATTTCGACACGCCATGGCATCCAGACGATTACGTCCACCGCATCGGCCGCACGGGTCGGGCAGGGGCCAAGGGGCGCGCTTTCACTTTCGTCACCGACGAGGATGCGGAGGCGATCGGCAATGTCGAAAAGCTGACGAAGAACGAGATCCCGGTATTCGGGAAGAGCGATGTGCGCGTCGATCTGGTCGAGAAGAGCACTGCACCGTCCGAAGAAAAGCAGCCGTCTCGCAAACCACGCCGGAAAGACGAAGTTGAAGACCATACGTCTGTTCCTGCACCCAAGCGCGAGCCGCGCCGTGCGCGCAGCCGCGTTGAAAACGGCCAAGACGAGCAAAGTGCTCCTGGTGATTGGAACGGTCCGATCCCGGGTTTCCTCGAGGTCTCTGCAATCTAGGCTTTCGTCGCTTCGTACGAAATTCGTATCAGACCCGAATAGTCACGCTTGATCGGCGAGCTTAACGAAGCTGTCGAGCACGCGCTTCTCGCCCGAAGTCTCGAAATTGATCGTGAGCTTGTTGCCTTCCTGATCGATCACCGCGCCGTAGCCGAACTTGTCGTGAAATACCTGCGCGCCGATCGCGATATCGCCGCGCGGTTTGGCGGCGAAGCTGGCGGCGGAGCGGGTGTTCTCCTTCACCCGGACGGGCGCGGGGTCGTAGCCCGAGGCAAGCGCGCGTTGCCAGCCCGGACCGCGCTTGTCCTGCCGCCCGGGAGCGTCGCGCGCGACATGGGCGAAGGGATCCTCGGTCTCGCTCCAGTTTGCGCGCCATAGCGAAGCACCGCCCGTCATCGTGGTTTCGCTGACGATATGTTCGTCCGGTAAGTCCTCGACGAAGCGGCTAGGAATGGAACTGGTCCACTGGCCGTAAATGCGGCGATTGGCGGCGTGAAGGATGGTGCATCGCCGCCGGGCCCGCGTTATGGCGACATAGGCGAGACGTCGTTCTTCCTCGAGGCTGGCGAGCCCGCCTTCGTCGATCGCACGCTGGCTGGGAAAGACGCCTTCTTCCCAACCCGGCAGGAAAACGTGGTCGAATTCGAGCCCCTTGGCGGCGTGCATGGTCATGATAGTGACCTTCTCGCCATCGCCCGCGCGGTCATTGTCCATGACGAGCCCGACATGCTCGAGGAAATCCCCTAGGTCCTCGTATTCTTCCATCGCGCGTGCAAGTTCGACGAGGTTTTCCGCACGGCCCGCGCTTTCCGCGCTGCGATCCTTGGCGAGCATCTCGTCATAGCCACTTTCGGCCATCACCAAGCGCAAGAGCTCGGACGGCGTGACCTTCTCCGCCTGTTCGCGCCAATGCACGAACAGACTTAACAGACCAACGAGCGTATTGCTCGCCCGCTTCGGCAATTCGTCGCTATCGGCAAGATCGAGGCTGGCGGCGGCAAGCGGTTGCCGCGTCCGGCGCGCATGGCGGCGCATCGCTTCCAGCGTCTTGGCACCAAGGCCGCGCTTTGGTTGATTGTAGATACGCTCGAACGCAAGATCGTCGGCCGGTTGCGCGATTACTCGCAGATAGGCGAGAGCATCGCGTATCTCGGCACGCTCGTAGAAACGAAAGCCGCCGACAATGCGGTAATTGAGGCCGATCTGAATGAAGCGGTCCTCGAACTCGCGCGTCTGATATTGCGCCCGCACGAGGATCGCGACCTGATCCAGCGGGGCGCCTTCGCTCTCCAGCCGCTCGATCTCTTCGCCGACCCGGCGCGCTTCTTCTGGTGCATCCCACACGCCGATGACGCGAACCTTCTCGCCATTCGGCAATTCGGTCCACAACGTCTTGCCGAGTCGGTCGCGATTGGCGTCGATCAGACCCGATGCGGCGGCAAGGATCTGCGGCGTCGAGCGATAGTTCTGCTCCAGCCGGATGACAGCGGCGCCCGGAAAATCCTTCTCGAACTTGAGGATGTTGGCAACTTCCGCCCCGCGCCAGGAATAGATCGACTGATCATCGTCCCCTACCACGCAGATATTCTTGCGTGCCTGCGCCAGCAACCGCAGCCAGAGATACTGGACCTGATTGGTATCCTGATACTCGTCGACGAGGATGTATTTGAAGCGCTTGTGATACTGTTCCAGCACATCGCGATGTTCGCGGAAGATGTTGAGCATGTGCAGCAGCAGGTCGCCGAAGTCGCACGCATTGAGCGCTTTCAACCGGTCCTGATACAGCTTGTAGAACTGCTCGCCCCGACCATTGGCGTAGCTTTCGTTCTCAACCGCATCGAGATCGCCGGGATTGAGGCCGCGGTTCTTCCAGCGATCGATCAGACCGGCAAGCTGGCGGGCGGGCCAGCGCTTCTCGTCGATCTCGTTTTCCTGGATCAGTTGCTTCAGAAGGCGCAACTGATCGTCGGTGTCGAGGATTGTGTAGTTGCTTTTCAACCCGACCAGTTCTGCATGCCGACGGAGCATCTTCGCGCCGATGGAATGGAACGTGCCGAGCCACGGCATCCCTTCCACCGCCGGCCCGATATGCCGCCCGACGCGCTCTCGCATCTCGCGCGCGGCGCGATTGGTGAAGGTCACGCACAGTATCTCGCTGGGCCATGCAGAGCGCGTTGCGATAAGATGTGCCAGCCGCGCGGTAAGCGCAGCCGTCTTCCCGGTACCGGCCCCCGCCAGCATCAGCACCGGCCCCTCGGTCGTCAGGACGGCCTCGCGCTGGGGCGGATTGAGTTTTTGCGCATAAGGAGGCGCGGAAGGTGCCTCCATCGCGGCGGGAAGGGCGGGTTCGCTGCTCATGGAATGGTGAACAGTTAGGGAACGGGGTGCAGTCAGGCAAGGCCGGTTCGGAACCGACGCCCTCCCTTTCGCGTAAACTAGGCAATTCAAAGGAAGAAGGAGTTTTCTCCCATGCGTACATTAATGTTTTCCGGTGCCGCTGCCATCGCGATGATCGCGGCCCCCGCATTCGCCCAATCGACGAGCAACCCCTCCAACACCATGCCATCGACGACCGGGTCGACGATGCAGACCACTGACCAGGCAGACACCATGGAAGACATGGATGGTGAAGCCTATTCGATGTCGACCAGCCAGCAGGGCATGTACGACACGTGGCCGGCAGATCGTCAGACGGCGTACGACAACCTCGATATGGCATCGCAGGAATATTACTGGACGCTCACGCCCGTTCAGACGCGCGCCTGGTGGGTTCTGACCAGCGATCAGCAATCGCGCATCATGCAGATGACGCCGGAACAGCGCACCGCAGCTTGGACTTCAATTGCCGCACAGATGAACGGCAATACGGCGGCTACCGGTTCACAGGGCATGGTGAATGGTTCGGCCAGCACGAGCGGTATGACGAGTAGCTCCACCACCGGTTCGATGAACAACAGCGGCACGACCGGAATGGCGAACAGTTCGACAACCGGCTCGATGACCAGCAACATGGCGGGATCTTCGACCACCGGCACGATGGCATCCGGCAATATGCGTTTCGTTCGTAGCGAAGTAGTTCAAGCGACGCCGGGAGATCAGGGTCCGCCGACCGGCGATCTTCCGATTTGCGAAAGCAACGCGCAGGACAATTGCATCAACGCTTGGGAAGCCGGCGAGCGTGGTCGCGGTGTAACCCGCCCGCTCGATAACTTCCCGGCCGACCGCATGGCCGACGACTAATAAATGCCGTAAATTACTCGGAAAGGCGGGGCTTCGCGGCCCCGTCTCTTTCATGTCCGCAATCCGGCGAGCTGCATCAGCCAGATATGGGCTTTGCCCACCTTGCGCTCTGCCGAGACCTCCAACCCGTTGATCGTGACCGTTTCCTGGCGCCGCGTCTCCAGCGCGATCCACGTCGCCGGACCGATCCAGCCGAGCCGCAGCAAGCGATCCAGCGCGACGTTTCCCGCTCCCGTATCGTAAGGCGGATCGAGGAGGATGAGGTCATGCGGCACCTTCGCAGGCCCGAGGGTCATCACCGAACCCTGCTGTATCGTTGCGCGCCGCCGGACGTCGAACGCCTCCACGTTCTTCCGCATCGCCTTCACGGCGTCACCGTCCTGTTCGACGAACAGGCAGTGGGCTGCACCGCGGGACAATGCCTCAAGACCGAGCGCACCGGAGCCTGCAAACAGGTCCGCGACGCTTAGCTCGTCGAAGCTGCCGACGCGGCTAACGAGCATGTTGAACATCGTTTCGCGCGTCCTGTCGGCGGTCGGACGAGTCGTCTCGCCGCGCGGAGCATGGATAGTCCGCCCGCGCCAGTCGCCTGCGATAATCCTCATGCCTGTCCGCGCACCAGGGTCTTGCGATAGCGTTCGACGTCGACCTGGCGGATTTCGACGGCCTGGCCGCGCGGCAAATCGGCCAGCTCGAAAGGACCATAGGCTGTGCGCAACAATCGGTTCACCTGCAATCCGAGGTGCTCGAGCACCCGGCGGACCTCGCGGTTCTTGCCCTCGGTCAGCGTCATTTCGATCCAGCGGTTCTTGCCCGATCCGCGTTCGAGATCGGCCTCGATCCTGCCATAGCGAACGCCGTCGATCTCGATCCCTTCGATCAGATCGTCGAGCTGGGCTTGCGTAATGTCGCCGAAGGCGCGGGCACGATAGGTGCGCGGAACGCCTGTCGACGGCAGTTCCATGGCCCGCTTCAACTCGCCGTCGTTCGTGAGCAGCAGAAGACCCTCGGTCGTAAAATCAAGCCGACCGATCGGCATCACCCGTCCCGCACCGCGCGGCAAAGCGTTCCGCAACGCCGCATAGATCGTGGGCCTTCCCTGCGGATCGCGTTCAGCCGTCAGTAGGCCCGACGGTTTGTGGAAGGCGAACAGGCGCGGTGCTTCCGCCGCTTCCACCGCCTTGCCGTCCACCGTCACGCCCTTCAGATTGTCGAGCTTAACCGCAGGCGTGTCGAGCACCTTTCCGTTCACCGCTACGCGGCCGTCGGCGATCATGCGTTCGACTTCGCGTCGACTTGCGATCCCGGCACGGGCAAGTAGCTTGGCGATCCGGTCGCCCGCTTCGGGAAGTCTGTTATCGGCCATCGGCGCGCGGATACGAGTTCAGTTCGCCGTGCGCAACGCCTCTTCCACCGTCTCGTGATATCGCCGCACGCCGGTCTCCAGCGTACCGAGTGTCAATTCGGCCACCGCCCCGCTCTCAAGGCCCTGTTGCCCGAGTTCGGCGGCGCGGAAGTCTTCGCTCGCAAACACCCCGCCATCGAGCAGCGCCCAGCTCTTCTCCCAATGCGCCCTTGCCTTGTCGGTCGTCGGATGTTCCGGGATCAGCATGAAATCTTCCACCAGCGTCCGGTCGTGCGCTTGCGGCATCATCACCATTACGTTGATGTAATCGGGGCTGGGGATGATCAACGCGCCCGGCAGCAACTGGTAAGCAAAGGTCACCACGCGGCGCAGTTGCGCCATATCGGTGAGATCGATCGCTTCCATATCCTCAAGCCGACCGACGGCGCTGCGCGAATGCGGGCCAATCATGTCGCCGCTGGTTATCCCGTCCTTGAAGAATGGCCCGATCGTCTTCGCATGCAACCGCGTGACATGGTAGCTTTCGAGAAACGCGTCCATGATAAGCTTCCAATTGCCCGCCACTTCGTGCGTTTTCCTACGGAACAGCACGTGCTCGCCCATGCCAAGTGCGTCGAAATCTTCGCCGAGCTTTTCAATATCGGAGAAGTCCGCGCCTCCGCGGTTCGGTGAGAACCAGATCAGTCCCCCGCTTTCGCGCGACGGGAGTTCGATCAGACCCATCTCCTCTTTGTCGAGGTCCGGAAACGTATCGGGGCGGGGCAGGGCAAGCAGCCGACCGTCCACCGAATAGGTCCACGCGTGATACGGACAGACCAACCGCTTCGTGCATTGCACTTCGCTTCCCTCGACCAGCCGCGTGCCGCGATGACGGCAAACGTTGAGGAAGACATGTGCAATCCCGTCCTTGTCGCGCGTGATCAGCAACGGACGGCCGGTTGCATCGTGGGGCACCGTCATGCCCGGATCGGGCAAGAGCGCGCTTGGGCACAGGATTTGCGGCATCCGGTCGTAAATTGCGGCCTTCTCGCGCTGCCAATAACCGGGGTCGGTGTAGACATGGGCGGGCACGCTGCTTTGCGGGAGGCCTTCGCGCTGCCGGTTTTCGGCGATGTCCTGCGCCAAGGCCAGCATGCCGTCCGTCGGCCTGCGTCCGGCAAGTTTCGACAACGCGTCGTTCATCGTGCCTGTTCCTTCCTCTTTCGTCCCGCTAGTGTCTCAAACTTGAGGGCATAAAGGAAGGGATCGCATGGCAGAGGCCACCGCCGAACCGAAACAATCGAAATGGCGCGTGCTGGCGTTGGCTTTGCGCAACCGCAAGACCGGCTTCATGCTGCTGTTCGGGTTCGCCAGCGGTCTGCCCTTCGCGCTGTTCCTCGGAACGCTGTTTGCATGGTTGACCGAGGCGGACGTCGATCTCGAGACGATGGGCATTTTCTCGCTCATCGGCCTCGCCTATGCCTTTCAGTTCCTGTGGTCACCGTTGATCGACAAGGTTGAGATCCCGCTGCTGCGCAAGCTCGGCAAGCGCAAGCAGTGGATCGTCCCAATGCAATTGCTGTTGGGGGCGATCCTTGTGATGCTGGCGCTGCTGGAGCCGCGCACGCAATTGGGCTGGTTTTCGTTGCTTGCGGGAATCGGGGCGTTCGCTTCGGCGACGCAGGACATCGCTATCAACGCCTGGCGCATCGACGTTGCCGACGACGAGGCGACGATCGACATCCTCTCGACCGTTTACCAAATGGGATACCGGCTTTCTTCCCTCGTGGGCGGCGCCTTGGGTCTCATAATCGCGGCGCGTATCGGCTGGCCGCAAACCTATATGCTTATGGGCGCCATCCTGCTCGCCATCGGCTTCGTGGGCTTGTTCGCTCCGAATGCGGACGGCGATGCTGGGATCGCCGATACGGAGGGTGACGCGCAGGTTCGCGCCTTGCGGCATGCCGGCGAGCTGACTCCCTCAATCCGCAACAAGGCGCTGGCTTTAGTAGGTCTATTGTGGGCCGGTGCGATCGGCGTGGTCCTGACCTTTATGGTTATGTCGATGACTTACGCGCCGGAAGATCGCCCGAACCCGACCGACTTTACTTTGAATGTCGGCCCTTGGATCATCGTCGCCACCATAGTGCTGCCGGCGCTGATCGCCGGTTGGCTGGCCGGGCAGAAGCGCAAAGGATTACACGTTCTCGCCGAGGACGCCCCGCCTGCCAAGGGCAGCGGTTATGCGGCGGACCATCTCTATCGCGCGCTCGTGCTGCCGTTGGTCGAGTTCGTAGGGCGGATGGGCTGGTCGCTGATCCTGATACTTGCGGTGGTGCTGACCTACCGCATCTGCGACGCAATCTGGGGCACCTTTGCCTACCCGTTCTATCTCGGCGAGCTCGAGTATTCGAACGACCAGGTGGCCTTTGCGTCCAAGTTTTTCGGGGTATTCGCCATCATCGCGGGGCTGGCGCTTGGCGGCTGGATGCTGACGGTATTAGGCCGGATGTTCACCCTGGCCACCGGAGGTCTCCTCGCCGCGTTGACGAACCTACTCTATGCCGATCTTGCTGCCGGGGGGCGTTACATGCAAGCGGCGAGCGACGCGATAGGCTTCACTGCACTGATCGAGTTTCTGGCTGGTATCTCGTTTGTAGAGGCAGAAGGCCTTGCGCGCCTGACCTTCACAATCATGTTTGAAAACCTTGCCGTGGGGATCGCCGGCGCGGCCTATGTCGCCTGGCTTTCCTCCATCGTGTCGAAGAAATTCAGCGCGGTGCAATATGCGCTGCTAAGCTCGATCACACTGCTGGTCGGCACGCTGGGCCGAGGAGCGCTAGGCGAAATGATCGAGGTACAGGGATATTACGACGTCTTCGTGCTGACCACGTTTATCGGCTTCGGCGCGGTGGCGCTGGTGTGTATCGAGTGGTGGCGTGAAAGCCGATCGAAAGCCGCGGCGGGAGTTGTGGCGCCAGAGGCCGGTGAGGTGGCTGCTACTTAAGCGGCTATCGAGGTATCTCGCCGTTCAATCGCAGGACTTCGCCGGCTAGGTACAGCGAGCCTGCGATAAGTACTGGCAGCCCATCATCGGGCAAATCCGCCATTACCACGGCCACATCCTCTACCAGTCTCGCATCCACGCCGAACGCCTCGGCTCCATGCCATTCGTGACCCGGCACGGGCACCGCCGTAATACTCTGCAGGGAAGTGGCCAGCGGCCTCACGAGTGAGGCCGGGTCCTTCGCCGTCAGCATGCCGATGACGAGATGCAGCGGTCGCCCTGCGAAATGCGCCGCCAGCATGGCACCGGCGCTGGCATTGTGCCCCCCGTCGAGCCATACCTCGCGCGTTCCGGCGAGCGGACCGGGACCGAGCCGTTGGAGGCGGGCGGGCCATTGTGCCGTCGCCATAGCCTCGACGTAAGATTCCACGCCGACTGACACTCGATCCTGATGCCGCAGCATTGCGATCGCCAGCCCGGCATTTTCTGCCTGATGCGCGCCGAGGAGATGCGGGATGGGCAATTCGAGAGGGCCATGTCGATCTTCGTAATGCAGCCCGGCCACATCGACACTCACCTGCCAGTCCCGGCCGCCAAGCGCCAATGGCGCGCCGTTCGTCATCGCTGCGCGCTCGATTTCAAGCATGGGGGCGGGGAGGCAGGACAACGCGCAGAGCGGTACTCCCGGTTTCGTTATTCCTGCCTTTTCGAACGCAATCCGCGCCAGAGGTTCTGTCGGCACTCCGCCTTCCGGTGCCAGCAAAAACTGTTCGTGATCGATCCCCAGCGCTGCGATCCCGCACGCCGCAAGCACATCCTCCCCTAATACATTGGTGGCATCGAACCGTCCGCCGAGGCCAACCTCCACCACGCAGGCATCCGCCGGTACGCGTGAGAACTCCAGGAAAGCCGCCGCAACAGTCACCTCGAAGAAGCTCGGTCCAAGATCCTCTCCGGCGTCCAGCACCTCGGAAAGAACCGTCGCCAAACGCGCATCGCGGATAAGCTCGCCCGCAACCCGGATGCGTTCGTTGTAGCGCACCAGATGCGGGCTGGTCGTCACGTGGACGCGCTTGCTGTCCGCCTCCATAATGGCTCGCAGGAAGGCGCAGGTCGAGCCCTTGCCGTTCGTCCCGGCGACATGGAACACCGGGGGCAGCCGCCGCTGCGGATTGCTCAGCCGTGCCAGCAGCGCCCGGATCGTCTCCAGCCCTAGCCGCCCCTGTGGCACGGAAAGAGCAGCCAGCCGGTCGAGCTGCGACTGGACCGCCGGATCGTCCGACCGCGCGAAATCGCGCATGGCGCCTCAGGCGGCCGCTTGCGGTTCGAGATAGCCGAGCAGGTCGGCCAGCGTCCGGCGCAGGTCGTGGCGATGCACCACCATGTCCACCATGCCGTGCTTGTGCAGATATTCCGCGCGCTGAAAACCGTCTGGCAACTGCTCGCGAATGGTGTCCTGGATCACGCGTTGACCGGCGAAGCCGATCAGTGCGCCCGGTTCGGCGAGATGGATATCGCCCAGCATTGCATAGCTCGCCGTCACGCCGCCTGTCGTCGGATCGGTGAGGATCACGATATAGGGGAGGCCCGCCTCCTTCAGCCGCCGCGTCATTACCGTGGCGCGCGGCATCTGCATGAGGCTGAGGATGCCCTCCTGCATCCGAGCGCCGCCCGCCGCCGTCACGACCACATAGGCGCAGCGGCGCCCGAGTGCCTTCTCCGCACCTTCGCAGAAGGCCTTGCCGACCGCCATGCCCATGCTGCCTCCCATGAACCCGAAATCCTGCACGCCGATCACCGCAGCACGTCCATCGACCGCGCCGGACCCTACCAGGAAGGCATCGCGGTGCGGGCTCTTCGCGCGCGCCTGCTTCAACCGGTCGGTATAGCGTTTGGAATCGCGAAACCTGAGCGGATCTTCCTGCACCTCGGGAATGGGCAGAACCTCGTACCCTTCATCGAGCAGCATGGCGAGGCGGCGATCCGCGCCGATCCGCCCGTGATGGCCGCAGCGTGGGCACACGTCGCTATTGTCGTGATATTCCTGCGCGAACACCATCTGCTGGCAGTTCGGGCATTTCACCCAAAGATTCTCGTCCGTCGTACGCTTCGGCAGGAACGGCAGGTTGTTACGGACGCGATTGAACCAGTTCATGGGGGCGGCGCTATAAGGGAATTGTCGTAAAGCTCAAACGGTCAGCGCGCGCTGTGCACGGCCTCGGCCAGGGAAGCGGTGAGTTCCCGTATAGCCTTAGGCGCGTCCGCCCCATGCTTTGCGCACAGTTCCACCAACGCGGAGCCGACCACCACGCCGTCCGCCACCTTCGCCACCGCGCCCGCCTGTTCGGGCGTGCGGATGCCGAAGCCGACCGCGACCGGCAGGTCCGTCGCCGCCTTCAATCGCGCGACCGCTTCCTCGATCGATGTTTGCGCCGCCTGTTGCTTGCCGGTAATCCCGGCGACCGAGACGTAATAGAGGAACCCCTCGCTCCCCTCGATCACGGCAGGTAAACGCTTGGCATCGGTGGTCGGTGTGGCGAGGCGGATCGGCGCGATACCGGCGGCGCGAAGGGCGGGGCCGAGCGCCTCGTCCTCCTCTGGCGGGATGTCAACGCAGATAACCCCGTCGATCCCGGCTGCCTTACATTGGGCCGCGAACCATTCCGACCCGCGCCGCACCATCGGATTGGCATAACCCATCAGCACCAGTGGGACGTCCGGATGGCGTTCGCGAAAGGAGGCGGCAATGGCGAAGACCTGCGCCGTCGTCGTACCGTTGCCGAGCGCACGGATATTCGCGTTCTGGATTGCCGGGCCGTCTGCCATCGGATCGGTAAAGGGCATACCGAGTTCAATCACATCCGCACCGCCCTCGACCAGCGCATCGAGATTGGCCGCGGTGTCGCTGTCTCCCGCCGTAAGGAAGCAGACGAGCGCGGGGTTGGGCTTGCAGAAGGCGGCGGAAAGGCGAGTCGATGGCTTCATTCGAAAATGCGGAGTCCTACTGGATGGAACACATGGAACAGGGTTCAGGGCATAAAGAGTAACTGCTCAGGATTGGCCTCTTGGGCCGGTAAAAAAGAAATTTGCACTCGTAATGAGCTTCTGCGGGTATCGCGTTGTTGTAGGAAAGCCTGTATCTCTTACCGTGTTTCAAATGACATATTTCAGATGCTTGGTCGATTGGGATCGCAACCCAAGCACCTACGTCGCTAAGGTCTCGCCGACTATACTCGGCGCCGATAGCGAGTGAGGTAAAAGCCGAAAAACAGTCCCACGAAAGCAGAGACTAATATTTCATACGTCCATTCGACCTCGGGATCAAAAATACGAATCGTAGAAACGCTCTCAAGCCGAGATAAACGAGAAAAATGATCACAGCATATTTAGCGGCCTTAGCGGGCCGTAGCATCAAGTCTCCGCGTCGGATATCGACGACGGCACAGATTGTGAAAAGTATGGCTGCGAGAAGCAATGAAGTCAGGACTGCTATCATCATCCCTAAGCTTCGCATGTCGAAAAGTGCGGCCATAATGCCGAGAAGGAAGAAAAGGGCTGCAAATCCGTATGCAAGGCGCTTCAGCATTACGGCTCCTTCGTTCTCAAGCGATGTTGCGACCACAACTCAGTCAGAGCAAAACCGAAGGTCATCCCAAGCAGTAGCAGTAAGCCATTATCGCGGATATCATTTGAACCCATCAACAGGTCGCCGAGCCAAACGATTCCAAAGCCCATAATCATCAGCAGCGTATACCGCGTTTTGCTTTGAGTGATGTGGAAAATCACATCTCCACTCCAAGCCTTTCGGCCACGGTGAAGATGTCCTTGTCCCCGCGTCCACATAAATTCGCGAGGATAATACTGTCCTTCGGCATCTCTTTCGCACGCTTGGCGACTGCCGCGATGGCGTGACTCGGCTCGAGGGCGGGGATGATGCCCTCGGTGCGGCAAAGAAGCTGAAACGCCTCCAGCGCCTCCTCGTCCGTCACCGCCGTGTATTCGACCCGACCGGTGTCTTTCAGCCAGGCGTGTTCGGGGCCGATGCCGGGATAATCGAGGCCGGCGCTGATCGAATGGCCTTCGGTGATCTGGCCGTCCTCGTCCTGTAGCAGATAGGTCCGGTTACCATGGAGCACGCCGGGAAACCCGCCCAGCAGACTGGCAGCGTGTTCGCTGCCGTCGAGGCCGTGTCCTGCCGCTTCGACACCGAGCATCTTTACGTCCGGATCGTCGAGGAAGGGGTGGAACAGGCCGAGCGCGTTGGAACCGCCACCGATGGCCGCCACCAGCAGATCGGGCAGGCGGCCGATGCGATCCTGCATCTGCACGCGCGCTTCCTTGCCTATCACGCTCTGAAAATCGCGGACGAGTTCCGGATAGGGATGCGGGCCGGCAGCGGTGCCGATGATGTAGAAGGTGTCGTGCACATTCGCGACCCAGTCGCGCAGCCCCTCGTTCATCGCATCCTTTAGCGTGGCGCGCCCGCTGGTTACGGGCACCACCTCCGCTCCGAGCAGCTTCATGCGGAATACGTTGGGCTGCTGCCGCGCCACGTCGGTTGCGCCCATATAGATCACACAAGGCAGGCCGAAGCGCGCGCAGACGGTGGCGGTGGCGACGCCGTGCTGGCCCGCGCCGGTTTCCGCGATGATGCGCGTCTTGCCCATGCGGATCGCGAGCAGGATCTGCCCGATGCAATTGTTGATCTTGTGCGCGCCGGTGTGGTTAAGCTCGTCGCGCTTGAACCAGATCTGCGCCCCGCCGACCGCTTCGGTCAGCCGTTCTGCGAAATAAAGCGGGGAAGGGCGGCCCACATAATGTTCGAGCAGGTCGTCGAACTCGCGCTTGAACTCCGGATCGGCCTGCGCCTTCCGGTATTCCCGCTCGAGATCGAGGACCAGCGGCATGAGCGTCTCGGCGACATAGCGTCCGCCATAATCGCCGAAATGGCCGCGTTCGTCGGGCTGGTTGCGATAGGTGTTGGGTTGGCTCGCCATGCGCCGTTCCATGACGATACCGGGCCGCGCTGTCGAGAGCGGGAATGCTTTGGCCTCGACAAGCGCGGGTCGCTTGGGCAAGCGCCCGCGTCATGAGCGACGATTACCTGCTGCCCGATATGTGTCAAACGATGGCCGATGTGCGCCACGGCGTCGATGCCACCGACCGCGAATTGATCGCGCTGCTCGACCGGCGCTTCGGCTACATGCGCGCCGCCGCCCGCATCAAGACTGATCGCAACGCCGTGCGCGACAAGGAGCGCAAGGCAGAGGTGATCGCGAATGCCCGGGCGGATGCAGACGCGCGAGGCTTGCCGGGCGAACGGATCGTAGAACTGTGGGAGAGCCTTGTCGAAACCTCGATCGCTTACGAGTTGGTCGAGTGGGAGCGAATCAGGTCCTAGCCTTCCGCTCAAGGCTGGACAGAACACCACGCAGAGTGCGGACCTCGAGGTGGTTCCACCTCGGCTTAGTCAGCAACCCCCGAAGGGTGCGGCGTGTCGAGTCGGCGCGTGCTGCGGGCAAAAAATACCCCTTCGGTTCGAGCATCGCTTCGAGATGGGCGATCAGGCCTTCGAGTTCCTCCTGCGGAGCGGGGGGCAATTGCTCTTCCAGCGTCGGCTGGACCAGTGTCGGATCCGTCTTCGACCATTCGTAGGCGCACAGGATCACGGCCTGTGCGAGGTTCAGTGAACCGAATTCGGGATTGATCGGCACGGTGATGATTGCGCGGGCAAGAGCGACATCTTCGGTTTCTAGGCCGGAGCGCTCCGGTCCGAACAGGATTGCGCTACGTCCCTTCGCATCCCTCATCTCTCGCGTCGCCTCTTCCGGTGTGTGGACCGGCTTGGTGACCCCACGTTTGCGCACGGTGGTCGCATAGACATGTGCGCAATCGGCGACCGCCTCGGCAGTGGTCCCGAAAACCTGCGCTTTCTCCAGCACGATGTCAGCCCCGGCTGCAGCAGGACCGGCGGACGGGTTCGGCCACCCGTCGCGAGGCTCGACCAAGCGCAAATCGGTCAGCCCAAAGTTAAGCATGGCCCGGGCGGCTTTACCGATATTCTCGCCAAGCTGGGGGCGGATCAGGACGATTGCCGGGTCGCTCATATCAGCCCCGCTCGTTTGCGGCCGCGTCCTGCACGGTGCTGGCGAATTCCTCGAAATCACGTGCCTCGCTGAAGTCGCGATAAACGCTGGCGAAGCGGATATAGGCGACCGTATCCAACTGCCGCAGGCCGTCCATTACCAGTTCGCCAATGCGGCTGGAGGCGATTTCACTGTCGCCGGCAGTTTCGACCTGACGCTGGATGCCGCTGACGAGCTGGTCGATCCGGTCCTGTGCAATGTCCCGCTTACGGCAGGCCAGGGCGATCGACTGTTCCAGCTTGTCGCGGTCGAAAGGCTGGCGTCGCTCACCGCTTTTGACGACGGTGACTTCGCGTAACTGCACGCGCTCGAAGGTGGTGAAACGCGCCCCGCATCGCGAGCACTGACGACGCCGACGGATGGAAGCATGATCCTCCGCCGGGCGGCTGTCCTTTACCTGGCTGTCGTCATGCGCGCAGAAGGGGCAGCGCATCTACGGGCGCAGGCGCTTGTACAGCATGTAGCCCGCACCGGCAGCCAGACCGAGAGGCCAGGTGACGACCGGCAGCACGCCGCCGATCACCGCACCCACAGCGGCACCCGTCAGGACAGGTTTGGTCGACGGGTGATCGAGACCGCCCTTCGCCATTCCCTGCACTTCCTTCTTCGCGTCGGGCCAGAGATCATGGTCCTGATGGCGGTTCCGGCGAGGATCGTATTCATCCATGTCTGCTCTCCTCAGCGCCCCGGATAAACCGGGAATTTCGCACACAATTCTCCGACGCGGGCGCGCACGTTCTCTTCAACGGACGCATCGCCATCTGCGCCTTCGCGCGAAAGGCCATCGACAACTTCGCAGATCAGCGCGCCAATCGTCTCGAATTCCGCCGGACCGAAACCGCGCGTTGTACCCGCCGGCGTGCCGAGGCGAATGCCACTGGTCACGAAGGGGCTGCGCGTATCGTAGGGGATGCCGTTCTTGTTGCAGGTGAGCCATGCCCGGTCGAGCCCGGCTTCGGCGGCCTTGCCGGTCACGTCTTTCGCAGTAAGGTCGACCAGCATCGAATGGTTGTCCGTCCCGCCGGATACGATGCGCAATCCGTTCGCCTCGATGCCCTTGGCGAGTGCGCGCGCATTCTCGACTACGCGGTGCGCGTAGCCCTTGAAATCGGGGCGCAACGCTTCACCGAACGCCACCGCCTTGGCGGCGACGATATGCATGAGCGGGCCGCCCTGCATGCCGGGGAAGACCGCCATGTTGATCGGCTTCGAGTATTTCTCGTCGTTCCACAGGATGATGCCCGAGCGCGGACCGCGCAGGCTCTTGTGAGTCGTCGTGGTGACGATGTCGGCGTGCGGGAAGGGCGAGGGGTGCGCACCGCCCGCAACGAGGCCTGAAATGTGGCTCATATCGACCAGCAGGATCGCGCCGACTTCGTCTGCGACGCGGCGGAACGCTTCCCAGTCCCAAGTGCGCGAATAGGCCGTTCCTCCGGCGATGATGAGTTTGGGCTTGTACTCTTTCGCGGTCGCCATGACGGCGTCCATGTCGATCAGCTCGTCCTCGCGGCGCACGCCGTAGCTGACCGGATTAAACCACTTGCCGCTCATATTGACGGGACTGCCGTGAGTCAGGTGCCCGCCCGAATTGAGGTCCAGCCCCATGAACGTGTCGCCAGGCTGAAGCAGCGCGAGGAACACCGCCTGGTTCATCTGGCTGCCGCTATTGGGCTGCACATTGGCGAAATTGCAGCCGAACAATTCCTTCGCGCGCTCTATTGCCAGCGTCTCGACCACGTCGGCATAATCGCACCCGCCGTAATAGCGCTTTCCCGGATAGCCCTCGGCATATTTATTGGTGAAGACCGATCCGCAGGCTTCCAAGACGGCGGACGAAGCGATGTTTTCGCTCGCAATCAGCTCAATCTTGTCTTGCTGGCGGGCGAGTTCGTTGCGGATGGCGGCGTGAATCTGCGGGTCCGCCTGCTCCAGCGTATCGTGCCAAAACCGGTCCATCGGGTCGCGCTGGGTCTCTTGTGCTGCCTGGGTAGCCATGATCTTAAAGCTCCGGGTTGGAGAGTTTGTCGACGCGGCGCTGGTGCCGGCCGCCGGCGAATTCGGTTTCGAGAAATGCGGAGACGCAAGCCTTGGCCATATCGGCTCCTGTGAGACGGGCACCCATCGCGATGCAATTCGCATCGTTGTGTTCGCGGGCGAGGGCGGCGGAGAGCGGTTCGGACACGAGGGCACAGCGCACCGCCGGATTGCGGTTAACGCTCATCGAAATACCGATCCCGCTGCCGCACAGAGCGATGCCCCGCTCCGCCGTTCCATCGGCGACGACGCCGGCGAGTTTATATCCAAAATCGGGATAATCGACGCTATCGCCGCTGTCGGGACCGAGATCGGCAACTTCGTGCCCCTGTTCGATCAGCCACTCGCGCAGTTCGGCCTTCAGGGTCAGCGCGGCATGGTCGGAAGCTATGGCGATACGCATGGGGCGCACATAGTGAAACGGCCCGCCGATTGCCAGCGGGCCGTCATCGTGTTTGGACAGGAATGTAAACTAGGCCTTGGGCAATTCCCGACGTTCGGCATCGGCAAGCGAAAGCTTCTTGAACCGTGCTGTTGCGACGAAGCCATAAATGACCTTAGCAGTTACATCGAGGACGAGGATCGCCCAGGCATCACCCGCCGTGTTGAACGCACCGATGCCCTGGGGACCGAGGAACCATTCGACCGGGTAGATCAGCCAGACCACGAGCAGGAATGTCAGATTGGCCTTGTAGACATCCGCCATCTTCCCGCCGAGCTCTTTCGTCGCTTTCATCACCGGACCAAGCAGCAGGTAGATCACGCCTAGGAAGGCGACGCACGACCATCCGAACCAGATCCACTTCTCCGCCTCGTTCGTCGAAATGGCAGCCAGAAGCCCCGTTACAATCATCAAGGCATCGAGCACGATCGCTGGAAGGATGTGGGTCGAGTGCCGCGGATGCTCATGCAGACCCGCGACGATCAAACCGGTCAACAATATCGGAGTAGTGATTACCCAATCGAAGTATCGGGCGAGGAACAGCGTCTCGCCATCGCCCATTTCGAGACGACCGATACCCAAGGTCATCGCGAGATAGGCGGTGGCGGCTATAAATGGTACTACCGAATGGAACTGCGTGTGATGTAAAAATTCGTTACGTTTGTCGCCATGCGCGTAGATTGCGAGCGACCCTAGTGACATGATTGCGAACCCAATCAGAAGGGGGAGTGTTACTGCGTCCATACTTTAAACCTTTCTATAACCGTCCCGATTACAGAAATCGATTAAAGCGATTGCGTTCCTTGCAACAAAATCATTAAATGTTGCATAAATCTCAAGGAACATCTTCGACGAATAGTTATGGATGTACGCCGTTTAATCTCAAATTGAGAGGCGAGGACAACAGCATAGGAGTGGGAATTAGCATTGTTGGCTGCGACAATCTAACCGCAGACCTTATCCAGAGGCCGCTTGTTTTCGCACTTGCGAAGTCTAAACGTCGCAGCCCCTCTACTGATCGAGAAAGCTGCGCATCTTCCGACTGCGGCTGGGGTGCTTAAGCTTGCGTAGTGCCTTGGCCTCAATCTGACGGATACGTTCGCGGGTCACACTGAATTGCTGGCCGACTTCCTCGAGCGTATGATCGGTGTTCATGCCGATGCCGAACCGCATCCGCAGCACGCGCTCTTCGCGCGGCGTGAGGCTGGCAAGAACGCGGGTGACCGTTTCCTTGAGGTTCGCCTGAATTGCGGCATCCACCGGAATGATCGCGTTCTTGTCCTCGATGAAGTCGCCGAGGTGGCTGTCTTCCTCGTCGCCGATCGGCGTTTCGAGGCTGATCGGTTCCTTGGCGATCTTCATCACCTTGCGCACTTTCTCGAGTGGCATTGAAAGCTTTTCCGCCATCTCTTCGGGTGTCGGCTCTCGGCCCTGATCGTGCAGGAACTGGCGGCTGCAGCGCACCAACTTGTTGATCGTCTCGATCATGTGGACCGGGATACGGATCGTGCGCGCCTGGTCCGCGATCGAACGGGTGATCGCTTGCCGGATCCACCAGGTTGCGTAGGTGCTGAACTTGTAACCGCGGCGGTATTCGAACTTATCGACCGCCTTCATCAGGCCGATATTACCTTCTTGAATGAGGTCGAGGAATTGCAGACCGCGATTGGTGTACTTTTTAGCGATGGAAATGACGAGCCGCAGGTTCGCCTCGACCATTTCCTTCTTGGCGATACGCGCCTCGCGCTCACCCTTCTGCACCATGTTCACGATCCGGCGGAATTCGGGCAGCGCCATACCGGTCTGGCTGGCGATATCCGAAATCTCGGTACGGATACGATCGATCGCGTCGGCTTCCTTCTCGGCGAAGGCAGCCCACTTCTTGTCCTTTTTCGGACGGTCGCCCATCCAGTTATCGTCGAGCTCGTTACCGATATAGGCATCGAGGAAGTCGATCCGCTTCACCTTGTGCCGCTCGGCGAGGCGCAGCATCTGGCCACCGAGTGCGGTCAGCCGGCGATTGAAGGCGTAGAGGTTGTCGACCAGAAATTCGATCTTGGTCGCATGGAACTGCACGCTCTCCACTTCGGCGGTAAGCTGTTCGCTTAGCGCCTCGTACTTCTTTTCCTTGGCGGCCGGGAAGGCATCACCGCGGCCCATGATATCGACACGCTCGGCCTGCAACTT
The DNA here is from genome assembly GCF_029760855.1 of Erythrobacter litoralis. Lineage (GTDB taxonomy): Bacteria > Pseudomonadota > Alphaproteobacteria > Sphingomonadales > Sphingomonadaceae > Qipengyuania > Qipengyuania litoralis_A. The sequence continues at coordinate 63,130 of NZ_SOSI01000005.1, read as the reverse complement.
TTCGAACTTGCCGAACAGATCAGTGATCCGGGCGAAGCGTTCGATGGCGTCGGGCTTCAGCGCGGCTTCCATCTGGGCGAGGGACATGGTGTTGTCCTCGTCCTCATCATCGTCACTGCTCTTTGAGGAGCCTTCTTCGTCGTCTTCGTCCTCCGAAGTTTCCTCGCTGTCGTCCTCGTCGTCGCGAATTGAAGGACCGGCTGTTTCTTCCGAAATCTCGCCGTCGTCGTCATCGTCTTCCGCGTCGTCCGTCATTTTATCGGCGGGCGGCTCCTTGGACAGCATCGCATCGAGATCAAGGATCTCGCGCAGCTGCATCTCTTCGGAGTTCAGCGCTTCCGACCAGTGAATAATCGCGTGGAACGTGATCGGGCTTTGGCACAAACCAATGATCATCATATCGCGGCCAGCCTCGATCCGCTTGGCGATGGCGATTTCGCCTTCGCGGCTGAGCAGTTCGACCGCGCCCATTTCGCGCAGATACATGCGAACGGGATCGTCCGTCCGCTCGCCGGCCGCGAGCTTCTTAGTTGCCGCGACGGGCTTCTTCGCATCCTTCTTCTCGGCCGCATCGGCAGCAGGCGCGATTTCCTCGACTTCTTCCTCGGGCTCCGCATCCTCGTCGGTCTCGACGATCTGGACACCCATTTCGGATAGAGCGGACTGGATATCCTCGATCTGGTCCGAACTCATCTCGCCTTGCGGCAGCGCTTCGTTGAGCTCGTCATAGGTGACGTAGCCCTTCTTCTTCGCCTTCGTGATCAGTTTCTTGATCGATGCCTCGTTGAGGTCGATGAGCGGTGCATCGTCCTTTTCGCTCGGCTTGGTTTTCGTCGCCATAAACCCAATCAATCCATGTTCATGCCGTCCGCAGGCCCAATCCCCTGCGCGGCGCTGTTCTGTCTGGCCTTCGTTGCGGCCCTGCGGCTTGCCATCTGGCCGAGTCGCGTTTCGAATTCGAGCTTCTTCCGGAGTAAACGCTGCTGTTCTGCAAACGCTCCCTCCGGATCGGTCTCGAACCGCGCTGTCGCTTGGGCGAGCGCGGCCTCGAGTGCCGGCCTTTCGACCAGCAGCGATACGGCTTCGGCCAGTTCCTCGCGCGCTTCGTCCGGGTCGGTGCCTTCATCGAGGAAGGCGAAAAACGATGTTTCCGGCAGGGCAGGCAGGCCTTCATTTGGCGATATGGGCAAATGCCCCTGCAAATCAAGCGTTTCGGCGGCGATCAAGAGAGAATCTATTGCAGGACCCGCCTTGGGGTCTCTCGCCGCGAATGCCGAGAGGGCTGATTCATGCGCGGCGATCTGCTCGGGAAAGCGGAGAAACCCTGCGATCACTCCGGCAAGCAGAGCGTCTCGTGCACCGCCAGCCATGGCCGCTTTGATGCGGTCGCGCGTTCTGGGATCGACGGACCGGGACTTCGCCTCGAACCGGCCGAACGGCGGCTTTCCTGGCTTCGAGAAATCGCGTGGGGGGCGGGGCGGGAAGGCGAAGGAAGAGAATCGCTCCAGCAATTCGCGCTTGTAGAGCGAGCGAATATCGGGGTGCTGCACTGCCTCGATATGCTCGAGCAACCGCGCTTTCAGCCCCGCCTTCGCTTCGGGCGAATCAAGAGGCGCTCTGTTCTTCTCGAACGTCCACAAGGCATTGAGCAAGCTGTCGGGCTTTTCCAGCAATGCCTCCAGCGCGCCGACGCCTTTCTGCTTCACGAGATCGTCGGGATCGAGGCCGGCGGGCAGGCGGACGATGGCAAGCGAATGCGATGGGCGAAGGAGGGGGAGGGCACGGGAAATCGCCCGCATCGCGGCGCGCTGGCCGGCATTGTCGCCGTCGAAACACAGGATCGGGCGCTCTACCTGCCGCCACAAGAGCTCGATCTGCGCTTCCGTCAGCGCGGTGCCGAGCGGGGCGACCACTTCGCGGATACCGGCATCGGCGAGGGCGACCGCGTCCATATAGCCTTCGACCACGATAAGCCTGTTCGCCGCTCTTGCCGCCGGGGCGGCGCGGTGCAGATTGTAGAGCGTGCGACCCTTGTCGAACAGCGGCGTGTCGGGCGAATTGAGATACTTCGCCACGCCCTGCCGGTCCGCCAAGATACGGCCCCCGAAGGCGATCACTCGGCCGCGCTGGTCGTGGATCGGAAGCATCAACCGGTCGCGAAAACGATCGTAGTGCGTGCCGTCGTCCGTCTCGATCCGCATGCCACTTTCGACCAGCATCGCTTCGTCGAAGCGCGAAAGATCGCGCTGCATCGCCTGCTTGCTGTCCGGCGCGTAGCCGAAGCCGAATTCGCGCATCGTCGCATCGGAAAAACCGCGCCCCGCCAAGTACTCGCGTGCCCGCGCGCCATCCCTACTCCGGAGCTTTTCCATGAACCAATCCTGCGCCGCCGCCGTCACATCGTGCAGGCTCGCGCGTTTCTCGGCGCGGCGGGCGGCTTGGGGGTCGGGGGCGGGAACCTCCATTCCGGCTTCCGCCGCAAGCTCTTTCACGGCATCCATGAACGGCATTCCGCGCTGGTCCGTCAGCCAGCGAATCGCGTCGCCATGCGCTTCGCAGCCGAAGCAGTGGTAGAAGCCTTTTTCGTCGTTGACGTAGAAGCTCGGCGTGTTCTCCTGATGGAAGGGGCAGCACGCCTTGAACTCGCGCCCCGCCTTGGTCAGCCGCACGCTGCGCCCGACGACCGCGGAAAGCGTCGTACGCATCCGCAGTTCGTCGAGCCATTGCGGGGTGAGAGCCATGTCGCCGCCTTACCGCGAGGGCATCGCCACGGCTAGCTTGCGGACCGCGCCGCCCCCGCTTTTTCGAGCGGCGGGAAGGGTCCGGTCGCGCCGACCTGATTGCCGTCGATCTCGAACAGGTAATTCTCGGCCGGACTTTGCGGCGGAACGGTGGAGCGCCACCAGAAGGTGATCGTCGAGTCGGGTTTCCACGTCCCTTGGGTCACCCGCCAAGTCAGCCGTCCGGCTTCCACGCTGACCGAAATCGCATCGGATGCGCCCAGCGCGGCTTCGGCTTCGGCGCGCCGATAGCCGATCGCGCCGTCGAACCCGCTGACCGGCTCGGTTGTCCGAAACAGAGTGGGCGGTGCTTCGATGGCCGCCGGCCCGCTCGTAGGCTGGGCATCGGGTTGTTCGGTCAGGGTGATCCTGTGGACGTAGGTGTAAAGCGTGCCATCGGGCAGCGTGGCGGGATTGCACTCGCTCGTGCCTTCGGGGCAGGCGACGTAGCTTGTCATCGTGCCGATCTGCCCGCCGGCATCGGCCAGCAAAGTCTCGACCTCCGACCCTTCCGGCCCGACGATCTTCGCGCCCAGCGTCGACAGGTCGAGATCGGCGGCGACGAGAGTGCGCGGTTGGGCGACAGTTGGGGTCGGCGTGGGCGCTGGCTCGGGCTCCGAACCGCCGCAGGCTGCGACGAAAAAGACTAGCGCAAAGAGGAGAGCGACAGGCTTCACGACAGCGATTCTTTCACCAGCCCGCTCGTCTTGCTCATGTCGAGCGTGGCACCGTGGCGGCTTTTCAGCTCGGCCATCACGCGGCCCATGTCCTTCATCCCATCGGCGCCGAGGTCAGTCTTGATCTGCGCGATCGCCGCGCGGGTCTCGTCCTCGCTCATCTGCTTGGGAAGAAATTCCTCGATCACCGCGAGTTCGGCCTTTTCCTTGTCGGCCAGTTCCTGCCGACCGCCATCCTCGTACATCTCGATTGATTCGCGGCGCTGCTTGGCCATTTTCAGGAGTACGTCCTGCACCATTGCCTCGTCGTCGGGCTTCGTATCTGCCGTGCGCAATTCGATGTCGCGATCCTTGATCTTCGCGCCGATCAGTCGGAGCGCGGCGGTGCGCTCCTTGTCGCCTGCTTTCATGGCGGTGACGGTTTCGGACTTGATGGTATCCCTCAGCATCGGGCCTCTTCGATAATAGGTGTGGACGATTTCGACGCTCACATAAGCGCACCGAGCACAAAGCCAAGCGTTCCGGTTGACGGGAATCGCACACGTCTCTAGCGGCTGGGTCTTAGCAAACATTGCCGGTAACCCCTCTCCAACGGAGCGCCCCCATGGCCCTGTCCGCATCTTCGCACGCGCAACCTTCCGATGCGACCGGCGTCCTCGTCTTCGCCGATGGCAGCGTGGTCTGGGGCAGGGGCTTCGGCAAGGTCGGCAGCGCGGTGGGCGAGGTGTGCTTCAACACCGCGATGACCGGCTATCAGGAAGTGCTGACCGACCCCAGCTACGACAGCCAGATCGTTACCTTCACCTTTCCTCATATCGGTAATGTCGGCGCGAACGAGGAAGACCACGAAAGCCGCGGCCTCGGCGCGGTGGGTTGCATCGTGCGGCAGGAGGTGACCCCGCATTCCAATTTCCGCGCGCAGCAGGAATTCGTCGACTGGTGCGCCGCCAACGGCAAGATCGGCCTGTCGGGCGTCGATACCCGTGCGCTCACTCGGATGATCCGCAAGGGCGGGGCGCCCAACGCGGTGATCGCGCATAGCCCGCGCGGCGCGTTCGATCTCGACGATCTTGCCCGGCAGGCTGCGAAGTGGAGCGGGTTGGAAGGGCTCGATCTTGTGCCGCAGGTCACGCGCGGCGTGCTGGAAGACTGGCGCGGCGGTCACTGGCAGCTCGGCCACGGCTATGGCGAGCATCGCAACGAGAAGCCGCACGTCGTCGCCATCGATTACGGTGCGAAGGACAATATCTTCCGCAATCTCGCCCGCGCCGGTGCGCGGGTGACGGTCGTCCCGGCGCGCAGTTCGCTGGACGAGATCATGCGGCTGAAGCCCGACGGCGTGTTCCTCTCCAACGGCCCGGGCGATCCCGCGGCGACGGGTGAATACGCAGTCCCGGTCATCAAGGGCCTGCTGGAGCGCGACGTGCCGCTGTTTGGCATCTGTCTCGGCCACCAGATGCTCGGCCTCGCGGCGGGGGCGAAGACAGCCAAGATGTTCCAGGGCCACCGCGGCGCCAATCATCCGGTTCAGCGCGTCGGCGGGGGCTGGGGTGAAAGCGAAGGGCTGGTGGAGATCACTTCGATGAACCACGGCTTCGCAGTGGACGGCGAAACCTTGCCAGAGGGCGTCGAGCAGACACACGTCTCGCTGTTCGACGGTACGAATTGCGGGATTTCGATCAGGGGCAAGCGGGCGTTCGGGGTGCAGTATCACCCGGAGGCTAGCCCGGGGCCGCAGGACAGCTTCTACTTGTTCGAGAAGTTTGTGGGGATGTTGGGGTGAACAGCTTATTAGCAATTCTATTCACGATGGCCGTCGGATCCAACGCCGCTGTGCAGGAGGCGCAACCGTCGTACCCCGTTCCTCCTCCCTTAGTACCTCATTCTGATGGAACTTACGGAAGGCGAATCCTGCAACTTGCAGTTTTTCCTAACCGGGTCGACCGAGAGATATTGATCGAAGCGGCCGAGCGTTGTGCATTCGAAGCTGTTTCCGTTGGTGAGCGTCCAGAAGGATTGCCAATTTACGTCGCACCATCCTCCTTTTCCAACGCGAAACTCGAATGTTTCAAACGCTGGACTGCCGCGCAAAAGCTTTTGAAAGTGGATTGGCTCAGATAATGCCCAAACGCACTGACATCTCCTCCATCCTCGTCATCGGCGCTGGCCCGATCATCATCGGCCAGGCCTGCGAGTTCGATTATTCTGGCACTCAGGCGATCAAGGCGCTGAAGGAGGAGGGCTACCGCGTCGTCCTCGTCAATTCCAACCCTGCCACGATCATGACCGATCCGGAAATGGCCGACGCGACCTATATCGAGCCGATCACGCCCGAAATCGTCGCCAAGATCATCGAGAAGGAGCGGCCCGACGCCGTCCTTCCCACGATGGGCGGGCAGACGGCGCTCAATTGCGCGCTGGCGCTGGCGGGCGACGGCACGCTGGAAAAATACGGTGTGCAGATGATCGGCGCCGATGCCGATGCGATCGACAAGGCGGAGAACCGCCAGCGCTTCCGCGAGGCGATGGATGCGATCGGCCTCGAAAGCGCCCGCAGCGGCGTCGCCAATACGGTGGACGAGGCCTATGCCGTGCTCGAGCGGACCGGCCTGCCCGCCATCATTCGCCCCAGCTTCACCCTTGGCGGTACGGGCGGCGGCATCGCCTACAACCGCAACGAGTTCGAGCGGATCGTGCGCGAAGGGCTGGACGCCTCGCCCACAACCGAAGTCCTGATCGAGGAATCGCTCCTCGGCTGGAAGGAATACGAGATGGAGGTGGTGCGCGACCGCAAGGACAATTGCATCATCATCTGCGCGATCGAAAACGTCGATCCGATGGGCGTGCACACCGGCGATAGCATCACCGTCGCCCCGGCGCTGACTTTGACGGATAAAGAATACCAGATCATGCGCAGCGCCAGCATCGCTGTGCTGCGCGAAATCGGTGTGGAAACAGGCGGTTCCAACGTACAGTTCGCAGTCAATCCGAAGGATGGCCGGCTGATCGTCATCGAGATGAACCCGCGCGTTTCGCGCTCGTCGGCGCTGGCATCCAAAGCCACCGGCTTCCCCATTGCGCGCGTCGCTGCCAAGCTGGCCGTGGGCTATACGCTCGACGAGATCCAGAACGAGATCACCGGCGCGACCCCGGCGGCGTTCGAGCCGACCATCGATTATGTCGTCACCAAGATTCCGCGCTTTGCATTCGAGAAATTCAAGGGTGCGAAGCCTGAACTGTCCACCGCAATGAAGTCGGTCGGTGAGGTGATGGCGATCGGGCGCTGCTTCGCGGAGTCCATGCAGAAGGCCCTACGTGGGCTGGAAACCGGGCTGGACGGGTTCAATCGCGTCGTCGAACTCGAAGGCTGCTCGCGCGACAAGATCACTGCTTCGCTCAGCCAGCGCACGCCGGACCGCATTCTCAAGGTCGCCCAGGCATTCCGCGAAGAAATGAGCGTCGAAGAGATCGGCGCGATTACCGGTTACGACCCGTGGTTTCTCCGTCAGATCGAGGCGATCGTCTACGAAGAGAAGATGATCGGCCACAACGGCCTGCCGAACACGGCGGAGGAGATGCGGCGGCTGAAGGCGATGGGCTTTTCCGACAAGCGCCTGGCGACGCTGGCGGTGCGCTCGGTCGGTGTGGCGGGCGGTCTCGCGGAAACGCAGGCCCGGCGCAGCGGTCTGCTTCACGATGCCTTGCGCGCCATGGCCGGCGCGACGAGCGAGGAAGAGGTGCGCGCACTCCGCCGAAAACTTGGTGTCGAGCCGGTGTTCAAGCGCATCGACAGCTGCGCCGCCGAGTTCGAGGCAATTACGCCCTATATGTACTCGACCTACGAGGCGCCTTCGTTCGGCGTGGCGGAGGACGAGGCCGAGCCGAGCGACGCGAAGAAAATCGTCATCCTTGGCGGCGGGCCGAACCGGATCGGGCAGGGCATCGAGTTCGATTATTGCTGCGTCCACGCCTGTTTCGCGCTGTCCGAAGCCGGGTTCGAAACCATCATGGTCAACTGCAACCCCGAAACCGTCTCCACCGATTACGACACGTCAGACCGCTTGTACTTCGAGCCTCTGACCGAAGAGGACGTGCTGGAAATCCTGCGGGTCGAGATGTCGCGCGGGCAAGTGGTCGGCGTGATCGTGCAGTTCGGTGGGCAAACCCCGCTGAAACTCGCCGCCGCGCTGGAGCGGGAGGGCATTCCGATCCTCGGCACGAGCCCGGACGCGATCGACCTTGCCGAAGATCGCGAGCGTTTCGCCAAGCTGGTGAACAAGCTCAAGCTGAAACAACCGCTCAACGGTATCGCAAAGAGCCGCGACGAGGCGGCGGCAGTGGCGGCGCGCATCGGATACCCGGTGCTGCTGCGCCCGAGCTACGTCCTCGGCGGGCGGGCGATGGAGATCGTGGACAGCGAAGCCCAACTCGACGACTACATCGCCACCGCCGTGAACGTCAGCGGCGACAGCCCGGTGCTGGTCGATCAGTATTTACGCGATGCGGTGGAATGCGACGTCGACGTCATCGCCGACGGCTTCGAGGTCCGCATTGCCGGCGTCATGCAGCACATCGAGGAAGCCGGCGTCCATTCGGGCGACAGCGCCTGCACCCTGCCGCCCTACAGCCTCTCCGCCGAGATCGTCGCCGAGATGGAGCGGCAGGCCGAAGCGCTGGCCAAGGCGCTCGACGTACGCGGGTTGATGAACGTGCAGTTCGCGGTGCAGGACGGCGAGGTCTACCTGATCGAAGTCAATCCGCGCGCCAGCCGCACCGTGCCATTCGTCGCCAAGGCTATCGGTCGGCCGATCGCTAAAATCGCCGCGAAGGTCATGGCGGGCGAAGGGTTGCACAGCTTCAAGGCGTTCGACATCCAACCCGGCCACATGGCGGTGAAGGAAGCCGTATTCCCCTTCGCCCGCTTTCCCGGGGCCGATCCGATCCTATCACCGGAAATGAAGAGTACCGGCGAAGTCATGGGAATAGATCGAGATTTCCCCGCCGCTTTCCTCAAATCGCAGCTTGGCGCAGGTATGGTTTTGCCGCGCGAGGGCACCGTCTTCGTATCGGTGAAGGATAGTGATAAAGAGGTCATCCTTCCCGCAGTCGAGACAGTCCTCGGCCAGGGCTTCCGCGTCGTGGCGACCGGTGGAACGCAGGAGTTCCTGAAGTCGCGCGGGCTCGAAGTCGAACGCGTCAATAAGGTCGCAGAAGGTCGCCCGCATATCGTGGACGCTATTATCGACGGTGAGATCGCGCTGATCTTTAATACGACAGAGGGGTGGCAATCGCTGCTCGATTCTCAGTCGATCCGGGCCAGCGCGCTCGAAAAGAAAGTGCCGTATTACACCACCGCCGCTGCCTCGCTCGCCGCGGCGCGCGCGATTGCGGAGGTGGCGTCGGACCGGCTTGAAGTGCGCTCGCTTCAGGACTATTATAGCGCGTAAGACGTCACACGAATTTACCTTCCGGACAACTCAGCTCTGCCCATCCGCATTCGGCGGGAAAAGAGCGAATTGCCTGCCGGATGCGGATTAAAAGGATACGAGGCCCATGGATAAGGTGCCGATGCTGGCCGAAGGCTACGAGAAGCTGACTGCCGATCTTAAGGTTCTGCGCGCCGAGAGGCCGAAGATCGTCGATGCGATCGAGGAAGCGCGCGCACATGGAGACCTTTCGGAGAACGCCGAATATCATGCGGCGAAGGAACGGCAGGGCCAGGTCGAGGCACAAATTGCCGATCTGGAAGACAAGGTCAGCCGTGCCCAGATCATCGATCCGGCAACGTTGTCGGGCGACAAGGTGGTGTTCGGAGCGACGGTGACCTTGCTGGACGAAGACGACAAGCCGATCAAATATCAGATCGTCGGCCAGACCGAAGCGGATGCCGCCAAGGGCCGCATCTCTTACAATTCGCCTATCGCGCGAGCACTTATCGGCAAGCAGAAGGACGATGAGATCGAGGTGACCGTGCCTTCGGGCGACAAGTTCTACCTCGTCGACAAGATCGAGTTCGTCTGACTTTTTCAAAAAGCGGGTTAGAACCGCTTTTCCATCGCCCAGTTATGCATTGCGACGCCGCCGACTTCGATGTTGCGGCGCGCGATCATTTTGTACCCCGCTTGCTCGAAGGCAGGCCGTGCTAGGTCGCTCGCTTCGGTGAACAACCGTTCGATACGGTGAGGCTTTGCGTATTGTTCCGCCACTGCCAGCAGCTGACCGGCCAGGCCGTGTCGTGCATGATCGGGGTGGGTGTATAGTCTATCCAGATGCCCGTCGCGCTCAAGTACCACATAGGCGACGCAGCGATCGTCACCATCCTCGGCCACGAAAATGGCGCTCCCCAAGGTGGCCTTGGTGAGATAATCTTCGGCCGCGGGTTGGCTCGCTTTCCACGCATCGACCTGTTCGACCGAATACGATTCTCGTCCGACGCCCTCGATCGACGCCTCCGTGACGTCGACGAGGTCGGTTGCGTCGCTCTCGCGGAAGGGACGGATCGAATAGGCCAGCAGGTTCAGCCTTCGGGGTCGAGAAGCTTGTGCAGATGGACGATGACGTACTTCATCTCCGCATCGTCCACCGTGCGCTGCGCATTGCCGCGCCAAGCATTCTCTGCGTTTTCGTAGCTATCGAACACACCGGCGACGTGAATACTTTCGGGATCCGCGAAGGTCACGGCACGCGGGTCGGTCACCCGTCCGCCCATGACGAGGTAGAGGGTCTGCTTGGTTTCTTTTTCTTCCATCGGAAAACCTTTATCTGCCGGGGAGGGAGTACGGGTTGCCCATAATGGAAGCGGCGCGGCAGGCAAGCCCACCGCGCCGCATCAACATCAGCAGAAAACCGAATTAATAGCCAAGTCCGCGACGAAGATCGCGCGCGGCGCGAGCGGTCTTGCGGTTGGCCTTGCGTCCGCCCGAACGGAGCGAATCGCTCATCAGGTCGAGTCGATAACCTGCATCGCGGCGTGCGCGGCGGGCGGTCGTGCTTGCGGAATCTCCGAAGTCTTCCAGCTTGTCGCCGGCCGTGCGAGCGATATCGCCTGCGCCGTCGAGCAGCGAAAGCGCATAGGCCGAAACGGCATCGGCGGCAGTCGCAGCCATGGCGCCACCACGGCGTCCGAGACGACGTCCGGGCCGCGTCATGGCACCGATTGCGAGACCTAAGACGACACCACCAGCGATCGTCGCGACGGGATGCTTCTTCGCGAATTCGATTACGCTATCGGCTGCATCCTTTGCCTGATCGGCAAAAGTACGCTCTTCGTGACGGCGATTGCCTTCCTCGATACGGCGGCGCAGTTCGGCACGCTTTTCCTCGTCGGTCAGCTTACTGTCCGCGCTGATCGGGGTAACGTTGGTGTTCGGAGTGGGATTGGTTGCGGTATCAGCCATTTTGGTGGCTCCTTAATCAGAATTGACGTTCGTGAAAGAAACGCCGGTAGAACGGTTCGTGTTCCGCTAAGTCGTCGTCCTGCTCGTCCACTTCATCTGTATCGGCGTCGAAACCGAGCAGACCGAGTATCGGATTCCGGGCGAACCAGATCACCACTGCGGCCATCAGGGCAGTAAGCGCGCCCTTATTGTCGCCGGCGACCTCGATCGCCTCCTCGTAGATATCCATCGCACCGTGCTTCACGCGGTCGGTCGCCCGCTCGCCAACGCTTTTCTGCGCAAGATCGTCCTTCACGTGCTGGAGATCCGCCTGCATCAAAGCCTTGGCGGAATCGCGCAGAAAGCGATCTTCTATAAGGCGTGCTTTAAGATCATCCATCGGATTTCTCCGCCATGGCTTCGCGAATATCTTCGACCTTGGCCTTGAGTTTCAGCACGAGCACGATTGCCCCGACAACATACAGGAGGACGACAAGCAGGGTCGCGATCCAGAAGCCCACCAGCGTCGCGAGAGCGAGCACCAGGCCGACGGTAAAGGCGATCAGGGCAAGATGAATCGCGCCGAGCGCGCCGACCGCGAAGACGGCCGCCCCTTTTACCCGATCGCTGACGAAGCGCGCCCGTGTTTTCTGATAGGCTAGTTCGGCCTGCGCATACGTCTTTCCATCCGAGTAAAGGGAAGCCACATCGTCGGTGAGCGACGATGTGGCCTGATCGTTTGCGTCCGCGGGATCGAATTCCGGTTCGGGAATGTCAGTCGAACGATACGACGTCTCTGTTTCGGTTCGATCCACGCTTGCGCCCCTGATTTGCGTATTACTCAACGGCGAAAGAGGCTGGACAGCATAAAGCCGGCGACTGCCGCCATGCCGACTGCAAGGCCGGGACTCTTGCGGACGAATTCGCGAGCGTCTTCCGTCAGTTCGTCGACGCTCTTTTCGTCGAGCCGGTCGGCATAACCGGCAAGCGAGGACGACGCGCTGCGAGCATAATCGCCGTATTTCGCGCCGAGCGTCTCGTCGACGCGGTAGGCATTCTCGTTCACCTTCTCGCCAAGTGTACGCAGCCCCTTGCTAGCTTGTCCCTTGCCTTCGACGGCGAGTTCCTTGCCTTTCATCTTGGCGTCGTCACCCTTGAGGCGCGCCTGGCCTTTGACTTCCTCGCCCTTGCCCTTTGCTTGAGTGCGATAGGCGGAAGCGCGCTCGCCAGCTTCGGCTTTCAGAGCGGCAGCGCCGGCCTTGGCTTCGTCGAGCGCGGCCGAGAAGCGGCTCTTTGCCTCCTCTCGATGCGGATTGGAAGTCGAAGCCGTGTCGGGTGTCGTCACGGGATCGGTCGGGGTGGTGGTCGCAGTGTTGGTCACGGGTACGGTCTCCTTTGCCACGCTCGTCTGCGCGACCGTTTCGGTCGGCGACTTCGTCGTCGCGGCGTTGCTGGTATCGTTGGACATGCCGGAATTGCTGGTGTCTGCCATTGTCTGTTTCCTTGAACCCTCAAAAGACGACACCGGTCAGACCGGCGTTCGCTTCCTTAACGTGGCTTGCACCGCGATGTTCCGGCGCATAGGGCGGCGCTGCTCCGGCGCGGTGTCGGATGCCTTTTCAAAGCCCGACCAAGCGAGACCCGTATGACTGCCATTCTCGATCTGCACGCCCGCGAAATCCTCGACAGTCGAGGCAATCCCACGGTCGAAGTGGACGTGCTGTTGGCCGACGGCTCGTTCGGGCGCGCGGCCGTGCCTTCCGGCGCATCGACAGGGCAGCACGAAGCGGTCGAACTGCGCGATGGTGAGGATCGCTATCTTGGCAAGGGCGTACGCAAGGCGGTCGAGGCGGCGAACAGCGAAATTCGCGACTTGCTGGTGGGCCATTTCGACGCCGAGGACCAGCGCGACATCGATCTTGCCATGATCGACTTGGACGAGACGGCGAACAAGGGCCGGCTCGGGGCCAATGCCATTCTGGGAACTAGCATGGCCGTCGCAAAAGCGGCAGCCAATGCGCGCGGCATGCCGCTTTATTCCTATCTCGGCGGGGTGGGCGCGCACGTGCTGCCCGTGCCGATGATGAACATCATCAATGGCGGCGAACATGCCGACAACCCGATCGATATCCAGGAATTCATGGTCATGCCCGTAGGCGCCGACAGCATCGCCGAAGCGGTGCGCTGGGGTGCGGAAATTTTTCATACCCTGAAGAAGAACCTGTCGCAAAAAGGTCTCGCGACGGCGGTGGGTGACGAGGGCGGGTTCGCGCCCAATCTTGCCAGCACGCGTGATGCGCTCGACTTCATCATGCGTTCGGTCGAGCAGGCGGGTTTCAGCGCTGGCGATGATGTGGTGCTGGCGCTCGATTGCGCGGCGACCGAATTCTATCGCGGCGGCAAATACGAGATTTCGGGTGAGAATCTTTCGCTGTCGGGTGAAGACATGGCCGAATATCTCGACAAGCTCTGCCGCGACTATCCCATCCGGTCTATCGAGGACGGCATGGACGAAGACGATTTCGAAGGGTGGAAGGCTCTTACGGATCGGATCGGCAATACGATCCAACTGGTAGGAGACGATCTTTTTGTCACCAATCCAGAGCGCCTGCGCGATGGAATCGAGCGCGGGCTTGCCAATTCGTTGCTGGTGAAAGTGAACCAAATTGGCACACTGACCGAAACCCTGGAAGCGGTCTCGATCGCCAACCGGGCAGGCTATACCGCCGTGATGTCGCATCGCTCGGGTGAGACCGAGGACGCCACCATCGCCGATCTCGCGGTCGCGACCAATTGCGGCCAGATAAAGACAGGCTCGCTTGCCCGCTCGGACAGGCTGGCGAAATACAACCAGCTTATCCGTATCGAGGAAGAGTTGGGCGACAGCGCCGTCTATGCCGGGCGTAGCTGCTTCGGCCGCTCCCGCGTTTAGGCGCTCGCAAAGCGCGATTGCAGGTCCAACAGGGCGAGGGCGGCCTTCGCCGCTTCGCCGCCCTTGTCTTTGCGCGTCCTGTCGGCACGCGCGAGCGCCTGTTCCTCGTTCTCGACCGTGATGATGCCGTTGCCGATGGCGAGCCCGTCGATTGTCAAGGCCATGATGCCGCGCGCGCTTTCGCCCGCCACGATCTCGAAATGATAGGTCTCGCCGCGGATCACGACGCCGATAGCGACGTACGCCTCGTACCGGCCGCTTTCCGAGGCGAGAGCGATCGCCGCAGGTATTTCGAGCGCACCGGGTACGGTCAGAACCTCGACCGAATGCCCTTCCGCTTCAAGCGCAGTTCTCGCCCCGTCGATCAGCATGTCGTTGAGACGATCGTAGAAACGGGCTTCGACGATAAGGATATTAGCCATCACGCGGTCTCCGGAATGGGTTCTTCGCCGACGATATTGAGGCCGTAGCCTTCGATGGCGACGATAGTGCGATGGGAATTGGTGAGAAGGATCATGTCGTCGATCCCAAGGTCGGCCAGGATCTGTGCGCCAATACCGTAAGCCCGAAAGTCGCCATCGTCGGGCGGAGCCGTCTCGCTAGGCGCGGTCGCGCGTGGATTGATGAGCAGAACGATGACGCCGGCACCGCGCTCTCCGATCGCAGCCATCGCACGCTGCAAGGTGCGCTTGCGCGACCCGGTCTGGCCGAGGATATCGTCGAGCAGGGAGATGGTATGGACGCGAGTAAGCGTCGGTTTGCCCTGTTCGATGTTGCCCTTCTGCAGGACGAAACTCTCAGTCCCGTCGACAGTGTTGCGGTAAATGAGGAGTTTCCAATCCCCGCCATAGTCCGACTGGAATTCTCGTTCAGCGATGCGCTCCACCAAATGATCGTTACGCATTCGGTACGCAATGAGATCGCGGATCGTGCCGATCTTCATCTCATGCTTCCGCGCAAAGCCCATGAGGTCGTCGAGCCGGGCCATTGTGCCGTCCTCGTTCATAATCTCGCAGATCACCCCCGAGGGGTTGAGGCCTGCAAGGCGCGAGATATCGACCGCCGCCTCGGTATGACCGGCGCGAACCAGCACGCCGCCATCCCGCGCGGTCAATGGGAAAACATGGCCGGGGGTTACAATATCCTCCGGCCCTTTCGATGCGTCGATGGCGACAGACACGGTGCGGGCGCGATCGGCGGCGCTGATGCCCGTCGTCACTCCCGTCTTCGCCTCTATCGAGGTAGTGAAGGCCGTCTGCATGCTTTCCCGATTTTCGCGGCTCATCGGTTCGAGGCCGAGCGCGTTGGTACGCTTCCGGTCGAGCGAGAGACAGATGAGGCCCCGCCCATGCATCGCCATGAAATTGATCGCATTCGGCGTCGCCATTTGTGCAGGGATGACGAGATCGCCTTCGTTTTCCCGGTCCTCGTCGTCGACGAGGATAAACATCCGCCCATTGCGCGCCTCTTCGATGATCTCCTCTGCGCCAACCAGAACCGGCGTATCGTCATTCGATTCGAGAAAGAGCTGGAGCTTCCGAAGAGTTTCCGCAGTCGGGTTCCAGTCCGCATCCGTGCAATCGCGCAATGTGTTGCTGTGCAACCCCGCCGCGCGTGCGAGGCCTGACCGGGTTATCAGACCTTGTGAGATGAGCGTGCGAACTTTATCAATTGTATTCATGTGCAACGTATATCACATCCTAGTGTGATCTCAAGCGACGACCACACGAGGATGTGGCAATAATTTCTTTCGTTCGTCGTGCGAGGTTAAAGACAGTAAGCTATGCTTTTGTGAAACCACATCGCCGAAAAGCAGGAAACGTCATGGATATCCGCACCATTCTCGACAAATGCGAAGGCGGCGAAACCGTTGACCTAAGCGACAAGACGATCGAATCGTTCAACATTCGCGGATACGAGTTCACGACGCCGGTCACATTGGTTGGGGGTCGTTTCGCAGCGCCGAATGGGGCGAAACGCGCTTTCCGCGTGAATACGTCACATGGCCTTCACTTTGAAAGCGGGGAAGTTGCAGGCGATGATCGCTCCGCCATGGGCTTTCTGTTCCAGGGATGCCGGGACATCGCAATGCGACGCATGACATTGCATGGCCTGAAGCACGGCATAGCCGCCAATAAATGCGATGGCTTCAGCGTGGAAGGATGCTCGTTCCACGACTTGCGGATCGATGCGTTCCGCAGCGGTGGATCGCGCCGCGTCAAAGTATTGTCCAACTTTGCGACAGACTTTCATCCGATCGAAACGGGCGGAAAGGGCGACCATCCGGATTTCATCCAGTTCTGGCCCCTTCACGGATCGGATAATAGCGAGATTGAGATCATCGGAAATCGTTTCGAACGCGGCGACGGCTTGCCGGCCCAAGGGATTTTCGTGCGCGGAATTTACGAGGACAGGAAGACCGGCAAACCGAAGCGGCCGCAGTTTGGGCGGGTTGTCGTGTGCAGCAACGTGATCGACGGCGGGCTTCGCAACGGCATCTCGATATCGGGCGTCAATAGCGGTCAGGTGACCGACAATGTCGTGCTGAGCCGAAAGGGCGACGACTTCGAATCTTTTATGCGCATCGAACGCTCCCAAGTCCTCGTCCGCGGAAATGTCGCGGAAAAATTCATCGGCCAGATCGATCGTAAGGCCAACCGCCAAGGCCGCATTGCCGCCCCCGATAATCTCAAGGCTTCCTGCTGATCGCGATGGAAAATGGTGGACGCACTAGGGCTCGAACCTAGGACCCGCTGATTAAGAGTCAGCTGCTCTACCAACTGAGCTATGCGTCCACATGCGGGCGAAGCCGCTAGCGCTTAGGAGCGCTCCCGAATCGGGAAGCGCTCATATAGCGGGTGTTTTCAGGATGAAAAGACCCAGTGTGCGGATCGCCGTTCTCAGGACGCGAAACGCCCGGTTCGCGGCGCTTTACGCGTCCACCGATCAATCATCATGAGAATGCCGATACAGATCATGTTGGTCATCATGGAGCTGCCGCCGTGGCTCATGAAGGGCAGGGGAATCCCCACGACGGGGGCAAGACCCATGACCATCATTAGATTGATGGCGATGAAAAAGAAGATCGTCGCCGTCATTCCTGCGGCTGCCAATTTCGCGAAGCGATCATCGCTCGCCCTGGCGACGGACATGCCCCAATTCAGGATCAGCGCGAAGGCGATGATGACGAACAGGCCGCCCATAAGGCCCCATTCTTCCGCCATCGTCGCGAACACGAAATCGGTGTGCGGTTCGGGCAGGTAATTGAGGTGGCTCTGGGAACCTTCGTTGAAGCCTTTGCCGAACAGCCCGCCCGATCCGATCGCGATCTTGGACTGGGTGATCTGATATCCCTCGCCCAAGGGATCGCTTTCCGGGTCGAGGAAGGTGGTCACGCGGCTTTGCTGATAGGGTTGCAGGGCGAAGAAGAACGCCAAGGGAATGGCGGCCGCCCCGGCCAGTCCTGCGCCGATGAACCAGCGCAGCGGCAGACCTGCGAACAGCATGACGAGGCCGCCGCCGAAGGCGATGGCAAGCGAAGTTCCAAGATCAGGCTGAAGCAGCACGAACGCCATCGGCAAGGCGATAATGAGCCCCGCCGGGACAAGAGCCTTCCATGTCGGCACCATGCCCACCGGCAGATTGTCGTAATAACGGGCAAGCGCGAGGACGACGGCAGGCTTCATCAGTTCGGATGGCTGGATGCGTATAGGGCCCACCTCAAGCCAACGCTGGCTGCCGCCCCCGATCTGACCGGCAAGCTCAACCGCCAGCAGGAGGATAAGAATGATCGTATATGCTGGGAAGGCCATGAAAGTAACGAGGCCGCGATTGAACCGGCTTATCACGACCGCCATCACGAAAAAGATTGCAAAGCGCAGCAGATGGGAGTCCGCGTAAGGATCCATCGATCCGCCGGCCGCGGAATATAACACCAGCGCGCCGAACCCGATCAGGGCGAATAACGGAAAGAGAAGGCGCCACGGTTGCCGAGCGACGGGCGCAGGTACGATGCCGCTCATTCGGGCGGGGGTGCTGCAAGTTCGCCAGGCGTCGTCGGCGGGCGTGAACCTTCATCGCGGGAGGCGTTCACCTGCGCTGCCATTTTCTCGGACTGGAGCTGCGCCAACCGCGCTTCGGCTTCGACCTGATCGAAAATCTCATCGCGCCGCTGCGGAACGGGTTCGACGACTTCACCTGCCGCCATGGCATAAGCCCGGTATTTTGCATCAAGCCGCTGCTGCGCGGTGCCGCCCCACTGCTCTTCCAGCGGACGCAATGCCTCCATGCCCTTCACCGGATCGAACAGGAACGTCATCACATCGCGCGCTATCGGATAGGCCGCGCCCGAGCCTCCGCCATGCTCGATGACGACCGCGCCCGCATATTTCGGTTTGTCGAACGGTGCGAAGAAGACGAACAGGCCGTGGTCGCGATATTTCCACGGACCGGTTTTGCCGTTGGAGACGCTCAGTGACACGACCTGTGCAGTACCGGTCTTGCCCGCCATCTGGATATCGTCGATCGGCAATCGCGCGCGGCCGGCGGTGCCGGGGCCGTTGACGACGTCGCTCATCGCCTTGCGGACGTAATCGATCTCTTCGCTACTGAAGTTGAAATG
Organism: Erythrobacter litoralis; assembly: GCF_029760855.1. Lineage (GTDB taxonomy): Bacteria > Pseudomonadota > Alphaproteobacteria > Sphingomonadales > Sphingomonadaceae > Qipengyuania > Qipengyuania litoralis_A. The sequence continues at coordinate 44,744 of NZ_SOSI01000005.1, read as the reverse complement.
CTCGAACTTGGGGCGGGGATCGTCCATCCGCAGATGCGGCACGACTTCGTAACCCGTGGCAAGCCGCGAACTCATCACCGCCAGTTGCAGCGGATTGACGAGGTAATAGCCCTGACCGATCGACGCATTGACGGTGTCGTAAGGCTGCCAGGCCTGATCGTATTTTCGCAATTTCCACGCGGGGTCGGGGACAGTACCGTAGAACTGGCTCGTCACCGGCAACTTGAATTCCTCGCCGAGGCCCATCTTGTGGGCCCATTTGGCAACCTGATCGAAACCCACCTGCTGCGCGAAATGGTAGAAATAGCTGTCGCAACTCTGATAGATGGCTTTCGCCATATCGACCTGGCCGTGATTGCTCCAGCAATTGAAGAAGCGGTTGCCGATCCGCCGCCCGCCGCCGCATATAATCGTGTCTTCAGGCTTCACACCGGCATCAAGAAAAGCCATGCAATGCATTGGTTTTACAGTCGAACCCGGAGGATAAAGGCCTTTCAGGACCTTATTGCGCAGCGGCACCCGCTCATCGTCGCGCAGCATCGAATATTCGACGCGGCCGATGCCGGCGGAAAAGCTGTTAGGGTCGAAGCTAGGCATGGACGACATGCACAGGATGTCGCCGCTTTCGCAGTCCATGACCACGCACGAGCCGCTTTCAAGTCCGATCCGGCGCGCTGCATAGTCCTGAAGAGGGCCGTCGATCGTGAGGCGGACGGGATTGCCTTGAACGTCCTCCCGCGTATCGAGATCGCGCACGATCCGTCCCGACGCCGTCACTTCGACACGTCGCGCCCCAGGTTTTCCCTGAAGCTCTTTTTCGAACTGATTTTCGAGCGCATCCTTGCCGATCTTGTAACCCGGCGTGATGAGCAGGGGATCGGGATCTTTCTCGTATTCTTCCGCAGATGCAGGGCCGACATAGCCGATCAGGTGCCCGACACTTGGCCCGGTCGGATAGAAGCGCGAAAAGCCGCGCTGGGGCACGACACCGGGGAGGTCGGGAAGACGCACGCTAATGGCGGCGAACTGGTCATAGTTAAGTCCGGTGGCGACTTCTACCGGTTGGAAGCCGCGCGCTTCGGAAACGTTCTTTTTCACATCCGCCAGTGCATTGGGCTCCATGCCGAGGATGTCGCCGAGCACGTTGATGGCGCGGTCGCCGTCTTGCATCCGGTCCGGAATGACATCGACGCGAAAATCGGCGCGGTTGGAGGCGAGGGGCGCACCGTTGCGATCGAGGATCCATCCTCGGCGCGGGGGAATGAGCGAGAGATTGACCCGGTTGCTCTCGGACTCGAGCGCCCAGCGCTCGTTCTGGGCAATGGCGATATAGCCCATCCGGGTGGCGAGGATTGTCGCCAGCGTTCCCATCGCGCCGGTGATGAAGAAGGTGCGTCGGTCGAAGGCATTATCGAGAGTCGTCCGGCTGACAAGCTGCTTCGTTTTGCCGCCGATCCTGCGTCGCTTGCCGAAAATATTCATCAGACACGCCTCCAACGGCTCAGCCGCAGGCGGTCGAGGGCGGCGCAAAGGCGGGCGAGGGTCGGAAACAGGATCACGGAAATGGCAAGCTGCGGAACGAGAGCGACAAGGGAGAACACGGTTGGCTCGCCGCCGGAAAGCAGCCAGCCTAACCCTATGTACCCGATCAGGGCTGCACTCGCGGTTAACCAGTCCTGCGAGAAGCTGCGCCAAGGCATTCTTAGCTCGATTGCCTCAATCACCAGGAGAGCAACCGACCAGGTGAATATCGCGTATCCGAAAGGCTGGCCGGAGAACAGATCGTCGAACAGGCCGAGTGGAAGGCCGGCCCAGACAGGCAAGAGCCCGGGACGGACTAAGCGCCAGCCCAGCAGCATCGCGAAGCCGAGCGGCGCCAATAAAGGTAACGCGCTCGCGATGAAGAATACCGGGACCAGGGATGCGGCGAGTATCGAAGCCCAAGGCACGATATTGGCGAGGACCGAAGAATGCGAACGATTGATGCGGCTGCCATAGGCATCGCTGCGGGCTCGCGGCTCCATCCGTTCCATCAGTCCGCCGCCTCGGTCGGCTCCGGTGTTGCGATAACCTCGGCAGGCTCGTCGACGCCGAGTTCTTCTTCGATAGGCGTCGCCGCACCCACTACTGCTTCCGGCTCGAAAATCGGTTCGACGGCAACGAAATCGGTGGCCGCCGGATCGCTGATGATCCGCGCGACGCCGCCATCGTCCGTCAGTTCGGAAACGATCGCCACCGCGATGCCCGGCGAATAATACCCTCCTGCGCCACTGGTGACGAATACGTCGCCGACCTTGAGCGGATTGATGCCCAGATTGATCAGCCGGATACGCAGGAGGCTGTCCCCTCGCCCTTCGGCGAAGGCGACCGTATCGTCGCTCGCCCGGCGGACCGGTAACACGCTTTCAGGATCGGTAAGTAGCAAGACACGGGCGTTGGAGTAGCCGGTCTCGAGGATGCGCCCGACGACCCCGCGCGGTGAACGGACCGGCATGCCGACCCTGACACCGTCACGCGATCCCGCCCCGACATAGGCGAATCTCCGCGTACTGGTGGACGTCGATCCGATCAGCCTCGCCACGGCGACTGGCGGCCGCTCATCGTCCAGCAAGCCGAGAAGGCCCTTCAATCTGGCATTCTCTGTGCGTACAGCGTCGGCTTCGACCAAGCGAATGCGCGCCAGTTCCATCTCACGCTTCAACGCCGCATTCTTCGAACCTGCGCGATAGTAGCCGCTCACCGAATCCCAGAGCGACTTGCCGCCGGTGCGAACTCGTGCGGCAGTCTCGGTCGCGGGCGATACGGCGTCTTGCGCCGCCCCCCGCGGTCCGCCGAACAGGGTCGGTTGAAAGAACGACAGGCCAAGTAGGATCATGCCGAGAAGCGCGCCGATCCCGGCGACGATATACCCGGTGAAGAGATTGTACTGCGCCCTGCGCGAATAGCTGGAGCGCCGGGATCCTGGCGGCGCCATGCCCCCTCCTTGCTTCGCGTCAGGCGGTCATCAGGACGCCGCGATAGATCGGATCTTCCATCGCACGCCCGGTGCCGAGCGCGACACAGGAAAGCGGGTCTTCTGCGATAGTGACCGGAAGCCCGGTTTCCTCGCGCAAGTACTCATCGAGACCGGCGATCAACGCACCGCCGCCGGTCAGCACGATACCCTGATCGACGATATCGGCAGCGAGTTCGGGGGCGGTGTTCTCGAGCGCGATTCGCACGCCTTCGATGATCGCGCCGATCGGTTCGGCCAGAGCCTCGGCGACATGACCCTGATTGATGGTGATTTCCTTCGGCACGCCGTTCACCAGGTCACGGCCCTTGATCGTAATCGACTCGCCGATGCCGTCTTCCGGCGGACGCGCGACGCCGTAATCCTTCTTTATCCGCTCGGCGGTCGCATCGCCGATCAACAAGTTATGGTGTCGTCGGACATAGGAGACGATGGCTTCGTCCATCTTGTCGCCCCCGGTGCGCACACTGGTGGTATAGGCCAGACCGCGCAGCGAAAGCACCGCAACCTCGGTCGTGCCGCCGCCGATATCGACCACCATGCTGCCGACCGGTTCGGTGACAGGCATGTCCGCGCCAATCGCTGCGGCCATCGGTTCGAGGATGAGGAAAACCTGGCTCGCCCCGGCATTGCTGGCCGCATCGCGGATCGCGCGGCGTTCGACGCTGGTCGAGCCGGACGGCACGCAAATGGTGATTTCGGGAAAGCGCATCATGCTCTTGCGTCCGTTCACCTTTCGGATGAAATGCTTGATCATCTCCTCGGCCACATCGAGATCGGCGATGACGCCATCGCGCAAGGGGCGGATCGCCTCGATGGAATCGGGCGTCTTCCCCATCATCATCTTCGCATCGTCGCCCACCGCCTTCACGCGCTTCATGCCGTTGATCGTTTCCAGCGCGACCACGCTGGGCTCGTTGAGTACGATGCCCTGATCCTGCACGTAGACCAGCGTATTGGCCGTGCCGAGATCGATCGCCATGTTCGACACGCCGAATTTGAGGAGATTGCTGAAGAAGCCCATTGTCGTTCGATTGCCTGTTATTTGCGCTGGGAGAACCGCCGAATGTGTCCCGCTTTGCGGCACCCCCGAAGAATAGATGCGGTCCTGTAGCGAGACTGTCGCGCAAATGCCAAAAATTTCCGTAGAGCCTTCGGGGGAAATACGAGCGGTCCGCCTCGGAATCCCCGCAATTCGTCGCTATCGCCGAAATATGCTGCAAATCCGTCGCCTTCCGGAAACGCTGGTCAACCGTATCGCCGCGGGCGAGGTGGTCGAACGACCGTCCTCCGCACTGAAGGAACTCGTTGAAAACGCGATCGATGCAGGAGCCGGGCGCATCGCGGTAAAACTGGTCGAAGGCGGGCTCGCGAGTCTCGAGGTGACCGACGATGGATGCGGCATGACTGCCGACGAGATCGCATTGGCGCTGGAACGCCATGCGACGTCGAAATTGCCTGACGAGGCGATCGAACAGGTTTCGACACTCGGGTTTCGTGGGGAAGCCCTGCCAAGCATCGCCAGCGTCTCTCGCTTCACGATCGAGAGTCGCCCACAACATGCGGAGCAAGGCTGGCGGCGGGCCGTCGACCATGGCGAGGTCGTCTCGGAAGGTCCCGCCGCCCTTCCGCCGGGAACGCGCGTGCGGGTCGAGAACCTGTTCGGCAGGGTGCCCGCCCGCCGCAAGTTCCTGCGCACGCCGCGCAGCGAATACGCCGCCGCGTTGGATGTCGTCCGCAGGCTGGCGATGGCGCGCCCGGATATCGCGATCACCCTCGACCATGGCGATCGGCGCATCCTTGGCTTGCAGGCAGGCGAGGGGCTGGAAGCCCGCGTCGCGCAGGTTGTCGCGCGTGAATTGAAGGATAACGGCGTCTCGATCGATCTAGATCGCGGAACCATGAGGCTGACGGGCATTGCGGGCCTGCCGACCTACAATCGCGGCGTTGCGGATCACCAGTATCTGTTCGTCAATGGCCGCCCGGTGAAGGACCGGCTGCTGACCGGCGCGGTGCGCGGCGCCTATCGCGACATGCTCGCGCGCGACCGGCATGCGGTGCTGGCGCTGTTCCTCAACCTGCCGCCGGAAGATGTAGACGTGAACGTCCACCCGGCGAAGACCGAGGTTCGTTTCCGCGACGCCGCCGCTGTGCGCAGGTTCATCGTATCGGGTCTGCGACAGGCTTTGGCTACGGGCGACCGGCGGAGCGCGCAGACGCCCGATGCCGCCGCGATGGGTCGTTGGCAGGCTGAGCCGACCAGCGAGGAGCCGGCAGCGGCCCTGCGCTCGATCTTCTCCGGCCGCGACTGGTCCGCCCCATCTTCGCGTGTCGCCGAACCATCGCGAGCATGGCGGACTGATGAGGGCGGAGTTGCCGCCGAGCCGCAGGGCAGGGCGGAAGAAGCGGCCGAGCCGGAGCCGCAGAACTACCCCCTCGGCATCGCGCGTGGGCAGGTGGCAAATACCTATATCGTCGCCGAAACGAAGGACGGCCTGATCCTTGTCGACCAGCATGCGGCGCATGAACGGCTCGTGCTCGAGCGCCTGCGCGCTGCGGGCGCGGAAGATGCGGTCGCCCGTAGTCAGGCCTTGCTCATTCCCGAAGTGGTGGAACTGGATGAAACGAGCTGCGATCGTCTCGAGGAAGCTGCTGACAAACTGGCTGAGCATGGACTTGCGCTAGAACGCTTCGGTTCCGCTGCAATGTTGGTACGCAGTCTCCCCCATGCCATCGCGCGAACCGACCCCGCAAAGCTGCTGCGCGATATCGACGATGACCTCGCGCAAAACGGCGAAGCGCTGCTGCTTGGCGAGAAGCTCGATCTCGTACTCGCGACCATGGCGTGCCACGGCTCCGTGCGGGCGGGGCGCGTGCTACGGGTCGATGAAATGAATGCGCTGTTGAGGGAAATGGAACGCACTCCGCGCTCTGGCCAGTGCAATCATGGGCGGCCGACTTGGGTCAAGCTGGCGCTGGGTGATGTCGAGAAGCTTTTCGGTAGGCACTGACAAGCGGTCCGGTCCGCTTAATTTATGCCCAGCTTCCGTCGCCAACGTTCCCCGAACGAAATCGCGTCTCGTTTGCCGCCTCGCTCGAGCTCTTCTTCGCGGGCGAGCTGCTTTGCCAGGCGGTCGTGCTTCACCGCTTCTTCGCGAAGGCGCCGTGCGACCAGGGGGTCGGAATGCTCGGCGGCGATACGGCGTGCGCGACGGGCGAGTTGCTGGTGATGGATCGAGTCGCGTTCTTCGCTCATTTCGGCCTTCGTCTAGCCTGATCGAACATCCTGGCAAATATGGCGCTTCTGCTTTTGCATCGTTGGGGTCGTCGTCGCGACAATTGGCGGGTGTTCGATTGACAAATCGGCTGTTGCCGTCGGAAGAGCAGCCAGCCCATGCCGTCTGGAGGTTGCAATGCGAATGCCCCTTGTTCTTGTCGTCCTCGCTTTAACGTCGTGCGGCCCCTCGACCGCGGAGCAGGCTCGGCAGGATGCAGCGGACGTCGCCGAAGTGCGCGCCAATCAGATCCCGCCCCCCGAACAGCTTTCACCCGAACCGATCCTCTATGCCGATATCGAGCAGAACGACCTGTTCGGTGCCGGCTGCAACTTCGTAGCCGAAGGCGCGGGGATGGGGGCAATCGCCTTGGCGCAGCCGGACGAGGGCTACATGAAGCGCAACGGCAAACTTCTCACCTTCGCGGCGGACAAGGGGAGTGCTCAGCAACCGCTCGGCTCATGGCGGAAATACGATGGCAAGGAATACGGCTTCACCCTCGACCTCGAAAGCGGGTCCGGAGAACAGGCGGGCATCGAGACGGTGAATTTTCCGGCCCGCCTGACAGTGCGCGACGGGCGCGGGCAGACCGTGTACGAAAGCCCGGGCACTGCCCAATGCGGATCATAATCTAATCTTCGCCCGCAGGGTCCCGCGTGCGGATAAGACCGTTGCTGACCATTTCGAGAACGACCTCGTCATTCTGGTTCAGCGTTTTGGTTCGGCTTTTGAACAGACCCATTTCACGGCGTGAAGCGCTCCGCCGCTTTTCGATCACCTCGCTTTCGACGCGCAACGTATCACCCGGATAGACCGGCTTTTTCCAACGCAGATCGTCGATCCCCGGCGAGCCGAGACCGGCTTGCGTCTGCGTCTTCATATTCTCGACGAGCATCGCCATGGTCATCGCACATGTGTGCCAGCCGCTGGCGGAAAGTCTGCCGAAGTGCGTAGCCGCTGCTGCCTCGTCGCTAAGATGAAACGGCTGCGGATCGTATTTCGCGGCGAACTCCATCACCTCTTCGCGAGTGACGTCGTATCGCCCGTAAGACTGTTTCGCCCCGACCTCGATATCCTCATAATACAGCATGGCTGTCTGATGGACCCGGGGGCGGGGCGATGCAATCGGTTATGCGCGGAAGGCTGGCACCTTGCCGTGCGATCCCATGTCGGGAATGATCCGGTAACGCGCCAGAACCAAGCTGAACACGCCGAACAGCATCAGCCCGATGGCGGTCAGGGTGAAAATGAACCCTTCGCCCGCAAGGCTGGCAACCGCGTCGCCAAGTGTGCGGATCTGGTCCGAACCGCCTGACATGAAGCCGGCGCGTATCAGAGACCAACCGATAACTACGTACACCACCGCACGGGCCAGATAACCGGCAAAGCCAAGCCAGCGCGTCCCGTCAGGCGCGTTGCCACTGATGCGATTCATGAAGCTGCCGGTTATGCCCTTCTTCGCCTGCGAGATCGCTGCGCCGAAGAACGCGATGCCAAGCAAACCGAGGACGATGCCGCCCAGTTCGAACGACAGTATGCCCGAAGCGGCCTGCTGAGCTCCGCCGCCGCTGCCGCCCGAAGACGAGCCACCATCCGAATTCGCGAACTGAAAGGCCGAATAGGCAAGCGCCAAGTGGGCGATGCCGCTACCACCATGGCCGAGCCGTTTGGCCCAACCCTTCGCGTCCGACCCATTGTTCTCGATATCGAAGAATAGTGAAGCGAAGCGGAACAAGGCGTAGGCTGCCAGCCCCACCACCATCAGCCAAAGGATGACGATCCCTGCCGGATAATCTTCGATTGCGCGGAAAATGCCGTTCGTGCCCTCAGCGATACGGTCCGCGCTGGTAAGGGCAATCAGCCCCAGGACGAAATACAGGATCGCGCGGCTGAAATAGCCGACTCGCACGAGCCAATTGAACTTTTCGGACTTGTCGACCATTCCCTGTTCCCCTTGTTGTTTTGCGGCCTCAACGGGGGGGCATGGCAAGCGTTCCTATTCTGACGCCATCAGGGCACCGGCCACAGGGCTAAGTTTACCGTCGAGCGCCTCGTCCTGCGGCAATCCGAGCAGCTCGCGCAGGAGCGGATTGATATCGACGTTGTCGAAGACCGGCAGGCGCTTAGCCTGCGCGAAAGCCGGACCATTGGCGATGAACAAAGCTGCCATCTCGGGGGCTGCATTGTCGTAACCGTGATTGCCGCCTACCCGCTCTCCTTCGCGCCGCTCCGGATAGATTTGCCATCCGACCTGCGCGAGGCACAGATATTGCGGGATACGCGTACTGGTGCCGTATTCGAAGCGCGCCGGGATTTCGTTCTTGCGCCAGCATTCCATGCGATCATGCGGGCGCAAGAGTGCGGCTTCGAGGTCAGCTTCCCGGCCTGGAATGGCATTCAAGCTGGCATAAGGTCCGGCTTCGACAAGCTGGTAGGCATCGCGCGGCACGATCCTGTCGAGTTCCACGGTACGGCTGTTGCGGATCTCCGCCATGCCGTGGTCTGACGTGATGACGAGGTTCGCCGGTTGGCCGAGTTCCCGCAAGCCCGCGAGGAGCGAACTGATATCCGCATCGACGTTCGCGATGGCGGCATTCACTTCGCTGCCGTTCGGTCCGCCGTCATGCCCTGCGGTATCGACCTCGTCGAAATAGAGCGTGAGGAATTGCGGACGGATATCCGCTGGTCGGCGCAGCCAGTCGATAATGGTATTGACCCGCTGCGTCGGAGACACTGCCTGATCGAAAGCAGTCCAGTCCTGCGGGCGCGTGCCGCCTTCGATCTTGCCGTAGCTGTTCGGTACGACTTCCCCGCCATAGGCCACGGCCGAGCCGGGCCAGAACATCGAGGCTGTACGAATGCCCGCTTTCTCTGCCGTCACCCAGATCGGTTCGCGCCCGTTCCAGTAGAACGGATCGGTCGTCGCCATCGTGAACTTGTCTTCGGCGCGAGAGGGATCGGTGAAACTGTTTGCGACGATCCCGTTATGGTCGGGAACGTAACCTGTGACCTCGGCCCAATGGTTAGGAAAGGTCTTGCTTGGGAAGGAAGGTCGCATGGACGCCGCGACGCCTTCGCTTGCGAGGGCCGTGAGCGTGGGGGTGAGGCCGCGATCCAGATAGTCCGGGCGGAACCCGTCGATGGAAATCAGGATCGTAACCGGTTCGCGTTCCTCCTGAACGGCTGCGACCGGCGGGGCTGACGTGCTTTCGATTGCCGGGGCGCAGGCGGCGGCAAGAACGGCAGTCGATAAGGCAAGGGCGGAAAGCAGCGGCGTCTTCATCGCACCGATCTCCGTCAGACGTTGAACTTGAACAGCATGACGTCGCCGTCCTGCACCAGGTATTCCTTGCCTTCCTGCCGCAGCTTGCCCGCCTCGCGCGCGCCGCTTTCGCCGTTCAGCGCGACATAGTCGTCATAGGCGATGGTTTCGGCGCGGATGAAACCTTTCTCAAAATCCGTGTGAATTTCGCCCGCCGCTTGCGGGGCTTTGGCGCCCTGCGGATAGGTCCAGGCGCGCGCTTCCTTGGGGCCGGCGGTGAAGAAAGTGTTAAGGCCGAGGAGGGTGTAACCCGCACGGATTACGCGGCTGAGGCCGCTTTCTTCGAGGCCAAGTTCGGTGAGATATTCGGCGCGGTCCGCCTCGTCCATCGCGACCAGCTCGCTCTCGATCGCGGCGGAGACGACGACGGCCTGCGCACCTTCGCGCTCCGCCTTGGCGAACACTTCGGCGGAGAGAGCGTTGCCGTCGGCCGCATCTTCCTCCGCGACGTTGCAGACGTAGAGAACCGGCTTGGCGGTTAGGAGCTGTGCCTGCCGGAACATGCGTTCTTCCTCGTCGTCCTTCGGTTCGGTCAAACGGGCGGGCTTGCCGTCACGCAAGAGGTCGAGCGCCTGTCCTAGCACACTGGCGAGAACCTTCGCTTCCTTGTCGCCCCCAGTCGCGCGCTTGGCCGCGGCGGGCACGCGCTTTTCCAAGCTTTCGAGGTCCGACAGCATAAGCTCGGTTTCGACAACCTCGGCATCGGCGATCGGATCGACTTTGTTCGAGACGTGCTGGATATCGTCGTCCTCAAAACAGCGAAGGACATGGACGATCGCATCGACCTCGCGAATATTGCCGAGGAACTGGTTGCCGAGCCCTTCGCCCTTGCTCGCGCCTTTAACGAGCCCGGCAATGTCGACAAAGGCGAGCTGCGTCGGCACGACCTTGGCCGATTTCGCGATGCCCGCGATCTTTTCCAGCCGGGCGTCCGGCACCGCGACCTGACCGACATTGGGCTCGATCGTGCAGAACGGATAGTTCGCAGCCTGCGCAGCCTGCGTTTCGGTAAGTGCATTGAACAGGGTGGACTTGCCGACATTCGGCAGCCCGACGATCCCGCAGCGGAAACCCATGAATTACTCCGATATAAGAATGCGCCGCGCATGTAGGCGGGTGGCGGCGGAATGACTACCCTCTAGCTTGCCGCGTCACCCGGTTCCGGATCGAGCAGAGTGCCGAGCCGGCGGAATTCCTTCATCAAGTAGTCGAGCGCGAAGATGTCGTACACCGTATGCGCGATCATCACGATCAGGAGGCTTCCGGTCGCCCAATAGACCCAGCCGAACAACACCCCGATACCGAAAATGATGGCCATGATCGGCGGCTTGCTGAGGTGCACCGCGGCAAAGATCGCGGACGCTATGGCGATTCCGCCGACCGGGCCGACATAATCCGTGGTAAGCGTTTGGAGCCCGCCGCGAAACAGCGCCTCCTCCCCGACGCCCGCGCCGATGGAAATGAGGACGATGACCGGCAGGCTGAGGCGGTCGCCAAGAAAGCCATATGTCTTGCCCTGCATCCGGATGAAGCGCTCGGCAATACGAGGGAGTAGGCGAAACAGCAGCCACGCCGCGGCAATCATCGCACCGCCGAGGGCGAGGCCGAGAAGTATGGAACGCAGGTTGGGATCGATGAACCGGGATAACGGCCGGTCGGTCGCATACCAGATGGCGAGGCCGAGAAGGAGGAAGACGACGAACTGCGCAAGCAATGCGCCGAGAACTTTTTTCGGTGAGAGCGGTTCGTTCCGAGTGTCCATCGCCTCGATCAATCCTGAAGGCGCAGCGCGACGTCGCTCATGAAGCGGGGACCGTCATTCTCCGCCAGCCAATGCGCCTCCGCTCCGATTGCGGCGAGCATGTCGGCCAAGTCGTCCATCTCCGCCTTCGCGTAGTTGCCGAGGACATGACCGTTCACGCGCTCCTTGCTGCCGGGATGGCCGATGCCGATGCGGACGCGGCGGAAATCGGGGCCGAGATGCTTATCGATGCTGCGCAGCCCGTTATGCCCGGCAAGGCCGCCACCGTCGCGCACCTTGATCTTGAAAGGAGCGAGGTCAAGTTCGTCATGGAACACCGTCAGTGCGTCGATGTCGAGCTTGTAGAACCGCATCGCCTCTCCCACCGCGCGGCCGCTTTCGTTCATGAAGGTCGTGGGCTTGAGCAGGAGCACCTTTTCCCGACCGACCCGCCCTTCCTGCACCCATCCAGAGAACTTCTTCTGCACCGGACCGAATTCGTGCATCTCCGCGATGACATCCATCGCCATGAAGCCGACATTGTGCCGATGCAGCGCGTATTGCGGGCCGGGATTGCCGAGACCTGTCCAGATTTGCATGGCGTGTGCCCTTAACGGTTGGAGACGTCAGGGCAAGACGCGGTGTCAATCCAGTACGGCGCGCACCAGCGGACCCACGCGATCCGATCCGCCCAACCAATCAAGCTGGGTCTGCGCGGTGACGCGGTTGATTTCGGTCTGCGGAATACTGCCACCGCTCACGGGGCGGCGAAGCGGCCGCGTTCCTGCGGGCATGGCGATCAGCGCGGCGATCGCGCGCGGTACGTCCATCGGGTTTGCGCTGCGGCCCGAACCGTCCTCGGTTCCCATCGAGGCGACGACTTGCGGCCAGCCTTGCGTATGTTCCTCGGCGGCGCGTTCTTTCAAGGCGCCGGTATAAATGTTGCGATTGATCCAGACCTCGGTCGGGTAGCCGCCCGGTTCGATGATCGAGACGTCGATGTTATGCGGCACCAGTTCGTAGGCGAGCTGCTCGCTCATCGCTTCGAGCGCGAATTTGGTTGCGGAGTAATGTCCGCCGAACGGAATGATGACACGGCCGAGCTGCGAACTGATCTGCACGATCTGCCCGCTGCCGCGTGCCCGCATGGCGGGAAGGGCGGCGCGCGCGACGCGGTGGGCGCCGAACACGTTGGTGTCGAAGATAAGCTGAGTGGCTTCCATATCCTGCACTTCGACGGGTCCGCTGATGCCGATGCCGGCATTGTTGATAATTACATCGAGCGCGCCGCCCGCCAGCCTTTCAGCTTCGGCGACAGCGCTTTCGACCTGCGCCTGATCGAGTACGTCGAGTTCGAGCACGGTAATGTCGAGATCGTCGCGCGCAGCGAGCTGGGTCAGTTCCTCCGCTTCGGGGCGCGGCAGGTTCCGCATGGTGGCGAAAACCTTCGCACCCAATCGGGCGTAATGTTCTGCACCAAGACGGCCGAAACCGCTCGAGCAACCGGTAATCAGGATGGATTTGCCGGTCAGGTCGAGGCTAGACTCGATCGGACCGGGCTGGGCACGGCCGACGGTGGCGGCAAGCGCGCCCGTCGCGGCGACGGATACGAGCAGGGTACGGCGGTTCAGGTTCGGCATCGATAGGCTCCTTCGAAGGATACCCTACCGCACCGAACGTAGAAACGAAAACGCCGGACGTCTCGCGATGGAGAAGCCTGGCGTTTTCTTTCGGTCGAAAAAGAGCTTACTCGCTTTTGTCTTCCTGTTCCTGCGCGGCGTCGTCGTCCGGACCCTGTTCGGTCGCGGCGGTTTCGCCCGGCTCCATGCCTTCGCCGGTCTGGTCTTCAGCTTCGTCGTCGGCCTTCTTGAGCGCGGACGGAGCGACCAGCGTCGCAATGGTGAAGTCGCGATCGGTGATGGCGCTCTCGGCACCATCGGGAAGCGTCACTTCGCTGATGTGGATCGAATCGCCCACTTCCTTACCGGTAACGTCAATCTCGATCTCGCCCGGAATCTTGTCCGCGTCGCAGACCAGTTCCAATTCGTGACGGACCACGTTGAGCACGCCGCCCTTCTTGAGGCCGGGGCTGGCTTCTTCGTTGGTGAAGACGACCGGCACGCTGACATCGACCTTCGCACCCTTGGCGAGACGGAAGAAATCGACATGCTCGGGACGGTCCTTGACCGGATGCAGAGCGACGTCCTTCGGCAGCGTACGGATGGTCTTGCCGCCGAGTTCGATGTTGACGATCGAGTTCATGAAGTGGCCGCTATCGAGCTGCTTGACCAGCTCCTTCAGCTCGACATGAATCATCGTGGGTTCTTCCTTGCCGCCATAGATGACGGCGGGAACACGGCCTTCGCGGCGCAATTGACGGGAGGCTCCCTTGCCAGCCCGTTCGCGCGCCTCGGCCGGCAGGGTCAGAGCGTCGCTCATTACAGATGCCTTTCGAATGCGTTAGAATGCCCGGTCCGCCACGCCTCCAGGGATGACCATGACGCCGAGGTCCGAGCGCATAGCAGGCGGCCGGGCAAAAGCAAGCGTCAGGGCACGCGCACGACCGTATATCCGGCTTCGGCGAGCAATACTGGCAAGCCTTCAGGGCCGAGCATGTGACCCGCGCCGACGGCAACCAGCGGGCGATCTCCTGACCCGATCGCGTCTCCTACCACCGCAGCCCAGAGTCGATTCCGGTTCGTAAGCAAGGCTTTTCTCAACTCGGGGTCTGCCAGCATTCCGCGCGCCGTTATCTGCTCCAACGTTTCCAAGTCGCCCAAACGCCACGCTTCAGTCATCCTTTCGGTCGTCGTAGTCGCGTGTTTCGCTTCTTTCAGTACGGCGTTTAACAGGTCGATCTGCTCGCTTTCCGGCAAGCTATCGAAAATCTGTAATTGCGCCGCCGCACCCTCGAGTTCGATGATCGGCCTGCCATCGAACCGGCGAAGGAGCGCGCGATCCACGCCGTTATCCGTGTCACCCGTCTGCGATACGGCTGCGAGCGTCAGGGCCGCCGCCCAGCTTTCCATCGAGTCCAAATCGGATTGATCAAGGGACGATTCATTTAAAACCTTCTGAAATTCAGCACGCAGCGCCGGCTCGATACGCTGGATGGCGGAAAGGGAAGGGGGTTCGTCACCTCCCATTTTCGCGAATTGCGCAGAAATCGAGGCGCCGTCTTCAAGCGTGGATACTTCCACGACAAGTGTATCGGCTTGTTCGATCACTTTTTCCAAAGCGGGAAAGCGCCATTCGAGACCGTCGGGCAGGGCATGCACGGTGCCGAACAGCCAACCGACCGGCTTTCCATTGTCCGTCCGTATTTCCCAGAGGGCGGGATGTGCATCGTCCGGAAGTGGAACGGAACTTTTCCCGCATCCGAAAAGCAGCGCTGCCCAAATCAGCGAAAGAAGTACACGCACCATCGGCTGTACAGCCCGCCTTCCGTCCTTCACGCCGGCATTCGCGAAACGTTACTGGACGCGCGTGACCTCGATCCCGCGCTGGCCGAGATAGTCTTGCACGCTGCGCGTTCCGGCGAGGTGGCCGGCGCCCACTGCGATGAAGACCGTTCCGGGCTGATCGAGACGGCTATCGATCCATTCCGCCCAGTTCGCATTGCGGTTGTACAGCAACACCTCGGCAACGGTCGCATCATCCATGTTATCGTTCATGAGCGAAGCGAGGCTCGCCGCATCGCCTTCGGCCCATTCGTCGACCATCCGATCCATCATTGGCAGGATCTGGTCCATCTGATCGACCACCGCCATAAGGTAATCGACTTGTGCATCCTGCGGCATTTCGTCGAAAAAGCTCATCTGCTGCCCGAGCGTTTCGAGCGCCGCGCGCTCCTTGTCCGGTCCTGCGCGCTGATCGATGACATTTTCGACGCCCATCTCGGGCGACCAGCCGTTTTGTATCAATGGCAAGACCGAAAGTGTGATGGCGGCGAACCAGGGTTCGAACCGGTCGAAGGCGGCGGGGGGCAGCGAAAGCGAGCCGAGCGCCGCTTCGTAACTCGCACGCTGCTCGTCGCTGAGCATCGCGCGTAACGACTGACCCGCAGGTAGACCTGCCAGACTGGTTACGATCTGCTGGCTAGCCGGGTCTTTCATGGCCGACAGCGGAATTTCGGTCACAAGGACGTCGGATCCGGTCAGCGCATTTTCGACCGGCCCACGATACCATTGCACGTCTTCCGGGAGAGCATGGACGGTGCCGAACAGGTAGACGGTCGTATCCTCGTCGGCGACACGCCACAGTGCAGGCCCCGAGCTCTCGACGGCAGGTGTGGTGACGGCGACATCGTCGGCAGGCGTCGCAGCGCAACCCTGCAGCGTGAAAGCAATCGCGGATGCCGCGGCGAGCAGCGAACGAAAAGAGCGCATCGGTAATCTCCCTGTATGCGAGGTGCTATGCCCCGAAAGGCAGTGCTTTCGCAAGACTGCGGCAGGGCGCTATGCCGGTTTGTTACCGCCGTTGACCCCTCGGTTGGCTTGCGGCATTGCGCGCCCGCCATGACCCGCGATCCGCAACATTCGTTTCAGGACATGATCCTTGCCCTCCACGACTTCTGGAGTGCGAAGGGCTGCCTTATCCTTCAGCCTTACGACATGCGCATGGGAGCGGGCACGTTCCATACCGCGACGACCCTTCGCGCCCTCGGCCCGGAACCGTGGAACGCGGCCTTCGTGCAGCCATGCCGCCGCCCGACCGACGGGCGATATGGCGAAAATCCCAACCGCCTGCAGCATTACTATCAGTATCAGGTAATTCTGAAGCCGAGCCCTGTCGAAATTCAAGATTGGTATCTCGAAAGCCTGCGCACCATCGGCATCGATCCCCTGAAGCACGATATTCGCTTCGTGGAAGACGATTGGGAAAGCCCGACGCTGGGGGCATGGGGTTTGGGCTGGGAAGTCTGGTGCGACGGGATGGAAGTCACCCAGTTCACCTATTTCCAGCAGATGGGCGGCTTCGACTGCAAGCCGGTCGCAGGCGAGCTGACCTACGGCCTCGAACGCCTCGCCATGTATATCCAGGGCGTCGACGATGTCTATGATCTCGATTTCAACGGTCAGGGCGTGAGTTACGGCGATGTCTTCCTAGAGAACGAGAAGCAGATGTCGAAGTGGAACTTCGAAGTCGCCGAGACCGATGCGCTGTTCGACCTGTTCAACAAGGCCGAGGCCGAGTGCCGCAACGCACTCGAAGCCGAGGTGCCGATAGC
The DNA here is from genome assembly GCF_029760855.1 of Erythrobacter litoralis. Taxonomy (GTDB): domain Bacteria; phylum Pseudomonadota; class Alphaproteobacteria; order Sphingomonadales; family Sphingomonadaceae; genus Qipengyuania; species Qipengyuania litoralis_A. The sequence goes on along the minus strand of NZ_SOSI01000005.1, from coordinate 28,163 downwards.
GGCATATGAACAGGCCGTCGAAGCAAGCCACATCTTCAATCTGTTACAGGCGCGCGGCGTAATCAGCGTGCAGGAACGCGCAAGCTACATGGGGCGCGTGCGTGATCTCGCGCGCGGTTCCTGTGAAGCGCATATGGCGAAAGAGGCGCCGGTTTGGGCGGAGAAATACCCGGAGTGGTCGAAATGAGTGGCTCCGATTTCCTCCTCGAACTGCGCGGCGAAGAAATCCCCGCCCGCATGCAGGCAGGCGCGCGCGCCGAACTCGAAAAGCTCTTCCGCCGGGAAATGGAAGCCGCCGGTGTGGATACGGGCGAGGTCACGGTCTGGTCGACTCCGCGCCGCCTCGCGCTGATTGCGCGCGGCCTGCCTAAATCCACCGAGGCTGTCAGCGAGGAATTGAAGGGCCCGCCGGTAGGGGCACCTGACCAAGCGCTTGACGGTTTTTGCCGCAAGGCGGGTGTCGACCGCGCCGACCTCGAAGAGCGCGACGTTAAGGGCAGGTCGACTTACTTCGCGGTAAAGAACATCCCCGGTCGCGCCACGAAAGACCTGCTTGCCGAGGCGATACCCGCGATTGTGCGCGACTTCACCTGGCCCAAGTCGATGCGTTGGGGCACGGCCTCGATCTCGACCGAAAGCCTGCGATGGGTGCGCCCGCTGTCGGGCATTGTCGCGCTGCTGGGAGACGATGTGATCGAATGCGAGGTGCATGGTGTGAAGAGCGGTCGCGAGACTGTGGGTCATCGCTTCCATGGCATCCGGAAATCCGACCCCAAGTCGCGCAATTTCGGGCTGCCGGTCGAGTTTTTCAAAAACAAGAACCCGACTGTTTTGAACAGTTACGGCATGATCGAAATCGGAAATCCCGACGACTATCAGCGCAAGCTCTTTGATGCTCATGTGATTGTCGACCACAGTCTTCGCGAGGAAGAAATCAGGATTGGCGCAATGGCCGCCGCGAAGGGTGCAAGGCTCAAGCTGGTCGAGGACGAAGGGTTGGTAATCGAGAATGCCGGCCTCACCGAATGGCCCATTCCGCTGCTCGGTCGGTTCGACGAATCATTTCTCGAAGTGCCGCCCGAAGTCATCCAACTTACCGCGCGGGTCAACCAGAAGTATTTCGTGTGCGAGGATGCGGACGGCATACTCGCCAATGCCTTCATTTGCACTGCCAATATCGAGGCAGCGGACGGCGGGGCGGCAATCGTCGACGGCAACCGCAAGGTCCTAGCCGCCCGGCTTTCCGACGCGCGGTTCTTCTGGGAGCAGGATCGCAAGAAGTCGCTCGCCGAACATGCCAAGGGGCTGGAGCGGATTACCTTTCATGAAAAGCTCGGCACTGTGGCGGATAAGGTGGACCGGGTGGCGAAGCTGGCGGATTGGCTCGTCTTCGATGCCAAGGCACCCAATGGCAATAACAAGCAGGCGCGCCTCGCCGCCGAGCTTTGCAAGGCCGATCTGGTGACCGAAATGGTCGGCGAGTTTCCTGAACTTCAGGGTATCATGGGCGGCTATTATGCGAAGGCCGAAGGCCTGCCGCTCGAAGTGTCCGACGCGATCCGCGATCATTACAAGCCTGTCGGATTGAGCGACGAGGTGCCGACCGCGCCAATCACCGTCGCCGTCGCACTGGCCGACAAGCTCGATACGCTGTTGAGCTTCTTCAAGATCGGCATTTTTCCTACCGGCTCGAAAGACCCGTATGCCCTACGCCGGGCTGCTTTGGGCTATCTGCAATTGGTTGAGACAAACGATCTCAACCTATCGTTGGACGAGGTCGTGCGCGCATGGGCGTCGGGAGCGAACCCGGCCCTTACGAAAAAGCTCACCGAATTCCTCGCCGACCGTCTCAAAGTACAGCAGCGCGAAGCCGGTGTCCGGCACGATCTGATCGATGCCGTGTTTGCTCTTGGCCGGGAAACCGGAATTGCGGAAGACGATCTCGTCCGCTTGCTGGCAAGGGTGAAAGCATTGCAGAACTACATCGAAACCGCAGAAGGGGCCGACCTTCTCGCCGCATATAAGCGGGCTGCGAACATCCTCAAGAAAGAGGACTGGCACGGCAGCGAGGACCGCGTGGCGCGCACCGGCGAGGAAGATCCGCTGGCATTGGTCGACGATCCAGACATGAAGGCGGTGGTCGACGCAAAGATGGCGGAGCGCAAGGACCGCGCCCTCGACTACAGACCGGAACCGGCCGAAAAGGCTCTGATCGAGGCGCTGGATGAGGCCGAACCGCAAGCGCAAAAAGCCATAGCACACGAGGATTTCGAAGGCGCGATGGCTGCGCTCGCCAGTTTGCGCAAACCGATCGACGATTTCTTTACCGATGTCACGGTAAACGCTGACGACGATAACAAGCGGCGCCATCGGCTCGACTTACTTGCACGTTTTCGTGCTGCAGTGCACAACGTGGCAGACTTTTCGCGCGTGGAAGGCTGAACAAGGGCGCCCCTTACGCCTGCATACGACACTAACTCGGGATTACGCATGATAGACACGGTCTTCACCTTCGGCGGCGATGCTCCGCATTCGAATGCACGGCAGAAGGACAAGACGGTAACGGGCGGCAAGGGCGCCAATCTCGCCGAAATGGCCAGCATTGGCTTGCCCGTGCCTCCCGGCTTCACCATCGCGACCGAGGAATGCTTAAAATATCTTCGCGAAGGCGGCGATTTCCGGACAGACCTTGTGTCGGACATTGAGGAAGCACTCCGACATGTCGAGCGCACGGTCGGAAAGGGCTTCGGCGATGCAAACGATCCGCTGCTCGTTTCGGTTAGGTCCGGCGCCGCAATCTCGATGCCGGGCATGATGGATACGGTGCTCAATCTTGGCCTCAATGACGAGACGGTGAAAGGACTGGCGAAGGTCAGCGGCGACGAGCGTTTCGCCTGGGACAGCTACCGCCGGTTCATCCAGATGTACGCCGACGTGGTGCTCGGCCTCGATCACGGCCTGTTCGAGGAAGCGCTGGAAATCGCAAAGGAAGACAATGGGTTCTATGCCGATACGGAGATGTCGGCTGAAGACTGGAAACGTCTCGTCGCCGAATTCAAGTCGATTGCTGAGCAGGAATTGGGCGAACCCTTCCCGCAAGATCCACAGGCTCAATTATGGGGCGCTATTCGGGCCGTGTTCGACAGTTGGGATACCGAACGCGCGAAGGTCTATCGCCGGCTTAACGACATTCCGCACGACATGGGCACCGCTGTCAACGTGCAGGCGATGGTGTTCGGCAATATGGGCGACACCAGCGCAACTGGCGTCGCCTTCACCCGCGATCCCTCGACCGGAGAGAAGGCTTACTACGGCGAGTGGTTGGTAAATGCGCAAGGCGAGGACGTGGTCGCCGGCATTCGCACGCCGCAATATCTGACCAAGGCGCGGCGCGAGGCGGCGGGAGCCGACAAGCCGAGCATGGAAGAAGCTATGCCCGATGCCTATGGCGAACTTGCTCGCGTGTTCGACCTGCTCGAGCGGCATTACACCGACATGCAGGATATCGAATTTACCGTGCAGCAGGGCAAGCTGTGGCTGCTCCAGACGCGGAACGGCAAGCGGACGGCAAAGGCCGCACTCAAGATGGCGGTCGATATGGTCGGCGAGGGGCTGATCGACGAGAAGACGGCAATCTGCCGCGTCGATCCGATGGCGCTCGATCAGTTGCTTCACCCGACGCTCGATCCCGATGCACCGCGTGACGTGCTGACGACCGGCCTTCCGGCATCGCCTGGCGCGGCGAGCGGCAAGATCGTGCTCGACGCCGATACGGCGGAGCTATGGGCCAATCGCGGCGAAAAGGTCGTGCTCGTTCGCATCGAAACCTCGCCCGAAGACATTCACGGCATGCACGCCGCCACCGGCATCCTGACGGCTCGCGGCGGAATGACCAGCCATGCCGCCGTGGTTGCGCGTGGCATGGGGCGACCGTGCGTCTCCGGGGCGTCGCAGGTTTCGATCTCACGTGAGGACCGCACACTAACCATTGGGGATCGCGAGCTGAAAGAGGGGGACGTCATCACCATAGATGGCGGCAACGGACAGGTGATTGCAGGCGAGGTCGCTACGATCGAACCTGAACTCGCCGGCGATTTCGGTACGCTGATGGAGTGGGCTGACAAGCATCGCCGCATGGCCGTGCGCACCAATGCCGAGACCGAAGCGGACTGCAAGATGGCACGCCAGTTCGGCGCCGAGGGGATCGGCCTCTGCCGCACCGAACACATGTTCTTCGATGCGGATAGGATTAGCGCCGTTCGCCAGATGATCCTCGCCGACGACGAGACCGGCCGCCGTGCCGCCCTCGACAAACTGCTTCCCGAACAGCGCAAGGATTTCGTCGCGATCTTCGAGACGATGGCTGGTTTGCCGTGCACGATCCGACTGCTCGATCCACCGCTGCACGAATTCCTGCCGCACGGCGATACCGAATTCGAGGAATTGGCCGAAACGACCGGGGTATCGATCGACAAGCTACGCCGCCGGGCGAGCGAGTTGCACGAATTCAATCCAATGCTAGGCCACCGCGGGTGCCGGCTCGGCATCACCTATCCCGAGATTTATGAGATGCAGGCCCGTGCCATTTTCGAAGCCGCCTGCGAGGTTGCGAAGACGTCCGGCGAAGCGCCCGTGCCTGAGGTTATGATACCTCTGGTCGCGACTAGGCGAGAACTCGAACTGCTTCGCGCGCTGGTCGACCGGGTTGCGCGGGAGGTCTTCGATGCCAGCGGTACGACGCTGACTTATCTCGTAGGTACGATGATAGAATTGCCGCGTGCCGCCCTGATGGCGGGCGAGATCGCTGAAGAAGCCGAATTCTTCAGCTTCGGCACGAACGATCTTACGCAGACTACGCTCGGCGTCAGCCGCGACGATGCAGGCCGGTTCCTGACCGAATATGTCGATAAGGGCATCTTCGCGCGCGACCCGTTCGTAAGCCTCGATGTCGACGGGGTAGGCCAATTGGTCGAGCTGGCGGCGGAGCGCGGACGCAAGAGCCGTGGCGATATCAAACTCGGCATTTGCGGCGAACACGGTGGCGATCCGGCAAGCATCGCTTTCTGTGAGAAGACCGGTCTCGACTACATCAGCGCCTCACCGTACCGCGTGCCAATAGCCCGCCTCGCTGCTGCGCAGGCGGCGCTGCGCTAACCTTTCCAGCCGGTTAGCGTCAAAATCTCGAAGGTTTCCTGAACGCGCCCGTATGCGTCGGCAGCACGGGCGAAGGCTTCCGACGCGCGGTTCATTGCAGCTTTGCCAAGCGGCGGCGCCCGATCACGCAATGCGCTGTTCAATCCTTGGTCGCGCAAATCCGATACGAGTTTTGTCATGCTGGAATAACGGACGGTCACGGCGTGGCTGTCCACGACCTGTCGCCGAAAGCCCGCTCTTTGCATCAGCGCGCTCGCGGACGGCGTGTCGATCAGCGGATGCATTCGCGCCGCCGGTTTTTCGGGCTCGGCGGCAATCATGGCCCTGCGCAAATTGCCGAGCGATCCCGCGCCGACAACGCTGGCGATGAAGATGCCACCTTCCCCGAGCGCGGCATGCGCATGGAGCAAGGCTCCCGGAAGATCGTTGACACGGTCGAGCGAGGCAAGGGAGGCAATCAGATCGAACGGGCCGCCGGATATCGGCTGTTCCTCATCGAAGTCTTCCGCTGTCCGCTCGTTCACTTCCACGCCCTTCGCTTCGAGCGAGGGAGTAAGAGTGCCCGTCAGATCCCCGACGACAAGCGCGCGCGCCGGGTTGAAGCGCATGAATTCGAGCCGGTCGATAACGTCATCGACCATGTCGTCGAGAATGTAGCGCGCGGCATCCCGGCGTCCCTGCCGCTGGCGAGCACGAGCAAGGCCTGCCTGGCGGCGTGATGGCGAGAAGATGCGAGGGGGGGATTGTCGATCGGCCATGCGCGAACGTCCCTGCCGCGCTTGTGCCCGTCCTTCAAGCGGCGCATAGGAAAGGCATGGGCGGTTTGGGTCTCGGGCGAATGGCACGCGAAGTGCGCGACGGTCTCGCACCGGTCGTCGACTTCATTTACCCGCCGCGCTGCCCAGTCTGCGGCGATGCCGTAATGGATCAGAACGGTTTGTGCTCCCATTGCTGGTCGATGCTCGATACCCCCGGCGAACCCTGTTGCGCCGCGTGCCAGATACCGCTGGATGCAGGCGACGAACGCACACGATGCCTCGCTTGCGTGTCGCGGCCGCCCGTTCATGAGGGTATCGCCGCGGCGACCCTTTACTCCAACATCTCACGTCAGATCGTCCTTTCGCTCAAACATGGTCGGCGTATCGCGCTCGCAGCCATGATGGCGAGGTTGATGGCGACGCGCCTCCCGCAAGACGACGTCGCGCTTCTGGTGCCGGTGCCGCTGCATCGCTGGCGGCTGTGGAAGCGAGGCTTCAATCAGGCGGCGCTGATTGCAAGAGAATTGTCGATGCTGGGCAAGGGCGAGCTCTTGGTCGACGGTTTGGTAAGGTATCGACAGACGCCGAGCCTAGGCGGATTGAGCGCATCGCAGCGACGCGAGAAGCTTGCCGGGGCGATCCGCGCAAAGCAGGGGGCGGTTGACCAGATAGCAGGCCGCAACATTGTGCTGGTCGATGATGTGCTTACCAGCGGCGCGACGAGCGGCGAATGCGTTCGGGTACTTAAAGCCGCTGGAGCGCGGGAAGTCAGGATCGCCTGTTTCGCTCGCGTCGCCAACGAAGCGCGCAGCGCCGCATAGCAGAACGCCCGGGCCATCGAATGACCCGGGCGCCGCGTGACGATAAATCGTAAGGTTCGCCGGACTGACCCCCCAGTAAGCCTGGCGCACCTAAACCTCATTACCTTTCGAATATGCCCGTATCTCCTACAGGTCGAAATCCGAATTTCCCTGAACCCCGGCTTTTGTTTAACCGAAATCCGATCAAGCTTCGATCACTTGACGAAAGCTGTATTGCGGAGAATGACGCGGCGAGAAATAGGCATGTGTCGCTTCGTCCCTTTTTGACCCGACCCTGTGACGCCCATGCAACAAGTACTTACTCGCGAGGATCGCCTTTAGATGAATATTACAGACGAGCAGCGCGAACACGGCTCAACCTTCCAGCCTAAGTTCGATGATCGTGGATTGCTGACTGCTGTGGTGATCGACGTAGAGACCGACGATGTCCTGATGCTCGCATTCATGGACGCGGAAGCTTTGGCGGCAACGCGAGATACCGGACTGGCTCACTTCCATTCCCGATCGCGCGGCAAGCTATGGCAGAAGGGCGAAACATCGGGCCACGTGCTTAATGTGGAAGAGATACTCGTCGATTGTGATCAGGATGCCTTGGTCCTTCGATGCCGGCCAGCGGGGCCGACATGCCATACAGGTGTCTACAGTTGCTTTTATCGCGTACTTGAAGACGACACTCTCCGCCCCGTAAGAACTTGACGCTTACGTAAACGGCGGTGTATGACGTGCGTCATGAATGCATTGTCCAAGACCCCCCGCCGCGATCCGGAACGTTCGCATGCCGGGGCGCATCTGGAACGCCCGGATGCGCTCGATCGCCAGCAGTTTTCGATTTCGGACCTGACTAGCGAATTCGATTGTACGGCCCGCGCGCTGCGGTTCTACGAGGATGAAGGGCTTATCGCCCCGTCGCGCGTCGGTCTCTCGCGTATCTATTCCAAGCGGGACCGGGCCCGGCTTGCGTGGATCATGCGAGCCAAGAACGTCGGCTTTTCGTTGACCGAAATTCGCGAAATGATCGATCTGTACGATCTCGACGACGGCCGGGTCGAACAACGCCGCGTTACGATCGAGCGTTGCCGCGCGCATGTCGCCAAGCTGATCAACCAGCGCGACGATATCGACAGTTCGATCCAGGAACTTACCGAATTCATTTCGCTCGTCGAAGACCGTCTCGACTGAGCTTACCCGTATCTGATCTGAGGAATACCGATGCCCACTTATACCGCCCCCGCGCGCGACGCGCGTTTCATCATCAACGAAATGCTCGATCTCGCGAGCTACGGCAATCTGCCCGGCTTCGAGATGGCGACGCCCGACGTCGTCGATGCCGTTATCAGCGAAGGCGGTAAGTTCTCCGCGGAAGTTCTCGCGCCGCTCAACCGTATTGGTGACGAGGAAGGCTGCACGCGCCATGAAGATGGATCGGTGACCACGCCGAAAGGGTTCAAGGAGGCATTCGACCAGTTCCGCGAGGCGGGCTGGGGGACTGTCGCCCATCCGGAAGAATTCGGCGGGCAGGGTATGCCGCACGTCCTGGGTTTCGCGCTAGAGGAATTTATCTCCAGCGCCAACCAGGCCTTCGGCATGTATCCCGGCCTGACCAACGGTGCCGTCTCCGCGCTGATCGCGCAGGGCTCGCAGGAGCAGAAGGAGAAATATCTTCCCAAGATGATCTCCAACGAATGGACCGGCACGATGAACCTGACGGAGCCGCATTGTGGCACTGATCTCGGCATGATCCGGACCAAGGCCGTGCCGAACGACGACGGGTCGTACGCGATCACCGGCACCAAGATCTTCATTTCCGCCGGCGAGCACGATATGGCGGACAATATCATTCATCTCGTTCTGGCCAAAACGCCGGGTGCGCCAGACAGCACGAAAGGCATCTCCCTTTTCGTGGTGCCGAAATTCATCGTGGAAGATGACGGCTCGCTCGGCGAGCGTAACGGTGTGACCTGTGGCTCGATCGAGGAGAAGATGGGCATTCACGGCAATGCTACCTGCGTCCTCAATTACGACGGCGCGAAGGGCTGGATGGTCGGCGAGGAGAACAAGGGTCTCAAAGCCATGTTCATCATGATGAACGCTGCCCGCCTCGGCGTCGGCATTCAGGGCTTGAGCCAGGCTGAGGTCGCTTACCAGAACGGCGTCACTTATGCGCTCGATCGGCGGCAGGGCAGGGCGCTTACCGGTCCGTCCGAACCCGAGGCGCAAGCCGATCCGATCTTTGTTCACCCGGATGTGCGCCGCATGTTGATGGATGCCAAGGCGTTCACCGAAGGGATGCGTGCCTTTTGCCTATGGGGTGCCCTGCTGGTCGACTTGACGCACAAGGCGCAGACCGAGGAAGAGCGGCAGGAAGCCGATGCGCTGATCGGGCTGATGACCCCGGTCATCAAAGGCTACGGTACCGACAAGGGCTACGAAATCGCGACCAACATGCAGCAGGTCTATGGTGGCCACGGCTACATCGAGGAGTGGGGCATGAGCCAGTTCGTCCGCGATGCCCGGATCGCGCAGATCTACGAAGGTACGAACGGCGTGCAGGCGATGGACCTGTGCGGCCGCAAGCTCGCGCAGAACGGTGGCGCGGCAATCCAGGCGTTCTTCAAGCTGATCGGCGAGGAAATTGCCGCAGCGAAGGATGTAGACGGTCTCGGCGATATGGCGGGCAAGCTCGAAAAGGCACTCGGTGAGCAGCAGGCGGCAACCATGTGGTTCATGCAGAACGCGATGCAGAACCCCAACCACCTCGGTGCTGGCGCGCATCACTATATGCACATGATGGGCATTGTGACGCTTGGCTTGATGTGGCTGCGCATGGCGAAGACTGCGACCGAGCGTCTTGCTTCAGGCAGCGAAGACAAGGCGTTCTACGAAGGCAAGCTGGCAACCGCGCGCTATTACATGGATCGCTATCTTCCCGACGCGGGCGCCTTGCGGCGCAAGATCGAATCGGGCAGCGACAGCCTGATGGCGCTTGGCGAAGAGGCTTTTGCGACCGCTGCGTAAGCAGCATGGGACCAACCGAGACGGTGGTGAGGCGGGCGAGTTGCAAAACTCGCCTTGCCTTCTTTAAGTCGCATTTCAACTTTTTCGGTCTGCCCCGATACCTCCGTCGGCCCCATGTTCCTGATCAAGCAGGGACATACGGAGTATCACTATGCAGTATCACCTAACTAGCCTCGTAGCTTCCAGCGTCCTAATTAGTGTAGCTTTTGCCTTACCGGCTCAGGCTGACGCGCAGGCGGCTATGCAGCAATCGCCGCAGGATACGGCGCCTGACGCATCCATGACGCCTGTTCCTACGGCTCCACCGACTACTACGCCGGAGCCGGGAACGCCGATGACGCAAGAGCCGAGCGCTACACCGTCCGCCCTTCCTTCTCCGACGTTGGATACCGATGACGACGGAACACCGGATGCTTGGGACCAAGACGGAGACGGTGCGGCAGACGTGTGGGACAAGGACGGTGACGGTCAGCCGGATGCATTGGATAGCGACGGCGATGGGATGCCTGATCAGTACCGCTCCGGTTATGAACCGGAAGCGCAAGAGCCCGTAGAGCCACGCTAATTTATTGAGAAACTTCTGAGAGGATTGCCGGAGGCGTTATCACGCCTCCGGCATTTTATTAGTTCTCGGGCAGAAAATCCGGCACCGAAAGATAGCGTTCCCCGGTGTCGTAATTGAAACCGAGAATTCGGCTCCCGCTGTCGAGTTCGGGCAGTTTCTGCTTGATCGCTGCCAGGGTCGCGCCGCTTGAAATGCCGACGAGCAGGCCCTCCTTCGCAGCCGACTGGCGCGCCATCTCTTTCGCATCCTCCGGATCGACCTGGATCGCTCCATCGATCGACTGGGTGTGCAGATTTTCAGGAATGAAGCCCGCTCCTATGCCTTGAATCGGGTGTGGTCCCGGTTCGCCTCCGCTGATGACCGGTGAACCCTTCGGCTCGACGGCAAAGGCTTTCATCTTCGGCCAGGTTTTCTTCAATTCTTCCGCGCAGCCGGTGATGTGCCCGCCAGTGCCAACCCCGGTAATCATCGCATCGATGGGAGCGTCGCGGAAATCTTCGAGAATTTCTTGCGAGGTCGTGAGGACATGGACCTTCCAGTTGGACTCGTTGTCGAACTGGCTGGGAATCCACGCGTTTTCGGTTTCGCCGGCAAGTTCCTGCGCGCGCTCGATCGCGCCCTTCATGCCGCCTTCTTTAGGCGTAAGGTCGAAGCTCGCACCATAGGCTAGCATCAGGCGGCGGCGCTCGATGCTCATGCTTTCCGGCATGACGAGGATCAGTTTGTAGCCCTTGACCGCGGCAACCATTGCGAGGCCGACGCCGGTATTGCCGCTCGTTGGTTCGATGATCGTACCACCGGGCTTCAGGGTGCCGTCCTTCTCCGCATCCTCGACCATGGCGAGGGCAATGCGGTCCTTGATCGAGCCGCCGGGGTTTGCGCGTTCGGACTTCACCCAGACTTCGTGATCCGGGAACAAGCGGGAGAGACGGATGTGCGGGGTTCCGCCGATGGTGGCGAGAACGGAATCGGCTTTCATGGTATGCGCTCCTGGAGCTTTTCTTCGGGTATCTCTTCTCTCAATTCATCGGGCGGATCAAAGGTCCGAGTGGTGCGCAAAACCGGAAAGATGCGGCTCCACAGGGCGACGGTCGCGATTGCACCCGCACCGCCAACAATGACCGCCATGGCCGGGCCGAGGATACTGGCGAGAAAACCGGAAAAGGCATCGCCACCCTCATTGGAGGCGCTGATGGTAAGCAGGCTGGCTGAGGAGACACGGCCCCGCTTCTCGTCCGGCGTATGCAGCTGGATGAGCGATTGGCGAATATAGACCGAGAACATGTCTGCCGCGCCGACGACAAACAGCGCGGCAAGGCTGATCGGCATGGAACGCGAAAAACCGAAAATGATCGTCGCCACGCCGAATGCGGCGACGGCCCACAGCATTTTCGGTCCGACATTGGTCTTGAGCGGACGGAAGCTGAACCACAGTGCCGTGACCGCAGCCCCGACGGCGGGTGCGGCCGCAAGCTGCGCCAAGCCGGTCTCGCCGACCTCCAAAATGTCATAGGCAAAAGGCGAAAAAAGCGCAGTCGCGCCGGCAAGGAATACCGCCATTAGGTCGAGGGTGATTGCGCCGAGAACCATGCGGTTGCGAAAAACATAGCGCCATCCGTCGATGATCTGCCCGATCGGCCGCTGCGCTCCGGTAATCGGCGAGTGCGGTACCTTACCGATGGTGCTGATGGTCAGAATGCCGACGAGGAAGAGAACGCCTGCAACGGCATAGGGCAGGGCGGGCTGCGCCTCGTAAGCATATCCGCCCAGGGCCGGGCCCACGATCATCCCGGTCTGCCATGCGATCGACGAAAGGGCGATTGCGTTCGGCAGAATGGCTTTCGGCACGAGATTGGGCGCGAGTGCAGACAGTGCCGGCCCGTTGAAGGCACGTACGACGCCCAGCACTACTGCGACGGAGAACAGCCAGACGAGCGTGATCGCTCCGGTGTATGTCGCATAGGCGAGAGCGGCGGCACACAGGAACTGCAACGCGATGGTCAGCCGCGCGACCGTTTTGCGATCGAACCGATCTGCGACCAGCCCCGAAAACGGGGAAAGCACGAATAGCGGCAGGAATTGCAACAGCCCGATAAGGGCAAGCTGACCAGAGGCCGCCAGCTCGTCCATCCCGCTCTGGCGCGAGAGTGTGTAGGTCTGCCAGCTGATGATCAGCATCATCGCATATTGGCCGACCATCATCGTGAACCGCGCAATCAGATACGCGCGGAAGTTGGCGATGCGTAGGGGCGATCCGATTTCTTCGGGCGAGGGTGTTGCGGCGTCTGTCACACGCTCGCGCATGGCAGGCCCGCCTTCGCTTGTGAAGACGGGCGAACTTCGTGTCGCGGTATTAAATCTTCAGCGCGCTCAGCGCATTTTGCGCAGGCGAGGATTGGGCTGAAGCGTATCGATAAGGGCAAGGAAATCGTCGACGCGGATGATGCGTTCGAACTGGAAGCCCGCGCGATTGTCCCGGTTCCAGATGCAATATGCCTCAATCCGGCCGATCACCGGCAGGCGGACGACCACACGCTCACCCCGGGCAATGCCGTCCGCATCGTCGATCATGAAGCCATTGGCTGAGATATTGGCGATATGCATCCGCATGTCGCCCTTGCCGTAATGTTCCGCGATCAATGGGTGATCCACGGGATGACGCGCCATGCGCCGCTGGTCGGTTACGCTCAGTTGTGCTCCAGCACCCATGATCGCGATCCCCTCGATTGATTGCGTTGGATCACGTTGTGCCCGAAAAAGGATGACAAATGGTAAAGCCGCATCCGGTTAATTTCACCGGCGAAGTCCCGAGCAGATTAGGGTTTCAGAATTGCGTGCTTCTTCTTGCCGAGACTTAGCTTTGCCTCGCTACCCTCTGAAACATCTATCAAAAATGCAGGATCGGATACGGTATCGCCATCAAGCTTGACCGCGCCTTCCGCTAACTTGCGCTTCGCTTCCCCATTCGATGCCGTGAAACCGAGTGCGGTGAGAACCGCCCCGATGCGCATGCCTTCGGGGCCGACGGAAAGCCTCGGTAGATCGATGCCCGTGCCGCCTCCGCCAAAGGTCCGGCTGGCGGTATCCTGCGCCGTGCGCGCCGCCTCCTCTCCGCGCACGAGCGCGGTAACTTCGTTGGCAAGCACCGTTTTCGCATCGTTGATCTCTGCGCCCTCGAGCGCGTCCAGACGTTCGATTTCGCCGAGCGGCAAGTCGGTGAACAGCCGAAGAAATCTGCCGACGTCGCGGTCGTCCGTATTGCGCCAGAATTGCCAGAAATCGTAGCTCGGCAATTGCGCTTCATTGAGCCAGACGGCGCCCGAGGCCGTCTTGCCCATCTTCTTACCGTCCGCCGTAGTGAGAAGCGGCGTCGTCAGTCCGAACAGTTCGGCGCCGTCCATCCGCCGGCCGAGCTCCATTCCATTTACGATGTTGCCCCACTGATCGCTGCCGCCCATCTGCAGGCGCACGCCCATTTCTCGCGCCAGATGTCGGAAATCATAGCCTTGCAGGATCATGTAATTGAATTCGAGAAAGGTCATCGGCTGTTCGCGTTCGAGCCGTAGCTTGACCGAATCGAACGTCAGCATTCGGTTGACCGTGAAATGCGGCCCCACATCCTGCAGCAATTCTATGTAACCGAGACTGCCGAGCCAGTCCTGATTATCGACCATCACGGCATCGGTCGGACCGTCGCCGAAGGTCAGCAATCTTTCGAACACTGTGCGAATGCCCGCGATGTTGTCCGCGATCGCCTGATCGGTGAGCATCTGTCGGCTTTCGTCACGTCCGGTCGGATCGCCGATCCGTGTCGTCCCACCGCCCATTAGAACCACTGGCTTGTGCCCGGTCTGTTGAAGCCGGCGAAGCATCATGATCTGTACGAGGCTGCCGACATGAAGGCTTGGCGCGGTCGCGTCGAAGCCGATATATCCGGGGACGATCTGCTTCGCGGCCAAGGCGTCCAGCCCTTCGGCGTCAGTGACCTGATGGATGTAGCCGCGCTCTTCAAGTATGCGCAGGAGATCGGATCGGTGGCTCGTCATGATGAAGCTGCCGCTAGCAGGAAGAGGTGGCCATGCAAACGCACGAACTGACTGCTCATCCGGCTCATCCAACTGTTTCGGTGAGATCGGTGACGGCGAAGGTCGACGCTACCGATCGCTACTGGTTGCGTTTGCGCTGGAGGATCGAAGGAACGCGACAGATCCTCGTGCCATGTTTTGCAGGAAAACGTCGCTTGGACGGGTTGTGGCGTACCACCTGTTTCGAGCTTTTCGTAAGAGCCGAACCACAGGACGGTACGGCTTACTCGGAGTTCAATTTCTCCCCATCCGAAGCTTTCGCGGCCTACGATTTCTCTTCTTATCGTGAGAATGGCCGCGATCGGCATATTACGAGGGCACCGGAGATTTCATGGCGTGGCGGTTCATCCTTCGCGATAATGGATGTCGCGATGCAGAGAGAGGCTCTGCCTAACGGCTCTCTTTGCTTTGGGATGACTGCAGTGATCGAGGAGGAAGGCGGGCAAAAGAGCTACTGGGCGGCGGAACACACTGGCGACGCACCCGATTTCCACGATCCCGCTTGCTTCGCGCAGGCGCTTGCTGCACCCAATCGGCCATGAAATTCGGTATCGATCGCCTGCTCACCGACGAAGCGCTGCGTCGTCCGCTCGAAGGCAAACGGGTCAGCTTGGTCGCGCATCCTGCCTCCGTCACCGCCGGCTTGGACCATTCGCTCGATGCGCTGATCGCGCGCGGCGTCAACGTCACCAGTGCCTTCGGCCCGCAACATGGGCTGAAGGGCGACAAGCAGGACAACATGGTGGAAACCGCGGATGAAACCGATCCGCAATACGGCATTCCCGTTTTCAGTCTTTATGGCGAAGTTCGTCGCCCCAGCGGCCAATCGATGTCCAGCGCTGACGTCTTCCTGTTCGACCTTCAAGATCTTGGCTGCCGCATATACACGTTCGTGACGACCTTGCTCTATCTTCTGGAGGAAGCTGCGAAGTCCGGTAAGGAAGTGTGGGTCTTGGATCGGCCGAACCCGGCGGGTGGACCGGTCGAAGGAACGCTGCTGCGCGAAGGGCAGGAGAGCTTCGTTGGCGCTGCTCCCATGCCCATGCGGCACGGCATGACGATGGGCGAGATGGCGCAGTGGTTCGTGGCCCATTTCAAGCTCGACGTATCGCTCACCGTCATCGAGATGCGGGGGTGGCAGCCTGGTCATGCGCCCGGCTTCGGCTGGCCAGAAGACCGCGTCTGGATCAATCCCAGCCCGAATGCCGCCTCGCTCAATATGGCTCGCGCCTATGCCGGCACGGTGATGCTCGAAGGAACGAACCTATCGGAAGGGCGAGGCACGACGCGGCCGCTGGAAGTGCTGTTCGGCGCGCCGGACATCAATGCGAAAGCGGTTCTAGGCCAAATGGAGCGCATGGCGCCCGCGTGGATGCGCGGCTGTAAACTTCGCGAATGCTTCTTTACGCCGACATTCCACAAGCACGAAGGGGCGCTGTGCAACGGTTTGATGATCCATGCCGAAGGCCCGTTCTACGATCACCACGAATTCCGTCCATGGCGATTGCAGGCTCTAGCCTTCAAGGCGATCCGCGCGCTCTATCCGGAATACGAAATCTGGCGCGATTTTCCGTATGAATACGAGTTCGACCGATTGGCAATCGACGTCATTAATGGCGGTCCGGCGCTGCGTGAGTGGGTGGACGACCGCGAAGCCACGCCCGAAGACTTGGATACCCTCGCCAGCTCCGACGAGGCGCAATGGCGCGGAGAGATCGCGCCGCATCTGATTTACGGCTAGATCGGCATTTCAGTTTGCGGGGATAAGCTCGACGGTCCTGTCGTCGAACTTGGGTAACGGCCGAACGTCCGCCGTATCTTCCTGCATCACCAGCACGTCACAGCCATCGACCTGATGATCGACCGCCGCAATAAGAAGCGCATTGTCGGGCGTTGCGGGTGCATCATTGAGTTCGGGCAGACCGCGTTCTTCGCGAACGTGATGAATACGGTCCTGGCAATTTTCGGGCATTACGCTTTCAATGCCTTCGATAGCGAACGTCGCTCCATCCGAACTAATTTGTTCGTCGTTTTTGTTTTGCGGCTCGATTGCACCGACCGTCAAAAAAGCGCTCGTACAAAGAAAAAGAATTCGCATCGCATCCCTCCCCGCACTCCGGACCTAGCGTAAATTCTTTTCTAGTTCAAACACATCCCTGTCTGGTACGAAGATAGGCGATACCAATGTTACCAGCACAAAGCTGATCAGCATCAATAGATACCAACTGCCGTACTTCGCCAAGCCCACCATTCGCCATCCGCTCTTTTGGTCGGGGTAATTCCACGCATTGGCGAAGGTCGCCAGGTTTTCAGCGAACCAGATGAACAAAGCGACTAGGCCGAAGCCAATCAGCAGGGGCATCCAGCGGTGCGTTTGCCAGTTGCGGAAATAGACGCGCGTTCGCCAGAACAGCAGCGCAGTGCCGAGGAACATGACGTATCGCATGTCTGGCAGCCAGTGATGTGCGAAGAAATTAACGTAAATCGCCGCGGCTAGGATCCACGTCGCCCATCGCGGCGGATAATGCGTGAAGTGGAAGTCGAAGATGCGCCAGACCCGCGCGATGTAGCTTCCGACGCTGGCATACATGAACCCGGAGAACAGCGGTACCGCCCCGATATGCAGCACGCTTGCCTCCGGATAGCCCCAAGATCCGACCGCCGTCTTGAACAGTTCCATCACCGTGCCGACCACGTGGAAGATCAGGATGACCTTTGCTTCGCCCCATGTCTCCAGTCGGAATGAGAGCATGCCGATTTGGATGGCGATAGCAGCGAGGGTGAGGAAATCGTAGCGGTGCAGCGGCGCGTCGTCGGGGTAAAACAAGTGCGTCGCCAGAAGCAGAAGCAGGAGCAGCGCGCCGAAGAGGCAAGCCCAAGCCTGCTTGAATCCAAAGAGCAGAAATTCGTAAAGCCACAACCGCCAGCCGGGTCCAGGATCGAATGCTTCGAGCCGCCGACGGAATTGGGCAAAGCGGGAGTGGGGTCGGCTCACCCCTGCTTCCGGCTAAGCTCCCGCATCGCGTCGTCCAAACCGTCCAAGGTAAGCGGGTACATCCGGTCGTTGACCAGATGCTTGATGACCCGCGTGCTCTGCGAATAGCTCCAGTGTTTTTCGGGCGTCGGGTTCAGCCAGACGGTCGCGGGATAGGTGTTGGTCATGCGCTGCATCCACACGGCCCCGGCTTCCTCGTTCATGTGCTCGACGCTGCCGCCCGGGTGGGTTATCTCGTAGGGGCTCATCGCAGCGTCGCCGACGAACACGACCTTGTAATCGTGCCCGTATTTGTGGAGCACGTCCCAAGTTTTGGTCCGTTCCTGCCAGCGGCGGCGATTGTCCTTCCAAACGCCTTCGTAAAGGCAGTTGTGGAAATAGAAGAATTCGAGGTTCTTGAACTCGCTGGTCGCCGCGCTGAACAGCTCTTCGGTGACCTTGATGAACGGGTCCATCGAGCCGCCGACATCGAGAAACAGCAGCAGCTTGACGGCATTGCGCCGTTCGGGCCGCATGTGAATGTCAAGCCAGCCTTGTTTGGCGGTCCCCTCGATCGTGGCGTCGATGTCGAGCTGGTCAGCCGCGCCTTCCCGCGCGAAACGCCGCAATCGGCGCAGCGCCATCTTGATGTTCCGGGTGCCGAGTTCCTTCGTGTTGTCGAGGTTTTTGAACTCGCGCTTGTCCCACACCTTGATCGCGCGTTTGTGCCGGCTTTCGCCGCCGATCCGCACGCCTTCCGGATTGTAACCCGAATTGCCGAAGGGGGAGGTACCGCCCGTACCGACCCACTTGTTGCCGCCCTGATGGCGCTCCTTCTGCTCTTCGAGCCGCTTCTTGAGCGCCTCCATGATCTCGTCCCAGTCGCCGAGAGATTTGATCTTCTCCATTTCCTCGTCGGACAGAAATTTTTCCGCGACCGCTTTCAGCCAGTCCTCCGGGACATCGACCGGGTTCTGCCCGTAGTCTGAAAAGACGCCCTTGAAGACTTTCTGGAAAACCTGATCGAACCGGTCGAGCAAACCTTCGTCCTTCACGAAGGTCGCGCGGCTGAGATAGTAGAAGGCTTCGGGCGATTGCTCGATCACCTCGCGATCGAGCGCCTCCAGCAAGGTAAGGTGTTCCTTGAAGCTGGCGGATATGCCCGCCTCGCGCAGCTCGTCGACGAAATTGAAGAACATGGCATCTGCCTTAGCGCGAAGAACGCACGAAGCGAAGCCCCACTTGGCGCCGCTGAATTAACGCGCGGATAACCAATCGCCCGTACAGCGCACGCGACAAGAAACGAGAACGAATTCGAGGACATATCGATGGATGCGAGCAAGATCGAGACGACCGGTGCTTCGCCGCTCGATCGCATTCCCGAAAGCTGCGGCAAGGTCACGGTTGGGTGCAGCGATGTCGCCGGCATCGTACAGGCGGTGATCGACAGCTCGGGGGTGTTGCGGGCAGAACATGTCGAATTACAGAGCACGGTTCGCGAACTCGAACAGGATCAGCGCCGGGTTGCCGAAGCGAGCGACGAAGCGCGGCTGCTTTCGGCGCGTGCGATCGAGCGTCTGGGGCAGGGAACGGCGCAGATCCAGTCCTCACTCGCCCAGATTACCGGCCTGCTCGATCTGGTGGGGGCCCTCGCCACCCATGTGACAGGCTTTGCCGCCGCGATGGATCAGGTTAAACGGTGTTCGAAGGACATCGAGCAGATCGCCGAAACCACCAATATTCTTGCGCTTAACGCTACCATCGAGGCGATGCGTGCGGGTGAAGCGGGCAAGACTTTCGCGGTCGTCGCCAACGAGGTCAAGTCGCTCGCTGGAGAAACCCGCAAGGCGACCGATGAGATCGCGACTGTCGTGGGCACGCTCGCGGACGAAGCGACGGTGATGATCGAGCGGATCGAGACCGGCGCACGGGCATCGAACGAGGCGAAAAGCTCTGTCGCCAGCATCGAGACGATGATTGGCGGCGTCACCGAATTGGTCGGCGAGGTCGACAACCAGAACGAACAGATCGCCAAGGCGACCGGCATGATGACGGGAAATGTGAACCGCATTTCAGACGTCATCGACGACTTCGACAAGGCTGCCACGGTCAACGAGGAGCAACTCGAAAAAGCGCATGTCCGCATTCAGGAGCTCGAACTCACCGCAAGCGAAATGTTCGATTCCATCGTCAAGGCCGGTCTTTCGCCGCAGGACAGCGCCATGGTGGACGAAGCGATTGCGCGGGCCAAGGAAGTAGAGACTCTTGCCGAGCAGGCTTTGGCCAGCGGAGCGCTCAGCCGCGATGCGCTGTTCGATTGTGATTACAGGGTCATTCCGGGCAGCAATCCGCAACGGTTCCGTACGCGCCTGATGGATTGGGCACACGAAAATTGGCGGCCATTATTGGACCGCGCAGAAATTGATATTAGTCCAGTAATGGCAGCCGCCTGCACCGACATGCAGGGCTATCTACCGACGCATCTTTCAAGGCATTCGAGAGAGCCCATTGGCGAAATAACGCACGATACGCAGTTCTGCCGGCACGGTCGCATCATCCTCGATCCGATCGACCAGAAATCGAAGAAGAGCACCATGCCGTACATGATGGCGGTGTATCGACAGGAGGGGGACGGTCGCAGCTACCGCGTGGTGCGCAACGTCTACGTTCCCGTGGTGATCGACGGTCGTCGCTGGGGCGATTTCGAACTCGCATACAGCTTCGACTGAAGGAGCGATCCTAGGTCTGGCGGCGCGCCATGAAGGCAAGCCGCTCGAACATCATCACATCCTGTTCGTTCTTGAGCAGTGCGCCATGGAGCGGGGGGATCGCGCTGTTGGGATTGCTGTCCTGCAACACTTCCAGCGGCATGTCCTCGTTGAGCAGCAGCTTCAGCCAGTCAAGCAACTCGCTCGTACTCGGTTTCTTCTTGAGGCCCGGCACTTCGCGCAATTCGTAGAACATATCCATCGCCTTGGAGACGAGGGTCTTCTGGATATTGGGAAAATGCACGTCGATGATGTCGCGCATCGTCTCGCGGTCGGGAAACTTGATGTAATGAAAGAAACAGCGGCGCAGGAACGCATCCGGCAGTTCCTTCTCGTTGTTCGAGGTGATGACAACAATAGGCCGTTCCTTTGCCTCGATCCGCTCGTGCGTTTCGTAAACGTCGAAGCTCATCCGGTCGAGTTCCTGCAGGAGATCGTTCGGAAACTCGATGTCGGCCTTGTCGATCTCGTCGATCAGGAGGACCGGCAATTCGGGGGAGGTGAAAGCCTCCCACAATTTGCCCCGCTTGATGTAATTCGAAATATCGTGGACGCGCTCGTCGCCAAGCTGCCCGTCGCGCAAACGGGCGACCGCATCGTATTCGTACAGGCCTTGCTGCGCTTTAGTGGTGGACTTCACGTTCCATTCGATCAGTGGAGCATCGAGAGCCTTGGATATCTCGTGCGCCAGCACGGTCTTCCCGGTTCCTGGTTCGCCCTTCACCAAAAGCGGCCTGCGCAAGGTGACGGCGGCATTTACCGCAACCTTCAGGTCCTCGGTCGCGATATAGGATTGCGTGCCCTCGAAACGGGTTTGGTCGGTCATCTGTCTGTCCTGTCTGCTTTACGTAAGCGTTAGGCGGCGGGACCGCTCGGGGCAAGGGGGCGTTACGGTACCGACAGGAGAAACCCAATGCCCACCGAAAGCCTGACCATCCCGACGACGCGGGGTTACGACCTTGCCGGAAGTATCGAATTGCCGACCGGCCTAGTACGCGGTGCCGCGCTGTTCGCGCATTGCTTTACCTGCACGAAGCAAAGCCTCGCGGCCGTTGCCGTGACGCGGGCCCTGGCGCGGCACGGCATCGCCTGTCTGCGGGTGGATTTCACAGGCCTCGGCGGTAGCGGCGGCGATTTCGGGCGGGCTGGGTTCGCAAGCGATGTCGAGGATCTGATCGACAGCGCGGCCTATCTGGTCGAACGGTTCGGGCAAGGCATCATGCTTGTTGGTCACAGCCTTGGCGGGGCGGCGGTGCTTGCCGCCGGCGACATGCTGCCGAAGGGCGACGTCGCCGCGATTGCGACTATTGGCGCGCCAGCGGATGTCCCCCATGTCTTGGGCAATGTGAAAGGCGATCTCGCCGCCATCGAACGCGATGGACAGGGGGAGGTGACGATAGCCGGACGCAGTTTCACATTGAGCCGCGCATTTCTCGACAAGACGCGAAGCATCGACCTGCTGCTCGAAGTCTCGGACCTGCGCATACCGCTGTTGTTCTGCCACTCCCCGACGGACGAGGTCGTCGGCGTCGAAAATGCCGGCAAACTGTTCGAGGCGGCGAAGCATCCGAAAAGCTTTGTAAGCCTTGCCGGCGCCGATCATCTCCTTACCGATACCGATGATGCGAACTTCGCTGCCGACATCATCGCAAGTTGGGGCCATCGCTACATCCCGATGGAGCGCGACTGGCCCATGCCGGACGACGGTATCGTGGCGGTGACGGGCAACGGCAAGTTCGGCACGGAGGTTCACACGAAAAGCCACCGTTTCCTTGTCGACGAGCCGCGCGATTACGGCGGCGACGATACCGGACCGACGCCGTACGACCTACTCAACGCGGCGCTCGGCACCTGTACCGCTATGACGATAAAAATGTATGCCGACCGGAAGGGTTGGCCGCTGAAGAGCGTGACGGTGAGCGTGCACCACGAACGCGAGCACGCCGACGAGTGCGACCACGTCGAAGCGATGGAGCAAGGTCGGAAGCTACAGGCCCTGCATCGTTCGATCGCGATGACGGGCGATCTCGACCGTAACCAACGCGACAAGCTTTCCGAAATTGCCGACAAATGCCCGGTGCACCGGACACTGGAAGGCGAACTACATGTCCATACTAATGGCGAGGATGCCGCCTAAGCGAGAAGCCCTAGGACGGAGACGCCGGTAAAGAAAACCAGCATCAATGCCAAAGCGATACGCCAGCCTAGCGCCGCCCGCGCCATGCCCCGTTCCATCGTAATGTGCCAGATGAAGCCGCTTGCCAATAGACATAGGCCGATAGCGAACCAGCGGGAAAAGCCGATCCCGGTCGTCACGATCGCCAAAACCGGTTGCAGGATGACCTGCAGGACCAGCGCACCGGCGAACCAGGCGATGGGGATCGGGCGATAGGCGGCGTCGGAGACGTACCAGTCAGGCAGCGCGGTGTCCGTACGTGCGATGCGCCGGTCGCCCGCCATCACATCGTCTTCATCATCCGGATCGCTTCGCCCGAAATCGTCAGGCATCGATCATGTCGCGTTCCAGATCGCCGGCGCGGTTCTGGATGAAATTGAAGCGATGCTCGGGATTGCGGCCCATCAGCTGGTCGACCAGTTCCTTCACCACCGCCCGCTGCTCAAATTCCTGCGGCAGCGTGATGCGGATCAGGCTGCGGCTGTCGGGCGCCATCGTGGTTTCGCGAAGCTGCGACGGGTTCATCTCGCCAAGCCCCTTGAACCGGCCGACATCGACTTTCTTGCCTTTGAATACAGTCGCTTCCAGCTCCGCGCGATGTTCATCGTCGCGGGCATAGCGGCTCTCCTTGCCCGCCGTCAGCCGATATAGCGGCGGCTGTGCGAGGAAGAGATGACCCTTGCGCACGATATCGGGCATTTCCTGAAAGAAGAACGTCATGAGCAGCGTTGCGATATGCGCGCCGTCAACATCGGCATCCGTCATGATGATTATGCGATCGTAACGCAGGTTTTCCGCATCGCATTCCTTGCGCGTGCCGCATCCCATGGCGAGAACGAGGTCAGCGATTTCGCTGTTTGCGCGGATCTTGTCGGCGCTTGCGGAGGCTACGTTGAGGATCTTGCCGCGGATCGGAAGGATCGCCTGCGTCTTGCGGTCGCGCGCCTGTTTTGCGCTGCCGCCGGCGCTGTCGCCTTCGACGATGAAAAGTTCGGTCTCGCCGCCAGTTTCTCCGCTGCAATCGGTGAGTTTGCCGGGCAGGCGCAGTTTCTTCGCATTGGTCGCGGTCTTGCGCTTGATTTCGCGTTCCTGCTTCCTTCGCAGGCGCTCGTCCATTCGCTCCATCACCTGACCGAGCAAGGCCTTGCCGCGGTCCATGTTGTCGGCGAGGAAATGGTCGAAATGATCGCGCATGGCGGTCTCGACCAGTTTGGCGGCCTCGGGCGAGGTCAGGCGATCCTTGGTCTGGCTCTGGAATTGCGGCTCGCGAATGAAGACGCTGAGCATGACCTCGGCGCCGTTCATCACGTCGTCTGCCGTGATGTCCTTCGCCTTTTTGACGCCGGTAAGATCGCCGAATGCGCGCAACCCCTTGGTAAGTGCAGCGCGAAGACCCTGTTCGTGCGTGCCACCGTCGGGCGTGGGTACAGTGTTGCAATACCAGCTTGTCGAGCCATCGGAAAAAAGCGGCCAGGCGATCGCCCATTCGACGCGGCCCTGTTCCTCGGCGAAGTCCTGAGAACCTGCAAAGGGTTGGGCAGTCACGCATTCGCGGCCGCCGATCTGCTCGGCAAGGTGATCGGCGAGACCGCCGGGAAATTTGAAGACCGCCTCTTGCGGCACATCTTCGCTCGCCAGTTTTTCCGCGCATTTCCAGCGGATTTCGACGCCGGCGAACAGATAGGCCTTGGAGCGAACGAGCTTGAACAACCGCTTGGGGCTGAACTTGCGTTCGCCGAATATTTCGGGATCGGGGGTAAAGGTGACGGTCGTACCGCGGCGGTTCGGCGTCGGCCCTAGTTCCTCGATGCCGCCGAGCGGCTGCCCCTTGGAAAATTCCTGCGCGTATAGCTGCTTGTCCCGCGCCACTTCGATTCGGGTGTGGCTGGAAAGCGCATTCACTACGCTGACGCCGACCCCATGAAGCCCGCCACTGGTGGCATAGGCCTTGCCCGAAAACTTGCCGCCCGAATGCAGGGTGGTGAGAATGACTTCGAGGGTGGACTTACCAGGGTATTTCGGATGCTCGCCCGTCGGAATGCCGCGCCCGTTATCGGCGATGGTGACGGTGTTACCGTCTTCCACGCGGACCTCGATCCGGCTCGCATGCCCGGCAACCGCCTCGTCCATCGCATTGTCGAGCACCTCGGCAACGAGGTGGTGCAGCGCCCGCTCGTCCGTTCCGCCGATATACATGCCCGGGCGGCGGCGGACCGGTTCGAGACCTTCCAGCACCTCGATCGAGGAAGCGTCGTAATCGCCGCTTGAGGTTGGGGTGTTTTCGAACAGGTCGTCGGACATGGCTGCAAGCTATATCGCGCCCGACTCACCGGTTACAAGGCAGGCGGCAAGGTTATCCGCCTGTCAGAACCCGGCCGGCGCTTCGGACACGATCGCAATTCGACCGTCGCGGATTTGTCGAACTTCCAATGCGCGTTCTACCACGCCGTCGCGTTGGAAGCGGAACGGCCCGTCGACGCCGGTAAAGCCGCCGCTTTGCCTGAGCTGGCTCGTAGGGAAATCTTCGCCCACATCCCAGTCGCGCGCGATGTTTAGGGTGAGGAGCACCGCATCGTAGCCAAGCGTCGCGATGCGATAGGGCTTGCTGCCGAAGCGTGCCTCGTAGCTGGTTACGAAACCGCCATATAATTTGTCGGACACTGCGGAAAACAGGGCGCCGTTCAGCGCGGACGCGCGCAGGATCGAATTCTCGCCGCTCCACAATTCGGTGCCGATGATCTGCAGGTTGCCGCGCCCGTTGGGCTTGACCGTACCGGCTGCCTGCGCGGACAGGCGCGCCCCGTCGGCAAGCAACACGCCCCCGAGGCCGTCGCGAGCGCGGACCCGCTCCGCCGCACTGACGACCGAGGTATTGCTGCGGGCATAGCGCTCTGTGAGGATGACGTTCCCGCCATATTCGCGCGTCGCGTCGATCGCGGCCTTCTGCGCGCGGTCGCCGTACTCGCCGCTCGGCGCGAGGACCGCGAAGCTCTCCACTCCTCTAACGCGCACATAGCGCATGGAACGCATGACCGATTGCTCGGGAATGACGCCCATCACGAACACGTTCGGTCCGGCGACACCCGTATCGTTCGAAAAGCTGATGATCGGAACGTCGGCTGGGCCGGCTTCCGCCTCTACCGATATCGCATTGCTGCCCAGTAGTGGTCCGAGGATCAGTTTATTGCCGTCCGCGATAGCCTGCCGCGCCGCTTCCTGCGGACCGCGCGCCGTATCGTAAGTGGTGATCCGCAGGTTCTGCGCGTTCGTGTCGAGGATCGCCATCGTGGTCGCATTGGAGATGGACTGGCCGACCGCGCCGTTTTTACCGGACAGCGGAACCAGCAGTGCGACGCGGTGACGCGTATCGTCCTGGGGCAAGGCCGTCGCGCTCGGCTCCGTCGTCGGCGAGGGCGATGGCGGCCGGGTCTGCGTCTGCGGCGCTTTGGGAATGATCGAGCATCCCGTCAGCAATGCCGCCGCCGTCACTGCCATCACTCCGCGCCGGTCGATACTCGAACGCACCATCTTGCCGCACCCCTCGTTCTTGGTTCATTGGGGGAGGGTGAGCGACCACCCGCCTTCCACGCAAGACCCTCTTTTACCCGGTCTTTACATTGTCGCCACCCCTATCGGGAATCTCGGCGACATCACCCTTCGCGCGGTCGACATCCTGAAACGCTGCGACGGCGTGGCGTGCGAGGATACGCGGGTGACCGGCAAGCTGCTCAAACATCTCGGTATCTCGAAGCCCCTCTGGCGTTACGACGATCACAGCGAGCATCGCGACCGGGCGAGACTGGTCGAATCTATGCACCACCGGGCTGTGGCCTTGGTCAGCGATGCGGGCACGCCGCTGGTGTCTGATCCCGGATTCCGCCTGATCAACGATTGCCGTGACGAAGGCATACCGGTCATCAGCCTGCCAGGGCCCTGCGCCGCCATCACGGGTCTGACCCTCTCCGGCCTGCCGAACGACCGGTTCCTGTTCGCCGGCTTTCTGCCGGTAAAGGACAAGGCACGGCGCGATGTGCTTGCAGGGCTAGAAACAATCGATGCGACGCTGATCTTCTATGAAACGGCACCGCGCTTACTAAAGGCCCTCGCGGCGATCGGTACAGTTCTGCCTGATAGGGAAATCGCGGTAGCGCGCGAATTGACAAAACTGCACGAGGAATGCCGCCGCGGTCTCTCGCATGGCCTGATCGCTTATTACGAAGCGAATCCGCCCAAGGGTGAAATCGTGCTGTTGGTCGGGCCGCCGGGTGCGGCACACATTTCTGCCGACGATGCCGACGATCTGTTGCGCGACGCACTTGGTTCGATGAAAACGTCGCAAGCGGCGGCCGCCGTTGCCAAAGCCACGGGCCTCGATCGCAAGGCGCTGTATGTCCGCGCGATGGAACTCAAGGGGCAGTGAAGCGGCAGGTTGCAGAACGTAGCGGTCGCGATGCCGAAAACCGCGCAGCGCACTGGCTCGAGGAACGGGGCTGGTCCATATTGGCGCGGCGTTTAAAGACCAAGGCCGGGGAGATCGACCTCGTCGCTCGCCGCGAAACCCTGGTGGCCTTCGTCGAAGTCAAATGGCGTCTGCGCGCCGCCGATCTCGATTGTGCAATCGACGAACGACGCCTCGCTCGCGTCGCCGCGGCTGCTGAGGCCGTGGCACAAGAATATCTCGTATCCGGTGACGACATGCAGATCGACGTGATCCTGCTTGCGCCCGGCATCCCGCCTCGCCACATCGCTAACGCCTGGCAGCCCTGAGGAATTTTGCATGACATTGCGCGTCGCCATCCAGATGGACCCGCTCGAACATATCAATATCGCCGGCGACAGCTCGTTCGCGCTTATGCTGTCCGCACAGGAGCGGGGGCACGAAATCTGGCATTATGATGTCGGCTCGCTTGCCTATGAGGGCGATGGGACGAAGCACGACAAAATCACTGCGCACGCCGCACCGGTCACGGTCCGGCGAATCGAAGGCGATCACTTCTCCATCGGTGAGCGGCGGCAGTTAAATCTGGCGCATGATATCGACGTCGTACTGATGCGGCAGGATCCGCCGTTCCATCTCGGCTATATCAGCGCGGCGTTCCTGCTCGACCGGTTGAAGGGTACGACCTTGGTCGTCAACGATCCGCGCGAAGTCGTGAACGCGCCGGAAAAGATGTTCGTGCTGGACTATGCGCAGTTCATGCCGCCGACGCTCGTGGCGAGAAAGCTCAGCGATCTGCGCGACTTCCAGAAAAAGCATGGATCGGTTGTCGTGAAACCGCTTCACGGCAATGGCGGCAAGGCGATCTTTCGCCTCGCCGAAGACGGCACGAATCTTTCCGCGTTAAGCGAGGTGTTCGACAAGACCTGGCCTGAACCGCACATGGTGCAGCCTTTCCTTCCCGAGGTCAGCGAGGGCGACAAGCGGATCGTGCTGGTGGACGGCGAGTTTGCAGGCGCGATCAATCGCTTCCCGGGTGAAGGTGAGTTCCGCTCGAACCTGGCGCAAGGCGGCCATGCGGAGGCGGCGACGCTAACCGCGCGAGAGGAAGAGATCTGCGCGGTGATGGCCCCGGAGCTGAAACGGCGCGGTCTCGTCTTCGTCGGGATCGACGTAATCGGCGGCAAATGGTTGACCGAAATCAACGTGACCAGCCCCACAGGCATCGTTGCCATCGACAAGTTCAACGGCACCGATACCGCCGGGCGTATCTGGGACGCTATCGAACGCAGGCACGCGAACCTCTGACTGTCCTGCGCGTTGGGCAGTCGTGAACGCACTCATTCTCAATGCGATCCAGGCGGGCGGATATTTTTGGGTGGGCGGGCGCGGCGCCAGGACCGCCCCCC
>NZ_SOSI01000004.1 GCF_029760855.1 Erythrobacter litoralis | reverse complement strand
ACATCCTAGAGAATTCCGGCCTCCCCATCGTTAGCGCCGACGATCTGGGCGACGCGGCGAAGAAGATCGTGGCCGAGGTGAAGAAGGCGGCGTGACAACCGCACTTCGGCTGTAGTTTGCGAGGGCGGCTCTCCGACAGGGGTGCCGCCCTCTCTTTTTGTTCGCGGGGGAACGGCTGACCGCGCCCCGCCTTTCATTAACGAAGCGCATCTCCGCCAGTTGACGTTTACGTAAACGCAAGCTAGGGATGTGCGCACAGCATTCGAGAGGAAGGTACTCCCATGAAAATCCTCGTCCCCGTCAAGCGGGTGATCGATTATAATGTGAAACCACGCGTTAAAGCCGATGGCTCTGGCGTGGATCTCGCCAACGTCAAGATGAGCATGAACCCGTTCGACGAGATCGCGGTCGAAGAGGCGATCCGCATCAAGGAAGCCGGCAACGCTGAAGAGATCGTGGCTGTCAGCATCGGCCCGGCAAAGGCGCAGGAAACGCTGCGCACCGCGCTCGCCATGGGCGCGGACCGTGCCATCTTGGTGGAGACGGATGACGAAGTAGAACCGCTCGCCGTTGCGAAGATTCTTAAAGCTATCGCCGAGGAAGAACAGCCGGGCCTCGTCATGCTCGGCAAACAGGCGATCGACGACGATTCAAACCAGACCGGGCAGATGCTCGCCGCCCTTATGGGTCGGCCGCAAGGTACTTTCGCCAATACCGTCGAGATCGAAGGCGACAGCGTCACCGTGAAGCGCGAGATCGACGGCGGGCTCGAAACGGTCAAGCTGACCATGCCGGCCATCGTGACCACCGATCTGCGGTTGAACGAGCCGCGCTATGCTTCGCTGCCGAATATCATGAAGGCGAAGAAGAAGCCGCTCGATACCAAGAGCCCCGCCGATTACGGCGTCGACATTGCGACCCGGCTGACCACGACCAATGTCTCCGAGCCGCCGACCCGGCAGGCCGGCGAAAAGGTCGAGGACGTCGATGCTCTCGTCGCCAAGCTCAAATCGATGGGCGTCGCCTGAGGCGCGCGGAAAGGATACTGACATGAACACTCTGGTTCTGGTCGAACACGACAACAATTCCGTCGCCGATGCCACGCTCGCGGCAGTGACGGCGGCAGGCAAGCTGGGCGAGGTGACCGCACTGGTCGCAGGCACAAATTGCGGCGGTGCGGCGGATGCGGCGGCGAAAATCGCCGGCATAGCGAAAGTGCTGAAGGCCGACGATGCGGCCTACGAGCACCAGCTTGCCGAGAACGTCGCGCCGCTGGTGGCTCAGATCATGGACGGCTACGACGCTTTCGTCGCGCCTGCCACCACCACCGGCAAAAACATCGCACCGCGCGTCGCCGCGCTGCTCGACGTAATGCAGATTTCGGACATTCTTTCGGTTGAGGGTGACAAGACCTTCACCCGTCCGATCTATGCCGGCAATGCTATCGCGACGGTCGAATCGTCCGACCCAAAGCTCGTTATCACCGTGCGCGGCACCGCGTTCGACAAGGCGGAGCCGGAAGGCGGATCGGCTTCGGTCGAGGATGTGTCCGGCCCCGGCGATGCAGGCCTCTCCACCTTCGTCAGTCAGGACATCGCCGAAGGCGGCGACCGCCCCGAACTGACGAGCGCGAACATCATTGTGTCGGGTGGCCGCGCCCTGAAAGACAGCGAGACTTTCGAGCAAATCATCATGCCGCTTGCCGACAAGCTCGGCGCGGGCGTGGGCGCAAGCCGCGCGGCGGTGGACGCAGGTTACGTGCCGAACGACTATCAGGTCGGCCAGACAGGCAAGATCGTGGCGCCGGAAGTCTACATCGCGGTCGGCATTTCCGGAGCGATCCAGCATCTGGCGGGCATGAAAGACTCCAAGGTTATCATCGCCATCAACAAGGACGAAGATGCCCCGATCTTCCAGGTCGCGGATATTGGGCTAGTCGCCGACCTTTATAAGGCGGTGCCGGAGTTGACCGAGAAACTTTAGTTTACGATATGAACCAACATGATAACCTCCCCAGTGTTTGCTTGGGGAGGTTTTTTTTGATGGTTTTTCGTCTCATATCGGCGTCGGCAGCAGTGACGCTGTCATTCGCATCGCCGGTCTATGCACAAGAGGGTGTCGTCACCCTTGAGCCTAACGGCAATTGGAACCTTGACTTTGGTGAATATCGCTGTCGCCTTGCGCGTTTGTTCGGGACCGAAGAAGACAAGACGATTTTCTACATAGAGCAAACCAGTCCATCCAATACTTTCACTTGGCTGGTTGCTGGTGGTCTTATCGAGAGATTAGGCTCTGCTCGCAACATTGGCGTTTCCTTCGGTACTTTTCCCGAACAAAAATTCGGGCGTAGCGATTCCTATGGCCGAAGCAGTTACGATTTTGGAGAATTTGGAAACGCTCTGACCGGGATCGGTTACAAACCCCTCATCCCCAATGATGAGCAAAATTCATCCGATGTGCCATTACGGACATTCATGTCGCTCGATGCGATGGCGGGTGAGAAAATCGATCATGTGAGTTTTTCACGTAGAGATCGTACCGTTCGATTAGCCACCGGAAACATGAAAGCGGCCTTCGAAGCGCTGAATACCTGTACAAAAGACCTTTATGCTTTTTGGGGTATCGATGTCGAAAAGTTGGGCAATGCAGTCCAAGGACCGCGGTCCCGGAACATGGAACGCGTTGCCCAGCGCCTCCTTCAGCACTATCCCAAGGCAGCCGAGCAGCGCGGCGAAGATGCGATCATGAACCTCAAGATTATTGTCGGCGCCGATGGAAAGGTGGAGAGGTGCATCGCGATCCATCAGACCAAAGCCGAAAATTTCGACAATTTCGCCTGCGAAACCATGGAGAAATACGCGGAATTTGACCCCGCAGTCGATGCGAAAGGTAAGCCTGTTCGATCAGTTGCTTCCCAGACCGTTCGATACCACACTGATTAGGCGTTGAACGGGACAAATCAAAGGATAACACCCAATAAATGGATTGTCACGCCGACAAGCCCGCCGACCAGCGTCCCGTTGATGCGGATGAATTGCAGATCGCGGCCTACGGCGCTTTCAACCCGGTCGGTGATGGTGCGCGCATCCCAGCGGCGCACGGTTTCGGAAACAAGCCGCACGATCTGGTCGCCGTAGCGCGAGGCGATGCCGACTGCAGTGCGGCGGGCAAACCGGTTGACCTGCAGTTGCAGACGCGGATCGGCACTTAGCGCGCGGCCAAGTTCGGCCAGCGTTTCGGTCAGATAGCGCCCTCCCCCATCGCCCGGGTTGCGCAGGCTGAAAATGAGGTTGGCGCGTATGCGCTCCCACACGCCCTGCCACCAGTCGGCAACGGCGGGATTGGCGATCAGATCGTTCTTCATCCGCTCGACCTTCGCCTGCATTTCGGGATCGGTCCGTAGGCCGCTCGCCAAGCCAACGAGGCCCTCCTCGATCTTCATGCGGAGGGGATGCTGTTGGTCGATCAGTACCTCGGCGAGCAGCTTGTACAACCCGTCGAGCACAGAGTTCGCCAGCCGCTCGTCGAGCCCGGTGAAACGGAGCAGGGCGTTGGCCCGCTGCTGCACCATGGTGCGGACCATATCCTCGTTGTCTTCCAGCACGAGGCCTGCCCAGCGTATGATCCGGTCGATCAGCACGCGGTGCCGTCCATCCGCGATCATGGCGTCCAGCATCGTGCCGAGGAGCGGCGCGACCTCTAGCTTTTCGAGCTGCGCGGCGAGACCTGTGCGAACCTGGGTACCGAGCCGCTGCGGATCGAGCGATTCCAGGACTTCGACGGCGAGTTCGCTGGCTCCTGCACGAATGCGGCTGTTCTCGCCAAGCTTCGGGTCCGCGAGATAGGCTCCGGCCGCACCCGCCAGGTTCATCGCACTCATCCGCCGGGCGACGACAGCGGGGGTCAGGAAATTGTCGCGTAGGAAACTGGCCATCGTATCCGCGATCCGGTCCTTGTTTTCCGGGATGATCGCGGTGTGCGGGATCGGGAGGCCTAGCGGGCGACGGAACAAGGCGGTCACCGCAAACCAGTCCGCTAACCCGCCTACCATCGCCGCTTCGGCGAAAGCATGGACATAGCCCCAAGCGGGATGAACGGCGAGATAGCGCCCTGACAGAACGAACACCGCCGCCATGAGCAGCAGCATCGCCGTAGCCGCGCGACGCATCGTCCGCGCGCGATCCGTAGTCGCCTTATCGGAAATCTCGCCGCGCCCTGCCATATATCAGGCAGCGCTCACTCGGCGGGATCGATCCCGACCTCTCGGCCCCCCGGTGCCGATTGCCAGGCCTCGTCGCCAGGCCGGTAAGTCAAAAACCGCTCGCGCAGCCAAGGCCCGAGCCGCTTCTCGAACCCGTCAGCCAAACTGAACCCGGCCGGCACGATCAAGAGAGTGAGCAAGGTCGATAGGGTCAGCCCGCCGATCACCACCGTTCCCATGGGCGCACGCCATGCGCCGTCCCCGGACAGGCTGAGCGCCGTCGGAACCATGCCTGCCGTCATCGCGACGGTCGTCATGACGATCGGCTGGGCGCGCTTGCGACCGGCATCCACGATCGCTTCGGCCTTGCGCACCCCGGCTTCCATTTCCTCCACCGCGAAATCGATCAGCAGGATCGAGTTCTTCGCGACGATACCGAACAGCATCAGCGTGCCGATGAACACCGGCATGGAGAGCGGCTGACCGATCGCCCAGATGGCGATGAGGCCGCCGAGCGGGGCAAGCAGCAGCGACGTCATGTTGACCAGCGGCGACACGAAGCGGTGATACAGCAGGACCAGAACCGCGAAGACCAGCAGCATTCCGGCGAACAGCGCAGTCTGGAAATTGGTCAGCATTTCCTCCTGCCACTCGTCCTGCCCGAACGGCGCGTTGGACACTCCGGTGGGCAGGTTCTGCATGATCGGCAATCGCTGGACCGCCGCATCGACATCGCCTTTGGCCGCATCGGGCGCAAGATCGGCCCCGACGAAAATCCGGCGGTTCTGGTTATAGCGCTGGATTTGCGTAGGTCCTGAGCCGAAGCTGATAGCGGCGACGCGCGACAGAGGGACCGAACCGCCGGTGGCGGTCGGAACGGGAAGGTTCTCGATCGTCGAAATGTCCGAGCGCGAACTTTCCGGCAAGCGGACCCGGATCGGCACCTGTCGGTCGGATAGCGAGAACTTCGCGGCATTCTGGTCGATGTCGCCCAATGTCGCGATCCGGATGGTCTGGCTGAGCGCCGACGTCGTTACCCCGAGCTGCGCAGCGAGATCGAGGCGGGGTGTGATGACGATTTCGGGCCGCTGCAAGTCCGCCTCGATCCGCGGCGCAATGATGCCAGGTATGCCGCGCATCTGCTCGACGAGGACAGACGCCGCCTGGTTGAGCTCGGCGGAGTCGCTGCCTGACAGCATGACCGATATGGGGCGTCCGGTTCCGCCGCCGCCCTGGTTGGACTGGAAGGTGACGCGCGCATCGGGAATGCTCTGGAAGCGCGGAGTCAGCAGACGCTCGAATTCCTGCTGGGTCTTCACCCGATCGTCCTTCAGCGTGATGAACAGGCGCGAAGCACCTTCGTCGATCCGCTGGAGTACGTCGATCACGTCGGGATCTTCGTTGACGATAGCCGTGACCCGGTCCGATACCGCCTCTGTCTGCGCAAGCGTGGTGCCCGGCACCATCTCGATGCGCACCCGGCTCGATTCGCCGTCCGTGTCGGGGAAGAATTGTCCGGGAAGCGCCGCGCCGATCATGCCGGTGAGGATAAGGGCCGCGATCCCGATGCCGAGCATCCAGACGCGATGGTCGCGCAGCCGCGCGCCGAACCGGTCGCGCCGGTAACGGAACCAGCGCCCGAACGATCGCCCGCCCGCCATGCTTACTCCGCCCAGCAGTCGTGCGACCGCGGCAGCGGTCACCCACCCTACTGCGAAGGCGGCAGCGAGGAGGAGGAGCATGATCGAAAAGGCGATCAAGAAGCCGATGAGTTGCGCGATGATGTCGGGGAGGAAGCCGAGCCCCGCCTTCCACGTATCGATATCGATCATTCCGCCGAGAAAGCGATTGAAAACAACGATCGTCCCGCCGACGCCGCCCATCCACGCGATGGCGATCAACGAAAACAGGACAATGCCGCCAACCGCAAAGGTCCATTGGAAGGGCGCCGCGTCGAGCAAGCCGCGCCGCCGGTCCGTTTCGCCGCGATCGAGGGTCCAGCGCAGCAGCCGCTCGTACCTGTCCATCAGCGGGCCCTCGCCGTGCGAGGCGTGGCCTTGCGCCTTGAGGAAATAGGCTGCCACCATCGGCGTGATCATTCGCGCGACCAGAAGCGACATCAGCACGGAGGCGACGACCGTCAGGCCGAAATTCTTAAAGAATTGCCCGGAGACGCCCGGCATCAGGGCAACCGGGAAGAACACCGCCACGATCGAGAAGGTCGTAGCGACGACCGGCAGGCCGATCTCGTCGGCCGCATCGATCGATGCCTGATAGGCGCTTTTCCCCATCCGCATGTGCCTCACGATGTTCTCGATCTCGACGATGGCATCGTCCACCAGCACACCGGCGACCAGCCCCAGCGCCAGCAGCGAGAGCTGGTTCAGCGTGAAACCGAGAAGATCCATCACCCAGAAGGTCGGAATGGCGGAAAGGGGAATGGCGAGCGCGGAAATGAAGGTCGCACGCCAGTCGCGAAGGAAGAAAAACACGACGACCACGGCGAGGATCGCGCCCTCGATCATTGCCGCCATCGAGCTTTCGTATTGCGCCTTCGTGTAATCGACCGACGTGAAGAGCTGGTTGAATTCGATGCCGGGATTTTCCTCGGCAATGGCGTCCATCTCGGCGATCGCCGCATCGTATACGCTGACGTCCGATGCGCCGCGCGAACGTGAGATGCTGAAGGTGACGACCTGGCGGCCGCCGATCTTGCTGATGGAGGTTATCTCGCCGAAACTGTCGCTGACATCGGCCACGGCGGCGAGCTTGATGGTCCGCCCGGCGCCCAGCGAGACCTGGGTCTGGGACAAATCATAGGCGGTATCGGCGTTGCCCAAGACGCGGACCGACTGGCGCGATCCGGCGATTTCGGCCTGACCGCCCGCTGCATTGACGTTGCTCTGGCGCAGGGCGGCGTTGATCTGACTGGCGGTGACGCCGAGCGATTGCATGCGCTGCGGATCGAGGATGACGAGAATCTCGCGGTCGACCCCGCCGGCCCGCCCGACATCGGCCATACCATCGACAGCAAGCAGGCGCTTGATGACCGTATCGTCGACGAACCAGCTCAGCTGTTCCAGCGTCATATCCGGCGCACTGACCGCGAAATAGCCGATGGGTTCGGACGAGGTCTGCTGCCGGTCGATGCGCGGCTCGAGAATGCCGTCCGGCAATTGGCCGCGAATTTGCGCAATGGCCGTCTCGGTCTCGTTGACCGCCTGCGCGATATCGGTGCCGATTTCGAATTCGACCGTCGTGTAGGACGAACCTTCACTGGCGGTGGAATTGAGGTTCTTGACGCCCTCGACCGACCGCACGGCGGATTCCACCTGCTGCGTGATCTGGTTCTCGATCTCCGTCGGTGCGGCGCCCGGCTGCGAAATCTGGACCGTGACAGCCGGAAACTCGATATCCGGCTGGTTCTGGATTTCCATGCGGGAAAAGCTGATCAGCCCGCCAAGCAGCAAGGCGATGAACAAAACGATCGGTATGATCGGATTGCGGATCGACCATGCGGAGATGTTGCGAAAATTCATCGGGCGGCAGCGCGCTCGAGCGATGGCTTTACCGTGTCGCCTTCATTGAGGAAGCCGCCGGCGCGCAGCACCACCCGCTCCTGCCCGTTCAGGCCGTCCGCGATGACGATACCGTCTGGCGTAACATTGCCTAGCGTCACGCGGCGCCGAGCAACCGTATTGTCCTGCCCGACGATATAGACGTAGCTGCCCTCATCGTCGGATTGGAGAGCACTTTCTGGCAGGATCGGCGCAACTACCGTCCCGCTGCGAAGCACGGCGTTGGCGAATCCACCCGGGCGCAATTCCGGCGCGTAGGACAGGGCGATGCGCGCAGTCCCCTGCCGATCCTGCGCATCGATTGTCGGGGCGATCTGCCAGACCTGCCCGGTAAAGGTCTTGTCGGTTCCCACCGGCGTTACCTGCGCCATCGCGCCCGCACTGACGCGTGCGAGCTCGTTCTCGCCGAGCCGCGCCAGAAGTTCCATCTGGCCGCCCTGCGCGATGGTGAACAGCGGGGCCGATCCCGCGCCGACGGTGGCACCCGGCTCGACGTCGCGCGACAGGACGAGACCGGCGGCGGGTGCCGTAATATTAAGCCGCGCGTTGCGGGCGTTGAGTTCACCCGCCTGCGCCTGCGCAACGCGGACCCGGGCAACGGCGGCATCGCGCGTCGCGGTCAGCCGGTCGACATCGGCATCGGAAATGAAACCGCGATCCACCAGCTTCAGCGCGCGATCGAGGTTGGCTTGCGCAAGATCGGCATCCGCCTGTGCGACGCGGATCTGTGCGGTTGCCGCCTGGCTCTGCTGATTCTGGACCGAGCGATCGATGACGGCAAGCACCTGCCCCTGCCTCACCCAGTCGCCAGCATCGACGGGCACGGAAACCACACGGCCGCCTTCTCCGACGACACCGACGGGCAATTCCCGCCGCGCCGCGATCGTGCCGGTGGCGGTGATCTCCCCCTCGACGGTGGTGCGACCCGGCGCCACGACCGACACGGTCGGTACCTGGTCGGCACTACCATTCTCCGTCTCCGCCGCCCCGCCCTGGCTCGACAGATAATAGGCAAGAAGCGCCAGGAACACGGCGAGGATCACGATCCCGCCGACGATCCACGTCCGGCGGTTGGTGCGCGGACGTTCGTCGACATCCGCCGGCTCGTCGCCCAGCGCGATGTCGAGCGGCCTGCCCTTGTCGGTATCGATGCCCGTTTCGTAAGTCATATCGCCATGCCCTGTAACCGCATCAGGTGTATTACTCAGTTATTACACGAGTGACAAGTGCGGGTGTATGATGGCGATATACCCGTTCGGCCCGAAGCGGCAAACCCGCTTCGACGGAGGCGTGAGACTATCGGACCAACGCGTTGCAGCGCGGCAAACGCAAAAGCGGCGCGGAATCACTCCACGCCGCTTTCAAACGGTATCGGTTTGCTGCGTTACCGCACGCGTCCGCGTTGAACGAGATTGACGATCGCGAGTAGCACGATTGCGCCCACGATCGCGATAATGAACCCGGTCAGGCTGAACTCTTGAATGCTACCCTGAACATTGAACAGGGCACCGGCAATCCAGTTGCCGATAATGGCACCGATAATGCCGACGATAATATTCCAGATAATACCCATCGATGCGTCACGGTTCATAACCATGCTCGCGAGCCAGCCGGCGACGCCGCCGACGATGATTGCGATAATCCAACCCATTACGGATCCTCCTGTTACCCCCGTCCACCTTACCGCCATGCAACGGGCGGAGTGACAGGACGGTTCCCCGGCGAAGCTGCCGGTGGAGGGTCGAGCGGTTGAAAGTGGGCTTGGTTCCCTGAAGCCCGCTCCGGATGGATCAGTATTTGAGCTGGCGTTCGTACAGGTCGCGGTAATGCTGGATTCGCGTGACGCGCAGCCCTTGCATACCGGAACGATCGACCGCGCGCTGCCAGGACGCGAATTCCTCAAGCGTCAAACCATAGCGCTCGAGTACCTCGTCGATCGTAAGCAAGCCGCCATTCACCGCGGCTACCACTTCCGCCTTGCGGCGCACGACCCAGCGCTTCGTCTTCGGCGATGGCAGGTCCGCAATCGTCAAGGGTTCGCCGAGAGGGCCGATAACCTGTGCGGGTCGAATGTCCTGGTTTTCAATCATCGTGTTTCTCGATCGCCTCGCAATGCCTGCCTGCTCGCGATGTCGCTCGTCCCTGAATCGTTTCCGTCCTCGCTTCTTAGGCCCCGGTAGTTAAAGGACCGTTGACTCTCGTCCGGTTCGTTTCGCCGCGACTGCGCAAAATTCTCGAACCGCCCACTATCGCTGCGCGTGCATTCCTCGCGCAGGTCGCGTGTCGCCGATAGTTTCGCTACGAGATCGGTCCAGCGAAACGATTGCAGGCTCCCGCATCCGTGCCGACCCGATTCGAGTTGTTTTTTTATCTTTCCCTCGAACATGGCCGCCAGTCTTAGGCGCGCATGGTAAAAAGATTGTGAAACCTGAGCATTGGTGGATCACCGTATTCGGGGACATCACTGGCAAGGGGCGCCGCGTCCGTGTAATAAGCCGTCATGCTTGAAACTCGCGATCTCGCAGCCGCCGACGCCGCGGCACTTTTCGACTTGCCTCGTCCTGCGACGCAGTGCCGTATCGTGGTCGCCATGTCGGGCGGGGTGGATTCGTCGGTCGTCGCGGCGCTGGCTGCGCGCACGGGCGCGGAAGTCATCGGCATAACCCTGCAGCTTTACGACTATGGTGCGGCGACCGGGCGCAAGGGTGCTTGCTGTGCAGGAGACGATATCCAGGATGCGCGGCAGGTCGCCGACCGCCTCGGCATTGCGCACTACGTCCACGATCACGAAAGCGCGTTCCGCGAAACCGTCGTCGAGAGCTTTGCGGACGAATATCTCGCCGGGCGCACGCCGGTGCCCTGCATCAAGTGCAACATGGGTCCGAAATTCGTCGATTTGCTGACGATGGCGCGCGAATTGGGCGCGGACTGTCTTGCAACGGGACACTACGTGCGGCGGATCGTCGGGCCAGCGGGGTCCGAACTGCACCGCGCCTGCGATCCGGCGCGCGACCAGTCCTATTTCCTCTACGGCACCACGCAGGAGCAGCTCGATTTTCTGCGTTTCCCGCTTGGCGGAATGCCGAAGACCGAAGTACGCAAACTCGCCGAGGCCGCCGGGCTGCGCAATGCCGCAAAGCCCGATAGTCAGGATATCTGTTTCGTACCCGACGGCGACTACGCCAAGATCGTCCGCAGTCTGCGGCCCGAAGGCGCGCGGCCCGGCTCGATCGTCCATGCCGAAACGGGCGATACGCTCGGTGAGCACAAAGGGGTGATCCACTACACGGTCGGCCAGAGACGGGGTCTGGAGATCGGGGGGCAGCCCGAACCACTCTATGTCGTCGGCATAGACGCTGGCGATGCGAAGGTCGTGGTCGGCCC
Source organism: Erythrobacter litoralis (assembly GCF_029760855.1). Classification (GTDB taxonomy): domain Bacteria; phylum Pseudomonadota; class Alphaproteobacteria; order Sphingomonadales; family Sphingomonadaceae; genus Qipengyuania; species Qipengyuania litoralis_A. The sequence goes on along the minus strand of NZ_SOSI01000004.1, from coordinate 350,292 downwards.
CAAGCGTCTGCTCGCCGTGTGCGAGGCGCGCCTTACCGAAACAAATCGTATCGGTCCGATGCCGGATGTGCCTTTGACGGCCAAGGTACGCAGCCTAGCGAAGCCGGTGCCTGTTACATTGGACGGTCAGCTCGGTGACGGACAAGACTGCTCGCTCGTCTTCGAAAGCCCCGAATTCGGTGTGGCGCCGGGTCAGGCCGCCGTCATCTATGCGGGCGAACGTGTCGTCGGCGGCGGATGGATCGATCAGACCCGCGCCCCTGCAAACTGACCGATTCCGATACCGGCGAACTTAGCTTTCCCACTCCTTGAGGACGCAACCATAGCCTTCGCGCAAGCGCGCGGTGTCCGAGACCACGAACGGAATCGACGCGGTCACGCTCTTGGCATCCTCGTCTTCGCTCAAGCGGATGAGCTCCATGCCTTCGAGCTTGTCCTTCGCGCAATCGTCGAGGCTGCGTCCCGCCACAAAGCGGCACGAACAGGCGACCCTGGCGGCATAGGCGGAGCCTGCCGCGCCGGTGCGGCGCAGACCTTCGCCCCACTCGAGCCATGCGAGCACCGCGGCCATCGCCAGCACGAGCAGGAGCCATGGTAACACGGTGCGCGAGCTTGAGCGGGTTTTCGCCATTGCCAACCGGGATTTCCTCGTGCGAGTGGACCGCATGATGTCGCGGCCCCGCCCCCTTATCGCCAGCATACTGGCGGCCACAAGTCTTGTATCCTGCGGCACCCCCGAAGCCGAAGGGCCGCCCCCGCTGAGCGAGGAGGCACTTGCCGCCGTAACCGGGAATGCAGGCGCCCCGAAGGACCAGCTCGCCCGCGCGGTGGACGAGGTGTTTACCGCCGAAGGCGTAGGCGAAACGCGCGCGCTAATTGTAATGCACGATGGCGAGATCGCGGCGGAACGCTACGGCGCGGGCTATGATGCGGACACGCGGTTCATCGGTTGGTCGATGTCGAAAACGCTCACCGCAGTGATGATCGGCATGCTGGTCGGCGATGGTCTGTTGCAGCTCGACATGCCCGCGCCCGAACCGCGCTGGCAGCGCAGCGGCGATCCGCGCGCCGATATCACCCTTCGGCACCTGCTCCAGATGCGCAGCGGGCTGGAGCATAGCGAGGCAAGCGATCCCCTTTACGAGAGCGGAGAGGTGCGGATGCTGTTCCTCGACGGGCGCGACGATATGGCGGATTATGCCACCGCCCAGCCCCTGGAAGCGGAGCCGGGCGAACAGTTCGAATATTCGTCGAACACCACCGTCATCCTCGCCGATATCGCCGCCCGCACCCTCACGCGCAGCGCCGATCCCGACACGCGGCGACAAGTCGTCGCAGATTACCTGAAGGCGCGGCTGTTCGATCCGCTCGGGATGGATTCAGTCGTACCGGAATTTGACCGCAGCGGGACGCTGATCGGCGGCAGCCTGATCCATGCCGATGCGCGCGACTGGGCGAAGCTCGGCGAATTGCTGCGGCGCAAGGGCAGCCATCGCGGCGAGCAATTGGTGCCGCGCAGCTGGGTGGCACAAATGACGACCCCGAGCCCGGCGAGCCCCCAATACGGTTTGCAGACCTGGCTCAACCGGCCGTTGGAGGATAGCGAGGCGGAGCACCCGCTCTTCCCGGATCGCGCACCCGATTCGATGTTCGCGATGATCGGGCATATGGGACAATATGTCCTGGTTTCGCCCGAACAGGGGCTGACCATCGTAAGGCTTGGCCACTCCGATGCGGCGCAGCGCAAGGCGATGTTGCAGGAACTCGCCGATATCGTTGAGCTCTATCCGGTTCGCTCGGACAGGTAGAATGTCCCCTCGACCACGGTGACACATGGTCCGCCGAGCCATGCCCGGTCACCCTCAAGCCTTACGGTCAGATCGCCCCCTCGCGCACTCGCTTGGTGCGCGGTGAAGCTATCTCGTCCTAATCGCTCCGCCCAGAACGGCGCGAGGACGGAATGGGCCGAACCGGTTACACTGTCCTCCGGTACGCCCCAAGCGGGCACGAATACGCGGCTGACGACGTCCGTGCTGTCGCCGGGCCCAGTGCAGATCGCCATGCGGTCGATCTTTTCCAAGGCGCGCATATCTGGGGAGAGCGCACGCACCGCGGCTTCGTTTTCGAGGAGAACGATCGTCGTTTCCTCCGTGCCCTCCACCGTATCGAACACCCGCGCTTCGCAGCCCAGTGCCGATAGCAAGCCCGGTACGTCTCGTTCGGCAACGGTGCTGGTCGGCAGGGCGAGTTCGTAGTCGGCTTCGGCACGGCGGACTTCGAGAATGCCGGCGTGCCGTGTGCGGAACGTAACCCGATCGCCGCCATCGCGGTTCAGGATGACGTGGCCGCTCGCCAGCGTCGCGTGGCCACACATCCGAACCTCGCTCGTCGGTGTGAACCAGCGCAATTCGTAATCCGCTTCCCCGCTATCGTCCGGAACGAGAAAGGCGGTTTCGGCGAAATTGTTCTCCTCGCCGATTGCCTGCAGCACAGCATCGTCGAGCCAGCTTTCCAGCGGGATCACGGCGGCCTGATTGCCCTTGAACGGTGCATCGGCAAAGGCATCGACGTGCCAATACGGCAAAGCGGACATCAGTCTTTCTCCAATCGGGAAAATTCATCTTCCTCGACGAGCATATTTCCGGGTTCGTCGATATGACCTTCCGGGTCGATATGGATGAGCAGTTCCGTGCCGGGAAACTTGCGACATAAATCCGCTTCGACCCGGTCGATAATATCGTGCGCTTGCTCGACCGTCATGCCGCCCGGTAGATCGACATGGAATTGCGCGAAATCATGCGCCCCGCTCGTCCGGGTTCTGAGGTCGTGCAGGTTCGAAAGCTCGGGATGCAGCGCCGCCGCCTCTACGAAAGCCTGTCGCTTGTCGTCCGGCCACTCGCGATCGAGCAACTGGTCCACCGCCTCCCCCGCCGCCGACCATGCGCCCCAGGCGAGCCACGCGGCGATGGCCAAGCCGAACAGCGGGTCGGCAAGTCCGAAACCGAGATACTGGTCGAGTACCAGCGCCGCGATCACGCCGAGATTGAGCAGCAGGTCGGACTGGTAATGCACGCTGTCCGTCTTGATCGCCACCGAACCCGTCCGCCGGATGACGTGCCGTTGCCATGCGATCAGCGCGAAGGTGGCGACGATCGCGATGACCGATACGAGAATGCCGTCGCCCGCCGCCGCGGTCTGCGTCCCGTTCGCCAGTTGTGAGATGGCCCGTGCCGCGATGCCGAAAGCTGATACGGCGATCAGCATGACTTGAACTATCGCCGCCAGAGCTTCGGCCTTCCCGTGGCCAAAACGGTGTTCGCGGTCCGCCGGCTGCGAGGCGAACCACACGCCGAACAGGGTCACGCCGCTGGCGACAAGGTCAAGCGCGCTGTCGGCTAGGCTGCCCAGCATCGCCGTCGATCCGGTGCGCCACGATGCCCAGCTCTTGAGGCCGATCAACAGGATCGCGACGCCCATCGAAGCGAGCGCGGCGGACCGGGTGAGGGAGGCGCGTTCGTCGGTCACGGATAGAGCAGCGTATTGTCCCAACCGCCGTTCTCGTCGCGGGTGAAATGGCGGCGGTCGTGCAGGCGGTTGGGCCGGTCCATCCAGAATTCGAACCGCTCGGGCGTCAGTAGGAAACCGGTCCAGTGCGGGGGGCGAGGGATGGCATCCTGCCCTTCGTAGCGTTCGCGCAAGGCTTCGACCCGGTCAACATAGATCTGACGGTCCGCAAGGGTGCGCGACTGGTCGGACGCAGCGGAGCCGATCTGGCTGTCGAGCGGGCGCGAGTGAAAATAGGCATCGGCCCTGCCTTCGCTTACCTGCTCCAACGGCCCTTCGATCCGGATTTGCCGGCGCAGGCTCTTCCAGTGGAACAGCAGTGAAGCATGCATATTGGCGCGAATTTCCTCGCCCTTACGGCTTTCGGCATTGGTATAAAAAACGAAACCGCCGTTTTCGCCGAGCTCGCGCCCGCGTTCCTTCAACAGAACCATGCGCACCGAAGGGCGGCCCGAAGGGGTCGCCGTGGCAAGCGCCATGGCATTGGGATCGTTAGGCTCGCTCGCCTTGGCTTCCCCGAACCAGATTTCGAACAGTGAGAACGGATCGCTTTGCGGAATGGCGCTTTCGTGGTCCATGATGCGTGGCTCTATCCTGCCCTTACGCAATACGAAAGCGCCAAGCTTGCGCGCCTGCGGCGTTGCACCTAGCTAACACGGTATGGCCGATCCCTATACCACTCTTGGCGTTGCCCGCACGGCGGACGAGAAAGCGATCAAGAGCGCTTATCGCAAGCTGGCGAAAGAGCTGCACCCCGACCGCAACACGGACAATCCGAAAGCGGCCGAGCGGTTCAGCCAGGTCACCAACGCCTACGACCTTCTTTCCGACAAGAACAAGCGCGCGCAGTTCGACCGCGGCGAAATCGATGCGAAAGGGAATCCGACTAACCCCTTCGCCGGGATGGGCGGCGGTGGCCATCGCGGCGGCTTCGGCGGCGGGGCGGGCAACCAGCGCGGCTTTCGCGCGGAGGATTTCCAGGGTTTCGGCGGCGGAGCAGGCGCGGAAGAAGTCGATCTCGGCGATATCTTCGAAGGGCTGTTCGGTGGACGCGGCGGCGGCGCGCGGCCCGGCGGCGGCAGCCCGTTCGGACAGGCTGGGACCGGTCGCCGCCCGCCCCCGCCGCAAAAGGGCGCGGATATCGGGTACCGACTGCGCGTCTCGTTCATCGATGCCGCCACGCTCGCCCCGCAGCGGATCACCCTTGCCGACGGCAAGACGATCGATCTGAAATTGCCCAACGGCGTCGAGGACGGCACCCAGATGCGCCTCAAAGGCAAGGGCGAGCAGGGACCGGCGGGCCCGGGCGACGGGCTGGTCACCATCTCGGTCGACAGTCATAAACTGTACCGGCGCGAGGGCGACGATGTGCGTTTCGACTTGCCGATCACCCTCGATGAGGCGGTGAACGGCGGCAAGGTCCGCGTGCCGACGGTCGATGGTCCTGTCATGATGACGCTGAAACCCGGCACGAATGGCGGCAGCACGCTGCGCCTCAAGGGCAAGGGCTTCACGCGCAAGAACGGCACGCGGGGCGACCAGCTGGTAACGCTGGAGATCCAGCTGCCGTCCGACCTCGCGGAGCTTGCCAAGCGCCTCGATGGGTGGAAGGACGAAAGCGACCCACGGAGCAACCTCGGGGCATAGATTGCCTGAACCCAAGCTTCCCAATCCGGAAGACCGCGAAGTCCGCTCCCTCACGCCCGAAGCGCGGCGAAGGGAGGCCGAGACGTTTCGCGGCCGCGTGGTCGATAAGGTAGGTCCGGGCACTAAGGCGTGGGAGGTCGTCAAACGGGTTGCCATCGGGACGTTCAACGATGGGTTCATCCACGCCGGCAATCTCGCCTATCTTGCGATCTTCTCTATCTTCCCGTTTTTTATACTCGGCGCTGCGCTGTTCTCCCTGGTGGGCGAGGAGAGCGAACGGGCGGCAACGATCAATGCCATTCTCTTCGCCCTGCCGCCGATAGTCGGCAACGTGATCGAACCGGTCGCGCGGGGGGTGATCGAAGCACGCAGCGGATGGCTTCTGTGGGCGGGCGCATTCGTCGCGCTGTGGACCGTCGGTAGCCTGATCGAAGGTATTCGCGACATCCTGCGCCGCGCTTACGGGACGGAAATGACCCATGCGTTCTGGAAATACCGTTTGCTGTCGAGCGGGGTGATCATCGGCGCGGTGCTGCTTTTGATGCTGTCGCTCATCGCGCAGGTCGTCATCGGGACGGCGCAGCAGGTGATCGAGGCGTATTTCCCGCAACTGGCCGATATCGTCTCCGACCTGCGCCTTGCCCGGATCGTGCCGGCCTTCGGCCTGTTCGGTTCGCTCTACCTCATATTCTACACCTTGACGCCCTCGAATTATCGCACCCGCCGGTATCCCAAATGGCCAGGCGTCCTGTTCACCACCGTCTGGTGGATCGCGGTGACGACCCTGCTCCCGATCGTGCTGCGCAGCTTTTTCACCTACGACCTCACCTATGGCAGTCTTGCGGGGATCATGATTGCGCTGTTCTTCTTCTGGCTTGTCGGGCTGGGTGTGGTTATCGGCGCTGAATTGAACGCCGCCGTTGCGGAAACGCCCGAAGAGGAGATCAACTTCATCGGGCAGGAAGACAACCGGCGGCGCGACGAACTGGAACACGAGATCAGATTGGAAAAGGATACGGCATGAGCGGGTTGATGGCGGGCAAGCGGGGTCTGATCATGGGCCTTGCCAACGACAAGTCGCTGGCTTGGGGCATCGCGAAGAAGCTGGGCGAACAGGGCGCCGAGCTCGCCTTTTCGTATCAGGGCGAAGCGTTGAAGAAGCGCGTCGGCCCGCTGGCCGAACAGCTCGGCAGCGACTTCATTTTCGAATGCGACGTGTCCGACATGGATGCCCTCGACACCGCGTTCGACACGCTGAAGGATCGCTGGGAGACGATCGATTTCGTCGTCCACGCCATCGGCTTTTCCGATAAGAACGAATTGCGCGGCAAATATGTCGATACCAGCCTCGACAACTTCCTGATGACGATGAACATCTCCGCTTACAGCCTCGTCGCGGTAGCGAAACGAGCGGCGGCAATGATGCCCGACGGGGGCAGCATCCTCACGCTGACCTATTACGGCGCGGAGAAGGTAATCCCGCATTACAACGTCATGGGCGTGGCCAAGGCCGCGCTGGAGACGAGCGTGCAATATCTCGCCAACGATCTCGGCCCGCAGAACATCCGCGTGAACGCGATCAGCGCCGGCCCGATCAAAACACTGGCGGCCAGCGGCATCGGCGATTTCCGCTACATCCTTAAATGGAACGAGCTGAATTCGCCGCTGCGCCGGAACGTGACCATCGAAGATGTCGGCGGATCTGGGCTGTATTTCCTTTCCGACCTTTCCAGCGGGGTGACGGGCGAAACGCACCACGTCGATGCGGGCTATCACGTCGTCGGTATGAAGCAGGAAGACGCGCCCGACATCGCGCTCGACAAGGGTTGATGCGGGTCCTCGTCACCGGCGCGGCGGGCTTCATCGGCGCTGCCCTCGCCCGCCGCCTGTGCGCACGGGGCGACGAGGTGCTGGGGATCGACAGCCTCAACGACTACTATCAGGTCTCGCTGAAAGAAGACCGCGTGCGCAACGTCGAGCAGGCAGGCGAGGGCCGGTTCCACTTTCGCCAGGCCGACTTTGCCGACGCCACCGCGCTAAACGAAACGCTGGGCGACGAAGCGTTCGACGCCATCGTCCATCTCGGTGCGCAAGCCGGGGTACGCTACAGCCTCGAAAACCCGCGCGCCTATGTCGCTTCGAACCTGATGGGGCATGTGAATCTACTCGAGATCGCACGGCACCGCGGAGGCTTGCCGATGGTCTATGCCAGCTCATCCTCGGTCTATGGCGGGAACGACAAACTACCCTTTGCGGTGGAGGACAGGGTCGATCATCCGGTCTCCCTCTATGCCGCCACGAAGCGCGCCGACGAACTCATCAGCGAGACCTATGCCCACCTCTATCGCATCCCTCTCACCGGTTTGCGCTTCTTCACCGCGTACGGCCCCTGGGGGCGGCCTGACATGGCGATGTGGCTGTTCACCGATGCGATCCTCGATGGGCGTCCGATCAAAGTGTTTAACAATGGCGAGATGTGGCGCGATTTCACCTTTATTGACGACATCGTCAATGGCGTGGTCGCCTGCATCGACAACCCGCCGAAGGACGACGACGCGCCAAAGGCCGGCGGGAGCGTGAAACCCCATGCGCTCTACAATATCGGCAACAATCGCAGCGAGAAGCTCACCCGCGTCATCGAGCTGATCGAGCAGGCTTGCGAGCGCGAGGCGGAAATCGAGATGCTGCCGATGCAGCCGGGCGATGTCGAGAAGACCTATGCCGATGTCGATGCAATCAGGGACGATCTTGGCTATGCGCCGTCTGTCTCCATTGACGAAGGCGTTCCCCGCTTCGTCGAATGGTTCCGCGACTACCACGCCCGTTAGCGCGGCGCCTCCTTCAGCAAGTCACAAATCCTCGATGCGGCTTGGCCGTCGCCGTAGGGGTTGTGCGCGCTCGCCATGGCGGCATGCGTTTCGGAATCGTCGAGCAGCCGCGTCACCTCGTTTACAATTCTTTCCGGGTCGGTACCGACCAGCCGCGCCGTACCCGCCGCGATCGCTTCGGGCCGTTCGGTCGTCTCGCGCATCACCAGCACCGGGGTTCCGAGCGCGGGCGCTTCTTCCTGCACGCCGCCGCTGTCCGTCAGCATAAGATGGGCGATATCGAGGAGGCGCACGAAATTCGGATAATCGAGCGGGTCAATAAGCGCGACGTTATCCAGTCCCGAAAGCTCAACCTGCATGACGTCGCGCACGGCAGGGTTGCGATGAACTGGGAAGACAATCGCGAGATCGTCCCTCTGCGACAACCGCCGGATGGCCGAAGCGATTTCACGCATATGACCAAAATTCTCGCGCCGGTGCGCGGATATGCGGACGATCCTGCGGCCTTCAAATCGGCGTTCAAGCTCGCGCATGATCCGGGTCGATTCCGGAGCCTCGCGTACCCGCTCTCGCGCCCACAACAAGGCATCGATAACCGTATTGCCGGTGATATGGATGCGCTCCCGCTCGATGCTTTCTCGCACCAGATTGTCGGCTGCGAGACCGGTCGGCGCGCAATGCAATGCGGCGAAGGTGGCGATGGCGCGGCGGTTCATTTCTTCCGGCCACGGATTGGCGAGATCGCCACTGCGCAGGCCCGCTTCTACATGGCAGACCGGTATACGGTGGTAGTGCGCGGCGAGCGCCGCCGCAAATGCCGTCGTGGTGTCACCCTGTACGACCACCCAATCGGGCCGTTCCGCCTCGAGAACGCCGCCGACCTCGACCAGTATACGCGCATTCAACGTATCGAGCGACTGGCGATCGCGCATCAATCCTAAGTCGTGGTCGGGGACGATACCGGCAAAGGCGAGCACCTGATCGAGCATCTCTCGGTGCTGCGCCGTAACGCACACGCGACTCTCAAAGCGCGGATCGTCGCGCAGGGCATGAAGTAGCGGGAAGAGCTTGATGGCTTCGGGCCGGGTCCCGAAAACCGTGAGGATTTTCATAGGGTCGGGCGTTAGCCCAGAAGTCTATTCGTCTCCAGCATTGGCAGGCGGAACCGCGAGCGGCTCGCCAGTCGGCGGCGTCTGACCCGCCTCGTCCGGCAATTCCGCCGCGCGTTCCCGCTCGAGACGCTGCATGTATTCGCGCTCGATCATTTCGACATCGCGCTGCGTCGCAGCCGCGTCCTCGTCGATGGTTGCAAGGCGATCTTGCCGTATGTTTTCTATGATCTGCGAAAAGCGGACAGTCGGAGCGGCGTCCTTGTCTGCGTAGGCCTCACGGATCATTTCCTGAGTACAGCCGCTGAAGCCGCCTGCCCCCACTGGCGAGCATGACATCGTGCCGAATGCCCCGACCATTTCGAAACTTTCCACCCGCTCGGCCCAGCTCTGATTTGCCGGATTGTCCGAATAACGCAGCGCTTCGGGAATGCGATAACGCTCGCCTTCCGCCTTGCGCGCGCACACCACGATGACATCCGCCGTGCTTTCCGGGCAGGCATCATCGCCATAGACGATAACCATGTTGTAGCTGTCGTCGCCTGTCTCTACCGATTGTTGCGCGGCAGCAGGAACGGCAAGGCCGGTGGCGGCAAGGGCGGCAGGCAAAGCGAATTTCAGCATGGTGTCCTCGATTTCGTGGCGGCGCATTCGAATTAGGAGCAAGCGCAGTGAACGCTTGGTGAAGCGCGCCAAGTCGTCGCTTTGTTCCTGTCAGATCCGTTCGGTAATCTTGATCGCGGCGCGGCACCCGAGCCGTATGATCCCGGAAAGGACTGGATAGGCCGGGGCCTTTTCCGCCCCTGCCGCCAATGCCGCATCGCGGTGCTCGCGCTCGTCCTCGCGGAACTCCTCGATCATGTCCGCGAGTTCCTCGTCTTCCTCGCTGTCGCGCAGCGCGTCGAGTTGCTGCGAATAATGATCGTCGATCTCGGTTTCGACCGCGGCGGTGCAGGCCATCGCCGCTTCGGGTCCGATCAGTGCCGTCACGGCGCCAAGCGCGAAGCCGGCCCGATCCCAGAACGGTTGCAACAGCGTGGGGCGAACCCCGCGCTGCGCCATCAAGGCATCGAATTTTGCGCGATGGCCGGCTTCCTGCTCGGCCATGCCGGCGATTTCGGACGAGTGCGGTCCGCGATCGCCCATCACGGCAAGCTGACCTGCATAGATGCGCGTTGCGCCGAATTCGCCCGCCTGGTCGACGCGGATCATGCGCGCGATGTGATCGGAATTCCTGCTCATGGGTTTCGCGGCTCCTTTGCCAGCAACCAGAAGATGGCCAATGCTCCAACGCTCGAGATGAGGAAATTGAACCCGGCCAAGCTGATACCGAACAAGGTCCACGGCGCTTCGTCGCAGCGCACGACCGGGGCATTCATGATCGCATCGAGCGCGTTCTGCCCTGGCGCAAGCTTCGCCGTCGCAGCGCAGGAGGTGACCCCTTCCCACCAGTCGTATTCCACGCCTGCATGGAATCCGCCGATCAGTCCGGACGTGAGGATACCTCCGGCGGCAAGCGCGACGAAGAGCTTCGTCGGCCTCAGCGGAAACGACAGAAGCGCCAGCCCCACGGCGGCGAAATGCGGCCAACGCTGCCACCAGCACATCTCGCACGGGTAGAGGCCGAACACATATTGCGAAATATATGCGCCGCCCAGAAGCAGGGCGGGTATCGCCAGCGCCAGCCCTTGGGCCAGCCGCACGGAGGGACTTGCCGTCATGCCCGGTCGGATAGCGCTATTTCGCGCGCGCCGCCACCTTGGTGGTCGAGGCGCGCCGCAACGTGTCGAGGGCATATTTCAGCTGGAAATCTTCCACGCCCTGCGCCTTCAATTCCTCTGCCGTGACCTGGAAGCGCGGATCGTCCTTCAGGTCGCCGGTAAGCTTGTCGTCTTCCAGCCCGATCTCGTTGACGAGATGTCCGCGCAAATCACTTTCGCGCATCTGGTACTTCGCGCGGCGTGCCAGATCCGGATCGCTGAGCTGCGGCACCGCGATATCGGGCTTGATCCCGCCTTCCTGCACCGAATGGCCCGACGGCGTATAGTAGCGCGCCGTCGTAAGCTTGAGGGCGGCATCGCGGCCCAGCGGCAAGAGCGACTGGACGCTGCCCTTGCCGAAGCTGCGCTCGCCCATCACGACCGCGCGGCGATGGTCCTGCAACGCACCGGCGACGATCTCGCTGGCCGAGGCGGAACCCGCGTCGATCAGCACTACGATCGGCAGACCGTTGGCGATGTCGCCGCGGAACATCGTTTCCGCATCGTAAGTGATCGTCTCGCCCTTCGTCCGGCCGCGCTGGCTTACGATCTGCCCCTTGGTGAGGAACAGGTCGGAGAGCGCCACCGCTTCGTCGAGCGAGCCACCAGGATTCTGCCGCAGGTCGAGCACGAGCCCGTTCAGCCGTCCGCTCGCCTTCGTCTGCAAGTCCTTCCACGCGCCGAACACGTCGGCGCCGACGTCGCGCGAGAATTCGTTCACCGAAATGTGGCCGATATTGCCGTCCTGCAATTCCCACGTGACCGGTTCGAGTTCGATCACACCGCGCGTCACGTCGAGTTCGAGCGGTTCGTCGCGGCCCGGACGGAATACGGTGAGCTGGATGCTGGTGCCGGCTTCGCCGCGCATCCGCGCGACCGCCTCGTCGAGTTCGAGCCCGTAGATCAGTTGCCCGTCGAGATGGGTAATGAAGTCCCCGGCCTTGATGCCCGCCTTGTCCGCCGGGCTGCCCTTGAAGGGCGAGATGACCTTGACCGCGCCGTCATCGTCCACGACCGAAAGGCCGAGACCCGAATAATTCCCGTCGATCATCGTCTCCAGCCGTTCGAGATCGTTGCCGTCGAGATAGCTGGAATGCGGATCGAGCGCGGCGAGCATGCCGCCGATCGCGCCCTTGATCAGCACGTCGTCGTCGACCGTCTCGACGTAATTCGCCTTGATCCGCTGATACACCGCGAACAGCTTGCCGAATTCCGGTCCCGCTTTGGCATCGACCTGCGCCATGCCCGACGTGGTCGCGGGAATGAGCGCAACCGCGGTTACGAGTGCGGCCGAACGGGCGAATGCAGCGATCTTCATGCAGGTTCCTTCGTTGGATTGCGGTTTATCGCGCATCGGGGGTGAATGAAAGATGAGTCGCGCACTGCTTTTCGCGCCCGTCTCAGCGAAGGAAGTCGATCGGGTTGACCGGGATGCCGCCGCGTCTCAGCTCCAGCCCTACCGGCGAATTCCCTGCGGCGGTGCCGAGCGGGAAGGCATCGCCGACCGTCTGTCCCACAGCCACGCCGACATCGGCAAGGCCAGTGATGAGGCTGGTCATGCCGCCGGCATGTTCGATGATCACGATGGACCCGTAGCCCCTGTAGGGCCCGGCGAACACGATCCGCCCCGCTGCAGGCGATACGACCTGCGCGTCGGGCGACGCGGCAATCTCTAGGCCCGAACTGCGGGCATCGCCTGCACCGACTTCATTGAAACCGGTCACGATGGGCCCGGCGACCGGCAGGCGAATGGCGGATTGGCTGGCGACCGGCGGCGCGCTTCGTAAATTCGCGGTTGCGGCATTTCCCGGCCTGGTCGGATCGACCGGTCGGGGAAGAGGACCGGGCAGGGCGGCCAAACGCGCTTTCAGAGCATTGTCCGCATCGAAACGTCCGAGCAGGCCATCGAGGTCGCGGGCCTCTTCCGCAAGCGCCAGCGCCCGCGTCCGTTCGCGCGCCGCGCTTCCGCTGGATCGTAGGGCCGCGAGACGTTCACGCTCCGATCGCGCCAGAAGGTCGCGGCGCCGCGCATTGAGTTCCGCTTCCGCCTCTTGGAGCGCGATGTAGGATCGGCTTCGTTGCCGCCGAAGCGTTGCGGCCCGGTCCATCTCCGCCCGGAGGCCGGCGGTGCGCTGCCGGATCTCCGGGACGGCGCTGGCCAGCACGGCACGAGTATGGACGACATCCTGAAGCGTACCCGGTTGGAGGAGGGACAGCGTTACCGGTCGCCGGGCCATGGTCTGCAGGGCGGCCGTCAGCCGCAGGAGAGGGGCGCGCCGCTCTGCGATGCCTCGGCGAAGCACTGCCTGCTCGCGATCGATCAAGGCGATCTCGGCTTCGGCCGCTTCGATGGCGGCCTGCGATTGCTGAACCCGGGCCGCGAGCGCCGCTGCGGCCTGCAGCGCGTTCTCGGCGCTACGCTCCGCCCCTTCGGTCTCTCGTTCGAAGCGTTCCGCCAATTGCTGCGCGGCGCGTTGACGTGCCCGGGCATCGCGAAGCCCGGCCTCGAGCGTGGCGCGGCCGGCTTCTCCGGCAATGGTCGACCGGGCAGGTGCGGGCGCTTGCGACACGGCACTCGCTGCGCCCGCCAGAAGCGCGCCACCAATCAGGATCGGCACCAGACCTTTCATGAAAGGGCCTGTGCCGGATCAATTGCTGCGATGATAGGGGTGACCGGCGAGGATCGTCGTCGCACGATAAAGCTGCTCGGCCAGCATGGCGCGCGCGAGCAGGTGCGGCCAGGTCGCCTTTCCGAACGCCAGCAGCAGGTCGGCCCTGTCGCGCTCCTCTTGCGAATGACCGTCCGCCGCGCCGAGGACGAAGCGGCATTCCCGCGTCCCTTCGTCACGCCAGTTTCCCAGCGTTTCGGCAAATTTTTCGGAAGAAAGGTCCTTGCCACGTTCGTCCAGCAGAACGGCTTTGCAAGGCGTCGAAGGATCGGGGATGCGGCCGCCGGTTTCGGGCAATTCGGTGAACTTGACCGGCCAGGTCAGCCGCTTTTCATAGCGCGCCACCAAATCGGCCTCGGGCGAGCGGCCGAGTTTGCCGCGAGCAATCACGTGCAACAGCATGGCCCCAAAGAATCAGGCGGTGCCGGACACCGGAGGAGCATCGCCGAAAGCCCACATGCGTTCCAGATTGTAGAAGCTGCGCACTTCCGGGCGGAACAGATGGACGACGATATCGCCGGCATCGATCAGCACCCAATCCGCCGCGGTCAGGCCTTCCACCTTCACCGGGCCGAAACCTTCGTGCTTGATCTTCTCAGCCAGCTTCTGCGCCATGGATGCAACCTGCCGCGTCGAGCGGCCCGATGCGATCACCATGTAGTCGGCGATCGACGTCTTTCCTTCGAGATCGATGGTGACGACGTCCTGCGCCTGATCGTCGTCGAGTTGCTTCAGGACCAGCGCCAGCAGCGGATCGTGCGCCGCGTCAGCCATGGGCGGCGGCGCCTTGCGTGATGAATCGGCATGCGCCGACGGGGTATTCGCCTGTGTCATGGGCGTAAGCTATACTCCTCGATGATGTAGCCGAGCTGAAAACGGGGGCGGCGATGTTCACGATGCCGCCGCATCCTCTTCCATCGATATGGGGGTGCCCGTGATCGGTTTGAAGGTGACCTGATCGCGAAGCGTCTTGCCGGTATGTCCGTCCGCCCAATCGGGATCGGCACGGCGGATAGCCGTTGCCGAACGGGGATCGGGATCGAAACGCAAAGTCACCAGCGCCGGGGCACTCCAGTTCGCCCTGTTGACGAAACCGGCACGCGGCACACGGAAGCGTCGCAGCCAGGCCATCGCAGGGCTGGCGATAGCGGCAGCATCATAGCCGGGCCGCGCGATGACTGCAATCGGCATGGTCCGCGCGATGCCACGCCAGTCCTTCCACCGGTGGAATTGCGCCAGATTGTCGGAGCCCATCAGCCAGACGAACTCCTTTTTCGGAAAGCGTCGACGGATCGCCCTTAAGGTATCGAAGGTAAATCGTGTACCCAACTCGCGCTCGATCGCGGAAACCTTGATGGGTGCGCGCTTCGCCTGACGGACGGCAGAAGCGAACCGGGCAACCAGCGGCGCCATGCCTTCTGCTGGCTTCAGGGGATTACCCGGCGAAACCAGCCACCAAACCTCGTCCAGCCGCAAGCTTTCCAGCGCGAACATGGAAATCCCGCGATGCCCGCCATGGGCGGGATTGAAGCTGCCGCCGAGGAGGCCGATCCTACGGTTATGCATGGGCGGAATCGAACATGCGAAATTTCCGTTTTATTTTCAGTCGGCTGGCAATGATGTTACTTGAATCCTATTCTGTATGGTTAACACGAACTTATCAATTTGTGCGCAGAAGGGATCGATAATATCTGCGCATTTTGTCGACTCATCGCGGAAAGGTGGCGGTTCGTCACATTAACGGGAACTCGGATTCGGCAGCGCTTCCGCAGCTTGTTACCCTCAAAGCAGGGATAAAAGACCAAGGGACGGGTCGTTTTGGAACATATACACGCTATTCGCGACTGGATCAGTCGCGTCCGCAACTGGTTTCCGGACCGTGAATTTTTCATGCGGTCGGAAGGCCAGGTTCGCTTCATCACCCTTTCCTCGCGCGTGCAAATGTTCGCGGCGGCGACTGCGGTGCTGGTTTTCCTAATCGCTGCCACATCGATGGTTGCGGCAGGCTGGACCCAATACCGCGCCCAAGCCGATCGCACGGCTCTTTTGTCACGCGAAGCGAAGGTGGCGACATCGGAAGAGCGTCTTGCCGCCTATGGCGAAGACCTTGAGGCGGTGACGTCAGACCTGCAGCAACGGCAGGACTTTATCGAGAACATGGTGGCCTCGCTGCCCGATGACGTGAAGAACGCCGGCGCGGTCACCGATTCGACCGGCGAAGCGGCCGAAGCGATCGAGAAAATCAGCGCCGCTTTCCCCGAAGCCGCCCCGCTCGCCCGGCTCGAAGCGCGCCAGCTCGCCTTTGTGGAAAATTTGACGCGATACGCGGAGTGGCGTTCGCAGAAAGCGGCCGCGGCTTTGAAGAAGCTCGGCCTCAATCCCGACGCGATGTTGCGGCAGGCCGACCGAACTGCGATGGGTGGTCCGCTCGAAAAGCTCGCCACCGATAGCGACGGTACGATCGATCCGCGCTTCGAGCGCCTCGGCCTTTCCATTGCGCGCATGGCGGCGCTTGAAAACGGCCTGTCACGCGTGCCGCAAGTCGAACCGGCGAGCTTGAAATATGTCTCATCGGGCTTCGGCTTCCGCCGGGATCCGTTCACCGGCGGCGGCGCCATGCACAAGGGCCTCGACTTCCGCGGCCCTACTGGCGCGCCGATCTATGCCGCGGCGAAAGGCAAGGTCAGCTTCGTCGGCACCAAGGGCGGATACGGCAAGACGGTGGAGATCGATCATGGCAACGGGCTCATGACCCGCTATGCGCATATGTCGCGCTTCGATGCGAAGGTCGGCCAGACGGTCGAACCGGGCGAACTGATCGGCGGCATCGGCAGCACCGGCCGATCAACCGGGCCGCACCTGCATTTCGAAGTCCGCATTCACAACAAGGCGGTCAATCCGCGTACTTTTCTGGAGACTGCACCCGATGTTCTCGAAGAAATCCGCCGAGCTCCCGAGCTCGCCGCTACCCGCTAATCCGGGGCGCACGATGGCCAGCAAGAGCAATTCCACCTTCTCGGTCCTCGGTTCGGACCTCTCGATAACAGGCGACATCAAGGCGTCCGCCGACCTGCACATCGACGGCAATGTCGACGGGGACATTGCCTGCTCGAACCTCGTCCAGGGCGAGACCAGCACCGTTTCGGGCAGCGTGGAAGCGGAAAACGCCCGGCTTGCCGGGACGGTCCGCGGCTCGATCACGGCGCGCGAACTGGTTATTCTCAAAACCGCGAAAATCACCGGAGACGTGTTCTACGATGCGCTGACCATCGAACAGGGTGCGCAGGTCGAAGGTCGCTTCGCCCATCGCGAAAGCAAGGCATCCGACCAGAAGGCCACCGCGCCTACCGGCAAGCCGGAGCTGGTTGCCGCGGGATAAGGGTTTCCGGAGGGGGGGAAAGGCCGCTTCCGCATCGGCGGGGCGGCCTTTCGTGTGTCCGGCGTCAGTTCAGCACTTCGGCGCGCAGGGCCTTGCGGTCGAGCTTGCCGATCATCGTCTTCGGCAATTTCTTGCGTATAACGACCTCGCTGACCCGTTCATGCTTGCCGACGCGGTCGTTAAGCCAAGCCTTCAGCATTTCGCCGTCGCACTCCGCCTCGTCCATCAGCGTAACGTAGGCCGCCGGGCATTCGCCGCGATAGCTGTCGGGCTTGCCGATCACGAGCGCCTCTTTCACATCGGGGTGCTGGAGGATGACCTCCTCAACCTGGCTCGGGAACACCTTGAAGCCGCCGACGGCGATCATGTCCTTGATCCGGTCGACGATGGCGAGATAGCCATCGCCATCGATCGTCGCGACGTCGCCGGTGCGCAGCCACGTTTCCCCCTCATGCTCGGCAAAGGCACTGGCGGCGGTATCGGGTCGATTCCAATAGCCTTTCATCATCTGCGGCCCGGCGACGACCAGTTCGCCCGGCTCTCCGTCGGGCGCAAGCTTGGTCGGTTCTTCCTTGTCGAGCAGCAGCACCTTGGTGTTCGGCAGGACCTGCCCGATCGTGCCGGGCTTGCGCTTGCCTTCGTAAGGATTGGTGGAGACGACGCCGCTACTTTCGGTGAGACCGTACCCTTCCACCAGCCGAACGCCCGTGCGCGCTTCGAAATTCTCGCGAAGCTTGCCGGGCATCGGCGCGCCGCCGGAAATGCAGATGCGCAAGCTCGACCAGTCGGTTTTGTCGCAATCCTTGTGGTCGAGCAGCGCCTGGAACATGGTCGGCACACCCGGAAAGGCGAGCGGCTTGGTGCGGGAGATCGTCTTGAGCACCTGGCCGGGATCGAAGCGCGGCACCATCGCGATCATCCCGCCGCGCACCACCGTGCGATTGAGAACGCAGGTGTTGGCGAAAACATGGAACAGTGGAAGACCGCCGAGCACACTGTCGGGATGATCCCGGCCGAAGGGATCGATCGCGTCGACCTGCCGCGCATTGGCGGCAAGATTGCCATGCGTCAGCATCGCGCCTTTGGGCGTGCCGGTGGTGCCGCCGGTATATTGCAGGAGTGCGAGGTCCTCGGCACGATAGATAGGCTCAGGCGGCTGTTCGTCCGACTGCCAGTCGCTCCACACCGTCACGTCCGACCGGCGCGGAATTTCGGCGATCTGGCTCCGGCCCAGAGTGCGCAGGGCGAGGCTCTTCGTGGTCGGCAACTCGTCGGACAATCGGGCCACGATCAATGCGACGAGCGATGAGCGATCGAGCACCTGCTCCGCCGTCGGCAGGAGCATCGGCGAATCGAGCGTGACGAGAAGTAGCGTGCCGGAATCCTCGACTTGATGGGCAAGCTCCTCGGCCGAATAGAGCGGCGAGAAATTCACCACCACCGCTCCGGCCATCATCGCCCCGTAATAGGCGGCGACATAGGTCGGGACGTTGGGCAGGAAGAGGCCGACCCGGTCCCCCTTGCCCACACCTTTTTCGGCCAAGGCAGCGGCGAACCGGCGAGCGGAATTGTGCAGTTCGCCATAGGAAAATTCGCGGCCGAGGAACTCGACCAGAGGGGCACCGCCCTTTTCGCTCGCCCGGCGTGCGAAGATTTCGGGCAGCAGATCGCCCTTGAGCGGCGAATCCCACGCCCGCGGATGCGAATAGTCGGCGGACGGGATAGGAAAGCGCTTATTTACAGACATGTCAGTAGAATGACGAAACCCGCCCCTACTGACAAGTCAAAAGGCGCCCGCCTTTACGGCTGCTCGGCGTCTTCGGCGGCGCGCTTGTTGCGCAGCCATTCCTCCGCTTCGGCTTCCTGTGCAGCTTCGGCCGCAGCCTTCTCGTTGGCGTCGCGTTCGGCGCGCAGTTCCTCGATCAGCTTTTCACGATCGCTCGAGCCATCGCTTGCCGGCACGGGCGCGGCGACTTCTTCGCCTTCGGTCGCGCGGACCTTCTTCGCCGCCTTGGCCACCACCGCGTCCAATTCGCGCTGCGAACACAGGCCGAGGGTCACGGGATCCTTCGGCGTGATGTTCTGGATGTTCCAGTGGCTTCGCTCGCGAATCGCGCCAATCGTATTGCGGGTTGTACCGATAAGCTTTGAAATCTGCGCGTCCGAAACTTCGGGATGATTGCGCAGGAGCCACGCTATGCCGTCGGGTTTGTCCTGCCGCTTGGACACCGGGGTGTAGCGCGGGCCCTTGGTGCGGCTCACCGCAATCGGCGCGCGCTGGATCTTCAAGCGATATTCCGAGTCCTTCTGGCCTTTCTCGATTTCCTCCTGCGTCAATTCGCTGGCATGGAGCGGATCGCGCCCGGTATACTTGCTGCCCGCCAGATCGTCGGCCATCGCCTGCACTTCGAGAATGTGCAGACCGCAGAAATCGGAAATCTGTTCGAAGGAAAGGCCGGTATTGTCGATCAGCCAGGTGGCAGTCGCATGCGGCATTAGCGGGGTCGGTTGGTCGGCCATGGGGCTCTTTCTCGAGAAGCTCAAAATGAAAGGGCCGCCCCTTGCGGAGCGGCCGTTAGACCTAGCCATGTATGCCAAAGCTAGAGTTTGGGCAAGCGCGCGGTATTTAGGCTTCAGTTCTCGCCCGAAACCTCCAGCACGATCTTGCCGATATGATCGCCCTCTTCCATCCGCCGGTGCGCATCGGCGACCTTGGCCAGCGGGAACGCCTGATCCATTACGGGGGCGATCGTACCGTCCTCGAACAGCGGCCAAGCGTGCTGGTGGATTTCGTCGGCGAGCAGCGCCTTGAAGGCATTGGAACGCGGGCGCAGGGTCGAGCCGGTCAGGGTCAGCCGCTTCCGCATTACGGTCGCCATATTTATCGTGGCCTTTAAGCCGCCCAGCACCGCGATGGTGACGTGCCGCCCCTCGTCGGCGAGGCATTCTATATTGCGCGCGACATAGTCACCCGAAACCATGTCGAGGACAACGTCGACGCCCTTGCCATCGGTGAAGTTCTTCACTTCCTCGACAAAATCCTGTTCCTTGTAGTTGATCGCGAGGTTCGCGCCGAGTTCGCGCGCCGCATCGCATTTTTCGTCGCTGCCGGCAGTGGTGACGACGGTGATCCCGAACTGCTTGGCGAGCATAATCGCCATCGTGCCGATCCCGCTGGTGCCGCCATGGACGAGGAAGGTTTCCCCCTCCTTGGCCCAGCCACGCTCGAATACGTTGTGCCATACGGTGAACAGCGTTTCGGGTATGGCCGCAGCGGTTTTCAGGTCCATCGCCTGCGACACGTGCAGGCAATGCGCCGCCTGCGCCAGGCAGTATTCCGCATAGCCCCCACCCGAAACCAGCGCGCACACGCGGTGATTAAGAAGTTCGGGTTGCACGTCCTCCCCCACCGCAACGATGGTTCCGGAAACTTCGAGCCCGGGAATGGGCGAGGCGCCCGGCGGCGGCGGATAGAAGCCCTGCCGCTGGATGACATCGGGCCGGTTCACGCCCGCCCAGGCAACGCGGATCAATACTTCGCCTTTGCCCGGTTCGGGCATCGGCAACGATTCGGGACGGAAGACGTCTGGATCGCCCGCATCGTCGAAACCCATCGCGGTCATGGTGTCAGGCAGATCGGCCAAAATTCGCGCCCCCTTCTCGCCGTCGCCCCATCGGCGCAGCGCAGTCGGCAGGCGCAATACATCGCACATCGGTTGACAGCAACCGGACGGAAGCGGAGACTGGCTGGCAATGGATGAAAGCGACCTGCCCCGCCCCAAGGGCGATGCCGCGAGCAAGCTCGCCGCCGAAGACCTTTCCCCCTACTCGCAGGACGAACTGGCCGAACGCATCGCCCTGCTCGAGGCCGAGATCGCCCGAGTCGAAAAACACCGCCTGAAAGCCGCCGCCCACCGCGATGCGGCAGACGCGCTGTTCGGCCGCAAGGAATGACCATGCGCGGCGGGGGTGAAATGGCGAAATCCGATCCTATATTCCCGTCATACGCGGTCCTTCATACAGCTTCGGCTAACCTGTTGGCGGTACTCTCCAATCCGCCTGTTCAACCGACCATTCCGCGAGTCTCCTGACGAAAGAACACACGAATGCCCAGCTTCGCAGCAAATCTCGAAAAGACCCTCCATGCAGCCCTCAGCGATGCCGGCGAACGTCGCCACGAATACGCGACGCTCGAGCACCTTTTGCTCGCACTGATCGACGACGAAGATGCGGCGCAGGTCATGGGTTCGTGCGGCGTCGATCTCGACGAGTTGGGCGCGGTGGTCCGGCAGTATCTCGAACAGGAATACCAGTCGCTCAAATCCGACGACGGCTCCGATCCGCAGCCGACCGCCGGCTTTCAGCGCGTGATCCAGCGCGCAATCCTGCACGTGCAGTCTTCGGGCAAGGACACGGTGACAGGTGCCAACGTGCTGGTCGCCCTCTTCTCCGAACGCGACTCCTACGCGGTCTATTTCCTGCAGCAGCAGGACATGAGCCGCTTGGATGCGGTGAGCTTCATCAGCCACGGCATCGGCAAGGGCGGCAAGCAGCTCGAAAGCGGCAAGACGCCGCAGGGCGCGGAGAACGCGGCCGAGGGCGAGGAAAAGGCGAAGAGCGGCGACAAGAAGGAAACCGCGCTCGACCAGTTCACCGTCAACCTCAACAAGAAGGCGGAGGACGGCAAGGTCGATCCGCTGATCGGCCGCGGGCCCGAGGTCGATCGCACGGTGCAGATCCTCTGCCGCCGGTCGAAGAACAACCCGCTCTATGTCGGCGATCCCGGCGTGGGCAAGACCGCGATCGCGGAAGGCCTGGCGCGCAAGATCGTCGAGGGCGACGTTCCGGAAGTGCTGAGCGAAGCGGTGATCTATTCGCTCGACATGGGCGCGCTTCTCGCCGGCACGCGTTATCGCGGCGATTTCGAGGAGCGGCTGAAGCAGGTCGTGAACGAACTCGAAGGCATGCCGCACGCCGTACTGTTCATCGACGAGATTCACACCGTGATCGGTGCCGGAGCCACCAGCGGCGGGGCGATGGATGCCTCCAACCTGTTGAAGCCGGCACTGTCCAGCGGGGCGATCCGCTGTATCGGCTCGACCACCTACAAGGAGTTCCGTAACCACTTCGAGAAGGATCGCGCGCTGCTGCGCCGCTTCCAGAAGATCGACGTGAACGAGCCGACGATCGAGGATACGGTCAAGATCCTCAAGGGCCTGCGCAGCGCGTTCGAAGATCATCACAAGGTCAAGTACACGCCCGATGCGATCAAGACGGCGGTCGAACTCTCGGCGCGCTACATCAATGACCGCAAGCTGCCCGACAAGGCGATCGATGTGATCGACGAGGTCGGTGCAATGCAGATGCTCGTCCCGCCGTCCAAGCGGAAGAAGAAGATCACCTCGCGCGAGATCGAGGCGGTCATCGCCACCATGGCGCGCATTCCGCCCAAATCGGTCAGCAAGGACGACAAGAAGGCGCTCGAAAATCTCGGCCGCGATCTGAAGCATGTCGTCTTCGGCCAAGATGCCGCGGTCGACCGGCTCGCCACGGCCATGAAGCTTAGCCGCGCCGGCCTGCGCGATCCCGATAAGCCGATCGGCTCGTTCCTGTTCTCCGGCCCGACCGGCGTCGGGAAGACCGAAGTCGCGCGACAGCTTGCCAGCATCATGGGCATCGAGCTGAAGCGCTTCGACATGTCGGAATATATGGAACGGCACAGCGTTTCGCGGCTGATCGGCGCGCCTCCGGGCTATGTCGGCTACGATCAGGGCGGCCTCTTGACCGATGCGGTCGACCAGAATCCGCACAGTGTGCTGCTGCTCGACGAAATCGAAAAGGCGCATCCCGACCTGTTCAACATCCTCCTGCAGGTGATGGATAACGGCCGTCTGACCGATCACCATGGCAAGACGGTCGACTTCCGCAACGTCGTCCTCATCATGACGACCAATGCCGGGGCCGCCGATATGGCGAGCCAGGGCATCGGCTTCGGCGATGTCAGCCGCGAGGATGCGAGCGAGGAAGCGGTGAAGCGGATGTTCACGCCGGAATTCCGCAATCGGCTCGATGCCATCGTACCGTTCACCTATCTCGGCAGGGATACGGTCGCCCGCGTGGTCGACAAATTCATCCTGCAGCTCGAATTGCAGCTCGCGGAGCAGAACGTCGACATCACGTTCGACAAGGAAAGCCGCGCCTGGCTAGCCGACAAGGGCTATGACCGGCTGTACGGTGCCCGTCCGATGGGCCGCCTGATCCAGGAAAAGATCAAGCAGCCGCTGGCCGAGGAATTGCTGTTCGGCAAGCTGGCCGATGGCGGCGAAGTTGCGGTGACGATGAAGGACGGCAAGCCCGCCTTCGAAGTCACCCCGGCGCCGCCTAAAGCCAAAACGGCGAAGAAAAAGCCGTCCACCAGGAAGGCCTCTTCGCCGGATCCGCAGAACGATACGTCGGAGGAAGCGGACAAAAGCGAAAGCTGAGCTTCATCCACCGAGTGAACCAGAAAGGGGTCGGCATTTGTCGACCCCTTTTTCGTATCCGTCGGGTATCGGCTTGCGGGCGGGGCACGAACCCCATAGGCATCGCGCTCTATCGGGGGGAAACGATGGCAGTTCTGGAAGTAGACCGGCTCGTAAAGCGCTTTGGCGACGTTCTGGCCGTTGACGATTTGTCTTTCACCGTTAGGGAAGGCGAAATCTTCGGCTTCCTCGGCGGGAACGGCGCAGGCAAGACGACGACGCTGCGCATGGTGCTCGACATCATCCGCCCGACATCCGGCACCATCACCGTGCTCGGCGGCTCGCCCGATCGCAGGCAAGCGGCAGCGATCGGTTTCTTGCCCGAAGAACGCGGTCTTTATTCCGGCATGAGCGCCATCGAGACCATCGTCTATTTCGGGCGATTGAAGAACATGGATGCCGGGCTTGCCCGATCGCGCGGCATGGACCTCCTGACTCGGTTCGACCTCGCCGACCGGGCGAAAAGCGATATCGGCGACATGTCCAAGGGCATGGCGCAGAAGGTGCAGCTGGCGACGGCGCTGGTCAACGATCCCGAATTGCTGATGCTGGACGAGCCGTTTTCCGGTCTCGATCCGGTCAATCAGGGCCTGCTCGAAAACGAGATCCTGCGCGCGTCGGAACGCGGTGCAGCGGTTATCTTCTCGACCCACGTGATGCAGCATGCCGAGCGGCTGTGCGATCGGTTGCTGCTGCTGCGAAAAGGGAGGAAGCGCTTCGAAGGCACGCTGGACGAAGCCCGCGCGCAATTGCCGATCAGCCTCACCGCCGTTGCCAAAAGCGATCTCTCCTCGCTTCGAGGTGTCGCAAGGGCCGATGCGGGCGAGCCAGCAGGCGACGGCTGGCGCGAATGGAAGGTCGCACTCGAACCGGGCGTTTCGCCAGCCAGTGTCCTCGAACACTGCACCGCCAACGGGATCGGCTTGCGGCGGTGGGATGAGCGGCGCGCCACCTTGCACGACATATTCGTCGAACTGGTCGGCGGCGAAGGAGTACAACGATGACCAATATCCTCCTCGTCGCGAAACGCGAAATTCGCCAGATCCTCGCGATGAAAAGCTTCTGGCTGACGCTGCTCATCCTGCCCGTCGCGCTGGCCTTGGGTCCGATACTGGCAGAAAGCCTTGGCGACGAGGACGCAACGCCTGTCGCCATGATCGATCGGTCTGGCAGCGGTGCGGGCGAGGCTCTGCAACAGCGCTTCGCCGAAGACGACGATCGCAACACCCTTCGCGAACTCTCGCGCTACGTGCAGCGCTACGACCTCGAAAGCGCCGA
Source organism: Erythrobacter litoralis (assembly GCF_029760855.1). GTDB lineage: Bacteria > Pseudomonadota > Alphaproteobacteria > Sphingomonadales > Sphingomonadaceae > Qipengyuania > Qipengyuania litoralis_A. The sequence continues at coordinate 325,537 of NZ_SOSI01000004.1, read as the reverse complement.
TCCGCAGGCCGTCTGGACGCAGCACGATCGCTGGTACACCGCCACCGACATCGCCGCTTTCCGCACTTCCGGCGGGGTCGATGGCGCAATCGCCAAAATCGATGCGGTCCGACCAGATGGCACGCCGGAATTCGAGGCCGATCCGCCGCTGTACGAATTCGTCCCCGCACCGCCCGCCCTCGCCTCCCAATCGGCGCAAGGCTTCGGGGCCGCCGCGCAGGACCTGTTCGACAGCGACGCGGACGACGCGCCCGAAATCGTCGTTCTGATCGGCGAGGACTATCCGGCCGTTCCTGCGATTGGCCTCTATTCCGCCAACCAGCCCCGCGCGAGCTTCGTCGCCGCCATGCAGGAAACGCTTACCGGTGACCTGCGCACCCGCCTGCTGGCCGAACGAGGAATTCTCGCGGCGGACGCGGCGGCGATCCAGAGCGCCGTCCCGGCCATTTCCGTAAACACCCCGCCCCCCGGCGATGGCGCGCGCGAGGCGCTGTTGGTCCGCTCCATCGTCCCGCTTGCCCTTGCGTATATCCTCATGATGAGCCTGATGCTGTCGGGCAGCTGGATGCTGCAAGGCTCGGTCGAGGAGCGATCGAACAAACTGCTCGAGTCGTTGCTCGCCTGCATCAAGCCGGAGGAACTCATGTACGGAAAGCTTCTCGGTGGGCTCAGCGTCGGCTTGCTGATGATCGCCGTGTGGGCGGGCTGCGCTGCCGTCGCCGCCTATGCGACGCAAGGCGTGATCGCCGACATGATCCGCCCGGCGCTGGAACCGGTATCTTCGCCCGGCGCGATCCTGACGATCCTCTATTTCTTCGTCGCGGGCTATATCGGCATCTCGATGATCTTCGTCGCCATCGGCGCGATGGTCGATTCGATGAGCGAGGCGCAGGGTTATCTCATGCCTGTCCTGCTCGCGATCCTGCTGCCGATCACCTTCCTCTTGCAAGCTATTCTTGCAGGACGCGAAGGCTGGATCGTGCAGGTGCTTACCTGGGTTCCGCTGTGGACGCCCTTCGCTGTGCTGGCGCGGCTCGGAATGGGCATCGAAACCTGGGTGCTGGTCGGAACTGGGGCCTTGCTCGCGGCGACCATCGCGCTCGAACTGATCTTCCTCGGCCGCCTGTTCCGCGCCAGTCTGCTCGCGACCGGCCAGAAGCCGACGCTCGGACGCATGCTGGAGCGCCTGCGCGCGAGGCCGCAATAGCCCGGGTTCGGGAACGCAAGCGCGCCGCCTTCGGTTTCTTCGCCGATGGCCGCGCCCTTTTCCTGGATCAAACCCGACCCGCACGGCATCTATGTCGAACCCGCGGACGCGTGGGTCGACCCCTCCAAGCCGGTCGCACATGCGCTCGTTACTCATGGGCATGCCGACCATGCGCGCGGCGGCCATGGCGAGACGGTGGCGACGCCGGAAACCCTCGCCATCATGGAACTGCGCTATCGCACCGGCGCGGAAGACGAGGCGGGCGAAATCCCGCACAAGGCAATTCCGGTTGAATATGGCGAGACGATCCGGCTGAAGGGCGGCGTCGATGCGACCTACATTCCGGCGGGCCACGTGCTGGGCAGTTCGCAGATCCTCCTCGAGCACGCAGGCGAGCGGATCATCTGCACGGGCGACTACAAACGCCGCGCCGATCCCACCTGCCCGCCCTTCGAAGTCACTCCGTGCGATATCTTCATCACCGAAGCGACTTTCGGCCTGCCCCTCTTCACCCATCCGCCGATCGAGGACGAAATAGCCAAGCTGCTCGACCGGCTGGCTGCGCACCCCGATCGCTGCGTACTGGTCGGCGCCTATGCGCTGGGCAAGGCGCAGCGGGTGATCGCCGAATTGCGCGCGGCGGGGCATAGCGCGCCTATCTATCTCCACGGTGCGATGGAGAAGATGTGCCGGCTTTACGAGGAACATGGCGTCGATCTGGGCGAATTGCGGCTGGTGGCGGATGCGAAGAAGGACGATATGCGCGGCCACGTCGTCATCTGTCCGCCCAGCGCGCTGAACGACCGCTGGAGCCGCCGCCTGCCCGAACCCATCACAGCCATGGCGAGCGGCTGGATGCGTGTGCGCCAACGCGCCCGGCAGCGCAATGTCGAACTGCCGCTGGTCATCTCCGACCATGCCGACTGGGGCGAACTTACCCGCACGATTCAGGAAGTGAACCCGCAGGAAACCTGGATCACTCATGGCCGCGAGGATGCACTGCTGCGCTGGTGCCAGCTTCATCAGCGCCGTGCGAGGGCGCTCGCGATGGTGGGCTACGAAGACGAGGACGATTAGGGTTTGGAAGAATTCGCCGCCCTCATCGACGCGCTGGTCTATACCCGTTCACGCAACGAGAAGCTGCGTCTGATCGCGGAGTATCTGCGCGCCACGCCCGATCCCGATCGCGGCTGGGCGCTTGCCGCATTGTCGGACGGGCTCGACTTTCCGGCCGTGAAAAGCTCGACCATCCGCAACCTTCTGAAAGACCGGATCGACCCGGTGCTGTGGACGCTGAGCCGCGATTTCGTCGGCGATACGGCGGAGACGGCCAGCCTGCTATGGCCCGCGCCCGAACATCCTCCCTCGCCGCCCACGGTCAGCGAGACAGTCGAACTGCTCGAGGCGATGAACCGCAAGAGCGTGTTCGTGGAATTACCGAAGCTGCTCGACCGGCTCGATCCTTCCGGCCGCTACGCTCTGCTCAAACTGGCGACCGGCGGGATGCGCATCGGCGTGTCCAGCCGCCTCGCCAAGACCGCGTTCGCGCAGGCCTTCGAGGTCCAAATCGACGATGTCGAGGAATATTGGCATGGCTTGAAGCCGCCGTTCCCCGAACTGTTCGCATGGGCGGCGCATGGCGAGGACCCGCCCGATACCGAGAATTTGCCGACCTTCCGCCCCTTCATGCTGGCCCATCCGCTAGAAGAAACGGTAGTCGATCTCGAAGATTTCGCCGCCGAATGGAAATGGGACGGCATTCGCGTGCAACTGGTCCGCGCCGGACAGGGCGAGGAAGCAGAAACCAGGCTCTATTCCCGGTCGGGCGACGACATTTCCGCGACCTTCCCCGAACTTCTCGACGCTTTGCCGGTGAACGCTGTACTCGATGGCGAACTGCTGGTCCGCGGCGCGCATCAGGGCGGCGAGGAAGGCGGGGCCGCAAGCTTCAACGCGCTCCAGCAACGGCTCGGGCGCAAGACTGTTAGCAAGAAGATGCTAGCCGAAGCGCCTGCCTTCGTGCGTCTCTACGACGTCCTGATCCTCGAAGGCGAGGACCTGCGCAAACTGCCGTGGACCGAACGCCGCGCCCGGTTGGAGGCGTTGATGGACCGCCTGCCCCAAAGCCATTTCGATATCAGCAGGGTTGTCGACGCGCGTGACTTCGAGCATCTCGGTGAGATCAGGGGCGGCAGCCGCGACGAAGCGATCGAGGGGCTGATGCTGAAGCGAAAGGACAGCCCCTATATCGCCGGGCGGCGCGTCGGTTACTGGTACAAGTGGAAACGCGATCCGCTGCTGATCGATTGCGTGCTGATGTACGCTCAGCGCGGCAGCGGCAAACGATCGAGCTTCTACTCCGACTACACCTTCGGCTGCTGGGACGGTGATCCCGACACCGGTGCGGAGTTGCTCCCCGTTGGCAAGGCCTATTCCGGTTTCACCGACGAGGAATTGAAAAAGCTCGACCGCCATGTGCGCCGCAACACCGTCAACCGCTTCGGCCCGGTACGCGAAACCGACAAAAGCTTGGTGTTCGAGGTGGCGTTCGACAGCGTGCATGACAGCAAGCGCCACAAATCGGGTCTCGCGATGCGCTTCCCCCGCATCCACCGCATCCGCTGGGACAAGCCGCCGCACGAAGCCGACCGGATCGAGGCGCTGCGGGCGCTCGTGCAGGATTGATGACGAAGTCGCGCGGCGCGACTATCCCTCTCGAAGCGCCTGTGCATGATGCTTCGCGTTCTCGGCATAATGCGCGACGCCGAGCTTCATTCCGGCAATCGCCGCATCGTCCAGATCCTTGAGCTTCTTCGCCGGGCGCCCGGCCCACAGCTCGCGCGTCCCCATCACCTTGCGCTCGGTCAGCATGGCACCGGCGGCGAGCATCGCATCGCTCGCGATCACCGCCTGGTTCATCGCAATCGCGCCGAGGCCGACGAAGCCGCGATCCTGAATCGTGCAGCCATGAACCATCGCCATGTGGCCGATCAGCACGTCGTCCCCGATGATCAATGGCGAGCCCGCGGGCATGCCGGGCGCGGGGCCATCGCAATGGAGCACGCTGCCGTCCTGCACATTGGTGCGCTCGCCGATAACGATGCGGCTGACATCGGCGCGCAGCACGCAATTATACCAGATGCTCGAGCCAGCCCCGATCGTCACGTCGCCCACGACGATACAGCCCGGCGCGACGAAAGCGGTTTCATGGATGGTCGGCGTCTTTCCATGGATCGAGACGATACGAACGCCGGGGCGGCTTAGTGTTTCTGTCATCGGGTTCTCTCCCATTGTTCCCGCATAATGGTGTAGACGATCGTATCGCGCCAAGGTGGATCGTATCGCGCGTCTGCATAGTCGAGCTCTTCGCGCCGCCGCATACCGAGCCGTTTCATCAGACCCCAGCTGGGCGCGTTGCCTTCGACAGTAAGCGCGACGATTTCGTTTGCGCCGAATTGCGCGAAGCCGGCATTGATCGCAGCGATGGCGGCCTCCTTGGCGTAGCCCTGCCCCCAGCTGTCTTTGCGGAAGCGCCAGCCGACCTCCATTTCGCCGGTCACGCTCGATCCCGGTGCGTCGGCGCGCTTCAATCCGCAGAAGCCGAGCAAAGCGCCGTCCATCTTGCGCTCGACCGCCCAGAAGCAGAACCCGTTCGCCGCGCGGCAAGCCTCCACACGGGCGCGTTGCTTTTCCCGACCGTCATCGTCGAGAACTCCGCCAAGCCATTCCATGACGGAGGGCGTATTCGTTACGCGAAAGAACTCGGGCCAGTCGTCCTCCAACCAGTCGCGCAGCACCGTCCGGTCGGTTTCGAGACGGAACTCGGGCCACATCACTATGCGCCGAGCAGGCGAGCCGCGACCGGAGCATGGTAAGTCAGCACACCGCTGCAGCCCGCCCGCTTGAAGGCGACCAGCTTTTCCATCAGCAGCGCGTCGCGGTCGCCGATCCCGGCCGCCGCACCTGCCTCGATCATCGCGTATTCGCCGCTCACCTGATAGGCGAAGACGGGTACGTGGAACGCCTCCTTCGCGCGCCAGATGATGTCGAGATAGGCGAGGCCGGGCTTTACCATCACGCTGTCTGCTCCCTCGGCAATGTCGAGCGCGATTTCGCGCATGGCCTCGTCGCCATTGGCCGGGTCCATTTGATAGCTCTTCTTGTCGCCCTTCAGCAGTCCGCCAGAGCCCACGGCATCGCGGAACGGTCCATAGAAGGCCGAAGCGTATTTTGCGGCGTAGCTCATGATCTGGACGTTGTGATGACCGCCCATTTCCAGCGCCATGCGGATTGCGCGCACCCGGCCGTCCATCATGTCGGACGGAGCGACGATATCCGCACCAGCCTCCGCCTGCGTTACCGCCTGGTCGACGAGCAGGGCCACGGTATCGTCGTTGGTCACATACCCGCTGGGATCGAGCAGACCGTCCTGCCCGTGGCTCGTATAGGGATCGAGTGCGACGTCGGTGAGGATGCCGATATCGTTGCCGCACGCATCGCGCACCGCCTTGATCGCACGGCACATGAGATTGTCAGAATTGTACGCCTCGGCACCATCCTTGCTGCGTTTGTCGGCCGGCGTATTGGGGAACAGCGCAAGGCAGGGAATGCCGAGGCCGACCGCCTCCTTCGCGCGCGCCACGATCCCGTCGACCGACCAGCGTGAAACGCCGGGCAGGCTGGCAATCTTTTCCTCCACGCCGCGCCCCTCGGTCACGAAGAGCGGCCAGATCAGGTCCGCCGGGGTGAGCATGGTTTCCCGGTGCAGCGCGCGGCTCCAGTTATGGGCGCGGGGGCGGCGAAGGCGGGTCGAGGGATAGGAAGCTTGGGACATTATCCGCAGCGATGCCTTATGCGGCGGCGCTGCGCAATGTCGCCTTACCGTCAGTCGCGGCGTTTGAGATCGAGCTTGTCGATTTCGCGCTGGGGGACATCCGCGGCGATCTCCGCCTGCGTCTTTTCAAGATCCACCAGCGCCGCTCCCGCCTCCACGGTCCGGATGCGCGCGAGGGATTCGCGGAAGCGCTGCAATTCCGCTCCGCTCAATTGTGCGCGGGTAACGTAGCGGACCGATGCCGGATCGACCGCGCGGCCGCCGCGATACATTTCGTAATGCAGATGCGGTCCCGTCGAGAGGCCGGTCGAGCCGACATAGCCGATCACCTGCCCGCGCTTGACGCTCTGACCGCGGCTCACCGCCATGCGGCTCATGTGGCAATAGCGGGTATCGAGCCCGCCGCCGTGGCGGATCCGCACCGCATTGCCGCAACCGCCCATCCGGCCCGCGCCGGTAACCTGTCCATCGGTTACCGCGACGATCGGCGTGCCGTGACGGGCGCGGTAATCGAGCCCGGAATGCATCCGCTTGTAGCCCAGGATCGGATGGCGACGCATGCCGAAGCGCGAACCTATGGGGCCGTTCACCGGCGCCATCAATCCGTCGCGTTGTTCTCCGACACCCGATGCCTCGTAGAACTTGCCATCTTTGCCCCAGCGCATCAGCTGGACCTTCGACGTCGAATCGCGCTCGATCCCGGCGTAGAGCAATTGCCCGGCCTGCCGTTCGCCAGTCGCGGCGCGGCGGTGGGCGACGATCATGTCGAACGTATCGGTTGCGCGCACGTCGCGTTCCAAGTTTACCTGTGCGGACAGGGTCTTGATATAGGCCTGCACGGCGCTCGCCGGTGCGCCAGCCGCGCGTGCCGAGCGGTAGAGACTGTCGCCGACCGTGCCGCGAATGCGCAGCGGCGTTTCGTCCACGCGGATCGGGCGGCGGCTCAAGGTGAGCGGCGCGCCCGGATCGAGGCGCGACACCGCAAGTTCCAGATCGAAACGTGCGCGGAATGTCAGCTCTTCCAGCGGACGCGGCGCATCGGCGGCAGGACGACGGCCGAGCACGAGATCGATCTTCGTCCCCGGCTCCAGTTCACCGAGCGGGATGGCGTTTCCAACCAGGCTCGCGACACGTTCCGCATCGTCCTCGCCCATGCCGGCACGGCGCAGGACAGAATCGAATGCGTCGCCTTTGCCGAGAGTGGCCAGCAGCTCGATACGAGGGCGTTCGGGCGCGGCAGCGAGCGGGCGGACCAGTTCGGTAGGGCCCATGCGACGTCCGGTATCCGCGCCCAAGGCTAGCGGTGCGATCGCCTGGCTACGATATTCGCCGCGCACATCCTCGTCGGTTCGCATGAGCGGTGCAGCTTCGAGCGGCGCGAAACTCGGCCAGAAGGCGAGCGCGCCCGCGGTCAGCCCGATGAGGGTGCCGAGGCCACGAAACCAGCGGCGGCTCCCGATCTCGTTCCCGAGATCCGGTGCGAGATCGAGCGTATGGAGCTTGGCGCGCCAGCCTTTCGGGCCCTCTTTCGAGGCCGTCTGCTTGGACCGGGGCGGGACCGCAGGGGAGCAGCGAACCGGCGATCCATCCGGTGCGCTCCCCATGTGCAAAGTCTGATCTTCGGCTGCGCGGTACACCGCTCGTCCTCCAAACAATACACCCGCACCGCATTCAAGGCGCAGGACCGAGACCCCCTCCGGGCCGTCCAATCGCCGCGGTTGTGCGTAATTAAAGTAAACTTGCGATTAATTTGCGCCGAGATGCTGGACTTGCGCGACAAACGGAGGGAACCGGCGGACGAACGGTTGCGATACCGGTCGGTCGCTGCCACCTTCGACATGTGAAAGACGGGACGATCAAGGCGGTCCTCGGGCCGACCAATACCGGCAAGACCCATCTCGCAATCGAGCGGATGTGCGCGTATTCGAGCGGGGCGATGGGTTTCCCCCTGCGACTTCTCGCTCGCGAGGTCTATGACCGGATCTGCGCGATAAAAGGCGAAAAGCAGGTCGCCCTCATTACCGGCGAGCAGCGCATCGAACCGCCGGATGCGCGCTACCTGTGCTGTACCGTGGAAGCCATGCCGCGAGATGCAGGCGGGCGCGCGTTCGTCGCATTGGACGAGGCGCAACTTTCCGCCGATCGGGAACGCGGGCACGTCTTTACCGATCGCTTGCTCAATACGCGAGGTCGGGAAGAGACCATGCTGCTGGGCGCGGCGACGCTCGAGCCGTTGGTGAAAGCACTGGTTCCGGAAGCGGAAATATCGGAGCGGCCGCGCTTCTCCACCCTCACCCATATCGGTCCGCGCAAACTCTCGCGCCTGCCGCCGCGCAGCGCGATCGTCGCTTTCAGTTCCGAGGCCGTTTATGCCGTCGCAGAGATGCTGCGCCGGTTCCGCGGCGGAGCGGCTGTGGTGATGGGTGCCTTGTCACCGGAAACGCGCAATCGGCAGGTCGAATTGTTCCAGAATGGCGAGGTGGATTACATCGTCGCTACCGATGCGATCGGCATGGGCCTCAATCTCGACGTCAATCACGTGGCGTTCGCAGGCCTCTCGAAGTTCGACGGCGTGCGGATGCGTCGCCTGCTGCCTTCTGAGATGGCGCAGATCGCGGGCCGGGCCGGGCGGCACCAGCGCGACGGAACCTTCGGTACGCTGGCGGGCGCGGGCAAGCAGACCGGCGCCACGCCCGAATTCACCGACGAGGAAGTGTATGCGATCGAGGAACATCGCTTCGCGCCGCTGACGCATCTCTACTGGCGCGAACCCGAACCGCGCTTCGACAATCTCGACACGCTGATCGCCGATCTCGAGCGTCCGCCCCAGGACGAGGCGCTACGCCTCGCGCCCGAAGCGATCGACCTCGCTACGCTGAAGCGGCTCGCCGAAGAGCCGGTGGCGGACGATATTCGCGGTCCCGGCATGGTCCGGCGTTTCTGGGAAGCCTGTTCGCTGCCAGATTTCCGCGCGCGGGGTCCGGATGTTCATGCCCGCTTCGTGGCGCGGCTCTGGGAAGACCTACGGAACGGCTATCTCGGTGCGGATTACGTCGCGGCACGCATCTCCGAACTCGACAATATGAGCGGCGACATCGATACCCTACAGGGCCGTATCGCCGCGATTCGCAGCTGGGCCTATATCTGCCAGCGGCCCGACTGGGTTCTGGCTCGCGACGAAATGGCGTCCCGCGCGCGCGGCGTCGAAGCCAAATTATCGGACGCGCTGCATGCGCGGCTGACCGAACGATTCGTAAACCGGAGGACTGCAATCCTGATGAAATCCGTAGGCCAGGATGCCGGCATGCTACCCATCGATCTTTCAGAAGACGGCGCGGTGACCGTCGAAGGCGAGCATCTCGGCCATGTCGAGGGCTTCCGCTTTGTCGTCGATCAGGCCGCCAATCATGCCGATCGCAAGATGATGATCGCGGCTGCCGAAAAGGCGCTCCCTCGCATCCTCGGCGAAAAGGCGGAGGCGCTGGCGGCCGGTGACCTCGCCGAGATCGAACTGTCCAAGGGCGCGATCCGTTGGAAGGGCCATACGCTGGCGAAGCTGGAACGGCGCGAGGGGCAGGTGAAGCCCGATCTCATTGCGGCGCGCGAGCTCGACAGCCTGCCGGAAAAGTCGCGCGAGACACTTTTGGCTGCGCTCGATGCGTGGCTCGACAAGGTGCTCGAGCCGCTCGAGCCGCTGCGCAAGATGCACATCGCCGCGCGTAATCCCGATGCGGGTTCGCAAGCGCGCGCGCTGCTACTCAATCTCATCCAGGGCCATGGATTTACCAGCCGCGAGAAGGCCGGGATCGAACATCTGCCGAAGGACATGCGCCCCTTCCTGCGCAAGATCGGCGTGACCTTCGGCGCGCTCGATATCTACGCGCTTCCGCTGCTGAAACCCGCACCGCGCCAGTTGCTGCGCGCGCTCGGGATCGACCGGCGCCCGCTCAACGAGGCCATGCTGCCGGTAATCGGCGAAACAAAAAGCTTGCCCTCGGGCTATCGCCCCGCGGGAACGCAGGCGATCCGCATCGATCTGGCCGAAAAGATTATCAAGGCGGCGCACGAGGCGCGCAGCAAGGCGGGCGAGCGGCGCAAATTCGTGCTCGACCTGTCGCTGCCGATTTCGATCGGGCTGGAAGAGCAGAATGCCATCCGCCTGCTCGGCACCGCTGGCTTCCGGGTCGACAAGGCACGTGCATTGTCCGAGGCTGCTTTCGGCCCGCCCCGCCCCGATCAGTGGCAATGGCGCCCTGCCCGGCGCAAGCCGCAACAATCGCATCGCCAAGCCCCCGCCCGGCCGCGGGAAGGGAGCGCCTTTGCCGGGCTGGCCGATTTGATGAAGCAAAACTGACCATGCGGATCGACCGGCTGCTGTGCTGCCTGCGCTTCACCCGGACGCGTAGCGCGGCACAGACGCTGATCGAAAGAGGGCACATCCGGTTGAATGGCGAACGCGTGATCCGCACCAGCCGCGACATTCGGGTGGGCGACGTCCTTACCCTGCCGCTCGGCCAGCGCATCCGTCTTATCGAGGTGGTAGCTATCCCGGAGCGCCGCGGGCCGCCGCGCGATGCGCAAGCCTGTTATCGCGACCTTGACCCGGAAGGACATTCCGCCATAGCGGGGGCCAAACATTCACCTAACGCCAGGAATCCGGCTCCATGACCTATGTCGTCACCGATGCATGCATCAAATGCAAATACACCGATTGCGTGGAAGTCTGCCCGGTAGACTGCTTCTACGAAGGCGAGAACATGCTCGTCATCAATCCGTCGGAATGCATCGATTGCGGCGTATGCGAACCGGAATGCCCGGCCGAGGCAATCCTGCCCGATACCGAGGACAATCTCGAAAAGTGGCTGGAGCTGAATACCAAGCTTTCCGCCGAGTGGCCGAACATCACCAGTCAGAAAGAGCCGCCCGCCGATGCCGACGAGCACAAGGGCGAAGAGGGCAAGTACGAGAAATATTTCTCTACGGAGCCGGGCGAAGGCGATTGATCCCCGCCGCCCCGCAATGACCTTCACGCTCCCCGGCTTCGACCTCGACCGGTTCGTCCGCGAGACGCTGGCAGAGGATCTTGGCGATGGTCTACCCGGGGGCGGGCGGGATGTAACTTCGGAAAGCATCATCCCCGCGGGGGCGCAATTTGCCGGCGTGATGGACAGCCGCGATCCGATTCGCGTCGCCGGCCTGCCGGTCGCGGCGGCATTCTTTCGCGCACTCGATCCCGATATGATAGTCGACATTCTGGTCGAGGAGGGTGCGGCGGTCGATCCAGGCTCCGATCTGATGCGGCTCGAAGGCAATGCCCGCGCCATGCTGACCGCGGAGCGCAGTGCGCTTAATACCGTGCAGCATCTTTCCGGCATCGCAACCATGGTGCGTGCCTATGTCGATGCGATGGATAACCCCGATTGTACCCTGCTCGATACCCGCAAGACCATCCCCGGCCTGCGGCACCTCGAAAAATACGCGGTGCGGATGGGCGGAGGAGCCAACCACCGTTTGGGCCTGTGGGATGCGGCGATGATCAAGGACAATCACGTACTGGTCGCCGGAAGCGTGGGCGAGGCGGTGCGGCGCGCGGTCGAAGCCGGGGTTGAGGACATTATTTGCGAAGTCGATCGGCTCGATCAGATCGAACCGGCCCTGGAAGCCGGCGCGACCCGGTTGCTGCTCGACAATATGGAACCCGCAATCTTGCGCGAAGCCGTCGCCATCGTCGCCGGACGGGTGCCGACCGAAGCAAGCGGCGGTATCCACCTCGATACGATCCGCGCAAAGGCCGCGACCGGCGTCGATTACGTATCGGTCGGACGGCTCACGCAAAGTGCGCCCGCCGCCGATATCGGGTTAGACTTTACCCCGCTGTAGATTTGCGGCATCGCACCTAGCGAATATCAGGGGGAAACGGACATGAAGCCGACGGCAATCAAGCGGTTCGACTGGCTTTATCTCGGTGCGATCGTGCTCAGCACCGTGGCCACATTCATCAATTACGACAGCCTCATGGCCCAGATGGAAGCCGAACTGGCGACCTCAGGTGCGGAAAGCGTGAGCAGTATCGCGCTGATCGGTGGTTTCGCTTTCGGGATCGTCGTGAGCCTCGCTCTGTGGTTCCTGGTGTCCGTTTTGAGGATCGGTCTGGTAAAATGGATCATTGCGATTTTCGCGGGTTGGGGCGCGGTCTCCTTTGTCTTGAGCATGCTGCAGACCGGCTTCGACGTATCGCTGGTCCTCGGCGCGATTGCCGTGATCATGAATGTAGCCGCAGCCGCCCTGCTATTCACGCCGGAGGCCAGGGCTTGGTTCGCTTCGAAGACAAGCGATCAGCCCGACTAACACGGGAGGCGAGTGTGACGCCCAGACCATCCCGGCCGGTATCCGTCCGCGCCTTCGATTCCCTGTATCTCGGATCGATTGCGCTCAATGTCGCGAATGTGATGCGCGATTGGGACGCAAATCTCGTTTCCGCGCAGGAGGAACTCGCGGGAACGGGTTTGTCGCCAAGCATTCTTCTGGCGGCCAGCATGGCCTTCTTCATCGGGCTCAGTCTGATCCTATGGTTGATGGCAGCGCATCTTCGAGTCGGCTTCGTGCGCTATTTGCTGATCGGCCTGCTCGTCTGGCAGGCACTTCCGGCTTTCGCACTGGTTCAGGACGATGTCGGATATAGCGATCTTGTCGTGCTCCTCTCGCTCGTCTTGCAGGCAGTCGCGCTTGCATTTGCGTTTCGTCGTGATGCGCGGGCATGGTTCAAGGGAACGACCGATGGTGGCCAGGATCCGCTCGGCTAGTATCGCGTTTGCTTTAGCGGCGGTTTCCATCCCGGCGGGCTTGCACGCACAGGCCTACCAATGCGCGTTGCCGGATGTCGTGCGGGTGCCGGATGTGGCGCGCGACGGCGAGGTGAGGCGATCGCCCATCACCGGCTATACGTTCGCCTTGTCATGGTCGCCCGAATTCTGCCGTTTTCGGGAAGGGGATCGAACCCGGGCGCGTCAATGTTCGGGCCGCTCCGGTCGGTTCGGGTTTACCGTGCATGGCTTGTGGCCCGATAGCGGGCGAGGCTGGCCGCAATGGTGCGCGCCGAGCGAACCGCCAGCCGCCGCACTCCAGCCCAATCGGTGCATCTCGCCCGATATGCATCTGCTCGCGCGACAATGGGCGAAGCACGGTAGTTGCATGGTGCGAAAGCCGCGGACCTATTACCGGGTTACGCGCATCCTGTACGCGGGGCTGCAATGGCCGGATTTCGTGCGCCTTTCGCGGGAGGACGACCTGAACGCCGGCATGGTGCGCGAACGGTTCGCCGACGCCAATCCCGGCTGGTTCGAAAACGCGATCGGCGTCCATCTAAACGAGCGCGGCTGGCTTCAGGAATTGCGTCTTTGTTACGATACGCGCTTCATGCCGATCGCCTGCGATGCCCGCCGCATCGGCGCAAAGGATGCAGCACCTGTGAAAATCTGGCGCGGGCTCTAGCGCCGCTCGCGGAAGAATTGCCGGAGCAAGTCGGCCGATCTTTCTTCCCCCATGCCGGAATAGATTTCCGGCCGATGCAGGCAGCCGGGTTGCTCGAAGATGCGCGCTCCATGTTCAACTGCTCCGCCTTTCGGATCGCTGGCGGCGAAATAGAGGCGTGTGATTCGCGCATGGACGATGGCACCGGCGCACATGGCGCAGGGTTCGAGTGTGACCCACAGGTCGCAACCGTCCAGCCGTTCCTGCCCGAGTCTTGCCGCCGCCTTGCGGATGGCAAGGATTTCGGCATGGGCGGTTGGGTCGCACGTTTCTCGAGGCCGGTTGTGGGCTTCGGCGATCACGTCACCGCCCTTCGTCACGACCGCACCCACAGGAACCTCGCCCGCGGCGGCGGATGCGTTTGCGAGTTCGAGCGCGCGTTGCATGGGGGAAGGCAAGGTCCATCGGGCCATGGTATGGCGCTAACCGCGGCGCTCGCCGGGCGCAACGCGCTTGACGATTCGGGAGGCCCCCGCTATGCGCGCCGCTTTCCGGGACAACGCCGAGCCCTTCGGCCCGCCATGCGGGACGCGGCCCAGCGCCCGCCCATTCGAACGAGAGACCCATCATGTCGCGCATTTGCGAACTCACCGGCAAGGGCCGCCAAGTCGGCCACAATGTGAGCCACGCCAACAACAAGACCAAGAAGGTCTTCCTGCCGAACCTGCAGAACGTCACGCTGCTGAGCGAAAAGCTGGATCGCAGCTTCAAGTTCCGCGTGTCGACGCACGGTCTTCGCTCGGTGGAGCACAATGGCGGTCTCGACAACTGGCTGATGAAGACGCGCGACGAAAAGCTGTCCTCGCGCGCTCTCAAGGTGAAGCGCGAACTGAAGAAGGCCGCTGCCGAAGCCGCCTGACCGGCGGGCTTTCGAGCCCCTTGCATAGACAATTCAGAGGCGTCCGGAGCGATCCGGGCGCCTTTTGCCGTTACCGCGCGCCGCGCGGCCAGACCAGCTTGAGCAGCAAGGTGCGCTGAAAACGAAAGAAGTTGTCGTCTGAAATCAGCCAGATCGCCCAGTCGCCGTTCGCTTCGACCGTGACCGTCGCGCCTTCGTAATTGTCGGTCGGAGTGGGTTCGTCGATTTCGGCTAGAAGCTTACTGCGCAGCAATCCCCCCGCCCCGATATCTGCCGGGTCGGCCGTGACGAGGCGAACACCGAAGCGGATAGGCAGGGCAAGATGAACCTTCCGCAGCACGACGAGAATGCGCCCGTCGGGCAGGCGCGTCGCATCGGATGGGCGGTATCCGTCGGCACCTTCGAACAGGAACGGGATCGGTTTCCCGCCGCGTGTCGGGTCCGACGCGAACAGCAAGGCGCGATGGCGGCCCGCGCTTATCGAATCTTCCTCGATCACAACGAAGCGCCCGTCCCTTAACCGTACCAGCGACTCGGGACCTGAATTCGCACCCCAGTCGCGCATTTCGGCCGGCCGGACTTCGGCACGCTTCTGCAATTGCGGGCCGAACCTCATAATCGCCTGCGCCCATTCGAGCCCAGCCCAAACCTCGCCGGTTTCCGGATCGTCGGTCAGCGATTCGATATCGACATGCACCTTGTCGACGCGGGCGAAATCGACGAATTTGTCGAGTGTCGGCGCGGCCCTGTTGCGGTCGGGCCGGGGCAGGCGCATCAGACGTCCTGCGTCGTTCGCGGCGAGAAACGCGCCGTCACGCCTATCGACCAGTGCCGAATAGCCGCCGAAATGATCGTTCTCGCTGCGCAGGACCCACGCGCCGGCCAATAGAAGCGGCCCGGTGCGCAGTTGCGGCACCCGCAGTTTCTCGACCGTGACGGGCGAGGTAAAGTCCGGCGGTGGCGGGGTTTCTCGCACGAAAGTACCGGGCGCAAGGCCGAGCGCGGTGAGAGCGAGCAGGATCAGCCGGGTGGGACGGCGCATCTGGAAAGCGCGGCGGTTCAGGGCATCGGCGGCAGGAACAGCAGCGGATCGAGCCGCGCGTCCCGCCATTTGATGCTCCAGTGCAGGTGCGGACCGGTCGCCCGTCCCGTCGCACCGATCCGCCCGAGCGGCTGGCCCTGCTTTACCGTCTGCCCCTCACGCACGAACAGTTCGGAGGAGTGAAGGAACGCGCTGTTGAGGCCCTGTCCGTGATCGATGATCAGCAAGCGGCCTTCCAGGCTGAAATCGTCCGCCGCAAGCGTAACGACACCGTCCGCCGGGGCGACATAGGTGGTGCCCTGCCCGCCCGCGATGTCGAGGCCAGAATGGTAGCTGCCCGGCTCGCCCCGATAGATACGCTGTGACCCGAAGCGGCCGGAAATGCGCCCCGTCACCGGCCATTTGAACGCTTGCGACCAGCCTGTGCTATCTGTCTCGATCTCGCGTGCCGCATAGATGGCTTCGAGCTCGGGGCGACGACGCTGCATGAACGCCTCGGACGGGCCGCCGGATCGGCGCGCGACATTGACCCGCTCGATATTCCAGTCGCGCGGCGCGACTTTCAGCGGGCTGGTTATCAGCCGGCCGTCGGCAAGCGTGGCCGTCAAGGTTGCGGCTGGCCCGGCGTCGCGGTCGAAGCCGGCGAAGAAGCGGCCGTCCTTGTCGAGCATGAGGGCGGTATCGCCCAGTTTCGCCGATACTGCGCCGCCCGGGGCCTGACCGCGGATCCAGCCACCTTGTTCGAGCTCGCCGTCGAACGAAAAGATCGCCGGTCGAGTGGGTGTGGGTCTGGGCATCGGCGCCGGGGGAGGCGGCGGGGCGGCGCGTACCGGTTGCACCACCTCGCTAGGTTGCACTTCGGCGACCGGCGCGTTCCCGCCTTGCGGGATACAGGCCGAGAGCGAAGCCGAGAAAAATACGAAAACCGCGACCTGGCGAAAGCTCACGGTTTCAGTCGCTCGGTCGCGAGTTGCGCGCTAGCATAGGGTTCCTGGTGCTCGACCGACCAGTAGCGCAGTTCTTCCAGCGAGATCGGCACGCCGCTTTGCGCGCAGGTCACGAACTGGCCCGCGCGCAGCACGCGAAAGCCGTTCGGCCCGTAGTGCAGTTTCGCCTCGCCGGAATTGCGGCCGGTATCCTTGTTCATCAGCATGCCGCGATGCCTAGCAGGCGCGGATTAACCGAACAAATCTTCCTGCGCGCCGCCGGTCGATTTGCGCTTGGTCGTCCGCTTGCGGGGTGCGGGCGCCGCCCCCTCACCCACAGTTGCGGCAAGATCGCCGTCGCGGAACTTCAGTGTCAACGCCCCCGCCGCTTCGGCCTGTTCACGCAGGGTCAGCGTCTTTCCAGCCTGATCGGTTACCCGCACGAAACCGCGTTGCAGCACGGTATCAGGGTCGAGCGAACGCATCACCCGCGCAAGTGCCGCCAGCCGCTCGCGCCGTTCGCTAAGAGGGCGGCGAATCAGCGTCGGCGACAAGCGCTGTGCGGCTAATGCGCCACGCGATTCGCGCAAGGCGCGCTGCAACACCATCGGGGTCAGTCGCAGTTCGCCAAGACGTTCCCGCCCCGCCGCCGCCCGATCGACCAGGCCACGGCGCAGCCGTTCGGAAAGATCGTCGAGCTTTTGCGCCTGTGGTTGCAGCAGGGCTTCGGGCTTCGGCAGCCGCTGCGCCCGCGCCTCCAGCCGCTCCCGCCCCATCGCCACCGGTCGCAACGCACATTGCCGCTGGCGATGGACATAATCGGCGAGGGTGGCGGCCAGTTCGGCGCGGACCGGCACGGCCATTTCCGCGGCGGCGGTGGGCGTTGGCGCGCGTCGGTCCGCCGCATAGTCCGCCAGCGTCGTGTCGGTTTCATGCCCAACCGCGCAGATCGTGGGTATCGAGCATTCGGCGACCGCACGCACCACCGCTTCCTCGTTGAAGCTCCACAGATCCTCGATCGAGCCGCCGCCGCGCGCCACGATGACGAGGTCGGGGCGGTCGGGATGCCCTTCGGGCATGGCGGAAAAGCCGCGCACCGCGCCCGCCACCTGATCTGCAGCGCCGCTGCCCTGCACCAGTACCGGCCACACGATCACGCGGCTCGGGAATCGGTCGGCCAGCCGATGGAGGATGTCCCGAATCACCGCACCCGTGGGCGACGTCACCACCCCGATGGTGGCAGGGAGGAACGGCAGCGCCCGCTTGCGTTCAGCGTCGAAAAGGCCTTCCCCCGCAAGGCGCGCCTTGGTTTTTTCAAGCAGCGCAAGCAGCGCCCCTTCACCTGCCAATTCCATGCGCTCGATCACGATCTGGTATTTCGAACGCCCGGGATAGGTCGTCAGCTTGCCGCTCGCGACCACCTCCAGTCCGTCCTCCGGCTGGAACGGCAGGCGCACCGTGCCGCTCCGCCACATCACCCCGTCGATCACCGCCTTCTCGTCCTTCAGCGCACAATAGAGGTGCCCGCTTGCCGCGCGTTTGACGCCCGACAGCTCGCCGCGCAGGCGCACGAAGCCGAACCGGTCCTCCACTGTGCGCTTCAACTGGGCAGAAATCTCGCTCACCGAAAGCGGCACGGCGTTGTCGCCGGGGCGGCCCTTCGCTACCAGATCGGCTTCTTCGCTATCGGACGGGAAATCGGCGGGCATGAATATCCTTTTGCTGGGCAGCGGCGGCCGCGAACATGCGCTTGCCTGGAAAATGGCGCAATCGCCGCGCTGCGACAAGCTATGGGCGAGCCCGGGCAATCCCGGGATAGCCGAACATGCGGAATGCGTGGAGCTGGATGCAGGCGACCATGACGCCGTTGCCGAATTCTGCCGCGCGAACGCGATCGGTCTCATCGTAATAGGGCCGGAGGCGCCGCTGGTGGATGGCCTGGCCGACAGTCTGCGCGGCGCGGGCTTCGCCGTGTTCGGCCCCTCCAAGGCCGCCGCCAGGTTGGAAGGCAGCAAGAGCTTCACAAAGGAGCTGTGCGAGCGTGCAGGCATCCCGACGGCGAAATTCGTTCGCTGCACCTCGCTCGAAGCCGGATGGGGCGCCCTCAAGAAGTTCGATCCGCCCTTCGTCCTCAAGGCGGACGGACTGGCCGCGGGCAAGGGCGTGGTGATTGCCGAGACCCGCGAGGAAGCGCAGCACGCGCTCGCCGAGATGTTCGAGGGCAAGTTCGGTCCGGCGGGAAGCGAGGTCGTCATCGAGCAGTTCCTAACCGGCGAGGAGGCGAGCTTCTTCGCCCTTACCGATGGTGAGGCTATCGTGCCGCTGGGCAGCGCGCAGGATCACAAGCGCGTGGGCGAAGGCGATACCGGACCCAACACGGGCGGCATGGGAGCCTACTCGCCCGCGCCGGTTCTGGCGCCGGACCTCGAAGCGAGAGCCATGCGCGAAATCATCGAACCCACCGTGAAGGCGATGCGCGAGGAGGGCTATCCCTATTCGGGCGTGCTCTATGCCGGACTGATGCTGACGCCGGGCGGGCCGCAGCTGATCGAATACAATGCGCGCTTCGGCGACCCGGAATGTCAGGTGCTGATGATGCGGCTGGAAAGCGATCTGGTCGACCTGATGCTGGCCTGCGCCGAAGGACGGCTGGGCGAGATCGAACGGCCCGCCCTGTCAGGCGATTTCGCGCTGACCGTGGTGATGGCTGCGGAGGGTTATCCCGATACGCCCAAAAAGGGCGGGGCGATCGATCTGGGTGAGGCGGAGGCGCAAGGCGCGAAAGTCTTCCACGCCGGGACGAAGCGCGAGGGCGGTGCGCTAACTGCAAACGGCGGGCGCGTCCTGAACGTCACAGCACAGGGCACCAGCGCGAGCGAAGCCCAGCGCGCCGCCTATGCCGCCGTCGATGCGATCGACTTCCCCACCGGCTTCTGCCGACGAGACATCGGCCAACGCGAAGTGCGGCGGGAGCGGGGGTGACTAGGGCGTTTTCGTCTCCCTCAATTGATTTTGGCAAGATAGGATGCGTGCGATTTGCGGATGCTGTCGCAGAAACACTGCCGCTGCTTGAGAAACTCTCTTCTCGATATAACGAGGTAAATGCAGGCACCCGGATCGCCCGCGATGCCGCTCTTTATGACTTTGTATCTCCGGAGAGCGATGTCGGCCGTCTCGTATGCTCATTCCTGCCAAATGCCAGGCCGGTTCGAGCGATTCTTTTCAATAAGACAGCGCAGAACAACTGGGCGCTTGGCTGGCATCAAGACCGGACCATTTGCGTAAGAGAACGAGTCGATACTGGCGGGTTCGGTCCATGGTCCACAAAGCACGGCATACTGCACGTCGAACCGCCGTTCGAGTATATCGAAGGGATGATCACGGTCCGACTTCATCTGGACAAGGTCTCGGCAGCGAACGCTCCACTGCTCGTGGCGAATGGCAGCCACCGCATTGGAAAGGTTGCCGCCGGCGATATTCGATCGGCGATTGCGAAATGCCCGACGACAACGTGTTTCGCCGCTTCCGGTGACGTTTGGCTCTACAGCACGCCGATCATTCATGCATCCGAACGTTCGATGATCGATCATCCTCGCAGAGTCCTGCAAGTTGACTATTCGGCGGATCGCTTGCCCAACGGATTGGAATGGACAGGCATTTGCTAACGGGAAACCAGCCGTTAGGAGCGCTCCATCAAAGCCCGTAAATCCGCCTCGGGCCGTGCACCCATGTGTGAAATCACTTCCGCCGCGCAAATCGCGCCCATTCTCAGGCAGCGCTCCAGGCTTTCGCCGCGAGCGTGTCCGGTGAGGAAGCCTGCGGCGAAGAGGTCGCCCGCGCCGGTGGTATCAACCACTTTGTCGACCGGTTCGGCGTCTACTTCAGCGCGCTCTCCATTCCCGATTGCGACCGCGCCGTTCGCCCCGCGCGTCGCGACCAGGGTCGGGACCTTGTCCTTCAGCGCGGCGAGGCCGGCCTCGAACTCCTTTTCGCCGGTCAACGTCGCCAGTTCGCCCTCGTTGACGAACAGGATGTCAATCTGCCCTTCCTCGATCAGCGCGCGGAAATCGTCGCCGTGGCGATCGATCACGAAGCTTTCGCTGGCAGTGAACGCGACCTTGCGGCCCGCCTTGCGCGAGACTTCGATCGCCCGGCGCATGGCGCTGCGCGGCTCTTCCGGATCCCACAGATAGCCTTCGAGGTAGAGGATACCGGCGCTGGCGATCAGCTCGTCGTCCAGCGCGGCTGGCGGCAGATACTGGCTCGCACCGAGGAAGGTGTTCATCGTACGCTCGCCATCGGGCGTCACGAAGATGAGGCAGCGCGCGGTCGGCGGATCGCCGTCGCGCGGGGCGGTGTCGAACTCGATGCCGACGGCGCGGATGTCGTGCGCGAAGATATCGCCGAGCTGATCGTTCGCTACTTGGCCGACAAAAGCGCACTGCGCACCGAGCGCCGCCATGCCGGCGAGCGTATTGGCCGCCGAACCACCGGAAATCTCGGTTGCCCGGCCCATCGCATCGTACAGTTCCTTCGCCCGCTCGGTATCGACAAGGGTCATCCCGCCCTTGGCCAGGTCGAGTTCGTCGATCAGGTCGTCCTCGCAGGTTGCCATCACATCGACGATGGCGTTTCCGATGGCGATTACGTCGTAGCGGGGTTCGGTCATTTGGGCTCCGGATGTGTCGTTCGACGGCGGCGGGTAGCGGTTTGTCGCGCGGCTTGGAAGGGCGACGTTGACTTGGCCGCCCCGCGCCCGCAATCGCAGCGCCGATGCTGCGCCTGCCCACCGCCCTTGCCTTGTCGATCGCGCAGCTCGGCGATCCGGCGATCCTGAAGGTCCTGGCGAAAAGCCTGGCGATCACGTTGGCGGTGTTCGTGCTCGCCGGCGGCGTCCTGTTGACCGCGCTGTATCGTTATCTGCTGACAACGGGCTTCGCATTCAGTGCCGAAGTCAGCACGCTGGCCGCGATCGTCCTCACGATTATTGCGGGATGGCTGCTATTTCGCCTTGTGGCCCTGTTCGTCCTGCAATTCTTCGCCGACGAGGTGGTGCGCGCCGTCGAGCATAGGCATTACCCGGCTGCCGCGCGTGGCGTTCGAGATGTCCTCATGAGCGAAGAGCTTCGCGCCAGCTTCAGGGGTTTCCTGCGCACCGTCGCGTTCAATTTGGTCGCGCTCCCCTCCGCCATCCTGCTGCTGGCAACCGGGATCGGTACGGCAATCCTGTTCTGGGCAGTCAATGCCTGGCTGCTAGGGCGCGAATTGCAGGACATGGTCTGGCTGCGCCATCGCCGCTCGCCGGAGGAGGTTCAACCGTTGAACGGGCCGACCCGCTTTGCCCTCGGCGGCGTGGTGGCCGCCCTGCTTCTTGTGCCGTTCGCCAATCTGCTCGCCCCGGTTCTCGGCGCCGCGAGCGCGACCCATCTTGTTCACCGGAGCCGCCATGCGCCAGCGTAATCTTTTCACCTTGATCCTGTTGCCGATCCTGTTGTCGGCCTGCGTCTCCTCGCCGAAGACGCCTTATCGCATCCCTTCCCGTGGAACGAGCGCGCCCGGCCCCGTGCCGCCGCAACGCCAGCCGGCCCCGAACGCGCCGGCAAGCGATGGCTTCATCGTGCCCGAGATTATGCGCGCGCCGGGGCTCGAAGGTATCATCGGCCGCAATGCCACGGCGCTTGCCAATATTTTCGGGGCGCCCCGGCTCGATGTGGCCGAGGGCGATGCGCAGAAGCTTCAATTCACTGGCCAGGCCTGCGTGCTGGATATCTACCTTTATCCGCTGCGCCCCGGCGCAGAGCCGAGCGCAACCCATATCGAAGCGCGTCGTGCGAGCGACGGGCAAAGTGTCGACCGGGCGTCGTGCATTGCAGCGCTGCGACGTTGAGGCCAAACCTCAGACCATGAAGCTTTCGCCGCACCCGCAAGCACCCTTGGCGTTGGGATTTTCGAACACGAAACCGGCGGAGAAATCGTCTTCCACCCAGTCCATTGTACTGCCGATCAGGTAAAGCACGCTCGCCCCGTCGATATAGAATGTGCCGCCCGGGGTTTCGATCTTCTCATCGAACTTGGCTTCCTCGCTCACGTAATCGACCGAATAGGCCAGTCCGGAGCAGCCCCGGCGCGGGGTGGACAGCTTGACGCCGATCGCATCCCCGGGCGCCTTCGCCATCAAATCGGCGACGCGCTGCTCGGCGCGTTCGGTGAGAATTACGGCAGCCTTCGGGGCGGGACGGGTCTTCGTGTCGGTATCGGCCATCACAGCATCCCCAGTTCGAGCCGCGCTTCGTCGGTCATTTTTTCCGGTCCCCAAGGCGGATCCCAAACCAGATTGACCTCCGCATCACGGACGCCGGGCACGCTCGCCGCGCGCAATTCGACCTCACCCGGCATGCTTTCCGCGACCGGGCAATGCGGCGTAGTCAACGTCATGATGACCACGACGTCGCTTTCATCCGAAACTTCGACCCCGTAAATCAAGCCGAGATCGTAGATATTGACCGGGATTTCCGGATCGTAGATTTCCTTCAGCGCCGCGATCACGTCCTGCTGCAGCTTTCCACCCGCTCCGGTCGTGTTCGTAACCTCGGGTTTCTTCTGCAGGAACCCTTCGAGATAATCGCGCTTGCGTTCCAGCTTCGCGCCGGCCGTCTCATCCGGATCGACCACGTCCGACACGCGAGCGCGCGGCGGCTTGGCAGCCTGTGTCTGCGCCTCGGCCTCGACGGGCGAGGGGGCGGCAATGAAATCCTGGTCTGTCGTTTCTTCGCTCATCCGAAGATCCTTTGCGTGCGTTCTATGCCGCGCATCAGGGCGGCGATGTCGCTTTCATCCGAGTAGAGCCCGAAACTTGCGCGGGCGGTGGCCGGGACGCCGAGATGCGCCATCAGCGGCTGAGCGCAGTGATGGCCGGCGCGGATCGCGACGTTTTCCTCATCTAATATGGTGCCGAGATCGTGCGGGTGAACCCCCTCGATCTCGAAAGAGACGATGCCGGCGCTTTCCTCCGGCCCGAACAGGCGGACCGAATTTAGCGTGCGGAGTTCGTCGCGAAGCTGTTTGGCGAGGTCCGCTTCATGGGCGAACAGCTTGTCCGGCCCGAGCGCATCGACATAATCGATAGCGGCATGCAGGGCGATCGCCTCGGTGATCATGGGCGTGCCCGCTTCGAAGCGCTGGGGCGGCGGGGCGTAAGTCGATTTCTCGAACGTGACGCTTTCGATCATTGCGCCGCCGCCGTGATAGGGCGGCATCGCGTCGAGGAGCTCCTCGCGCGCCCACAGCACGCCGATCCCGGTCGGGCCATAGAGCTTGTGTCCGGAGAAAGCGTAGAAGTCGCAGCCGAGTGCAGGCAGGTCGAGGTCCATACGCGGGGCGGACTGACACCCGTCGAGCAGCAGCTTCGCGCCAACCGAATGGGCAAGGTCCGCTGCGCGGCGCGCATCGAGCACACTGCCAAGAACGTTCGAGACATGCGCGAGGCTCACCAGCTTGGTTCGTGGGCTTAGCAAGTTCTCGAGCGCATCCAGATCAATCTGCCCGTCATCCGTTAAAGGACAGACATCGATAACCGCTCCGGTTCGCGCGGCCAGCAATTGCCATGGAACGATGTTGGAGTGATGCTCGAGCATGGAAAGGACGATACGGTCACCCTCGCCGATCTGGGTAAGACCCCAGGTCATCGCGACAAGATTGATGGCCTCGGTCGCCCCGCGCACGAAAACGATTTCGTTCTCGCTCTCCGCGCCGACGAAATCGGCGACACGCCGCCGCGCCGCTTCGTAGCCGAGCGTCATCTGAGCGCTGCGGCTGTAGACCCCGCGGTGGACGGTGGCGTAGTCCTCGCCCAGCGCGCGGCTCATCGCGTCGATCACGGCGCGCGGTTTCTGCGCCGTGGCCGCGGTGTCGAGATAATGCCACGGCTCGCCCTCGGCGGTGACGAGGCCGGGAAAATCAGCCTTTCGCGAAAGCGTTTGGGTCGCCATCACAGATGCCGGTCCAGCTTGTCGAGCGCCACGCGCAAAAGGCGTTCATGCTCTGCCGCGTCATCCGCCAGGCCGACCAGCGCATCGCCGATAAAGGCCTGCACCAGCAGCCGGCGCGAAAGTTCGGGCGAAAGGCCGCGGGTCGCCATGTAATAGCGGGCCATCTCGTCCAGCTGCCCGACGCTTGCCCCGTGGGCGCATTTCACATCATCGGCAAAGATTTCGAGCTGTGGCACGGCATTCACGCTTGCACCCTTTTCCAGCAGCAGGCCTTTGAAGCTCTGTGCCGCGTCGGTTTTCTGCGCATCGCGCACGCAGTCGATCCGGCCGAGGAAATTGCCCGTGCCTTTGCCCCAATGGACAGAGCGGATGACCTGATTGCTGGTCGCCTCGGGTTCCTCATGCGCAACACGGGTGACGAATTCGCGCGTCGTGTCGCGCCCGCCCACGGTGATACCGCCGAGCTCGAAATGGCTCCCGCGCGCAAGCGTCGTTACGACCTCGATCCGGCCGAGTCGGCCGCTGGCGATCACGCCGAAGAGCTCGCAGCGCGCCCCTTCGCCGAGCTTTACGCGCAAGCGGTGCAGTTCGGTGGAGTCGCTTGGGCCGTCGGTGTCTTCGATGACGAGGCATTCACGGTATGTCTCACCCGCCGGAACCTCGATATCGCGCCAGTCCTCGAACGCGCCGGTATCGAGCGCTTCCAGTGCCTCGACATCGGAATAACGCCATTCTTCATGCTTGCGAGTGGGAAGGATAATCGCTTCGCTCATGCCGGGGACCGCTTTTCCGCGAGCATGCGTACGCCCGCATCGCTTGCATTCTCGACGCACGGCAAGGTCGCCTCGGCTATTACCTGCATACGCCGATTTCGATCGGCTTGAGAAGCATCCGACGCGGCGATCGCGTCGAGTTCGTCCGCCTTCGGCGCATAGCAGCGCAGCATGGCTCCACATCGGATCATGTCGACCGCCTTGTCGCCAGTCGATTGCGCGATCTGGCAGGTGAGCTTGCCGTCCTTCTTGTAAACGCCGCCCTTGAAGGTCTTGAGCCGCTGACCGATGACGGTGATCTGCTCGGCGACTTCCTCAGTCGGGGGACCCTGGGGGACGGGCAGGTCGGGAACGGCGGCTTGCGCCACCACAGCAAGTACCAGCGCGGTGATCATGCGGCCTCCATCACGGCATCGTAGCCTTCGTCTTCGAGACGCTTGGCGAGATCGGCCCCGCCGGTGCGAACGATGCGTCCTTGCGAAAGGATCGAGACTTTATCGGGCTTCACCACGTCGAGCAGGCGCTGGTAGTGGGTGATCAGCAACACGGCCTTGTCGGGTGCGCGCATGATGGCGTTGATGCCTTCGCCCACGACGCGCAGCGCATCGATGTCGAGTCCGCTATCGGTTTCATCGAGGATAGCGAGCGTGGGATCGAGAATGCCCATCTGCACCATCTCGGCGCGCTTTTTCTCACCGCCGGAGAAGCCGACATTCACGTTGCGCTTGAGCATGTCCATGTCGAGCTTGAGCAGCCCGGCTTTCTCTTTCGCGAGCTTGAGGAATTCACCGCCGGTCAGCGGTTCCTCGCCGCGTGCCTTGCGCTGCGCGTTCAGAGCCTCTCGCAGGAACTGCACGTTGGAGACGCCGGGGATCTCGACCGGATACTGGAAGCCGAGGAACAGGCCGGCCGAAGCGCGCTCGTGCGGTTCCAGTTCGAGCATGTCCTGCCCGTTGAACGTCACCGAACCTTGCGTCACCTCGTACCCAGGCCGGCCACCCAGAACATAGGCGAGCGTCGACTTGCCCGCCCCGTTCGGCCCCATAATGGCATGAATTTCACCATTCGGGATTTCGAGGGTCAAGCCCTTGAGAATTTCGGTGCCGTCGATTTCGGCATGGAGGTTTTCGATTTTTAGCATTCAGTCGTTCCGGTTGTTGCGCGGCGGGCCGTTGCCCTCGCGGTCGTAGCGGGGTTTGGTCTGCCGCGGATGGGCGGCGTTGTGCTGGCGGCGGGCCTCGGCCTTGTCGGCAATGCGCAGGCGCATGCCGGCGGTGATCCGGGCGAGGACGGCGTCCATGTCCTCGAGAATGTCCTTGGCGGCAATGCGCATCACGCGAATGCCGACCGCCTCTAGGCTCTTGTCGCGCCGCTTGGCGAGCATATCGTCCTGCCCCTCCTCGTCGATCCGGATCGCCATGCCGAGATTGTGGCAGTTGAAATCGACGATCGCGCTGCCGACGACAGCGTGTCGGGTGAAGGTGTAGCGCCCGAGGTCCGCCTTGGCGAACCGCTCGGCCAGCGCCTTGTGCGCCGAGGTCGAATGCCGCTTCATCTCGCGCGCCTGCTCGTGCAGCACGTCGAGCCGCTTGTCCGAAATCTCCCACCCGCGGCCCTTTTTCCTGAGGACGGGGGCTTCGTCGGTTTCGGACGGATCGCGGAGTTGGAGGGTTTTGCGGTCGGTCATTTCGGTACCCCTTTGCGCTTCGCAAAATACGCGACGGGGGCGAGAAGCGGCGTCAGGAAAAGCATTCCGAAAAAGACACTCTGAACCAGCGTATACAGCACTGCGCCATCGAAGGCGTTCGGATGGACTACTGCAGGTTTAAAAAACGTCGCGCCCGCAAACGGCGCACCAATCCACCAAAGCGGAATAGCAACCAGCCAAAGAGCAAAGAGAATTCGATACCACCGAGGGAACATCACCCCACGCTCCCCTCAAGCGAGATCGCCAGCAGTTTCTGCGCCTCCACCGCGAACTCCATAGGCAGCTGCTTCATTACATCCTTCGCAAAACCGTTGACGATCAGGGCCATCGCCTCTTCTTCGCCCAGGCCGCGTTGCATGGCGTAGAAGAGCTGGTCGTCCGAAATCTTCGAGGTGGTCGCCTCGTGCTCGATCTGGGCGCTCGGGTTCTTCACCTCGATATAGGGCACGGTGTGCGCGCCGCATTTGTCGCCGATCAGCAAGCTGTCGCATTCGGTGCGGTTGCGCACACCGTCGGCATTGGCGGCCACGCGAACCAGTCCGCGATAGGTGTTATCGGACTTGCCGGCCGAAATACCCTTGGAGATAATCGTCGAGCGGCTGCCCTTGCCGTTGTGGATCATCTTGGTGCCGGTGTCGGCCTGCTGGTAATTGTTGGTCACCGCGACCGAGTAGAACTCGCCCACGCTGTCTTCGCCGTTGAGCACGCAGCTCGGATATTTCCACGTCACTGCGCTGCCGGTTTCGACCTGGGTCCAGCTGACCTTGCTGCGCGCGCCCTGGCACAGCGCCCGCTTGGTGACGAAATTGTAGATCCCGCCCTTGCCCTCGGCATTGCCGGGATACCAGTTCTGCACAGTCGAATACTTGATCTCGGCATCGTCCATCGCGACCAGTTCGACCACCGCGGCGTGCAGCTGGTTCTCGTCGCGCATGGGCGCGGTGCAGCCTTCGAGGTAGCTGACGTAAGAGCCTTTTTCGGCAACGATCAGCGTGCGTTCGAACTGGCCGGTATTCTCAGCATTGATGCGAAAATAGGTGCTAAGCTCCATCGGGCAGCGCACGCCTTCGGGCACATAGACGAAGGTGCCATCGGAAAAGACCGCCGCATTGAGGCAGGCGAAGTAATTGTCCTTCTGAGGCACTACCCTCCCAAGCCACTTCTTCACCAGTTCGGGATGCTCGCGCAGCGCCTCGCTGATAGAAAGGAAGATGACGCCCGCCTTCTTCAGTTCCTCGCGGAACGTGGTGGCGACGGAAACGCTGTCGAACACGGCATCAACCGCGACCTTGCGTGCGCCTTTCACCCCGGCGAGCACTTCCTGCTCTGCGAGGGGGATGCCGAGCTTGTCGTAGACCGACTTGATATCGGGATCGAGCTCGTCGAGGCTTTCCAGTTCTTCCTTCTTCTTGGGCGCAGCGTAGTAATACGCGTCCTGATAGTCGATCTCGGGGTAGCCGAGCTTGGCCCAGTTCGGCTCTTCCATTTCCTGCCACAGGCGGAAGGCCTTGAGACGCCATTCCAGCATCCATTCCGGCTCTTTCTTCTTTGCCGAGATGAATTTCACCGTGTCTTCGGTAAGCCCCTTGGGCGCGAATTCAGTATCGATATCCGCGTGCCAGCCGAACTCGTATTCGGCGGCCTTCGCGGCGGCTTCGTGCGCCTCGCGGTCCTGGATTTCCGGTTCTTTCAGCTGGGTGTCTTCGCTCATGCGACTTCTTTCTCTCGTGCGAGACTTGCGAGCGAAATGCCCGCCAGCGCCCCGCGCAATGCTTGATTGACTTGTGGCCAATGCGGGCGGACCCGGCACTCGGCATCGACCGAACATTCACCGCCTTCGACGCAGTTTGTGAGCGCGATCGGCCCTTCGACCGCCTCGATGATATCGGCCAGTGTAATCGCCGCCGCCGGACGCGCGAGTTGCAATCCGCCGCCCGCCCCGCGCACCGAACGCAGCAGCCCCGCGCCCGTGAGCCGACTGACCAGCTTCTGCACCGTCGGCGCAGGCAGGTGCGTTTCCTCGGCCAGTTCGCCCGCACTCACCCGGCCGCCGCCGCAGTGGCGGGCCGCCTGGCACATTACGACCACGGCATAATCGGCAAGGTTTGACAGACGCATATCTAATTCGGACCAATTCGTTCCGATTACCAGATATGCAGGCAATCCGCGCTTTTCAAACGATTCCCGCTTGTTGCGAGTCGTTAGCGATTGTCATCCCTTGCCGTTCAGGTCGTCCGGCAGGCTCGGTATCTCGCGCATATTTGTGGGCGAGAGGATTTCGGCGCGGAAGGATTCGGGATCATCGGTCAGCCTCGACGGCGTGCGGCCCGCGAATTTGCGGATTTCGCGGATCATGTGCGGCTGGTCGTAGAAGCTGTTCTTCACTTCAGCCTCGAACTCCGGTGCGATGTCCGGGAGCGAGAGAAAGATTGCCGCCCGCAATGCCCGGTATTTGCGCCGGACGCCGACTGGCGGAAGCCCGAAATACCGCTCGACCAGACGCTGCGCCTGCCGCTGAGAATAAGGCAGCTTTTCGTACAGGTCGGCCAGTTCGGGGTTGAGCGAGGAGGCGAGCCAGGAATTTACCGTCCGGATGACGCTAACATGCGCCTCGTCAACGGGATCGAGATTCGCCGAGATGAAATCGGTCAGGCGATCGAGACATTCGCGCACGGATGCATGGTCGGCACGGTAGCGATCGGCGATAGCGCCTGCGTGCTCCCTGGCCTCTTCGCCAAGGTGATGCTCGATCGGATAAAGCCGGTTGCCGTGTTCGCCAGCATGAAGGCCGGTCAAGGCTGCCCAGCCGAGCGGGCTCAGCGCCGCTCCGATTGCATGGAACCGTCCTTCCACATGGATCGTGGCCGCCTCCCCCGTAGGCGCAAGCAAGGCGCTTTCGCTTGCGGCATCCTCGCGCCCGTCGGCAAACCGGATGAAACCTTCGCAGTAAGGGAACACGACGATGTGCCCGATCGCAGCGGGGAAGACGTCCCGGAACGTCTCCTCCTCGCAGGAGAAATGGTACATCGTCGTGACGTAATCGACCACATGGGTTGGCGGGGCAATGTAATCGAGTGAGAACAGCGAAGCGCTCGTCAGCTCCCCATGATCGGTGCCCTCGCTATGCCGGGCGGGCATTATCCCGATCCGCCGACGCGTCGCCTCGTTCGTCGATGCGGAATGCGAATCGAGTGATTGCTCATGCGGAACCCCTGTTTTCCTACCTCGCGGAATTCCTACCAAAAAAAGGGCGGCTCGGTAAGGAGCCGCCCCTTGAAAGGAAAGAACTCGCTGCTGAAAGCACCGAGCCCTTCGGGTCGCGAAGCTTTCATAAGCGGCATCGCACGGGCAAGGATTGTATGCAAACGACATCGCCTTGCTAATCATCATGCTTGCGGTAGCTGATGCGCCGGTTGCTCGACAGGAAGACGGAGCGGCGGCATAGGCGCACCCATGCTGTTTCGTCTCGCACGCCCTGCCCTCTTCGCTCTCGATCCGGAACGGGCGCACCGAATGACGATCGCCGGCTTAAAGCGCCTGCCGGTCGGGAAGGCGCCCCGGACGCGCGATGGCCTCGGCGTCGGTGTTGCGGGGCTGCACTTTCCCAATCCGCTCGGCCTGGCCGCCGGGTTCGACAAGGATGCCGAAGTCCCTGACGCGATGCTGCGTTTCGGGTTCGGGCATGTCGAGGTCGGCTCGATCACGCCGCGCCCGCAGGTCGGTAATCCCAAACCGCGCCTGTTCCGGCTGGCGGATGATCATTCGGTCATCAATCGGATGGGGTTCAACAATGGCGGTGCGCGGGCGGCGGTCGAACGGCTGACGCTGCGTAAAAATCAAGCCGGTATCGTCGGCGTGAATATCGGCGCGAACAAGGACAGCGACGACCGGGTGGCCGATTACGTTGCCATGGCGCGCATCGTCGCGCCCCTCGCCGACTATATCGCGGTCAATATCTCGAGCCCCAACACGCCGGGCCTGCGCGCGCTGCAGGATGCGAACCTGCTTGCCGATCTGCTCGACGCCGTGCTCGAAGCGCGCGGAGCGGATGGGCCGCCCGTCTTTCTCAAGGTCGCACCCGACCTTCAGATGAGCGACATCGACGCGATCGCGCAAATCGCGGCCGAAAAAAGACTCGGCGCCCTTATCGTATCCAACACTACGATCGAGCGCCCGGCCTTGCGCTCGCGCAATGCCAGGGAGGTCGGCGGCCTGTCGGGAGCGGGCCTGAAGCCGCTCGCACTGCAGCGCCTGCGCGACTTCCGCAAAGCGACGGACGGCACGATCCCGCTGGTCGGCGTCGGCGGAATCGCGAATGGTGAGGACGCGTGGGAACGTATTCGCGCCGGTGCCAGTCTCGTCCAGCTTTACAGTGCGATGGTTTACGGCGGGCCGGGTCTTCCAAGTCGCATCCTCGAAGGTTTGGAGCGCCTTATGCGGCGCGACGGATTTTCGACGATTGCCGATGCGGTCGGAAGCGAATAGCCTTGCATCCATGCGTTTCCGATACATAGCACCGCTCGCCGCACTTTCCCTCGCCGGCTGCGCCACCGTCAATACGGGCGAGCCTGTGTACGAACCTGGCGGTAGCGCCGCCGGTTCGGCCGCTTCGATGGAAGGGGCCGTCAGCGCCGCCGACCCCCGCGCGCAGGCGGCAGGCGAGGCCATGCTGGGAAAGGGCGGGACCGCAACCGATGCCGCTATCGCCGTTATGCTGGCGCTGACCGTGGTCGAACCGCAAAGCTCCGGCATTGGCGGGGGCGGGTTCCTGGTGCGCGGAACGGCGGATGGCTCCGTAACGACCTATGACGGGCGGGAGACCGCGCCTGCCGCCGCGACGCCGGACTGGTTTCTGGGCGAAGACGGCTCGCTGCCGGATTTTCGCACGTCGGTCGCCAGCGGTTTGAGTGTCGGCGTGCCGGGCAACATCGCGCTCGCGGCAAAAGCGCACGCGGAACACGGCGTTTTGCCGTGGGCGGACCTGTTCGAACCGGCGATCGAGCTTGCCCGCGACGGGTTTGTGGTGAACCCGCGCTTCAGAAACAGCGTATCTTCCATGCGCGACTTTCTCCAGCGCTCGCCGCTGGCACGTTCCCTGTATTTTGACGCTGCCGGCGAACCGCTGCCGGTCGGAACGACGATCCGCAATCCGCAGCTCGCCGCTACCTTGTCGCGCATCGCGAATGAGGGGCGCGAGGCGTTCTATTCGGGCGCTCTTCCCGAAGAGATAGCCGCCACGGTTGCTGCCGATACGCCGAAAGCGGGCACGATGACCGCAGAGGACTTCGCCGGATACCAAGCGAAGACCCGCGAGGGCGTCTGCCTCGACTATCGCGAACACCGGGTCTGCGCGATGGGCCCGCCGACCTCAGGCGGGATCGCTGTCCTCCAGATGCTCGGCATGCTGGAGCGCTACGACTTGGCGGCCTTGGGAGCGCGCAACCCCGAGACGTGGCATCTTTTTCTGGAAGCGCAGCGCCTCGCCTATGCCGACCGTGAATTGTACCTCGCAGACAGCGACTACGTCAGCGTCCCGGTCGAAGGCCTGCTCGACAAGACCTATCTCGCGCAGCGCAGCGCGCTGATTTCTCCCGATGCGAGCATCGCGCAGGTTGTGGCGGGACGTCCCGCCGGTGCGCAGGCCCGCGCCGATGGCGACGAGCCGGAAGAGCGCGGCACCTCGCATATCGCCATCGTCGACCGGGACGGCACCATGATCAGCTATACCAGTACGATCGAGAGTGCGTTCGGATCGGGACTCACCGTCGGCGGGTTCTTCCTCAACAACGAACTCACAGATTTCAGCCGCGCGCCAAGTGTCAACGGTATGCTGGTCGCCAATCGGGTGGAGGCCGGCAAACGCCCGCGCAGCTCGATGGCGCCGACCGTCGTATATGCGCCCGACGGCGCCCCGCTGCTGAGTGTAGGCGCAGCGGGGGGCAGCACGATTCCGGTGCAAACGGCGCGCAGCATCGTCGGCATCGTCGATTTCGGCCTGTCCGCACGTGAAGCGTTGGGCCTGCCCTTCGTGATGGCGTTCGGGAATAACGTCCTGCTCGAACAGGGGACCTGGCTCGAAGATGCAGCCAACGCCTTCCGCGCCTTGGGCCATACAGAAATCTCCATCCGCGAGGCCCCGGTCAAAGGCGGCGCCGTCCTGCGCACGCCGGATGGTTGGCAGAGCGCCCGCGACCCGCGGCTCGACGGCATGCTCGATCTTCCGTGACCGGCGCAGCCTTGCCGTAACAGTGCCGCCCGCGTAATCGGCTGACTTACGGGTTGGATTACAAAAGATTATTGCGTGAGGAGCCTGCCTTTGCTGTCGGACATCGATGCGGCCAACAATCTCGTCGAACTTTTCCTCCAGCGGGCGGACGAGCGGCGCGATCGCCCGTTTCTGGGCGCCAAGCGCGCCGGTTCCTGGCAGACCGAAACGTGGGGCGAAGTAGCGGACAAAGTCTGCCTTCTGGCTCAGGGCTTGCGCGATCTCGGGCTGAACGACGGCGACCGGGTCTGCCTCGTCAGTGAAAACCGGCCCGAATGGTGCATCGCCGATCTCGCCATCATGGCGGCAGGCTGCATCACCGTACCGGCCTACATTACGAATACCGAACGCGACCACGTCCACATCCTCGACAATTCGGGCGCAAGGGCGGTCATCGTTTCGACCGACAAGTTGGCCCAGCCCCTGATCCCCGCGATTTTTCGCACAGGCGTTGCCGAACACATCATTCCGATCGACGAGGTGCGCGGCTATCAGGGTGGCAATCTCACCTGCCACGGCTGGTCGCATCTGACGAGCGGCGATGCGGCTGCAGCGCGAAAAGCGGTCGACGAGCGGATCGCGACAATCGGGCGTGGCGATACGGCGTGCCTGATCTACACCAGCGGGACCGGCGGCGCACCGCGCGGAGTGAAGCAGCATCACGGGGCGATCCTGTGCAATGCGGCCGGTGCAGCCGAAGTGCTGATCGAGGATTTCGGCCTCAGCGACGAGGAACGCTTCCTCTCCTTCCTGCCCCTTAGCCATGCTTACGAGCATACCGGCGGCCAATACCTGCCGATCGGGGTCGGCGCGGAAATCTACTATGCGGAAGGGCTGGAAAAGCTCGCCGGCAATATCGAGGAAGTGCGGCCGACCCTCATGGTCGTCGTCCCGCGCCTGTTCGAAGTCCTGCGCACACGGATCATGAAGCAGGTTTCGAAGCAGGGCGGCATGCCCGAGCGGCTGATGGACCTTGCCCTCGATATCGGCGAGCGGAAGGCGGCGGGCCGCCGGCGGTTGGGCGACGGCCTGCTCGATTTCATGCTCGAGAAACTGCTGCGTCCCAAGATCCGCGAAAAGTTCGGCGGGCGGATGAAGGCGATGGTTTCAGGCGGCGCGCCGCTCAATCCGGAAGTCGGCATCTTCTTCGAGTCGATGGGCCTGACATTGCTTCAGGGGTACGGACAGACCGAAGCCGGCCCCGTCATCAGCTGCAACCGACCGCGCGCCGGGATCGCGATGGATTCGGTGGGCCCGCCATTGCGGGGAGTGGATGTGAAGATCGCGGAGGATGGCGAGATCCTGTGCCGCGGCGAACTGGTGATGCACGGCTACTGGCAGAACGACGCCGAGACACGCCGAACGATCGAGGACGGATGGCTTCATACCGGGGATATCGGCCATTTCGACGAGAAGGGCCGCATCGTCATCACCGACCGCAAGAAAGACATGATTGTCAACGACAAGGGCGACAATGTCGCACCCCAGAAGGTCGAGGGGATGCTGACGCTCCAGCCCGAAATCGGGCAGGCGATGGTCGCGGGTGACAAGCGGCCCTATGTCGTCGGTCTGATCGTGCCCGACGCCGAATGGACGGTGGAATGGTGCCGCGCACAGGGCAAGGAGTTCGATTGCAAGGAGCTGCAGGCGCTGCCGGCGTACAAGAACGCCGTTCGCGCCGCGGTCGACCGGGTGAACAAGGAACTGTCGGTCGTGGAGAAAGTGCGCCAGTTCGCCTTCGCGGACGAGCCGTTCTCGATCGAGAACGAGGAAATGACGCCGAGCATGAAAATCCGGCGTCACAAGATCAGGGAGCGTTACGGCGAACGGCTCGACGGCTTGTACCGGAATTAGGCGCCGTGGCGGGTCAAGCCGCCGCTTCTTCGATGAACTCCGGATAGAATGTAGGCGCGCGGTCGCTCCAGCCCGGAGCGGTGGCGGCGGCTTCGCTCAGGCTCTGAAGCAGCATCTTGCGGCGGTCGGGCCGGATCTGCGGCAAGGCGGCGGCGGCGCAGAACGCACTCGGCAACCAGGGACGCGCATCGGCACCGAGCAGGCGCTCATACAGGAACCGGAAGGCGGAAAAGCTGTCCAGCCGTTCCTGCGCAAGATCGAAGGCGGCGACACGGGTCAGCTTGCCGACGAAACTCTCGATCATGTCGAAGCCGGTTTCCGCCGGGATCGCATGGCGCAGCGCCTTAAGTTCCTGATACGTCACATACTGGCTGCGGATCGCGGCGTTCTCGCTCGCATTGCGACCCCAGACCAGAAAGGCATCGCACCGGCCGAGACCGATATCGAGGCTGCGACGGATGTAGCGCTGTTCGGCGGCACTGAAGCTTGCGAATTCGCGCATTTCGGAAATCGTCATCGACGCTTTGCTGGTGACCGGCATGTGTCCCTCCTGCTGACGATTCGGAGTATCGCGCAGGATGGTTAACACCGGGTAATTCCGGCGCCGCTTTTTGCCCTTAGATCAATCCGGCGAGCGGACTGGACGGGTCGGCATATTTCCGGGTTGCCATCCGACCGGACAGATACGCATCCCGTCCGGCCTCGACGGCGAGTTTCATTGCCCGCGCCATGCGGATGGGATCCTTCGCCTCGGCAATCGCGGTGTTCATCAAGACGCCGTCGCAGCCCAGTTCCATCGCGACCGCGGCATCGCTCGCCGTGCCGACGCCGGCATCGACCAGTACCGGCACGCTCGCTCCCTCCTTGATCAGGCGGATCGTAACGCGATTCTGAATACCGAGCCCGCTGCCGATGGGGGCGCCGAGCGGCATGACGGCAACCGCGCCCGCCTCTTCCAGCTGCTTGGCGGCAATCGGATCATCGACGCAATAGACCATCGGGTGGAAGCCTTCATTGGCAAGGACCTCGGTCGCCTTCAACGTCTCGCGCATATCGGGGTAAAGCGTGCGCGCTTCGCCAAGCACTTCGAGCTTCACCAGATCCCAGCCGCCCGCCTCGCGTGCCAAGCGAAGGGTGCGGATTGCATCGTCGGCGGTAAAGCAGCCGGCGGTGTTCGGAAGGTAGGTGATCTTTTTCGGGTCGATATAATCGGTCAGCATCGGTGTCTTGGGGTCGCTGACATTCACCCGGCGCACCGCCACCGTGACGATCTCCGCTCCGCTCGCTTCCAGCGCGGCGGCATTCTGCTCGAAATCCTTGTATTTTCCGGTACCGACGATCAGTCGGCTTTTGAAGGTCCGTCCGGCGACGGACCACGTGTCGTCACCCTGCCCACCGCCGACGAAATGCACGATTTCGAGGGTATCGCCATCGGCTATGCCATGGTGGCCAAGTTCGCTACGCGGCGCGATCGTGCCGTTGTGTTCGACGGCGACCTTCGCCGGGTCGAGTTCGAGTTCGCGAACCAGTGCGGCGACGGTATCGGCGGATGTGCGGCGGGTTTCGCCGTTGA
This sequence comes from Erythrobacter litoralis, assembly GCF_029760855.1. Classification (GTDB taxonomy): domain Bacteria; phylum Pseudomonadota; class Alphaproteobacteria; order Sphingomonadales; family Sphingomonadaceae; genus Qipengyuania; species Qipengyuania litoralis_A. The sequence continues at coordinate 288,978 of NZ_SOSI01000004.1, read as the reverse complement.
CGGTAACTGTAATGGAAGCGGTCATGACGACCAGCACTTAGTCCCCGCACCGTTCCTTACAAGCCGCGGAATGGATATGGCGGACATTGAGAATATGGCCTAGCGATACCAGCGCCACGCCGATGATCGTCAGCACCGCTTCCTTGTAACCATGCGGCGCAGCAAGGGCGCCTCCCATAAAGGTAAGTCCGGTCATCGCGATAACGAAGGGCAGGGCAACCCGGTGACGCAGCGCGCCCCAGCCGATGGCGATGGCGGCTACCAGTGTCGCAATGACAAGGCCGATGCGGTGGATTTCCGGCGAAAGAAGGAAAGAGCCTCCCAGCCCCATCGCGGAAACGAGCACGATCGTGACGACGCAATGCACCGCGCACAAGGCCGACAGTAGAATGCCGACACGATCCAACCGCTGGCGAATCGCCGAGAACGAGCGTTGCAACATGTCCTGCGAGATATGTGACACTGTAACAGAGATCAAGTACCGCCTTCGGCAAAGAGTACCGATCGCCACGTAATCAGGGTGAACCGTTGGCATTCCAGCCCTTGCGATTCCCGCCGTCTCTCACCACTGAAAGCGCCATGCAGAAAAATTCCGGAGCCCTGCAGCCTCTTGCAATCGCGACCTGGCTGTTCGTGGTCGCGGCGCTCGTCGTGCTGATGGTCTCGGTTGGTGGCATTACGCGGCTGACCGAAAGTGGTCTTTCGATCACGCAATGGAAACCGATCACGGGAGCCTTGCCGCCTCTGTCTCAGGCAGCGTGGCAGGACGAGTTCGACCTGTACAAACAGACCGGCGAATACATCAACGTCACCGGTCCCGCAGGAATGGACCTCGCCGCGTTCAAGTTCATCTATTTCTGGGAATGGTTCCACCGCCTGCTCGGTCGCGTGATCGGATTGGCCTTCGCGCTGCCTCTGGTCTGGTTCTGGGTCAAAAGTGCGATCCCGAAGGGTTACAAGCATCGGCTCGTTGCCTTGCTGCTACTCGGCGGGCTGCAGGGTGTGTTCGGGTGGTTCATGGTGCGGAGCGGTCTGTCCGGCACGATGACCGACGTCAGCCATTTCTGGCTGTCGATCCACCTCCTCACCGCCCTTTTCACGCTCGGCGCACTTGTCTGGACGGCGCTCGATCTGCGCCGTTACGGGTTCGGGCAGCGCTTTTCGGCGCGCTGGACCGTCACGGCCAGTTGGGTCGGCGCGATCCTGTTTCTCCAGCTCCTGCTCGGCGCCTGGGTGGCCGGACTCAATGCCGGGCTTGCGAGCGACAGCTGGCCGCTGATGAACGACCGCCTCGTTCCGGATCTCGGCACAAGTAACGGTTTGTGGTGGACGATCACGCACGACCCCTTCACGCTGCATTTCATTCATCGCTGGTGGGCGTGGGTCGCCGCGATCGCGCTGATCGTCATGGCGCGCCAGGTCCGATCTATCGATCGCAAGGCGTCGATCGCACTGAACGCGGCGGTCGGTACGCAAATCCTCCTCGGCATCGCGACCGTCGTCAGCGGCGTCGCACTATGGATCGCTGTGGCGCATCAGGTCGTCGGCGCGTTGCTCGTGGTCGCCTTCGCATGGTCCGCGCACCTGCTCGGCCGCCGGCCCACCGCCAGCCTGCATTCCGCCCTCGCCTGAACCTGCGGTATTATTATACCACCGCCGTATAGCCCGGATTTGCTTGACCTTCGGTGCCGATAGCGCCATTTGCGCCCCGCTCGCAGTCCGGCCCGTCTCGGATTCGCGTGAGACATTCGAACGCCGTTAGGCGTCGCAACACCAGATACGGACACATCAGCCATGAAGGCTCTCAGCAAGGTCACCCGGTCGATCAAACCGGCCGAGGTGGAAAAGAAGTGGCATATCGTCGATGCGGACGGCCTCGTTGTCGGCCGCCTCGCCGCGATCGTCGCCAACATCCTGCGCGGCAAGCATAAGCCGAGCTTCACCCCGCACGTCGATTGCGGCGATCACGTCATCATCATCAATGCCGAGAAGGTGAAATTCACCGGCAAGAAGATGGATGACAAGATCTATTACAAGCACACCGGACACCCGGGCGGCATCAAGGAAACGACGCCGACGAAGGTTCTGGAAGGCCGTTTTCCCGAGCGTGTGCTGGAAAAGGCCGTGCAGCGCATGATCCCGCGCGGTCCGCTGGGCCGTGCGCAGATGAAGGCGCTCCACATCTATGCCGGGACCGAGCATCCGCATGACGGTCAGCAGCCCGAGACGCTCGACGTCGCTTCGATGAACCGCAAGAATAAGGTTGCCGCATAATGGCCGACGAAACCAACACGACCGACACCGCCGCCCCCACCCCCGGCGAAGCCGCCACCAAGGGCGCAACTGCCGACAATCAAGGTGCAGATGCCAAGAGCAGCGTGTCCGATCTGGCCGACCTCAAGGACATCGCCGGCAATGCGCCGCAGGGCGATTCGGCGGAAATCGCGAGGACCGCAGACGTGCCGCTGCGCGAGCAGGAGCTCGACAAGCAGGGCCGCGCCTATGCCACCGGTCGCCGCAAGGATGCGACCGCACGCGTCTGGCTCAAGCCTGGCAGCGGCAAGGTCACCGTCAACGGCAAGGACCAGGAAGTGTATTTCGCACGTCCGACCTTGCGCCTCATCATCGATCAGCCGTTCGCGATCACCGAACGTCAAGGCCAGTACGACGTCGTCGCCACGGTCACCGGCGGCGGCCTGTCGGGTCAAGCCGGTGCGGTGAAGCACGGCATCAGCCAGGCGCTTGCGAAGTACGAACCGACGCTGCGCAGCACCGTGAAAGCCGCCGGCTTCCTCACGCGCGACAGCCGCGTCGTGGAGCGTAAGAAGTACGGCCGCGCCAAGGCCCGTCGCAGCTTCCAGTTCTCGAAGCGCTGATACCGGCTCACCGGTTCTTACGAATCACCAAGGAGGGCGGCTCGCGAAAGCAGGTCGCCCTTTTCTCGTTCCGTGCTCAGTGAACCGGCGGATCGACCCGAGGCACTTGCCGCACCGGTGCGACGGGTTCGCCCGGTTGGCGCGGCGGCTTTGCGTCTTCCGGCACATCGTCGATCTGCATGTCGCGTGTGCGCACGTCTTCGAGATTGCGCACGCGAACGTTCAGCTCGCCGCCCTGCCAGCGGATCTCGTTGAAGCTGGGCGGTGTCGAGCGTGTTCGCTTGGACAGCGTGCCTGCCCCGATCATACGCACGGGGCCGCCTACCGTATTCTCCAGAATATCGAACGCATCGTGGACGTGGCCCGACAGCACGGCCGCCACCGGCCGCTTGGCGAGTCCGCGTAAGGCCTTATCGCCATGCCGCGTCAGCGCGGTTCCTTGCGTTCCCACTTCGCGCAATGGGTGATGCACGGTCACGAGCGCTTGCGCGCCCTCCGGCAAAGTGTCGATCGCGTCGAGGCATTTGCGCAGCGCCGCCTCGGTCACCCAGCCTTTCGACCAATTGAATCGCGGTTGTGCGCGAACGGCGGTCTTCAACGGAACGATGTGCAGGTTGCCGAGATCGAGTTCGCGCTCGACCTTGCCCTCCATCCCGCGAAACCGCTTATAGGGCGTGAAGAACCGCTCGATGGGATTGAAATAGGGCATGTCATGATTGCCGACTTCGACCGTCACCGGTGCGTCGAGCGAATTGATCCAATGGGTCGCCGCCTCGAATTCTCGGTGCCGGGCACGCATGGTGAGATCGCCGGTAATCGCCACGGCATCGGGCCGCGTTTCGGCGATCTCCTGCTTGACCCAATCAAGCGCACGATTGTTTTCGAGCCCGAAGTGAATGTCGGAGAGGTGGAAGATCAGTCGGTCGTCAGAAGCCATGATGCGTCGCTAGCAGATCGACCTCGCAGGTCGCCACTTCGAACTTGGCGCGGCAAGGCACTTCGGCTGGCTCGCCGTCGATCAGGACGCCGATGGATGTCTCGTCCTCGCTCTCGAGGATAATCTCGTCGAGCAGGCCGAGCCGTTCATGTGGACCCTCGCGAAAGCGCCGCCGGAGTAAAGCGAAGCCCTGTTGCAGAAACTGGCCGGCGTCCTCGGCGTAAAAGCCGTCGATCTGGATTCCGCGATGACTCGGCGTCATTTCAACAAGCGGATAGCCTTCCCCCCTACCGCGTTCGGGCACGCGCAAATGTACCATGGCGCCATCGGTCGATTTGGACATTGCCTCGCTCGCACCCTGCGCGATCTCGGCAATATCGAAATCGCGCATCGCCTCGCGCACATTCGCCCAGGCAGTTCCCGGCCCTGCAAGCAGGCCGGCGAGTGCGTCACCCTTGGCGCATCGCGCGACGGTCGGCCTGACCCGCCTCGCCGCACCGCTATCGATGCGTCGTACGATGTCTTCCATCTCGTTGTCGCCGTGCAGTCTTTTCGAGAGCAGATTCATCGTGCCGCCCGGCAGCACCATGATCTCGCCGCCCCAGCCGTAGAGGCCGGTGATCGCGGCATTCAGCGTGCCATCGCCGGTGAAAATGCCGAGCCGCTTAATACCTTCAGCGTCGAGTTCGGCAGCGGTTGGTAGATCGTCGTCTGGAAAGCGAAGCGTTCGCATCACCGCAATGTCGCACTCGTCGCAATGTGCGAGCAGCTTTTCCAGCGCAGCTTCGTTGTTGCTGCCGCTGCGTGCATTGGTCAGCAGCCATATCTGCGATTTCTGGCCCATGCCGCCATAGCGAGCGGGGCGCGTCGCGGTTCCCTCGCAATCGTTGCAGGAACCGTAACGGAACGCCTCGCCTTAGCGCCCCGCCATTGCCTTCACCTTAGGCAGATAGGTCCGGCCGATCCTCAATGTTTCGCCATCGTCCAGCTCCACCGACCAGACCCCGAGCCCGTCATGCCGCAGCCGCTCGATGCGGTCGCGGCGAAGGATGGTGGAACGGTGGATGCGGATGAACTTTGCGGGATCAAGCCGCTCCTCCAGCCCCGCAATCGTCTGGAGCAGGAGATAGGAGCGCCAGCCGTCCTCGCTATCGACATGGAGACGGACATAGTCGCGCTCGGCATCGATCCGCCCGACTTCTGAGGTGTCGATCCTGACCAGCTCGCTACGATGCGGAATCCACAATTCCTGCAGCCATTCGCTGTCCGTATGTTCGGCGGTCCCGCGCCGTGCCCGAGCGCGCTCGACGGCGCGCGCGAGGCGATCCGCCTTCACCGGTTTGAGGACATAATCGACTGCATCCAGATCGAAGGCGTCGACGGCGTAGTTGTCGTGGGCCGTCACGAAAATGACTGCCGGGCGCAGCGCCTTTTCGCTCAGCCGCCGGGCCACGCCGAGACCGTCCAGTTCGGGCATGGTCATATCCAGCAGGAGCAGATCCGGCCGCAGTTTCTCGGTCAGGGCAAGCGCTTCCGCACCGTCGCTCGCCGTGCCGACCACATCGAGTTCCGCGATCCTCCCGCAGATCACTTCCATCCGCTCGATAGCGAGCGGCTCGTCGTCCACGATCAAGGTCCGCAGCGGGGTCGGGTTATCCATGGCGCACCATCGGCAGTTCGAGTGTCGTTTCGTAGCCATCGGCGGTGGGTCCGAACTCGACCCCGGCGGTATTGCCGAAGCGCGCCGCTAGCCGGTCGCGCACATTGGCGAGCCCGATGCCGAAGCCCTGCCCGTTCGCCTGGCACGCCCCCGGCCCATCGTCCGTCACGCGCAAAACGAGCCGCTCGTTGGTTTCGCGGGCGGACACTGCGATCGTCACCGGGCGGGTCGAAGCAGAAACGCCGTATTTTACAGAGTTCTCGACCAGCGGCTGGAGGATCATGCCCGGCACCCGGCAATCGCGCAGCTCGGGCGGCAGGTCGATTTCGATCCGCAACCGCTTCGGGAAGCGAACTGCCTCGATTTCGAGATACAGAGCCTGAAGGTCGAACTCGTCCTCGAGGCTTACATCGCCGGTCGGGTCTTCCGCGAGCGAATGTCGATAGAAGCGCGAAATCGATTGGATCATCTGTTCGGCGCGCTCCTCCTTGCCCGTCATCACAAGTGCGGACAGCGAATTGAGCGTATTGAAGAGGAAGTGAGGGTTTACTTGATAGCGCAGGCTGCGCAGTTCCGCGGCCTTCGCGGCGGTCCGGAACCGTTCGCCCCGCCGCTCCGCCAATTGCGCTTCGCGCGCCGCGACCAATGCCAGATAGAGGGCTGCCCAGGCGAGCAACAGGAAGTATCGGCCCAAGGCGACATCGGTGAATTGTCGCCACCGCTCGATGCCCTCGGGCGCCCGGGCGAGAACGATGGTCGTGGCTGCCGGGCCGTCCGTTTGCGTAGGCGTGGGGATGCCCGGCACGTCCACCAGCAGATTGCCCGATTCGTCGCGCCTGATGTTCACCCCTTCCCGCTCGCCGATCTTCTGCGCAACGCGCGCCTCGATCGAGGCGAAGGTCATCTGGTTGATCTGGGCGATGGCCGCCGCGGCGGGCAATGCTGCCACGAATGCGACAAGGATCTGCACCCACATCGCGAAGCGCTCGAACAACCGGATGGCGAGCCACAGGAGGACAGTGATGCCCATGCCCCCGAGGCAAACCAGCGCCCGCCGCCAAAGCAGTTCGTCTTGCAATTCCAGGCCGACGATACTGCCGCGCACTGTCACCAACAGGAAATAAGCGGTCCACAGCCCCGCCATCGACAGCAGCACCGTGCGCAGCGGCACGCGCGCATCTTCCGCTTCGGGGGAGATCATGGGGTCGGAGGCCACGTCCCCGTAAATAGAGCCGCCGCCTGCCCCCTCGCCAGCACCGTGGTCGAGCGGGGCGCGGTGTTGGTCGATAGGTCTATTCCGCAGGCTCGACCTCGCCCGCCGCGATCTTCCTGCTCCATTCCTTGGGAGCGAGCGTGTGGACGTTGTTGCCATGCGCATCGACAGCGACCGTCACCGGCATGTTCTCGACCTCGAATTCGTAGATCGCTTCCATGCCGAGTTCCTCGAAGGCGATGACCTTCGCGCCCTTGATGGCCCTGCTGACGAGATAGGCCGCCCCGCCCGTCGCCATCAGATAGGCGACCTTGAACCGGCTGATCACCTCGACCGCGTCCTGCCCGCGTTCGGCTTTGCCGATCATGGCCAGTAGGCCGAGATCGAGCATCATTTCGGTGAATTTGTCCATCCGCGTCGCGGTGGTCGGGCCGGCGGGACCGACGACCTCGCCCATTACGGGATCGACCGGGCCGACATAATAGATCGCCCGGCCCTTGAAATCGACCGGCAGTTCTTCGCCCGCCTCGAGCATGTCGTGAATACGCTTGTGCGCCGCATCGCGCCCGGTCAGCATCTTGCCCGATAGAAGAAGGCGATCGCCATGTTTCCAGCTCGCGACCTCTTCCGGCGTAAGCGCATCGAGATCGACGCGTTTGGCGGCGCTGTCGGGCTGCCAGGTGACCTGCGGATAATCGTCGAGCTTCGGCGGTTCGAGATAGGCCGGCCCGCTGCCGTCCAGAGTGAAGTGCGCGTGGCGCGTGGCGGCGCAGTTAGGTATCATGCCGACCGGCTTGCCTGCCGCATGGCACGGCGCATCCTGGATCTTTACGTCGAGTACGGTGGAAAGGCCGCCAAGGCCCTGCGCGCCGACCCCGGTGGCATTGACCGCATCGAAGATTTCGATCCGGAGCTTTTCGATATCCGTTTGCGGCCCGCGCTGCTTCAACTGTGCCATGTCGATTGGGTCCATCAGGCTCAGTTTGGCGAGCTTCATGCAATGCTCCGCCGTGCCGCCGATCCCGATCCCCAGCATCCCCGGCGGACACCAACCGGCTCCCATCGAGGGGATCTGTTCGAGCACCCAATCGACGATATTGTCCGACGGGTTCATCATTTTGAACTTCGACTTGTTCTCACTGCCCCCGCCCTTCGCGGCGACGTCGATTTCGATGGTATTGCCCGGCACCATTTCGACCGAGAGGACGCTTGGCGTATTGTCGCGCGTATTGCGGCGGGTGAAAGCCGGGTCGGCCAGGATGGAGGCGCGCAGCTTGTTGTCCGGATCGTTATAGGCCTTGCGCACCCCGTCATCGACGATATCCTGCAAGGCGCGCGTCGTATCAAGGCGGCAGCTCATGCCCCAGCGCACGAAGACGTTGACGATGCCGGTATCCTGACAGATCGGGCGGTGCCCCTCTGCGCACATGCGGCTGTTGGTCAGGATTTGCGCGATCGCATCCTTCGCCGCTGGACCCTGTTCCGCATCGTAGGCATCGCCCAACGCGCGAATATAATCCATCGGATGGTAGTACGAAATATATTGCAGCGCATCGGCTACGCTTTCGATCAGATCTTCTTCCTTGATGACTGTCATGTCGCTCATCGCCGCGCATTCCCATGTTGCAGATTTTCCCTTCCGCGATACGCGCGAAGGCGGGCAAAGGTCAAAGCGCTTGGACACAACCGGTCTTGCGCTTAAGGCATCTGACGCTTGCATTAGCGTATTATTCGTATAACACAGCTCGACGGATATCATGACCATCACCGACGACACCCGCATCGACTATGCCGCCGCACGCAAGGCGATGATCGACAGCCAGTTGCGCACCAGCGGCGTGAACGAGGCTTTTGTGCTGGCCCGCATGAGCGTGGTCCCGCGCGAGGATTTCGTGCCGGAAACCGCGAAGGGCGTCGCCTATATGGATCGTGCGGTTCGCCTGGGCGACGGGCGCTTCCTTCCCGCACCGGTCTTTCACGGGGCGATGCTTGCCGAAGCGCGCCCGCGGCAGGACGATCGCGTTCTGGTGATCGACGGCGGCAGCGGATACCTCGCCGAACTGGTACGGCCTATGGTCGAGACGATCGAAACAGTCGATCCCGAAGCGGCTGCGAGCGGAAAGGTCGAAGGTTCCTTCTCGCTGATCCTGATCGACGGCGCGGCGGAGCACATTCCGTCGAAACTCGTGGCGTTGCTCGAACAGGACGGTCGGATCGTCGGCGGCTTGGTCGAACGCGGGGTGACGCGCCTTGCTACCGGACGGCATTCCGGGTCCGCCATTGCCATGCTTCCGCTCAGCGAAATGGGCATTCCCCGCCTAGGTGCGTTCGACAAACCGGCAAGCTGGAGCTTTTGATGAACAGGGCGCGTCGAACGGCAGGTTTCGCCGCGCTCGTTGCAGGTCTCATGGCCGCCCCGGCGGCCGCCGACACGCTTCAGGAAGCCTTGTCCGAAGCCTATCGTAACAACCCGACGTTGCTGGCCGCACGGGCGCAATTGCGGGGGAGCGATGCGGCCGTTGCGGTCGAGAAGGCGGACGGCAAGCCGAACGTCTCGGCGACCGGAACCTATACCGAATTTCTCAAGACGAATCAGGCGAGCTTCATCGCTCCTGATCGCGCGTTCAACGGCGCGATCGACCTTGCCGTACCGATCTATCAGGGCGGCGCTGTACGGAACGCCGTGCGCGCCGCGGAAACCCGCGTCGAGGCGGGGCGGGCGGATCTTCGGGGCACCGAGAGCGCGATCTTCAGCCAGGTCGTCGCTGCTTATATGGATGTGCTTCGTGGGCAGGCACTGGTCTCGCTTGCGCGGAACCAGATCGATGTGCTCGTGGTGAACGTCCGCGCCACTAGCGATCGCTTCGAGATCGGCGATCTCACGCGTACCGACGTCGCGCAGTCGCAATCGCGGCTTGCGCTGGCGGAGGGCGATCTGCGCACCGCTGAGTCCAACCTTATCGCCGCCCGCGAGGACTATGTCGCCTTGGTCGGCGAAGCGCCAACGGACCTGCAACCGCCGCCCCCGCTTCCGGGCCTGCCGGAAGATGTCGAGGTCGCGGTCGACGTCGCGATCGAGAACAATCCCGATCTCATTGCCGCACGCGAGCGGGCCGAGGCGGCAGGGTTCGATATCGATGTCGCGGGCTCGGGCCGCCTGCCGCGCGTATCGGTATTCACCGGTTATACTTACCAGAATTTTCTGGGAAGCTTGCCCGATCGAATTCTCGATCCAGACGATCCGACTGCCGGCGTAATAGCCAGCCCGCAAGTCGCACGCGCCGCACAAGCGGGCGTCCAGCTCAACATTCCGCTATTCCAGGGTGGCCGTCCGGCCGCCTTGCAGCGCCAGGCGCAAGCACAGGCAGCGGCGTCGCTGGAGACCGTAATCGCCACCGAGCGCGACATCATCGCACAGGTCCGCTCCGCCTGGGCGAGCTACCGCGCGTCCCTCGCGATCATCGAATCCTCGCAGACCGCTGTCGATGCCGCCGCGCTCAGTCTGGAAGGCGTGCGCGCGGAAAACTCGATTGGAAACCGCACCATTCTCGATGTTCTCAACGCGGAGCAGGAACTGCTCAATGCGCGCGTGAATCTCGTGACCGCTCGGCGCAACGCCTATGTGGCGGGCTTCTCGCTGCTGGCAGCGATGGGCCGGGCGGAGGCCCGCGATCTCGGCTTTGCGGACGAGGGGGTGCTGTACGATCCGCTTATCAATTACGAACGGGTCCAGGGCAACTTCTTCGACTGGGCGCGCGATCCTGATCCCACCGCCGAGGCGAGCCGCACGGTTGACGTGCCCGCGCAAACCGCCGACATTCCCGATACGACGGACGTGCCGATCCCCGAAACCGATCCGCGTCCGGCGATGTAAGAGCCGCTGCGAAAGGACTGGCATGCCGGGATTGGGCGAACCGTCGGTCGAGGAGATCCTCGATTCCATCAAGAAGGTCATCGCGCGCGACAATCGCGAACGCGAAAGTCTGACTGCCGGCCGCCGCGCGCAGACTGCCGTACCCGAACCCTCCGATGCCGAAGAGGCCGAGGAAGTGTTGGAGCTGGAATCGTTCGGTGAGGACCTGATCCTCAGCGAGGACGAACTCAACACCAGTATGGCGAACGAAGCCGCGCTTGACGAGATCGATGCGTTGATGCGCGGCGATGCCGAAGCCGCTCTGCGCGAGAATTTCGCCGCCTTGGCCACGCTTTCACAACCCGGCAAGGCTCCGCAGATCGTGCGGCAGGGCGAGACTTCGCTGGAAGGTCTGGTGCGCGAAATGCTGCGACCGATGCTATCGCGCTGGCTCGACGAAAACCTCCCGGAAATGGTCGAAAATCTTGTGAAAGCCGAAATCGCCCGGATCGCCGGCAAGCGCGGTTAAGCGGTTCGCCGATTATCACTTAACCCGCGGCACATGGCGGGCTACACCCGCCGGCATGATATTCGCAAAAAGGGTTGCCGCCCCGTTCGTTAGCGTCGCCGCTCTCATGGCCACGCCGCTTCTCGCCCAGCCCGAAGAGCCCGCCCCGCCGATGAGCGCGCGCGACCTTATTACGCTGCCGCGGCTCGGCGCTCCGACCGTGAAGGACGACGGGACGCTCGCGGTCTATGCCGTCACGACGATTTCGGGCGGCGATTATTCGCGCAATTCGCAGCTCTACCTGCGCAGGCTCGATAGGGAAGGTGCCGAAGCGGTGCCGGTCGACCTCGAAGGCAGTTCGGTCGCATTCGGCGGCGATGGAGCATTGTACTATCTGGCGAACGGAGATGCCGGGACGAGCCAGGTCTGGCGGGTGCCGGTGAACGCCTCCGGTCTTGCCGGGAAGCCTTCGCAAGTCACCGCTCTCGGGCGCGGCGTCGACGGGTTCAAACTGTCTCCCGATGCCAGCCGCATCGCGATCTGGGCCGCTGTTCCGCGAGCCTGTACTGACTTCGCCTGCGACGACAGCGCCAAGGCTTATGCGCCCGGCCCCGGCACAGGGCGGCTTTACCAGGGCGACGGCGGCTTCATTCGCCATTGGGACAGCTGGGAGACGCCAGGCACGGTCAGCCGCGTCTTCGTCATGCCTGTTAGGAACGGCAAAGCGAGCGGATCGCCGATCGCGGTAGACGGCCCGGCGGGGGCCGGCGGACCCAATGGCGACACGCCGACCGCCCCTTTCGGCGGCGGTGAGGACATCGCCTGGTCGCCCGACGGCACCGCGCTTTATTTCGTGGCGCGCGAAGCGGGGGCGCAGGAGCCCTATTCGGTCAATCTCGACATCTGGCGTGCCGACGCGCGTCAGGGCGGCGTCCCGACCAACCTCACGGCCGCGAATGAAGCGCTCGATGCCTTGCCTACACCTTCGCCCGACGGTCAATATCTCGCTTATGTTGCGATGGCGCGGCCCGGCTACGAAGCCGATCGGCAAGTCGTGATGCTGCGCGACCTCACCAGCGGAGTCACGACCGCACTGACGAAGGATTTCGACCGCAGCTTCTCCAGCCTTGCGTGGACGCCCGATTCGCGCTGGATCGTCGCGACCGCGCAGGATGTGCTCGATACGCCCGCGTTCCGCATCGATCCGCGGACCGGCACGGTCGAGCGGCTAGATCTTATGGCCGGTAACGAAGCGCATATCGGCAACGTCATGCCCCTGCACGGCGAGCGCCTGCTTTTCACACGGGATTCGATCGGCGCACCCGCCGAGCTCTACATGGCCGAGGGATGGGAACAGGCGAAGCCTCTCACCATGCTGGCGACGGAACGGATGGGAGAACTCGCCCCCGTTACGGTCGAACGATTCAGCTTCGCGGGCGCGAATGGCGATACTGTGTGGGGCCAGATAACCAAACTGGCGGATCGGCCTGGCAAGATGCCGGTCGTCCTTTACGTGCATGGCGGCCCGCAAGGGTCCTTCAACGATGGCTGGTCGACCCGCTGGAACCCGCGCGTAGTTGCCAGCCAGGGCTACGCCGTGGTCTCGGTGGATTTTCACGGCAGCACGGGATACGGGCAGGCCTTTACCGACAGCATCCGTCGCGACTGGGGCGGCAAGCCACTCGAAGACCTGAAGCTGGGCCTTGCCGCCGCACTGAGGCAGGACAGCCAGATCGACGGCAGCCGCGCCTGCGCAATGGGTGCGAGTTATGGCGGGTACATGATGAACTGGATCGCCGGCCAATGGCCCGACCGGTTCGATTGCCTCGTCCAGCATGACGGCCTGTTCGACATGCGCAGCTTTTATTACACGACCGAGGAATTGTGGTTTCCGAAGTGGGACTTCGGCGGAAGCTATGCCGATCAAAAGGCGCTCTACGAAAAATGGAACCCGGTAAATTACGTCGAGAACTGGCAGACGCCCATGCTGGTGGTCACCGGGGAAAAGGATTTTCGCGTTCCTTACACGCAGGGCATCGCGTCGTTCACTGCCCTGCAGGAACGGGAGATCCCTTCGCAGCTGCTGGTATTCCCCGATGAGAACCATTGGGTTCTCGATCTGGCAAATTCGATGCAATGGCACCAGACGGTGTTCGCCTGGCTCGATCGCTGGTTGATGCCCGACGAAGCGGCTGCAAATGAGTAAGCCCGACAAGAGCCTCGAAAAAGCGCGCAAGGCCTACGCCAAGATCGGCGGCGATACGGTCGAGCGGCAGATATTTCTCTGCGCCATTAGCGAAAAGCAGAAATGTTGTTCGCGCGACGAGGGCAAAGAGGCGTGGGCCTATCTGAAGAAGCGCTTCAAGCAGCTCGGCCTGTCGGGCAAGGGAGGCACGGTGCAACGGACCAAGGCCGATTGCCTGCAGGTGTGCGAGAAAGGGCCGATCGCGGTCGTCTGGCCAGAAAACGTGTGGTATCATTCCTGCAGTGAAGAAGTGTTGGAAACCATCATCCAGCGGCACCTGATCGGCGGCGTTCCGGTCGAGGAATATCGCCTCACCGCGCCGGAAAGCGATTAACGACGATCGTCGAAATCGTTCGAGATTGAATCATCGTGTCCGGTTCCGGACGAGAGAAAGACCAGTCCCATCAGCGCGCCCGCCAGCAACATGGTAAACCCGATACCGAGCGCGGTTGCGATGTAGAAATGGATCGAGACGGGGTCCTCGCCCATGTAAATGGCGAGCATCGCTGCCGCCACCACGCCGATCGTGACCGCGAGCAGCATCTTCATGATCCGGCGATAACGCGCCCATGCAAAGGCCGCCTGTTCCGGATCGTCGAGGGGGGACTTGCCTGCCATGCTCACCTCATTGGACCTTCGAGCCGCGCCTTTCAACGGCGACGGCCTGCCCGACTCGCTTTTCAGCCGATTTTGCGGCATTATTCGCCTGTTATATTGGGGAAGAGGAGCAGCCAGCCATGAAAGTCGGACAGATTATTCAGGACCGCGCGAGTTCGGACATCGTCTCGATCTCCCGCGACCAGAGCGTCGCCGATGCGGTCCGATTGCTTGCCGGTAAGCGGATCGGCGCGCTGCCGGTGATGGAGGAAGGCAAGGTCGTGGGAATATTTTCCGAACGCGACGTGATCTACCGGCTCGCCGAGGAAGGCGATGCCTGCTTGGCCCACGAAGTCGGCAAGGTCATGACGTCGCCCGCCATTACGGTGGAGCGCGCAACGCATGTCGACCAGGCGCTCGCCTTGATGACCAAGCGCCGTATCCGCCACCTACCCGTGGTAGAGGGCGAGGCAATGTGCGGCTTCATCTCAATCGGTGATCTCGTGAAATCGCGCTTCGACGAGGTGGAGCACGAAGCCAATGCGCTGCGCGACTATATCCGCACGGCTTGAGCAGCAGCGTCCGGCTTCCTAGATTGAAGGCATGACCGCTATCCCCACCCTCACCCCCGCCGCTGCCCAGCGCGTCGCGGCGATCGCCTCCAAACAAGGCAAGCCCGCCATGCTGCGCCTGTCCGTAGAAGGGGGCGGGTGTTCGGGCTTCCAGTACAAGTTCGGCCTCGCCGAGGCGCAGGAGGACGACGATCGCACCAGTGAAACCGATGGTGTGACGCTAGTGGTCGATACGGTCAGTCTCGATCTCGTGGCAGGATCGCAGGTCGATTACGTCGAATCGCTCGGCGGGGCGGCGTTCCGGGTCGAGAACCCCAATGCGGCCGCCGGCTGCGGCTGCGGATCGAGCTTCGGCATTTAGGTTTTACGCCGCCGGCGCTTTCGGGCATCAGCCCTGCCATGCGCATTGCCACATTCAACATCAACGGGATCAAGGCCCGCCTGCCGCGCCTGATCGAATGGCTGGAAGAGACCCGGCCCACCGTCGCCTGCTTGCAGGAAATCAAAACGATGGACGAAGGCTTCCCCGCCGATGCGTTCGAGAAGATCGGCTACAAAGCCATCTGGCACGGGCAGAAGAGCTTTAACGGGGTCGCCATTCTTGCTGACGGGGTCGAGCCGATCGAAACCCAGCGCGGCCTGCCGGGCGACGATGCGGACGAACAGTCGCGCTATCTGGAAGCTGACGTGAACGGTGTGCGCGTCGCATCCATCTATTTGCCGAACGGCAATCCGCAACCAGGGCCAAAGTTCGATTACAAGCTCGACTGGATGGAACGGCTGAGGACTTACGCGAAGACGCTATGGGATGCCGAGATTCCGACGGCTCTGGTCGGCGATTACAATGTCGTGCCGGAAGACAAGGACATCTGGTCGCCCCGCGCTCTCGCTGACGATGCGCTGATGCAGCCGCAGTCGCGCGATGCCTATGCGCGCATGCTCGGCGACGGATGGACCGACGCGATCGACACCTTCAATCCGCGCGGCGGGGTGTGGACATTCTGGGATTATCAGGCCGGCGCCTGGCAGCGCGATCACGGCTTCCGGATCGATCATCTGCTTCTGTCGCCCGAACTCGCGGACCGGATGCAGGCCGCCGGCGTCGACAAGGAATACCGCGGACGCGAAAAATCGAGCGATCACACGCCCGTCTGGGTCGAACTGGCCGATTGACCGGAGCGCGGAAACAAGACCCGCGCTCCGATACCGTCACCGATAGAAGATGTGACTGTCGATAGTGGCGCGGGCCGTTTTCCGGCTCGCCCAACGCGGCTTCACATATTTCGCATGGAAATAGAGCGCGTCGCTCGCTTTGCTATCCCACAGGCCCTGATGGGCGATGCGAGCGATGGCGGTGGCGCGCTTCCACGCGACCGTGCCGGTACGAATGCGCGGCATGGCGCCCCCGCGAACGAAAGAGAACTGCGACCGCTGATGGACGACGCCGCAATAGCTCGACGGGAACTGCCCAGATTCGGTCCGGTTCACGATGACCTGCGCAACGGCAAGCTGGCCTTCGAGCGGTTCGCCCCGCGATTCGAAAAAGACTGCGCCTGCGAGGCAGCGCATTTCTTCGGAAAGCTCGCCCGGGGCCGGCATCTCGGCGACGAGTTCGCGCAGGCTCGCGGCTTCGCGCGCCGCTAGCGGCTCTTCTTCGGGCGTTTCGGGAATGTCCTGAACCACTTCCTGCGATACGAACACCGGCATGACCTCGTCGGTCAGCTCTGCGTCGGAAGGAAGGGTAATCGCCTGATGTTCGGCGTTCTGTGCATTTGCGCCGGACTCTTCGAATCCGGCAAGAGTAAGAAACATGGCCGCGGCAGCCGCCACGGAGAAACCGGTTTTACGGAACATGCTGTATTAGCTTTTCGGCGGTGAACTTTCTGACGCGAGTCTGGATCCGAAGTGCACTTTTGTGCGTACATATTAGCGGATCGATTGCAGTCTCGCCGATCGTTCCCCGTCTGCGTGCATACGCGCCGACCCCATTGCCAACCGCGTCGCCCTCGCATTCGAAAGGTCGGCGCCAAATAGTCGCATCTGAAACCGAGTCAACCGAGCCGGGCCTTTAAGCGATGAAGCGTTCCGGGTCTGCGACGTCCAATTCCAAGATCCAAAGGTCGCTATCCTGCCTGGCGCGGCGATCAAGATATTCGCTGAATTCGTATGGTTTATCAACGTCTTGTGTGCGAGAGGCAACGAATTTACGGCTTCCGTCGAGCTGTGGCATTCGCTCCCACAGGGACGAAGTTGTGCCGCGGTGGGACACGACGAGCGCTAGCGATCCGGCATCGCGTTCGCCTTTGTGAAGAACCGTGGCAAATCCGCCGGCGGCCTGCACCCGGCGGATCAACCCGCTCACTTCAAGGTGCGTCGGCAGGCGTCCTTCGTCCATGACTATGCGCCGCCGTACCCATCGAGGCTGGAGAGCGAGATGCGGCTTTTCATGAAGGTGCCGGTACCGCGCCCGATTTCGTCTCCCTCGGCGTCAACGAGTCGAGACTCCGCAACAAACACGCGCCGTTTTCCGCTCACCCACCGACCCTCCGCCACGACCGTGCCCTCGCGCACCGGCTTGGTGAAGTGGAGGTTGAACGATGTCGTCAAAAGGAATCGGTCGGTGACCAGCGTGTTTGCGGCATAGAAAGCCGCATCATCCAGCATCTTGAAATAAAGCGTGCCGTGCGCCGCCCCGGCTGCGTGAAACACCGCCTCCGTTACCTCGAATTCGATGCGGGAGGCGCCTTCTTCTTCGATGACGAGGCGGGAAGCGAACAGGGTGTTCACCGGCGCGGCGGCATATAGCCGTTCGAGCGCGCGATGATGCTGCCCCGCTCCCGAAACCCGTTCCCCCGCCATCGATACACTCAGGACGGTTCGACCCAGCCGATCGAGCCATCGCGCCGACGATAGACCATGTTGTGCCGCTCGGTCGCGCCGTTCTTGAACAGCAGCGCATCGGTATTGCGCAGATCGAGCATCATGACGGCGTCGGCCACGCTGCACTCGGGAATGTTTGCCTTGGTTTCGGCGATGACCGGCGGGCTATCTTGCTCGATCTCCTGATCTGCGTCGGCCTCGGGGGAGGCGAAGATAGTGTACGCCGCCTCTTCTTCGCGCATCGCATGGTTCGCCTGTGCGTGACGATCTTGAAGTCGGCGTTTGTACCGGCGTAGCTGTTTCTCGATCTTGGTTGCTGCCTGGTCGAAGGATTGGTGCACGTCGTGTGCCTCGGCATGTCCGCGCAGGATCAGACCCTGCATCACATGCGTAACGATGTCCGCGGTGAAAGCGCCGCCCGCCCCTTTGCCGAATGTCACGTGCGAGGAAATGGCGCGGCTGAAATATTTATCGACGATCGCCTGCATGCGCTCTTCGACGTGGGATTGCAGGGCGGCTCCGGTGTCCATCTGATGGCCCGAAATGCGGATATCCATGTGCGTATTCTCCTTCGTCGCAACCCGACGATCCAAGGCCGGTCTAGTTGCCGGCACAGGTTCACTATCCCCAAAGCGGGTTTTCTATCCCGGCCATAAAATCGCGATGACGTGCGATTTCGGCAGGCGAGGGTGCATGGGGCCGCGGCGTGCGGCGCGGGCCGGCAGGGGCCTTGCGCACCGCGACGAGATCCGGAACGGACGCAGCGCGATCCGCCGCCAGCTCGAGCCCGATCTGCCGCCCACCCTTCAGTTCGACATAGACCTGCGCCAGCAATTCGGCGTCGAGCAAGGCGCCGTGCTTGACCCGGTGGCTGCGATCAATGCCGTACCGGGTACACAGCGCATCGAGCGACAGCTTGGCCCCCGGATGGCGCCTCTTCGCCAGCGCGACCGTGTCGATCATCCGGCTGGTGCAGACCGCTACGCGCTCGCACAGGCCGAGTTCGGCATTGAGGAAGCCGAAGTCGAATCCCGCATTATGCGCGATGAGCGGCGAATCCTCGATGAAGTCCAGCAATTCGTCGCAGATATCGCGGAACAGCGGCTTGTCGGCCAGAAAGGCTGCGGACAGGCCATGCACCGCCTCCGCGCCAGAGGGCATGTCCCGTTCCGGGTTGTAATAGGCGTGGTACACCTTCCCCGTCGGCACGAGGTTGACCATCTCGACGCAGCCGATCTCGACCATGCGATCCCCCGTCTTCGGATCCAGACCGGTGGTTTCGGTATCGAAAACGATCTCACGCATCGAGGGGACTATCGGCGTGTGGCGTGGCGATTACAAGGGCCGCTCGCCGCGATTTGAAGCGATCTTGTCGATCAGCGTGGCGACATCTTTGGCGGTATCTTCGAGGGGCTGGCCAGTGTCGATTACGTGGTCCGCCAATGCGCGCTTCTCGGCATCGGGCACCTGCAATCCGAGGATATGCACAAACTTTTCGGTGGTCATGCCGGGCCGGGCTAGAACCCGTTCGCGCTGTACGTCGGCCGGGGCGGACACGACGACGACCTCGTCCACCGTTTCCGCGCCGCCTTTTTCGAACAGCAGCGGAATGTCGAACACCATGATCGGCGCTTCGGCGTTCTCGGTAAGAAATGCGGCGCGGCGGTGCGCGACCGCCGGATGGACGATGCCTTCGAGTGTGGCAAGCATTCCGGCATTGCCGAAGACCTGCGCGCCCAGCTCTTTGCGCAAGACGCCTTTGTCCGGCGTAGTACTGCCGGGGAAAGCCTGTTCGATGGCCTCGACCAGTTCGCCGCCGGACCCTTGCATCTTTCGGACCTCGGCATCGGCATCGAAGACCGGGACGCCTTCGGCGGCGAACATCGCGGCGACGGTCGATTTACCCATGCCGATCGAGCCCGTCAGGCCGAGTATCAAAGGGCGGCTCATTTGGTCAGCAGGGCGCGCAGCTCGTCATCGTGCGCGCGGGGGGCGGGGTGCCCGAAGAACAACTCGAACGCCGCAGCCGCCTGCCCGATCAGCATTGAAATGCCATCGATGGTGCGAAAACCGGCGGCTTCGGCATTTTGCAAAAAGCCGGTGCTAACCGGATCGGTTACAATGTCATAGGCGATCGAACCTGGCGGGGCATGGCTCCAGTCGAAGACGAGCGGCGGCTGGCCGCGCATTCCAAGCGGGGACGCATTGACGATGAGGTCGCAACACCCTTCGCGGTCGTCGAAGGCGAAGTCGGTCGGCTCCGCGAAATGCGCGATGTCGGCGGCATGATGTTCGCCGTTTGGCGCAAGTTCAGCTAGGATCGCCCGCGCCTTGTTGGCATCGCGCCCGGCAAGGACGATGGTGAAACCTTCCGCCGCAAGCCCGCTGACGATGGCACGCGCGGCACCGCCCGTTCCCAAGACCCGTGCCATGCGAAAATAATGGGAGCGATCGAGTTCGCGGTGCAATGGTTCGAGGAAGCCGGCAACATCGGTATTCCGTCCTGCCAACAGCCGATTGAAGGCCGGATAGATCGTATTCACCGCGCCGACCGATGCCGCCGGTTTCTCGACCGAATGGAGGTGGGGTTGGACCATCTGCTTGAGCGGCATCGTGACATTGCAACCAACCCAGTTCGGATCCTTTTGACGCTCGGCGAGATAGGTTGCGATGCCTTCGGGTTCGACGCGCGTCGCGCGGTACTCCGCTTCGATGCCGAGCTTTTCAATCCAGAAGTTGTGAATCGTCGGCGATTTCGACTGCGCGATCGGATCGCCGATGACCTCGGCGTATGTCATTGCGGCAGCACGCCGTGGTCGCGCAGGGCCGACAGGACTTGCAACAATGGCATTCCGAGCACGGTGAATTGGTCGCCTGCAATGCTTTTGAACAATTGCGGCCCCGGCCCCTCTATCCTGAAAACGCCGACGCAATAGGATACCGCTGGCCATTCGGCGTCGAGATAGGCCTTGATGAAATCGGCCGACAATTCACGCACCCGCAGACGGGCAAAATCATGGCCGACCCACACTATTCGGCCATCGACTGCCAAGGCCGCCGCGCTGTGCAGCGTCATCGTCTTGCCTGAGAAGAACTGCAAATGCGCCGCCGCATCCTCGCGGCTGCCCGGTTTGTCGAACCGCCGCCCATCGACCTCGACAAGAGAGTCGCTGCCGAGCACCGGCACATCTGCCGTTACCGCCGCAGCCTTCGCCGCAGCCAGGGCCTGCGCGATTTCGGCAGCGTCTGCGCCTTCCATTTCCGCCTCGATTGTTCGTTCGTCTACTTGGGCAGGGCAGACTTCGAACGCTATGTCCACTGCTTCTAGCATCGCCTTTCGCGAGGCGCTGTTCGACGCGAGAACGATCCCGCTTCCGCTGAGGGCAATTCTCATATCGCCTTCACCCCTTCAAACTCGCCCTCCGACGCATTCTTGCGCTGGCTGCACAGGCGGATCACCGCGGCCGCGGTTTCCTCGATGGAGCGGCGGGTAACGTCGATCACCGGCCAGCCATTGTCGGCAAACATTCGGCGAGCAAAGGTCAGTTCTTCCTTCACTTTTTCGTTGTCGACATAGGCGGTCTGGGTCTGTTCGTTGAGGGTCAGCAGGCGGTTGCGGCGGATCTGCACCAGCCGTTCGGGCGCGGTCGTGAGGCCGACGACCAGCGGGTTCCTCAATTCGAACAGCTTTTTTGGCGGCGGGCTCTCGACGACCAGTGGAATGTTCGCCACCTTGTATCCGCGATTGGCGAGATAGATGCTGGTCGGCGTCTTCGAGCTTCGCGACACCCCGGCAAGGACAATGTCCGCTTCCTCCCAATTCTCCCACCCGATTCCATCGTCATGCGCGATGGTGAACTGGATCGCCTCCACCCGGTCGAAATAGGCCTTGTCCATTCGGTGCTGCTGACCTGGCCGTCCGCGAGCCTCCTGCCCCAGCGCCTGTTCCAGCGCTTCGGTAATCCGATCGAGGATCGGCACAGCGGGCAGGCCGAGCTTGGAACACGCATCTTCCAGCCGCCGCCGCGTTTCGGGATTGACCAGCGTAAACAGGACGAGCCCGGGATTGGCCTTCAATTCCGGCAGCAAACGCTCCAGATGCTGCGAACTGCGCACCATCGGCCAGAAATGCCGCACCACGTCGACGTCCTCGAACTGGGCGAGGGCGGCCTTGGCCAGCATTTCTAGCGTTTCCCCGGTGGAGTCGGAAAGCAGATGAAGATGGACACGCTCGGCGATGACACAGTTCTCCAAGGGATGTGGACAAGCATGGCATAAACCATGGGACAAGCCTGCCGACAAGTTCGGGGACCGAAACGCTCCCCGGTACCCGCCGCGACCGACCCCGATTCCCGCACAGCAAATGCAAGTTTCGAACAGGCTGGGGACAGCCGGGATAAGTATGACTCGACTCATACCGCCGCGCGAGTCGCGATTGCGGCAACCGCCTTGGCCTCGCGGGATAAATGCGGCTAAAGCGCGCTATGCCCACTATCCACAGGGCCAACAGACTCCTTCAACTCTTATAATATACTTTATTTATTGGATTGGACTCACCGATGCCCGGCCTTCTCCTCGACACGCTGAACGGCAAGCGGGGCGCGTCCGTGCCGCTCTGGCTCATGCGCCAGGCCGGACGGTACCTGCCCGAATATCGCGCCTTGCGAGCCGAGAAGGGCGGGTTCCTCGACATGGCCTACGATAGCGAGGCGGCTTGCGAAGTGACCTTGCAGCCGATCGAGCGGTTCGGCTTCGACGGGGCGATCCTGTTCTCCGACATTCTGATCGTACCTCATGCGCTTGGCCAGCATCTGGAGTTCCTGGCGGGCGAGGGACCGAAACTTTCGCCGCGCCTGCTCGATGCGGCGCTGGACGATCTGACCCGCGATCCTTCCCGCTACGAGCCGATCTACGGCACGGTGCGCCGCTGCCGCGAGCGGATGCCGGAGGGCGTCACGATGCTGGGCTTCGCTGGGAGCCCGTGGACCGTGGCTACGTACATGATCGCGGGCGAGGGCAGTCGGGATCAGCATGACGCCCGCGCACTCGCCTATCGCGATCCTGGGGCGCTGCAGGCGATCCTCGATGCTATCGTCGACGAGACGACCAAATATCTCTCCGGCCAGATCGAGGCGGGGGCCGAAGCGGTGCAATTGTTCGATAGCTGGGCGGGTAGCCTTGCGCCCGACGAGTTCGAGCGCTGGGTCGTCGCGCCCAATGCCGCCATCGTAGCGGCATTGAAGGCGCGCCACCCCCAAACGCCGGTCATCGGCTTTCCGAAGGGCTCGGGCGAGAAGCTGCCTGCCTATGCTCGCGAAACCGGCGTCGATGCCATCGGGGTGGACGAAACCCTCGATCCGGATTGGGTGGCGCGCCAATTGCCGGCCGGAATGCCGGTGCAGGGCAATCTCGATCCCTTGCTGCTGCTTGCCGGCAGCGAGGCTTTGGAAATGCGTGTTCGTGCGATTCTCGAGGCTTTCGCCGACCGACCGCATGTCTTCAATCTCGGCCATGGGATCGACCGGCGAACGCCGATCGCGCATGTCCATCGCCTTATCGACACGGTGCGCGGTTGGAAGGGGTGACGAACGCGCTGCGGGTTCCTAGATCGCACCCATGCAAAGCGTGCTGGCAATGACGTATCTGTGGCTGAAGGCAGGGCACATCATTTTTGTCGTGTTCTGGACGGCGGGCTTGTTCATGCTGCCGCGCCAGATGCTGTATCTTTATCCCGCCGAAGCCGGCTCTGCCGAGGCGGCGCTATGGGAGAAGCGCATCGGCCTGCTACGCAAGATCATCCTGACGCCCAGCCTGATCGTTGTCTGGGTGCTCGGTATCCTGCTTGCGACCAGTATCGGGGCGTGGGACCAAGGCTGGCTTCACGCGAAGCTCCTGTTCGTCGTGCTGCTGTCGGCCTATCATGGCATCATGGTCGGCCGCGCAAAAAAGATGTTCGCCGGCAAGCGTCCGATGAGCGAGAAGCAGTTGCGACTATGGGGCGAGTTTCCCGGGATCTTGCTGGCGATTATCGTCGTCCTGGTCGTCGTCAAACCGTTCTGACCTTCGCCCTGCCGCAAAGCGGTCAGAAGGCGATTGACGATGTGCGGCGACGAATTTATCGCAAAGACCACATGCAAGGCCATTGGGCCTCGGCGCATTCCGCACCGGGCCAGGTTCGCTTTCCCAAAGCCGCTTCGTCCCTTCAGGGCGACACACCTGCCGAGCACATTCCCATTCGAGTGAAAACATAATGCATCTCAAAGATTTGAAAGAAAAAGCCCCGGCCGATCTTGTCGCGATGGCGGAAGAGCTCGGCGTCGAAGGCGCATCCACCATGCGCCGGCAGGACCTTATGTTCTGTATCCTGCGCGAGCTGGCGGAAGACGAGGAATACGAAGAGAAGATCATGGGCATCGGCACCATCGAGGTGCTGCAGGACGGCTTCGGCTTCCTGCGATCACCCGAGGCGAATTACCTTGCCGGGCCCGACGATATCTATGTCTCGCCGAACCAGGTGAGGAAATGGGGCCTGCGTACCGGCGATACGGTCGAGGGCGAGATCCGCGCGCCTCAGGAAGGCGAGCGCTATTTCGCGCTGACCAAGCTCTACAAGGTCAATTACGACGATCCCGATGCGGTGCGCCATCGCACCAATTTCGACAATCTGACGCCGCTTTACCCTGACGAGAAGCTGTCGCTCGACACGCTCGATCCCACGGTCAAGGACAAGAGCGCGCGGGTGATTGATATAATCTCGCCGCAGGGCAAGGGCCAGCGCGCGCTGATCGTTGCCCCGCCGCGCACGGGTAAGACGGTGCTGCTGCAAAACATTGCCAAGGCGATCACCGACAACCACCCCGAAGTGTTCCTGCTGGTGCTGCTGGTCGACGAGCGGCCCGAGGAAGTCACCGACATGCAGCGCAGCGTGAACGGCGAGGTCATTTCCTCGACCTTCGACGAACCGGCCAATCGCCATGTGCAAGTTGCCGAAATGGTAATCGAGAAGGCCAAGCGGCTGGTCGAACACAAGAAAGACGTGGTGATCCTTTTGGACAGCATCACCCGCCTCGGCCGGGCCTACAATACCGTCGTGCCCAGCTCGGGCAAGGTGCTGACCGGCGGTGTTGACGCGAACGCTTTGCAGCGCCCGAAGCGTTTCTTCGGTGCGGCGCGGAATATCGAGGAAGGCGGCTCGCTTTCCATTATCGCGACCGCGCTGATCGATACCGGTAGCCGTATGGACGAAGTGATCTTCGAGGAGTTCAAGGGTACGGGTAACAGCGAAATCGTGCTCGACCGTAAGGTCGCCGATAAGCGCATCTTCCCGGCGCTCGATGTCGGCAAGTCCGGAACCCGTAAGGAAGAACTGCTGGTCGAGAAGGAACAGCTGTCGAAAATGTGGGTCCTGCGCCGTATCCTGATGCAGATGGGCACGATCGACTCGATGGAATTCCTGCTCGACAAGATGAAGGATTCCAAGACCAACGAAGACTTCTTCGCGACGATGAATCAGTAGGTTTTCCATGGCAGCCGACCTCATTCTGATCGTCGGCTGCACGGGGGCGGGCAAAACGACCTATGCCCGTCGGCTGGCCGATGAAATCGGCGGTATTCGCTTCTCGATCGACGAATGGATGATGGCGCTGTTCTGGAAAGACAGCCCGCAACCGATCGAGTTCGCCTGGACAATGGAACGGGTAGAGCGCTGTGAAAGGCAAATCTTCGCGATGGCGGAGCAGCTTGCCTCCCGCGGCATTACGGCGCTCCTGGACTTGGGTTTCACTAAAAAAGACCATCGCGATCGGTTCCGGCAGATGGCCTGCGAGGCGGGTCTCTCCGCAGTGGTCCATTTCGTCGACGTTCCCGTTGAAGAGCGGTGGCGGCGCGTAGAACGGCGCAATGACGACAAGGGTGAAACCTACGCCATGACGGTCGATCGCGACATGTTCGATTTCATGGAAGGCATGTGGGAACCGCCCGCCGAAAACGAGTGGCAAGCCAACGGCGGCAAGCGTATCGACAGCGACTAGCCGCCGTTCGCTTTCAACTGCGTCGCCATCATCTCCCAAACCTTGGTTACCGCCTTTAGTGGGCGAATCATCACCTTGAATTCGGCGATCATGCCGTCTTCGTCGAACCGGATCAAATCGATCCCGTTCACGTGGACGCCGTCCATCTCGGTTTCGAATTCAAGCATTGCGTTTTCGCCGTCGACGAGTTCTCGGACATAGCGGAAACTGCCGTTTCCCAAGATTTGCCTCGCCGCCAAGAGATAGGCGACGACGATCTCCTGCCCCTCTTGTGGCGTATGGACGACCGGAGAATGGAAAACGGCATCCTCGCGCACCATAGCGCGCAGGCCCTCGACAGGCGTACCTTTGCTAAAGATACGGTGCCAATTCTCAAGCCCTTTGCGCGCGTTCATGCTGCGGCCTGAAAGCTGTGCGCCTGTGCGGCTTTCCAGTAGCGCGCATATTGCGTGCCTTCAGCATCTTCGAGGAGCTCGCCGGTGGCCAGAAATGGGTAAATTGCATCCATCGGCTTTGACCTTGCGGAATCCAGCCGTTCCGAAATGCTGGCGGGATTGATGTCCCACGGACTGTCGTACCCCATCGCGATCACCATTTCGCGCAACGTCTTCAACGTCTGGCCCTGGAACCGGGCGACGCGTTCCCATTTGTCTTCGACCACGAGACCGCGCTGCCGCGACGGGTCTTGCGTTGCCACCCCGGTGGGGCAGCGATCCGTATGGCACTGCATCGACTGGACGCAGCCCAGCGAGAACATAAAGGCTCGCGCAGCGTTGCACCAATCCGCGCCGAGGCCGATATTCATGGCGAGGCCGGCCCCGGAATGCACCTTGCCCGATGCCGCGAGCTTGATCTTGTCCTTCAGCCCAGCGCCCACCAACGCATTGCGGGTGAGGATTAAGCCTTCGCGCAGCGGCATTCCGACCCGGTTCGAAAATTCAACCGGTGCTGCGCCGGTACCCCCTTCGGCGCCATCCACCACGATATAGTCGAGAAGAATACCGGTCTCGAGCATCGCCTTGATCACGGCGAACAATTCGTGCGGCTTGCCGATGCATAGCTTTGCCCCGATCGGCTTGCCACCAGAGAGATGACGCAGCTTACCGGCCCATTCGAGCATCTCGATCGGGGTGGAAAACGTCGAATGGGCAGCAGGCGAGACGCATTCTTCGCCAACTTCGACCCCGCGCGCTTCCGCGATTTCCTCGGTAACTTTCGCACTGGGCAGAACGCCGCCATGTCCAGGCTTGGCTCCTTGGCTGAGCTTTATTTCGACCATTTTCACCTGGTCCAGAGCCGCCGTTTCGCGGAAGAGATCGGCGTTGAAGCTGCCGTCTTTGTTACGGCATCCGAAGTAACCACTGCCGATTTCCCAAACGAGGTCGCCGCCTTCACGGCGATGATGTCGTGATAGACCACCTTCGCCCGTGTCGTGGTAGAAGTTCCCCGCTTTCGCGCCCTTGTTCAAGGCGCGGATTGCATTGCCGGACAGCGAGCCGAAGCTCATCGCGGATATATTCAGCAGGGCCGCTGAATAGGGTTTCGAACATTGATCGGTTCCGACCGTCACCCGCCATTCTTCCGGAACATCGTTATTCGGTGCGATGGAATGGGCAAGCCATTCGTATTCGTCGGAATAAACATCGAGCTCAGTGCCGAAAGGATGGACGTCAAGCTCCCCTTTGGCGCGGGCATAGACGAGTGCACGCTCGTCGTGATTGAAAGGGCGCCCCTCGAGATCGCCCTCCACGACGTAAGCGCGCGCGAACGGCCGCAAATCTTCCATGATCCAGCGTACGCGGGCTATAAGCGGGTAGTTTCGTCTGAGACTATGTGCGGTCTGGAAAAAGTCCCAGACCGCGATCGCCAGCAGTGGCAGAGCGAGTACCAGCCCCCAGTTCAACCATGACACAGCCAAACACAGCGCGCATGTACCGACGAGAAGAAGGGGAATGCCGAACCGCGCGAATTTCGCGAGCGGCTTCTTCCAATCTGCCTGCGTATTGATCATGCAAGATGCTTCGCGAAGAAGTCCATCGTACGCTTGTCGGCTCGTTCCGCATTTTCGTCGTCGCGCCGATTGCCGAATTCGGTTGCGAAACCGTGGTCCATACCTTCGTAATCGTAAAGGGTGACCTTGGGATGATCGTCCAGCCCATCATGCATCTTACGCTGCGTATCCTTGTCGACGAAGCCGTCTTCGGTCGGAATGTGGAGTATCAAGGGATTGGCGATGGCATGTTTTTCGGCGAGCAGATTATCGACACCGACCGCATAATACCCCACCGTCGCATCGCTATCCGTTCGGGCAGCCGTCATGTACGCGAGCCTGCCTCCGAGACAATAACCCACCGCGCCGACCTTGCCACAGCCCTGCGATCGCGCCCATTTGATCGCAGCCTCTATATCACGGACGCCTTGGTCCTGATCGAATTTCTCAAACAGCTTCAACGCTTTGTCCATCTCCGGTTCGATATCCGGATCGAGTTCGATGCCATCTTCGAACTGGTGGAACAGGTCGGGTGCAACAGCCAAATACCCCTGCTCGGCAAGCTTGTCACATTTCCGGCGAATGCCAGCATTGATGCCGAAAATCTCTTGGATGACGACGATCGCCGCCTTCGCATTGCCTTCCGGTCGGGCGACATAGGCATTGAAGGAATTTTGGTTGTCTAGGCTGTCGAGCTTGATCTGTTCACTCATCCTGAGTTTCTCCGCTTTCGTGTTCTGCAATGGCGGTTGTGTAGAGGCGCGCAAACGCCCACATTGACGATGCACTGGTAACGGAGAAAGCGGCATGAAGGTCCACGTCGAAATCGATTGTACGCCCGAAGAGGCTCGCTCGTTCATGGGCCTCCCCGACGTCGGCAAGGCAAATGCGATATATGTGGACATGATGTCGAACGCGATGAAAGGCGTTTCCGACACCGAAAAGCTTCAGGAATATGCGCGCCAACTGGCCCCAATGGGGCAGGCGGGGTTCAAACTGTTCCAGAGCTTTATGGAAGGCGCGGCTGCAATGCAGTCGCCGTCCGGCGGCGCGCCAGAAACGAAAAAGTAAGTCGCTTTCTCATTTGTTATGGATACGATTTTTGCGCTTTCGAGCGGCGCGCCGCCTTCTGCGATAGGCATAATCAGAATATCGGGGCCGGCGGTTAAAGCAGTTCTCGAAACCGTGGTCGGCGGGGTTCCACGCTCGCGTGTTGCTTCCCTTCGGACCGTTCGCGCAGAGGATGGTAGTGTACTCGATCGGGCACTCGTTTTATGGTTCGAGGGACCGAAGAGTGCGACGGGCGAGGATTTGGCCGAACTGCATTGCCACGGTGGGCGAGCTATCCTCAATGCCGTTCAGGCTAGACTGGAAAAGCTGGAGGGCCTTCGTCCCGCCGAGCCGGGCGAGTTTACGCGTCGTGCTTTTGAAAACGGGCGGATGGATCTTGCGGAAGCGGAAGGTCTTGCCGATTTACTTGCAGCTGAAACCGAATTGCAACGTGCAGTGGCGCAGCAGCAATTTGGGGGGGCTCTGTCCTCCAAGGTCGAAATATGGCGCACACGGCTACTAGGCATTTCAGCTCAACTTGAAGCTTTAATGGACTTTGCCGACGAGGACGACGTCGACGCTGACATGGATGGAATTCGGACCTTATGTTCCGAGTTGCACAGTGAATTGGCGAAGGAAATTGATCGCCCCACCGTCGAAAAACTTCGGTCGGGAATAAGGGTCGTTCTTGCGGGTCCGCCGAACGTAGGCAAATCATCCCTATTTAATCGTTTGGTCGACGAAAATGCGGCGATCGTTTCCCCGGCTGCAGGGACGACACGTGATATGATCGAACGACCCATCGCGATCGCTGGGGTCCCGATCGTGCTTGTCGATACGGCCGGTATTCACGAACACACGACGGACGAGATTGAGAGTATAGGTATTGAACGTGCGCGTATCGAGTTAACGCGCGCAGATATTGTCTTATGGCTTGGACCAGAGGGGCAGGGGCCTCCGAATGCAATCGAAGTGGGAACGAAAGCAGATCTCCCAAAGCATACGAAACAGAATGCATTAATGGTTTCATCTGTAAGCGGTTTTGGGATAGAAATGCTAAGCGAGTTTATAGTTCGAAAAGCGCGCGAGCTGCTTCCCAAACCCACCGACATATCGCTAAATCAACGGCAGCGTGATATGCTCGTGTATGCTGATACGGCGTTACAAGATGTTTTTGACCAGAGGGATCCTTTGCTTGTGGCAGAGAGTCTGCGGCTTGCT
The DNA here is from genome assembly GCF_029760855.1 of Erythrobacter litoralis. GTDB lineage: Bacteria > Pseudomonadota > Alphaproteobacteria > Sphingomonadales > Sphingomonadaceae > Qipengyuania > Qipengyuania litoralis_A. The sequence continues at coordinate 259,346 of NZ_SOSI01000004.1, read as the reverse complement.
CGGGTCGCCTTCGATAAAATTGTCGGACGTACATCAACGGAAGACATGTTGGATTCGCTGTTTTCAGGTTTCTGTATCGGTAAATAGCATGTTTCACGTGAAACATTGAGGGTGTGACAATGCGGTTTGATGTTCTGATAGTTGGCGGCGGGCATGCTGGCGTTGAGGCAGCTTGCGCTTCAGCGCGCGCTGGCGCGAAGACCGCTCTGATTACGTTCGACAAGCACCATATCGGCGCGATGAGTTGCAATCCTGCGATTGGTGGTCTGGGCAAAGGCCATCTCGTTAGGGAAATAGACGCGCTAGATGGAGTGATTGCACGAGCGGCCGATGCCGCTGCGATCCACTACCGAATGCTTAATCGAAGCAAAGGAAGCGCTGTTTGGGGTCCCCGCGTTCAAGCTGATAGACAACTTTTCAGTGATTATGTCCAAACGACGGTCTTTTCGTACGATAACCTTGATATCATAGAAGGGAATGTCGTTGAGCTTTTAATTAGCGGAACATCTACGGAAGGCGTGCGCCTAGAGGGTGGCCCGGTAGTCAGGGCCGACGCAGTCGTAATCGCGAGCGGAACATTTCTCGGAGGACGCCTCTTCCGAGGCTTAGACACCGCCTCAGGCGGCCGAGTCGAAGAGAAAGCAGCAACCAGGCTCGCAACCCAATTGAGGGATATTGGTTTACCAATGTCTCGAATGAAAACGGGAACACCGCCAAGGCTCGACGGACGGACTGTCCATTGGGCAGAATTGGAAATGCAGCCATCTGATGGCGAAGAGTGGACTTTTTCCTCCCTCACGCGGACTCGACAAAATTCTCAGATTTTTTGTGGTATTACCCGAACAAATCCGCAAACTCACGAAATCATTCGCAGCGGCTTGGACCGTTCCCCGCTCTTCAGTGGTGCGATCGACGCAAACGGACCTCGATACTGTCCTTCGATCGAAGACAAGATCCATCGCTTCGCAGACCGTGACGGCCATCAGGTATTTTTGGAGCCCGAGGGTTTATCGACGCCATTGGTGTATCCGAACGGAATAAGCACATCGTTGCCCTCGGAAGTGCAACTCGCAATGTTGAGATCCATGGTCGGTCTCGAACAGGTCGAGATGACAGTTCCGGGCTATGCAGTAGAGTATGATCATATTGATCCTCGTGCTCTAAAGACCTCCCTCGAATATAAAAATCTAAACGGTTTGTTTTTCGCGGGCCAAGTAAACGGCACGACCGGATACGAGGAAGCGGCAGCACAGGGTCTGGTGGCGGGTGCGGCTGCGGCAAGCTTGGTATTGGACCTTCCTCGCCTCAAGCTCGATCGCTCGAACAGCTATATTGCAGTAATGATCGATGATCTAACCACACAAGGGGTTACCGAGCCGTACCGAATGCTGACTTCGCGCGCGGAATACCGTTTGCGCTTGCGCGCGGCGAATGCTGACAGCCGTATGACGCCTCTTGGTATTGAGGCCGGATTGGTAGGATCGAATAGACGAAGATGGTTCGAACAGCGCCAAACAGAGTTGACGGCGATAAAGTCGCAACTCGAAATTTCTCTCTCCTCTGAAACTCTCAGGGCGCGATCTTTGCCGATAGGAAGCGCACATTCTCTACGATCGGCACGTGAATGGCTTCAGGGCGGGGCACTGAAGCTGACGGACTTGTCGGACTTTCTTGAAATCCCAGATGGTTCGGATCACGCTCTCCTCACTGAGGTAGAAGAGGATGCCGCTTATGAGCCTTATCTAGTTCGACAGGAAGCGGAAATTGCATCCATGCGGGCAAGTGACAATTTAAAACTTCCCTCAGATTTTTCTTTCAAGACGGTGGCTGGGCTTTCGAACGAGATGGTCGAAAGGCTTAGCATGGCACGGCCCGAGACAATTGCAAGCGCTGGTCGAGTGCCAGGTGTGACACCTGCTGCAATATCAGCGATCATCGTTCAGGCGCGCCGGCTCGAACATGCTGAGCGGGCATGACTGAGGAAGAAGCGAAAATTTGGTTACGCGAACGGTTTTCAGAAGCTTGTATCGATAAATTGTCAAAATTTGTTGAGTTACTTGTCGAAGAAAACACCCGGCAGAATTTGATAGCAAAATCGACGATTGCCAAAATCTGGACGCGACATATTGTCGATTCAGCTCAACTTCTTTCGTTTGTTCCAAGTGAAACAAAAGGTTCTTGGTTTGACATTGGAAGTGGTGCTGGACTGCCGGGTATCGTAATAGGCATTCTTGACCCGAACCGAGAGACCTTATTGATCGAGCCTCGCAAAAAACGGGGGGCTTGGCTTCACGCCGTATCTGAGGACTTGGACCTCTCCAGATGCCGAATAGTCGAAGCTAAGATCGAGCGTTTACAAAAAGAGAAAGCGGGGATCATATCGGCCAGAGCCGTGATGTCCTTGACGGATTTGGTTACCTCGGCGCGGCCTTTCTCCACAAACGATACCTATTGGATATTGCCAAAGGGCAGTCGAGCGCGGCAAGAGCTATCAGAAGCTTCGAAACCCATACAAAACATGTTTCACGTGGAACAATCAGTGACGGACACGGGCGCTTACATATTAGTCGGAAAAGGTCGGGGGGCATCATCATGATTTGTGTTGCCATAGCCAACCAGAAAGGCGGCGTCGGAAAGACCACGACGGCTATTAATGTAGCTACTGCTATGGCTGCCATTGGGTGGAAGACCTTGCTTATCGATCTGGATCCTCAGGGGAATGCTTCCACCGGATTGGGAATTCCAGCCGATGCCCGTGAAACCTCGAGCTATGACGTCTTAGTCGACAACGCCGACATTGCAGCATGTTTGAAGGGCAGTGACATTCCCGGTTTGGATGTGGTGCCAGCTACTCAAGATCTGTCCGGTGCCGAGATCGAACTCGTGTCGGCCGAAGATCGAGTATTCAGGCTACGGAATGCATTGGCGCAATCGAACGCATACGACATTTGTTTTATCGATTGCCCGCCATCTTTGGGGTTATTAACCCTGAACGCTCTTGCCGCAGCGGACACTCTTCTCGTTCCGTTGCAGTGCGAGTTCTTCGCTCTCGAGGGCTTGAGCCAACTTCTGCAAACTGTCGAGCATGTAACCGAACGCTTCAATGCCAATCTCGGTATAGTAGGGATCGCCTTGACAATGTTCGACAGGCGAAATCGCTTAACCGATCAAGTTGCAGACGATGTCAGGGATTGCCTCGGCAACCTAGTTTTCGAGGCGGTGATCCCCCGCAATGTCCGCCTATCCGAAGCGCCGAGCCATGGGCTACCAGCGTTGATTTACGATCATAATTGTTCTGGCAGCAGAGCTTACATCAATTTGGCCAAAGAACTTATCGGTCGACTTCAAGAAACCAGGAAAGCTGCATGACTACGATAGATCGTAAGCGGAAGTTGGGTAAGGGTCTTGGAGCTCTGCTGGGGGATGTTAAGCGCGAAGAACCGTTGGCCAGTCCGTCTACTCAACGGCGCGAACAAGACGGCTTGGCTGGGACGGCGCGAGACACTCTTCAGAATATTCCAACGGCTGATATCTCCCCACTGCCAAATCAGCCGCGTACCTATTTCGACGATGCAGCGCTCGACGAGTTGGCTGCGTCGATATCCGCGCGGGGCGTTATTCAACCGATTATCGTCCGTCCAAAAGAGGATGGCCGCTACGAACTCGTCGCAGGTGAACGACGCTGGCGTGCAGCCCAACGCGCGCGGCTTCATGCTATTCCTGCAATAGTCCGCAATTTAAACGAGCGCGATGTAACCGCATTAGCGCTGATCGAAAATCTGCAGCGAGAAGACTTAAATCCGATCGAGGAGGCGCGGGCCTATCAGCGCCTGTCCGACGATCAAGGAATGACGCAGGCGGAGATCGCAAAGCTTGTCGACAAGTCTCGCAGTCATGTCGCGAATTTCCAGCGTCTTCTTTCACTTCCGGAGTCGGTGCTTTCCCTCGTTGCAGATGCTAAGCTTTCGATGGGCCACGCTCGGGCCCTAATAGGAAAATCAGATGCGGATAGGATTGCAAAGGAAGCTGTCGATAAAAACTTATCGGTCCGAGAAGTCGAGCATCTTTCTAGGATTAAGCAGCCAACAAAAGGTCGAAAAACGGATGTTACCAATCGGGATGGTCATGCGGGCAATGAGGCGGACATTGCAGCTGTCCAAGGTCACTTAGAAGAATTTCTGGGAATGCCGGTAAAGATTTCCATTACGAAGTCTCCCAACACAGGTAATGTGACAATTGGATTTCGAACACTCGATCAACTTGATTTGATATGCCAGCGGCTTACTGGCGGAGAGATCTAACGCGCAGCGGTCCCGCTGTGCCGGCGAATCTTGTAGCCCGCTAAGTGTTGAGCTAGTGGGAGCGGGCGACGGATCGGGCCTTGAACGCAAAAACATACTTTTCGCTACGGTCCTTTCGTCCTCGAAAATGGCTTGGGTTTGCGATTGGGCGCGACCTGCTTGCAGCGATGTTTCTGACTGTCGTGGCTTTCGCTATAGGTTCAATCCAAACCTTCGACGTCGTCGACAACCTCTTTTACGACACAGTAACGCGTAGCGGCAGCCCTAGGACTCCGCGAGTAGTCATACTCGAAGGGGCTTTAGAGCAAGAAGGTGCCGAGCAATTCGTTGCGGCATTGCGCGCATCCGGCTTGCGACGGGTCGGTATTACAGATGCAAATTCTGCCTCACTCCTTTGTTCCGGCAGCACGCGAAAGTTGGTCGTCGTGCTCCTTGATACTGATGGCGGTTATTCCTGCATTCCTACCATCGATGCATTCACGAAAGCTGATAGAGGGATTTTCCGAACGTCCTCGTCGCCACCACGGGCCAGAGCCACCCTGTCTTTCGAAGCGGTGCTCGCCGATCGAGCCGGCGCCCCCCACTCGTACCTCGTCAGGATGCCAATCGCGCAAAATATCCCGCGCATTGCAGTCGCTCAACTTGTCGATGGTCTTTTCGCTAACAAGCAACTTATTGGAACCGTCGCTATTCTGGCTTCGCCCGCCGACCGGAACTCGCCAATTGCGACATCCTTGGACCCCTCCGGGCAGGTTACAACGAAAGACCTTTTGCGAGCTTCGGCAACACAGACCCTTATAGATAATCGCGCGGTCACTCGAGCAGGGCCTTTTTGGCAAGTCTTGCTCATTCTTCTGTTTGCGTTCGGTATGCGAAGGTTGATCGGCTTTAGGTTGCCAAGCGCCTTCCTTTTTCTGACCTGCTTCGCTGCAAGTGTGTTAGCAATCTTTGCCTGGGTGGTATGTATAACATACTTGGATCTATTTACTCCGCTTTCGGCCGTGATCTTCGTGATATGCTTCGCTGCAGTTACTAAATTGCACACAGTGGGGAGGCTACAAACCCGGCGCCTTGAACGAACCATAGAGAACGCCATCGAACTGTCGTTCTCGCGAAGCGTTTTTGTAGATCGCGCCGCAATGCCTCGCCACCTTGCCAATGCCGCGCGTCTGTTGCGTCTTCCTTATGTGAATATACGGCAGAAAAAGGAAAAAACTTCGGAATGGGACGAGCTTATGGCGGTCGGTCAGCCAAGTGACCGTCCTTACCGATACCACCTGACCAATGCGGATGAAGTGCTGCGGTTTGAATACGACGTACCCGACGATACAGCGAAATATGCTACGGCACGCCTTCTCGATGATGCGATCCAGCGCTATCGTTTAAGCCACGACTGGCGGGAGCGGCTTCTTGAAGGCAGACACCGCGGATCAATCGACGACCGGCTCAGAAGTGCGGCTAATCTTATCACCGTTCACGGCGACGAACTTGCTCACGGGCTCGACACTCTGGATACGGGCGTATTTATTTTCCGGCCCTTGGGTATTCCCGTCCATGCGAACGCGCAGATGCGAGCGCTGCTAAATCTCGCAAAAATCGACCCAGAAAAAACGGCCCTTGTCGACACCCTCTTGCAACTCTCGGAACTCGATTTGGCGCAGGCGGAAAGCATGGTTCGCGGTATCCTGCTTCAAGGCGGTGATATGCGAGTACCGATGCGCGACTTTGGCGGACGACAACGAATACTCCGGCTTGGGATAGCTTCGGAAGTGCGGCATCGTTCGCAAACCGTTCTGGTCCTCGAAGCGGTCGATGTCAGTGAACTGGATCGCTTGGCAGAATTGCGGCTCGCCGTGGGGACATTTATCGATCGCCAACTACGTAATGATCTCGAAGCCATCGCACTTGGTGCGTCTTTAGCAAAAGATAACCGCCTCCAAGGCGAAGCACGGGGGCGTGTTTTGAACAGGATTTCGGATGTAACCCGTCGTGCAAATAAGCGGCTGGAAAATGTTCGGGAGCTTCTGGAAGAGCAACCATATGACGACTTGGGTGTAGCCTACCCGGTTGAGGCCCGCAAGGTTACCTTGCAAGCCGTTGAAAGGGTTGCACCGTATGCGGAAGAACTGGGCGTTACCGTCGATGCGACGTTACCCGACATTGGAGGGTTCAGCATCGCCGAACCATTGATGCTGTGCGACATGATCGAAGCCATGCTACGCCTTATCATAGCCGATACGGCACATGGAGAAGCTGCGCACATCTCACTCAGCGAGCATGAGGAAACCACAGATATTACGGTCTCGGGCGGATTTGGCCTCCCTTTCGATCGGTTCGTCGACGCGCTCGATGCCAAACCCGGCGAGGCGCCTTCGGAATACCAGATCGCTTCCGCGGGGATCGCGGAAGCAATCGCTTGGAGAGGAAGTGTCAGCTATTGGAGTGCGCCGGGCAAAGGCTTCCGGTTCGGAATCCGTTTGAGGCGTGTGTAATGAAGGGTGGGGGGACGATACTAGTCATCGACGATGACGAACTACTTTGCGATATGCTTGCGTCGCTGCTGGAGTTGGAAGGTTTGAGCGTGGTGGTCGCACATGACGGCGCCACAGGGCTCGAGTATTGCCGAAATCGGATCTTCGATTGCATCCTGCTCGATCTGGTTATGCCGCGGATGGATGGCTTGCAATTTATGCGAACCATCGGACGGCACGTTCCACAGCATGCGCCGATCATAGTAATGTCAGCGTCGGTAACGGCGACCATTCTTGAGGAAGGCCGCGATTATGGTGTTGCGACCATGGTGCGAAAACCCATTGAAACAGACATTTTGCTAGCGGCCATCTCAGCCGCCATGGTCTGATCAAATCGTCGATGCCAACGCTTGCACTCTTTCCGGAAGGTGGGCTCGCCAGTTCGGTAATAACCACTGTCTGGGTGGGTGTTTTCGTCCTGTGCTTCTTTAATTTGCGATATGGCTGGGTTCTGTCGGGGCTCGTCGTCCCTGGCTATCTTGTGCCCCTCCTGATCGTAAAACCGATTGCTGCCGCCGTTATCGTGGTCGAAGCGATCATGGCCTACGCGATTGTTTGGCTGTTCTCGGAAAAGCTTTCGAATGGTCGGTTTCCGAGCCTCTTCGGGCGAGATCGCTTCATGGGGCTCATTCTATCCAGCATCGTCGTTCGCATCGCCATGGATGGTTGGGTATTACCAGCCCTGGCGGCAAAGCTCTCGGCGCAATATGATCTTGCCCTCGACTGGCGCAGCGATCTCCAGAGTTTCGGCTTGGTCATTATCTCGTTGTTGGCAAACCAATTCTGGAAACCGGGATTGTCTCGCGGGCTATTTACCGCTGGCGTCACCGTCGGTCTTACATTCCTGATTGTCCGGTTCGGCCTGATGGAATTCACGAATTTCCGTATGAGCGGGGTATCTTACCTTTACGAGGGGATTGCGAGCTCCATCCTCGCAAGCCCCAAAGCCTACATGATACTCGTCCTGACGGCGCTCTACGCATCGTATATGAACGTGAAGTATGGCTGGGACTTTTCAGGGATTCTCATTCCCGCCCTCATTGCCTTGCAGTGGTATCAACCCACAAAGATTATTACGTCATTTGTCGAAGCTGCAGCAATTTATTTCATTGCGCGGCAGCTATTAAAAACTCGACTTCTTTCCAGCGTGACGATGGAGGGCGCCAACAAAATCCTGCTTTTTTTCAACATCAGTTTCGCGTTGAAGCTATTAGTAGGGCACTTGTTGGTGATCTTGGCTTGGAATGTGAAGACGACCGACTTCTACGGGTTCGGATATTTGCTCTCCACACTTCTCGCCATGAAGGCACATGATAAAGACATCTTTCCCCGTCTGATGCGTTCGACCCTGCAGGTTTCGTTTGTCGGCGCCGTTTTAGGAAATCTCGCAGGTGTGGTTCTAGCTGCAATCCTCCCGTCGACAGCAGCGAATGCTGCAACGGCGACAGGGCGCAGCGGTGCAAATCGGGGCCAAGACCTACTCGTTGCAGCTCTCGGCGACAGTATCTGGCGAAAAGCGACCTTCGCAGACGGAGCCCTCAGGGAAGAAAGTGCCGAAGCACTCACACGTGGACTCCTTCTGATGGAGAATGGTCTTCCGCCCTTAAAATCCGGAACGGGGGTAGCAGCCGAGGGCTGGAGGCTGAGTCCGCTCGACGACGATCTGATTGCTATGACAAGGGATGACGGAGACGGCGCGGATCTCATCCTTTTCGATAGCAAGGCGCCGAATGATCTGGCTCTGATCGTCGACGGCTCAAACGATGTCGGAATAGGTACTTCTGCCATCGAATTACGCAAACGGCTTGGGGCGCGCTGGCTAATTCTCACTTCTCCTCAGCCCCCACAAGCAAGCAAGAACCGGACCGTACTTTCAATATTCCGTAGTGTTAGAACCGGTCCCGAACTTATGCTGAAAGGCGCGCCCAAGGGGGCACAGCCGAGACTTCTTCTAGCCGATCGGAACGCTCCAGCGATCGATATTTCTTCCATACGCCGTATTCTTCCCGATCTGTCTGTCGGTTTCGCGTCGAGCCGACAGGCACGAGATCCCGTCGCAGGTACGCCAGGCCGCCTCGAACTTTCACCGAGCGCCGCAGCTCAATTCGCAATTGCGGATACTGAGCGCGAAAAACCAGTCCCGTGCGATACGCTTACGCAGCCTCCGTCGAACCCTGCAGTAGATACTCTTTTAGCTCGGCTTTTCTTACGCCAGTATGTCCTTCAGCCATTGTTACAGGATGAACCAGATGGAGCGACAGCATTCGCGCTTGCTCGCGAATCCGCAGAACTTGCCGGATACAAATTGTTGCGGTGTTTCCATCGGGGGCGCCGTCTTACAGCGCTTGTTGGACCGGAAGGTACGGGTCGCTACTATTTTGCCGATACCGGACGATCGGATCGCATCGTGCTGTCGGCGGACACGAACAATACGCCAATAGAACGTAAAAAGGACCACTCTACGACAACCCTGGCAGCCGCAGGCTTCTCGATTGCAGGTGCCGCCAACGCCAAACTGTATGCCATCGCGCCAAATGAATTAAATTACGATGGGTCCCAGCGCACCGTTTTCGGAACGGTGGTACAGACGGCGTTGGACAGTTTGGAAGACCGACCCGCCGGAATTTTTCAGCTTCGTTCACGACCCTTCGGCCTTGCATGGATGCAAGATCGGACCGTGGTGACGCTCGATCGGGTCGGCGATACCGAGTCGTGGGCGGATGAGGCGATCGCTGTCGCTCGTAAGGCGGGTCTTTCGCCTATACCCGCGATGCGTGATCGCCAGTCGGCCGGTTTCGAAGCGTTTGCTCAGACGACACTCGTCTACCTCAACCATTCGGCGAACAAACGGTATGCGGTATTGTTCGTGCCCGGAACCGGGTCAAACTGAGATGCGACTGACGAGTATTGCGAAGGGCGTTCTGGCGATATGTGGGCTCTTTCTAATAGGTGGCGGTGCCGTAGCGGTTATCGACGCCCCTTCTATAAGTGCAACAAGTACATCGCGCAGTATAGTGGCTCCTGTACGCAGTCTGGTTTATCGCGTTCCATCTGGTGGTTCTATAGCGTTCGTTCTATCCCGACCGACCTCCTTGGTTCGGATCATGTCACAGCCCAATATCGAGCCCAACGATTGGCATATCGATAGGACGTGGATCTATGGATATCGAGCGATCCTTCGCGATGGAAACGACCAGGTCGTAGCAAGACATGATATTTTTTCCCGTGCCTTGCACCCCGATCGGCTACGCCCTTTCAAACGTCCGATGCGGTATCATCGCAACTCGAACTTGCAGATCGCTCTACAGGACGAAGCGGTTATCGAAACTTCGGAGCCTGTTTCGAAGGTCGAATTAACCGCGCTCGACCTTGCTATCGGTGTGGCAAGCATCGACGCCCGGGTCTACGAGCGCCTCCCGTTCATCGGGACCACCGCCTTGTCCACTTTTCAGCGTCGTAGCGTGAAAGAGCAGGCTGCTATGGCGCGAGCCGACGCATTCCCGCCCGAACTGCTCAGCGACGCGGAGCGCTCGTCGCTTATAGGCAACCGTTGGCGCGTGGTTGGGCCTGCAGGCATCTCTGGTCGAGACTACTTGGTCAGCGTAGTCTATGAGCGACCTTTCGAGGAAGCCGAGGGGGAATGAAGAGAGCTTCGCCAACCAAATGGTGGCTTCCCTTCGTTGTGCTCATGGTCGTCGCTGCAATTCTCGCCATCCGCTACCTGTCGCCGCTACGAAATGCGGAAGGCTTTCACATACCGTCCGCTGCGGAAGCGTTTGAGGCGCAAGGGAGGTTCGCAGCGGTCTTGCAGGGAGACGCAACCTCTCCTCCGTCGGGTCTGATTTACGAAGACGACAATGGTGTAACCTTGCTTTCGGAACCCGATAACGATTGCCTCGGACGCGGGAGTTACGCTTTACGCCGTGACGCTTCGAACCAAATTGCAATACTCGCGCCTCATCGTGGTTCGGACCTTTTTACCGGTACGATTACCGCTCGCCTGTTCGACGAACAGGCAGCTACTGCCGCAGCTTGGAACAGCGCACCTCGGCATGGCGGCGCGAATTGCGTGGGCGGCGATCCCACGCGGCATGAAACGCATTATCTGACCGCTTTCTCACTCGCATTTGCCGAAAGATACCCGGCGGGGCGCATCGTTCAACTGCATGGTTTCGACCGGGACAAGCGGGCAAGTCGTGCTGCGCAACTTGCCGATATAATAGTGAGCGACGGTACTATTGCGCCAAACGCGGGATTGCTGGATCTCGCCGATTGCCTGTCCCGTGAACTCCATCCATTGCGCGTCGCCGTATATCCTGGAGACGTTGCGGAATTAGGTGCCTTGTCCAACCGGCAGGGACAGGCACTTCATGCTGTAGGTTTTAGCGGCTTCGCGCATATCGAAATGGCTCGTTCCGTTCGCCAGTCTCTTGCGAACGATCGGGCTATCCGAGCCCGATTTGCAAGATGCCTGACGGCTGGCCTCTCGTGACAGATTACGACCCCCCTCCTTTTCGAGATGCGCTTACCAGAGAGATGCCGGATCTGCTCATTCCGGTTTATGCCGATCTTGCGGAAGAGGTCGCAGATTTCGAACCGAGGGGGCAATCCTGGATCGCCTACTGCCGATCGCTTTGCGCTTTCACTCGCGTTCAACTGGCCGAAATCGAGCGAATGAATCAAGCGGCCGCGATCTTTCAGGCTCGATATTCCCATGTCGACGAAAGTGAGGAGCGGCGCGCCGCCGTCCTCGATCTAGCCGGAAAATTAGGGGCTGACAGGCGCCGATTGGCGAAGGACCGGAAGGCATTCGGTAAATGGTTCGATAGCGATGCGGTCATCGAGAGGTACCGACGCAGGATCGGCCAACGCGAACGTGCGGTAGCGCATGCGGTTGAGCGCGCAGGATTAATGGCGGCACATGCATTGTCTGGTCGCGATTTGTCAGCAGCCGATCCTCGTATCGCGAATGAATATGCAGGTCTGCTCGCCGACATACGGCGCTATCGTGGAGAACCGCGCGTTCGGGAAGCTGCTTACGCCAGCTTGCGCCATGTCGCACGAGCAGACGCTATCACCGGTCAGGTATTCTGGATCGAGGCGGCCTTGCGAGACCTACGTCGCACCGCTCTCGATTGGCGTGAAACCGTATGGTCCCAATGCTGCGCATTCGATATCCTGGCCGAACTTTCCGAAGAGAGCTTCCGCGCGACCGTTGCGCGAAGGCTGAACGACGATCGCAGCGGGGCGCCGCAGCGGCGCGACGCGGGACTGTTCGTCCGTCGGCATCTTGCACGGTTGACCGCCGCCAAACTGAGGGAGGATCGGCAACTCTCCGACCTGCTCGAGCGTCTGTCGCTCGATCCTGAAGGGTGCGTGAGGCAAGCAGTAGCAGAGGCCATCCCATCGCTTCCCGCCGACCTTGCAGGGGCCTTCGCCGTACGCGCTCGTGTCGATGCCGATCCGCAAGTAAGGGCCACCCTGTTCGCTCAGCCCGCGGAAATGGCGACGGCATGCGGCATCTTAGCCTATCGAGCGCATATCCTTCGCGTGCTTTCGCGTGACTCGGACGAGTTCGTGCTGCGCATGGCGATGGATGCTGCAGCGCGGCTGTGCGACCATCTTCGGATTACGAGTGATCCCCTGCTGCCTGAAACGGCGCTTCAGTTTCGCCAGGCCCTGATAAAATTTCGTGAACGGGTTGAGAAACCGAAGTGGCGTCGCTGGGCTTCCGAAGCGCATGAGCGCATCTGGTTGGCCGCCGACGACGAGGCGCTGGCCTTGGCGCAGGAGATACGCGAAGCGAGCGACGGCTTGCGCGAGGGACAGTCCCGTTCGGTCGCTATCCTGAACGACACGATTATCGCCGATCCAGCGCGCGTCGGGCGGGTTATGGCGGTATTGGCGCAAGGCGACTTCGGGCTCGATCTCACAGAAGTCAGGCGCCCGGTCCTGCAGCGCGGAGACCGGTTTGCACGGCGACTTTGGCGCCTGCTGTTCGAGGGTCGGCACGCGGCGACCGACAAGCGCCAGGCTTTCTTGCATACGATCGGCCGTACGTATCGCGGCACCATCTCCGCTCCCTCGGCAAGGATGGCCGAACTTGCGCCGACCAAGGTGCCCGGCGAACCGCTCTTCCAAGCCGAAGATGGCAACTGGCGCAACTGGCTGCCGTTGGTCGACCATGTTCTCTCCGCGATCGATCTTGGGAAAACGGTCCGCCTGTTCACAAGCGAAGGCGTGACGCACATTACGCCGCCGGACGGTCTGGTTGCACGAGGACGCAGCTACTGGCGCCTCTCGCGCGATTTCGCCTCAATCGCGGAACTGCGCAATCGTGTCGGCCACGACTATGTGAATGCCTTGCGAAAATACGGCGTAGAATTGTCGTTCGCGCCGCATGCAAGGACCGCCGACGATACCGAAAGCGGCGGAGTTCCGCCCGATCCGAGCGTGACGCGCTTCTTCTCCATCGGCGCACCGCTCGCCATGCTGCCGATCATGTGGAACGAGATCGTCGGCTACGCCGCCACCGTTTTCGCGAACACGTTGACACAGCTCGCGCTGTTCCTCGTGCTGGTCTGCCTGTGGTTCTTCGGGCGCCATGTCGTCCTCGGCCAGCATGCGCGGCGGGTGCGTAACGGGATCGCGCTTAGCCTCGGCGGATGGGGAACGCGCGGTAAATCGGGGACCGAGCGGCTAAAAGCGGGACTGATCAATGCGCTCGGGCCGCCGCTCGTCTCCAAGACGACCGGCTGCGAGGCAATGTTCCTGAATGGCGAGGCGTTCGGCGAACTGACCGAGATGTTCCTCTTCCGCCCCTACGACAAAGCGACGATCTGGGAGCAGTACAACCTCATCAAGATTACCCGGCGGCTAGGCGGGCGGGTTTTCTTATGGGAATGCATGGGGCTCAATCCGTCCTATGTCCGCGTGCTGCAGCGCGACTGGATGCGCGACGATATCGGAACGCTTACCAATACCTATCCCGATCACGAGGACGTGCAGGGCCCGGCAGGGCGCGACATCCCCATCGTGATGACCGAATTCATTCCCGAGAATTCGATTTGCCTGACGACCGAAGAGGAAATGCTGCCGATCCTCCAGCAGGGCGCACGCAAGGTGAATACGCGGATGCGGGCGGTCAATTGGCGGCAGGCGGGGCTGATCCACAAGGACCTGCTCGCGCGGTTTCCTTATGAAGAGCATCCTTACAATATCGCACTCGTCACAGCGATGGGCGACGAGCTCGGTCTCGAACCCGATTTCTGCGTCAAGGAGATGTCCGATCGGGTGGTAGCCGATCTCGGCGTGCTGAAAACCTACCCCCGCTCGCGGATCGAAGATCGGACGGTCGAATACGTCATGGGCAATTCCGCCAACGAACGCTTCGGGGCAATGGGTAATTGGGTGCGCATGGGGTTCGAGGAGCACGATTTCTCACGCGATCCCGACATTTACGTATCCACCGTGGTCAACAACCGGGCCGACCGGGTGCCGCGCAGCCGTGTATTCGCGCGCATTCTCGTGACCGATATCGCGGCGGACAAGCACTTCCTCATCGGATCGAACATCGAAGGACTGATGGGTTTCATCGACGAGGAATGGGCCGAGTACGAACGCGCGCTGACCTTGGGCGAAGAGGGTAAGGAGCCGCTCGATCTGCTGGCCGCGTGGGCCAAGCGCCAGCGCGTACCGTTACAGAAAACTGAGCTGCGCGGGTTGCTCGTCGCGATGATCGAAGGCGTAACGGGTCAAGTGGATGAGGCCGAGGTCGCGCGCGCGATCGAACAGGGCCAAGAGGACGTTTTGTGCAAACGCCTTGCACCCGATCGCGCCGATGAGATACTGGCGCATTACCGCGACCTAGTCGGATACCATGCCGAATACGAAAAGTTGCGCGGCGCAATTTCTTTCTCCGCCAACCCCGCATCCCATGACGGCGAGGTCCGCGCCTTCCTGCGTCGGGTGTTCATGGCGAAACTCGTCCCGGTGCGCGATTATTACATCAAGGGCGAGCAGATCGTGCGGCTGGTGGCCAAGGCGACCCCGCCTGGCCTCGTCAACCGCATCATGGGGATGCAGAACATCAAGGGCACTGGCCTTGATTTCGTCTATCGCTGGCAGGCATGGGAAGCAGTGAGCAAGGCGTGCGACCAGGCGCTCGATGCGGATGAGGCGACGGCCGCAAAGGGCATCGCACTGCTATCGGGCTTCCAGGAATATGGGCGGTTGAGCGAGGCGCGGGTCAAGACGACGGTGGCGGAGTTGCTTGCGCGCGGCAATCTTCCGCCCGGTATCGCGCCCGCGCAGGTCGAGGCTATCCCCGCGCGGGTCGATGAGCAGATCGCGGCTATTTCCGATCTGTCACTCGGCGCAGCGGACGCCGACGATGGAGCGAAGGGGTTTGGTGCACGGGCGAGGATTTACGCACTTGCTTTGCTGGAAGGCGTGCTGGACGGCGGCGATGCCGTGCGGCGCCGTCGCAAGGCGGACAGGATCTACGAAGCCTTGATTGCCGAACAAATCAGCAATCCGCGCGCTGTACTCGAACTGAAGAAGCTGACGTCGCGCCAGAAGGGCGGCTGGCTGGCTAATGCTATCGGCGACCAAATCGCGCGCGTTCTTCCGCGTAAGCGATAGTCAGAAGCGATAGCCGATGCGGAAATCGAGATAGGGCGCATCCGCGCGATACCGCGGATCGTTGGAGGTCCGGAACTGGTACGCGGCACGTAACCGGGCTTTCAGGCCGCTCAGCTTTCCGTAGGAGAAGCCAATTTCGGGCGCCAAATAGGCATCTTTGCGCAGCGCGCCGCTTTCATTCTCCAGCACGCGGCGGTCGTCGTACTCCCATTGCCGCCACTCGATTTGCGGGCGAACCCGCCATAGCCTGGCCTCGTCCACCGGCGCGCTGAAACTCGCACGAATGGTATGTCGCTCATACCCGCGTCGTGTGTGGTCGCTGTCGATGTCTTCGGCGCGCAGGTCCACTCTCGCCCAATACCACGAACCGAAGCGGTACGTGTAATCGGCATCATAGCGCATTCCGTTCCCTCTGGACGGCGTGACGCTTTCGTATTCCCGCTCGCGATATTGAGCGGACGCGCGGACGCGGTGTGGACGTTTCTCATAACCGACCTCGACCGCGATTGCATCCTGATCGGTGCGGCGCGCTTCCAGCGTCGTGATATCGTCCCAATGACCTGCGCTTACCGATATAGCGATATCGTCTGCTACTTGGTGAGCGAGGGAAGCGACCGCACGCGTGCTGGTTCGCATATCGCGATCCTCATCGGTAAATTCGAACACCGCAGCGCCGAGATCGAACTGCACGGCGGTCCGGCCGTTCTTCCATTCGAACCCGGCATCGATACCTACCCCGCCACCGCTCGCTTCGATGCTGTCGCCATCGACCACCGCCCGGTCGCTATAAGCCGCGCGGGCTTCGGCTTCGAGCCAAACGTCGGTTTCGTCGGCGGCGAGAGCGGGCGTCGCCGATAGGGCGCCGATCGCGAAAATCGCTGCAAGAAAACGACCAACCTGATTCATGCGACGGCTCGCAGAAGCTCGTAGCTCCGTTCGATGGCCAAGCGCAGACCCTGGGGTGGCGCTCCGATCAAAAGGGTTTCACCTTGCGAGGCGGCTTCGCTCAGGCGCTTCTCGCCGAACGAGCCGGCGGTTCCGGCAAGTTTGTGCAGATGATCGCGCAACTCCTCGGCCAGCGAGGTGGAGAAGTCTGCATCGGCACAGGCGGCAGCGAACCGCTCCAGCACTTCGGTTTTGCGCAGTTCGTAGCGACGACGAAGCGACTGCCCGGGATTGTCGCGCCCGCGCGACCGGCTGCGTGCGATACCTGGTGCCCAAGCATCGATGCAGGCGGAAAGGTCCACGAGCGACACGGGCTTCGCAAGATATCCCTGCATCCCCGCCTTCAGGTATTCCCGCACTTCCACCGGGTCGGTCGCGGCGCTGACGGCTATGATCGGAAGATTGTCCGCCGAAATGCCCGCGCGACGAATGCGCCGTGCCGCCTCGACGCCGGTCAGGATCGGCATCATCGCATCCATGAGAACGAGGCCGTATGGTGCGCCCATAGCCGCCGCGCGTTCCACCGCCTCGACCGCATCGAGCCCGTTCGAGGCTCTATCGACCATGTGCCCGAGCCGGCGGACCATCATCGTGATCAGCTCGCTTGCAATTGCGTTATCTTCGGCCAGCAGCAGTCGGCTGTGCACGCCGATGCCACCCGCTGGCGGGGTATACGATTCGACTTTCAAAGGCGCCTGAGCCGACATTGCCCGAAGCCCTAGGGCTGGCACGGTTAAGATCGCGCTAAGCGGTGCTAAGCGCCAATCTGCGTCGGATTAGATCCTGTCGGCGATCGCCTTCGCCAATGCCTCGATCCCCGCCCGGTCCTCGCTATCGAAGCGCGCCTTCGACGGGCTGTCGAGATCGATGACCGCGACGACCGCGCTACCGCGAAGCACCGGGACGACGAGTTCGGAAGCGCTCGCGGAATCGCAGGCGATATGCCCGGGAAAGGCGTGGACGTCTTTAACCAGCTGGCTCTCGCCGCTCTGTGCAGCGGCGCCGCATACTCCTTGCCCGAGCGGGATGCGGATACAGGCCGGGCGACCGTGGAACGGGCCGAGGACCAGTTCGCCGTCCACCATGCGATAGAAGCCCGCCCAGTTGAGATCGGGCAAAAACTCCCAGAGCAACGCCGCGACATTCGCCATATTCGCTATGCTGTCATGTTCGCCCGCCGTCAGTGCCGAAGCGGCGTCGACGAGCTGGCGGTAGGCTTCGGGCTTGGGCGTATCATCGGCGGGGCGAAAATCGTACATCGGCGGCGATGTAGCGCGCCGCGCCAGTGTTGCAAGAGACGTTGCGGGCGAACGCGCCCTCGCTTACCAGTCTGGCATGAGCACCATGAAAAAGCTTGGCATCTGGCTTCTCGTCATCCTCCTGATCGTCGCTATAGGCGGATATTTCTTTACCCGCGGGGACACGGCATCGATCCCGATCGACGAGGTGACGGGCACCGACCCCCAGCTCGATGAACCGGACGCGGAACTCTTCCCCACGGTCAAGATCGCGGAGCCGGTCGGATGGGCGGCGGGCGAAGTCCCCGAGGCCGCCACGGGCATCACGGTGTCCCGCTTTGCCGAGGGGCTGGAGCATCCGCGCACCATCTACACCCTGCCCAATGGCGATGTGCTTGTCTCGCTGACTCGCGCTCCGGCAAGCGATGAGGATGGCGGCATTCGCGGCTGGATCGCGGGCCTGCTAATGGGGAAAGCAGGGGCAACCGGCACGTCGCTTGATCAGGTCGTCTTGCTGCGCGACACCGACGGAGACGGGGTCGCCGACATTCGGCAGGTTATTGCGCATGGACTGGCATCTCCTTCCGGCCTCGCCTGGCAGGACGGTACGCTCTATGTTGCGAACCACGATGCGGTACTGGCGTTTCCCTATGCGCTCGGGGCGAACCGGGTCGGCGGGCCGGCGCGCAAGATCACCGACCTTGCCGGCGGGGGCGGCCATTGGATGCGCAATCTAGAACTTTCGCCCGATGGCGCCTCCCTGTTTGTGGCGGTCGGTTCCGATACCAATATCGGCGATAACGGCCTGGATGCGGAGGCAGGCCGCGCGCTGATCTGGGAAATCGATTTGGAAACGGGCACACGTCGTCAGTTCGCCGGTGGCTTACGCAATCCCAACGGCCTCGATTTCAGCCCGTGGTCGGGCGAGCTGTGGACGACGGTGAACGAGCGCGACATGCTCGGTTCCGATCTCGTACCCGATTATCTCACCAATGTACCGCTCGGCGCGCAGTATGGCTGGCCGTGGGTCTACTGGGGCGACAATTACGACCGCCGCGTCGAGTATCCTATCCCCGATTACATCAGTTATGTCCGTACGCCCGAATATGCGCTCGGCCCTCATGTCGCCGCGCTCGGCTTTGTCTTCACCCGCGAGGGTGCGCGCATGGGAGAGCGGTTCGGCAACGGCGCTTTCGTCGCGCGGCACGGCTCATGGAACCGCAAGCCGCCATCGGGCTATGACGTCGTATACGTCGCATTCGACGAGCGTGGCAATCCGACGGGGCGGCCCGTTCCTGTGCTATCCGGCTTCCTGACAGGGGATGGTACGACCCGTGGCCGTCCGACCTGGGTCGATTGGGCTCGGGACGGTGCCTTGCTGGTGAGCGACGATACGGCGGGCATCATCTGGCGGGCGATCGCCCCGGGCGCGCAACCTACGGCTGCAATCGTTCGCAATTCCGGCAACCGGCTCCCGCCGCGCCGTGAACTGCGCGGCCAGGAAGCGGCATTCGGAGAGGACGATTATGCGCGCGAGGTGACGGCGCCGTAACGCTCAGGCGATGAGTTGCTCCGCTTCCAGCGCGTACAGATCGTCCGCGCCGGCGACTGCCGAATGTTTCAGGCCCGAGGCTTCGGGAACGATGCGGTCGAGGAAGAAGCGCACGATAGCAGGCTTGCTCTTCGCGGCGGCGGGGTAATCTCCGCTTTCGACCGCCCGCTTCTGTTCGAGCAATTGCCAGCCCGCCACTGCGACGGCCAGCATCGTGCAGAACGGCACCGATCCCGCCAGCCGGTCGTCGAGGCTCGCCTGTTCGCGCATCCAGTGCGCTACGGCGGCACAATCGCCAGCGAGGCGGAACAGTTCGGGTTCTTCCTCACCGGCCGCACGGGCAGTGTCTTCGATCAAAGCGATGATCGCCTGGCCGTTGTCCATGCCGAGCTTGCGGGTGACGAGATCGGCCGCCTGGATGCCGTTGGTGCCTTCATAGATCGGCGCGATGCGCGAATCACGCCAGTGCTGCGCCGCGCCGGTTTCCTCGACGAAGCCCATGCCACCGTGAATCTGAATACCGAGGCTGGCGACCTCGATGCCGATATCCGTACCCCACGCTTTGATCAGCGGCGTCAGCACCTCGCCCCGCGCCTTTGCCGCAGCATCGCCCAGTACACCGCGATCGGTCTGGCCGGCGGTGTAGTAAAGCAGCGCCCGCGCACCCTGCGTAAGCGCCTTCATGCGCAGCAACATCCGCCGCACGTCGGGATGCTCGAGGATGGCGACCGGGTTCTTGTCGTTCGACCCGGCGCGAGCAGACTGAATGCGCTCCTTCGCGTAATCGGTTGCCTGCTGGGTCGCCCGTTCGCCGATCTGCACGCCCTGATTGCCGACATTGATTCGCGCGTTGTTCATCATCGTGAACATCGCCATCAACCCGCGATGCGGGTCGCCGACAATCTCGCCAATGCAATCGTCGTTGTCGCCATAGCTCATGACGCAGGTGGGCGAGGCATTGATACCAAGCTTATGCTCAAGGCTGACGCAACGCACATCGTTGCGCGCACCTACTTCGCCATCCGGTTTCACGTGAAACTTCGGCACGATGAAGAGCGAGATGCCACGGCTCCCTTCCGGCGCATCCGGCAGGCGGGCAAGCACGAGATGGATTATGTTCTTCGCCAGTTCGTGATCGCCCCAGGTAATGTATATCTTCTGACCGTTGATCCGGTACTTGCCAGCATGCTCGCCGTCCTCGATCGGCGTGGCGGTGGTGCGCAGCGCGCCGACGTCGGACCCCGCTTGCGGTTCGGTGAGGTTCATCGTGCCCGACCATTCGCCGCTTACCAGCTTGGGCAGATAGGTCTGCTGCTGCGCGTCGCTGCCATGATGTTCGAGCGCCTCGATCGCGCCGACGCTGAGCATCGGGAGGAGATTGAACGCCATGTTTGCCGTGCCGAGGTTTTCGAGCACATTGCACGCGAGGGTGAAGGGCAGGTCCTGGCCGCCGAACTCGCCCGGCGAGGCGATCGCGTTCCAGCCCTGTTCGACATAATGGGCATAGGCTTCCTCGAACCCGTCTGGCAGGCGCACGACACCATTTTCCAGTTTCGCGCCTTCTAGATCACCGACGCGATTGAGCGGGGCGAACTCCCCTGCGGCAAACTGGCCGACCCCTTCCACGATCGCCTCGACCATATCGGGCTCTGCGGCAGCGAATTTCTCGGACTGCGCAAGTTCGGCGATGCCGGCATTCACGCGGATGGCGAGCAGTTGGTCTTGCGTGGCGGGGGTGTAGGTCACGGGGCAATCCTCTTGGCTTTACGTCCTTGCAGATATAGCGCGAAGGCATGAGCGGCAACTACGCTACGGAAACTGTCTTAGCCGATACGGATGGCATCGCGCGCGCCGCGCGGATCCTGCGCGACGGCGGCTTGGTCGCAGTGCCGACCGAGACCGTCTACGGCCTCGCCGCCCGCGCCGACAGCGATGAGGCGGTCGCGCGGATTTACGAGGCGAAGGACCGACCGAGCTTCAATCCTTTGATCGTGCATGTGCGCGATGTGGAACAGGCTCGGGAGCTTGCCGATCTTCCCCATACGGCAGACGTGCTGGCGGATCTTTTTTGGCCAGCACCTTTGACACTCGTCGTGCCGCGCAAGGCGCAAGCAGGTTTGACTGCGGCAGTTACAGCAGGATTGGACACTGTGGCACTGCGCTGCCCCGATCATCCGGTGATGCAGGCGTTGCTGGCGGCCTGTGAATTCCCGCTCGCGGCGCCTTCCGCGAACCGGAGCGGTTTTGTCAGCCCGACCAGCGCAGCGCATGTCGCGATGACCCTATCCGGCCGAATTGAGCTTATCCTGGATGATGGGCGACCATGCAGGAACGGTCTGGAGTCGACGATCCTTGCTGTCAGGCGTGACAATAGCTGGGAGCAACTGCGGCCGGGTCCGGTCGATCTCGATGCGCTTCACCGTCATTATTGGGACGGTCCGATAGACAACGCGCCGCCTTCCGGCCGGATCGAAGCGCCCGGCCAACTCGCGAGCCACTACGCTCCGGGCAAACCCGTCCGCCTGAACGCCACCGAAGTCGCGTCAGACGACTTCATGATCGGCTTCGGCGATGTCTCCGGTGATTGCACCCTGTCCGGCCGCGGAGATCTGAGCGAAGCGGCCGCCCGGCTCTACGCCTGCCTTCACGAAGGTGCGGCATCAGAGAAACCACGCATCGCCGTCGCGCCGGTCCCGAACGAAGGGATAGGAATTGCGATCAACGATCGTCTGCGCCGGGCCGCGACACCACCCGATCAGTAGGTGTGCGGCGTTCGCGGCAGCGTCGGAATGATCTGCTGCATCTCGGCATAGAGGTTCTGGGCCCGGTTGCAGGCACGGCGGCTGCCGTCCTCGCAATCGTCCATCGCGTTGTCGTATTGGCGTTCCAGCTTGCCGAGCCGCTCTTCCTGCTCGCGCAATTCGCGCCCACGCTTCTCGTCGCGTTCCGATTGACTGGTGGTCATCATGTCGACCCCCTTGCTCGCCGCGCGGACGGGCAGGGTGGCGACATCGACCACGGTTCTGGCAAGGCAGCCTGAAAGCATCAGGCTGGCGATGGGTATTAACAGGATGGAACGGCGGCGCATGGCGACTCTCCCCGATCTGCGCTTGTAGCGCAGGATCGTGAGCGGTCGATTAATTACCTGCGGGTTCACACACCAGATCACCGGAGCCCGCACGGCTTACCGAACAGCGCGCATTGCCGACGACGCGCACATCTCCCGAACCTGCAATGCTGGCGGACACTTCGCCGTCGGAAGCAAATACCGCATCGCCCGAGCCAGAAATGGAGATGTTGGCCCGATCCGCATGGAGACCCACCATCGCGGCATCGCCCGATCCGGCGATCTTCAAAGAAAGCTCGCGCACTTGTCCGGCAGTGTCGAGATCTCCGCTGCCGGCGATGGACACCGCAAATTTCTCGCCCTCAATACGCGCGATGCGAACCGTGCCCGATCCGGCGATGTCGACCGCCGTATCGCCTGCCATCCGATCGGCTTCGAGCAGACCCGAGCCACCCAGCGCAAGCCGCTCGATTACAGGTGTCTTAATGCGAACGATAGCGGTCCCGACGGATGTGCCTGGCCGGCGCCCGATACCGAGCGAGCCATCGTCGAGATCGAACCGAAGCGCCTCGACTGCTTCGTCGTCGCCGGAAACCTCGATATCGAAAGGCTCGCCCGTGGTGACGATGACCCGGTCCGATCCGCCGAGCTTGATCGTGCTTGGTGCCGGACCGCCAAGATCGAGTTCCGCCAAGGGGACACCGCTGGACCCGCCGTAATTATGGGAATTGACTCCGCATGCGCAGAGCAGCGCCGCCCCTGCGAGAACCGAAAAGCGCAAACCGCGTACACCGACCATCGTCCAACTCCCCGAATGTGTCGTAGCGTCATAATACAGCCGGTCGATCCCCGCAAGCCGACAAAAAAGGCCGCCCCGTTAGTCGGAGCGGCCTTTCTTGAAAGACGATCGAAGATGCGCTGCGAATTACGCCTCTTCGGTGTTCTCGTAATACTGGGGCGCGTGTTCGCGCAGCACATCGAGAATCTTCTCCAGCGCGGTCGGCTCGTCGGTCTTTTCCATCGCGGCCAGTTCGCGTGCGAGACGGCTGGAGGCGGCCTCGAAAATCTGCCGTTCCGAATAGCTCTGTTCCGGCTGATCGTCCGGGCGGAACAGGTCGCGCGTGACTTCCGCGATCAGGACGATTTCGCCCGAATTGATCTTGGCTTCGTATTCCTGCGCGCGGCGGCTCCACATGGTGCGCTTGACCTTGGGCTTGCCCTTGAGGGTCTCCATTGCTTCCTTCAGCGTCTTGTCGCTGGAAAGTTTGCGCATGCCGATGGATTCCACCTTGTTCACCGGAACGCGCAGCGTCATGCGCTCCTTTTCGAACCGGAGGACATAAAGATCGAGCTGCATTCCGGCGATTTCCTCGCTCTGCAGTTCGATAACACGGCCGACGCCGTGCTTGGGGTAAACAACGTAGTCGCCGACATCGAAGGCGTCTGGCTGGGTTGCCATGCAATAAATCCTTTCGTCCGGGTGGCCCGGCCCCGTAATCGCGGAATCCGGTAGCGTCCGCCGACGCGCGGTCTTCCGATCAAAGCGTGTGTGAGTAGGCCTGCCCTTTCAACACGTACGTCTCGCAGGAGCAAACCACCGCGAGTGACGAAGCATATAGCACGTCTGTTCGATTATTACGAGTCGGTGAAATCTTGGAAGTTTCGTGTCAATGTACGAAGCGCGCGACTACATCGCGATAGCTGCGCGAAACCTTCACCTCCGCGCCGCTGTCGAGCACGAGAAAGCATTCGCCATTGGTATGGGGTTTGACCTGCCGCACCTGGTCGAGATTGACGATGGTGGAACGATGCACCCGTTGGAACTTGCGCGGATCGAGCCGACGCTCGAGATCCTTCATGGTTTCGCGAAGGATCAGAGAATTGTCGCCGGTATAGATGCACATGTAATCGCCAGCCGCCTCGATATGTTCGATCGTGCCGACTTCGACGCGGAAGATCTGTCCGCGATCCTTTACATTGATAAGCTTTTCATAGCGGCCCGCGGCATCGCTTTCGTCGGCCTCGAAATCTTCGACCGCCTGCGGTGCGACTTCCGACAATACGTTCTTCAGGCGCTCGGCCTCGTCGCTCGATTTCTTCTCGGACAGGCGCTGGCGCACCCGTTCGATCGTGTCGGCGAGCTTGTCCTCATCTACCGGCTTCATGAGATAGTTCACCGCATTGGCCTCGAAGGCGCGGATCGCATGTTCTTGGAACGCAGTAACGAACACGAAGAGTGGCGGATCGATTTCCATGACGCCTTGCACCACCGAAAAGCCGTCGAAACCAGGCATCTGAATGTCGAGGAAGACGAGATCGGGCTTCTGCGTCTTGATCGCGCGGATCGCTTCGCGGCCGTTCTGGCAAGTTTCGATGATCTCGACATCGTCATAGGGTTCGAGGCGAAGTTGCAAGCCCTGGATCGCGAGCTTCTCGTCGTCGACGAGGATCGTGCGGATTGTCATGACGTCTGATTTACCTTCCGAGGGGAGTTCTGGCTTGAAACGCTCGGCGGGCTGGACTGTTTCACGCGCTGCGTCGCCTCTGCTGCGACGAGCGGGTCCGGATTGTCGGCGGCCTCATGCGGGAGTTCGATCAACACGCTGAACCCGCCGCTTTCGGGCGAGCGAATTTCGAACCGGTGATCGTCGCCATAGGCTTGCGCCAACCTGTCGCGAATATTGGCGAGGCCGACACCGGTCGAATCGCGCCGCTTGTGCGTGGCCATCACGGCAGGTAGGTCGCCTTCCGAACCGCCCACGCTCACGCCCGGCCCGGTATCCGTCACCGTGATGCGGAGTCTCGGGCCGACCAATTGTGCGACCAGGCTGATCGTCGCTCCGTCTTCTTGGGGGCTGACCCCGTATTTGATCGCGTTCTCGATAAGAGGCTGGAGAAGCATCGATGGCACGCACGACCCGGCGGCATCGGGATCGACCCGAAATTCGCTCTGCAACCGTTCCTCGAACCGCATCTTCTCTATCCCGAGATAGAGCTTCAGCGTCTCGATTTCCTGCGCGACCGTGACCTTGCCGCCCGGCTGCGTGACCAGCGTATGGCGCAGAAAGCTCGAAAGCCGGGTCAACATCGCGTTCGCCGCCTCGGTTTGCTTGAGCAGCACGAGCGTGCTGATCGAGTTTAGCGTATTGAAAAGGAAGTGCGGATTGAGCTGGTAACGCAGCATGGCGAGCTGTGCGCTGGTCGCCTGCGCTTCCAGCCGCTCAAGCCGGTCGGCCTGCTGCTCGACCTTCAGGAAGTAATTTATCGCGTAATACAGTGCGGACCATGCGCCGAGCAGGGTTAGATCGTAGCTGTAGAGGCCGAGAAACAGGCGGATGAACTCGCCATCCCCCGCCGGACGGATCAGTTGCAGCACCCAGCTATCGATGAAGGCGAAAGCACCGACCGCCAGCGCAAGGACGACGAGCGTGCTACTCCACGTAACGATCGGCCGCTGGCGGATCAGATAGGCATATATGACCGAAAGAATGAGACTGAGGGACAGCCCGGTAATGGTGGCGATCACGATGATGATCAGCGCCTCTAGCGACTGGCCGTTGGCAAAGGCCGACATCGCGCGCAGGATCGCCGTGCCGCCCCATCCGGCGAGTTGCAGGTTCCAGAACGCCTGGTTCTTGTTCGCGAAGAACGGCGTGGGGCGCAGGTTCAGCATCGCCATGACAAGTCGCCCCTAGCGCATTTGCGTGGCCGCGCGCCAGCGGCTAGAATGCGCGGCAAGGAGAGAGTCCCATGGGCATTCAGGAAAACATCGAACATTCCGCACTGGAACGCGCCAAATTTCGCGAAATGAAGGAAGGCACAGCCGAAGACTGGGCCATCATCGGCGGCGAATACCGGGCTTTTGCAAAAGGCCTGCCGGACCGCGTTCTCGATCACCTCAAGCTGCTTGATGGCGATTTCGGCGGCTTCCCTGTCTGCCGGCTGGAACACTCGCTCCAGACCGCGACCCGCGCCCATCGCGACGGGCGGGACGAACAATATGTCGTCATGGCGCTGCTGCACGATATCGGCGATACGCTGGGCAGCTACAACCATCCCGAAGTGGCCGCATCGATCATCAAGCCGTTCGTCACCGAAGAGATTCACTGGATCTGCCAGAACCACGGCGCCTTCCAGGGCTATTATTATTTTCACCACCTTGGAATGGACCGGCACGTTCGCGACAAGTTCGAAGGTCACCCGCATTTCGAAGCCTGCCGCGAGTTTTGCGAGAAATACGATCAGGCGGCGTTCGATCCGGATTACGAAAGCGAGAGCCTGGAGTTCTTCGAGCCGATGGTGCGCCGGGTGATGGCGAAGCCGCTTGCGTCCATGTATGCGAAAGCGACCGAGGACGAAGCGGCGTAGCTTAGCCGCCGTGCTCCGCTTCGAGCGCGGCATCCAGTTCGAAGGCGAAGTTGGATTTCCAATCGGCTTCGCCTGGCTGCCAACCCTCCTGCGCAATCAGCGCGTTCATGGTGGCTATTTCTGCTTCGATAGCAGCGACGCGTTCGTCCCAGGCATCGTGGGTGCGCTTGCGCGTCAAAAAGCCGAAGCGCGGCCCCCATTGCGACATCCAGCGGACGGCTCCGGCGGGATCGTACCCCGCATTCCATAGCAGCCACGGCATCATGCGATCCGCATCCCGCTCCGAAATACGGACGAGCTTGCGCTTACGGTCCACCGTCTCGAGCCGCGGGACATGGGATAGGATATTATGCGCCAGTTCGTGTGCGACCGAGGCGGCGAACGCATGTTCGTCATACCCGAAGGCGGCCCACTTGCGGCCGAATGCCACCCGCTCGCCATCGGCCCACGCGTCGTCCGATCCGTCGAGCACTTCGTACCGGGAAGCACAGGCCGGCATGCCTTCGAGCATCGTTTCGAGGGGCGTTCCGTCGGGCTTGGTTACCTCGACCGCAAGTGATCCCGCCGCGAGCGCAGCGGCGACATAGGACCGGAGCGCTTCCGCACGCTGCCATCCGGGATCGGTAGCTGGCCAGGTTTCGGCGACCTTGCGACCGTCCAAGGTAACTACGGTGTCGTTCTGCGCAATTCCGGCCGCATCGGCGAGAGAGCCGGGCGCTACCGCCTGAATTGCGATATCGCCGGTGAGGCCGAGCGATGCGCGGATGGCGGCCGGCTCGCCGTAAGCTGCGGCGTCGTGAAGCATGAAGCCCGCCGTCTGCTGTACATCGTCGCAGAAGGGGGCGTTTGCGGTCGCCAGCCTTGTACCCGCGGTGAAAAGCGTTTGTTCGAGAGCCTGGAATTCATGCGCCGCGTCCTGCGCTGCGGCAGCTTCGGGAAGTGCAATGCTTAGTAGAAGGAAAGCCGGGGCCAGCTTCTTCAAGTTGCCTCGCCTTCGAGCAATCGTGCGAGCCGGTCGTGATCGACATAGCCTTCCACGACCTCGCCTTCGACGATCCAGCTCGGCGTACCGCTGAAGCCGAGTTGGCCAGCAAGCGCCTGGTTCTTCGCCAGTTCGGCGGTCACCTGTTCGGACGCTGCGAATGCCGTTGCGGCTTCCATGTCCAGTCCAGCGCGCTGCGCCGCGGCGGCGATCGACTGAGCATTTGGCGGACCGAGTTCGAACATCGCGTGATAGAACGCGTCATACTTGCCCTGTTGCGCCGCGGCGAGGCCCATGCGGGCGGCTTCTTCGCTGCCCTGAAAAATCGGCCATTCGCGTAGCACGACTTTGAGGTCGGGATTTTCCGCGATCAGTTTTTCCACCTCGGCCACGCTCAGTCGGCAATAGGAGCAGGCATAATCGGAAAATTTGACCAAGGTTTTCGAACCGTTGGGATTCCCCAGAACCGCACCCGGGAAGGCCGCCTCGGCCTCAGGACCGATCGCGGCGAGCCGCTCCTGAGCCTGACCGCGTTGATAGGCCTCCGCCATTTCCGGGAGTATGTCGGGATTGGCGACGAGATATTCGCGGGTTCCGGCGTTGGCCATCCCGGTCATCGACCAGAGTGCCGCGCCGCCAAAGCCGGCAACGAGCGCGACGATCGCTGTCAGAAGATACCTAACTATCGTCCAATCCTTCGTCAGATGCCGCGGCATTCGCGTTCGTTGCGCTCCGCCTGGCATTTGCGCGCCAGCAAGGCACGAGCCTGAAGCGAGACGTCTTGCGCGCGCAGCCAGTCGACCGAACCGGTCGGCAGACCGGCTTCCGCCGCCTGCGCACTGCGCATGGCCGTGAAATAATCCCCGCTCATGACCTGCTGCTCTGCACTCGCCAACCGCGCCCGCGGCGTATCACCGCGCGCCGCATATACGACGCCGAGCTGATACCATGCGAAGGGATTGTACCGGTCCCGTCCGACAGCGGCACGCAGGACCTGCTCGGCCTCTTCATAATGTGCCTTGTCTTCCGTTGCGATCAGGGCATGGCCAAATAGGGCCGCGATTAGGGGCTCGGCGCGTGAAAGGCGTGTCGCTTCGCGCAATGGCTCAAGCGCTTCGGTCGCACGTCCCGATTCCAAGAGGACCTGACCTTTGAGCTCGAGGAAATAGGGATCGTCCGGATCCTTCGCGAGCAACGCGTCGGCTGCCGCGAGCGCGCGGTCCATCTCCGCATTCTTGTGATAAGCATAGGCGCGCGCATAGAGGGCCGGCACGGTCTTCACCGTTTCGGGATAATCGCGCAGCGTGTGGGCGGGCTTGGCGACATAGCCCTGCAGCTTTGCTTTCACGCGCAGGAAACGTGCTTCGATCGCGGGATCGCTGGGCGTATCCCATGCAGGATCGGCCTCGTATGTCTCGCGAAGCGTGGAGATACGGTCACCCGAAAGGGGGTGAGTGCGCCAGAACCCGGCTTCATCGTCCTGCGAAATGCCGAGGCGGAATTCCTGGTTCAGCAGCTTGCCGAAGAACGCGAGCGATCCGCGTCCTGAAATTCCGGCATCCGAAAGGTATTTGGCCCCGGCCGCATCGGCAGAGGCTTCCTGCGTACGGCTGAAGGCGAGCAGTCGGCTCATCGCCGTGCTTTGCCCGGCCATGATCACGCCCATCGCCGCTTCGCCTGCGCCAGCCAAGGCGGCTCCGACACCCGCAAGCAGGGACAGCAGCGAAATCTTGCTCGCCTGCGCATACCCTTCGCCCGAGCGGATCACGTGCCCGCCGGTGATGTGTCCGATTTCGTGCGCGATGACGCCCTGAACCTCGTTCGCGCTGTCCGCTGCATCGATCAGGCCGCTATGGATGTAGACCGCCTGGCCGCCGGCGACGAAGGCATTGATCGACGGATCGTTGATCAGGATGACATCGAGATTGCCGGCTTCCAGCCCTGCCGCCTCGGCGAGCGGGGCCGAAATATCGTTGAGGAATGCCTCGGTTTCCGCATCGCGCAACACCGATTGCGCCATCGCCGGCGTGATGCCGAGCGACAGGGCGGCAATAAAGGCGAGCAGATGGGCAAAGATGCGCATGGCGGGGCGTAGCTCTAGCCGTTCTGGCCCTGAACCGGAACTGAAACCTCGTCGACCGTCGAGTCCTTCGCATCTGCGCTGTCGAGTATCTTTTCCGCTTCCCCGTCGCCGAGCAGTCCGATCGATCCGAGGAAGTCGCGCGTTTCAGCATAGCCCTCCCCGATCCAGAGCGGGATGTCCGCGCTTTCGATGGCGGCCTCGGCGGCTCGTTCGCCCGCCGACATCGCCTCGCCCACCTTGCGGATGAAAATTGCGCGTACCCGCCCGGGATGGGCGAGGGCGACCTCGCCGAATGCCGTCAGGTCGCCTTGCGAATCGTCTCCGATCAAGGCGAACTTCATCTCGGGATAGGTTGCGAGGATGCGATCGATCGCCGCGCGCTTATGCGCACCATGACTGCCGGATCCGAACGTATCCCGGTTGAGCCCCCAGTCGCGCAGCATGATCGGGCCGAGCGGTATGCCGCGACCCTTCATGTAGGTGACCAGATAGGAGAACAGGTTCCAGGGGCTGGACGAAACGTAGAAGAACGGCCGGTGCGACGCGCGCTGGTGTGCCCCCGCATGGCCTTCGCCCGCGGCCTGCGGCTCCCCGCCGCCGAGTGCGGAATAGAATACGTCGGCACCGGGCACGAGGATGCGCTCTTCGGGCATCTGCATCACGACCCGCCGCCAATTGCGCATTACCGCCCGCAAATTACCGGTGATCCCCGTCTCGATGATCGTATCGTCGATGTCGGAAATAACGCCGAGCGCGGTATCCGTGCCGGGCGTTAGAACATGGGCATCGACCGATCGAGCGCCCTCCGAATTGCGCCACGACAGCGTTACGGTTTCCCAAGCAGGCTCCGCCTCGTAAGGCCACTCGCCTTCGAGCGGGATGTCGAAATGCACATACCCCTCGTCATCGGTCCTCCCGTTGTGTCGATAGGAGGTGCTTCCGGGTGAAACGATTTCGAGATCGACCGACAGATGAGGCACTTCGTGGCTAGCGAACTGCGCCATCATCGTGCGGACCGCGCGCCACCGGCCTTGCTTGGCGAAGGCCGAGGAACGCGACCTTAAGGCACGCGCGGTCAGATAGAGGCGGTCGCGATTGCGATAGCCGAAATAGGGCTGCACGCGGACGGGGGCGGTCGGGAAGAACGGCATGTCCCCCGCGCTAGCGAGCGAAGACGGGTGGCGGCAAGCCCGGCTTTTCCTATTTCGCCAGAAGCGCGCGCCCCGCCTTTTCGAGAGCGGCCCGGTCCTCCGGAAGCTCGCCGATCACGATCAGGCGGCCATCGTCGGTTCGGCGCACCATCACCAGTGCGAATTCCGGCCCGGTCGTTCCAAGCGCCGAGAAGTCGAATCCGCCTAGCTTGCGCAATTTGCGCGCCAGCTTCTCGCGGATCGTCTCGCCCGTTTCCTCAATCGGTTTGCCCTGCTCTTCCTTGCGAGCCCGCCGTTCAGCCTGAACGATGCCCTTGAGACCCCCCTCGGCATCGCGCAGGAAGGAACCGAGCGCGCCGCGTGCCACGCCGACGCGGTGGGCATGGCTAAGCACGGCGGCATATTCGGTAAGCCGCGTCTTGTCGTAGTCCGATCCGAAGACGAGCTTGACCACCGGCGTCATCGGCGCGCGGTCCTGCATCGTCAGACCGTTATCGGCCATGATTTCCTGGAAGCCCTCAGCATCCTCTACAGCTTCGAGGCTGAAATCGTAGGCCCGGCCCACGGCGGCATACAGCGTCTTGCGGCTGCGATCCTCGGTCGTCTGCGCAGCCTGCGCGAGTTCGCGAGCCTGCGCGAGACAATCGTGAAGTCCGGCCGACGCTCTGCTTTCGTGATCGGCGTCCGACTGGGCGGACGTGTCTGCCGCGATGTCGTCGTCCGCTTCGGCGGATTCGGAATGGTCCTCTTCGAATGCATCGAAATTCGCCCGGGCTTCCGCCCACGGATCGTGCTCTTCGGTGTTCTGCGGAATGGAAGATTCTTCGTCGTCGGACGTATCCGAAGACAACATTTCAAACGCGCCGAGATCGACCGCCTTCTTCATCTTCTCGCCGCGGCTGACCAGCGACATGAGGCTGCTTTGTTGCTCCTCGTCGGCCAGCGGATCGATCAGGCCGTCGACGTCTTCATCCTCCCCTTCGTCGTCCCATTCGGGCAGGCCGTAATCGGCGGCGGTTTTCATGCCGCTATCGTAGCCATCCCCGTCGGCAGAGTGATCTTCGACGGCAAAGTGGTCGTTGGCGCCGGGTTCGTCACTCAGCGCTTCACCGATAGGATTGCCAAGCGCATCGAACCCGCGTGCGCGGCGCGCGAGGGGCGTTTCATGCTCCGCGGCGTCCGCATACCGGAATTCCGCCGAGGCGCCGCCGAATTGCGGCGTCGGTAACGCGCCCGGACCGTGCATCGAGACGACGTTCCCGGCCGACAGGTCTAGGACCTCGTCATAGGAGCCGCCGGTTTCCGGCAGCGGCTCGCTCGCCGGATCGGCGGGCAAAATATCGGACGGATCGAGCGTAATCATCGACACATCGTTCGGACCGTCGAAACTTGTATCGGTCTCTTCGCCGAGCGATTGGTCGATCTCGAGCAGGAGTTCGTCCGCCGTTTTCGCGTCCGCGGCCTCTCTCCAGTTTATGACACCGAATATAAAGTCGATCGTTTCGTCGTCGCTGGAATAGGGCAGCAGTATGCCGCGATACATCACGCTGCATCCGCGCTGGTTCTCGTATTCCGCCTCGAAGCCGATCGGCGCCTGATTGGCAAGGATCTGCATGTAATGATCGGTAATCCGGCTGAGGAGCGAGCGTGCCGGGACATCCGACAATCGGTCTATGATCCCGGTCGCATCGCATTCCTTGCGCAGTTCGCTGCCGATGAAGCGGACAGCGGGGTTTTCGATCCCCGTCGAGAAATCGAGCAGGACGGAATAGGGGCCGAAATCGTCGAGCCGCTCGGGCTCCAGATCCTCGATATCGGGAAGGGTACCGTCGCCCAGCAGGCTGGCCCAGTGATTATAGGCACGCACCTGCATACGTCGCTCGTCCTGCCCAACGGGCGAGGGCGGGTCGTCATCGGTGTAGCCGTCTTCGAATTCGTGACCGTCGCCTACCGGTTCGAGCGATCCGAATGCGCCGCCTAGCCTGTCCATCTGAATGTCTGCCCCTTCGAGAAACTATCGAAGTTGGCGTATGCCCGCCGCGTAGTAAAAATAGGGTTAAGGTTAACGTGCGGAGCTGAAGGGGATGGGGCGGAAGCTACATCATGTAGCGCATGCGGATCTGCATCGCCTTATCGGTGCGGTCGAGATCGAACGCCGCGTCGCCGAATTTCGGCGGTCCCATCCGCACCGGTGCGTCGCGGGAAAAGCCGAAACCTTCCTTCGGCATCATGCCCAACGCGCGATCGGCTTTGCCATTGCCGTTCTCGTCATGAAGCAGCGCGATCGCATAACGCCCGGGTGCCACGTCATCGAAGGTGACGACGACTTGGTTCGTTCGCGGCCGGATTACAGCGGAATAGGCCGTTGCCACGCCGCGGCATTTCGGAAACTTATCCTCGCGGCTGGTCATGCAAGCGCGCACGACGCCGTCCGAATTACGAAGATCGGTAATCGTTACCGAAACGGTATGACCGGAGAAGCCCGGACTTTGCGGCGCGGCGCCGCCTGCGCTCGCCGCGATTACCGGAAGCAGGACCAGTCCCAATCGTCCAATCGTCATATCGCTTCGCTCAGCCCCTCGTCGGTTCCGCACAGCCTGTCCCAATGGCGGAAATACAGACCGTAATTGCAGCGATACTTTTCATGGTGCCGCTGGTGATGGCTTGCCGTTATCACCCATCCTCCTAACGCGGAGTGAACCAGCCGGCGCGGAAACATCTCCCAGCCCATGTGATTGGTGACCCCCATGATCGTCATAAGCAGGAGAACGAGGCCGAGTATTGCGACATGAATCGGAACGACGAACACCAGCAGGGGAATGACGATCGCGCCGGTAATCGCTTCCCACGGATGAAAACTCATCGCCGCCCATGCCGTCGGCGGTCGGCTCGCATGGTGGACCGCATGCATTCTTCGGAACCAGCTCGGCCGATGCATCAGGCGATGGGTCCAGTAGAACCACGTATCGTGAATCAGCAAGTACAGGATGGGCGCCAGCGGCAGATACCAAAGAGGATAGGCGCGCCAATTCGTATAGAGCAGGGTCGCGCCCCTCTCCTGCCACGCCCAGTAGACCAGCCCCGCCGGGATGCCGTAAATCGCGGCAGACAGCAGCGACCACCCGATCTCGCGCCGGATCTGCGGGCCGAGCGCACCATGATAGCCCGGTTTGCGCCGTCCAGTCAGCCAGGCGAACGCCCCGCTGGCAGCGAGATAGCGCAGGGCGACGACGAGAGTCATGCTTGCAGCCGAAAGGATGATGGCAAGGTCCATTGCAGACCGCCTCTTGCCCGATTTCGGAAGGAGTCGATAGGGTCAGCGCATGGGGTGGCGGTACAAAATCATTCCGCCGTGCCCCACGGCGCGCAATGCGCGTCGGCGGCGACCGTCAATCGGCGCAGTGCTGCGCGCGACAGCCGCTCGACCTCGGTCTTGCGCCGGGCCGCAGCAAGCGGATGGAGCGGGGCAGGACGCACGATTTCCCCATCGTAACCATCAGCGACGATGATCCCGCAACAATCGGGGCGATAGCCGTCCCCCTCCAGTGGCGAGCGATCGAGCCCGGGGGGAACGCCCCAATAGAACCGGTCGCAGAAATCGAGATAGTCGGGCCACTTCCCGTCGCCGAGCAGATCGCCCCGCTGCACCTTGATCTCGACGATGATGATCCGACCCTTGCTATCGACCCCCATGAGATCGGCCCGCCGCCCGTTGCGCAGCGGCATTTCGGCGAGGCACCACACGTCGTTTCGAGCGAACAGGCGGCGAATACCCCGGGCCACTTCAGTAGCACCGAGTGCCATGTCTTCGATGGGCTGCGATTCGATCCGGGCTGCGTCTGTCATGTCCGAACGTTGGAACATGACGAGAACACGGTCAAGCCTGCTAGAGGCGAAAATCGGCGGTCATTCGTCGTCGACGTCGACCAGCGAAAGGATCGCATCACGCGCCGCGTGAAATTCCTCGATTAAGACGACCGCAGGCGCTCTCGTCTCTTTATCCTCAGCAGAAACGGCAAGAAGCGCGCGCATGCCCGGCTGCATGATGGCGACGAGATCGCCCACACCTTCCCGCACCATCCGGTAGCGTTCGCCGCCCACGGCCTCCGCTCGTTCCGGCAAGCTCAGTACGGATTCGACTGGTTCAAACCGCGCGATCCTGGCGATGTCGCACACCGCAGCCGCCGCCTCGTGCAGGGCGGACCATTGCTTGCGCAGGGCATCAAGGTCTTCGATGGCGACGGGACCGTAGCTCGGCAACGTTGCCGCGGTATCCCGGTCGAAAGAATGGCTCAGTGCGTTCATAAGGGACCACGATACCGGACGGCAGGTTGCGAAACCGCTAACGCCCCGCAAACACTTTGCGCTGGCAGAGCCCCGCCGCCCTTGCTAAGCGACCCCGGCAACGCACCCGTAGCTCAGCTGGATAGAGCGCTGCCCTCCGAAGGCAGAGGCCACAGGTTCGAATCCTGTCGGGTGCGCCATATTTTCGAAGACCTGAGCGGTTGGGCGAACGACGGACGTTTGCCGCTATCGGCTTATTTCTGGGTACTGCTTCGATACAATTGATCGGGCTATCGATCCTGCTCGCCGACCCGATAACCGGGCTAGTACCGGCCGATACGCTCTTGCGGGCAGACCGAGATTTGGGCCTGTTATCTCGCGAAAGTGTGATCCTAAGTGGGTACGATTTAGAGCTTTCGACGCGCGCATCGTAATCAGCAGATCGAAGATGCCCTCATGTTCGCACGTAAGCTGGCAGGTATCGCATGCAAAATAGTCTAGCCGCCGCGCACAAGCGGCGGCTACAGACGCGCCGCGATGGCGAGGATACCCGATCCGTGGAATGCAGATAGGCAAGTAAGCTCTGGGGCGATGTCGCCGCAGCCGTCTGTCGGCGTTATCTACAACGCCCGTAGTCACCGCAATAAGGGACGCACACCAGGTAAAACGCCGAGCGCCGCGATCGATTTGGCCGAACCGCGAACCAAGGCCGATATTCCCGAAGCGTTGCGCAGGTTCGCTGCGAACGGCATCGATTGCCTGGTTATCAGCGGCGGTGATGGGACCGTACGCGATGTGCTGTCTCTGGGCAGGGATATCTTTACCGACGGCTGGCCTGCAATCGCGGTTCTGCCGCGTGGAAAGACGAACGCACTCAATGCCGATCTGGGTGCGCCGGCGGACTGGTCTTTGAACGAGGCAGTCGAAGCATTCGTGAACGGTCGGCGGCTCAAGCGCCGTCCGCTGGAAATTCGCTCTCGAATGGAGAGTGAAAGCCGAACGATGTTCGGATTTATCCTCGGCGCAGGCATTTTCACGCTCGGAGTCAATAGCGGTCAGGATGCGCACCGCATGGGCTTTTTCGATTCTCTCGCGGTCGGCCTCACGTCACTCTGGGGCATCGGACAAACCATCTTTGGCTCCAGCAAAAGCAGCTGGCGCCGCGGCACGGTTATGCGTTTGACCGATGCGCAAACCGGTGTGGAACTCCCGCATTCGCGATACGGAGAGCAGGGGCGGCGGAGCATCCTCCTTGCGTCCACGCTAAACCGGATGCCGCTCGGCATAAAGCTGTTCGGAAAAGGGCAAAAGGGTATCAGGCTCGCGGTTCTCGATGCGCCGCGGCGCCGCATCATGGGCTTCGTGCCGGCCATGCTCGCCGGATGGCATCCGCGATGGCTTGACAGAGGGGGGCTGCACCACCTTTCCGTCGAAGGATTTGAGATGGAGATCGGCGACAAGTTCGTTCTCGACGGCGAAACGTTCGAGGCGGGCTCGTATGTGGTCATGCAGGGGCCGCATCTAAGTTTCGTAGCCCCGTGACCGACGATCTTGCAGACCGCGTGTGGCAGTCGCTCGATCGCGAGGTGGCACCGGAGGTGGAACAGTTCGCAGAAAAGCTGGGCATCGAACATTCGGCACAAAGCGTTTTGTTCTACGGCTCGAACCTTCGCACCGGATCGCTCGACGGCGTACTGGATTTCTACATTCTCCTGCCGGGCGCGCAGATCGAAAGGATCTGGCCTCGGATCGGCTATCGCGAATACGCGATTGGCGGCGCGGTCTTGCGTGCGAAGATCGCCGTCATGTCACTCGAAAAGTTTCACGCCGCAGCCGCCGGGGAAACGCGCGATACGACGATCTGGACACGGTTCGTGCAGCCGGCGACACTCGTCTATCGGAAGGATATGAAGGCTGAATTGGCGACTGCGCATGCCATTGCGGCAGCGGCGATGACAGCTAGCCGGATGGCGGCAGCGCTGGGGCCACATACGGGCACGGAACAGGCATTCTGGCGGGCGCTGTTTCGCGAAACCTATCGGTCGGAATTTCGCATCGAGAAACCCGGTCGTGAAAATGCAATACTCGAACTGAATGCGGACCACTTTGACGGACTGTTGGCAGCCGCTTGGGACGCGCAATCGCTGCCATTCCGACGTGCGGACCGCCTCATGACGCCGATTCTGACATCGGGCGAGAAAGCTCAAATTGCTTCGTACTGGAGCGCCCGGCGCCGGCTGGGAAAGCCGCTCAACATCATGCGTCTCGCCAAAGCCGCGCTTACCTTCGACGGCGCGGCCGATTATGCGGCGTGGAAGCTCGAGCGCCATACCGGCTTCGCGCTGGAAGTGACGCGTTTCAGGCGCGAGCATCCCTTGCTGGCGATGCCCGGCGCAGGCCTGGAGCTATGGCACCGCAAGCGCCGCAGCAATCAGCGATAACGCATCTGCAGGGTAATGCTTTCCGCACGGTTGCCGACATCGAAGCGCGTCTTCTTGTAGCTCGGCTTGCCGAGATTGAAGATGTTCAGGCTGGGATTGTTCGACATTGCGCCGCCATCGGTGAAGATGTCGGTATCGCCGTTGCCGTTGACGTCGTGGCGTACCGCAATGCCATAGGTTCCGGCGCCCGGTAGCGGCATGCAGAACCGCATCGTCCCCGCCTTTGCCGGCGCTTCCATGCGATAGATCCAGCGCCCGCTTTCAAGCCAGTCTTCCTTGGTGCCGCGATAGGACTGGACGCGAATGGTGCCTTTGCTTTCCTTTATGCCGGTCAGCGTGACCCAGACGGCGGACTTGTCGCCAGCACACTTCGCCGGGTTATTGCGGATCTCTTGGCGGTACTGCGCGTTTGCCGGAGCCGCGAGCCCCGTCAGCGCTAGAGCAGCAGTGGTTGCTGCGAGTGTTACGTAATTCATGAATGGCCCCAAAAGCTTGTCGGCGGACTACGCCGCCCGGTTGCCTAGGGGTTTGGCCTTTTCGCGCTTAATTGGCCCTGAATTACGCGAGGACCCATGAGACTGTATGTAGAACTACTCGAACGGCTGCACAATCGATGCGTCGAGACGTATATGCGAGGAGGCGGTGGAAAAGGCTTCCTTTTGCATTGTTCTCCGCACTGCTGCGCGAGTAGGGCAGGCGGACCTTCCCGTCTCCGGTATTGCCGATGTCCGCACCGCTCATCTCTCCCTCTATCCTTTCGGCCGATTTCGCACGGCTCGGCGAAGAAGTGCGCGCGATCGACGAGGCGGGTGCGGACTGGATTCATATCGACGTGATGGACGGGCATTTCGCGCCCAATATCACCATTGGTCCAGCCGTGATAAAGGCGCTGCGTCCGCATAGCGACAAGCCGTTCGACGTCCACCTGATGATCGCCCCGGTCGATCCGTATCTGGAAGCGTTCGCCGAAGCGGGCGCGGATATCATTACCGTCCATCCCGAAGCCGGGCCACATATCCACCGCACGGTTCAGGCAATCAAGGCGCTCGGTAAGAAGGCGGGCGTCGTGCTCAATCCGGGCACGCCGGCCAAAATGCTCGATTACCTGATCGAAGAGATCGATCTCGTTCTGGTGATGAGCGTCAATCCCGGTTTCGGCGGGCAGAGCTTCATCCATTCGCAGCTCCGTAAGATCGAAGCGATCCGCAAGATGATCGAGAAGGCCGGCAAGGATATCCGGCTCGAGGTCGATGGCGGTGTCGATTCGGCGACGGCGCCCTTGTGTGTCGAGGCGGGTGCGGATGTGCTGGTCGCGGGTTCCGCATCGTTCAAGGGTGGGCCGGATCGCTACGCGGCGAATATCGCCGCGCTGAAGGGTGCGGCATGAACAAGGCGGTGGGCGACCTCCTGTCGCAGCGCGGCTCCGGTAGAGCGGCGGCCGAAAAGCGGGCGCTGCCGCTGGGAGAAAACGCTGAGCCGCTGGTGGTCGAGCGCGCGGCCAAGCCGATCCTCTCCGAAGGCGCGCCGTTGGACCCTTCGCACTCGCTCGTCCTGTCGGACCTCAAGCCGCGCGATACCGGGCCGATCGATGCGGCGATCCGCTGGGCGTACCGGATGGGTGTGCCAGGCGCGGTCCTGTGCGCGCCCCTGCGCAAGCCTGCGAAGCCGAAGCTGCTGGGCACGGTGGACAGTCCACTGGTGGGCGACCGCGCGGCGGGCATGGCTTTGCGCGCAGGACAATTGCTGGTCGCCGGCATGAAGGTGCCGATCAAGAAGCTCGACTATCGGGCGGTCGCGGCGCTGACCCCGCCTTTCCTCCACGCTGTTCATGGCTTTACTTGGATGCGCGATCTCGCCGCTTGTGCCCCGCGCACCCAATGTGCTGCCACGGCGGGCCGGATCTTCGCGGCGTGGAATGCGCAGAACCGTGAAACCGGGAAAGGGCCGGCATGGACTGTCGAGCATGCGGGATTGCGGGTCATGGCATGGCTGGTCCATGCGCCTCTCGTGCTGTCGGGTGAGGGCGGGCGGATCAAACCGACCTATCTCGCGGCGCTGGAAACCAATGCGCGCTGGCTGGATCGCAAGGTTTCAAGCGAGGATGACCGGCTTGCCAAGGTGACCAGCTGGGCCGCGCTGGTCGCCGCCGGCCTCTTGCTGCCGGACGGCAAGCCGCGGCGTCTCTATGCCGAGGCCGGGCTGCTGCGCGCGCTCGGCGAACTGGTGTGCGACGATGGCGGCGTACTGTCGCGCAGTCCTTCGGCGCAGATCGCCGCGATCGAGGTGCTGATCGACCTGCGCGCGTGTTACGAGGCGGTCGGGCGCGAGCCGCTTTCCGCGATCGAGACCTTGCTCGGCCTGATGATCCCGGCATTGCTGGCCCTCAGGATGGGCGATCGGGGCCTGGGGTGCTGGCAAGGTTCCGGTGCCATTTCCGCCGAGCGGATGGACGATCTGGTCGCCGCGACCGGCGTGCGCGCGCGCGCGCTCAACGCCGGCGAGCAATGGGGCTATCAGAGGGCGCGGGCGCAGAAAGGCATCGTCGTGCTGGATGCCGCACCTCCGCCGCGCAACAAACACGCGCGCCATGGTTGCGCTTCCACTCTCGCGTTCGAATTCAGCCATGAGGGCCAGCGCATTATCGTCAATTGCGGGGGCGCGGAATATGCAGGAGCGCTCGTTCCCGCGCGAATCGAACAGGGCCTGCGCGGAACGGCAGCGCATTCGACGCTGGTTCTGGACGACACGAACTCTACCGCCGTCCTGATCAAGGGCCAGATCGGCAAGGGTGTGGAAGAGGTCGATATCGCACGCAGCCGGATCGAGGGCCGGGGGCGCAAGGCGATCCGGTTGGACGCGGCGCATAATGGCTATGTCTCGCGCTTCGGTCTGTCGCATCGGCGGCGGCTAGTACTGGCAGAAGACGGCCTCGAACTGCTGGGCGAAGATGTGCTCGAGCCCACGGGGCGCAGCGGCAAAAGGGGCAAGATCGGCTTTGCGATGCGCTTCCATCTGGGCCGCGGCGTGGAGGCTGTTCTGTCGGACGACAGGCGCGGTGCAGCGCTGACTTTGCCGGACGGCACGCGCTGGCAATTCCGGCTCGGCGGCGAAGAAGATGCCGCCACGCTGTCGGTGGAAGACAGCCTGTGGGTCGATGGCAGCGGCAGGCCACATGGCACCAAGCAACTCGTCGCCGAAGGACTGGCGGCGCGCGGCGGGGGAAGCTTCCCATGGCTGCTCAAACGAATGGGATGATTTTCACGTGACCGACACTGCAATCCGGCGGGCGCTGCTGTCCGTCTCCGACAAGAGCGGGCTGGCCGAATTGGGCAAGGCACTGGCGGCGCGCGGGGTGGAACTGGTATCGACCGGCGGCACGGCGAAGGCTTTGCGCGAAGC
Source organism: Erythrobacter litoralis (assembly GCF_029760855.1). GTDB lineage: Bacteria > Pseudomonadota > Alphaproteobacteria > Sphingomonadales > Sphingomonadaceae > Qipengyuania > Qipengyuania litoralis_A. Next base: position 218,361 of record NZ_SOSI01000004.1, on the reverse strand, counting down.
GGGCCTCGACGTGCGCGACGTGTCGGACCTCACCGGCTTTCCCGAAATGATGGACGGCCGGGTAAAGACGCTGCATCCGATGGTACATGGCGGACTTCTCGCAGTGCGCGACGATGCGGACCATGCCGCAGCGATGGAAGAGCACGGGATCGGCGCGATCGATTTGGTCGTCGTCAATCTGTACCCGTTCGAGCAGACGGTGGCCCAGGGTGCCGAACGCGACGAGGTGATCGAGAATATCGACATCGGCGGGCCCAGCATGGTCCGCAGCGCGGCGAAGAACCACCGCTACGTCACCATCCTCACCGATCCGGCGGATTACGATACGCTGCTGGCCGAACTCGACGCCGGAGACGGGGCAACGAGTGAAGATTTTCGGAAGCGGATGGCTGCGAAAGCCTTTGCTGCGACGGCTGCCTACGACGCGGCGATCAGCCAGTGGTTCGCCTATGCCGACCAAGGGGAGACCTTTCCTGAACGCCGCGCGGTGGCCTCGCGCCTGCATTCGACCCTGCGTTATGGCGAGAACCCGCACCAGCAGGCGGCGCTGTACGTACCGCAGCGAGTCATGGCCCCTGGCCTGCCGCAAGCCGAGCAGGTGCAAGGCAAAGAGCTGAGCTACAACAATTACAACGATGCCAATGCAGCGCTCGAACTGGCGGGTGAATTCGCGGGAGGCGCGCCGGCGGTGGTGATCGTCAAGCACGCCAATCCGTGCGGCGTGGCGCAGCGCGGCACTTTGCTGGAGGCATGGAATGCGGCGCTCGAATGCGATAGCGTCTCCGCGTTCGGCGGCATCGTCGCCACCAACGTCCCGCTCGACGGCCCGACGGCGGACGCGATCTGCGAGATCTTCACCGAAGTCGTCGTCGCGCCGGGTGCGGACGATGCGGCCCGCGCTTCCTTCGCCAAAAAGAAAAACCTGCGCCTGCTGATTACCGACGGCTTGCCCGATCCGCGCCGGCCGGGCGTGACGCAGGTCGTCATCGCGGGCGGTCTCCTGGTGCAGACGCGCGACAATGGCGCGATCTTGGCGGACGACTTGAAGATCGTGACCGAGCGCCAGCCGAGCGAGCAGGAACTGAAGGACTGCCTGTTCGCATGGACGATCGCCCGCCACGTAAAGTCCAACGCTATCGTCTACGCCAAGGACGGGGCGACCGCGGGGATCGGTGCGGGCCAGATGAATCGCCGCGACAGTTCGCGCATCGCCGCGATGAAGGCGGCCGAAGCCGCCGAGAAGTACGGCTGGAGCGCGCCCCATACGGTCGGCAGCGCCGTCGCCTCCGATGCCTTCTTCCCCTTCGCCGATGGATTGCTGGCAGCGGCGGAAGCCGGCGCGACGGCGATCATCCAGCCGGGCGGCTCGATCCGCGACGAAGAAGTGATCGCAGCAGCGAACGAGCACAATCTGGCAATGGTCTTCACCGGGATGCGCCACTTCCGGCACTGATCCGAACTATCGGGCTGAACGCAAGGCAACCGCGCTATTCAGCCCGTTGCAATTCCGAATCGGCTACCCATCTGGTCAATCGAAAGAAAGACCGCACGATGACGCTATTCACTTCCGACCTCGCCCGCAATTTTGGCGTCGGCTTCGCTGCCGGCACTCTCCTTGTCGCCTTCACCAGCGGCAAGGTTGTCTTCGACGCCGTTCCGCAATTCCTCGCGACGCTGTTTTGATGCGTAAGTCCGCGCTTGTCATGGCAGGATCGCTCGCGCTCGGCGCCGCGGCGTGCATGCAACCGGCGCTGGCTGCGGAAAGCGTGGTCCAGGCGCCGATGGCACAGCGTACGGCAGACGAAGGCAACGGCCTGAAGACCGCGATCTTCGCAGGTGGCTGCTTCTGGGGCGTCGAAGCCGTGTTCAGCCATACCAAGGGCGTCACCAGCGCGGTTTCGGGCTATCATGGCGACACCGAACGGTCCGCGAAGTACGATATCGTCTCGTCTGGTGTGACCGACCATGCCGAAGCGGTGAAGGTTACCTACGATCCGTCGGTGATCCGTTACGACCAGCTCCTGCGCATCTATTTCTCGGTAATCACGGACCCGACGCAGCTCAATCGTCAGGGTCCCGATCGCGGCGCGCACTACCGCTCCGCCCTCGTTCCGATGTCGGCAGAGCAGAACGAGGTTGCAAAAGCCTACATCGCGCAGCTGAAGGCAGCGAAGGTTTGGGACAAGCCGATCGTCACGAGGATCGAACGCGCGCAGGCGTTCTACCCGGCCGAGACCTATCACCAGGACTTTGCGCAGAAGAATCCCAACCATGGCTACATCGTGCGCTGGGACGCCCCGAAGGTCGCGGCCCTGAAGCGGATGTATCCGGGGGTTTACAGCGCCAGTTTCCAGCGCAACTGACATCGGCTTGCGCCGACCCCAGGGGGGGCTTATCTTGGCGCCTATGGCAACACATGCGCATTCCCATTACGAGCATTCCGGCGACGACCTGATCGACGCTGCACGTCACACTTTGACCGATTCCGGCGAGCAGTGGACGAATATGCGCCAATCCGTGTTCGAGGAACTCGCGCGCCACGACAAGCCGGCATCGGCCTACGACATTGCCGATAATCTTTCGCAATCACGCGGCAAGCGTGTCGCGCCGAACAGTGTCTATCGCATTCTCGATCTGTTCGTGCGTACCAACCTTGCCAATCGCATCGAAAGCGCGAACGCCTATCTGGTCAATACCCATCCGGGCTGCCGTCACGACTGCATTTTCCTGATCTGCGACGATTGCGGCAAGGCCACCCATCTCGACGATGAGCGGGTGACCGGCGCCTTGCGCGAGGCAGGCAAGGATGCGGGATTCACCGATGTGCGGCCAGTCGTGGAAATGCGCGGGCTGTGTGACGATTGTGCGGCCTGAGGTCGGCACGGGATAATGACAGCGCGGCCTGATCTCGCCGCTCAACTGCCCACCAGCATAGACAAACCGTTAATCGACAGTTGCCACCAAGGGGTGTAGGGATGACCGCTATGACTTCGCGACCCGACACACCGCTTCTCGATACCGTGGAATATCCCGCCGACCTTCGTAAGCTCGACAAGAGCCAGCTGCGCCAGTTTTCCGACGAGCTCCGCGCCGAAGTGATCGATGCCGTTGGTACCACCGGCGGGCATCTCGGATCCGGGCTCGGCGTGGTCGAACTGACCACCGCCATCCACTACGTCTTCGATACGCCGAACGACAAGCTGGTGTGGGATGTCGGCCACCAATGCTATCCGCACAAGATCGTGACCGGCCGTCGCGATCGCATCCGTACCCTGCGTCAGGGCGGTGGTCTCAGCGGCTTCACCAAGCGCAGCGAAAGCGAATACGATCCGTTCGGCGCGGCGCACAGTTCCACCTCGATCAGTGCGGCACTGGGCTTCGCAATGGCGAACAAGCTGCAGAAGAAGCCCGGCCGCGGTATCGCCGTAATCGGCGATGGCGCGATGAGCGCCGGCATGGCCTATGAGGCGATGAATAATGCCGAGCAGGCGGGCAACCGCCTCGTCGTCATCCTCAACGACAACGACATGTCGATTGCTCCGCCTGTGGGTGGCCTTTCGGCCTATCTCGCCCGCATGGTTTCGAGCAGCGAATATCTCGGCCTGCGCTCCATGGCTTCGAAACTTGCCCGCAAGATGGGTCGCCGTGTCTGGGGCGGGCTCGAAAAGGCGGAAGAATACGCCCGCGGCATGGTCACCGGCGGGACCATGTTCGAGGAACTCGGCTTTTACTATGTCGGCCCGATCGACGGCCACAATCTCGATCACCTCGTTCCGGTGCTGGAGAACGTGCGCGATAGCGGTCAGGGGCCGGTGCTGGTCCATGTCGTGACCAAGAAGGGCAAGGGCTATGCCCCCGCCGAAGCGAGCGCCGACAAGTATCACGGCGTCGCCAAGTTCGATGTCGTCACCGGCGAGCAGAAGAAATCGAAGGGCGGACCGCCCGCTTACCAGAACGTGTTCGGTGATACCTTGGCCAAGCTTGCCGAAACCGACAATCGCATTTGTGCCATCACCGCCGCCATGCCGAGCGGAACGGGCGTCGACCGGTTTGCCAAGGCGCATCCCAAGCGCGCTTTCGATGTCGGCATTGCCGAGCAGCACGGTGTTACTTTTGCCGCCGGCCTCGCCGCGCAGGGCATGCGACCGTTTGCGGCGATCTATTCCACCTTCCTTCAGCGCGCCTACGACCAAGTGGTGCACGACGTCGCGATCCAGAACCTGCCGGTTCGCTTCGCGATCGACCGGGCCGGGCTGGTCGGTGCAGACGGGGCGACCCATGCGGGCAGCTTCGACATCACCTATCTCGCGACGCTGCCGAATATGGTGGTGATGGCCGCGGCGGACGAGGCCGAACTGGTCCACATGACTTATACCGCCGCCGAGCACGACAGCGGCCCGATCGCCTTCCGCTATCCGCGCGGCAACGGCACCGGAGTCGCCCTACCCGACACGCCCGAGAAGCTGGAGATCGGAAAGGGCCGTATCGTACGCGAAGGCAGCAAGGTCGCAATCCTGTCACTCGGCGCGCGGCTCGAGGAAGCGAAGAAGGCGGCGGACCAGCTGGAGGCAAAGGGTCTATCGACCACGGTGGCCGACATGCGCTTCGCCAAGCCACTCGACACCGCGCTGATCGAACGGCTGATGCGCACGCACGAAGTGGTAGTCACGTTAGAAGAAGGCGCGGTCGGCGGGCTCGGCGCTCACGTCCTCACCTTCGCCAGCGATGAAGGCCTAACCGACAACGGATTGAAGGTGCGCACCATGCGCCTGCCCGACGTGTTCCAAGATCAGGACGATCCCGCGAAGCAGTACGACGAAGCCGGCCTCAATGCGCCGCAGATCGTAGACGCGGTGCTGAATGCGCTGCGCCATAATAGCGCAGGCGTGGAGGAAGCACGGGCCTGATCCAGTCCCAAAGATCGGAAAATCTTCCCGGAACTGCATCTGCTAGGCGAAATACGGGGTAGTTAAGTTGCGGGTAACTATACGGGTGCCCGGTTGTTCACTGCGGGAACGGCAGCGTCGTCTGACTAACACGACAAGAGATCCATTCGACGCTTCGAGGGTCCCGCCGAAAGGACCTTATAATGAAGATACGTCATATTACCGTCGGTCTCGCCGCTCTTGCCGCGGCAAGCCTTCCCGGCGCAGCAAGCGCCGCTACCCTGCTGTTCGACTTCGAAGGGGGCGATCGCAGCTTCAGCTTCACGCTCGACGATACCCAGGCACCTGACCGCACGGATACATTCCTTGGAACGCGGATTTTCTATAACAACGTTTCCGGCAGTTTTGTCGGCGTGAACGGATCGTCGGACTTGGCATCGACGATCAGTTTCGGGACGGGTCCTTTCGCGCCGATCAGTTTTACTGCGCAAGGCTTCGGTTTTAGCAACTTCGGCGGACCTGACTTGTTCAACGGTTCGGCCACCAATCCCATGTTCAATCTTGGAACGTTCAATCTGAGCCAGGTCAATACCGGCCCCGGTACGGGCGGCGGCGTGCTCACGATTTCGCAAGCACCGATGGGCGGTGCCGTGCCCGAACCTGCTGCATGGGCGCTCATGATCCTTGGCTTCGGTCTGACCGGGTTGGCAATGCGTAACCGCAACCGCGAAGTCTCGGTTCGTTTCGCGGCATAAGGCGAAGCTTGACAGGGCATCCCGACCGAACCCGGGGTGCCCTTTTATCTAATCCAACGCCAGATCCCGGCGGGGATGCCATCGGCTTGAATGTGCCACCAGGTAATCGCCAGCCATCCCACAAGGCCGATAGACCACAGCAGCCACCCTGCCGACAGCATCCTGCCCCAGCGCGGCCAGTAGCATGTCTTCGCTTCCCAAGCTGCCCAGTCCGCACCCCTATGCAATTCCTTCTTGCGGTCCTGCAAGCGCGCGCCGACCAGCGCGAGAATAAGGACCGCTGACGCGACGATTGTGGTTCGCCAGCTCCACAGCAGTATCAGATGCGACAGTGCCCATAGGGCGAAGCCCCACATCATGGGGTGGCGAGTTACGCGGAAGACTCCTTCCGGCTCGCGTCGTGCCAGTTTGCCGACGCCGGGTGCAGGGAGAGCAGGGTTTCCGCGCAACGAGCCAAAGAAGAGAACCAAGGCCGGCAATGTGATTAAGGTCGCGGCAATCCAACCGATCTCACCGGAACCAGGTAGATCGAAAGCGGGCGATGACATGAAAGCGAAATACATCCACACCATGCAGGCAACGGCCACGAGGCTGTAGAAGCCCATAAAGCCGCCCTCGCCGAACATGCGCACGAGCGGTTGCCGAAGTGGATGGGACATCGCGAAATGCGTGCCGACGAAAGCGATCGAACCAGCAGTAAGCGATATTAGCGCTAAACTCATGAACCGTACCTTTCAGCATCGATCGGTGAGTTGAACGCGTGTTATATGCGAAAACCCTTTTCTAAAAAAGGAGCTAGCTTTCCGAAGATTGCATCTGTCGTGTCTTTGGAAGGTGACTTACAAAAAACGGCCCGCACATGGCGGGCCGTTCTTACTACAATATTCGCTAGGCAAGGTAGCCGGAATTACATTCCGGATCCCGGACCATAGGTGACTTCGACACGACGGTTTTGGAGTTCGCGAACGCCATCTGCCGTCGGGACGCGAAGCCGCGTTTCGCCGAAACTTTCAGCGGCGATCTGGCCACTCGGAACACCCCGGGCGGTCAAGTAATCCCGCACCGATGCGTTACGCCGACTTGCAAGGCCGAGATTGTACTGCGCGGAACCCGCAGTGTCGGTGTGCCCTGCGAGCATAACCGAAGCGCTACCACAGTTGCTATACGCGCTCACTGCATTGTCGAGGATCGACGATGCTTCTGGCGTAATGTCCGAACGGTCGAATTCGAAGAAGACGATGTACGGCCCGGTGTTGCAGCTTTGCGCCGGAGGAGGCGGCGGCGGCGGTGGGGGCGGCGGCGGAGGGGGCGGCGGCGGCGGCGGCGGCGGCGGCGGCGGCGCAGCAGCACGACCACCGAAATTGTAGCTCAACGTCGCCAGCACCGAATGCGATTCATAGTCATCGTCGTACTGCAAGCCCTGCGTGCTGGTCAGTTCCAGGTTCGGGATCGACATGTACTTGTACTTCAGACCCGCATCCAGCGAGGATGTAAGCGGATAACGCAACTGCGCGATACCCTGATAGGCAAATGCCCCATCCTTATCGACAACTACGCCGGGGCCGCTCGTATCGGCGGAAATATCGGCATCGAAAATGGCATAACCCGCACCGCCACCGGCGCTGAAGCTCAAACCGTCATCTGAACCGAGATCGATGAGCGCATTCAGCATGAACGTCGCCACGTCGATGCCGCCGCTGATATCGCCATAAGTGCCGGTGTTGCCGAGGGCGGTTCCCAAAGGTATTGGGGTCGTATTCGATACGACGGTGTCGACATCGAATTCGGTGTAGGAGCCTTCACCTTCCAAGCGGAACGCGCCGAAATCGTAACCGATTACCGCGCCGACTTCCCAGCTGTCTTCGTTGTTGACCAGCGTTTCGCCGCCGTCGCCATCGTTTACATCGAACTGAATGTCGTTCGGATGCACATAGCCACCCTGGATACCGACATACGGTTGCCCGTCTCGAGCATTGACAGGGCTTGCTGCAAGGGCGGCGAGTGCCGACACCCCAACAAGCAGTTTCGCATTTTTCATATAATACCCTCGTATTTTAAAACCCGGATCGGTTTGCCGGTGCCTCGCAGCGCGTGCCGAGACCTAAATCTTGGCTCCGATGCATCCGTCAAAAACCCGACAGGACCTTTCGTTCCCCTGCGAACTGTCTGGATTGTGACCGAAAATCCACAACTACCACTTCGGGGCGACCGCCAACTTTCCCTTCCGCCATTTTGAAGCGCGCAATTACCTGTCCTTTTGCGACGAGTTTTTCATAAGCGCGGTTTTGTCGAGGAAAGGTCTCTTTCTCGGCGCGATATCTGCCATGCTCGGTTAGAATGGCGAAATCAGCCGCGCACGTCTTTCGTGCCGAGGGCGGTATGGCGCCATAATCGAGGTTGGAATTCCCCCCGCGAACGGCATCGATCTGTCCGTAATCGAAACCGTTCTGGAGGGTGGCACGGGCATTCAGACAACCAGCCGTACCGACAGGAAAAATCGAATCGAGAGAACTGTTCAACAGGTCGAATGCGAAATGTTCAACCATAATACGAGAACCTGCGGGGAGATTGGCGCTAGCCCAGTTGGTTGCGATCCGGCGATTATCGTGAAGCCGTTCCTGCGCATTTGCATGAATTTGCATTAGCAAAGGCAGGGCAATCCCGAACGCCGACAAGAAAATGGCGGCCAATCGTGCGGTTCGTGGGATGCCAAAGCCGGTTCGAGCGAGTGCAGCGACAGCAATACCGATGAGCAGGGCGCATAAAGGCAGAGCCGCAATAATCCACCGCTCCCACACAAGGTTCTGACTCGCAAGGATGGCGACCATTAATATCGTTGGGGCAGCGATGATCAGTAGAAAGGGCCTGTTTTTTCTGACCGTGACCAAGCCGGTTACGGCAAGCACGCTGCCCAGCAATCCGATGCCTGATGCTGAGAGAGTACGTGCATAGAAAACGAGGTTTTCCGGTGGCAAGCCACCGGTGCTCCCAACATGTCGGGTTTGCGCTTCACCCTGAAGGTTTGAAAGGACCGTACCGTAATCGAGAATCAGAAACGGAGACAAGACCAGCGTAAAGAGGACACAAAGCGCCAACGCCAGAACCATCGCGCTAACAGTCCTGAGCCGAGATTCGGTTCGTCGGTCTGCGAGTAGGATTGCGCTTAAAATGCTGAAGATTGCGACGGCAAAAGGCCATTTGGATGTTATGGCCAATGCGATACAGAGGCAGGCCCAAACAAAATCGCTACGACGGTTGTTCTCATAGTAGCGCCAAGAGAAAAGCATCGTCGCGACGAGAAAGGTTGTCGCCAAGATATCAGATCTCACCACTTGAGACCAAACGACATGAAGCGGACTTATCGCAAGCACCGCTGCTGCGACGAGCCCGCAAACTTTGCCCGATATCCTCAATCCGAGGCGATAGAGTAACCAGACACCGAGGACTGCAAAGCAGACCATTGCAATACGGCCCGGAAGCATGACGATCGCCGGATCCAAGAACACCGATTGCGCGAACCCATCGGGTGATTGGTAAGTCCCCCTGAGATAACCCGATACGAATGCGCCAACGTTAATGAGTGCCAGGACATACATCGTGATGGTTGCCGGGTGGCCGAACCAGCCGGGGTTGCCGTTGCCACTTTCCAGCATTCGGATAGCGCCCAATTCGAATATGAGCTCATCCGGATCGAGCATGGCGGGAAGGCCGAAGCGAATGCCGTACAAGCGCAAAGCGAACGCCGTCAGCAGCACACAAATCAAGGCCAAGCGAGGCAGTAGGCGCCGAAACGATTCGGGCGTTCGGATTTGCATAGCCTAAGCGCTTTTTGGCGGCTCGGGCCGGCGGATCCAGGGCAATAGCGCCGCATCATTGCGAAACCGCCAGCGCTCAGACCAACCTTGTTGTCGGATATCCAGCCAAACTGCGCGAATAGTGGTTAGGGCCAACGCAAAGGGGATCGATAGGATCAGTGCCGGTCGGATGAACGGGCCGATCGTGACGTAAAATGTAACTATGACAGTCGAATTTCGGATCGCTGTGTCGCGCACGACGGGCTGTGCCTGATCGATAGGAATGTCGAAGGACACAGCAAGGAGGTAGCACATCACGATACAATAAATTCGACCGAACCCTTTCCATTTTTCGAGCATTATGAGCAGCGTGAAAAAGGCAGGTGTGTAGCCACCGGCTTCCGACGTAATCAAGGCAAGCATCGTTCCAAGATTGACCAGCCGATAATGCGATATGACTTCGGGTCGATACCAAGCGAATGCAAAAGCGATGAGAATGGTTGCCTGAACGCTGTAAAGAAGGGTTGGCAATATCCATTGCAGCCGATCGACAGTTTGGGACCCCAGTATGAGGGTCGCCGGGAACACCTCACCGTCCAACAACGCCAGGAACGCCTTGTAGGTGGTAGAGAACCACATATCGAGCGGAGAGGCCGTCCCCAATTGCGACCAGGACGTAAGATTGGTGACGATTTCTATCGGCGTGCCTCGGCCCAATATGGCGAAGCTCACGAGATAGACGAGAATTGTCGCTATTAACGCACCCTCGACCCACAACCATTTCCGCTTGAATAGCAATGGCATGATTGAAGCGATGAGGTAGACTTTGAAATTGACCGCAAGGCCGGCGAAAAGCCAACGGAGCCTCGCGGACTTCAGAATAGGTCCGAAGGCCAATGCAAAGCACACGAAAGCAACGAGCATCAGATTGCCGCGCTCTAGCGCGTCGAGCATCGGCCACCCTATCGCCACGCAGATAGTTCGTGGAATGGCGCGATAGATATTGGTATTCAGTTTGCGGATGATACGCCACGCGACGTATCCGCTCAGGAAAAACGAGCCGAATAGGGTCACCGTTCCAAGCCAGTCGCATCCCCTGGCTGCTAAACCTGCGCTTGGATCGTAGGCTCTTACGCGAGGATAACAGGCATCGATGCCGAAAATATCGAGAAAAACAAATGAAAGGGGCGGGTAGAGCGTCGCCCAGACATCGTATGATCCTTCGTCCCGTGCCCAGTATGAGGTGTTGAACCAATCAGCGAATAGGTCACTCGGCTCATAGAAGAACGGCTGAGGTAGGTAGCTATAGTACCAAAGATGCCATAGCGAGTATAAGGCCGAGACAGTTATCAGGGATGCAAGAGCCCATTCGATGAGAAGCCCATTGCGCAGGTTGCGAATGAGAAAGCCAGTCATCAACCGGCTTCCTTCTCATTGAATACGAAACGTTTTAGCACCAAAAAGTTTAGGGCGGATACTACTAACACCGCGCCAAGCCCGGAAAGATAGGGTGACCGGAACACCTGTTCGAAACCGAAAAGGAAAACGACGCTCAAAAGATAGTTCAACGCATAGCTGACAACAAACCGACCTACTGGCGTATTGCGGCTGCGAAAAGTATAGCGACTATAGGTGACATAATTGAAGACCGTCCCGCCCACGTGGGCAATGACTTGAGCGACATATATATTGAGTCCTGTCCAGACGAGAACGGCAAAAAATCCGTAGCCGAAAAGGGTGTTGACTATACCCGCTTGGTAATACCGCCATAGCAGAAGCCATTCGTGGCGGTCGCGCCAATCAAACATTACTTACTGCTGGGCCAGATGGGAGCGATAGTCTTTTGGAAAATTAACGCGCTCCCTCTCGATCACAAGTGGTTGGTTTCTCGTTCTTTCGGAAACCAGAGCGACTTGAACACCCAGCAGGCCGAAAAATAGAAACATGAGGGTGAACTGACCCTCGAGAACCGCCGCGAAGAGCCAAAATTGCCACGACCCGTCCCAGAGGGGAGACAGCGCCGCACCGATCAGGGAGAAAAACGTCAGCAATCCAAGGAAGAACGCCACATAGAGGGGCGCGCGAAGCAGCCCTTTCGATGAGCCGGCTAGACCATTCAGGGCGAAGTCGAGAAGGGTGAAGAAGTTATTGTTAGACTTCCCTTTTTTACGGACAGGACGGTCGAAAGGGATTGTTTCGAGTTTGTACCCGGTTTCCACGAGCATTCCGCGGACAAACGGTTCCGGCTCGTTAAGCCGCCGCAACGCTTCGACAACTTTGCGATCATAGATACCAAAACCCGTCGCGTTCGGAATGACCGGATACTCGCCGAACCGTCTGTGAAGGCTGTAGGACAGATTGCGGAAGAACCGCAGAATGGGGCCGTTCTTTTCGTTCTTACGGACCCCGAGAACTAGAGGAACCCCGGACCTCCATCTGCGGACAAACTCTGGCAAGAGAGCCGGGGAGTCCTGGAAGTCCGCGCACATAGAAATTACGGCGCTGCCACCCGCCTCGTAAATTGCGTGTGTCGGCGAACGCATCTGACCAAAGTTGCGGGTATTGACGATCAATTTTATTCGCGGGTCGCGCGAACACATGTCTTTTATGGTCGCTACGGTTCGGTCGCTGGAATCGTTGTCGATAAAGATGATATCGAAAACCGCATCGACCCTCTCCATTTCGGCAATAACGGCCGCAGCGATGGCGGGGGCGTTAGCCTCCTCGTTCCGGCATGCGATGCAAACGCTTATCTCCGGTTGAGAAATGAAAGTCTCAGATATTTGCTTCATGGGACCGGCCAAATTTACCATCATTCGTCTCGAATGGTTCAACTTGCTCGTTGTCCCCATCGGCCCAAAGCGGTTCGTTTCGATGTCCATCATCACGATGCGGGCTTAGTTCTCGATCTTTCGTTACAGCGGCTCCGACAGGGGGGCGCAACCGATAGAATTCGAGAGCCATCCAGATCAAAAACAGCGCAGCCGCTGCGGCAACTAGCGTCCACCGAAATTGCCGCTCCGTGGCGACATACGGTTCTTCAAGGATCCTGATATTGGCCGTCGATGTCAAATCTTCGACAGTCGTACCTTCGAGATATCGAAGATAATTGGTGTACAAAGTCTTGGCGAGATTAAGTTCACGTTCCAGCTCGAAGAGGCGCGTAGAAACCGTTACGGCTTCGCCAACCGTATCACCCTGTGCGGTCGGGCGGGTCGACAGCGTCTGTTCAATCTGCTCCGCAAGTTCATTACGCCGGCTTGCCAATTCGGTTACGATAATATTCGAGTCCGTATACAGACTGCGCGCCGTCGCGAGTTCTCTGTCGAGCGTATCAAGCTGCGCACGTAGCGCCGGAACCTTGCTCCCCAAATTATCGACGTAAGTGAAAGGATCAGCGTAGCCGTTTCGCAAACGGAATTCGTCAAACGTCGCCTGAGCCTGGCTTAGCCGATCTCCTGCATCCGATACGAGGCGCTCGAGCACCTCTCGTTTATATTCGGTTTGCCGTTCCGTTATGTCAGCCAATCTGGTGCGGATGGCTTTTGTGTAAGCCCCCACGATGTCGGACGCTAGATCATAGTCTTGCGAATCCATCTGGATCAAAATAATGCCGCCGCGGAGCGACCGCACCTCGACCTCGCGGTCCAACCAGCGGTGCAGATCGACGATGTCGTAATCTTCGAGGCGATTTTCGAGATCGAGATCCTGCATCACCGTTTCACGGGTGTATTTGCTCGTTCCGATCCGCAGCGCGACCTCGACTTCCGCCTGTTTGCCGAAAACCGAATTCAACGCACCCAGCTGACCTAGAGTATCGGATAGGCCGAGGGTGGAAGGGTCGGCGGGGGTCAGCGTCGCTTCCGCGCGAAAGCGTTCGGGGAAGGCCGAAAACACCAACAGGAGGATGATGAGCGGCAAAAAGATAGCCGCGCGTTTCCAGCCCTTGTCGAACACAGGAAAACGTGCTGCTTTTCCGGTAAGGGATAGGCGAGGCGTCATCAATCGATTGCCGCCACGGTCGCGGCGGAAAGGCCGAACTGGAACAAAATGGAGCTAACCTGCGCGATCTTTGCCAGCAGATCGCGGGATTGGGTCTTGATGGGGACGAAGACGACGTCGCCAGGAAGGGCGGTAGCGCGTAAAGCGCCATTGTCGCGTGTAAGGACGCTGCCATTTGCCCGAACGACGAATATGTCGCCCTTGTCCGCCGCACGCACCGGTCCGCCGGCTTGCTCGATATAGTCCTTTATGCGGTGACCTTCACGCGAAAGTTGAAAGGACGCAGGCCGGTACACCGCCCCGAACACCCCAATACTCGTAGGCTGCGGGGGTACATAAATGCGATCCCCATTCTCGAGCAAAAGGTCGCCCGGCAAACTTACAGCGTTGGACGCGATATCGAGCACTAATCGGCCATCAGGCTCGGCTTCTCGCAATTCGTCGAGCGTATCTCTTGCAGCCGTAAGCTGAAGTTGCTGCCGACCTGCATCGATACTGGAGTCCGCGACCAAGGGGGCGGTGGCCAACGTCAGTTCGAACTGATCGAGTGCCTCGTCGAAGTTCTTACGCTGTTGAGCCACGATGGACTGACGATTGAATTCGGTTCCGAACGGATAGGCGCGTTCGGTCAAGCCGCCGGCGAGGGCTACGATCGAATCCAACGGCGTATTCGGAGCAACGTAATAGTTGCCGGGACGAACAACTTCCCCTTCGATCCGAACGATGACCGATTGGCGCGAGACAGGCTGCACCAGGCTTTTCGATGGCAATACCTGGATAAGGTCTGCGGGCCGAAGCGGCGTCGACGCAAATGCGGCGGCTTCGATTACGATCGGGCCCGGCTGCGACTCGGGGTCGGCGCGGTAAAGAACGACGCGATCAATCTCGGCAAGTTCGTTCGATCCGCCTGCGAACTGAAGAGCATCGAGGATCGTTTCACCCGGACGCAACTCGAAAATGGCTTCGTTGTTTACGCTGCCGAATACTGCGATCTGCGTATCGGCCGGTTCGATCAGCAGGACATCTTCGCTTTCCAGCGTTCGGTCGTTCGAGCGATCGCCTTCGAGCAAAATGTCGTAGAGATCGATATTGGCTATTTCCCCGCCCCCGCGGATCAGGCGGACATTCCGGAAGCTTCCGCCCGACGATGGGCCTCCGGCTTGCAGTATCGCGTTAAGCGAGGTCGAAAGGCTATTGATCGTGAAGGAGCCGGGGTTCTGCGCGTAACCTGTTACGAAGACCCTTAAGCCGCGCAATTCGACTGCACGAACGCCGACCCGGAAATTGCGGAATTGGGTGCCGATCGCTCCCGCAAGATACTCTTTCAAATCGCCATAGCGCACGCCGGCGACGCGGATGGAGCCGACCGATTGGAGGAAAATGTTGCCGTCCGTATCAACGGTTCGCTCAACACTACCTTCGGCCGACCCGGTGAGCGAGATCGAGATCGTATCACCGATGTTGATCCGATAATCGGGGGGTATCGTTGCATCTGCGGGTACCGAAAAATCCCGACCTTCCGGCAGGATGAGATCCGATCCGAAACGGGTCAGCGTTTTACCGGTCATCCGCTCGACATAACGCTCGAATTCATTGGGTTTAGCCGGCTCCAATGCACGACGCGACCTTTCTAGCAAACTCTCTCGAGCATCCAGCGCATCCTCAGCGGAAATAAACCGGTTCGAGCGTCCCCGCTGATCATCCCGAATAATCGTCGGCCCGATCAAGGTCGGCTCATAGGTATCGTTTTCCGCTGCGCGCGATTCAGTACGCGACGATCCGCTGTCCCGATCGGAATCGTCGGACTGATCGCTCGAGCCCTGTTGTCGAAACTGCGCCGAGGTCGAAACCGGTGCAAGGCCTATCGCGACTGCGAGGCAGGCCGGAAAAAGCGGATATTTCATGAGACGCGACCTAGTACGATCCAAAAACAGCTAAGTTCGTCGAACGCTCGACAAAAGAGATCGACATAGCCCACCCGACGATCCAGCGCCGCATATCGCGATCACAACTCTTTGTGAACCATTAAGACCATTCCTCGCCAAAGCCTATTGCCGTTTCAGCGACCTGTTGCCGCAGGGGAACAGATGTTATGGCGAATTTTGATAGCAATTTTTGATACTCCCCATCATCTCCGTAGTAAAGGTTGCTGTCCTGTCGGGTGATATGCCGCTTCCTGACGCTACCACCCAAAACCCAAACGACCTCCTTGGCGACACCGGCTAGCTCGACCGGGTCTCCGCCGCTGTCGTACGCCCATGTCGAAGGTCCATCGTCGCGCAGGAGTTGGGCCAAAATCAACGAAAGGAGTTCGCGGATGGCAACGAAGCTGCGGTAAACCGGCATCGGTGCCGTAACCGAAATTTCCTCTCCCGAGAGCGATGATCGGATAAAGTCGGCGAGCGCGTAGGTATCATGCTTGTTGATGAAAGGACCCGATACGCTGTAGATCCGAGTTATTACGGCTCGTCGGCTTCGCGCATCCTCTTCCGCCCAGTTCGCAAATCGCACCTCGTCGGCGCGTTTCAGTTTTCCGTACAGGCACAGATCGCTCGCAGCGCCCT
Organism: Erythrobacter litoralis; assembly: GCF_029760855.1. Classification (GTDB taxonomy): domain Bacteria; phylum Pseudomonadota; class Alphaproteobacteria; order Sphingomonadales; family Sphingomonadaceae; genus Qipengyuania; species Qipengyuania litoralis_A. The sequence continues at coordinate 202,360 of NZ_SOSI01000004.1, read as the reverse complement.
CGTCTTCGGCAAACGCCGCCGCTCCAGAAGAGGCGTAGAACAAACGATCTACCCCGATGGTCGACATAACATCGAGCACATCTTCGGACAGTTTTCGGTTGGCGGACACATAAGCGTCCTCATCCATCCGCGCGACCTTATCCTTCGTAAGAAAGGCAAGATGAAATAATATCGTCGCTTCAGGAGCTAGAGATCGAGCGTCGGACAGCGGTGCTTGCGAAACCGCTAATCCAGTTCCGAAAGAGATTGGACGCGCGACGCTTCCGAAGCATCTTACCCGCTGCGAAAATTGCTCTTTACCCAACGCATAATAGAGACCGGAGAGAAGCACGCGTCCGATCCAGCCACCGGCGCCGACAATAACGATCCTTCGATCATCGGCGCGCAACTGTTCGGCGACTGCCGGTTCCAATGTCGTAGCTCGAGCAAGTTTCTCCGCCGTGCTCACTGGAGTTAGGAGTTCGCCAAGCTGCCGATATAGTCGATCTCGGGTGTCATTCGGTCGATCGGATTGGATTCCATCGATCCACTTTCGGTGACGCGGCTGCTGATTTTCGGGAAATAAGTCTGTTTGGGATCGATCGGCACGATAAATGCCGAAACTCCGGGCTGCTCCAACCTCCGCCGAACTTCGTCGTCGTCGCGAAAATGGACGGGAAGCCGCATGACTGGAATGTCCCAGGCCGGAAACAGCTTTTCCCACTGCGGAAGTCCTAGCCCGGATTTGGGATCGCATCCGAGATATTTGCCATCGAAATAATTCTGTTGCGTCATCCGAATAGACGCGTGTCCCTGATCATCGAAAATGAACATTTTCAGATTGAGGCCGTTGATCTGTGCGGTGCCCAATTCCTGCATGTTTTGGGCGAAACCGCCATCGCCTTCGATGAGAAAGGTGCGCTTACCCCCGCCTGCGATCGCGGCTCCGATGGCGCCTGACAGGCCATAACCCATCGAAGCGAGCGACTTGTTCGTGACGAGCCGCTGACCGAGCTTCTGTTTGAAGAGCTGCATCGTCAATGTGAATGCGCTTCCGCTCGAACACGGTACGATAAGATCATCGGCAGCCGTCAGTTCTTCCAATTGCAGGATGAACTCGTAAGGCGAAAGATAGCCTTCCCCGGTCTGGTTCACTTCTTCGATGCGCGGTACAGCGTTCCTTATGGCTCGTGCCTTGTCGACCCATTCTGCCTTCGGCTCGAATCCGTCCGATACGAAGCGCTTAAGAAAATCGTTGGCGTCCGCGCAAACCGCATCGTCAACCTTTGGGTGACCTTTCGACAATTCAGCGCCGTCTACGTCCACCTGGACGATCCGCGCATGTCGACCGAACTCTTGCCAGTTGAAGCCTGTCTGCTGAAGCCCAAGGCGAGTGCCGAGCGCGACGATCAGGTCGGATTGTTGAATAATGATATTCGCGCTGCGTTGACCCCACGTGTTAGGCCGTCCGAAATAATTCGCCGCATCGCCATCCATGCGATCGGACCCGTTATATGTCGTCATGACAGGCATGGCGAAAGCTTCCAGCCTGTCGCGAACGGCATCCACCGTTTCCCGGTTCACCCCTCCACCGATGAGCAGTATTGGTCGTTCGGATGTGTGCCACGCTTCGATAACTTCCTTCAGCCGAGCATTATCCACAATCGGAAGATCGGGATGCTTACGCTGGACCAAAGGCTCCTCATCGCGCTGCGCCGCTTGAACGTCCAACGGAATTTCGAGGAAGACAGGCCCCTTCCGCGGCGTCCAACTCGTCTCGATCAGTTCGTAGAATTCGGCTGCCGAAACCGGTTTCTCCAACCGGGTCGAGAGTTTCGTCGTCGAACGCATCAGTTCGACACCGTCGATCTCCTGAATGCCTCTCGATCGGACCTCACCTCGTGCGAGGTCGGCGGTTTTGACCTGACCGCCCAGAACAAGAAGCTCGCGGCTTTCCAGCCATGCCCCGCTTATCGCCGTAACGATATTGGTCTGTCCCGGTCCTGCGGTGACCAGAGCGAGGGCCTTTTCTCCATCCGAAATTTCGTTGAAATATTCGGCCGCTATACCTGCTGCGACTTCATGTACGACCGGAACGCCCGTCAGATATCGGTCGAGACTTTCGGTGAGATGCATGATGTTGCCGCCACCGACGTAGAAATAGTGCGTATAGCCTGCCTGCTGCAGCCAAGCGCCGATCTGATCGCTGTATTTCATGATAATTCCCGCTCAATCCTCGCGTGCGGATAGCGCCAGCAAGGATCGAAATATTGTCATCACCTGATGGTCGGAAAGACTCCCGACCGTGTTTCTATCGTAACCCCAATCGGCATGAAGTGGCAGATGCACCACTCCTTCGAAGGGTTCGAGATGACTGTTCATATCATCGAGGTAAACAGTCAGATACTTGCCCTTCTCGAGCCATCCTTGCGCTTTGGCAACTTCCAGTTTGCTGCCATGCTCGCGAATGCTTTCCTGCCCGAATATGGGCAGAATATCGGCATCGTGGAACTGCATGGTCTGCTCGATAGACTGTTTGTTGCGGGTCGAAAGGATTGCGAAACGATCGGGATGTTCGAGCAGAAGGGGCTTCAATCGAAGGAAGAAATCGTACGGGGGCATTGATTTTGCCCAGTCGCTTTCCTTCATCATTTCCGCCCGGGCTGCGAAAAACTTTTTCGCGAAAGCCCAATCCTCTGCGTTCGGTTCCACTAACCGCAAGGCTTCGCGAGGAACCTGGCAATGGCTTCCGAACAGACGATTATATTGCCACGCGTCCGTAACGACAGCACGATAGCTTAGGAATTCCTGATAATCGACGTCTTGGCGAAAAGCGTCGCCTTCCCCGGCAATAGCCCGACGCGAAACCTGAAACGCCTCATAGGCACTGTTGAAGAGTACGCCATCGAAATCGAGAATGAACAGGACGTCCATCGCTTCAGAGCCGTGAGGTGATTTGCGCGATCCGGCTTTCCGCAGCGGATGCAATTTCGCCAGAGTAGGACGCCTGCATGCGTAGCAATTCGGTTTCTACGGCAAATGCGTCCTGCAACGCTTGCGGTTCGAGGAAGGTATCGACGGCAATTACACATTTGCGCGTTTCGACTGCGGTCAGGAGAGATCTGAGTTCATCATCCTCGTTTAGCAAGGCACGCGTACCGGTTCCGACGGATCCGCCCATGGTCGTCACGAGGCCACGCGCTTTGGCAGCCCTTGCTACGGTCTTCACCATGCTGATGGTCTCGGGTTTATCCACGCCTTCGCCGCCAAAGCTTGCGGTAAGGTCGGTGCGACCCACCGTTACTTCGGTGAGCTGCGTTCCAGCTTCGAGGATCTCTTCAATCCTCTCCACCGCCCCATGGGTTTCGATCGTGACGCCGACATGGTCGAACGCCCCGGAAGGTAGCATGTCCATATATTTCGACATCGCAAACCCACTCTCGATCATGGGCGCGACGATATCTCTCACCCCGATCTGCCGAAGGAAGCGCATATCCGACTTTGCTTCGCATCCACCGATCTTGCACAGGTAAGAAAGTTTGTTCCGTGCGGCATAGGCAACTTCGGACGCCAGGATATCGCGCGATAAACCTTCGGCTTCGAATTCACCTTTGAGCCGCGAAATACGAGAGAAATCTGTCACGTTTTGCGACCTTTAGTTCTTATGAACGAATTTCGAAATGCACTCGGCCGTGTATTCCAGGTGATCTTCGTCGAGGCCCGGATAGATACCGACCCAGAAGCAACGCTCGGTCACGATGTCGGCATTGGTAAGCTCGCCTACGACACGATAGGATCGATCCCGCATATAGGGCTGACGGATAAGATTGCCGCCGAATAGAAGCCGCGTGCCGACATTCTTTTCGTTCAGATGCTTGACAAGATCGTCTCGTGTGAACGGCGCATCTTCCCGAAGCGTGATCGGGTATCCGAACCAGCTCGGTTCGCTGTTCGGCGTCGGCTCCGGCAGGATCAGGAGATTTTCGAGCGGCTTAAGAAGCTCGGTCAGCTTATCGAAGTTGCGCTGACGTGCGGCGACAAATTCGCCAATACGATCGATTTGCGCCAATCCAACCGCAGCCTGCATATCGGTGATCTTCAAATTATAGCCGCAATGGCTATAGGTATATTTGTGATCGTATCCGAAAGGCAGGTCGCCCAGCTTACGTCCGAAGCGCTTACCGCAAGTGTTGTCTTCGCCCGGTGCACACCAGCAATCGCGACCCCAGTCGCGCATGGATTCCATGACACGTTTCAGGCGGGGTTTGTCGGTGAATACAGCGCCGCCTTCGCCCATGGTTATGTGGTGCGCGGGATAGAAACTCAGTGTTCCCATATGTCCGAACGTGCCGACGTTTTGACCGTTGTACTTTGCGCCGAGTGCATCGCAGCTGTCTTCAACCACGAACAGATCGTACTTCTCGGCTACGCGCATGACTTCCGCAAGATCGAACGGATTGCCTAACGTATGCGCAATCATGATCGCGCGGGTTTTATCCGTAACCGCCGCTTCGATCATCTCGGATTTGATATTGTACGTCGGTATGTCGACATCGACGAAAACCGGCGTAATGCCGTATTGAAGCGCAGGATTGACGGTAGTCGGAAAGCCCGTCGCGACGGTGATCATCTCATCGCCCGGCTTCAAGGCTTCTCCGCGCAGATAGTGGCTGCAGAGGGTTGAAAAAGCGACCAGATTGGCAGACGAGCCCGAATTGACCGTGAGAGCGTGCTTTACCCCGATAAAATGCGCCAGTCGCTGTTCGAACTCTGCGTTGAACCGTCCGGTGGTCAGCCAGAAATCGAGACAGCTTTGCGCAAGCATCTGCATTTCGTGCGCGCCGTAAACCTTGCCGGAAACCGGTACCGGGCTTTCGCCTTTGACGAATGGTTTGGGGTTATGATGCGCACGGGCGTATTGGCCGACCAGATCGACGATTAGATTACGGAATTCAGGCTCATCGAGCTGCCCGAGTTCCTTTTGCGACTGAGGTAGAGGCCAATTCATAATTCGGTACCTTCGGTAAGCGCTTTGTCCATGAGAGCGCGATATTGCTGCAACTGACGACGTGAAACCGCACGCATGTCGTCGCCTTTAGCGTATGCCTTATGCCAATCGACGATCCATTCCAGGGTGTCGGAGAGCGTGAAGGCGGGCCGCCAGCCTAACTGGCTATGTGCTTTAGAACAGTCCAGCTTGAGTGTATGCGCCTCGTGCTTTGTTTGATCGCCCTTAATCTCGAAATTTCCTCCGCCCCATAAAGACAGCAGCCGCTCTACGATATGCAGAACCGGGCTCGAATCCTGGGATGAAGGACCGAAATTCCAAGGTGAAGCAAACTTGCGGTCGCCCTCGGCAAGACCTTGCGCAATTAGGAGGTACCCCCCCAACGCTTCCAGCACATGTTGCCAGGGGCGCACGGCCTGCGGCGAGCGAATTACCACAGTTTCTTCGGCGGCAAGGGCCCGAATAATATCGGGCACTAATCTGTCGCTGGCCCAGTCACCGCCGCCGATGACGTTCCCGGCACGAACGGAGGCAAGAAGCGGCGCTTCTTCAGTATGAAAAAACGACGATTGATACGAGGCGACGACCAGTTCCGCGGCGCCCTTGCTCGCGCTGTAGGGATCGTGACCGCCTACTGGGTCGTTCTCACGGTAGGGCCAAATCCATTCGCGATTTTCATAACATTTGTCGCTTGTTATCGCGACGATTGCTTTCAGCCCCTGCACTCTTCGGCAGGCATCGAGAACGTTGACGGTACCCTGCACATTCGTGGCAAACGTTTCTCTTGGCTCGTCGTAGGAGAGGCGGACGATCGGTTGCGCAGCGAGATGAAAGACGGTTTGCGGGGCGGCACTGAGGATTGCATGGTCGACCGCATCCTGATCGCGTATGTCGACGTCTGTATGCGTGATAAGCTCTTTAAGGCCGAGCTGCGTATAGAGGCTATGGTCTTCGGCTGGCAGCGCCAAACCGGTTACCTCGGCACCTAGCTCCTGCAACCAAAGCGATAGCCAAGCGCCTTTGAAGCCAGTGTCGCCCGTGACCAGAACCCTGCGGCCGCTCCAGTGGGAGGGATCTACCAGCATTTCCAAGGAGCGCCTTTTTCCCAGAGCTCTTCGAGATGCAATTTGTCGCGCAGCGTGTCCATCGGTTGCCAGAAACCCCGGTGCCGAAAGCCGCGAAGTTCGCCGTCTGCCGCAAGTCGCTGCATCGGCTCCTGCTCCCAAATGGTGTCGGGCCCGTCGACATAGTCATCAAGGACGCTAGGCTCGGCTACGAAAAACCCGCCATTGATCAAACCGCCGTCGCCAGCAGGCTTTTCCATAAAGCCCGCAACGCGATCGCCGTCGAAATCGAGAGCACCGAACCGGCCCGGAGGCGCTACGGCAGTGACAGTTGCCTTTGCGCCGCCTTGTCTGTGAAATTCGAGCAGCGCGCCAAGATCGATATCTGCAACGCCATCACCATAGGTGAAAAAGAACGGGCCTTCCTCGTCATCGATGTAAGGCCGAATGGCTTTCAGCCGGCCCCCGGTCATCGTATTCGGACCGGTATCGACTAAAGTTATTTTCCAGCCCTCGTTCCGATTACGATGAACCTTTGTTGTGTTGCTCGAAAGATCGATCGTGACGTCTGCGAGATGGAGAAAGTAGTTCGCGAAATATTCTTTGATAATGTAGCCTTTATAGCCGAGACAGATCACGAAATCTTTTACTCCGTGCGCCGAGTAAATTTTCATAATATGCCAAATTATCGGCATTCCGCCGATTTCGACCATAGGTTTCGGGCGTACCGATGTCTCTTCACCCAGACGAGTTCCGAGCCCACCTGCTAAAATTACAGCTTTCATCGTAAGAAACCAGTATTCCCTCGTCCTCGGCTAGCGCAAGCAGCCTGCTTTCGCACCATTGCCGATCGCTCCCGGCAAGCCGTCCAGATATTAATTTGGAAGCTGCGACCCCCAACGTCGCCTCGACGTCTACGTCGGCGACCCTTATTTAGCAAGAGCCCTACCTGTAGGGCTTTTTACGATCTGCCAAATGCATAGGGCATTTCGACGTGTTTAGCATTTTCGCCTTAGGAACGCCTCGCCGGTTTCAAGCATAGGTTCCGAGCCTGCGATGCTTCAGGGTTTTTAGGGTGCGCCGAAAACCCTGCCTATGCGCCGATATCGATCAGTTGCACCTTGAACAGAAGAGTCGCACCGCCGGGGATCGGCCCCTTGCCGCGCGGGCCGTAAGCGAGAGCGGCAGGCGAGGCGATTTCGATGGTGTCGCCAACGCCCATCCGCGGAATTGCACGCTGCCATGCTTCGACCAGCCGTCCGAGCGGAAAGGTCGCCGGCTCCCCGCGGTTGAACGAACTGTCGAACGTTTCTCCATCGATGAAGGTGCCGGCGTAATGGACGGTGACAGTGTCTTCCACGCTAGGATGCTCGCCCGAACCATCGCCTTCGAGGCGCCGCCAGTACAATCCATCGGGCAGGGCCTGCCAGCCGTCTTCCGCCTTCAGTCCAGCAAGATAGGATTGCTGCGCGCTCATCCATGCGATGTCCTGCGAACGATCTGGCGGGGCATCCTGCGCGGTGGCGGCGAAGAGCCCCACCGCGCCGAAGGCCGCCACCACGGCCAGTACGGTGCCGCGCATTTCCTTCGGGATGCTCACCAGTCATAGCCCTTCGGCAGGTCGCTTTCGTCGAGATCCCGATAGCGTTCCTTGAGGCGGCTCTGGTGATTGTCGAGCGGTTGCTCTATCCCGTCGATGAAGACGCGTACTGGCATTGAGCCGACTTCGAGCGGATCGCCGTCCCACATCACCACATCGCCGCTCGCGCCTGTGCCGAGGGTTCCTGCGCGGCCCGTCAGGCCGCTGATCTCGGCGGGAACTGAAGTGATCGTTGCGAAAGCCTGACCCCAGGTCAGCCCATCCGCCCCGGGAATGCGGCTCAATGCTACGAGATTGCCGGCATATTGGTTGAGATTGCGCGGATTCTCCATTGCCGAAGCATTGATGGCAACCTTTACGCCCGCCTTCACCATGCGGCCGATGTTGCTTTGCGTAGCAGCAAGTTCCTCGAAATTCTGCGGCAGGTCGTCGAGCCCGTCGGCGATCACCGGCACACCGGCAGCGGCAATGTCCTGCGCGACCAGCCAGCCTTCGCTCGCACCGACGAGGACAAGATCGAGATCGGCGAATTCGCGCTTCAGGGCGAGCACGCTGCGGATGTCGGAGGCGCGTTCGACCATTACATAGAGCGGCTGCTCCCCACGCACGACCGGCACGAGGGCGGCGGCGTCAAAACGCGAAAGCAGCACATCGCCGGCGCGCTCGTTGTCCTCGCCCGCAAGACGCGGATCGATCGGCACGTCGTCGCCAAGACCCTGCTCGGGTGGGCGGGAAGACATGCCGGGAATGCGCGAATCTTCGCCGAGCTTCGTCGCTTCACGCAGCGCGTTGCGGAACAGCACGTGCGCCGACGCTCGGCTCCCGCCCGAAAGCCGCGCGCCGATTTCGCCCAGTGTGACGATCTGGAACGCACGCGAACGGGTGACGGGATTGGCATCCGCCCCCAGATCAATGATCGCGCCCTGCCCCCCGAAGATCGAGGCCGAGGGCATCGTTACGGTGGCTGCGCGGGTGATACCGGCGGCCCGGTGGACGAGGATATGCTGTGAGTTCGGATTGACGATCGGCGCGGCATCTAGCGCAGCGCTGAACGGCGATTCCCGCGCCGCCGTGTCGTTCGATTCGCTGACCGCACCGACATCCCACAGACCGAGCGACGTAACGCTGGCAACGAGGCCGGGCGTGACCCACATTCCGGTGCCGTCGATCCGTTCGCCGCCGGTGGATGCTGCGCCGGTGCCGACCGAGACGATCTTGCCGCCGCGTACGATCACGGTCGCGCCTTCCATCGGTTCGCTGCCATCGCCCATCGCGACAGTCGCATTCTCGATCGTGAAGTCCTGCGCATTCGCCTGGTAGCCGATGGCGGCTCCAGCGAGACCGCAGAACACGCCCAGGGCGCCCAGCGGCGTGAGGCGCTTATTGTTCGCGGGGCGGCTCATTTCACGTCTCCTTCGCCGGGCTGACCGAGCTCGAAATCGCTCACCGGGCGGCGCTTGCGGTCGAGCGCGTCGTACATCAGCGCGCCATCGATCCAGACCTTTTCGGGGCGGGTATAGACGCTCAGCGGATCGCCGTTCCACAACACCACGTCGGCCATCTTGCCGGGCTCAAGGCTGCCAGTCATTTCGGCAATGCCCATCGCTTTCGCTGCGTTGTAGGTAAACCAGCCGACAACCTCGGCATCGGGAACGTCGATTCCCACGCGGCGTCCGGCAGCCTGCGCTTTGGCGGCTTCCTGATTAAGGCGCTGGATGCCGTTCGCATCGTCCGAGTGGATGATCACGCAGGCCCCCGCTTCGCGGAGGAAGGCGGCGTTTTCGAGAATACCGTCATAGGCTTCCATCTTGAAGCCGTACCAATCCGCCCAGATCGCGCTGCATACGTCGTTTTCGCGCAGCAGATCGCCGATCTTGTAGGCTTCGACCGCGTGATGGAAGGCCGTGACCTTGTAACCCATCTCCTTCGCCATATCCATGACGAGGGCCATTTCATCGGCGCGGTAACAGTGGTTGTGGATTAGAATCTCGCCATCGAGCACACCCTTCAGCGTTTCCTTGCCCAGATCGCGTTTCTCGCCGTCATAGGCTTGCGCATCGAGCCACATCTGCCGGTTCACCGCGAAATTGCCCATCCGAGTGGAAGGCATGCGGCCGCGACCGCCATAAACGCGCTTCGGGTTTTCTCCGCACGCCATCTTCATGCCGTAAGGTGCACCGGGAAACTTCATGCCCTGTACGGTCCGCGCGGATACGTTTTTGAGTGTAACCGAGCGCCCACCCGTGAGGTTCGCAGATCCGGGGAGGATTTGCAGTGCAGTGATTCCCCCGTTGGCGAGTGCCCGAGTGAAACCGGGGTCCTGCGGCCAGACCGAATGTTCGGCCCACACTTCCGGTGTCATCGGACTCGTAGCTTCGTTTCCGTCGGCATGGGCGTCGACGCTGGGCGTCGGATAATCGCCCAGATGCGAATGGATATCGATCACACCGGGCGTGACGAACTTGCCGGTACCGTCGATCCGGTCGTACCCGTCGGTCGAGAGCGAGGCGTCGCCGATCTGGACGATCTCACCGTCGCGGAAAAGAACAGTGCCGTTCTCGATCTGGCCGCCGCGCCCATCGTAAACGGTCGCGCCGACGAGGGCGGTGGGTCTGCCGGGATAGCGTTCGTAGGTCGAGGCATAAGGCGCGTGGCCATCCGCGGTCATCGCGGCGTTGGTGCGCGGACGGGGCTCATCCCCGGTCGACGCGCATGCGGTGAGCGCCAGTGCAGAAAGCCCGGCGATCAAGGATCCCAATTTCATATCGTCTCTTCCCTGTGAAAGCGGAAAGGCCGGAGATCCATCGCCGGCCTTTCCCTATCGCTGTCAGCGGCGGTTTTCTTCGTGGACACCGGGTGCCTGCGGGCTGGTGGCGGGATGCATCCCCGCCTCCTGCGATTCTACGCCAGCCTGCGCCTGCCCCTCGAGATCGTCGCCGACCGTATCGTCAGCCAAAGTGTCGAGATGCATCAGCTTTTTTATGAGCGGGCTGATGACCATCACGCCGACACCAATGGCGACCGCATACCAGCCGACCGTCGTATAGACGTCGAGCACGACTTGCTTGCCTGCTTCCTCGCCAACCCCTTCCGCACCGGTCGCCGCAGCGATCAGACCGGCGGCGAAGTTGCCGGTGGCGGACGCGAAGAACCATGTGCCCATGATGAGGCTGGCCATGTGCGCCGGGCTGAGGCGGTTCATGGCCGAGAGGCCGACCGGGCTGAGGCACAGTTCGCCGGTCGTGTGCAGCAGGTAGATGAGGAAGATGAAGACCACCGGCACGGCGACATTCACGCCGACCGATTCCGCCCCCCAGACGAGGACGAGGAAGCCGAGGCCGACCTGGATAATCCCGAGACCGAACTTCAGCGGTGCCGACGGCTCCAGCCCCTTGCGTGCAAGCGTCTGCCAGATGATCGCAAAAACCGGAGCGAGCAGCACGATGTAGATCGCGTTGATCGACTGGAACATCGAGGCGTTGACGCCCTGCGTATCCACATGCCGGTCGGTGAAAAGGTTGAGGCTCGATCCCGCCTGCTCGAACAATGCCCAGAAGACGATGGACGTCAGGATGAGGAACATCGCGGCGAAGATACGGTCGCGCTCGTCAAAGGCCTTAACCATCGCTTGCTGTATCAAAACCGCGAGCAGGACCAAGAAAGCTACGCCGGCGACCACGATCATCGACTCGTTTCCGAGCGCCGCCAGAATAATCGATAGCACCATCACGAAAGCACTGGCGAAGAAGACTATCAAAGGCACTTTTGGCGCTTGGTTCCACGATCCGTATGCCATTTTAAATGTCACGATTCCGAGGACGTACGATACCAGAGCGCCACCGAATGCGCCAAGTACGACGCCGACCAATTCCTGATACTGGATGGCGAGCCAGCACAGTGCGACCATCGCGAGACCGGCGCCGTAAATGCCCCACTCCTTGCCGCCGGCGATCTTGGAAGGATCCTTGGGTTCGCCCTTGCCCAGCAGCAGCGGCTTTCCGAGGATGAAGATGACAAGGCCGAGCAGCATTCCGATGCCGGCAAGGCCGAAGCCGTACTGCCAACCATAGGTCTGGCCGAGATAGCCGCAAATGATCGATGCGGTCGCCGCGCCGACATTGATGCCCATGTAGAAGATCGTATAGGCCGGATCGCGGCGCACGTCTGTGCGGGTGTAAAGCTGGCCGACGATCACCGAGATGTTCGCTTTCAGGAAGCCCGAGCCCACGATGATGAGCGCCAGGGCGAGCCAGAAGACATTTATCGTCGCATCGCCCTGTCCGCCATTGCCTTCGAACGCCATGAAGAAGTGGCCGAATGTCAGCAGAACCGCGCCGAACAGCACCGCCTTGCGCTGCCCGATGAACTGATCGGCCAAATAGCCACCGACGACCGGGGTGATGTAAACGAGCGCGGTGTAGGCACCGTAAATGATCGAGGCTTCGCTATCGGTGAACAGCCAGTGCTGCACCAGATAGAAAATCAGGAGGGCGCGCATCCCGTAATAAGAAAAGCGCTCCCACATTTCCGCCAGGAACAGCAGAAACAGCCCCTTGGGGTGGCCGACCACTTCGGGCTGGGGGCGGGTGATGATGATAATTCCGCCAAGCAGAAAGGCGGACAGCGCAATTACCGCAACCCGGAACGCCCACATTTCGAACGTCGAGCCGAATGTGAAGAAAAGACCTTCGATCATTGGATGTAAATATCCCTATCCACGTGGCCCGTCCTCCCAGGCCCTCCCTATCGGCGCGCACAGTAGCGCCTTCGCCGTTCATGTGAAGTGTTTGTTACGTTTGCGACCGGATAAGGCATTCAAGATACGAACATCTGATAGCCTTGCGCGACGCGCTGTATTATGGCACTGAAGCAGTATGACGCAGACCAAGCTTCTCGGTTGATGGCGAACTCGGCCAAACCCGTTTACCTCAAGCTGCGCGACCTCATCGCCGCTGCCATCATCGAAGGAACCTATGCGGAGGGGGAAATGCTGCCGTCGGTTCGCGCGCTGGCGGCAGAGCAGGGGGCGAACCCGCTCACGGTCGCCAAGGCCTATCAGCAATTCCAGCTCGATGGTCTCGTCGAAGTGCAGCGTGGCGTTGGCATGTATGTCGCGGTTGGCGCTGCGGCCAAGCTTCGGCAGAGCGAGCGCCAGACCTTCTTAGCTGAGGAATGGCCGGAGATCCGGGCGCGGATCGAGCGTCTGGGTATCGAGCCGACATCGCTGTTCGACGCAGATCTCGTCTGAATGTCTCGGTTCGGGATAGTCGCAATGCCGATTGGCCTGCCGATACAAGATTTGTTATGAAACCTTGTAATTCCTGCGCTTTGCGGTCAGGGAAACCGCGGGCCGCAACCAACGCATCAGGGAGAGCGATGCCATGATACGATCCGAGTTGCTGACCGCGATCGCGGAGGAAAATCCCGGTTTGCGGGCCGAAGAGATCGAACAGGTCGTCGATATCTTCTTTGACGAGATCGCCGAGCGGCTCGCGGAGGGCGGCCGGGTCGAGCTGCGTGGCTTCGGTGCCTTTTCGACCCGCGAGCGACAGGCCCGCACCGGTCGCAACCCGCGCACCGGGGAAGCGGTCGAAGTGGCCGCCAAGCGTGTGCCTTATTTCAAGCCAGGCAAGGAAATCCGCGAACGCCTCAACGGCGAATGATGGCTTAAGTCGATTGCGGTTGGTCCGCCGCTTGCTTACGACGCCATTGCACTAGCGGGTGTGGCGGAATGGTAGACGCCGGGGACTTAAAATCCCCTGATCTCTGATCGTGCGGGTTCGAGTCCCGCCACCCGCACCATGCCTCTTAACCCCCTTATCCCCGTATTAACCCCTATGGCGGCATTCCCCCTTTTGTAAGCGGTTCACGCCAATTGAGTGAAAGTCGATTGGTTCACTGGATTGGGGGTTGGAAGAGAATGGAATACGGGGGCTTTAGGCACGAAACTGTCGATCCCGTCACCGATCAGCGGTCGGCACCGCGATTCCTCTCGCTGATCCGTGCCGCGAAGCTGGTTTGCGGCCAAGGCGAATTCCTCTGCGTGATTCGCGACGTTTCGGCCAACGGGATCGGTCTTCGGACATTCCACAACCTCCCGACCGATCCCCAACTTGCACTGGAGTTGCAGAATGGCGAGCAATTCGAACTGGAGGAGGTTCGGCGCGAGGGGTTCGATGCAAGCTATCAGTTTCGCAAGCCCATCGAAGTCGACAGGTTGATCCACGAAACCTGGAACTATCCGAAGCGGCAATTGCGGCTCAATATTACGGTTCCGCTAGTCATCACGACGCTTACGCAGCGGGCTAAGGCCGTGACGCTCAACCTGTCGCAGCAAGGTGCACGCATCGAGTGTGACCAGATCTTCTCCATCGATCAGACGGTGCGGATCGAAGGCGCCGGCATCGCGGATGTCCGGGCGAAAGTCCGCTGGCGCCGCGATGAGAATTACGGGCTCGTTTTCGAGAATACGTACTCGCTACGGGAGTTTGCCCTCACCGCCGCGGCCCTTCAATGCCCTGCGATGCTGAGCAAGTAGGCCAATCAATTCGACCTAGGCGGGTTTGAAATCCATCGCGATGCCGTTGATGCAGTGGCGCTTCCCGGTCGGCTTCGGGCCATCATCGAAGATATGTCCGAGATGGCCGCCGCAGCGGGCGCAGTGCACTTCGGTGCGTGGGTAGGCCAGCTTGTAATCCGTGCTCGTGCCGACGCCGCCCGAAATGGCTTGCCAGAAGCTCGGCCAGCCGGTTCCGGAATCGTACTTCGTCTTGGACGAATAGACCGGGTTGGCGCAGCCGGCACAGGTGAACGTACCCGCCCGGTTCTCCTTGTTGAGCGGTGAAGTGTAAGGGCGTTCCGTGCCCTCCTTGCGCAGTACGCGAAACTCGGCCGCGGTCAGTTTCTGCTTCCATTGCGCCTCGCTCATCGAGACGGGGAAGCTCTTGGCCTCGGCCTTGTTCGAACCGCAGCCCGCCAGAACGGCGAAGCCGGTTCCGGCACCGAGCCAGGTGAGAAGCGAGCGGCGAGACGGTTTGATGTCGGTCATGATAAAACCTTAGCGCATTCTGCCTGAACCGCCGCTTAGAATTCGGTCACCTCGACTTCGAGCTTGCGGAACCCGTGGACGAAATTCGCGCGCACCCGTTCGACATCGCCGGCGACGTGTACGCGCATGCGCCGGGAATGCATTTCCTCCAGCAGGATCTTCAACTGCAGTTCCGCCAGCCGTGCCCCGACGCAGCGATGGATACCGTAACCGAAGGCGAGGTGGCGACGCGCATTTTCGCGCTCGATATCGAGTTTGTCGGGATTGTCGAACACCTGCTCGTCGCGATTGGCCGAAAGGTACCACAGCACGACCTTGTCGCCTGCCTTGATCTGCTGCCCGAACTGCTCCGTATCCTCGGTACAAGTGCGCCGCATATGGGCGAGTGGGGTCTGGTAGCGGATACATTCCTGCACCGCGTTCGGGATCAGATCGGGCCGCGTCTCGAACAGCTTGCGCTGATCGGGGAATCTGTCGAACGCGTGGACGATGCCGCTCATCGTATTGCGGGTCGTGTCGTTCCCTCCGACGATCAGGAGGACGAGATTGCCCATGAATTCCTGCGGGCTCTGCTGGTTCATCGCGTCGGAATGGATCATCATCGAAATGAGATCGCCGGTCGGGTCCTGCTGCGCGCGCTCGCCCCAGAGCGACATGAAATAGCCAGCCATCTCGTGCAGCATTCCGCGCCGCGTATCGTCGAGATCGCGCACGCTGGCGAGTTCGGTATCGCCCGCCCAATCGGACCAGAAGGTAAGCAGGCGGCGGTCTTCCCAGGGAAAGCCGAACAGGATGGCGAGCATGCCCGTGGTCAACTCGATCGAAACGGTATCGACCCAGTCGAAGGTCTCGCCGCGCGGCAGACGGTCGAGTACCTCGCCGGTCCGCGCGCGAATTTCGCTTTCCATGTCGGTCATCGCCGAGGGCGTGAATTTCGGCGCGACGGTGCGGCGCTGGCCGGTATGTTTGGGTCTGTCCATGGCGATGAACATCGGCAGTTCGAGCCGTTCTTCTTCCGGCACGTCGTCCCGCCGGTCGAGGATAGTAATTCCACCATGCTCCCAGCTCGAGGAGAACAGTTCGGGCAACGCCTCGATATGCTGGATCGCCTTGTGCTGCACCACCGCCCAATAAGGGCCGAACGGGCTTTCCTCGATATAATGGAGCGGCCCCGCCTCGCGCATTTCGCGGAAGATCGGCTGCCATCTATCTTCCGCATAGATGTCGGACCGGCTGACGTCCCACTTGTTCGGATGCACCAGATGCGATTCGGGATGTTCCGCGAAATGGCGTTTCAGTGCATCGTATGCGGTCGGCTCGGTCCGGCATTCGGGACGCTGGGCGAGGGTGGCCATCGTGTCTCTCCTTGAGAAGCCCGTCTCTCGCGGGCCTTTGGAACGCATCCTGCGCGATGCGCCGCGCGAGTCAAGGTCCGGTTGCAAATCCGAACCGATCGGATGCTCAAGCCGCTTTAGTAGCTCGCTTCGACGGGCCGGACTTCATGACCTTGCGGCGGAACAGCGTCGCACCGCTCCTCACGAACAGCGCGACCCAGATCGCCTGCCATACGAGCGCGGCAAGATGCGGCCACATCGCCATAGATTGCGCAGCCCGGGCAACCATCGCGTAAGGCGAGGACAGCGGAAAGATCGCCGCGAACAGCTCGACCGGCGAGCCGGGCGAGTTCATCGCGAATGTGGCGAGGAAGAACACGGCGAGCTGCATGATCGTGGCCGGCATGGAGATGGTCTGCACGTCCCGCACCGTCGGCGCCATCGAGCCGATCGTCAGGAAGACCGAGCCGATCAAGAGGTAGGCCATCGAGAAATAGAGCACGAATACCAGCACGAATAGCGGCCAGCCGACCGCCGGAACGGGCAGGGCCGGGAGCGCGGCGCCGCCGACGGCAACGCCCACCAGAACAAGCGATCCCCATACCGCGATGCCCACGAAACTCAGCGCCAGCATGGCGAGGAGCTTCCCCAAAAACACAGCATCCATCGGAATGGCCGCGGCCAGGATCTCGATGATCTTGTTCGCCTTTTCCTCGACCAGGTTGGAGAGGACCATCCCTGCGAGCAGCATGGTCAGGAGGAACAGGAGTGTGATCGCCCCGGTCGCGGTGGCGACGCGCGCGCTGCGCTGGGTGGCGACGCTGGTTTTGGTCGGTTCGAGCGCGATGTCGGGGATCGCGCCGCTGCCGCCGCCTTGCGCCTCGGCGACGATCAATGCGACCTCGCCGCGCCAGCTTTCGAGCCGTTCTTCGGTTCCGATCAGCCGTGGGGCGGCAAGCGATCCTGTCACCACGGCGCCAAAATTGGCCGCGGGATCGGCAAGCAGCCGGGTGCTGTCATGCGCGCTATCGACGGGCACGGCGCGCATGGGCGGCAGGTTTACCGCCCGATCGAGATAGGCATAGGCGCGCTCGAATGCAGCAGCTTCGGCTTGCGGCAAGGCAACGGCGAGGCGGGCGGGGGCGGCACTCTCCGCTGCCCGGGCGCCGAGCGTTCCGGCGACGAGGCTGATCCCGATGAAGAAAAGCGGGCCCAAGAGGAACAGTACGAAGGCCTTGGAAAACAGGATCGCGCGAAAATCGCGCCGCGCCATGACATAGGCGGCATGCCACAGACCGAGGCGGGCGGTTTCATGCATCATGCTGCCGCTCCCTGCGCATCCGCCTCAAGTGCGCGCGCCGCCGCCTCGCCGGCGATTTCGACGAAGGCATCGTGCAGCCCCGCCCGCTCGACCGAGAAGGACAGCACGCCCGCCTCGCCTTCGATCAGGTCGCGCATCAACGCTTCGATCCCGGTCTCGGGGAGAGGGAAATACCAGAAATGCCCGCCCCCGGCTTTGCTCTCGCGCTCGGTGCTGGGCGGCAGGGCGCGCAGCCATTCGCCGTCGCCGCGCCGCGTTTCCAGCCGGACCTGCGCCGGTATCCGGTCGCGCGCCGCATCGACCGATCCGGCATAAGGCACCTTTCCGCTCGCGATGATGGCGACGTCGTTGCACAGGCGTTCGGCATGGTGGATCACGTGGGTCGAGAAGATCACCGTGGTCCCGTCCTCCGCCAACCGCCGGATCATGCGTTCGAGCTTGCCCTGGTTGAGCGCGTCGAGACCGCTGAACGGCTCGTCGAACACGACCAACTTGGGGCGATGGACCAGCGTGCCGAGCAACTGCACCGTCTGCGCCATGCCCTTGGACAATGCGCGGATCTTCTTCTCCACCGCATGGCCAAGGCCGTGTTCTTCGAGCAGTTCGCGCCCTCTGCGCTTACCTTCCCCGATTGGCACGCCGCGCAGTGCACCCATGAAAGCGATCGCCTCGTCGCATCGCATCGAGGGATAGAGGCCGCGCTCTTCGGGCAGATAGCCGATCAGACGGGCAATCTCCTGCGGCCGGTCGTGGCCGAACACTCGGCGCAACCCTTCGTCCGGGTCGATAATGCCGAGCAGCATGCGCAGCGTCGTCGTCTTGCCCGCGCCATTTGGGCCGAGAATGCCGTAGATCGCACCTTCGGGGACGGAAATATCCACCCCGTCCACGGCCAGTGTCTCGTCGAACCGTTTCACGAGGCCGCGCGCTTCGATCGCCAGCGGCCCTTGGCTGGTGCGCGATGCTGGCGGGATGGCGTGGGCCTCGGTAAGCATGGTGCGCGCGATACGCCGTGAGGATGAAGAGGAGCAACAGCAGAATTGGTTAAGCCGGCTTCACCGGATTTGCAGGAGGCGCTGCGCGAAGAGGCGGCGGCGCTGCGCTTCGCGGCGTGCGGCTTCACCGATGCTCGCGGCGATCCCGTGCGCGCGGAGCGGCTGGAGCAATGGCTCGGCGAAGGCGCGCACGGGTCGATGGAATGGATGGAAGCGCGCAAAAGCCAGCGCGTCTCGCCGCAAGGCCTGTGGCCGGAGGCCCGCAGTGTGATCGCGCTCGGCATGAGCTATGCACCGGATGTCGATCCGCTGGCGCTGGAAGGCGATCCGGAGGCTGCACGCATTTCGGTCTATGCGCAGGGCCGCGATTATCACGATGTCGTGAAAAAGGCGCTGAAGGCGCTCGCCCGCTGGCTGATCGCGCGCGAACCGGAGAGCGAGCTCAAGGTATTCGTCGACACCGCGCCGGTGATGGAGAAGCCTTTGGGTGAGGCGGCAGGGATCGGCTGGCAGGGCAAGCATACCAATCTCGTCAGCACGGTGCATGGCAGCTGGCTGTTCCTCGGCGCGATCTACACCACGCTAGAATTCGCGCCCGACGCGCCGCATGCCGACCGGTGCGGATCGTGCCACAAGTGCCAGGATGCGTGCCCCACCGATGCCTTTCCCACGCCCTATAAGCTCGATGCGCGGCGCTGCATTTCGTACCTGACCATCGAGCACAAGGGCCCGGTGCCGGAGGAATTTCGCGCTGCGCTCGGCAATCGCATTTATGGTTGCGACGATTGCCTCGCGGTATGTCCGTGGAACAAGTTCGCCGATACGGCGCACCGGAACATGAAGCTGGCTCCGCGCAAAGAATTGACCGCACCGCGTCTCGCGCAGTTCCTCGCTTTCGACGATGCGGGGTTCCGGCAATTCTTCTCCGGTTCGCCGATCAAGCGGATCGGGCGCGACCGGTTCGTACGCAATTGCCTGTATGCGGCGGGGAACAGCCGTTCGACGGAGTTGGTCGGCGCGGTCGAGCGTCTGCGAGGGGATCCCGATGCAGTGGTGGCGGAGGCGGCGGATTGGGCTGCCGGCCGGCTCAGACCATCTCTTTGAGCGGCGTACCCAGATCGGCCAATCGCTCGCGACCGATTACCGCGCGCGCCTCGACCAATTTGCGCCCTTGCGCATAATCGCGGGTGTTGTTCACGCAATCGAGCGCGATGACCCGCCCTTCGCGTAAATACATCACGCTGAATTTTCGTGCTGCGGGATTGCCGCGCAGCACGGCGTCGTCGTGCCCGGTGGATATGCCGACCGTCTGCAGGCGCAGGTCGTACTGGTTCGACCAGAACCACGGCACCGCGTCGTATTCCCGCTTGTCGCCCATGATCGCGCGGGCGGCGTTATTCGCCATGTCGTTGGCGTTCTGCACCGATTCCAGGCGGATCACCGACTTCTCGGCATAGGGGTTGGCGTGCGCGGCGCAGTCACCGATGGCGTAAATATCGTCGAGCGAGGTGCGGCAGTATTCGTCGACGTCCACCCCGTTGCTGCCCGCCGCGCCTGCCGCGATCAGCGGGCCGACCGAGGGTACGATTCCGATGCCGACGATGGCAACGTCGCACGGCAGCGTCTCTCCGGTGGAAAGGACGGCGCCTGCGATCCGGTCGTTCTCGCCCTCGATCTTCTCGACGGCGGTTTCGAACCTGAGATCGACTCCGTGCGCCCTGTGTTCGGCGGCGTAGAAGGCGGAGAGTTCCTCTCCCGCCACGCGCGCCATCACCCGGTCGAGCATCTCCACGACCGTGACCTCGCAGCCGAGCGTGCGCAGCGATGCGGCAGCTTCGAGCCCGATATAACCCGCGCCGACGATTACCGCGCGGCGCGCGCCTCCTTCGATTTCGGTGCGTAGAGCGTCGACGTCCCGGCGGCTGCGGATGGTGTGGATGCCGGCATAATCCGCCCCACTACATGACAGGCGGCGCGGATCGCCGCCCGCGGCCCAGATCAGTTTGCGATAGCTGATACTCTCCCCGTCGCTCAGCCGGATCGAATGCGCCTCGGCATCGACCTCGTTCGCGTTGCAGCCGAGCCGCAATTCGACGTCGCGCTCGGCCCAGAATGCTTCGGGCCGTAGCATGATGCGCTCGAACGGCTTCTCGCCTGCGAGATATTCTTTCGACAGCGGCGGGCGCTCGTAGGGCGGATTGCGATCGCGGCTGACCATCAGGATGGGTTCGGCATGACCCGCCTGGCGCAAGGCGATGGCCGCCTGCGCACCGCCATGGCCCGAACCCACGATGACGACATCATAGTGCTTCATGGACGCCACGGCTGACGGTTATGGGCTTGTGCGTCAAGCCGCACAGACTGTCTCACCGCATCAGGAGGTTGCGCGCCATGCTGGCCACCTGCGCAAGCATGGCGGGCGCGATCGGCGTCTGCGCTTGAGCCCTGCCGACTATCTGACGGAACTGCTTCACAGCCAGTTCGTGATCGTCGAGCCAGTGGACGATAACACCGTTTATATCGCTTTTCGCGTTCTTCCGGCGTGCCAAGCGGCGCAGCAATTCGAGGCGCATCTGCTGGAAATCGCGCGCAAGACCCGACACGAGCAAGCGCTCCCACACGTCGGACGGGTTCATCAGCGCCGCCGTGCTCTGCGCCCAGTCGATGCCGAGTTCGCCGCCGATAAGGGAGAAGGCGCAAGTCAGCGCTTCCGCATCGATTCCAGTATCGCTGGCCAGCCGGGCGAGGCCGACCGAACCATCGAGATCGAACAGATGCGCGACCTTGCCGGCCAGCGCGTCTGTCGCGCCTGCATCGACGAAGCTTTCGCGCAGACGGCCGGATTGCGCCTTGATCTCGCTGCTGAGCAGTTCGCCGGTCGACTGGCCCAGCAGGGCAACGTTCTTTCCAAGATCGCCGACCAGCGCACTCGGATCGACACGTCCGCCGGCGCTGCGTAGCACGTCGGACATCAAATTGCCGATCGCTGCCGCCAATCGGTCGAACATGAGGAGCCGGGCCTTCTCATCGATCTTCGCGGTATCGAGATCGTGCCATAGTGCGCCAAGATCGAACAAGTGCGCCACGGCGACGAAAGCCGAGGCGACTTCCGCCAGTTCGACACCTTCTTCCTCCGCCAGTTCGAACGGGTGCACCATGCCGAGTCGGTTGACCATCAGGTTCGCCAGCTTTGTCGCGATAATTTCGCGGCGTAGGCGGTGGTTTTCGATCTGCTGCTTGAACTTTTCCCGCATCGGTTCGGGGAAGCTGCGCATAAGCGTCGCTTCGAGCAGCGCATCGTCAGGCAAGGTGCTACGCTCGATGGCATCCTGCAAAACGAGTTTGGTTGAGGAAAGCAGGACGGCGAGTTCCGGCCGCGTGAGGCCTGCACCGTCCGTCGCACGGCGTTGCAACGCCTGGCTTTCGGCGAGCCCTTCGGTCCGGCGGTCCAGATTACCGCCCGCCTCCAGCGTGTCGATCAGCTGCAATTGCGAGGCCATCGCGGATGCGCCGCCGATCTCGGCGATGGACAGAGCGAGCGCCTGCAAGCGGTTGTCCTCCAAAACCAGCGCTGCCACCTCGTCGGTCATCGCCTCGAGCAGTTCGACCCGCTTGGGTTCGGAAAGCTTGCCCGCGCGTTTCGCCGCGGCGAGCGCAATCTTGATGTTGACCTCGTTGTCCGAACAATCGACGCCGGCGGAGTTGTCGATGAAGTCGGTGTTGATGCGCCCGCCGTCGAGCGCGAACTCGATGCGCCCGGCCTGCGTCACGCCGAGATTGGCACCTTCTCCGATCGCTTTCGCCCGCAGCTCGTTCGCATCGACACGCAGGGGATCGTTGGTGGGATCGCCGACCTGCACGTTATTCTCAGCACTCGCCTTGATGTAGGTGCCGATACCGCCGAACCAGATCAGGTCCACCGGCGCCTTCAGGATGGCAGAGATCAGTTCCTCGGGCTCGAACTCGCCTTTCTCGACACCCAAGGCCTTCTGCGCGGTCTTGGAGATCTTGATGCTCTTCGCATCGCGCGGGAACACGCCGCCGCCGCGCGAGATCAGGCTGGCGTCGTAATCCTCCCAGCTCGAACGCGGCAGGTCGAACATGCGCTTGCGCTCTTTCCAGCTTTTCGCCGGATCGGGATCGGGATCGATGAAGATGTGCCGGTGATCGAAGGCGGCGACCAGTTTGATCGTTTTCGACAGGAGCATGCCGTTGCCGAACACATCGCCCGACATGTCGCCGCAGCCGACCACACGGATCGGGTCGGTCTGCACGTCGACACCCATTTCGCGGAAATGGCGCTGCACGCTTACCCAGGCACCTTTCGCGGTGATGCCCATCGCCTTGTGGTCGTATCCCTTGGAGCCGCCGGACGCGAAGGCATCGTCGAGCCAGAAGTCCTGGTTTTCGGCGATGGCGTTGGCGACATCGGAGAAGCGCGCCGTGCCCTTGTCCGCGGCGACTACGAAATAGGGATCTTCGCCGTCGGTGATCACGACCCCTTCGGGATGCACCACCTCGTCGTCGGCGATATTATCCGTGACCGACAGCAGCGTGCGGATGAAGGCTTCATAGCTTGCCTGCCCTTCTGCGGCCCATCCTTCGCGATCGAGGGCGGGGTCGGGAAGCTGCTTGGGATAGAAGCCGCCTTTCGCGCCGGTCGGCACGATCACGGCGTTCTTCACCCTCTGCGCCTTCATCAGGCCGAGTATTTCGGTACGGAAGTCGTCCCTCCGGTCAGACCAGCGAAGGCCGCCGCGCGCCACGGGCCCGGCGCGCAGGTGTATGCCTTCCACCTGGCGGGAGTAGACGAAGATCTCGCGCCACGGGATCGGCTTGGGCAGGTTCGGCACCAGCTTGCTGTCGATCTTGAATGCGACCGCTTCGTTCGCCGCCGGGGCGAAGGCGTTCGTGCGCAAAATCGCATCGATCAGCGAATTGTAGAGCCGCAGCAGGCGGTCATCGTTGATCGCCTTCACATTGGCGAGGCCGCGGCGGATCGTCTCGCGCGCCTCGTCCATCGCGGCTTCGCGCACGCTCTGCGATCCGAAATCGGGATCGTGGCGGGCGGTGAACAAGGCGCACAGGGCGCGGGTGATTTCGGGGGCCTTCGCCAGCGCATC
Source organism: Erythrobacter litoralis (assembly GCF_029760855.1). Classification (GTDB taxonomy): domain Bacteria; phylum Pseudomonadota; class Alphaproteobacteria; order Sphingomonadales; family Sphingomonadaceae; genus Qipengyuania; species Qipengyuania litoralis_A. The sequence goes on along the minus strand of NZ_SOSI01000004.1, from coordinate 178,888 downwards.
CACCACCGTGTAGATCGTGAAGCCCATGCCGGTCTGGCGCAGATAGCGATAGAACGCGCGCAACCAGTTCGCCTCGCGTTCGCTCAATTGCGCTTCGGAGACCAGCCGGTTGAAGGTGTCGTTCTCCGAGGCGCCGTTGATGACCCGGGCAACTGCCTCCTCGATCGCATCGGCACGCGCGACGAGGTCTTCCGCATCGATGCCGGGCGCAAGTTGCAGCACGAAATCATGGATCGTGCCGAGCTGTCCGTCGTCGAGCACGGTAGGAATTTCCGATTGCACGTGGAAGCCGAAATTCTCCAGCACCGGCACGGCATCGGACAGAGGCAGCGAGCCCTCTTCCTGGTAGAGCTTCAGATGCAGCGCGGAAGGACCGTCGCGATCGGTGCGGAACAGGCGCGCATCGCGGCGGCGCAGCGCACGCTCCCCGTCGTCTGCATGGGCGCGCAACCGGCGCAGCCGCGCAATGTCCATCGCCGCCTGTTTGGCGCCGAACTTCGCGCGATAGTCTGCCGGAAAGGCTTCGGCGAAGCGCAGGGCGACGGCGGCGGCCCGGCCCGGTTCCTCGTATTCGGCAAGCTCCGTCTCGACCGCTTCGGACCAGCCGCGCAGCATGGTCTGCAATTCGTTTTCGAGCGCGCTTTCGTCGAACTCGGTCCGGCCTTCGCGAATGTCGAGCACGAAACGCAGCATGGCGAGATTGCCACCTTCCACCTCGAGGCTCCAGTCGAGCAGGCGACCGCCCGATCCCTCTTCGAGCATATCCTGAATGCGCAGGCGGACTTGCGTTGCCAGCATGTCCCGCGGCATCCATACGAAGGCGAACAAGTGCCGGGCGAGCGCGGCTTCTACCAGCGCGAGGCGTGGGCGCGGCCGGTCGACCAGGCTCATCATGGTCGATGCGACCCGTTCCACATCCTGCAGAGCGAACCCGATCATCAGATCGTGCGGCAGGGTGGTAAGCGCATGGACCAGCGCCTTGCCGGCATGCCCGCCCTCGTCGAAATCCAGCCGGTCGCGAATGATGTCGAGCCGCTGGCGCAGGATCGGCACACTGCGCGGCGGAGAGGCGAGCGCCGCACTGGTCCACACCCCGGCATGGGCCGACAGGGCGGCGAGTTTCCCGTTTTCGCGCTGCGGGACAATGAACAGGTCGAGCGGAACGCGGCGATGCACCCGGCTGACGAGGTTGGCCTTGACAATCAGCGGTTCGCGGGTGTGGTCCGCATCGTCGAACCAGGCGAAGGCCCGTTCCCACGAGGCGTCCGCCATCAAGTCTCTGGCGCTGGTACGGCAGATGCCGAGCGCGCCCGATTGCTTGCCGTCGCGGCGGCGTGTCACATGGCCGAGCTGCGTGAGCATTCCGTCGTTAAGCCATCCGAGCAACTCGCGGCCTTCCTCGTCCTGCACTGCGGAGGCATCCGTCTTCATGCGGTCCTGCAGTTTGGGCCAATCTGCCACGGCAGCGCGCACGTCGTCGACGGCTTCGACTACGGCTTGTTCGATCGCCCGTCGCTGCCGCGCTTCCACGCGTTCGGTCTCGATGTAGATCATCGATTCGTAATAGGTCTTGCCCTTTTCGCCCTTGCGGATGGCCGTGAGGCGGCACTTCGCGTCCCGCTCCACCGGGACGACGGGATGGACCAGCCGGTCGATCGAGATACCTTGCGCGGCGATCGCGGCCGCGATCGAATCCACGAGGAACGGCATGTCGTCGTTGATGACGGCGAGGCGCGTCATCCGGCGTTCCTCGCTAACCGATTCCACCGCGATGGCCGCCTGCCCGAATTCGCGCGTGAGACCTGTTTCCAGAACGAACCGCGCGGCCTGATCGAGCCGTGTCTCGTCCAGCGGCGTATCGGTGGGAAGGAGCGAATCCTTCATCCGAGTGGCTAGGGCATCGGCGAGTGCTTTGGAAACGGCGGGAGCTTCGGTGGCCATCGATCTCTCATGTCTGGCGGCGCATGAAAATTACCGCGCCGGGCAATTAACGAGTCGCACTGGACGCGACGCTGTTGCCCTTCGCCTAGGCCTTGAAATCGTATGCGGCAAGCCGCCGCGCCGCAGGGAAAACCCGTCAGGCCGCTACGGCATCGGCGAGAGCGTCCATCGTCAGTTCGAGCGAGCGTATCCGCGCTGCCGGGTCGAAAGTGGGCCCGGCCAGCACGATCTCGTCGGCCTGCGTGCGCGCTTTGAATGCGCGGATGTCTTCCGCGACCTGGCGCGGTGTTCCGATCGCACTCGCTTGCCCGATATGCGCCAGCATGGCCTGCGCTTGCGCGGGCAAGCTTTCACGGTAGCCCTTGATCGGCGGCTGCAGCTTGCGCGGACGACCGGTGCGCAAGGCGACGAACGCCTGCAATTGCGAACTGGCTAGGGTGTGTGCGGCTTCTTCCGTGTCGGCAGCGAAGAGGTTCATCGCTGCCATGACGTGCGGTTTTTCGCAGGCTTCGGACGGCTGGAAATCGCGGCGATAGATCATCAGGGCATTGTCGAGATGATCGGGCGCGAAGTGGCTGGCAAAAGCATAGGGAAGGCCGAGCCGCGCCGCGAGCTGCGCACCGAACAGGCTGGAGCCGAGGATCCACATTTGAAGGTTCGCGCCCGCACCCGGCGTTGCGCGCACTTCGGCCTCGCCCGCGAACAACGCGCGGAGTTCGACGACATCCTGCGGGAACATCTCGGCGGCGCGGTGCAGGTCCTTGCGCAAGGCGCGCTGCAATTCGGGGCCCGCGCCCGGCGCCCGCCCGAGACCGAGATCGATCCGGCCGGGAAACAGCGCATCGAGCGTTCCGAATTGCTCGGCGATCTGGAATGGCGAATGGTTGGGTAGCATGATGCCACCCGAACCGATGCGGATGCGGCTGGTGGCATTGCCGATATGCGCAAGGACGACGGAGGTAGCCCCTCCGGCAATGCCTTCCATCGCATGATGCTCGGCGACCCAGAACCGCTTGCAGCCGGCCCGTTCGGCGGCGATGGCAAGATCGCGTGCCGCATCGAACGCGCTCGTCAGGCTTTCGCCTTCGCGAACCGGGACAAGATCGAGGATGGAGAAATCGGTCATCGGGAAGGGGGGCTTTCTGTTTGCGGATCATCGCCGCCGAGCTGTTCGAGATAGCCCTTGGCACGGTTCGCCTCGTAGCTATCGGGCGCGACTTCGACGACGGACTGGAAGCTGCGGATGGCGTCCTGCTCGCGGCCAGACAAAGCTGCGATAACGCCGGCTTCGAGGCCGACCGCCGGATCGCGCGGCGCAAGATCGCCCGCGCGTTCGATCTGCTGCTGCGCCTCGCCATAGCGTTTCATGCGGCGCGAAAGGGTGGCCGAGAGCAGCCAAGCTTCGCCATTGGTCGCATCGGCATCGCGCGCCTCGGCCAGCGCCCTTTCCGCATCGGCATCGTTGCCAAGGGCGACGAGCGTGCGCGCAAGGTCGACGCGAAGCTGCGCGGCGAGCGGTTGGTCCTGCGCCGCCAGGGCCATGCCGCCGGCGCGGTCGATCAGGGGGAGCGCCTCGTCGGGTCGCTGACGGGCCATCGCAGCGTTGCCGGCCATCGCCGAAAGCCGAGCGGCATAAGTCAGATTGTTCTCTGGCACTTCGCCGGCCGCAAGGTCGAACACCTGCTGCGCTTCTTCCAGCCGGCCGAGCTGGACCATTGCGAGCCCCAAGCAATGCGCGGATTGCGCGAGATCGAGCGCGCCGTCCGATCTCTCTCGCCACGACTGCGCATAATCGAGCGCAGCATCCGGATTGTCGCTCGCCATCCGCAGGCATTGCCCGAGCGGCGCATCCTGCGGTTGCCGAGCCGCTTGTTCGCGGGGCGGTCGGTTGGCGAGTTCATCCGGCACGCCGGGCATCCCGCCGACCGTGGGATTGGGGCCGACCTGCGCTAGGGCGAGCACGGCAATCTGAGCGAAGGTGGCGATCATGGGTCGTGTCCGGGTTCGAGAAGCGCGTCCACCATGCGCATCAGCAGGGCGATATCCTGCGGGCGCGAGAGGCGGTGATCGCCATCCTTGACCAGCGCGACTTGAACATCGTCCGAACGCAGCCTCCGGGCGAGGCGCATCGAGACATCCCACGGCACGTCGGCATCGCGCTGGCCTTGAAGGAGGCGCACCGGGGCATCGATGGCAATTTCGGACCCGAGCCGTTCCAGCGTCATTGCATCGGCGTAGAAGCCCGGATGCGTCGGCGTGGGATCGGGACCGTAGGGGTTGTCCTCGAACACCGTTTCGCCCGCTTTCAGCGCCGCCTTATGCGCCTCGGACGTACCCCAATCGGCGAAGTCCGGCGCGGCGGCGATGCCGACCATTCCTGCGAGCCGATCGCCCAGCTCCTCGGCGACGAGCAGCATCAGCCAGCCACCCATGGACGAGCCGACCAGCACAACCGGCCCGCGCAGCTGCGCCTCGATCAGCGCCAGAACCTCGTTGCGCCAGCGCGAGAGGGTGCCGTCGACGAAATCGCCATCGCTTTTGCCGCACCCCGAATAATCGAGCAGGAGGCAGGACCGCCCCTGTGCCTTTGCCCGGTCGAACAGGGCGGTCGCCTTGCTGCCCGCCATGTCGGACATGTAGCCGGGCAGGAACACCAGCGCGGGGCCGCTGCCTTCGGTGAGCCGGAAGGCGATCCGGCGACCGTCCGGCATCGCATGGTACTGGATATCGCTCATGCCACCCAAGCTGGAAGCGCTTGGCGGTCATTGCAAGCGGTCAGAAGAATTCGAACTCCTCGACGTCCGGATCGTTTTCGCACATTGATTTGAGCGCATCGAACTCCGCCTTGCTGAGCGCCGGGCGGTATTGGACATCCTCATCCACGGCATTGCGGTAGGCGCGGGCGCGTTCGCCGGGTGCGGGGTGGCTGGCGACCCAATCGAACACCGAACCTTCGTTTTCCGCCGCTTCTTCGGAATCCTCTTTGCTGCCGCCGCCAATCCGCTCGAAGAAGCTTGCCGCGCCGATGGGCGACACATCGCTTTCCGCCATGCGGGCGCGGGCATATTCGTCTGCCTCACGCTCGGCATCGCGCGAATAGTTCATCGAGGCGAGGCCGAAGACCGTATCGCCGACGCCGGAATTGGCGCCCGAAAGCAGGATCGAAAGGCCGAACTGGCGGAGCAGCGCGCTCATCACGTGCCGCTCGCGCACATGGCCGACCTCGTGGCCGAGAACGCCGGCCAGTTCCTCCGGGCTTTCCGCCTGCTGGATCAGGCCGTCGAACAGAAGCACCTGGCCGCCGGGCAGTGCAACCGCGTTGACCATGCCGATATTGGCGACACCGGCGCGCACCTTCTCGCCCGCAGGATCGACCTTGCCGAGCAACTTGGCGAGCGCGGCATCGCCTTCGGGCGTATGGCACAGCCGCCCGCCGAAATCGCCGACCATCGCCTCGCCCAAATTGCGCTCCCAGCTCATCGGGATGCGCGGGCCGAGCCAGGTCGGCGCGGTGAGGAAGATCGCCGCCAGCGAGGCGCTGACGACTGCGAAGATCGCCGCCGCCTTGCCGAGGCCGAGCTTGTCGACCCACGCACCGTAATCGCTCTTCGCCGGCATGTGCGCGGCAAGATCGGGCGGCAGAGTGTGGGGAAGCGACAGGCGGAAGCCCGCATTGCTCGTTCGGCGGTAAACATCGGCCGTGCCGCGCCGCTCACCATAGGCGAGATCGGACAAGGGCACGTCGAACGCCGTGTATTCGGTGCGCAGGGTAAGCCTATCGCCGCCCTGCCACAGCGCCTCGCCTTCGTGGCGCACAGCGCTTAGCCCGTCATACCAGCTGGCCTCGATCAGAACGGGTTCGCGCACCGGATCAGACCGCGCCGATATCGAACGCGTCGAGCAGCCCTTCGCCGTGTCCGGCGACGCGGGTGGTCGATTGGCTAAGGTCGTCGAGCAGGATTTCGCCGCCGGCTTCCATATGCGTCATGAAGAATTTCCAGTGACGGTACTTCAGGAAGACGAAACCGATGCCGAGAGTGACTATGACCAAGGCGACATCGCCGAGTAGCAGCTTGAACCACTGCATCGTCGATGCCTCGAACGCGAAATTGATGTTGCCCCACGAGGTTGCGCCGACGACTTCGCGATAGTATTTCGCGTAGAAAGCGACTGCGATGAGCCCGAGACCAAGATAGAAAAACAGCACCGCGCCGACAATGGCGGCGATGCCGCCCGCCGCCGCCCCGGTTTCATCGCCCAGTCCGTATCCGGCGAGCGCTCCTGTGAATGCGAGTGCCATAGCTCCGATGAAGAACACGAAGGGCGCAAGATAGAACAGCAGGAAACGGGCGAAGATGTTGCCGCTTTCGGCATGGGCTTCGAACCGGTTGGGTCCGAAGCTCATCTTGTTCATGCGCTCGTTCCATAGGCTCGTCATCGACCATGGAATCAGTAAGCCGATCGGAACGAAGCCGACGAAATTCTTCCAGACGTAAGACAAGCCGTAGCCGAAGCCCTGATTGTCGCTGCCGCCGCGAATGCCGCGCCAATGGGTGCGCGACAGGCGGTAACGCAGTCCGCGAAACCGGGCGAGGCCGGTCAGGTAATACAGGCCGACGAACAGGACCAAGGTGAGAATGCCGGCGGCTACCGTCTCGCCGCGTAGCGTAAGGCTCTGGATGAGGAAGTTCAGGCCCAACAAGGGCAGCAGGATCGTCACCGCGACCAGGACGAAGCCGATGAACAGTTCCAGCCCGGTGCCCGACCATTCAAGCCGCTCGTCCACGAAACGGCTGTGCGCCCACAGATAGCGCCTCTCGCGAGCCGTGGCCCAAAAGCGGTAAATGCCCAATGTGACGATCGTCAGCAGCAGGTTGGGCAACGCGATCTTCGCGAAGTCCTTCCAGTTGCCGTCGAACCCGAACGCGCTGTCGGGTGTCATGTCCCGCATGTCGGACATGGTATTCATCGTATTCCCCCACTCGATCCCTCGTGCAGGATGCGGCTGTAGCCGATCGAATGTCAACGATTTACGAAGAAGAGCTCGGAATAGGTGCGCGATTGTCATGAAGGCGTTATGACGGCAGGGCATCGGGTGTTGCAGAAAGGACGATTCCCATACTCGATACCGCTCCGCCCGCCGCCGCCCGCCTCCCTGCGCTCGACCGGCGTGGTCTATTCAAAGGCGCAGCCCTTGGCGCCGGATTGCTGGCCTCGCCTCTCGCGGCGCAAACACGCGAGCGTGGTTTCACGCATGGCATCGCCAGCGGGGAACCGTCGTCGGACGGGATGCTGCTTTGGACGCGGTTCGTCGCCGAGCAAGATACGTCGCTAGCGTGGGAAGTGACGGACCCTTCGACCGGTCGTGTGGTTGCGGAGGGCTCGACGCCTGCGTCGCCGCAGCGCGACTGGTGCGCCAAGGCCGAGGTAAGCGGCCTCGCACCCGGCACGTGGTATTATTACCGCTTTACCGCGCCCGACGGTTCGCAATCCGATATCGGACGCACCCGCACCTTGCCGCAAGGACCGACCGCGCGCTGGCGGATGGCGGTGTTCTCGTGCTCGAACATCGGCTTCGGCTGGTTCAACGCCTACCGCCATGCCGCCGAAGCCGATGCGTTCGACATGGTCGCGCATCTCGGCGATTATATCTACGAATACGGGCTCGGCACCTATCCCTCGCGCGAGCAATTCGAGCCGGGGCGGGTGCTGACGCCGGAAACCGAGATCGTCTCGCTTGCGGACTATCGCCTGCGCCATGCCGATTATCGCCGCGATCCCGATTTGCAGCGGCTGACGCAACTCTATCCCATGATCATGGTGTGGGACGATCACGAAAGCGCCAACGATTCCTGGGAGGACGGCGCGCAGAATCACCAGCCGGACACCGAAGGACCATGGGACGTACGCAAGGCCGCGGCGATCCGCGCCTACCGCGAATGGCTGCCGGTGTCGGACGCGCCCTATAAACGTTACGAGATCGGCGATCTGGCGACCCTTTTCGCGCTGGATACGCGGCTTCTCGGGCGCGACGAACAATTCGATTTCGGCGCGTTGATCGGAGCCGAGACCTCTCCGGACCGGATCGCGCGCGCCTTTGCCGCCTTCCGGGATGGGGACTATGTCGATCCCGCCCGGCAGTTGCTCGGCGCGGAGCAGGAAGCCTGGTTGTTCGACGGCCTGCAATCCTCCCGCCGGGCAGGCAAGACGTGGCAGGTGCTGGCGCAGCAGGTCATCATGGGGAAGCTGAAAACGCCGACCGGACTGCTGGATAGCCTGCCCGCCGACGTGCCCGATTACGTTCGCCAGCGCATCCTGCTCGGCGCGGCGGCGGCGCGCGAGGAATTGCCCCTCAACATGGATGCATGGGACGGCTATCCCGCCGCGCGCGACAGGGTGCTGGCGGCGGCGCGCGAGGCGGATGCGGATCTCGTGGTCCTGTCGGGCGATTCGCATAATGGCTGGGGCTTCAATCTCGACCATGCTGGTGAGCGAGCGGGCGTCGAGTTCGCGGGCCATTCGGTCACCTCGCCCGGCTATGAAAGCGCACCTCCCACGCTTCCGCCAGAACGGCTCGCGCAGGCGTTGCGGGAGGCCAATCCGCAGCTCGCCTGGGCCGATACGTCGCGGCGGGGCTATATGGCGCTGGAGCTGACGCCGGAGCGGGCGAGCAGCGAATACCGCTTCATCGGCAATGTCCGCGACAAGGCTTCGGATGTGGTCGCGACACAGCGCCTGACCACGCTCGCCGGACAGCGCAAGATAACCGTAGCTTGATCGGTGCGGTGATTTTGCTTATCTCCTGCCACATGCAAACGCCGTTCACCACGCGCACTACCACCACCCCGGTCAGCCGGGGGCGGGTGCGCGCGGATTGACGCGAGCACCGCCGCCCGGTTTCGGGCGGTCGGTGTCCCCTACCCGAAACCGTACTCTCCGAGCGACACCGCCCTTCCGGTGCGCGCCGCCTTGTGGCACAGGCGCGCCGAGATCAAACGGATGACGAAGACATGACGCAATTGCTCAAGATCAGCCTGCCGGATGGCTCGGTGCGTGAAGTGGAAGAGGGCGCGACCCCCGCCGATATCGCCGCCGCCATCGGGCCGGGTCTCGCCAAGGCTGCTATCGCCGCGCGGGTCGACGGGGAATTGCGCGACATCAATCGCCCGTTCGAAGCCGATGCCGAGCTGGCGCTGGTAACGAGCCGCGACGAGGAGGACGCCCTCGAACTCGCCCGTCACGACTATGCCCATGTGCTGGCCGAGGCGGTGCAGTCGCTCTATCCCGGAACGCAGATCACCTTCGGCCCCTCGACCGACGACGGCTTCTATTACGACGTCAAGGCGCCCGACAGCCGCGATCCCTTCAGCGTGGACGACCTTCCCGCGATCGAGGAGGAAATGCGCCGCATCATCAAAGCCGACAAGCCGCTCCGCCGCGAGGTATGGAGCCGCGAAGCGCTGATCGAGAAGTGGGAGAAGGACGGGGAGGTCTTCAAGGCCGAATGGGCGAAAGAACTGCCGGACGGCGAGGAACTCACCGTCTATTGGTCGGGCGAGGACTGGCTCGACATGTGCCGCGGCCCGCACCTTGCCAGCACCGGCAAGCTCGATCCGCAGGCGTTCAAGCTGACGCGGGTGGCGGGTGCATATTGGCGCGGCGACCAGAACAATCCGCAGCTGACGCGTATCTATGGCACCGGCTGGCTCAACAAGAAGCAGCTTGCCGCCCACCTCACCCGGCTAGAGGAAGCCGCCAAGCGCGACCATCGCAAACTGGGCCGCGAGATGGATCTGTTCCACCTGCAGGAAGAGGCGCACGGCAGCGTCTTCTGGCACCCCAAGGGCTATCGCATCTGGCGCGAGCTCGAAGCCTATATGCGCCGCAAGATGGACAATGCGGGCTATCGCGAGATCAAGACGCCGCAACTGATGGATGTGCGCCAGTGGGAGCAGTCCGGCCATTGGGGCAAATATGCTGAGAACATGTTCGCCGTGCCGGACATCGTCCCGGAGGTTGACGGGCTAGGCGACGACAATGACGGCGAGGGCGCGAACCCCAAGGTCGCGTCCGATGCGGACTGGATGGCGATCAAGCCAATGAATTGCCCGGCGCATGTCCTCGTCTTCAAACAGGGAATTACCAGCTATCGCGACCTGCCGATCCGGCTGGGCGAAATGGGCTGTTGCCACCGCAACGAACCGCATGGCGCGCTACATGGGCTGATGCGCGTGCGTCAGTTCACGCAGGACGATGCGCACATCTTCTGCACCGAGGCGCAAGTGGTCGAGGAAGTCCGCGCCTTCTGTAAGCTGGCGGACGAGGTCTATTCCGATTTCGGCTTCACTTACGATGTGAAGCTGGCGCTGCGGCCCGAAAAACGCTTCGGCAGCGAGGCGGACTGGGACAAGGCCGAACAGGAGCTGCGCGACGCGGTGGCCGAAGCAGGCATGGCGAACGAGGAGTATGGTTGGGAGGAACTGCCCGGCGAAGGCGCGTTCTATGCGCCCAAGCTCGAATGGCACCTGACCGATGCGATCGGCCGCACCTGGCAGGTCGGCACGATCCAGGGCGACCGCGTGCTGCCCGACCGGCTCGATGCGAGCTATGTCGGCGAGGATGGCGAGAAGCATCGCCCCGTCATGCTTCACCGCGCTATTTTCGGATCGTATGAACGGTTCATCGGTATTCTGATCGAGCACTTCGCCGGGCGTCTGCCCGTCTGGCTTGCCCCGGTGCAGGCGGTGGTGGCGACCATCGTGTCGGATGCCGACGGCTATGCGGAAGAGGCGGTTGCCAAGCTGAAGGCGGCGGGCATCCGTGTGGAAAGCGACCTTCGGAACGAGAAAATCAATTACAAGGTGCGCGAACACAGTCTTGCCAAAGTCCCGCACCTGCTCGTGGTCGGCAAGCGCGAGGCGGAGGAGGGCACCGTCGCCGTCCGCACGCTGGGCGAGAAGGAGCAGCAAATCATGCCGCTCGATGACGCCATTGCCATGCTGAAGGACGCCGCGACGCCGCCGGACTTGCGCGAAAGCTGACCGGACCTTGCGCCGGAATCTCGGCCTCGCCCTGCTTGCCGCTCTGGCACTCGGCATCGGACTGCTCGCACTGGGTTATTCCAATGCGCGCGCCGATCCGATCGTCCGTAAAGCGTATGTCCCGGTCAGCGATTGGCCGGACGGTGTACCGCCGCTGCGCGTACTGGCCCTGTCGGATGTCCATGTTTCGGGGCCGGACATGCCGCCCGAACGCGTCGTGCGGATTGCCGAGCGGCTGAACCGCCTGTCGCCCGATCTTATCTTGATTGCGGGCGACCTCATCAGCGAAAAGGGCACCGCAACGAAGATCTATACTGAAGAGCAGGTTGCCGCGCCCTTCGCCGCGTTCAAAGCGCGCTACGGCATGATCGTAGCGCCGGGTAATCACGATCACTGGGTCGATCTCGACGCGATGATCGCGGCGCTCGAGACACGCGGGATTACCGTTCTTCGGAACGAAGCGGTGCGGCGCGGTCCGGTGCGGATCGGTGCAGTGGACGACGATTACACAGGCCATGATGATATCCCCGCGACATTCGCCGCGCTCGATGCCTTGGGCACCGGTCCGACCCTGATCGTCAGCCATACGCCGGATATCGTGCCCGGTCTGCCGCGCCCCGTCTCCGCCATCTTCGCCGGGCACACGCATTGCGGGCAGATCAGCCTGCCTGTCATCGGCCCGATCGCAACCATGTCGCGCTATGGCGACCGTTTCGCTTGCGGAAAGATCCGTGACGGCGGCCAGACCGTGTTCGTGGGCGCAGGCCTCGGCACCAGCATCCTGCCCCTGCGCCTGGGCGCGCCGCCGGACGTGTGGCTCGTGACCTTCGGGCCGCCACGATAAGCATGCTCGACGCTTTCACCGCCGCCCAAATTCTCGCCGTGCTGCTGGCCGCGTTCGGATCGGCATTCGTGCGCGGATTGACCGGGTTCGGGATGGCGATCCTGCTGGTGCCGATCCTCGCGCTGGCGTTGTCTCCGGTTCATGCCGTCCTGCTGACGAATTTCCTATCGGTCTTCATCGGCCTGTCGGAAATCCGGCGGTTGTTGCGTAATGCGGAGCGATCGGCATGGATCATTATCGCGCTGGTCGCGGTGACGACGCCCGTCGGCCTCTATGTTCTTACCCTGACCACTCCGGCCGTCGCACGCGTGGTCATCGCCTTCATCGCCCTGTCGGCCTTCGCCGCGATTTTGCTCCCGCGGCGCGGCGCGATGTCGCACCATCCGGCGACTACCGGAGGGGTCGGCATATTAAGCGGCTTGATGACGGGTTATGCGGGAATGCCCGGCCCGCCGGTCGTGCCCTATTATGTGGGACGCGACATTCCGCGCGAGACCGCCAAGGCCTCAATGCTGCTGATCTTTACCTGCGCCTCTACCACCGGGCTGGCCAGCGGGGCGGCAATCGGCGTGCTCGACGGGACGCTCGCGGTGCTGGCCGCGCTGCTCTTTCCTGCCGTGCTGCTGGGCAATTGGCTGGGCGACAAGGCATCGGGCCGGATCGCGGACCGGACCTGGCGAATATGCGTGGGCGTGGTGCTGGGCGCGGCCGCGGTGGCGGCGCTGGTGAAAGCGCTCGGCTAATTCGTCAGAGCGGGAGGATCGGCCCGGCGAGCGCCAATGCGATCCCGCAGCCGCTGACGATGGCGGCACGGGCATAATCGGCCATACGAAGCGGCGCGATATGAGTGCGAGCGAGGGCGACAGCTTTTGCCATGCCCTGCATTCTGCGCGCAATATCCTAACGAAGCGTTAAACGCGCCAACCCGCGCTCGGCATTTGCTGGCTCGCGCAGTGGAAACCGCCGCCGCCCGCAAGCACGGCATCGGCGGGCAGGCCGATGGTCGCGCGATCGGGAAATAGGGCGGCGATGGCGGCAACCCCCTCTTCGTCATATGGGCTGCCGAAGGTCGGCACGACCACGAGATTGCTGGTGACGGCAAAATTGGCGTAGCTCGCCGGCTCTATCCGCTCGCCACTCGTAACGCGGCCGGGCGAGGGTATCTCCTTCACCGTGACGCCTGCGGCCTCGGCCCGCGCCTTGGCATCGGCATAGATGTCGGCATTGGGATCGTCCTTGCCCGTCGCGCGGGGCAAAGCGAGCGTGTTCGGGGCGACGAAGCGGGCGAGGTTGTCGACATGTCCATCGGTGTGATCGTTGATCAGTCCGTCGCCGAGCCAGAGGATGCGCGTGAAGCCAAGCGTGTCCGCCAAACGCTGCTCGATGTCCTCGCGGGTCAGATCGGGATTGCGGTTCGGGTTGAGGAGGCATTGCTCCGTCGTCACGGCGAGGCCCGTTCCGTCGCTATCCACCGCGCCGCCTTCGAGGATCCAGTCCGCAGTTTTAAGGGGGAGGTTTTCGTTGGCCGCCAGTTCGGCGCCGATGGTCCGGTCTCCGTCCATCAGGTATTTGCCGCCCCAGCCGTTGAAGGCGAAGCGCCGCGCCGCCCGCTCGCCTTGGGCATCGGCGACAATCAGCGGCCCGGTATCGCGCAGCCAGACATCGCCATAGGTTCGCCACTCGAGCGTGACTGCGCCGGAAACGAGCGCCTTCGCGCGTGCCTCGTTCGCCGCATCGCGCACCAGCAGGCGCACCGCCTGTCCGCTTTCGGCAACGACATTGGCGAAGGCCGCGATCTGCTCCTGCGCGCGGGGGAGAACCTCGGGCCATTCTTCGGCGTCATGGGGGAAGCCGATCCACAGCCAGTCCTGCGGCGCCCATTCGGGGGGCATGGTATACCGGTGAGAGGTCATGCCGTTCGGTTGGGGAAAGCGGCGGTTTTAATCAATGAGATTTCAAACTCGGGGCGAACGATAGGTATGAAATGAAAAAAAGGGGGGGGGACGCGATTGCTCGCATCCCCCTAATTGTTTCGGGCGCTTATGCGTCGGCGGAGTCGCCGTCCTCCTCGTCGAAGTCGTAATCGTATTCGACCGAAGGCTCTTTGGCTTTGCCGTTAGAACCGATCGCCTTGCGTTCGTCCTTCGGCTCCTTCCGCTCATCGCTGGCCTTCATGCCGCCGGTCTGCTCGGCCGGACCTTTCACGAGGCTGTTGAGCGAAGACCCATCGAGGCCCAGCTCCTTCATCAGCCCGTCGAGCACCGGTGCCTGAGCACGGTAGGCCAAGGCCGCGCTGACTGCGTCGGTCGCGAGATTTCCCGATCCGCCGCCATTCGACGCGCCCGCGCCGCCGCCGGCGCCTTTGCCGCCGCCATTGGTGAGCCCATCGACCTGCACGATCTTGATGCTTTCGATTGCCTCCATCGGCTTGGCGCTCTCGCGCACCAGCTCGGGCAGGACATTAAGTAGCGCCAGCTTGGTCTGCAGGCTGATCTGGTCGGACGACAGGATGTTCGCCGCTTCGTTGATCGCGCGCTGACCGGCCGCCTCGACTTCGAAGCGCACCCGCGCGGCTTCGGCCCGCAGCTTTTCGGCTTCCGCCTCGCCCTGCGCTTCCAGCCGGGCGGCTTCGGCGCGGTTCGATGCGGCGTCCTTTTCGGCTTCGGCGTCGACGCGGATCTTGATCGCGTCGCGCTCGGCCTGCTTCGATGCTTCGATCAATTCGATCTTCTTCTGGCGTTCGGCCACCTCACTCTCGCGGCTGGTCGCGACCTGTTCCTCCGCAGCGACCGCCTTGGCCCGCGCCTCGTCGGCCTCCGCCTTAGCCTGGCTTTCCTCGCGGCTCTTGTTCTGCACCGCGATCTGCTGTTCCTGCCGAGCGATTTCGAGCGCGCGCATCTGGTCGATCCGTGCCTCTTCGACCAGACGGTCGGCCTCGATCTGCTGCGCGTCGACCTGCTTCTTCGCCTCGATCCGGGCAGCCTCGGCCTCGCGGTTGCGCTCCGCCTGTTCGCGGGCAATTTCGGAGGTCTGCTTGGCGCGGCGGGTTTCCACTTCGCGCTCCTGCTCCAGCCGGGCATATTCGTTGTCGCGACTGATCTCGAAGCTGCGCATGTCGGCCTCAAGGTTCTTGGTCTCCATCTGCACGCGCGTGTCCTGCTCGATATCGTTGCGCAGTTTCTTGCGCGCCTCGATCTGTTCGGTCAGCTTGGTGAGACCTTCAGCGTCGAAGGCGTTGTTGGCGTTGAAATGCTCGATACTTGTCTGATCGAGACCGGTGAGTGAGACCGATTCCAGTTCGAGCCCGTTCATCGCAAGATCGTTGGACGAGACCTGCTGCACCTTTTGGACGAAGTCGGCGCGCTGTTCGTGCAACTCGTTCATGGTCATGCCGGCCGCGACGGAGCGCAGCGCGTCGACGAACTTGCCCTCCACGAGGTCCTTTAGCATTTCCGGCTGCATCGTGCGCTGACCCAGCGTCTGCGCGGCCATCGCGATCGCCTCGCTATCGGGCTTCACGCGGACGTAGAACTCGGCCTTCACGTCGATCCGCAACCGGTCGAGCGTGATAAGCGCCTCGCCGTCGCGGCGGACGACCGAGAGCACCAGCGTGTTCATGTTGACCGGCATGGTCTCGTGAAAGACCGGAAGCACCAGGGCGCCGCCGTTCATCACGACTTTCTCGCCGCCTACGCCGGTACGCACGAAAGCGGTCTCCTTCGCGGCGCGGCGATAAAGCTTGGCCAGAAACAGGCCGATCACGAAAACGGCGATGATTACCGCGATGATCAGCACGAGGCCGTTCGATAGAATATCCATAGTTCCCTCCTCAATACCCCCAGGGTCAGTTCAGCGGCGACAGGCGGCGCTCTGCCAGCGCAGTCGCAAAAAAAGTGTTGTTCTCCCGCCGGACGAGAACGATTTCATCTCCGGCGTGAAATTCAGACGCAGTTTCGTGCGGTTCGACCATCACGAAATGGCTTTGCCCATGCACATCGCGCACCTTGGCGCGGGCAGGCGAGCCGCTGCGGGCCACGCCTTCGGTAATCCGCGCGCGGCGACCGAGCAAAGTATCGGTGCTGACCGCGCTGGTTTCGTCCTTAGGCAGGATGCGACCGACCGGGCGGGCCAGAACCCCCGTCACCGGCACCGCTGCCCCGCCTGCGATCAGTCCTGCCAACCACGCATCAAGCGGGTTGCCGGTCAGGCTGGCGGCGAAGTCCTGCAGGCTCACGCCGATGCCGGCGAAGAAAAGCAGGAAAATCACCAGCCATACGGTGAGCGGTATCCGCCCAAGGCCGAGCAGCGTCAGTAGCCCCTCGACAGGACCGGCCGAAACCTCCGCATCTGCATCGGTGTCGAGATCGAAGTCGATATCGAGAAAGCCGAGCAACTGGATCACAAACAGCACCAGCATCAGGCCGAGCGCGACGGCGAACGGCATGTTGTACGGTTCGAGCAAAGTCATGTGTCCCCCCTTTTTCCCGATGCGGGAAAACGCGCCGTCAGCCGGAGCCGAAAGCGCATCGTCCTACTGTTGTAATCATGTGGTTCACCTAGCAGAAAGCCGGCGATTTGGGTAGAAAAATCGGGAACGCTATTACCGATTTCGTCGATCCGTCGGCGCGCTCCGCAGAACGTTATCCGGCGCGTTCGGTCTCTTCTTCGGCGCGGCGCGCGTATTCGTCGCGCAGTTCGCGTTTGTAGAGCTTGCCGTTCGCCTCGCGCGGCAATTCGGCGCGGAAGTCGAACAGTTTGGGCATCTTGATCCGGGCAAGTTCCGGCGCGAGATAATCGCGCAATTCGGCCTCCAACGCCTCGCCCGCGGTATCCATCCTTACCGGCTGCACCACGGCGACGACCTTCTCGCCGAAATCGGGGCAGGGCGCACCGATGACTGCCGCATCCATTACCTTCTCATGCGCCACCAGCAGGTTTTCGATCTCCTGCGGGTAAATGTTAACCCCGCCGGAGATGATCATGTGGCTCTTTCGATCGGTGAGGTAGAGGTAACCGTCTGCGTCCAGATGGCCGATATCGCCCAGCGTCATCCAGCCTTCCGGGTGCATGGCATCGGCGGTCTTTTCGGGATCGTTGTGATAGGTCGGAATGGTGTCGTTCTCGAAGAACAGCTGCCCGTCCTCGCCCGGCGGCAATTCCTCGCCATCGGGTCCGCAGACATGGACCTTGCCGTGGATCGCCTTGCCCACACTTCCGGGATGCGCCAGCCAGTCCTCGCTCTTGATCAGCGTCATGCCGATGCCTTCGGATCCGGCGTAATATTCGATGATGATCGGCCCCCACCATTCGATCATCTCGCGTTTGACCGGCACCGGGCACGGCGCGGCAGCATGAATTGCGCGTGCGTGGGTCGAAAGGTCGTATTTCGTGCGGAGTGCCGGGTCTAACTTTAGCATGCGTACGAAGTGCGTCGGCACCCACTGACTGTCCGTCACCCCGTATTTCTCGATTGCGGCCAGTGCCGTTTCGGGATCGAACTTCTCCATGACGATCACAGTCGCGCCGAGCCGATGCGCCGTGGTGCACCATCCCAATGGCGCGGCATGGTAAAGCGGAGCGGGCGAGAGATAGACCATCGAGCCGTCCGACGGCCAGCCGGCGCCCATCACGGCAAGCCCCACCAGCGGGTTCGTCGCGAGGATATCGTCGCTCTCGGGCGGCGCGGGGCGGACGCCTTTGGGCCGGCCTGTCGTACCGCTCGAATATAGCATGTATTGTCCGGGGGCCTGATCCGCGATGGGCTCGCTACTTTGCGCAGCGAGCGCGGCCCGGTAATCCTCGCCGCCATCTCCGCCGACGACGAGCAGGGGCACATCGGCGCAAGTCTTGCGAATGCCCGCCGCCACTTCGTCGAAAACGCGCGACGTTATCAGCAGCTTCACGCCTGCGTCTTTTAGAATGTAGCAGATTTCCGGTGCGGTCAGCCGCGTGGAAATGGGCACGATCATCGTGCCTGCGCGCTGCGATCCCCATACGATCTGGAGATGATCCGCGCTGTTTTCCATCAGCACGGCGACGTGGTCGCCGCGCTTCAATCCGCGTGCGCGCATCAATTGGGCGAAGCGATTGGCGTAGGCGTCCATCTCGCCATAGGTCACCGTCTCCCCGCTGCCCGCCATGACGATGGCGGGGTGATCGGGGCGCGTCTGCGCGTGCGTAATCGGATGCATGGCCGGCCTCTCTTCGGGGCAGCCTCGTTGGCGGGCCGCTCTCCGATCAAATTTGCGTTGCGAAAGACTACCCGTCGTGCGCGCACACACAAGAAAAAAGGCGCCGGGTCGCCCCGACGCCTCAGTCCGTCCGTTTCCGATAGGAGACGGTGTGAATTACTCTCCGGTCGCGAGCGCGAAGGCCTGCTGCGTCTGCGATTCGATCATATAGGGCACGGGATTGACCGCTTCGCCGTCGACCCGGACTTCGTAATGAAGATGCGGACCGGTCGAACGGCCGGTCGATCCGACATAACCGATGATGTCGCCCTTCTTGACCGTCGCGCCGGTCGCCACGGCGATACGCGACATGTGGGCATAGCGGGTCTGGATGCTGCCGCCATGTTCGATCGCGACATAATTGCCATAGCTCGAGAACGGGCCGGCCCGGCTGACCGTGCCATCCGCCGTCGCATAGATCGGGGTGCCGATCGGGGCGGCAAGGTCGATGCCCTTATGGCCCATGCGGCGGCCGAGCACCGGATGGGTGCGGGTGCCGTAACCGCTGCTGAGGCGGGCATGTTCGACCGGCATACGCGACGGGACCGTGACGATCGGACCGGCGAGGACTGCTGGCTGGTTGGGATTTTCCCATTTGGCGAAAAGTTCCTGGAACTGCGCATCGTCGCCCGGAACCTGATTTTCGGCGACCTTGGACATGTCGATCGCTCCGGCTGCCGCGGCGGCGGTCGCCTCTTCGGCTTGGGCGGGTGCCGCTGCGATGCCGAAGGTTGCCGTGGTTGCCGCGATGGCAAGCGTGATGCGCTTGTTGATCATGTCTAACCCGTCCAAACGCGCGGTTTTCCGCGCTTTCTCTATGCCCGAACGGCGGCCCCCGCCGCATGTTCGAGCTTTCCCAAATCCGCCGGAACCCCCCGGCAAGTCGTGAGTTGGAATTAACGGGCTAAAAGTTAATCAAGCAAGACCGGCGTAAAAGGCGCGCGATAAACCGGCCATCGAACGCGCCGAGTCGTTGAACGGCGGCTTCAGCCCTCCCGAAAAGTATCGCCTGACCAAATTCCGCCACAATTTCTGGGGGTTTTCGTCGTCGTCCCGGCACGTTTCATGGAAATGCCTTGTGCCGATCGCTACATGGCGAATCTCGTCGTCAAGGATTCGCTGTAAGATCCGCGCGCCATTTTCGTCGCCCTGCCGCTTTATGCGTTCGAGCGTAGCGGGCGTAACGTCGAGCCCACGCGCTTCGAGCACCATGGGCACGATGGCCAGGCGGGCCTTTACGTCATGCGCCGTGCGCGCGGCGCTTTCCCATAAGCCGTCATGTACCGGAAGCGCCCCGTAGCAGGATCCGAGCGAACGTAATTTGCGATCGAGCAGGGCGAAATGCATCGCCTCGTCGGCAGCGACGGAGAGGAAATCCGACATGAACTGCGGACCGCGTTGTTCGCCGAACCGGCCGGCCATATCGAGCGCGAGGTCGATTGCCACAAATTCAATATGCGCGAGTGCATGCCACAGCGCGATGCGACCCTTTTCGCTGCCGCCCTTCCCGCGCTTCGGCATCTTTCCCGGCGCGGCCAGATGCAGATCGCGGGGCCAGGCCGGGCGGTCGGGCATAGCGCACTCGAACTGCCATTCCAGGCGCTCCATCCGCCAGTCGCGCGCTATGGTGCGGGCGGCGAAAACCTTCTCCTTCGCTTCACCCGTCAACAAAGCCTCGCGAATGGCGCAAGATAACGAGCGCGTACTCATACCGCTCGTGCGGCGTCCAGCACCTGCGCCGCGTGATCCATGACGCGAACGTTGGGCCAGACCCGCAGGATCGTCCCGCTCTCGTCCAGCAGGTAGGTCGTGCGAACCATACCCATATAGGTGCGGCCATAATTGGTCTTCTCGGTCCAGATGCCGAGCGCGTCCGACAAACCGCCCTCCTGCGCATCGGTCGCGAGGTCGACGGTGAGATCGTGCTTCTCGATAAAGTTGCGATGCTTGCGCGCCGAATCCTTGCTTACGCCCAGCAGCGCGACGCCGGCTTTCTCGAAATCCGGCTTGAGCGCGGAGAAATCGGTCGCTTCGGTGGTGCAGCCGGGGGTGTTGTCCTTCGGATAGAAGAAAATCACCGCCTTGCGCCCGGCAAGATCGGCCTTCGTTATCGTGCCGCCATCCGGCGTTTCCATCGCGAATTCCGGAAAAGCGTTACCCGCTTCATACTCGCTCATGCTTCCAACTCCAATTCCTGGCCGAACACCTGCCGCCATGCCTCTGCCACAACGTTCCGTGCCCTTGCGAATGCGGTTTCGAGCGCGGCGTAATCCTCCGCGCTGCACAGTCGGGCCAGCAAGGCGCAGGCATACTCGCCCGGCGGCTGCAGATCGGGCGCGATCAGGCGGGTACTGACCAGCAGCCGGGTCATCAAGTCGTGCGCTTCGCCGAGAGACGCCGGGAGGAGACCCTGCTCGGCCGTGGCCGCGATCGCCGCGCCGAGATCGGGCGTTAGCCCCACCGCGTCGCGAAGTTGCAGCGCGTGGACGAGGAATTCGAGATCGACCAGCCCGCCGCGAAGAAGCTTGGCGTCGAGCGGGCCTTTCGGCGATTTGTGCCGCGCCATCTCGGCTCGCATCTCCAGCACGCTTTCGAACAGCGCATCGCTCTCGCGCGACCGTTTCAGCACGCTGCGGATTGCCTGCTCCAGCGCCGCGCGATCGCCTTCGCCGCCGGTCAGCGCCCGCCCGCGAGTGAGCGCCATGTGCTCCCATGTCCAGGCGTCTTCCTCCTGATATCGCGCGAAGCTCTCAGTGCTGACAGCGAGCGGCCCTTGCGCACCTTGAGGGCGAAGCCGCGTATCGACTTCGTACAGCGCGCCTTCCGCCGTCGGGACGGACAATGCCGCGGTCACCCGCTGGGCGAGGCGATTGAAATACAGTGTCGCGCCAAGCGGACGCTCGCCATCCGATTCGTCCGTATGCGATCCGGTGAACAGGAAAATGAGATCGAGGTCCGAGGCATGGGTCAGCATGCCGCCGCCGAGCCGTCCCAGTCCGAGAATGATCAGATCACCGCCCACGATGATGCCGTGACGTCGCGCGAATTCCCGGCTTGCGGCCTGCTGCGCTGCGAGAAGGGCGGCTTCGGCTACTCGTGAAAGGGCTTGCCCGACATCGAGCGGATCGTGCTTGCCTTCGAGCAGTTGCACGCCGAGCGCGAACCGCGTTTCGCCGGTGACGATGCGGATGCGATCGAGCGCGTCCTCGTACGTGTCGCCGCGCTCATTCTGCTGCATCTGCTCGACGAGTTCGGCGACGCTTCCGGGAAAGTCCAGCGCGGTGCGATCGATCAGCGTATCGAGCAGTTCCGGTCGGCGAGCGAAGGCGTCGGCGAGCGGCTCAGACAAGGTCAGGATATCGACGACGAGCTGGAAGAGGCCCGGACGCGCCTGCAGCAGACGGAACAGGTTGATCGCCGACGGCATGCGTGAAAGCACCGTCTCCCACCGGGCGACCGCACGCGTCGGATCGGACGAGCGGGCAAGCGCCGCTTCGAGCTCGGGGCGGACCTCCTCGAATGCTTCGATCGCTGCGCTGCTGCGCAACGGCTGGTAGCGCCCGTCCGTCCAATGGGAAATGCGTTCGCCAAGGTCGGCATCCAAGATGGCGCCGGTGCCCTCCGCTTCCAGATGAAGCGCCGAACTCGCGACCGAGATACGGTCCTCGTCGAGCAGAGCATCGTAGGCCTCGGCTACCGGCGCGGCCAACTCGCACACGTGCTCAACTAAAGCGCGACCGTCGGCAAGGCCGTGCAGCTTCGCCACATTGTCGAGCGCCTCGCCGGAGGGAAGCGAGTGGGTCTGGCGATCGTCCACCATCTGGAGCCGGTGCTCAATCGTCCGGAGTCCGTCATAGCTTTCGCCAAGCGCCCGCGCAGTACGGGGTTCGATTCGCCCGGTTGCCGCCAAGGCGTCGAGCGTGGCGCGGGTGCCTCTTGTGCGCAACGTCCGGTCGCGGCCCCCATGAATAAGCTGGTGGGTCTGAGCGAAGAACTCGATCTCGCGAATACCGCCACGCCCCAGCTTGAGATTGTAGCCGGGCTCCGGTTCGCGCGGCCCGGCGGTCTTCTCGCGGATGCGGTGGGTGAGGCGTCGCACCTCGTTGATCGCCCCGAAATCGAGGCTGCGTCGCCAGACGAAGGGGCGGATATGATCGAGAAATGCCTCGCCTGCCGCGATGTCTCCCGCGCAAGCGCGGGCCCGGATAAAGGCGGCGCGCTCCCATGCGAGCGCCGATCCCTCGTAATGCGTGATCGCACCGCCCAGCGGAATGGCGAGCGGGCTGACCTCGCTCGCCGGTCGCAGTCGCAGATCGACGCGAAAGACGTAACCATCAGGTGTGACTTCGGAAAGCAGGCGCACCGTCTCACGGGCATAGCGCTGGGCCGCTTCGCCCGGTTCGTCCCGTTCGCGGCGGGGCAGGCGCGCGGGATCGTAGAGCAGGATGGGATCGATGTCGGAGCTGTAATTGAGTTCGCCCGCGCCGTGCTTGCCGAGTGCGAGAGCGATGAACCCAGCCGGCTCGGCCTCTGGCACTCGGCGCGTTATTGCGGCTTCGATGGCGCGGTGCAGCGCCCGGTCTGCGAAGGTCGAAAGCTCGCGCATGACCTTGCCGAGCGAGAACCCGCCCGTAAGATCGCCGATGGCGAGCACAAGGGCGAGCGCATTCTTTTCGAGCCGAAGCGCGCGCATGGTGTCGCCCGCATCGTCGCCCGCATGTTTGGCGCGCTGCAAGGCATCTTTCCCCGCCCCCGCATCCAGCAAGTCGGCGAGTTCGGGGAAGCGGTCGAGGTTGCGGACAAGGTATGGCGCATGGGCTCGCGCCCGCCCGATCGCGCTTTGCCAATCCGCACCCAAGGTCAGCGTGCCAGCAGCCGCTCCGCAATGTCGCGCACGTCCGCGCCCATGTCTTCGCGCTCCAGAGCCAGTGCCAAGGTTGCTTCGACGAAGCCCACCTTGCTACCGCAATCGTAGCGACTGCCTTCGAAGGTGACGGCGTGGAAAGGCTGGTCGCCGATCATGCGCGCCATCGCATCGGTCAGCTGGATCTCGCCGCCCGCGCCCTTGCCCTGATCTTCCAGCACTCGCATCACTTCGGGTTGCAGGATGTAGCGACCGGAAATGATCTTGTTCGACGGCGCATCCGCCACGGCGGGCTTTTCTACGAGACCGGTCACCTCGGTCAGCGTGTCGCTTTTCACTTCACCCGGTGCGATCACGCCATAGCTCGAGACCTCCTCCTGCGGCACTTCCAATACCGAGATGAGGTTGCCGCCGACATCGTTATACGCCTCGACCATCTGCTTGATACAGCCCGGCTTGCCGATCATCAGCTCGTCTGGAAGGAGGATGGCGAAGGGGTCGTCGCCCACGATGGCGCGAGCGCACCAGATCGCGTGGCCGAGGCCGAGGGGAACCTGCTGACGCACGGTGATGATGTCGCCGGGGGTCGCTCGGGTCGGGTCGAGAACGGAGAGATCCTTGCCGCGCTCTTCCATCGTCGTTTCCAGTTCGAAAGCGATGTCGAAATGTTCGACGATAGCTGTCTTGCCCCGGCCGGTAACGAAGATGATCTGCTCGATCCCCGCTTCGCGCGCTTCGTCCACCGCATACTGGATCAGCGGCCGGTCGACGATCGGCAACAATTCCTTCGGGATTGCTTTGGTGGCGGGGAGGAAACGCGTGCCTAGCCCGGCGACGGGGAAGACGGCTTTCTTGATCGGTTTGTGGGTCATGAATATGGCCTATGTAAGCAGAATGGCGCGGTCAATCGGGAAGCATACCTAACCCTTGCTCCGCTGCCATCCAGCGCTAGGACTAGTGCATGGACAAACTCGTAATCAACGGCGGCACGCGCCTTTCCGGATCGATCCCGATTTCCGGCGCGAAAAACGCCGCCCTCACGCTCATTCCCTGCGCCCTGCTGACCGAAGAAGCGGTGACGCTGCGAAACCTGCCGCGGCTTGCCGATATCGATGGGTTCCAGCACCTGATGGGCCAGTTCGGCGTCAGCCACACGATCCCCGGCAAGCGGCCCGAGGAGTTCGGCCGCAACGTTACCCTCGAGGCGATGCGGATTACCAGCTCGGTCGCGCCGTACGACTTGGTGCGCAAGATGCGCGCTTCGATCCTCGTGCTTGGTCCGCTGCTTGCGCGGACGGGCGAGGCGACCGTGTCGCTGCCCGGTGGGTGCGCCATCGGCAACCGCCCGATCGACCTGCACCTGAAAGCGCTGGAAGCGTTCGGAGCCGAGATCGAACTGGCGCAAGGTTATGTGAGGGCCAGCGCCCCCGATGGCGGCTTGCCGGGGGGCGAGTTCGACTTTCCCGTGGTCTCGGTCGGCGCGACGGAGAATGCGTTGATGGCCGCCGTCCTCGCGAACGGAACCAGTAAGCTCATCAACGCCGCGCGCGAGCCCGAGATCGTCGATCTGAGCAAGCTGCTCACCGCGATGGGGGCGGATATCGAAGGCATCGGCTCGTCCGAACTGACGATCCACGGCGTCAAGAAGCTTCACGGCGCGACTTATCGTGTCATGCCCGACCGGATCGAGGCCGGCTCCTATGCCTGCGCTGCGGCCATAACCGGCGGCGAAGTGCGGCTAGACGGTGCGGATGCGGACGACATGGCTTCCACCATCCATGCCTTGCGCAATATCGGCGTGGAGGTCGAAAGCGACAAGGGCGGCGTCAAGATCGCGGCCAACGGCAAGCTGAAGGCCCACAATCTCACCACTGCGCCGTTCCCGGGCCTCGCCACGGATATGCAAGCGCAGCTGATGAGCCTGCTGTGCATGGCGGAAGGGACCAGTGTGCTGACCGAAACGATCTTCGAGAACCGCTTCATGCACGTGCCCGAACTGGCCCGCATGGGCGCGGATATCGAAACCTCGGGTCGCACCGCAATCGTGCGCGGGGTGGAGGAGTTGACCGGAGCCGAAGTGATGGCGACCGACCTGCGCGCTTCGATGAGCCTCGTGATCGCCGGATTGGCTGCAAAAGGCGAGACGACCGTTCGCCGCCTCTACCACCTCGACCGCGGATATGAGCGGCTGGAAGAGAAGCTCCAACTGGTCGGCGCGGATATAGAGCGGGTCGGCGACGATTAAACGCTGCACGCCGGACCCTTCCGCCACGCCGAACGTTTGATGGGCACACGATTTCGAAAGGAAAACAATATGCTTCTCAAACTCGCGACGCTCGGCGCCATCGGCTACGCTGGCTACAAGTATTACGAAAGCTCGCAGCGTGACCGCAACGGCGTAGCATTTGCCGACGGTCAGCCCCGCGGCGCCTTCCGCGATGCCGGTTCCGAAGCGACGGCAACTCGCGGTGACACGATGAGCGCCACCGACGAAGCGCTCGACGAGACCTATCCGGCGAGCGACGCGACCGCCAAATACTGAGGGTCGCTCTTTAATTCGAAAGACGGCGGCAGGAGCGATCCTGTCGCCGTTTTCATGTGCCGTGTGTAACGAGCCAGACGCGGATTGCGCTGGCGAGACCCGGCGGCGTCTCGGCCCTGATCCGCTCCGCATCGATCCGCGCGACCAGCGCGTTGACGGGTACATCTTCTCGCTGGGCGGTCGCGATCAGCATATCCCAGAACACCGGTTCGAGA
The DNA here is from genome assembly GCF_029760855.1 of Erythrobacter litoralis. Classification (GTDB taxonomy): domain Bacteria; phylum Pseudomonadota; class Alphaproteobacteria; order Sphingomonadales; family Sphingomonadaceae; genus Qipengyuania; species Qipengyuania litoralis_A. The sequence goes on along the minus strand of NZ_SOSI01000004.1, from coordinate 153,211 downwards.
CTGATCGAGGTGCGATGCCCTTCGATCCTCACCGAATATTTGCGGGGCGGATGATACGGCGCGGTCATAGGCCCGCTTAACAGCGCAGCGCGGAAGCCCCACGAATTATTTGGGGTGTGCGGCATGGCTGACGGGGCATAAGCCCCAAGGCCATGACCGACGGGATCGCAGCGCTAACTGACAAGGAGAAAGAAAGCCTGCGCCTCATGCTGCTTGGCCACGATGCCAAGTCGATGGCGCGCGAGCTCGATCTTTCGGTACATGCGATCAACGACCGGTTGCGCTCGGCCCGGCGCAAGCTGTCCGTCACCAGCAGCCGCGAGGCCGCGCGGCTGCTGCTTGAAGCCGAGGGGCCACCCCCGGAATTGCTTGTGGGCAAGGATTTGGGGGATGGTCCGGCGGATCATGGGCCACAATCTCCAGCACAGTCCGAAGCGCGTCGTCCCGAAGCGCGGGACCGCAGGCGGATCGTCGCCTGGAGTATCGGAGCAACACTCATGTTTTCAGCCATTCTTGCACTTGCCCTCGCCGGGGGCCTTCCCGGAACCGGCGTTTCCGGCGAACCGTCATCGTCCGAATACACGCAATCCGCCGAAGCTGCCGCACGCGACTGGCTCCAACTCGGAGACGAAGGAAACTGGGAAGCGGGCTATGAAGGAACTGCGGCGGCATTTCGCGAGGCCAATACGCTGGACGTATGGACCGAGGTTTCGCAGACGGTTCGTGCGCCTTTGGGAGAAGCCCTATCGCGCTCCCTGCGTTCGGTCGAGGCACCGCCGACTCCACAGGGCTATGTGATCGTTACTTACGATACGCGGTTTGCCGAAGCCGACGAAACCAAGGTTGAGACCCTTTCGATGCAAAAGGAAGGCGGTGCGTGGAAGGTCGCGGGGATTTACATCGAATAAGCAGGTCAAATGCCGGCGGACGCGATGTTCGCTCCGCCGGCTCCCCCTACTCTTAATACATATGCTGACCGCCATTGATGCTCATGGTCGAGCCGGTGACAAAGCCCGCATTTTCGCTGCACAGGAAGGCGACGCCGCGTGCGATTTCCTCGGCTTGGCCGAGGCGGCCGACCGGAATCTTGGCAACGATCTTTTCCAGAACGGCATCGGGCACGGCGGCCACCATGTCGGTGTCGATATAGCCCGGTGCGATGGCGTTCACCGTGATGCCGAAGCGCGCGCCTTCTTGGGCCAGCGCCTTGGTGAAACCGTGGATGCCGCTCTTCGCCGCCGCGTAATTGACCTGTCCGTATTGCCCTGCCTGGCCGTTGATCGAGCCGATATTGACGATCCGGCCCCAACCGCGCTCCTTCATGCCGGGGAATGCCGCCTTCGCCATGTTGAAGCAGCCGCCGAGATTGATGCGCATGACTTCGTTCCAGTCGTCGAAGTCCATTTTGAGCAACGTGCCGTCGCGCGTGATGCCTGCATTGTTGACGAGCATATCGATCGAGCCGTGTTCTTCTTCGATCTTCTTGCAGCCGGCCACCGCCGCCTCATGGTCGCCCACGTCGAACTTCACCGTCTGGATGCCCGTCCGGTCGGAAAAGGCTTTGGCGGCATCGTCGTTGCCGGCATAATTAGCGATCACGGTCGCGCCGAGATCGTCGCGCAGCTTTTCGCAAATGGCCTTGCCGATACCGCGCGTTCCGCCGGTGACGATGGCAACCTTACCCATGATCCTTCTCCGTATGCTCGATTGTTGTCGCAACGCTCTATGCGAGAGAAGGGACGCGCGACAAGGCGTTTCTGCGGCGATGCCGTAACGTCGGGAAATCGAGGAATGGAGCGGACCGCGGCGGCCGGATCAGAACTTGATCTGCGTGCCCACGTAGACGGCCTGATCGTCCTCGACGCCATCGGTCAACGGCGCGAGGCGGTCGCGATCCTGCGAAAGGCGAACACCAGCGGTAACGTCGAGATTGCGACTGAGGCGATAGGAGGTTCGCAGATCGAGCCGCTGCTCACCCGCGCCTTCGATCGTGAGCGGCGCGCGTCCGGCGAGATCCTGCTGTTCGAGGGCGACCCGCGACTGGAAGCGGCTGGGCTTGCCCTTGCGTTCGGTCTTGAGTTCGCGAAGATCGGGCATCGAGAAATCGCGCACGGCGATCTCGGCGTTCGACGTACCCATCGATGCCTTCGAGGCGGGCGCCGCGAAGCTCTGATATCCGCGCGCGATACCGAGATTGTAGCGGCTCGACGAAATCGTCGGTGCGCTATCGCCTGTCTTCGGCGCGTTCATAACCTGATCGATGGCGGAGCGGCCGCCGATCGAGCGGGCGATATTCTCATCCACACGCACCGCAAAGGTCACCGTGCGGTCGCCGGCCGGGCGCGGCTTCGTTGCCGGGGTGAACCGCAGCGCGTCTTCACCCACCAAAGCCGCAACCTTGCGCGCTAACGTCGGGTCGACACCGGCAGGCGTAAAAGGAAGGAAATCGATGTCCGCACTATCAGCGGCGACAGTCTGGTTCGCGGCAACAGCGAGCCCGGCGCCGGGCAGAGCGAATGCGCAAATCGCACCAGCCAGCACGAGCGGAGATAACCGCCCCATGCCCTTGCTGATCCGTGTCTTGCCCATCGAACGTCCGCACCCTGTTATCGCACCGGTTCGTATGAATACTTCGCACGAGCGGCTGAATGGTTCCTGAGCCGACTTAAAATCCGACTCCATGACAAGGAGATAGGCACCTCCGACCAGTCCTGCCACACCTTAGCCGCGATGAGATGATGAAACTTCGAAGGTGTGACGATTCGCGCACACCGCGTTGGAGGATTAAGCGGCGGTTCACGGCTGCGGCTCTTTGTAAGGCGTTCAACCCGGCTCCCTTGCTCCTGCTGTCATACGGACTATAGAGCCGCCGCATATTTCCTTTTTCCGATCCTTCGAAGGACCGTCCATGCGCGTATCGATCCTCAACCGCCGCCCCGTTCTCATCGCCTCGCTCGTACCCGCGATCGCGGCCGTGACGGCTTGCGGTGGGAGCGACCGTCCGCGCGCCGACCTCGCGGCCTCGCAGGTGTCGACCATCGGGGTGAATTCCTATCTGTGGCGCGCCTCGCTCGAAACGGTGAGCTTTGCGCCGTTGCTTCAGGCCGACAGCGCTGGCGGCGTCATCGTCACCGACTGGTATTCGCGCGCAGAGAACCCGAACGAGCGGGTAAAGATGACGGTGACCGTGCTCGATACCGATCTGCGGGCCGATGCGGTGCGCGTCGCCGCCAGTCGTCAGGTCAATCAGGGCGGGCAGTGGACCGATGCGCCGGTGCAGGCAGCAACGGTGCAGAAGCTGGAAGACATCATCCTTACGAAGGCGCGCGAACTTCGCCGTCAGGCGATCGCTTCGTAGGCCACGCCGGACCTTCCATTTACGCGCAGAATGCCTAAGGCATCGGCGCCATGAGCGATACCCGTTTCGATCCGGCTTCGGCCGACCCACGCTGGCAGGCCGCGTGGGAGAATGCCCAGACCTTCCGCGCCGACAGCGATAGCGCGAAGCCCAAGAGCTACGTGCTGGAGATGTTCCCCTATCCCAGTGGGCGCATCCATATCGGCCACGTCCGAAATTACACGATGGGCGACGTACTGGCGCGCTACAAGCGGGCGACCGGGCACGAAGTTCTGCACCCGATGGGATGGGACGCGTTCGGCATGCCGGCGGAAAACGCGGCGATGGAAAAGGGCGTGCATCCCGGCGGCTGGACGCGCGACAACATCGAACACATGAAGGCGCAGTTGAAGCGCCTCGGCTTCGCGCTCGACTGGAGCCGTGAACTGGCGACCTGTGAGCCGGACTATTACGGCCACGAACAGGCGCTGTTTCTCGACCTGTACGAGGCCGGATTGGTCTATCGCAAGGAGAGCGAGGTCAACTGGGACCCGGTAGACATGACCGTGCTTGCCAACGAACAAGTGATCGATGGCAAAGGGTGGCGCAGCGGCGCCCCGGTCGAACGGCGCAAGCTGGCGCAGTGGTTCCTGAAGATCACCGACTTTGCCGAAGACCTGCTGGAAGGTCTGGGCGGCCTCGACAACTGGCCCGACAAGGTCAAGCTGATGCAGGAGAACTGGATCGGCAAGTCGCGGGGGCTCGAGTTCAGCTTCGACCTCTCGAACGGCGAGACGCTGCCGGTCTATACTACCCGGCCCGACACCATCTTCGGCGCGAGCTTCGTGGCGGTCGCCGCCGACCATCCGGTCGCCCAAGCGCTGGATAGCGAAGCGGCGCGCGAGTTCATCGCGTTGTGCAAGCGCGGGGGCACGACGGCGGCGGAGCTGGAAACGGCCGAAAAGCTCGGTTTCGATACCGGCATCACGGCCAGACATCCGTTCACCGGCGCGGACCTGCCCGTCTATATCGCGAACTTCGTGCTCATGGATTACGGGACCGGTGCAATCATGGCGGTACCCGGCCACGACCAGCGCGACTTCGAATTCGCCACCAAATACGACTTGCCGATACCCCGCGTCGTTGCGCCGGGCGTCGAAGAAGCCGGCAAGCCGTTCGACGGCGAGGCCGAGGCAGGCGAGGGCGTGCTCGTCAATTCGGACTTCCTCGACGGTATGGCCGTTGACGATGCCAAGCGCGAGATCATAACTCGCATCGAGGCGCAGGGACGGGGCGAGGGCAAGACCGTGTGGCGCTTGCGCGATTGGGGCGTCAGCCGCCAGCGCTATTGGGGCACACCGATACCCTTCATCCACTGCGAGACTTGCGGCGTGGTCCCCGCGCCGAAGGACAGTCTGCCGATTACCCTGCCCGAAGACGTCGACTTCAAAACGCCGGGCAATCCCCTCGAACGCCATCCGACCTGGAGCAAGGTCGACTGCCCGACCTGCGGCGGCGCGGCGCGGCGCGAGACCGATACGCTCGACACCTTCGCCGATTCGAGCTGGTATTTCCTGCGCTTCGCCAGCCAGCCTTCGGGTAAGCCGTTCGACCGCGACGAGATCGCCAAATGGCTTCCGGTCGACCAGTATATAGGGGGGGTCGAACACGCGATCCTGCACCTGCTCTATGCCCGTTTCTGGACTCGAGCGCTTGCCCGCATCGGCCTGATCGACGTGAAGGAACCCTTCGCCTCGCTGTTCACGCAAGGCATGGTGACACACGAGACTTATCAGCTCGGCGATGGCAGCTATCTCAGCCCGGATCAGGTCCGCAAGAACGGAAGCGACTGGGTTCGGATCGAGGATGGCGCACCCGTCGATGTGGGCCGCGTCATCAAGATGTCGAAGTCGAAGAAGAACGTCGTCGACCCCGACACCATCATCGACCACTACGGTGCGGATGCGGTGCGCTGGTTCATGCTCAGCGATAGCCCGCCCGAGCGCGACCTGCCGTGGTCCGAAGCCGGAATCGAAGGCTGCTCGCGCTTCGTCCACCGGCTCTGGCGGCTGTTCTCGGCTTACGATCCCCAAGCGCAAGGCGAGGACAAGGCGCTCGACCGCCGCACGCATCAGGCCATCGCCGCCGTCGCCGACGACATCGAATCGTTGGGCTTCAACAAGGCGGTCGCGCGGATTTACGAACTTACCGGCGCGGTCGAGAAGGCCCAGCCGTCCGCTAGCCGCAGCGCCGCGATCCGCACGCTGGTGCAGCTCGCCGCGCCGATGATGCCGCATTTGGCCGAAGAGGCGTGGGCAGCGATCGGGCAGGATGGTATGGTCGCGGACGCTCCTTGGCCCGAGGTCGATCCGGCGCTGCTGGTGGAAGACGAGGTCACCATCGCCGTGCAGCACAAGGGCAAGCTGCGCGATACGCTGACTGCACCCAAAGGCGCCTCGAAGGAAGCACTGGAAGAGATGGCGCTAGCCAGCGAGAAGGTGCAGCGCAGCCTCGACGGGGCGGCGGTGCGCAAGGTCATTGTGGTGCCGGACAGATTGGTGAATATCGTCACCTGATGCGCGCCGTCCTTGCCCCTCTCGCCCTGCTCACTCTGTCGGCCTGCAGTCTTTCGCCCATGTATGCCGGCGGCGGCAGTGGAGAAGTGGCGCGCGGATTGGCAGCGGTCGAAGTGGCGCCGATCGAGGGGCGCGCCGGCTGGCTGATGCGCAATGCCCTTGCCGACAGGCTCGGCGCGGCGGGGGCAGAGAGCCCCCGCTACCGGCTCGACGTCCGGCTCGACGACGAACTCGAAGCGCTCGGCATTCTCGCCGACGATACGGTGAGCCGCGAACGCCGCACCTTGCGCGCCCGCTATCAGCTGGTCGACATTGCGAGCGGCGAAATCCTGCTCGACGCGACCGACGGGAGCGATGCCGGGATCGACGTCGTCTCGAGCGAATACGCCACTATCGCGGCCGAACAGGCCGCGCTCGAAAACCTCTCGCAGGTCTTGGCGGACGAGATCGTGACGCGCCTCTCGCTGACGCTCCGCCGCGCGCAATGAAGCTGACCAGCCGCGATTATGCGGCGAAGATTCGCGGCGCGGCGGCGTCGTGCGGCATCTTCTTCTTCTGCGGACAGGATGAGGCGGGGGCCAGCGCCGCCGCGGCCGACCTTGTCGCATTACTGCCCGATACGGGCGAGCGGGTGGAGATGAGCGGCGCGGAACTGCGCCCCGATCCGGCCAAGCTTGGCGACGAAGCGCGCTCCACCTCGCTATTCGGCGACAAGCGGCATATCTGGGTCCGTGTGTCGGGCGACGAGGCTTTGGCAGCCCTGCAGATCCTCATCGAAACCGGCGAGGCGGGCGCGGGCGATGCGTGTCCGGTCATCGTCGTCGCCAGCGGCGCGACCGACAAGTCGCGCACCGCCAAGCTGCTGGAAAAGCGCAAGGATGCGCTGGTTGCCCTGTTCTATCCGCCCGACCTGCGCTCTGTCACACAGGCCGTGCGGGCAATGGGCGATGCGGCGGGCGTGCGCCTCGATGGCGGCACGGCGGAGCGGATTGCGCGCGGCGCAAACCTCGATGTGAGGCTCGCGCAGAGCGAGGTTACCAAGCTTTCCACCTATCTCGACGCCTCGACGCAGGCCCCCAAGAGCGCGGGCCCGGACGATCTCGACGCAGTCGGCGCGATCAGCGAGGACGACGGGTTCATGCCGCTCGTCAACGCGGTGCTCGCGGGGCAGGGCACGAAAGTCGGCACCGAGATCGCGCGGATGCGGCATCTGGGCATGAACCCGGTCGGCACGCTGCTGGCGGTAGAGCGGCGCGCGGCGCAACTGGCGCGCATCGGCGCGGCGCTCGGCAATCGGCGCTACGGCGATCTCGACAAGGGCGAGAAGGCGCGGCTCGGCATCTTCTGGAAGGAAGAGCGCGAGATCGGCGAACAGGTTCAGCGCTGGCGCGGCGACCGACTCGACCGGCTTACGCTCGGCCTGACCCGGCTGCATCGCGAAATGCTGACCAACAGCCAGGCGTCGGAATTGCTGCTGGCGCAGGGGCTGACGAGCCTAGCGCAGCTTGCGGGGGCCGGGCGGCGCTGAGCGCCGCCTGCCGTCAGGGTGTCAGTCGTTGTTGTCGGGTACCGAGAACGAGCCCGTCACCCGGCCGCCTGAACTCTGGCTGCTCGTCCCCCCGACGGACGATCCGCCGCTGGCATTGCCGTCTACGCTGGACACCCCGCTCGCAAGGTCGATCACCAGCCGGCCACCGTTCAACGTGTCGCCGCCGCGATTGAGGCGGACATTGCCGGCCATCGTAATGATCCGGCGGTTGAAATCGTACACCGCATTGTCGCCCCGCGCCCGCTCGTTACCGCGCTGCACATCGACGCCGCCGGTTGCCAAGATGCGCTGGATGCGCAGCGTTCCGGCGTCCGTGTAGTTTACCACGGTGCGCGCCGCATTGAGCGAGAGGCCGGCCTGCGTGATCCGAACGTCGCCCGAGAGCACGACACGGTTCTGCCGGTCCTGCAACTCGATCCGGTCGGCAGCATAAGAGACGGGCGCATTTGAATTGTGCCCGCCGAGCCCTTGTGCGCTCAACGTAATACCAGCCATCGCTGCCGCCGTCAGCACGAAACCGCCGAGTGCGGAGCGGATCATCACGGGCAGGCGTGTCGTCATCAGGGCATCCTCATCTGGCCGGGCACCATGCGCAGGCGTGCGTCTCCGCTCAAGGTTACGGTGCGAGCACCGAGATCGGCATCGAGCCGGTTTGCGCGGAATGTGCCGGCGGGCACCGCACCTTCGACGCCGCCCGCGCCGGTCAGGTGCTTGTCTTTCAGGTCGAGCGAGACGCCGCGCGCCGTCATCCGGTATCCATCGGCTGCGGTGAATTCCATCGGCCCGGCGAGCGAGACGACGGATTGATCGATATCGTACTGCCCGCCGCCTGCTTCCACGCGCGCGGGGCCTTCCGGTAGCAGGATGCGCGCGATGAGATCGTCCATCCGCACGATGCCTTCGGCGCTGGAACGCTGCACCGCTTCGCCCGCGGTCAGGGAGAAGGGCCGGCTCTGATTGTCCTGCCCACGATAGAGCGCATTATCGACGCGCAGGCGGTCCTTCACGACTGCGACCTTGTTGCGATCGAGCAGAAAGCTAATCTCTCCCCGCGGGCTAAGCGGGGTAATAATCATTAGCGCGGCAAGCACCCCCATCGCCATCGGCAGCGCGCGCGACAGGAAACGGACCAGGCGATCGTGGCTGCCACCCGGGGCGGCGAACCGCTGCCGGCGGGAACGCAGCGCTTGGGCCTGCTGCGTCTCGATCCGGGCCTTGGCGAAGGACATGAGGTGGCTTTGCTCCGCCGCGCCTTACGCGTGGCTGAAAATGTCGTGATCCGCCCAGCCGGCGATGTCGAGCCGGGCGCGGGTGGGAAGGAAGTCGAAACAGGCCTGCGCCATGTCCATGCGGCCTTCACGCTCGAGCCGCGTGTTCAGTTCCTCGCGCAGGGCATGAAGATAGCGCACATCGCTTGCCGCATAATCACGCTGCGCTTCGCTCAAATCCGGGCCGCCCCAATCCGAACTCTGCTGCGCTTTGGAAATGTTCTGGCCGAGCAATTCGTCGACGAGGTTCTTAAGGCCATGCCGGTCGGTATAAGTACGCACCAGCTTGCTGGCGATCTTGGTGCAATAGCAGGGGGTCGCCTCCACTCCGAGATAATACTGGATCGCGGCGAGATCGAAGCGGGCGAAATGGAACAGCTTGAGGCGCGCAGGATCAGCCAGCACGGCGCACAGATTGGGCGCATCGTATTCGCTGCCGGGATTAAAGCGGACGAGATGCTCGTCGCCCCTGCCGTCGCTGATCTGGACGACGCACAACCGGTCGCGCGGGGTGACTAGGCCCATCGCTTCGGTGTCGACGGCGACGGGTCCGGGCGCGAGGACGCCTTCGGGAAGATCTTCTTCGTGGAAATGCACTGCCATGCCCCGCGCCTTAGGCGACATGGGGATAGTAGGAAAGGAAACTCTGGCGGAGGCGCGCGGCGGGGTGCATCGCATGGTCCATGTTGCAGGATGTGCCCAAGGATTGGCGCGGCGTACTGGCGCCGGTCTTGGAAAGCGCGCGAGGGGAGGCGCTTGGTCGGTTTCTCGCGGCGGAAGAGGCGGCGGGAAAGGCGATCTATCCCCCGCCCGCCGATCGGTTTCACGCGCTGCATTTATCGCCGCCGGATGCGGTCAAAGCCGTCATTCTGGGGCAGGATCCCTATCACGGGGCCGGGCAGGCGATGGGGCTGGCATTCTCGGTACCCGATGGCGTCAAGCTGCCGCCGAGCCTCAAGAACATCTACCGCGAGATGGAAAATGACCTCGGAATTTCGCCGCCACGGTCCGGCGATCTGACAGCGTGGGCGCGGCAGGGCGTCCTGCTGCTGAACACATCGCTCTCGGTGGAAGCAGGTACGGCCGGCAGCCATGCGAAGCGCGGATGGGAAGCGGTGACGGATGCCTGCATCGCCGCGGTCGCGCAGTCTGGCAGACCCACCGTATTCATACTGTGGGGCGGCCATGCGCAAGCCAAGGCTCCGCTGATCGAGGCGCAGGGCGGCAGACAGCATGTGCTTATCGAAACCCCCCATCCAAGCCCGCTTTCCGCCTATCGCGGCTTTTTCGGGTCGCAGCCGTTCAGCCGGACCAACGCATTTCTCGAAGCGCATGGCCGCGAACCGGTCGACTGGCGACTCGATTGACCTCAAACCGTCATAGCGCCCGCAAGCTGTAACCTTGGCGCGCTTAACCCCTCCGCGAGACGAAGCGGGAGGCGGCGCGATGACGCAACTGGATTACGCAGGACAGGCGAAGGTTCTATCGAAGACGAACAAGCAGGTGGGCCCTTCGGGCGCGCCGCGCCGCCGCTATCGGGCAATCTGGATTTCCGATGTGCATCTCGGCACGCGGGGCTGCGCTGCGGACATGCTGATCGATTTTCTCGACCATTGCGACAGCGAATATCTCTATCTCGTCGGCGACATTATTGACGGCTGGCGCATGAAGCGTCGCTTCTACTGGCCCGAGCGCCACAACGCGATCGTGCGGCGGATCATGAAGCGCGCCAAGCGCGGGACGCGGGTAGTATACGTCCCCGGCAATCACGACGAAATGTTTCGCCAGTTCTCGGGCATGGACTTCGGCGGCGTGGAAATCCGCCGCTCCGCTCGCCACGTGACCGCCGACGGGCGCCGCCTGCTGGTGCTTCACGGCGACGAATTCGACGCGGTGGTGATGGGCCATCGCTGGCTCGCCTTCCTCGGCGATGCGGCGTACAACTTCCTGCTCACCCTCAATGTCGTCATCAACGCCGTACGCCGCCGGCTGAACCTGCCGTTCTGGTCGCTTTCCAAGCATGCCAAGCACAAGGTGAAGGACGCGGTCGCCTTCATCGGCCGGTTCGAGGAAACCGTTGCCACCGCCGCTCGCAAGCACGGGGTCGACGGCGTTGTGTGCGGCCATATCCACACCGCAGAGGAACGCGATTTCGACGGTATCGCCTATTACAACGATGGCGACTGGGTCGAAAGTTGCACCGCGCTGGTCGAACACGAGGACGGGCGCATGGAAATCCTTCACTGGGCGGACGAAGTTGCCGCCCGCACCGTTACCACTATAAGAAAGGCCGCATGATGCGCATTGCCATCGTTTCCGACGCATGGGAGCCGCAGGTCAACGGCGTGGTGCGCACACTCCAGGCGACATGCGCCGGGCTTGAAGCACGCGGCCATACGGTCGAGATCATTGGGCCGGACCGCTTCCCGTCCATGCCCTGCCCGACCTATCCCGAGATACGCCTTGCTCTTGCAGGCAAGGTAAAGATTGCAAAGCACATCGAGGATTTTGCGCCTGATGCGTTGCATATCGCCACCGAAGGTCCGCTCGGCTGGGCGGCGCGGCGCTGGGCGAAAAAGCGGGGCCTTCCGTTCACCACCGCCTTTCACACGCATTTCCCCGAATATGTCCGCCGCCGCACCGGTCTCAGCCCCGCCTTCATCTGGAAACTCATGCGCCGCTTTCACGCATCTTCCAGCGCGGTCCTGTGCGCGACGCCCATGCTGGCGAGCGAACTCGCTTCGCGCGGAATTGCGCACACCCATCGCTGGAGCCGCGGCGTCGACCTCGCGGCCTTTTCGCCCGACGGTCCGCTGGACGATGGCATGGTGGCGGCGGCGGGGTTCCAGCGGCGATTGCTGTATGTGGGTCGACTTGCGGTAGAAAAGAACCTCGAAGCCTTCCTCTCGCTCGACACCGGCGCGGCAAAGTTCGTGATCGGCGACGGGCCGCAACGCGCCGAACTCGAACGCCGCTATCCCACCGCGCACTTCCACGGTAGCCGCACGGGCGAGGCGCTGGCCGCCGCCTATCGCACGGCCGATGTCTTCGTCTTCCCCAGCCTCACCGACACGTTCGGCCTCGTGATGATCGAGGCACTGGCCTGCGGCACCCCGGTCGCCGCGTTCGACGCGATGGGTCCGCGCGACGTTCTCGACCGCAGCGTGGGCGCTACCGGCCCCGATCTCGCCGCCAATATCGAACGCGCTGCCAAACGCGACCCCGCTGCCTGCGCCCGCTACGCCCAGAGCTACAGCTGGGACGCCGCGACCGATCAGTTCGAACGCGCTTTGCGGCGGTTCGACGGGGTAACTTCGCGCGCCGCCTGACCGACAGCGCCCCAGGGACTTACAATTCCTGCGGCACACGGGGTAAAGCCGGTCCATGGCCGCGCTCGGATGTTTCCTGCTGCTTCTCTGTCCGATGGTGGGCGCGATCGTCGGCGCATGGCTGGCTGGGACGCACGGCATGACGATCGGCGCCGTCGCCGGATTGCTGGTTGCCGTCGTCGCCTGCGTTGTGCCCGGCGTCGCCCTGCTTAAAGCACGCCGACGCTAGCGCGCCTAGCGCGGCAGCTCGCTCTTGCCCATCAGCGCTTCGTCCACCGCGCGGGCGGCTTGCCGACCTTCGCGGATCGCCCAAACGACGAGGCTCTGGCCCCGACGCATGTCGCCGCAGGCGTAGACGTTCGGCTCGCTGGTGGCGTAGCGCCGTTCGTCGGCCTTCACATTGCCGCGCTCGCACAGCTCGACGCCGGCGCGATCCAGCAATCCGCGCTTCAGCGGGCCGGTAAAGCCCATTGCCAACAGGATGAGGTCGGCGGGGAGGATGAATTCGCTGCCCGCGACTTCCTTCATTTCGCGGCCTTCCCATTCGATCCGCACGCATTCGAGGCCGGAAACGTCGCCGCCTTCCTCGATCACGCGCTTGGCGAGCACCGCCCAGTCGCGGTCAGCCCCTTCCTCGTGACTGGACGAGGTGCGCAGCTTCATCGGCCAGTTCGGCCAGGTCATCAGCTTGTCCTCCTTTTCCGGAGGCTTGGGCATGATCTCAAGCTGGGTGACGCTCTTCGCGCCTTGGCGGTTACTGGTGCCGACGCAGTCGCTACCGGTGTCACCGCCGCCGATTACGATGACGTCCTTGCCGGTGGCCGTCAGACTGCCACGCGGGGCGGCGCGCACTTCGTCGTCGCCTGCATTGCGCTTGTTCTGCTGGGTTAAGAATTCCATCGCGAGGCGCACACCGGGCAGCTCGGCGCCGGGCACGTCGAGCTTGCGCGCATCCTCCGCGCCGCCAGCCAGTACTACTGCATCGAAATTTTCTTTCAGCGCCGCGAAGCTGACTTCGACGCCCACTTCAGCGCCGGTTTTGAACTGCACGCCTTCGGCTTCCATCTGCACCGCGCGGCGGTTGATGAGGTGCTTTTCCATCTTGAAGTCGGGAATGCCGTAGCGAAGGAGGCCGCCGATCCGGTCGCTCTTTTCAAACACGGTGACCGCATGACCGGCGCGGGCAAGCTGCTGCGCGCAGGCGAGGCCGGCGGGTCCGCTTCCGATCACCGCGACCGATTTGCCGGTCTGCTTTTCCGGCACTTGCGGTTTGACCCAGCCTTCCTTGAAGCCGCGGTCGATGATCGCGCATTCGATGCTTTTGATCGTCACCGGCGCATCGACGATGTTGAGCGTGCAGGCCGCCTCGCACGGGGCGGGGCAGATGCGTCCGGTAAATTCGGGGAAGTTGTTGGTGGAATGCAGCACTTCCAATGCGTTACGCCAGTCGTCTTCGTAGACGAGGTGGTTCCAGTCCGGGATGATGTTGTTCACCGGGCAGCCGTTGTGACAGTACGGAATGCCACAATTCATGCAACGCGCGGCCTGTTTCTGCAGCGCCGCCTCGTCGTGCGGGACGACGAATTCCTTGTAGTGCTTCAGCCGCTCTTGCGGATCGGCGTAGGTACGCTCTTCGCGCTCGAATTCGAGGAAGCCGGTTTCCTTGCCCATATCGTAATCCTTACTCCGCCGCTTCCATCGCGGCGTCTTCCCGCTCTTCCTCGAGCGCCTTCAGCGCCCGGGCATAATCGCGCGGCATCACCTTAAGGAACTTGCCGAGCGCGTTGTCCCAATCGTCGAGCAGAGCCTTCGCCCGGGCCGAGCCGGTGTGAAGGTGATGCCTCTCCACCAGGATGCGCAGCCTCGCCGCGTCGTGATAAAGCGGATCGCCCATGCCCGAATTGTCGACCGAAAGGGGGCGTTGTTGCGGTTCACCCCAGCTACGCTCGGACCCCTCGTCGGATGCCGCGATCGGCAGCACATCGACTTGGGCGGGATTGACCCGTGTGTCGAACGTGCCGTTGGGATCGTAGACATAGGCGATGCCGCCGCTCATACCCGCGCCGAAATTGCGACCGGTCCTGCCGAGCACGCAGACGACGCCGCCGGTCATGTATTCGCAAGGGTGGTCGCCCGTGCCTTCGACCACGGCGACCGCGCCCGAATTTCGCACTGCAAAGCGTTCGCCTGCAACGCCGCTGAAATACGCCTCGCCCGCGATCGCGCCATAAAGGACGGTGTTGCCAACGATGATGTTCTCGGTCGGCTCGCGCGGCGCGCCTTTCGGCGGTTTGACGATGATCCGACCGCCCGAAAGGCCCTTGCCGACATAGTCATTGGCATCGCCGGTGAGGTCGAGCACGAGGCCGTGCGCCGCCCATGCGCCAAAGCTCTGCCCGGCAACACCGGTGAATTCGATGCGGATCGTGTCGGGTGCGAGGCCAGTGTGCCCTTTCGCCTCTGCGATCCGGCCCGACAGCATGGCGCCGACGGTGCGGTTCACGTTGCGGATTTCGCGCTGGAGGACGATGGGCGTGCCGCTCGCGACGGCATCGTTCGTCGCTTCGATCAATTCGACATCCATCGCGCTTTCGAGGCCATGATCCTGGTCTTCAGTGTGGCGGGGAAGCTTGCCGTCTTCGAGCGGCACCTGGTGCAGGATCCGGCCGAGATCGACGCCGTGCGCCTTCCAGTGGCGGCGCACGCGGCGGGTGTCGATTCGGTCGACCCGGCCGATCATTTCCTCGACCGTGCGAAAGCCCATCTCGGCCATGATCTGGCGTAGTTCCTCGGCGACGAAGAAGAAGTAGTTGATAACGTGTTCGGGCGTTCCGACGAAGCGCTTGCGCAGCACCGGATCCTGCGTCGCCACGCCGACGGGGCAGGTGTTGAGGTGGCACTTCCTCATCATGATGCAGCCCGCCGCGATCAGCGGGGCGGTGGCGAAACCGAATTCGTCCGCACCCAGCAGCGCGCCGATCGCGCAGTCGCGTCCGGTCCGCAGCCCCCCATCGACCTGCACCGCGATACGGCTGCGAAGGTCGTTGAGAAGCAGCGTCTGCTGCGTTTCCGCAAGGCCGATTTCCCACGGGCTTCCCGCATGGGTCAGGCTGGTCAGCGGCGAGGCGCCGGTGCCGCCTTCGTAGCCCGAGATCGTGACATGATCGGCTCGAGCCTTGGAAACGCCGGCGGCAACAGTGCCGACGCCAACTTCGCTCACCAGTTTCACAGAAATACGGCTGGTCGGCTTTACGTTCTTCAAATCGTGAATCAGCTGCGCCAGATCCTCGATCGAGTAGATATCGTGGTGCGGCGGTGGCGAGATCAGGCCTACGCCCGGCGTCGAATGGCGGACCTCGGCGATTGCCTTATCGACCTTGTGACCGGGCAGCTGGCCTCCTTCGCCGGGCTTTGCACCCTGCGCCATCTTGATCTGGATATCGTCGGAATTGACGAGATATTCGGTCGTCACGCCGAACCGGCCGCTCGCGACCTGCTTGATCCGACTACGCATCGAATCGCCATTGTCCATCGGCAGGAACCGGTCGGGCTGCTCGCCCCCTTCGCCGGTGTTCGAGCGACCGCCGATCCGGTTCATTGCGATGGCGAGCGTGGTGTGCGCTTCCCGACTGATCGAACCGAAGCTCATTGCGCCGGTGCTGAACCGCTTGACGATCTCGCTCGCCGGTTCGACCTCGTCGATGTCGAGCGGGCGCTCCGCCTTCTTCAGTTCCATCAGCCCGCGAATGGTCAGCAGCCGTTCCGACTGCTCGTTCACGCTTTGCGCGAATTCTTCGTAATTCTTGGCATCTCCGCCGCGCACCGCATGCTGCAGGTTGGCGACGTTCTGCGGGGTCCAGGCGTGATCCTCGCCGCGCAGGCGGTATTGGTAGATGCCGCCGACATCGAGCATGCCCTTGTAAAGCGGACTGTCCCCATAGGCCTGGCCGTGGCGGCGCACCGTTTCTTCCGCCACTTCGGCAAGGCCGATGCCCTCGATGGTGGTGGCGGTGCCGGTAAAATAGGTGTCGACGAAATCGCTCGACAGGCCGACCGCATCGAAGATCTGCGCCCCGCAATAGGACTGGTAGGTCGAAATGCCCATTTTGGACATGACCTTGAGGATGCCCTTGCCGATCGCCTTGACGAAGTTCTTTTCAACCTCCGCCGGATCGAGATGTGCGAACTTGCGGGCGCGCAGGTCTTCAAGCGTCTCGAAGGCGAGATAGGGGTTCACCCCTTCCGCGCCGTAACCCGCCAGCGCGCAGAAATGATGCACCTCGCGCGCCTCGCCGGTTTCGACGACGAGACCGGTCTGCATGCGCAAGCCCTGCCGCACGAGCTGATGGTGAACCGCCGCCGTTGCCAGCAGCGCGGGTATGGCGATCCGGTCAGGACCCTGCGCGCGGTCCGAAAGGATGAGAATGTTGGCATCGCCCAGCACTGCTTCGGTCGCCGCCCAACACATTTCTTTCAGCGCCATCGCCAGCCCGTCGGCCCCGGTCGAGGCATCCCACGTCGCATCGATGGTGCGCGTGCGGAAAGCTCCGTCCAGCCCGACCTCGACCGAGCGGATCTTGGCGAGATCGTTATTGGTCAGGATCGGTTGGTCGACTTCGAGGCGCTTGTGTTTGCCCCCGTCGCGCCCGAGCAGGTTCGGGCGCGGGCCGATCATGGAAAGCAGGCTCATCACCAGCTCTTCGCGGATCGGGTCGATCGGCGGATTGGTGACTTGCGCGAAGTTCTGCTTGAAATAGTCGTATAGAAGTCGGCTACGCCGGCTCAGCACGGCGATCGGCGTGTCGGTGCCCATCGAGCCGACCGGGTCCTCGCCATTGGCGGCCATCGGTTCGAGAAAGCGGGTAATGTCTTCCTGCGTATAGCCGAACGCCTGCTGGCGATTGATCAGCGGGCCTTCCGCCTCGGCAATCTCGGCATATTCCGGCTCGACATGGGCGAGATCGGCAAGCTTGTACTGCGCCTTCTCCAGCCATGCTTCATAGGGTTCGGCGGCGGCAAGATCGCTTTTCAGTTCCTCGTCCTCGACGATGCGGCCTTCCTCAAGGTCGATCAGCAGCATCTTGCCGGGCTGCAAACGCCATTTTCGCGTAATGTCCTCCTCGGCGAACGGCAGCACCCCGCTTTCCGAAGCGAGCACGACGAGATCATCCTTCGTCACGCAGAAGCGCGCAGGACGCAAACCATTGCGATCGAGGCAGGCGCCGATCTGCCGCCCGTCGGTGAAGGCGACGGCGGCGGGGCCATCCCACGGCTCCATCAATGCGGCGTGGTATTCGTAGAAGGCGCGGCGTGCCGGATCCATTTGCGGGTTCTTCGCCCACGCTTCCGGCATCAGCATCATCATCGCGTGGGCGAGGCTGTATCCCCCCGTAACTAGCAGCTCGAGCGCATTGTCGAGGCAAGCGGTATCCGACTGGCCGTGCGGGATGAGCGGCCACATCTTGTCGAGGTCGGCGCCCAGCAGCTCGCTTTCCATCGCGCGGCGGCGGGCTTCCATCCAGTTCACATTGCCGCGAACCGTGTTGATCTCGCCGTTATGCGCCATGAAGCGATAGGGGTGGGCAAGCCGCCAGCTGGGGAAGGTATTGGTACTAAAACGCTGGTGCACGAGGCTTAGGGCGCTGACGCAATCGGGATCGCGCAGATCGTCGTAGAAACTGCCGACCTGATTGGCGAGGAGCAGTCCCTTATAGACCACGGTTCGGCTGGAAAAGCTCGGGATGTAGGCCGTCGTCAGCCCCGGAATGCCGTGTTTTTCCTCCAGCGCGGCAAGGGGGTTCAGCGTTTGTTTGCGAATGACGACCAGCTTGCGATCGAACGCGGCCTGGTCGGTGCAGTTCTGGCCGCGCGCTATGACGCACTGGCGGATGACCGGCATCGATTCGATGACAGCCTTGCCGAGCCCGTCGCGGGTCGTCGGCACGTCGCGCCAACCGATGACCTTCTGACCCTCCTTCTCGGCAAAACGCTCGAGCTGGCTTTCCACGAAGGCGCGGGCGCTTTCGTCCTGCGGCAGGAAACACATGGCAAGCGCGTAGTGGCCGGGTTCGGGCAGATCGTGCCCTTCGTCCGCCGCCCATTTGCGGATCAGCGGATCGGGGATCTGCAGCAGGATGCCCGCCCCGTCTCCCAGCAGCGGATCGGCCCCGACCGCGCCGCGATGATCGAGATTGGCGAGGATTTCGAGCCCCTGCTCGATAATGGAATGACTTTTCTCGCCCTTGATATGCGCGACCATGCCGACGCCGCAGGCATCGTGTTCGTTGCGCGGATCGTAAAGGCCCTGGCGGGCGGGCGAAAAAGGCATCGTACTATCCATCGTGATCAGGTCATCTTTCCGCACGGCGACCGATGGGCCGTCGCGCCTTGGCAACCGGTTCGTTTGTGCGGTGGCGAACAGGCACCATCGATTGTTTCGCGAATGCCGGTTTTGACGAAGGGCGCGACATTTTGCAATGGCCGTGCGGCGAAGGAAAATTTCGCGCACGGCAAGCGCGGGCCGCCTTTACGCATATGCAGCATAACTTAGCCGCGGGTGAAACTCTCAAGTTTTGCCAGCGCGCGCCTCACAGCTTCACGAGCCTCTTCGTCCAGAAGCGGCCTGTCGTCGTCTTCGTCGGGTTCGGGATCGTCGGACGGTTCGAAGTCGCCTGGCATCGGGCGGTCCGTGCGCGTGATGGCGACCGCCAACCGTTCCTGCAACTGCGCAAGTGATGGACGCTCCACGTGTTCTACCGCCGCGTCGTCACTTTCCGGGGTGGGTCGTTCGGCGGGGAGAGGCGTTTCGGCCGGCTTATCTTCGACAACCGGATCGTCCGCCGGCAGTTCGGTTGTCGGTATCGGCAAGGGTTCGCCGGTTTGCAGCAGCCAGGCATGCCGCATCGAACCCGGGCGCGCGATCGGCTCATCGTTGGGGGAAAAGGGATCGGGTGCATTGTCTTCAGAAGGGCCGCTTTCGTCGACCGACTCAAATTCGTCGTGTTCGGTGTCCTGCGAGACCGTGTCGTCTTCGATCTCTTCGACGGCCTCGGAAACCTCATCGACTTCGTGCAGCTTTTCTTGGTAGATTTCGGCAGCCAGGTCTTCTTCGTCCACGTCCCGCATCCGCTGCGACCGGTCTTGGAGCATCCATCCAACGGCCAGCCACACGGCGATAAAAATGACCAACCCGATCGCGAGCGCGAGGCCGAACCTGCCGATCCCAGCCAGTTCCCCGAACGTCGCGCCTAGTAGATCGTCCCGCAGAACAGCGATCGTTCCGGTAGCCAGGAGCCCGAACCACACGGCCACCACGGCCGGAAACCATCGACGGCGAAGAAGAAGCGAGACTTGGCGGCGCATGACGGTTCGCGATGTAGGCGCGCGAAAGGCTCAAGGAAACCGCCCGTGGTCCCGAAACGAATCGGAAAGTCGTGTTCGGCGTGCGCCTCGCCGTCCCGTGCCTTCGGACCGCCGCGCCATGCCGTAGCGGCACCGGCGAGCCTGTTGCGCGGGTGGAACCCATGCGCCATGACATCGCTGACTTTACGCATACAACGAACAAGGAGAGATGGATGAGCCCTCAGGAAATCGCCGAGAAAACCGGTCAGGATGTCGGCACCAGCGAATGGGTCGAGATGAGCCAGGAGCGGATCAACCAGTTCGCCGACGCGACGGGCGATCACCAGTTCATCCATATCGACGAGGAAAAGGCCAAGATGACGCCGTTCGGCGGCACCATCGCGCACGGTTTCCTCACGCTTTCGATGATCCCCTACCTCACCGCGAACAGCGACGTGCCGCGGGTCGACGGGATCAAGATGGCGGTGAACTACGGCGGCAACAAGACGCGCTTCATCAGCCCCGTCAAATCGGGCAAGCGCATCCGCGGACATTGGAAGCTCCTCGAGATGACCGAGAAGCGGCAGGGTCAGTGGCAGCAGACCATGGAAATCACGATCAAGATCGAAGGCGAGGACAAGCCCGCCCTGATCTGCGAATGGATGACGATGTATTTCGTCTGATCGCGACCTCCTCCCCGGAAGATCGGACGTCTTTACCAAACGAAGGATATCATCATGTCACGTGACGCAGTTATCGTCTCCACCGCCCGCACCGCCATCGGCCGTGCCTACAAGGGCGGGTTCAACGACACCAAGGGCCCGACCCTCGGTTCCTATTCCCTGAAGCCCGCGATCGAGCGCGCCGGTATCGAGCCCGGCGAAGTCGACGACGTATTATGGGGCAGCGCGCTCCAGCAGGGTACGCAGGGCGGCAACCTCGCCCGGCAGGTTGCCCTTCGCGCCGGTTGCCCCATCGGCACCAGCGGCATGACGATCGACCGTCAGTGCTCCAGCGGCCTGATGAGCATTGCCACGGCCGCCAAGCAGATCATCACCGACCGGATGGACGTGGTTGCCGCCGGCGGGCAGGAATCGATCAGTCTCGTGCAGACCAAGGAAATGCGCGTGATGCCCGATCCCGAACTGATCGCGATGCACGGCGCGATCTACATGCCGATGCTGCAGACCGCCGAAACGGTCGCCCAGCGTTACGGCATCAGCCGCGAACAGCAGGACGAATATGCCCTCCAGTCGCAGCAGCGTACTGCCAAGGCGCAGGAAGAAGGCCGGTTCGACGACGAGATCGTCTCCGTATCCACCACGCACAAGGTGCAGGACAAGGAAACCGGCGAGATTTCCGATGTCGAAGTCACTATCGACAAGGACGAGGGCAATCGTCCGCAGACGACGCTCGAAGGGCTGAGCAGCTTGAAGCCGGTAATGGGCGATCCGACCACGATCACCGCCGGGAACGCGTCGCAGCTTTCGGATGGCTCGTCAGCCAGCGTGCTGATGGAAGCCAAGATTGCCGAGCAGAAGGGCCTGACCCCGCTTGGCCGTTATGTCGGAATGGCGGTCGCCGGGACCGAGCCGGACGAAATGGGCATCGGCCCGATCTTCGCGATCCCCAAGCTGCTCAAGCGCTTCGACCTGAACGTCGACGATATCGGCATCTGGGAGTTGAACGAAGCCTTCGCCGTGCAGGTGCTTTATTGCCGCGACAAGCTCGGCATCGATAACGACAAGCTTAACGTCAGCGGCGGCTCGATCTCGATCGGCCACCCCTATGGCATGACCGGGGCACGCTGCACCGGGCACGTATTGCTGGAAGGCAAGCGTCGCGGCGCGAAATACGGCGTCGTCACCATGTGTGTCGGCGGCGGCATGGGCGCAGCGGGGCTGTTCGAGATCTTCTGATCCGGCTCAATCAAGGCGAAAACGAAGGGCGGTGTCGGCAGCGGCGCCGCCCTTCTTCGTTTCAACCGGAACCCGAACTGGTGGGGCAGGCGTTACCTATCTGATATTCACTGCTTCGAGGTTCGTTATGCCCTATTCCGCCCCCGTGCCCTTCTCGGCCGATCTCGAGACCATCGAACCGAAGAAGGAAGCGGATACGATCCTCGACCTCGACGACAGCTTCGATGACATTCTCGAAACGACTTACGAAAATTCGGGCCACGCCATCCGCGCGGTCCATGCCAAATCGCATGGGATCGCGAAGGGTACCTTCACAGTCCTGGAAGACCTCGCACCGGAATTGGCGCAGGGCATCTTCGCCCGTCCCGGCAGCCACGATGCCTATATTCGCATGTCGACCAATGCGGGCGATATCCTGCACGACAATATCCACTTGCCGCGCGGCTTCGCGCTCAAGATTTGCGACGTGAAGGGCACGCGACTGCCGGATGCCGACGGCGACACGCAGGACTTTATTTTCCTCAATGCCCCGGCCTTTCCCGCGCCCGATGCGCAGGCGTTCGCCAAGAACCTGAAGCTGACATCGAAGACGACCGACAAGGCGGAATGGCTGAAGAAGGTCGCCGCCGATACGTTCAAGCTAGCCAATGATGCGCGGCAGAAGGTCGGTCTCGACCCGTCGCCCGCGCTTGCCTCGCTTGGGGGCGTTCCGCATTCCGAACCGCTGGCGCTCGAATATTTCTCCGCCACGCCGTTCCGCTATGGCCAGTATGTCGCGAAGTTCCTGCTGCGTCCGGCGGCGGACTGGATGAAGGCGCTGGAAGGCAAGGCGGTCGAGATCGGTGACGACAGGGATGCGCTGCGCCACCACGTGCGCGAACAGTTCATGCAGAACGACGCGGAATGGGAGTTCTGCGTGCAGCTTTTGCGCGATATCGAGAAACAGCCGGTGGAGGACAGTTCGGTCGAATGGCCGCAGGACGTTTCGCCGTTCGAGCCGGTCGCGACCCTCACCGTGCCGAAGCAGGATAGCTGGGACGAGCAATTGGTGCGTGAGGTAAACGAGAACCTGCATTTCTCGCCCTGGACCGGGGTGATGGACCACCTCCCCATGGGCAATACCAACCGCGCGCGGCAGGAAACCTATCGCCATTCGGTCCGCTTTCGCGCAGAAAAGAACGGGTGCCCGATCCACGAGCCGTCATGACACAGCGGATCGCGCATCGATAGGGGACGTGCGCGATGGGTATCATGGAAATAATCGGGATCGCCGGCAGCGTCAGCTTGCTGGCCGGCTGGCGGCTGTATCTGAGCATTTTCGCTACCGGCCTCGCCATGCGGCTGGGCGCAATCCCTTTGCCCGATCATCTGCAGAGCCTCGACGTGCTGGCGAACCCGTGGGTGATGGGCATCGCCGCCTTCGCTGCCGGGATCGAGTTCCTCGCGGACAAGGTAATGTGGCTCGATAGCGCATGGGATGCTATTCACAGCTTCGTGCGACCGCTCGGCGGGGCGCTATTGGCGCTGGCGATCGTCGATCCGGGTGATCCGGCGACGCAGGTTGTCGCGTTCCTGCTGGGCGGCGGCGCGGCGTTCACGGCGCATGCGGGCAAGGCGGGTGCGCGCGGTGTGGTCAATGCCAGCCCCGAGCCGGTGAGCAATGCGGTCGTCTCTTCGGCAGAGGATGTGGCGAGCGTCGGCCTGCTGTTCCTCGCCTATCAGTTTCCCTACGTGGCGCTGGCCATCGCACTGGTGCTGCTGGCGCTGATGATGTGGCTGATCGTTGCGGCGCGCAAGGTCATCCGGTCCCTGTTCGCGCGGCGGGAAGTGCCGACAGGCTCTGAAAAACTCTAGCCTCGGCTCAGCTGGAACACCGCAAACTCCGCCAGCAAATTGGGCGCGGCGCTGCGCGGTTTCTCGCCCGAGAAGAACCACTCCCGCTCGATCCGCGCGCCCTTGGCACGAGCGAGGTCGCGGAAATCGTCGATCGTGACATGGTGGATGTTGCGCGTCTCGTACCAGCTTACCGGCAGGGCACGGGTCACCGGCATCCGCCCGCCCCACATCAACGCGGCGCGGGTGCGCCAGTGGGCGAAATTGGGGAAGCTGACGAAGGCCTGCCGCCCGACGCGCAGCAGCTGGTCGAGCATCCAGTCGGGCCGGTCGGTGGTCTGCAGGGTTTGGCTGAGGATCGCGTAGTCGAAACCCTTGTCAGGATAGTCGGCAAGGTCGCGATTGGCATCGCCCTGCACCACCGAGAGCCCTTGCGCCACGCAGCGTTCGACGCATGTCGGATCGAGTTCGAGACCACGTGCATCGACCCGCTTTTCCTCTCGCAGAGCTCCTAACAGGGCGCCGTCGCCGCAACCAATATCCAGTACACGGGCATCAGGCGTTACCGCGTCGGCGATAGCGCGCAGATCGGGACGCAGGGCGCTCATTCGAGGAAGCCTTTCACCACCCGGTCGAGCGCGGGGACATCGAGGAGGAAGCTGTCATGCCCGTAGGGCGCGGACAGTTCCACGAAGCTAACCGCCTTGCCCGCCGCATTGAGAGCGCGCACCACATGGCGGCTTTCAGCGGTGGGGTAGAGCCAATCGCTGTCGAAACTGACGAGGCAGAACCGTGCCTGAGAAGCGGCGAAGGCGTCGGCCAGCAGGCCGCCATGCTCTTCCGCCAGATCGAAGTAATCCATCGCGCGCGTGATATAGAGATAGCTGTTGGCATCGAACCGCCGGGTGAAGCCGCTGCCCTGATAGCGCAGATAGCTTTCAACCTGAAAATCGGCATCGAAGCCGAAGCTCTTTGCGTCCCGGTCCTGCAGATTGCGCCCGAACTTCTTGGTCAACGCGGCTTCGGACAGGTAGGTAATGTGCGCCGCCATTCGCGCTACGGCGAGGCCGGCATCGGGCTGGGTCTCGCCCGTGTAATAGTCGCCGCCTGCCCATGCCGGATCGGCCATGATCGCCTGCCGCCCCAGTTCGTGGAACGCGATGTTCTGCGCCGAATGGCGGCTGGTAGTGGCGATGGCGAGCACGCGCTGCGCCCGTTCCGGCCAGTTCGCCGCGAGACTAAGCGCCTGCATCCCGCCCATCGATCCACCGACGACGGCGTGCAGGGTCTCGATTTCCAACGCATCGAGCAGGCCGACAAGTCCACGCACCATATCGCGCACGGTAATGACGGGAAAGCGCATGGCATAGGGCTGGCCATCGCTCGCCGTGCTGGCCGGACCGGTCGAGCCCATGCAGCTGCCGATGACGTTGGCACAGATGACGAAGTAGCGGTTCGTGTCGATCGGCTTGCCGGGCCCGACCATCCGCTCCCACCAGCCGGGCTTGCCGGTTACGGGATGAGAGCTGGCGACATACTGGTCGCCAGTCAGGGCATGGCAAAGCAGGATCGCATTGCTGCGGTCGGCGGTGAGGGTGCCGTAGGTCTCGTAGGCGATCCGTGCGTCCACCAGTTCGCCCCCGCCGTCGAGGGGAAGGGGCGCGGGCAGGGTAAGGGATTGCAGGGCGGCGTTCACGGTGGGCGGGGCTTTGGACAAAAGGCCGTGCTTCGACAAGCTCGGCTCGAACGGATGTAACCTCTTTCTACCCGCTCACCCTAACCTTGTCGAAGGGTCGGATTTGTATATTGCGCAATTCGCGATGCCCGACACTCCGCAGATGAAACCCTGGATCGAGGCGATTCATGCCTACACCCCCGGCCGCTCGACCGGGGCGGGGGGCAGGCCGCTCGTAAAACTGTCCGCTAACGAGAACCCATTGGGGTGCAGTCCCGACGCGCTGACCGCGCTGCGCGATGCGGACAATTTGGCTCGCTATCCCGATCCCGATGCGACCGCCTTGCGCGAAGCGATCGGTGCGAAGCACAGGATCGCCCCGGCACGGATCGCGTGCGGGGCTGGGTCGGGCGAAATGCTGCAATGTGCGGTGCAGGCTTTCGCCGGGCCGGGCGACGAAATGCTGTTTGCCGAATATTCCTTCTCGCTTTATCCGCTCCTGGCTATGAAGGTCGGCGCGAAGCCGGTCGGAGCGCCGATGAACGATTACGTTGTCTCGGTCGATGCGCTTCTGGCGGCGGCGACGGAGCGGACGCGGGTGGTGCTGCTCGACAATCCGAACAATCCGTGCGGCTCTTGGATCGATTTCCGCGAAGTGAAGCGCCTGCATGACAACTTGCCGCGCGATGTGCTGCTTGTGGTCGACCAAGCCTATGCCGAATATCTGGGCGTTGGACTGGACGATGGCGCGCTTGACCTTGCGGCAGAGCACGGCAACGTCCTCGTGACGCGGACCTTCTCGAAGGCTTACGGGCTGGCAGCCGAGCGGATCGGCTGGGCCACCGGAGCGCCGGAGCTTGTCGGCGCAATCAATAAGTTGCGAGGAGCATTCAATGTCTCCGCCACCGGACAGCGCGCAGCGCTCGCGGGATTGGCCGACGAACAGTTTCTTTCGCATTCTCAGACCGAAAATGCCGGAGCGCGCACCGCGTTCACCGCCGCGATCGACGCGCTAGGCAATCACGGGATCCGCGCCGTGCCGAGCGAGGCGAATTTCGTCCTTGTCCTTTTCGAAGGGGAACTGAGCGCCGATGCCGCGATGTCGGCTATAGAGGCGGGCGGCTATGCGGTGCGCCACCTTCCGGGACAGGGCCTGCCCTATGCGCTGCGTATCACCATCGGCACGCGCGCGCAGATGGACGAAATCGCCGAAATCCTGCGCCAAGCAGCGCAAGCAACCGCATGACCATCGCCCGCGTCGCCATCATCGGACTGGGCCTCATCGGCGGCTCCATCGGCCTCGCCCTTCGCGGACGCCTGCCGCACATCGTCACGACCGGCTGGGATGTCGACGCCGATACCCGTCGCCGGGCTACCGAACGCGGACTGGTCGGGACGGTGCACGATATGGCGGGCCAGGCGGTGGCCGAGGCCGATTGCGTCATCCTGTGCGTGCCCGTGGGTGCAATGAAAGACGCTGCCGCCGCCATTGCCTCGCACCTGCCGAAGGGGGCGATCGTCAGCGATGTCGGCTCGTCCAAGACCGGTATTGCCGACACCCTCGCCGCCATCCTGCCCGATGCGCGAATTGTGCCCGCCCACCCCGTCGCCGGGACGGAACGCAGCGGGCCGGACGCGGGGTTCGCAGAACTGTTCCGCCATCGCTGGTGCATCCTGACCCCGCCCGACGGCACAGATGGCGCGGCGGTGCGGGATTTGTCGGGCCTTTGGGAAGGCCTCGGCGCGAGAGTCGAGATCATGGAGGCAACGCATCACGACCGTGTACTCGCCGTCACCAGCCATATCCCGCACCTCATCGCCTTTACCATCGTCGGAACGGCGTCAGACCTCGAAGAGGTGACGCAGGGCGAGGTCATCAAGTATTCCGCCGGTGGCTTTCGCGACTTCACCCGCATCGCCGCCAGCGATCCGACCATGTGGCGCGACGTGTTCCTCTCCAACCGCGAGGCGGTGCTGGAGATGCTCGGGCGTTTCACCGAAGACCTCACCGCCTTGCAGCGCGCGATCCGCAATGGCGACGGCGAAACGCTGTTCGACCTGTTCGAGCGCACGCGCACCATCCGCCGCCAAGTGATCGAGCAGGGTCAGGACGATGGGCGAGCGGATTTCGGCCGCGGGGACCACTAGCTCTCAGTTCAGCGCATTGATCGCGTCGAGCACGCGGGTCTCGATTTCGTCGCGTGGCAGGCCCGGCGGGATTTCCTCGCCAAAGCGATAGGTGATCGGATCGCGCCGCTTCAGGCCGCGGTGATAGGGAGGGCCGCTATTCACCGCAACCGGGATCACCGGAAGGCCCAGCAATTTGTAAAGCCCCGCGAACCCCGCCTTCAGTTCGGCCCGCTCGCCATGCGGCACACGCGTGCCTTCGGGGAAGATCACCAGCGGTCGTCCCTCGCTCACTGCTTCTTTCGCCGCGCGGATCATCGCCTTCAGGGTTTTGGCGCCATCCCCCCGCGAAACGGGTACGAGGCCGTAGGCGAGTGCAGCGCGGCCCCAGAAGGGAATGTCGAACAATTCCTTCTTCGCAAACACCGCCGGCGTATCGAACAGGGTCGGCGCATCGATCGCCTCGAAAAAGCTTTCGTGCTTCACTGCGTAGAGCACGGGGCGCTGCGGCGGCTGGTTCTCGATCCTCACAGGACATCCGAGCAGGTGGCGCACGCACCAGCGTTGCATTCCGCTCCAGTTTTCGACCCTCCTGCGAAATGCGGCGCGAGAGAACGGCAGGCAGGCAAGCGCCGCCAGAGTGACGAATACCGATCCGAAGTAGAACGCGCCGTAGAAGGCGGCATTACGCAGATAGATCATCCGCGCAGGCTCGGCACGCCGCGCGTCACTTCGGACGCGAGCAGCTTGTTGTATTCGAGAAATAGCGTTGCAAGTTCGGGGTGGGACGGCACCGCATCCTGCACCAGCCTGATGCCCGGAGGCATGGCCTCTGCAACCTCGGAAAAGGCACGCGCCATGTGCCAGTCGGTCGTCACCACGCGTGCCGAGGTGAAGCCGTGATCCTTCATCCACTGGGCCGTCTCGCCCGCATTGCTGCGCGTATCGACCGCGAGATAGCCGAGTTGCACGCAGCATTCCATCGTCCGCGCATCCACATCGAACTGCGCCGCGAATTCCTGAGACTTCACTTCCCGGTCGACGCCCGAGACGAACATCTCTTTCGCCAACCCTTCGTCGAGCACCTCCAGCCCGCGCTGGATCCGCCCCGGCCCGCCCGTCAGCACGATCACCGCATCGGTCGCGGCTCCTGCCATCGCTTGCGGCAGGGTCAACGCAAATGTCAGGAAACCGCCGACATAGAGGAGCACGATAGCTGCAAACAGACGCAGGATCACAGGATTCGCCTCAAGCTCGAAAGCACCGTCATGCGCGCCGTGTAGACTGCAATCGCGACTGCGCAAAGCGGCAGAAGCGCGAGGATCGCCCAGTCGGTACCACTCAAGCCGCCTGCGGAAATCATGCCGGAATCGAGTGCCGAAAACTGCCGCGCCATGAGCGTAAGAGCAGCTGCGCCGAGGACAAGGCCGGCAACGCCGCCTGCAACCGCATCGATCATGATGGAGCGCTGGAAAACGCGTGCGATCTGCGCGTCGCTGCCCCCCAGCAGATGCACGATTTCCAGCGTATCGCGATTGATGCCCAAAGCATGGCGCGCAGCCAGCCATACGGCAGCGGCGGCGGTAAAACCCAAGAGGAGAATGAGGCCGACCGCCATCCAGCGCAGCGTGGAAATTGCTGCAAGGACCGGTTCGAGCCATTCCGACTGCGCATCAATCCGCGCATCCGGAGCGATCTCGACGATCTTCGCTCTCAAACGGGCCACCGCGCTGGCATCGGCTTCACGCGAAAGCACGACATCGATCAGGGCGGGGAGCGGAACCACATTCCCCCCGCTTGCCGAGCCAAGCCAGGGTTCGAGCAAATCGGCGACTTCTTGGCGAGGGACGATCCGCACCTGCGAAACATCCGTTTGTTCTCGAAGCATCGTGGCGACCTGCAGCGCCTGCGCTGTCCGGCGTTCGGGGTCGGGGGAAAGAATTTGAACCGTGGCAGCGGCAGCGAGTTCTCCGCGGGCCGTCTGGGCAACATTGTCGAGCGAAAGGGCGGCGCCGCCAGCGAGGACCGTAAGCGCAACCATGATCGCCATCACCCATGGCATCGGACCGGCGAGCCGTGTGCGCGGCAGAAGCGATGCGGCCCGCCGACCTCGAAAGGGGGCAAGTCCGCGCTTGCTAGCAGGGCGGATCACGGGGGGCCGCTCCACGATCAGTCCTCCCGGCGCGGCGGATAGCGGAGCACACCGGTAGGATCGGACAAGCGCCCCTTGTCCAGCCGCATCAGCAAGCTGTCGGGCACCTTGCGCAGCAATTGCATATCGTGCGTCGCCACCAGAACCGTCGTGCCCAATCGATTGAGAGCCTGGAACAGACGGATGAGCTTGATTGCCATCTCCGCATCCACATTGCCGGTCGGTTCGTCGGCAACGAGGATTTCAGGGCGCGAGATTACCGCACGCGCAATCGCGACGCGTTGTTGTTCGCCGCCGGATAGCGAGGCGGGGCGGGCGTCTGCACGTTGCGCAAGGCCGACCCAATCCAGCATATCCGTCACCGGTTCGGCGAGTTCCCCCTCGGAAACGCCCGCAACGCGAAGGGGGAGGGCGATATTGTCGTAAGCGGACAAGTGGTCCACCAGCCGGAAATTCTGAAAGACGACGCCGATACGTCTGCGAAAAGCGGGCAGGGTTTCGCGCGGCGCGGCAATTACATCATTGTCGAACATATGAATGGCACCGCGCGAAGGCCGCTGCGCAAGATACAGCAGCCGCAGGAGTGAGGTCTTTCCCGCTCCGCTGGCTCCGGTAAGAAAATAGAATTGCCCGGGAAACAGCGTGAAGGAAATGTCCGACAGAACTTCCTTTTCCAACCCGTAGCGCAGCCCGACATTGTCGAACTTCACGATACCGGGATCGGTGCCGTTCATGCCGGACACCGTGGTCCTGCCGATATGTGACCGTATCCCGTCATCGCCCGATGGCGCTATAACGATGCATCGGTGTGGAAAAAAGGCGCTTTGGTCCTTTCGCGCGCAAAAGCGAACCTTGTGGTGATTCGCGCCGGCCCCTAAGCCAGCGTTCACCATGATTATCGCCTGCCCCGCCTGCCAGACGCGTTACGTCGTTCCTGACAGCGCGATCGGGATAGAGGGGCGGACGGTGCGCTGCGCGAAATGCAAGCACGCATGGTTCCAGGAAGGTCCGGAACCGGACGCTGCCAAGACTGAAGACAGTGCGACGTCCGAAATGGCGATCGACACTGAGAGCGCCGCGCCCAAAGCCGCTTTTGCGGACGCTACGACTACAAATGAAGCGGACCACGACGCGATTGCCGACGAGGATGGCGTCGAAGAGCAGCTGGGCCCGGATCCGGCCCCTGCCAAGCCGACTGAAACCGTGTCGGCCGACGGGACCTCCGAGACGGCCGTCGAAGCGAAGCAAGACGTCGATTTCGACAAAACACGCCCGCCATCCTACGCGCGGGATCAGCGTTCACCCCTGCCTCCTGTTGGCGACGATGATATCGACACCGGCGTATCGCATTTCGATCGCGCACCGCCGTTTCGTCCGCAGCGCAATACGATGCGTCTTTGGACCTGGGCAGCAGCCATATTCGCCATATTGGCTCTGGGGGCCGTGGCCACCCTCAATATTGCCGGAACGCCCGGATGGTGGCCGCTTCGTTCGGCCGAATGGGGTGCGGCGAAGCCGGGGCTAGAGCTGACTTTTCCGGAAGATCAGCAAAGCTGGCGCGAGCTTTCGAACAAGACATATCTATTCAGCGCACGGATTGTCATCGAGAACACGTCGCGCGAAACGCAGAACCTGCCGCCGGTCTTGATCAAAATGCTCGATGGGCGTGAGCGACAAGTCTTCAGCTGGGTCGTTCAGCCGCCGCAGCCGAAGATCGCGCCGGGCGAAACCGTAACCATCGACGAGGCCCGCACCGACGTTCCGCGCAACGCGGTCTTCGCCGATGTCGGCTGGGCGCCGCTTTAACCTCAACAAGGCGCTTGCGGGCCGTCCTATGCGCTGCTAGTGGCGCGCACCTACCGGCGGGGCAGCGCCCCGATACTGACTGTGTGCGGTCGTGGCGGAACTGGTAGACGCGCAACGTTGAGGTCGTTGTGGGCGAAAGCCCGTGGAAGTTCGAGTCTTCTCGACCGCACCAAACAGTTTCTCTTCGGAGAGACGTTTCAAAGATCTATCAGAAGCTGGACAGCCTGAGGGCGCGATGCGTCGTGATCGATGGCGGGAACAGCCGCGTAGCCTAGTCGGCTTGTGCGTCCGTACGCGCGGCCCCCTCGCCTCCGCCCAACGCTACGTATAGCGTAGCGCTGTTCTGCAGGGCGGCGCGGCGGGTGGTCAGAAGCTGCTGGCGGGCGCTGAACAGGTTGCGTTCGGCATCGAGCACTTCGAGGTAATCGGCAACGCCCTCGCGGTACCGCAACCGCGCGATCCGGGCGATCCGTTCCTGCGCGGCGACCGCGCGTTCCAGCGTGTCTATCTGTTCGGTGAGATAAACGCGTCCTGCCAAAGCGTCGGCCACCTCGCGAAAGGCGGTCTGCACGGTTCGATCGTAGTTCGCGACCTGTTCGACTTCCAGCGCCTGAGCGAGATCGAGATCGGCGCGACGCGCGCCAGCATCGAAGATTGGAAGGCTAATGGACGGCCCAAAGGTCCATCCGAAACCATCAGGTCCGAAAAGGCCGCCAAGATCGTTCGAGGTCAGGCCGGCATTTCCGGTCAGCGAGATCGAGGGGAAGAAGGCGGCGCGAGCTGCCCCGATATTGGCGCGCGCAGATCGTAATTGCTCTTCGGCCGCGATGATGTCGGGCCGGACCAGCAACACCGTGGAAGGCACGCTGGCATCCAGCCGCCGTCCGTTGCCTTGGCGCGCAAGATCGTATCCCTCGGGGAGATTTTCGGGGAGTCGTCCGCCCACCAGGACGGTGAGTTGGTTGCGCAGCTGCGCGAGCGCCAACCGCTCCGAGGAAAGCTGTTGCTGGGCCTGGGTCAGCAGTGTTTCGGCCTGACGGTACGGCAGCGCAGAGGTCACCCCTTGATCGAGACGCAGACGGGCGATGCGTAAGGCCTCGCTGCGGCTTTCCGCCGTCGCCTCTGCCAAAGCGATCTGTTCGCGAGTCTCGACGATCTCGTAATAGGTCGTTGCGACATCGGCGACTAGCGAGAGATAGAAAGCGCGCTGCGCAGCAATCGTCGCAAGATATTCCGCTCGCGCAGCTTCGCTCAGATTCGCGATACGGCCCCAGAAATCAAGTTCGAAGGCGCTGACGCCGACGCCGACCTGGAAACGGTTGAAGGTGATCGAGTTGGGAAATTGCTGGCCGTCGCCGGCCTGGCCCAGAGCAGTTCCGTCAGTCAGCGCCTGCCGCGTGCGGGTCGCGCTCCCGTTTGCGACAACCTCCGGCAATCGGCGTGCGTCCTGTATCCGGTAGCGCGCGCGTGCCTGTTCGATGCGCGCAGTCGCAGCCATGAGATCGCGGTTACTTTCGACCGCAGTGCCGAGCAAGGTGACAAGCTGGGGGTCGACGAACCATTGGTCGTAGGGGATCTCCGCTGCCACCGCGGTTCCGTCCGGCGCGAGCAGCGCTTCGAATGCCGGACCCACGGCCGGCTCGGGGCGCGTGTGTTCAGGCGCGAGATTGACGCAGCCCGTGATCAGAACAGCGCTGGCTGCGAGCGTAAAGAACGATGTTAGTCTCACGCCGGTTGCTCCCCGGGCAGGCGGTCTATTTTCTCGGGCGTACCTCCGGCGCTATGCGGGTCCTGACGGCTGAGCCTCTGGCGCACAATCAGATAAAGGGCAGGGATTACGAAAATGCCGATGGCCGTTGCCGTAATCATGCCGCCCATCACGCCGGTGCCAACGGCAATGCGGCTCGCCGCGCCGGCCCCGCTGGCGAAGACGAGCGGCACCATGCCCATCGTAAAGGCGAGCGAGGTCATGATGATCGGGCGCAAACGGAGGATGGCGGCTTCTTTCACGGCATCAAGGATCGAGCGGCCACGCTCCTCTTCCTCGATCGCGAACTCGACGATCAGGATCGCGTTCTTCGCCGCGAGGCCGATGATAGTAATGAGGCCGACGTTGAAATAGACGTCCGCCGAAAGGCCGCGCAGCATTGTGAAGAGTACGGCACCGAGCACACCCATCGGTACGATCAGCAGGACAGAAAGCGGTACGGCCCAGCTTTCGTAAAGTGCGGCAAGCACGAGGAAGACGACCACGACCGACAAGCCGAGCAGCAGACCGATCTGGCCGCCTGCCTGCTTCTCCTCGTAGGAAATGCCCGTCCACTCATAGCCGATACCGTCGGGGAGTTGCGCCGCCAGGGTTTCCATCTCGTTCAGCGCAGCACCGGACGATTGGCCGGGGGCCGCCATGCCCGAAAGCGTCATGGCGGGGTACCCGTTATATCGCGCAAGGCTGTTCGGAGCGGCGGACCATTCGGCCTTGGCAAAGGCGCTGAAGGGTACGAGTTCGCCCTGATCGTTGGGTATACGCAGCGCGAGGATGTCCTCCGGCGTCATACGATAAGGGGCATCGGCCTGTACCAGAACCTGCAACACGCGGCCTTCGCGGTTGAAGTCGTTGGCATAGGCGGAACCGAACGTGATCGAGAGAGCCGCGTTCACGTCGCTCAGGGAAAGGCCAAGTGCGCGCGCCTGAAGCCGGTCGATATCGACGGCCACCTCCGGGCTCGGCGCTTGGTCTTCAGGCCGCAGGTTGGCGATGACATTGCTTTGCGACGCAAGCCCCAGCAATTGATCGCGCGCGGCAACAAGGGTGTCTCGCCCCACACCGCCGCGGTCTTCGAGCTTCAGGGTGAAGCCGCTCGCCTGCCCCAACGACTGGATCGACGGTGGCTGAATGACGAAGGCGATTGCACCCTCTACTTGGGAAAACACACCCATGGCTTCGCCGAGAATGGCTTCGGCGCTACTGCCGTCCCCGGTTCTCTCGTCCCACGGTTTGAACGGTGCGAACATCAGAGCATTGTTCTGCCCCTGTCCGAAAAAGCTGAACCCGCGGACGACGACCAGGTTCTCGACTTCTTCCTTGTTGAGCCAGTAGCTCGTTATCGGATCGAGCGCTTCGTCGAGCCGCTCGACCGTCGCACCGGGAGGGGCCTGTACCGCGGCAATGAGATAGCCTTGGTCCTCTGTCGGCAGGAAGCCGCCGGGCAGGCGCGTAAACAGGAAGACGGTCAGCGCTGCCAGCAGCGCGAACACGCCGAAGGTGCGCAAGGGCCGTGATAGGATGCTGTCATTCGCACGGCCGTATTTGCTGGTCATGCGGGCGAACCAGCTGTTGAACCGTGCGAATAGCCGCGCCGCCTTTTGCCGGGCCCATGACGCCTTTTCCCGTAGCGTACCGCCTTTCGGGAAAGGCACCGGATCGCGAACCTCGCCCTCGGTCTCGTCCGGTCCGTGCTCCATCGGCTTGAGGAATGTCGCGCACAGGGCAGGCGTCAGAGTCAGGGCCAAGAGAGCGGAGAAGAAGATCGAAATCGCCAGCGTGATCGAGAACTGGCGATAGATACCGCCGGTCGATCCGGGGAAGAAGGCCATCGGCACGAACACGGCGATGAGGACCAGAGTGATGCCGATGATGGCTCCAGTGATCTGGTCCATCGCTTTGCGCGTGGCTTGCAGCGGCGGCAGGCCTTCCTCGCGCATGATCCGCTCGACATTCTCGATCACGACGATCGCATCGTCGACGAGGATGCCGATGGCCAGCACCATGCCGAACAGCGAGAGGACATTGATCGAAAAGCCGAAAACCCAGAGACCGAGGCAGGCCCCCGCAAGCGCGATTGGCACGACCAATGCCGGGATCAGCGTAGCGCGCCAATTCTGGAGAAAGAGGAACATGACGAGGAAGACGAGGATCATGGCCTCGACCAAGGTCTTCACCACTTCGTCTACGGAGGCCTGCACGAACGGCGTCGTGTCGTAAGGGATCGACCAGTCGACACCCGCCGGCAGACCGGAACCGATTTCTTCCATCCGCGCCTTCACGCCTTCCGAAGTCGACAGCGCATTGGCTCCCGTTGCCAACTGAACGGCCATGCCGGCCATCGGCTGGCCGTTGAGTTCGGTCGAGGTGGCATAGGACTGTGCGCCGATCTCGATCCGAGCAACCTCGCCGAGGCGCACCGCCGCGCCGCCGCTATTGGCCCGCAAGATGATGTTTTCGAACTCGCGCACCGTGGAGAAGCGGCCGTCGGTGGAAATCGAGGCGGTGATCTGTTGCCCGTCCGTCAAAGGGAGAGCGCCGATCGAACCGCCCGCGGTCTGGCTGTTCTGTTCCTGTATCGCGGCAAGCACTGCGGCGGGCGACAGATTGTAGGAGGCTAGGGCTTCGGGATCGAGCCAGATACGCATCGCATATTGCGAGCCGAACAAGGTCACATCGCCGACGCCGTTCACGCGGCGTAGTTCGTCGAGCACCTGGTTTGACGCGATATTGCCGAGATCGGTCGTGGTGAGACTGCCGGTCTCCGATGTCAGCGCAATGATCATGAGGAAGCCGGCATTGGCCTGCCGGACGGTGATGCCTTGTCGGCGCACTTCTTCGGGAAGGCGCGCCTCGACCGTGCTGAGGCGGTTCTGCACCTCGGTCTGTGCGATATCGATGTCGGTCCCGGCTTCGAACGTCAGCGTTATTTCCGCCGTTCCGTTCGAGCGGCTGTTGGAGGCCATGTAGAGGAAGCCTTCGACGCCGTTCAGCTGCTGCTCGATAACCTGCGTAACGTTCTGCTCGAGCGTTTCCGCATCGGCGCCCGGATAGGCGACGGCGATAGTGAGCGAAGGCGGCGCGACTTCCGGGTATTGTTCGATCGGCAGCGCGCGCAGGGCAA
Source organism: Erythrobacter litoralis (assembly GCF_029760855.1). Classification (GTDB taxonomy): domain Bacteria; phylum Pseudomonadota; class Alphaproteobacteria; order Sphingomonadales; family Sphingomonadaceae; genus Qipengyuania; species Qipengyuania litoralis_A. The sequence continues at coordinate 117,410 of NZ_SOSI01000004.1, read as the reverse complement.
GGAAGCCGGCAAGCAGGATGCCGAGGGAAATAACCCATGCGAAGATGGGGCGATCGATAAAGAAACGAGGCATCTCAGCGTGCCTCGGCCGGTGCAGGGCGTGCCCGTTGCTGGGTGTTTCCGCGCGATGCCTGGTTCGCAATCGTTACCGGAGCACCGGGGCGAATTTTCTGGAGGTTGCTGACGATGACCTTGTCGCCAGGACGCAAGCCACTTTCGATGACCCAGCGCCCATCGGCCATGGAGCCGAGCTGGACCGGGCGAAGCGCTGCCATGCCTTTGCCATCGACGACGAAGACCGATCCGCCGTCCTCGTTCACGGTCACCGCACGCTGGGGCACCGCGATGCCATTAGAAATACGACCGGCGTAAATGCGCGCGCGAACGAACTCGCCCGGCAGAAGAATGCCTTCAGGATTGGGGAATTCGGCGCGCAGATCGACCGTGCCCGTCTCTTCGTCGACCGAGAAATCGAGAAAGTCGATATAGCCTGGAATGGGATATTCGGTTCCGTCGCTGAACTGCAGGCGCACCTCGACCTGTTCGTTTTCTCCGAGATCGAGCTCACCTGCGGCAATCGCGCGCCGGATCGCGAGAACTTCGCTCGCCGATTGGGAGAAGCTTACATAGACCGGCGTGATCTGCTCGATCCGCGTTAGAAGCGTTCCCTCCGTCTGGCTGACCAGGGCGCCTTCCGTAACCTGCGCGCGACTCGCCCGACCAGCGATGGGCGCACGGACAGTGGTATATCCGAGTTGCAGCGATGCGGCATCAAGCTGCGCGCGTATCTGCGCAACATTTGCTTCGGCTTCGCGTGCGGCAGCGACGGCCGCGTCGTATTCCTGCTGGCTGATGGCGTTTTCGCTCACCAGGGGGCGATAGCGATCGACCACAGCGCTGGCGTTCGACGCAGTTGCGCGGGCCCGCTGGAGGCTGGCTTCGGTCTGCGCGTAGCTGGCGCGAAGTTCGCGCGGATCGATACGGAACAATGGCTGTCCTGCGCGCACATCGGTGCCTTCCTCGTACAGCCGTTGTTGCACGATGCCGGTGACCCGGGCGCGAACTTCGGCTTCTCGCACGGGCTCTACACGGCCGGGCAATTCGATGATGTTCGGTATGGCTGCCGGTGCGACGGTGATGGTGCGAACAGGGGTCGCGGGGGGCGGGGCAGCCTCTTCTGGGGCCGAACATGCGCCGAGCAGCATTGCGAGAAGGAAAATCAGATTGCGCATGGAGCCTCGGACGATGCGATGTTGCAGGTGCGAAGGTGTAATAGGCATTACAGTTCTGCTTGCAAGTGCGTTTCTGATCGTGAAAACAGAAACCATGGGTACGCAGACAGCTTCGAGCAGGCTCGACCAACGCCGCGACGCGCTTATCGCGGCCGCGCGCAAACTGTTTCTGGAACAGGGGTTCGAGCGGACAACTCTCGGGCAGGTGGTGCAGGAAGCCGGCGGTTCGCTCGCGACGATCTACAAGCTGTTCGGTAACAAGGAGGGGCTGTTCGACGCCGTAGTGGAAGAGAAGATGCGGCCCGGCGTCACCATAGTGCGCGAGATGGCCGCGCTGAATGCGTCGCCCGCAGAGACCCTGACACGCATCGGGATGGGGCTACACGCACGGTTTCTACACACCGAAGACGTTGCCCTTACCCGCTTGGTGATAGCGCGAAGCATCGGAGAGCCGGATTTCGCCAAGCTGTTCTTCGAAACCAAGGCACAGCGTACGCGGCTCGCCTTGGTCGAACTGTTCAGTCGCTGGAAGGCGCAGGGCGTCGCGATGCTCTACGAGCCAGAGATTTTGGCCGAACTCTTTTTCGGTCTGCTCATCAACGACATGCAACAGGAAGCGATCAGTCACGGAGCCGCGAAGCGCGCTCCTGCCGAGAGTCTTCGCTGCCGGATAGAATTCTTTCTGCGTGGAGCCGGCATGAAAAGTGCCGGCTCCGTTCAATTCGATTAGATGTGTCCGGTCACGCCGGGTCGGACGCCGGCTCCTCGACCGAAATGATCTTCGGTGCCGGCTTGGGTACTGCGGTTTCAACCGGCGCATCGATGGCAAGCAGTTCCGATAACTGCCCGTTGCGCACGTCGTATATCCAGCCATGCAGGGTCAGATCCTGCCCCCGCGAGAAGGCGGCGCGCACGATATCGATGCGGGACAGCCTGATGAGCTGTTCGCGCACGTTCAACTCGCTCAGTCGGTTCTGGCGGGCGAGCGGATCCGCGATCGCATCCAGTTCCTCGCGATTGGCGTCATACACGTCGCGTGCACCGCGCAGCCACGCTTTCATGTGGCCGGTGACGTCGTCATCCATCGCACTGCGAAGCCCGCTGCAGCCATAGTGACCGCACAATACGATATGACCGACCTCGAAATCGTCGACCGCGTGCTGCAGATCGGCGAGAAGGTTATCGTCGTTATCGTAGACGAGATTGGCCAGATTGCGGTGGATGAAGAGTTCGCCCGGCCGTGTCTGGGTGATGTGCTGCGGCGATACGCGGCTGTCGGATCCGCCGATCCAGAACACTTCCGGGTTCTGGCCCGCCGCCTGCTGCGCGAAATAATCCTTCTTTATCTCGCGTTTCTCGGCGGCCCAGGCCTTGTTCGACAGCATCAGTTCGCGAATGGTTTTCATGAGTAGGCCACCTTTTTGGAGGGCGCTTCGAGTTGCACGTCGGCAAGATTATCGACATCGCCGCGAATGCTGACCGAGATGTCGCGGAAGTGCGCATTTCTCGAGAAGCTGTTGATGATGTCGATATTGTCGGGATCGACGAATTCGGCCCGTTCCAGATCGATCACGACCGTAGCGCCTTCCGGCACACGGCCGAGCGAATTCTGCAACTCGTACTTGTGAATGAAATACAGGTTACGGCGCGCGCTCACCATCCAGAAATCATCGTCATGCGCCACGCTGACCGCGGTGCGGAAGTTCCGTGCAACCACGAAGACGAAGCCGATGACAAGACCGATGATGATGCCGCGCAGCAGATCCGTAAACAGGATAGCGGCGATCGTCGCGATGAACGGCACGAACTGGTGCCAACCCTGCGCCCAGCGCCGCTTGTAAAGTTCGGGCGTATTCAGCTTGTAACCGACCTGAATGAGGATGGCAGCAAGCGCTGCGAGCGGAATGAGGTTCAACACGAACGGGATGAGCAAGACGCTCAGCAGCAGCCAGAAACCGTGCAGGACTGCCGAGGCCTTCGTTTCCGCACCGGCGGCGACGTTTGCCGACGAGCGAACGATCACGGAGGTCAAGGGAAGCCCGCCGATCAAACCGGACAGGAAGTTGCCGCCGCCCTGTGCAAGCAGTTCGTGATTCTTGTCTGTCGTGCGACGTTGCGGATCGATCTCGTCGACAGCCTTGACGCAGAGAAGCGATTCGAGGCTGGCGACGATCGCAAGCGTTGCGGCCACGATCCAAACGTCGGCCATGCCGATGGCGGAGAAATCGGGGGTACGGAACTGGCCGACGAATTCGCCGAGCGAGCCGGAAACAGGCACCTGCACGAGATGGCTTGGATCGATGACCAGACCCGGGGCGATAAGCTTGAACGCCTCATTGGCAAGGACGCCGAAGATAACCACGACCAGCGGACCCGGCAGCAGGCGCAGCGGCCCTTCCTTGGGCTTGGACGCATCCCACCAGAACAGGAACACCAACGAGATGAGGGCGACGATGATAGGTCCGGGCAGGAAGAAATCCCACACCGAGTAAAACAGCGCCGATAGCGTGTTGAGGCCATCGGGCTGGAGGAAGCTCAGGCTTCCTTCGAAGTCGCCGTCATAGCCCAAGGCATGAGGGATTTGCTTGAGTATCAAGATGAGGCCAATCGCAGCAAGCATCCCGGTAATGACCGAACTCGGCACAAATTCCGACAAAGTGCCGGATCGGGTGAAATAGAGAGCGACCTGAAGCAGGCCGGAGAGCATCACGGCGAGGAGGAAAACTTCCCAGCTCGGCAGAACTTCCAGTGCGTCGAGCACAATCACGGTCAGACCTGCGGCAGGACCGCTGACGGAAAGCTGCGATTTGGAAAGTGCGCCGACGAGGATGCCGCCTACGATCCCGGCAATAAGGCCTGAAAAGAGCGGTGCCCCCGATGCCAGTGCGATACCGAGGCATAGCGGGAGGGCCACCAGCGCGACCACGATCGAGGCGGGAAGATCCCGACCGAGCGAGGAGAGGAATTTGGTTTGTTCTGCCACGTTGGTTCCTTGGCTCAAAAGTCTGCGACTATCTGCGCCGGTGCGCGCGTATCGCGAATAAACGAAACGGGGAGGCCGGCACGCATGGCCTTGGTGCGGTCATGCGTGCCGGCCCGAAAGCGGCCACAGGGGGAGGTTACGCCGCTTTCTGGTTGGAACGAGCCTGCGGCCCGGTGACCGCAACGGGAATATCTTCGCCGACTTCGTCCATCGAACGGAATGTGTCGGTCTTGCCGTCGAGAGCGCGAACCGCCCCGGCGCCGATCTCGAATACCCAGCCGTGCAGCCGCAAATCGCCCTTGGCAAGAGCCGCCGCCACGCACGGATGGCTGCGCAGATGCGTCAATTGCAGCTTCACGTTCTCCTCGACGAGCATGTCCATCTTCTCGCCGTCGTCGGCAGACCCGCAGCATGCTTCCACCGCCGAATGGGCCGCGGTCGAATGGCTGATCCATTCCTTCACCGACGGCATTGCGTCGAGCGCGCCTTCGGGAGCGAAATGCGCTTTCATGGCACCGCAATCGGCATGGCCGCAGATAACGATATCGGTCACACCCAGGCCAACGACCGCAAATTCGATGGTCGACGTGGTGCCGCCATTGAGGCGTTGCCACGGCGGTACGATATTGCCGGCATTGCGGATCACGAACAGGTCGCCCGGATCGGATTGCGTGATAAGCTCGGGCACGACGCGGCTGTCGGAGCAGCTGATCATGAGGGTTTTAGGGTTCTGCCCTTCGCGACCGAGCGTTTCGAGAAGCTGGGCGTGCTTGGGATAGGCACCTTCGCGATAGCGCGAGAGGCCTTTCATTAATTTGTCCATGGATAGCTCCTGCATGGGTTCCAAAGTTGCAGTGCTTAATGGACGCGTTTCGTTTCCGCAGCGCGTCCGAATTGTAACAAATTGTTTCCGAGGTCACTTTTTCGGCAGAAGGAGCGCGGCGCGCAGGCCGCCGATCTGGCGATTGGCGAGTTCTAGCCTTCCACCATGCGTCACTGCCACGTTGTCGGCGATACTGAGGCCGAGCCCCATCCCCTGATGACGGTCCTGTCGGGAAACGTCGCGCCGTTCGAACGGCCGCATGACCCGGACGATATCCTCTGGCGGAATGCCGGGGCCACGATCTTCAATCGCAATGACTGCATATTCGCCCTGTTCCGTAAGGACGATGCGCGCGCTTCCGCCGTATTTGATGGCGTTATCGACCAGATTTTCGACGGCGCGAACGACATGATCGTGCACCACGGGAACGGTGAGGCGTTCGGGGCCGGAAAACTCGATCTCGTGTCCCAGATCGGCGAACATTTCGCCAACGGTCTGGCACAAGCTTGAAAGGTCGCTCGGTTCGCGCGCCTGCCGGGTTTCGCCGGTCTCGAAGAAATCCAGCAACTCCTGCAGCATCCGCGTCATCTGGTCGATATCGTTCTGCGCCGCACTTCGCTCTTCCGCATCGTCGATAGTGGCGATCCGCAATCGAAGCCGCGCAAGCGGAGTGCGCAAGTCGTGGCCGACGGCAAGGAGAGCCTGGGTGCGTCGGTCCGCTTCGTCGGCGAGCCGCTCCTGCATGGAATTCAGCGCACGCGACACTTCGCGGAGTTCGCGTGGGCCCGCATCCTCGTCGAACGGGATGCGCGACGATGTGCCGATCAGCAGCGCATCTGCGGACAGTCTTCGTAGCGGCGCGCCGAGAGTTCGAACGAGGACGACGGCCGATCCGAGGACGAGCAACGCCACGAACCCAATGCGAAGCGACGATTCCAGGTAAACCAACCATTCGGCGACCGGCTCTTCCGTCGTGAAGCGTATCCATACGCCATCGTCGATCTCGATCGCGCCTTCCAGCTTCCTCTCAAAGTCGAGCAAACCGCTGCCTTCGCGCATCAGCCGCAGGTTCTTGTCCGCCAGGGCAGGCTCGAACGCAATGATCGAGCGAGCAACTTCCTGCGTTCCCGGAGCCATGCCGCTCGGAAGGTCCGGCGGTCCAGCGACGAGACGCAATCGCGTATGAATGGTCGAGAGGTTGTCGAGCAACGCCTCCCGATCCGCATCATCAGCGGATTCGACGATTCGTTCGGCGATGAGTAATTGTTCGGCGATCCGTTTGCCGAGATCCTGGCGTTGCAGATGGGATTCGCCTGCGCGGATCAGCAGGCTGGCGGCCAGGAATTGCACGGTCACCGCGAGGATCAAAACCAGGATCACCCGGCCCGTCAGGCCAGCGGGCCAGAGGCTGCGCTTCGTCACGCGCGGATGCCCTTCAACGTTCTACCTGACCGGTAAAAACATAGCCGACGCCGCGCACCGTACGGATGAGATCGCGCCCCCCGTCCACGACGCCGAGTTTCCGTCGCAACCGGCTTACGAGCACATCGATGCTGCGGTCTCCGGTGTCACTTCCGGGCAAGCGATCGCGCGATTTTTCGAGCAGAGTTTCACGCCCTATCACGCGCTGCGGCATATCGAGCATAACGCCGAGCAGATCGAATTCCGCATCCGAAACCGAGACGCGGCCACCCTCCGGGGCGGTGAGTTCCCTTCTGCGCCGATCCATCGTCCATCCGTCGAACCGCACGACGTTTTCGCGATCCCCGCCGCTCCCGACACCTTCTCGTTCGGACCGGCGAAGAACGGACCGGATACGCGCGATCAATTCGGCAGGGTCGATGGGTTTGACCAGATAATCGTCCGCACCGAGCTCCAGACCGACGATACGATCGGTCGGCGAAGAACGGGCGCTGATGAAGATGATCGGAACTTCGCTGGTTTGGCGCAGTGTCCGGCACAGGTCGAGCCCGCTTGTGCCGGGAAGCATGATGTCGAGGATGACCAAATCGTATGGATCGTCCGCTGCCTTGAACTCGGCGGCCGTCGCATAGGCGCGGATCGGAAAGCCGCTTTGCTTGATCTGCCGGACGAGCAGGGTTCGCAGCGGTCCATCGTCCTCGATCAAGGCAATCCGATAAATGCGATCGTTCAGCTGCATGGTTGCCCAGTCGATAGCCTGAGACCGCGATGGATGCGACCCCGCCATATCTGGCGAACGACTATCGTCGAGGTTTCAGCGACCCCAACCGCCATCGTCGCGTGCCATCACCGTCTGACCGTTCGACTTCGCGGAATTCAGGATGTTGTGTTTGATCGAGCCGAAATCGCTGCCGTAACTGTAAATAAGCAGGTTTACGATCGCGAGACCTAGGACCGTTTTCTTGACCATGACGTCTCCATCTTACGTGCCAGCGGTCAATAAATGGTAAAGTCCTGCCCTAACTTTGTACGGTACGTTCATTCTCTATGGACGAGCAAACCGACAAAGACTGGATGCGCAAGGCGCGCGATCATGCCGTAGCGATCAAGGGAGAGGATCCCGCAGATACGCCCATCGGTGCGATCCTCGTTCTCGACGGGGTGGAAATCGCGCGCGGGGTCAACCGCACGGATCACGATTGCGATGCAACCGCCCATGCCGAAATCGTGACCCTGCGCGCCGGAGGGCCGGCCCACGGCAATATGCGGATCGAAGGCGCGACCCTCTATTCCACGTTGCAACCCTGCGGCATGTGCACGTTCGCATGCATCTGGGCGGGAGTGAGCCGCATCGTCTACGGTGCGGGCCGCGAAGACGTGCACGAAATGTATTTCGAGGACCGACATCTCTCGACACTCGATTACATCGCCGATGCCTATAAGAAGGATCTGGAGCTGGATGGCGGCGTGCTGAAAGCCGAATGTGCGAAACTGTATTTCGGACCGGACGATGACGTCCCGGAAGAGATGCAGGCCAACGACTGATCAGCCGGGCGGTGGCTCCCGTTTCGGTAGTTCGTCCTCCTCGTCGCCGAAGTGCTCTGCGGCATGCTCGCTCGGCATGAGGATATCGTCGCCCAGCGTCTCGCGCGAATACAGCGCCAGCCACGCGGTATAGGCCGCGATGGCGAGAGGGCCGGAAAAGAATAGCCCGAACGTGCCGAACACGTAGCCCGCGCCGAGAATGAGGAAGATGTACCAGCCTGGCGGTACCGAAACGACGCGGCCGGTGACCCACGGTGTCACGATATTGGCCTGCACGACGCGGGCGACGGCATAGGTCGCGAGCACACCGCCGAACGAACCCTCGCCCGCGAAACTCAGCAGGAGCGCCGGCAACATGGCGAGGATCGGTCCGACATAGGGAATGAATTCGGCGAGGCCGCCGAGCACACCCAGCGCAACATAGGCTGGAACGCCCGAAAGCCATAGGCCCACCGTGAACAACGCGCCCATTACCAGCATCGAGATGCTCTGCGTGATCAGCCACAGGCGCAGCGCCGTGCCGATTTCGCCAAGCGTCCGATCGGTCAGCGCGCGATAGCTCTGTGGACTGAGCATGGCGAGACCCTTGCGATAGCGCGTCGGATCGGCGGCGAAGAATACCGCGGCGGACAGGACGATCAGCAAGTTGAAGAGCGCCACCGCCGCGCCCCTGACAATCGATTGTGCCTCGTTGGTGACGAATGTGACCGTATCACGGTTCTGCACCGTATCAAGCAGCAGGCGGCCGATGACGCCTTGCCGAAGGGCCGTTTCCGTTTGCGCCCAGGCGCGGGGCAACTCCCGAGCAAGCAATTCGCCCTGGAACGCGATCTCGGCGTAGAACATGTAGCCGAGCAGGGCGATGATGCCGAGCAGGAGCAAGGTCGATAGGGTCAGCCCGATTTTGTAGGCGATCCCCAGCTTCCGCTCGAGGAATTCACTCACGACGATGAGCAGGAGAGCAACCAGCAGCGATCCGAAAGCGAGCAGCAGCAGGTTGTGCGCCATCACGACGACGGCGAGCACCGCCGCGACGACGACCAGCAGAAACACCCGCCGCAGGAACCGCGCGTCCTCCTCGCTCGGTTTCAATTCCGGCAGTTTCTTCATGACGGGGCGATCAGGCCCGCCGCGCCGTGACAATGTAATTCAACGAAAGATCGTCCGACAGATGCAGTCCCTTGCTAACGCCGAAGGCGATGCCCTTCGGCTCGCTCATCGTCAGTCCTGAAAAGCGCAGAAGTTCGCGAAGTTCGTCGGGCGTCACGAAGTCGTTCCAGTCGTGCGTGCCGGCGGGGATAAGCCCGATCCGCTCCGCCGCGCCGACCATCAGCATGCGCGACTGCGCCGTGCGGTTGGGCGTGGAGAGGATCAGCAGACCGTCCTCCTCCAGATGCAGCACCAGTTCGCGCAGGAACACCGCCTTGTCGGCGACATGCTCCAGCACCTCCATCGCGCAGACAAGGTCGAACCGTCCGAGATCGTGACTGCCAAGTTCGCCCGCGAGATAACGAATGTCGAGCCCCGTGCGGTCCGCATGGGCCGCCGCGGCACCGATATTTTCAGGCGCCGCGTCCACCCCGGTCGCATCCGCGCCGAGGCGGTGAAGCGGTTCGGTCAACAGTCCCGCGCCGCAGCCGACATCGAGGGCGCTCTTGCCCGCCAGCGGTTTGGCACTTTCGACATCGCCGCCCCAATGCATGTCGATCGCCTGCCGGATGAAGCGCAGCCGCACGGGGTTGAGCCGATGGAGCATAGCGCTCGATCCCTTGGGATCCCACCAGTCGCGTGCCAGTTTGCCGAAATGGGCGGCCTCGTCGGGGCGAATGGTTGCCCCTGCCGAAGTATTGCTTGGCGTGGCCATGGTTGCATCGCTCATAGACGGTGGCTAGCAGCCTCGCGGTGACCATTCCAGCTTGGAGATAGCGCGCGTGGCCCGGATCGTGATGAAATTCGGCGGCACGTCGATGGCCGGCACGGAGCGTATCCGCCGCGTAGCCAATATCGTGCGCAAGCAACAAGCGGGCGGCAACGAGGTGGCCGTGGTCGTTTCTGCCATGGCGGGCGAGACCGACCGCCTGGTGAATTTCGCCCGGGAAGCCAATGCGCTGCACGATCCGGCCGAATACGACGTGGTCGTTGCCAGCGGCGAACAGGTGACGAGCGGCCTCCTTGCGCTTACCCTGCAATCGCTGGGCTGCAAGGCGCGCAGCTGGCTCGGTTGGCAATTGCCGGTCCGCACGATCGAGGCCCATGCAAAGGCACGGATCGATGCGATCGACGGCGACGCATTGGCAGCAGCGATGGGGCGGGGCGAGATCGCGGTCATTCCGGGGTTTCAGGGCGTTTCGGAAGAGGGGCGCATCACCACGATGGGGCGCGGCGGGTCCGACACTTCTGCCGTAGCCGTAGCCGCCGCGATCGGGGCGGACCGCTGCGATATCTATACCGATGTCGATGGCGTCTATACGACCGACCCGCGCATCGTCGCCAAAGCGCGCAAGCTTAAGGCCGTTACGTACGAGGAAATGCTGGAACTGGCGAGCGTGGGTGCAAAAGTGCTCCAGACCCGCAGCGTTGGCCTTGCGATGAAGGAGGGCGTGCGCGTGCAGGTCCTCTCCAGCTTCGTCGGCGACGACGCAGTCCCGGCGGACGACATTCCCGGCACGCTGATCGTGTCGGAAGATGAAATGAACGAACTGGTGGAGAAGGGCGAAATGGAACGCCAGCACGTAACCGGCATCGCGCACGACAAGAACGAAGCCAAGATCATCCTCACCCGCGTGCCCGACAAACCGGGCGCGGTGGCGCATATCTTCGAACCGCTTGCCGCCGCGTCGATCAACGTCGACATGATCATCCAGAACGTGGGCCGCGACAAGGGCGAGACCGACGTGACATTTACCGTGCCTCAGGCCGACCTCGCCCGAGCGCAGGCCCTTCTAGAGGACAAACGCGACGAGATCGGTTTCAACCGCATCATCACCGACAGCCGCATCGCCAAGATCAGCGTAGTCGGCGTCGGCATGAAGAGCCATGCGGGCGTCGCCAGTACGATGTTCCGCGCGCTGTCGGACCGTGGGATCAACATCCAGGCAATCTCGACGTCCGAAATCAAGGTCAGCGTGATGATCGATGAGGACGAGACGGAACTTGCCGTGCGCGTCCTTCACACGGCCTATGGGCTCGATGCGGAAGACGAAGCGGCCTGAACCCGCTCAGCCGAACATGAAGTAGATTGCGAAGCAGGTCGCCAGCCCGACGATGATATTCATCGGCACGCCGATCTTCAGGAAGTCCGCAAAGCGATAATTCGCCGCGCCGTAAACCAGCGTATTGGTCTGATAGCCGATCGGAGTGGCGAAGCTCGCGCTCGCGCCGAACATGACGGCCACCGTCAGTTCGCGCGGATCGGCCCCGATAGCCTGCGCCAGGCCGATCGCGATTGGGGTTAGGATAACTGCCACCGCGTTGTTGGTCACGCTTTCGGTCAGGACGCTGGCCAGGGCATAAACGCAGATCAGCAGGACGAGGGGCGAGGCGGCGGCAAACAGCGGTTCGAGCGCGTTGACGATCAATTCGACCGTTCCGGCATTGTCCAGCCCCGCTCCGAATGCCAGCATTGCGAAGATCAGCACCAGCGTATTGCCGTCGATAGCCGACCAAGCCTCTTCCGGTTCGAGGCAGCGGGTCGCCAGCACGATACCTGCGCCCAGCAGGGCAAGAGCCTGGATGGGCAGGGAGAAAACGGCCGCCACGATCACGACGGCAGCCAGCGTGGCGATGGCGATCGGAGCCTGCCGCCTCCGGAACGCGCGGGCCGGGGCTTGGCTGACCGTGCCAAGCATCACGTTGCTCTGCAGGGCCTGCGCCGCATCGGTCCCTGCTGCGATCAACAGCCGGTCGCCCGCGCGCACACGCACCTCGGCAAGCTCCGGCCCGGCATTGTGCCGCGGACGGCTCAAGCCGAGAACGCGAACCTTGAGGCGGGAGAGCAGCGGAATGTCAGCCAACCGCCGCCCGATGATCGGGTGAGAAGAGGATACGATCGCCTCGACCATGGCGAGATCCTTCGGCCGGTCCGGTCCAGCGGTCGTAACTCCGCCGCCCACACCTGTCAGGCCGGTGCGAAAATCGTGCGCCTCTGCGAGCGAGGCAAGTTCTGCGGGGCTGGCGGCCACCACCAATTGATCACCGGCTGCGAGTTCGTGCTTGCCGAAACCCTTCCGCACGATCTGCCCGCTCCGTTTGAGGCCGAGGAGCTTCACTCCCGGTCGGCGCGCGATGCGCAGATCGCGCACCTTCTGGCCGATCAACGGACTGTCGGCGAGGAGGACGAGATGAGAGAGATAGGCGTCGCTTTCCGCCTCCTCGTCGAGCGCGCGCGGCTGGCGGTCGGGTAGCAGGCGTGGCCCGAGAAGCGCCAGTGTCGCCACCCCCGCGAGCGCCGCGAAAATGCCGACGCCGGTGATTTCGAACATTCCGAATGGGGCAAGTCCAGCCTCCTGCGCTACCCCGTCGACCAGCAGGTTGGTCGATGTACCGATGAGGGTGAGCGTTCCCCCGAGGATCGTAAGGTACGATAACGGGATCAGCATTCGCGTCGCCGCGATGCCAAGCGCCTTCGCGAGGCGCCGCACGATAGGGATCATCACTAGGACGACCGGCGTGTTATTCATAAAGGCCGAAGCTGCGAGCGTGCCTGCGCCGATCTCCGCCACCGCCAGTTTGGGCCGCCGCAAGGTGCGCCGGACAATCCAGCCGGAGACCTCCTCCAGCGCGCCCGTCCGCAGCAAGGCACCCGAAAGCACGAACATCGCCGCAATCGTGATGGGCGCCGGATTGGAGAACACGCCGAGAAGCTCGTCGGTCGAAATGAAGCCGAACAATAGCATAACCAGCGCCGAGACCGCGGCCAGTACAACGGGTGGCAGCCGTTCGAGCGCGAAGCCGACGAAAACGGCAACGAGCAGGAACAGCCCGATCTGCGGGTGATACGCGGCTAGCGATTCGGGAAGCAGACTGGGCATTTATGCGATTGCTAGCGGCTTTTTTTCCGCCGGAAAGCAAAACCGCGAAACGCGTCGCGCATTGGGTCGCTTGCCCCTACTGCCGCGTGGATATAAGCGCCTCGGTCATGACGCAATTTCCAAAGACGGCGCGCCTCATGCAGCGCGGCCGCGACTTCCTCGGTTCGGACTATGCCATCATGTGCGGCGCGATGAGCTGGGTCTCGGAGCGCAATCTCGTATCCGCAATCTCTAACGGCGGCGGCTTCGGCGTGATCGCTTGCGGCGCCATGACGACCGAACTGCTCGATGCCGAGATCGCGGCGACCCGTGCCAGGACCGACAAGCCGTTCGGCGTCAATCTCATCACCATGCATCCGCAATTGCTCGACCTTATTGCTGTGTGCGAACGGCACGGCGTCACCCATGTCGTGCTGGCTGGCGGGATACCGCCGAAAGGCAGTGTCGAGGCGATCAAGGGCGGGAAAAATCCGGCAAAGGTCATCTGCTTTGCCCCGACACTGGCATTGGCCAAAAAGCTGCTTCGCTCAGGGGCAGATGCGCTCGTCATCGAAGGCATGGAGGCGGGCGGACATATCGGCCCGGTCTCGACCAGCGTACTCGCACAAGAAATGCTGCCGGAATTGTCGGAAGACCACCTGATTTTCGTCGCCGGAGGGATTGGTCGTGGTCAGGCCATTGCTGGCTATCTCGAAATGGGGGCGGCGGGCGTCCAATTGGGCACTCGCTTCGCCTGTGCGACCGAAAGTATTGCCCATCCCGATTTCAAGAAGGCATTTTTCCGTGCCAATGCACGCGATGCCGTTACCAGTGTTCAGGTCGACGCGCGGCTGCCCGTTATTCCGGTTCGCGCGCTCAAGAACAAAGGCACCGAAGAATTCACACGGAAACAAACCGAAGTCGCAGGCGTTCTGGACCGAAATGAAATCGCGATGGAAGAAGCGCAATTACAGATCGAGCATTACTGGGCCGGTTCACTCAAGAAGGCAGTGATCGATGGGGACATCGAACGCGGCAGTCTTATGGCGGGCCAGTCGGTGGGAATGCTCAAGGAGGAGGAGCCCGCAGCGGATATTCTCTCCAAGCTGATGAGCCAGAGCGAAGAAGCGCTGGCTCGCCGCTAGGAAATATTCGCTGGCTCGATCTCGACGTATCGATCTATCGGGATCGAGTTCAGCTCGAACAGCGTGGATCGAACGATTTCGTCGATCAACCGGCAGCCTACCCATTTTCTTCCGAACAGGCGGTCATCGCCAGCCGTCCGTTTTTCGAAGACACCTTGGTTCGCGCCATTCGGAAGATTCTCGAAGAAGGTGCATTCTCGCTCCGCTATCCCATCGCCCACGTCGTCAGGTTCGATGGAGTTCTGTCGGAAACTGATCGTGAGGTCGTGGAGCAATCCTTGCGCGATGCGGGGATCAGCGATGTAGTGTTCGAGCTGCGCGAGGATTGACCGAAGTTCCGACAATTTCTGAATGAGATACCGGTCCCGGCGATAAGGAGAGAAGATTATGTGCAACAAACGCCAACTCGCCGAATGGGGCCGCCAATCCCTTACACGTCGTTCGTTCGGTGCGGCGACGATCACCGCAGGCGCCACGGCTGCCTGTGCACCCATGGACGCGAATATGGGTTCGGGCTCGACCAATCTGGCCGAAACCTCCGTCTCCTTCGCCACCTCCGCCGGCACCATGGACGGCTTTTTCGTCCATCCGTCCGACGGCAAGCATGCGCCTGTCCTGTTCTGGCCCGACATCGCGGGTTTGCGTGAAGCGAAGCGGCAGATGGCACGACGGCTCGCGCGGCAAGGTTATGCCGTCTTCGTCGCCAATCCCTACTACCGCGACGTGACCGGCGAGCAATTTGCCGATTTCGCCACTTTCGCGGCGCAGGACGGGTTCCAGAAGGTCAAACCGTGGCGCGAGAAGCTCGATGCCGCCGCGATCGGCGTCGATGCGTCCGCCGTAGCCCAGTGGTTCGCCGGGCAGGATGCGGTCGACCCCGATCGCCGCATGGGCACGCAAGGCTATTGCATGGGCGGCCCATTCACCATCTGGAGCGCGGCGGCAGTGCCTCGGCTGGAGGCGGCGGCGTCTTTCCACGGCGGCGGTCTGGTGCGCGACGGCGAGAACAGCCCGCACCGCATGCTGCGCGAGCCGGTCCACTATCTTATCGCCATTGCGCAGGACGACGACGCCGAGAGCCCGAACGCCAAGACCGAACTGCGCCAGGCGGCGGACCGCGTGGGTTGTGAAGCGGAGATCGACGTCTATCCCGCCGATCACGGGTGGTGCGTGCCGGACAGCCCCGCTTACAACGAGGCGCAGGCCGAACGCGCGTGGTCTCGCCTGCTGGCGATCTATTCCGACGCGTTGTGAGCGCCAGCTCGCCTAGGCACTGAGCCGCTCGGCGAACCGCCCGTGCTTGCGATAGCGCGTCATCCAGCGGTCGAGGAACAGGCTTAGCGGCCGCGGCTCGATGCCTAGATCTTCGAAGCCCGGACACTCGCCTGAAACCGTATTGCCGCCTTTAAGCATTTCCCACTGGTCGCGCCCCATTGGCGTGCCCGGAAGGGCGGCGAAAACGCCTGAAATCGGATCGGGTACGGCGAGAAATGTCCGCTTTCTATGCTGTGCGGCGGCGATCCGCCGATTGATGTCCATCATCGTCAGCTTTTCGGGACCGCCCAGTTCGAAAACCTTGCCGCCATGCGCCGCCGGGTCTTCCAGCGCCCGTGCAATCGCCTCGGCCACATCATCGACATAAACGAGCTGCAGCTGCGCATCCGGACCGAATACCGGCAGGACGGGAAAAGTGCGGATCAGCTTGGCGAACATGTTGAGGAAATCGTCGTCCTTCCCGAACACGATGCTCGGCCGCATAACGATCGTTCGGTCGAACGCTTCGCGCGCACGCTCCTCGCCGAGCTGCTTGGCGGCGGCGTATTCGATGATCTCGTCGTCCTCGCCTCGCAGGCGGCCGGTGATGGCGCTGACATGGACGAACGCATCGGCCCCGGTTTGCTTGGCCGCTTCGGCCATCCAGCCCGGCGCCTCGCCCATCAAACGCTTCAGATTGCCGGCAAAGGCTCCAACAAGATTGACCACCGCATCCGCCCCCTCGATGCATCGCTCCACGCTCTGACGGTCGAGTGCGTCGCAGCGGGCGAATTGCAATTGGCCAAGATTGGCGAGCGGCTTGAGATTGAAGGCCTGTTCGGGATTGCGGCTGGCGATCCGGAGCCGCGCCCCGCGTTCGAGCAGGGCCTGCGCGACGTAATTGCCGACGAAGCCGCTGCCGCCTATCAGAACCACCAGCTTGCCGTTGAGGGAGCTGCTCTTCGCCATTGTCGTATTGTCTTCCTGTAAACCGTTGCGCGCCTCTTGCCCCATGCCCCGCACGACCGCAAGCGCCGCTCCGCTTCGGGCGAATTCGCGTTGACAACCCGCGCACCCCTTCGCTATCGGCCCGCCCCTACCCGCGATCCGCGTAAGCCGGCGAGATCGCTTGTGTGCCCAGATGGCGGAATTGGTAGACGCACCGTCTTCAGGTGGCGGCGGGGGCAACCCCGTGGAGGTTCGAGTCCTCTTCTGGGCACCATTTCAAAGAGTCTTGCAGACTTATACTTTTCGCCATTCGTTTTTCAGTGGCAAGCACATTCGCGTAAAATATTCAGCTAAAGTATTGGTGCGGCATTAGCTCTGCATTCGTCTTAATCACGAATCCGTGTAAAAAATATCAAGGCATTCGATGCCTCTTTTTAAACGCATTCAGAATGCGGAAACCGTAATCGTAACACGGTCTTGATACTTTCCGGCCGGAGCTTCCGAAACATCGTCGAGTCTGATCGTCAAGGGCTGGTTGGTGCCCCGAGCCGTCGGTGCGGAGGGCACGGACATGCTATACAATGAGCTTAGGTCAAGGATACTGCCATTCAGCGAAGCGGTATATGACACCGAATGACCGGTCGTCGATTTCATCGATCCTGCATTCTCCGACTCGAATTCCAGTACGGCGTCGGAATTCGACCGCAACTGGATGAATACGGTTCTTTCCGCTCCTGTTTCCATGGTGTCGAACGACACGGTGTAGAGATCCGGCCCATCGGAAAACGGGCTATCGGCGCCAGCTATATTGAGCTGCGCCCGCGGTGGAACGCGTATGGCGATGGGCAGGCTCGCCCGTCCAAGACATTCGACGTTTGATAGCGTGTCGCGAACATCGATACGATAGGTCGCACCGTAATCCCCCGGGGCAGGCGGTTGGTGGATCGATACCCGAGACGTGATGTCGAGTGAAAAGACACTGTCAGCCTTCGAGCGGACGAGGAATGCGCTGTCGCTTACACGCGTAACAGCAGCTTCGTTCGACGAGGCTTCGAAAGTAAGGGCGAAATCGTTCGGCGTATTTTCCGCGACCAGGGCTATTTCGAATTCGCCTTCGTTGTCCGCCGGGCTTCGCAAGACGATAGATGACGAACCCGAAGCAGGGACAAAATCAAACGGTTCGTAATCTATGGATATCGGTACGATGTCGGTCGGAATCGGAACATCGCATTGGCCGACATCTTCCATACTCGGTTCGATTGTCTGCATTAGCAGCGCGAGAACATAAGATGCATTCATCGATCGGTTCCTTCCAAGACGATGTCTCCCAGTTCAACAATCGACCCTGCTTCGGCCTTACCGACTTTTAGTGAGCCTGCAGGTACATCCTGAAGGATGACGTCGTATGTGCCCGGTGCCAATCCTTCGGCGAAGAAACTTCCATCGTCCGAAGTGAAGAATTCGATCGGTTGCATCGCATCGTCCTCGGGCAGCAACAAGCCGATCGCCAAGGAAACCGGCGCATCGTTCAACACAAGCCTGCCCATGATGGACAGGTTTGCCCCCGATCCGACGGTATGAAGGTAGCCGCTGGCGAAGGCAGGCAGAAGGTCCCAGGTCACTTGCGGGAGTGAATAGCCCGGCGGCAGGTCTTCAATCAGAACTTCCTGGGCCATCCTTTGATAACGGCGGAAAACGGGTACGACCGCCGATCCCAGACCATCGGATTTAAAAATTTCCTCGCTGCCCTGTTTCAGCACGATCGGCATTCCGGACAAACTGGGGTGGCGACGGATCAGGGTAAAACCTTCGATACCTTCGCGGCCCCACCCAACGCGGCCATCAGCAAATCCGACGAAAGTCGACAGCCCAACTGTCGAGGTCTGGGTATTCGGCAAACCGCGCCGCAGGAACGCCGTATCGTGAGACGCGGATGCGAGGACACGCTGACCGTAATAGGTGCCCCTTGCCGAGACGTCGGTCGTCTCTCCGTCTCGTGCGACAAGAACTCGGCCGTCCCAATCGCGCCCGCGCGTTATTCGGAAACGCGATAATTCGACTTCGGCCCGCTCGTTCAGGGTATCGTATCGGGCCGAAGCGCGCGCCGAGGAGCCGATGGGAAGCGATAGGCCGATCCTTAAACCCGTTTCCGGTGCGCGACCTGTAACTTCGCGATGCGAGGCGAAAAGGTTCAGCCGGAACCTGCCGATACTGCGTGACGCGCCCAGGTTAGCTGTCCAAGTGTCGGGACGCTCCCCACGTCCGCTGCTGTAAGCACCGCCAAGGCTGAAACTCGTCTTGTCGTCCAATCGCCATGTCGTGCTGGCGAAGCCGGCCCAGCGTTCAGGATTATCGGCATTAAGGCGCAGGGGATCGGCGAAACGAGGCTGCTGCGCCTGCACCCTGAATCGAAAACGAAGATCGTCCTGGTCACGAACGCTGAAATTCAGCTCGCTGTCGATCGCTGCTGCGAAGCCGCGTCCTCCGCTTCCCGACCCGTAGGCGATGTCCGCATTCACGAAGCCGAATGGCAGGCCGAGGGTCCCGGTTGCCCCGATCTGGGCGCCATCTGCTGCAACCTGCAGTGTCGCGCCAAGCGTTCCCTGTTCCACTCCGCGAAGAAAATAGAAGCTTCCGATAGGCAGGCCCCCACTCTGTCGAACCGAAGGATCTTCTGGAACACCGACCCAGCCGCCGAAGTCGGTAATGCCGGGGGCAAGCAGGACGGGCGAATAGAACGCGCTCCTGTCAATAACCTGTTCGTTGCCCGCACCATCGCGAACGACGATGCGTACGTCGTTATTGCCACGCAGGAGAGGAAGATCGTCGAAATCGAAGGGACCCGGTTCGAGCGTTCGGGTTTCGACCAGCAGACCGTTGACGTAGAATTCTACGGTCGAACGACGTTCGAGGATGACGCTTTGCCGGCCGCTCGGGCGAATGTTCTGGAAAGGGCGAATTTCATTGTAACGTCGGGATACGCCAACGCCGAAGATTTCTAAACTGGATTGAAGCGCGATGGGTACCGGCAAGACGCTTCCGGCCTGAAACCTTAGCGCGCGATCGAAATCATCGTAAGTGAGGGTCACGCCCTCTACGGCATACCTGTCGATCGCGTTGCGGCGATAATCGAGCGCCGATGAAAGCGTCAGCCCGTCGAAGCCGCCGAGGGTTACGAACCCTTCCGCTCTTAACGCAAGATTGTCGCCAACCTGATCGATACCGTGATTTATCACGTCGGAAAGGAACAGCTGGACCCCCCCGGCTAACTCCGCAGGTTGGTCGAAATTTTCGGGGTCCGGGGCAATGAAACCCGAGAAGCGCAAGGTAGAGCGAAGTCGAGCGGAACCGGGCAGGGATACGGTTACGCCCAGTTCGCCGGGATCGAAGATGACTTCCATCCCGCCGACCGATGCCTGCTCGAACGAAATATATTCCGCTTCGGGTTCGACCGCCGCCAAGGTTTCCAGAAGCTCTACGCTGGCGACGGGCTTGAGAAGATCGAGCAACCTCGCGCGGTCGACAACCCCGTCGCCTTCTGGAGAAACACGGAAATCGATGTCGCCTACATAAGCGCCGCCGATGATTAATGGTCCGGTTAATCCGGTAAGGTCGTCCTCGACAGGCGCACTGTCTACTTGAGCCGAGGCGCAATTGGGCCATCCGCCCCCGATCAACAACAATCCGGAGCTTAATGCCGTCAGATAGAGGGAGCGGCTGCCCATCGCATAACGCCGTGCGAGACCTTACGAAGCGGTGGGAGAGTACGTAAAGCCGTTTGCCGCAATAGCGCCCGCATTATCGCCCATGTCCAGTTCGACATAGCGCGTCGCACCCGGCATGACATAAGAGGTATCGCTTTGCATGAGGGCTTTATCGGAGACCTCGACAGCACTGCCGCCAGCGTCTGCCTGAAGAACGCCGTCGGCAAGACGAGCGATACCATTGCCACGGTTTACGAACGTCAGACGGTGCTTCGTCGTCCCTGCAACCGGCTCGGAACCCGTCATTTCCAACTGGCCCGCCGCATCATTCGGCTCGACAACCACAGCAGTGAAAAAGCGTACGCCGACCTTGAGCTGCGCTTCCTCGCTATCGTTCGCGACTACGGGGACTTGCGAAATCAGAACATTATACAGCGCCGACTTTGTCGCGGGATCCCCACGGAACCGTATCTGCACGGCCTGCTTGGCACCGGGTTTCAGGATTGCTTGGGGAGGGAAGACCAGAAGATCGTTGGTTTCCTCTCGTGTTACCGACCCGTTCTCATCGATCAGCACCTTGAACGCCGTCATGGAGAGGGTTGCAGGTTTTGCATCCGTATTGTTGATCGTCAATCGACCGGTCGCTTCGCCGCCCGTCGGTTCGATCTGGATACGCAAAGGAGAAACCGAATACGCCGAAAGAGCCGCAGGAACGGCCACGACTGCGCACAGGGCGGCGGCGGCTTTGAGAATACGCTTCATGATTTCCCCCTCGAAGTAATAAAGCTGGCGGGGTCGATCCCGCGACCCCGCCAGCCGTTTAAGCATTCAGTTGCTTAAAAGATCAAGCGTTGCCGTCGATCGTGAAGGTCACGGTATCGCTCAGCTTGAGACCACCCGGAAGAACCGTGTCGGCTTCGGGCTTCGCCGTGATCGAGTGCAGGGCACCATTGGCGTAGCCCGGCTCGAAGCCGGTCACGACGAAGGTGTTGTCGGGGCTTTGGAAGCCTTGCTGAACCTGAGTCGGCTCGCCGCTGGCGGGGTCGATCTTCCACTTATATTCGACCGAGAACGTGCCGTTGTCGAGCGAACCGTCATTGTTCGAGTCGACTACGACGGTGAAACCGTCGGGGTCGTTGCAGGTGATGGTGAAATTGCCAACGTTCTGGTTGGTGTTGTTGAGATTCAGGCTCGTCGAGTTCTGACCACCGAGGGTGAGATCACACTGGTAATCGATTTCACCCGAAAGGTTCAGTACGTCGGCAGAAGCTGGAGTGGCCATCGTGGCAGCGGCAGCAATGGCGCCGAAAGCAGCAATCTTTTTCATCGTATTTCCTCAGCAAGAATTACACCGCATGCACAATTGCAGCGGCTTCGAACTCTCATGGCGACGGTACGACCGACTGCATGTTCTGAATTTGCCCCACCTCAAGAGTTAACTGCTTATTAACCAGTCGAAGTGCGAGTCGCATCCCCCCGGAGGGTGAAGGGGGCACTTTGTGTCGCGCTGATACAGTTCAATTGAATGTCGAGTTTGGAGGTAATTAAACTGCAAGTTGCCTTTCAAGAATGCTGCTAATAATCAAGCGGGTGCGATTCTTAAGAAATCGGCGGGCGTTTTCACCGAGTGAGATGATGGCTTCAAAGGCAAGGTCCAAAGATGTCTGTACAGAAAGCGTTGCGATCACCTCCGGATAGGGAGCATACGAACGATCGTATCGATCTCCACGCTATCGCCTGTACTCTCGATGCGTTGGACATTCCGGCGCTTATCGTTTCGCCGGAAAGAGAGCGTGAGAACGTATCTGAAAAACTAGCGACGTTTTTAAGCGAGAATGACCTTCAGTTGGAAGGCGATGGCCTGTCCGTTCTTAACTGCAACACACGACAAGCGATAGATCTTCAGCATCTAGCCGCGACCTTGCAACAGTCACCAACTGTCGTTCCGATTTCACAATCGGCTGAGGTCGAAATGCGTGTTTTGGAAGGTTTGGGAGATACTGCTATTCCCGAGGCGGTCATTGCTGTGTTCAGGCAGACAAGCGATAATCTTTTGGAATCGAAGTTAGTCGAAGAATTCGGCCTGACAGAAGCGGAATGCGATGTTGCCTTGGCGATTTATAAAGGGGAAAATCGAAAAAAGGTTGCCAAGAGGCGGGGGGTCTCGAAAGAAACGATCAAATCGCAAATCAAGTCCGTGTATGAGAAGGTCGGATGCAATCGTGAGGTCGATTTGATCCGCTGTCTGAGTTCGTACGGTTCCGCATCTGACCATACCTTATCTTATTAAGCGGTGCAGGACGTCCCCTTCGATTCCAGCCGAAGCGATCAGAAGGGCCAATAGGCGATCGGGAAGCCATTTCTCCCTAATGCCTCCTGACATTCTTCCACCCTTGCTCTACAGACGTCGGCATAGTGGGTCGATAGAGGCGAAAAATGGACAGCAACGGTTTTCTCAACGTATCGCGCCGCGGGGTTCTTGCAGGAGGCGCCGCCGGGGTGGCTATCGGGCAGAGTTCGTTCGCCGTAGCCCAAACTGTGAGTAACGCCCAAACGGATACCGATCCGATGGCACTGGAGCTTACGGTGAACGGCGAACGGCGCGAACTCGAAGTCGATACGCGCACAACCTTGCTCGACGCGCTACGCGAACACATGCAGCTGACCGGCACGAAGAAGGGCTGCGACCACGGGCAATGCGGCGCTTGCACCGTGATGGTGAACGGCGAGCGGATCAACAGCTGCCTGACCCTTGCGGTGATGCATGACGGCGACGAGGTTACGACCATCGAAGGGCTCGGCATGCCGGGCGATCTCCATCCGATGCAGGCTGCGTTCGTGAAGCATGACGGCTATCAATGCGGCTATTGCACGCCGGGGCAGATCTGCTCCGCAGTCGCCACGCTGCAGGAAATCCGCAAGGGCATCCCCAGCCACGTGACCGAGGACCTTACCGGCCCGATGCGCCCGACCAATATGGAAATGCGCGAGCGGATGAGCGGCAATATCTGCCGCTGCGGCGCCTATTCCAACATCGCCGACGCGATGGCCGAAGTGGCGGGAGCCTGATCCGATGAAAAGCTTTACCTACGAGCGCGCCACCTCGCCCGTCACCGCGGCGCAGGCCGTTGCTACCAACCCGAATGCCAAGTTCATCGCCGGCGGGACCAACCTGCTCGACCTGATGAAGCTGGAGATCGAGATGCCGTCGCATCTCGTCGATGTCGGCAGGCTCGGCCTCGACCGGATCGAGGGCACCGAAGATGGCGGGCTTCGCATCGGAACGCTGGTCAGCAACACCGCGCTGTCTGCCCATCCGCGGGTGCGCGAGGATTATGCCGTCCTTACCCGCGCGATCCAGGCCGGGGCGAGCGGACAGCTTCGCAACAAGGCGACCACCGGCGGCAACATGCTGCAACGCACGCGCTGCGTCTATTTTTACGACACCAATATGCCCTGCAACAAGCGCAAGCCCGGAAGCGGCTGCGCAGCGATCGGCGGGGTTTCACGCCAACTCGGCGTGATCGGCACCTCCGACAAATGTATCGCGACCTATCCGGGCGATATGGCGGTGGCGATGCGCGTACTGGATGCGACGGTGGAAACCGTAAAGGCCGACGGCACGACCCGCGCGATCCCGGCGGCGGACTTTCACCGGTTGTGGGGCGATACTCCGGAGATCGAGACCGCCTTGGAGCCGGGCGAAATCATCACCCATGTGCGCCTGCCCGCGCCGCTCGGCGGCAAGCATTTCTACGCCAAGGTCCGCGACCGGCGTTCCTATGCCTTTGCGCTGATATCGGTTGCCGCGGTGATCCAGCCCGACGGTACCGGACGCGTCGCGTTCGGCGGTATGGCGCCCAAGCCGTGGCGGTTGGCGGAGGCCGACGCACAATTGCCCAACGGAGCCACCGCCGTGATTCGTACCGCGTTCGCCGATGCCCGGCCGACCGAAGACAACGCCTTCAAGATTCCGCTCGCCGAGCGTACCCTCGCCGGCGTGCTCGCCGATGCCAAAGCCTGATCGGAGCCGCACCCATGAAATTCGAAGCACCCGCAGGCGAAAACCTTTTCGACACGGCGACTGTGGTGGGCAAGTCCACCCCAAGGATAGACGGCCCGCTCAAGGTTTCGGGTCAGGCGCCCTATGCCGCAGAACGCCACGATGTCGCGCCGAACCAGGCCTATGGCTGGATCGTGGGATCGGCCATTGCGAAGGGCCGCATCAGCTCCATGAACCTTGCCGATGCCCGCCGCGCGCCGGGTGTCTTGGGCATCGTCGCGGCGACCGAGCACAAGCCCGTCGGCTCCAGTAGCTTCAATCACGCTCCGCTGTTCGGCGGTAGCGAGATCGCGCATTACCATCAGGCGATCGCCGTGGTTGTCGCCGAGACCTTCGAACAGGCACGCGCAGCGGCGGGCCTTATCCGCACCGAATATGCGGACAGCGAAGGCGCGTTCGATCTGGCGAAAGTCGCGCCGGGCGCGCCCCTCGCGAGCGAGGAACTGCCGGATTACAACCGCCTCGGCGATTTCGATGCGGCATTCGCCAACGCCGCGGTGAAAGTGGACCAGCGCTACACCACTCCGGACGAAGCCCATGCGATGATGGAGCCGTTCGCCACGATCGCTGCATGGGAAGGCGACGAGCTGACCGTCTGGACCTCGAACCAGATGGTCGCATGGTCCAAGCGCGCGCTCGGTTCGATCCTCGGGATGCCCGCAGAGAAAATACGCGTGGATTCGCCCTATATCGGCGGCGGCTTCGGCGGGAAATTGTTCGTACGCTCCGATGCCGTCATGGCGGCGCTCGGTGCCAAGGCGGTCGGTCGCCCGGTAAAGATCGCGATGCATCGGTCGCTGATGTTCAACAATTCGACCCATCGCCCCGCGACGATCCAGCGTGTGCGGCTGGGCGCGGGGCGCGATGGCCGGATCACCGCGATCGCGCATGAGAACTGGTCGGGCAATATCACCGGCAAGGATGGGGAGAACGGCACGCTGCAAACCCCCAAGCTCTATGCCGGTGCGAACCGGCTGCTGGAAAATAGGACCGCGCAGCTCGATCTGCCAGAAGGCAACGCGATGCGCGCGCCGGGCGAGGCGCCGGGGCACATGGCGCTCGAAGTCGCGATGGACGAACTGGCCGAGGCGCTTGGCATGGATCCGGTCGAAGTGCGGATCGTCAACGATGCACAGGCCAATGTGCCGGGCGAGCCGGAGACCAAAATTTCGGACCGCAATCTCGAACGCTGCCTGCGCACCGGCGCGGATCGCTTCGGCTGGTCCGCACGCAATGCCACACCCGCACAGATACGCGATGGGCGCAAGCTGGTCGGCATGGGCGTCGCGGCAGGCTATCGCGCAGCGCCGACGATGAAATCGGCGGCACGAGTAAAGCTGGGCGCGGACGGCACGGTTACGGTCGAGACCGACATGACCGATATCGGCACCGGGACCTACACGATCATCGCCCAGACCGCGGCCGAGGCGATGGGCGTCCCGCTCGATCGGGTGCGCGTCGAACTGGGCGATTCGCTCTACCCCGTGTCCGCCGGTTCGGGCGGCCAGTGGGGCGCGGCGAGTTCAACCGCCGGGGTTTATGCGGCCTGCGTCAATCTGCGCCGCATGATCGGCGACAAGCTCGGCTTCGACGGCGATGCCGCGACTTTTTCCGGCGGCAAGGCCAGCATCGATGGTGAAAGCCATGCGCTGACCGATGCCGGTGCGGTGACCGCCACGGGAGAGATGGAGTTCGGCGACTTCCAGAAGGATTACGACATCGGCACTTACGCCGCGCATTTCGCGGAGGTCGCGGTCGATATGTACACCGGCGAGGCCAGTATCCGCCGGATGCTCTCGGTCTGCGATGCCGGGCGTATCCTCAACCCGTTGTCAGCGCGTAGCCAGGTGATCGGTGCGATGGTGATGGCGGCAGGCGCCACGCTGACCGAGGATCTCCATGTCGACAAGCGCTTCGGTTATTTCGCCAATCACGATCTGGCGAGCTACGAAGTGCCGGTCCATGCCGACATCCCGCCGCAGGAATGCATCTTCCTCGATACGCTCGATCCGATGATTTCGCCTCTGAAGGCGAAGGGTGTGGGCGAACTCGGCATTTGCGGCCCTGGCGCAGCAATCGCCAATGCGCTCTACAATGCGACCGGCATTCGCGTTCGCGATTATCCCCTCACGCTCGACAAGTATCTCGACCGGCTGCCCGCCGTCGCCTGATCAGCGGGCGAGTGCGTCCCGGATTGTGCCGCGCATCCGGGCGAACAGGCCGGGCGAGGGCGGCCCCAGTACGCCTTTCGCATCGTCAGGCAGATGGGCCGCGGGGTCGCCGGAGCGCTCGAACACGTAATAGTCGAGCAGGTCGCGCCACACGTCGCGCTGCTCGGGCGGTAGGTGGCGATAGGCGTAGAGGGCGTGAAGCATCGCTTCGTACCCGCCGCCTATGCCTTTGGGCTCGCCGTCGTTCCACCAGTAGTTCACCAACACGTTCATGTCGTCCAGCGATGCGACGCCATGCCACCAGCAATAGGGGATGTAGATCGCATCGCCCGGCGCCAGCGTCGCTTCCTGCGCCGCTGCTTGCGCATCGGCGAAGCGTGGAAATGCATCAAGATCGGGGGCGGACAGATCGACCAGGCTGATCGGCGTGCCGGCCGGCGTCAGCTCGAACGGACCAGGATAGAGGTTGGCGGTCTGGTCGGGCGGGAAAATGGTAAAGATGCGGCGCCCGCCGATGCAGCAGGCGATGTTTTCCTTCACGTCGAAATGCGGGGCGACGCGGATGCGATTGCCGATCCAGATGCGTGGCCGTACACCGGGCAGGAGGCCAAGCGTGTTGGCGTGCGCAAAAGCGGGGATGACTTCGCCGATATCTTCGGACTGAACGGCCATGGCCGGTACCGCGTCCCGACCTGCCAACCGCAGGAGATCGCCGAGAAACGTCTCCAAGCGGCCCTTGCCGCGAATGAAGTTCAGATCCGTCAGACCGGGGGTGTAGAAGAAGCGGCCGCCTTCCTCGGGCTTGGCCGCGATGGCCTGCACCGGGCGCGTCGAGCCACCTTGCGCGATCGCCGCGCATAAAGCCTCATCCCCCTGCCGGGCCGCTGCCACCGCCGGCCAATCGGCGACGAGGCCGCGCATCACGACCGGTTGGCGACGCTCCCGGATATCTGCGAGGATTTCTGCAGAAACCGGACCTTCCATTTCGCGGACTGGAGCCGGAATAGGCAAGGGGCTCATCGGATCGCGCCGCCATTGACCGTGAGAAACTCCTCCTGAGTCGGCATCTGCGTGACTGCGGCGCTAACCACCTGCCGTATATGAGCGAGCCGCTTGCGGGTCTCGTCGAGGCCGAGCGTGTCGGTCATCGGATGATAGCCGCCCGCCGTAATGCCCTGTCCCGCCATTACGGACAGCCAGCTCGTTTCCGTGAAAAGCTCGTTGTTCTCGCGGAATACCCGGCCCGAACTTTCGAACATGGCGATCTTTTCCGCGACGGCCGGCGGTGGTTCGAGATTCCGGCAATAGCGCCAGAACTCGGTATCGTCGCGCTCGGTCGCGAGGTAATGCAGCACGAGAAAATCGCGGATGTCGCGATATTCGTTTTCGTGTTCGAGATTGTAACGCGCAATCTCGTTCGGTGTGAACGCGGTGGTCGGAAACAGTGTCAGGAGCCGCGCGATACCGACCTGGACCAGATGTATCGCAGTCGATTCCAGCGGTTCGAGGAAGCCGGCGGCAAGGCCCAGCGCCACGACGTTCTTTTCCCACGCCCGTGTGCGATAGCCTGCGGTGAAGCGCAGGCGAATTGGTTCGGCGATCGGTGCTGCATCGAGATTGGCTAGCAACAGGTCTTCGGCCTCGCCGTCATCCATATGCGCCGAGGAATAGACGTGCCCGTTCCCGATCCGGTGCTGGAGCGGAATGCGCCATTGCCAGCCGGCGGGCCGCGCAGTTGAGCGGGTGAGCGGTTCGTGATCCCCGCCAAGCTCGCAGGGGACCGCAATCGCGCGGTCGCAGGGAAGCCATTTGGTCCAGTCCGTGAACGGCACACCAAGCGTTTGCCCGAGGAGCAGCGAGCGAAAGCCGGAGCAGTCGACGAACAATTCGCCCGCGACGGTTTCGCCGTTCTCCAGCCGGACCGCATCGACGAACCCACTTTCCCCATCCTGCACGACATCGACGATCCGGCCCTCGATCCGCCGCACGCCGAGCTTCTCGGCATAGCCACGCAGGAAGTGGGCATAGCGGCTGGCATCGAACTGGAAAGCATAGGCAAGTTTGGACAGGGGCGAATTCGGCTGATCGGGACGCGGGCGCGCGAACTTGCCCGCCTTCCCGGCCATCGCCGCGATCGAAAAGCTGTCGAGCGGTTCCGATTCGCCGGCCTCCTGCGCCTTGAGCCAGAAATGATGGAATTCGATGCCCATCATATCAAGCCCGTAGCGTCCGAACGGGTGGACGTAGCGGTGGCCGGGCCGCAGCCAGTCGACGAATTCGATGCCGAGTTTATACGTCGCGCAGGTTTCGCGGACGAAGGCGTTCTCGTCGAGGCCGAGCATCGCGTTGAACGCGTGGATGCGCGGGATCGTCGCTTCGCCCACGCCTACCGTGCCGATCGCCTCGCTTTCGATCAGGGTGATCGACAGGCCGGGGATGCCGCCCAGCACCTTGCCGAGCGCGGCAGCGGTCATCCATCCGGCGGTCCCCCCGCCGGCGATGACGATCCTGCGGATCGGTGGTGCGCTCACCACTGCGCAGTCATTTGCGGCGGAGTGTCTTCGTGCCAAGCGCCGGCCTGCCGCAGGAATTGCTCTTGCGTCGGCAGGCGCTCTGCCGTTGCCCGGTAGCCCTCGCGCATTTGCGTCATGGCGGCGGCGACCTTGCGCTCGTCGAGCGTGTCGGCGATCGGATCGTGCCCTTCGGGCCAGACGTTCTGGCCGAGCATCACCGCAACCCAGCTCGGCTGCGAGAACAGTTCGGCATTCTCTCGGAACACCCGCCCGCGCCGGCGCCACAATTCCATGCGTCTGGCGAGACTGTCTGGCACGTCCATATCGCGGACATAGCGCCAGAAGGGTGTGTCGTCACGCTGGGTCGCCTTGTAATGCAGGATCACGAAATCCCGTACATCCTCGTACAATTCACGCATGCCGCGATTGTATTCGTCTCGCTCCAGCGGGTTGATCGGCCAATCGGGGAACAGCGCGAACAGGCGCGCGATACCGTTCTGGATGAGGTGGATACTGGTCGATTCCAGCGGTTCGATGAAGCCGCCCGAAAGGCCCAGCGAGACGACGTTGTGCGACCAGAGCCGCTTGCGCATACCGGTGGTGAACCGGAGTGTGCGCGGTTCGGCGATGGCATCGCCCTCGACATTGCGCAGCAGGATGTCGCGTGCTTCGTCTTCCCCCATGTAAGAGGATGAGAAGACGTGGCCGTTGCCAGTGCGGTGCTGCAACGGGATGCGCCATTGCCAGCCTGCGCCGTGCGCGGTTGCGCGGGTGAACGGATCGGGCGACCGGACATTTGCCGTTGGCATGGCGATGGCACGGTCCATCGGCAGCCAATGGCTCCAGTCCTCGTATCCGGTTTCGAGCGTGTCCTCGATCAAGAGGCCGCGAAAGCCGGAGCAGTCGATGAACAGATCGCCCGCGACCGTGTTGCCGCCTTCCAAGCGAACGGCCGTGACATCGCCGTTTTCGTCATCGCGCAGCACTTCGACGATCTTACCTTCGATGCGCTCGGTCCCCTGTCGCTCGGCCATGCGGCGCAGGAAGCGGGCGTATAGGCCCGCGTCGAAATGGAAGGCGAAGAACATCTCCGACACCGCCGATTTCGCAGCGGCGGAGGGACGCGCGAACCGGCCGAGTTTCGCAGCGACCGTGCTCATCGAATAGTCTTCGATCGAGCCGGCGGCCAAACCGCCGCGCGCCGCCTCGCGCAGGTATAGCTGGTGGAACTGGATGCCGTGAAGGTCGCGGCCATAGGTGCCGAAGGGATGAAAATACCGGTCGCCTTGGCGGCCCCAGTTCACGAATTCGATGCCGAGCTTGAATGTGCCGCGGGTCTCGCGAAGGAAGGTATTCTCGTCGATATCCAGCATCGCGTTGAAATTGCGTATCGGCGGGATCGTCGCCTCTCCCACGCCTACGGTGCCGATCGCATCCGACTCCACGACCGTTATCCGCCGCGTCCCATCGGCGAAGAACCGCGAAAGGGCCGCTGCCGCCATCCAGCCGGCCGTACCGCCTCCTACCACAACGACGCGTTCGATCCGTCGACTGTTACCGTTACCTGCGGCCATATGGAATCGTGCGCCTCCCACGCGACTTGCGTATTTTTGCAACACCTCCCTCTATCTTTACCGCAGGGTATTGCAAAGGCTGCCCCCGTTGGATATTCCCCGCCACCCGAAAGTAATGCGCGCCTAACATTGTTTGGTAGCGCTAACAGGGAGAGGGATACAGTGACTAAGGCGATCACGCCGCGCGGCCGCTTGGGCGCAGGCAACGAATTTTTATTCCGCAACCTGCTGCGTGCAGGTGCGTCGACCATGGCGCTGTCCGGGCTGCTGGCCGCGAATGCCGCCTATGCGCAGACCGCTCCGGTCGAAGATCCGGTCGATGCGGAAACCGGTGAGCCCGACGCGGATCAGACCGACGGCGACGTCATCATCGTCAGCGGCATCCGCCAATCGCTGGCAAATGCGCAAAACATCAAGCGCGAAGCCGATACCGTGGTCGATGCCATTACCGCCGCCGATATCGGCGCGCTTCCCGACCGCTCCGTTACCGAAGCGCTGCAGCGGGTGCCGGGTCTCGCCATCAACCGCTTTGCCGGGTCGAGCGATCCGGATCACTTCTCGGTCGAAGGTTCCGGCGTCGTTGTGCGCGGCCTCAATTTCGTGCGGTCCGAATTCAACGGGCGGACCGCGTTCGTCGCAGGGGTCGGCGGGCAGGCACTGAACTTCGCCGATGTCCCGTCCGAACTGCTGGGATCGGTAATCGTAAGCAAGAACTCGACCGCCGACATGATCGAAGGCGGCCTTGCCGGAACGGTCAATCTGAACACCCGCAAGCCGTTCGACGATTACGGTCTCAAGATCGCCTTCAGCGCCGAAGCGAACTACGGCGACTTCCGCGAGAAGTGGACGCCGACGGTTTCCGGCCTGATCAGCAATACATGGGAAACCGATGCGGGCACGTTTGGCTTCCTGGTCAGTGCATCCTACTCCCAGATCAAGAGCCGTGCGGACGGCTTGCAGATCACCAACTTCCAGACGCGCGACGGGCAACTGGTCGAACAGGCGTTTGCCGACGGCGCGCGGGTCTGCCGCAATCCGTTGCCGCTTGCCGGCGTGGACAACAACACTCTCCCGCCGCCGAACTCGGCATGCGGAACGGCGGGAACTCCCGGAGCGGATGGCTTCGCCGACTACGCCGATGTCCGCTACGCACCCATTGGCGGACAATTCCGCACGCAGGAATTCGACCGCAAGCGCGACGGTGTCGCGGCAACGTTCCAGTGGGAGTCGAACGACGAACGTTCCTTGCTGACGGCGCAGTTCATCCGTTCGCATTCGACCAATCGCTGGGGTGAATACACGTTCGAAACCCTACCCGACCAGTCCGAGTACAATACGTTTCCGCAGGGCTGCCTTCAAAACGCAAATGGTCCGAACATTCTTACGCCGGATGGCCGTGGAGGATTCGTCAGCGGCGATCCGACGCCGCGGGCTGAATGTCCGATCGGGGAATTCCAGGACTATCTTTACGACGACGACGGGCTGTTCCAGTCAGGATACATCACGCGTCCCAGCGATGCCTTTCGCGGAAACGACGCCAATGGCGGTTTCGTAACTGCAGGCGGCATGCAGCAGCATCTCGCGCGGCGTCAGGTGGACGACGAGACCACCAATTACGATTACGGCGTACACTTCTCACAAAAGTTCACCGACCGCCTGTCACTCGAACTCGATGCGCAATATGCGAGTTCGAAGAAGCAAAACCTCGATGTCAGCATCTTCGGTTCGACTTTCGCCGATCAGGAGCTCGACCTGACGGGCGATCTGCCGACCGTCATCCCGCATCGCCCCGACATCACGACCTACACTTGGGGCGGCGTCAACGAGGAGCTGGCGAACCAGACCGATGCGGAATATTTCATGGATCCGCGCTCGCAATACTGGCGTGCGGCCATGGATCACATCGAGGACAGTGAAGGCGATCAGTTCGCTTTCCGGGCCGACCTCAATTACGAATTCGACGACGATTCCTTCCTGCGCTACGCGAAGGTTGGCGGCCGGTACCAACGGCAGGACCAGCAGGTCCGCTATACGACCTATAACTGGGGCGTACTCAGCGAAGTATGGGCCGGGACGGCGGTCTCGTTCGACGAATTCGGGCAGGACCAGCAGGAATTCTACGAATTCCCCGACTTCTTCCGCGGCGATACCAACGGACCGGTCGGAGGTTACTATTATTCGGGCGACCTGATCGACGATTATCAGGGTTTCCAGGATTTCACCCAAGGCATCATCCGCGAATGGGACCGTCAGAACGATCCCGACAATGATACGCTGACCGGGTTCGTGCCCCTTGAACAGCGTGGAGGCGTGATCGCGGGAACGCCGTTCCTCCCGACCGATATCCAGAACATAAAGCAGAACGATTATGCCGGCTATGCGATGCTTTCGTTCGGCAAACCGTACGATCCGATTTTCGGCGACGTCCGGTTCGGCGGTAATGCCGGCGTTCGCTACGTTCGAACCGACGTAAGTTCGCCGGGTTCGTTCGATCTCGGTACGCGAGAGAGCCTGAACCTTACACAAGACTTCGACACACGGTGCCTCACCCCGATTACCCGGCCGGACGGAACGGAAGTCTCACCGGGCGGCATCTGCAACCTCGGGCCGGACGGTTATGCGGCGCTACAGGCGATCGCCGATCTGGATCCAATCTATGTGCCTTCGCGCGACACATACGATTACTGGCTCCCGAGCCTGAACCTGCGCTTCGGCGTTGGCGACGATCTCGTGCTGCGGTTTGCGGCTTCGAAAGTGCTTACCCGGCCGGATAATGCCTATATCCGAAACTTCCTCAATACGCAGCTCGATGCGAATAGCGGTGGCCTGTTTGCACAAGCCGGAAATCCCTCGATCAGGCCCGCAACAGCGTGGCAGTTCGATGCTTCGGCTGAATGGTATTTCGATACCGTGGGCTCGCTGACGTTCAATGCGTTCTACAAGGAAGTCGAAGGGTTCTTCTTCCAGAACGTGACGGACATCGCGTATGAATTCAACGGAACGCAAGTCGTTGTACCAACCCGCCGGCCGGAAAACTTCGATGGCACCGGAAAGATCAAGGGTTTCGAAGCGGCTTACCAGCAGACGTACGATTTCCTCCCCGCGCCGTTCGACGGTCTCGGCGTGGCGGCGAACTATACCTATATCGACAGCGAAGGCCTGCCCAGCAGCTTCCTGAACGGTGGAAATATCGCGAACAATACGGTGGAAAGCCCATCCACTGTTGCGCCGGGTAATTTGCCGCTCGAACAGCTTTCGAAGCATAATGTGAACGCCACGGTGTTCTACGAGAAAGGTCCGATTTCGGCGCGTGCAGCATATAATTGGCGCTCTCGCTTCCTGCTTACGGCTTCGGATGCAATCTTCCCGTTCTATTCGATCTTCAACGAGCCGACTGGACAGCTGGATGCGTCGATCTTCTTCGACGTGAGCGACGCGATCAAGGTCGGGGTACAGGGCGTGAACCTGTTGAACGAGGTCACCAAGACTTCGCAGGCCTTTACCGGAGATCCGGACCGGCTCGCGCCGCGTTCTTTCTTTGTGAACGACCGCAGGTTCTCGTTCATCGTTCGCGGCAATTTCTAACTGAACTCAGCAAAAAAAAGGCCGCCGCATTTTCGGATGCGGCGGCCTTTTTTCATTGTCGCAGAGTGGCGCGATCAGCCGGCACGCTGTCCATCGACGCGGCGCGGCGCGGAACCGCCGTCTTCGCGCAGGGCTTCCGGCAGGAGATCGCTCGGCATGTCCTGATAGGAAACCGGACGCAGGAAGCGATCGATCGCCAAAGTGCCGACCGAGGTGCTGCGTCCGTCCGAAGTCGCCGGGAATGGCCCGCCATGGACCATCGCATGGGTCACATCGACACCGGTCGGCCAGGCATTGGCGATGATGCGGCCTGCAAGTTGCTCCATAACCGGAAGAAGTTCGCGCGCGGCATCGTGATCCGCTTCGTTCATGTGAAGGGTGGTGGTGAGTTGGCCTTTGAGCTTCGTGAGGATTTCCCGCACCTGATCAAGATCGCGGCACCGCACGACGACCGAACTCGGACCGAAGACTTCGTGCGAGAACGTGTCGTCGCCGAGGAAATCGTCGCCCGATACGGTGAAAACCTGAGCCCTGCCGCAATTGCCGGACCCTTCCGCTCCGGTTCCGACCAGCTCGACGCCTTTCAGCTTTCCAAGCTTGCCGATGCCTTCATCGTAGCTCCCACGAATCGCGGACGTCAGCATGGTCTGTGCAGCGACGCTTTCAAGTGCCTTGCCGGAGGTACGGACGAAGGTATCGAGCGCGTCGCTCTCCACACCGAGGACGATACCGGGATTCGTGCAAAACTGACCTGCACCAAGCGAAAGCGAGCCGACATAGGCTTGTCCAAGGGCTTCCGCGTCGGCGGCAAGCTTGTTCGGCATGAGGACGACAGGATTGATACTGCTCATCTCGGCATAGACCGGGATCGGCACGGGTCGCTCTGCCGCATGGCGCATAAGGGCGAGGCCGCCCGCGCGCGATCCCGTAAAGCCGACAGCGGCAATGCGCGGGTCGGTCACGAGCGCCTCGCCGATCGCGTTGCTGGTGCTGTTGACGAGCGAGAAGACCCCGGCAGGCAGACCGCTTTCAGAGACCGCCTCCCTGATCGCGCCCGCAACCAGTTCGGAGGTACCGGGATGCGCCGGGTGGCCCTTCACCACCACGCAGCACCCTGCAGCGAAGGCCGAGGCGGTGTCGCCGCCCGCGACGGAGAAGGCGAGCGGGAAATTGCTCGCCCCGAACACGGCGACCGGGCCCAGCGGTATCATCCTCAAGCGTAGATCGGGCTTGGACGGGGTCTTGCCGCCATCGGCATGATCGATCCGCAGGCGCTGCCATTCGCCCTGTTCCACTTCGTCCGCAAAGAGGCGGAGCTGGCCGACTGTGCGCCCGCGCTCTCCGTTAAGGCGCGCTTCGGGAAGGCCGCTTTCCTGCATCGCGCGCTGCGTCAGCATATCGCCCAGCGCGTCGATCTTCTCGGCGACGAGGCGGATGAAGGCGGCGCGCTTCGCGGGCGAGAGTGCACCGAAAACTTTCTGCGCTTCGGCGGCAGCCGCACAGGCATCTGCAACGTCCTGTTCGCTAGCCTCATGAAAGGCGGGATCGAGCTTGGTGCCCGAAGCAGCTTCGACGGCCTGAAAGGTCTGTCCGGATTGGCGTTGTTCGCCGGCGATGAGATTGGTGCCTGTAAGCATGGAATTCCTTTTCGGTTTGCGCGGCTGAAATGATTAAAACCGCGCTTGCGTTCGCCAATGTTTACGTCATAGTTAG
The DNA here is from genome assembly GCF_029760855.1 of Erythrobacter litoralis. Lineage (GTDB taxonomy): Bacteria > Pseudomonadota > Alphaproteobacteria > Sphingomonadales > Sphingomonadaceae > Qipengyuania > Qipengyuania litoralis_A. The sequence goes on along the minus strand of NZ_SOSI01000004.1, from coordinate 81,726 downwards.
CGCTAACATAAGCGGCCCGTTATGGAAATGGGTGAGGGAGAGGGAACATGGATACGACACGCAGCGGCGTCAACATGGCGCTGATATCGGCAATCGTCGCCGTCGCGACGATCGGCGGCTTGCTGTTCGGTTACGACAGCGGCGCGGTGAACGGAACGCAAGGCGGCCTGACCGCGGCGTTCGATCTCAGTCCGGCACAGCTCGGGTTTACCGTCGGATCGCTGCTCATCGGCTGTGCGTTCGGTGCCTTCTTCGCCGGCCGGCTGGCGGATGTAATCGGACGCAAGCGCGTGATGATCGTCTCGGCGGTCCTCTTCGTCGTCGGCGCGCTCATCCAAGGGACGACGGCCGATCATACATTCTTCGTCATCGCGCGGTTCGCCGGCGGCATGGCGGTGGGTGCGGCAAGCGTGCTCTCGCCCCTATATATTTCGGAAGTCGCGCCCGCGAATATCCGCGGCCGGTTGACGACAGTGCAGCAGGTAATGATCATCACCGGTCTCACCGCCGCCTTCCTCGTTAATTACTTTCTCGCGGCAGCCGCCGGAGACTCGCTGGCCGAAATCGGCGGGACGCCGGCATGGCGCTGGATGTATCTCGCGCAAGCCGTTCCCGCCGCGATCTTCCTGGTTGCGCTGTTCTTCATTCCGGAGAGCCCGCGCTATCTCGTCAGCCGGGGCCATAGCGAGGATGCGCGGAAGGTTCTAACCCGCCTGTTCGGCACGGAAACCGCCAATCGCAAGATCGGCGAGATCGAAGCGAGCTTCAGCGACGAGCATCGCCCCCGCCTGTCTGATGTGACCGCAAGCGGAACGATCTTCCGCCCGATCGTATGGGCCGGGCTGCTGCTGGCGACGTTCCAGCAATTCGTCGGCATCAACGTGATTTTCTATTACGGCGAAACGCTGTGGCAGCTCGCCGGCTTCACCGAAAGCGACTCACTGCTGATCAATATCGTCTCGGGCGTGGTCTCGATCGCGGCGGTGTTCGTGGCGATCCTGTTCATCGACAAGATTGGGCGCAAGCCGCTCCTTATGATCGGATCGGTAGGGATGGCCGTATCGCTCGGGGCGATGACGTTCGCCTTTTCCGGCGCGGGTACCGATGCGTCCGGCAACCTCGTGCTCAGCGGGATGGCCGGCAACATCGCGCTGGTTGCCGCCAATCTCTATGTCATCTTCTTCAACATGAGCTGGGGCCCGGTGATGTGGGTGATGCTGGGCGAGATGTTCCCCAATCAGATCCGCGGGTCGGCACTGGCGGTGGCGGGCCTCGCACAGTGGGGGGCGAACTTTCTGGTCGTGCAGACCTTCCCGCTGATGGCCGACGGTCTCGGCCTTGCGGTCACCTATGCGATCTATACGATCAGTGCGGCGATCAGCTTCTTTCTGGTCAAACGGTTCATCAACGAGACCAAAGGCAAGGAGCTGGAGGAAATGGAAGGCTGGGACGCACCGGCTAGCGTCGGCGACGCGATCGCGCCGACGACGCGCATCAAATGAACTTGCAAGCGCCGCGGGTGTGCGCTCCTTCGTCGATGCGCTAGGATCGGCCGATGCAGCGCGAAGGGAAACCGAAAACCCGCGTCGTCGTCCTCGGTGGCGGGACGGCGGGGTGGATGACGGCGGCCGGGCTTGCCAAGCTTCTGCCCGACCTTGCCGAAGTGACGCTTGTCGAGAGCGAGGATATCGGCATCGTCGGCGTGGGCGAGGCAACGCTGCCGCACATCCGCGGCTTCGTCGAACGACTGGGGATCGACGAGGCGACGTTCATGCGCGCCACCCATGCAACCTACAAGCTCGGCATCGATTTCCGCGATTTCGGCAGCATCGGGACGAGCTACATCCATCCCTTCGGCAGCTTCGGCGAGGAGGTGGCCGGGGTGGGTTTCCACCACTGGTGGCTCGAGCTTGAACGGCAAGGCATGGCCGCGCCCCTGGGCGACTATTCCTTCGCCGTCGCCGCCGCCAAAGCCAACCGCTTCGCCCCGCCCGCCGAGGGAACGAGCCTGGCCTCGACCTATGGCTACGCCTATCAGTTCGACGCCACGCTGTTCGGCCCGTTCATGCGCGAGTTCGGCCTCGCCAACGGTGTGACCCGGCACGAAGGCCGCGTCACATCGGTCGAGCGCGACGGGGACAGCGGAGATGTCCGCGCGCTGGTCATGGAAGACGGGCGTCGGATCGAAGGCGACCTGTTCGTCGACTGCTCGGGTTTCCGCTCGTTGTTGCTGGGCGAAACGCTGGGCGAAGAATGGGAGGACTGGACCCACTGGCTTCCCTGCGACCGGGCCGCCGCCATGCCGTGCACGCACGAAACGGAGGACATCCGGCCCTATACAACCGCGACCGCGATGCCGGCCGGCTGGCGCTGGCAGATCCCGCTCCAGCACCGCATGGGCAACGGTTACGTGTTCTCGAGCGCACATCTGAGCGAGGATGAGGCCTGCGAAGCGATCCGCGTTGCGGCGGAGGGCGAGCCGCTCGCCGATCCCCGCGTGCTCCGCTTCCGACCCGGGCGGCGCAAGCACAGCTGGAGCCACAATGTCATAGGCGTCGGGCTGGCCAGCGGATTCCTCGAACCGCTCGAATCCACCTCGATCTATCTGGCGCAGATGGCGATCACCTATCTGATCGAACTGTTCCCCGAAGGCGGTGCGATCGATGGGCGGGACCGCGACGAGTTCAACCGGCTGGTCGACATCGAATACGACCGGGTGCGGGATTTCCTCATCCTGCATTATCACGTGACGACGCGCGACGATTCCGAGTTCTGGAACCACGTGCGAACGATGGCGGTGCCCGATAGCCTCGCCGCCAAGATGGACCTTTGGCGCAAGGCCGGGCGGATAGAGAAATACGCCGACGGCCTGTTCTACGATGCGAGCTGGATTGCGGTCTATGTCGGGCAGGGCCTGCTGCCGGACAAGCACGATACTCGCACCGCCTTCGCGGACCCGCACCGGGTCGCAGCCGCGCTGGAGCGGTTGCGGCAGGAGATCGATGGGGAAGTCGCCCGCATGCCGGTCCATGTCGCCTACCTGAAACGCGAGGCCGCACGGTTGGCGGCGCAGCCCGCGTGAGCGCCGCCGGCGAACCGCTGCGCCGCATCGCGATCGTCGGCGGGGGCCAGGTTGCCATCCTGACCGCGATCGGACTGAAGCGCGCGGTGCCCGGGTGCGAAGTGGTTGTGCTGGTCACGCAGGGCGACCCGCGCGATTTCGCGGACCATGCGGCCAGCGCGTTGCCTTTCTCCAATCGCCTGCATCACCGGCTCGGCATTACGGAGGACGTCCTTATCGGGCAGGCTGGTGGGAGCCACCGGCTGATACTGCGCTACATCGGCTGGGGCGGGGCGGGGCAGCACGGCGCTATGGCCTACGGCTCTGCGAGCGGCGTGCCGCAGCAGGCGCGGTTCGCGGCGCAATGGGGCGGGGGTTCGCGCAGTGCGGGAGCCGCGCGAGCGCCGGGCTCGCTGGCGGAAGTTCTTGCGAATGCGGGCCGCTTCGCTGTGCACCAGGGCGAGGGGACCGGTCCCGTCGATAAGCTCGATTACGCGATGCGCTGGGATCCCGCCGCCTATCGCGCACTTCTATCAGCCGAGGCGCAGAGGATCGGAGTGCGGCTCGTTTCCGGAGGCATCGCGAGGGTCGAGATGGGCGCGGGCGGAGTTGCGGCGATATCGTCGACGCAAGGCGAGCGCATGACGGCAGACCTGTATGTTGATTGCAGCGGTATCGCACGCAGCGTCATTGGTGCGCATCCGGAGGCCGAATGGCGCGAAGGCACCGAACGAACTCTCTACTACGCACCGTTGGGGCAGGGGATGCTCGCTCTGGAGGACCGCCTGTCCCTGTTGCCGGAAGGTTGGCTGCTCGAATTGGCGAGCCGGAGCGGTCTGCAAACCATCTTGGGGGCCCGAGCCGATATTCACGAGGAAGCGGCGGCGCGGGCCTTGCAAACGCAACCGGCGGCGAAGGTCGCGCTGCACGAGGATGCCGTGCGCGAGCCCTGGATCGGCAATGTGATTGCAATCGGGGACGCCGCGGCGTGCATGGAACCGCTCGCCTTCCTGCCGATCGACCTCGCGCACCGGATGCTCGATCTGCTGCTGGAACTTCTTCCCGGCCGCATTATCGATCCGCGCGAACGATCCGAGTTCAACCGCCGCGCCCGCCTGATGTTGGACGGCGTGCACGAATCTCTTGCCCTCCATCGCGCCGCACCGTTCGCGCGGCAGGTATTCGCGGGAGACGATCCGCCGGATGCCGTCCTTTCTGCCATCGACCAGTATACGCGTCGGGGCCGACTGCCCTTTCGCGAAGAATATGCGTTCGAGGCCGAGGAACGGATCGGCCTTTACGAGGCGCTTGGCTTTACGCGCGGCATACCGCCGCAGGAACGCAGCGGCGATGCTCGCCATGTGGCGGCACTGCAAGCGGAGTTCGAACGGTCCGCAAAGGCTGCCCTCGCGCAGCTTCCGCCTTACGGCCAATGGATGATGCAGCGGCTCGGCGCGCGACAAGCCTGACCTAAGAGGTTGCCAAGGCGTCGGCCAATGCACCGCGCATCGGTTTGGGGCGATACTGGTTGTCGTAAGGCGCACCGCGCACTTCGAGGCCGTCCGCCCGTCGTGCCGGCTCGAAATACTGGAGCCAGTTGAAGGCATCGACCATGCCCCAGACCAGTACGTCGTCGAGCATGCCGTCGTAATCCATCATTACGTCGAAATAGCGCCGCGTATAGTCCGCGACCGCCGCATCTCGCGCGGCGAGATCGGCGGGCAGGGCGGTGTCCTTCACGTCGAATTCGGTGATGACAAGCCGGTAGCCCATGCCGGTTACTTCGTCGAGGAAGCGGCGCCATCCCGCCTCGTCGTACACCCCGACGCCGGTCGCCTGATCGAGTTCGAACATCTCGATATGCGACTGGATGCCGAGCGCATCGCACGGAACGCCGCGTGCCTTCATCCCTTCGAGCAGGCGCAGCACATCGGCGACATGGCCTTCGTGCTGCGGCTCCCAGCTCATGTAATCGTTATAGACGAGCTGCGCGTCGGGAAGCTGTTCGCGCGCTTGATGAAACGCATAGTCGATCACGGCTTCCGGGCTGCCCATTACACGGCTCAGGCTGGTTTCGATGGGTTTGCGCGCATCGTGATCGATCGCTTCGTTGACGACGTCCCAGCTCTTGATCTGGCTGCCATAGCGCTGCGTTACGGTTTGAATATGCTCGCCGAGCAACCGCTCCGCCTCGCGCACCGGCGTCGCGCCGAAATCATAGGTGTTGAGCCATTCGGGAAACCATTCGGGCCGGTGCCATAGCAGGACATGGGCGCGCAAGTCCTGCCCGTTCGCCCGCGCCCATTCGGCGATCGCATCCATCGGTTTGAAATTGTAAGTATCGGGCGAAGGGCGCAGGCTCTGCCATTTCAGTTCGTTTTCCGGCACCACCACCCCGCATTCCGCTTTCACCAGATCGGCATAGCGCGGATTGGTGATCGACATTCCGGTGCCGTCCGCATTCCAGGCGACCGCGCTGCCGAACCGCCGGTCGCTGCGCCGGGCGATGGCATCGAGGCTGGGGCCGGCGGGCACGTTTGCGGCGCTGCGTGACGACGGTAATGTGGCGCAACCGGCCAGCGGAAGGCTGCACAGGCCTGCAAGCGCGGCGCGGCGTGAGATATCAACCATGATCCTGCCCCTTATTCGGAAACGGTCAGTTCGACTGTCTGAAGATCTTGCGAATTCGGTCCGACCATGATTTGGAAGCTGCCGGGTTCGACCACGCGTTTCATGTCGCGATCCCAGAATGCAAAGGCATCGGGACGGATCGCGACATCGACCTGCCGCGTCTCGCCGGGTTCGAGGGTGACGCGCTTGAAGCCGGCAAGCTCTTTTACCGGGCGGGTGACCGAGCTGATCTCGTCGCGCAAATAGACCTGCACCACCTCGTCGCCTGCCATGGCGCCGGTATTGGTGACGGAAACGCGGACGGTCACGCCCTGCCCTGCCGCGATGGTGGCAGACGAAAGCGTCGGCGCGCCCATGGTGAAGCTGGAATAGGACAGCCCGTAACCGAAGGGGTAGAGCGGGGTCACCTCGTCGAACAGATAGCCGCGCCGCGCGCTCGGTTTGTAATTGTAGAAGTTCGGTAGCTGGCCGACATTGCGGGCGACAGTAACCGGCAGCTTGCCGCCCGGATTGACGCGGCCGAACAATGCATCGGCGATGGCGGTGCCTTGCTGTTCGCCGGCATACCAGGTTTCGAGGATGGCGTCCGACTGTTCCGCCACCGCCGGATAGCTCGGGGGCCGGCCGTTTATCAGCACCGTCACGATCGGTTTGCCGAGCGCTTTCATGGCGGCGAACAACTCGTTCTGCTCCCCTACGAGATCGAGACTGGTGCGATCGCCGAGATGCTCGTCAGCCCAGCCCTCGCGGCTGGTCTGTTCGGTATCGCCGATGAAGAGGACGATCGTGTCGGCGTCGCGGGCCGCTTCGACCGCGGCGGCGATCATGCGGCGGTTCTCTTCGGGATTGGCAAGCTCGACCTCGTCTTCCCACCAGTCGTCGTCGAGCGTGATCTTCACACCGGGCGAATGGACGATGTTCGCACTATCGCCCACCAGCGCGCGGATGCCTTCCAGCGGCGTGACCGTGTCCCTCGGTATGCCGTAATAGCCGCCGAGCCGCGCGACATCGGCATTGGGTCCGATCACCGCGATGGTCGGCTTCGCGCTGCCGTCAGGCATGGCGAGCGGCAAAACTCCGTCGTTCTTGAGCAGGATCAGCGATTTCTCGGCGGCCTTGCGCGCCAAGGCCACGCCTTCGGGCCCGTTCGAAGCCATGGCAGGCGCGGCGTCGGTGACGAAAGGTTGTTCGAACAGCCCGGCGTTGAACTTCATCGTGAGGATGCGCTCGACGGCGGTGTCGATCTGCTCCGGCGACACTTTGCCTTGAGCAAGCAATTGCTCAAGATTGCGGTAGGCCACCCCGTCGGGGAAATCGATGTCGACTCCGGCATCCAGCGCGAAGACTGCGGCACCGGCCGGATCTTCCGCGATATGATGGCGCGAGGCCATTTCCTCGATCGCGAAATAATCCGATACGACTGCGCCCTGATAGCCCCATTCCGTGCGCAGGATATCGCCCAGCAGCCAGCGGTTCGAATGGGAGGGGATGCCGTCGATCTCGTTGTAGCTCGCCATTACCGCGTCGATCCCCGTACGGTCGATCACTTCCTTGAACGGGGGGAAGAAATCCTCGCGCAGGGTGCGTTCCGAGATCTGCGCCGGGCCGACATTGGTGCCGCTTTCCGGTTGGCCGTGCCCGGTCATGTGCTTCAACGTCGCCATCACCTGGCCGGGCCGGAGTTTGCGACCGGTGCCAACGCCCTGCAGCCCTTCCACCGCGGCGACGCCCATTTCCGAAACGAGGTACGGGTCCTCCCCGAAGGTCTCCTCGATCCGGCCCCAGCGCGGGTCGCGCGCGACATCCACCACGGGAGAGAGCACCTGGTGGACGCCGCGCGCGCGAACCTCGCTGGCGATGTAATCGTTCACATCGCGCACAAGGTCCGGATCCCATGTCGAGGCGAGGCCGATCGATTGTGGAAAGCTGGTGGCATCGAGCGCAGCAAGACCGTGCAGCGATTCTTCATGCGTCATGATCGGGATGCCGAGCCGCTGCTGCCGCGCCCAGCTTTGAAGCGCGTTCACATACCGGATGCTTTCCTCGATCGAACGCGGCGTATTCTGCCGCGGACTTCCGGGGCCCTTCAGGTCCGACGGGCGGGTGAAGAAGCCGATTCCGTCGGGATATCGCGCACTCGCCTTGGCGGGATCAAAAAAGTTCGCGTCGTCCTGTATCTCGGCCTTGTTGGTCCAGGTTGCGATCATTTGCGCGAGCTTTTCCTCAAGCGTCATGCGCTGCATCAGATCGGCGACGCGCTGTTCCACCGGCAGGGATGCGTCCCAGTACGGCGCATCCGCCATCGGCTTTTCGGTGCTAATATCTGCCGTTATGTCCTGTGCCGATGCCTGCGGAGCGAGCGGCGCGGTGAACGCCATGGCGGCTGCGCTGGCTACAAGCGCCGCGCGGATTGCAAAGTTCATCGAAGCTCTCCCTGACCCCGGTCGCTTGACTGAGGCTTTGTATCTGTTAGCGCTACCATGATGAGCGGGGGGAAGCCTGTCAAGTATCCGTCGACCTATCAGCAGCGCGATACGTATCGGTGGTTTGACCGAGGAAGGCACGGCTGTGCCAAGCCCTCTTGCCGGAAGTTCGGAACACGCGGTATGCGAATGTTCATGACCGCATCCTCCGCAAAAGCAGACGCCCCTTCGCGCAAGCGCGCGACACGGCGCAGTAATACCGCTCCCACAATTGCGGATGTTGCGCGGGAAGCACGGTGTTCGCCCATGACGGTGAGCCGTGTGATCAACGGCGAGGGCAATGTTCGCGAAGCAACGCGCGAGACCGTGCGCGAGGCGATCGCCAAGCTGAACTATTCGCCCAACCGCGCGGCGCGCTCGCTCGCAGGGGGCGACCAGGTGCGGATCGGGATGCTGTTCGACAATCCGTCTTCATCCTATCTGGCGGAATTCCTGATGGGTGCGCTGGAAGAGGCGACCCGGCGCGACATCCATCTCGAAGTGCAGAGCTGCGACAATGCGCCCGATAATGCGCTGCTGATTTCCAAGATGGTGGAAGGCGGTATCACGGGCTTCATCCTGCCGCCGCCATTATGCGACGACCAAGGCGTGCTCGACCTCATCCGCGATGCAGGCGGCATCGCCATCGCGGTCGGCCCCGGCCGGGCGAGCGGCACCTGCGGCGCGGTGCTGATCGACGAATATCGCGCGGCCTATGACATGACCCGGCACATCCTTTCCTTGGGCCATGAGCGGATCGGCTTCATCATTGGCAATCCTGAACAAGTGGCGAGTGGGCAGCGGCTGAAGGGATATCGCACGGCCATGGAGGAAGCGGGTCTCGACGTTTCGGACGGCCTCGTGGCCCAAGGCCAATTTACCTACCGATCCGGTATGACGGCCGCGGAAAAGCTCCTTTCGGCCAGGCAGCGCCCAACGGCCATTTTTGCCTCGAACGACGATATGGCCGCGGCGACCGTCGCCGTCGCCCATCGATTGCATCTCGACGTACCGAGCGATATCACGGTGTGCGGGTTCGACGATACCGACCTTGCCAGTTCGATCTGGCCCGAACTTACAACCATCCGCCAGCCGATCCGCGAGATGACGGCGAAGGCGGTAGCCATGATCGCCGGCATCAGCCGCGCGCGTCGCAATGGCGAGCGGACGAAGGCCGAACACGTTTCATTCCCCTACAAGCTGGTGCGCCGCAATTCGGACGCCGGCCCCTCGCTCGCCAACAGATCGGAAACACCGCCGCGATGACAGATACGAACCAGTCTCCCAAGCGCCTGCGCAGCCGCGACTGGTTCGACAATCTCGAACGCATGGACATGACCGCGCTCTATCTCGAGCGCTTCATGAATTACGGCGTTACGCCAGAGGAATTGCGTAGCGGCAAGCCCATTATCGGCATCGCGCAATCGGGCAGCGACTTGTCCCCGTGCAACCGCATCCATCTCGAACTCGCCAAACGCACGCGCGACGGCATTCGCGATGCGGGCGGCATTCCCATCGAATTTCCGGTCCATCCGATCTTCGAGAACTGTCGCCGCCCCACCGCCGCGCTCGATCGCAACCTGCTCTATCTCGGGCTGGTCGAGCTCTTGAACGGCTACCCGATCGACGGCGTCGTTCTCACCACCGGCTGCGACAAGACGACGCCGAGCCAGGTGATGGCGGCAAGCACGGTCGATATTCCCGCCATCGTCCTGTCCGGCGGGCCGATGCTGGATGGGTGGCACGAAGGCGAACTGGTCGGCAGTGGTACGGTAATCTGGCGCAGCCGCAGAAAGCTTGCCGCGGGCGAGATCGACGAAGAGGAATTTCTCAACCGCGCGACCGACAGCGCGCCGTCCGCCGGGCATTGCAATTCGATGGGCACGGCGAGCACGATGAATGCGGTCGCCGAAGCGCTGGGGCTAAGCCTTACCGGGTGCGCCGCCATTCCCGCGCCCTATCGCGAGCGCGGCCAGATGGCTTATCGCACCGGTCGCCGGATCGTCGAAATGGTACATGAGGATCTGAAGCCTTCCGACATCCTGACGCGCGAGGCGTTCCTCAATGCAATCGCCACGGTCAGCGTGATCGGCGGATCGAGCAACGCCCAGCCGCATATCCAGGCGATGGCCGCCCATGCCGGCGTGCCGCTCCCCCCTTCGATCTGGCAGGAGCATGGCTACGACCTGCCGCTGCTCGTGAATATGCAGCCGGCAGGCGCCTATCTCGGCGAGCGCTTTCACCGCGCGGGCGGCGTACCGGCGGCAATGTGGGAGTTGCTGCAGGCGGGCAGGCTGCACGGCGACGTGCGCACCTGCACCGGCACGACGCTGGCGGCAAACCTCGAAGGGCGCGAAAGCAAGGACAGGGAGATGATCCGGCCCTTCGCCGATCCGCTGATGGAGAAGGCGGGATTCCTTGTTCTCTCCGGAAACCTGTTCGATTTCGGCATCCTCAAGACATCGGTGATCTCCGACGAATTCCGCCAGCGCTACCTCTCCCGCCCTGGGAACGAAGGCATCTTCGAAGCGCGCGCCGTGGTGTTCGACGGGTCGGACGATTACCACCACCGCATCAACGATCCCACGCTTCGGATCGACGAGAACTGCATCCTCGTCGTGCGCGGATCGGGCGTGGTCGGCTGGCCGGGCAGCGCCGAGGTGGTCAACATGCAACCGCCCGACGCGCTGATCCGCAGCGGGACTCAGTGGTTGCCTACCTTGGGGGACGGCCGCCAGTCGGGCACCAGCGACAGCCCCTCCATCCTCAACGTCTCGCCCGAAAGCGCGGTGGGCGGCGGCCTCGCCTGGCTGCGGACCGGTGATACAATCCGCGTCGACCTCAATGCGAGATCATGCAATGCGCTGGTCGAGGATGCGGAAATCAGGCGACGGCTGGAGGAAGAGCCCGCTCCGCCTTATCCGGAAAGCAATACGCCGTGGGAGGAGCTGTTCCGCGAGAAAAGCGGGCAGCTCGGCGAAGGGGGCGTGATGGACTTTGCCCTGAAATATCGCGGCACCGCACGGAAACTGCCGCGGCACAATCATTGATCCCGCGGGCCTAGCCGAGCTTTACGCGAGGCTGCGCGAAGCCTGCGACGGGGGCGTCGAAGGCGAAAAGGCTGCCGGCTCGCGGATGCCGTTCCATGTCGGCGGGTTCCATGTTCTTGGTCGCGCTTGTGACGTATCCGGTGCGCAGGTCCGCACCGCCGAATGCGAGCTTGGTTATGTCGCGCGCCGGCATCTCGATCCGTTCGACCAACTCTCCGTCGGGCGAATAGCGCGCGACATGGCCGCCGAGGTAAAGACCGGTCCACACATTATCTTCCGCGTCCACCACGGGGCCGTCGGGAAAGGCATCGGGGAAGCGATCTGCGGTGCGGACGAAATCGCGCGCTTCGCTTACGCCGTTGGCCGAAAGGTCGGCGACCATGATCGTCTGCTTGGCGGTATCGGTGAAATAGATGCGCGAGCCGTCCACATTCACCGCAGGGCCGTTCGTAATCGTGATGCCGCTCGGACCGGCGGGGCGGATATCACCGCGATCGAAGACATAGAAACGTCCGCTCGCATCGCCCTCCGCATCGTCCATCGAGCCGAACCACACCCGGCCCCACGGATCGGTGCACGCGTCGTTGAGGCGGTTGCCGGATGGCTCGCCAGGCACGGCCATCAGGCGATCGAAACGCTGCTTTTCGGGATCGAACGTGTAGAGCCCCTCCTGCAAGCCGCACAGCAGCAGGCCCCCTTCCGCCGGAAGCGCCCAGCCGATCTGGCCCGGCGCTTCGCTCACCGCATTGCTGCCGGTCGCCGGATCGAAATGCCAGAGTTGTTGGCGCTTGATGTCGACGAACCAGACGACCTGTCGTCCGGCATCCCACACGACGCCTTCGCCGAGCTTGGCGTCTAGCGCGAGCGCTTGCCGAACGTTCCTATCTATCGCCATCCCGCATCCACCCAGTAATTGTGCGCGGTGCAGAACCGCGCGTCGTCGCTGGCGAGGAACAGCGCCATCGCCGCGATGTCGATCGGCAGGATGCGCCCGTCGAGGCACTGTGCGGCGACGATCTCCGCCTCTCCTTCGGGCGTATACCACTTCTCCTGTCGCGGTGTCTTCACATTGCCCGGCACGATGGTGTTGACCCGGATATTGTCGCGCCCGAATTCGCGCGCGAGGCTGCGCGTCAGACCTTCGATGGCGGCCTTCGCCGTCTGATAGAGAGCTAGGTCTTCCAGCCCCAAATGCCAGCTGATCGAACCGAGATTGACGATACTGCCGCCGCCCGACGCTTTCATCTTCGGCGCGACCGCTTGTGCGGCGAAGAACTGGTGTTTGAGGTTCACCGCCATGCGCTGGTCCCAGTATTCGGGTGTCACCTCGGCGACCGTATGCCGGTCGTCGCTCGCCGCATTGTTGAGGAGGACGTCGCAGCCGCCGATCGCCTCCACCATTTCGCCGAGCGCATCGGTGTAGGCCGAGACATCGGTGATGTCGCAGGCGCGGAACACCGGTACATGGGCCGCGCCGGAGAGGCTTTCGCACAAGTCGCGGCTCGCATCCTTGGCGATATCGACGAAGGCCACGCGTGCGCCCTGCCGTGCAAAGCCCTCGACCAGTCCGGCCCCGATGCCGGAGCCGCCGCCGCTGATGATGACGCGCTTGTCCTTTAGGCTCGGATAGAGCGCGCGGGTGTCCAGATTCTCCAGCATGACCTCCGAAGGTTCAGATCGTGTCGACGAGCCCGCGGCTCGCCAGATTGCGGACGAATGCGCCGATACCCATCGTCCAGGCAGGCGCATCGCGCGATGTGGTGACGGTATTGGTCAGCCGGCCGATACGCTGCGATGCGATGGTAACGCGATCGCCGATTTTATGGGTGAAGCCGGCACCTTGCTCGTCGCGGTCCTGCGTCGGCGCGAACAGCGTACCGCAGAACAGCACGAAGCCGTCGGGATAATGATGTTCCGAGAGGCACTGCGCCACCAGATCGAGCGGATCGCGGCTGATTTGCGCCATCTCGTTCGTCCCTTCGAGCCGATAGCCTTCCGACCCCTCGATGGTCAGTTCGACCACTGCATTTCGCACATCGTCGATCCCAAAGCTTTGATCGAACAGGCGGATGAACGGGCCGATGGCGCAGCTTGCGGTGTTGTCCTTCGCTTTCGAAAGCAGCAGCGCCGAGCGCCCTTCGAAATCGCGCAGGTTCACATCGTTGCCGAGCGCCGCACCTACGACTTCCCCGTGCGCATCGCAGACCAGCACCACTTCGGGTTCGGGGTTGTTCCAGCTGGAATCGGAGCGGACGCCGATCTCCTGTCCTGCGCCGACCGAACTTAGCACGGGCGACTTGGAAAAGATCTCCGCATCCGGCCCGATTGCGACTTCGAGATATTGCGACCACATGCCTTCCGCGATCAGCGCGTCCTTCAGTTGCATCGCTTCGGGGCTGCCGGGCACGACCGAGCGGATGCCGGAGCCGACCTTGTCCTCGAGCTGGCCGCGTATTTCAGCCGCCCTCGCCGCATCGCCGCGCGCGCGTTCCTCGATCACCCGCTCGAGGGCGGACAGCGCGAAGGTGACGCCGCTCGCCTTGATGCATTGGAGATCGATCGGGGAGAGGAGCGACCATCCTTCAGGCAAGCCATCCTCGATCGCCCCGATCCGTTCACCGCCGTCGAACGCTCGCCGCACAATTGCGCCGCTCACGCTGGAAACTTCGCAGGTCAGGTCGAAAAGAACGCCCCCGCGGATCGCCACCACGCAGGGCCCGGCGGGCGTATGCACCCGTCCGATGAAACGCCCTTCGGCGAAATCGCCGGGCAGAATGTCGTGCAATGTCTCGGCCACTTGGCCCCACTCCCTTTGATACCGCTACCATATGCGGGAGACTTGCGCCCGGCAAGCCATGCTCGTGTTTCTGTTTCTACTGCGTGATGGAGGCGGCATCCGCAACCACGATAGCCTGCCCGATTTCGAGCGTTTGCACCGCGCTTCCGAATTGCATCACGGCGAGGGCATCCTTGCGCGGGATATCGGCATCGGCAACGGCGCTGACTTCATGGAATTGCCAGTCGGGGCCGACCGATACGGTTGTATCGCCGAATCCGGGATAAGGTTCGCGGTCGCGCTGGAAGCGTACCTGTACCATACCCTTGCCATCCGGTGCCTCGCTCGACACCGCCCGCGCCCAGAAACCGATCGTGTATCGGCGACCCTCTTCGATGTCGGCGATCAGCGGGATGTTCGCGCCTGCCGACCACGGATCGCCTGCGCGGGTGACCTCGAACGTCAAGGCGACACCGCCGTTCGGAACCTCCGCCTGCGCGTTTACCGATCGCTTCAGCGCGGGGCCGTAGCTCGTCCATTCCAAGGACGAGGGATCGTTGACCAGCCAGCCAGGCAATTGGTCGTCGAACGCTGCCAGTTCGGAAGGCAGCCGCCGGGCTTTGGGTTCCCTGCTCGTATCGAAAGCCGGAGCTGGGCCAGCGGTGGACATGGGCGGGGCAGTCGTGTCGTCCGCAAGCCCGAGCGCGCCGCGCATGCCCGCGAGCCATTCGCCCTTCTGCGCGTCGTAGAACGGGAAGGTGTTGGTGTAGGCCCAAGTGCAGATGCCGACACCGAGCGGCGCAAAAGCCTCGTGCACCGCCTTTGCATAGGCGACCCGCTGCGCGAGCGGCACGTGTTCCTCATACGCGCCCGTCTCGCCCATGAAGGGCAATTTGCCCGTCCGTTCGGCGTAGGCGCGGACTTTGGCAACATCGCCGGCGAGCTGCGCCGCATCGCCCGCTTCGCCGTAGCTGCGACCGACCGGCGGAGCTTCGGGCTCGACCCACGATGCGCCCTGATGGGTGAAAGCGAAGGGTTCGTAATAATGAAATGTCGGATAGGCGTTGGGGTCTTCGGGCAGCGGCAGGGTCGCGAGCGAATCCACCCCGCTCCAGTTTCCGCCGCCATAGATGACCGGCCGCGTCGGGTTCGTCTCACGCACGGCAGCAAGCGCCGGAGCGAGCGTTTCGAGAAGATTGTCATTGGTGAACTTGTTATGCGGTTCGTTCTCCAGCTCGAACCACAGTGTGTCTTCGGGATAGCCCGCGAAGCGGGCTGCGACCTGCCGCCACACGCCGCCATGCCACGGGGCGACCCCAGCGGGATCTTCGTGGATCGGATTGAAATGATGGCTGTCGAGAATGACGTTGAGGCCGGACGCCAGCGCCATGTCGACCACCTCGGTCACCCGGTCGAGCCAAGCCGGTTCGATGGTATAAGGCGCCTCGCTGCTGCTATGCGTATCCCAGCGCACCGGCAGGCGGATGGTCTGGAAGCCCGTTGCCGCGATGCGCTCGAAATCGGCCGCATCGATCCTTTTCGTGCCGTGCATCCCCTCGTCTTCCAGCTCGAGCGAATTGCCCATATTGATGCACGTGCCGACCGGCAGGGTGGCCGGAGCGGTGACTTCCGCGGGCTGCTGCGCCAAGGCGGGCAGGGGAATGATAGCGCTAGCAAAAGCGGCGGCGAGAAGGATCTGTTTGTACATCGGGCTCTCCCTTTCGGTTTTATCGTGACGTGAGGACCTGCACGAGGAAGCGCAGAATTTGCTCCTCGCGCTGGGGCGTAGCGGGGCCGTTCACCCCTTTCGCGTGATCGGGCAGATGCGCGGCGGCATCGGACGCATCATCGTCGAACACGAAATGGTCGAACCATGCGCGCCACGCCTTGCGCTGGTAGGCGGGCTGTTCGCGGATCGCGAGCATGGCATGGATCAGCGCGAGGAAGCCGCCGCCGCGCGTCGCATCATTGTGCCAGTAATTCATCAGCATGTTGACCGGCGCGGTGGCCGTGACGTGATGCCACCACAGCGTCGGGATATAGAGCGCATCGCCCGGCTCCAACTCGACCGTCTGGGCATGCGCTTCCGCCTCCTCGAACCGGGGATAGCGATCCGTATCCGGCGCGAGGGGATCGACCATGCTGACGGGCTGGCCCGCCAGCGTCACGTTGAGCGGGCCGACATAGAGGTTCGCCGTCTGTTCGGGCGGGAACAGGGTGAAGCGGCGCGTGCCGAGCACGCAGACCGCGACATTGTCCGACAGGTCGAAATGGGTCGCGACTTGGCTCGCATTCCCGAGCCAGATACGCGGCACCGCTTCGACCGTATCCAGCAGCGGCAGGGCATTGGCCTCGGCAAAACCGGGGAGGTGGGAGCGCGCATCGACCGCGCCCGCATAGATGCCGATGGGATCGTCTTGATGGGCGATCCTGCGCAAATGTTCGGCAAGGCCCGTTAGGTCGAGCCTTTCGCGGCGGAAATTGAACCCCCGCATATCGGGCGCGTAGAAGAACCGCCCCTTTTCCGCTGCAGGGGCGAGCATGATGTCCGCCGGCTGGCGGCTGTCGCACTCTTCGACATAGCGCAGTGCCGCATCGCTCCCCTGTCGCGCGGCCGAAACCGCCGGCCAGTCCTGCGCAAGACCGCGCATGACCACCGGCCTGTAAAGCGGGCGAATGTCCCGCTCGAAGGTTTCGGCATCGACCGGGTCGATTTGGGCGACCGGCGTCATGACGTCAATTGCAGGGCAGCGTCACGTCGGCATCCGTACCCAACCGAACTTCGCCGATGGCATAGTCCGCCTGTCCGGTGGTGCGGATGACGAAGGGTTCGGTCAGATTGGCGACGTCCGCACCTTTGCTCCGCAAGCACTTCAGCGGCAGACCGTAGGTCACGAAATCGTCCGATACCGGCATATCGATGGCCGTGAACCCGCGGCTGTCCGGGCCGATCGCGCCGAGCTGCGCGGTATCGGGTGCGTCCCAAACCTTCAGCGTCGTCAGCAGCAGCACGTCGGCATTGGTTTCGCGGTCGATATCCTGCGCTTCCAGATTGCTGAGGGACACTTCGGCATCGCCGCCGGAAATGGCGAAGCGGCGTGCGCCTTCCTGCACGATGTAGTTCTCCGCCGTCACGCGCGCCCGGCCACCTAGCGCCTCGGCGGGCACGGTGGTGATGCGGGTCTGGTCGGCCTGGGCCGGACCCTTCACCAGCAGCGACCAGCGCGCTGCCGGAGAACCGGCGCGGAACCACACGCGGCTGTCGCCCTCCGCCTCGGTCATGTCGACTTCGGGAAGGGCGCTCCAGGCACTTTGTGCGCCCGATGCGTAGCTGAGGCCGTAGCCGTACTCGTACAACGCGCCGTCGCTCATATCGGGTGTGCGG
This sequence comes from Erythrobacter litoralis, assembly GCF_029760855.1. Classification (GTDB taxonomy): domain Bacteria; phylum Pseudomonadota; class Alphaproteobacteria; order Sphingomonadales; family Sphingomonadaceae; genus Qipengyuania; species Qipengyuania litoralis_A. The sequence goes on along the minus strand of NZ_SOSI01000004.1, from coordinate 64,361 downwards.
GGCCAGGCGGCGGGCAGCTTCCCGGTGAAATCGTACGCGGCATTCCCGTCGGCGCTGGCAACCAGCAAATCGGCCACGCCGCCTCCTTCGCTACCCGGCAGCCAAGCGACCACAAAAGCATCGGCGGTATTCAGGGCAGGGTTCACGTAGAGCGGGCGGCCGGTAATCATCACCGCGACGACCGGAATGCCTTCCGCCTTCAGCTTCGCCATCGTTTCGTACGGCGCGGTAAGCTGCGGATCGAGCGTCAGCTGTGCGCGGTCGCCCTGGAATTCGGCATAGGGTTCTTCGCCGAACACCACCACGGCGGCATCGGGCTTTTGCATATAGCTGCCGTCGGCCGACAGGGTGGCGGTGCCGCCGCCCGCCTCGACCGCCTGCTTAAGACCGCTGTAGATCGAAGTCGCGCCGGGGAAGAGATCGTTCTCGAGACCTGTACCCTGCCATGTGATCGTCCACCCGCCGCTCTGACGCGCGATGTCGTCCGCGCCGTCACCCGCTACGAGCAGGCGGCCGCCCGGCGCGATCGGGAGGACGCCCTGGTTCTTGAGCAGCACCAGCGACTTGCGCACCGCCTCGCGCGCAACCGCGCGATGCTCAGGCGCGCCGAGCAGCTCGTATTGCCCCGACAGCGGCCGGGTCGAAGGCTTACCCGCCTCGAACAGGCCGAGCCGCATCTTCACCCGCAGGATACGAGCGACGGCGTCGTCGATCCGTTCCATCGGGACGGTTCCGGCACGCGCCTTGGTCAAAAGGTCGTCGTAGATCGCCTTCCACGTATCGGGCGCCATGTACATGTCGATCCCAGCCTCGATAGCCTTGGGACAGCTTTCATTGGTGCAGCCTTCGACCTGCCCGTGGGCATTCCAGTCGGAAACGACGAAGCCGCCAAAATCCATCCGGTCTTTCAGGACCCCGGTAAGCAGGCTTTCATTGCCCGTCATCTTCACGCCTTGCCAGCTGGAGAAACTCGCCATCACCGTGGCCACGCCTTCTGCGATCGCGGGGCCGTAGGGTGCGCCGTGAATGTTGCGCAGCTCCGCTTCGCTGATCGAGGCATCGCCCTGATCGACGCCGCGATCCGTGCCGCCATCGGCAAGGAAGTGCTTGGTCGAGGCGATCACATAGGGGCCAGCCAGAAGGTTGGTGTTTGTCGGAGGACCCTGCAGTCCGCGCACCATCGCGCCGACATAGGAGGCAACCAGCTGCGGGTTGGAGGAATAACCTTCATAGGCGCGGCCCCAGCGGAAATCCTGCGGCACGGCGACGGTGGGCGCGAAGGTCCACTCCTGCCCCGTGACGCGGATTTCCTTGGCGGTCGCCTGCGCGATCTTCTCGATCAGCGCGGGATCGCGCATCGCGCCGAGCCCGATATTGTGTGGGAAGAGCGTCGCCCCGATGATGTTCGAGTGCCCGTGAACCGCGTCCGTCCCCCAGACCACGGGCACGCCCACGCCGCCGTCGCTCTTGTCGATCGAGGCTTCGTAGAACTCATCCGCCGCTTTCAACCACTGCGGGGCGGGAGCGAAATCGTCGCCATACGGGCCGGAATTGCCGCCCACCAGGATTGAACCGAGATTGTAGGTCTTAACGTCTTCCGGCGTGACGCAGCACAGATCGGCTTGCACGACTTGGCCGATCTTCTCTTCCAGCGTCATGCGCGAGATAATGTCGGCGATGCGCTGTTCCTGTGCAGGCACTACCGGCACCGGGTAATCGTAGGATGGCCAGATTTCCGGATTGGCGACGCCATTCGCTTGCGTCGCGGCATCGGGCGCATCCGCGGCCGGTACGGACGTGGCCATATCGTCCTGCGCCATGGTGGCGCACGCGGCGAGCGAAACGCTCGACGCGAGCAGACAGAACGTACGACTGATATTCCCCATGCAATCCTCCCGGCGGATCCCGCTCTTTCGGGATCTCGTATGAGAGCGCTAACATAAAATCAATGGGCTGGTGGTCAGGCGCCTTTGAATTCGGCTTTGCGTTTCTGAAGAAAGGCCATGGCACCCTCCGCAGCATCCTGGGTATTGCCGGCCTGCCGCTGCGCTTCGGCTTCTGCGGACAGCGTGGTCGCAAGGTCGGCTTGCAGACCCTGCCGCATGACCTGCTTCATTGCGCCGAGCGCGACCGTAGGGCCGTTCGCCAGCCGTTCGGCCAAGGCGCGTGCATCGCTTTCGAGTGCGTCGTCCTCGACGCAGCGATAGATCAGACCGATCCGCTCGGCCTCTTCCGCATGAACCTTCTCGCCCAGCATCATCATCCGTGCCGCCTGCGCGCTGCCGATGAGGCGCGGCAGCATCCAGCTCGATCCGCCATCGGGAACAAGCCCGATATTGACGAAGGCCTGAAGAAAGTAGCCGCTCTTTCCGGCGATGACGAAGTCCGCCGTTAGCGCAATCGAACAGCCCACGCCCGCCGCCGGCCCCTGGACTTGCGCGACCACAGGAACCGGAAGGTTTGTCAACGCCTGTATCAGTGGGTTGTAGTACCGGCTGAGCGAGGCTTTCGCGCGTTCGCCGCCGGTTTGCGTGCTTCGCGCATTGCTCGCGAGATCGGCACCCGAGCAGAACGCGCGCCCTTCGCCCTTCAGGAGAACGGCCCGCGCATCGCCGAGATCGGTGACGGCGGCGAACAGTTCCTCGGCCATTTGCGGCGGGCAGGCATTAAGCCGCTCGGGACGGTTCAGCGTAACCGTGAGAACGGCGTTATCGCGCGAGGCTTTGATAGTTTCGAATTCGCTCATCTCGTGATCCTTCGACGAATTGGCTGCTTCTGCAGTGAAATCGGGAATGGTGGCCGATTGCAAGCGAAGTAGCCTCCTTGGTGCGACAATGACGGCCGTTCGTAGAGAATTCCCTTGACCCGCCGCCTCTGCGGGCCTTGCTATGACACGAAATTATTCGGGGATCGACATCATGACACATCCGCTTCGTGCGCTCGCTTGCAGCCTCCTTCTATCCGCATCGGTTCCGGCCCTGGCACAGGAAGCGTCCATCGTTCTGCCGGGGGCGCCCGGTGCGCAATCCAAGGTGATCGGCGCGGACGAAGCGATTGCCCTGTCAGATACGCGGTACTCGCCGGCCGACGTCTCGTTCATGCAGGGCATGATCGTCCATCATGGCCAGGCGGTTGAGATGGCGGCGCTGGTCGATCAGCGAACCAGCAACGAACAGATCCGTGCGATCGCGGACCGGATCGATGGTTCGCAGGCCGACGAGATCGCGTTCATGACCGAGTGGCTCGAGAGCCGGGGTGAGCCGATTGCGATGCAGGGCATGGGCGGCATGCAGCACCATGCGGGCATGAACCATGCCGAGCACATGGACATGATGGGCATGGCGAGCCCCGAACAGATGGCTGCACTGGCCGATGCCGACGGTGCCGAATTCGACCGCATGTTCCTCAATCTGATGATCCGCCATCATCAGGGCGCGATCGAAATGGTTCAGGATCTCCATCGTCAACCGGGCAGCGCCTACGATCCGGTCATGTTCGAGTTCACCAACGATATCGTAAACGATCAGGAAACCGAGATCGAACGGATGAACGTGCTGTTGGCCGGGCTTTCCGGCGATCCGCGCGTCGGTTTGGCGGCAGGCTTCCGCGATGCAGGCGAGGCGATCAGCAATATGCGCCTCATTGCGGCGCTGCCGAAGCCGACCGGTTTCTTCGACCCCCAGAACCCCGCGCAATTGCAGCCGGCACTCGAGAATAAGGATGCGGGCGAAGATGCTGCCGCGGACGGCGAGCGCGTCGATGCCGAAGGTTCGACCGAGCCGGAAGGTGATGAGGACGATCAGGATCGGTTCGGCCAGCGCTCGTCGCTCCTCAGCTTTGCCAATACGGACATGGCATTTTCCGGCGATATGATGGTGGCGGGCAATTACCATGGCTTCAATGCCTATCGTCTCGGCGAAGACGGTATGCCCTCGCTTGTCAGCTCCGTCGTCTGTCCGGGCGGGCAGGGCGATGTTTCGATCGTCGGCAATCTTCTCTTCATGAGCGTGCAGGACAGCCGTGCCCGGGTCGATTGCGGCCTTGGCGGAGTGGCAGAGCGGGTCAGCGACGAACGGTTCCGCGGACTTCGCATCTTCGATATTTCCGATATCGCGCGCCCGGTTCAGGTTGGTCAGGTGCAGACATGCCGGGGCAGCCACACGCACTCGATCGTAAGCGCGGATGCGGACCGGGTCGTCGTCTATAATTCGGGTACGTCCTATGTCCGCCCGAACGAGGAGCTTGCGGGCTGCTTCGAAACAGGCGGCGACAACACCGCGCTGTTCAGCATCGACGTGATCGAGGTGCCGGTTGCCAATCCCGGCGCTTCGCGGATCACTTCGTCGGCCCGCGTATTTGCCGAAGACGAACGGATTGCGGGGCTCTGGCTCGGCGGAGACCACGGCGAGGGTACGCAGGACACCCGTATCACCGATCACTGCCACGACATCACCGTCTTCCCCGCGAAGAACATTGCCGCCGGTGCATGTTCGGGGAACGGTATCATTCTCGACATTTCCGATCCGCTCAACCCGACGCGGATCGATGACGTAACCGAAACCGGTTTTGCCTACTGGCATTCCGCCACGTTCAACAATGACGGCACGAAAGTGCTCTTCACCGACGAGTGGGGCGGCGGCGGAAGACCGCGGTGCCAAGCCGGCGATCCGATGGATTGGGGCGCGGACGCGATCTACGAACTGAAGGACGGCAAACTCGATTATGCCAGCCTCTACAAGATGCCCGCGCCGCAGACGGACAAGGAGAATTGCGTCGCGCATAACGGCTCGATCATCCCGGTGCCGGGCCGCGATATCTTCGTGCAGGCGTGGTATCAGGGCGGCATTTCGGTGATCGATTTTACCGATGCGAAGAACCCGGTCGAAATCGCCTATTTCGACCGCGGCCCGGTGGATGAGGACCAACTCGTGACCGGCGGCTACTGGTCGGCCTACTGGTATAACGGCCATATCTACGCGACCGAGATCAGCCGTGGGCTCGACGTTTTCGCACTGGAGCCGAGCGAGTTCCTTACCGCCGAGGAAATCGAGGCTGCCAAACAGGCCCAATATCCGGGCGACGTGCTGAACCCGCAGACCCAGACGCAGGTAACCTGGCCGCAAGCTGCGGTTGACGCGGCGGAGGCGAGCCGCAAGGGCGGCTAAGGCTGCACATCCGCGGCCTTGCGAAAAGGGGGCCGCAGATGAAGACATTCGGGTGGAGAGGCTGGGCGTTCGTCGCGCTCGGCCTCGTTATGACGGCGCTCGCGCTGGTATCGTTATGGCCGACCAACCGCGGGCTCGTGCGTGTGCTCGATTTCGTGCGCGAACCATCGATTTATCTCGCGGCGCTGCTCGGCGTGCTGGCACTGTTCTTTGCGGGGCGGGGGAAGTGGCTGGCGATCGGCCTGTTCGGCACTGCGGCGCTGGTGAATTTCGTTCGCATCTGGCCCTATTCCCTGTTCGCGCCCACGACGCTCGCGCTAACTCCGGCGGAAGAGGAAGCTTGCGTTCGGGTCCTGTCGTTCAACGTGAAGCAGGCGAACGACCAATACGACCGGACCGCGGCGCTGATCCGCGACGTCGATCCCGACATCCTGTTCCTGACCGAGACCAATCGGGACTGGCTGACGGCGCTGCAGCCGGAACTGGCGCGCTATCCGAACATGCGGACGATGCCGCTTGAGAATCGCTACGGAAAGATCTTCGCTACCCGCCTTGCCGTGGAGAATGCGAGCATGGTCGCCAATACCAGCGCGAATACGCCGACGCTTTACGCCACCCTACGCATGCCGAACGATGCACGGTTCGAACTGGTTGGCCTGCACCCGCGCCCGCCGCGCCCCGGAGAGAGCAGCGAGAGCCGCGATGAGAACATCGCCCGCGCAGGTTCGCGCACACCGGACGGGCTGGAGAACGTGCTGGTGATCGGGGACTTCAACGACGTTCCATGGTCGCGCACGACCACTCGCTTCCGCGAGGAAGGCGACTTCCTGGATCCGCGGGCGGGCCGGGGGACTTTCGCGACGTTTCCGGTGCCGTACACGCTGGCAGGCTGGCCGCTCGACCAATTGCTGGTCCGCAGCGGCGTCCACGTTTCGAAATTCGAACGCGGGCCGGATGTCGGCTCCGATCACTTGCCGCTGATTGCGACCGTGTGCGTGGACACGCCCGCGTCCTAACGGGCCGACTGTGGCAGGGCGGTTTCTTCCGGCGGACGCGAAAGGTCGGTGTCCGCCACCTCGTCGGTATGGACGTGGAACTTTGCGAGCGTCGCCGCGCCGAATTGCGTGGTGAGCGCCGCATCGGTCGCATCCCGCCCGCGTGCCATCACTATCCGGCCGATCCGCGGCGTATTGTGGCGCGCGTCGAAGGTATACCATTTCCCGCCCAGATACGCTTCGAACCAAGCGGAGAAATCCATCGGATAGTCCACCGGTTCGATTCCGAGATCGCCGAGATAGCCGGTGCAGTAGCGCGCCGGAATGTTCGCCGCGCGGCATAACGTAATCGCGAGATGCGCAAAGTCGCGACATACGCCGAAGCGCTGATCGAAGACCGAGGCCGCACTGTGCTCGGTGCTCGCCTTCATGTAATCGAACTCGATCCGTTCATGCGCGGCAGTGACCAGCGCCTGTACCCGCGCCCAGCCGGGCGGATGATCCTTCGCGACATTCCAAGCCTGGTCGATCAGCTTGCTGACCTCGCAATAGCGGGAGTTGAGAAGGAACTGCATGACGTCGTCGGGCAGGTCCTCGATCGGTACCTGCGCGGCATCCTCCGCCACCGGATCGGGTTCGCCGCTGTCCTCGATCACGAAATCCGCCGACAGGGTGACGCCGCCTTCGGGCACGACGAAGCGGCTGCAAACGTTACCGAAATGGTCGATATATTGATGCACCGGGATCGGCGGATCGGTCTTCAGCATTTCAGGCGTGCGCAAGTCGCTTTGCCGCTCCGGCCTGACATTGAGCAGCGCCAGCATGGGGACGGGCACGTCGCATTCGAAGCGCAAATCGTATCCGGTGCGGATCAGCATGATGCGGGTTCCTTTGCCGGCTGCGGGGGGTGGCTGGTGCTGAGATCGAGCTGCTTGATGCGTACGTCGACTTCCATATCGATGTGGCTGCCTTTCATGCCGACCCACGTGCCGGATAGGGGGATGGCCTGCACGGGATCGCGTGCGACGGCGACGCGGATCAGCCCGCGATTGCCGACGATACCATTGGTAGGGTCGAACTCGATCCAGCCCGAGCCCGGAAGGAACACGCGCAGCCAGGCATGGGTCGAATGCCCGCCGATCCGCGCGCGCTCATTGTCCGGTTGATAGAGATAGCCCGAAACGAAGCGAGCCGCGAAACCCAGCGCCCTTACCGCGTCCATCATTAGGACCGCGTAATCGCGGCAGGTGCCCTTCTTCAGCGCGAGGGTATCGAGCGGGTCCTGAATGCCCTTGTCGTAACGGGGTTCGTACTCGAACTCGGTATGGATCGTCTGCGTCATGCGGCGCAGCAGGTCGAGCGTGCCGGTCTGCCCTTCGCCTACGAACCCACGCGCCCAGGCATCGATCGTGCGGCCGCTATCGGCGTATTCCCGTTCGATCGACCGCAACAGGTCGGGCATGTCCTCCGCCGAATAGGTGAAGGGATAGGTTGCGGCGTACTCCTCGACCGCGATATCCTCTTCCGCCAGCGGCAGATGTTCGACCTCCGCCGTGCCGCGCACTTCCAGTTCGTCCGCGCGCTCATCGAAGGTGGCGACGGCGACGGCGTTGCCGAAGACATCCTGCAGCCAACGCAGGGCGAGCGGTTCGGGCGTTATTTCCAGCGACGCTTCCAGCACGCGCTGGTCGTAGCTTTCGCGCGGACGCACGAGGATGCGATGTTCGCCGAACGCCACGTCGCGGCGATAGCGGTAGCGGGTGACATGGTTGATCGATACGGTGGGCATGACGGTGCGCTGCGGCGCGCGAGCGACCCTTTTCAGTTATTTGGACGAAATCACATGCTGCTTAACGAACAAGACGGCGATCCGGTCCGCACCAACGGTATCGAGATCACCCGCAGCCCGTTCCTGCTGATCGGCGATCACGCCGGGCGGGCGATCCCGGCGTCGCTTGGCGATATGGGTTTGAGCGAGGAAGACCGGGGGCGGCACATCGCAGTCGATCTCGGCGCGCGGGAGCTCGGGCTGGTCCTTGGCGAGCGTTTGCAGGCGCCGTTCCTCGCGCAGCATTTCTCGCGGCTGGTGTGCGACTGCAACCGCCATCCCGACGACCCTAGCTGGGCCGCAGCCGAGAGTGATGGGACCAAGGTCCCCGCCAATACCGATCTGTCGGACGGGGCGCGGCAACAGCGGCTCGATGAGATCTTCGAACCCTATCACCTAGCGATCGAGCAGGCACTGGAAGCGCGGCGTTTCTACGGTGCGAGCACCGCGCTGATCTCCCTGCACAGCTTCACACCCAGCATGAACGGCGGGGACCGGCCGTGGGAAATCGGCATTCTGCATGACGGGCGCGAGGATGCGCTGGCGCTGAAGGTTCTGGAGAGATTGCGCGACGTCGAAGGCCTGCACGTCGGCGACAACGAACCGTACGACATGGACGAAACCGACTACACCGTGCCGCGCCACGCCTATCCGCGCGATCTGCCCTATATCGAGATCGAGGTCCGGCAGGACTGTCTGGCAGACGAGGCCGGGGTGAGGCGAATAGCCGATCTTCTCGCCGCTGCGCTTACGGACTGACCAAAGATACGAAAAAGCCCGGCAGGATCGCTCCCGCCGGGCTTCTTATTGTTCGCAGAGGAACGGGTGAGGCTTAGAAGCCCATGCCGCCCATTCCGCCCATGCCGCCCATATCGGGCATGCCGGCACCGCCGCCATTCGACTTGTCTTCCGGCTTGTCGACCACGGCAGCTTCCGTGGTGATCAAGAGGCCGGCAACCGAAGCGGCGTTCTGCAGCGCGGTACGCACGACCTTGGTCGGGTCGATCACGCCGGCCTGTACGAGGTTTTCGTACGTGTCGGTCGCCGCGTTGAAGCCGAGGTTTTCATCGTTGCCGTCGAACAGCTTGCCCGAAACGACTGCGCCGTCATGGCCGGCATTGCTGGCGATCTGGCGAACCGGAGCGGTCAGCGCACGGCGGACGATGTCGATGCCGCGGGTCTGGTCGTCGTTTTCCCCGGAAAGACCCTGGAGGGCCTTCGAGGCATAGAGCAGCGCGGTACCGCCGCCCGGAACGATGCCTTCTTCCACCGCAGCGCGGGTCGCGTGCAGCGCATCGTCGACACGGTCCTTGCGCTCCTTCACTTCGACTTCGGTAGCACCGCCGACCTTGATCACGGCAACGCCGCCGGCAAGCTTGGCAAGACGCTCTTGCAGTTTCTCGCGGTCGTAATCGCTGGAGGTGTTGTCGATCTGCGTGCGGATTTCCGAAACGCGGGCCTTGATGTCGCCCTCATCACCGGCACCGTCGACGATCGTGGTGTTGTCCTTGTCGATGGTGACGCGCTTGGCTTCGCCGAGCATGCCGAGCGTAACGTTTTCGAGCTTGATGCCGAGATCTTCAGAGATCATCTCGCCCTTGGTCAGGATCGCGATATCCTGCAGCATCGCCTTGCGGCGATCGCCGAAGCCCGGAGCCTTGACCGCTGCGACCTTGAGGCCGCCGCGCAGCTTGTTGACCACGAGGGTGGCCAGCGCTTCGCCTTCGATGTCTTCTGCGATGATCAGCAGCGGACGGCCCGATTGGACCGCAGCTTCGAGCACGGGAAGCATCGACTGGAGGTTCGACAGCTTCTTCTCGTGGATCAGGATGTACGGATTTTCGAGTTCGACCGTCATCTTGTCCGGGTTGGTGATGAAGTACGGCGAGAGGTAGCCGCGATCGAACTGCATGCCTTCGACGGTTTCGAGCTCGAATTCGAGGCCCTTGCTCTCGTCGACGGTGATCACGCCTTCCTTGCCGACCTTGTCCATGGCTTCGGCGATCTTTTCGCCGACTTCACGGTCGCCATTGGCGGAGATGATGCCGACCTGAGCGATTTCGCCCGAGCCCGACACGTCCTTCGAACGGTTCTTGAGATCGGCTACGACCTTATCGACCGCGAGGTCGATGCCGCGCTTCAGGTCCATCGGGTTCATGCCGGCCGCGACCGACTTCATGCCCTCGGTCACGATCGACTGGGCGAGCACGGTGGCGGTGGTGGTGCCGTCACCCGCCGCGTCGTTCGACTTGGAGGCAACTTCCTTGAGCATCTGCGCGCCCATGTTCTCGAACTTGTCCTTGAGTTCGATTTCCTTGGCGACGGTGACGCCGTCCTTAGTGATGCGCGGGGCGCCGAAGCTCTTGTCGATCACGACGTTGCGGCCCTTCGGGCCCAGCGTGACCTTCACGGCGTTGGCGAGGGTGTCGACGCCGCGCTGAATGCCTTCGCGCGCGTCGCGGCTGAACTTTACGTCCTTGGCTGCCATTGGTGTTTCTCCTGGAATGTAACTGTAACTGGGAAAGCGTCAGAGGTGTCGGCTCAGCCGATCACACCCATGATGTCGCTTTCCTTCATGATGAGCAGGTCTTCTCCGTCGACCTTGACTTCGGTGCCCGACCATTTGCCGAACAGGACGCGGTCGCCCTCTTTGACATCCATCGGGGTGACCTTGCCGTCTTCCGAACGCGCGCCCGAACCGACGGCGACGATTTCGCCTTCGCTCGGCTTTTCCTTGGCGCTGTCGGGGATGATGATCCCGCCGGCGGTCTTTTCCTCGGCTTCGATGCGACGGACCAGCACGCGGTCGTGCAGCGGACGAAATGCCATGTTTGAACCTCTTCGAATAAGGTGTGAATGATGAACTTGGCACTCCCGATCGAGAGTGCCAGCGCGGCGCATATGTGAATGCGGCAATGCCGAGTCAACGGGGGCGATGCGAAAAAATTGTCGGTGTTCCTCGAAGCGTGCGCGAGGGTGGCCAGACTGGGTTCGAACCGCTAAGAGCCGCCGAAATCCGCCATTCGTACCACGAGGATCAGCGCTCTATGGCAAGCGGCAACACCTTCGCCAACCTATCGATACCCGAACAGGCCCTGTTATGGGTGAAGAACAACATCGTCGAGATCGCTGGCGCTTTCGCCGTGCTAATTATCGGGCTGCTGGTGGCGAAGATCGTTTCGGGTCTGGTCGACCGGGCATTGACCCGCCATCCGAAGTTCGATCCGACGGTCAGCACCTTCCTCTCCAACCTGGTAAAATATTCGCTGTGGGCGCTGGTCATCGTCACTGTGCTGGCGCAGTTCGGGGTGCAGACGACAAGTATTCTGGCCGCGCTCGGCGGGCTGGCACTGGCGGTCGGGCTCGCCCTGCAGGGCACGTTGAGCAATGTCGCTTCGGGCGTGATGATCCTGGTGCAGCGTCCGTTCCGTATCGGCGAGGGCATTACGGCCGGATCGATCACGGGGACGGTGCAGCAGATCGGCCTGTTCACCACCGAACTGAAGCAGTTCGACGGTTTGTTCGTGATGGTGCCCAATTCCGAATTGTGGAACCAGGCGATCGTCAATCTCAATCGCCATCCGACCCGCCGGTTCGAACTGATCGTCGGCATCGGCTACGATGACAGCATGGCTCAGGCGCGCGAGGAATTGCTGGCGCTGGCTGCGGCGGATGAGCGCGTGCTGGACGATCCCGCCCCGCAGGCCTTCGTCAGTTCGCTCGACGACAGTTCGGTCGGCATCGGACTTCGCTGCTGGTGCGCGACCGGCGATTATCTCGCGCTGTCGTGGGACCTGACGGAGAAGGCCAAGGCCCGCTTCGACGATGTCGGCATCACCATCCCCTTCCCGCAGCGCGAGGTCACGCAGCGCTCGGCCTGAGCGGGACGATGTCCTCTCTCACGGTCAGGTCCAAGCGCTCGCGACGTGCCCAGCGCCAGCCGAGGAGGACCGCCGCGAAGGTCAGGCCCGTGGCGAGGCCGATCCACACGCCGATCCCTTCGAGCGGGCTGGCGAAACCGAGCACGAGCGCCGTGCCGATCCCCGGCACCCAATAGGAGAAGGCGGCGATCCACATCGGAATGCGCGTATCCTGCAATCCGCGCAGCGCGCCCGCCGTCACCGCCTGCACGCCGTCAACCAATTGGAACGCGGCAGCGACCACGATGTATTGCAGCGCGAAGCCGACGAGCACGGCATTGGACGGGGCCCACGGGTCGACATAGATCGCCAGCAGGTATCGCGGGATCGTAAGCATCAGGATCGCCGTGAACGCCATGAAGCCGGTTCCGATCGCGATCGCGCTCCATCCCGCCCGGGCCATCCCGACCCGGTCGCGCGCGCCGTAGAAATAGCCGACCCGGATGGTTGCGGCTTGACCCACGCCGAACGGCACCTGAAAGGCGAGAGCGGCAATCTGGAGCGCGACGGTATGCGCGGCGAGCTGGCTTGCGCCGATATTGCCCATCAGGAACGCCGCCGCTCCGAATATGCCCGCTTCCGCCGTGATCGTCAGCGCTATGGGCGTGCCGATGCGCAAGATTTCCATGAAGCGATGCCAGTCGGGCGCCCACCATCGCCCGAAGATGCGGTAACGATGGAGCCGCGTATCGAACCGGATCACGGCGACATAGGCGGCAACGGTTGTGAGTGCGGTGAGAATCGTGGCGATACCCGCACCGCGCAGGCCCATCTCCGGCGCACCGAAATTGCCGAAGATGAAGGCGTAGTTCGCCAGCGCGTTCACCCCGATGCCGCCCGCCGTGATCAGCGTGGCGACCACCGGACGATCGAGCGCGGAGACGAAGCTGCGCAGAACATTGTTCGCCAACATGGGAATGAGCGAAAAGATGACGACGAGATTGTACTCGTTCGCAAGGCTGCGAATGCCTGGTGCCTGCCCCGTTGCGCGCATAAGCGGATCGAGGAGAAGGCATAGTCCCATGCCGAACACGCCGGAAAAGACGCTGAGCCACAGCGCCATGCGCACACCGCGGCGCACGGGGCGTAGCGCGGGCGCCCGCGCACCGAGCTCCGCCGCTATCACCGGAGCGACCGCGGCAGTCAGGCCACTCAAGGCCCACAGCACCAGCCCGAACAGGGCGACCGTAAGCGCCGATGCGGCAAGGGGTTCCTCCCCGAGCCGTGCGATGAAGATCACGTCGACCGCATAGGTGAGCATCTGCAACAGGTTCGCCGCCGCCAGCGGCCAGCTCAGCCGCAGCATCGCTCCGAGTTCGCCGCGCCATCCGCGGCGGTCGATCGGCAGGGACGGGGAGGGGTGCGAATCAGGCATAAAGCCGGCCCGGATAGCGGGTTTGCTGGGGCGCAGTAAGGTATCGCTTAGGCTCGTGCAAAAGCGATCCACATGCTGTTGGATCGATGCGACAAAATGTCAAAAGGTGGAAAATCAAAAGTTTACCGTTGCGGAACCGGAACTCAATGTTTAGCTTTTGACATTATTTAACATGGTGGGAAAATTTACATGGTATCAGCGGGCCCCCCGGGGCAATCGAAATTCGGTGTGATCGCCGTCGGCAAATTGGATCGACCGCTGGATACCCAAACGAGACGCGGCGAACCGCGTCGTACGCTCGCTCTTACTACTACTGCAATACAGGAACAGGTCGGCCCTCGTGTCGAAGTGTTGAATATTTCGGCAAGCGGCATGTTGCTGCAGACGGATGCCCGGCTCTCAATCGAAGAAGGTCTGATGGTCGTGCTGCCCGAGGCAGGCGAGCGCGAAGCGCAAATCGTCTGGACTTCGGAAGATCTTTACGGCTGCCGCTTCGCGCAAAAGCTTACCAAGGCGGAATTGAGTGCGATCGAACTGCGAAGCCGACCCATCAGCGAAAGTAAGAAGCCAACACAGCCTCAGCAAATGAACGACGAAACTTTCGGCCAGCGCCTCAAGCGGCTTCGAATGGCCTCCCGTTATTCGATGGTCGGTCTTGCCGCCGCTACCGGTGTGACGAAGCCGACGCTGTGGAAATGGGAAACCGAGCGCGTGCGCCCGCGTCAGAAGGCACTCGCTAATCTGGCTAGCGTACTCAACGTCAGTGAATCCTATCTTCTGTTCGGCATCGGTGACGGAGAAGCAGGCCTTGGTTCGCAAGAGACGGCGAACCTGGCGGAAACGATAGCACATAGTCGTTCTACTATCGCAGAGCTCGCCGGCGTATCGACGGATAAGGTTTCGATCGACATCGATTTCGGCTGATCCGGGATTGCTCGAACGCATGAAAAAAGGGCGGTGCCGCGAGGCACCGCCCTTTTTCCGTTTGCGAGCGATAGCTCGAACGAAGCTTACTTGAGCTCGACGGTACCGCCGGCGGCTTCGATCTTGCCCTTCACTTCTTCGGCTTCCGCCTTGTTCACGCCTTCCTTGAGCGGCTTCGGCGCGCCTTCGACGAGCGCCTTGGCTTCGGTCAGGCCGAGACCGGTGATCGCGCGGACTTCCTTGATGACTTGGATCTTCTTGCCGCCGTCGCCGGTGAGGATGACGTCGAATTCGTCCTTCTCTTCGGCGGCCGGGGCATCGCCGCCACCGGCGGGGCCGGCAACTGCGACGGCAGCGGCGGCGGAAACGCCCCACTCTTCTTCAAGCGCCTTGGCGAGCTCGGCGGCTTCCATGACGGTCAGTTTGGAAAGTTCTTCAACAAGCTTGGCGATGTCTGCCATGATATTTCACTCCAGTAACTAGGCCGGGGTGCACCGAATGCGGCCCCGATGAATTCGTGCTTCGTGCGAATGGTCTCGGCTTATGCCGCTTCCTTGGCGCCGTAGGCGGCAAAGACGCGGGCAAGCATCGACGGGGCTTCGTTGATCGTGCGGACGACTTTCGTCGCCGGCGCGTTGACCAGACCCACGATCGTGCCACGAAGTTCGTCGAGGCTGGGCATCGAGGCCAGCGACCTCACCCCTGCTTCGTCGAGCTTCTGCGCGCCCATCGATCCACCGACGATTTCGAGTTTGTCGGTGGTCTTGGCGAAGTCCACCACGGCTTTCGCCGCGGCGACCGGATCCTCGGAATATCCGAGAGCGGTCGGACCGGTGAGGAACTCGTCGAGCCCCTCGTAGTCGGTGTCCTTCAGGGCGAGCTTGGCGAGACGGTTCTTCGCAACCTTGTAGGACGCACCGGCTTCCCGCATCTTCGAACGCAGTTCGGTCGATTGCGCGACCGAAAGGCCCAGGTTGCGGGTGACAACCACCACGCCCGCCTGGTTGAAGACGTCGTTGAGCTGGGCGACCGCATCGGTTTTCTGCGAACGATCCATGCCATACTCCTTCACTATGGCCGCGCCGGGATGGCTCCCGATACGGCCGGCTCCATGTGTCCGCACGCGGAGCCGCAAGGCTCCGCATACGAGCGAGTCCGTCGATCAGGGAAGGAGGTGCGCAATCAGCGCGAAGGGCAGCGGGGCTGCCCGAAAAATCTCATTTCCCCGTCTAGGCCGGAAATTAAGGCAGGACCAAATCCCTGCCACCAGCTGTCTTGGACGGTCGAACGGCATGCCGGATCGCACAGAGCGAACCGGCTACCGGTCGGGGCGAGCCTCTAAAGCAATCACAGGCCGAGTCAAGGCTCGACCCGTAGGGTTTACATGCCGGTGTCTTCGGACTCGACCGTCTCCATATCGCCCGGCTCGGCGGTATCCTGCGTCGCTTCACCGGCGGCCGCTTCTTCGGCAACCACCTCGCCGTATTGTTCGGCCTGGTCGCCGCCGCCGTCCATCGGCATGGCGGCATCTTCCTCTTCGACGGTGACGCTTTCGGACTGACCGCCGCATGCGGCAAGCGAGAATGCCAGGGCGAGGCTGAGGATCGGGAAGGACGGTTTCATGGGTCGTACTCCTGCGTTCGGATGAACGGGTAAAGAAAAAGGGCCCGCCGCATCAGCGACGGACCCCTTGTTTCGCGAATTACACGTACGGCAAGACCAGACGGCCCCGCCAAACCGATTACATTTCGCTGTCGGTCATGGTGTTGTCTTCGGTCATCGTGTCGTCGGTCATCGCACCTTCGGTCGCCATCGGATCGGCGGCCATCGTGTCGGTCGCCATCGGATCAGCAGCCATCGTATCGGTCGCCATCGGATCAGCGGCCATCGGATCGGCAGCCATCGTGTCGGTCGCCATCGGATCGGTGGCTTCGGTTTCGGCCGAGTTGTCGCAAGCGACGACGCCGAGAGCGAGCGGGAGAGCGAGAAGAGCAAACTTTTTCATGAGTGATTCCTTTGTGCCTCAATATGGCCGCCATAAAATGGCCTCATTCTCGCTATGATGCAAACACATTCTATACGGCGCCCTCATTTTGTTTGGAAACGGGGGCTAGAGGGGCAGGGCGCGTTGCGACAACATATTGCGACATGATCGTGACCAGGGCGAGGGCAACGGTCGCGGCGGCTTCAGCGGCGAACAAAATCCAGTGCAAGTTTTCCGATGTCGTCTCACTGGCGATCCAATCGAGTAAGAATTGCAGGCACAAGAGCGGTAGAGGGGCGAAGATCGTGAAGGCCAGTGCGAACCCATAATCGCGCACCATGACCCGCATGGAATCGCGTGGCGGTATCAGAATGCCGAGCGGCGCCGCGACCAGGAAGCGCACGATCAAAGGAACGAACAAGAGGCCGAACCCCGCAAAGCCGACCGCCATAGGCCCCCGCGTCCAGACGAACAGCGCCAGCGCATGGAACACGGCCTGCAATGCCATCACCAATGCGAAACAGGCGACGGCTTTCGTCTCCAATCGGCGCGCGTAGGTTCGGTCTCCGCCCGAATGCAGCCAGCGCACCATCGGATAGGCGGGCAGGGTCAAGGTGAGCGCCGCTAGCAGGGAGACGAGCGAGAGTGCGGTTTCCTCCCGGACCATGGCCTCTGCGAAATGCCGGCCCAGTTGGACGAGGAACAGGAGAGCGGTCAGCACCGGGAATCGCGCGACGAAGGCGAAGCTGCGTCCAAGGGTGTAGGTGAGGGCTGAGCCCAAGCGAACTCGCTTCGCCCGGTCGGTTTGTTGCGCCACCCTTTCCTCCCGCATGTCGTTTGACTTTCCCTGCCCACAATCCTACATGCATCGCAACCGCACGCTTCGAGCGAATCCGGTCCATGCGCGGGGACCGGGTACAGGATGGAAGCGGCGTTTCCATATCGCGACGCTTTTTACGAGCTGCAGCTGCCTCCGCTACCGGTGTGCATTCGCTGCAGCTTTTCTGCGTCGGATAAGGTTCTCACGCGCATGAGACAAAATTTCGCCCCACTGCCTCGTCCGGCAGGTCGGGCACGCAGCACACGATAAAAAGAGGCACAGCTCCTTCATGGCTACCAAGGCTAAGGCACCCCGCGAAATGGCTTCGGGCACGGCGAAGCGCCGCATCCGCAAGATCTTCGGCGACATTCACGAAGTCGTCGACATGCCCAATCTCATCGAGGTGCAGCGCGAAAGCTACGAGCAATTCCTGCGTTCCGACAAGGAAACGGGGTACGTCTCGGGTCTGGAAAAGACGCTGCGCTCGGTCTTCCCGTTGCGCGACTTCGCCGGTACGGCCGAACTCGATTTCGTGCATTACGAACTTGAACCGCCGAAATACGACATCGTCGAGTGCCGTCAGCGCGGGATTACCTACGCCGCGCCGATGAAGGTCACGCTGCGCCTCATCGTGTTCGAAGTGGATCAGGAAACCGAAACCCGCTCCGTCCTCGATATCAAGGAGCAGGACGTGTACATGGGCGACATGCCGCTCATGACCGAGAACGGCACCTTCGTCATCAACGGCACCGAGCGCGTCATCGTATCGCAGATGCACCGTTCGCCGGGTGTCCTGTTCGACCATGACCGCGGCAAGACGCACAGCTCCGGCAAGCTGCTGTTCGCGGCGCGCATCATTCCGTATCGCGGCAGCTGGCTCGATTTCGAGTTCGACGCGAAGGACATCGTCAACGTCCGCATCGATCGTAAGCGCAAGCTGCCGGTCACCTCGCTGCTGTTCGGGCTCGGCCTCGATAGCGAAGACATTCTCGACCACTTCTACGACACCGTGACCTGGAACCGCGCGAAGGACGGGTGGCAGATCCCGTTCGTGCCGGAAAACTGGCGTGGCCAGAAGCCGGCCTTCCCGCTCGTGGATGCGAAGACGGGCGAGGAAGTGTTCGCTGCTGGTCACAAGATCAGCCCGCGTGCCGCGAACAAGGCGGCCAAGGACGGTCTCGAAACCTTGCTGTTGCCGACCGAGGAAATCTTCGGCCGCTATGCCGCGCACGACATGATCGACGAAGGCACCGGTCGCATCTACATCGAAGCGGGCGAGGAAGTCTCGGCCGAGAACCTCGAAGTACTCGACAATGCCGGCATCGACGCGCTCGAGCTGCTCGACATCGATCACATCAACACTGGCGCCTGGATGCGCAACACGCTCCAGGTCGACAAGGCGGAGAACCGCGACGAGGGCCTCGAGGCCATCTACAAGGTCATGCGCCCCGGCGAACCGCCGACCAAGGAAACCGCCGAAGCGCTGTTCGAAGGCCTGTTCTTCGATAGCGAGCGCTACGACCTGTCCGCCGTCGGCCGCGTGAAGCTCAATATGCGCCTCGACCTCGACGCTGAAGACACCGTCACCACGCTGCGCAAGGAAGATATTCTTGCCGTAGTGAAGGAGCTGGTCGATCTGAAGGACGGCAAGGGCGAAGTCGACGATATCGATAATCTCGGCAACCGCCGTGTCCGTTCGGTCGGCGAGCTGCTTGAAAACCAGTACCGCGTTGGCCTGCTGCGCATGGAGCGCGCCGTGAAGGAGCGGATGAGCTCGGTCGACGTGAGCACCGTGATGCCGAACGATCTCATCAATGCGAAGCCCGCCGTGGCTGCGGTGCGCGAGTTCTTCGGCTCCAGCCAGCTCTCGCAGTTCATGGACCAGACCAACCCGCTTTCGGAAGTCACCCACAAGCGCCGCGTCTCCGCACTCGGCCCGGGCGGCTTGACGCGTGAGCGTGCCGGCTTCGAAGTCCGCGACGTTCACCCGACGCACTACGGCCGCATCTGCCCGATCGAAACGCCGGAAGGCCCGAACATTGGCCTGATCAACTCGCTCAGCACGTTTGCGCGGGTCAACAAGTATGGCTTCATCGAAACGCCGTACCGCCAGATCAAGGACGGCAAGGTCACTAGCGACGTGATCTACCTGTCCGCGATGGAAGAACAGAAGCACACCGTGGCGCAGGCTTCCGCCGAGCTGACCGAGGACGGCAGCTTCGTGGAAGAACTCGTGTCGGCCCGCCACAATGGCGACAACCTGATGGCTCCGCGCGAGCAGATCACGCTGATGGACGTCAGCCCCAAGCAGCTCGTCTCGGTCGCCGCCTCGCTTATTCCGTTCCTGGAAAACGATGACGCCAACCGCGCGCTGATGGGTTCGAACATGCAGCGTCAGGCCGTGCCGCTGGTGAAGGCCGAGGCGCCGTTCGTCGGCACGGGCATGGAAGAAACCGTGGCGCGCGATTCCGGCGCGGCGATCACCGCGAAGCGCGGCGGCATCGTCGACCAGGTGGACGCCACCCGTATCGTGATCCGTGCGATCGGCGACGTCGAGGCCGGCCAGTCTGGCGTTGACATCTACACGCTGCAGAAGTTCCAGCGCTCCAACCAGAACACCTGCATCAACCAGCGTCCGCTGGTGAAGGTGGGCGAGACGGTGGAGCCGGGCGACGTCATCGCCGACGGTCCCTCGACCGATCTCGGCGAACTGGCGCTGGGCCGCAACAGCCTTGTCGCGTTCATGCCCTGGAACGGGTATAACTACGAGGACTCGATCCTCATCTCCGAACGCATCGTGAAGGACGACGTCTTCACCTCGATCCACATCGAGGAATTCGAAGTGATGGCGCGCGACACGAAGCTTGGGCCGGAAGACATTACCCGCGACATTCCCAATGTCGGCGAGGAAGCGCTGCGCAACCTCGACGAGGCGGGCATCGTCTATATCGGCGCCGAAGTGCATCCGGGCGATATCCTGGCAGGCAAGATCACGCCGAAGGGCGAAAGCCCGATGACGCCGGAAGAAAAGCTCCTGCGCGCGATCTTCGGCGAAAAGGCGAGCGATGTGCGCGACACCTCGCTTCGCCTGCCGCCGGGCGTCGCCGGCACGGTTGTCGAGGTGCGGGTGTTCAACCGCCACGGCATCGAGATCGACGACCGTACCCGTGCGATCCAGAACGACGAGATCGAGCGCCTGCGCAAGGACGCCGCCGACGAGCGCGCGATCCTCAACCGTGCGACCTACAATCGCCTGCGCGACATGCTGACCGGCCAGACCGCGTCGGCTGCGCCCAAGGGCGTGAAGAAGGGCAGCGAAATCACCGACGAGGTGCTCGACGGCATCGATCGGCACGAATGGTTCAAGTTCGCCGTGGCGGACGACAACCGGCAGCAGCAGATCGAGGCGGTGAAGTCGCAATACGACGAAGCCGTGAAGATCATCGACGACAAGTTCGAAGATCGCCGGGAGAAGCTGGAACGGGGCGACGAACTCGCGCCGGGCGTACTCAAGATGGTCAAGGTCTTCGTCGCGGTGAAGCGCAAGCTGCAGCCGGGCGACAAGATGGCCGGTCGTCACGGGAACAAGGGCGTCATCAGCCGCATCCTTCCGATCGAGGACATGCCGTTCCTCGAAGACGGGACGCCGGTCGATCTCGTGCTCAACCCGCTAGGCGTGCCGAGCCGCATGAATGTCGGGCAGATCTTCGAGACCCATCTTGGCATGGCAGCGCGCAATCTGGGCCACCAGATTGCGGGCGCGCTCGAGGACTGGCGCGACGCCAATCCGAATGCAGCCGAGGATTACGCCAACGCCAAGCCGCCCGAAGCCGTGATCGAACGGCTTAAGGATGCTTACGGCGAGCAGTATCACGGCGCGATCGACGGTCGCTCGACCGAAGAGATCGTGGAATTGGCCGGTAACCTGCGCACGGGCGTTCCGATGGGCACCCCGGTGTTCGACGGCGCGCGCGAAGGCGACGTGACGGTCGAGCTCGAAAAGGCCGGGCTCGACGGATCGGGCCAGAGCGTCCTTTACGACGGGCGCACCGGCGAGGCGTTCGACCGCAAGGTGACCGTGGGCATCATCTACATGCTCAAGCTGCACCACTTGGTCGACGACAAGATCCACGCGCGTTCGATCGGCCCCTACAGCCTCGTCACCCAGCAGCCGCTGGGCGGTAAGGCGCAGTTCGGCGGCCAGCGCTTCGGCGAGATGGAGGTCTGGGCGCTCCAGGCCTACGGCGCGGCGTACACCTTGCAGGAAATCCTCACCGTGAAGTCGGACGACGTGATCGGGCGGACCAAGGTCTACGAAGCCATCGTCAAGGGCGACGATACGTTCGAGGCGGGTATTCCGGAGAGCTTCAACGTGCTCGTCAAGGAAATGCGCAGCCTCGGCCTGAACGTCGAACTAAAGGACCTCGCCGAAGATGAGGACGACGACGGTCTGGCGATCGCGGCGGAGTAAGCTTTATCGGTCGGCGTGCTGGAATTGGTAGACAGACGTCGGAGTGGACGAGGTTGCGGGTTCAAATCCCGCCGTCGACCGACCAGCACGCTGCTTGAAATTTCTCCCTCAAGGGAATCAAAAAAATGAACGAACTGACCAAATTCACCAACCAGCTCGCGAAGCCCGAAACCTTCGACGAGATCCAGATCGGCATCGCCAGCCCCGAGCGCATCCGCTCGTGGTCCTTCGGCGAGATCAAAAAGCCGGAAACGATCAACTACCGCACGTTCAAGCCCGAGCGTGACGGGTTGTTCTGCGCGCGCATCTTCGGTCCGGTGAAGGACTACGAATGCCTGTGCGGCAAGTACAAGCGCATGAAGTACAAGGGCGTCGTCTGCGAGAAGTGCGGCGTCGAAGTCACCGTGACCAAGGTCCGCCGCGAGCGCATGGGCCACATCGAGCTGGCCGCTCCGGTCGCGCATATCTGGTTCCTGAAGTCGTTGCCGAGCCGCATCGGCCTGCTGCTTGACATGCAGCTCAAACAGCTTGAGCGCGTGCTGTATTTCGAAAGCTACATCGTCACCGAGCCGGGCCTGACCCCACTAGAGAAGTTCCAGCTGCTTAGCGAGGACGAACTGCTCGAAGCGCAGGACGAGTACGGCGAAGATGCGTTCAGCGCCGGCATCGGCGCGGAAGCGGTCAAGTTCATGCTGATGGACCTCGATCTCGAACAGGAGAAAGAGGATCTTCTGGAAGAGCTCGCGACCACCAAGTCGAAGCTCAAGCCCGCCAAGATCATCAAGCGCCTGAAGGTCGTCGAAAGCTTCATTGAGTCCGGCAACCGTCCGGAATGGATGATCCTCGAAGTCGTGCCGGTCATCCCGCCGGAGCTGCGTCCGCTCGTCCCGCTCGATGGCGGCCGGTTCGCGACGTCCGACCTCAATGACCTCTATCGCCGCGTCATCAACCGCAACAACCGGTTGAAGCGCCTCATGGAACTGCGCGCGCCGGACATCATCGTCCGCAACGAAAAGCGCATGCTGCAGGAAGCCGTCGACGCGCTGTTCGATAACGGCCGGCGCGGCCGCGTGATCACGGGCGCGAACAAGCGTCCGCTGAAGTCGCTCTCCGACATGCTCAAGGGCAAGCAGGGCCGCTTCCGTCAGAACCTGCTCGGCAAGCGCGTCGACTATTCGGGTCGTTCGGTCATCGTGACCGGCCCGGAACTTAAGTTGCACCAGTGCGGCCTGCCGAAGAAGATGGCGCTCGAGCTGTTCAAGCCGTTCATCTACGCCCGCCTCGACGCCAAGGGTCTTTCCATGACCCTCAAGCAGGCGAAGAAGTGGGTCGAGAAGGAGCGCAAGGAAGTCTGGGATATCCTGGATGAAGTCATTCGCGAACACCCGGTCCTCCTCAACCGCGCGCCGACGCTGCACCGGCTCGGCATCCAGGCGTTCGAGCCCGTGCTGATCGAGGGCAAGGCCATCCAGCTTCACCCGCTGGTTTGCGCCGCGTTCAATGCCGACTTCGACGGTGACCAGATGGCCGTTCACGTTCCGCTGAGCCTCGAGGCGCAGCTGGAAGCGCGCGTGCTGATGATGTCGACCAACAACATCCTCTCACCCGCCAACGGCAAGCCGATCATCGTGCCTTCGCAGGACATGGTTCTGGGTCTCTATTACCTGTCGATGGAACGGCAGGAAAAGACGCCCGAATTCGTCAAGGACGACGACGGCAACGAGCACGAGAAGCTGCCCATGTTCTCCGACATGGCTGAGGTGCATCAGGCGCTGGAGACGAAGCAGGTTTCGCTCCACACCAAGATCCTCGCCCGCGTTCCGCAGGCCGACGAGAAGGGCAACATCTCGATGCAGCGCTTCGAGACGACCGCCGGCCGCATGCTGATCGGCGAATGCCTACCCAAGAACCACAAGGTGCCGTTCGACATCGTCAACCGTCTGTTGACGAAGAAGGACATCGCCGACGTGATCGACGAGGTCTATCGCCACACCGGCCAGAAGGACACGGTGCTGTTTGCCGACGCCATCATGACTCTGGGCTTCCGCCACGCGTTCAAGGCCGGCATCTCGTTCGGCAAGGACGACATGATCATTCCGGAATCGAAGGAAGGCATGGTCGAGGAAACCAAGAGCCTCGTCGCCGATTACGAGCAGCAGTATCAGGACGGGCTGATCACGCAGCAGGAAAAGTACAACAAGGTCATCGACGCCTGGAGCCAGTGCGGCGACAAGGTGGCCGATGCCATGATGGAAGAGATCAAGGCCCGCCCGATCGACAAGGACGGCAAGCAGGCCGAGATCAACTCGATCTTCATGATGAGCCACTCCGGTGCGCGTGGTAGCCCCGCGCAGATGAAGCAGCTCGCCGGTATGCGCGGCCTCATGGCCAAGCCTTCGGGCGAGATCATCGAGAACCCGATCATCTCGAACTTCAAGGAAGGCCTGAACGTCCTCGAATACTTCAACTCCACCCACGGCGCCCGCAAGGGTCTCGCGGATACGGCGTTGAAGACGGCGAACTCGGGGTACCTCACCCGCCGTCTCGTCGACGTGTCGCAGGACTGCGTCATCGTCGAGGAGAACTGCAAGACCGACAACGCGCTCGAAATGCGTGCAATCGTGCAGGGCGGCAGCGTGATCGCCTCGCTCGGCGAGCGTATCCTGGGCCGTACCGTGGCCGAGGATATCAAGAACGCAGCGACCGACGAGGTCATCGCGAAGGCCGGTACGCTGATCGACGAGCCGCTGGTGAAGCTGATCGAGGAGGCCGAAGTACAGGTCGCCAAGATCCGTTCGCCGCTGGTTTGCGAAGCCAAGCAGGGCGTCTGTGCGACCTGCTACGGCCGCGACCTTGCCCGCGGTACTCCGGTCAATATCGGCGAAGCGGTTGGCGTTATCGCCGCTCAGTCGATCGGGGAGCCGGGCACGCAGCTGACGATGCGGACCTTCCACATCGGCGGTGCGGCGCAGCTCAACGAGACGAGCCACTTGGAAGCGGTATCGGACGGCAAGGTCGTATATCGCGACATGCCCACCATCACCGACAAGAAGGGCCGCATCCTCTCGCTTGCGCGCAATGGCGAACTGGCGGTGATCGATGCCGAGGGCCGCGAGCGCGAAATCCACAAGGTGCCTTACGGTACGGTGCTGATGCACAAGGATGGCGAGAAGGTTAAGGAAGGCGACCGGCTGGCGGAATGGGATCCGTTCTCGCTGCCGATCATCACCGAAACCAGCGGTACCGTGCGCTATCAGGACCTGATCGACGGTACTTCGATGGAAGAGCGGGTCGACGATGCGACCGGTATCGCGCAGCGTGTGGTGACGGAAATCCGTACTGCAGGCCGCAAGAAGAAGGACGATCTGCGTCCGCGCCTTACCCTGCTAGGCGAAGGCCAGAGCGACGAGACGGAAGCCGCGCGCTACCTCCTCGCGCCCGGCACGGCCCTGTCGGTCGAGGACGGTCAGCAGGTCGAGGCGGGGGACATCCTCGCCCGTGCTTCGCGCGAAGCCGCCAAAACGCGCGACATCACCGGCGGTCTGCCGCGTGTTGCCGAACTGTTTGAGGCCCGCGTGCCGAAGGACAATGCGATCATCGCCAAGATTTCCGGCAAGATCGAATTCGTCCGCGAATACAAGGCCAAGCGCAAGATCGCGATCGTTCCGGAAGAGGGCGATCCGGTCGAGTACCTGATCCCGAAGACCAAGATCATCGACGTGCAGGAGGGCGACTTCGTCAAGAAGGGCGATACGCTCATTTCGGGCTCGCCCAACCCGCACGACATTCTCGATGTTCTGGGGGTCGAGGCGCTGGCCGAGTATCTCTGCACCGAGATCCAGGAAGTGTACCGACTGCAGGGCGTGAAGATCAACGACAAGCACATCGAAACGATCGTTCGCCAGATGCTGCAAAAGGTCGAGATCACCGATAGCGGCGATACCGTGCTGCTGCCGGGCGAACAGGTCGATCTGGAAGAGCTGAACGAGACCAATGCGAAGCTAGGCCGGAACAAGGAGCCTGCGAAGGGCAACCCGATCCTGCTCGGCATCACCAAGGCCTCGCTCCAGACGCGTTCGTTCATCTCGGCCGCCTCGTTCCAGGAAACCACGCGCGTGCTCACGCAGGCGGCGGTCGAGGGCAAGAAGGACACGCTGGTCGGTCTGAAGGAAAACGTGATCGTGGGCCGTCTCATCCCCGCCGGAACCGGCGCGGGCATGAACCGCATGCGCATCACCGCCTCCAGCCGCGACGCTGCCCTGCGCGCTCAATGGAAGAAGGCCCAGGAAGCCATCGTCGCCGCGCAGACGGCGGAGGAAGAGCACGAAGCCGAACTGGCGCAGGATAGCGCTGCGGCGATCGGTGACGATCCGCTCGGCCGGATGGAAGGCGAAACGCACGGCACCGATGCCGATGCAGGCGAATACCTGAACGAAGGCGCTGCCGACGGCGAATAAGCCGAAGTCTAAGCGGCGCTAAGATTGGCCCCGTCGGAGCGATCCGGCGGGGCTTTTCATGTGGTCCTCCGGCAACCCGTATTTCCACCCCGTTCCAACATTTGAGGAAACTGTATACTTTTCCCCAGATATTTGATTAGAGCATCCGTAAGATCATCCAGGGGAAGGGTGACGGGGGACGTGAATGACGAAGCGACAGGCCGATAACGCCGAGGCTGGGGATCCGTTAACGGCGCACAGGCTCGATATCCTTGCACGCGGCGCGCCGCTTACCGTCGCCTCCTCGATTGCTTCGATCCTCGTCCTGCTCATCGCCTTTCGCAATTCCGATTATTTCGGCCCGGTCGCCCTGTGGGGACTAACCAATGCCGCTGTTTCGTTAAGCGGCCTTCGCGGACTTCTCCGCCCGATCCCGCCCGGCTCCGACCCTGCCCAACCGCTACACGTCGGACGGATATTCCTTGCCCTTGCCAGTCTCGTCTGGGCAGCGGGCCTGCTCGGCCTGTCCATCATCGCGCGCGGGATCGAAATCCCGGTAATCGCGATCGTCGGAACCGCGATCTTCGTCGGCGTTCTCCTGATCCATCGGGCCGTGCCCTTTCTGGCCTATTTCCATATCGCCATGCTGACCATTGCGCTGGGCGCAGGTGCGGCCATGTCGCTCGGTTTCTCCTCCCATCCCGTCCAGCTATTGCTGGCAATTTACGCGGCTACCCTCGTCACGGCGGTCGCCCGGATGGAGCGCGATCTCGTCGAGACCGTGCGCACGGAGACCGATCGGGAAAAGGCTGCGGAGACCGTTCGCATGCTTCTCAACGACTATGAGGAGCAATCGTCGGACTGGCTCTGGACGGTCGATGGGGAAGGCCGGTTGCGGGATATAGGCGAGCGCTTCGGCGAAGCCTGTGGCCGCGATCCCCATGAACTCGAGGCAACCTTTCTTGCCGATCTGCTGGTCAAGGATACAGCCTACGATAATTTGATGACCGCCTTCGGAAAGGGCGAAACCGTCCGTGACCTGGTGGTCGGCGTGAACGCAGGCGACACGACCCGGGAATGGCGTATCTCCGCACGGCCTCGGGCCGATGGCAGTTTCAGCGGTGTTGCGCGCGATATCACGGCCGACCGGCGGAACCAGGAACGCGTGGCCTTCATGGCCCATTACGACAATTTGACGGGCCTCGCGAACCGGCACCTGTTCAACGAGAACTTGCGCGAGAGTCTGCTGCCCACCGCCGAACACGGCGGCAACTGTGCGCTATTCTATCTCGACCTCGACGACTTCAAGGCGATCAACGATACGCGCGGTCACCAGGTCGGCGATCAGCTGCTTAAGCAAGTCGGTGAGCGGTTGAAGGGCGAGGTACGCAGCAACGATATGGTCGCGCGGCTCGGCGGAGACGAATTTGCGGTCAGCATGGCGACCCGGGCGGGGGACAGCCTGCTGATCGAGCGAGCCCACCGCTTTCTTGCCGCCATCCGCGAACCGTATACCATAGATGGCCAGACCTATCGCATATCCACAAGCATTGGCGTGGCACGCTGCGCCGATGGCGAATGCGATGCCGAGGAATTCATGCGCCGCGCCGATCTGGCGCTGTATGCTGCCAAGTCGAAGGGGCGGGACAGTTTCGCCATGTTCGAAACGCAGCTCGACCGGTCGGCCCGTGCACGCCGCGAGATCGAGGCGGATCTGGCCGATGCGCTGGAGAACAACGAGTTCAAGCTGCATTACCAGCCCATCGTCTGCCTCGAAACCGGGCGGGTGACCGCGCTCGAAGCCTTGCTTCGCTGGCACCATCCGCGCCGCGGCCTCGTATCGCCGGCCAATTTCCTGCCGGTAGCGGAAACGACCGGCCTGATCGTACCGATCGGTGCCTGGGTCATCCGGCAGGCGCTGCACGAAATGTCGATGCGCGCATCCGACCTGCGGCTTTCAATCAATTTGTCGCCGACACAGGTGCAGGATCCCGGCCTTCTGGCAACCGTGGCGCAGGCCCTGCATGTGAGCGACATCCGGCCCGCACAGGTCGAGTTCGAGATCACCGAGCATGTCCTGATGGATGCGCGCGAAAGCAATCTCGTCACGCTCGAGCGGCTGCACGAAATCGGCGTCGGGATTGCGCTCGACGATTTCGGGACCGGCTATTCCTCGCTCGGCTATCTGCGCCGCTTCCCGTTCGACCGGATCAAGATCGACCGTCATTTTATCGAGAACGTCGATACCGATGCGGACAATCGCGCCATCGTATCGAGCGTTGTCCAATTGGCCGCGGCGCTCGGCATGCAGACCACCGCCGAGGGCGTGGAGCGGCTGGAACAGCTCGAAGCCTTGCGCAAGCTTGGCATCGGCGAGGCGCAGGGCTTCTATCTGGGCAAGCCCCAACCGGGCGACCGCGTCGATCTCATCGCGGCAGAAGACGCTGCCGCGAACGCATCGCACACGGGTGTAGTGGATTATGGGCTAAAACGAGCCAACGCCCGGCGCAATTCCCGGCCCGCCAAAGCCTGAACCAATTCTCGCCATTGGCATGGCACTGCGCTATCGGCGCGGCATCATGACCGTTACCACCCGTTTCGCCCCTTCGCCGACCGGCCGGCTACATGTCGGCAATATTCGTACCGCACTCCATAACTGGATGCTCGCGAAGCAAGCCGGGGGGCGTTTCCTGTTGCGGATCGACGATACCGACGCTGCGCGCAGCCGCGAGGAGTTCGTCGAAATAATCCGCTACGATCTCGCATGGCTGCGGATCGAACCGGACGGGGAAGAGCGGCAGTCGGCGCGACTGGAAATATACGAGGCCGCGTTCGATGCCTTGCGCGAAGCGGGCCGTATCTATCCCGCCTTCGAAAGCGCGCAGGAACTGGAACTCAAGCGCAAGGTCGCCCTCGGGAGGGGGCTGCCACCGATCTACGACCGCGCGGCCCTTTCACTGAGCGACGAGGAGATCGCGGAGAAGAAAGCGGGCGGCGAGGCGCCGCATTGGCGCTTCAAGCTCGATCACGGCGAGCGCATCGAGTGGGACGACGGCGTTCGCGGCAAGCAGGCTTTCGATGCCGCGCAACTTTCCGATCCGGTCATCCGCCGGGCCGACGGCAGCTGGCTCTACATGCTGCCGAGCGCGGTGGACGATCTTGACATGGGCATCACCGATGTGCTGCGCGGCGAAGATCATGTGTCCAATACAGCCGTGCAAATTCAGATGTTTACCGCACTTATTGCTGCGCGCTATTCCTCGCAGCAAATGCCGCGTTTCGCCCATGAAGCGCTGCTGGTCGGGCGGGAGGGCAAGCTTTCCAAACGGCTCGGTTCGCTCGGCTGCGATGCGTTTCGCGAGCGCGGGATCGAGCCCGAAGCCATCCTCGCCCTGCTCGCGCGGCTGGGTACCTCGCAGCCCGTCGAACCCATCGTGGATCGCAGCGCGCTGATCGAAACGTTCGACCTCGCCACTTTCGGGCGCGCGCCCGCCAAATTCGACGATGCCGAGCTCGACCGGTTGAATGCGGCGATCGTCCACCAACTCGATTATGCCGAGGTGGCGGGCAGGCTGCCGGACGGGATGGACGAGGCCGGCTGGCATGCCATCCGCCCGAACCTCACCACGGTCGGTGAAGCGAGCGATTGGTGGGGCCTGGTTACGGGTCCGGTAGACACGCCGGCATTCGAAGACGACGACAGGGCCTATCTGGCAGAAGCCAAGGCGACGCTGAACACGCTTGAGTGGTCGCCCGAAATTTGGCGCGATCTTACGGCCGCGCTCAAGGAGCGGACGGGCCGGAAGGGCAAGCCGCTGTTCCTGCCGCTACGCCGCGCGCTGACGGGCCGCGATCACGGCCCGGACATGGGAGAATTGCTGCCCCTTATCGGGCAGGAACGCGCAGTGCGCCGGCTGGACCGCGCGGCGGCTTAAAGGAATACGCGGCCCAGCAGGATCAGGGCCATCGCACCCAATATGCTGGCGAGGCAGCCTGCACGGTGCACGCCGGGCCGACCGCGATGGACCACGAGCCCGGCAAGAAGCGAACCGCCGACGCCCAGCAGGATCGTCATGAAGAAGCCCATATCGACCTCGCCCGGATAGAAGAACCGTGCGAGCGCCCCGACGATGAGCCCGGTGATGACCGCCCCGATGATGTTCAGCATTCGTCGCCTTCCCTGATTGCGTATGTGTTGCCTGCCATAACCTGCAACCTGCGAAAACGTGCCGCACCGATGGACAGGGCAGTCCTCGCCATGCTTTGATGCCGCGGTACAGGGAGACGACCATGCCAAAGGCCAAAGCGAACGGGATCGAGTTACATTACGAGGAGGGCGGCGATCCGTCCGCACCCGCCATGCTGCTGGTCATGGGGTTTGGTGCGCAGCTGACTCTATGGCCGGACGAGTTGGTCGATGCGCTGGCGGACGAAGGTTTCCGCGTTATTCGCTATGACAATCGCGATATCGGACTTTCGGAAAAGTTCGACGGGATGAAAGCGCCTGGCCCGATCAAGCTGACGCTGCTTTCCAAAATCGGTCTCAAGCCAAAGGTCCCCTACACGCTTGCCGACATGGCCAAGGATGGGGTCGGCCTGCTCGATGCGCTCGGTATCGAAAAAGCGCACATCGTGGGCGCTAGCATGGGCGGAATGATCGCCCAGCATATGGCGGCAAAGTATCCCGCGCGTTGCCTCAGCTTCACACAGGTTTTCTCCACCACCGGCAATCCCAAGCTGCCGCAGGCGAAGAAGGAAGCGCTGAATGCGCTCGTCACCCGTCCGAAAAGCGAGGACGAGGCGGCGCTGATCGATCACGGCATGATGCTGGCGCGCACGATTGGTAGCCCCGCTTATCCAACCGAGGATGGCCGCTTGCGCGAGCGGGTGGAGGGGACGATCCGACGCAGTTATTATCCCGAAGGGCCTACCCGGCATCTCTCCGCGATCCTCGCTGATGGCGACCGCAGCAGAATGGTCCGTGATATCACCGTGCCCACGTTGGTGCTGCACGGCGAGGCCGATCCGCTGGTACCGTGCGAAGGCGGCCGAGATACGGCGGCCTGCATTCCGGGTGCAAAGATCAGGACCATTCCCGGCTGGGGGCACGACCTGCCGCTCGAACTGGTGGACGAGCTGGCTCGGGAAATCGCGTCCCACGCGAACGCGCATTCCGCATGAGGCGCTTCGCAGGATTACAAAATTACCGATCCCGATTCTTTCGATTCGTGGGCAGGAAGGCGGTTCGGCACCCGCAAAAATTTTTCCCCGCTTCGATGTTCGGGCTTGCGCAACCGAGAAGTGTAGGTCGCTCCACGCGTCGCAGTGTCTGGGCTGGGTAAGACACGAAGGCCTACTGCCCGCCGAACCCGTTAAAAATCCATAAACCCTCTTGCACGTGCCGACCTGCTGATTCAGTATCTAGTGGTCGGTTGGAGGGGTCCGACCACAAGACCTAGCGTTTCTGCTGAGACGGCCCATATATTACAGAGGCCTGATCGACGATGCCTGTGGGCAAATCGTGGAGAAGTTTTCGACCTCCGCAGGGGCGAACATGGTAGGCGAACGGCTCGCGGCGCGAGTCGAACGTAAATGGAACATTCGGGCGTTCGAAGCGCTCGATACGAACGCGAAAGCGGTGAGGGCATGATGGATTTCAAGAGCGGAGACGAGACGGCAATGGCATTCGAGACGGACACCGATAGCGACACTGCCGATACGCTGATCGCATCAAAGCCGCGCAAGGCGGACGCCAGTGCCGATCTGGTCGGCGAAAAGGCCGATGCCGCGCTCGCCGGCGCGATGACCGAAGTGCTCAAGGCCCAGAAGCAGGAGCCCGACAGCAAGAAGGTGCTCGACCGCCGCTTCGACGTGAAGACCGATGCCGCGCGCGATGCCCTCCTGACCGAATTCGGCAAGGAAACGCTGACCGATCGCTACCTGCTACCAGGCGAAAGCTACCAGGACCTGTTCGCCCGTGTCGCCGATTACTATGCCGACGATGCGGAGCATGCGCAGCGGCTTTACGACTACATCTCGAACCTGTGGTTCATGCCCGCGACGCCCGTCCTTTCGAACGGCGGCACCAATCGCGGCCTGCCGATTTCGTGCTATCTCAATTCGGTGGACGACAGCCTCGAAGGCATCGTCAATACCTGGAACGAGAATGTGTGGCTGGCCTCCAAGGGCGGCGGCATCGGCACCTATTGGGGCCATGTGCGCGGCATCGGCGAACCGGTGGGCCTCAACGGCAAGACCAGCGGGATCATCCCCTTCGTCCGCGTGATGGACAGCCTGACGCTGGCGATCAGCCAGGGTTCGCTGCGGCGCGGTTCGGCGGCGTGCTATCTCGATGTCAGCCACCCGGAAATCGAGGAGTTCCTCGAGATCCGCAAGCCCAGCGGCGATTTCAACCGCAAGGCACTGAACCTCCATCACGGCGTGCTGCTGTCCGACGAGTTTATGGAAAAGGTCCGCGCCGGCGAGGAATTCGACCTCGTATCGCCGCGCGACGGCAGCGTCCGCAAGACGGTGGATGCGCGCAGCCTGTTCCAGAAGCTCGTCGAAACGCGTCTGGCAACGGGCGAGCCCTACATCGTGTTTTCCGACACAGTGAACCGCATGATGCCCAAGCATCACCGCGAACTGGGCCTCAAGGTCTCGACCTCGAACCTGTGTAGCGAGATCACGCTTCCCACGGGCCGTGACCATCTCGGCAACGATCGCACCGCTGTATGCTGCCTTTCTTCCCTCAACCTTGAAAAGTGGGACGAGTGGAATGGCGACAAGCAGTTCGTGGAAGACATCATGCGCTTCCTCGACAACGTGCTGCAGGATTATATCGACCGCGCGCCCGACGAAATGGCTCGCGCCAAGTATTCCGCCATGCGCGAACGCTCGGTCGGCCTCGGCGTCATGGGCTTCCACTCCTTCCTCCAAGCCAAGAATATCGGCTTCGAAAGCCCGATGGCGAAGGTGTGGAACCTGAAGATGTTCAAGCATATCCAGTCGCGCGCCAGCGAGGCTTCGATGCTGCTCGCGCAGGAACGCGGCGCCTGCCCCGATGCCGAAGAAATGGGTGCGATGGAGCGGTTCAGCTGCAAGATGGCGATCGCGCCGACCGCCTCGATCAGCATCATCTGCGGCGGCACCAGCGCCTGCATCGAGCCGATCCCGGCAAACATCTACACCCACAAGACCCTGTCGGGCAGCTTCGTGGTGAAGAACCCGTATCTCGAAAAACTGCTCAAGAAGAAGAGCAAGGATTCGACCAACGTTTGGAACTCGATCCTGGAGAAGGGCGGCAGCGTCCAGCATCTCGATTTCCTCACACCGGACGAGAAGGCGACCTTCAAGACCAGCTTCGAGATCGACCAGCGCTGGCTCCTGGAATTCGCCGCCGATCGTGCGCCGTATATCGATCAGGCGCAGTCGCTGAACCTGTTCATTCCGGCCGATGTCGATAAGTGGGACTTGATGATGCTGCACTTCCAGGCGTGGGAGAAGGGCATCAAGTCGCTCTATTACCTTCGCTCCAAGAGCGTGCAGCGCGCCGGTTTCGCGGGCGGGGTGGAAGCGGACAATACCGCCGATGCCGCGAAATACGAGCTGACCGCGGGTATGGGCGAGCAGACCGATTACGAAGAATGCCTCGCCTGCCAGTAAGGCGGAACGGATAGGGCGGGACCATGCCGATCTATTTCGGAGTTGTGGTCCTCGCCCTGCTGACCTTCCTCGCCGTACTCCTCTCGCGGCGGCGACCTGAACCCGGCGCGACGCGTTGGCGCAGGACATCGATGCTGCTGGCGGCCCTGACTGTCGGCCTCGGTGTTTACGACCTTATCGTAGCTTAAAGCGGCCGACTGCAGTATCGTCGCCGGCCCTATTACAAGTTAGGCGGTCGTCTGACGGACAGGTTCGTAAGCGCGCTCCACCCGATTGCGACCGCGGTTCTTCGCCCGATACAACGCTTCGTCCGCGCGGGCGATCAAATCTCCCATATCGTCCTTCCCTCGCGACCGGGCCACGCCGATACTGGCAGTGATCGTGCTGGGGCGCTTCTGTCCGGTGGCGATCGGCAACGCGGCCAGCGCCATACGGATATCCTCCGCCATCGAAGGTCCGTCGCGCAGGTCGCATTCGCGGAAGAATGCCACGAACTCCTCACCGCCGAACCGGGCGACGTGGCCGCCGCATGCGAGCAGCTTGCGTTCGAGCAGGCGCGCGACTTCCATCAGGCAGCGATCGCCGGCCTGGTGCCCGTGCTTGTCGTTGAACGCCTTGAAGTGATCGATATCGATCATCAGCAAAGCGAGGGAATCGTTCGCCGCCTGCGCCATCTGGCGTTCAAACATCCGCTCCAGATTACGCCGGTTGGCGAGGCCGGTCAGCGGATCGCTCTCCGATAATTCGCGCAGCAGGGCATTGGTTTCTTCCAGTTCCTCGCGGTCGAACCGCTGTTGCAGGCCGTAGAGGAATTCGCGCGATTCCAGCCGCCAGGTCCGCCGCGCCAGAAGCACGCCGCCGATCCCGGCGGTGATGCAGGCGACGATGTGCTGCGAGACGATGATCACCGGAAAGGCGGCGGGATAGAGGGTGGCCGCCCACGTGCCGAGGCAGAAGATCAGCGCGGCGCGGATCTTTTCCGCGACGGTAAAGGGCAGGATCAGGAGGCCGATCAGCAGTGTGACGACGGTCGACATGCTGTAACGGACCATGTCGTCCGCCGAACCATGCGCCGCCACCCACATGGCGATCGCCCCGAAGATGGTCATGTTGACGGTGATCAGCGCCTTTGCTTCGCCGAGGCGAAGCTGTCGTACGAGGCGCAGGCCGAGCAAGGTCAGCGGCAACAGGATGGCGATGCGCAAGGCAAGCGCGGCCAGCGTGACCGACGGGGCGATGAGGGCGTCCGAAGCGCTCGCGGCGACGGCCAGCGCGAACCCAAGCTTCAACAGGAAGCCGAGCTCACCGGCGACGCTATCCCGCTTCTCCTCTTCCCAAACGCTGCGCAGGAGGGGCGGCCATTCGTGCAACATGGCCGGTTCTGCCAGCGCGGTGGCGATCATCCGGCGGAGTGGAGACAGGGTAGGGGAGGCCGGGACCATGCTGCATGGATACGGCGCAATGTGTTAACCCGACGCGCGTCGAAAAGGTAACGAACGACCTAACACGCAAACAAAAAGCCCCGCGATCCGGACGGGACCGCGGGGCTTTCCATTAATCGGGAAAGCTAGGTTTAGACCTGGCCCGCCTTGTTGCCGAGACCGGCAGGAATACGCGCGCCCTCCTTCAGGTAAATCCGATTGTCGTCGATCCGATCGACGTCTTCCAGCGAGATGAAGTGGTGAATATCGTCGCTGCTGTCCGACTTGGTCAGCTTGATCTTGTCGTCCTGCGTATCGTCGACCGTGCCGACGTGATTGCCGCTCGCGTCGGCGATTTCCATGTGTTCCTTGATGCGTAGCTTCTCGAACATTGCGTGTCCTTCGTATGAGAGTGAATATGACTGGTTAACGGATGCGCCCCGCTATCCGTTCCGCGTTCAGTCCTTGCCGAGCGGGCGGTTGGCATCGCCCATCGCGCGCTCGTCCGGCCGGTCGGAGGTTTCGGCGGGACGTGCTTCCTTGGCGCCGTCCTTCTTCGCCGCGTCCTGCTCGCTCGTGCCCTGCTCGGTCTGTGCATTGCCGTAGCCGCCCTGCGCCTTGCCGGCCTCGTCCTCGGTCAGCTTGCCGCCTTCGTTCTGGACCTGATCGATCTCGCGCCAGGTCTTGTGATCGTTGCCGACATCGCCGGACTCCTGCCCGGCATGGACCTTGCGGCTGTCTTTCGGTTCGTACTCGCCCATCGTATCGTCTCCATCGGTGTGTGCTGATGATACGGACGGCGGCGCATACCCGTTCCGCGATCCACCGCTTATCCCCGCCGAATCGTCCCCTTATGCCTTCGTTTTGCGGGCATGAATCCCTATATGAGTCGTTCACGCGAATTCTGAGGGAACCACAACATGTCGCTGCTCGAAGCCCGCAAGACCTACAAGCCGTTCGAATATCCGTGGGCGTACGAGTTCTGGAAACGCCAGCAGCAGATTCACTGGATGCCCGAGGAAGTGCCGCTGGGCGAGGATTGCCGCGACTGGGCGCAGAAGCTGTCCGAGCACGAGCGCAACCTCCTCACCCAGATCTTCCGCTTCTTCACGCAGGCCGACGTCGAGGTGCAGGATTGCTACCACGACAAATACGGCCGCGTGTTCAAGCCGACCGAGATCAAGATGATGCTCACCGCCTTCTCCAACATGGAGACGGTGCACATCGCCGCCTATTCCCATTTGCTCGACACGATCGGGATGCCGGAAAGCGAATATTCGGCCTTCCTCGATTACGAGGAAATGGCGGACAAACACAATTACATGCAGCAGTTCGGCGTCGACAACGACGAGGACATCGCCCGCACGCTCGCCATGTTCGGCGCGTTCACGGAAGGGATGCAGCTGTTCGCCAGCTTCGCCATGCTGATGAACTTCCCGCGCTTCAACAAGATGAAGGGCATGGGCCAGATCGTCAGCTGGTCGGTCCGCGACGAATCGCTGCACTGCGAAGGCATCGTGCGCATGTTCCACGAATTCGTGCGCGAGCGCGATTGCCTGACCAAGGCGGTCAAGGAAGACATCATCGACATCTGCCAGAAGACGGTGCGGCTGGAGGACAACTTCATCGACCTCGCCTTCGAGATGGGCCCGGTGAGCGGGATGACCGCGAAGGACATCAAGAAATACATCCGCTACATCGCCGACTGGCGGCTGGGCCAGCTGGGCCTGCAGCCGCTCTACATGATCGACGACCACCCGCTGCCGTGGCTCACCCCGCTGCTCAACGGCGTGGAGCATGCCAACTTCTTCGAAACCCGCGCAACCGAATATTCCAAGGGCGCGACCAAGGGCAACTGGCAGGACGTGTGGTCGAGTTTCGACAAGCGCCGCAAGGCCAAGCCCGCGAACGAGGAAGTGGCGGAGAGCGACGGTCCGGGGCTGTTCGGTGAGGTTGAGGCGGCGGAGTGACCTTCTGTGCGCATCGCATGAGATGACAAATCCGAAAACTGGGGGGCGCATTTGGCTCAAGAGCAGAAGTTAGCGGTTAGTGCATTAAATGTACGCATCGTTGATAAAGATAAGAGAGACTATGAAGCTCTTTTCCGCTCGCTTCTGCGCCAGCGTCGTCCGGTGCGAGTTTACAATAACGATTATCTTATTCTAACATCCTTTGGTAATTCAGGGGTCGATCGGATGCGCCTTCAGGGCGCGCTGGGTCGCTTCACTGATATCCCTGAAGACGCAGATTGGTTGGACACCAACAGTCTTGAAGAGGCTGACGATGACGATAAGGCGGCAATCCACATTCCAGAGAACCTAAAGCCGAATTACGAAGCATTTTACTGTGGTTTGTTCGTTCAAGAACATATTTTTACATTCGAGACGTTTTCGGACTCAGAAAGACTATCCCCACGCCATGTACTAAAATGGCTCAGAGAAGCCACAAAATCCTCACGAACCCTTGAAAGATTTGGCCCCGTAGAGGTTGATCTTATCCCTGACTATGGTGTCCTTGACCGTATCTTAGAGTCGGAAACGCTTCGAAGAATAGAAATTACGATCCGTAAGCCAAACCCCGACGAATTAACCGCGCTCCAATTCGATGCAGTTGAGGCACGCCTGACGTCATTGAACGCTCGCGAGGAGAAGATCGAATACAAATCGCAAGAAGACGGCTACCTGAATCTCGATGAAAAGACTGAGGCATTAGCTAAGGTAGGAGCTGAAAATGGGAGCGTGGAAGGCCATTTGCAGGAGGATGGGGCGATGAAAACCATAAGAACGGCAAACCACCCGATGCAAATGCAGGAGATGTTCGATCCCGACGAGGTGTCCGGTATCTCTAAATTTATATCTCTCGCTCTTCGCCTTGTTGCAAGAGTCCGCGAGAATCGAGCCTAAGCCGTGCTGGCCAATCTCAAAGAGATTTTCATTCTCTATGGAGGTTGGAAAGCTTTTCGCAGTTCCTCCTACGTCATAATCTCAATGTTTTTAAGCTTTCTCCTATGGCGAGATGCTGTCTCTGGCGCGTGGAGTCGTACAATTGCAGATTACCTGCCGCCGGTATTAGGGTTTTCTTTTGCGGCTTTGGCTATCCTGACAGCAATAGGAGACGATCAATTTCGTCGTAAAATGTCGAAGATTGATGTGATTACCAAAGGCGAGTCGGACCTGACAACTATTACCGCAAATTTTTGTTGGTTTATCGTCGTACAGATATTTGCTGTATTACTCGCTATATTCTTCTCTGCAAAGCCTGTTCCTTATTTCTGTAATTTAACGATCTATGTTGGCGAATGTCAATTCGCGTTTAAGACGACTAACATGCTATTTGGACTTTTAGGTAATTTTCTTCTTGTTTATGCTATCCTATTGATTGTGGCTGCTATCAGCCAGATGATGAATGTGTTTCGGCTTTACCTTCGGTCTCTTCCGACCGATGAGAATAGCAACTAACACCACCCCTGCCGCCCAAGCCAATAGTACCGCCGCGCGTCGCCATAGGCTATCATAAAGTCCGCCAGCGCCTCGCTGGTTCCGTCCGGCGCCTTGCGGGTGATGATCCTGAGTTCGCAGCCGCAGCGGTCCGTCGGGTCATCCATCTGGGCAGTCATCGTGAAGGGGCCGTGATTGAGCTAGCCGAGAGCACCGAACGGGTAGCGTGGTCTTAATCATTCCACGCTACGCGAAACTATCCGCCAATCCCGGTCCAGAACCCATGCCAACGCTCGAACTGCTCGCCTACTACCTTACCGCGATAAATTTCGCGGCCTTCGCAGCCTTCGGGATCGACAAGGCGCGGGCGGAGGGTGCCGGTCCGCGTCGGGGCAAGCGGCGCACGAGCGAGTCCGATCTGCTTACGCTCGCCCTCGTCGGCGGCACGCTCGGCGCCTATAGCGGGCGGGCGGTCTTCCGGCACAAGACACGCAAGCAGCCTTTCTCCACCCAGCTTCACGTCATCGCGATCTTTCAGGCAGCGTCACTGGCAGGTCTGGCGCTGTATTCGTTCCTCTGACGGCTGGCGTTCCGGCTGCGCGTTTTTTGATTTGCGAACCCGCATCTGCGGGTTCGTCCTCGGCGCTGTTCCTTCGCTTCGCTGCGGGCGCCTGCGGGCGGGCGGTCGCCCTTGCGGTCCGCTGGTCGCGGACCGGGCAAGCGCGACCTTCTCCGTAGGTCTTTCTCACTGCCATTCTCAGGTTTGCGGAACAACGCTGCCCTGCAACCCGCTGGTCTCCCATCGGTTGACCGAAACCTGCCGTACAGGGCGGCGGGCGGCTTCCGAGAGGAGAACCCGTAATGGCAGACATTCCCGTAGAGAAGAAATCCTCCACCAGCTGGATCTGGTGGGTGCTGCTGATACTGGGCATCCTCGCCCTTCTGTGGTGGCTGTTCGCGGCGAACGACGACGAGGCGGTCGATTATGCCGCGACCGAGACCGATACCGTGGCCGCCGATACGCAGACCAATCCCGAAGGCGAAGTCATCACCACGCTCGCCGCGCTTTCGGGCGGCACCGCACTGGTCGGGCGGCAGGTCCGCCTCGATAGCGTGGCCGTGAACGAAGTGGTGGGCGATGAAGGCTTCACCGTCGGCGAAGGCGCGAACGAGACGCTGGTGATGTTCGACGAATATCCCACGCCCGATACGCCCACCGAGGGCCAGGTCGACGTGAACCCCGGTTCGAACGTCTCGATCGAAGGCATGGTCGAGAATTACGAAGGCGATGTTCCGACATCGGTCAGCCAGGAAGTCCGCGACAATTCGCAAATCATGATCCGCGCATCGAGCGTGAACGTCGTAAACTGAAAGAGGATAGACAATGACCCATCACGACAATCACAACAGCGATCTCGATAGCGACCGGTTCGGCAAGCTCGAAAGCCTGTCGGACTGGCAATTGGTCAACGAGGATCAAGACATTCGCGGCTATCCCGTCCGCTCCGCCACCGGCGAGGAATACGGCAAGGTCGAGGACATGCTGGTCGACAAGGACGGCGAGCACGTGCTGGCCCTCCGCCTGACCGACGGGCGCACGGTGCCGGTCGACAATATCGACATTCACAGCGACCACGTGATCTACCGGGATGCGGCTGCCGCCTCGCCCGCAAGCTACACCAGAGTGCGCCGCCGCACGGTGTGATTTTGGCAAGCTTTAAGAAGGGGGGCGTCGGCGTGGGTCGGCGCCCCTTTTTGCGTGGCGACGACGGGGGCTGCGCCTTTCCTACGGTGGCGTCGCGCGCGTAGGGCGGATCGGGGAAAGGGCGCGCGCGGGGGCCGGCGGTTTTCGTCCCTTGGACCGTGTTCCATGTGTTCCATCGGGTAGGACCTGGCGAGGGGCGGGTCCGACATTCGTCCAACACGCATGGGGCGGCCCCGCCCGCAAGACTTCGTTAACCACATCCGGCGGGGAAATTCTCAACCTCTTTGGCCCACCTTCGCAGAGTTATTCACTTCGCGCAGGGCCTTATGAAGAACTTTCTCAAGCAGATTCGCGACGATGTGAGCGGCAACGCCCTCATGATTTTCGCCGGCGCCCTCGTCCCGATGCTGATGACCATCGGCACCGCCGTCGACCTCTCGGTCGCCTACATGGCCAAGGCGAAACTGCAGAACGCCTGCGACGCGGCCGCCCTCGCCGGGCGGCAGATCATGCAGGGGACGAACTTCGATAACAGCGTCAAGCAGGAAGCGAACAAGTTCTTCAATTTCAACTTTCCGGAAGGCACGCTCGGGACCGAGGACCTGGTTTTCAGGATCAGTCAGGATCAGGATCTGGCGCAGATCAATGGCTCCGCCAGCGTAACCGTACCGACTCCTTTGATGTCCATATTCGGCTTTGACGAAGCCGATGTTTCGGTCGCCTGCGACGCGACGCGCGATTTCGGTAACAACGACGTGATGCTTGTCCTCGACGTGACCGGCTCGATGCTGGAGCCCCCCAGTGCAATCGGCGGGATATCCAAGATCGAACGGCTACGTAAAGGGGCAATGGGCCTGTACCGTGCGCTTGACGATACCTTGGCCGGAGCAACTACGCGATATGGCATCGTGCCCTATTCCCACACAGTCAATGTCGGTCGAATGCTGAATGATCGGGATATCATCGATCGCCAACTATACGTCGATGGCACCTGGCGGTTCACGGATTGCAAGCGCCCATATTCGAATTGGTACTGCGAGACAGTCGTTCAGGAAAACAAGCCGCCTCCGGCTGGGTATTACAATGGTGATCGAGGGTATCGTTACGCTGCCGAATTCATTCCGGGAGAGAAGCGGTTTGCAGCCAACATCTCGAAATGGCGTAGCAAAAGTGCATTCCGGACGAGTGGTGATGGGTGTATCGAAGAGCGCTCGTCGATCGGCAACGGCGACACACCGATCCGGATCGGGAATAGTGTCTCGACCAACGATATCGATCTTCGTGCACGCACCGACAACGACACGGAGCGGCAGTTCGGGCGCTACGACAGCGCGAGAACGGATTCCTCACGTCACGAAAACGACGGTTCGGCGACAAGCGGGGGAACAGCTTTCTGGAACATCGGGAATCGATGGATCCAGACCGGCTGCCCAAGTGAGGCAACGCATTTCCTTACTTATGGAAGCGAAAACGACTTCAAAACTGCTATAAATAATGCAACTGCCCGAGTAACGGGCGGCACTTATCACGATATCGGTATGCTTTGGGGGGCGCGCTTAATTTCGCGGACCGGATTCTTTGCCAGTCTAAACCCTGAAGAACGCAATAATTTTCCTGTCGACCAACATATCGTCTTCATGACCGACGGTGCTCTCGACACTGGCGAAACCCTTTATTCCGCTTTCGGTATCCAGGCTTTGCAAAACCGCATGCGGGGGAGCGGGACACTCGACGACATCCACATCTCGCGTTTCCAGTCGATCTGCAACATCGTTCGTGCGCGCGGCGTGACCGTCTGGGTGATCGCCTTGGATGAGGACAACACTGACGACATTGCACGCTGCGCGACGAGCCCCGCGCATTTCTGGACATCCGACGGATCCGATCTTGAACAGGTCTTCGAAACGATCGGTCGTGGTATCGGAAACTTGAGGTTGACGCGATGACCCTTCTTTCAAAACCGCTTCGGCGCTTTGCTCAGGACGAGTCCGGCGTCACAATCGTCGAATTCGCACTCATCGCCCTGCCAATGCTGGTGATGGTAATTGGCGGCCTCGATTTCGGTTATCAAAGCTACCTGCGTGCGATGATGCAGGGTTCGCTCAACGATGCTGCGCGTACTGCATCAGTCGAGAACCCGATCATCGGTGTCGATGGCGATAGTATCGAAGAGCAAGTCGAGAACATGATCCGGGCAAGCGTGGTGGCGCCCGGTTCGGAGATCAAGGTTACACAGAAAAGCTATTTCGACTTCTCCGATATCGGCAATCCGGAGCGGTTGATGACCGACCATAATGAAAATGGGAAGTTTGATGCGAGCGATGGCGATTGCTGGGAGGATGCAAACGGCAACGGACAATACGATCTGGATGCGGGATCATCAGGAAATCGCGGCGCGAACGACGTGGTGTTTTATACTGCGACTCTGACAATGCCGCGCCTCTTTCCCGTCCATGCCTTTCTTCCTTCCGTGCCGGACGAACTTTCGTACAGCTTTCAGACGGCTGTGCGCAACCAGCCCTATGACGATCAGGTCGCACCGGGGGTGATTTGTGCGTAAGCTTTTGAGGATTTCGCGTAACGAGGATGGCGTCGCACTGATCGAGTTTGCGATGGCTGTTCCATTGTTCCTGACTCTCGTTCTGACGGGTCTCGAACTCGCCAATCTTGCATTGAGCCATATGCGAGTGAGCCAGATGGCAATGAGCGTTGCCGATAACGCTGGTCGTGTTACCGCCGGTATCGACGAAGCAAATATTCATGAGGTTTTCGCCGGTGCGGAAGTGATTGGCGAAGGTCTGAACTTCAAACCACATGGCCGGATGGTTCTGTCGTCGCTGGAAGATAACCGGCAAACCAACGATGCTAGACGCGGGCAGACGATCAGATGGCAACGGTGCTGGGGCGAGGACCGCGCGGTCAAACCCGCTTACGGGAAAGAAGGCGATGGCGCGAATAATGCATCCCTCAAGGACGGTCTCGGATCAGGGGCACGAATAACGGCTGCGACGGGAACTGCGGTGATGTTCGTCGAGGTCGAATACAAATATCAGCCCCTCGTCTCGACGGCATTTTTCGATCCTCCGACGATCCGGTACGAAAGCGCATTCAACGTTCGTGGTCGGCAGAACAATGCCCTGAGCAATACGCAGGGTCTGACCGTTTACCGCTGCACCTGACGGAAATTATCCGATGATGCTGGCGCGTGGATAGTCGGGTCGATATGGCGCGCGCGACCTAATCTCGCGAAGCAGACGTCTATGATACCCGACATCCATGCCAAAGCGGAAACGCTGATCGAGGCGTTGCCTTACTTTCAGCGCTATGCCGGGCGCACCTTCGTTGTGAAATACGGCGGCAACGCCATGGGCGACGAGCGGGCAGCTCGCGAATTCGCCGAGGATGTGGTGCTCTTGAAGGCGGTCGGCATCAATCCGGTGGTTGTCCACGGCGGCGGCCCGCAAATCGGCGCGATGTTGAGCAAGCTGGGCGTCGAAAGCCGCTTTGTTGATGGCCTGCGCGTCACCGACAAGGCGACGGCGGAGATCGCCGAAATGGTCCTCTCCGGTGCGATCAACAAGGCGATCGTCGGCTCGATTGCGAAGGCAGGGGGCAAGGCGGTGGGCCTTTCGGGCAAGGATGCCGGACTGGTGACCGCGCGCAAGCTGTCGCGCACCGTGAAGCACGAGGGCAGCGCGATCGAGGAAGTGCTGGACCTGGGCTTCGTCGGCGAACCGAGCGCGGTGGACGTCACGGTGCTGGAGACGACGGCGGCGGCGGGCATGATTCCGGTGGTCGCCCCGATCGGCGCAGGCGAGGACGGACATACCTACAACATCAACGCCGACACGATGGCGGGCGCGCTCGCCGCCGCGATCGGCGCGGCCCGCTTGCTGCTGCTGACCGACGTGAGCGGCGTGCTGGATGCGGACGGCGAGCTTCTTACCGATCTGACGCCTGCCGCCATCGCCAAGCTGCGGCGCGAGGGCACGATTACCGGCGGCATGATTCCCAAGCTCGAAACCTGCGTCCGGGCGGTGGAAGCAGGCTGCGAAGCGGCGGTGGTGCTCGATGGGCGGGTGCCGCACGCAATGTTGCTGGAATTCTTCACTGCCAGCGGGGCGGGTACGCTGATCCGCGCGGAATAGCGTTCATTCGGGGTTGGCGCTCGGCGTGCTACATGTGTAGGACGCTGACACTTTCACTCATGCAGGACGGAAACGGGTAGGGCCCATGCAAGCGCTCGTCGCAATTTATGACATCGTATCGATGATCGTGAACGTGTTGATCATGCTGATCATCATCCAGTTCGTGATCGGCCTGCTGTTCGCGTTCAACGTGGTCAGCCGCAACGAATTCTTGATGAGCTTCTACGAAGGTAT
This sequence comes from Erythrobacter litoralis, assembly GCF_029760855.1. Taxonomy (GTDB): domain Bacteria; phylum Pseudomonadota; class Alphaproteobacteria; order Sphingomonadales; family Sphingomonadaceae; genus Qipengyuania; species Qipengyuania litoralis_A. The sequence continues at coordinate 19,833 of NZ_SOSI01000004.1, read as the reverse complement.
CAACCGGCTGCTCGATCCGTTGCTGCGCCCTATTCGGCGGTTCCTGCCCAATACGGGCGCGATCGATTTTTCGCCCATCGTGCTGATCCTGGCGCTGAACGCCCTCCTCATCGTCCTCTCGAGCATCATTTCGGCCAGCGCATGACCGCCGAAATCATCGACGGGAAGGCTTTCGCCGCGAAGCTGCGCGAGCGTGTGGGCGAACAGGCCCACGCTTTTACTAAGGCTGCAGGCCGTAAGGCCGGCCTCGCCGTGGTGCTGGTCGGCGAGGATCCCGCAAGCCAGGTCTATGTTCGCTCCAAACACCGCGCGACGGTGGCGGCCGGCATGGAAAGCTACGAGCATCGTCTGTCCGCCGATACGGATGCGACAGAATTGTTGGTTCTCGTCGAACGGCTGAATAAGGACAATGCGGTAGACGGCATCCTCGTCCAGCTTCCTCTGCCGGACGGGATCGACGAGCAGGCGGTGATCGCGGCGATCAGTCCCGACAAGGACGTGGACGGTTTCCATGTCACCAATGCGGGACGGCTGGCGGTCGGGCAGAGCGGCTTCGTGCCCTGTACCCCGCTCGGCTGCATGATGCTCCTGACCGACCGGTTGGGCGATCTGTCAGGCTTGGAAGCGGTCGTGATCGGCCGCTCGAACATCGTCGGCAAGCCGATGGCGCAATTGCTGCTCGACGCGAACGCCACCATCACCATCGCGCACAGCCGCACGAAGGACCTGCCCGCAGTTGTGGGGCGCGCGGATATCGTCGTTGCCGCTGTGGGCCGGGCGGAGATGGTCAAGGCCGACTGGCTTAAGGACGGTGCGACCGTAATCGATGTCGGCATCAACCGCCTGCCGCCTGCCGAGGGGGAAGAGAAAGGCCGGCTGGTCGGCGACGTCGACTATGCCGGGGCCAAGGCGCGTGCTGGGGCGATCACGCCGGTACCGGGCGGCGTCGGCCCGATGACCATCGCGGTGCTGCTGCGCAATACGCTGGTCGCGGCCTACCGCAACGAAGGGCTGGAGCCGCCCGAGGATCTCTGACCGCGGCGTGGAACCGGCAGGGGCGGTCCTGCGCTATTCCCCTATCATCACACTGTCCGCCGGTGGGGCCGGGCGAACGGAGACTTCACGATGCGATCCCTATCCTACGCCATTCTCGCTGCAAGCGCTCTGTCGCTCGCCGCCTGTGCCGGGCCGAGCGACAGCCCCTTCGACCGGCAGGGCCGCTATCTCAGCACGCTCGCAGATCCCGGCAAGCTGGTCGCGACCGACATTGCCTTCTCGCGCGCCGCGCGCGACAGCGGGCAGTGGACCGCCTATCGCGAATATGCGGCGGACGATGCCGTGATGTTCGTGCCCGATGCGGTGAATGCGCGCGAATGGCTGGCGCAGCAGGAGAACCCGGCGACGCCGCTCCAATGGCAGCCACATCAAGTCTGGTCGAGCTGCGACGGAACGCTCGCGGTGACGCGCGGGGCCTGGCAGATCGGACAGAACCGCAACGGCCAGTATCTCACCGTCTGGCGGCGACAGGATGACAACAGCTACAAGTGGGTGCAGACGCAGGCCGATACGGTCGATGCGCCGTTGACCGCGCCCGACATGGTGCAGACCACAGTCGCCGATTGCGCCACGGGTGAAGAAGACCCGAGCCTTGCCTTGCAAGCCGCCAATGCCTCCGCGCAGGACCGGCGGATGCGCGGCTCCGGCCAGCTTTACGACAACTCTTCGCGCGACAACACGCTATTCCTCAACATGTTCGCCGAAGCCGACATGGCGCGCCATTGGACGCTCTACGTCATGGAAGGCGGTCAGCTGACCGAGGTACTGCGGGGCGATATCCCGGCTCCGCGCAACTGAGGGCATCGATGTCGCAGCTTTTTCTCTCCGCCTTCATCACCCTGTTCGTGGTCATCGATCCGCCCGGCTGCGCGCCGATCTATGCAGGGCTGACCAAGGGGGCGGATGCGGTGCACAGGCGCGCGATGGCGATCCGCGCCTGTCTGATCGCGGCCGCCATCCTGCTGGTATTTGCGCTGTTCGGGGAACAGTTGCTAGGCGCGCTCCACATCGATCTCGATAGCTTCCGCATCGCGGGCGGTTTGATGCTGTTCTGGATCGCGTTCGAAATGGTGTTCGAGAAGCGCACCCAGCGGCGCGAGGAGCGGGCGGAGAAAGTGGCGGCCACGCCCGAGGTGGAGGATGTTTCGGTGTTCCCCATGGCGATTCCCATGCTGGCCGGACCCGGCGCCATCGCGGCAATCATGCTGCTGATGAACGAGGCGCAGGATTTAAACGGCACGCTGATGGTGCTGGGTGCGCTTGCCAGCGTCCTCCTCATCACCATGGCGGCGCTGATCGCGGCCGGTCCCTTGATGCGGCTGTTCGGCGACAAGGTGGAGGCCGCCGTCACTCGCGTACTCGGCGTCTTGCTGGCAGCGCTGGCTGCGCAATATGTGATCGACGGCCTGCGCGGCTCGTTCAACCTCGCGCCCGCTATTGCAGCGTGACGATATGATCGCCGTCATCGTCGTCGCGAAGGGCGAAGAACTGCATCAACTGGACCATCAGCTCGCAGCGTTCGGATAAGGTGTTCGCTTCCAGCAAGGCCTGTTTCGCGGCGCTGTCGAACGGGGCGATCTGCGAGACGCCGTTGATCAGCGTTTCATCGTCGAGCTGTGCGACCGATTCCCAGTCGACCTGATAGCCCTGGATCGTCGCGAACCGGCGTGCCTCGCGTTCGAAGCCGGCTCGTTCGACGCTGGAGAGATATTCCTCCTCCGGCTCCTCGATCTTCTCGGCCTCGATCTGGCGGAACTTGGTCGTAACGTCGAGTTCGCGCAGCAGGCGGAAGCGATGCTGGCCTTCCAGAACCACGTTGTACCGTCCGTCTTCCAACGCTTCGACGTCGCCGATCTTGCCGACGCAGCCGACCGAATAGAGCGGCGCGTTCTCCCCGCCGCGCTGCGGCTGGATCATCGCGATGCGCCGATCCTTAGCGAGAGCACTGCCGACGAGATCGCGATAGCGCGGCTCGAAGATATGCAGCGGCAGTTGCAGTCCCGGAAACAGAATCGCCCCGGGGAGGGGGAAGATGGAGAGGCGTTCGCTCATCCGCTTATCCGAACAGGATGCGCGAAAGCTTGCGCCGCGTATCGACAACCCACGGGTCTTCGAGACCGACCGCGTTGAAGATGTCGATCAGTTTGGTGCGCGCCGCACCGTCATTCCATTCGCGGTCACGCTCCACCATGGCTAGCAGTTCGTCGGCCGACGTGTCGCGCTGTCCGGCAGCGAAGGCGGCTTCGGCGTAGGCAAGGCGCGCTTCCATGTCGGCAGGGTCGGCCTGCGCTTTATCGCGCAATGCGGCGAGCTCGCCGTCGTCGACCTTGTTGCCGGCGAGGTCGAGCGCGCTGCGGGCGGCCTCTAGCTGCGGATCGTTTGCAAGGGCGGGGTTCTGTTCCGCCGCGGTAATAGCGGCTTGAGCTTCATCCGTCCGGTCGGCCTGCACGAGGGCACGGATCAATCCGACCTGCGCCGCGGCATTATCGGGCGCCATCTGAACGACCTGCGAGAAGATGCCTGCGGCGCGCTCGGCATCGCCGTCGGTCAGGATCTGCTCCGCCATTTCGACGAATTGTGCGACATCCTGCTGCGGCTGTCCGCTGTCCGCCGCATCGTCGCTGCCCGCTTGGACCGGCACCTGCGCCAAGATCTGGTCGAGCGTCTGCTTCAATTGCGATTCGGTCCGGGCATTCGTTAGGTCGGCGACCGGCTGCCCCTGGAACATCGCATAGACGGTGGGGATCGATTGCACCTGGAACTGCGCGGCGATGAACTGCTCGGCATCGACGTCGATCTTTTTCAGGACGACGCCCTTGTCGGCATAGTCGGCGGCGACCTTTTCCAGCATCGGCGCCATCGCCTTGCACGGTCCGCACCAGTCGGCATAGAAATCGAGGATGACCAGCTTGGTCATCGAGGGTTCGACCACCTCGGTCTTGAACCGCTCGACGGCTTTCTGCTCGTCCATATTCAAACCCATGCTCGCCACGCGATCCGCCTTTCTGCCTGTCTTCGTCTGCCCCGCCATGTGGGCACGCCAGCCGGCAATGTGAAGCACCCTGCGGCTTGCGGCAAGGTTGCGAATTTTCGGCTTGCGGCCTTCCGGAACCGCTGCTAGTTGCGCGCCTCCCCACCGAAAGCGTGTCTTTCGGTAGCGCCAGTGAGCGGGCGTAGCTCAGGGGTAGAGCACAACCTTGCCAAGGTTGGGGTCGGGCGTTCGAATCGCCTCGCCCGCTCCATTATTCTCCGAACACATCTGAACTAGTCGTCGGTCGGGAGATGGATGTCGTTCGTCGTTCTTCGGCTAAATCAGTGATTCTTTCGGTTGACCCTTCGAATGAAACTTCTAGGGGAACCGATATGTTGTATCGTTCATCTATTCGCGCGCTGACCGGCGCTTCGATAATCGCGCTCGGTTTTACCCTCACACCCATGCTTCAGGCACAGGATGTCCCTGTTGCCGACGAAGATGCTGTAGATCAGGACGGCGAGCCCGAGACGGTGGATCTGCATGATCGACGGGTCAATTATCAAGGTCGGATCGTCGTCACCGCTTCGGGGCTGCGTGAGCTCGATCTGCTTGCCGGGACGGATGTCGTCGAAGGCGAAGAACTCCAGCGCAACCTCGACGGGCAGTTGGGCGAAGTGCTTGCAAGCCAGCCCGGCGTTTCCGCCTCGGGCTTTGCGCCCGGTGCCTCGCGGCCGATCCTGCGCGGTTTTTCCGGCGAGCGCGTGAAGGTATTGATCGACGGAATCGGCGCGATCGACGCTTCGAACACCTCCGATGACCATGCCGTCTCCATCGACCCACTGACCGCCGAAGCTATCGAGGTTCTGCGCGGTCCGGCCGTCCTTCTATACGGCAGCCAGGCGATCGGCGGTGCGGTGAACGTCATCGACAAGCGCATTCCGCGTAGACTGCCTGCGGATGGCAATATTCATGTCGATCTTCTCGCAGGCGCCGATACGGCTGCCGATCTGCGCCAGTTCGGAGGATCCGTCGATGCGCCGCTCGGTGGCGGCTTCATCGTCCATGCCGATGGATCTTGGCGTGAGACGGATGACCTTGAAGTGCCCGGCTTCACTGTCGCACCAGAATTGCGCGCCGACCTGCTTGCCGATGCGGCGGAAGAGCAGGAGGAAGGCAATCTCGACGAAGCCGACGAGCTGCGTGAAGCGGCCAATCAGCGCGGCTTCCTGCCGAACAGCGCCACCGAAACGTGGAGCGCGAATGGCGGCTTCGCTTTCTTCCGGAACGGCAGCAATATGGGCGTCTCCTTCGGCGTTTACGATACCATGTACGGCGTGCCCGGTCGGCCCGGCGCGGGCCACCATCACGGTGAAGAAGAGGGCGGCGAGGAAGAAGTCGGCGAGGAAGAAGGCGAAGAGCGCGTCAGCATCGGCCTTCGCCAGTATCGCGCCGACTTCCGCGGCGATATCGATCTGGGTACCGGATTCTTCCAGCGCCTCAAGCTACGTGCCGGCTATTCGGACTACACCCACACCGAATTCGAAGGCGACGAGGTCGGCACCGTGTTCGACGTAAGCGGTATCGAGGCGCGTGCCGAACTGGTGCAGAACCCGATCGGCGCGCTGCGGGGCTCGCTAGGCTTCCAGTATTACACGCGTGACTTCGAAGCGATCGGCGAGGAAGCGTTCATCGCGCCCAACCAGACCGACCAGTTCGCGCTTTTCGCGCTGCAGGAATATGGCGACGGTCCGATCCAGCTCGAGGGTTCGGTCCGCTACGAGAACACTTCCGTCGATAGCGCGGCGCTCGGCATCGATCGGCAGTTCGATACGTTTTCGGGCGCCGTTGGCATCGCTTACGAGCCGCTCGATGCCTTCCGTACCGGCGTCAATGTCTCGCGCGTTGCCCGTGCCCCGGCGGCGGAAGAACTCTTCGCCAACGGACCGCACATCGCGACGCAGGCCTTCGAGATTGGCGATCCTAATCTGGAAACCGAAAAGGCTTGGGGTGTCGAACTGTTCGCACGCGGCCGTCTGGGCGATGCCGAATTCAGCATTGCCGGTTTCCGCAACTGGTTCGACGACTACATCTACCTCGCGCAAACGGGTGAGGAGGAAGACGATCTCCCGGTCTACGCCTTCTTCCAGCAGGGGGCGACCTATACCGGGGTCGAGGGCCAGCTCGTCTATAACTTCATCGATACCGAGAACCTGCGGCTCGGCACCGATCTGCGCGCGGAATATGTACGCGCCGAGCTCGACGATGACACCGACGTCCCCCGTATCCCGCCGCTCGGCCTGTCGGGCGCATTGACTGCAGGGGTTGGACAGTTCGACGCGCGCGGCGAAGTCGAATGGTTCGACGATCAGACGAAGGTGGCGCCGTTCGAAACACCGACGGACGGTTTCACCTTCGTCAACGCCTCGCTGGCATGGCGTCCTTTCGAGAACAACGATGCCATCCGTCTGTTGGTCGCGGTCGACAACATCTTCGATGTGACCGGTCGCCGTGCGACGAGCTTCACCAAGGACTTCGTACCGCTCGCCGGGCGCAATTTCAGTGCCAGCATTCGCGCAAGCTTCTAGGCGTCAGATACGGTCGCCGGGCCTTTCAGGGGCACGGGTGGTCGCGGTCGTCGCGGCCTCCTCCCCCTCGACCCGGCCTTCGGCGCGGGCGGCGCGCAATTCCGCGTCGTTCGCCCGGTCGCGTTCGCGCCATGTGCCCATTTTCCCGCGCACCTGTCCGTAGGCGAACACCATCAGCAGTCCGCCGATGATTGCGAGGTTCTTCAAGGCCATGGCTGCCTGCGTCGGATCGGTAACCTCGCGGTGAAAAAACAGTGTGGCGAGGGCGGTGAAGCCGATCAGCAGGATGGCCATCATCCGCGTGGCGAAGCCGAGCGTGAGTATCACCCCCGCCGCTACCTCGAAAATACCTACGCCCAGCGCCCATGACCCGGGGAAGGGCGACGACGCATTCATCATCTTCGCCGTGGATGCCGGATCGAATATCTTCGTCGCGCCCGAAAGCACGAACAGGATCGCAATCAGGATCCGCCCGATGATGCCTGCCAATGTCGCCATAACGCACCCTCCATTTTATTATTCTAATGAAGGTTAAGTCGGACAGGTGGCTTCCGGTTCCTCAGCCCTCCACTTCGAAAGTGATTGCGCCGCGCTTTCGCAACCGTTCCACGAGGTCCTCGCCGAGGAACGCGCCCGGCGTTCCGCAACCGCCCGGCCCGTCGCTTCGGAGCAGCGCCATCCCAGTCTCGCCGAGCATCCGGCTGGTGGAACCGTAACCCGGATCGTAGCGCCCCTTTACGGCATATTGCAGCCGATCGCCGGTCGGCCATTCGCCGACAAAAACAATATCGTAAAAGCCGTTCTCACGCTCTTCGGCATTCGGCCCCTCGCCGGGCTTGGGCGGTTTCGCGCCGAACGGGTTCTTCATGAGCTTGACCGCGGCATCGGCCGCCGCTCGGCCGGCATCGCCGGGGCTGGTGAGCATCATCTCGTCGTAACGGAAATCGGTGCCGTACGGATGGTTGAGCAGGAAATTGGTGCGGTGGACGTTCTTGGTGTTGATCGGTGCCATTACGAAAGGCGCGGCCCATTTGCCGAGGTCGTCTTCGTAATGCGGGATCATGCCGTTCGGCTGGTCCGGCCCTTCAAAACCGGGCGTCAGCGCGAAGGGATCGTTCAGCAGTCCGACAATGCGCGGACTTGTCGCCGCCGCCTTCAGCGTGGCGGTGAGGCTGGCCGCCGTGCCGCCCGAAAAGGTTCCCTTCGAGCCGCGCACCCTCCCGCGAACGCGCGGCGCAGGGGCACCGAAGCGCGCCTTGCCCTCTTTCTGAAGCATCAGGACGCCGAGATCGAAGGGAATGGAATCGAAGCCGGAGGAAAAGCAGATACGCGCGCCGCTTTGTTTCGCCGTGTCGTGATGCTGCGCGATTTTGTCGTGCATCCAAGCGGGTTCGCCGCACAGATCGGCATAGTCGGTGCCGATCTTCGCGCAGGCAGCGACCAGCGCATCGCCGTGAATTTGATACGGGCCGACGGTGGACAGGACGACCCGGGTCCGCTCGCACATCTGTTCGAGAGCAGCGGGATCTTCGGCATTCGCCACGATCATCGGCGTCGTATCGGGCGCGCCGATCTCGCGGCGGACGGCGGCGAGCTTGTCTTCGCTGCGTCCCGCCATCGCCCATTTCGGCCCATCGTCGCTCGAGGCGTATTCGCGAACGAAATGCTCTGCCACGAGCCTGCCGGTAAAGCCGGTCGCCCCGAAGACGATAATGTCGAATTCCCGTTCCTCTGCCATGCGCATGCTCCTTTTCGCGCCGTTATGTGCGCGCGGGCAGCAGCCGTGTCAAAGGCGGGCGCGCCTCAAAGCCGGGGAAGCGTCACGCCGCGCTGGCCCATATACTTGCCCGCCCGATCTGCATAGGTGACTTCGGGTCGCTCGTTGCCCTGCAGGAAAAGGAACTGGCACGCGCCTTCGTTGGCATAGATTTTCGCAGGCAGTGGGGTGGTGTTCGAAAATTCGAGCGTGACGTGCCCTTCCCAACCGGGTTCAAGCGGCGTGACGTTCACGATGATGCCGCAGCGGGCATAGGTGCTCTTGCCAAGGCAGATGACCAGCACGTCTTCCGGCACGCGGAAATATTCGACCGTGCGGGCGAGGGCGAAGCTGTTGGGCGGAATGATGCAGACATCGGTCTTGCGATCGACCAGGCTGTCGCCATCGAAATCCTTTGGATCGACTACGGCGGAATTGACGTTGGTGAAAATCTTGAACTCGTCCGCTACGCGCGCGTCATAACCGAAGGAGGAGAGGCCGTAGCTGATTGCGCCGTCGCGCTGCTGCCGGTCGACGAAGGGCTCGATCATCGCGCGGGTGGTCGCCGCTTCGCGGATCCATTTGTCTGAGAGAATCGCCATGAGGCTACGTTCGGCGAACGCGGTGGACCGGGCAAGCAGCGGGGATACGATTATCCCCCTCCGCGCGTTTATGGGAAACCAAACCTAATCGGTACGATGTGTTGTCGCAGGGCGTGAAGCCGCTTCAGGTTTTACCGGACGGTCTTCCGCATATCCGTGATCGTCATGCGTGTCGTCGTCGGTCCCGATCAGATCCTTGAACAGGTTCTCGTAATGGTTGAACCCGCGGCGCAATTCCTCGGTCGTCGCTTCCCCCGAGCGTCGGGCAATCTCATGGCCGGCGAGGTAATGTTTCGCCACGTCCTGATGCTCGACGGTAAGGTCTCCGTGCCGACGTTCGAAATCGCCCATCGGATATCCGCGATCGTCCATCATGTTGGTGATGATCCGATCGCCGCGCGCGACCGCCTCGACCGGGCTATCGACGAACAACGCCTTGGTTTCGGTCCAGTCGGCGGAATACCGCATCCGCTCGTTCGGCGAAAGCGGACGGATTTCCAGGCTTTTCACGCGTTCCTGCCGGTCTAGCAGTTCCGCTTCGGCATCGCGGCGGCCGCCCTTGGTCTCGACCGTGCGGTCGTATTCCTCGCCGAAACTTTCCCGCAGGCGCTGCGACTTGCGGCGTTGCACGACCAGCCAGACGATGAGCGCGATGATAACGACAACGATCGCGACGATGGCAATCGTGGTTTCCTGGTTCTGCATCGCACTCTCCTTGGCGGTCCGGATAACTTTTGAAGTCAAATGCGCCGAGGGAGGGGGCGTTCCTGCGCCGCCAGCCTACATCCGGAAAACTCCGAAGGCCGGGCGCTCGGGGATCGGTGCTTCGAGCGTGGCTGCAAAGGCGAGGCCGAGGACGTCGCGGGTCTGCACCGGGTCGATCACGCCGTCGTCCCACAGGCGGGCGGTGGCATAATAGGGATTGCCCTCGTCCTCGTATTTCTGGCGGATCGGGGCCTTGAATTCCTCTGCCTGTTCTTCGGTCCAGCTATCGGCATCGCGGTGGACGGTGGCGAGCACCGATGCCGCCTGCTCGCCGCCCATCACCGAAATGCGGGCATTGGGCCAGGTGAACAGGAACCGCGGAGAGTAGGCGCGGCCGGCCATGCCGTAATTACCGGCGCCGAAGCTGCCCCCGATGACCACGGTGATCTTCGGCACGGTCGCGGTGGCGACGGCGGTGACGAGCTTCGCACCGTGCTTGGCGATGCCTTCCGCCTCGTATTTCCCGCCGACCATGAAGCCAGAGATATTTTGCAGGAACAGCAGCGGAATGCGCCGCTGGCAAGCGAGTTCGATGAAATGTGCGCCTTTCTGCGCGGATTCCGAGAACAGCACGCCGTTATTGGCCAGGATCGCAACCGGCATGCCCCAGATATGGGCGAATCCGCAGACCAGCGTGCTGCCGTATTGCGCCTTGAACTCGTGAAATTCGCTGCCATCGACCAGCCGGGCGATGACCTCATGCACGTCGTAGGGCGCGCGGACGTCCTCCGGGATGAGCGCATAGAGATCGTCGGCGTCGAACTTGGGCGAACGGGGCTCGCGCAGCTTCACGCCGGCCGCGGCGCCGGTGTTTTCACCCAGATGGCTGATGATATCGCGCACGATGGTGAGCGCGTGTTCGTCGTTCTCGGCCAAATGATCGACTACGCCCGATTTCTTCGCGTGGAGGTCGCCGCCGCCAAGGTCCTCGGCGCTGATCTCCTCGCCCGTCGCAGCCTTCACCAGCGGTGGTCCGGCGAGGAAGATCGTGCCTTGATTGCGCACGATCACCGTCTCGTCGGACATGGCGGGGACATAGGCGCCGCCCGCCGTGCAGCTGCCCATCACGCAGGCGATCTGCGGGATGCCGAGCGACGACATCTGCGCCTGGTTGAAGAAGATGCGCCCGAAATGATCGCGGTCGGGAAAGACCTCGGCCTGATAAGGCAGGTTCGCCCCGCCGCTGTCGACGAGGTAGATGCAGGGGAGGCGGTTCTCCTGCGCGATCTCCTGTGCACGCAAATGCTTCTTGACCGTCATCGGGTAGTAGCTGCCGCCCTTCACCGTGGCATCGTTGGCAGCGATCATGACCTGCCGCCCGCTGACTCGCCCGATCCCGGCGATGATCGAGGCGCCGTTGACGTCGCCCTCGTACATTCCGTTCGCGGCAAGCTGCCCGATCTCGAGGAACGGGCTACCCGGATCGAGCAGCCGTTCGACCCGCTCACGGGGAAGCAGCTTGCCGCGGCTGACATGCTTCTCGCGGTGCCGCTCCGGCCCACCGAGCGCCGCCTCGGCAACCTTGTCGCGCAGGTCTTGAGCTAGAGACTGGTTATGCTCAAAACGCGCCTTGGCATCGGGCGCGTCGCGGTCGAGTTGGGATGTGAGGGTGGGGGCAGTCATGCTGTCTCTTCGTTAAGGTTTGCCAAGCATTCCGTGAGTGGTTTCAACCAAACGAGCGCGTTCTCTTCAAACTGCTGCTCGATTGAAGCCGGCATCGGAAATTCATCGATGAGTCCCGCCCGCAGCCGCAATTGGCCGGGTCGATAGTTTCGACGGCTATAGACCGGCGCTCCGCACCGAGAACAAAATGCCCTGAACTTATCGGGCGAACTTTCGTGCTCGGAAAGGGCGTCCTTTGCCAGCCACTCGACTTGCGTTTCCTGCACCGGCACAACCGGTTGAAAATAGCTCCCATTCGCGTGTCGACATTGACGGCAATGACAGATTACTACGCCATCGTAGGGCGGCCGGAGACGGTATCGCGTTGCCCCGCAAAGGCAGCGCGCTTCGAGAGGTGCAGCGCTCATCAGGTTTCCGCATCCGGCTCGGGCGGCGCTCCCGCGAGAAGATAGCGGTAGACGCCAATCGCATTGATGATGAGCAGCCCGATATTCTGATAGCCGATGCCTTCGCTTTCTGCGTTGAGGAAACCCCAAGCTATCAAAGCGATGGAACTGGTTACGAATACGACAAACGCCCACCCGGTCGGCCTGACGCCGAGGTTAAGCGAGACGACAAGGGCCGCCAGCAGCGCCGCTCCGGCCCCGTAATATTGCAGGATAGTGAGAAGCGTTTGACTCATTCCGCCTAACCGGCCGCCCCGATCAGCTCGCGCCCGATCAGCATCCGCCGTATTTCGTTCGTGCCCGCGCCGATATCCAGCAGCTTGGCATCGCGCATGTAGCGTTCGACCGGCCAGTCGAGCGTGTAGCCTGCGCCGCCCAGGGCCTGCACCGCCTCGGCCGCCACGCGGAAGGCATTCTCGCTCGCCAGCAGGATCGCGCCGGCTGCGTCGAAGCGCGTGGTCTTGTCCGCATCGCACGCCTTGGCGACCGCATAGGTATAGGCGCGCGCCGATTGCAGCGCGACATACATGTCCGCCACCTTCGCCTGCATTAGCTGGAATGAGCCGAGCGGCTTCCCGAACTGGGTGCGCTCGCGAAGATAGGGGATGACCGTGTCGAGGCACGCCTGCATCACGCCCAGCTGCAATCCGGCGAGCACCACGCGCTCGTAATCGAGCCCGCTCATCAACACGCCGACTCCGCCGTTTTCCGGCCCCATCACGTTCTCTTCCGGCACGAAGCAATCGTCGAACACGATTTCGCTAGTGGGCGAGCCGCGCATGCCGACCTTCTCGATTTTCTGGCCGATGGAAAAACCGTCGAAATCCTTTTCGATGAGGAAGGTGGTGATCCCCCGGCTCTTCGCTTCGGGATCGGTCTTGCCGTAGACGACCAGTGTATCGGCGAACGGCGCATTGGTGATCCAGAACTTCGTGCCGTTCAGCACATAGCCGCCATCGACCTTCTCGGCCTTCATCTTCATCGAGACGACATCCGATCCGGCGCTCGCCTCGCTCATGGCAAGGCTGCCGACATGTTCGCCGCTGATGAGTTTCGGCAGATATTTCGCCTTCTGCGCTTCGTTGCCCCAGCGCGCGATCTGGTTGACGCACAGATTGGAGTGCGCGCCATAACTGAGGCCAACGGAGGCGCTCGCGCGGCTGACTTCCTCGACCGCGATGACGTGTTCCAGATAGCCGAGACCGAGCCCACCATCCGCCTCGCTCACCGTGATGCCGTGCAAGCCTAGCTCGCCCATCGCGGGCCACAATTCGGCCTTTGGAAACCAGTCCTCCCGGTCGACCTTCTCGGCCAGCGGGGCGATCTGTTCGTCGGCGAAGCGGCCGGTGGTCTCGCGGATCATCTTGGCGGTTTCGCCGAGCTGAAAATCGAATTCGGGGGTCGCGCGCATGCTCTCTCCTGCTGCGGCTCTGTTGATATACCGAGCGCGATAGCGAAGCGGCGGCGCGCGGGCAAACGGGCAATTTCCCGCTTCCGGTCGATATTGCGACGGCATCGAAATGCGAAAGGCTTGGAAATGCGAAACGCTTCGCTTATCCGGTTGCCCTTGGACATGCCTTTTGAACTCAAACCGTTATGGCCGGCGCACACCGGGCCCGACCCAGCCATGTGCGGGGAAAGCGATCGCCTGTCGGTGATGGCATCCTACGGGCTCGACGCGCTTACGGGCGACGACGAGCTCCAACGCATTGTCGAATTTTCGGCAAAACTATGCGCCGCGCCGATCGCCTTTGTCAGCCTCGTCGAAGAGGAGCGGCAGCGGTTCCTCGCCCGGGCTGGCCTCGACGAAACCGAAACGCCGCGGGCGACGAGCTTCTGTGCGCACGCCATGCTCGAATCCGAGACGATGGTTGTGCCCGATGCGACGGAGGATCCGCGCTTCAGCGGCAATCCCCTCGTAACCGGCCATCCGAATATACGGTTCTATGCGGGCGCACCGCTGGTTTCGGCGGAAGGCGCACCGCTCGGATCTTTGTGTATCATCGATACCGAGCCCCGCCCGCAGGGATTGACCGAGCTTCAGCTGGAGGGTCTCGAAGTGCTGGCGCGCGGCGTCATGCAACGCTTGCTGACCGAACGGCAGGACCGCGCGGCGATGCAGGCGATAAAGCAGCGCGAGCAGGAATTGCGGCACATGCTCGACAGCGTACCGGGAATCGCATGGTCCGCCCGGTCGAACGGAGTGTTCGACATGTTCAACGCCCGCTGGGAAGAACTGACGGGCGCGAAGCCGCCTCTAAACGCCGAAGAATGGCGCCCGTTTCTCCATCCGGAGGATTGGGACGATGCGCTCGCGGTATGGGAAAAGGCGTTCGCCGAAAGCACGCTTTATGGTGACGAATACCGGTTGAAGCACGCTGACGGCACGTATCGCTGGGTCCTCGCACGCGCCGTTCCCGTTCTACAGGAAGGCGGCGCGGAGACGCGCTGGTTCGGCACGGCTGTGGATGTCGACGAGGCGCATCGCCAGTCCGACGCGCGCGAACTGCTGGCCAGTGAATTGTCGCACCGGATCAAGAACATCTTCGCGGTGGTATCCAGTCTGATTTCCATGCGCGCGCGTAACCACGACGATGTGCAGGCCTTCGCAACCGACATCACCGAAACCATCCGCTCGCTCGGCATTGCGCACGATTTCGTGCGGCCGGTCGACGGGCGCAGCGCCGATAGCCTGAAGGCCATGCTGCGCGAACTGGTCGCGCCTTACCAGAACGGCGATTCGACCCGTATTAGGGTGAAGGGAGAATCGCTGCCGATCGGTTCCAAAGCCGCTACGCCGCTGGCTTTGGTGTTTCACGAACTTGCCACTAACTCAGCGAAATACGGCGCACTTTCGCATAACGAGGGTACGGTCGAGATCGCCATCAATCCGGAATGCAACGATGATGGCAATCTTTGCTTTTCCTGGAGCGAGGACAGTCCGAACTTTGTTTCGCCCGACGATGGAGCGGCTAAGGGTTTCGGGTCGCGCCTGATCGATCTTGCTATTCGAAGCCAGCTGCGCGGAGACTTCGACCGGACCTATACCGAGAAGGGCCTGCACGTCGAAATCGCCGTGCCTATCGAAACGGTGTCCGCCTGATGCGGCGGGTCGCTTCGGTCCTCGTCTTGATGCTGGCTGCCTGCTCTTCTCCGCAGGACCCGGCGCCCGCGGCAAGCGGAACGAGCGAGCAGGCCGAAGCTGCCGTGCCACAAACCTCGAGCGCGCCGGACCAGTTTTCCGGGACCGCGTGGCGTGCAATCGCGGAAGACGGCGCTCGCTACACCACCTATTTCGATCCGGGTGGGCGGTATCGCGACCTGCGCAATGGTGAACCGTGGCAGGAAGGGTCATGGGCCTTCAACGACGTAGACGGAAGGCAGATTTGCTTCACGCCGGATGGCGAGAATACGCGGGAGACGTGCTGGGAGCCTGGCGCGATGGACGGCGAGGCGCTGTTCGCCAGCAACGAAACGCAGCGCATCCGGTTGGAGCGGGTCGATTACAGTGCGCCTGAGGTGCCGGAAGACGACCCGGTCGAGGACGCCGAAGCGCCGGCGTGATGGGGGCCGGCGCCCCGAAAATCGCGTTTCGCGATGTACGCAAATCCTACGGCGACACGGAGGCGGTTCGCGGCGTCACGCTGGACATAGGACAAGACGAGTTCGTCGCCCTGGTCGGCGCATCGGGATCAGGCAAATCGACTTTGCTCAAGACCGTCAACCGCCTGATCGAACCAAGCGCCGGCACGGTTTTTCTCGACGGACGAGAGGCAGGTGCCTTCGCGCCGTACGATCTCAGGCGCAGGATCGGTTACGTGTTCCAGTCCATCGGGCTGTTCCCGCACATGACGGTGGCCGAGAACATCGCTATCGGCCCGCGCCTATCTGGCGAGCGGCTGCCTGATGCGCGAATCGCAGAATTGCTGGACTTGGTCGATCTTGACCCTGTGTTGGCTAACCGCATGCCGGATGCGCTGTCGGGCGGACAGCGCCAGCGGGTCGGCGTGGCGCGAGCCCTGGCAGGCGAGGCGAAGCTGCTGATCATGGACGAGCCCTTCGGCGCGCTCGATCCCGTCACGCGCGATGCACTGGGCGACCGGGTGCGCGACCTTCATGACCGGCTCGATCTCACTACGCTGATGGTGACGCACGATATGGCCGAAGCTCTGTTGCTGGCGGACCGCGTGCTGGTGATGGATGATGGGCGGATCGTCGCGGACGATACGCCGAAAGCGCTTCTTTCAGGCGAGGGCGGCCCGGTGGCGCAGCAACTGGTCGAAGTGCCGCGCCATCAGGCACGGCGGCTGGCGGGGATCGGCTGATGGGCGGGTTCTGGTCCGCGCTGCTCGATCAGGGCGATACCTTGACGGCGCATGTCGTTCTTTCGGCGGCGGCCATTGCGCTCGGCATTCTCGTCGCGCTGCCGCTGGCCGTCTGGGCGAGCCGCAGCCGGACGGTGGCGCGCCTTGCGCTCGGCTTCGCGAGCCTGGTGCAGACGATCCCGGCGCTGGCGCTTCTGGCGCTGTTCTTCCCGATCCTGCTGAGCCTGCGGGCCGTTTTCGGCGAAGGGCTGCCGACCCTCGGATTCCTGCCCGCTTTGCTTGCCCTGTCGCTTTATGCCCTGCTTCCGATCCTGCGCAATGCGGTGACGGCGCAGGCGAACCTCGATGCAGGCGTGATCGAGGCGGCGGATGGGATGGGGATGACGTTTGCACAGCGTCTGCGGCTGGTCGAGGCGCCGCTTGCCGCGCCGTACATCATGGCCGGCATCCGTACGGCTGCGGTGTGGACGATCGGGGCGGCAACGCTCGCGACTACAATAGGACAGAAGAGCCTCGGCGACCCCATTTTTGCCGGGCTGCAAACCCAGAACTGGGCCTTGGTGCTGTCCGGATGCGTGGCGAGTGCGGGCTTGGCGTTAGTTGCCGACTTGCTGTTGGGCGTGGTCGAGCGCGGATTTCGCGAACGACGCAAACCGGTCTGGGCAGGCGGCATGATCGTCGCGGCGCTCGGCGTCACTGCTGCGCTGGTCGCGCAGTTCGGAGCGCAACGAAGCGACACGGTGGTGATCGGTGCGAAGACCTTCTCGGAGCAATACGTGCTCGCCCGTCTGATCGGGCAGCAGCTGGAAGGCGAAGGCTTCGCGGTGGAATATCGCGACGGATTGGGTTCGGCGGTTGCGCATAGCGCGGCGGCGAGCGGGGCGATCGATATCTATGTCGATTACACCGGCACGATATGGGCGAACCAGATGGGCCGGACCGACAATCCCGGGCGCGATGCGATGTACGAGGCGATCGCTGCGTGGGAGCGCGATGCAGGCGGGGCCCGCGTGTTCGGCAAGCTGGGGTTCGAGAATGCCTACGGCTTCGCCATGCGGCGGGACCGGGCGCAGGCGCTCGCCGTGGAAAGCCTGGCCGACCTGGCCGGCACATCCTCCAGCCTGACCATGGGCGGCGACCCCGAATTCTTCGAGCGGCCGGAATGGATTTCGGTCCGCGGCGCCTATGGTCTGCGTTTTGCGAACCTGCGCAATTTCTCGCCCACCTTCATGTACAACGCCCTGCAATCGGGCGAGGCGGACGTGATCAGCGCCTACACCTCCGATGGCCGGATCGCAGCGGACGATCTCGTCATCCTCGCGGATCCCGAAGGCGCCCTGCCGAGCTACGATGCCGTCCTGATGCTCAGCGAACGGGCGGCCGGGAATGAGCGGTTGACGGCGGCGCTGCGTCCGCTTCTGGATTCGATTTCGGTCGAGGCGATGCGGCGGGCGAACTATTCGGTCGACCGGGCGGAGAACAAACTTAGCTTCGACGAAGCCGCGCGGGAATTGGCGCGCGACTGATCAACCCGCGCGGCGCCAGATCTGCGTCTGGCAGAACGGGCCGAGGCAGCCTTTCACCTCGAGCGTATTGCCCTTGCGCCGAATGACCGAACGGTACGTCTTGCCGCCCTTCGGATCGTAAATCTCGCCGCGCCACAGATCGCTCTCTTCGGTGAAGCCGGTAAGCACCGGCATGCCCAGCAGTTTGCGCGAGCGCAGCTTGGGATTGGAATTGTTCACATCGCGCTGGCCAGCGCCCTGGGGCGGGGCTTTCAGAAACTTGGTGATCTTGCCGCACGTCGAACTGCCGCAGTCACCGATGGTGATCACGGCATCTTTTTCTTCGGTGATCCAGCGTCCGTCGATCGGGTCGGCCGCGAATGCGGGGGATGCGAGGGCCAGCAAGGCGAGGGCGGCGAGAGTTTTCTTCATACGATCTTTTCCCGATAGTGTGCGCAATGTGTCGCACAATTTCGCTGGATGGCAAATGAACTAGGTGAATCCGGAAGGCTGTGGCCAATCGTTTGCAGTGACGGCAATTACCTTGAACAGGGCGCCCATCTCGTCGTGCGCCGTCAGGCGCCGGTATGCTGTGGCAACGTCCTGCGCTTGCTCCGGCGTCGCCTCGGCGAGCATCCGGGCGCGCTGACCCATGCCGAGCGCATTCAGCCATGCGCCCTGTTCGGCAGTCTTGCCGATCAAACCGACCTCAGCGGCGATCTCCGCCAGCATCGCGAAATCCACATGGGCGGTGAGGTCCATCTCGCCGGGTGCATCGAACACACCGACCTTTTCATGGCGTTTCACGGCCTGAAGCGTCGACCCGGTACGAGCGTCGAGATGCCCGTAATCGATCGCCAGCATCGCGCCGCCCTGCTTCGCGATGCGTTCGCACAGGTCGCGCCACAGGGCCGCTGCCGATGGGTTCGTCTCGAGGATCGTTCCTACCTCGGCATCCTGCATCGAAAGGGGCACTGCTTCGTCCATCGGCTTGGTGCCGCTTTCGAAATGCAGGGCGCCGTCCTTCAAGCCGACCATGCGTTCGCGCCATCCTTCCTCGGTCCGGACCAGTTGGCGGACCGGCAAGGCATCGAAGAATTCATTGGCGACGATGAGAAGCGGGCGATTGTCCGGCAGGTCGTCCACCCCGTCATGAAAAACCGCAGCAACGCGCTTCGCCTGTTCGGCGCGAAGGGCCGGAGATCCTTCGACGAGACGCATATCGGCGGCAAGGCCCTGCGATGCCATGGCGCGCCGCGCATCCGCCGCCAGCGTGCCTCGTCCAGGGCCGAGTTCGGCATAGGCGACTTGCTCTGGCCGCCCCGCACGTTGCCACAGGTCTGCGCACCACAGCCCTATCATCTCGCCGAACATCTGGCTGATTTCGGGCGCGGTCACGAAATCGCCCGCCGCACCCAGCGGATCGCGCGCGGCGTAATAGAGCGCGTTACTCTCGCCCATATATTGCGCGACCGGGATCGGGCCGAACTGGCGGATCAGCCTTACGAACCGGTCGGCCCCGTCGGTCATGCCGGGTGCGGCGCGCCGGTTCGCGTTCCCCCGACGGGCGGGCGGATCAGGGCGTAAGCCATCACCGCGATGCCCACCGCGATCATCGGCAGGCTGAGCCACTGGCCCATCGAAAGGCCGGTCTGCGCCGTGAAATCGGCCAGCTGTGCGTCGGGCTGGCGGAAGAATTCGTTGACGAAGCGGCCGAGCCCCATGCCAACGGTGAAGATGCCGACCAACAAGCCGGGCCGATAACGGGCGCGGGTCTTCCAGAAGAGGCTCATCACCAGAATAGCGAGCAAGAGGCCCTCGAAGCCCGCCTGATAGAGCTGGCTGGGGTGTCGCGCCACATCGCCGCCGCCGGGGAACACCATCGCCCACGACACGTCGCTCGGCCGGCCCCACAGCTCACCATTGATGAAATTTGCGATCCGGCCAAGCATATAGGCCATTGGCACGTTGACCGATATGTAGTCGCAAATGCGCAGCCAGTTGAGATTGCCACGCCATGCGACCCAGGTGATCGCCAGGAGCACCCCGATTACTCCGCCGTGGAAACTCATTCCGCCGTCCCACAGGCGAAGCAGGTCCCAACTAACGGTTTCGGTGGGGGTGAAATTGGTGAAGAGGCTCGGCTGGTCGCTGTCGCCGCCGGTGTAGAAAGCGGCATAGCCCAGCCGCCCGCCG
>NZ_SOSI01000003.1 GCF_029760855.1 Erythrobacter litoralis | reverse complement strand
TAAGTCAACGTACCCATCAGCGAGTGTGTACGCAGACGGCCTTCCAAGTTGCGACCGGCACGATCGACGACATTCACGTCTTCTGCATTGAAGAAGCGATACCGCAAGCCGACATCAATAGTATCGGTCAGCGGAGCGTTGATGCCAGCGAGAAGCTGCCAGGCGAAACCGCTGTCCGAATCGTTCAGCGACGGATCACCGAGATCGAATACGCGACCCTCAATATCTGTGCGTGCAACACCAGCACCACCGCCGGCATAGCCTTGCAGACCGTCGTCATCGCCGAAGTCGAACAAACCGTTCAGCATGAAGCTGAGCGCGTTGATCGAACCGTCGCCAGGATACACGCCAGCCGGAGCGAAGCTCTGCGAGACGGCACCGGCCGGAAGACCGCTCGTACCGACGGTAACCTCATCGAGATCGGCATCGCGATAGCTTACTTCCGCTTCCAGACGGAACGCGCCGAAGTCATAACCGACGAAACCGCCGACGTCGTAGCCGTAATCGAAATCAAGGCTGGCTTGGTCTGCACCTTCGTCGAGGCCGACGTCCAGATCCATGTCTTCGACGATCATCGCGCCGCCTTCGACGCCGATGTACCAAGCATCGTCGCGAGCGAGGGCAGGCGATGCGAGGGCCGTAGAGGCCATCGCCATACCTATGACGAATTTCCGCATTATTGATTTCCCCTTATTGAGAATTGGAGCCACCGAATTGGGGGACATCTATCTTCCCTCCATTCATGTGACAAGCGGACAATCGATGGGAACTGTTGCAGGAAAGTCGCTATAACCGCTATGCGTGGCGTTGGAATGACAGGCTGATAGTTTCGAAATTAGCGCTCTTTTGCGCGTCGAACAAAAGAGCGCAGACTAGATAAGAGTAAGCTTTTCGAGCGTCTCGATAAGCTGAGTGATAGCGTGCCGAGCTTCAACATCGATGGTTTCGCCACCCGTCGGGTTTTCAATGGCTTCAATGTCTGACCATCCATTCAAGTAGCATCGCTTCTTGCCTCTGTTCCGTTCGAAGACCGTCATACCTTTCACGGGAGCAGCATAGGTCCACTGCTGACCATCCCAGCCCGCCAAGCTATCGTCTCTTCCCGTCCAATCGCCGGTGGCTCCTTTATCAACGAGATAAATCTCACCAGCTGTCGGCTCCTCGGGCGCTTGAACGAACGATCCTTCAACAACCGGATGCAGTAAGAGGTCAAGCCTAGCTAAGGCTTCGTTCACGTAAAATTCCCGCTGGCTTTGCCCTGCGAACAGGTAGGGCAAACCGAAGCGTGGTGTGTGGTTCGAGAAAGGCATGTTTTCGGACAAGGTCAGTCTCCTACATTGGATAAGAAAGCGGTCGCAGGGGACGAGGCGAACGTACCGATTTGCCTCACCCACAGTCGTTCGGGACCGCCAATTTCCGTCGTCTCATCAGCAGAAAGGGTCGCTCGCGGTATGGCGGTTCGACGAAGGAAGTTTGGCGCGTCCGGCGAGCCGGCACCGATTTCGTAAGCTTCCGCTTCCTCGACCAGCGGAGACTCGACACCATCGGGCCAATGCCACCCACCCCGTACGCGCCGCGTCCAGGTTAGATGGATTGCTCGGTCCGCGAGAACGCGCGCAACCGCATGAACGGGGGAGGGCGGTCTTAGGCTACGTCCCGGGTTGGCAACCGAAGCGAATGCGGGCTCCGTGTCCGTAGAGCCGAAAGCGGCAAATCCTTCCCCGCCTGCCATGCGTACGCCCTGTTCCGACACCGGAGTTACATTTTCATCGAGCAGGATTACTGATGTACCTTTGGAATGACCGGACAAGGCGTCCTCCTCCGTCCCGCCACGCCCGCGCAGCAGTCCGGAGAGACGCCAAACCCCGGCTTGCAGAAGCTCGGCTTTCATGAACTGGATCACTTCTCCGCCGCACAGCAAGCGATTGAAGCCCTGAGCCAAACCCGCCGCATCGGTAGTCCCGAAAAACGCGTCGTCATCGGCGCATTCGAGGATCAATCCCGCATCGGGTTCCAGCCGTCGGCACGGGGAGGGGCCGAGAGCCGAGATTAGCGTCCCGATGGTCGCGCTTCTTGTCAGGGACTGCCCGGTAGAGTTCAAAGCGCCCGATTGGATCGCATACAGGGCGGCACCCGCCCAGCGGCCGGCGGTGTGAGATACAGCAGCAAAAATACGCCGCTCGTTAGCGTATCCGAGTCCATCCCATGGTAATTCGAACATGGATAGCTCGGTCGATGCGGCATGCCTGTCGGCTGGTGTCCAACCAACGCCAGCATTCGATACAATCGATGTTGCGGGGGCAGTGCGGTGACGCGAGAGTTCCAATTCGATCCCTTTCTCCCGCCATTCCCACGAATCGACGCGCCAGAGGCCCGGCTCGGTCGGCAATCGCACCAGCGCGCCTGCATGGAGCGAAGGATCGAGTTCGGTGCACCGCCATGAGATCGTTTCACCCTTCGCCATGCTTCTCGTCTGTGCCTTGCGAGCGACGGCCTTTGCCTCGGACGCGCCGAACACCCCGGGAAATTCGAAAATTTGCTGAACATCCGAAGCGCCGAGTGTTCGCTGCAGGCCCGGCTGATAGTCTCTTGCGACATCGTAGTAGCGAAGTCCGCCGAAGCGAGGTTGAGGCCCTCGCTGCTGCCGTGAAACACCGCTATCCTTGCCGAAATCCCCTTCGTCCCACCGAGCCGGCGGAGCAAGCAGGGCAGGGGCGGCAGTAAGATGGGCCGATTGATTCTCGAGAGTCAGAGTTCGACCGGCAATGTGCGGCGTAACAGGTTCGAGACGATCGATCAGGCCGATGACGTCCTGAAGATTGCCGCCATCGTAGGTGAAGCCCATCAGTTCGTCGAAACTGGCGTTGACGCTCGCTCCAATCGAGTTTTCACCGATAAGGTCGACCATCGTATCGCTACCCGAGCCCGCAAAAACCTCGAAACTCAGAGCCGGGATGCGGTTGCCGAAATCGGAGAGGTCGAGATCTTCGAAAACGACATAGGCCGTGCCGCGAAACGCCGGGCATTCCGGTCCAAGCGATGCCTCGATGGCCGGGTCTAGCTGCTGGTCGGCATGACCTAGATATACGCGCAGCTCACCGCCGGTCTTGAGGTCGCCCGCGGCGCCGCGCAAAAGATTGCCATCTGCCCAGATACGGCCGATCCTGTCGATCGGGCGGCTGGCCAAGGCAACGGCGAAGGACACCGAATAGCTGTATGCCGTCGTTTTCGGTTGGCCTTTGCCGCCCCCGCTCTTCTCCTTGTGTTCGACGAGATCGGTCGACCAGATTATCGTGCCGGCCGCCCGTACCGCACCATAGTGCTTGGCTATAGGAGTGCCGTAACTCGATCCGGAAACGGCGAGTTCCTTTAGCCGTGGGCCATCGGCCGATCCGGAACCGAATATTCGTGAATCGATTGCGGCGCCGAGGAGCGAACCGACTGCGCTGCCGATCGGGCCGAACACGCTGCCGATCGAGGTCAGGACCATCGTTGCCAAGGGTTACTCCATTTCGCGCGGCCGCCACCGGGCTATCCGCGTCCAGGTTTCCGGGGGAATTTGCCGAATGGTCTTGCGCAAGCCGGCATGCGCATGAGCGATCGCTCCGGCGTTCAGCGCAATGGCAAGGTGATGCTGGGCAGGCCCCGTTGCAAACAGCAGAAGATCGCCTCTTTCCTCGCCACCGCTCGATGGACTAAAGCCGTTTCTATCCGCAAAAACGAGGAAGGGGCTTATGGTCCGGTTGCGGAGTCCATAGGCCGGAAGATCGATCGGCTTTCGCCCGCCAGCCCGCATCGCTTCGAGAACGAGCCCGACGCAATCGATGCCCGTTCGAGGATCACGGCCATGCAACCGATAGGGAGAGCCGACCAGCCGCTCGGCCGCTTGCGCGAACCGCGCTGCGAACATGGTCATCGCGGCTGAGGATACTGCGCTAGGAGATCGTTTCCGGGAAGGTGCGGTTCACCCCGGAAGTTCTTCGCGTTGTCAAACCGCCGCGCGCATGTCGAAATCGTCTTGTCGCAGCCTTCGTGCAGGATCGCTCGGTCGCCCGGTGCCGATGCCTTATCTAACAAAGTGTCGAGCATGAAGGCGCCGTCACTTTCGAGGGAAAGGATCGTCACGGTCCTCCCCGAATGCGGACCGTCGATCCAGCGAAGCGTACCGTATTCGAAACGGCCGGGGTCCGCGATGGAAAGCCAGACTCGCCCCCCTTCTGCATCGAGTCTGGAAACCCGTGCACGGCGTCGGAAGCGTTCCGGTGACAGGGAACATCCGGGCCCGCAGAACTCCGCCCGGCAGGTCGGACTGGTTCGTGGGACGGTATCAATCGCCAAGACGGATTTGACCGACTTCAACCGAGCCGAGAACGTATCGGAGTCCTGCGCGACGCTGTCGATCGAGCCGGCGTAAAGCGATGCGGTTTCGAGTGTCTCCCAATCGACGATTCCCATCTCGATCCCTGCCCCGTCATACTTGCCGGTGGCAATATCTGCGGATGTGATCGTATCGTGGGACAGGGCGCCGTCGACTTCCGCCTCGTCGTCGGAAAGGTCGATCGTCCGCCGGATGGCGGATGGTAACAGGCCGGGCGCTGCACGATGCAGATGCCCTTCGAACCACAGATCCCGATCATGAGTGGTAAAGGCAAGCGCGACGCCATCCGTGCGATAGATACGCCACCAGCTTGCAGCCGTATCGAGATCGGCCGCGAAGAACACACGGCTCATGCCACTTCCCGAATTTCGACCAACGGCACGGAAGGCACTTCGCCGGCTGCAAAAGAGACACCGCTGATATCGAGTCGATCTTCGGCGAAGCGAACGGGGACATCGAACAGAAAACCCGCGCTTACCGCTGCACCCATTACAGGCGGGCTATCGAAGCGGATCTTCCCGCTGCCGAGATGCGTCCATCCGGTCGCTGCCTTTCCGTCCACCGCAATTCTGATCGATCCCGGCACAGGGCGCGTAATCGAGCGGATCTGGGTATGGTAGGTTTTGGAGAGAACGAAAGTGTCCCGCAGTCCGTCACCTGTCGCGATCAGCTGGTCCGTCGCGGCAGGTTCTTCATCGGCATGACACGAGCGATGATCGTAAGGGTCGCGGAGCCGGAACCCGCGCGCCGGACCGAACCGGGCGCGGAAAAATTCGAGCAACACGACTAGTTCTTTTTCCGACCGAATGCCCGGGCCGACATCGTACCGCATCCGCGCGTCCGACCATAATGCGTTGCGGCGCTCGTGACCCGATGCCGTGACGGCGACGATGGTCGAGAATTCGGGGCTGACCGAGGCATCGCGGCCGAGCGCGAGGGGGTAGGAAACGTCGTCGAAAGCTTGCATCGTATCGTCTCTCGCTAGGGGGAAGCGCGTGTATCCGTCGCGGCAAACCTGCGGCAGTGCCCATACGTAGCGGTCGGCAACGCCGCGTTTCGCCGCCTCGTCGAGCGCGCGGTCGATGCGCGGCCAGAATGTGTCGGATTTTTCCGGTTCGAGAACGAACCCGGCGAAGTAGTCCTGCCGATCGACGGGGTAGCCGAGTTTTTCGGTCGCGAATTCTAATCCACGCCGCCGTGCCCCGTCCGCTCCCTGGACAAGCCAATCGTAATCTTCGAGTTGTAAGCGATCGAAGGCGGGGTAGCGCCAGCCGGTCGGCAGGTTCGCACGGTGCAGTTCCGGCATAGCCTCGTCGAGCACGGTCGGGGTGAAGGCGAGCAGCAAGATCTCGGCCGGACCCTGCGCAGCATCGCGCACCGCCTGCGCAAGGTCCGCCGTCGATGCCGCCAGCGCTGCGCCCGCCTTCTCCAGCAGAGCGATCTGCGAGGCGTCCATCGGCCGGCGCATATCGGAAATGATCGCGCGGTCAGCGCCCCAGGCAAGCTTCGCCTGCGCATCGTAAAGGCACGGAGCGAAGGTATCGGGCATGACCCACCACCACGGTTCGCCAATCTGGAACAGGACCCTGCCGCCCGCATCTTCCAGCAACGCGACGAATTGGCGGGCGATCGATGCGAGAAAATTCATCACGTTCGGATTGACCGGCGACAGCAGGGCCGAAGGGGGATCCCACCCCGTCCGCGCGAATGTTCCGTCATGCGTGCGTTGTTGCCACCAGTTCGGGCAATTCTGTGCGAGAACCTCGTAGGACAGCGAAATGATCGGTTCGAATTCTGCGGCGATCGCACGTTGAAAGAAATCGAGGTGCCAAGCCGCCGCAGGCGCACACAATTCGCCGCTATATTGAATTTCCATCCTATCGCTGCGGATGCGATAGTAGTGGCTCATCCCGACATAATGGACGATCCGCCCGCGATAGCCGAGCCCCTCGATCGTCCGGATCAGGCGCGCCGGCGTCTGGTTGAAGCTGTCGTCGTATGCCGTCGCCATCCGCTCGCCATGGGCAGGCAGCATGACCGCTCCGGTCGACAGCATGGCCCGGTCGCCCTGGCAATCGATCTCGCTCAGCTCGACCCATCCATTCACGCGCGACGGCAAGGTTTCCAACGACGCAGGATCGTAGCCCTGCGGGACGAGGGAGATAAACATCCGGTCGATGGCATGGACATCCACCGTCTCACCCGAACCGTCATATCCCGCCCTCAAACACGAGAACGGCAATTCGATCGTCGCATCCTGCGGCGATCCCGAAGCGTAGTTCCACAGCCGCACATACCATGATCGCTTATGTCCGGTACTGTCCGCCCCTTCGATCGTCAGCGTCGGGCCATGGGGCTGATCGAGAGCGACCAACCCCTGCGAGCGCCACCGAAAGCTCAGGATGCAGTGCGAATAATCGCGCTGCGTCTCGTATGCGAGCAGCGGATGATCGAGCGTGTCCACGCTATCCCAGATCAGGCCTGCGAGATCATTCTTCCTGAGGAATTCGCAGTCGACGCGAAGACTTTCGGGGCCGGTCGAAACCACGCTTGCCATCATGGGGCGAGGGAAATTCACGGACCAGAAGCGCGGATCGAACCGCTTGATCCAGTCCGAATATTGCCCGTCACGCTGCGTCGCGAGCCAGAATGCCATGGTGTGTTCCTTGAATGATCAGCGGGAAAGGGCCCGGCGAACGGCGCTCGCCACCTGCCGCGAGGAGCGTTGCAGCGCTGCCGGTGCGTCGGTTCCGCGCGGCTGGGCGAGATTGATCGCGACCCGCACATCGTTGCGCATCGCGGTGCCGGGCCCGTTTGCCTCGACCCGGCCCGCGCTTGTCGGCACGAACAGTTCGGGCCCGCGCTCGCCGACAAGATACGGTCTGTCCGGCGCGACGAGCCCGCCGGTGGCGCGTCCCGGCAAACCGAGAAGGGACGATGCCAGCGAACCCAGCGCGCCGAGCGGTGAACCGGCGGCACCTCCGCCGGGTTTGCCGATGCCTCCCAATAAGTCGCCGATGCCCGAACGGAGCGCCTGACCCGCGATCTCGTCAATCACGGAAAGGGCCATGCGCTTCAGGTCTTCGAACCCGAGGCTTCCTTTTTTCAGCGCCGAAAGTAGGCCCTTCTCCAATACGCCGCCCGCCTTGTCGAAAGCGGACAGGAGCGTGCCGTCGAAATCGTTCTTCATCTTTCCGATATCCTGCGCGAAGCCGCGCGTATCGGCGCGCACGGAGACCATCAGTTCGTCGAGGTCGTCAGTCATGTCTGTCCCTTTCGATCATCGCCGCGATCCGCTCGCGTGAGGGCGGGGCGGTGCTTTCGGTGTCGTCCGAATGCAGCGAGGCGGCGAGTTCGGACGGCGTCGCATTCCAGAAGGTATCGGGCGTCCAGCCGAGGCTGCGCGCGGCGTGGTCCGCCAATCTCGCCGCCTGCGTTGCGAAGGCAGTCACCCTGTCCCGCGCAGGATTTCGCAGAGCAGGGCGCGTAGCGGCTTGGCGGACTGTGCAAGGCCCATAGCGAGCACGGCTTTTCCGATCGCCTCGCGGCTGGCGACCTCACGCGGAACGGCGCAGTGCCAGAACAGCGCGGCGATTTCGGACAGTTTGAGCTGACCCTCGCCTGCCCGTTCGACGAGCGCCAGGAGCGGACCGAGTTCTTCCTCCGCCTGCACCAGCGCATCGAAAGTGGGGCGCAGAAGAATCTCTCGACCCTCGATATGGATATGTGCTTCGCCGCGCGCCGGATTGCTCATGCGGGCACCACTTCGCCTGAGCTTTCGAGCTGCATCGAATAGGTACGCTCGCCGTTGAAGTCGCCGGAATAGTCGAGCCGCTGCACGAGGAACGCGCCGCGCATCTTTGCGCCGTCCTCGAAGGAGAGTTCGTAGGCGTCGAGCGCGCCGGACAAGGCATGGGCGCGCACCCGGTTCTCCGCCTCGGAGCCGAGGAAGATGCCCGAGGCGCTGACCGAAACGCTGCGCGTACCCGCGCCGGACAACAGTTCGCGCCAGCCGCCGCTTTCCTTGTGAGTCACGACGACGGTGTCGCCATTGATGGTCATCTGCGTCGTGCGCAGGCCTGCAACCGTCTCGTAGGCGGTGGGCGAGGCACCGTCGCCGATCTTGAGCAGGAAGGCGGCGCCGGATTGGGCAGTCATAACGGGGTCTCCATAAGAGGCGCGGGACGGGCCGCGGCGGTTTCGAGAAGGCGGAAACTGTATTCGAGCAGGATGGCGCGCAGGGATCGCGGGCGGCGTTCCACCCGGCTGCGCAGGAAGCGGGTGACGACGATGCGGAAACCGTCCTGCTGCGGTGCGATCGTGGCGATCCGGCGCTCGATCGCTTCGGCGAGCGCCTGCGTCGGGCCGGGCGTATCGATCCGGTCGATCAGTTCGAGGGCGATGCGAACCTCGCGGCCGCGCTCGGTCTTGCCGCCCCATTCCGCCGCCGCACTGGTGACGATGGAAAGCTGCGGGGCGGGTGCGGCCGCCGGGCCATCCTCCGAAATGGCGTTGAGCGCCCGGGCGAGCACGGGATCGGCGCGCAGCCATTCCAGCAGCGTGGTGCGAAAGGCGCTTTCCATCATTTCGTCCTTTCGGAAAATAGAGGCCAGAGGAGGCGCGCATCGCGGGGGCCGTAGCCTTCGCGGCCGCGCCGCAGCGCCTCGCCATGCGCCAATGCCAGTCGCTCGGCTTTTGCGTGGAGCGCGCGGGCGAGGGCGGCGAACCCGGCATCGGCGGGCGTCACAGCCGCATCTCGCGCCAGGGTTGCCACAAAGCGGAAACGGCGCTCGGCGGCCGGTCGTCATCGGCACGGTCGCGGCGGCGATACTGGTCGGCGGCGTAGCGCACGATGCCGTGCCGCAGCCCCTCGTCGAGTTGGCTCCAGTCGCTGGCGAGACCGGCATCGTATGTCACTTCCACGCGCGGCTCGACGGCGGCATGCGTCAAGCGAAAACGGGCGAGTCCTGCGGCGATTAGTTCGATAGCGAAAGCGTCCGCATCGAGGGTGCGCGGCGTGCCATAAACGTCGAGCGCGACGACGCGGCGAACCATCATAAAGGGCCGGGCCGTCAGCGCGCGCCAGTCACCGCTCGCCGGCAGTATTTCGGCGACAATGGTTTGCAGCGGAAAGGTGCCGGTAAAGCGCCGGCACATGGAATGCGCGCCCGCGACAAGGTCCGCCAACAGGGCGTCGTCCTGCGTGGTGGTGATCGCCAGCCATTGCTTCAGTTCGGCGAGCGCGGCGGCGACGTAAGGTGCCTGGATCTCGATTGCCCGCATGTGCGCGGCCTCCTCGGCGATAAGGGGGGAAGGGTAAAAGGAAGCGGCGGCGGGCCAGGGGGAGGCCCGCCGCCGCCCGGTCGGGATCAGGCCTCGATCTTGAGAAGCTTGATCGCATTCGAATCGAGCACCTGCCCACCGACGCGTTTGGTCGCGTAGAAGTGGACGAAGGGCTTATTGGTGAAGGGATCGCGCAGCACCTGCGTCGCGCTGCGTTCCGCGATCAGATAGCCGTGGCGGAAATTGCCGAACGCGATCGGGAAGCTGCCGGCCGCGATATCGGGCATGTCTTCCGCCTCGACCACTGGATAGCCGAGCAGGCGATCAGGCTGTCCATCCACGAGGCCCGGCTGCCATAGAAACGCGCCGTCGTCCGTTTTGAGCTTGCGGATCTCTGCCAGCGTGGCCGAATTCATCACGAAATGCGCGCCTTGTCGGTGCCCGGCCCTGAGCGTGTGGACGAGATCGATCAGCGCGATCTCCGCTGCGGTTCCCAGACCCGCGCCATCGCCCGAACCGATATATTGCATCGTCCCGAACGGACGGTTGCCGTCGGCCAAGGCGGAAGCCGGGGCGGTTAGGAACCCTTCGGGCTGGTTGACGCCGCTGCCATGGACGAATGCTGCGCCCTCGGCCCGGGCGAATTCCATCGCGATCTCGCCGGCAAGCCAAGCTTCCAAATCGAAGCTCGCATCGTCCAGCATCGCCTGGCTGGCCGCAGGATTGGCATACAGCTCGCCCGTCGGCGGGGCGATCTCGGCGAAGTTGGGCGTATCGGTTTCAGGTCGGCCAGCCGCCTCGCTGACCCAGCCGCTCGCCATGCCGCCGGTCGCGACGAGCTTGCGATAGCCCGCGCTGCCGGTCTGCACGACTTGCGCGATGGAGCGGATCGGACTGACCTCGACCAGTTCGCGGCCGATCATGGCATCGATCTGGCGCGGCACGGCATAGCCGCCATCGGCCGGCACCACGCCGCTGATCGACTTGATCTCGGCGGTGGAGCCGGTGCGCAGGTAACCGTCGACGAAACCGGCGGTGTCGGCGGCGGTCTCACCGGAAGCGGCGAGCGCGGGGCGGGCGGCGGCGCGCCCGATCCGGTCGACCCGCTGCTTCACGTCCTCGACATCGGAGCGCAGCGCGGCGATCTCGATCTCGGCCTTGTCCTGCCGGGCGACGATATCGAAGCTGGCCGCAGCAGGATCCGCCGGGGCGGCGGGCATCTGCGGCGCGGGATTGAAAGTCATGTCCATCGGGGTGTTCACCTTTCTTGGGGGTACAAAAAAGCCGCCCGGAAGGCGGCGTGGAAATTCGGGAGTTCGGCTATTCTCAGGTCACGAAGTGGATGCGCGCTTCGTGTTGCAGGGGGTGGGAGACGACGCTCACCTCGAACAGTTCGATATCGGCCAGTTCGCGACCCGACCGCGTCCGGCGATAGGCCCGCGCGCGGTAGCCGAAGCTGAGGCCGTTCACCGCCCTTTCGCGCAGCAATTTGGCGGCGCGGCCGTCCGGGTTTTCGATTATCGCGACGATACGCAGGCCGCGGCCATCCTCGCCGACCGTTTCGACCCATCCGATCCGCTGGTCCGGCCGGTGCTGCCAGAACAGCGGCAGGGGATCGCGCCGCTCCGCCAGCGTGCGGCGAAAGGCGCCGGGGCGGATGGTGTCGCGCGCACCGTCGCTGCGGCCAAATAGGGCGGCATAGCCGGCGATGCGCAAGGCAGGCGCGCTCATCGCAGCATGTTCCCGACGCCGAGCCGCACCGCGATACCGACCAGCAGCAGCGCGAGCAGGCCGCGCGTCAGCCACTCGACCGTCGCTTTCCACGCGCTCGCCTTGGCATCGCGCCATGCGCCCAGAAGCTCGCGTAATTCGTCCAAGTCGTCATGCGCATTCGCATCGCCGAGGCCGAGCCGGTCGAGCACGCGTTTCGCGCCGAGTTCGGTCGACTCCTCCACGATGGCGCGCAGGGTGACGAGATCGCCGCCCTGTGCATCGGCCTGCGCGATCAGCCGCGCCAGCATGTCTTCGCGGGTCATTGGCGGTTCTCCTGTGGGGCGAGACCGAGCATCTCGCGCTTTTCGAGGGGACTGAGGAAATCGGCGGCGGTGACCTGCGCCCACAGCTTCTCGCGGTCCTCCGCCAGTGCGGGCACCCGGTCGAGATCGACGGTCGGCGCGGCGGAGAACCAGTCGGCGAGGCCGGAATGCAGGCCATCGAGAATCTTCGCGATCAGCGGCAACAGGGTCAGCCGCCACAGGGCGCGGTTCGCCTCGCGATAATTGGAATAGGTGTTGTCGCCCGGCAGGCCGAGCAGCATGGGCGGCACTCCGAAGGCGAGCGCAATGTCGCGCGCGGCGGCGGCCTTCAGCGTGGCGAAGTCCATGTCGGCGGGTGACAGGCTCATCGCCTTCCAGTCGAGTCCGCCTTCGAGCAGCATCGGCCGCCCGGCATTGCCCTGCCCCTGGAACGCCGCCTGCAATTCCTCTTTCAGCCGCGCGAATTGCTCCGCCGTCAGTCCGCCCGCATCGCCGCTGTTGTAAATGAGCGCGCCAGAGGGCCGCGCCGCATTGGCAAGGAGAGCGCGATTCCATTCCGCCGCCGCATTGTGGATCGCCACCGAGGCGGCGGCGGCGGACAGGCAGCCCGCGCCGTAATGATCGTCGACCGGGTGAAAGCCTTTCAGATGGACGATGTTCGGCCAGCCGTCCTCGTCCGTCATGGGGATCGTCAGCGCCCCGTCGGTCAGCGTGTAGCGAAAGGCGCTCGGCCAGCCGTCCGCCCCGGCGATCACCTTCACCCGTTCTGGGCGCAAGGGATGCAGGTCGACCGGCACGCCCGCGCCGTCCTTCACGATCTGGACATAGGCATTGCCGTGCAGGGCAAGCTGCGCCGCCAGCGTCTCGAGCAGCGGCTGCGCCCCGCAGGCACAGGAGATCAGCTGGAGGAACCGCGCATCCTCGCAGGCCAGCGGCGCGCCGCCGACCCCTTCGGCGACGATCCGCACCGCACGCTGCGCCACCGGATTGGCGAGATACGCCTCGCGGACCTGCCGCGCATAATCGTAATGCCCGCCGGCGGTGGCCGGACTGTCGAGCGCACTCGCCCAGGGCGAGACGTAGCCGCGCGTCAAGGGCACGCGCGACGGGCCCCCGCCCTTGAAGGCGGAAGCGAGCGATGTGAGGAAGGACATGGAATACCTTTCGGAACGATCCAGCCGTAGCCGGGAGACATTTCTTAAATCTGGCGGACGCGCGGCCTGTTCGCTTTGCCCAGCATCAGTTCGCTGAGCGCCCAGATGAGGGCGTCGGCGCGGTCGGGCGAGCGACCGGGGCCTTCATAACCGCAGCCCGTCATCATGCCGCACAGCTGGTCCTCCAGCCGTGCGAAGAGGGCGGTGTGGCGAACGCGGCCCGCTTCGTACAAGGCAGCGACCGGTTCGGCGCGGGCGGCCTTGCCGCGGCTTGCATGGACCAGCTTGACCGGCAGCGCGATGTCGGCGGCGCGCAGCACGCTTTCGACCATCTGGCCGCCCTGATTGGCTTCGGCGACCACTCGGTCCGCATTCCACGCCGCTGCCGCATCGGCGACCGCGCGGGCCCAGCGTTCGGGGCGGGGGCGGGCGATGGATGCGTCGGCAAGGACCTGCCCCATCCCGCTCGCGCCGAGACCGCAAACCACGATGCCGCACTCGTCGCCCCGATCGCTGGCCGGTGGATCGACGCCGATCACGATCCGCAGCGGCGGATCGCCCAGCGCCTCGTCGCGGCAGCTTTCGAGCAATGCGCGCGACCACAGGGCACCGTCCATATCTTCGAGCAAGACGCCGTCGAGTTCCTGCCGCCCGAGCGAGGTCCGCGCGAATTGCTGCTTCATGTCGCGCAGGAAGCGCGGCGGCAGGTTCTGCGCGTTCTCGTATGTCGCGCCGCGCGTGACGATCACGTCGCCGCCCGCTTCCTCGGCGCAGAGCCGCCTCATCAGCGCGACGACGCGCGGCGTTGTGGTCGCCAACGTCTGGGGTGTCTCGCCGAGCCGCATGCCCAAGGCGAGATTGTCCCACGCCCGGGTCGCACGCTCCGACGCATTGTCCCACTTCGCGATCTCGTCGCACCAGGCATAGTGGTGCTGCGGACCGCGCAGCGCCTCCGGCTCGGCGGCGGAATAGAGAAACGCCATCGCCCCGTTCGGCCAGACCAGTCGGCGGAGCGACGGCTCGAACAGCGGGGCATTGTGCGGCGGGCAGCAGGCGAGCAGTCCGCTTTCCCCCTCCACCATCACGCTGCGCGCTTCGGCAAGGCTGGCCCCGACCAGCGCGATCCGGGCGTCGGGCGTATGCCGAACCTTTTCGCGTACCCATTCTGCCCCGGCGCGTGTCTTGCCGAAGCCGCGACCGGCGCTGACGAGCCAGGTCCGCCACTCGCCCGGCGGCGCGATCTGGTTGGTCCGCGCCCAGAGATGCCAGTGGTAGCGAAACTCCTCGCGTTCCGACCGGCTGAGACGGGCGAGTTCGGCTAATCGCTTCTCTTCCTCGAGCTTCAGCAGCCAAGCGAGCAGCGCATTAAGATCCCGCATGTCGGTCCATGCGATAGACGCCGTCGTTCTCCAGTTCCTGTTCGGCCGCAAGCTGGCGCTGGCGCATCTTTTCGAGCTTCGCGTTGATCGAAGCGATAATGGCGTCCTCGTCTTCGTTGGCGCGCAAAGCCCTCTGCCGGCCAACCGCTTCGCGGTGGGCGGAAAGCAGGCGGAAGGCGATGGCGTTGTCGTATTTGCGGCGCGACTTGGTGGGGCCGCCGCCAGTCATCTCGCCGATGCGCAGGCGGCGCAGCAGGTCCATTTCCAGATTGTCGTATCCTTCGGCGAGAGCTTCCTGCCAGGCGCGGTAAAAGTCCGGTTCGCTGCGGCGCGCCTTGTAGACGGTGCTGCTGTCGACCTTCGCCTTGCGCGCGGCGAGCGAGACGTTCGAACTATGGGCGAGTTCGGCGAGAAACGCATCCTTCCATCCTTTCGGTGCGCGCGATTTCGGTTTGCGCTTGGTGGCCATTCGTCTCTCCCGACGTTTGGAGCTGGCGTAAAAAAGGGCGGCGAACCTTGATGAGGTCGGCCGCCCGGCTGGCGAATCACACTATCGCGATGTTCAATTTGTCTAACCAAAGAGCGTCACGATGTCAATAAGAAATAACCAAATAGGTTATTACGAGAGGCGATCCTCCTTGCTCTGGTTCGCCTTGCTGCTAATGGGCGCGCTTCACGGGGTGGAAGGGACGCCGATATGCTGCGCGGGCTTTACAATTGGACGATGGAAAAGGCGGCGCACCCCCATGCGGTGTGGTGGCTGGCCCTGTTCTCCTTCGTCGAGTCGAGCTTCTTCCCGATTCCGCCGCATCCCCTGCTCGGGCTGATGTGTCTCGCCGAACCCAAAAAGGCGCTGCGCTTCGCCTTCGTCTGCACTGCCGCTTCGGTGCTGGGCGGATTGTTCGGATACGCCATCGGCTGGGGACTGTACGATACGATCGGCGCCTGGCTGCTCGGCGCGCTGGGCCTGACGGAAAGCTTTCCGGTCGCCGCGTGCTATCTGCGCGAATACGATTTCGAGGCGATCCTGATCGCGGGCGCGACGCCTGTTCCGTTCAAGCTGCTGACCATTACGGCGGGCTTCATCGGCATGAACCTCGTCACCTTCATCCTCGCCAGCATCGCGGGGCGGGGCCTGATCTTCATGACGGTGGGCGTGCTGTTCCGCCTGTTCGGCGCGCCGATCAAGCGGGTGATCGACAAGTATCTCGGCACCGTGACGACCGTCTTCGTGCTGCTGGTGGTTGGTGGTATCCTCGCCATCACCCAGCTCGGCGGTGGAGACGAGAACGACCCGAACGACGTGTGCGCGGGCGAAACCACCGTACAGGCCAATCCCGCAGGCTGATCTCAACCGGATATTAGGGATGCCCGTGTAGCGATCCTTTCGTAGCGAAAGGAGAGCTCGGGTGAAACGCATGGCGGCAGCATTGGTACTGGCATCGGCCATGCCGGCGGCCCCTGCCGCGCATGCCGAGGGGACGACATCGGACGCGGACCTGCGGCTGACTTTTACCGAGATACGGCATGAGATGTTCGCCGACGAAGCAGCAGCGGACTGGGCGGTGCTCGTGGCGGAGGAGGATCCGGACGCCCCGCTACCAGGCCCGCCGCCGGAGCCTGGCGATGGTACGGACGCCCACGCCGTGTTGGCGGATTGGGTCGGCGGCTATGTCCGCATGGTGCGCCAAGCCTATGCCCATGCCGCTCTCGGCCACATCGAATATGCCCGTTACCTCGTCACGAATGCCCGCGATAATTTGGCGGTTTCCGAGGGGGGCGAAGGAAACGCTTCGAAAACCCTGACCGAACTGGTTCGGACCGATCTCGTCGACACCGTGGCTGCCCACATCGAGGCGCGGATCGCGTTCGAGGAAGACCGCGTCGAGGATGCGCGGCGACTCGCTTCTGCATCAAAACTGGACGGACCAACGGGTGCCGATCTGGCGGCAGCGGTGGGTTTGCCGCTACCTGCGAAAGCGGACGTTCTTCGTCCAGCCATGCAAGCGCCGATCATACTTGGGGCCGCCGAAGGTCGCATGCCGAGCGCACCGTTAGCGCTCGATTCATTGCCATTAGCCGGCTTCGCTTTCACGAACTTCTTGGCAACGCCTGGGTCGGACGTGGCAGTGCCGTCGTCCCCATACCGCGTAGCCGCTGCCGGAAACTTCGATACTTACGGCAAGGTGCCGCCCCCGAACATCCGGTGGATGATCGAAGACGGCACAGAGAGTTTCTCGGGCAGCGCATTCGCCACCCAATCCGGAACGCTCGCAACGTCGAATGCGAAAAGTTCCGTTACGCTATAGGTCGTAGCGTTCAGCTCTCGAAGGTCGTCTCAAGCGAGATGTCCGCGTTCAGCAGCTTGGAAATCGGGCAGTTCGCCTTCGCCTTGTTTGCCAGCTCCTCGAACTTCGCCTTGTCGATTCCGTCGACCTTTCCGGTCAGCGTCAGGTCGGATTTCGTGACGGTGAAGCCGTCGCCGTCCTTTTCCAGTGTGACCTTCGCATCGGTATCGAGCTGGCCATCCTCATAGCCTTCGCCCGCGAGCTGCATCGACAGCGCCATGGTGAAGCAGGCGGCGTGGGCAGCCGCGATCAGCTCTTCGGGATTGGTCCCGGGCGCATCCTCGAACCGGGTGTTGAAACCGTAGGGATGATCGAGCGCGCCGGATTGCGAGGAGACGTGCCCCTTGCCGCTTTTGCCGAGGCCTTCGTAACGGGCGTGGGCGGTGTTCGTGATTTTCATCAGGTGTCCTTCGTTTGCATGGAGGTATGCCGGAAAGACGGTTCAGCCGATGACGCGTTCCGTCAGATGCCGAATGCCTTTAGGACGGCGTCGAAGGCGTTTTCGAGCCCTGCGCGTACGCCGCCGCGCTTTCCGGCCATCGGCGCTTCCTCGATCACGAGCACGCCGCCCGCATCGGGCTCGGTATCGGCCACCCGGTCGCGGAACAGCGGTTCCTTGCCGAACAAATAGGGCTGGAACGTTTCGTTGCGGCGAATCGCGTAGGCGAGGCGCGCGGAAAAGCCGAGCAGCTGGTCCTGCCCGAACACCCGGCCCGCCCGCGCCGGTTCGACCCGCACTCCGCGCCCGCCTTTGACGATCATGGAAGCAGGGCCGTGAAAGACGAGGTACCGAAACTGGAAGGTGAGCCAGGCGTGCAGGCTGAACAACCGCCAGCGGCTTTCGATCTTGAGCGGCGCAGCAATCGGCTGCACCACCGCCGCCAGCGCACGCGGTTGCAGGACCAGCGCCGCCCCTTTCGCAAGATCTATCCTCGCGATTTCCGCGAACGGATCGGCACGGGCCGAAATGCCGAACATCGCGCCCCTGCCGCGCGCCGCGGTGAGGAAGGCCATCCCGCTGGCAAGACTGGTGAGGGGGTTGCGCCAGCTCAGAAGCCATTGCGTGCGCATGGTTGCGCCGCTTTGGCTGGACTGGAGATAGCCCTGCCGCACGAGCAATTCCTCGTTGTCGCCGAGTTCGATCTGCAGCGAGGGGCCGGATCGCTTACCCGTCGCGATGGTGGCGGGCAGGGTGCCGTCGCGGATGAGGCGGATCGGCGGGCGGCGTTCGGCACTCGGCGCGAGCACATAGTAGAACAGGGTTCGGATGGCGAAGGGCATCAGCAGGATTGCGAGCAGAGCGAGCGCGGCCCGCATCATCACATCGCGCACCGTGGTATCGGACAGGTCGGTCGTCGGATCGGGGAGGGCAGCAAGGGTGAAATCTTCGATCGCTTGCAATCGCGCGCGCGCTTCCCTGACACTCGATGCGGCGGCCAGCCCGCGGTCGCGGCGAACTTTGCGATCGCGTGCTTGCTCGCACAGCGTATCTTCCCGCTCCACCAGCGGTTCGCGTTCCCGCAGGAAAATCGTGCGAAGATTGCGCTCGATCGGCTCCTGCCGGTCGTACTGGGCCAGCGCTGCCCTCGCGCGGCTGCAAAGTCGCTGAGAGATCTCGACTGCCGCCGCGGTCGGAATACGTGCGTAGCCTTCTAGCTGGTTTCGCGCCCGATCCAGCGCCGCCTCGCGCGCCCTTCTCTCCCGCGCAACCTCGAGCGCGGCAATTTCGGTTTCCAAAGCGGCAAGCTGCAATTCGCGGCGTTTGCGTTCGAGGATGCGCGACGGCCTGATCCGGTCGAGCCAGCCTTCGCCCTCGGCGAGTTCGGCGGCCAAAGCCGCGCGCTCGGCCCGCGCCGCTTCCAGCCGGTCTGCGATAGTCTCCGCACTGGCGGACCGGATCGTATCGACGCGGTCCGCAAGCCGTGCCTGCGCCGCATCGCGGTCCGCGATCAGCCGGGTGCGAACCTCGGCAATGGACATCGCATCCTGCCGGAAGTCCTCGTTGGAGAGACGCGCCGAGATTGCCGGCCAGGCGAACAGGTAGAAGGCAATGGCCGCGCACAGCAGCAGATAGAGCAGGCCGGTACGCCCGAGCCATCCAAGCACGGCTTTCACGAAATGCGGCTCAGATGATCCCGACCTGTTTGCCCGCCTGCTCGAAGATCGTAAGGATCTGCTGCACCTCGTCCTCGCTATGCTCGGCGCAGAGCGAGCAGCGCAGCAGCGTCATGTTGGCAGGGGTTGCCGGAGGACGGGCGAGATTGACGTAAAGCCCGCCCTTGATCAGCGCTTCCCACATTGCCGCCCCCTGTTCGAGGTCGGGCATAATGACCGCGATGATCGCGCTTTGCGGTTCGTCGGTACCAAGGGTGAAACCGAGATCGCGCAGGCCCTTGTGCAGCGTTTTCGAATTGTCCCACAGATGCGCGCGCTTGTCCGCGGCATCCATCAGCTTGCGGATCGAGACGCAGGCGGTCGCCACCACGCTCGGCGGCAGGCTGGCCGTGAACACGTAGGGGCGGCACACCAGCCGCATGATCTCGAATTTCGGGTGGTTGGAAACGCAGAAGCCGCCGACCGTGCCGACGCTTTTCGAGAACGTTCCGATGATGAAGTCGACATCGTCGATCACACCGGCCTGTTCTACTACACCGCGCCCGTTCTCGCCGATGAAACCCATCGAATGCGCCTCGTCGACCAGGATCATCGCGCCGTATTGCTTCGCGATGGCGACCATTTCCTTCAGCGGCGCGACATCGCCGAGCATGGAATAGACGCCTTCGAGGATGACGAGCTTGCCGGCATCTTCCGGAATGCGCTTGAGGCGCTTTTCCATCGCCTCGATATCGTTGTGCTTGAACGGCACGATTTCCGCATCACCCAGCGCGCAGCCGTCCCAGATGCTGGCGTGGCTGTCGATATCGAGGAGGATATAGTCGCCCTTGCCGGCGATAGTGCTGATGATGCCCAGATTGGACTGGTAGCCGGTGGAGAAGACCATCGCGTGGTCCATGTCGTAGAAGTCGCGCAGCGCTTCCTCGACGTCCTTGTGCCCCTGATAGGTGCCGTTCAGGACCCGGCTGCCGGTCGTCCCGCTGCCGAAATCGGCCAGGGCCTGCTTGCCCGCTTCGACCACGTCTGGATCGAAGGTCATGCCCATGTAATTGTAGGTACCGAGCAGGATCGTCTCGCGCCCGTTGCAGATCGCCCGCGTCGGCGAGAGAACCTGCTCCATCACAAGGTTGAACGGGTCTTCGACGCCCTTCGACAGCAACCCCTCGCGCATCGCGATGATGTCGTCGAACTTGGAGAACAAGTCGCGCCCTTCGCCTTCCAGGGTCTGCGGCTGGTCCGCCTGGGCGATGCCTTCGCTCATGGCTTGGCCTGCAGCTTGTGCACCGAGTCGACCAGTTGGCCATAGGTCTCAATCTCGGCCTGCTGGTTCATCGAGATGATGATGTCGAACTCGTCCTCGATCGCGGCGACGAAATCCATCACCGTCAGGCTGTCGAATTCCAGATCGTTCTGGAACGTCGTATCGTCCGTGATTTCGATGCCCTTCTTGTTGAAGGGTTCGGCCAGCTCGCGAATGCGGGCATCGACTTGCGATCGGTCCATCGGTGTTCGTCCAGTTCTTCTTTTTGATGCGCCTATTGCGCTGTGGCAAAGCGTCTAGGGCATAGCGCTGTCAAGCGCGAGGGGGTTCGTTGGAAGGCGCCGCGTCAGTCGTTCAGTAAGGCGCGCACGGCGGCCATGAACGGGCCGATGGATACGGGCTTTGCCAGATAATCCCTCGCGCCCGCCTCGCGGATGCGCTCCTCGTCGCCCTTGC
This sequence comes from Erythrobacter litoralis, assembly GCF_029760855.1. Taxonomy (GTDB): domain Bacteria; phylum Pseudomonadota; class Alphaproteobacteria; order Sphingomonadales; family Sphingomonadaceae; genus Qipengyuania; species Qipengyuania litoralis_A. The sequence goes on along the minus strand of NZ_SOSI01000003.1, from coordinate 513,042 downwards.
CGGCATAAGCGGTCACGGCAAGCACCGGCGTTTCCGCCAGATCGGCATCTTTCTTCAGTTTGGCGATCAGATCCACGCCGCTGATATTAGGCAGCTGGATATCCATGATGACGAGATGCGGAGCGAACTTCTTGGCGGTCGCCAGCACGTTCTTCCCGTCCGCCACCGGAACGACCTCGTATCCGTTCGCCTTCAATACGTCGCAGAACAGCTTACGGTTGAGGTCGTTGTCCTCGACAACGAGGATTCTCTTTGTCACGGGGCAAAGGCCTTCTCATATGGTGTGGAACATCGAGCCGCGTGCGGCATAGGGACAAGCGAAAGGGCTGACAATTCAGGGCGCAAAAACTTCGACACCGCAGGAAACCCGTTCGGCGCAGGTGCTGGCGCTGGAGGCGCTCGGCTGGGCGCTGACCGACGAACGGCGGGCGGAGCGGCTGCTGTCGCTGACCGGCCTGACGCCCGAACGGCTGCGGCACGGGATCGACGATACGGCAGTGCAGGCCGCCGTCCTCGAATTTCTCAGCAGCCATGAGCCCGACCTGATCGCCGGGGCGGAAGCGCTCGGCACCTCGCCCGAAGCGCTGATTGCTGCGCACCGGGAGTTGGCGCGATGAGCCGCCCCCTGATCGTTTGCGATTGCGACGAGGTGCTGCTGCACATGGTCGGTCCGTTCCGCGAATGGCTGGCCGAGAACGAAGGCGTTGATTTCACCGTCGGTAGCAACAATTTCGGCGAAGCGATGCGCTGGCAGGAGAGCGGCGAGCTGGTCGAGCAGGAGGATATCTGGCGGCTGCTGCGTGCCTTCTTCGATACCGAGATGCACCGACAGCGCGCGATCGAAGGCGCGCTCGAAGCGATCGAGCATCTACGCGATCACGCCGATGTGGTGATCCTCACCAACCTGATCGACGCGCATCGCGACAGCCGGGCCGAGCAGCTTCGCACCCATGGGCTGGACGTTCCGGTCTATACCAATCAGGGGCCGAAAGGTCCGGCGATCGCCGCCATCGTGGCGGAATACGAACCGTCGCGCACCTTCTTCATCGACGATCTGCCGCAGCATCATCGCTCCGCCAAGGAGACGGTGCCCGGCATCACCACGCTGCATCTGTGCGGCGAGCCGGAACTGGCCCCGCATATCGACTGCGCACTGGATGCCGGCGACGCCGATGCCCGGATCGACAATTGGGCGGAGGCCTTGCCGTGGCTGCTCGCGCGACTCGAAGAAAAGGAACCGCAAACCGCATGACTATCGAAAGCCGCCTTGCCGAACTCGGCATCGAACTGCCCGAGGTTTCCCCCGCACTCGCCAGCTACGTGCAGGTCATGGTGCATGACAACACGGCGTTCGTCTCGGGCCAATTACCGTTTTTGAATGGCGAGCTTGCCACCGGGCGGCTGGGCGCGGATGTCGATGTGGAGCGGGGCATCGAGATTGCGCGGGCCTGCGGGCTCATGATTCTCGCCCAATTACGCGCCGCCGGCCTGCTCGAACGGGTGAGCCAAGTGGTAAAGCTCGGCGGGTTCGTCGCCAGCACGCCCGAATTCGTCGAACAGCACAAGGTGGTGAACGGGGCGAGCGATCTCATGTCCGACGTGTTCGGCGAGAAGGGCCGCCACGCCCGCGCGGCGGTTGGCGTTCCGGCGCTGCCACTTGGCGCCGCGGTCGAGGTCGATGCGATCGTTGCTCTCTCGGATTGATCGCTATTTCGCGCCCGCGCCCGATCCGGTGCGGACGGACTGGCTCGGCCGCTGGACCTACGCCCATCGCGGGCTTCACGGCGGGGGCAGGGTCGAGAATTCGCGCGGCGCTTTCCGCGCGGCGATCGAGGCGGGCCTGGGCATCGAATGCGATATCCAGCGCAGTGCCGACGATGTGCCGATGGTGTTTCACGATTGGGACTTCGCCCGCCTGATCGGTCGACCCGACAAAGCCGCCGCCCTGACCGCTGTCGAATGGCGCAGGCTGAGCTATCTCGAAAGCGAAGAACCGCCGATCGCACTGAGCGATTTGCTGGAGACGGTCGCGGGTGCAGTGCCGCTGCTGATCGAGATCAAGTCACGCCGCGGATACGATGTCGAACGGTCGTGCGAAGCGGTGGCAGAAGCTTTGGCGGATTATGATGGGCTGCATGCGGTGATGAGCTTCGATCCGCGCGTCTCGCGCTGGTTCCGCAAACATTCACCCGCTACGGTGCAGGGCCTCGTTATGCGCGAGGACGAGGTCGGGTATACGCAGAAGGCATGGCAGCGCCGCGCCGCATTGTGGGCTGCGCAGCCCGAATTTCTCGCCTACCACGTTGAAGCTTTGCCGAACGCAATAGTCGCCGGCTTGCGCGACAATGGCCTGCCGGTCCTTAGCTGGACCGTGAATTCGCCGGAAGCTTTGCAAACCGCCCGCCTTCATGCCGATGCGCCGGTGGCGGAAGGGGCGGGGCTGCCATGAGCGACGGAGGGCTCGCCGCCCGCATCGCGGGATCGGTCGGCGCGTTCGACGCTGCCGACTGGAACGCGCTTTCGGGCACCGACAATCCTTTCATGCGGCACGAATTTCTCACCGCGATGGAGGATTCGGGCAGTGTCGGTGCCGGCACGGGCTGGCAACCTGCGCCTTTAATCGTGAGCGAGGAAGATGGGCCGCCGCTCGCCGCCATGCCGGCTTACCTGAAGAGCCACAGCCAAGGCGAATATGTGTTCGACCACAGCTGGGCCGATGCCTTCGAGCGGGCAGGCGGCGACTATTACCCCAAGCTGCTGATCGCCGCGCCGTTCACGCCTGCCACCGGCCCGCGCCTGCTCCTGTCGGACGAGACCTATGCCCGCCCGCTCATCGCGGCCGCCGAGCAACTGTGCTTGCAGAACGGCTTCTCGAGCGCCCATGCGACCTTCCTCGAGCCCGGCCAACAGGCAATCTTCGAGGACGCCGGCTGGATGCTGCGCAAGGACATCCAGTTCCATTGGCGCAATCGCGGGTTCGGCGATTTCGACGAGTTCCTCGGCACGCTCGCCTCGCGCAAACGCAAGGATTTGCGCAAGGAACGCAGCGCGGCGCAGGCCGAAGTCGAGATCGTAAGGCTGCGCGGAGACGATATCCGCGCCGAGCATTGGGACGCGTTCTGGGTGTTCTATCAGGACACCGGCGCGCGCAAATGGGGCCGTCCTTACCTTACCCGCGAAGCCTTCGATCTGCTGGGCGAGCGAATGGGCGATGCGATACTGCTGGTGCTCGCCTATCAGGACGGAGAGGCGGTGGCCGGCGCGCTCAACTTCATCGGGCCGGATACGCTATACGGCCGCTATTGGGGCTGCACGCGCGACATCCGCTTCTTGCATTTCGAGCTGTGCTATTACCAGGCGATCGATGCCGCCATCGAACTCGGGCTCGACCGGGTGGAGGCAGGCGCACAGGGCGGACACAAGCTCGCCCGCGGTTATGAACCGGTCGAAACCGTTTCGGCCCACTGGATCGCCGATCCCGGTTTCCGCAGCGCAATCGAGGATTTCCTCGAACGCGAGCGGGCAGGTGTCGCAAGCGACAGGAACTACCTTTCGACGCGAACGCCCTTCCGCAAGGGCTGAGCGGTCAGGCGACCTTGCGCGCGTCCTTCTGCAACCACTGACGCGCCTGGCGCTGCGCCTCGGCGATTTCGCGTGCGGTCATCTCGTCGGCGACATCTGCGCGGCAATAGGCGGCTTCTTCGTGACCCATCGAAGCGGCGATGTTGAACCATTTGTGCGCTTCCACGAGATCGCAGGCACAGCCGCGGCTCCCCGTCGAAAAGGCAACGCCCAATCCATAGAGCGATTCTTCGCAGCCGCGGTCATATGCGGCGATACTTTGGCTGACGAACGCTTCGGCCGCGCCCGACTGTTCGATACGGCCAGCGCCGCCCGTGATAGATTTCAGTTCCATTCTTCGTCCCCTGCTAACCCTCAAAGGCAGCGTTTTCCCGTTGCTGCGGCTTCATTTTCGGGGGGCGGCCATAAAAAATGGTTAATGCCGCGATGAATATGATTCTTGGTGAGAAGTGAAGGCATGCTTCACCATAGATCGGGCGGCCCTTGCAGCTTGCCCATGAGCGCTGCGATGCCTATAGGGCGCGCCGAACGGAGGGTCGTCCAGGTGCCGGAAAGCTTCGGATCAGGATCAGCGCTAATCCTTCCGTTCGTGGAGGGAAGGTAGCGACGTGGATCAGACGGCATCGAATGTCAGCGAGAAGCTCGAACAGGCGAAGGCCAGCGTCGATCCCGGTTACGTCCCATCCGATGACGAAGAGTATATGAGCGAACGCCAGCTCGATTTCTTCCGGATGCTGCTGCTCGACTGGAAAAAATCGATCCACAATGCGGCTGGCCAGACCATCCAGTCCCTGAAGGATGGTCCGATGCGCGAGCCCGATCTCAACGATCGCGCGTCGTCCGAAACCGATTGGGGCATCGAACTGCGTACTCGGGACCGGCAGCGCAAACTCATTTCGAAAATCGATGCCGCACTGCGACGGATCGACGAGGGCGAATATGGATATTGCGACAAGACCGGCGATCCGATCGGGCTAAAACGCCTGATCGCGCGCCCGGTTGCGACCATGACGCTGGAAGCGCAGGAAGCCCACGAGCGGCGCGAACGGATATCGCGGGACGACTGAATTCCTAAGAGAAATTACCCGTTTTCTAACTTTCTGTTTAGCATTCACTCCTACTGCCCAATCGGGTCGCGAATGCGGGTTCGGGTTGGAAATGCAGGATAAGATGATGTCGGCAATCGATACGCGCGGGGTTTCCCGCGATAGCCTTTTCCTGATGGCGGATATCTCGGTCGAGAGCCGCGATGTCGAAAGAATCAAGGTTCGTAACCTGTCGGATTCGGGGATGATGGGCGAAGGAACTATCAAAGTCAGTTCGGGGAACCGCGTTACCGTCGACCTGCGCAATATCGGCGAGGTCACCGGTAAGGTCGCATGGACGCAAGGCAATCGGTTCGGCATCGCGTTCGACAGGATCATCGATCCAAAATTGGCGCGAACGATATTGGAGACCGGGGAGACGAAAGCTCCGCGCTACGCCCAGCCGGCGCTCGATTGCGAACCCGATCCGATCGATCCCCGCAATCTGCGCAAGCTCTGAACGCCCGAACGCTTGCGCGCCGGCGGTCGGATGCTACGCCGCTTTCCATGCGGCGAATTTCCGGCCTTGCGATAGCCTTTCTGATTTCCATGCTGGCGACGGGCTGTGGTGGGCCGGTCGGCGATGGATCGGTCGACGTCGCTTTCATCGGGGACGATGAAGACCTGCTGCAACAGGGCGTTCGGATCGGCCCGGGCGCGCAGATCGTCCGCGCATCGCGCTGGCAGGGCCTCGTCCGGCTCGATCCGGCTGGGCAAATCGTCTCCGGACTAGCGGAACGCTGGATCGTTACCGACGACGGGTTGAGCTACATCTTCCGGTTGCGCGATCTGAAGGAAGGCGACGGAACCCCGCTCACTGCCGAAGAGATCACGCGCGATCTGCAACGCGCGATGGGCGCGCTGAAGGGCAGCAGCTTCGGCCTCGATCTTGCCAAGGTGGAGGATATTCGTGCGCTGACCGGTCGGGTCGTGGAAATACGGCTCGACAGTCCGATGCCCGGGCTCTTGCAATTGCTGGCCCAACCGGAACTCGTTATCGCGCCGGAAGGCGGCGAGGCGGAACTGATGACCTTGGTTGAAAGCGACGGGCTTAACCTGTTCGCACCCCTTCCCCCCGAGGCGCGCGGCCTACCGCAACAGGGCGACTGGGCCGATATCGTGCGGCCGGTTTCCCTGCGGCAAGTCTCCATACAGGACGCAATAGACGGCTTCGCCAACGACCGGTTCGACGTCATCCTGGGCGGACGAATTCAGGACCTTCCGCTGGCCTCGGGCGGCCCGCTTTCGCGCGGGACCGTGCGGCTGGATCCCGCCATCGGCCTGTTCGGGCTCGATATCGCGAGGCCGCAGGAATTCCTCGAAACCGCGGCAAATCGCGAAGCGCTTGCCCTCGCGCTCGAACGGCCCGCTCTGGTCGCATCGCTGGGCGTCGGAGGGTGGCAGGCCAGCGCGCGGATCGTGCCGAACGATCTACCGGACGCCCAAACGCCGGCGAGCGAACGTTGGCCGGGGCTCAATCTCGAACAGAGGCGGGCGGAAGCCACGCGCCGGGTGAATGGATGGAAGGCGCAAAACGCGCCGGACCTGCGCCTGTCCCTGTGGCTTCCCGAAGGACCGGGTTCGGCCATACTTTTCCGGGAACTACGCTCGCAATACGCGCAGATCGGCATCGCGCTGGATCGGGCCGAAGCGAGGGACGGTGCAGACTTGGCTTTGCGAGATCGGGTTGCGCGTTTTGCCGGCGCGCGATGGTTCCTGAACCAGTTCAATTGCGACATCGCCCCCGCCCAGTGTTCGCCGGAGGCCGACGAACTGGTTGCCGCTGCCCTATCGGTTAACGACGCCGCCGTGCAGGGGCAATATTATGGCGAGGCGGAAAATACCCTTACCGCGCTCAACCTCTACATACCCATCGGCGCGCCGATCCGATGGTCGCAGGTGCGGGCCGACGTTCCCGGTTTTGCGGAGAACCAGTGGGCCTTCCATCCCTTGTTCCCGATGTCGGGCGCGCCCATCTGACTTTGATGACCGACGACCGCCTTACCCCGATTACCCCGCCTTCGCCGCATGACGAGCAGCAATTCGGCACGACCGATCGCATGCGGTTCGACCTCCCGATGGGCAGCGATCCGCATTCGGTTCGGCGGCGCGTAGAGGCGATGGAGCACCTGCTCGAGCGCAGCGCGACCATTCCGGGCACGAATTACCGCATCGGGCTCGACCAGATCGTCGGGCTGGTGCCGGTGGTGGGCGATTTGATCGCCGCCGCCATGGGCAGCTATATCGTGTGGGAGGCGCGCAATCTCGGCCTGCCGAAATGGAAGCTGTGGCAGATGATGGGGCGGATTGGGTTCGATACGGCGGTCGGCGCGGTCCCGTTCATCGGCGACGCGTTCGATGTGATCTACCGCTCGAACACCAAGAACCTGAAGACGATCAAGCGCCACCTCGACAAGCATCATCCCGAAACCCGCACGATCGAGCAATAGTTTCCCGCCGCGTCCCGCTGCGCTAGGGCAGGGGCATGACGCAAGGCGTAACCTACTCCTCCTATCTCGATCTCGACCGCATTCTCGCCGCCCAGCACCCGGTTTCGGGCGCGCATGACGAGATGCTGTTTATCGTCGTCCATCAGGCGAGCGAGCTGTGGCTCAAGCTGTGCCTGCACGAACTGTTTGCAGCGCGGGATCGGATTATCGTCGACGATTTGCGCCCAGCCTTCAAGATGCTGGCGCGGGTCGCGCGAGCACAGGGGCAGCTGATCCAGAGCTGGGACGTACTGAGCACGATGACGCCGCACGATTATTCCACCGTGCGTCCACATCTCGGCGGATCGAGCGGCTTCCAAAGCGCGCAGTACCGGATGATGGAATTCCTGCTCGGCGGCCGCAATCCCGATATGGTGACCATGCATGAGGCAACCCCCGAGGTTGCGCGGGAGCTACGTGATGAATTGGGCCGCAAGAGCATCTATGCCGAGGTCGTCGCCCTGCTGGACCGGCGCGGTTTCGAAATTCCGGGCGATGTTCTGGCGCGCGATCATACAGAAACGTGGGAACGATCCGAAGCGGTCGAGGCAGCGTGGGCCGATATCTACCGCGAGCCGCAACGGTATTGGGATCTCTACGAGCTCGCCGAAAAGCTGGTCGATCTCGAATATCATTTCCAGCGCTGGCGCTTCGGGCATCTTAAAACGGTCGAGCGGATCATCGGCTTCAAGCGCGGCACGGGGGGAACGCCCGGCGTGCCCTATCTCGGCAAGGTGCTGGAACAGGCCTTTTTCCCCGAGCTTTTGAGCGTGAGGACCGCGATATGAGCAGCTGGCGCAGCCCCCGCCGCATCTGGGACATCTCCCAGACTTTGCGCCCCGGCCTCCCGGTGTGGCCCGGCGACACGGAATTTGCGTTCGAGCGGACATGGAAGATGGAAGACGGCTCACCCGTCAATGTCGGGCGCATGACGATGAGCACGCATTCCGGCACCCATGCCGATGCGCCGCTGCACTATGCGACGGACGGGCTGGACGCGGCGGCGTTGGAACTCGACCCCTATATCGGTGCCTGTCTGGTGGTCGATGCACGCGGCGTATCGGGCGAAGTGGACGTGGCGGACCTGCCGCATATCGAAAGCGCCGATCGCGTGCTGTTCCGCACATGGGATGCCTTCCCGTACGAAGAATGGCGCAGCGACTGGTTGCCGATCGCGCCCGAGGCGATCGAGTGGCTGGCGATGCAAGGTGTCAAGCTGATCGGCACCGACGCCCCGTCGCTCGATCCGCAGGAGTCGAAAGAGATGGCGGCCCATAATGCGGTGCTGAAGCACGATATGCGTATTCTGGAAGGGCTGGTGCTCGATGACGTACCCGAGGGGCGGTACGAACTGATTGCCTTGCCATTGAAAGTCGGCGGCGGCGATGCTGGCCTGTGCCGCGCGATCCTGCGGGAACTGGCCGATGCTTGAGCGCGCACGGGAACTCGACGCAAACGATCCGCTTGCCGCCTATCGCGACCGTTTCGAAGTACCGGACGGTGTCATCTATCTCGACGGCAATTCGCTCGGCTGCCTGCCCAAGGCGACGCCGCAACGGCTGCAGCAAGTCATTCGCGGCGAATGGGGCGAGGGTCTCATCCGAAGCTGGAATGACGCGGACTGGATCGGCCTGCCCCAGCGCATCGGCGGCAAGATCGCACCCCTCATCGGGGCCGCGCCGCACGAGGTGATCGCGGCTGACAGCGTTTCGGTAAACCTGTTCAAGCTGATCTCCGCCGCGCTCGCCATGAAACCCGGCCGGAAAGGCGTGCTGAGCGAGCCGGGCAACTTTCCGACCGATCTCTACATGATCGAGGGTCTGGAGAAGCAGGGTCTTGCCGAGCAACGGCTGGCGGATCGCGCTTCGATGGAAGCTGCGCTCGATAAGGATGTCGCGCTGCTCCTGCTCACCCATGCGCATTACAAAACGGGCGAGGTGTTCGACATGGCTGCCCTGACCCGCGCTGCGCACGAGGCGGGAGCGCTAGTGCTGTGGGACCTGTCGCATTCCGGCGGCGCCCTGCCGGTCGATCTCAACGCCTGTGACGCCGATTTTGCTGTCGGCTGCGGCTACAAGTATTTGAACGGCGGCCCCGGCGCCCCGGCCTACGCCTTCGTTGCCGAGCGTCACCACGATGCCGTGCAGCAACCGCTTAGTGGCTGGATGGGCCATGCCCGCCCGTTCGAATTTACCGACGATTATGCCCCGGCCCCGGGCGTCGACCGCCTCCTGTGTGGCACGGCGCCCATCCTTGCGATGGCGGCACTGGAAGTCGGCGTGGATCTGATCGCCGAGATCGGAGTCGAGCGACTTTATGCCAAATCGCAGGCGCTCTCCGAATTCCTCCGCGAATGCTTGGACGATCGCGGCGTAGATCTCGATCTCGTCAGCCCGAGCGATCCGGCCTCGCGCGGCAGCCAGCTCTCCTATCGCCATCCCGAAGCCTATGCGCTGAGCCAGGCGCTGATTGCGCGCGGTGTCATCGGAGACTTTCGCGACCCCGACATTTTGCGCCTCGGCTTCGCCCCCGCCTACTTGCGGTTCGAGGACATGGCGGAAGCTGCACGGCATTTGGCAGAGGTGCTGGAAACCGGCGAGTGGCAGCGCGACGAGTTCCGGAAGAGGTCCGCCGTAACCTAGCTAACTACCACCCCCCCTTGCGTTTTGGGTTTGACGCATTACCTTAATTTCGCCACAATTGGCAGTCTGTCGATACTGACAGCAGAATAGGGGTATCCCATGAAGTTCAACAAAGTAGCACTCGTCGCCTCCGCATTCGCCTTCGCAGCCCTCGGCGGCTGCGCCGAGAGCGAGCAGGAAGCGCAGGAAGATCTGGCCGAACAGCAGTTCGAATCGCAGGAAGATCTGCTTGAAGAGCAGGCCGATCTGGCCGAAGCCCAAGGCAACGAAGCCGCCGAAGAATCGCTCGACGCGCAGGCCGATGCCATGGGCGAAATGGGCGACCAAGCCGAAGACGTCGTGGACGCGAACGAAATGTAATTCGTTTAGTCTGTCGATCCGGCAGACGAGGTTTGGGGCGGCACCGCTTTTGGACGGTGCCGCCTTTTTCGTGCGCCGCCTACTCCTCCAGCTCGATGTCCCAATAGAGCCAGTCCCGCCATGTCTCGTGCAGGTAGTTTGGCGGGAACATCCGGCCCTGTTGCTGCAGTTGCCAGTGCGTCGGGCGGATCGGCTGGGCGTAAAGCTGCATGCCCGCCTGTTTCGGCGTGCGCCCGCCCTTCTTCATGTTGCACGGGGCGCAAGCGGTGGCGATGTTTTCCCATGTCGTCTTCCCGCCCAAACGGCGCGGCACGACGTGATCGAAGGTCAGGGTCTGCATCGAGCCGCAGAACTGGCAGGAAAAGCGGTCGCGCAGGAACACGTTGAAGCGTGTGAAGGCTGGGAATTCGGACGGCTTCACATATTGTTTCAGCGCGATCACACTGGGAATCTTCATGTCGAGGTTCGGCGAATGGACCTCGCGATCGTAGGTCTCGATCACGTCCACCCGATCAAGGAAGATCGCCTTGATCGCGGTCTGCCACGGCCAAAGGCTCAGCGGGTAATAGGATAGCGGGGTGTAATCCGCATTCAGCACGAGGCTGGGGCATGACTGAAGATTGCACGAAGCATCCTCGTCGGCGCTGCGGAACCTTGCGGCCCGCTCGATAAGATCGGCCCTAAACATCTGGGTTGAGCACTTTCTCGCGTCCTTCCCTGTCGTTCGAAGAATGCACTTGCAGGATAAAGCGTCAACCCTGTTACAGACAGGCTATCCACATACTTGTCCCACGAGGCAGATCTTGGTCGTCACGCGTTTCGCCCCCAGTCCGAACGGTTCGCTGCATCTGGGCCATGCCTATTCGGCGATCGTCGCGCACGATATCGCCGCGAAGCGAGGCGGCCGCTTCCTGCTGAGGATCGAGGATATCGACGGAGCGCGCTCTTTGCCGGAGAAGGCCGACGAGTTCCGCCGCGATCTCGAGTGGTTGGGCCTGGAGTGGGACGAGGTGCCCGCGCAATCGAGCCGCCTTGCCGCATATGAGGAGGTCGCGCAGTATCTCTTGCACGAAGGGCTGCTCTATCCCTGCACCTGTACACGCAAGGAGATCGAGGCAATGGCGGTACGGCTGGGTCCGGAAGGGGCGATCTATCCCGGCACCTGCAAAGGCCAGAAACTCGATCCGGCAAAACCCGTGGCCCTGCGCCTCGATGTCGACCGGGCCTTGGCCGAAACGGGCGAACTGTTCTGGGAAGACGAGGTCCACGGGACGGAGATCGCCGATCCGCGCGGGTTCGGCGATGTCGTGCTGGTGCGCAAGGATGCGCCGGCGAGCTACCACCTCGCTGCCACGCTCGACGACGCGGCGGACGGGGTGACGCTGGTGACGCGGGGCGAAGACCTGTTCGGAGCCACCCATATCCATCGGGTGCTGCAGGAATTGCTCGGTCTTCCGGTTCCAATCTGGCACCATCATCCGATCCTGCTCGATCCATCGGGCGAGAAGCTCGCCAAGCGTCGCCACAGCGCCAGCCTTGCCGATCGGCGCGCTGCGGGCGAAGACGGCCGGGCACTGGCAGACCGGCTGCGCGAAGGGCGTTTCCCCGCTGGCATTACGCTGGCGACTGCCTAGATAGAGCGCATGAATACATTCCTCGTCATCGTTCTGCTCGCGGCCATGGTCATGGTCGTCGTCTCCCTTGTGCGCGGCGTGATCGCCTTCCTGAAAAGCACCAAGGTCGATCTGCAGAGCGGGCAGCAGGTCGATGCGACCGAGTTCCAGTTGCGCCAGAACAAGGCGATGGCATCGCGCGTAAAGTGGCAGGCCTTCGCCATCATCGTGCTCGCGGTAATCATGGCCGTCGCCACCTGATCGATGGTCAAGCTCAACAAGATCTATACCCGCACCGGCGATGACGGAACGACCGGGCTCGTCGACGGCTCTCGGCTCGCGAAGCAGGCGCCGCGCATGGCGGCGATCGGGAAGGTGGATGAGGCGAACAGCGCGCTGGGCCTTGCCGCAGTCTGTGCCGAGGAGATGAGCGAAGATCTTTTCCGTATCCAGAACGACCTGTTCGATCTCGGTGCCGATCTCGCCACGCCCGCTGCGGAAGACGACGATTTTTCGCCAGGCGAGATGACCTTGCGCATCGTATCCGGCCAGGTCGAATGGCTGGAACGGGCGATCGATAGTGCGAACGAGAAACTCGAACCGCTCGACAGCTTCGTGCTGCCCGGCGGAAGCGAGCTGGCCGCGCGGCTGCATATCGCCCGCGCGACCACGCGCTCGGCCGAACGTTTGGTGGCGGCACTTGCGGCGGTGGAGCGGATCAATCCGCAGGCGCTCGCCTATATCAATCGCCTGTCCGATTACCTGTTCGTTGCCGCCCGCCTCGCCAACGATGGCGGCGCGCGCGATGTCAAATGGGTTCCCGGCGCCAATCGCTGACGCACCGCTGGCCAAGCGCCGCGCCCCTCGCTAGTGCAGCGCCTTTGCTGTATCTGCGAAGGACGAATACGACATGAGCAAGACGATCGCGATCATCGGGGCGGGCCAGATGGGCTCGGGCATCGCGCAAACCTTCGCGCAGCACGGCAATTCTGTTCTCTTGGCGGACGTCAGTCTCGACATCGCCGAAAAGTCCGTCTCGGGCATCGACAAGTCGCTCGGCAAGCTGGTCGGCAAGGGCAAGCTCGAAGTCGCGGATGCCGAAGGGGCCGTGAAGCGAATAACGCCGGTCGGCGATTACGACCGCATGGGCGAAGCCGATTTCATCATCGAGGCGGCAACCGAAAAGGAAGAAATCAAGCAGGCGATATTTGAGAAGGTCGGGTCGATGCTCGCCGCCGATGCCGTCATGGCGTCGAACACGAGTTCGATCCCGATCACGCGCATGGCGAATTATTCGCCCGATCCGGCGCGCTTCATCGGCTTGCACTTTTTCAATCCGGTGCCCGTGATGGGCCTGATCGAAGTCATTCCGGGCCTCGCCACGTCCGAAGCGACGACCGAGAAGACTACCGCGCTTGCCGAAAGCCTCGGCAAGGAAGTGGTGCTGAGCCAGGACGAGCCGGGCTTCGTCGTCAATCGCATCCTCCTGCCGATGATCAACGAGGCGGTATTCGTCCTCGGCCAGTCGACGGCGGAAATGGAGGATATCGACAAGGGCTGCCGGCTCGGCCTCAACCATCCGATGGGGCCGCTGCAACTGGCGGATTTCGTCGGGCTCGATACCTGCCTCGATATCCTCATGGTGCTCTACAAGACCACGCGCGACAGCAAGTATCGCCCGGCGCCGTTGCTGGTGAAATATGTCGAGGCCGGCTGGCTCGGTCGCAAGACGGGGCGCGGTTTCTACGATTATTCGGGCGAAACGCCCGAGCCGACGCGCTGAAGAGGGAACGGGGCGGGGCGGCCCTACGTTGACGGGGAAAGGAGAATTTCCCCATGGACGACGACCGCAAGAAAACCCCCGATGTCGGCGAGAGCCAGGAAGCGCGGCAAGCCGATCTCGCCCCCGAAACCCATAACGACGAGCAGGACGATCACCGCAGCCAGGCGCAGGAAATCGCCGAGGATGCGCAGCAGTTGACGCCGAAAGCCGGCGCGCCAACCGAAAGCACCAAGGGCGACAACAAGTCCGGCCTGATGAACGACTCCACGCAGGACACCGTCGATCACATGCGCGACATGGAAAGTTCGGGCCGGATCGACATGGGTGCCTATCGCGGCGAACCGAACATGGACGACAACGAAGACAAGTACGGCAAGTCGAACAAGATCGACGATCTCAGGTCCGACGGAACCTGATCAGGTCGCCGCGTTCAGGGTTCCATCGTTCAGCAGCCACAAACCGGCCGTGAGGATGATGGAGCCCACCAATACCGAATAGGCAAGCGCACGGAAGTTCGGGGTCGATATGGCCTCGAACTCGTGCGTGTTGAGCCTTGCGAGCGTCTTGCACGCGCGTCGCTGCGCCGTGATGGCCAACCAGCCGCCAGCTAGAATGAACATGGTTGCAATGGCCTTGGCGAGCCATGGCGGATCGAACGCGCCGAACACCGCCTTGAACCCCAGCCCGATGCCGATGGCGGCGAAAGCGGTGCGCATCCAGCCAGCGAAGGTGCGTTCCATCGCCATGATATTGCGATCTTCGGCGAGATCCGTGCGGAACGCAGCCATCTGCGTGCTTTCGTCCGTGTCGCTCTCTTCGTCGATCTCGGCCATGAAGAGGAAGTGTGTCAGCCCGTTCGGCGTTCCGCAACCAACATTTATCCGACCGGCTCCAGATCGATTGGGAGGGGTCGCACGTCGCTGGGTGTCGGACTGTCTACACTCTCCGGGATTGGTTGAGGCGGGGGAGAGGACGCCGATTGGGAATACCACGAATCCAAGGCCGGATCGCGAACAGGCATTTCGGACGGCAGCGGCTGCGGTTCCGGAAGAGGGGGGGCTGCCATAGTCGCGTTCGCGCTGCCCGAGAGGCCCTTGTTCGAGATGTCGGTCAATACGCCGGGATTTTCCTCGCCGCCGACAAGCATCGCCACGCCGACAAGCAGTGCCGCAATAGCGAGCAATTTCTTATAATGCTTTGCTAGGAGTTCGGATTCCATGGCGCAAAGCGTACCGAAAAAAGCTTAAACCTTGGTTTCGTCCACCTGCGCTTTGAGGGTGTAGAGAAGGTCCAGCGCCTCGCGCGGGCTGAGGGCATCGAGATCCGCTTCCGCGAGCGCGGAATGCAGGGCATCCGTCCGGCTTTCTTCCGCCGCCATGCTGGCTGCGAACAGGGGCAGGTCTCCTAGCCCGGCGGCCAGGCCGCCAGTTTCCGCGCGGCCTTTTTCCAGCTTATCCAGAATGGCCCTGGCCCGCCGCAAGACCGGCGGCGGCACACCGGCGAGCTTCGCAACCGACAGGCCGTAGCTGCGATCAGCGGCACCGTTGGCCAGTTCGTGCAGCAGGATAAGGTCGCCTTTCCATTCCTTGGCGCGAACGTGGTGCAGGCTCAATGCCTCGCAGGTATCGGCAAGGCGGCTGAGTTCGTGGTAATGTGTGGCGAACAGGCAGCGGCATTTCAGCGTTTCGTGCACTGCTTCGACTACCGCCCAAGCGAGCGCCATGCCGTCATAGGTCGAGGTTCCGCGGCCGACCTCGTCGAGGATGACGAAGCTGCGCGGTGTCGCCTGCGCAAGGATGGCGGCTGTCTCGACCATCTCGACCATGAAAGTGGACCGCCCGCGCGCCAAATTGTCGCTTGCGCCCACGCGGCTGAAAATACGGTCGGCGAGCCCGATCCGGGCCTTCGTGGCCGGCACGAAGCTCCCTGCCTGTGCAAGCAGCATGATGAGCGCGTTCTGGCGCAGGAAGGTCGATTTTCCGCCCATATTCGGACCGCCAATGAGCCATAGCCGATCGTCCGTCCCCAGCGTGCAATCGTTCGCGACGAAGCGCTCGCCGGTCTTTGCAAGCGCGCTTTCGACTACCGGGTGCCGCCCGCCGGTGATTTCGAGACAGGGGTCTTCGAGGATCTCCGGCCGGGTCCAATCGCCTTCCGCCGCCCTTTCGGCCAAAGCGGCGGACACGTCGATCCGCGCCAGTGCCGCCGCCGTGGCGGCAATCGCATTGCGGCGTTCCACGATCCGCGCGCACAAATCCTCGTAATGCGCTTCCTCGGCGGCCAGCGCGTGGGCACCCGCTTGCGCGATGCGGCTCGCTTCCTCGTGCAGCCCGAGCGAATTGAACCGCACCGCCCCCGCCATCGTCTGGCGATGGGTGAACCCACTGTCGGGTGCCATCAGGCTGTCGCCGTGCTTGGCGGGTACCTCGATGAAATAGCCGAGCACCTTGTTGTGCTTGATCTTGAGCGAGACGACGCCGGTTTCCTCGCGATACTTCGCTTCGAGTGCGGCGATGGCGCGGCGTGCGTTGCCGCTGGTTTCGCGCAAGTCGTCGAGCGCGTGATCGTACCCTTCGGCGATAAACCCGCCGCCACTGCGCTCGGTCGGCGGGGAAGGGACCAAAGCACGGCCCAGAAGGTCGGTCAGTTCCGCATGCCCGCCAAGCCCGGCGCATGCCGTTTGCAGTAATGATGGAAGGTCCGCACTCGCACGCAGCGTATCGCGAATACGGCGGGCCTGATCGAGCCCGTCGCGCACCTGCCCCATGTCGCGCGGACTGCCCCGGCCCGCGACGATCCGCCCCAGTGCGCGCCCGATGTCCGGCAGGCTTTTCAGCATCGCGCGAAGGTCGGCGCGCAGCAGGGGATCGGCGTGGAAGTGACGCACCGCCGAATGTCTCGCATCGACCAGCACTTTTGCGGCGAGCGGTGCGGACAGGTCCTCCGCCAATTGCCGCGCACCCGCGCCCGTCACGCATCGATCCACGCAGGCGATCAGGCTGCCGTCGCGCCCGCCGCTTTGCGCCTGCAGGATTTCAAGGCTCGTCCGCGTCGCCGCGTCCATCGCCATGTGGTCGCCCGATGCGCGCAGGGTGGGCGGCTGGAGGAAGGGCAGAGTACCGCGCCCCGCATGGTCGAGATAGGCGAAAAGGCCCGCTGCGGCCGCCAGCATCGGCCGGGTGAAATCCCCCAGCGCATCGAGCATAGCGAGCCCGTGCAGCGCCTTCAGCCTCCGTTCGCCTTCCTCGCTGCGAAAGTCCGACCGCGGGCGCGGAGTGGCATCATTCAGTTCGACATCGTCCGGCGCGACGATTTCACTCGCGCCCAGACGGGCGAGCGCCGCGTCCACTGCATCTTCAGAGCATTCTTCCAGCACCGTCTCGCCGGTCGAGATATCGCACGCTGCAAGACCCACTCCCCCGCGCATCGGCGCCACAGCCACCAGCAGGTTCGCCCGGCGCGGTTCGAGCAGCGCGTCTTCCGTAAGCGTGCCGGAGGTGACGAAGCGCACGATATCGCGCGCCACCAGCGCTTTCGAACCGCCGCGCTTCTTCGCCTGCTCCGGAGTTTCGGTCTGTTCGGCAATGGCGACGCGCGCGCCGCCCTTGATCAGCCGGGCGAGATAGCCTTCCGCAGAATGCACAGGCACGCCGCACATCGGCACCGGCATGCCGTCGTGCTCACCGCGCGTGGTCAGCGCGATATCGAGGATAGCGGCGGCGCGTTTCGCATCATCGAAGAACAGTTCGAAGAAATCGCCCATCCGGTAGAACAGCAGCGCATCGCCGGCCTCGGCTTTAAGAGCGAGGTACTGTTCCATCATCGGAGTTGGCTTGCCGGACATGGCTGTCGCCGTAGCGAGGGGGCAACCGATTCGGGAAGCGGAAGGGGGCGTCTTTCCCCTATGACTTGGCTTAGAATGCCCTTAGGGCATGGCCGACCAACGACAAGGACGATCATGGCCGACGAGAAACCGACCGCCTTCACCACCCGCGAGGCGCTGTTCTATCACGAGACGATCCGCCCCGGTAAGATCGAGATCATCGCGTCGAAACCCATGGCGACGCAGCGCGATCTCAGCCTCGCCTATTCGCCGGGCGTCGCGGCGCCGGTGGAAGCGATCGCCGCCGATCCGAAATGCGCGGCGAAATACACCGCCCGCTCCAACCTCGTGGCGGTCATCTCCAACGGGACGGCGATCCTTGGCCTCGGCAATCTGGGCGCGCTGGCGTCCAAACCGGTCATGGAAGGCAAGGCGGTGCTGTTCAAGCGCTTCGCCGATGTTGATTCCATCGATTTAGAACTCGATACCGAGGTTCCCGAAGCGTTCATCAATGCGGTGGCGCTGATGGAGCCGAGCTTCGGCGGCATCAACCTTGAAGACATCGCCGCGCCCGAATGCTTCATCATCGAGCAGGCTTTGCGAGAGAAGATGAACATCCCGGTGATGCACGACGATCAGCATGGCACCGCGATCATCGCCGCCGCTGGCTTGATCAACGCCTGTCACCTGACCGGGCGCAAGCTAAAGGATTGCCGGATGGTGGTGAATGGCGCGGGCGCGAGCGCGCTCGCCTGTACCGCGCTGGTGAAGGCAATGGGCATGCCGCACGAGAACGTCATCGTGTGCGACCGTTCGGGCCCCATCACGCCGGGCCGCGAGAATGTCGACCAATGGAAAAGCGCACATGCCGTGCCGACCGATGCGAAGGATTTGCACGAGGCCCTGAAAGGCGCGGACATATTCCTCGGCCTGTCTGCCGCCGGTGCCCTCAAGCCCGAATGGATCGCGGAGATGGCCGACAGGCCGATCCTCTTCGCAATGGCGAACCCGATCCCCGAAATCATGCCGGAAGAGGCAAAGGCCGTGCGCCCCGACGCGATTATTGCGACCGGGCGCAGCGATTATCCGAACCAGGTCAACAATGTCCTCGGCTTCCCCTTCATCTTCCGGGGCGCGCTCGATGTGCAGGCGACCGCGATCAACGAGGAAATGAAGATCGCCGCCGCGCGCGCCATCGCCCAGTTGGCGCGCGAGCGGGTGCCAGAGGAAGTCGCGGCGGCCTATGGCGTCAGCCACCAGTTCGGCACCGATTATATCATTCCCGCTCCGTTCGATCCGCGGCTGATGGAGGTTGTTTCCAGCGCGGTCGCCCAGGCGGCAATGGACTCAGGCGTTGCGCAGGCGCCGATCGAGGATTTCGAAGAATACCGGATCGCGCTGAAGTCGCGCCTCAACCCCACGACAGCGGCGCTTACGAACATTTACGAGATCGCGAAGGCCAACCCCAAACGGATGGTGTTCGCCGAGGCGGAAGAAGACGTCGCCCTGCGCGCGGCAATCCAGTTCCGAGACTATGGCTATGGCGAACCGATCCTCGTCGGGCGGACCGAAAAGGTGCGCGAGAAGCTGGTCGAGCTGGCGGTGGACGATCCGGACGACTGGATCATCGAGAACTCGCTCGTGTCCGACAAGGTGCCGGCGATGGTCGATTTCCTCTACAAGCGCCTGCAACGCCGCGGCTATACCGAACGCGACGTGGGCCGCATGGTCAATCAGGAGCGCAACGTGTTCGCCGCCCTGCTGGTGGCGCTTGGCCATGGGGACGGGATGATCTCCGGCCTGACGCGCACCTTCGCACAGACGGCGCGCGAGATCGCCAAAGTGCTGGACGAAAAGCCGGGCGGTCTGGCTTTCGGCATACACATGCTGATCGGGAAGAACCACACCACTTTCCTCGCCGACACCACTATGAACGAGCGGCCGACTTCGGAAGAGCTGGCGCATATAGCCAAAGAGACCGCGGCAGTCGCGCGGCGGATGGGGCACGAACCGCGTGTGGCGTTCCTGTCTTATTCGACTTTCGGCAATCCCAGCGGGCAATGGCTCAACAATATCCGCGATGCGGTGGCCATCCTCGATGCAGAGGAGCCGGGCTTCGAATACGAAGGCGAAATGGCGCCCGATGCCGCGCTCAACCCCACGGTGATGGGGCTATACCCCTTCAGCCGCCTGTCGGGTCCGGCAAACGTCCTCATCATGCCCGGACTGCAATCGGCCAACCTTTCGGCCAAGCTGCTACGCGAACTGGGCGATGCGGCCACCGTCGGCCCGATGATGATCGGAATGGAAAAGCCAGTGCAGATCGCGCCGATGACGGCCATTGCACCGGACGTCCTGACGCTCGCCGTTTTGGCGAGCGCCGGCGTGGTAGGTTAGTTAGAAAACGTTCGGTGCCGCAGCCCTTTCGAGAGGTGCGGCACCGATAAATAGAGTTTTTTCAACTATACCGAATGGTGGTCATACGATTGAGTCGCTTCGAACGCAGCGCCCCGCCGACCAGCGCGAAGCCGAGGATAAACAAGGCCCAAGTCGCAGGTTCGGGAACGGCACCGCCGGCAGTGGCCGAACCGAACGTGATGTTGTCATACGCGGTCTGGTTGGCAGTTCCGCCGAAATCGATGGAAAAGGCAGTTCCTTCGAAGGTGGTTCCGATATTCGTGAAGTTGCAAAAGGTGCCGGTCGGGTCGCCACCGCAATTCACTGTGTTCTGCGCGGCAAGGTTTATGCTGCCAAGCAGCGTTCCCGTAGCGTTCAAGCCGCTCCAGATGTTTACGGTTGCCGCTGTCGACGAGGAATAGAAAAACGAAAAGCCCGTATCGAACCCATTCAACGCGTTCAGGACCGCATTGTTGGAGTTCAGAAAGAACATCACTGTACTTGCGGAAGGCTCATTCGCAAAATTGCCGGTTCCTCCGGCGTCCTGATCGATAATCGCGAGTGTATCGGGGGAAAACACGAAATCCGGTGCATAGAAATCACCGACCGGTTGTTGATCGCCGATACCTTCGAAATCCAGAACAGTCACAGCGTTGGCCGTGGCGGGCGCGATCACCGCAAGTGCCGCCGCAGTGCTTACCGCTAAGCTATTTATATATCTCATATTCAAGTCCCTCGGATTGAGTTAACGACCCGACACCCTCTTGATTCGACCAAGAAGTTAACCGAAAATTAACCAGCAATCCGGGCTTTTGCAAGACTGTCTATGCGTCGCGAAGTTCGAAGACAGTAGGAAAATCCTATCGATACGTTCGTTTTATGTCTTGTATCAAAGACTTAAAATGCCAGTTCTTTCCCGCTGTAATCGAGATAACGATAGCCGCCGTCCGCTTGTTCGATAACCTCGGCGAGGCCTTTGGCACTTTCTTCGACCGTGATTTTGGCATTCGGGCCGCCCATATCGGTCTGGACCCAGCCGGGGTGCAGGGAAAGGACGGCAATGCCGCGCGAATTGGCGTTTTGTTCGGCAATACCCTTGGCCAGCATGTTCTGCGCGCATTTGCTGGTGCGATAGAGGTCGTATCCGCCCGAGCTATCCTCGATCGAGCCCATTAGCGAAGTCATCATGGCGAGCGTGCCGCCGTCCTTGATTTTGGGCAGGATCACCTTGGCAAGGTGGGCCGGGCCGAAAGCGTTGGTCATCATCACATGTGCCACTTCGTCTGCCGTCGCCTTGGCGGCATCCTGATGCTCGGCACCGGTAATCCCCGCATTGACGATCACGGCGTCGAGCTCCGTGTCGAAATCGGTAAAGGTTTCCGGTTTGGTGACATCCATCGTTTCGATGCGGACGCCGTCGAGGCCATGTAATTCGTCGCTGCGGTCGCGTTCGGTGCCGATAACGTCCCAGCCGCGGCTCTTGAATTCCTTTGCAAGGCCGAGGCCGATGCCACGCGATGCACCGACGATGAGAATTGTCTTTGCCATGGTAATTGCTCCTATGCCGGGTAAACCAGCGTCTTGAGGTTCATGAATTCGTGAAGGCCGAACTGCGCAAGTTCGCGTCCGTGGCCCGAGCGCTTGATGCCACCGAAGGGTGCCTCGATCTTCGAGCCGTTGACGGCGTTGAACGTCGTCATTCCGGCCTCGATGCCATTCGCGAAAAATGCCTTCTCGTCATCATCTTTGGTCCAGACGGCAGAGCCGAGGCCGAAAGGGATGGCATTGGCGATGGTCAGCGCGTCGTCGCGGTCCTTCGCGCGGTAAAGCTGGCCGACCGGGCCGAAGATCTCGTCGGTCCCGGTTTTGCTGCCGATAGGGACATCGGTCAGCAGACCGGCCGTCATCCACGCCCCGTCACGGTCGAGCTTCTCGCCGCCGAACATCAGGGTGCAACTTTCCTCCTTCGCCTTCGCTACCTGGTCCAGCACGGTGTCGCGCTGGTCCTCGCTCGATAGCGGGCCGAGTTCGGTATCATCGTCCATCGGATCGCCGAGCTTCACGTCTTTCAAGGCCGCGACGAAGCGGTCAGCGAAGTCGTCGTAGATGTCGGCGTGCACGATGGTGCGTTTGCCGCAGATGCACGATTGGCCGTTGTTCTGGATGCGGGCCGTAACCGCATCCTCCACCGCCTGGTCCATATCGGCGGACGGCATGACGATGAAAGGATCGGAGCCGCCAAGTTCCAGCACCACCTTCTTCAGGTGCTTACCCGCCTGCTGCGCCACCGCAGCACCGGCGCCCTCGCTACCTGTCAGCGTCGCGGCGACGATGCGAGTATCCGCGATGACATCGGCGATCGGATCGGACGAAACGCACAGGTTCTGGAACAGCCCTTCCGGCGCGCCTGCCTCGAGCACTAGTTCCTCCATTCGCGCGGCGACGCCTTGTACGATGCTTGCATGCTTCAAGACGCCCACATTGCCGGCAAGGATCGTCGGCGCGAGGAAGCGCACGACTTGCCAATAGGGGAAGTTCCACGGCATCACGGCCAGCACCGGACCCTGCGGCAGCCAGCGGCCTTCGGCCTTGCCGCCATCGGACAGATCCCAGAACTGCGACTCCAGCATGGGCGGCCCGTGTTCGGCAAAATAGGCGAACAGGCTCGCGCATTTTTCCACTTCCGAGCGGGCCTGCGTGATCGGCTTGCCCATTTCTGTCGTGGCGAGCTTGGCCAAGTCTTCCTGATTGGCCTCGTAGAGTTCGCTCAGCTTTTTCAGCACAGCCGTTCGTTGTTCGATCGGCGAAGTCTTCCAATGGCCATAGGTGCGCGTAGCGGTTTCCAGTTTGGCGTCGATGCCGTTCTGGTCGAGTTCTTCGTATTCCGCGATGGTCTGGCCGGTCGCGGGATTGGTAGTGGTGATCAAGGGATGCTCCTTATCGGACGGTCATACCCTTAATGGCCGCGAGGCCCGCAGCGTTCCGCCTTTCAGCGTCGCCGGAAGCGGAAATACCACACTTCGTGGCCGAACACGTCGCGCGCCTTTCGCTCGTAGCGGGTTTCGGGCCAGCCGGAGGGGCGGGTGTCCCAGCTATGTCGTCCTTCGACCTGCCATTCGAACTGGTCCGTATGCCGCCGCATCACCATCAGCGCATGCCGAAGATAGATCGGGTGATCGGTCCCGAACCGGAATTCGCCGCCCGGCTTCAGCTTGTGGGCGAACATTTGCACGGGGCCATCGTTCATCATGCGGCGCTTGGCATGTTTGTTCTTGGGCCATGGATCGGGATGCAGGAGGTAGAGCATCGTCAGCGAGCTGTCGGGAATGCGGCGTAGCACGTCCAGTGCATCGCCGGCATGGAGCCGCACATTCGCGAGGCCGCCGTCGCGCACATGGGTCAGCGCCTGGGCGACACCGTTGACGAAAGGCTCGGCCCCGATGAAACCGTGATCCGGCAACAGGTCGGCGCGGTAGGCCAGATGCTCCCCGCCGCCGAACCCGATCTCGAAATGCAGCGGTCGCGCATCGCCGAACAGGCCTTCGGCGGTTATCTCACCCTCATCCGGGACCGCGATTTGCGGGAGGAGGTTCTCGATCAAATCCTGCTGCGCACCGCGCAAGGGCTTGCCTTGGCTGCGCCCGTATAACCTGCCGAGAGTGGTGGGATCGCCGTCTTTGAATGCGCTCATCGAAAGGCGGTTATAGCTGGCATCGGCGCGTTTCAAGCGCGAGGCCAATTTCTGTGCAGGCCATTTAGAAAGAAGGCGCGCTCACATCTGCCGAGAGATGTAAATAGCTGTCCTTTGCGGTGGCGCGCCTGTTCCTCGGTGACACAGGCGAAAAAAAGATTTGATCATCTGTTGCCTCGTTAAACGGACAAGACGAAGAGAAAGCTATGGTAAATTTGGTATGAAGGCGGCCGGCATTAGTATCTTTATCCGGTAGTTCGTCGATTTGTAATTTAGATGGAATGTGAAACTATCGTATTAAGAATAGAGTACATCCTAATTCAGAAAAAAGGGTCAGAATATGAAATTGAAAAAAGCGTTGTTTCTATGTGCGGGAATTACTGTCGTTTCGGCTCCGATCAATGCCAACGCCGCCACCCTTCTGTTCGATTTCGATGGGGACGACGGACGCAATTTCGAATTCACTCTTGATGATACGACTGCGCCCGACGCTGCATTGAACTTCGGCACATCGGCACGTGTGCGATACGACGATGTGAGCGGATCTTTCTCGAGCGCCAATGGAACCAGCACGATGGCGGATGTAACCTTCGGTACTGGGTTGATTACCACGCTTCGAATTGCTTCGACGAACTTCTCCGGATTTTTCAATGGCCCCGATCTGTTCGATGGTTCGACGACAAATCCCGTTTTCTTTCTCGGTGAATTCCGTTTGACCGGCGGGGCGGCGACACCGACAGGCGGACTGCTTACGGTGTCCCAGGTTGGCGGCGCAGTTCCCGAACCCGGCACATGGATGACGATGCTGCTTGGCTTCTTCGCACTCGGCGGAATGATGCGTTCGGCCAAGGGGCGTCGCAAGGTCAGCTTCGCGTTCTAGGCTATATCGTCCAAGCTAAAAAAGGCCCCGGAGTTTGCGCTCCGGGGCCAGCTTGCTGAGTGGTGACGAACTTTTAATTCAGGCGGCTTCGGCTTCCTCGTTCGGATCCCGTAGCACGTAACCGCGCCCCCACACGGTCTCGATGTAATTCTCGCCGCCGCAGGCATGGCTCAGTTTTTTGCGCAGCTTGCAAATGAACACGTCGATGATCTTGAGTTCGGGCTCGTCCATCCCGCCATAGAGGTGGTTGAGGAACATTTCCTTAGTCAGCGTCGTGCCCTTGCGCAGCGAAAGCAGCTCGAGCATCGCATATTCCTTGCCCGTCAGGTGTACGCGTGCCCCGTCGACTTCCACCGTCTTTGCATCGAGATTGACTGCCAGTTTGCCGGTCGCGATGATCGACTGGCTGTGCCCCTTGGACCGGCGAACCACCGCCTGGATGCGGGCAATCAGTTCTTCGCGGTGGAACGGCTTGGTGACGTAATCGTCCGCGCCGAAGCCGAAGCTGCGGATCTTGCTGTCCATCTCGGCAATACCCGAAAGGATCAGTACCGGCGTCTGCACCTTGGCGACGCGCAGTTTCTTTAGGACATCGTAGCCGTGCATGTCCGGCAGATTGAGATCGAGCAGAATGATATCGTAATCGTAGAGCTTGCCGAGATCGAGGCCTTCCTCGCCGAGATCGGTGGCGTAAACGTTGAAGCCCTCGGTCGTGAGCATGAGCTCGATCGCCTTGGAAGTAGTCGGTTCGTCTTCGATCAGCAGTACGCGCATGGGTCGTCCCCCCGTTGCCCAGTGTTTCCAGTAACCTTCAGATAAGAGGTGTTGTCGCTCGTTAACCACTGCGGAAATGAACGAGAAAGGTTAACGGCGGGTAAAAGGTATTAACTTTTTCTACGCAGCTTTCGAAGCCTAAAAGGACAGGAGCTTCTTCTGGCGACGTCTCTCGGCAGACGAGCCGATACCGATGGCTTCGCGATATTTAGCGACCGTCCGGCGAGCGAGGTCGAAGCCTTCGTCTTTCAGTAGGTCGGCAAGTTTTTGGTCGGAAAGCACTTTTTTCGCCTCCTCCCCGTCGCACAGGGCTTTGATCCGCGCCTTGATGGCTTGTGAACTGGCACCTTCGCCATCTGCCGCAGGTACGCCGCTCGAAAAGAAGTATTTCATTTCGAAGGTTCCACGGGGGCAGCTGAGATATTTGTTGCTGGTGACCCGGCTGATGGTGGATTCGTGCATATCGATCGTTTCCGCCACTTCGCGCAGGGTCAGCGGCTTCATCGCCGAGATCCCTTCGCGGAAGAAGCCTTCCTGTCGACGCAGAATTTCACTGGCGGCTTTGAGGATCGTTTTCTGGCGCTGGTCCAGAGCGCGTATCAGCCAGTCCGCTTCGCCAAGCTGTTCGTTGAGCCACGCCTTCGCCTTCTTGTCGTGCGCCCCCTTGTCGAGTTCGACATAATAGTCGCGGTTGACGACGAGACGCGGCAACGTCTCTTCGTTGATGCGGATATTCCAGCCACCTGAAGGCAGCTGTTCGACGATCACGTCGGGCACGACGGCGGCGTGTGACGCTCCTCCGAAACGGCAGCCGGGCTTGGGGTCGTAGGTCCGTAATTCGGCGAGCATTTCGGCAAAATCTTCGTCATCGACTTCGCACAGCCGCTTGAGCTTCGAGACGTCTCCCTTCGCCACGAGATCGAGATTGTCGATCAACCGTGCCATGCAGGGATCGTAGCGATCGGCTTCCTTCGCCTGCAGCGCCAGGCACTCGCCCAAGGTCCGCGCGCCGACGCCGGTCGGATCGAGTTGCTGGACGAGTGCGAGACCCCGTTCGATTTCCGCAAGTGGTGCGCCGAGTTCGTCCGAGAGATAGCGCAGATCGCTATGGAGATAACCGGCATCGTCGAGCTCCGCGATGATCCGCTGCGCGATCAGGGCTTCGCGGCGATCCCCGGCGATCCCGCCGATCTGCGCCGAGAGATGTTCGGCAAGCGAGGGGCCATCGTCGGTCCGGTTTTCGAGGAACGGCGTATCTTCTGACGACGCACCCGAAGCCGCGCGCGACCAGTCGCCGCTATCGCCGGGGGCCGATTCGGGATCGAGCGCATGATCGGCAATATCGAGAGCTTCTCCGCCGTCGGGGCCGGGGCTTGCATCGTGTTCTTGCGCTGCGCGTTCGGGTTCGCTTGTCTCGCTGCGCGTCTCGCCGATTTCGAGCAGGGGATTGGCTTCGAGCGCTTCCGAAACGAAGCTTTCGATCTCGAGATTGGAGAGCGCCAGCAATTTGATCGCCTGCTGCAGTTGCGGCGTCATTACCAGCGATTGCGTTTGTCGCAGGTCGAGGCGAGGGCCTAGGGCCACGAAAAGAGCTACTCCGAATTACAAGGTGGCAGCATCATTACAACGTAAAGCTTTCGCCGAGATAAAGCCGTTTCACGTTTTCGTCTGCCACTAGGTCTTGCGGCGTACCGGCGAACAGCACCTGCCCACCATAGATGATGCAGGCACGGTCGACGATTTCCAGGGTCTCGCGCACATTGTGATCGGTGATGAGCACGCCGATCCCGCGGGTTTTCAGATCGGCGACGAGATCGCGGATGTCGCTGATCGAAAGGGGATCGATCCCGGCAAAGGGTTCGTCGAGCAGCATGATGGACGGTTTGGCGGCGAGGGCGCGCGCGATTTCCGCGCGGCGGCGCTCACCGCCCGAAAGCGCCATGGCCGGGCTTGTCCGCAAGCGTTGCAAACCGAATTCGTCCAGCAGGCGGTTCAATTCGGCTTCGCGGGTGGTCTTGTCGGGCTCGACCATCTCGAGGACACAGGCAATGTTCTGCTCCACGGTCATGCCGCGAAAGATGCTGGTTTCCTGCGGTAAGTAGCCGAGACCAAGGATCGCACGGCGATACATCGGCAGCTTGGTCACATCCTCACCGTCCATGAGGATGCGGCCGCTGTCCGGGCGCACCAGGCCCATGATGGAGTAGAAGCAGGTCGTCTTGCCGGCACCATTCGGACCGAGCAGGCCGAGCACCTCGCCCTTGCCGACCGACAATGAGATGTCCGTCAGGACGGCGCGCTTGTCGTAGCTTTTGGCGATCGACACGACTTCGAGGCCGCCCTGCGGAATGGGCGGAGCGGCATCGGGCAGTGCCGCGCTGTCGGTATTGAACGTCGTATCGGCCATGGCGAACGGCATAGCACGCTATGGTTCGGCGAAAACCCCGAAGCGCGCACGTATCAGCGAAATACGCGGCAATCTTGCCACGAGGGCGGCGATCTGAAAGGATGCGTATAGGGAGACATTGCTGGGAGAAAAGGTATGGCCAAAGCCATCCAAGGGCGGGCAGCCCGCCCGAAGACAGCCGCGACGCGCGATTTGCGACGGTCGATGAGCAATCACGTCGCAACGGCGCTGATCGTGTATACCGGCTTGCAGATATTCCTGACGGTCAAAGCCTTGCAGGATGGTTTGCCGTCGATCCTGCCATACGTCGCGCTCATATTGCTCGTCGCCGGTATCATTCCGGCTTGCCGCTGGTTCGAAGCGCGCTGGAAGGATTTGACCGACGAGCAGGCCGCCGATCCTTCCCTCCTGCCCACATTCCGCAGCGATCTCATGGGGCTGTGGGCGACGGCAATCGGACTGCCCTTCCTGATCACGCTCGTGTTCCGCTTGGCGACGCAAACCCTCTGACGCCGGACCTCTTCAGCCTGCTGCTGCGTTAGGCGGGCATGATCGATACCGATACCGCGCTCGCGCGCTGCGACGAACTCGTCTCCCTAGCGCTAAAGAACGGCGCGAGCGCCGCCGACGCGGTCGCGAGCGCCGATGCATCCGAGAGCGTCACCGTGCGACTCGGCAAGCTGGAGGAAGTCGAGCGTTCGGAAAGCGAAGAGATCGGTCTGCGGGTCTTTGTCGGGAGAAGGTCGGCCTCGATCAGCACAAGCGATTTTCTACCTGCAAGCCTTGCCGCCCTCGCCGAACGCGCGGTCGAGATGGCGCGCATTGCGCTGGAAGACTCGCATGCCGGCTTAGCTCCGCAGGACAAGCTGTTCGGCGGTCCCGTGCCCGATCTCGATCTGGCCGATCTCTCGGAAATCGAACCCGCTTATCTGCGCGAGGCCGCCGCGGCCACGGAAGACGCAGCGCGCGCGGTGAAAGGCGTGACCAATAGCGATGGCGGCAGTGCATCCGCCAGTCGCTCGGTCGCGGCTCTGGTGACATCCAACGGCTTCGCGAAAGGCTATGCCACCTCGGGCTATGCGCTTTCGGCCAGCGTCATCGCGGGCGAGGGCAGCCGGATGCAGACCGATTATGCCATGCGCAGTGCCAGGCATCGCGCCGATTTGCCGTCCTTTGACGAGATCGGTCGCAAGGCCGGCGAGCGCGCGGTTGCTCGGCTCGATCCCGGATCGCTGCCGAGCCGTACAATGCCGGTCGTCTTCGATCCGCGCGTGGGATCAGGGCTCATCGGACACCTCGTCGCAGCCATGTCGGCGCCGGCGGCCGCCCGCAAGGCGACGTTCCTGCTCGGGCGCGAAGAGGAAGACCTGTTCGATCCCGCCATCCGAATCGTGGAAGATCCCTTCCGACCGCGCGGCCTCCGGTCGCGCGCATTCGACGGCGAAGGCGTGCCGACACGTGAAAAGGCATTGGTGGAGGGCGGACGGATCGGCGGCTGGCTCACCAACGTCGCATCCGCCGATCAGCTCGGCCTCGGCCTCACAGGCAATGCGTCGCGCGGCGGGGCAGGGGCGCCCGGGGTATCCGTCTCCAACGTCCATCTCGACCCTGGTCGTGTTTCGCCCGCTTCCCTTATGGCCGATATCGCCGACGGTCTCTATGTTACCTCGCTGTTCGGGCAGGGCGTCAACGGCGTAACCGGCGACTACAGCCGCGGGGCCACTGGCTTTCGCATTCATAATGGCGAGATCGCCGGGGCGGTGGCGGAAATCACCATCGCAGGAAATCTACTGGAGATGTATCGCGCCATGACGCCCGCCGACGATCTCGCCATGCACCGCGCGATAAACGTGCCGACCTTGCGGATCGACGGCATGATGGTGGCGGGGCAGTGAAGGGCCTCCTCGCCGCGCTCGCTCTATGTGCCGCCTCGCCAGCTGCGGCCATGCTTCCTGCCGCGCCTGCCGAAACTGCCTCGCCCGAGCCCACCGCCCCCGCCCAGCCGATCGACAACACGCAAAATGCGGGTGATGACGACCGCATATCCGGGCGTATCAGCGGCATCTTCGCCGAACTGCCGGCGTTCCGGAACGTGCGCGTTTCGGTAAGGGAGGGCGTGGTCACGCTCGTGGGCGAGGTGCCACAGCAGGAGGATATTGCCAGGGCCGAGGAGATCGCGGGAAGGGTATCGGGCGTCGTCACGGTCGAGAATGGTCTCGAACGCGATGTCTCGCTGTCTTCCCAAGCCGGCGGTCTTGCCACCCTGACAGGCAAGCTGAACGATTTCCTCGCGATGCTGCCCCTGTTCGGCTTCGCACTCGTCGTCTGGGGGGCAATCGCCCTTATCGGTTATCTTCTTGCCGGCCTCGGTGGGCTGTGGAGCCGCATCGCCCCCAACGGCTTTCTCGAAGAGTTGATCGCCAGCGCGATTCGCTTCGTGTTCATCGTGGGCGGTCTGGTCGTCGCACTGGATATTATCGGGGCGGGGGCGCTGCTCGGCGCGGTCCTCGGCGGCGCGGGCGTCATCGGCCTCGCGCTGGGTTTCGCATTGCGCGATACGATCGAGAATTACGTCGCCTCGCTCATGCTCAGTCTCCGGCAACCGTTTCGCGGCAACGACTGGGTGCTGATCGACGATCTGGAGGGTCGTGTGATCCGCCTCACCAGCCGCGCGACCGTGCTGATGACGCTGGACGGCAATCATCTGCGCGTGCCGAACAGTCAGGTGTTCAAGGCGGTCATCACCAATTTTACCCGCAATCCGCAGCGTCGGTTCCAGTTCGATCTCGGCGTGGATGCCGACGACGACGCGCTGGCCGCGCGCAAGCTCGGGCGCGAAACGTTGCAGGCCTTGCCCTTCATCCTCGATAAGCCGCCAGCCGAGGGTCGTATCATCGAGGTGGGCGATTCGAACGTGGTCATCCGGTTCCTTGGTTGGGTCGACCAGACCGAAACGGATTGGTGGAAGGCGCAGAGCCGCGCTATTCCGGCAGTAAAGACCGCGCTCGAAAATGCGGGCTTCGGCTTGCCCGAGCCGATCTATCGCCTGCGCTTCGATCCACGCTCCGCGAACGTGCCGTTCGGGGAAGCTAACCAGTCACAGGAAAGCGAAGCACCGAAGAAGCAGGTGCAGCAGCTAAGCTCGACTCACCACGACGAAGACGTTCGTCCGGTCGACGAGATCGAAGATATGGTTGAGGACGAGCGCCGCCAGAGCGGGGGCGAGCAGGACAAGGACCTGCTCGACCATTCGCGCCCGGTGGAGTGATCTAGCCGCCGTTTTTGCAGCGTTCGATCGATTCGAGCGTAATCCGCTTGGCTTCCGCGGCATCGCCCCAAGCGCCGATGCGAACCCACTTTTCCTTCTCCAGATCCTTATAGTGGGTGAAGAAGTGTTCGATCTGCGCGAAGATGATGCTCGGCAGATCCTTGGTTTCGCCGACGTCCGAATAATACGGGAAGGTCGTGTCGACCGGGACGCAGACCAGCTTTTCATCGCCGCCATGCTCGTCTTCGAGGTTAAGCACGCCAATGGGGCGGGCGCGCACCACGCAGCCCGGAATGAAGGGCGAGCGGGCGATGACCAGCGCATCGAGCGGATCGCCATCGGGCGAAAGGGTATGGGGCACAAAGCCGTAATTCGCGGGATAGCGCATCGGCGTGTGCAGGATGCGGTCGACGAACAATGCACCCGACTGCTTGTCGAACTCGTATTTTACGGGTTCGCCGCCGGTCGGCACTTCGATGATGACGTTGAGGCTTTCCGGCGGATTGTCGCCGATCGGGATCATATCGATACGCATGGAGGTCTCTCGAATGTTGCAGCCGTTTCCTTAAGGAGATAGCCAAGTCGGCGCGCGGCGTAGCCAGCGCCTTCATAAAGGGCAAGCGCCCGACGCCTTTAATCTCGATCGGTAAACGCCGACCTAAAATTCGATAGGCGGGATCACTTGATTCTTGATGCGAGCAAGCGGTCGAGGCCCTGTTCGCCATCGCCGGTCGGCTCGATCCAAGGATAGCGCAGGCCGCCGCTATAATCGACCGTTACGGTATCGTAGCGCTCGCCGCGCTTGACCAGCAGTTCGATCGGGTCGTCGCTCTCCTTGGCAGCGGTAACGGCATCGCGCATCGTATCGGTGGAATAGGCATCTCCGTTCACGGCCACGATCTGCGCGCCGTTGACGATGCCCGCATCGAAGGCCGGGCCGTCGTAAAGGGTGCTCGTCACCGTGCCTTCGGAAGAGAGATTGATACCGAGCGAATAGAACAGGTCGAGATAGTTCGAATACTGCATTCGGCCCTTGGCGTAAGGATTGGGTTCGTCCTTCCAGACGAGTTCGTATCCGGCCATCTCTAGGCCGCGCGTCGGCGCGGGCTGGTTCGGCTGGCGAAGGCGCGTGTCGAGGAAGGTTGCCCAATCGTACTCGTAGATGCCGTTCAGCGCAGCCACGACCTCGTCGAAATCGTACGTCTTCTCACCGTAATCGCCGTCCGCACTGCCGAAGAACACCTTGGCGAAATCGTCGAGCCCGCGCCGGCCGCGTGTGCCGTTCCGGATAATCTGGTCGGCTTCGAGCCATGTCAGTGCGCCTTCGACGTAATAGTCCTCGCTGCGCTGGAGCGAGCTATACGGTAAGGGCGCGCGTGAATTGATGATCGGATCGTAGGTCGTATCCTGCACGCTGCGCCATGCGCGGCCCGGCTGCCCTTCGGAGTAATTCGCCACAGCATTGGCGAAATTGCCGAGAATGGTGTCCTTCGACTGAAAGCCGGAACGCGCGGCAAGGACCCACCCCCAGAACTGGGTCTGCCCTTCATAGACCCACAGCAAAGTGTCATCCATCGGCGTGCGGTAATCGGGTGTCCAAAGCCCCACCGGACGGCGGTACTTGCCGTTCCAGCTATGCACGATCTCGTGGCTGACGACATTGTGATCCCAGTCGAACTCGTCCCACTTCATGAGGGCTTCCGGTTCGTACTGGTTCTCGCTCGAGCGGTGATGTTCGAGGCCGATGCCGCCCATCCGGTCGGTCATAGCGAGGAGAATGTTGTAATGGTCAAACGGGCGCGAGCCGAACAGGGCAATGGCCTCTTCGGCCAATGCGGTGAACTTGGTTGCGTTTTCGGGCGCAAGATCGAGATATTTCGGCGCATCGGCCACCGCATCGAGCCGAACGCCTTCGCCAAGCTCCCACTGCTTCGAATACGCGCCGGCGAAGATCGGCGAATCGACGAGCGTCTCGTAATCCGTCGGTTCCCAGCGGACCGTGTTGCCGCTGCGGCGTTGCCCGTCGAGTGCGGTGAAGACTTGCCAACCCTCAGGCACCGTCACAATCGGCTGCACTGCGATGCGGCGGACGTAATGCCCTTCGGGATAGAGGCTCATCTGTTCCCATTGTAGGTTGAGCATTTCCTGCGTCATGGTGATACGCCCCTCGCTTCCCGTCACGGGCGAGGTGTGGACGAAGGTCGCCACAACTTCGGACGCGCCATCGGGCACCTCCACCCGGAAGCGGAACACATCGTACGGATCGCGCGACCATGTCAGCGTTTCGCCATTCGCAGTGAAGCGGATGTTCGAGAGCAAGTTGATAGCACCGCGCGCCGCGTGCTTGCCGGGCAGCCATTCGGGCAGCAGCAAGTTGAGCTGTCGCGTTCCGGCGGGCAACGGGAAGGTCTGCGTGACCGAATAGATCCCGCGGCGCGTATCCGTCGCGTCGATATTCAGGCCGATCGTTCCACCCGGCCATGGCGTATCCTGCGGCAGCGGGGTCGAATCGTCGAGCGACGGGGCGGTGGGCGCCGAGTTGCTCTCCGGTCGTATCTGGGCGGCGGCGGGGTGCTGGGCAGCGAGGGCGGCGAAAGCGAGCGGGGCGAAGCGTTTGATCATGACGCTTCTTTGAAAGGCCATTGGCGGCAAGGCAAGTATCGCTTCGACGAGCGGCTTTTCCGTTCCCACCGAACGCGCTAGGGCGCGGCGCATCATGGGCAAAACTCCACAAGCTATTCGCGGCACGCAGGACATTTTCGGACAAGATGCGGAGGCCTTCGCCTTCGTGGTCGATACCTTCGAGCGCGTGCGAAAGCTCTACCGCTTCCGCCGGGTGGAAATGCCGGTGTTCGAGAAGACCGAGGTCTTCGCTCGCTCCATCGGCGAGACGACGGATATCGTCTCCAAGGAGATGTACACCTTCGAGGATCGTGGCGGCGACAGCCTGACCCTGCGCCCCGAGTTTACTGCCGGCATCGCGCGCGCCTTCCTCACCAATGGCTGGCAGCAGCACGCGCCGCTCAAACTGGCGACACATGGCCCGATCTTCCGCTACGAACGGCCGCAAAAGGGCCGCTATCGCCAGTTCCACCAGATCGATGCGGAGATCATCGGTGCAGCCGAACCGCAGGCGGATGTGGAATTGCTCGCTTTTGCCGATCAGCTCTTGAAGGAGTTGGGCATCGAAGGCGTGACCCTGCACCTCAACACGCTGGGCGACGGGGACAGCCGCGAGGCATGGCGTGCCGCACTAGTCGAGCATTTTCGAGCCGTGCGCGGGGAACTGAGCGAGGATTCGCAGGAGCGGCTCGAGAAGAACCCGTTGCGCATCCTGGATTCGAAGGACCGCCGCGACCGGCAATTCGTGGTGGATGCGCCGAAGATCGACCAGTTCCTGTCGGACGATGCGCGCGCGTTTTTCGATGCTGTGACGAGCGGGCTGGATGCGGCAGGCGTGAAATGGACGCGCGCCGAAAGCCTCGTGCGCGGCCTCGACTATTATCGCCACACCGCGTTCGAGTTCATCCCCGACGAAGGCAGCGAGGCGGCCAGCAAACTTGGTAGCCAGAGCACGATCCTCGGCGGCGGTCGGTACGATGGCCTGATGGAAAGCCTCGGGGGGGCGCCTACCCCTGCCGTGGGCTGGGCAGCGGGCATTGAACGGCTGGCGATGCTTTGCGACAGCAAGAGAATTGAACAACTCGAAGTCGCGATCGCCGCTGAGAATATCGATCGCGAGAGCGACGCGGCAGAACTGGCGGCTGCCTTTCGCAAGGCTGGTTTCTCAGTCGAAGTATTCGCTACCGGTAGTCCTCGCAAACGTTATGACAAAGCGCGTAAGGCTGAACCCGCCGTCTTGATTTCGCTCGACGTTCGAGATGGGGCAAACTCCAACACCTTCACGGCAGTTGCCGACATCTTCGAGCGCGAAGCAGACGCTGCGGAAATTTTCGCTGCTCGAACGATCGGGTAACCGATGAAAGTCCCAGCCGAACGCCTCGACCAGATCGCCCATCGCTTCGCCGAGCTCGAGGCGCGCATGGCGTCGGGCACGCTTGAAGGCGATGCTTTCGTCCAGGCCTCACGCGATTATGCCGAGCTCGAGCCGGTCGCCCTCGTCGCCGCCAAGGTCAAGGCAGCGCGGGGCGAGATGGGGGAACTGGAAAAGATGCTCGCCGACCCGGAAATGCGCGCCATGGCGGAGGAGGAACTGGAAGGCCTGCGCAAGGCGCTGCCCGAAATGGAACGCGCGCTCGCCGTCGCCATGCTGCCGCGCGACAGTGCCGATGCAAAGCCTGCCATGCTCGAAATCCGTGCCGGCACCGGCGGCGACGAGGCGGCTCTGTTCGCGGGCGACCTTTATCGCATGTACGAACGTTTCGCCGCCGAACAGGGCTGGCAGATCGAACCGGTCAGCATGAATGCGAGCGAGGTCGGCGGGTTCAAGGAAATCGTCGCCAACGTCACCGGCAAGGGGGTGTTCGCCAAGCTGAAATTCGAAAGCGGCGTCCACCGCGTGCAGCGCGTACCCGAAACCGAGAGCGGCGGGCGCATCCATACCTCGGCGGCTACCGTCGCCGTGCTGCCCGAACCGGACGAGGTGGACGTGCAGCTCGACCCGACCGAGTTGAAGATCGACACCTATCGCGCCAGCGGGGCGGGCGGCCAGCACGTCAACACGACCGACAGCGCGATCCGCATTACGCATTTGCCCACCGGCACCGTCGTCACCTGCCAGGACGGGCGCAGCCAGCACAAGAACAAGGAAAAGGCACTGCAGGTTCTGCGCACCCGCCTTTACGACGCCCAACGCGAGGCGACGCAGGGTGCGGAGGCCGAGGCGCGCAAGGCGATGGTCGGCAGCGGCGACCGCTCCGAACGCATCCGCACCTATAACTTCCCGCAGGGGCGGGTGACCGACCACCGGATCGGGCTGACCCTGCACAAGCTGCCGGAGATCATTGCTGGGCCGGGGTTGGGCGAACTGGTCGACGCGCTGATCGCCGAGGACGAGGCGAAACGGCTAGCGGCGCTGGAGGAATAGGGTGAAAAGCAGCCCTCCGACGGGCTCGGAGCGAACGGATGAGGCGGGAGTGGCGGTGCGCGAAGCCGCCGTGCGATTAAGCAAAACTAGCGACCCCCCCCGCCTCGATGCCGAACTGCTCATGGCGCATGCGCTCGGCACGACGAGATCCCACATGCTGATCCATGCCATGCGCGATGAAGCTCCATCGGCATTCGAAGCGCTGATCCAACGGCGGCTCGCATACGAGCCCGTCGCCCATATCGTCGGCCGGCAAGAATTCTACGGCCTAGATTTGGAAGTCAGCCCGAACACGCTGATCCCGCGCAGCGACAGCGAAACGCTCATCGAAGCGGCTCGCGAAGCGTTCGGCTCGCGTAGAGCGCCACGCCGCATCCTCGATCTGGGGACCGGAACAGGTGCCTTGCTGCTCGCCGCGCTCGATCTGTGGAAAACGGCAAGAGGCTTCGGTCTCGATGCGAGCGAAGGAGCAGTCAATGTCACACGCCGCAATGCCGCCCGGTTGGGCTTCGGAGATCGCGCCACGATGGACGTCGGCGACTGGACCCAAACCGGTTGGCGCGATGGTCTTGGCGGGTTCGATCTCGTCCTGTGCAACCCCCCCTATATCGAAGCGGCAGCATCGCTCGATCCGGATGTTGCCGACTACGAACCGCATTCCGCCCTGTTCGCCGGCCCCGATGGTCTGGACGACTATCGCCTTCTCGCGCCGCACATTCGCGCGTTGATTGAGCCGGGCGGCATCGCGGTCTTCGAAATCGGGCACACACAAGCCGATGCCGTGACGGAAATTTTTGCCGCTGAAGGCTTCGCCATTACGCTGCGTCAGGACCTTGCCGGACGGGCACGCGCGCTGGTCCTTTCATAAAGGGGTTGGCAAAGGCCCGGCTTGTCATTACGTCTTGTCCAAGACTTGCGGGATATGGATCGTATCGCGCAACGTCATGCTCCGACATTGCAGTTCAGGTGCGTAGGCCTCGGCAACGCATACCATGCATGAAGGCCGGAGCGGGTGCACGGTGGTGGAACCATGCACGCGAGGGGGAACGCGGCCAGATGCGAACCGGGGGTTCGCGCCGCGCCATGAATGAGGATCGATACCCTTGAACAACAATCGCAATAATAACCGTCGTCGCGGACGCAATAACCGCAATCAGGGCGGTGCCAATTCGGGCAATCGGATCGATAGCCGCGCACGGGGCAACGCGCCTCAGCTGCTCGACAAGTACAAGAAGCTCGCGCAGGACGCGCAGCATCACGGCGACCGGGTGCAGGCGGAATACTACTTGCAATTCGCCGACCATTATTTCCGCGTCATCGCCGACAACAAGGCGCGCCAGGACGAAGCACGCGCCAAGCGCGACGACGAGCGCCAGTCTAACGACGACGATGGCGACGAGGACGAGGGCGACGATCGCCGCAACCGCCGCCAACCCCGCGCCCGCCGCGACGACGATCAAAATTCGGACGATCGGCAGCCCGCACGCGCTCGCCGCAACCGGAACGACGACGATGGCGACGGGGAAGACCGGCAACCGCCACGCGGTCGCCGTCCACGTACGAAAAGCGACGACAATGACGGCGCGGACGATGCGGGCGATAATTCCTTCGTGAAGAATGCAGACGCACCGAAGAAGCCGCGTGCGCCGCGCAAACCCCGTAAGACAGAAGAAGGCGCTCCGGGCGTCGAAGGCGAGATCGACGCTGCGGCGCTTCCGCCCTCGATCGGTAGAAGCGACGAAAGCGAAGCCAAGCCCGCTCCGCGTCGCCGTCGCCGCAAGCAGGAGGACGACGCCGAAGTGGGCGTCGCAGGCTAAAAGAGAGTACTTTCGGTGCGCGCTGCGCCGTCCCGTATGAAAAATGAGCAGCTTCGCGGCGTTCCAGGGTGGGCGCTTCGCCATCCGCGCTGGTCGGCTTTGGTTCTGGGCGCTGGTGCCGCGCTCGGTTTCCAGCCGCTCCATTTGTGGCCCGTCGCGCTGGTGGCCATAGGCGTATTCGTATGGCTGGCGCATAAGAGCGCGGGCCGAAAAGACGCGTTCTTGAACGGGTGGCTGTTCGGGATCGGCCTGTTTACCGTCACCAACAACTGGATCGCGACGGCCTTTACCTATCAGGGCGAGATGCCCGCGATCCTGGGATGGGCGGCCGTTCCGCTGCTCTCACTGTATCTCGCGGTCTGGCCGGCATTCGCTACTCTCGTCGCGTGGATGACCGGGCGTCGTGGCAACCTCCTCCCATTTGCCCTCGCTTTCGGCGCTCTATGGGTGGCGGCGGAGTGGTTCCGTAGTTGGGTCTTCACCGGCTATGCCTGGGGTCCGTTTTCGATGGCCTTCATCGGCCCGTGGGACCGGCCTGGTATCGGGCGACTGCTGCCCTTTGTCGGAACTTACGCCATGTCGGGGGTGCTGGTGGCGGCAAGCGGGGCGCTCGTCGCCTTCGCAATGGGCCGGCGCTGGCTTCCGATGGGGGCCTTGCTGTCACTTGTGCTAGCCGTAATCTACTGGCCGGCCGGTCCGGATGAGCGCGGCGATCTTCCCCTGACCCTCGTCCAGCCCAATCTGCAGCAGGAGGAGATGGACGATCCGGCACTCTACGAAGAGCAGTTCCAGAACATCGGGCGACTTAGCCTGCCACAACGACGTCTCGATCGCCGGCTGGTCCTCTGGCCCGAAAGCGGCATCCCCGATTACCTGCGCGACGGTTATCCCGAACGCTACTACCTCCAGATGACCGCGGGCGGCGATCCCGATTTCGCCCGTTTCCGCATCGGCAAGGTCATCGGCGAGGGCAGCCTGCTGCTGACCGGAGCGATGGATCTGGAGATCGGACAACGCGACGAGCGCGAGACGGCGGTCGGCGCGTATAACGTCGTCACTCCGATCTATGCGGACGGAACCCTGGGCGAGCGCTATTCGAAAGCGCATCTCGTACCCTACGGCGAATATCTTCCGATGCGCGCGCTGCTGGAGCCGATCGGTCTGTCGCGCCTCGTGCCGGGCGCATTCGATTTCCTGCCCGGCCCCGGCCCGCAAACTATCGATCTTGGCCCATGGGGCAGGGCGGGCATGCAGATCTGCTACGAAATCGTGTTTTCCGGGGAGGTCGTCGAACCGGGAGACCGGCCGGACTATATCTTCAATCCATCGAACGACGGATGGTTCGGCGATTTCGGGCCCCCGCAGCATTTGGCGCAGGCGCGGATGCGCGCCGCCGAAGAAGGTATCCCTGTCCTGCGCGCGACGACGACCGGGATCAGCGCGGTGATCGATGCGCAGGGCGTGGTCCGCGAACATATCGGGCGCAATGTCGCTGGCCGCGTCGATACGATGGTGCCAAGCGCCGCCCCGCCGACGCCGTTCTCCCGGCTCGGACACTGGCTGACCCTCATCTGGGGCGCGGTGTTGCTCGGCGCATCGCTGGTTGCCAAGCGCGTCCACGCGCGCTACCTGTCCCGCAACACATAAAGCTTTCTTTATATCTGTATATCCGCGGGGTTTCGATGCGCACCAATTACCTGTTCACGTCCGAGAGTGTGTCCGAAGGCCACCCCGACAAGGTATCCGACCAGATCAGCGACGCGATCGTCGACCTCATGCTGGCGAAAGACCCGGAGTCGCGCGTCGCCTGCGAAACCATGACGACGACGCAGCGCGTGGTCTTGTCCGGCGAAATCCGCTGTAAGCCGATGTACGATCGCGAGCGAGAGGACTGGAAGTTCAATCACTATTGGGCACCCGGTGCGCGTGACGAGATCGAAAGCGCGGTGCGTCGCACGGTCAAGGAAATCGGCTACGAACAGAGCGGCTTCCATTGGGAAACGCTGACCTTCGAGAACCATCTTCACGGGCAGTCGGCCGAAATCGCGCAGGGCGTGGATGCGGGTATCGAAGGTTCGAACAAGGACGAAGGTGCAGGCGACCAGGGCATCATGTTCGGCTTCGCCTGCGACGAGACGCCCGATCTCATGCCGGCGACGCTGGATTACAGCCACAAGATACTGGAACGCCTCGCCGCCGATCGCAAGAGCGGGAAGGCCCCGTTCCTCGAGCCCGATGCGAAGAGCCAGCTGTCCCTGCGGTACGAGAACGGAAAGCCCGTGGAATGCACTGCAATCGTTGTCTCGACCCAGCACGGCAAGGGCTATCACGAGGGCGACAAGGAAGCCGAGCTCAAGAATTACGTCAAAGGTGTGGTGCGTGAAATCCTGCCCGAAGGCTGGGTCACGGATGCGACTGACTGGCATATCAATCCGACCGGCGCTTTCGAGATTGGCGGGCCTGACGGCGATGCCGGTCTTACGGGCCGCAAGATCATTGTCGACAC
The DNA here is from genome assembly GCF_029760855.1 of Erythrobacter litoralis. Lineage (GTDB taxonomy): Bacteria > Pseudomonadota > Alphaproteobacteria > Sphingomonadales > Sphingomonadaceae > Qipengyuania > Qipengyuania litoralis_A. The sequence continues at coordinate 472,878 of NZ_SOSI01000003.1, read as the reverse complement.
ATATGGCGGCGCGGCTCCGCATGGGGGCGGTGCGTTCAGCGGCAAAGATCCGACCAAGGTCGATCGCAGCGCGGCGTACATCACCCGATATCTGGCGAAGAACATTGTCGCCGCCGGGCTGGCCAAACGCTGCACGATCCAGCTTTCCTACGCTATCGGAGTCTCGAAGCCGCTGTCGCTCTATGTCGACACCCACGGCACTGCTGCGGACGGCGTCACGGATGAGAGGCTGGAGAAAGCGATCCGGGCAATGGACAAGCTGGGCGGCCTTACGCCGCGCGGCATCCGGATGCATCTTGGCCTCAACAAGCCAATCTACCGCGAAAGCGCGGCATACGGCCATTTCGGACGCCAGGCGGATGGCGACCGTTTCCCGTGGGAACGCACCGATCTGGTCGACGATCTGAAAGCAGCGGTCGGCTGATTCGAAAAGGGCGGCTCGAGTCCGGCCGCCCTCTTTCGTCCTATTGCGGCAATTTAGCGCAGGGTCACGCCTCGTGCCGGGGCATCATCCGGATCGCCGAATGCATCCTCGCGAAGCCATTGCCCGACCTTGCGACCGAACTTGGCGACGGCATTCATGTTGAAGAAGTGCATGGCGCCGAGAACCACGACGACCAGCCCGATCTTGCTGGACAGGAAGCGGATCGTATCGGCTACGCTCTCGGGCTCGCGTCCGAAGCGCAGGGTCAGCAGGATCCACCCCAGATTGACGAGATAGAAGCCGACCACCAGCAGGTGATTGGTGGAATGCGCCAGCGCATCGTCGTGTCCGAAGCATTCCTTGAGGAAGACGATGCCGTTCGTGCTGAGGGTGCGTGCAACCCAGATGGTGAGCCCGACGCTGACGAGGAGGTAGACGATATAGGCAGGAACGAGATACATGATGTTTCTCCTGTTATTTCGGTAATTACAGAAATAGGCAGTTGCAATTCGAGTGTTCCAGTGGCGGTCTCCTTCCAGTCACATGGTCAGGATTTGGTGCCGGGCAACAGGCGCGTGACCTTGCTGCCGAGCTTCATAAGAGTGACGAGCGTCGTCTTGGGCAGGCGGCGGACATCGGCGTACCAATCGGCGAGAGTGCTGATAAATTCGTGCATTCGACCGATCCGCTGACGAATATGCTCGGGCACGTCTTTCCGTCCAGCGAGGCTTTCGGTCAATTCACCGAGCAGTTGCACGGTCGGGTCGATCTCGCGCCGTTTGCGTTCGGCGGCAATCTTGAGGAGCATGTCCCACAGATCGGTATCGGCCGTGAAATGGTCGCGCCGATCGCCTTCGACGTGAACGCGGCGAACGATATTGTAGGATTGCAGTTCCTTCAGCCCGTTCGACACATTGGAGCGCGCGAGACCGAGCTTCTCGCAAATGTCTTCCGCATGGCGCGGACGATCGGAAAGATAGAGCAGGGCATGCACTTGCGCGACCGAGCGGTTGACGCCCCATTCGCTGCCCATCTCCCCCCAGTGGAGGATGAAGGCCCGCGCCTCGGGAATGTCCATGATATCGGCCACGACTCGGCTCCATTTCTTCTATTTCTGTTTTAACAGAAATGAATGAAGCGTCAAGCCATGACGTCAGTTGCCGGAATGCTCCCCGTGCTTCGGCGAAGGACTCCCGAGCGCGAGTTCGGCATCGGAGAAGTTCATAGGGCTGCGAACCCCCGTCAGTCCTTCCGGCAAGGGAAAGGCCAAGCCGCGTGCGGCGACCTGCGGGTCGTCGAACACTTCGGCAACCTCGTTGATCGGACCGGCGGGCACCCCGGCCGCCGCGCATTCCCGCAGCAGCGTGTCGCGCTGCCAGCCGACGGTTTCATCGGCGATGAGAGCGTCGAGGGCGGAGCGGTTCGCAATGCGCGCTTCGTTGGTAGCGAAGCGAGGATCGTTTATCAGATCGTGCCGGCCGAATAGCGTCAGAAGCTTGCGGAACAGGCCGTCATTCGCCGGTGCCAGCACAACCGGGCCGTCCTTCGTCGGGAAGACGCCATAGGCGCTTACTTGCGCGTGAAGATTGCCCATGCGCGGCGGGTTCTCGCCGGTCGTGAAATAGTACTGCGCCTGATGCGCCAGCATGGCGACCGAGCAATCGAGTAGGCTCATGTCGATCCACTGCCCCTTGCCGGTACGCTGGCGCATGAGCAGCGCGGCTTGGATTGCATTGGCGGACCAAAGCCCGCAGAACATGTCGCTGATCGAAAGGCCGTGCTTCATCGGCGCGCCGTCCGGTTCGCCCGTAAGGGCCATGAACCCGCTCATGCCCTGCACGACGAAATCGTAGCCCGGCTCGTTGCGACGTGGGCCGGTCTGCCCGAAGCCGCTGATCGAGCAGTACACCAATTTCGGATTGGCGGCGGCAAGACTGTCGTAATCAAGAGTGAATTTCGAAAGCGTACCGGGCTTGAAGTTCTCGAGCACGACATCCGCCTGTCCGGCCAAGCCGGTGACAAGGCGCAAATCGTCAGCATCTCCGAAGTCCGCAACGATGCTGCGCTTTCCGCGGTTGCAGCCGTGGTAATAGGCCGCCTCGCGGTCGCCGTTATCGCGCGTGACGAAAGGCGGCCCCCATTTCCGGGTACCGTCGCCGTCCGGGCTTTCCACCTTGATGACGTCCGCCCCCAAATCGGCAAGGATCTGTCCGCAGAACGGTCCTGCCAGAACGCGCGCCAGTTCCAGCACTCGTACACCCGCAAGCGGGGCGTTCGGCTCACGCGGGTTGTCCAGCCAATGGGCCACGGTCCGCCTCAGCCCAGCGCGACCTCGTACTTCGCGGTCGTGCTTGCGGCGATGTCGTCCTCGCTCACGCCGGGCGCCAGTTCGATCAGGCGGAAGTCGCTTTCATGGTCGGGCCGCTGGAACACGCCGAGATTGGTCACGATCATGTCGACGACGTTGGTCCCCGTCAGCGGCAGCGAGCATTCGGGAATGAATTTCGGGCTGCCGTCCTTCGCCGTATGGTCCATAACCACGATGATCTTCTTCACCCCGGCGACAAGGTCCATCGCGCCGCCCATCCCCTTGATCATCTTGCCGGGGATCATCCAGTTGGCAATGTCGCCATTCTGCGCCACTTCCATAGCGCCGAGCACGGTAAGGTCGATATGTCCGCCGCGGATCATGCCGAAGCTGGTCGCGCTGTCGAAATAGGCGCTGTGCGGCAATTCGCTGATCGTCTGCTTGCCGGCATTGATGAGGTCCGCATCTTCCTCGCCCTCATAGGGGAAGGGGCCGATGCCGAGCATGCCGTTCTCGCTCTGTAGCGTGACCTGCATGCCTTCGGGAATATGATTGGCGACGAGCGTAGGGATGCCGATGCCGAGATTGACGTAGTAGCCATCTTCCAGCTCGCGCGCGGCGCGGGCAGCCATCTCGTTGCGGTCCCAGCCGGTCTTCTGTGCAGTATCGCTCATTTCGTGCCTTCGTTCATGATTGCGGGCGCATCGCCCGGCATGGTCGAATTATTCGGGGTCCAGCGCTGCTCGGGCGGGAAAACCTCACCGATCGTGCCGTTGATCGAATCGCCGTATACGGGGTTGGGAAAGGCGAACCAGCCATTGCCCCAAAGCTGCGCGTATTCGCCGCGTGCGGCCAGTTCGCGGCGGGCCTGCACGCCTTGGCCCTCGACGTTGAAGACGTCCGCGAAGTCGCCGAGATTGTCTCCGGCGAGCGCGATCACGCAATAGGTTTGCGCGATCAGGGCCCGACGACCATCCTTGCCGCCGCTGTTCGTGCCGTCGTCGCCGCGCAGATATAGCGTCTGCCGGTGCACCGCATCGCCGAGGCCGGCCGCCTTGATCGCCCGAGCCGCTCCTTCGGCGCTGTACTGACGGTTGGTGTTGAATACCGGTGTTATTCCGGCTTCGCGCAAACGGCGTATGCCAGTGACGGCGCCGGGCACGGGGCGGGCGAGGGTGTCGCCGCGCTCTTCCCATTCGCGCCACGTGTCGCGCGAATAGGTGTTGCCCTGAGCCAGCCACGCTTCGTAGCCCGCGTTAAGGATGACCGTCTCGTCGACGTCGAACACCACGGCGAGCGGCTTGATCCGGTCGCCCTGCATGCAGCTTTCGCGGCGTACTTCGCCATCGAGGCCCATCGGTACGGCCTGCAGAATGCTGCGCTGACGTGAAATCGTCACGGCATAGTCGGCCAGCATGCGCCAGGTTTGAATGGACGCCCCCGCCGCCTCGCCCGAGCCATAGAGCCAACGCATAGAATCGGGCGCATCGCTTTCGAGCGTGACCGCCGCCTGAGCGCTTGCAAGCGGCGCGCTATCGGGGGCGGTGGCGCACCCGGTCGCCGCAAGGGCGAGTGCCGCCGCGAAGACGGTACGCATCAAGCCGTTTCCCGCTCGCGCGTCGTCACGAATTCGATCTTCTTGTCGTAAGGAGCGCCCATGATCATGCGCTGGACGTAAACGCCCGGCAGGTGGATGGTATCGGGATCGAGGCTGCCCGCAGGCACCACTTCCTCCACCTCGACTACGCAGACCTTGCCGCAGGTCGCCGCCGGCTGGTTGAAATTGCGCGCCGTCTTGCGGAACACCAGATTGCCGGTTTCGTCGGCCTTCCAGGCTTTCACGATGGCGAGATCGGCGAAGATGCCGTGCTCGAGAATGTAGTCCTCTTGTTGCCCGTCGCGGTTCGCGAACTGCTTTACCTCCTTGCCCTCGGCCACCTGCGTGCCGACGCCTGTCTTGGTGTAGAAGCCGGGAATGCCCGCGCCGCCCGCCCGCATCCGTTCGGCGAGCGTGCCTTGCGGGCAGAATTCGACTTCGAGCTCGCCGGAGAGAAACTGCCGCTCGAACTCCTTATTTTCACCCACATAGGACGAGATCATCTTCTTCACCTGCTGGGTGCGCAGGAGCATGCCGATGCCTTCATTGTCGATCCCGGCATTGTTGCTGGCGAAGGTGAGGTTCTTTACCCCGCTGTCGCAAATGGCGCCCAGTAAGCGTTCGGGAATGCCGCAAAGGCCGAAACCGCCGCTTGCTATCAGCATGTCGTCTTTCAGAAGGCCGTCGAGCGCGGCGGCGGCATCGGGAAAAAGCTTGTTCATCGAACCTCCGTATTGGCTTTGCTCTAAGCGTCGGGACCGGACGTGTCACCCCTTCGCAGAGCATACGGTTCTGCGCGAAAACTGCATGGAATCGATCACTCCGCCTGAATGTGTTGCATAATATGCATGCATACTTGAACGTTTCGCACTTGCACAAAACCTTGCTGCACTGCACATAGGGCGGGCCTTTCAGGCATCCTCTCCCAGACTTTCAAGCCCGGTTGGTTCTTCCAGCCGGGCTTTTTTCTTATCCGCAAACCGTCCCGCAGCGGACCTCTCAAAGCCTTCGCTCATTGCATGATCGACTGCCGTAACCATTTGGGCGGTTCAGAAACGAAACGAAGGAGTAGGCTCTATGGCCGATGCGGACGGTGCGACGGCGGTGGACGAAAAAACGGTCAGGCTGCAAGTCGCTGCCGCACGGCAGGAGGAGAGCGGGCAGGGTACCGCGCGCATTCCGCGCTCGGCGTTCCAGGCGCTCGGCATCACCGAGGGCGACGTGGTCCAGGTCACCGGCAAGCGCGACACGGTGGCTATTGCCATGTCGGCTTACGATGAGGACCAGTCCCTTTCGGTCATCCGGCTCGATGGCCTGCAGCGCGGCAATGCCGAAGTTGGTTCGGGCGAGCATGTAAAGATCGCCGCCGCCGAATCGCGGCCCGCCACGCGCGTGGTGTTCGCGCCCGCCAATCGCGAGATGCGGCTGCAAGGGCCGACGCAGGCCCTGAAGCGCAATTTCTTCCGAAAGCCCCTGATGGCGGGCGATCTCGTCGCCACCACGGGCCAGCAACCGGTGCAGAACATGCCGCCCGAAGTTCGCCGGATGTTCAACGCCCCGGCTTATGCGCTTACGCAGATCCGCTTGAGCGTCGTTTCCACAACGCCGAAGGGCATCGTCCATATCGACGAGAATACCGAGGTGGAACTGCGCGCCGAGTTCGAAGAACCGCGCGATGCGCGCGCGGTCGTCAATTACGACGATGTCGGCGGGATGGAAGATACCATCCAGCAGCTTCGCGAGATGGTCGAGCTGCCGCTGCGCTATCCCGAATTGTTTACCCGCCTCGGCGTGGATCCGCCCAAGGGCGTGTTGCTCCACGGCCCGCCCGGAACCGGCAAGACGCGATTGGCGCAGGCCGTCGCGAACGAATCGGACGCTAATTTCTTTGCCATAAACGGGCCGGAAATCATGGGCTCGGGTTATGGTGAGAGCGAAAAGGCGCTGCGCCAGGTATTCGAGGAAGCGGCCAAGTCCTCCCCCGCCATCGTCTTCATAGACGAGATCGATTCCATCGCCCCCAAGCGCGACCGGGTGCCGGGCGAAGCGGAGAAGCGGCTCGTCGCCCAGCTTCTGACGTTGATGGACGGGCTGGAAGCGCGCTCGAACCTCGTGGTCATCGCCGCTACCAATCGCCCCGACGCCATCGACGAGGCGCTGCGCCGGCCAGGCCGGTTCGACCGCGAGATCGTGATCGGCGTTCCCGACGAAAGCGGGCGGCGCGAAATTCTCGGCATCCATACCCGCGGCATGCCTCTGGGCGACAAGGTGGACCTCGCCGAACTGGCCAAGGCCACTTACGGCTTCGTCGGTGCGGACATTGCCGCTCTGGCGCGCGAGGCCGCGATCGATGCCGTGCGGCGGCTCATGCCCAAGCTCGATCTCGACGAGCGGACCATTCCGCCGGAACTGCTGGACGAGCTGTATGTAAGCCGCGAGGATTTCCTGTCCGCCCTCAAGCGCATCCAGCCTTCCGCCATGCGCGAAGTCATGGTGCAGGTGCCGCGCACCGGCTGGTCCGACATCGGCGGCGTCGGCGATGCGATAGACAAGCTGAAGGAAGGCATCGAACTGCCGATGCGCAATCCCGATGCCTTCCATCGCTTAGGCATCCGGCCCGCGAAGGGCTTCCTTCTTTTCGGACCGCCCGGAACCGGTAAGACCCTGCTCGCGAAGGCCGTTGCCAAGGAAGCAGAGGCGAACTTCATCTCGATGAAGTCGAGCGACCTGCTTTCCAAATGGTACGGCGAGAGCGAACAGCAGATCGCCAAGATGTTCAAGCGCGCCCGCGCCGTGGCACCCTGCGTGATCTTTATCGACGAGATCGACAGCCTCGTGCCCGCACGCGGTAGCGGGGCGGGCGAGCCGGAAGTGACCGGGCGGGTGGTCAACACCATCCTCGCTGAAATGGACGGGCTGGAGGAACTTCAATCGGTCGTCGTGATCGGCGCGACCAACCGGCCGACGCTGGTCGACCCCGCGCTATTGCGCCCCGGCCGTTTCGACGAACTGGTCTATGTCGGCACGCCGGACAAAGCCGGACGCGAGCAAATCCTCGGCATTCATGCGGCGAACATGCCTTTGGCCGACGACGTCAGCCTCGCCGATGTCGCGGGGAAGACGGAACGCTTCACCGGGGCCGATCTCGAAGACGTCGTCCGGCGTGCGGGCCTAAACGCGTTGAAGCGTGCGGGCGGCGATGTGCAGCAGGTGACCGCGGAGGACTTCTCCGAAGCGCTCGAAGACAGCCGGGCAACCGTGACGCAGAAAATGGAAGACGAGTACAAGAAGATGCGGGGCGAACTCAAAAAGCGCGCCGCGGAAGCGCAGCCTATCGGTTTCCTGACCGAAGACATGCTCCAATCGACGCGCGAGAAGAAGCACGGCTGACGCGGAAGCGCAAACCGGCGGGCGCGAGTATCAGTTGCCCAAAGCTCGCTGGTTCGCCGCTTCGACCTCGAGGCGATGGCGAATCAGTGCATTCGGCATTTCGCGGCGCAGCCAGTCGAGCATGTGTTCGCGCACGGCGCAGCGCAGGTTCCACAGATCGCCGATCGTCTCCGCGCTCATCGAAAGGCGCAATTCCACGCTTTCGGGCCGGGCCTCGGTCATCAGTAGCGATATATTCCGACCGTCGAACAACGGATGGTCCTTCGTGAACCGTTCGAATTCCTCGCGAATCGGATCGATTGCGGTTGCCGGATCGAGATGCAGGAAGATCGGCCCCGTAAGCTTTTCGCTGACACGCGACCAGTTTTCGAAGCTTTGATCGAGGAACCGGCTGGTCGGCACCACTATGACGCGCTCGTCCCACGTGCGAACCGTCACGAAACTCATGCGAATTTCCTCGACCCGGCCGACTTCTCCATCGACCTTCACCATGTCGCCGATACGCAGAGGCTGGGTCAGCGCCATCTGCAGGCCCGCGATAAGCGATTTCAGCGCCGGCTGGGCCGCAGCACCGACCGCAAGGGCCGCAAGGCCGGCGGAGGCGAGCATGGTCGTTCCCACATCGCGCACACCGGGAATGTTGAACAGGAACAGCGCGACGGTGACGAGAATGATCGCCACCCGCGCCGTGCGCGACAGGATGGCAATGCGCGTCCGGTGCGAGCGCAGCGCCACTTCGTCGCCCGATAGCGAGGCCTGTTCCTCATACCCCGCCGCGATCCCCTTGACCGCCGCGAAGAGGAGCCAGCCGACCACCGCGGGCGTTAGGAAATCGGCGAACACGTCCCACCCGCGGCCGACCAAAGCCTCGTTTTCCGCCGCGATCGATATCGCGAAAGCGACCATCGCCCATCTGAGCGGGCGATAGACGAGGCGCAGGACAACATCGTCGATCCGCGCACTCGACATGCGCACCACGCGGCGCAGAACCGCCATCATGATCCAGTGGAGAATGAACGCGCCGCCGATGGCGATGCCGAGAACCACCAGCGTATCGAGGGCGGCTTCGTAGCTTACCGGCCAGTTTTCGTATCTCAGACGCTCGATCATCGTCTCGTCGCCGTATGGGCCGCCCGCCGCGCTTTCAAGGCTTGCCCTACTCGGACGTGGGAATTTCGATGACGACTTCGATCCCGTCCGGGCCGAATTGCCGTTCGACCGTCCCGCCGAACTGGCGGGCCGCACTGGTCATCAGCAGGCTTCCGAACCCGGTGCTTTCAGGCTCGCCCGTGACTTTCGCCCCGCGTTCGCGCCAGACGAAGCGGATGTTATCGTCGTCCTTGCGCTCCCACGATACATCGATCGTGCCGTCATTCGCCCATGCGCCATACTTGACCGCATTGGTGGTAAGCTCATGCAGGACCAACCCAAGAGGCGTGACCTGCTTCGCCGGCAAATGGATGTCGGGGCCGCTGATGCGCGAGGTCTTTCTCGAGGATTCGTAAGGCGCGAGCGTGGTTTCGACCAATGCGGCCAACGAGGCGACTTGCCTGTCCAGCTCGCCCTGACTGACCTCATGGGCCGTAAGCAGGGCACGAATGCGCTGACTGATGCTTTCGGTGACCGCTTTGGCTTCCGGTTTGTCGCGCGCGCTCATCTGGACGATAGCCAGAATGACGGCGAACAGGTTCTTCACCCGGTGATTCAACTCGCGGGCCAGAAGGTCGGCCCGGTCGCGCGCTTCGCCGATGGCGGAAGCCTGGGACGCCTCGGCCTCGGCCTTGGCCGCGCGGGAGACCAGCCGCGCACCGAAAATGATCGCGAACAGGAGCAGCAGGATCAACATGCCGAGCAGGGGGAGGACGCGAGACTCCGCCCGGGCCGTATCCGTCAGCTGCTGAGCGAAAATATCGCGCTCGATCCGCTCCATCTCGCGAATGGAACGGCGCAGGCGCTGCATCATCTCCTGACCCTCGTCGGTCAGTATCGTGCGACGCGCTTCGATCAAACCGCCGCTTTGCGACTGTTCGACGGTAGTCTGCATTTCCGCGAATTTGGCGCGTGCCAGTGCATCGATCTGGTCGAGCAATTGTGATTGCCGCTGCGTACTGTCGGTTTCGACGGCGGTGCGCAGGCGTTCGAGCGCAGGTTCGATCTGTTCGCGCCCCAATTGGTACGGCTCGAGATAGCGGCGGTCGAGCGTGAGCAGATAGCCGCGCTGTCCGGTCTCGGCATTGAGCGCCGCCGTGTGCACGTTCCGCAGTTCCAGCAGGATGTTGTCCGTCTGCCTGCTCTGCTCACGCGTATCGCGTTCCGATTCCAGCGTCTGCCAGACGAGGAAGATGAGCGCGAACATCATTCCCCCGATCAGAAGGAGGATGACGACATTCGGCCACCGCCGGCCGAGGTGCGCAAAAGGAATGGCCGCCATCAATGCGCGGTGCCCCAGCTATGGCCGTGTCCGATCTCGACGCCGAGCGGCACCGAAAGCGTAACGCTGGGCCCGGCGGCTTCCGCCATCACCCGCTCGATGACTTCGGATGCCGCGCCGACATCGCCTTCCGGTAGTTCGAACACCAGTTCGTCGTGCACTTGCAACAGCATGCGCACGCCGGAAAGGCCCGCATCGGCTAGTGCCGGCCCCATGCGTGCCATCGCCCGCTTGATGATGTCGGCGCTGGTGCCCTGGATCGGCGCATTGATCGCCGCGCGTTCGGAACCGGAACGCTCGTTCGGGTTCTTCGAATTGATGCGCGGAAACCACGTCTTGCGGCCGAACAGCGTCTCGGAATAACCACGCTCGCGCACACGTTCCAGCGTGCTGACGATATAGCGCTGAATGCCGGGGAAGCGCTGGAAATAGGTGTCGATCATATCCTGCGCGACGTCGGCTTCGACATCGAGCCGGCCCGCCAGCCCCCAGCGCGAAATGCCGTAGAGAATGGCGAAGTTGATCGTCTTCGCCTGCGCGCGGGTGTCGCGTGTCACTTCTCCAAACATCTCGCTCGCGGTACGGGAATGGATATCCTCGCCCTTCTCGAACGCATCCTTCAGCGGTCCGACATCCGCCATATGCGCGGCCAGCCGCAATTCGATTTGCGAATAGTCGGCGGCGAGAAGGACGTTGCCTTCGTCGGCCACGAAGGCTTCGCGGATCTGCCGCCCGATTTCGGTACGGATCGGGATGTTCTGCAGGTTCGGGTCGGTGGACGAGAGCCGCCCGGTCTGCGCGCCGACGAGGCTGTAGCTCGTATGGACGCGGTCGGTGAAGGGATTGATCGCCGCCTGGAGCGCATCGGTATAGGTCGTCTTGAGCTTCGTGAGCTGACGCCATTCGAGAACCTTGCCCGGCACCTCCGCGCCGCTCGCTGCGAGCCGTTCCAGAACCGACTGGTCGGTCGAATATTGGCCGCTCTTGCCCTTCTTGCCGCCCTTGTATCCGAGCTTGTCGAACAGGATTTCGCCGAGCTGCTTGGGGCTGCCGATGGTGAATTCCTGCCCCGCGATCTCGTGAATTTCGCCTTCGAGCCGTGCTGTCTCGACTGCGAATTCCTCCGACAGTTTGGCAAGCCGCGACCGGTCGACCTTGATGCCATGCCGCTCCATATCGGCGATGACGGGAATGGTCGGCCGGTCGACCCGTTCGTACACGCGCGTGCCACCTTCGACCGCGAGGCGCGGTTTGAGGTGCTTGTACAGGCGCCATGTGACGTCCGCATCCTCGGCTGCATATTCGGTCGCCTTGTCGAGCGGGACTTCGCCGAACGGGATCGCCTTTTTGCCGGTGCCGCAAACTTCCTTGTAGCTCAGGCATTTGTGGCCGAGGTGGCGCTCGGCCAGCTCGTCCATGCCATGCCCGCCGCCGATGCCCTGTTCGCTGCGTCCGGCATCCAGCGCGAAGCTGATGATCATTGTGTCCTCGATCGGCGCGACGTGAATGCCGTTGCGGGCGAGGACGTTAAGATCGTATTTGCCGTTCTGGAAGATCTTCAGCACGCTGTTCGCCTCGAGCAGCGGCTTCAGCGCGGCGAGAGCGGCGTCCATCGGCACCTGTTCGGGCCGGTCCGCGAACATGTCGGTGCCCCCATGGGCCAGCGGAATGTAGCAGGCATCGTTCGGACCGAGGGCCAAGCTGACACCGACGAGATCGCATTGCATGCAATCGAGCGAACTCGTCTCCGTATCGACCGCGACCAGCCGGGCGGCAAAGGCCCGTTCGATCCAGGCATCGAGCCGTTCGCGCGTCTGCACGCATTCATAGGCGGAGCGGTCGACAGCGGGAAAATCGGGCAGGGGCTGGGCGTTCGCCCCGTCGACCGCCTGCGCCGCAGCGGTGACCTGCTTCGCCGGATTGAGATCGGTCTTGCGGCCCGGACTCCCGGTTCCGGACTCCAAACGGCGGGAAAGGCTGGTGAAGCCGTGCTTTTCCAGGAAGGCGGCGAGCGGTTCGGGCGGCGTACCGTCGAGCTTCATATCCTCAATCGGCACCGGCAGGTCGCAATCTTCCTTCAGCGTGACCAGTACCCGGCTGAGCTCGGCCATGTCGCGGCCTTCTATCAGGCGCTCCTTCAGCTTGGACTTCTTCATATCCGGCGCCTGATCCAGCGCCGCGGCCAGCGAACCATGCTCGGCAATCAGCTTCGAGGCGGTCTTTGGGCCGATGCCGTAAATGCCTGGAATGTTGTCGACCGAATCGCCCATCAGCGCGAGAACGTCGCCGACGAGATGCGGGGGCACGCCGAACTTCTCCTCGACCTCATCCGGGCCGATGCGGGCATTCTTCATCGTATCGAGCATATCGATACAGCCGCCCTTCTCGACGCCCGGCTCCAGGTCTTCCTTCGCGCAGTCCCCCACCACTTGCATCAGGTCTTTGTCGGAACTGACGATGGTGACGTCCCATCCCTTGCGCGTCGCGGCGCGGGCGTAGGAGGCGATAAGGTCGTCCGCTTCCAGACCCTCTTCCTCGATACAGGGTAGGGAAAAGGCGCGCGTCGCATCGCGGATGAGGGGGAATTGCGGAACGAGATCTTCCGGCGGATCCGGCCGGTGCGCCTTGTAGTCGGCATAGATATCGTTGCGGAAACTGGTCGATCCCTTGTCGAGGATGACTGCGAGATGCGTCGGCCCGTCGGCCTTGTCCAGATCCTCGGCCAGCTTCCATAGCATCGTCGTATATCCGTAAACCGCGCCGACGGGCGTGCCTTCGGGATTGGTAAGTGGCGGCAGTCGATGATAGGCGCGGAAGATGTAGGCCGATCCATCGACGAGATAGAGGTGGTTCTTTTCGGACATCGCGCGGCTTCTAGCAGCGGTGCCCTACGAAGTGGAGACGAAAGCGGCATAGTCCGAACGGTGAGGCATTGGTAAGGTCTGGCAGGAAAACGACGAAATAAGGCAGAATGTGGCGAAAGGACTTGCAATGCCACATTGCTGCCATTATTTGAGATCGCGTGGGGGCCGCAAAGGCTTTCGCGCAGTACCTGTTCGATAGGATAGGGGCTGCACCGGAACCGAAATTTGAGGATTTCTATTATGCGCAAGATCGCTCTTCTGGCCGCTTCGGCCGCCGCTCTCTCGCTGGCCGCTTGCTCGGAAGAAACGCAGGACGCCGCTTCGACGACAGCCGAGAGCGCCGCCGCCGACACCGAAGCCAACATGGACGCCATGGGCAGCGAGATCGAAGAAGCTGGCAACGACGTTGCCGCAGGTGCCGATCAGCTTGGCGAGAACGCCGACGCTGCCGCCGCGAATGCCGAAGCTGAAGTCGAAGGCGAAACGCCTGCCGAAGCCGAAGCCGACTAATCTCGCGCTATCGCACGGGCGGCTCGGTCGCCTGAAATTTCAAGGGGCAGTGCTTTATGGCGCTGCCCCTTTTTTTATGAATGAAGAGAAGTTCTTGCGCGCGCGTCAATTGCCCCCGCCATAATTGGCATCCGCATAGATGCGCCGGGTTTTTTCCGCCGCATAGCCATCGTGCAAGGCCCGCGCGATCTGCGCGATCTTCGCCTCGCGATTGAGCCGCGTTCCCTGTCCGGTCACATAAATGGCGACTGCCACCGCGCGCCCGTCAGGCATTTCGAGAATGCCGATATCGCTGGACGTATTGTTCAGTGACCCGGTTTTGTGGGACACTCGCACGCCTGCCGGCATCAGTGCCGGTATCCGCCTCTTACCCGTGCGGGTCCGGCTCATTGCACCTAGAAGCACCCGGCGCGAACTCGCCGACAGGTAGTCTCCCTGATACAAGCCTTTCAGCAAGGTCAGCATCGCCGCCGGCGTCGCGCTGTCACGCTTGTCGATATGGTTGGCGGGATCGAACTCGCCATCGTCGCGAACGAGGGTTGCGATATCGCGGTCGAGGCTGAAATTCTTGATCCCGGCGCGCCGCATCCAGGCATTCACTTCTTTCGGACCGCCCACGACGCGAAGCAAGGCATCAGTCGCGGGATTGCTGGAGCGAGTGATCATAATCTCGATCAGGTCGATCGCCTTCATGTGATCGCCTTCATAGACCGGGGCGACAGCACTGGAAAAGCGCGCCGAGCGCTTTGGCAGAAGAAGCGGGAATTCGCTCGTCAGAGACCAGCGGCCTTTCTCCACCCCTTCTAGGAACGTCGCGGCGATCGCGATCTTGCTGGTGCTGGCCATGGGAAAAAGCTGGTCGTCAAGGATGCCGATCTGCTGCCCGGTCGACAGGTCGACGGCGGCGACGCCGATCCGGCCCCGCGATCCATCGGCCAGTTCGGCGATGCGTTGTTCGAATGCCGATTGATATACCGCATCGAACGATTGCGGCGTGCGCATTTCCGTGCCGAGCGTGCTGTCGAACTGCGCTTGGTAAGTTGTCTGCGCCTGAGCAGCAAAAGGCACGGCTGCGGCCAAGACCGCCGCCACGAAGGTTTTCCCGATCCGTTTCAATGTCATGTCCAACCGTCTAACCCCATCATGGTTATTCAGGCGTTAACGGATCGATCCGGTCGCAGGCAAGCGCGACGAAGACCGAACGTGTCTTCGCCGCGCCGGGAACCGAACAAGTCGTAGATCTTATGCGGAGACGATGGCCTTTTCGATCCGGTCGGTAGGCTCGCCGGTCATGGTTTTGGCAATTTCGCCAACCAGGCGCTTTTCCAGTTCGCTGTGATAATGCCGACGCATCTCACCGAGTGTCTTTGGGTCTGCAATTACGAGGAGGTCGTCGATCTCGTTCGCGACGGCCTTGGCGTTCAACCATTCCGCTGCCGCGGCACCATGCGCCAGTTCCTCGAGATCGCTACTGCCGAGATGCCGTCCGACGTCGTCCTGATGCTTGACCCCGGCGCTGTAATTGGTGGTCGACAGGTTAGGCTTTTCAGCGTTTTCGAGCTTGGGGTCCAACGACTGTCCGCTATTGCGCATGACGATAAATTTTTCGCCGTCGACGATCGCGACGTGGGCCTTATGCGGCAAGTTCATAAAAGTCCTCTTCCATTTGGGTCAGATGGATAGAGAACGAGGGAACGCGCCGGGAGGTCCGGGGCAAGCGGTTTAGAGACCGAAAAAACCGATCGTTCCAGCGTTAACCGCGTTCGGCCACGCGGGATATGCCTTGTGCATTTCCGATAAGGGCGAGGCGCTGCTTGGTGCTGACCGAGCCAACCATCTGACTGAGGAATGCTGCGATATCGACGCTCGCCGGCATACCTTCAGGTCGGACATGCGATGCGCGCACGAGGATACCATCTGGGATCAAACCCTGGAACGCGAGCGCCAGTTTTTCACTGCGCTGGGCACCGGCGTCCTGCGGGAAGCTGTTGCCCATGCGGCTCCAGTAGATGATATCCTCGATGCGTCCAGGTGCCGTGGCGGTCAACTCGACCGCGGGGACGGACCGCCCGCCGAGCTCAAGCATCACCGGGCGCCGCGCGGCGATCTGCATGCCGACCGCGGGATAGCAAGCCTCGGGCCGGTGCAACTGCAGGTCGTCGGTCTGCGTCCCGCCATAGGCCGCGAGTAGCATGATCTGCTCACCCGTATTGACGTTTTGGTACCGCCGCGTAACGAGATCGTCGTATAGGCGATCGGTCAAGCTGCCTTCGGTCGGGGGGACCACCAGGTTCGGGTCGAATTTAGACACCCACGGGCCGAACCTCTCGGGGATAACCTCGGAAAGCTGATCATCCTCTAGATAGCGAAGCTGTTCGCGCGGCGTCAGCCAAGCGGCGGTTCCGAAGGCTGCGGCGAATGCCCCGCCGATAAGGACTGTCCGGCGATTGACTGCAGTCATTGAAGCCGTCCTCCCAAAGCTTTGCGCAGGCCGGCATCGATGAGGAACATCAGCGCGAGCGCCAAAGCGAACAGGGCCACGCCTGCCGTGTTGTGGAACACGCCCTGCGCTACCGCGTCGCCGTAGTGATAGGTCACCAAGATCAGCGTGCAAACGCGAAGGAAGTTCACGAAGACAGCGATCGGCAGAATTAGCGCCATCAGCAGGATCGCATAACGCCAACTCGAGCCGTGCAGTAGGTAAATGTAGAACAGCGTCACTGCGGTCAGGCCGACGATCGAGTTCATACCGGAACACGCCTGTTCGACCAGCAAGCGATATTGCGCGACCTCGATCGCGACGCCGCTACGAGACACCGGATAGTCGAGCCAACGCAGGAGCTCGGTCGCCGAAAACGAGATGAAATGCTGCAAGGGCGCTGTCACAGCGTCGATCACCCAACCGGGCGGCGGGATGAGGAAGGCTAGGTACAGCAGCGGGAATGTGTTCCGAAAGACCGTACGCGCCCCGACTGCTAGGACAAGCACACCGATCAGCGCGAAATAGAGACCCGCCGTTTCCAGGGCGAGAAAATCATATGCGCGTCCGAAGACGTACAGGATAAGAGACACGACGATGGCGGCCCATGTTAGACCTTGCACGGTTCCCGAACGGCCCTCACCGGACTGGTGAGACCAGTCGCAGCGAGACAGTAGCCACAATCCGGTCGCGAGGACGATCGGGCCGTGCGCACCGATTTCCAAGCTCCACGATCCTTCAGCCAGCCGAATGATCGTCGGGATCGCGAAGGCGACGCAGGCGAGAACAAGCGGCCAATGGGAACGCAGCCGTGCAAGGGTACCCGACTGGTTCGGGGCCGCGTTCGAGAAAGGCTTGTCGAGAACGGCCTCAGTAGGCATTCAGGAATGTGCCAAGTATTTCGCCGTTATTCTGCCGAATGTCGCCGGCGAGCTTCTTGATATCGGCGACGAACGACTTGTCCTTCCGTGCAACGATCAGCGTGTAGCGCACCATGTTCGCGATCCGCACTGCGTCTGAACTACGGTTGGCCGGAGCCGTATCGACGATCGTGCACGCGTAATCGCGCAAGCAGTCGGAAAACACCGCATCGGCGTTTTTCGAAGCAAGAAGGCCTGCATCATTGGAGACCCCGCCCGCGTAAAGGACCGAAAGATTGGGAATTACGTCGTGGTGTACCACATGCTGCAGGGTCGTGTATTCGTCGCTCAGACATTGAAGAAGCCCGCCCCGGTCGCTCACTGGAGCGATATAGTCCTGCACCGCCGGATCGCGCATATTCGCATCAACCAGAATCGTGCGAACGCCTGACAATGCCATGGCAACCGCAATATTCGCCGCCATGTAGCTGCAGCCGGTGTCTTTCGATGCGCCGCAAAAGGCTATGCCGCGTTTGGCATTCTGAACGTGCTGCGAAAGCAATTCCGACAGCAAGAGCGAAATCGTTTCCGCATCGAGAGACCCACGCCCTGAGAGAAGCGCAAGCTTGTCTGAAAAAGTGTAATCACCGCTTTCCTCGATCGAATCGAAGCGATGATCGGCATAACCGCCGTCCGCATGGACGTCAGGCGTCCAGTCTTGCTGCGATGGGGTGCTCAATTCGTTCATGTGGCGTAACTTTCCCCTCGAAGGCGCGCGAATGGCGATGCCCCCTGTTTGTCGCTGCCGGATTGGGCATGCATAGCGCCGAGAACCGGCGCATCGATCAGTTGCAATTCCTCAACCCCGCGAATGCGCCGCTTGAATAGTTCGAGCAAAAGGGCAGCGAGAACGCCGATGCCGAGGCCCGCTGCCAGCGACACGATCAAGAGGAAGGGATAGTTCGGGAACACCTTACCCTGCGGAATGATCGCATCGTTCAGCAGGGTCAGTCCACTTTCGCTGGACCGGGCTTCCTGCTCGAGCTGGGCTGCCCGGGCTGCGGTCTGCTGGTATTGGTCACGCAACACCAGCACATCGGTCGCGAGCCGGCGCGCTTCGTTGGCGGCACCGGCATTTTCGAGCACACGGGCCTGCTGTGCACTGTAGAGCGAACTGAGCGACGGGCCGGTCGTGACCATGCGCGGCTGCGCGGCGGATTCCTGCGCGACCGACGAGGCAAGAGCGTTGCGCTGTTGGCGCAATTGCTGCAAATTCGGGTGGTTCGGACCCAAGGTCCGCGATGCGGCGGCAATGGCCGCATCGATTTGTGCCAACTGGCCAGCCGACGGTGCGACACCGCCGCCCGCCATCGTCTGTACCTGGCCCGCAGGCGTCGATCCCGCTAGAGCGCGAAGCCGCGCAGTATCCGTGTCGACAAGATCGTCGGTCAGGATGACGCCGTTCGCACGCTCGAAGTCGGTCTTAGCTTCTTGTGCTTCGGCCAGTGCGGTCTGAATTTCCTGGGTCTGCTGGTCGAACCAATCGGCGTTCCGCTGGGCGGCTTCCTGCCGGAACTCGAGCGTCTGATCGACATAGGCATCGCGGACAAGATCGGCCAGCTCGGCTGCCGGTTCGGGCGTAGTGCTGGCATAAGTAATCTCAAGAATATTGCTGCCGGGCACCATCGATGCAGTCGTATTCTCGATGACGCGTTCGGCGAGCCAGCGCTGAAAATCCATGCGCTCGGCTGCCCCGCTATCGCGATATTCCTGCGCGAATTCGGCGGAATCAGTCCAGCCTGCGCGCTCCGCGACGCGGCTGGCGACGCGCGGATCGGTAACCAATTGCAGCTGCGTTCCGACATAGGCACGCGCCCACTGCGCCGCGATGGTCTCACCCGTCACCGGGTCCGGCTTGACGATATCGAGCATCAAGCGCGACGTCGCTTCGTAACGAGGCGGCATGACGACTGCGACTGCCATCGTAAGCAGCAGCGCTATCGCCGTGGTCGCGCCGATTAGCAAACGGCGCGCCCAGAGTATTCGGAAGAATTGATTGATGCTCATTGCGAACGCCTAGACCAAAAGGAAATCAAAAGAAACGCTCGCCGACCTTGAGAACGTCGCCTTCAAGCACAGGCTGCGAAAGATCAATGCGGCCAATTTCGCGGCCGTTGCGGAAAACGTCGATCTTCTTTTCCGAACCGAGATTATTCAGACCTCCTGCGCGCGCGAGCGCCATGCGTAAGGTCATGGTCTGGCCGACGGGATAGCAACCCGCGGCATTGACCGCGCCGTAGATGCAAAAAGTCGCTTGCGACCCTGCTTCCACACGGTCGACGAAAATCTTGTCGCCCGCGGCGACATAGGGATCCATCGCCGGACCGCCGGTGGCCATTTCCTCGAGCGTCACATTGATCTTTTCGCCCGAAGCCCGGATAAGCGTGACGGTTTCCGAACCGTTGGGTCCGATGCCGCCAACACGCGCGATCATCTCGGAAAGGCGATAGTTCCGGTCGATGGGAACGAGCCCCTGCGATCCGACTTGGCCGAGAACCGTCACGTAGCGGCTAGCATAGCCAGCCACGATCACGTTCACCACGGGATCGGTATAATATCCGCCACTACGCAGCCGATCGGCTACCTCATCCTGCAACTGGGCGACCGTGCGGTCTTCTGCCTGAACGTCGCGAATAAAGGGCAGTTGGATCGATCCGTCCACCTGTACCTGGACGCGTGAACGATATTCTTCCTGCCCGGCGACCGACACCTCGACGACATCGCCCGGACCAAGAATATAGCCCGCGGCAAGCGGCATTTCCGACTGGGGGGAGGGGGCCTCTTCATCGGCCGATGTATCGGGCTGATTCTGGAATTCCTGCTGGAACGCAGAAGTCTGCGCCGCAAGCGGCACGGCCATCAGGCTCGCCATGCCGATGGCACAAACAAGGGAGCGGGTCGAAAGAATCGTTTTACGCATCTTCTCTTCCTAGCGACGGAACAGATACTTTACCGTTAATCCTGCGTAGAACCCGTCATAGTCGAAGATCGGATTGTTGGCAGAGCGGTTTTCGTATCCCCCGTAGGCGGTGAAACTCAAAGGACTGGCCGTGGTATATGTTGCCGAAACTGTCGCAGTGTTGAACTGGTCTTCGGTAAGGTTGCCTTCCGTACTCGGGGGCAGGGCTGCACTGTAGACGTAATTGCGATCGCGCAGCGAATAGGCGGCTCCGATGTTCCAGCGTTCGTTGACAGCGTAATCGGCGTTCACGCCATACGTCGTTTGCTTCATGTAAAGGGCGTCGTTGTTCAATACGGGCTGGACATCCTTCCCGAATTGCACCCCGAGCGAGAGGCGCGGCGGGAAGGTGCCGTTCAAGCCGATATTCCAACCGAGGCCGTTGTAATTTTCTTCGACAGCGGTCACGGCATTGGTATCGATATAAAAGCCCTCGATCCGCGCATTCCAGCGTGCGCCGATATCGCGAGAATATGCCGCCCCAGCGCGAAATACGTCAAAACCATCGAACTCGTCGCCAATCATCCGATTTTCGTATTCCGTACTCGCCTTGGATGCATAGAGATCGAGCGTACCGATTGATGGTTGCTGATATCCAAGGCCGCCATAGTAAGTGAACGTATTGAAATCGGCGAGCTGCCGCAGGTCGCTCGAATTATCGCCGCTACGGAAGCTGACGCCGCCGATGGGACGTAACCCAATGGAACGACCGCAGGCGACGTCGAGCTTGTATTCCTGGATCGTCTGCACGTTGTCGATGGCGATGCCGGGATCGATGACAAGCGAACGGTCGCCTCTTTCGGCTTGCCGGCGCTGGAAATTGATACCGGGGCGCAGTTCGCAAACGGAGAGTGAAATCAGACCGAGCAAATCGACGGAAATGCGTTCGCTGTCCAACCGTGGGTTTTGAAGGTGGAAATCGTAACCGATCAAGGCAGAGGCGCGCACGGCATTGCGCCCGAAGGTTTTGTTGATGGCTGCGGTAAGCGATGGCGTCACCACCTGGTCATCTCTACTGAAACCGCGAGCTTCCGCGCGCTGCGCATTGCCGTTTATGACGTTGCTATCGTAACGAAGATCGACTTGGCCGCCAAACTCGAGATAGTCTTCGCCTACGGTCTGCGCAGACACCCCGCTCGCGAAGGCAACCGAAGCCAATGCTGTGGCAAGTGTTGCGGTAGCGCGCAGATTGCGAAGTGTTTCAGCCATCGGAAATCCCCTAAGATGCAGCGACATGCGCGAGGTCCGCAATTCGGAATACTCGCGGAAACATGCCGCAATCCAACCCTTTATCAGATCCGTCCCTGAAAGACACGGCGTAACGTGCCGAGAAACTCCTTCAAAAGAAGATGCGGCCGCTCTTTTCGGGTCGCCTTAGCGACATGTAAACCTCTCATTTTAGGAACCGGTTTGCCAGCAACGCGCCATGCCGCCATCCGGGCGGCAATGCGCCGCTTCCGGCGCGCTTGGGCCGGTTGCATAAGGTTTACCTCGTCGATGTCGAGCCGCTCCGTGGCTACGATGCTTGTACGCCGCGCCCGATCGAGGAAGCGCCTGCCGCTCTCGGTCCGAACCATAACGAGGCTGCGGCCGTCCGCTTCGTCGAATTGGGGATAGCCGCTTTCGCCGCCATACCAAGCGTCTGCGCATGCTATGTCGGCGACGCCGCCTACGGGGTCCGGACAAATTTTGCAGCGAAACTGGACCTGGCTGGAGAGGTATCGGCCCCAGCTTTCTTCGTACGACATTTCTGCCGTTCGGCCGTCAGTATCTTCGGCGTGGGTGAGTCCCGGCCAGCCGTTGCCGCGATAACGGAATTGGCTCAAACGCTGTGGGTCGAGGCCCATTGTCTCGACGATGCGATCCGCGCCTGCATGGCTCGGGACTCCGCCGCAAAAGAAGGACAGCTTCAAGGGAAAAACGCGGTCGATACGCTCGTCGAGCAGAGCGAGCGAGCGGAGAGCCGCGACATCGCACGGCTTCCCGATGAATACGGTAGGCGTTCCATCGTCCAGCATTGCTTCGACATTCTCAAGCGGCGAGGAGGGCGCATAGCGCGATCCGGCCCGTGCAAGCACCTCCTGCGACGTCCGCGAGATGGCAGTGCGGTTGCCAGTCGGCTTCGTGGGATCGCCTTCGATATGTAGAACCTGCTGCGCCGCCCCCGTCTCGAGCGCATGCATGGCTAGCGCCGAGATCATGCCGCCGGACGAGCCGGAATGGCGGGTCTCGTCTTCGGTCGCATGGCCCGTAAGGCATTCAATATAGGGGCCCCAAGAAACATCGCTTGCGGTCGCTTCGGTCATCCGGTCCCAGCTATAAACTTCGAGTCCGGGGCAGGCTTGTTCGATTGCGCGCTCGACTCGATCGGAAATTTTCGCCACCTGTTCGGGGCGCGCGTATCCAGGCGCCTCCACTTCCATCGCGATCGCATCGTCCGAAATGCCCGCGCATAATCCGCAGCCCGCGCACAGTTTACCGCGCTCGACTTTTCTCAGGGCCGGTGAATCGGTCATGCGATCAGGCACCTTTGGCGAGCTGTTCTCGCAGCACGGCGCGATACCCGTCGAACATCGCATCGACCTTGTCCAAAACTGCGCGTTCGGCTCGCTGCATCGCGGCGCTCTCATCGATCGCGGAGACGACGAAGCTGAAGGCCTCGTCCTCGCTCATTCCCGATACCGGTGTGAGCCAAGGATATTCGAGCAAACCGAACAGGCCGGAGAATTTGCGGCTATAGGAAATCGGAACGACCGGTGTGCACGAGGAGAAGGCCGCGATGCACGCGTGCATACGTCCCGCCACGAGGAAATCGAGACCGGAAATATAGCTTTTCGCCTCGCTCGGATCCTTGAAATCCGGTACCCGGATGGCTTCGGGAAATTCCGCCCTCAGCGCATCGGCACGTGCGCCGTCGTCGTCGCTCTTGTCGTTTGCGCTGTTCGCATGAGTGACGAGGTGGACCTCGACGTTCTCCTGCGCAGTAAAATGCGCGATCAAACGGCGGTGCAAGGCGAGATAATCGAAAGAGAGGCCGAAGCGGTTTTCGCCGGTCTCGGCCTGGCGACACAGTAAGCCCGATGCATTGATACCCATACGGAACTTGCCGTTCGATCCGCGCAGCTGCGAGCGATCCTCGAACGGTAGCTTGAACGCGACATCAACTGCCAATTGCGCGTTCGCCTTTGGCGCGACCTCGGTAATCGCGGTAAGGGATTGACGGTCGCGAGCAATGACCGCCTTTGCCTGCTTCATAACCGATCCGGCGAGTGGGCGCAGGGCAGGGTTCTTGAACGGGCCAATGGTCTGCGGCGCCAAGATCAGCGGCACACCGTGCGCGGTCGTCAACTGCTTGGAAAGCCACATGAAGCCAAATCGCTTCGCGCCGTAAATGTCGGCAAAGCTGTCGCCCGCGCCGATATCGATAACGCAATCGAGGGTGCCGACCTTCTTCCAGAAACCATTGGGAGACAGCATCTTGCGGCTGTCGATCTCGTATTGCTCCACCCCCGGCGCGATCGAATCGGTATAGCTCTCGCGCATCGAGAGGACGACGAACTCGATCTCTCGCCCGACTTCCTCGGCAACGGCGCGAATTAACGCCATATTCCCGAGGGTCAGCGCGCCAACGCCGAGATTGCCGGCTCTTAGCGAATGCCAGAGCAGCCCGATACGAAAGGGTTTCAAAATAAGGCCTCGATTTGAACTGACCTGCAAGGCCGGTCGGATAGGATTAGTCGGGCGATCCGATCGGCGCCTGCGATCCAGCCGAACCGTTGCGAACGCCCTGCGGCGCGCCCGGTTGCTCCGGTGCCGAGAACTCGTCCGAATAGCGCACGGTCTTCTTCTTCTCGTCGATCACCGACTTGAAGACACTCTGCGCTTGCCCGCCAGACCGCTGCTGCGCCACCATTTCGCGTGCAAGATTCAGGGCCTGATCATCACTGATCGGATAGGTTTTTCGAGAAACGACCGCATTAATGCGCGCTCCGTTACCCTGCGGCAGGATGTAAACCTCGCCCACCCCGAGATCGACGAGCTGCTGTGCCACGTTCGGAGCGACCGTCAGCGAATCAACTGTTCCCATCGTGGAGGAATAGCGGACATTGTTCTGATCGAGCAGGGCGCGTACGCCGTCCAGCGTATCGATCGGCTCCATACGGCGGAGGAGGGCTTGATCAACCTGGGGGACCACGAGCTGTTCGACCACCGTCACGAACCGTTGGTCGAACATCGCCGGATTGTCGGATATGAAACGCCGCGCCTCGTCGTCCGAGGGGCGGGGAGACTGCGACTGCAGTTCGTTGCGCAGAAGGCCAACCAGAGCGGCCTCTTCGGCCCGTTGAAGTGCAAGCGCGCCCTGCGGTGTCTTGTCCAAACCGCGCTCGCGCGCTTCCGCCGCGAGTATTTTGCGATTGATTGCGGCATCGAGTGCGCGATTGGCGAGTTCCGGGTTCTGGGCTTGCTGCGCGACACCTAGCGCGGCGAGTTCCGAGCCGACCTGACTGACCGTGATTTCCTCGCCATCGACTGTCGCGGCAACCTGGCCGCTAGGCGCGTCACTGGAATCGCATCCTGACAGCGCAAGCGCGCTTACCGCGAATAAGACCTTTACGGATTTCATGATCTTCCTTAATTCCCCGGCTTCGACATAGGATGGCACGGTTGGGGTGCCGCCGTCGATGCGTCCGATACCACACTCGAAGGCACGTTAAAGGGAAAAGGTTTCAGTTGTTCCAACACCGTAAACCTCGAATTTAAATCTGGCGCTTTATACGCCGATTGACACCTTTATCGTAGCACCCAAGGGAGTTCGCGACCGACATGGCAGACGGAGAGAAACGCTTGCGCGTCTGCCTCGCCGCATCCGGCGGTGGCCATGTGCGCCAACTCCTTGATCTCGAACCCCTGTGGAAGCGGCACGACAGCTTCTTCGTAACGGAGGAATCGGCGCTGGGCCGTTCGATCGCGCAGACGCAGGAAACCTATTTCGTACCCCATGTCGCGCTTGGTCAGGCGCGTTTGGGCAAGCCGTTCAAGATGCTCGCGTCTGCTTTTGCCAGTTTGCGGATCTCGTTCAACATCCTGCGCAAAGCCAGGCCCGACGTAATTTTAACGACCGGCGCCGGCTCCATGGCTTTTTTAGTCCTTCTCGGCCGGCTGCTCGGCGCGCGTATTGTCCTGATCGATTCGTTCGCGCGCTTCGAAAATCCGTCTGCCTTTGCCAAGCTGATCGGTCCCTTCGCGCATCTGCGCATCGCGCAGGCGGCGAAGCTGGCAGAAAACTGGAAGGGTGCTTTGGTGTTCGATCCTTTCAGGACGATCGACGAACCGCGACCGGAAAAGGACGCACTTTTGTTCGGCACGGTCGGCGCGACACTGGCCTTCCCCCGGCTGGTTGATCTGGTAACGACCGCCCATCGCGACGGGATTGTGAAGGACAAGATCATCCTTCAAGTCGGCAACGGGGCGATTGTAGAACACGAAGGAATCGAATGGGCGGAAACCTATCCGTTCGACGATATCCAAGCCATGCTGTCGCGGTCGGATTATGTTGTCTGCCACGGCGGCACCGGCTCGTTGATCACAGCGCTTCGCGCAGGATGCCGGGTGATCGCCGTGCCGCGTCGCTACGAACTGGGCGAGCATTACGACAATCACCAGGCGGAAATCACCGAGAATTTCCAGAAGCGCGGTCTGATCGAGATCGCCGATACGCCCGAAGAGTTTGCCGCCGCAATCGAAAAACTACGTGCGCGCGAGCCGACGCGCGCAACCACGGATTATACGGCGCTAATGGCTTATCTCGACGGGTGGATGGCGCAACGCAGCTAAGGGCGACGCGCCGGATCGAACGATAAGTGTCTGGCCGGGTTCGAGAGTGATTTCGAGAGGATTTCTCGCTGCGGGAACCGGATCGCCTAGCCTGTTCGTTTCCAGCGGGACGTCGCCAACGAAATGCCTAGCGCAGTTGCCCTCGACCCGGCCGCCGAACTCTTCGATTCGCAGGAACGACGTTACATCGTCGTGCGACAGGATCGTGTTTTCCCGAACCTCGCCGTCGGCTGCGCCCGACACGCAAACTCCGTTTCGCAGCCCTCCGTCGATAAGGTTGCGAAGCACGCTAACACGGCCGAATCGCGGTCGGTCAGCATAGATACCGCGGACGAAGATGCCTTGCGCAGGCAGCCCTGTTCCACGGGTGAAAACATTGTCGGCAATAACGATGTCGTCGTTGTCTGTGTAACCAGCCAGTGGCCAGAACTGAATAAAATCGGGATGATCGCCTGCGCCACCCGTATCGATGGGGCGAAAATCGGTCGCCGTGTTCCGCAGGATCGCGACGCGGGAAGAGCCGCCGCCCCGGATCGCATCGATGCGCATGTCGGAGAAGGTGCAATCGCTGATTTCCAGTCCGTCCACGCCGCGATGCGCGATGCCATGTTTGAGGCCCTCGAACCGCATTCCGCGAAAGGCGATTTTACTCCCACGATCCACAAGGATGGCGCCTGCGCTGCGGTTCGCCCCGGTTACCCTGCCGCCTTCGAACGAAAGGCCGCAGCACGCATCGAACCGGAAGCAGCGCGCGGTGTCGTTCGCACACTGGAACACTCCGCCGCGTATGGTCACCGGCGGATCGAACACCGACCCTCGCAGATGGAACGGCGGGATGGGCTCGTCGCCCAAGTCGATTGTGTCACCGGCGATGGCGCGTGCGAGGCGATCAAGCATGGAGACGCTCGCCGTTCTGCGAAGAGACAATCGGGGCAGACGGACCTTCGGGACCGGCGGAGTGGGTGGATTCTTTATCGGTCTCTGTTACGCGGATCATCGATTTGCGAACCTTTCGGTTTGTGAGGGGTGGCCGCATAAGCCGTCCTCAATGCAGTAGGAAAATCCTTTGTCGTCACACTCGCCCGATCCTCGCCCGGCAACGGTTACGGCGCCCGAAATGGCTGTTATCGCGGTAAATTATCGGTCGCCGGAAGATACGATCGAATGCCTGGCCTCACTGTTTTCCGGCGAGCGCGTTCCTTACGTGATCGTTGCGGACAATGCGTCGGGCGACGGTTCTCTGGAGACCATCGCTGCTTGGGCGAAGGGCGAACGGGAAACGCGTTATGCAAGCGAATTCCATCGTAACGAGGCGACTGCGGCGATCCGGTTTCCGATTGAATGCGACCTGCGTGGTCCAGACGATCTTGATCGACCGATCGAAAAGCCGCTGACGCTGATCGATACGGGCGCGAATTTAGGCTTTGCCGGTGGTAACAATCGCGGACTGCAGGTCGCGGCGGGCAATCCGGCGGTCGAACTGCTATGGTTACTCAACAACGATACGACCGTCGGTCCGGAAACGGTCGGCATGGTGATCGACGCCTTCGGCGCGCATCCTGAATGGGGCATGGCGGGCACCCCCGTCCGCCTTTACCATGAGCCGCATACCCACCAGCTCGTCAACGGAATGCGCTTCAACAAGCTGACCGGAACGGGCCGCGGGATCGGCGCGGGAAGCGCTGTCGATACGAAGCTCGACCCGGACGCGGTAGCGCGGCAGACCGATTTCGTATGTGGCGCGTCGCTTATAATGAGCCGGGAATTTTTCGAAGACGTCGGCTATCTCGAGGAACGGTTCTTCCTCTTCTACGAAGAGATCGACCTTGCAACCCGCGGGAAGCAATACCCCATCGGGTTCATTCCCGACGCGGTCGTTTACCACAAGGAAGGCGCATCGGCCGGTTCTTCAAGCCGGTTGCAAGCGCGTTCGCCCTTGGCCGAATATCACCACATTCGCAGCAAGATGCTGTTCGTGCGCAAGCACTACCCGCTTTTGCTGCCGCTATATTTCGCGCAAAATCTTGTTATCGTAGCACGGCGCCTGATGCGAAGGCAGCCTCCCCAGGCGAAGGCGACGGCGCGCGCCACCTTCGGTTTGCCCCTCAGGTGATCTCGGAAGTCTGCATCGGATGATATCGCCCAGTCAGGATATTCACGCCGGTCAGTTTCCGCACTGCGACCAAGCTCGCGATGTTCCTGACGATAAGGATCGTGCTCATCACCAGAACGAGACCGAGCAACCCGAAATTCTGAGCGGCGAGGGGCAGGGCAATCAGCAGGACGACAAGACTAACGATCGTAAAGAGCAGATTGATGCGCTCATTTCCCGTCATTGCGAGCACAAGGCCCGAGGGGCCCGTACAAACATAGAGGATCTGTCCGGCCAACAGGATTTGAAGGATCGGGGCACCTTGATTGAATTCCGGACCAACGATGGTGAGAATCGGATCAGTGAAGATAATCGTGAACAGGCCAACTGGCAGGACGAGGAGACAGGACAGGACGGTCGCGGACCGTGCGAGCCTAGCGATCGCGGCGAAATCGCCCTTGGAATGAGCGACTCCGAATTTCGATGCGAAGACACTGAAAATGCCGATCGTAATGACGGGCAGGGCCGATGCGACCTGCATCGCGACGCGGAAAATGCCCGCATCGTACAACGAAAGCAGTGCTGCGACGACAGCCAGACTATACCAGTCGCTGAGGTTTTTCGACACGGCGACGCCCCAAAGAGGAACCGCCCTTTTAAACAAAGGACTCATCGGAACGTCGAGCGCGTCGACTGATCGACTGGTTTTTACCAAGCTCGTCGTTAAGCCCACACCCGCTGCAACAAGCCCGGCCAGCGCCGTCGAGAGTAAAACAGCGAATAGCGTATAGGTAACGCTGAGCAGGATCAGCGATACGACTATGATCGGAATGATCAGGACTTCGACCACGTTGCTGAACACATAGAGCGCCTGCGAGCGGAGAAAGCCGCTGGTGAGCCGTGTGAAGCTTCGCGAGACTGCGATCGCGATGAGGAAAACAATCGCATAGGGGGTCGTCGATCCTTCCAGCAGTTTCTCTCGGATCAAGCCTTCCAGTGCCCATACGACAGCGGAAACGAGCAGGAGGAGCAAGCTTGAAACCAAGACGAGCTTGCCGAAGGATTTTGTCCGCGGAAGCACTTTCTTCGCACGCGCCTCCGAAAAGCTACGTATGACGGAAAGGTCGAGGCCGCCTGCGCACACCAGAGAAAGAAACATGCCTGTCTGCGTTATCACGCCATACTCGCCCAATGCTTCGGGACCCATTGCCCGGCCGATAAAGAGCGTAATCAGAAATCCGAGCCCCACGCCGCCGATCCGGATCGCGATGGAAAGCAAGGAGTCGAGGTGAATTGTAAGGTAATTCGCAGCTTTTGCGATCATGCGAGGCACATTGGTTTCCTTTGGCGCAGGCGGCAGTTAGGCAATACGGATGCTATTAGCTAGCGGCTTGCGGCAGGTCCCTTTTAACTGGTTGGTTTCGAGACATCGATGACGCTTCTTCTCCATCCCGGATTGCACAAGACCGGAACGACCTGGCTGCAGGAAGCCGTCTTTTCGAACAGTCCTCTGTTCAACGATCTCATGACGCACCAAGAGATTTTTGATGTTTTTGTCCGTCCTCATGATTTCGATTTTGATCCACAGGTCGCGGCGGAATACCTCACCGATCGTCGGCGACAGATGAGCGACGGAAGGGTGGACGTGATTTCATCGGAAACCCTGTGTGGGACACGAATGACAGGGCAACGCGAAAGCCGTATCATCGCGGACCGTCTCGCTCAGACCTGCCAACCGGCGAAAATCCTGATTACCATTCGCGAACAGAAGGCGACGTTGAAGGCGTCTTACTTCCAATACATCAAGCGTGGCGGACGTAAGAGCATTGACGAGTATCTCAGTTTTCGTCCGGAACCGGGATTTTATTTCTTCGATAAGGATCAGCTCTCCTATGACCGTTTGATCGAGCACTATGCCAAGCTCTTCGGCGCGGAAAATCTGTTGGTACTTCCGCAAGAAGCACTGGCCCGGAAGCTCGAGGCGTATTTTGACCAACTGGTCCTGCACGCGACAGGACGGTTGCCCGATATCCATACGCCGATGCCGGATCGCACGCGGATCGGCGCAAGCCCCCCTGCAAGCGGCCTTCCGCTTTTACGGTTGTCGTCACACTTCAGGCGTACCCCGGTCGACAATGACCCGTTCATGCCGTTCGAGCCCATCGGAAACCTACTTGCGAGCTTAGGCTATCGCTGGAAAATCGGTGAGCGGGCCGCCGCGCATCGAATTGATGAGGCGATGTCGGCGGCGACCGAAAACCGTTACGCCGCGTCCAACGCGAACATACAGCGCTATTGCCCGTTCGATCTCGCCGAGCTTGGTTATCAGGTCGCGGGTGGCCCCCCAGTCGACTAGCCTCTTTCGAACATCGTCGGACGTTGCGCCATGTCGCGCGCCATGTCGCCGTAAATACGATCCAGCCCCTCTTGTATGGACGGGTCCATGCGGGACACGGACGACAACCGTTCGCGTTGCGGCGGGAAGGCACGCCTTTGCTCATCCGAAAGGTCGAGAAAGTCGAAGAACCTGTCGATGTTCTCATAAAGGTGATCGAAGCTGACGAAGAGCGTCGGGAAATTGGCCGGCTGCGTCGTCCAGTTCGACCAATGCCGGTTCAGGCCGAAGCGATCTTCTCCCGCCGCCAGCATGTCTTCCAATGTGAAGTTCCTCGAAGCCTCGCGTATAGCTCGATTGTATTCGTTCGCGTTGCGGTAGTCTTCGGCCGTCAGCTTGGCCGACATGTGCGATTGGAAATCGCGCCGGAAGAGCGAAAGCGCGGCTTTCGCCGGATCGCTATAAATATATACACACCGACTGATGGACAAGGGTTCGAAGACCGGATGCTGGGGGCTGTTGGCATGCTTTATGCCATCATTATGGCTGTCCCAACTGTTCACGCGCATGAAGTCCGACAGGTATTTCAGGATGAATGTGGTTCCACTGCCGCCATAGGAGACGAGAATGGTGTCGTACGCGTCAGACCTATTGGCTGATCGATATCGCCGTTCGGCAAGTTCATTGTACTTCGCGCGTGCCGCATGAACGACTTTTCTCATCTTGATATTCCTCGCAATCGCCCAAGCCGCCGTATCCCGCGAATCCGCTGGCTTTGAATTAGGTCGCTCCTAACCATACGACGCTCCTCTATCCATATTCCGCCTTCGATTGTGGCGAAAGTTTGATCCGTCTTCAAATCGGCACGCGTCACCGACCCCCTTGTTGCAGCAGCCAAGCGAATGGGCATGGAGCCGCCACGGCCATCGTTTCCTTCGCATTTCCAAGATGCGTTTCGGGATCGGAAGCGGTGGATCGCATCACAATCAGGAGACGGGATTTGCACTCTGCCCTTATCGGCAAACTGACAGGGTCAGCTTTTTTACTATCTGCTTTCACAATCGGCGCTATGCCGACGGCATCCGCCGCACCGGGACAAGCGGTGGTCGAACCGACGTCGCAATCTGTAACGGTATCGTCGAAAGCCGATATCCTTCGCGTATTAGAAAGGATCAATACGCCAACACGCATCCTGCTGCGACCAGGCAATTACGGTCGCCTCTTTTTGAAAGACATTGCCGTTCCGAACGGGACGGTTATCCAGTCCGCCGAAATGCGCCGTGTGGCAACATTCGAAGGCATTCGGCTCGATGGGGTTCGCGGTCTTTCGTTTGAGGGACTGGGCATCGAACCGCCAGCTAGCGGGCCAGTCGCGGGCCGTTACGGTATGCTAATTGTAAACAGCAGGTCGGTGGAAGTCGACCGTTTGGCATTTCGAGGACCCGGCCGCACGGTAAACGACCGCTTCGGAGCGGCACTTATGCTTCGGAACAGTTCTTCAATTACGGTCAAGCGTTCCTACTTCAAGAATTTCCGACATGGTATCGCGATGCTGAAGCTTGAAGATGCCACGATCGAGCTTAATGAATTCGAGGAATTGCAGACCGACGCTATTCGTGGCGGCGGTGTCAGTGACACGCGGATAGCGAACAATGTCATCACGAATTTTTCGCCTGCCGCCAAAGACCATCCGGACGGCATCCAGCTATGGTCCAATCAACAGCGCAAAGCAGCGAAGGACATCGTAATCGAAGACAACCTCGTCGTGCGCGGAAAGGGCGGGCCGACGCAAGGCGTTTTCATTCGCGACAATCGCCTGCGTCTTCCGTTTGAGAACCTCCGGGTCACGGGAAACCTCGTTATCGGCGGGTTGTACAACGGGATCAGCATCGGGGGAGCCGATGGAGTTCGTCTGCTCGACAATACGGTCATATCCCGACCGGATCAGAAAAGCTGGATTCGGTTGGAGCATACCCGGAATACCTATGCCGCCGGAAACAGCGCGGCAGCGTATGTGGTGAAGAACAATCCGATGCCTCCCAAGGTTAGGAACAACGAACTCACCGACCCTGTACGCGGCGATCTGACTAGGACAATCAGCGAATGGGTCCGCTCGAAAGAAGGGTTCGCAACCTATCGCGGCGCGGTGCTCCAGCGCCTGATGAAACGAGGTGAATAGTGCCGCGCGGAATTAGCGTTACGCTGCTCGGAATACCGGCCGCAAGAGCTTTGAGTTCTTGCGGCCGGAGCGTTTTTCTCCTGTGCCTAAGACCTTGAGGTCAAGACTTTTCAAGTCCTCCGCTGATCGCACGCGAATCTGAAGGAGCGAGAAGAGCAAGCCCGTCAGCATGGCGAAGAGAGCACCGAATCCCGCGGCCGCCGGAATGGCGAAATTCGCTCGCGGATAGTAGACATCTCCACGGGCCGACACGGCTCCCCCGGACGATGCACCGGGGCGCTGCGACACGCTGTCCAGCGCATAATTTTCCCGCTGCTGGGTCAAAGCTGCAAATCGCGCTTCTAGCAATTCGAGTTCCGCGTGATAGCGCTTGGCGGTTTCGATCGCTCCGGCCTTGGCGAGATACTCGTTTTCACGTTGCTTCCGAATTTCCTCAGGGCTTGGCCCGCGCTCGACCGGTTGAGGCGTTACGATCTTGTTAGCGGCCACCGCTAGTTCCTCGCGTTGGGCTCGAAGATCCTTTAGCCGCGGGTGGTTCGGTCCAAGACTTTGAGAGAATCGCGCGATCTCACCGTCGATTTCTGAAAGCTGCCGATCATAGGCTGCGGACCCCACCGGAATTTCCACTTTCGGTCTGCTCGGCAGGACAAGGGCAGAGACGGCGCTATTCATGCGCATCTCGGTAAGCGAGATGCCATCGGCATTGAGAATGACGTCGTTCGCTTTGCCAAAGGCGGTGTTCCGATCCTCGATTGCGGTCATGCGCTCTCGTAGCTGCGCGATTTCGCGATCCAGTTTCGCTTCGTTTTCACCGGCGTTTCGGCGCCCCTCGTAGCGGGAGTTTTCGATATATGCATCGCGGATAAAGCCGACCATCGTTTGCGCTTCGACCGGTGAAAGCCCGACGTAACCGACGGTGAAGGAGGGGCTGCCTTCGGTGAAGTTCAAGATGATCCCATCCGCGATTATGTCGCCTAGCCATGTTCTGAAGTCGCGATTGCCGGCAGCCGACGAATTGTTGAATTGTTGGGCGAGCGCGTAGGAATTGGTCCATCCCAGCCTCTCAGCAACCATACCCGTTACGCGCGGATCCTTGATCACGGCCGCTTGCGATTTCACAAAATTGTCGATCTGCTTGTTGGTAACTGCATATTGCTCTGCATTCGCCTGAAATTTAGTCTCTAGCTGAATGGTAGCTGTCGCGAGATAGCGCTCGGGAGTTAGCCAAACGATGACAGTCGCTGCTGCTGCGCAAATGCCCGCTGAAAACACGATGAAATAACGAAGCTTCCAGATGCGTTCTAGGATTTGGGACCACGTCATGGTCTTGCTGCCCCCCGCTCGATTTTAATGCGCCAACACATGGCGCATAGAGCACCAAGCGTCGCAAACACGAGGGGATGGTTCTCCTGCTGTGCGAATACAGACTTGACGATAATAAAAACGGAAATGAGAATCATAAACGGAATGAGAAGCAGGTGCTCGCGGGTTTGAACCTGGAAGAGATATTTAACGCCGTACAATAAGGCGCCAAAAAATATCCCCGCGTATACAAGGAAGCCGATGACGCCGAATTCTAAAGCTAAGGCGAGGTAATATGTGTCGATCGTAAGCCCGCCCGCAAGATTACGGTAATTAAGCGTTTCTGCCCCTTTACCGATACCGTGACCCCAAGGGCTGGACCAAACCATCGGAAGGCCCATTTCTACCTGTGCTTCGCGAGCCTGACTGCTGAAAGATTGCGCTTTTGTACCCCAGACCATTGCTCTCAGACGTCCGACTACGAATGTCGCTATCATAAAGGCGATGAAAATGAATGGGTAGGCGATAGTGAAAGCCGGGCCGAACACGCTACCCTTCTCCTTCTTCCACTGGGTTACGCTCCACGCCACAAGAAACAACAGGATCGACATGAAGAAACCCGCCGCGCCAAGGCGGGAATCGGTCCGGGAAATCGACGTGAACAAAAGCGGAAGGGTCGCCAACGCGGCGGCACGTACCAAGACGTTCTTCCCGTAAACGAGGAAGTAGATCACGAAAGGCGTTGAAAATGCCAGAAACTCGGCGAACCCGAGCGGCGTAGTAAACTTGCTCTGCACGCGATAAATACCTGTAGCGGCGCGCGATTTGGCTGACAGGATGTTCTGGATGACGGGATCGTCGACCGCGATGAACGAAGGGATGTGATTAGCCCAAGGAATCTGTTGCATACGCCATTCCTGAATGCCGATCATGCACGTCAGAAGGGCGAAGAACCAGATGACATAGGCAAGTATCATCGCGTTGCCGGGCTTGGAAAAGATCCAAACGGCAGCATAGAATATGATGAACCAGTATAGGATCGCGACGATAAACTTGTTCAGCGAGTCGGTCGGTTCGGCCGACAAACCGATGCTGAGTCCCGCGATAAGGGCAAAAATAAGAAGCAGCCGGTTGACGATGATGGTCGGCGCCAGTCGATCGCTCAATTGATTTCGATACCAGCCAGAGACCGAAAGGCTAACTAGAAAAACGAATGCCAGCGGAACACCGAAAATCCGCAGTGCGGTTATCCACGGGAGCCCTGGAAAGTCGAAAGCGAGATAATCGGGCCAGAACAGCAGGGCTATGATGAAAGCGAAGAGAAGCCGCCCAATCCATTTGACAGGGGGATTCTTGCTTTCCGGCAATGCCCAAACGATCAGTAGGCCGATAATCGCCAGCGCACCAGAAAACGGCATCAGCATATTGGTACCGGAGGTCGCGAGTAACGCGCCCATGGATACCAGTACACCGAGATAGATCAGCGCGTACAGCCAAAGTCGTTTCTGCCATACCTCGCCGGAGGAATATCCTCCGAGAACGGGCTCGTTACGAGGAAATAGCACCCCCAATATCGCGGTAGGTAATTTCATTGCGGTTCGGCCAGTTTAGTCCCTCGTGTCTCGCACATGCAGTTAGCACGTTCATCGAGATAGTGCATGAACATAAGCTGCCTTACACAAACGAAAGCGCCACCGGAATCTCTTCTGGTGGCGCGTTCGTATTCGGTACGGAGGCGTCAGAACCAGATGTCGGGCGTGGCGATCGTGTCGATACCCTCGAGCAGCAATTGGTAGTCGGCAACGCCGTTGCCATCCATATCGCCAAGCAATGTGACACCTTCGGCCCCCACCTCATAGCGCAATTCGCCGGCAGTTCCGGAGAATGCATTCATGCCGACGAAGGTGAAGGCTTGATCGCCTTCCATCATTGTGTTTGCGTCTAGGAAACGCACATCGATAATATCCTCGCCGCTTGTGAAGTCGAGAATGGTATCGGTTCCGTCGGTACCGTTCGATGCGTCGCGCATGATGAAGCGGTCCGCCCCGACGCCGCCCATCATCACGTCCGACCCCGAACCGCCTACGATGCGGTCGTCACCGGCCCCGCCGAACAGGCGATCGTTTCCGGCTCCGCCATAAAGGCGGTCGTTCCCTTGGCCGCCTTCGAGGATGTCGGCGCCGCGCCCGCCGAACAGGTTGTCGGCTCCGTTTCCGCCGTAAAGCTGATCGTCGCCAAAGCCGCCGTACAAGCGATCTGCGCCCGCATGTCCGTAAAGAATGTCATTGCCCCCGGCGCCTCTGATGACATCGTTACCGTCATGTCCGAACAGTCGGTCATCGCCCAGATTTCCGAAGAGGAGATCGCCGTATTCGCTGCCTTCGATCAGATCGTCCCCTCCTTTGCCGAACACCTTGCTGCCGGTTTCCGAAGCATGAAGAGTTTCGCCATTCCAAGAGCCGAGAATTTCGCCTAGTGTTTCCGCGGCATTAGCTACGCTCGCGTTGGGGTCGGCCTGTGATGAGGTTTCAAAACCTTCAATCGGCGCCGCCTGCAGCAGCATTTGCGCGAGTTCGCTGACATTTGTCGAACCTGATTGCTGCCATTGTGCGAAGACCGTCTGAGCGAAGTCGCTCGACTCATCGACGGATTCGTTGTTGTCGAGATGGGCACTATCGCGAGTCGCAAAGGCATAGGACGTCGATGCATTTCCCCGAACCGAATATTCGTGCTCCATAATTACGCGGAGGAACGACCGCTGATCGGGGTAGCCGAGGACGAGATTTTGCGTAACCTCTCCGCCGATCACACCATCGACGCTAATACCGTTGTACAGACCACCGAGAATTACATTGCCCGACACATTCACGTTCTCGAACGGCATATTATCGCGCGTATCACGTATGAAAATGCCTTGGATCGGACTACCGTCGCCGCGGTAGACGAGGTTGTCGGAGATCGTGATGTTGCGGCCCGGCTCGTTCTGGTTCGTCGACCAGAACTGAATTGCATCGGGGTGGTCTCCGGACCCCCCGGTGTTGAGCGGGTGGAAATCCGTGAACGTGTTGTTCGTCACGATCGCGTTCGAAACACCGCCGCCCCGAATGCCGTCGCAACGAATATCGTGGAAGCTGTTGCCGGAAATAACCACGCCGTCGACGTCCAAAAGCTTCAAAGCATGCATGGCGTTCGAAAAATCGGAATTAATGACCGTGACATCGGTGCTCGACCGGATAAAGAAAGGCGAAACCTCTTCCCCGCTTCCGATGTTGTCCGGGCCCTGTACGGTGACGTTCGAAAAGACGATAGCGTTGGATCCGCTGATGGTGAAGCAGTTGGTATCACCTTCGCCGCCGATAAAGGACAGGTTGGAGAAACGCAGGCCGTCTGCGCCGGTGATGTTCAGTCCGGTGATGAC
Organism: Erythrobacter litoralis; assembly: GCF_029760855.1. Lineage (GTDB taxonomy): Bacteria > Pseudomonadota > Alphaproteobacteria > Sphingomonadales > Sphingomonadaceae > Qipengyuania > Qipengyuania litoralis_A. The sequence continues at coordinate 435,835 of NZ_SOSI01000003.1, read as the reverse complement.
CGCCTGATCGTCGGGATCCATCGATGTCAGCGTAACATCGAGATGGCCGGCATTACGAAGCGCGATCTTGTCATACGTACCTGGAGCGAGATAGATGGTATCACCCGGCTGGGAATTCTCGAGAAATTCTTCGACCTGATCGCTTGTCCGTGCGTAAAAATTTGCCATCGTTTGTCCCGTTCCGTCGTTTTTGATCGCCTACGCAAAGGGAACCCCTGCGTTTGCGGCGCTACGGAACGGTATTAGGGCGGCAGCCCCTAGGATGGTCTCAAGGCCTAGAGTTAAGCGGAACGCAAACCGCGGCATCCGAAGTATGCTCGAATACCGCGGTAAACACTTGAAATACAGACGGTTATTTTGTTAATTTGTTTGTAAGTAAGGTTTACGTCACGAAGTTGGGTGTACTTTCGGTTATTTCCTTAAAAAGACGCGCCCTTTTTCAAGCCCAGGCGCTATGCCGATCAGTTGAGATATTGATATACAGGAAGTCGCGTGCGGCAGACTGAGATCTAAGTGCGCTTACGCCGTGATAGCTGTTGTTTGAGCACGGGAAAAATACGCCCAGATTTTGCTCGGGCCGGAGGGTCGCGACGGCCTCTACGTCCGATGGACGTGGGTGGCGTTCGTGAGCACGTGGGTCCACTTTTTCTTTGTGCCTGAACAGGCTGAGATCCCCACCTTCAATCCCCTCCGCTTCCATATCGGTGAAATAGACAATCAGCGAGCACAAGCGGTTTTGCCGGTCGCAGTGCGGGGGTTTCGCATACCCGCCGATGCTGCGTTCGATATCGAGACGGGTGAACAGATTACCGGAACTGTCGTTGCTGCGAGAAAAGAGCCTGTGCGACAGATTTTTCGCCTTGTCGGACAAAGTTGCCTTCTCGGTCAGGACCTCGCGGCCTTCCACGAGGCCGCGATCATATGCGTCGCTCTCAATCCTGATGGAGCAACCGAGCGCATCGAGATCGGGGCCGAACACGTCCAGGAACTTCTCGACGAAGGCCGGCGAGTTGATCCAGTCGTCGAACTGCTTCCACGCTGGCGAAGTGACGATCAACCGGTCGTAGGTCTTATCGCCGCGGTAGATATCGAAGCCCGTACCCTGCCCGACACGGCTACCTGTCGAACCGCTAATCTCCGTTTGTCCGGCAAAATGATCCTGACTCGGAAAATCTGCCCGCAATGCTTTGTAAAGGTCCAAATCCAGGATGCCCTTTTTCACCACATGCGGGAAAGGTGCCTGCTGGACGTCGTTCCGGCTGATATTCAACATATTTCGTATCCTTCGGCGTAGCGCTGCCAAAAAGTTTTGCGTTTGCGAAAGAGAACTAGCCGCATTAAGCGCTGGAACAAGATCGGTTGTGTGCAAAAATTGCGGTGCCTCAAATCGAGAAATTTGCGCTATACGGTGTTTGCGCAAATACCAGTCCAACGACGACACGGCTACAGGGTTCGCGTTGTCGCCCAGGCAGCGAGTTATGTCCGACGAAGGTTCAGGCTTGATGGCACCACGTTATGAACCGGCCAAGAAGGCGGGTATACGCGGTGCCGATGCAAGATTTGCGGCCTTTCTGTTACTCGGCATGCTCGATCTCGGCGCCCTATGGGCGGGAAGCCTTGTCGCCTTCGATCTCGCTGGCCGAAATTCCGAACTGCCGAGCGGCTTCGCGCTGCTCTCGGTTTCCTATCTTTTAGTCGCCGCGCTTTCGGGTGCGTTTAGTCGACAGGCGTTGCTAGCTCCCATCCTTTCCGTGATTAGGGGGGTGAGATCGACGCTTACGGCTACGGCGGGGCTATGGGTCGTCGCGGTTCTGGCAGACGTTTGGGATCCGGGAGATACGCACGGGATCGTGTTGGGATGCGGGATCGCGATGGTACTGCTGTTCGCCGGGCGGATAACGCTCGCGGTTCTTTCTAATCTCGTGGCGGCTCAATTCAGCAACGATCTTCTGATTGTCGACGATGTCGAGCCTGCCTCCATCCCCGATCGCTACACAGTGGTTGGTTCGGCGAAGCTGGGAATGGGCGCCGACGATCGGATCGGGTCCATCGGCTTTTCGCGAATCACCAAACTAGCTGCAAAAGCGGATCGCATCCTTGTTTCATGCAGCGCGGGGCGCCGACGATTCTGGTCCGACCTGTTCGATACATTCGGAGTGGATGCCGCCGTCATCGTATCTGACATCCGGCAGATTTCGGCGGTTGACAAGGATTTCGATACTTACCTGCCGATCCTGCGCGTCAGTCGCGGTCCCTTGGTACTTCGGCAGCGCATCGTGAAGCGTCTGTTCGATCTTGCGATAGCCGTTCCATTGTTCGTCATCCTCACCCCGGTCCTCGCCGCGGTGTGGATCGGCCTCGCCACGCAAACCCGAAAGCGCAAGGTCACGAGGTCGCGCACGTTTTTCGGCATTCGGAACCAGCCCTTTCGCAGCCACGTGTTCGTCGCGCCCGATCCATCCGGTCGCAAGGGTGTCCTGTACCGTACGGGGTTGTTCAGATTGCCGATGCTGCTCGACGTGATTCTGGGTCGAATGAGCATCGTGGGGCCGACGCCTGTGGAGTTAAAACCAGGCTCTGCACAGCACCACATGCGCAGGAACGTGAAACCAGGCTTATTCGAACCGCGCGTAGAGGCGAACGGCTCGTCCTATCGCGAAGGCTGGACGTTGTGGCGCGACATCGCCAGTCTGGCTCGCCTCAATCCATCTCGGCCGAAATAGGCAGGCGCTTGGTCAGAAACGCGCGAGCAGGGATTGCCACCAATCCTCATTGGTTAGGTACCAGTCCAGCGTTTGATTCAGACCCTGCTCGAAGTCGCGGCTCGGCTGGTAGCCCAAGCATTCCCGCGCCTTTCGTTCATCGATCGCATAGCGGCGATCATGGCCTGCGCGGTCTTCGACGAAGGTCTTGAGGATCGCGGAAGGTTCGCCGCGAGCGGCGGGCGCGTGAGGATAACGGCGCGCGAGAGTCGGATCCTTCGCAAACGCGCCGTCCACCGCGTCGCAAATGCGTTCGATGATTACGAGGTTCGGCACTTCTTCGCCCCCGCCAATATTATAGGTCTCACCCGGTTCGCCGACCTGCAGGACCTTCTCGATCCCGCGGCAGTGGTCTTCCACATGAAGCCAGTCGCGCACATTCATTCCGTCGCCGTAGATCGGCAGAGGTTTGCCGTGCAGGCAGTTGATCAGAAACAGCGGAATGAGCTTCTCGGGAAATTGGAACGGTCCGTAATTGTTCGAGCAATTGCTGGTCGTCACCTCCAGCCCATAGGTATGGTGATAGGCACGCACCAAGTGATCCGAGGCAGCCTTGGACGCCGAATACGGCGAATTCGGCGCGTAAGGCGTCGTTTCGCTGAAGGCCGGATCATCCGGCTCGAGCGAACCGTACACCTCGTCGGTGGAGACGTGGTGAAACCGGTGTTTCCGCCCCCCTTCGCCCAACCATGCCGCGCGTGCTGCCTTGAGTAGGCTGTGCGTGCCGATGACATTGGTGGACACGAAGGCATCGGGACCGCTGATCGACCGGTCGACATGGCTTTCCGCTGCGAAATGGACCAGCGTCGCGATGTCTTCGTTCCGCAGCAGGTTTTCGACCATTTCGTTGTCGCGAATGTCGCCCTTCACCAGCGTCACGCCATCGAGGCCATCAAGATTGGCGGCATTGCCGGCATAGGTGAGCGCGTCGAGCACGACGATCCGATCGTCCTCGTGGTGCTCGCGCCAATAGCGGACGAAATTGGTGCCGATGAAGCCGGCACCTCCGGTAACGAGCAGGGTCTGCATCAAACGCGGTCCTTGAAAATCGAGCGTAGCGCCTGCCGCCAATGGCGGGCGGGCGCGCCGAGGTGTTTGTAGGTCTCGCTGCAATCGAGAACAGAGTAGCTAGGGCGCTGTGCCGGCGTGGGAAAGTCCTTGGTACGGATCGGTTTAATCGGGATTGCTCTTTCGAGCAGGCCAGCGGCATTCGCTTCTTCCTGTATCGCGAGCGCAAAATCGTACCAACTGGCTACACCGCTATTCGTGAAGTGCAGGGTCCCCGTCACCTCTTTTTCGGCGAGCGACCACAGCGCGGTCGCAAGATCGTCGGCTAGGGTCGGCGTTCCGAGCTGGTCGGAAACGACGCCGAGTTCGTCGCGCTCTTGCATCAGGCGCAGCATCGTGTTCACGAAATTGCGGCCATCGCGATCGTACACCCATGCCGTACGGACGATCAGCGTTTCGGGAGCGGACAGTGCGGCGTGCTCGCCGTCGCGTTTGCTTGCGCCATAGACGCCTAGTGGCTGGGTCGGCGCATCGGGCGGGTAGGGCATACCCGCATTTCCGGCGAAGACGAAATCCGTCGAGACATGAATGAGCCGGGCCTTCGAAGCTTGGGCAGCTTGCGCCAGATGGCCAACCGCTTCGGAATTAATTCGATAGGCTGCTTCCGGATCACTTTCGGCTGCATCCACGGCGGTGTAGGCGGCGGCGTTAAAGATGGCGGTCGCGCCGCTCCGTTCGACGGCTTGGCTAACGGCGGCGCCATCGGTAATGTCCAACTCATCACGGGTGAGCGACGTAACTTCGGCGCCAGTCGGCGCGCTCCTCGCGAGCGCGCGGCCCAATTGCCCAGCACCTCCTATAATCAGCGCTTTCATGCGAAAAGTGGCGCTTCCGAGAACGGCAGTCCGGCGCGGTCCTTGTCGGACAAGAGCGGTTCGATGTCGCCAAGCGGCCATTCGAGGCCGAGTTCGGAGTCGTTCCACAAAAGGCTATGCTCGTTCGCGGGATCGTAGAACGCGGTGCACTTATAGAGAAAGTCCGTACCGTCTTCCAAAGTCAGGAAGCCATGCGCCAGCCCGGGCGGCACCCACAGCATGCGCTTGTTGGCTGCCGAAATTTCGAAGCCCGCACTCTTTCCGAAGGTCGGCGAGCTTTCCCTCAGATCGACGACGGCATCATAGACGGCTCCGGCGACGACGCGGACCAGTTTTCCCTGGGGATTGGGCTTCTGGTAATGCAATCCGCGAAGCACGCCGCGCGAGGAGCGGCTATGATTGTCCTGCACGAAGTGTAGGTCGAGACCCGCGTCGGCAAAGGATCTGGCGTTCCAGCTTTCCATGAAGAACCCGCGATCGTCGCCGAACACTTTCGGTTCGATCAAGGCGCACCCGTCGATGCCGGTCGGGATCAGTTCCAATTGACCGTCCTGTCGAGCAGGCCGAGCAGGTAATCGCCATAGCCCGATTTCTTCAGCGGAGTCGCGATCCGCTCAAGTTGTTCATCATCGATGAAGCCCATGCGCCAGGCTATTTCTTCGGGACAGCTGATCTTCAGGCCCTGCCGTTCTTCGGTGATACGCACATAGTCGGCCGCTTCGAGTAACGAGGCGTGGGTGCCGGTATCGAGCCAGGCATAGCCGCGGCCCATGATCTCGACCGAAAGGTCGCCCTTATCGAGATAAAGCCGATTGAGATCGGTGATTTCCAGTTCACCGCGTGGCGAGGGCGCGAGATCGCGTGCGAGATCCACCGCCTGCCCATCGTAGAAATAGAGCCCGGTCACCGCATAGTTCGATTCGGGGCGTTCGGGCTTCTCTTCGATCCGGGTCGCCTGTCCGGCATCGTCGAACGTGACAACGCCGTAGCGTTCGGGATCCTTCACGTAATAGCCGAACACCGTTGCACCGCTATCGCGTGCCGCCGCGTTGCGAAGCAATTGGCTGAGGCCGTGGCCGTAAAAAATATTGTCGCCCAAAACGAGAGCGGACGGTTTGTCTCCCACGAAGCCAGCGCCGATATGATAAGCCTGAGCCAAGCCCTCTGGCTTCGGCTGCGCCGCATATTCGAGGCTGAGACCCCAATCCGACCCATCGCCCAGCAGCGCCTTGAACATAGCCTGCTCATGCGGTGTCGTGATGATCAGGATTTCGCGGATACCGGCGAGCATGAGCACGGACAGCGGATAATAGATCATCGGCTTGTCGTAGACCGGCATGAGCTGTTTGGAGACGGCCTTGGTCAGCGGCCACAGCCGCGTGCCCGATCCGCCCGCGAGAATAATCCCTTTACGCATCAACTACTCGAATCCGATCTCGTTAGGGCCTGCCGTTTGGCGACGCGGAGAAGGCTTTGCAACCGTAGCATCGGATCGAATGCATACCGTATCGGTTCATATAAGGTAACGTCGCAGACTGAAACGCACGTCCAAACGGCGCTGGTCATCGGTTTGAATGTTTAATAACGCGTTAACTTGCTGTAAGAGGTTTCGCCATGGGGCACTCGTTCGCATTGCTGAAGAAGAAGACGGTGGCGTATCCCGCGGCCATCCTCACGGCTGCGGCCGCCGGCATTGTGTCTATGGCCATCGTCGGCCCCCGCGAAAGCGGCGCGGCGCGCCTTCTCCAACAGACGACATCCGCGTTGGAGGAATATCTCAACCGTTCTCCGGGCGAACGGGACGAAACCGCGCTTTTGAAGGGAAAGGGGAAAGGCAAGGGCAAGTCCGGCGCGATGGCGAGTCGTGAAATTCCGACCGGAGAGCCGGAGCAGCAAGCCCTCGGTAAGGTCTTCGAAGAACCGGGCGTTGTACCCGATACACTTCCCGGTGCCGAGCCGCTTGCAGACGCTCTGCCGGAAAGCCTCGCGCTGGCTACGACGCCCGACGTTCTGGCGCCTGGCGGATTCGCACCCATCGGCCCCGGAGGCGGGGGCGGGGGTATCATTGGCGGTGGCGGAAATCCCGGCGGTGGCGGTGGCGGTGGCGGCGGTGGGGGCGGTACTCCCGGCGGCCCCGGTGACGGGGACGGCGATCCGCCGCCCGTATCGCCGGTTCCGGAACCTTCGACTTGGGCGCTGATGCTTCTCGGGTTCTTCTTTTCCGGTGCTGCCTTGCGTTCGAAGGCGCGCGCAACGCGAGCGGCGCATCATGCGTAGGGTCCTACTTGCCACATTTGGCGGTCTTTCCGTATCCGGGGTCGCCGCGATTGCGCTGGCAGCCCCGGCTGCCGATCCTGCAGCTGTCACGGCGAATATCGAACAGGCGCAGCCTGCTGCGAAAAACATTCGATTCGAACTCGGAGCCGCGTCGGCCGGTATAGCTGCGGAAAAGAAGCTGCTCCCGAAGGGTGTGAAAACACTGCTCAAGGTCCCACAAACGCTCGAGCACGGCGATTATGTGTGGAACGATGAAGGCGTCGCGCCCGGCAAACTCACCGTTTTCGTCGATATGCGCCGGCAAATGATTTCGGTGTTCCGCGGCGGTCACGAGATCGGCACCGCCGTCATCGTTTATGGCGGCAATGGGCACGAATCGCCGACCGGCAAGTTTCCGATCCTGCGCATGTATCGGGACTATCATTCGCGCAGCTACGACGCGCCGATGCCGTTTTCGATGTTCGTGACGAATGACGGGGTAGCCTTGCATGGGAGCCCAATGGCCGCCGACCGCGCAACTCATGGTTGCATCGGTTTGCCGATAAGCTTCGCCCGTCTTCTTTTCGAGCAAGCCAGCAAGGGTGACGTCGTCGAAATCGTTCGCTCCAACGCGACCTGAAGAGGTTCGTCGCCGAACGGGGCGAGTTACCGTTTTTAAACCTTTTCATAGCATCCTCTCCGGGCACGAACCTGGAGAACTCTGGACATGCATGGTCGGCTGCGAACGATAGGAAAGCTCGGTCTGATGACGGCGGCTCTGGCCATGCTACCTGGTGCGCAGGGTCAGTTCACCAATTTCGAGAATCGCCTCCTGAACAGTCATAACAGGGAACGAGATCTGCATCGGATCGCCGACCTCCAATGGGATACGGAACTTGCCGAGGGTGCGCAGAAATGGGCGACGTATCTGGCGCGCACCAACCGTTTCGAGCATTCGCCAAATACGCCCGGCGAACCTCTGGAAGGTGAGAATATCTGGGGTGGTAGCCACGGCGCGTTCGGCCCGGAAGCCATGATCGATCTGTGGGTTTCGGAAAAGCGCTATTTTAAACCCGGCCGCTTTCCGAACAATAGCACGACCGGCAAGGTGCAGGACGTTAGCCATTTCACGCAGGTCGTGTGGAGCGGCACGCAGAAGGTGGGTTGCGGCCTTGCCCGTAACGACCGCCGCGATATCCTCGTTTGCCGGTACAGCAATCCCGGCAATGTGTACGGCTACCGGGTCCTGCGTTCCGTTAGCTGACGCAGAAAGAGCGACGGACCCAAGCCCGCCGCTCTCTTTTCCGAACCAGGTTTCAAGTTCAGGCGTAGGTGACGGTCGCCGTTTGGTCCGTTTTTGTATTCCGCATTCGCATGGCGAAGCCCATGGCACCGAACGCGATCAGGAAGAGCGCCCATGTTGCCGGCTCGGGGACTGCACCGCCAATTGTTCCAGTGGTGTAGAGCACGGCGTTCGAAAAACCCTGCGTGTTCGCCAAGGTGATCGACGAAGCACCGGTCGTTCCAAAGTCGAACAGGTAGAAGCCGGTCACGTTTCCGCCCGGACCCGCCACGTTGCCGAAGTGAATGCTCACGATGGTTTCGCCGAACAGCATGGTGCCGAAATCGATCATGCTCCCGCCGGTCAACGTCGTCGTCTTGGCCAGATCGCCGAAATTCCCATCGAAGGTGTAATTCGCGCCGAGGGCGGCGACCGCAACCTGCTGCGCTTCGATCTTGGCCGGGCTACCGCCGTTGAGATTGCCCTCATAATAACCCGAGCAACTCTGGGCGCCGACGAGCGCGGTGTCGCACGCGGGCGGTCCGGTCTTGATCGGTTTGGCCGCCATAGCTGCCTGGGGAAGTGCAATGCCGATCGCCCCTGCGGCGATAAGCGAAGTGAAGGCGGCTTTCGCCGCAAACGTCGTCTTCTTCATAGTTACCCTCACACTGTTTCCGGCGATCTTCGCCGATATGTTCGCTTGCACCGAAGCTTACCGGAACAGTCGGAGGTCGATGATTCGATCTTAACCGTTCGGGTTGCCGAAGGGTTAATCTAGTAATGCGATCATGCCTACGCGAATAACGTAGCTGTCGCTTTTCCGTACGTTTCGCACAGAACGCGGTTAAGGTGCATCCTTAACGTGTAGCGCTTGCGAAATGTGAACCAAACCGTGATCAATTCACTTGAGGCATCGCAGATTGAAATCAGGAAGGAACTCCGATGGTCGCACAACGGCTGAAAAAAATGCGGACGGCCTTGCATCGCACCGCGCTCGCAGGCGGTCGTCGAAACTATCTGCGCAAGGTATGGGGCATGCACATCGGCGAAGGGTCGAGAATATCCCTAAAGGCGAAACTCGATTTTACCAATCCGGGCGGAGTGCATATTGGAGACTACACCATCGTTACCCCAATGGTGCAAATCTTCACTCACGACTTCGTCCGTGCAAAACATCTTGATACTTATATCGGTAGCTATTGCTTCATAGGCGCAGGGTCGATCATCCTGCCAGGGGTCCGTATCGGAGATCACTGTATCGTCGGAGCAGGTTCGGTGGTGAACAGCGACGTACCCGATCGCTCGATCGTCGTGGGCAATCCCGCCAAAGTCGTCAAATCCAACATTAAGACCGGTCAATTCGGCATGCTGGTAGGTCGGACCGTCCGATAATCTGCGATTTACGACATGGTTCCCGCAAAAATGAAAAATATATGACGGGCGCTGGTTTTTGTTTACCATGCGGGTTAAGACGTTTTTAACGGGAAGGCAGCAAAGTCTGTAGGGGAAGGAGAAGTCCCATGGCTGGCAAGAATCTCAAACGGGTCGCCGCGACGGAAAACGGTTTTGAACCTGCAACGGTTCTCAGGCCCGAAGCGGGAAGCTTCGTTGCCGGAGGCACCGTTGGAGAGCTTCACCAGCGGCTTCAACAAGAGCTCGGAATGGATTGGGACGATCCGATCGTCTACGCGCCCAGTGACGCGCCAATCGCACAACGGGTCGAGCGCAAATTTTCGGCCCTCGTGGGCGTCGCAGCCCTCGGCGCGGGTTATGGACTTGCCGCGAAGCTCATCTTCTAATCGGGCTCAAGATTTTGTTCGGGCGTCCTATTCCTGAACTCGTCGTACGCCCCTAGCTTGTTCTCGATGCGTAAAGCGGTAAAAGCCTGCTTCGTATACGCATAGGCGCATCTCAGGGGCTTCGATTTGGAAACGATCTACGACTGGCTGACGGTCCTGATTTTCGCAGGACTGATCACCTTGTTCCTGCAGCGTTCGTCGATGGACGAGCCGCCTGATACGATCTGGCATTACATGCCGCCCGCCATCGGGTGTGCGGTGGCGAACTATCTCGGAAACGAAGAGATGCACGTTCTCGCCGCAGCGGCCATCGCTGCGGTGCTCGGCTATATTCTCGTCATATTGAAACCGTTTCAGCGCGCATGACTTACGTCGATGCGTGGACTATACGTATCTTCGCGGTTTCAGGGTTTGCGACACCGTCTGAGGTTTCCATTGCCTGACCAATCACATGTAAATGTCACATTCTCGATACCAAAGGTATCTAAGGTTACTGCATGAGCTACAGCGAAAAGCCGGGATTTTTCGAACGCCTTTTCGGCCGGAAAGCGGACGAGGCGGAAGCCGGTTCGAAGCCGGTGTCCGATAGTCCGGAACCAGCAATGCCGACGGCCACTCAACCGGCACGGACGCAGCCAGCTCTGACGCGCCCCGTCCCTGTGCGTACGATCGCTTCCGCAGCACCGATGGCGGAGCAGCGGCGATCCGGGCCACCCCCCGCTCCGCAACCAGGGCCGAGCCTGCCCAAGTTCAGCCGGGCGGCAGGACGCAACCCGGGTGCTGCGCGTAATGCGTCGAACAGCAGCCGTGTACGCGACGCTTTCACCCCGTCGCATCCCATCTCTCAAGCGCAGAGATTCGCCGGCAGACGCGATTTGATCGAGAAATTGATTCACTTGATCGAAGACCAGCGCCTGCACGTGGTACTGTATGGTGACCGCGGCATCGGCAAAACGTCGATTCTCAAAATCGTTTCGAATCTCGCACGCGAAGCGGAATATCACGTGTCTTACGCCTCGTGCGGATCGGATACCTCGTTCGACAGCCTGTTTCGCCAATTCGCTCGCGAACTGCCGCTGCTGTTTCACCGGAATTACCCGCCGACACATCCCGACGTCGAAGCGGGGCGCACGTTCGCGCATCTCATGCCGGACCGAGATCTGACGGTCGCCGACGTCACCGCGGTGCTTGAAAACGTCCAGGGCACGCAGATCCTTTTGATTGTCGACGAGTTCGATCGCGTCGCTTCGGCACGAATGCGTGAGCAAATTGCCGAGGTCATCAAGAACCTGTCGGATCGCGGGGCCTCGATACAATTCTTCATTGCCGGTGTCGCATCGAACCTGACCGCGCTTGTATCGCACATCCCTTCGATCCGAAGGAACCTCATCGGCATCCCGGTGTCGCCACTCGATCCGGAGGAGACCGCCCAGGTCATCGAGGCGGGCGCGCGCCGGAGCGGGCTCGCATTCACCGACGAAGCCACGTCCGAAATTGCTGCCCTGTCGCGCGGATTACCGTATCTCGCGCAGCTCCTTGGTCTCCATGCCAGCTTTGCCGCTGCGAAACGCGACGCGGGCGAGGTCGAGCGTGCGGACGTCAGCGCAGCAGCATCGCATGCCGAGGAGGAGATTGGTTTGCGTATGTCGGAGAAGGGGCTTCGAGCGGTTGATCAAGCGATTGAGAACGTTGGCATATCCTCGGTCCGGTCACTCGCGGAACATGCGCTGATGAATAATGGTCAGCTTGATCCGCGCGAGGTCGATGTGCTCGATGATCGATCACGTGATTCGCTGCTTGAGACGGCAGATGAAGAGGAGGGCGGATGGCGTTTCCGCGAGGAAGCGGCGATCCCCTATATCTGGCTGAAAGGTCGGGAAACCACTGCTCGTCAGACCCGCGACTAAGCTGTCGTCCGCCAATTTCGCGCGCACATGTGCGCTCCATTGAGAACACCTGTTCCATCCGCGAGTATTGAAAATGCCTGATCAAACCTGCGACATCAGTGTCATCGTGCCGCACTATCAGGACTTAGCGCATCTCGACCAGTGCCTCGACGCACTTACCGCGCAAACGGAGCTTGGCGGGCAAACATTCGAAGTCATCGTGGCCGACAACAATTCGGCATGCGGCCTCGACGAAGTCCGTCGCGTTGTCGCGGGACGTGGGCGCGTTATACTCGCCCGCGATCAGGGGGCGGGGCCCGCGCGAAACGCAGGCGTTGCGGAAGCCAAGGGAACGATACTCGCCTTTACGGACAGCGATTGCGTTCCGGTGCCGCAATGGCTGTCGAAAGGAGTGGCTGCTCTTCGAAATTACGATCTCGTCGGCGGTCGCGTTATAACTTCGGTCACGCGCCCCAGAGGCATGAACGGGATCGAGGCGTTCGAGCGGGTCTTCGCGTTCGACAACGAAAGCTACATTCGCACGAAGGGTTTCACCGGATCGGGCAACCTCTTCTGCACAGCCGAAACCTTTGCCAAGGTCGGCCCCTTCAAGACCGTCGTATCCGAGGACCGCGAGTGGTCGATTCGCGCAACGTCGAAGGGGTTCGCCCTAGGTTATGAAGCCGAAGCGATCGTCGAGCATCCGGCGCGTGAAACATGGACAGATCTTACGGCGAAGTGGCGCCGCATTAATCGGGAGACCTACGCTTTCGAGCGGCAGAATGGCGGGTCGAATTTGCGCTGGATCTTTCGCACTTGGCTATTGCCAGCATCGATCGTGCCGCATTCGTTGAAAGCCGTGCGATCCGATGCACTCGTTGATGTTGGTGACAGGATCCGCGCTATAGGAATGCTCGCCAAACAGCGGTTCTGGCGCTTTTACGATGCTCATAGGCTCCTCTTTGAGCGGACGCGATAATGCAATGTGTCCCACTATGGCGCAGTTGCAACAAACCCCTGAGTTTCTACGCCGAAACGGAACGGAAACCATTGCCAGACAGTTACCAAACCGTTAACACCCTTTTATCGGTGTGAAGCGCAAAATCGTTCGTATGTCAGGAAACTGGCTTAATGTCCCGTCAGGGAGATAGGAATTTATTATGAAAAAACTCGCACTTGCATTGGCCGGTGGCGCTGTTTTCGCTGTCGCCGCGCCTGCTAGCGCCGCGACCATCGTTCTTGAGAGCGACGAAGGCAGCGATACGCTTACCGGGGAATTTGCCGGTACCGTTCGCAACTCTGGTCCGTTCACTCGTGAATTCACATTCGTGTTGCCGGAAGCTGGTCGTACCGCTGCGTCGATCACGACTGCAGCTGTCAGCATGGCTGGTAACATCGACTTCACGTCGGTTACGTTGAATGGCCAGAATTTCAATCTGACGCCTAATGGTCAGTTCGAATTCGGCAGCATCGCGCTCAATACAGACTCGGGCCTTCAGACGCTTATCGTGAACGGTATCGCTCAGACGACGCCGGGCAACAACGCTGCATTCAGTGGCGTCGTAACCTTCGCCGCTGGCGCGATTCCCGAGCCGGGCATGTGGGCTCTTATGATCCTCGGCTTTGGCTTCGTCGGCGGTGCGCTGCGTTCGCGTCGTAATTCGTCGGTCAAGACGAACTTCGACTTCGCGTAAGCGATCTCGATTTAGAGTGTTCGAAAGGGAGGCTTCGGCCTCCCTTTTTTGTTGTGCCCGGGGGAAGTGGCAGAGCGAGGTTATCTGGCGCTGGACGAGCAGCGCCATCACCGTCATTACCCTTCTCGAATGAGGAGAATGATTTGACGACAGGAACCGCAAACGGTCCGCTTGTTGGCTTGAAGGCCGTGGAATTTCAGGGCATTGGCCCAGGACCCCATGTCGCGATGATGCTGGCGGATATGGGCGCCGAGGTGGTCCGTATCGAACGGGAAGGCTACCGGCCCATGAATCCGGTTGTCGAACGTGGGCGGCACCGGCTTGCGCTCGATCTCAAAAGTGACGGCGGCCAGCGTCGGTGTCTCGAAGCATTGCAAACGGCCGATGTCTTGATCGAGGGATTTCGTCCTGGCGTCATGGAACGGCTTGGGCTTGGGCCGAACGAAGTTCTCGCGGCAAACCCTCGCATCATTTATGCGCGAATGACGGGCTGGGGACAGGACGGTCCGCTTGCAAAAGCGGCAGGCCATGATCTGAACTATATTGCCATCACCGGCGCACTCGACTCGATCGGCCAGCGCGGCGAATTGCCCGTTCCGCCGCAAAACCTCGTTGGCGATTTTGGCGGCGGTTCGCTGTATTGTGCGATGGGTATCCTCGCCGCACTGTATGAGCGCCAGACCAGCGGAAAGGGACAGGTCGTCGATGCCGCGATTGTGGACGGCGTAACAAGCCTGATGAGTTTTTTCCATGGCCAACCCCAAGGCGCAATTCGTACGGTCGAACGGGGGAAGGGGCTGCTCGGAGGCGCCGCCCATTTCTATCGTTGCTATCGTTGTAAGGACGGCCGGGAAATCAGTGTCGGTGCCATCGAGCCGCAATTCTATGCGGAGCTGCTTGAGCGGATCGACGCGCCTGCCTCGCTCCGCGACGGGCAGCTCGATCCGGCGAATTGGGATACTTACGCCGATCGGCTTGCCGAACTCTTCGCCACGAAAACGCAGGCGGAGTGGTGCGATTTGCTGGAAGGCACCGATGCATGTTTCGCGCCGGTCGTTCCGCTTGGCGAGGCGAAGGAGCATCCTCACCTCAAGGCGCGGGAGAACTTCGTCGAGCAGGATGGCCTGTGGCATACCGCGCCGGCCCCGCGTTTCAGCCGGACACCTCCGAAGATCAGGCCCTCGGCGCAGGATGGCGCCGAGATCGTTGCGAATTGGGAACGGGAGAGAATGCGCTGATGGCTGGACGATATTTCGACGAATGGTCGCTTGGCGATACGATCGAGCATGAGATTCGCCGCACAGTGACCGAGACCGACAATCTTCTCTTCACAACCATGACGCACAATCCTCAGCCGCTTCATCTTGACGTGGAGGCGGCGAAACACAGCGAATTCGGCCGGATACTGGTCAACGGCACCTTCACGTTTTCTCTAATGGTCGGGCTGAGCGTGGGTGATACGACCTTGGGAACGCTGGTTGCTAATCTCGGCTACGACAAGCTCGTCATGCCGAAGCCCGTTTTCATCGGTGACACCTTGCGCGCGACCAGCGAGGTGATCGGCCTGCGTGAAAGCAAGTCGCGTCCGAATGCCGGTATCGCGACTTTCAGACATGAGGCGATCAATCAACACAGCGACGTCGTGTGCCGCTGCGAACGATCCGCTCTGCTTCGCAAGTCAGGATAATCCGGACCGATCTTCCGTGCAGTCAGTTGGGACTATCGGGGAGACGCTGATGGCGCATAAGACAGACGGCGTGGAAGGCGTCGACGGGGTTCTTGCAGAGCTCGACGATCTCGCTGCAGCCAATGAGGCCGTTAACATCGGCGATGTGCTTGACGATTTCGGTGAGCGCAGCTTCGGTCCGTTCATCCTTCTCCCGGCTTTGCTGGAGATTTCACCAATCGGCGGCATTCCCGGAGTACCGAGCGTTCTCGCAGCATTGATTGCAGTGATTGCGGCACAGCTGCTTTGGGGCAAGGATCATGTCTGGTTGCCGCAATTCGTGCAGCAGCGCGGCGTGTTCGGAAAGAAACTGCACAAGGCGGTCGGAAAGCTGCGCGGGATATCCCGCTGGCTGGACGAACACAGCCAGGACCGGCTCGAGCGATTGGTGGAGGGTGTCTGGATTCGGATCGCCGCCGGATTGGTCATTCTGCTGTGCTGTACCGTACCGCCGCTTGAATTCCTGCCGTTTGCCAGCACGCTGCCAATGGCGGCGATCGCAGCATTTGGCCTAGCGCTTACTGTGCGCGACGGCCTGTTCATGCTGATTGCGCTGATCGTGTCGGGGATCGCTGCGGTCGGCGCGGTGTGGTTCTACTTCGCGCCCCCCGGTTCGAGCGGGATGCTGCCCTTTCTTTGAATGCTGCGCGTCGCTCGATCTCGGCAATCGAAAATGCCGCCGAACGGGAGCGATTGCTAAACTTGTCATTCACCAGTCCTGCATTACATTCCAAGCGTACGAAAGGATTACCCGCTCATGCGCGATCAGAACTCCGACCCTTCGAACGAACCCGAAGGTGGCGGCCCCAACCCGTGGATCAAGAGCCTGCTCATCTGGGGCGGGGTGTTTCTCGGCCTGTTGCTGCTGGTGTCCGTCTTTGGCGGATCGAGCCAGGCGTCGGGTACGCAGATCCTGTATTCCGATTTCAAGGAAAAGGTTTCGCAGGGCACGATCAGATCGGTGGAGATTTCGCCGAACCGGATCACCGGAGTTACGAAAAGCGACGAGGCGTTCAACACGGTTCCCGTACAGAACGATGCTAGCCTTACGCCTTTGCTCGAGCAGAACGGCGTTCAATATTCGGGCGTCGAGGCCGATAGCGGCAATATCCTTCTCTACGCGCTGATCAATATCCTTCCCTTTGTGCTGATCCTCGGGATTGCGTTCTTCGCTCTACGGCAAGTCCAGAAGGGCGGCGGCGCGGGCGGCGCGATGGGCTTCGGCAAATCGAAGGCCAAGATGCTCACCGAAAAGCAGGGACGCGTGACGTTCGACGATGTCGCCGGCATCGACGAAGCGCGCGAAGAGCTGGAAGAGGTGGTCGAATTCCTCAAGGATCCGCAGCGTTTTTCCAAACTGGGCGGTCAGATTCCGAAGGGCGCGTTGCTCGTCGGCTCGCCCGGTACGGGTAAGACGCTGCTCGCACGCGCCATTGCGGGCGAGGCGGGCGTGCCGTTTTTCACCATTTCCGGCTCCGACTTTGTCGAGATGTTCGTCGGCGTCGGCGCCAGCCGCGTGCGCGACATGTTCGAACAGGCGAAGAAGAACGCACCGTGCATCGTCTTCATCGACGAAATTGATGCGGTCGGTCGTAGCCGTGGGCACGGTCTCGGCAATTCGAACGACGAGCGCGAGCAGACGCTGAACCAGCTGCTGGTCGAGATGGACGGGTTCGAGGCGAACGAGGGCATTATTATCGTCGCTGCTACCAACCGGCCCGACGTGCTTGACCCGGCGCTGCTACGTCCGGGGCGTTTCGACCGCCAGGTCGTCGTTCCGGTTCCCGATATCGATGGGCGTGTGAAGATTCTCGAGGTGCACATGAAGAAGGTGCCGCTGGCGCCCGACGTAAATGCCCGCACGATCGCGCGCGGTACGCCGGGCTTCTCCGGCGCGGACCTCGCCAACCTCGTGAACGAGGCGGCGCTGCTGGCCGCGCGGCGGAGCAAGCGGCTCGTCGCGATGCAGGAGTTCGAGGACGCCAAGGACAAGGTGATGATGGGCGCGGAACGCCGCTCCATGGTCATGACCGACGACGAGAAGAAGATGACCGCCTATCACGAGGCCGGCCACGCACTCGTATCGCTGAACGAACCGGCGTCGGACCCCATTCACAAGGCAACCATTATTCCCCGCGGCCGCGCGCTCGGGATGGTCATGCGCCTGCCGGAACGCGACAGCTACTCCTATCACCGCGACAAGATGCACGCGAACCTTGCAGTGGCAATGGGTGGCCGCGTGGCTGAGGAAATCATCTTCGGGCACGACAAGGTCTCCAGCGGTGCGAGCGGCGACATTCAGTACGCAACCGACCTTGCTCGCAATATGGTCACTAAATGGGGCATGAGCGACAAGCTGGGCCCGCTTCAATACGAGCAGAGCCAGGAAGGCTATCTCGGCATGAGCGGCACGCAGCGAACCATGGGTGGATCGGAAACGAACAAGCTGATCGATGCCGAGATCAAGGATCTGGTCGAGAGCGGCCTGACGCGCGCGCGCGATGTGTTGACGGAGCAGGAAGACAAGCTTCACCTCCTCGCGCAGGCGTTGCTTGAATACGAAACCCTGACCGGTGAAGAGATCGACAAGCTGATGAAGGACGGCAAGGTCGAGAAGAGCGACGAACCCCGCAAACCGCAGGTCCGCCCGGTCGGCGGGAGCGCGGTGCCGAAAGCGGGCCGCAAGTTCGGCGGAAGTGGCGAGGGCGCTCCGCAAGGCGCCTAAGCAGGATCGGTAGAGAACAGGGGCGCTCCTATTTGGGGCGCCCTTTTTCATTCGGCGATCAGACGCTGCCCAGAACGAACAGGAATTGGGCGAACAGCGCGGTCGTGATCAGGACGAATATACTGAGCACGATGAGCCGCCACAGTGCTCCGAAGCGCGACAGGTCATAGGTACCGCGAAGCTGCTTGTAGATGTGCAGTGGCGGCACGATGAAAAGCAGCGTGCCCCATATCGCCGCCGGCGTACCGATCGTCACCAGAAGCGAGAACGTCACGAAGAACAGCGACATGAAGGCGATCGAATAGGTGACGAACACCGCATGATCGTAAGCCCCGAACCGCCTCTTCCAGAAGAACAGCAACCATACGAAGGGCACGGAGATCGGAATGAGCATCCAGCTGAATTTGTAGCCGTTGGACTGCAGTTTGTAGACCATCAAGCCCGGGTTCTTCTCCCATTTGGAGAAAGCATGGTCCAAGAATCCGCCATCACCGGCGGATACTTCGGATAACTCTTCCAACCCTTCGCCCCCTATTATCACTTCCCCCGCCTGCGTTATCTGCTTGAGATCGTCGGCAGCGTCGTCGCGCATTAGTTTGGCATAACGATAATCGTAGCTCCCGGGCTCGGCGGCATCCATGTCGCGCTGGTAGCCGTCTCGGACAGCAATCGTTTGTTCGCGAAGGGTGACCATCTCGCCCTCGACGTCTGTGCTCAAGGCCATCTCGCTCGGCGCTGACAGTCCGATCGCTTGGAACACGGCGAACATCAGAAAAATCGAGAACAGGAAAATCCCCATCGGCGACACGAACCGCTTGCGCTCGCCGTCGATATAGCGCCGCGTCAGTTCGCCGGGTTTCAGGATGAGCGCAGGCAGCGTGTGCCACGTCTTGCCTTCGAAATGCAGCGCGCCGTGTAGCAAATCGTGGAACAACGCGCCGACCGTGCGATGAAGATGCGCTTCCTGACCGCATGCGTGACAATGTGCGCCGAGGAGTTCCGCGCCACAATTCAGGCAAACGGTCTCCTCGAAATGGCCGGTAGACGGTCGGGAAACCTCGTGAACCGGGCAATCGTTCGAGTCACTCTTCGTACTATCCACCCGCCATCCTCCCCTGCACGATATAAACGCAGAAGGCGGCGTCGATCTACCGGAACAATACCGGAACGGAACAGTTGGATCGATAAAGGAGAATTACCCATGAGTGCCACCCAACCGAAGGAGCAACCCAAGTCCGATCCGGTATCCAACGCACAGAAGGATCCCGACAACTGGACGACGGGCGACGAGCGCATGACCGGAGCGCAGGCGAGCTACCTCAAGACGCTATGTGAGGAGGCGGGTTGTCCGGAGCGGTACGATACGGAGCTTACCAAGGCCGATGCCTCGAAGATGATCGACGAATTGCAGGGCGAGACTGGTCGCGGTCAGTGAGCCTGCCCATCAATACGAACGAAAAGGCCGCCCGAATCGCTTCGGGCGGCCTTTTTAATGCAAGCTGCAAAAAGATCAGCCTTCGTAATCGCCACCGATCGAGGTCGAGCGGGTAGGTGCAGAGGCCGTGATCCGCAAGGCTTCGGCCGATTGGCTGAGCGAGCCGACTTCGTCCGCATCGTCCTCGTCGTCGGGAAGAATCTTCTGAAGATTGAGCACCGCCGATTCCTGAAGCTCTTTCGGCTTCACGGTCTGCTCGGCAATTTCACGCAGAGCGACGACCGGGTTCTTGTCGCGGTCGCGGTCGATCGTAAGCTCGGCACCGCCCGAAATCTCACGGGCGCGCTGCGCCGCGATCAGAACGAGATCGAAGCGGTTGGGAACCTTGTCTACGCAATCTTCAACGGTAACGCGCGCCATGTGGCACTCCAGTCTTCGGCAAAATCAGGAAAGTGCAGCGGATAGACGGTGGATGGCTTCCCGTCAAGGAATTGCACCCTTTCATCCAACCGTTACAGTCGCCGGATGGGAGACGATCCAGCGCCGACGCAAGCCAGTGAGTATCGCGATCCGCCGCCGTTCGAAGCGACTGCCGCAGGCCAGCACCTTACCTTCTTTCCCGACGGAAAGGACCGGCGCGAGGCGCTGCTGAAGCTGGTCGCAGAAGCGGAGGAGCGGTTGGACGTCTGCTTCTACATCTTCGCGGAAGACGCCATCAGCACGGAGTTTCGCGACGCCCTGTGCGAAGCGGCACGACGCAGCGTCGAAGTGACCTTGATCATCGATCGGTTCGGCGCGGCAGCCACCGATGAATTCCTCAAGCCTCTCACCGAATGCGGCGGGCGGTTCCTGTGTTTCAGCGCGCGCTGGAGCCGGCGCTATCTCATCCGCAACCACCAGAAAATCGTCATTGCCGATGGCAAGCGCGCGATGTTCGGCGGGTTCAATATCGAGGACGATTATTTCGCCCCGCCGCGCGACAACGGATGGAACGATCTCGCTATCCTCATCGAGGGGTCGACTGTCGCGGGGCTGACGGACTGGTTCGCCAATCTCCTGGAATGGACCGAAGATGAGGACGCGCAATTTCGCGCGATTCGCCGCGCAGTCCGGCAGTGGGAATGGCGCGATGGAGAGGCCCGCTGGCTGATCGGCGGTCCGACCCGCGGGCTATCGACCTGGGCGAAAGACGTCAGCGACGATCTGGAGGAAGGCGAACGGCTCGATATTTTCATGGCCTATTTCTCACCGCCCAGGAGGCTCCGCCGCCGGATCGGTCGTATTGCGGAAAAGGGGCGGACGCGGCTGCTGATGGCGGGCAAATCGGACAACGGGGCGACCATCGGCGCAGCGCGCGCGCTCTACAGAGAACTGCTCGATCATGGCGCCTGCATTTGGGAATTCATGCCCTGCAAGCTGCACACCAAGCTCATCGTACTGGATGATGCCGTATACATGGGCAGCGCCAATTTCGACATGCGCAGCCTCTATCTCAATCTGGAACTGGTGCTGAAAATCGAGGACAAGGCTTTGGCCAACCGGATGCGCGAATTCGTGAGCCAGCACCTGCCCGCATCGGAACGCATTACGCCGGAACTTCATGCCCGGCGCTCGACGCTTTTCAACCGCATGCGATGGTGGGCGGGATGGCTGCTCGTATCCGTCGTCGATTATACGGTGTCGCGGCGGCTCAATCTTGGTATCTGACTGCCGATGGAACGTCGGCCTGCTTAAAGCCGTAGGCAGGCGATAGGAGAACGAATTTTGCGATACGTACTGGCCCTGACTGCTCTCGCTTTCCTTGCTGCATGCGGCGATCCCGTGCCCGAGGATGCGGTGAACGAACCGATAGTCGTGCCGCCCCGTATCGAAACTTCGCCGTCGCCCGCGCTGACCCCTGCGCCCACGGCGCTGGTTCCGTCCACGATTGATTCCGCCCTGCGCCGCGATCGCGGTTTCGAAGGCGAGCTCGGCTGCGTATTCCGGCGCGGGCAGGATGTGCTGCTGGTCGGCGTGGCCAACGATGCGTCCCGCGAAAACGCCGAGGCCCTGATCGTTATCGATGGCGAGCCGCAAGACCTCCGAATGGACGGCAGCGGCGGGTATAACGCGCTGTCGGGCACGCCCAGCTTTGCCGGTCCGAACGACCTTCAGGTCGATATCGATGTAATTTCGGAAGCGTCCGATGCGGCGAGCGAATCGGAACTGACCGGACCGGCGCCGCTTGCCGCAACGATGAACCTAGCGCGCGGCGGCCAATCGCTCAGCGTGGAAGGGATCTACGAATGCGGTCCGCAATCGGACAGCTGACCTATTCGTAATCCTCATAGCCACCGCGCAATTCGGGCGATGTGAACTTGGTGATCTCACTCTGGAACAGGAGCGGGACGTTGCCGGTCGATCCGTGGCGCTGCTTGGCGACGATCAGGGTGGCGCGGTTGACGAGTTCCAAATGCCGCGCTTCCCAGTCGGCATATTTCATGCGAACTTCCTCGCTGCTTGTTTCGTCCGGCGTGTCGGGCTTGATGGCGTTGTGATAATATTCGGCGCGATAGATGAACCACACCATGTCGGCGTCCTGCTCGATCGAACCCGATTCGCGAAGGTCCGATAGCTGAGGGCGCTTGTCCTCGCGCTGCTCCACAGCCCTGCTAAGCTGCGACAGTGCGATGACCGGCAGGTTGAGTTCCTTCGCCAATGTTTTCAGTCCGCGGCTGATTTCCGAAATCTCGTTCACCCGGTTGTCGTTCGCGCGGCCCGATCCCTGCAGCAATTGCAGGTAGTCGACGATGATCAGGCCGATATCGTGCCGCCGCTTCAGGCGCCGGGCGCGCGTGCGAAGCGCACCGATGGTGAGGGCGGGAGTGTCGTCGATATAGAGTGGAAGCTCGTTCAATTCCTGGCTGGCGAAGCTGAGCCTCTGGAATTCCTCGCGACTCAGCTTGCCCGAGCGCAGCTTCTCACTCGAGATTTCCGCCCGTTCGGCGAGGATGCGGGTGGCGAGCTGATCGGCGCTCATCTCGAGGCTGAAGAAGGCGGTTGCCGCACCGGGCGATTCGCTCGGATCGATGCCCAGCTTGATATCCTCCATCAGCCGGCTGGCGGCGTTGAAGGCGATATTGGTGGCGAGCGAAGTCTTGCCCATCGCCGGACGGCCCGCGAGGATCACGAGGTCGGAATTGTGGAGGCCGCTGGTCTTGTCGTTGATCGTGTCGAGCCCGGTGGTCTTGCCCGAAAAGCGGCCGCCCGAATTGATTGCTGCTTCGACCAGCTTGAGCGCGCCGAGGGCGGCGGAGCGGAAGTCCAGTGCTTCGCTCCCGCCGGTCGCGCCTTCGGCCACGCGGTAAAGGTCGGCCTCGGCTTGGCTGATCTTGTCCATTGGCGCGACCTCTTCCGAGGTGTCGAGTGCGCCTTCGACCAGCGTGCGGCCGACATGGACTAGCTCGCGCAGCAAAGCGAGGTCGTAGATCTGTTCCGCCAGCTTCCCGCTCGCGAGCAAACCCTGTCCGTTGGCAGTGAGTTGCGCGAGGTAGGTTGTGCCGCCCAGTTGCTTCAGCGCCTCGTCGCTATCGAAGTAGGGCTTCAGGGTCACCGGCGTCGCGACGGAATTACGATCCAGCAGCTTGAGTGCGCGCTCGTAAATTCGCTGGTGCACCGGCTCGTAAAAATGTTCGGGCCTTAGCGCGGTGTTCAGTTCCTCGACCACCTTGTTATCGATCAGCACCGCGCCCAAAAACAGCGCCTCCGCCTCGACGTTTGCGGGCATGATCTGACCCTCATCGCCGGAAGCGGTTGGCGAATCGTCGGGGCGAACGAGAAGGTCGGTCTGGGCCATGGGCGGGCAGTGCCCGTTCGCATGCCGTGCTGGCAAGCGAGGAGGGCGATCGGGAACCTGTGGAAAGCGGGGATGATGCCTTCGGCCTTGCCCCTTTGCGCTCCGCTTGCGAAAGCAGCGCGTTCATCATGAGCGAATCCGCAGCACCTTCTTCCGATCATCGCATCGCCAAAATCGACCTCGACGAGGATACGATCATCTGGCGCAATGCCGATATCGAGCAGGAACGGCGTATCGCTATTTTCGACCTGATCGAGGAAAACACCTTCCGGCCGGTCCGTGCCTCCGAGCGCGGGGCGGACGGCCCGTATCACCTGACGCTGGCGGTTCGCGACGGAAGGCTGCTTCTGACAGTTTGCGACGAAGGCGGGCAGAAGCTGGAAGAACTATTGCTCGGGCTCGCGCGCTTTCGCCGACCGATCCGCGAATATTTTGCCATCTGCGACAGCTATTACCAGGCGATCCGCAAAGCGACCCCTTCGGAAATAGAGACGATCGACATGGCTAGGCGCGGCGTTCACAACCGCGCGGCAGAGTTGCTGCTGGAGCGGCTGGAGGGCAAGATCGATACCGATTTCGCCACGGCGCGGCGGCTGTTTACGCTTATCTGCGTCCTCCATATCAAGGGCTGAGCGAAAGCCATGGCACGCTCGCGGCGCGGTTCTCGTAGGACCTCGAATATTACGAAGGTCGTGATGGTCCTGCTTCTGGCAGCTATCGTCATAATAGCGGTCGCGTGGTACAAATCACGGGAATGGCGCCCGGACGAAAGTCTTTGGCCAGACCAGGGCGCGCTGATCGGCGCGTCGGACGGTACAGTCGATTTCGAAACGCTCAAAGGCTTGGGAGCCAGCTTCGTCTATTTGCAGGCGAGCGCAGGGGCGGGGCAGAAGGATGCGAACTTCGGCCGCAACCTCGATGCGGCGCGGGCTGCCGGTTTGCAGGTCGGCGCGGTTCACGAATTCGATCCGTGCCTGCGTGCTGACGAACAATCGGCGAATTTTCTGACCATGGTCCCGCGCGAGGCCGAGCTGCTTCCGCCCGCCATTCGCATGGCGCGGGACACGGCCTCTTGTCCGAATAGCATTCGCGATGCAGCGGTGCAGAGCGAGCTCATCACGCTGGTCAATCAGATCGAGATGCATACGGGCTCGCCGGTCGTCCTCGCGCCGAGCAGGACATTCGAACAGCGCTTCGGAATCGGAAGCCGCATCGAGCGAGCCTTGTGGCTGGAGCGCGATTACCTCGAACCGGAATACGGGGCGCGCCCATGGCGAATGTGGACCGCCAATTCGACTTACGACACGGCGGCGGCGGACAAACCGCTACGCTGGCTCGTGGTGCGCCCCTGACCAAAGGATGATCCTGATGAACGACGAAGCGAAACTGATCGATGCGGCTAGAGAAGCGGCGCGTAAATCTTACTCGCCGTATTCATCGTTCCCCGTAGGCGCCGCACTGGCGTTCGAGAATGGCGACATCGTTACCGGCACGAATATCGAGAATGCGAGCTACGGCCTTGCGCTCTGTGCGGAGACCGTAGCCGTTGCGAAGGCGATGGATGCGGGAACTCGCGGTGGTCTTATTGCCGTGGCGGTTACGGGTCCGGGGCCCGAACCAATCACGCCATGTGGGCGATGCCGTCAGGTGCTGAACGAACTGGCTCAGCTTGGGGGGACCGATCCCACAATCTTGTGCATCGGCCCGGACCGGACCATCCGGCTGACGTTATCGGAACTGCTGCCGCACGCGTTCGGACCGGCCGCCCTCGACTAGCCGAAGCGTATTTTGACGTTCCGGTTCGGTCGACGTCGCATTGCGTAACCGGTGCCGAAAAAGCCGAGCAGGAGAAGCGCCCAGGTGGATGGTTCGGGAATGGCTCCAGCATTGCCGCCTCCGCCACTGCCAGCATTCGCGGTGAAGCTGAAATTATCAACGCCGTATTCGAACAGCGTGGTGAACTGAACGGATGCAATCCCGTCGAACTCGAGGGAAAACACCGCAGGAAAGCCGAAAAAGTCGACCACGCCCAGATTGGTGCCGTCGGCGGCGAACGCCGTGGCGCGGCCCGAGGATTGCGCGACGTTCTCGAAGCTAAAGAAACTGATCGGATCGAAGAAGCTTACGGTGATCGGATCGATGAAATTCGAACTCGCGGCGAACACGCCGAATTCGGGCGTTGGGCACCCACCTTCGCAGCGCTGGAAGATCGCGCCGGAAACCGAGAAGCCTTCCGCCACGTAGGTATCGCCGATCGTGTCGCCGGGTACAGTAAGCGCCCCGCTAGGCGTGGTTTCGAAATCGATCGTGGTCGCAGCCAAAGCAGGGGTTGCAACGCATAGCGCAGCGGCTCCGGCGAGAGCCGAGAGAAGTGTTCTGTTCATCGCTGTCGTCCTTCTGTCGTTTTTATGCACAAGACCGCAGCAACCGACATACGTTTCCGAATGCCCGAACGGTAAACCCCCTGGAAACCGCCTTATGCGATGGTTAAGGCAAAATCAAAGCGTGACTGCATCTGTCCCGAAGTGAGACAGATTTTGAAGCCTACGCCTCGTCTTGTATTTCGATCCATTCGAGCAGTGCCGCCAGGCAATCGCGTGCGAGCATCTTGCAGCGCTCCGGGCTCCAGCCCTGTTCCGGCTCGGGATTAGCCGGGTTGTCCTTGTACGGCATTTCCAGGGTCATCGCCGTCGCACCGAAGCGCTCGGCGACCTGATTTGTACTGATGGTCAGGTTGGCCTTTCCGGGGGCCGATTTCACGTATCCCTTCTCGGTCTGGAAATCGGGCGTTCGCCGGTCGAGGATGCGTTGATAGCGATAGAAGGTCTCGCCCTGCTCGTCGCTCCAACTCGGAATGCCTTCGAACCCTGCAAGGAAGGCCACCGGGATGGCTTCGTCACCATGTACGTCCATTGCGAAGTCGACATTGGTTTCATCCATCCGGTTGCGGACGGCGAGGATTTCGGGCGACTTCTCCGCACTGGGATCGGCCCATTCGCGGTTGAGGTTGGTGCCGATCGCATTGGTGCGTAGATGGCCGCGCCGCGATCCATCGGGATTGCAATTGGGCACGATGTGCAGCCGGCAATGCTTACGCAATTCGCGCCCCACGGTGTCGGCCGGATCGGTCAGCACTTCGAGCGCGCCTTCCATCCACCATTCGGCCTGCGTTTCGCCGGGGTGCTGGCGTGCGTAAAACCAAACCTGCATGTCGCCCTCACCCATTTCCAGGCAATCGAGCGGCTGCCCGTCCAGCGTTTCGCCGAGGCGGACATATTCGACGCCTTCGAACGACGCCGCTTCGGCGATAAGGTCGTGGTGCCGTTCCATCGAATAGGGAGCGAAATAGGCGAACCATGCGATGTCGCTTGCCGGCGTGTAGCGGATGGTCAGCGTGCCGCCGTCCTCGTCCTTGTCGAAGCTCGACGCCGCGCGTCCCCAGTAAAGACGGTCTTCGGAAACGCAGGCGTCGTAATCGGGCCAGCCGCCGGGATAGGCGCTCGTATTCAGGTTGCAGAGCTTGAGTTCCAGTTCGCGGCCCGCCGTGCCGGCGACGCGGAAGTGGAACCACTGCGCGAACTCGCTCTGATTGTCTTTGCGCAGCGCAATCTTCGCGCTCGCCCCGTCAACGGATTGAACCTCGATATTACCGCTGTCGAAAGCCGAATCGATCCGGATGTCGCTCACTCGGAAACCTCTACCTCTATTGTCTCGCCATTATTGCCGGGAAATCCCTCGAACAGGGCGGCGGCGACCGTCTGGGCGTTTGCCGGACCGCTGGCAAGGGGTGAGTTGTCGCTCGCCTGGAAGTCCGCGCGGCCTTCCCACAGGGACTGTCCCGTCACCGCATCGCGGATGGTCACGGCAAGCTGTGTCCCGATCCTGTCGCGCTGTCCGCCACCCAGATTGATGCCAAGGCCAAGGCCGGCGCCCGAGCCGAACGTGCCCGTGCTGCCACCGACGCCGACGCTGACGGGTGAGCGGTTTCCGGTCCCGCTGATTTGGTACCGCTCAAGGCGCACTTCGGCGATCTGACGAGCCGCAGTGCGTGCACTTTCGTTGTAACCGAGCTGCTGCAATTCCTGTGCGACAGCCGCAGTGTAGGGCGACAGTGCGAGCGGGCTCGCATCGCCCGCAGCAGCTTCCACGAACACCGGCCCGCTCCCGAGCCGGGCCGCCGTATCGGCTCCGACGAACCGCGTCACCTCGACAGGGCCCGTATATTGCGTCGCGCAGGCTCCGAGGCCGAGGGCGGCAGCCATAAGAGACGCGGTTCCGGCTATGCGTTTCATCGTGCGATCCTTTGCATGAAAATATCTCGTAATTCAGGAACGCCCCACGTGAACTTCCGCTCCCTGCGGGTAATTGCTCCTTATCGAAGCTGTGCTACCGCGAGGCCATGACACAGGTTTCGAAAATGCCCGTACTCGTAACGGGCGGCGCGGGTTACATCGGCAGTCACGCAGTGCTTGCCCTGGGGGATGCCGGATGGCCGGTAGCCGTGATCGACAACCTTTCGACCGGCTTCGCCTTCGCCCTGGCTGACGATGTCCCCCTTTACGAAGGCGATATCGCGGACGCCGATCTGCTGCGCCGTATTTTCGCCGAGCGGGGCATCGGGGCGATCATGCATTTCGCCGGTTCTATCGTGGTCCCGGAATCGGTCGAACAACCACTGCGCTATTACGAGAACAATACGGTCAAGAGTCGCGCCCTCATCGAGACAGCGATCGACGCCGGGGTGCGGCATTTTATCTTCAGCTCCACCGCCGCGACCTATGGTGCGCCAGACGTTTCGCCCATAACCGAAGATACGCGGAAACAGCCGATCAATCCCTACGGCTGGTCCAAACTGATGACCGAGCAGATGCTGTCCGACGCGGCCAATGCCTATGCCTTCAATTACGGCGCATTGCGATACTTCAACGTTGCTGGTGCCGATCCTCAAGGGCGCAGCGGCCAGTCCACGGCAGGGGCGACACACCTGATCAAGGTCGCCTGCGAAGCCGCGACGGGCAGGCGCGATGCGGTGAGCGTGTTCGGGACGGACTATGCGACGCCGGATGGAACGGGCGTGCGTGACTATATCCATGTCAGCGACCTTGCCGCGGCGCATGTCTTGTTGCTTGAGACATTGATGACAGAGCCTGATCGCTCGCTTACGATGAACTGCGGCTATGGCCGAGGTTTCTCGGTCCTCGAGGTTCTCGATGCGGTGGACCGGGTTACCAATCGAACGATCGAACGCCGAATCGAGCCGCGTCGCGCGGGCGATCCGGGCGAACTGGTCTCGGACCCTTCACGAATACGCGCGGCCCTGCCATGGAATCCGCAATACGACGATCTCGACACCATCGTGCGCCACGCTCTGGAATGGGAGCGTGCGCTTGCCGAAAAGCGTGGAATCGGTTGACGGACCGACAGGGCGCCATTAACGGGCGCGCTTGCATTTCGGTAGGCCGCTCTCCATCTGCGGTCGCCTACAGCCATTCGCGAGAGATACGATGAAAGTCCGCAACAGCCTCAAGTCGCTGAAGAACCGCCACCGCGATTGCCGCGTGATTCGCCGCCGTGGTCGCACCTATGTGATCAACAAGACCAACCGCCGCTTCAAGGCCCGCCAGGGCTGAAGCCGCCGCCGGATCAATCGTCCGGCGTCATTGTTTGAAAAGGGCCCGGCTCTCAGGCGAGAGTACGGGCCGTTTTCTGTTGGGATATACGATGAGCGATACGATCGACGCGGTAGTCTTCGATGTGGGCCGGGTGCTGTTCCAGTGGGATTTAGCCAACCTCTTCGGCGCATTCGAGCCAAATCAGGACAAGCGCGAGCGCTTGCTGCGCGAAGTGATTACGGAGGAATGGCATTTCCAGCATGACCGGGGTCGGCCGCTTGCCGAAATGGTGCCGGAACGAATTGCCGAATTTCCGGAATTCGAAGCCCACCTGAACGCATATCGCACGCGGTTCAACGAGACGATACCGGGCCCCGTCCCCGGCAGCCTCGAACTGGTGGAAAGGCTACATGCGAACGGGGTTCCGCTCTTTGCCATTACGAATTTCGGCGCGGAGTTCTGGGCCGGGTTTCGGCCGACCCAGAAAGTGTTCGACCTGTTCGACAAGATCATCGTCTCGGGCGATGAAAAGCTCGCCAAACCCGATCCCGCCATCTTCGCGCTGGCGGCGAAGCGCTTCGGTCATGCGCCGCACCGGATGCTTTTCATCGACGACAATAGCGCGAACATCGAAGCTGCGCATAAGGAAGGGTGGCAGGTCCATCACTTCCGGGAAGCGACCGCGCTCGAACGGGATCTGGACGGGCGCGGCTTGCTTTAGACGCGCGCTCACCGGTTGCAGTGTGCGAGCGCGTCGGCATCAAGCGCTTCGCCCTTCACCGCGAACCGGGTGACGGACCCGGCCTTGCGTACGAGGTCGCGGCACATGCGCTCCGCACGGCCTTTTCCGGCAGACGTCGTGCAGGTCGTGCCGGCGCAGCGCCATGCCGTATTACCAGCGACAATCGTGCTCCGATCGGTTTCCGTCTCCAACGTAGCAGAATACGTTGGGGCAGTCTGGGCGACGGCGGGTGAGGGTGCCGTCACAGCGGATAGGCTGATGATGCAGAGGCTGCTTGCGATGATGAGGGATGCCATACGGCTCGCGACAGGTTTCATAATGCTCGCTCCTTAGAAGTAAGTTGCAATTTGCAACCCATTCACGATAGCTAGCATTTAGGTTGTTAATTGCAACCTTTATTTTAACCGCATTGGACTTCTCAGTTCGATGCGGTAAATCCCGCCGTGTTCGAGAGATAAGATGGCCGAAACCCGCGAAAACCTGAAAGAGCTGACCGAATGCGGATTGCCGTCCGCTCTCGAAGTCATGGGCGAGCGCTGGTCGTTCATGATCCTTCGCGCAAGCTTCAACGGCTTGCATCATTTCGAAGAATTTCTGAGCGAGCTCGGTATCGCGAGAAATATTCTCTCGAACAGGCTCGGCCGTCTCGTCGGACACGGGATCCTGAAACGCGAACTGTGCGAAGACGACCGCCGAAAGGTCGAATATCGGCTGACGGACAAGGGCTTCGATCTGTTGCCTGCAATGGTCGCGCTTCGGCAGTGGGGCCAGAAATACGGCGAGGAGGTGGTCGAGAACCCGGTTCTCGTCGATGAGCGTGACCGCCAGCCGATCGGACCGACCTCTATTTTGTCGCACGATGGGCGTATATTGCTCCCTGCCGACCTCAACTTGGTCGAACCGGACAAGATCGGGGTGAGGGCTGACGGGACTGAATCGGTTCGCTCGCACGATCTGGATCGAGCTTCCTACGCGCCGACAGCCTCCGATCCGTCCAAGGAAGCCGCCTGAGCGGGTTGCCGGAGCGCACGCCGGACGGGCGCTACATCATCGTCGACGGGCGGCTGTGGCGCGCGACCGATCCCTCGCTGGACGAGAGTGCGCGGCAGAAATTTGTCAAAGCTTTGATGGACGCTCGTCGCGCGGTCGGATCGGCAAAACGCGCGGGCGACGCTGAGGCGGAGCGCGAGGCGAGAGCGCGCGTCCATTCTGCCAAGGTCTCCCTGGGTGAACGAGGCCCGGTGTGGTGGGACGATGGGGCGCCCGATTATACGCGCACATTGCTGAAGAACACACC
Organism: Erythrobacter litoralis; assembly: GCF_029760855.1. GTDB lineage: Bacteria > Pseudomonadota > Alphaproteobacteria > Sphingomonadales > Sphingomonadaceae > Qipengyuania > Qipengyuania litoralis_A. Next base: position 404,901 of record NZ_SOSI01000003.1, on the reverse strand, counting down.
GTACAAAACTCAAGGGTGACGCCCTCGACCGGTCAGTTCGTGCGCGCCACGCAACAAACTGCTTTCGACATCTAAGCTTTTGTTATTTCGTATCTAACAGTTTCTGTTTTCGTTAATTTGTGGTAAACGATTCGCAACAGGGGAAGTCACAATAGGAGCAGTCGGCCGTTCGCTGCCGGCTGGGAGGTCAATCATGTTGAATAAAACTCGCCGATTCGGCGCCATGTTGGCGTGTGCCGGAATTGCACTTGCGTCAAACCAAGTTAACGCTGCACAATACGATATGTGCTTCGATGAGATAGCCGCACCATCGGCGCAAATACATCAATTCCAGACGATGCTGATGGTCGGTTCTTTGAAATGTCGCAATCTCGATCCGACGTCACTTCGCAGGTACGGAGATTTTGTCACTAGTCGCAACGGCGATCTCGCTGTGCACAGCGACAATGTCCGCGAAGCCTTTGCGGCGCGGTATGGCGAAGTGGCTGGAACAAGAATGTTTCGCATTTACGAAACCAGCCTCGGCAACGAATTCTCGCGGATCGACATGACGCGTGCGTCTTGCCAGGATCTGGGGACCTATGCTCGCATGGCAGAACGTGCCGACCACGCCGATATTGCAACGATCTCTGGCCTTGCGACCAATCGCTCCGTACCTTTCTGTCCGGCTGACTATTACGAACCGGAAGAAGAGGAATACGCTCCCTCCCCCGTAGCTGCCGTGACGCCGCCGCCCCCCGTTGCTCGTCGCGCCGTTGCAGCGAAACCGCGGCCCGGTCCGCACGAGGCGGAATTCGTCGAAGTGGTCGAGGCGCCGGTAGTGCCGATCGCCGACGAGACGGAATATGCGGTGGCTGAAGCCGAACTGCCCGAGCAGCCCGATGCGGGTGCCGATCTCGCTGCAAGGGAAGCCCGGCTATCGCAGGCGATTGAAGCTTTGAACAATGCGGCAAATGCCCTTCGCGAAATGCAGGACGGCCCTGCCACGAATTAACGAAAATGGCGACGCGGGGTGGGCCGCGGATGCTATTGTTAAAACCCTCTAAAGACCTTTCTGCGATGACGAGGCGGACCCGGCATTTGGTGGACGCGTGCGCTCGTGATCGAAATCGAAATCCAGAACGAGACTCATCAGAGTCAATTTCGCATTAAGGCGCTGTCGGTGCCGCGCATTGGCGAGGGATTGCGCCTAATGGAGCCAAGCGGCGCTTGGGCGAGCTACGACGTCCTCGACGTCTGGTATCAGCAGGCCGAATTCGGCGAGGTCTGGGTGCCTTACCTGCATGTCCGCATTACCGCAGGCCAGGCCGAAGCCCCGGCCGGCGATGCCGAAACCCGCGACAGCGTTCCCAATCAGGCCATGCCAATCGAGGAATTCCTGAAGCGGTTCGAAGGCACAAAGGAGCACGAACCGGTAAAGCTGACGCTCGACATGAGCGAGGACTGAGACATCTAGCGGACTCTGCCCCGGATCAGTCCGACCAGGAATACCGACCATCCGACGACCATCGCTACACTCGACGCTGTCACCAGCAGCGTAACGAGACCTTCGCCGGTCGCCGTCGCTTCGTAGCCCGCGCCCGCCAAAGCCAGCGCTTCGCTCGCGCCTATCACTGCGGCGAGCGTGAGAGCAGACCAGAGGCCAAACATCGAGACGATCAGCAAAAGCCTTGTTGCGGCATCCCACTTGACTTGCAGATCGACCAGTTCCCACACCGCCCCAGCAGCGATCAGGGCCGTTCCGCTTTGCACCGCAGTCAGATGCGCGGACAGCGCCATGCGCGGGTTCGAATGCAGATCAAGCAGCCCGCCTTGAAGCAAACCGAGCAGGAAAAGCACAGCTCCGGAAATCACAAGCGAACGCGCCACCGGTATTCCTCCCGCGGCACGTTCTAAGCGCGCGGCGGCTGGCGTCTATAGCTAAGCGCCTCGGCCACATGAATGCGGCCGACCTTCTCCACACCCGCCAGATCAGCGATCGTGCGTGCGACGCGCAGGGTACGGGTGTAGCCGCGCGCCGACAGCCGCATCGCGCCTGCCGCCTGCATCAGAAGCGTGCGCCCCGCCTCGTCCGGGCCGGCGAAGGTTTCCAAGGCGTCGCCTTCCAGCTCTGCATTGGTGCGCGCGCCGCTCTCGCTCGCCCGGTGAGTCTGGATGTGGCGTGCATTCGCGACGCGAGCGCGAACTTCGGCGCTCCCTTCGGCGGGAGGAGGCAGAGCGAGGTCGGCGGCTCTTACCGGATCAACTTCGACATGAAGATCGATCCGATCGAGTAGCGGACCAGAAACCTTGCTCTGATAATCGGCAGCGCATTTGGGCGCGCGGCTGCAAGCAAGCGCCGCATCGCCGAGATGACCGCAGCGGCACGGGTTCATCGCCGCGACGAGCTGGACATTGGCAGGGAAGGTCACATGCGCATTGGCGCGGGCGACATCGACCTTGTTCGTTTCTAATGGCTGGCGGAGCGAATCGAGCACGGCGCGCTGGAATTCCGGCAATTCGTCGAGGAACAGTACGCCGAGATGCGCGAGACTGACCTCGCCCGGCTTAACCTTCAGCCCCCCGCCAGTGAGCGCCGCCATACTGGCGGAATGATGCGGCGCGCGGAAAGGGCGGGCACGGCTGATCCGGCCGTCTTCCAGAAGACCGGCGACCGACTGCACCATGCTGACTTCCAGCGCTTCGGCAGGCGACAAAGGCGGCAAAATACCGGGCAGGCAGCTTGCCAGAAGTGATTTGCCGGCTCCGGGCGGGCCAACCATCACCAGGTTGGATATGCCTACACTCGGTCACGTATTGGCTGTGGAAGAGTGGCGGAATGGCAGGAAACGGGCCGGAAGCGGTCAGTCCGGATCTGGCCTGGTAACGTCACAATGCCGCCATTCCGCTAGCGACGCCATAGAGGCCATCCTGAATGGCGAGCGCCAAACATAGAAGCGGACACCTCGGTATAACTGACGGCTACCGGTCGTGCATTCCCTTCCGTTGCATGATCGCCCGGCGCCGCTTCTCGATCCGGCGCTCGCGCGTCTCAGGTTTCTTCGCCTCGGTGAAATGCAGCAGATAGCCGCGCTGACGCCCCGGTGTGAGCGCATCGAACGCTCCCCTGAAGTCTGGATCGTCGTCGAAGGCATCAACCAATTCCTTGGGCAGTTCGATCTCTTCCCGGTCGTCGAAATCTACTTCCTCGCCCGCTTCTTCCATTGCAATCGCTTCCTTGACGGTGTCACGGATAAGCTTTTCCTGCCTTTCGATGTCGTCGAGGCTTTCAAAATGCAGGCGGCGCATCGCTTTCGAATGCTTGCCCGGTGCAACAAGGTTCTCGCCCTTGTCCTCAAACAAGCTGCCTTTGAAGAAGCCGATCGCGCAGCTGTCAGCCATACCATAAATGATGGCGACGTTGCCGCCATCATGCGTGTAGGTTAGCTTGTTCCATTTGACGGCTTCCTCCAGCCCGCAATCCAGCAGGATTTCACGCAGTTTCTTGCGCTCTTCGTGCCAATCCTTCTGCTTCAGCAGGCTCGCGACCGTTGTTCCCATCTGTCAAATCCCCATAAATTTGTGCCGATTGACATTCCATAACCGGATAGTTATTCACAAGTTATAGCTGATTGGTTATGAGATAATCGATGAACATGCAAACGGCGGTCTTCAAGAGCTTGTCCGATCCGACTCGGCGAGCTGTGTTCGAGCGCCTTTGCCGCGAAGGAGAGTTGACGGTGGGCGCTCTGGCAGAGGGCTCAGGAGTGTCGCAACCGGCCATCACCAAACATCTTATGGTGCTCGATCGCGCGCATTTGGTGGCGATCCGGCGCGAAGGACGAAACACGCATTGTCGTGCGCGACCTGAGGGCATTGCGCCGCTCACCGACTGGCTCGGTGAGATGAGCCGGTTCTGGGACGCTCGGCTCGATGCGCTCGAAGACCTGCTCAAAAGGATGGATCAATGACGACCGAAAATACCGAATATCGCTCGCTCGAATTCGAGCGTCAGCTCGAGCATCCGCCGGAAAAGGTCTGGCGAGCATTGACGCAAAAGGAATTGATCGGCGAGTGGATTATGCCGTCGGATTTTGTGCCTGAGGTCGGCAAAAGCTTCACGATGGCGGCGGAGTGGGGTGAAGTTTCCGGTGAGGTCCTCACGATCGAGCCTGAAGAGCGCCTGTCCTACACTTGGAATGGTCCCGGATTGACCAGCGAAGTGACATGGACACTCACGCGAAAGGAAGGTGGCACGCTACTGCGGCTGGATCACACGAAGATCCCCTCCAACAGCAAGCAGGCTTACCACGGCGCAAAGGCTGGGTGGCCCGGATTTCTCGATGCGCTTGAGAAAACCCTGTCGGACATCGAATGATTGTCGATCTTTAGAAGGCTCGAGGAATTATGAACTTCAATCGCACCGTGCGTGTCTGGCATCGCTGGCTCGGCCTGGTCTTCACATTGGCTGTGCTGGCCAATTTCGTCGCTATGGCGACCGTCGGAGAACCGCCCGCTTGGATTACCTATGCACCGCTTGGACCGCTAGCGCTCATCATCCCTTCGGGAATGTATATGTTCTTCAGATCTGGCGATCGTGGCCAAGTCGTGCGTGACAGAGGATTGTAATAATTCAATTCTCACGCAGGCTCTTCCTAGCGCGGTGCTGAAAGCTGACTTCACTTGCCCCCCTTATCGGACATTTCTAGGGCGCCCCGCTTGCTTCGGAGGCGAACGTCGTTGAGGCCTGATGCCTATGTCCGCTTTCGGGAACACAGAACTTGAGCCGGAACGTCCAAATTTGGGGCGCTGGGCCGCCGTTGAGTCCCATGCAACAAACGGTAAGTGATGAGCCGATTGGATATGCTTCATTCCGATTCGTTTCATCGAAGGCGTAAGTGCGCAAGGCGGCCATTCGACTTCCGACCCGAGACTGCGTTTACAACAGCGCATTCGAGATACCGTCAAAAATAGTCGAGCCGGACCGAACGCTTCATCGAGACGCTCTCGCGTTCCTCACATCATCAATCGTATCGGCGATGACGCTCTGGAGAATAGAGAGCGGTTTGTGGAACCGGGTTCCAAGAGAAGTGAGGGAATAAGTCACCTGAGGGGGAACCGTGGCGGTTTCGGATCGATTGACGAGTCCATTCAGCATCAACGACCGAAGGGTCTCCGCGAGCATCTTCTCACTGATGCCTTCAATGCGGCCGCGTAGCTGAAAGTATCTTGCCGGCCCCTCGCCCAAGATCAGGACGATCAGCATACCCCATCGTCCGGTGAGTGTGCGAAAGATTTCGAGACCTTCGCATTCGGCAGGAAAGCTGCTGTCGGTGCGTGTATCGGTTATGGACTTACCTCCAAGTGCGTTCTTGGCGCGTGACCCTGCGCCTGCCAGATATGGCTTCAATGTCCCAGAATTTGAGAGAAATTATGAGCGCTTCCGAACATCTCCCACATATACAGATCATTGTCGGTAGTGTCAGGCAGGGCCGGATGTCGAGGCCCGTCGCCGACTGGGTAATTGAGCACCTCCAGAAACGTGACGACCTGACCTGCGAACTCATTGATCTCGCCGATTGGTCTTTTCCCCAGTTTGACTTGCGGAAACCTCCAGCGATGGGAAATTATGAAGACAGACTGCAGATAGCGTGGGCTCGCACGATTTCGCGCGGCGATGCCTTTCTCTTCGTCAGCCCCGAATACAACCACGGTTACTCCGGAGTGTTGAAGACCGCACTCGATTACCTGATGGGGGAATGGCAGGACAAACCGGCGGCATGCGTAAGCTTCGGAAACGTGGGCGGCGCCCGGATGGTCGAAAACCTGCAGCAGGTCTGGGTTGAGCTCGGAATGATCCCGGCGTCACCCTCGACCCACCTTCTCGGTGCACACGGCAAGCGCAATGGCAACAAGTTCGTGGCTGAAGACAGCGATGGGAGAGCTCTCGATCGGACTGTCGCGCGGTTGGTCGATCATGTCCACCGGACCAAGAAGCAGGAAAGGGCTGCCAACGATCAGAAGTGGCCCCGCATTCTGGTTCTGGGTCTGGGTGAAAGGGCGATACACTCGGTGGTCTTGCCCCTACAGCTCAATGGCTGGTCAGTGAGCGGTATGACCGTGCCGGACGTGATTGCCAGAAGCCCTGACGCGCAAGACCTTGATGTGATCAGCTTCGGCAGAGGAGCGCTTGGTGTCGACGCTGACCAGCTGAAGAACAAGTTTGCATCGAGCAATCCGGAAGTTCGAATCGTCGAGACGTTTCTGCCTATCGCAACCAGGCAGGTTGAAGCAGCCTGTGACGCCTTAGAAGGAAATGCGCAGGCGCTGGATGCCGCGGTTGTGTCGCATATGGGAGACCACTTCGCTCTGAATGCTGAGATCGCCATGGAGACCCGTCTCGGAGTCTCCGCGTATACCATTGAAGGAACCCTTGCCTCGAAACGAATAGTCACGATTGAGACGGGACCCGGTCCGGTTCAAATCAAGTTGCCGGTCCCGAAACAGGATATTTCAGGTTTCATGATCGAAGCGGACGGTGCCGAGTTCGTCCACGTCCCCATCCTCTAGCAAAAGCATTCAATTGATGCGGCGCATCAAGCTGACATCATTAGAACCGTGGGGTCGAGGCGCTGGAGCTAAGCGCAGCAGATCCGGCATGCGACTCATCATCTTCAGGACGGGTGCGAAAGTGCGCGGAGTCTGGGATCTCACGATAGGCGTCGGTCGGCGAGAGGTGTCGCGATTGGCCGACCAACCGTATCTGGCGACGTCTCTTGCCGGAAGCAATGACAGTTTGATGAGGGAATGTCCGGTGTCCACGACCGCCGCGGACGGGTATCGAAATAAAAAAGGATCGTGAGTGCGAAAGAGAGCCTTCATGGCGCAACTCGACATCTCAGCGCATTTGGCCCAATGACTCGCCCGCAGACGATCCTGTCGCAAGACGTTTCCCGCGAGGGACAGCATTGGAGACAAGCATGTCAGATTTTGACGACAGGGACGATCTTGACGCTCGACTTGCGCCCTTCATGATATCTCCCAAGTTGATGGAGCGCTTCGCTCGCGATGACAGCCCACGTCGCAGAGGGGGAGCTTACGAGCAAAAATCGATGGCACCGAGAGGTGGCGAAAGTGATGATCGGTATTCAGACGAGGTCATAACGACGCCCGTCATAATACAACTCGATCCGAAGTTCGCCGCGGGACTGGATGAAGCGCGAGAACAAACAATCTCGATCCTCCGAGACATCGGTGTAAGTGGAAACCAGCTTCGCAAGCCTAATAGCCGCTACTACGTCTTCGCTGACCTGCAACTCGCCCAGTTGAACCGGCTCGCTTCGATGGACGGCCCGCAGCCCTTCGAAAAAATCTGGGAAGACGAGAACGTGAAGCCTCTTCTGCACAGGTCGTCGGCGACAGTGAAAGCCGATGCCTGCAGAGACACCTTCGGTGCCGATGGCCGAGACATCGTCGTGGCAGTGGCAGACAGTGGTATCGATGGCTCTCATCCGCACTTCTCGCTCTACCGGAACCTGGATTTGCCATCCGGCCTTGGCCACGCAGATCTGACTGGAGAGAACGGTGATCCACTGACCGACGAACTCGGTCATGGCACACATGTCGCGGGGATCATAGCAGGAGAGACCGACACGGATGCCTTCAAGGTGGTCAACCTGAGCAAGGCAAGATCCGATGGCAAGAAGGTCGAAGTCATCGAAGAGGCAGTGAGCGGCATGCGCATACTCGGCCTTGCACCCAAAGCGAAGATCGTCAGCCTCAAGGTCGTGTCGAAGAGCGGAGAAGGTCTGACGAGTTCTCTGATCGGAGCTCTGGAAAAGGTCGAGGAACTGAATGACTACGGTCGCGAGCACCGGATCCACTGCGTAAACCTGAGCCTAGGTTACTCCTTCGACGCCACTTGGTATTCTGCGGGGCAGTCTCCGCTTTGCGTGACCGTTGACCGACTAGTCCGAACCGGTGTTGTCGTTGTTGCGGCGGCAGGGAATGACGGTTCCGCCATGGTAGTGACCGAGGGACGGTCGACCTATAGGCGCATATCCGTTCAATCCATCAACGACCCCGGCAACGCACAGAATGCAATCACTGTGGGAGCCACGCATCGTGACTCGCCCCATACGCACGGAATTTCGTATTTCTCGTCTCGAGGGCCTACGACCGACGGGCGTCCGAAGCCCGATCTCGTGGCACCGGGTGAAAGGGTCATGTCGTGTGCTGCAGCAGGCTCACGCGAACTTGGTAGGCTCCTGAAAGCCAGTGCTTCCAAAGAGAAGAGCGATGTCGTCTATTTCCGTGACGATAGCGGAACGAGCGTGGCGGCACCCCATGTAACCGGCGCCGTTGCCGCCTTTCTCTCCAAGAAAAAGGAGTTCATCGGGAAGCCCGAGGAGGTGAAACGGATTTTCGCGGAAAGCTGCACCGATCTCGGCCGGTCTCGCGAGTTTCAAGGTGCAGGCCTTGTCGATCTCATGCGCGCATTCCAGTCGGTCTAGAGACGAACCCATGTCGGTGATCGCTGGACTTCCGTTTCACGAACTGCATGTCGATGCTTCAGGCAAAATCGCGACACCCGGTCTGCCGGCCTTCGATAACGGAGTGACCGATGTGATCTTCCTGAGCCATGGCTGGAAGAACGATCACGACGCGGCGACGAAACTATACACCGACCTAATTAGCAACATGGGCTCGATTGCCCCTCAAAGGTTCAAATCTCCAGAAGTTGCGATCGTGGGAATCTTCTGGCCTGCGTTCCGTTACCGGCCGGACATGACGCTACTGCCGATCGAACACCAGTCAGATGATGCTGGAGGCGTTGCAGGATTCAGCGACGACGAGATCGAAAACGAAAAGCTAGAGGCCTATGCCAAAGGCTTCGCAAGGCATATGGGGCTGGACGCAAACCACTTTGCCGCCCTGGCGATGAGGGCAGCGGATGGTGGAGAGGCTGCTGAAAGCTTTCTGTCAGATATCAGAAAGATCCTGCTCGAGGATAGTCCCGATGCCGAGGTGAAAAGGCAACACGCTGCGCTCCTGGAGGTGCCGGGAGACGAGCTACTGGAGATACTCGCTACCGGAGGCGAGCTCACGGTCCATGATCCGGCAAGCGGAAACGAAGAAACCTTGGCGGGATTCTCCGATCGCCGACGCGGCGGATGGTTTCGGCTTTCCGGAGCAAAGGCGGCAGTTGCTTCCATCCTGAACCAGGCGACCTACTTCGAGATGAAAAAGAGAGCGGGAACCGTTGGATCGCAGCTCGGCCTCCTGTTGAAGAAATCCGGTCTTTCCGAAAAGAGGATCCATCTGGTCGGCCATAGTTTCGGTGCGCGTGTCGTGACATCCGTTGCGAACGAAATGCCCGCGAACTCAATTTCCACCCTTGCGCTGCTGCAAGGCGCGTTCTCCCACAATGGATTTGGCCGACAGATCGGGGCTGACCTTCTTGACGGGCATTTTCGCAAGGTCGTTTCCGAGAAGGTCGTCTCGGGACCGGTGCTGGTCACTCATACGCACAAGGATACCGCTGTAAGTCTCTTCTACGCTGTCGCGTCGACTGCGGCAGGCGACGTCACCGCAGGTTTTACTGGAACATCGCTGATTGGAGGACCGGACGATCTTCATGGCGGGATCGGAGCGAATGGAGCGCTGAACCTCGACGAAAGCGAGGTCGTCGATCATTCCGTAATGAAAGGCGGACAGATCGGCCTGGTCCGCGGAAAGGTGAACAACGTCATGGTTGACGAGATCGTCTCAAACCACAACGATGTGACCAATCGCGAGGTGGCGGAACTCGTCGCATCGGCCATCAGCAAGACGATGACATGAAACTGCCTCAGATGAGCGCCCATCTGTCGGACAATGACCGACAAAAGGTTGGCGCCTACGCCGATGAGCTTGGCCTGGACGCTAGCGGCCTGCTCAATCTGCTGATACGTCGTGAATTGCGACTCAAGCGAAATCTCAAGGATGTCGCAAGCATTTCGACGAACTCGGGCTCAGCGAAGGTGACAGCTCATCGGGTCCCGGAAAAATATCAGAAGGCTTTCAGGCGTCATGCCAAGAAGGCAAAGTTGAGCGTTTCAGCGGCATGCCGAGGAATTCTTCTGCGAGAAGTGGATGCCAGAGAGCTGGCCCAATGGGTTGGAATGGGTGACTCAGCTTGAGTCAAACGTGTTTTGGAGCTAGTATTGGGAAAACGGAAAGAATGAAGCGAGACTGTCATCATGGCTGATACGGTGCTGTCCAAGTTCGCGATCGGAAGCCTCGCGCTCAAGTCAGCTATTCAGATGGAACATCTGCGTCGGCAGGAGAGGGCCAACCTTTCGCCGATAAGGTTGCTTGCGGACGCGCTCGACGAAACCACTCTCGAGCGATCCGATGGGTCAGAGGCCTACGGTCTGCGCGTCGGTTTTGTCGAACCCTACGCCAAGGTCTACATTTCGTCAGGAAAGACCGCAAGCAGTGAAGGCGATCTTCAGACCTTCATCGACGGAGCCGTGGGCAAGCTGCGCAGGGTTGCCGAAGAAGATGTCGATCCGGGTCATGAAGGCCTGTCAGAGATGGTGAAGCTCTGTCTCTTCCTGCACGAGGAATTCACTCAGTATCCGGTCGAGAGGGGCAGGGATGGTCGATCAGACGACAGTCTCGAAGCTGAGACTTGCCTACGCTAGGCGCCGGATTGACGCCTTTCTCGCGCAGATCGATCAGCTGAGAGCCAGCAGCTTTCCACACAAGGATTTCGAACTCGCTCTGGACGGGCTGGAAGAGTTCGCTCGGAACGAGGCGGCAAACCTCGAACTTCCTCCCAATTTCGATGAAGAGGTCATCGACAAGGCATGTTTCCAGATCATGGAAGTCGTGGAAAGGCACACGCATTTTCTCGGTTTCATCCTTCGATCGACGAACGTGCGAAATGCATTCGAGCTTCATGATCCGCTCCGTGCGCTCATCAGGAAGGTCATCGGCGATCAGGCGCGTGTGCTGATATCGGCCGAGTGGAACTTCATACCGTTCACATATCCGCGCAACATCGACAGTCTGCCAAACTTCGTTCTCATCGGAACCCCGGCGACAGACGCTGGCAACATGCTGGTCGCCCCGCTTGCCGGTCACGAAATCGGTCACTCGATCTGGACCAGACACGATTTCGCCGAGGATCTCGAACAGCGGATTCGCAAGGAAACCTCGCAAGTTCTCGAAGCCGACGAGGCGCGGACCAGAAGGCTTCTCGACGAATTCGGCATGAACGATCTCGGAATTTCCATCGTTCAGGACACTTGCGCAAAGCGCGCACTCAGACAGCTCGAGGAAATCGCTTCCGACCTGCTCGGTCTTCAGATCTTCGGTGCTTCCTATCTGTATGCCTACGAATACCTTCTGGCCCCTTCGGGCTATCCGCAGGACCTGAACTATCCGAGTGAACGAAAAAGGCTGCATATCTTGCAGGAGCAGTCGGAAGCGCTCGGAATTGAGGTCGATGGCGAGGTCTACGAACGCTGGAAGGAGAAGCCCGTCGATTCGAGAAGGAGGGACATGTTCTCAGTCGTGAACGAGATCGTCGATGCATGCATGATGCCGCTCCGGGCCAAGCTCACGAAAACCACAACCGAACTCTCCCTCGACGCACCAACAGATGAGGACATCGCGCCAGTCCTTTCCGCCTTCGAGAAGGGCGTGCCGTATAACGGAAAGGCTTCGCTGGGAGCGATAGCAACCGCTGGCTGGAACTACACGAGAAAAAGATCGGGTCTGGCCGGCGATGACGAGGAGAAGGAGCGTCGCCTGGTAAACGACCTGATGCTCAAGACCATCGAGGTGAACGAATACAACTCGCGGATTGCAAATGCTTAGCGTAGTCCAGATTTTCGAGCGACTGAATCCCGATGCGCCGGACAATTCGCGTATCTCGATCGTTCCAGCTCCCGACAGCACTCGAGCCGTCAATCGCGGCGGCACGTCCGTAGACCTCAGGCTGGGTCGCTGGTTCCGTTCCTTCCGACAATCACAGGATCGATACTACCCTCTCTATCATTCGACTGAGAAGCAAAGGTCCACCCATCGGCCGATGAACACGAAGGAGCATTTCGTGCCTTTCGGCGAAGAATTCGTGCTCCACCCGAACCGGTTCGTGCTCGGCGTCACTCTCGAATGGCTTAGCCTGCCGGCAGACCTCTCTGGATATGTCACCGGGAAGTCCTCTCTTGGCCGTCACGGACTGGTGATCGAGACTGCCGCAGGCATTCATCCACGCTTCTCTGGCTGCCTTACCCTCGAACTCGCGAATGTCGGCGAAGTCCCGCTTGTTCTCTCGCCCGGCATGGAAGTCTGCCAGATATTTCTGCACGAAACCGCCGCGGCTGACAGTGGCACTGTCGGCACGTTTTCCGGCAGACGCAAGCCATCAGTCGAGCTCCCCAAGAAGGACGAGATATTTGACCGATTGCATGGCAGGACTGTCGACGACAGTCCTGCAGAGTGATCGAACTGTCGCGATCGACATGACGTAGACAGGGGTTTCTGCCAATTCGTAGTCGAGATGTGGAACATGCAGGCGCTCGAGAACCGACCCGATAGGCCTCGGTCGATACGATCGGCATTAGCGAGCGACCCGCCGGGCTCCAATGCGCAGATCAGCCTACTCAGCGGAGGCAAATGCCGTTTGGCGAGCGGATAAAACATTTGGTGCCCAGTGTCGTGATAGCCGTCTTCGATGGCACCCAACCGGCTGGGCTCAACAGCAAGGTGCTGTTGAATTCGAACGTTCCGACGGACTGGGCTGTGCAACGCAAGCTATACGGGTTCCCCGAACCCGAGCGCGCCATCAATCCCCGGAATCTGTTCGGTCGCGGAATGTGGCCGATCCTTGGTGAGCCTTGAGCGAGAAAAAGCGCCAGTTGGATCGTTCGTCCACAAACCTGCGAGAAATCGTCTTCAACGATCAATCGTCCTCGAGCCGGAGACTCCGGGCTCCGGCATCATGCCTCGGAGGATCGCAGATCGGCATGATCTGTCTGGAAACTTCTTCAGAAGGAAGGGGGTGGCTCTCCTGAAGAGAGCGGAAAAGGACACGCGATCCCCGCGGTCCATGGAGAAGACATATGATCTACGACGAACAGCAGGTGAAACGCATCGCAAACTATCTCGCCGGCCTTGCCCACATCCTGGGTGGCGGACCGGGGCAATTCGCCGAATTCACAACCAAGGTCGACCTCATGCTGTGTGGCCCCCTGGCCAGTCTGGCTGGTCTCATGCACTTCGCCGAACAGGTCAGGGACTCTGGCAAGCCGCTGCTGTGGATCCACCAGTCGACGGACGCCCCACAGGTTCCCCAGATCGGCGTCGTCGTGGAGATCGCCGGCCAGATGCGCTTCTACGAGAACACCATGCTCTGGCTTGGCGAGAACGACGACCGGGCGGTGCTCGTGCCGGACGGCTTCAGCCTAGGGTGTTTGCGATTCGACGACGACCACCGTCTTCATCACGTAGCGGCTTCGCCAGCGACTAACTTCGAGGATGGCAAGGAAGGGATGGTGCGTGCCTGCAACCGGCTCGCCACGATCCAGCTCGAACAGTGGAACCGCGGCGACGTCTTCGACCTCCCGCAACGAGCCATCGCTGCCTGAAGGGAAGAAGCTGCCGGGTCGTCAGAAGGCGACCCGGCGTCGCTTGCTCGCCGAGTGATCTTCGTTGGTCGAATGCCCTGAGCATAACGAAACTGCGACCAAATAGCTGCCAGAACGTTCATGGCTCAGGTTAACCGATCGCAACCTTCTGCAAGGGAACTGCCGACGGTCCCCGAAACTGTATCCAATCAGTCGGATTCCCGAAGGGCGAGAACAACGCTGTTCCTGTCCACGCCGACTTCGTTGGCGAACGCAAGAGTGAAGGCATCCACCAAGGCAGAGACGTCGACGAGAATGTTCGCGTATGATCTGAAGCCGTTCGGCTCCGAGTGCGCGGAAAGCAATTCTGCATGGTCCCGCATGATGCGGCTGCCTTCAGTCAGGACTGCTTCTCGAGATCTGTAAATTCGCAGTTCCGATCCCGGCACTGCAATCGTTGCACGACCTTTACCGCGAACCGCAAGGTCGAGCGCCTCTTCAAGATCGGCAGATCCAAGTTTCAAAGCCTCGCAGGCCGCGTGGGTTGCCATGCCTGAATCCAGCATGGCGAACCCGACCGCAAGCCGAGCCGCCTCCCGTGGGCCATAGGACACATTGAACCCTCTTCCCCGTCGTTCGGGCAGCGGAATTCCATTCTTCTTGAACTGCTTCACGCGCGCGACCAGCCGCGTCTCGCTGTCTGCCTCCCACCCGAAGATTTCCTGCAGGACGCGCACCATGCCGGCACTGCCCACTCTCAGCTGGGCGGAATCCCTCACCACGAAAATTGCTCCGAAATCAATTCACGATCGAAAGGATACATTGAATGTCGTCATCCCAACTATGCAGGTCGGGCGTCATGCCTGACAGGATCTGCGTGCTGGATCTCGAGGTTTCTCCAGACCCCAGCGCTGCCATCCTCCTCAACTCGCGCAAACCAATCCGGGAATCAAGCTGGGCGGTCTCGAGAATAGATGTGGCAACAATCCTCGTTGCTGAGAGAAAAGGCCCGAAGTGGTCCGTCGATGATCTTCTCACGATAGTCGTGAGCGATGTCGAGATTGGCCACGTTGCGCAGCTGCCAACAGAAGAGGATCTTCTTCGAGAGCTCGTCCGGCATCTTCGACCACTCCAGCCCGATCGCCGACGAGACGCGAAGCTCGTGACCTACAACGGAGAGGCGTTCGATCTACCGATCCTTAGACGGCGGGCCATAGCGCATGGGCTTTTCGACAAGGCCGGTCTCCTGAACGCTCGCAGCTTGGGCTCCTTCGATGTCATGAGGCACCTCGCTGGCGGAAGGGGAGCAAGACATCCCAAGCTCAAGGAAGCAGCAGCAGCGCTCGGTATCCCCGCAACACATCAGGTGGAACGCGGACCTCGCCTCCAATACGATCCTCGCGCGGCCAAGTGCGAGACGGACGTGTGTGCCACGTTCCTTCTCTACGCATACGAGCTGGCAGCGGCATGCGGGGACGGAAGCGTCATCGCGACGCTGTGGAGAGCGCTGGCTGATCACATCGGATACGATCGGATGGTGCCGGGTCATCTAGCGCAATTCGCGCGGCATCCGCGGTTGAGGACCATGCCATGATAAGAAGCCAAGAAACCTCAGAGAAATGCAGTGTCACTCAACCCACTGAAATGATAGTGATTATGTAGGTCGAGTGTCACTGGCTCTTCCCGATTCGCAAAAAAATGACCGCTGGAACAATCTAGGCCTCAGCACGCTTGTAGATATCTATATCTCTACCACAAGCGTTTCATGGGTGACAGATTCAACATATTCCGCTTCGACCATCGCTGGTTTGTCTCGCTGGACGATCAGATCGATCAGCAGCTCACTCGAGCCGTGAACAAATCGCTGTCGAGGCTATCGAGGGCCTGCGAGCAGTCCAATATCACGTTCCTTCAGCAGTTTCTCAATTTCAAACTCCCGTCAGACGATAAGCCTGACGCTCTCATCGCCGAAGATTTCGCCTCCGGTCGAGAGCGCATCACGGCCTTTCTCGAGAATCAGGGCTTCGAGGTTCTGCCCAGTGACAGGGAGGATTTTGCCGATTGGGTCAATCCGGGTTCCGGCAGAAACTTCGGTCGGCTCTCAATGCATCTTTCGTCCCTACACCGGGTGTATCGCGATCTGGCGGACCAAGGACTTCGCTCGAAGGTTCTCCCGACCCACGTCGATGACTTCCGCGAATGGAGCACGACCGAGAAGAACGCCAGAAAGATCGCGATCTACGGAAATGATGCCGCAGAACGCGTGAAATACTCGGGCATGCAGTATGTGATGGCCAACCTGCCGAGTTACGCCATCAGGATCGAGGATCCTCGCGAACTCAAAGCCTTGATGATCTCTGCCGCGAGGGCTGACGATTGGTGCGCTTCTGCCTTTGCCCTCCTCAACGTCATCGGAGACGCGGGAGCGAGGTTCGCCGACGCTGCTCCGACAACCGCTCTGGACTGGTGGCTTGGGAGCAGGTTCGGCGACATCATCGAATGCCCCCTGAAAGGCTCGAAAGGCGAGCGGCGCGGGAGATTAAGGCTTTCACCAGCAACTCGGCGGTCGTTGATCGAAAACTTCGATGCCGATCCCCGACGGCCCAATTTCTGCGAGCTGCAAGCCATGGCAAGCGGCGGTCTGGCCGACAGTCTGAACGAGATATTCCTGTTTCCGTCTGCAGGACAATGTCCGTTCTCCTCGCATACTTTCATAAATGATTATGTCAGGCCGACAATGGAGCGACACGCCGTGCGCATCCGGTCAAGGTGCGGTCTGATTTCCTCGATCGCAACCTTGCATCGCCTTCGAGCAGCGAGCATTCAGTGCGCAGTGGAGCGAGCATTTCACGTTTTCGAGAAGCGTGGTTTCGACGACCGAAGCAGGATTCGTCTCGCCGAGGAAATCAACGCGATCAGTCGGGACCACCATATCTACTCGAAGAAGGCGTTCGCGAGATATCTCGGCGAGATCGTAGCGGAATTCGCCAAGAAGGGCCTGCGCGAGCGATCCGATCGACGAACTGCAGCCATCGATGATCAGACCATCTTCGACGGTCTTGTCCATCACAATGGGCAGGCCTCCGTCGCGCAGCAGAGAGCGGCGTCATTGTGAGCGATGTCAGATCCCCCAGCTCGAACTCAGGTGCAATGCAACCTTCACTTATGCCGAACTCAGCGCATCCAGCAGATGATGAGGCCATCGATGCCATTGCGCTATCCTGCCAGGTGTCGTCGTCCGGTTTCAAAGGGTTCATCAACGACGGCGTCGTTCCGAAGGAAACCCTTCCTGCCTTGCTGGGCGCCATCGCGAAGGCTGCAAATCCAGAAGAGACAAGGTCATCAGTCTACGACGCGGTTTGCAGTCAACGAGATAGCTTCGCTGACTACGCAGCGTTGAAGCAACACAGGGATCTCTCGAGATTCCTCGGCATCGACAGATATCATCCTAAGGTTCTCGTCGGAATCCACGAGCTCCTGGCGCCATTCGGCGAACCCAAGATGCGTGAGGTCGAGCAGCTCATCGATGTGGCAGACGGAAAATGGCGCTCATTCAAGAGGGACATGGCATCGGCAAGAGGCGTCCTGCCTGGCCTGCTTGATACCGAGCCACGCCGCGGTAGAGCCACCTTCGAAGAGCTCCTGATCAATCTGCCATTCGACCATCGGATGCTCAAGAACACGTGCGCCGACCCGGTGAGAGGGCATAGGTTTGATGACGTCGAGCCAAACTGGTGCGATAGCGCCTCCTCCCTCCGCACCTTCCGAGATCTCGCCGTAGTCGGAATGATCGTGCTCGCTGCCCGCGGCAAGAAAGCCTGCTGGATCAACCGGTTCATTCGCGCTCTGCGGAGGCTGGATATCCTCGCGACTATCTACTCCGACGAGCTCACCGACGATCAAGACCAATTGTCGAAGCTCTGCGAAATCTACGTTCAGCGCCCGGTTCACGGCGGAAGCTTCGACAGTGACCGAACGAGGGCGGATACGATTGCTTCCCTCAAGAGGGACATTCCCGCGATACATGATTTCTTGAGTCGTAAGAACTTCGATCCAATTCGGGGAGAACTTGATTTGATAGTGCCTCGCGAGATCAATCTCGGGACGGCCACGGGGATCTACAGCGAACTCAGAAAAAGGACGCAAGCCCAAGGTTGGGATGCCCGAAAGAAGGTCACCAACCCTCAGAACGATACCCTCAACATGCGTTTTCGTTCAATGAAGGCGAGATCGTCAGTCATGAGACTGATAGGCGATGCGATCAGATCGCGTGTCGCTGACGCGCTGGAAACCGGGCGCATTGTGGACTGCAATGTGGTCGTGCCCACCCTGGACGATCACGGCGTTCCAACTATCAGCCGACAAGTCGAGCTCTTCCGAATCTGGCCGACAGAGCTCGCCATGAAGCAGTTCGGCAAGAAGCCTCGCCGCTTCGCCCCTGATGCGCCGATCACGGAACACTACATCGTAGAACATGTCGGGACCGAACCTTTCGGGTCACATCCCGAAAACGAGACTTGGACGATCACTATTGCCAAGGCGCGTGTCCATGCGAAAGTCGCACGTGCCTCTGCCGAGGTCCAGGCTGCCAGACATGAAGCGATGAGACGCTTCAACCTTCCCGGCGGTCGTCCCACTCATCGCGGCCTTTGCGTTTTCGAACGCTGGAAGGCCCAACTTGCGATCGCAGCGAAAGCACGTGGGACTATTTTCGTGCAGGTGGAAGAGATCGAGGCAGCCGTCAGGCTCGCTGCCCTCGCATGCGAGATATCCGAGCAGTCGAGAGCGAGATTTGAAAGCATCGCGCAGTTGCGACCGAAGCGTTTCAAGAGGAATGACAAGGGCGCCGCCACACCGCGTCATTCACAAGACGTCCTCCCGAAGTGGACCAAAGGGGGCAATCCGCGATCCATAAAGCCGATGGAGATAAATATTTCCGAGGCAAGCTTGGATGAGATGGTGAGCATCTGCGAGTTGCACATGCGCGCGGCAGGGTTCGATAAATTCCCGGTCATGAAGCCGCTCAAGAGTTTTGAGTGGAAGATTCCGTCTGATCAGTATGCCTTTAGCTGGAACGGGCGAGTGCTCGACCAAGTCACAGTGTCACACTGCCTCGACCTGCTGCAGGCTGGGTGGAAAAGGCTGAGTGTGCATGATCTGCGTTATTGTTTGAGCGAAGAAGCGGCACTCGATGGCGAGAGTGAGTTCGTCGCTCAGAAAAGCCTCGGACACGCCTGCGAAAAGCATACGAAGGATTATCGATACAGCGTGCAGCTTGCTGCGGTCATGCAGGCCGAAATCGACCTCCGCAGGGACGGCACGGCGGGTGCATCATGAGCGCAAACAGGAACAGGCGCCCTTCGCATGGCAAGGTTTTCGCGTCTGGAAGAGAAAGGGCGGTCGAACTCGGTATGCCCAACGGACGTTTCGGCCCGACCGTCGCCCAATCGCGCCATTCGCAGGAGGAGTATCTCGACCACGTCAGAGCGGAAACGCTGGCACGGGTCACGCAGGCAATTGCTCGAATGGTAGCAGAAGGAGTTTTTCCTTCAGCACGTGCGGTCTCGAGACTGGCCGGTTGCTCTCCAAACCTTTTCGACAGCGCGCCAGTGCACGAAGTCTATCGCAAGTCACTGGCCGATGAGCAGCGCAGGTTCGTGGAACTGCATCCCGACGCTGGCATAACCGAAAACCGGTTCATCGATCATGCGATAAGAAAGAACGCATCGGGCCAGAAGGCGTCGTCTTCCAAGGAAAACTGCAAATGTGCCGTAAGCGCGCGGCTGCGGCGAGAGAACGAAGAACTCAAACGACGTCTCAAGGCCCTGCTGAGCGACCCCATGCCCTTGCGCGAAAAGTTCGACCCGGCAAGACGCTAGATGCCGGGACCATCCTGTCGGGATGCGCATTCGCCGGCAATCACGCCTCGGGCTCACCTTGCTCGTTCCGACCTTCGTTCTCCGGAAAATACCCTCTCGCCAAGTGATGCTCGCGAAGCTGCACGGGGCGGTAGCTTCGCGATTCGTCATGCTGCACGACCGGATGACTGGCCAGCCGTTCGACCACGCTCGGGTGGAGATCAGCTTCCGGATGAACCGACCTCAAACCTTCCGGCCAGGTGATCCTGAGGTTCGCCGGCAACCACTGCTGCCAGCCTGCTTCGGCAAGTGCCTTCCTTGCGTCGTGCTGCATTCCGGCAGGATCCGGCCACAGCCTCAATCGATGACGATCAAGCAGTATCGGATGCTCGAGTTCATCAAGTTGCTCGACCATCCATTCAAGAGCGATGTCGGACAGGCGCGACTCTTCCTCCGGATGGCTTCCGCCGATGTCCGAGTGGTTGCCGGCAAACCAGACCTGACGCAGCCAGGGAGGATCGAGGCCATCCATACGCTGCACATCATGTGAGTAGGCCCAGCCTGCGACAGGGAAATGCTTGCGGTTCTCGTCGATGGCGCGAGCATGGCGTGCATAGCTTACGTTGGTATCGAGGAAACGGTCGTAGTTCTTCATTCGCCAGACCGCATAATGGACCTGCTTGTCCCCTTGCTTCGGCCAGTCCTTGATGACCTTTCGCTGGCGCAGCCGCGTCATCAGCAGCTTGTAACCGATCCAGAGCACGGGGATCGCAAAGGCAGCGGTCAGCAGTGCCGATTTCCATATGAATGCGGCCAGAGCGACGAGCAGCACAAAGGTCAGCAGGCCGACGACAATGATGCTCAGCGCACGCCCGGCTCCGAGCGAGGCAACCGTGTCGAATACACCAACGAAGTATGGAGCGACGTTGCCCTGCTCCTCGCCGTCCAGTCCCTCTCCACAGCAGTCGTGCCGGGCCCGGAAGCGTCTGGCCTTCTCCTCCCGCTCCGCCTCGTATTTCTCGCGTGGATGGCCTGAACCGTGCTCGTAGATCTCGAAAACGGCCTCTTCGGCGAGTTCTCGAACCGCGCGTCCACCTCGCGGAACAGGTGACCCGTCCGGCATGCGTGACGGCACGCCGCACAGGTTCATGACGTTTGCCACGCAGCGCGCGGTATAAGCACCTCGACTGAACCCGAAAAGGTAGACGCGATCGCCTGGCTCGTAGGCCTTGATTATCGCCTCGTAACAATCCGCGATGTTGTCGCTGATCCCGGTTCCGAACGCCGCTCCGAAAATCCGCGAGATCTTCTGCGCCCAGTTTGCACCACTCTCCCCTGTGCCAAGGCCCGCATCGTAGAAAGCCACCTGATTGGATGGATTGATCTCCGAGTCCGCGCCAGGGCGGGAAGCCCTGTAAAGCTTATAGATGTTAGAGAGGCGCTGGTCGGGCTTGAGACCACCGAACTGCCCGGTTCCGTCCGAAAAGATTAAAATGTTCTTGCTCATTTGAGCTCGATACATGCAGATCAAAAGAGGAACAAGCTGGCGACGAAAAATCCCCTGCCGTTCAGTCAAGGAGAAACACGATGGTCGAGAAGAAGACCCCTCGCACCGCCGCCGAAATCATGAAGTCGGTGGAGCGTAACGCCGCGCGGAAGAAGAAGGATCGGGAAAGGCGCGCTGCCGAGGTTGCTGCGCGCAAACCGGGCGAAGGCTACGAATCGTGTATCGTGAGCTTCATCGATATCCTGGGGTTCCGCGATCTGCTGGCGACGCGGCACGCCGACGACATCGTGGAGATACTGCAGATGCTGAGGGAGTTCACGAAGCCGGACGAAAGGAAGCCGCGACGCATGAAGGATGCTCGCCTGCACAGCCGATCGTTTGCTGAATCGGTTTCCGACGCAGTCGTTCGTGTGCGGGTATTCGATACCCAGTATCGCGACGGCGCCTTCTTCCATGAAGTGCTTGACCTCCTCCATGCTCAGGTGCGCTGCGTCGGAAATGGCGTTCTGATACGTGCCGGCCTCACCATAGGAGATGCACATGTGGGGCTTGATGGCACGGGACCCGTGTTCGGTCCCGCGATGGTGCGTGCATACGAGATCGAAAGCAGCGAAGCCGTTCAGCCGCGCATCGTGGTCGATGAAGCGGCCTACGAGATGTTCGAGACAGACGCCCGGCTGCACAAGGAAGGACATTCATCCAAGGAAGAAGCTTCCTACGTCGACAGGATGCTTCGGCTGGATGGCGATGGGACCCGGTTCATCGATTACCTCTGCGCCAGCGAATCCGAATTCGATCACGCATTCGAATATTTCTCGTTCCTCGAACAACACGGCGAGCTTGTGCGAGAAAGACTGGCGGTCGCAGAGGGGAGGGTCAGGACGAAGTTCGAGTGGCTGGCCGCATACCACAACGAGGTCGTCGACGACGTTCGCAAGGAGTTCTCCGACGGCGTCCGGTCGGCCGAAGCCTTTGGAGTTGAGACGGGGCTGGATGCAGCTTCATACTTCGAGAACATGCGGGTGACTGCATGACGCATCTCGATAACAAACTGCGTTCCGATCAGGAGGTTCAGCTCTCCCTTGCGATTACTCAAGGCGGCACCAATCTCATGCTGTGGCAGTTGCCACCGTTAGCCGAAATGCCCGCACAGCGGCGGCTTTCGTATCGCACACGGGAATCGCGAGATAGGGCGCATTGAACATACGCGATGATAGAAGACTTGCAGATGCCGTGCTCATGTTCGCTCCTGAGCGCTGGGGGCAAGTCGAGCGCTTTGCGAATCTTCATTCGGGAACATACAGCTTCACCGCTCGCGAGAGCAGTGCTCTTTCAGGCGTATCTGCGCACTTCGAAAAGGCACAGATCTTCCTCGCACTTTCCGACGAGCTAAAGTTAGGTCTGATGCTGGATCGTGACGAATTGAATGCTCACGGGTTCACCCCGGCCAACCACTCGCGGAAGATGGCAGCGGTCGTCGAAGCGTTCGTCGCGGAACTCTATTCGTCCATAGATTGCACTGCGCAGGTTCTGCGTGCCGTTTTCGGTCGCGAAACCCGCGGTTTCAGATCGTCGACCAGCTACCTTTTCACGAACTGGGACAAGATCGACGGCCTACCCCAGGCTATCACGGATGCGATCAGGGAAGCCGAATGGTATCTTCCTCTGCGTTATCTTCGCGACGAGCTCACGCATTGTGCCACAGGGCACTGTCGGCTCGATAACGAGACAGAGCTCGTCGGCTACGCGCATTACGGCATGAAGAAGGGCGACAAGCCTCTCATCTACGACGACATTCTTCGCACGATGAAGGAGAATCTGGATGCGGTGAACCTCTTCCTCGGCCAGATCTTTCACTATCTGGTGACCACTTTCGGGGACACTCCGGTGCCGCAGGTCTGTGGAATGACAAGGGGCCGCATACTGATGCGGGATGTCGTGCCTCTAGAGCCGCTCAGCTTCGATAGTGGCACCTGCAAGTCGTGGCACTGGTTCGAGCTTCCTGAAAATCCGGATTGTCCATTCGCTAGGCAATGCGGTGCCTACGCGCGGACGAAGGATTGCGATCCGCCCGAAATCTGCTCGTAGAAAAAGCTCCCGAAATCGGATGCCCTTTGGACGATCAGCTTGGAGAAGCAGCGCTTCTCAAATCGGGAAGATCCGGCCGTCCTTCCGATCGGGTGTCCAGCGGATGCGCGGTTGGGTCAACATGAGCAGGCAGTGGTCAAGAGTTTCTCTCATCGTCTCGCTCGACCACAGACCAGCTTCCGCCGCATCTGCAAAGACGCGGATGAAGGCGTCCTCAGCTACTGCAAGATTGCTTTCGTGTCGAATGGCCTCGATCCATCCAGACGTCCGCAAGCGCCGGAGCGGGAAACCCGAGGACATTGACCATTGCGCGAGATCCGCGAGGGTCGTGTGAAAGGTCCAGATAGCGGCACCGGATGATGAGCGTATGCGAATTTCCTCATCGATCGCCGGAGCCGCCTCATCGAGCAGTCGCGATCGTGCGAGTCCCGGCGCTGTGGGAGACAGCATGCGAAGTTCCGGGTTCTCGAGGTCGCCGGTTCTCCAGAAAGCCGACCAAACTTCATTGCCGCTCCTATCGAACTCACCGGAGGCATGGCTGATGGCGCAAGGGTCAGCGCGCGGCTGCGACAAAAAGAGTTTCTGGGTTATCATGATCGTGACGGCCGGACCGGAAGCAGGCGCGCATTCAGCCTGGTTCGCCCATTATGACTTCGGAATGCCGCAATCTGGCGGCCGCAAGCATGGCAGATCGTTCTTCGCGACCCAGCGACATGAAGCGAAGAGGGGCAAGCCCCGTTCCCTGATCGTCTCGTAGCCAAGCCGGTATGGACTCCCCGCCGATGAGATCTCCCATCAGGCGATCAATCTCCACAAGGACACGGCTCGCGTGTTCGCGGGCCTTCGCGTCCTGATCTCCGAGCAGGGCTTCGACTTCCGGACCCGTCAGACACCACCGTCCTGCAAGACAGTCGAACTGCCTCTGCAACGCATCGTGCTCGAGCTCGCGTTCCAACTTCATTCCAATCTCCTTGAGTATACTAAAAAGTATACTAACTACTTGGAGATCCGGTTCCCGCCGGGTAAGTGAGGATCGACCAAGGGGGCGCCGTCATGAAGGATACGACACAGATACTGACCAAGTCCGGCTTTCTCGACTTCCTTCATTGCCCAACCAGTTTCTGGCTCGCGCGGAGGCGACCTGATCTTTACGTGGCACCGGCACCCAGCGAGTTCGATCGCCTGTTGATGATGGATGGATACGCCGTCGAAGCCGCGGCGAGGGACATGCTCGGTGCAGGAATTGACAGTGAGGCCTTCGATTTCCAGTTCGATTTTGCGAGCGATGGATGTCTGGCGCGTGCCGACGCGGTGCGCCGTCTGGAAGATGGCAGGATCGAGATCTACGAGATTAAGTCGTCGACATCTGCGAACGATCACATTCAGGACGCTGCGTTTCAGCGGATCGTCGCCGAGCGCAGTGGCCACCGGGTTGCCGCTTCCTTTGTCGTGCACGTCGAAAAGAACTATCGACTTGACGGACAGCTGGACCCGGAAGCGTTCCTGACCATCACTCCGGTCGACGAGGATATCGAGCAGATCAGACATGATACCGAGACGGCCATCGACCGCGCAATGAACACGCTGGCGGCCACTGATGTCGATCTCGATGGTTGCGATTGCGTCTACAAGTCGAAGGCGCAGCGATGTTCGGGCTTCGATCAACTCAATCCCGAGGTGCCGGATCCGTCTGTCTACGATCTACCGAGGATGCACGGTGCCCGGCTTGCCGCTCTTGTCGATGACGGGCGCCTGGACATCGAGGACGTGGTCGAGGAGGATGTGACCGCAAGCCAGCTCCCTGTGCTTCGAGCATTGCGGTCTGGTGAATGCATCGTTGATGCAAAGGCCATCAGGAAATTCCTCGGCGAACTCGAATTTCCGCTGCACTTCTACGACTACGAGACTGCAGGGGGAGCGATCCCCCAAGCCGAGGGCCATGGACCGCATCAGCAGATCCCAACCCAGTTTTCCTGCCATGTCGTGCACGAGGACGGGAGCACCCAGCATCACGAATTTCTTGCACACGGGCATGGGCAGGAGGCGCAGCTGGTCGAAGCTCTGAAGGCCTGTGTCGCGAGTTCCGGGTCGATGATCGTGTGGAACGAGACCTTCGAGAAAGCCTGCAACCGCCGCATGGCTGCATTGCTACCCCAGCACGAGGAATTCCTGTTTTCGCTCAATGAGCGCACCGTCGATCTGATGAAGCCGTTCAAGGCGCACTACGTGCATCCGGACTTCCGGGGGTCGACGTCGATCAAGCGTGTGCTGCCGGTCCTCTGTCCGGAGCTCTCGTATGACGAGGAGGCGGTGCATGATGGAACCGGTGCAATCCTCGCTTTCAGAGAGATGGTCGAGAGCACAAGCCACGAGCAGGTGACCGAACTGCGTCGCCAGCTTCTCGGCTACTGTAGGCTCGATACCGAAGCCATGGTGGCGATCTACAGGAAGTTGTGCGACGCGGTTGCCTGAACCTGCTGGAATCGAGCGATCATTGACAGGATTGGGGATTTGTTCGGCAGGCCGCTCGCCTCTGCTCCTGAACGATGAGGTCACTCTCCAGCTTCAGTGCCGCAAGCCTTTCCTCGTCAGACTGAACCAGAGCGTCACCGGTCGAGGCGAGGGCACCGAGAGCGGAGGATGAGCCATCAGTCGCGCCATATGTCAGGTTCGTGAGGGTCCCGCTCTCGTCGAGAGCAAGCACGAACTCGGTGTTGCCGAACAGAGCCCCTTTCGGGACCGGGACACCGTAGGTCGATCCTAGTTGCGAGACCAGGATGCGCGATGATGACAGGTCCTCACCATCCCGTCTGATTGTCGCCGAAACCATTGCCGGATGGCGTAGTTCGAGACAGGCTTCACCTGTCGGACAAGGCAGAACGGCACGCTCGTGCATTGCGCCAGCTTCCCCGAGTGAACCTGCACGAACCGGCGCATCGAGTGCTCTGACGTCGCTCAATGCAAGGACGAGAGCGCCAATGCTGGATTCGAGCTCCTCATAGTGCATCCTGGAGGTCGGCAATGGATTGAAGCTCGCTGATGCGGGCGGGTCGGTCTGGGGGATCAACGACGCGGTTAGAACGACAGTCACGGTGCGACTCTTGGGGTCCTCACGAGCGATGAAGGCGCAAGCGTCGGGTTCCCGCTGGTCCTTGATGCCCGGGATCGGAAGGATCTCGAGGGCCGCCTCGACGATTGCCTGACCACGACCCTTGGATGAGGCGTTCACACCTTTCAAGCGACCGTCACCAAAGAACTGGAAACCTAGGGTGTTGTCGTTTCCGGGACCTGTGACACTTCCCGTTTCGAAGTATCCTCGGGAATCGAGATCAGCGCGGTGCGAAGTCTCGATGACTGGGACAAGAGACACATGAACCCGACCGCCCTCGGGACAGGATACGATCGCAGTCACGCGGGCATCCATCATGGTCTCGGCGTGATAGTAGGTCATCGTGGCGTCTGGAATGGAAGCGC
This sequence comes from Erythrobacter litoralis, assembly GCF_029760855.1. GTDB lineage: Bacteria > Pseudomonadota > Alphaproteobacteria > Sphingomonadales > Sphingomonadaceae > Qipengyuania > Qipengyuania litoralis_A. Next base: position 378,376 of record NZ_SOSI01000003.1, on the reverse strand, counting down.
ACGCTCCAAGCATCAGTGCTGATACCGCCGCCGCAAGAACTCTTCCCATCAGACTGCCCCAAAAATCAGATCGAGCCACAGTAAAGCCAAGGAATAGCCGGACGCAAGAAAGACGCTCGCCCGTCGATATCCACCGTAGCAAAATCGACTTGCTCATCACCAATCGGTAGACAGGCGCCATGAGCAGCAACGAGTCGCAGAAGCCCGGGAAGGACGCTCTTGCCACGTCGCTGGCGGCGGCGATCGTGAAGCGCAGGGAAGCCGCCGGACTCGGCATGGCCGAACTTGCGAAGCTGGCCGGAATGGCACGCGCCTACCTCTGGCGCGTCGAGCATGCCGAGACGATCCCCAGTGTTCGCAATCTGGCAAGGCTTGCTGTTGCGCTGAACCTCACGCTCTCCGATCTGCTCCAGGGCGTCGACACTTCGGAAATCGAATTGCGAAATCGACCTTACGACAACTGAAGCTTGACCTTACGTATACTAATTAGTATACACTTCCGAAAGGAGATGGTCATGTCATGCAATTGTCAGAGGCAGATGCGGGGCGGTTCGGATATTCCCGCACCCGTCGCTCTGCACGAGCTTCGCCATCGTTTCGCAAACGAGCTCGCCGCCACCCTTGCCAGTCTTCAGATCGCAAAGGCGCGTGGAGACAGTGATCAGCTCATCGCGGAGGCAATCGAGCGGATCGAAGCCCAGGCCAAGCTGGCACGGTTCCTCATCGAACCCCACGGTCCGCGCTTTCAGGTTGTCGAGGGCATCCTCAACATCGGGGTCCTTCTTATCCGATCCCGGTTCAGCGGTCCCGACGTGACCATTCGCGTCAAAACAAGTCCGGTCACTCTCGATACGCGGGAGGCTGCAGACTTCCTGCCAGTCGTCAACGAGCTGCTCGTGAACGCCCTCAAGCACGTGAGTGAAGGGGTCATACATGTTTCGGTGAGGAAGAAGGAAAACCGCCTGATTTTCGCGGTGCGAAACCAGGCCGGGATTCCAGCGAGCGAACAAACGCACGAGGGTCAGGGTGTCGCGATCCTGCGCCGTTACCTCAGGCACAAGGGCGCCCGGCTGAACATCCGAGCGAGAGATAAGAATTATGCAGCCACCGTAACCTGGCCGCTGTAAGTTACGGGAAAGCAAAAATTTTTGCGGAGGTATAAATGTATTACGAGATCAAAGGAGAGCTCGGAGCGCTGGGAAAACGAATTTGCTCGACTGATCCGGAGGAGCTGGCCGAAATTGTCATAGCTTCCGGCCTTAACATGACGACCGACGTCGACGTCTCTATTGTCTACTGTGGCACGCCGTTCGCTAGTGTGAGGACGATGCTGTTTGAGGTCGCAATTTGGCGCACCGACATACGAGCCCTCCCTCGGCCGTCTTTCAAGAAGCCCATGGGAGTGAAACCGCCCTCGCGGTCAGCGTAACTTTTTTCCTGGCCGTCGCCGCGTAGTGTAGATCGCCGGCACGCTTTCGATGCGGTCTCCGTGGAAGGTATTTAGCCATTCCCGAACGACCTCCCATTGACGATGTAACGGCAAGATCTCATCGGTCGGCATAGAGGCAATTCGATCCATAGCAGCGTTGTCATCGAGCTCGTCACCCTCAATTTCGTTCAGCAACGATTTGATGGCGGGGGCCTCTGCAAAACGAAGAGCAACCTGCTGTTCAAAATCCTCACGGCTCAGACCCGATGGGACCGCAAGCGCCGTAAGGTCCTGCTCGGCTGCCGCGATCAGCGCAGAAGGTAGTCTCGATTGCAGTTCTGGGCTGTAGGCATCGTAAAGCTTTTTCGGAGCGGCCATGACGGGTAGCCAGAGGCCTGGTTTTGCCCCGTCTTCGAGATCCTCTGCCATTCCAATGGGAATATCCTTGATAGCTGCTGCCTCCGCCTCAACCCGGGTGCGCTCCTCAGCGGTTGCCAACCTGGCGCTTTCAAGATCGGACAAGCAACGCGTAATCTGCTCGGTATCTTTTCCAACTCTGAGAAGGATCTCCAGATTGCTGGGATGCGTCCATCCAAGAGCTTTCGCAGTAAGGTTTGATGACCCTACGAGACCAACGTCGTCAGCGAGATAAAGCTTAGCATGGAGGTTATCGAGCAAAAGCAATTCGGTGTCGGGCCGCTCTTGTGCAATATCGAATACCGCCAAGTCGGTCACTCCTAGGCGAACCTCGTCAGCATGCCAGCGTGTGATCATTTTTACGTGGACTGAGACCTCAACGGTTTCGAGCAAGCGTCGCACGGTGTGAAACTTCATAAACGGCGCGCAAAGCAAAATTTCTCGTTTTGCATTCGCCAAAAGCATCAGAAGTTCATCGCCTTGCGACCCCACAGCGCCTCTCACCGATCAGAGTCTTCTAAGAAGTCGCGTGCTAGTTTGCCCCAATCTTCTCGCACCCTTTCGTAAGTGCGCTGATTAGCTGCGTCTTCCCTCTCCATCCGCGCCCAAGCGGCAAAGAGTATGTGAACGGCACTGCTCGCCGCTCCTAGACGGTTTTGCAGGTCAGTCGTCGACATTGAATCAAGATCCTCGTCCATCGAAATGGTATCGAAAATTGTCTCGAACGCCGGATGCAAGCGGTTGAAGACAACCTCCGTAGCCCCCCCTCGCGGCCGGATCGTGAACAGCTCGCCAGAGCTTCCAAGCTCTTTGTCCACGAAGAGGATCTTGAGATCACCCGATTTGACGCGAGCGATGAGGTCTTCGCGCTCTGCATCGGTGCGACCATCCTCCTGAAGGTCTTCATCGAGATTTTTTACATCGTCATCAGAGGGCTTTTCATCAGTATCTGGAAGTGGCTTCTCCCTGTCTCGGTCTTTCCATTTTTCATTCGCCTTGTCAGTGGGATCGCCCTCGGGGTGGCGCTGCTTGCTTCCGCCGCGATTACCTTTGCCCTGTGCTTTCACCTTCTCGCGTAGCTGCTTGAGGTTTCTCTTGATCGTTTCGCTAAGGTTCAGGAGCACACCACGCGGATCGCCTTCTTCGTCGAGCCGGTCCTTCACCTCTTGTATGGTCGTCTCACCACCTTCGAGAAAGTCAGACCACTCGAGTTCGGCGAGTTCGGTGAAGTGCGTCGCCGCCTGCTTGTTATTCGTGACACCAAAAATTTCGTCGAGTTCAGGCGGAAATTCCACTTCACAGCCCCACCAGCGCTCGCGTGGATCATACCGAATGGTCCAAGAGCGATCGAGGATCAGCTCGCGTCCTGCCCGCATGACCGAAACCCCCATGTTGCGGTCAGCGTCTCGCCCATAGGCAGTTTTACCACGGTCATTATTCGCTTGCTCGACTGTAGCGGGGCGCGCCACCGAGTAACGCGTGGATACGGTGTGCTCTTCTCCGTTCAGAACGATGATCACGTCTTCGGTCAACGCCTGTTCGAACATCGGTTCTTTGTCGAACGGAGGAGGCAGGTTGGGAGAGGGCATGAGATACATGGGATCGTTGATTGGAACATCAAATTCCTCCTCAACGTCGTCATCCAGCACTGTTACCATCCGAACGCGAAGCGAGCTGTCGTGGATGAAATTGCGATGGGTCCGCCCGATCAGCAACGATGTGTTGCGTAATGTTGCCTTGGCGCCCTTCCAAGTAAGCCGCCCCATGCTAAGATCCGACCAAAGCACCAGCGTTCCTGTGTCACCAATAGCTGTTGATAGATTTTGCCATTCTACCGGAAGCGCGTCGGCTTGAGGGAGAGGAACCTCACGAAGTGAACCATGCGCAATTTCCTCCACATCAATATAGGTATGGAGCGCGTTCTCGGGGCCGTTTCGCCAGGTCCATACGTCCAACCGAGAAGCCTGCGCGATCGATGAGTTTGGGAGGCCCATGCCGAAACGTCCGATACCGGACCGGTCCTTCAGGCGAGTTCCGTTGCCAAATTGTAGAGCCTTTCTAAGCGTTTCAGCGTCCATACCGATGCCATCGTCGAGCACCGCGATTTTTGAAAGCTGCCGCCTTTGGCGGTGCTCTAGCTGCACCAACTCCTCTACGCAGAACAGTTGGACATCCTGCGCCTGGGCCTGAACAGAATTATCGACGAGTTCGGCTATCGCATATGCGGTATTGCGGTAACCGCTGTCTCGCATCGCCTCGATCGCGAGGTTTTGCGGAATGACATCTGCTGCATAGACATCGGTTGCGTCACTCACTCCACACGTCCTCCCAGTTGAAAAATGCTTCAGCAATATCGCCGAACCCGGGGCAAGATGGGTCGTGGACGGTGAGCACCTCGCTTTTTTCGTTACCGCCGGCCTTCAGTCCGCGCGTCGCGCGCCCGACCATCTGGCTAAAAAGAACCAGTGACCGTGTCGGCCGCGCGATAATTGCTGCGCTTGTTGCAGGCGCATCGAAACCCGTTGTCAGAACTCCAAAGTTGCAGAGCACAATCGGGTTAGCCGAACGCTTCTTGTATTTCTCGATCGTGCGACGCCTTTGCGCCGATGGTGTTTCACCGGTCACGATCGCAGATTCGATACCCTCGATATTGAGCGCGCGAGAAAGTAAGTCCGCGTGTTTAACCGATGCGCCAAAAAGGATGATACGACTGTGCCCACGATCGACCAGTTCTCGAACAGCACTGAGGATTGCAAGATTTCTATCCTTGTCCACCGCAAGACGCTCGAGCTCATCCTCATCGAAGTCGTCCTGACCTAATGTCAGCTCGCTTGAATCTTCGGCCGTGGAATATTCTATTCGTCGGAAGGTCGGTTTTGCGAGATAGCCCTCCGCAATAAGATGCTCGACGGGGTTGTCACAGCCTTTCACTTCCAGAACGACCTTGCTCTCGTGAAAAAACTCAGCAAGCTGCTCGTCGGCACCCAAGTCGTTCCAAGTCCTGCCAGGAGTTGCAGTTAAGCCAAGAAGCGCGTTGTGCTGCCCCGCTTCCGCCAAGCCCTCAATTACGGCTCTATAGGATGGCGCGATAGCCTGATGTGCTTCGTCTACGACGACAAGATGGGTCCGCGATGCTAGCCGCATAGCCATAAGATCATGGGTCGTCCGCCAATGATGCATCTTTTGGAAACCAGCAACGAGCAGACCATCATTGATTGCGTCGACGTCAGGTTGGTGATTACCCCAAAATCGATAGTTTCCCACTTCTCGATTTCCGAGAACTGACCACGCTTTTGCAAAAGCTTCGGATGCCTGCTCCAGAAGCTCACGCCCGCTCGCCAGCCAAAGGACAAGACAGGGCTCGTTTTTCAAAAGCGTTTGCGCCACAAAATGCATCGCAGTTCGTGTTTTGCCCGATCCGGTGGGCATGTGAATCAATGTGCGTCCATGACCCCCTGATAAGCGGCGTTCCGTCCTCCTCACGACAGATCGCTGATGTTCGAAAAGACCAAACTCTGGACGGACGGATGAGCTAGGCTCCGTTCTTTCGAGACTTTGGTCATCGTCGATCGGCGCACCGAGAAATGCCGCCAACTGGCGAGCGCGCCCGACATCATCAGCTGGGGGAATGCCGGCCAAACTGGCACGCTGCTCAAATTCAACCTTCTTTTCGTGAGGTAGATTACGGAAAAGAAGTTGCGACAATGACCTATCGGCTAACTGTCGCGGATCCTGCTTCAGTATCGAAACAACTGTTTCGGCCAGCTTGCTCTCTGTCCGGGTGTCGCCAACGAGTTCCACGACCTCTGGACCGATAATCGATTTCAGATCTTGCCGGGTCAGGGCTGAGAGAACATTCAGCAATTTCTCCCCCGGGGCGGTGCCCGCATAGTTTGCTGTCGAGATCATTCCCCCGTTTCCGGTGCCTTTGCCAATGCTTCGAGCGCTTGCGGCACTTGCTCAAAATTGTTCTCGGATGAAATGGGGATTACCTGAATGAGGTAGTCCTTTAGCCAACGATCTTGCTCGACCTGATTCATTTCATCGGCCGGTATAAGAGCGTAGTGGGTCGGACGACCACCCGGCTCAAAGGTATCGGATAGGTAATCGAGAAGAACGGTCAGCTCCGGATCAACGAGCGAGACGCCCACGAAAAAGATAGTGTTCAAAGTGAAGATCGAAGCCAGCAGGCTTTGATATGCGCGCTCAGAGGCCAGCCTGCGATAATCGGACACAGTAAGAATGATCCCGTTCCCAGGCTTTTCCGCATCTCCATGAGCTTTCAGCACAAAGAACTTTCGACGGTGCATCAGCCGCCTGATTTCTCCACCGTCGTTGAAGTTGAGAACACTTGGCCTACGTCCTAGTGCTTGCGTGTATGCCTGCTCGATAAGTGAGTCGTAGTTGGTCGTTATGACCATTGCCAGGCGTTCGAGGGCAGGAAGAACTTTGTGCACATGCGAAGGTTCCTTCTCGTTCTCGTGGAACGTGTCCAAGATCACCTCGTCCCAGGTCTCTCCGAGCTTGTCCTTGAGAGCGCTCGCCAAGCGAAGCTGCTTGCCGTCTTTACCAACGAGCGCCTTGTAATCTGCAGCAGCCTCTTCCGTCAGGCGATTGTCTTTGATGCAGCGGTCGATGAGTATTGTGAGAAAATCATCCCAACCGGGAAGGCCAGATGCTTGAGATGCGCCCGCTCCAACAAAAACGGCACAACGGCCCTGCTGGTATGCCTCGATTAGGCTTTTGGGGAGAGCGCTTGGATCGAAAGTCATACTACGGAGCCCTCCATTGCTCTCGCAACGACCGCCGAACGCACGCGCACGTTCTCACGCTTGCCACCCTCGACGCGAAAGGCTTGGATGTAATTGTAAAGATCCTCATCATCTTGGTCAGGCGTGCCTTCTAACAACTCTTCCGGCGTGCGATTAAATTCCAATCTTCGACTATCAAAATCAACATACAGTTCAGAAAGTTCATCCGCGTCAATGTTCTGGCCCGCTCCAAGCGTGGTCAGGATAAAATATACCAGATCACAGAAAATCCACTTCTGTTTGATGCGGTAATTTGTTGCCTCGTTTACATCGGCAAGAACTTCTAATGCTTCTGCAACGCGAGCAGAAAGTGCTGCCACCTCCGCTGGCGCCATGTCAGTAGAATCGACATACAGATCACGTAAATCAGGAGCCTTGAGATCTCGCTCGGTTCCATTGTGCGCCAAAGCGTAGACATGGGCAGTATAATCTTGATGCTTCATCCGCCTAGACGGAATACGACATTCATCGAAAAACCGGTGGGTCAAAGCCGTCGCATCTACCTCATGTCGCATTTTGCAGAGAATCGCGTTTCGTAGCTCCGCTGAATTCAACGGGGCTGCGAGCTGAAGCCGAGCAAACAAAAGGGTAATGTCCTGTGTCGGCGTCTCTGAAATTGTCGCAAGAGAGATTTTGAAGCGCCGAAGCCGTCTTCGAAGCTTATCCGAAAGCTCGGAAAAAAATTTGTTCTGAACTTCTTCACCTTCGATTGGGGCAAGTGTCTGCGATGAGCGCAACGGAAACTCACCTTCTACGAAACCCCAGATCGCGCGAAGGCGCTGTTGGCCGTCAACCACGTCGAACCGTAGCGCATCCCTTGTGTTCGCGCGGAAATAGATTTTCGGGATATCCATTCCCCGCAAAATCGAATCTATCAGTAGAACTTGCTTATGCGGCGTCCAAGCAACTCCCCGCTGCCACATTGGCGAAAGGTCGATATTCTCTTTTTCGCCGTGCAGAGCCGCAACCGACTTGCGGGTATGTTTGATTTTCACTGATGGAGCCCCTCAACCAAATCTACATCGATGGCTCACAAGGGCCATTCAGATCACCAATCTCACATCGTCATCAGTATAAGCGACAACGTCAAGTAGCTCGAAAAACCGCACATAAAGTTATTTATGGCAAGCAAGGCACGCCTTCGCTTGGCCATATAACTCGTCGATATCGATCCCTTCGTCATCCGGCCTTAAAGGATTGCGCACCCTGCGCGCTTTCGCTCGTTCGATCCGTTTCTTGTGTTCGCGACGTATCTGGTTAACCCGCTCTGGCTTCGAAAGCTCTTCCAGAGATTCCCCAGCGCTCCAAGTGAATGGTGAACCATGCTCAAGCGCACTTTTCTCGTAAGACTTCGCTTCTTCGAAGCTTTCCGGATGACGTTCCATCAGACGCACCCATTCAATTTTTTGCTGGAAAAAACAGAAGGTGCAGCCAGAACGAGATCGCCAATCGTAATAGGTTGGAAGGCCGAGGCCGCTCGCTTCCAGTATGTCCGTTACTCCCGCTTTATCAATGCCGTGCTCTCGGAAGGGCAGCGAAACGGAAAGGTTCGGATGTGTAGAGGAGTAGCCTTCACGATAATTCTCATCGGACCGAATTGCCACGTAGCTTATTATCTTTTCTCCGGCATCGAGAGAGGGCCATAGCCATTGCTCGAAGGGCCGAATTTTTAGCTGGCGAGTGCACCAGCGAGTGCGAGGGCTGGGTAGGAACGACTTGTATTGTCGTAGCCAAAAGTCGAAATCGCGATCGGGGTTCAACCTTGCAATCGGCTTGCCAAGGAAACCTTCAAGTCTGCCAAGATACTCGTAAACCTCGGGCAACTCTTTCCCGGTATCGGTAAAAAAATATTCGACCTCTATGTCGGGTCGCGTTTGAGCCATGTGGACTGCAAGTGCCGCGCTATCTTTTCCGCCGGATAGTCCCAGGACGTGGCGCTCGATTTTCATTTCTCTCTCTCCGATACGAGAATTGCTGGCGACACTTTTGATGATCGCAGTCGAGAACCCTCTGTTTTCTCGGTCGCAAGGGTAGAGGCCAGCGAAGCAGCAGCTGCAATCGCAACGTCTCGATCGATGCCTTCAGAAATCGAATCTCTCAATGTGTCCGCAATTGCACGAGCCTGTTTCAATTGCTGGGCATCGAGGTCGAGTTCCGAACTGATCACTCCGGCACTCTCGGGGTCTGATGTATACAGTGAAACCGCGAACCGGGACTGGGCGCGGCCATTCACGTAAACGAATCCTTCTGTGCGAAGGAATTCTCGAGCAAGTGCCGCCAGCTCGATCCGCGCAGCGTCGACGTCTCTATCGACCCAATCACGCGGAGGTTTATTGGCAGCAAGGCTCGCCAACCCTTCTAGAACTTCTAAACTACCGTCGTAGGAGGTTAGCCGGGTTGCGAAGGCATCAAGGCGGAAATTACCCGTGACTCCCATCACACCTTTCGAGCGCTCATGAAGCTTGGAAAAGTCATCTCGATCGTCGACGCGCAATTCCTGTAGAAGAATGCTCTCGAGATTCTGAAGCATATTTTCATATGCTGCAGTTATCTCAACGAGACCCGATCGGATAATGTCGACCACACTGTCGGAATTCGTTCCTCCTGAAACAATCGCCGGTATGTCGTCGAGCATGAACTTGTTCGGATCGTGAGCAGCGATCGCAAGATCTCTGACTTTTCGAGCATCGTCCGAAAGTCTCGATGTTCTTCTAACCCATGAAGGCGCTTCCATGACAAGAGATACCAAGCGTCGCCCGATGGTAAGGGGTTCAGCTGCCTCGATTTCGTCTCCCGTCAAATCTATAAGGACATCCGAAACGCCTCGAAGGATCGCTGCGTCATCCTTTGAAATTTCACTGTAACGAAGATGTATGCTGTCAGAGTCCTGCAATAGGCGATCAACAAGCAGATCGCCTATTGTCGAGCTAAAAACGCCATCAAGGTATACGGCGATTTTCTCCCGCCTCGATAGAATATAGGCAAGGCCAAAAACAGGATGCAGCCCTTCCTTGAGCCCATACGGGCGCCCATTCCAAAGAGAGAAGATAGCGTCGAGGCCCAACCCATCCGGACCAGCTTGTGAAACTGCATCGTCCGCCGCTTGCCACAATGGAAGAAGACCAGCGGAGTCTTCCGTAGGCTCTGCCAGCGAAAACTTACCATTAGATCCAGCACGGTGCAGGCCTGTTCTTTCCAGAAGCGACACATAAAGGCCAAGCTCGGGAGGATGCTTCTCGATGCCCAAACGCGGCTCATCAGCGCTTGTGATCATGAGGTTCATAAGAGCACGCATTGCACCAACGGCATTTGAAGATGGCTTCGCCCTGTTCACTAGCTCGTTCGGAATATGAGGCGTCTTTGGAAAAATGGCAGTCGCGAGACGAGACGCCACGACTGAGAGGTCACGGGCTGGTCCGGCGTGTTCGGCGACCTCATCTCTTATCAAGTCGGGGAGTTGCCACGATATCGCGGTTAACCCGTGGCGGAGTCGGTCTTCAAGTTCGCCTGATACGCGCGCAAGTCGGCTCGCAACTTCGCGACGAGCAACGGCATCTCCCTTCAGCTCGGGACGCGAATTCTGAACTTTCTCGAGCGCGATGAGTTCGCGGCTTAGCTCTCGCAGCATATAGCTGTCCGGGGATACACCAATCGCAATCGGTCGATCACCGATGCTTTGAGCGAGCTTGCTCAACTGTCGCTTCAAGGCCGTCTTTGAGTTTCCTCCTTCGTCAATTAGCAGGAGAAACAGGCCTGCCGCGCCATCATCTTGGTCAAAGGCTTGGATGCGCGATCCCGCATCGTCCAGACCCGATATGTCCACCTCGAACCATCGCATCGCGCCGGTCTCGTGGTATTCTCGCTTCGCGAGAACTGGCGACAGCGCACCTGTCCCCTTCAGTTTGGTAAAGTCGCATTTTGCCGTCGAAGAATAGGCATCTTCAATCGCTCGTTCGATATCAAAGTCTGAGCCGGCATAGAGAGTGAAAGCGTCTAGATGTCGCCTGTAGATGATGGCGGCTTTTTCCCGCAGGATTTGCAAAGCGGTCGATATCTCACCTGCGGACAGCTGCGGTAAAGCCGCGGCCAGGATATCCTTCGATGCTACCAGCCCTGATCGTTCGCGGAACATGTCCAAGAGCGCCACCGCACGAAGGACGGATAGGGCGGAGGCTTCTACGCCAGCAGTTTCACAGCGATCGATGGCATCCAGCGCGAGAGACCACCGATGCGAATCTGGCGATGCCATGATTGAAGGTTCGAGATTGGCTTGGAGATACCGCCAAAACCAGTCAGTATCATACGGTGCTGCGTCGACCGTCCTGGTTGTCTCAAGATAATCTTGGAAGCCGTATGGTTCGGCGGATGTGAGGAAGCCAAACAGACTTCGTTGGTTTTGGCCAAATCGGCGCCGCGACAGCGGGCCTAAAAGGCAGGCCACCACCGGGCCGAGTGGCCAGCAACCTTTGAGCCTTGTGCTGATAGACCCTGCAACAGATGTGTCGCCGAGCGATTCAGCAATTGCGGGAACTCCGATATACTCTTGCGGGGTGAGATCGCAGTCGATCGCCTTTGAGAGAAGATCGACCTGTTCCTCACTGCTAGGATTAAGAGGGATGTCGACCCACCGGCCCTGTATCTTCAACCAGTCGTCGCGTGTCTCCCGAGCAAGGCGATACGCGTAATCATCGAATGCTTGGTGCAACACACCGATAACGATGAGCTTTCCATCCGAGCGCGAAGCCGCCTCCGCTAGCTCCTGAAAAAAGAAGGCGTCGCCATTTTCGGAAGCAGCATGCTCAAGCACCTTCCCCATCTCGTCGATGAGAACCAAGGTGCCGACACCCTTTTTAGAGTGCGCAACAAGACGGGAAATGGGATCACCACGCCCACCCACCCCTGCGTCATCAAGGGCCTCTCTGATAAGATCGGAAGCGTCGCGACGCTGGCCCATCAGAGAAACTACACTCCACCCGCCTTGAGCCAAGTGCATCTCCTCGACGAGCTTCGATTTCAGTTCGGAGGGGAAAACCTCGAGTGCGCGCTGACGGTCGTCGTCGTTGTGACCGACTGCGGCAGCCAGAACGGTAGCAAGACTCGATTTTCCGCATCCATACGGTCCAGTCCAAGTGAAGGCCCCGTGCTTGTGTGCAGCTACGTGATTGATTGTAGTTTCGATCGCTCGGGCAGCGGTAAGAGTGCATATAAAGCCGGTCGCGGCATCAGAAGCGTCATCGCTAAGTCGAACTGAGCGCCGGAATCGACGCGCAACTGCGACATGGCTCGAAAGGAACTCAGTCATGCAGCCTTCTCCAAAGGCGCATACAGCGAGACCAGGAGTCTTAGTGGGTCTACCTTATCGAAGGCTAAACGACGCGTGACTTGGCGGAGACCGCCGCCCTCGTCCCAAGATAGCATACCGCCGGTAAAGTCTTCTATCCGCTCAAGTCTTTCAACCAGCGAATCCTCGTCCAGCAAGAAGACGCGGCCAGGAGAGCCTGGTTCGTGGGCGATGGTCTCCACCGACAATGCTCCTCGAGAACCAAACTGCCCTGCCCAGAACTCGAGAAGTGCGAAGCCGAATACCTTATCAGAGAGGGTCGGCTTGGGACCGCGGCGGAATTGAAGCGCTCCACCGGCCATGGGCGTGAGAAGACCTAGTTCCGTAAAAGGACTTTCAAGCCCATCCTCGATGCCTTTCCGGCGCTGACCGCGGGTCACATAAGTTCTCACCAAGCATTCTGCGTCTCGAGCGACGGTCGCCTTTGCGATTCTGTTGTTTGTGAGCTTTCCAGTCTCCCGCAGTTCATCGAGACGAGTCCATAGGCGCTCTGCGAGCGTGTCTTTCGTGAAGACGGGATCGTTGAATTCATTGAACGCATAATACCAAGTCGTGGCTCGCCCGGGCAGCGCAGCTAACCTCCAATGTAGAATCCAAACTGAGGACGGCAGCTCGAGATAGGGGTCGGAAGAACCGAATATGAGCTCGCCGAGAGCCGTTGGCTCTAGCAATTCAAGGCGGCCGAGACGCTCCCCCACAGGTTGTAGGACCCCGCATGCGAGCGCCCAGTGCCGCATCGACGCAACCATGTTTTTCCCCACGCCGAAATCGGCAATCGCCGTGTTCGGGGAAAAAGCATGCTGCCTACCATCGGGTTCGGTCATGATCTCAGAGCGAACAGCATCATAGGATTTTTTGAGCCAACCGTAGCGGCACGGAAATGTCTCGTGACCGGCAACCTGCAGCTTCGATTCATGGCGGTCTAACAGGCTTCGCAAATCTTATCCCTTAGCTGGACAAACTCACCAGTGATGTTAGCTGTAGGGGTCACTGGTGACAATCACCAGTTTGTAAGTTTCACCATCCCTCAGCGATATGCGAATGATTTATCTCGACCATCAAGCCTCGACGCCGATGCTGCCGGAAGTGATCGATGCGGTCTGTGAGCAATTCAGGTTGGGCTATGCAAATCCGCACTCGGAAGGGCATGCGGCAGGATGGGCCGCGTCCGAGGCAGTCGAGGCCGCGCGCGAAGGCATTGCACACGCCATCGGGGGCATGAGCGACGAAATCATATTCACATCCGGCGCAACGGAGGCGAACAACCTTGCGCTTTTTGGGGGTGCTCAGAAACAGCAAGGCCGAAATAAGATCATCGTTGGAGCTACCGAACACAAGAGTGTCCTTGCCCCCGCGCGAGAGCTGCAGGGATCTGGTTTCGACGTCATTTTGGCGCCTGTCGACGCCGCGGGGGGTATCGATCTCGAGGTGCTGTCGGATTTAGTAGACGATGAGACGCTTTTGGTGTCGGCAATGCTTGCAAACAACGAGGTGGGAACCGCTCATCCGACAAGACGGATTGCAGATATCTGCCACGAGGTGGGGGCCATCCTTCACTGCGATGGGGCGCAGGCCCTAGCTTGGAAGCATATCGATGTCGAAGAGTCAGACATCGATATGCTTAGCTTGTCCGCTCACAAAGCCGGCGGGCCGAAAGGTATCGGGGCTTTATGGGTTCGCCAGGATCTAAAGAGAGATTTGCGGCCGATACTTCATGGTGGCGGTCAAGAGAGCGAGCTCAGGTCGGGAACCGTTCCTGTTCCTCTCTGCGTGGGTTTTGCCCTCGCTTGCGAGCTTCGCCCGGACGAAAATGCGGTGGCCAATTGGAGAAGAGTCACTGATCGATTGCGCGCGAGCTTAGCTGCTTCATTTCCCGACGCCCGGTTTCTCGGCGAACACGGGGCGGGGCATCCTGGGAACATCTGTGTCAGACTTCCTGGCATAGATGCCGAGCAGCTCATCACGCTCCTGCAGCCCCAAATTGCGATCTCGACTGGTTCAGCATGCACCTCCGGGATTCGCGAACCGAGTCACGTCCTCAGAGCTATGGGGTTAAGCGTCCAGCAGTGCTCGGAGACATTACGTCTCAGCACAGCACGCGATACGTCCATCACAGAGATCAACGAGGCTGCGAGCATCATGACGCGAGAAGTGCACCGGCTAAGAGCGCTCTAGGGCGCATGATTGCCATTCTCATTCTCAGCGAACACTTTCTTGGCGATTTGCATGGCGTTCAAGGCGGCAGGAAAGCCGGCATATACAGTCATTTGTATAATCACTTCCTCAACTTCCTGCCGTGTCACTCCGACATTCAAGCCGGCTTGGATGTGAACCTCCAATTGCGGTGCCGCATTACCCATCGCAGTTAGCGCAGCGATCGTTGCGATCTCGCGATCGCGTAAAGCTAGGCCAGGGCGATCATAAATGTCGGCGAAAGGATATTCGATCGTATAACGAGCGAGATCTGGCGAGATGTCGGCAAGGCTCTCTATGACCTTCTCTCCTGCCTCGCCATCGATTTTGCGCAAATTGGCGAGGCCTTTTTGCATTCGTTCGCTCATGAAAATTTCTCCAGTAATTTGCTCGCGAAAGTTTGCATTCGCGGAGCCAGGACGAGGCTGATGAATGGGACGAGAAGGGCTGTGAGCAGAAATGTCTGCAGACCTAGGTGGAGGCCTTGCGCAAATTCGGCGATGAGCATGAGTAGTCCTGTCACAAGCGGCCAAACGGCTGCCCAGATCAGCACAGTTTGGAGGACGGTCAATCGCATGTCGGTCACCTCTCGGCCTTCATGGCTTGATTGAGGATGGCGAAATAACCCGGCAAAAGCGCCTCGAGCTTCTCGCGTCCTGCCGGTGTTAAGTAGAGCATCCGCGAGCGGGCATCTTCTGGATCTTGTTTCGATGACAGCAGGTCGGCTTCCTCCAGACGCTGCAATGTGCGGGTGGTCACGGGTCGTGAGACATCAAGCCGGTCGGCGATCTCGCTTGCGCGCAGACCGTTTCTTCCAGGTTCGCGATCAATCAGTATCAGCGTTAGGAAGCGAAGCTGAGAGAGGTCATGTGAAGCGAAATAGGCTTCGAGCTTACGAATGAGCAGGCTTGCTTCCCGCATTAGCTTCAAGGCGCCTACCACCCGATCGGGAATGACATTATCGAAGCGCTCGGCATAGCCTTCGACCATGTCGGTGCTCGGGAGGTCCTTGAGAAAAAACATCGTTAAGCCACCGGCTTCAGGTGAAGAATTTCTGGCTCCTCAGAGAGCCAGCTCTCGTAGGCTTCGAACACAGCCACTGTGTAGGACTGAGCATGATGGTGTGCTAATGCTTTCGGGTCCGCCCATTCCTCGTAGAGGTGCAGGACGCCCGCATCCTCATCCTCAGCGAGTTTGAAGGTAAGGCAACCTTCTTCTGCTCTTGTGTCTTCCAGAATTGCCCGAATGGCTTCTCGAGCTTCGTCGAGATGTTCCCTCTTCGGCGTGATACGCGCGAGCACGATCAATCGATCAGTCATGCATTCTCCATTTAGTTACCATGATAATCATATGGGATGAAAGATGGTTTCTTCAAGGGGGGAGACAAAAATGGCGGTTGGATACGGCAGTGCCCGCAGCCTAGCGCGCTTCATCTTCGGTCTTCGAGGATCATTTTCCCATTACTGTCAGCGCAACGGTGGCGAGGATGATCACATGCCAGAGGAGCAATAATCCAAATTCTAGCCGAAGCAGAAAGGGGTTTCTGGCTTGCCTTTGGGCTTCATGAACACGCTTCATTCTCGACGGTCCTCTAGGAGAGCGTCAATCGAGCCACCCCATGACCCAATCGGTGCCTTTGTTGAGCTCATCATAGTGAATGCCGACCGTGCGTTCTCGTGCGACAACCATGGAAACTCCCGTGCTTGTCGGTCCATGAAACACGAGGTCGCTGACCAATGCGTGGACTGCCGACATCACCTTGGACCTCGCCTCGAAACGAATATCCTCGTTTTCGGCGTCGAGCGATTGCCGTAGCTTGTGGATACGATTCCACTGCTCTTCGCGCGTTGGCTCATGTGCGAGGCCCAACAGTTTCTCACGGGCACGATCGAGCTCGGTTTGCGCCGCGTCCGCTTTAGCCGCCTCTTCAGACCAGGCGTTTCTCGTATCGGGGCGATCATTCTCTATGGCTATGCTCAAAGCCGTAGCCGCCTTGCGTTTTGCCAAGTCACAAACTCGATCCAGTCGAGCAATTTCATGCTCGAGTTGCCGAATTTCGGCCTGAGAGGCGTCGTGATTCTCGCGCAGCGCCTCGAAGATAATCGGGTCAAGGATGCCGGCCTCCCAGATCGCGTAATTGAAATGCACGCCATTCTCGCATCCGCGCCCGCGCTGGTATCCATCACAGACGAGATAGTCTTCGTTGACCCATGATCCGTCCGCTCTCTGTTTGCGGCCTTTCCCGCGGAACGTCATCTTCGACCCGCATTCGGCGCAACGCGCTAATCCTGAGAACAGATTGACCAGTTTCCGTCCACGGCCAGTGAACTTTCTGGCACGTTGATCCATCGCCCTCAGAGCTCGCTGATGCAGGCCGAAGTCAACGACTGGGGGATAGTAATCCAATACGACATCGCCGGTCGATTGGCGAGGAGAGCCGCGAGCTTTGCGAGCTGGATGAAGCTCCCCAATTACAGCAGGATTACGAAGAATTTTCTGGACATAGGAAGCATGCCAGCCCTCGGCGCGACCGAACGGGGGAATGCCATCTCGATTCAGGTTCCTTGCTATGTGGTGTTTGCCCAATCCAGATACCGTTTCTTGAAATATCCGTCTCACAACCTCCGCTCGGTCAGGTTTCAATACAAACCGCGGCGGCGTTCCAACAACGTCCAGCCATGCAGGGATACGGCGCGTCATTACGAACCGCTCGCCTTCGTTTAGGCGACGACGCTTCGCGGCCCAGGCAGCCCCCAAACGTTCGCTCTTCTTCTGCGACTCCTCATGGCTCAGCTGCGCCTTCACGATGACTTCGATGATGGAGGCCATGTCGAAGTTACCCTGCGAATACCTTCGAGCACCATCGACTGTCGCCACGGTGACGCCGGCGTCGGTGAGACTTATCATCCAGAGGAAGACTTTGCTCGGCTCCTGCCGTGACAACCGGTCTAGCTTCTCACAAAGAAGTATGACGCCGTCTGGATAACCGCCTGATTGAACTTCATTCACGAACCTACCAAGAGCGCCGGTTAGGGCATGCGCTCCCTTGAATGCGCTAACTCCGTCGTCCACCAATTCATCAACAATTGTCCAACCATTCTCCGAAGCGTGGCGCCGGCAATCTTCGCGTTGCCTTTCCAAGGTGGAGCCCTTGGATTGTTCGGTGCTCGACCACCGCATGTAGATGACGCAGTCCATATGCTCCCGCTATCGAATTTTCCGATTAAAGTGTAGGCATATCTTATCTGAGCATGTTGTGACCGCCGGCGGCGGCGATCTCCAAAGCACGCTTGGCTGTTTCCTGTCCCTTCACCTGCGCCAGATCCGGCCCGTGCGGGGCTTGCTCGACTTCGCCCCGCGCCGGACTTGGCAATTGTCGGTCGCCTTTGAGATGCGCGAGGAGGGCGGTGAGGTCGGGCGCCGCGACGATCGGTACGTCGCTCGCCCACTGGGCTTCGGACCCTTGTGCGGCGGGACAGATCAGGCCGCATTCCTGTTCGCTGGCATAGAGCGCCGCCAGAAGGACGCCGGGGGAGGGGGCGATCCGCGCGTCGAGCGACAGTTCGCCCACCGCGATCCAGTCCGCCAATTGCTCGGCATCGGTGATGCCCATCGCCGCAAGCACGGCAAGGGCAACCGGAAGGTCGTAATGCGAGCCTTCTTTCGGCAGATCGGCGGGCGACAGGTTTATGGTGATGCGCTTGGGCGGCAGGGCGAGCCCCATCGACGACAGCGCCGCACGTACCCGCTCCTTGCTTTCGCCGACCGCTTTGTCCGCAAGGCCGACGATACCGAAATTGGGCAGGCCGGGCGCCATCGAGCATTGGACCTCGACGGCGCGCGCTTCCAGCCCGAGATAGGCGACTGTACGGACGGTGGATACCAAGGCTGCGATCCTGCTATGAAACTTCCGATGGCTCCCTAGGGCCAAGCTCTTAACAAACCGGATTGCCTCGAAAATCCTTGACCGCGATGGACGATCTGCCTATTCGCGCGGCCTTGCAGGCGGTCGCCCATGCGGCGGCCCCTTTTCGTTGATGCGATTCGCAAATTGCTGGCCGCGCGACGATGAACCGGATTTAGTTTTAGAGGAACGCGCCATGAAGCGGACATTCCAGCCTTCCAATCTCGTACGTGCGCGCCGCCACGGCTTCTTCGCACGCAAGGCGACCCCGGGCGGTCGCAAGGTCCTGCGCGCCCGCCGTGCGCGTGGCCGCAAGAATCTTTGCGCCTGATCTGGGTGTGACGGGGCGGGCCGGAAGGTTCGCTTCATCTCTTTAGACAGGACACGACTGCACGGGCTCCCGTTCGGGGGCCCGTTGTCGTATAGGCGTATGGTGAGCGACCCCCTTTTCGTAATGCGGCGCCGCGCCGATTTTCTCGCTGCCAATCGCGGTCTGCGGGTGGCGCGCCCGGGTTTCGTTCTGCTTGCTCACCCCAATGGTGGACACGGCAAGCGGTACGGCATTACGGTCACCAAGAAGATCGGCAACGCCGTAGTGCGCAACCGCATGAAACGCCGCTTCCGAGACTTGTTACGGGTCAGCCTGCCGGAACTAGGCCTGCCGGATCACGATCATGTCCTTATCGGCCGCGAAACCGGCGTCGAGCGCGAGTTTTCAAAGCTCGCTGAGGAATTGCGCGCTGCCCTGTCGCGCGCCGCACACGGCAAAGGCGATCCACCCCGCCGCCGTCCGCACAAGCGCCGCAGCCGCCGCGCATGAGCCAGTTCTTCATCCTCATCGCGAAGCTCTGGCAATGGGGCCCCAGCCGCATCATGCCGCCCACCTGTCGCTTCCAGCCGTCGTGCAGCCATTACGCCATTGAGGCCTTGCGCAAATACGGCACGATCAAGGGTGGATGGTTGGCGTTCAAGCGGCTAATGCGCTGCCACCCGTGGGGGGGCTGCGGGCACGATCCGGTGCCGTAGGCACGTTTACGAGGTGTCTTGACCATGTATGACACCTTGCCCATCTAATTCAGGTTACTCTTAGGACCGACCTTGCAAGACCATCGCAACATCCTTCTCGCCATCCTTCTTTCCGTACTCCTGCTGTTCGGCTGGGACGCGGCGATGAACTATCTCTACCCGCAGCCGGAAGAAGTCGCGCGGACCGTCGAGAAGGTAGACACGCCGAGCGAGCAGGTCGCGGCGCAGCATTCGCGCACCGGGGGCCTGGTCGACCCGGCGGAACTTGCGCGCGAGAAGGTGGACGTGGCGCAGGCGCTGGCTTCGCCCGACCGGGTGCGGATCGATTCGCCGAAAGTCGCCGGTTCGATCAACCTGCGCGGTGCGGTGATCGACGATATCGTCCTCAAGGATTACGACGAGAATACGGATGCCGACAGCGATCCCGTGCGGCTTTTCAGCCCGCGCGGTACGCCGGCGCAGCAATTCGCACAATTCGGCTGGGTCGGCTCGAACATCGCGGTGCCCGATGCAGATACGGTCTGGGAAGCGGAGGGCGGCGTCCTCGGCCAGGGGCGGCCCGTCACGCTGCGGCACGATAACGGGCAGGGGCAGCAATTTGCCATCCGTTTAACGATCGACGACAATTACATGATCACCGCCCAGCAAAGCGTCGCGAATGTGGGCGGTGCGCCGATTGTCGTCCAGCCCTTCGGCCTGATCAACCGGACGAGCCGCACCGCGAGCGAGGATCTCTGGGTCGCGCATTCCGGGCCGATCGGCGTGTTCGGCGATGCGGCGGATTACGACATCGACTATTCGACGCTGGACGAAGACGGCCGCGTAACGCCGCAGGGCAGACCGAGCTGGCTCGGCTTTACCGACATCTACTGGCTGTCTGCACTCGTACCGCAGGACGGCACCAGCCCGAATGCGACGTTCCGTCCCCTCGGCGGCGAGACGTACCGGTCGGACATGATCTACGAGCCGGTCACCGTGCCCGCGGGCAGTTCGCTATCCACCACATCGCGCCTGTATGCCGGTGCGAAAGACAGTACGGTCCTCGATTCCTACCAGGATGCGGGGATTGCGCAGTTCGGCCTCGCCATCGATTGGGGCTGGTTCCGCTGGTTCGAGAAGCCCTTCCTGTGGCTGCTGAAGAACATTTTCGCGCTGGTCGGCAATTTCGGCGTGGCGATCATCCTGCTGACGATCATCGTTCGCGGGGCGATGTTCCCCGTCGCGCAGAAGCAGTTCGCAAGCATGGCGTCGATGAAAGCGATCCAGCCGAAAATGAAAGCGCTACAGGAAAAGTACAAGGACGACCGGCAGAAGCAGCAGCAGGAAATCATGGCGCTCTACAAGCGCGAGAAGGTCAACCCCGTCGCAGGCTGCCTGCCAATGCTGTTGCAGATCCCGATCTTTTTCGCGCTGTACAAGGTTCTGATCTTGGCGATCGAAATGCGCCACCGCGACTTCCTCTGGATCAAGGACCTTTCGGCGCCCGATCCCGCGACAATTCTCAACCTGTTTGGCCTGTTGCCTTTTCAGCCGCCCGGCTTCCTCGCGATCGGCGTGCTCGCCTTGCTGCTCGGTTTCACGATGTGGCTGACCTTCAAGCTCAACCCGAACATGGGCGATCCAATACAGCAGCAGATATTCAACATCATGCCGTGGATTCTCATGTTCGTGATGGCGCCCTTCGCCGCCGGGTTGCTGCTTTACTGGGTAACCTCCAACGTGCTCACGCTGGCGCAGCAGAAATACCTGTACTCCAAGCACCCGAAACTGCGTGCGCAGGCGGAGAAGGAGCAGGCCGAAGAAGCTGCGGCAAAGGCGTGAGCGACGCCGCGGAAGAAAAGGCGCAGACCTTGCGCGAAAAGCAGGCGGAACGGCTGTTCTCCGGCCGGGTCGATTTCCTGCTTTCCGCCCCGCAACTGAAGTTCCTCCCCGATCCCACGGTGCCGGAAATCGCCTTTTGCGGACGGTCGAACGTCGGCAAGAGCACGCTTCTCAATGCCCTGACATTGCGCAAGAACATTGCGCGTGCCTCGGTCACCCCCGGGCGCACGCAGGAACTCAATTTTTTCGAAGTCGGCGAACCCACGCAATTCCGCCTGGTCGATATGCCCGGCTACGGTTTCGCGAAAGCGCCCGTCAAGGTGGTCGAGAAGTGGAAGCAGTTGGTGCGCACCTATCTGCGCGGACGGCAGGTTCTTTCGCGCACGCTGGTCCTCGTCGATAGCCGGCACGGGTTGAAGGACGTCGACCGCGAAATGATGAAAATGCTCGACGAGGCGGCGGTCGGCTACCGCGTCGTTCTCACGAAGGCGGACAAGATCAAGGCCAGCGAACTGGCGAAAGTCGCAGCGGCTACCGAAGCCGAGGCGAAGAAGCACGTTGCAGCCTTCCCCGTACTGCATGTGACCAGCGCCGAAAAGGGCATGGGGATCGCCGAATTACGAGCCGCGATTCTCGCGGATGCGGGCGTTCAGCCAAACTGAAAAGCTTCAAAGCAAGAGCCGAGCGATGACGGTCACCGATCCTTCTCGCCATCAATTCGCCTTATTCTGCACTCGTGTTAACCATTTCGGCAAGCCGGTTGCCTTTCGTATTCATGCGAACGACAGGCTAATCTGGAATGCCGCCGCCCTCGACACACGGCGCCGGCGTCCTGCTGCGCGTCGTCGAGTAAGGTTCAAAAAGTGTCCCGACCCTCAGCTTGGAAGCGAGCTGTGCGGAACCGATTTCCGGTTCGACGGTCGGAAGGCAGTTGAAGGAGTATGACGATGAAGACCATTCTCAAGAGTACGAGCGGCCTTGCCGCCATCGCCATGTTGGCAAGCCCGCTTACGACCGTGTCCGCACAGTCGCAGGACTCCTACGGGCAGAACATGCCGATGGAAACGCAGAGCGACGACATCACCGTCTTCGGCGATGTCCCGACAGACCTTTCCGACATGCCCGAAGGCCCCACGGTCGAAGGGTTCATCTCCGGTCGTGACGGCAACCGCGTTCGCGTGACCACTGCCGATGGCCAGAACATGATTTTCGCGCTCAGCTCGGCAACCGAAATTCGTTCGAGCGGCGGGTTTCTCGGTCTCGACAAGGATCGCCTGGAACCGGCGTCGCTGATGAGCGGCCTTCCTGTCGATGTCGACACGGTCCAGTGGGGCAGCAATCTCGTCGCGAGCAAGGTCGCGGTGAAAAGCAAGGACCTCAAGACTGCGGCAATGATCCACAACGGCACTAACGAGCGGTTCGAAGAGCAGGCGGCCGCGACGGAAGCCTTGCGCGGCCGGGTCGGCGATATCGACAAGTACAACATCAAGGGCACGACCAACGTCTATTTCGACACGGGCAAATACAACCTGTCGGATCAGGCCCGCATGGATCTCTGCAACGCCGCGCAGCAGGCCAATGCGACCGACAACGCCCTGCTCCTGGTCGTCGGCTACACCGACAATACCGGCAATTACGAGATCAATCAGGACTTGAGCGAAAAGCGCGCGACGCGGGTGGTGAACTACCTCCAGCAGCAGTGCGACTGGGCACCTTATCGCATGTTGACGCCGACCGGCATGGCCGAGTCCGATCCAATGGCGAGCAACGATACCGAAGAAGGCAAGGCGCAGAACCGCCGCGTGGCCGTCAACATTCTCGTGAGCAAGAGCGTGGATGGGTTCTAAAACCTATTTACACGCCAGTAGGATTGAGCGGGGTCGGCTGCGAAGCCGGCCCCTTTTTGTTGGCGCTCTAGGTGTCTCATCTGGACACCACACCTCCTTTTACCTACGTTGCCGGAAGGGAACAGGAGGTAGATTATGAAAAAGACTGCGATAGCCGCCGCTCTTGCCGGAGCCGCCATGATGCCCGGCGTCGGCCATGCCGAGCATCATGCACTTTCCGAATACGAACTGATCGACCGGTCCGAATTGTTCGGCAATCCGGTCGCTTCGCAAGGCCGCATCAGCCCCGATGGCGAATGGGTCAGCTGGATCGCGCCCGACGAAGGGGTGATGAACGTGTGGGTCGCGCCCGCATCCGATCCGGCAAACGGTAAGGTGGTTACCGATGATCGCCATCGCGGCATCTCCAATCACTTCTGGAGCACGGACAGCCGCTACGTCATGTTCGTGAAGGACAATGACGGCGATGAGAATTTCCACGTCTATGCGACCGATCCGCGCAGCGGGGAAACGCGCGACCTCACACCGGTCGCCGAAGGCGCTCGGGCGGACATTATGGGTGTTAGCAAGGATCGCCCGGGCATCATCCTTGTCGGACTGAACGAACGCAACCCCCAGCTCACCGACCTGTACGAAGTGAATATCGAAACCGGCGAGCGGACGCTGATCGCCGAAAATCCCGGCTACGCCGCATGGATTACCGACAACACCTACAAACCGCGCATGGCGCTGGCGCCTAAGCCCGACGGCGGAATGAACGCCGTGTACCTCAACGAGGATATGACGCCGGGCGAAGTATTCGCCGATATTCCGAGCGAGGATATGCTCAACACCAATGTCGTCGGCTTCTCGCGCGATAACAGTACGGTCTACATGATCGACAGCCGCGAGCGGAACCTCGCCGCCGGTATCGCCATCGACCTGACGAGCGGCGAGCGGCGCGTGATTGCCGAGCCGAGCAAGGCCGATTTGAGCGGCATTCTGACCGACAATGAAACCTACGAGCCTATCGCCTACTCGACGAATTATCTGAAAGACGAGTGGACGGCGCTGAACGACGAAGCCGCGGCCGAGATCGCGTTCCTGCAGGAGAACCTTGAAGGCGAGTTCTCGATCTCTTCGCGGACCGAAGACGATAACACCTGGATCGTCTACGAGGGCGCGGCCGAAGCGCCGGGGCAGTATTACGTATACGACCGGACGGCCGATACGCTGACGCCGTGGTTCGCGACGCGGCCCGATCTCGCTGATGCGCCGCTGCAGCCGATGCATCCGCTCGAGCTCAAATCTTCGGACGGCAAGACGCTGGTGTCCTACCTTACTCTGCCGCCGGGTAGCGATCCCGATGGCGATGGCCGGCCCGACGAAGCCGTGCCGATGCTGCTGTGGGTCCACGGCGGCCCGTGGGCACGCGATGCCTATGGCTACAACACCGTGCATCAGTGGATGGCCAATCGCGGCTATGCCGTGCTCAGCGTGAACTACCGCGGCTCGACGGGCTTCGGGAAGGATTTCACCAATGCCGCCGTCGGCGAATTCGCCGGCAAGATGCATTCCGACCTGACCGATGCAGTCGACTGGGCCGTGTCCGAGGGCATCGCGCAGAAGGACAAGGTTGCGATCGGCGGGGGCAGCTATGGTGGCTATGCGACTTTGGTCGGCGTCACCTTCACGCCCGATACCTTCGCATGCGGCGTCGATATCGTCGGCCCGTCCAGCCTCGCGACGCTGATCGAAAGCTTTCCGGAATACTGGAAGCCTTTCCTCGCGGGCACCTGGTTTCGCTATGTCGGCGATCCGTCCGACCCGGCCGCGCGCGAGGCCATGATCGAACGTTCGGCCATCAGCCGGATCGACGATATCCGCGTTCCGCTATTGGTCGGGCAGGGCGGCAACGATCCGCGCGTGACCAAGCCGGAAGCGGACAATCTCGTGGAAGCGATGCAGGCAAAGAACCTGCCCGTGACCTACATCAACTACCCCGACGAGGGGCACGGCTTCCAGAAACCTGAAAACCGGCTGAGCTTCTTCGCGGCTATGGAAGGCTTTCTCGGCACCTGCCTTGGGGGCCGCGTACAGCCCGTTGGCGACGCGTTCCAAGGCAGCTCCGGACAGGTGCTTGCCGGTGCCGAGTATATCGACGGCCTCGAGACCGTTTCTTCGGGCGGCTGATTACGCTTGCGTAAAGGGAAGGGCGCGGCATTCGTAACGGACGCCGCGCTCTTTTCGTTTCAGCCGCCGTTCGACGTCACCAGCCCTAAATTGAGGCTATCATCGTCCGCGTTCGTGAATTGCGGTTCGGGGCGATCCGTCGCCTCGTCACCGTCATATGTTATGCGGTAAATGATCCCGTTTTCATCGTCCGAAAGATAAAGAGCGCCATCCGGACCCTGAGCCATGCCGGCGAGGCGGCCCATCTGGCCCCATCCCGTCGGACTGCCACTGTCTTTCATCAGAAAACCGGTAACGAACGGCTCCATTCCGACCGGCTGTCCGTCTTCGAAATCGACCCGTAGCACTTCGAACCCCGAAGGCGGATTGCGATTCCACGATCCGCGCAGCGCGATAAAGGCGTCTCCAGAATATTCGCCCGGTAGAGCGCTAAGTGTATCGAACACCATTTGCATGGGCGCGGAATGGGGAGTGTGCAGCCCGATCGGTTCGACGCTGTCGGCGGCATATTCGCTGAAGCTGCTATCGGGCGGTGTGTCCTGCGGATTGAACCGCGACATCGCATAGACGTAGGGCCAGCCATAACGCTGACCTTCGTTCAGCCGGTTGAACTCCTCGTGCTGTTCGTTGTCGCCAAGCCAGTCGATCCCATGGTCGAAGCCGTAAAGCTGGCTGGTGGTCGGCTCGAATGCGTAGCCAATCGTGTTGCGCAGGCCGGATGCGAAGATGCGCCGGTCCGACCCATCTGGTGCGAGCGATACGATCGTCGCGTTTTCCTCGTTCGTTTCGCCGCAAGCGTTGCAGGTCGAGCCTACGGATACATACAGGCGCCCGTCCGGCCCCATCACGACCATGCGGTTGGGGTGCTGCCCACCTTCGGGGAAGCTGTCGGCGACGAGTTGCAGATCGTTTAAGGTACCGTCTGCCTGTCGTTCGGCACGGTAAAGGTCATTCACGGTCATCAGATAGATCGTATCTCCGACAATCTCGATGCCGTGCATTTCCTCTTTAGTGGCGACGACCTGCTGGATATCGGCTTTGCCGTCTCCGTCGGTATCGCGCAGCATCATTACGTCGCCTTGCGCACGGCGGGTCAGATAGACGGTGCCGTCATCCGCTACTCGCATCATTCGGGCATTTTTCAGATCGCGCGCGAAGACGTCGATGGCGAACCCATCCGGCAAAGCGAGTTTCGCCATGCGCTCTTCGCTCCACTCCAAGGGTATCGGTTTGAGAACGTGCCCGGTTATTTCCACGCCCTTGCGACCGCGATCCTCATCCGCCGAGGGTTCGCTGCTTCCGGCACCGGCTTGCGCTAATGCGGGACCGGCCGAGGCGATAAGGATGGATGAGGCAAGCAAGGCAGCGAAACGGCGCATCGAAAATCTCCGGAGAAAGCAAATATCTTCCTACCGATAGCGGGCGGTAGTGCAGGCGGTTCCCGCTCGCCTTTTACCAGGCCATGCGCTTCCAGATCTTCCAGCGGCGCATTAGGCGGTCCTTCCAGATTTGCGGACGCCTCCTGTATTCGTCGCCATACCACGGCATGAGGCGGAGCCCGTCCTCGCCGCGATTGCGGTAATAGTTCGGCACCGGGTGGAAGTTGCGCATCCGCATGTGAAACATATCGTGCGCGGAATGGGCTTGCGGCGGCACGAGCCAGCGCCAGTCGCCCGCGACACGGCGCGAGGCGCGCTGCTCGCGGGCGTGAAATTCCATGTATTGCCGCGCCGCCGTGTGATGGTCGAGAATGGTGACGCCCGCCTGCTGGTATGAGTGCAGGACCGCGCGGTTGAGTTCGGTCAGCGTTTCGTCGATCCAGAGCGGATTGAACCGGCTATGCACGATGTCCAGAGCCTGCGCGGCGTCGGCAAGCAGGTCGTATCGCTGGACGTCGGCGAAATTACGCGAGGCGATTTCCGTGCCCATGTAAAACCCGTTGAACGGGGCACAGGGATAATCGACGCCGCCGATCGTGAGGATCATGCCGCTCACAACTGGAACGGCATACCATTTGAGGCCGAGCTCTGCGAAACCGGGTCGGTCGGGATGGACGATATCGACTTCGCGGACGGAGCCGGGCCGAAGATCGTAGCGAATGCGCCGTCCCTGCCGATCCCGCAGGAACCATGGCAACAGGTCGAACTTGCCGGGCTCGCCTTCAGGTTGCCACCCCATGGACTTCGCGATCTGCGTGGCTTCGATATTCTGCCGGTCGCCCAGCCACCCGCCGCCCGGTATCTGGTGGCAGGCGTATTGCGTAATCTGTTCGCTTTCGATCCAGGCCGGCACTTGCTCCCCGGTAACAGGTGCGAAGACCGAAATGATCGAGCGAATGCGGCCATCGGCGGACGCGTTCCTCAAATGCACGTCGACCCTGTCGGCTATCGCGTCCGGCTCCGCGACCTGGCGGCAGTCGAACACTTCGAGGCTTTCCCAGAACAGGCGACCGATACATTTGCCGTGGTTGCGCCAGGCGATGCGCGCGCCATAGGCCAGTTCCTCCGGCGTATGCTCGTAATGATTGCGTTGGGACAAGTCGCGCCGGACCTCCGCCCAGCGTGCGCGGAAGGCGGCATCACCCTTCTTATTTTCATTGAAATACGCGCGAAGAAAGGCGCGGGCTTCCTCGCGCTTTTCCATCGGAGAGATCTTTCGAAGGCGGCGATGCAGCGGGCTTCCCGAGGCGGCCTGCGCCGTCCTCAACCGCGAGAAAAAAGCGCGCATTACATCAGGCCGTCGAACTGGCGGGCGGAATCGCGCAAGGGCTGGCGATTGATTTCGTAAACGGTACGAAGGGCGCGCGCCTTGGCCTTGCGATACGCCTTGGTTTTCGCTTGGCGGTTGCGATAGCGGCTGTTTCCCCGGCGATCGTCCAACCGTTCGATCTCGAACGCCCCTTCCGATCCCGCCGTATTTACGTCGTCCCATACGGGCGTATCAGGCATCAGCGTAAAGTCGTTGAAGCGGATCCGGTCGATATATTGCGCATGTTGTTCGAGAAAATCGGCGGTCGCTTCCATATCCTCCGCCGTTTCCCCCGGATAGCCTTTGAACATCGTGCACCGTAGCGAGAGGCCGGCATCGTGCGCCTCGCGCAGGAATTGGCTGTTGCGTTCCACGTTACATCCCTTGTTCGCCGCGTCGAGAATGCGCTGGCTGCCGCTTTCCAGACCGAAAGAGACACGGCGAAGCCCGCCGTCCGCCGCCATATCCAGATCGCGTTTGGACAGGCCGTTATCCTCGCGCTGATCGACGTGAACGGTCCCGATCCATTCCGCACCGGGCACGAGGCGCTGGATACGCTGGGCAATACCGCGGATCATGTCGGGCCATGAATTCAACTTCAGGTCGAGGAAGAGGAAGTTCGAGGTCGCATGCCGCCGCGCCTGTTCCTGCATTTCGAGGAGGACGCTCTCGACGCTGCGGGTCCGGAATGTCCGGCCCGATACGGAGATGACGTCGGAACAGAAGCGGCACTTGTCCCACTGGCACCCGCGGCCCGACATGATCGGGACGATGCGGTTGGGATAGCGGTCCCACGGGAAGTCGCGGTAGTCGGGTATCGGTGTATCGTCGAGCTTGCGGAGCGGCGCGGCGGGTACGGAGCGTGTGCCGTCGGGCAGGGTCACGCCGCGAAAGGCGAGCAGATTGTCGCCCGAGATAGCGGCCCGGACGAAGCCCGCGATATCGCGATCCATCTCCGCGCCGACGATCGCCGTCAGGCCTTCGATGGCGCGCCAGTTCTCCGATATTCGGCCAACATTGAACATCGGGCCACCGAGGATAACCGGTATTCCGCGCTGCCGGGCCGCCTTCGCAATTTCCTGCACGCTTTCGTACTGGCGCAGATAGGCGGATAGCAGGACGACGTCGGGCTGCCGATCAAGCGCGCGCCGCACTTCGCGCATGACGATGCCGCTGCTTTTCTCGATCCATTCGCGCCGCAGCGATCGGGCGGCTTCGCGAAAGGCGCGGAACCGGGGATGGTCGGACAGGTGGATCCGGCGCATGACATGATCGTGAAACCGTTCCTGCCGCTCACGCTGGGAGGCCGGGGCGTCGAAGGCTAAAGGCGCGAGGACATCGACTTCCAGCCCCGCATTGCGCATGCTCGCCGCAAGCAGACCGATTGCCATAGTGGGAAAACTGGCGAAGATATTGAGATCGACGATCAGCACCTTAGGCTGCGCGACGGGGCGCGAGCCCGCATCGGCAGCCACGGTAGTGAAACGGTCGATAGCGCGACCCATGAAGCCTCTTCGATTTACGCGAATTTATCTATGAGGCTCGCTGGTGAATTAAGCGTGATCAACCTTTTTGTTTAGAAATCGGGTCTTTTCCCGAAACCGATGCATCCGCGCATCCGACCCGGGGCTTCAATTCGGTTATTTGGCAAAGAGCATCGCATCGTCGGCGAAAGCCTTCATTTCGAGCGCATTACCGCTCGGGTCGCGGAAGAACATCGTCGCCTGTTCGCCCGGCTTGCCTTCAAAGCGCATGGTAGGCGGAATGATGAATTCCGTGTCGCTCTCGCGCAACCGATCGGCAAGGGCCTGCCAGTCCTCCATGGTAAGGACGACGCCGAAATGCGGTACTGGAACATCGTGCCCGTCAACGGCATTCGCGGCACGGTCACCCGCCTCTCCGCCTAGATGGGCGACGATCTGGTGGCCGAAGAAATCAAAGTCGATCCATTCGTCGGACGAGCGCCCTTCCGGGCAGCCGAGGAGCTTGCCGTAGAAGGCACGTGCTTCCGTAAGATCGCGGACGGGAAAGGCGAGATGGAAAGGGCGCAGGGTCATGGGATGCTGCGTATCCCGTCCGGTGCGCCTTTCCTATCCGAATCCTCTTTTAAGGCAGATCCCGCTCAGGCGCTTCAGGCTCCAACGTGTCCGCCTTCGCGGCGAGCATTCTGAACTGATCGCGGAGCGGCCCGGTTGCGCCGCGCTTCGCCAGGTCCGCACTGTCGGCAAACCGCCAGCCGTTCAGATGCGTGTCGCCGCGCAGTTTCTGGCCGTAGCCCGCAACGGCAATGGCAAAGGCCATGTCGCCTTGGGCCATGGCGGCGCGCTGGAGGGAGGCGGCGGGGACGATCTGCTCGATCAATAATGATTGCTCGCCGTCTGGCAATTTGTAGCGCAACCGGATCTGCGCCATTTCGCCCGAACCCGTGCCCGCTGCTTCCGGCCGCTGGTTCGCGGCATAACGTCGTTCGGGCAGCCAGCCTTTCGCGCCTGCCGGAACCACCTCGTACAGCGCCGTGACCTGATGGCCCGCGCCGATCTCGCCCGCATCGACTTCGTCGTTGCTGAAATCCTCTTCCTCCAGCGCGCGGTTCTCGTAGCCAAGCAGGCGGTATTCCGCGACATAGGCAGGATTGAACTCGACCTGGATTTTCACGTCCTTGGCGATGGTGAAGAGGGTCGAGGCAAGCTCGTCGTCGAGCACCTTGGCCGCTTCGGCCGGACCGTCGATATAGAAGTAGTTGCCGTTCCCGTGATCGGCGATCTGCTCCATCATCGCTTCATTGTAATTGCCCGTGCCGAAACCGAGCGCGGTGAGGCTGATACCGGCCTCGCGCTCGCGCTCCACCATATCGATCAACGCGTCGCGATCCGTAATGCCGACATTAAAATCGCCATCGGTGGAGAGGAGGATGCGGTTGACCTGCCCTTTCCGGAAATTCTTCCGGGCTTGGTCGTAAGCCAGTTCGATGGCAGCGCCCCCCGCGGTCGATCCGCGGGCGGTAAGTTCGCCGATAGCGTCGATCACCTTGCGCTTGTCCGATGTTGGTTCCAGCGCGACGCGCGTGCTGCCCGCATAGGTGACGATGGAGACACGATCCTCGGGCGCCAGCCGTTCCGCAGTCAACGCTAGGGCGCATTTCACCAGCGGCAATTTGTCCATTGACTGCATCGATCCGGACGTATCGACCAGGAATACGAGATTTGCCGCCGGACGCTCCGCCTGCGGCAGATCGTATCCAGCAAGTCCGATCCGCAGGATGCGTGTGTCGTCGTTCCACGGCGTCCGCGCGACATCTGCGGACACGGTGAAAGGCACGTTATCGGTTTGCGGACGCGGATAATCGTAACGGAAGTAATTCAGCATTTCCTCGGTTCGCACTGCGGCGGAAGGAGGCAGGCGGCCTTCGCCGATCATCCGGCGGACATTAGCATAGTTTCCTGTGTCGACATCGACCGAAAAAGTCGAAACGGGTGTCTCCGCGACCCGCTCGATGCCGGAAACGGGTGCACCATCGTAACGTTCGCGATTTTCCGTCTGTTGCCGCGATAGACGTTGCGCAGTTACGACAGTGACCGGCGAAGGCGAAGTTTGAACGCTTGCCGCCGGTGGCGGTGGCGGTGGCGGTGGCGGTGGTGGCGGCGGCGGTGGTGGAGGCGGAGGTGCCATTGCGGGTGATTGCAGAACCGCGCCGGTCACGACGATGTTCGCCGCATCGTCCTCATATTCGCGCATTTTTAGATACGGCGCGCAAATCTCGTCCGCACTGCGGACCGGTTCGGTCTGCGCCGCATGAGCCATCTGGACCGGCATCGCCGGCGTAATGGTCATGCCGAGTGCGGCCAGCCAAGCCGTCAATCTGCCGAAAGCCATATCTTCTCCCCTTCTTCGCAACTCTATATCTGCTTGCGCAAAAGGAAAGTACGAAACCTTAACAAGGGGTCTTCGACGTCGACAGCAGGCCGGCGAGCTCCTAAGCGCGGGCAGCAGCAAGGTGGGCAGCGCATGAAATTGATCGTCGGGAACAAGAACTATTCGAGCTGGTCGCTGCGCGGCTGGCTGGCGGCTAAGCAGTCCGGCCTGTCGTTCGAGGAAATTACCGTGCCGATGTTCGGCGACGAGTGGCAGAGCCTCCAGCAGGACGATGGCGGCACGCAGCCCTCTTCCGGCAAGGTGCCGATCCTGTGGGACGGCGAAACCGTTGTTTGGGACAGCATCGCGATCTTGGAATACCTCGCCGACAAGGTGGGGCGCGACCGGTTCTGGCCGAAAGACGATACCGCGCGCGGCATGGCACGATCGATGGTGGCGGAAATGCATTCGTCCTATCAGGCGCTGCGCCGGGAATGCCCCATGAACATGCGCAAGCGCGTCGAGGGATTGGAGCCTTCCGCGGAATGCCGGCACGACATCGTGCGCATCCTCGGCCTGTGGGCGGAGGCGCGGGCGAGGTTCGGCGCGGGCGGGCCCTTTCTATTCGGTACCTTCGGCGCGGCAGACGTGTTCTACGCGCCGGTCGTCAGTCGCTTCACCACGTACCAGATCCCCGTTCCCGGCTTCGCCGCCGCCTATATGCAGGCGGTGTGGGAGCACGAATGGATGCAGGGGTGGATCAAATCGGCTGAGGACGAAGAATGGGTTATCGAGCAATACGAAACGGTTGGCTGACGGCGCTCGCGCTGGCAGCACTGCTGTTGCCCGCATCGGCGCAAGCGTGGGGGTTCTACGCCCACCGGACAACGGCTGAGATTGCCGAAGCCAATATACGGCCCGAGACCCGCGCCGGGATCGCCAAGCTGCTGAAGGCGGCGCCGCTGCTCGGCACGCCGGACTGTCCGTTGCGCGATATCGAGGACGCGAGCGTCTGGCCCGATTGCCTGCGCGGCGAGGGCTGGCGTTGGGGTTACACCTTCGCGTGGCATTACCAGACCGAACCGATCGACGAGCCTTACGATGCGCGCAAGAATTGTAGCGGCGGTGCCTGCGTCAGTGCGCAGGTGGAGCGCAATGCCCGCATCCTTGCCGACGAGAACCTGCCCGATCCGGTGCGGCTGGAGGCACTGGCCTTCTTCGTCCATTTCGCGGGCGACATCCATATGCCGCTCCATTCCGGCGACAAGGACGATCGCGGGGGCAACGACCGAGAGACGGCCTACGGCATCGCGCCGGGCCTGAACCTGCACTGGGTGTGGGACGGCCCGCTGGCCGAACGCGCGATCAGCAGCGCACGGCCCTCGCTGGTGCGCCGCTATTCGCCCGCCGAACGGGTCGTATTGGGCGGCGGCGCGGCAGCGGATTGGGGTAGGGAGAGCTGGGAAACCGCGCGCGATTTCGTCTACCCGAACGCTTTCGATTGCGACCCCTGCGAGGGCGACCTCCCCGATGCGACGACCCTCACGCAGCAGGACATCGTCGCAGCGATCCCGGTGGCGGAGCGGCGGGTTACGCAGGCGGGCTTACGGATTGCCGAGTATCTCGATCGGGCTTTTGCGCCGGGGCCGTGGCCGGAAAGCGACTGACCCAACCCGCCTCCCCTTACCCTGTCGAAGGGTTGTCTTCACTTCTGAAACAATACGGGAAGAAGAGCGAAGCTTCGACAAGCTCGGCACGGGCGGACTGTACCTCAAGGCAGGCGTTTCGTCGCGTAAGGCGTCCCATCGCGTTTCGCATAGCCGTCCGGTCCGAACACCATGTCGATATCGGAGTAGCCGCCATGGTCCTGCTCCTTGTCGCCCGCCGAGATCGCAACGAACACGCAAGGCACCTCGCCGCGGTTGTGCAGTCCGTGGCCGTTGCGTGCACCCGCTGGAAAAGCGAGCACATCGCCCGGCCCGACGATTGTCTCCCCCTCATCCTCGATCAGCACCGCTTCGCCTTCGAGCATGACGACCAGTTCGTCCTGCCCCTCGTGCCAGTGGCGCTGCGAGGAATAGGCGCCGGGCTTCAGCGTCACATGGCTTGCCCCCATCTTGTCGAAGCCGACCACCGGCGCGAGGCGGCGATACCAGCGACCATCGACGTCCGCATCGAAGGGCGGCGGGTAGCCGGTGAGATTGGTTTGCGGGATGGCATCGAGATCGAGCTTGGGCATCGGGCGGCTCTCCTGCTAGCGCTGCGATCATGACGCAGGTTCTCGAATTCGCCAAGCGCCTGATGGCCGCCGAAAGCGTAACGCCGGCTACCGGCACCGTGTTCGACGAGATGGAGGCAATGCTTGTCGCTCTCGGTTTCGAGGTGACGCGCTTCACCCGGGGCGAGGGCGAGCGGGGCACGCCGGAAGAACCGGTCGAGAACCTCTTCGCCATCCGAAGGGGTGGGCAGGGCGGGAAGCATTTTGCCTTCGCCGGGCATCTCGACGTGGTGCCGCCGGGTGATGGCTGGACCAGCGAAGCCTTCGCGCCCGAGATACGCGGCGAGCTGCTTTACGGGCGCGGCGCGGTCGACATGAAGGGCGCGATCGCTTGCATGGTCGATGCCGCCGCCGCCGTGCCGCAGGATGCGGGTACGCTCAGTTTCGTTATCACGGGCGACGAGGAAGGCCCGGCGCTCCATGGCACCCGCGCGTTGATCGATTTCATGCGCGCCGAGGGCCATCAGCCCGACCTGTGCCTCGTGGGCGAACCGACCAGTGTGAACCGGCTGGGCGACATGATGAAGATCGGGCGGCGCGGCTCGCTCAACATTTGGCTGGAGGTGGAGGGGACGCAGGGCCACGTCGCCTATCCTCAGCTCGCCGACAATCCGATCCCGAAACTCCTCGCGATGCTCGCCGAACTCGATGCGCTGACGCTGGACGAAGGCACCGACTGGTTCCAGCCGTCCAATCTCGAAATAACCGAGATCGACGTGCCGAACCAGGCGCATAACGTCATTCCTGCAAAGGCGAAGGCACGGCTCTCGATCCGGTTCAACGACACCCATACCGGTGCTTCCTTGTCGCAGAAGGTGGCCACCATCGCGGAGAAGTACGGCGGCACCGCCCTGCCGATTATTTCCGGCGAGCCATTCCTCACCCCGCCCGGGACTTTCTCGGACATTATCGCGCAAGCCGTCGAAGCAGAAACCGGCATCGCGCCCGAACCCTCCACCACTGGCGGCACGTCCGATGCCCGCTTCCTTCGCAACGTGTGCCCAGTGATCGAGTTCGGCCTCGTCAATGCGACGATGCACAAGCGCGACGAAGCTGTGGCCATCGCCGACCTTTCCGCGCTAAGCCGCATCTACGCACGCATCGCGACAGACGTGCTGGGATCGTGAGGGGTTCGACAGAATGAAGACGTGGTTCGCCATTCCGCTGTGGCAGCGGGTGATCGGGGCTTTGATACTCGGCATCATCGTCGGCCGCCTGTGGGGGCCGGATGCCGAAAGCATCAAGATCATCGGCGACATTTTCATTGCGGCGATCAAGATGCTGGTCGTTCCGCTGATCTTCTTCAGCCTGGTGGCCGGCGTCGCCGCAATCGGCGATTTGCGCAAGCTGGGCGCGGTCGGCGGTCGGGCCATGCTGCTGTTCGTGGTGACCGGGCAGATATCGGTCTGGCTTGGCCTGTTTCTGGGTACGGTGATTGCGCCCGGAAGCGGCGTCGATACGAGCGCGATCGAGCTCGGCAGCGTTCCCGAACCCAATGAGACCACATGGCGGCAGATGGTCCTGGAGATCGTACCGCAAAGCCCGGTGCAGGTGATGGCCGACGTCAACGTGCTGCCGCTGATCGTGTTCTCGGTTCTCCTCGGCATCGGCATATTGATGGCGAAGGAAGATGGCGGACCGGTGCAAAAGGTGTTCGATTCGGGCGCCGTCGTCATGCAGAAGGTCACCATACTGGTAATGGAACTCACGCCTTTCGGTGTATTCGCTTTGATGGCGTGGGTTGCGGGGACACTCGGCTTCGATGCGCTGATCGCCTTGTCGAAACTCGTCGCCCTCAATTACGCAGGCTGCCTCCTGATCATCTTCGTGATGTATTCGGCGATGATCAAATTCCTCGCCAAGTTGCCCGTGCGCGATTTCTTTCGCGGCATCATCGATGCGATGGCGGTGAGCTATTCCACCGCTTCCTCCAACGCGACCCTGCCGGTCACCCTGCGCTGCGCGGAGCGCAATCTCGGCGTTTCGAATTCGGTAGCGAGTTTCGTGATCGCACTCGGCGCGACGATCAACATGAACGGCACCGCGATGTATCTCGGCCTCGCCACGCTGTTCGGCGCGCAGATCTTCGGGGTGGACCGGATCATGGACATGATGCGCACCACCACAAACGTCAGCGGCGATGCCGCCGTGGCGACGACGGTTGCGGTGATGACCGGCGAGATCGATACCGGCGAAATGATTTCGGCGGACGATGTCTAGGATTGCACCAAGCTGCATGGCATTCGCGATTGCGATACTTCTCGCGGGATGCTCGGTGAACGAGGCCACGGCGGACTGCAACGGAACCGTCCTGACCGTTCCGGCGGAAGGGGCCAGCCTACCGCAAGTGATGGCGCACGCCACCGCGATGGGCATGGATCGGCAGGAAGCGGAAACGCTGCTTTATCTGGAAGGCATTACGCCTCAGGCTTCGCTCGAACCCGGACGGACGATCTGCCTCGAAGGCCAGCCGGACTGACGCAGCCTACGGCAAAAAACGGGGTCGGCCGACGGCGCATTTTATCTTGCGGAGATACCCGCCAACTGAAGTCAGCGGCGCTTGGGCCGCTCAAGCACTTTCTTGCGATAGCTGCATAGGTCCACCACCGGGCAGCGCCAGCATTCCGGAGTGCGCGCCTTGCAAAGATAGCGGCCATGCAAAATCAGCCAGTGATGCGCACCGAGGCGGAAAGGGGCAGGCACGCGCTTCTCCAGTTTTGCCTCGACCTGTTCCGGTGTCTTTCCCTTGGCGAGACCGGTACGATTGCTGACGCGGAAGATGTGCGTGTCGACCGGAAACGCCTCGGCTTCGAACCAACAGTTGAGGACGACATTGGCCGTCTTGCGGCCGACGCCCGGCAGGCGGACGAGATCGTCGCGGTTCCCCGGCACCTCGCCGCCATAGTCGGCGATCAGCATTTCCGACATGGCGATAACGTTCTTCGCTTTGGAATTGAAAAGCCCGATCGTCTTGATGTGCCGCTTCAGCCCCTCCTCGCCCAGATCGAGCATCTGTTGCGGCGTTTTCACCTTCGCGAACAGTGCGCGGGTGGCCTTGTTTACGCCGACGTCGGTCGCCTGCGCGCTTAAAGCCACCGCGACGACCAGTTGGTAGGCGTTGCCGTATTCGAGTTCGGTTTCGGGGGCGGGATTGTCTTCTGCAAGGCGCCGGAAAAATTCGAAGATCTGATCTTTGGTCATGCTGCGAATGTCAAAGGTCGAGCACGTCGGTCATCGCGTAGCGACCCGGTTCACGACCGATCAGCCATTCTGCCGCGCGCACCGCGCCTCGTGCGAAAATCGAGCGGTTCTCCGCGCTATGGGACAGGGATATGCGTTCCTGTTCGCCGGCAAAGATCACCGAATGCTCGCCCGCCACGGTGCCGCCCCGCAACGCCGCGAAACCGATCGCGCCTTCGGCCCGTGCACCCGTATGCCCGTCGCGTCCGCTTTCGCGATAGGCTCCGAGGTCGATGTTGCGTCCCCCGGCGGCGGCTTCGCCGAGCAGGAGCGCGGTGCCTGAAGGCGCATCGACCTTGCGGCGGTGATGCATCTCGACGATCTCGATATCCCAGTCGGGTCCGAGCCGCTGCGCCGCCTCGCGTACCAGATGGGCGAGCAGGGTAACGCCGAGCGAAGTGTTGCCGGTTTGCAGGACCGGGATACGTTCGACCGCCTCGTCGATAAGCCGATGGTGCGCTTCGGAAAGGCCGGTCGTGCCGATGACGATGGGAATATCGGCGTCGCGCGCGGCGGACAGGTTCGCCTCGAGCGCTTGGGGGGCGCTGAAATCGACTAAGGCATCGGCGTCCTTCGCGAGTGCAGCGACGTCGTCGCCGTGATCCGCGCCTCCGACATAAATATGCTCGCTAGCTTCGATTATCTGCCGCAAGGCTGCGCCCATTGCGCCGGCACTTCCAATTATAGCCAGTCTTGCCACGCTCACCTCCGTTCGCCTGAGCTTGTCGAAGCCCCGCCTTTTCTTCTAGCGGAGGCTGTAAGGGGAAGTAGAGCCCTTCGACAAGCTCAGGGCGAACGGGAATTGCGCATGTCCAAGGCCGAAAACATCGTCATCCTCACCGGCGCGGGCATATCCGCCGAGAGTGGGATCGACACCTTTCGCGATAGCGGGGGATTGTGGGAACAGCACCGGGTCGAAGATGTCGCGACGCCCGAAGGGTTCGCTCGCGATCCCGATCTGGTCCAGCGGTTCTACGATGCGCGGCGCGCGGCGGTGCAGACGGTTGATCCAAACGCGGCGCACGAGGCGCTCGCGCGGTTGGACCGCGAATGGCCGGGAGAGTTGCTGATCGTGACCCAGAACGTCGACGACCTCCACGAACGTGCCGGTGCGAAGCGGGTCTTGCACATGCATGGCGAGCTGTTGAGTGCGCTATGCGCCCGCTGCGAGGCCCGCCATCGATGGAACGAGAAGCTGGTCGATCGGCCACCCTGTCCAGGCTGCGGCGAGACGGCGCTGCGTCCCGATGTCGTGTGGTTCGGAGAAATGCCTTACGAGATGGACCGCATCTACGCGGCCTTGCGCGATGCCGACATCTTCGCATCCATCGGGACGAGCGGCGCGGTCTATCCGGCGGCGGGCTTCGTGCGCGATGCCCGCGAGCTGGGTGCCCATACCGTCGAACTTAATTTGGAACGGAGCGGAGGCTCGCACTGGTTCGACGAGGCCCGGCAGGGCCCGGCGGGGCAGCTCGTACCCGAATGGGTGGACGAGCTGCTGGCCGGGATATCGCCGGATCAGGCGTAGGCGAGGGTGGTTTGGCGGCGGCGGGCATTGGCGCGCCGCATGGCAGCACCGGCCAGTCCGAAGCCGAGGATCATCAATGCCCATGCGTCCGGCTCCGGTACGGCGCCGGCACCGCCGGCCGCAGCAAAGCCGAACTGCGACTGGATATCGCCGAACGCCGCCGCCTGAACAGCTGCAGTCGGGTGGACGCCGTCGAACGAGAAATAGCCCGTGCAATCCGGGAAGGCCTGCGCCTGCTGGCACGTAGTCGTAAAGTCAAGGTCCGCCGGGAGGCCGAACGCGGTCGGATCAGCGGACAGACGGGTAAAGAAATCGAAGAAATCGAAATAGTTGACGTTCACGCCGTCGGAGAGAGGCAGCGCGCCGAGGGCAGTTGCGAGGTAGCCATTCGCTTCTACCGCTTGCGGTACGGCATTAGGGAAGCCAGTGATGAGAAAGTTGGTCACGCCAAGGTTGGCGAGATCGAGTACACCCTGCGCGTAAGCGTTAGCCGCCGCCATCAGGTAGGCGCTGTCGCTGTCGAAGCCGGCCGGTGAACCCGGCTGGAGCGCCGCGAAAATGTCGTTGCCGCCGAAGGTCAAGACGTAAAGCCCGGTCGGATCGACTTCGCCTCCGGCAGCGAGGAAGCCTTGATAA
The DNA here is from genome assembly GCF_029760855.1 of Erythrobacter litoralis. Classification (GTDB taxonomy): domain Bacteria; phylum Pseudomonadota; class Alphaproteobacteria; order Sphingomonadales; family Sphingomonadaceae; genus Qipengyuania; species Qipengyuania litoralis_A. The sequence continues at coordinate 339,133 of NZ_SOSI01000003.1, read as the reverse complement.
ATACCGAGCTGTTCGCCGAGGTCCGGTACCGCGGATGTATTAATCGCCCGCGCGCCGCCGAAGGCGAAGTTCGTGCCGCCTTCCAATGAAGCCGTGGTCGGCATGTCGAACAGTTCGAGGCTCAGAAGGTCCGTATAGTCGTACCCGTTGGTGAAGCGGCCTTGAAAATAGCCGTTGGCCGAGCTTGCGACGGCGGGATTGAGGAAATTGACGTTGCCCGCATCGACGAGGGAATCGCCGAACACCGTTATCGAGGTAATATTCCGGTTCGGATCATCCGCATCCTGCGCAACAAGCGGCGCGGCGATTGATGTTACGGCAAACGAAGCCGCGAGTGCGGTGGCTTTCAGCATGGGTCTCTCCTCGGTTTTTTATAGTTAACCGGGTAACACTACGCCTTTCGTCCCATCGCGCAATAGCGCGTAATCGATGGTTAATATTTGTCCGGTTTCGGGACTCCGGACCCACATGCCTTGCAGTTCGGGTCTTTCGCGATGGCGAATTGACGCATCGCCGGGGCCATTCCGTCGAGCAGGTGCACCGTGCTCCATTGCGGCTCGCCGAAACCCCCCGTGGGATTGAGGAGAATGCGCACCGCATGCAGCGATGCGAAGGTGCCGACCCAGCCCACCATGGCGCCCAGCATGCCTTCTTCTGCGCAAGTGTCGCAATCGTCGGCATCGAAGGCATCGCCGACGAAACAGCGATAGCAGGCTTCGTGCGGCAGATGTCCGGCGAATGCGCCCACCTGCCCTTGAAAGCGACCGACCGCGGCGGAAAGGAGGGGGACGCGCTCGGCCACGCAGGCATCCGACATGGCGAGCCGGGTGGCAAAATTGTCGGTACCGTCGAGCACGAGGTCCGCGCCTTCGACCAGCGTTGCGGCGCGGTCGGAGTCGATCCGTCGATCGCTGATCGTTACATCGAGTGCCGGGTCGAACCCGGTCACCCAGCGTTTCGCCGCGACCGCCTTGCCATGGCCGATATCGCGCTCGGAATAGAGCGTCTGGCGCTGCAAATTAGTCGCATCGACCCGGTCGTTATCGACCAGCGTAAGCTTTCCGATCCCGGCGGCGGCAAGATACTGGAGGGCGGGGGAGCCGATCCCACCCAGACCCACGAGGACAAGATGCTTGCCGGCCAGCGCCACCTGCCCCGCGCCGCCGATTTCGGGCAACACGATATGGCGGGCGAACCGGTCGAGACGGTCGGGGGATAAGGGCATGAACGGCCTGTTGGCAGGCTGTGGATGCCCTGTCGATAGCTTCCGCGCGTCAGCTTTCGAGCTGGCGCAACAGGCTGCGCACATCGCCGTCCATATCCGCATCGCGTTCGCGCAAATCCTCGATCAGGCGCACGGCGTGGATAACGGTGGAGTGGTCCCGCCCGCCGAACTTGCGCCCGATTTCGGGGTAGCTGCGCGGCGTGAGAACCTTCGACAGGTACATTGCCACCTGCCGCGGACGAACGACGGCGCGCGCGCGACGCTTGCTCGACATCTCGCTGCGGTCGATCCGGTAGAACTGGCAGACGGTACGCTGAATTTCGTCGATCGTGATCCGCCGGCGATTGGCCGACAGGATATCGGTCAACTGTTCCTCGGCCAGCTGGAGCGAGACTTCCTGCCCCGTCAGCTGCGCATAGGCGATCAGCTTGTTGAGGCCGCCGCACAGCTCGCGCACATTACGCGTAATCGTACGGGCGAGAAAATCGAGCACGTCCTCCGGCACGGCAAGCGGCGCAAAGCGAGTGAGTTTGCTATGCAGGATCTTCTTGCGAAGTTCGATATCGGCGGGCTGGATATCGGCGACGAGGCCCATGCTGAGGCGGCTGAGCAGCCGCGGTTCCACCCCGTCGAGCGCCTGCGGCGCGCGGTCGGCCGCGAACACAAGGCGCTTGCCTTCGGCCAGGAGCGCATCGATCGTGTAGAGCAATTCTTCCTGCGCTGACGCCTTGCCGATGATGAACTGGATATCGTCGACGAGCAGCAGGTCGAAACTGCGCAGCCGCGCCTTGAATTCCATCATTCGTCCGGCTTTCAGCGCCTGGACGAATTCGACCATGAACCGCTCCGCGCTGCAGTAGAAGATGCGGCTGCGGCTGTGCGCCTGAAGGAAGGCATGGCCAATCGAATGCAGGAGGTGCGTCTTGCCCTGACCGGTCGCCGCCTTGAGATAGAGCGGCGAGAATTGCGGCTTCTCGTTCGCCGACATGCGCTGCGCCGCGTTGAAGGCGAGCACATTCGCTTCGCCGGTGACGAAGGCGGCAAAAGTCAGCGAGGCATCGAGCCCGATGCTCGAGGTGAAACCGGAATCCCCGATCGTATCGGCACCGATCGCATTGATCGCGCCCGAATCGTTGGCCGCGCGGCGATTGTCCGCACCGAGGCGCAGTTCCGAAACCTGCCGGCGACCGGGATGGACGCCTATGCGCACGCTGCGCACTTCGCTGCGGGCGATCTTCCAGGCGAGGCTAAGGCGGTCGGCGAAGCGGTCCTTTACCCAGTTGGCACTGAATTCGGTCGGCAGGAAAAGGTCGAGCGTTCCGGTTGCGGCATCGATCCGGCCGAGCTGGATCGGCTTGATCCACTGGCTATGGAGCTGGTGCCCCAGATCCTTGCGCAGGCCCTGGCTGATATCGGCCCAGTCCGCTGCAAGATTTACGGCTTCCAGATCTTCCATATCGTTATCGGCCTTGCGTTTGATGCCTGCAGCGTCCGATGCCTTCACCATGTTAATCCAACCCCCGGCCTCATCGGCCCCTGTCTTGCGTGAAGGGCGACCCGGCACAGCTTCGCCGTGCCCCGGAATCGCATTCCGGCGGTCGCTCCCAAAGGTAGCTTCGAATGTGGTAGCCCGGGCTGTCCCTTCCCGAGCGGTGGCCATTGTGTAGGTCGCGTTCGCGATGAGTCGCAAGGGTGGAGAACGCAAAAAATCTGAAATAAACTTGTTGACCGGGCGAAAGCCGCAGGACCCCGTTCAACCCTTTGCATTTCAACGATAAAGCCGTTTTGGCGTTACCGAATCACGGAAAAACAAAGGGTTTCCTTTCGGGCAATATGACGGAACTCTGACACCGGCTTGCGACAGCAAAAAGGGCCAGCACCGCTACGCGCGGGCTGGCCCTCATCGTTGCTTTTTAGGTAGATATACGCAGCGCCTGAGGCGCCCCGCCGATAACCAGTTAGAGTGCCGAAACGCGCTTCGACAGACGGCTCATCTTACGGGCCGCCGTGTTCTTGTGCATCACGCCACGCGCCACACCGCGAGCGAGTTCGGGCTGCGCCGCCTTGAGCGCCGTCTGCGCCTGATCCTTGTCACCCGCTTCGATCGCGGTCTCGACGCGCTTCAGATGCGTACGGATGCGGCTGACGCGCGCGCCGTTGATTTCGGCACGGGCATTGTTGCGACGGATGCGCTTTTTGGCTTGCGGCGTATTGGCCATGTGTGTCCTCGGTCGGGCCACGCAGCGAGCGTGGCGGAAATCTCGTAAATCGTCGAAAATGGCGGACGAACCGCCGGAAAGCGGCGCACTTAGCCACCGTGCGTGGATTCGTCAAGGCAAACCGCGCCGCCCCCTCGCACTCCGCACCGGAACCGCGGCGCCGGGTGCACCGTTGCCAGTTCATACCCGAAAACGGAAGAGACTTATGAGCGACAGCAAGACGATGACCGATGCCGAATGGCGCGAGAAACTGAGCCCCGAGCAGTATCACGTACTCCGCGAAGGCGGCACCGAACGGGCCTTCACCGGCAAATACGACAAGAACAAGCAGGACGGCGAATATCACTGTGCCGCCTGCGGGCAGGTCGTGTTCGAAAGCAGCGACAAATACGACAGCGGTTCGGGCTGGCCGAGCTTCACAGATCCCGCCGAAAGTGATTCGGTCGAAACGAAGCGCGACACCAGCCACGGCATGGTCCGCACCGAGGTGCTATGCGCGAATTGCGAAAGCCACTTGGGCCATGTTTTCCCGGATGGGCCGGGCGAAAGCGGGCTTCGCTATTGCATCAATTCCGCCGCGCTCGATTTCGCACCGGAGGGATAGCAGCTACTGCGCCTTCCGATATTCACCCGCCGTTACGGCTCGCCATGAAACAGCGCGGCGACTATAGGGCAGCCAGACGGTACCGGGGTGACGGCGAAGAATGGATAAGAGAGGCGATCGGCGAAAGCGATCGAAGCGTGATGGGCGCGCAAAACGCGCCGCGTCCGAGACACGGGAAGGCGGCCGCTTTGCTCGCTGGATGAAGCGGCTTTTCCTGTGGGGCGGCGCCATTGGCGCGCTCGGGCTGCTGTTCCTGGCAATCGCCGTCATCTTCGCTGCGCGCTCTTTGCCGAGCTTCTACCAATTGAAGGCGACGCAGAACGCGCAGACCATCGTCGTGCGCGCGAGAGACGGAACCGAGATCGTCGAACTCGGGCCGAGCTACGGCAAATGGCTTTCGTCGAACGAAATACCCGAAGTCATGAAGGATGCGATGATCGCGGTGGAGGATCGCCGCTTCTATTCTCATCCCGGTGTCGATCCTTACGGCCTTGGGCGGGCGCTTTATACAGCCGCAACGGACGACCGGCGCGTATCGGCAACGTCTACAATTACCCAGCAACTCGCTCGAAACGTCTTCCTCAACTCCAATCGCACGCTCGATCGCAAGCTGCGCGAAGGCGTGCTGGCGCTGGCGCTCGAATGGAAATTCTCCAAGCAGCAGATCCTCGAGCTGTACCTCAACAAGGTCTATTTCGGCGGCGGTGCGTACGGCATCGACAGCGCGAGTCGAAAATTCTTCAGCCATCCCGGCACCGATCTTTCCGTGGCCGAAGCGGCGATCATCGCCGGTCTCGTCAAGGCGCCGAGCCGCTACTCCCCGACCGCAGACGTCGACGCAGCCGTCGGGCGGGCGGGCGTGGTCCTGCGGCTGATGGAAGAGCAGGGGTACATCACGCCTGCGCAGGCGTCTGTCGATGTCTCGAACGTCAAGCTGAAGGAAGAGCCGGGGCAGAACTCGGTTCGCTATTTCACCGACTGGGCGCTGCCGCAGCTCGATCTGCTGCTGCCCGAGACCTTCGAGCCGATCGAGGTCTGGACCACGCTCGATCCCGGCATGCAGGCGGCGGCAACCGCGGCGATCAAGGCCAATTCACCGACCGGGGCGCAAGGGGCCCTGGTCAGCCTCGACCGCGACGGGGCGATCCTCGCGTTGGTGGGCGGCACGGATTACGTCGAGACGAATTACAACCGGGCCACCAGCGCGCTGCGACAACCCGGTTCCGCCTGGAAGCTCTTCGTCTATCTCGCCGCTCTCGAAGCGGGTTACACGCCGGACGACCGCGTGGTGGATACGCCGGTGACGATCGGCGGCTGGAGCCCGCGCAATTCGAGCGGACGCAATATCGGCGAGACCAACCTGCGCACGGCGTTCGCCTATTCGATCAACACGGTCGCCGCCCAGCTCGGCAACGAAGTCGGCTTCGGCACGGTCGCTTCGATGGCGCGGCGGTTCGGCATCACCACCCCGATCACGACCTATCCCTCCATGGTGCTGGGGTCGAACGAAACGCGCCTGATCGACATGACACGCGCTTTCGCGGCGATCTCCGCTGGCGGCAATTCGGTCGAGCCCTACGGCATCGTCAAGGTGACGACCGCAGACGGCGAATTGCTTTACCGCCACGAACAGCGCCGCGCGGCGCAGCTCATTCCCGATTACGTCACCGCCGGCATCACCGACCTGCTGCAGACGGGCGTGCAGACCGGTACCGGGCGGGCGGCTCAGATCGGGCGCCCCGTGGCAGGCAAGACCGGCACGACCAGTTCGAACAAGGATGGCTATTTTGTCGGCTTCTCCTCCGGCATCACAACCGGCGTCTGGATGGGCCGCGACGATAACCGCGCGGTGAGCGGATTGCAGGGCGGGCGCGCACCGGCACAGGCCTTCGCTGCCTATATGCGCTATGCCGTGAAGGATCGTCCGGTCGAGGAATTCGTCACCGAGCTCAAATTGCCCGAGTGGCAGCTGGAGCCGGACGACGAATATCTCTTCGGCGATCCCGACGACTATTACTACATCGACGAGCAGGGCAACCTGATCGAACCGGGCCGTGGTGAGGGACCGGTCGAGCAAAACCCCTATCCCGCCGATCCGAACGCTCCACCTTCGCAGGATGGGACTACGCCGCGCCCGCCCGCGCCTCCGCCGACACGCCGGGTGCCGCCGCCGCCGGGCAGCCAGGACCGCGCTGTAGATGGCGCACCGCAGGCGGTGGGCGATGACTTCCTTGACCGGGCATTGGGCCGGGGCGGCGAACCGCGCTCGCAACCTGCGCCTACTCCAACTCCGCGCTGATACGAAAAAACCCTCCCGGCATTGCTGCCGGGAGGGTTCGATATTGCTTCGAATTTCGACGTTTAGTTGAAGCGTACCGCCACATATTGGGCGGGACCACCACGGCGCTGAACCCGCAGCAGGACCGCATCGCGGTTTTCCCGCCGCGCGGCTTCAACCGCGGCTTCGAGCGCCGAGGGTGTGTTCACCGTTTGATAGTTGGCGCTCAGGATGATGTCGCCGCGACGAAGGCCCTTGCGCGCCGCATCCGAATTGGGCGACACGCCGCCGACAACCACGCCGTTCGTATCGGCCGAAACGCCAAGCTGCCGCGCGATCTGCGGGGTAAGGGCGATGACCTGCAGGCCGAGCCGCTCCATCACCACTTCGCTGCCCGTTTCGGGTTCCTGCTCGTCCATGTCTTCGGCGTCCGGATCGAACATCTGGCTTTGGCGCAGCTCTTCCTCACTCGGGCGCTTGCCCACTGTGACATTCAACCGTCGCCGTTCGCCATTACGGATCAGTTCGACAGGGATACTCGTGCCGGGTTCGATATTGGCGACCAGGAAGGACAGCGTCTGATCCGGCGTCACGTCCTCGCCGTTCACACGCAGGACGATATCGCCGGCCTGGATGCCGGCGCGTTCCGCCGCTTCACCCGGCTGAACGCCTTGGACGAATTCGCCGCGGTTCTCGCTGATGCCCAGCGATGCCGCGAGATCGTCGGTCACTGGCTGGATCTGCACGCCGAGATAGCCGCGCTGGATTTCCACCCCGCGCCGCAGCTTGTCGACGATGGGTGCGGCCGTTTCGGCGGGGATCGCGAAGCCGATCCCGACGCTGCCGCCCGAGGGCGAAAGGATGGCGTTGTTAATGCCGATTACATTGCCCTGCATGTCGAACAACGGACCGCCCGAATTGCCGCGATTGATCGAGGCATCGGTCTGGAGATAGCGATCGTAGGCGCCGCCCGAACCAGTGTTGCGATACACGGCGGATACGATGCCGCTGGTCACCGTTCCGCCGAGGCCGAAGGGATTGCCGATCGCGACCACCCAGTCACCCACGCGGGCCTGCGACGAATCGCCGAACTGTACGAACGGGAAAGGTTCGTCGCGGGCGATCTTCAGCACTGCGAGGTCGGAAGACGCATCCGCACCGACCAGTTCGGCCGGATATTCGGTGCCGTCCGGCATGGTCACGGTGATTTCCTCGACCGTGCCTCGGCCCGTCGGGCTGACGACGTGATTGTTCGTAACCACATAGCCATCGGCCGACATGATGAAGCCGGAGCCGAGCGACTGGCCTTCGCGGTATTGCGGCTCTTGTTGTCCGCCGCGCCGCTGGTTGAACAGATCTTCGAGCGGTGTGCCTGCGAAGGGATTTCCGCCCGATTGCACCTCGACCCGCTGGCGAGTGGAGATATTGACCACGGCCGGCTGCAATTGTTCGGTCAGATCGGCGAAGCTGGCCGGTGCCCCATTTCGCGGGACCATGCGGGCCATCTGACTGTCGTCGTTCTGCGCGACTTGCGCGCCCGCCGGAAACCCGGCCAGCGACATGGCGGCACCGCCTGCAAGAAGGGCGGCAGTTACGGAATAGGCATAACGCACAGGTTGGTTGTCCTCTCTAAAGTTGAGTGACCCGGCACGAAGCCGTAGATAAATCACCTACGCTTTCGTGCGGTTTCCGCTCCGAATTTGGTTCAGCGCGCTTAATCGCGATTGAACGGGGCGGGGCGGTTCGACGAACGGTCAACGCTGTCCGCGGAACTGCCTCAAATACTCGTTGTCGGGCGACAGGATGAAGTTGCTGGCTGCATTCCCGTTCTCCGGTGCGAAGGTCGCATCGTAGCTCTGCATGGCGCGATAGAAATCGTAGAACTGCGCATCCTTGCCGAACGCATCCGCATAGATGCGGGCGGCTTCCGCGTCGGCGTCGGCCCGGATGATGCGGGCATCGCGGCCGCCCTGCGCGCGAATGGTGCGCGCTTCGCGTTCGCGATCGGACTCCATGCGGCGGAAAGCGGATTGCAGCGGGGCTTCGGGCAAGTCGGTCCGCTTGATCTGCACATCGACCACTTCGGCACCGTATTGGCGGGCCTGCCGGTCCAAATTTGCGCGCACATTGGCGAGCGCCGAACCGCGTTCCGCCGTCAGCATCGCCTGGAAGGTCCGGCGACCAAGTTCCTGCCGCAGCACCGAGTTCAGGATCGGCTCGAGCGCGCTACGTACGCCGTCCGTCGAGCCTGCGCGTTCGACCATGCGCACGGGGTCGGTGACGCGGAACCGGGCATAGGCATTCACGAGCAGGCGCTGCTGATCGTTCGACAGCACTTCCTCGTCCGCCATCTCGAGGTCGAGCAAACGTTTCTCGACACGGACCACCCGGTCGATGAAGGGCGCGCGCAGATAAAGCCCGGCCTTCGAATCTCCACCGACGGTATTGACAGTGCGGATCGGCTCACCCGTCCGCACGACAACCGCCTGCTCTTCTTCGGGCACGACATAGATGCTCATGGCAAGAATGACGACGAGCACCGCGAGCACGATGATCGAGAGCTTGTGATCCTGCCAGATACGTTCGGGGTTCATAGCCATCTCAATTTCCTCCCGTCGTGGGGGCGGGGGCGGCAGGCGTCGCCTGTTGGGCGCGGCGCTGGATTTCGGGGAGCGGGAGGTATGGCGTCACACCGGGGGCCTCCACGATCGTCTTGTCGGTCTTGGACAAGACGCGTTCCATGGTTTCGTAATAGAGGCGCTGGCGAGTGACCTCGGGCGCGAGGCGATATTCCTCGTACACCTTATCGAATGCCTCGGCTTCACCCTGAGCCTGCGCCAGGACCTGCTGCGCATAACCCTGCGCCTGGTTGCGCGCAGCATCGGCGTTCTGCTCGGCGACCTGCACATCGCGGAACGCGTCGACGACTTCGGAGGGCGGGTCGGCCTTTTCGATTTCCACACCCAGCACGCGGATACCGGCATTGTAGCTATCCAGAGTGCGCTGCATCCGCTCGCGCACATTCTGTTCTATCGCCGCGCGGCCCTGACCGGAGAATGTCTCGTCCAGATTTGTCTCGGCCACTGCGGCGCGCATTGCCGCCTCGGCAACCTCGGCGACGGTATCTTCCGGCGTCGTCAGGCGGAACTTGAAGTTCGCCAGATCGGTTATGTTCCAGCGCACGATGTAACTTAAATCGACGAGGTTCTGGTCACCGGTCAGGATCAGCTTCACCTGCTGGTTGTTGCCCGGAATGCGAATGGCGCGAACGCCTTGCACGTCTTCGACATCGACCGTCTCGATCGGGAAGGGTGCCGTGAAATTGATACCGGAATCGAGCGATCTCGTATAACTACCGAAGGTCTTGACCACCCCCTGCTGCTGCGGGCCGATCAAGTGGATGCTAGTCGCCAGAAGAACGATGACGACAAGAGCGATGATTGCCAACGGAAACCAGCTCTTGCCGTTTGGGCGTTGAGGCATGCGAAAGCCGGGGCCGCCCGGCCCACCGGTACGGCGCGGGCCTTCGGGACCGCGGTTCTTGAAGATATCCTCGATATTCGGACCCCGCCGACCCTGATTACCGGAATTCCCGCCCGAGGGCGGAAGCCACGGATTGCGGGGACCATTCGGTTTGTCGGCGCGCGGCTTGTCGCCATCGTCGTCGTTCTTGCCGCCCCACGGATTGTTCGTGCCGGCCATCGCCAGGCGAATACCCTTCGTAAGCCCGTCCAAAAGTCTCATGTCTGTTCTTATAGGTGCGCTTCGCGGGAAAAACAGGGGTTGCCGCGCGCTTTTCGATGATACAGCAGCAGCGGCCATGGCCGGGACAAATCCTAAAACACGCTTGCAAGGCAGATTGGACGACGACGAGGCGCGCCGTATCGGCGCTGTCGTCGTGAACGAAGGCCGCGCGACTGCGGTGCTGGACGTCGCCGGGATGGCCGAAGCCGAGCGTTCCGGCTTTGAGGAGCGTGTGCGATCCGCCCTGCTTGCGGAAGACGATATCGCCGATGTGCGTATTGCCTCCACCGCCCAGCGAACCGCGCGCACGATTATCGCCATCGGATCGGGCAAGGGCGGGGTCGGCAAATCCACGTTGACCGCCAACCTCGCCGTCGCGCTCGCACGGCAGGGCGTGAAGATCGGCCTGGTCGACGCCGATATTTACGGCCCCTCGCAGCCGGTGATCTTCGGCGTGCAGGGCACCAAGCCTACCACACGGGACGAGAAGCTGGTCCCGGTCGAGACGCCATTCGGCGTGCCCTTGCTTTCGATGGGCCAGCTCGTCGCGCCGGGGAAGGCGCTGGCGTGGCGCGGGCCGATGGCGGGCGGGGCGCTTACCCAGCTGATGGATGCGGCGTGGGGCGAAACCGAAGTGCTGCTGGTCGATCTGCCGCCCGGCACCGGCGACGTGCAATTGACCATGCTCCAGAAGTTCAAGCCTGCGGGTGCCGTGCTCGTGTCCACGCCGCAGGATCTCGCGCTGATCGATGCCGCGCGCGCCGGGCAGTTGTTCGATGCTGGCGGCGTGCCGGTGATCGGTCTCGTCGAGAATATGGCCGGCTATGCCTGCCCGCATTGCGGCGAGGTGTCCGACCCGTTCGGCGCCGGCGGAGTGGAAGCCGCCGCCGAACGGCTCGAATTGCCGTTCCTCGGACGCATTCCGCTCGACCTCGCGATCCGGCAAGGCAGCGATGGCGGCAAGCCTCCCGCGGCGGGCGACGATGCGGTCGCCGCGCCGTTCGCGGACATCGCCAAAACGTTGCGCGAATGGCTGAGCGCGAGAAGGTAAGCTTTCCCGTGACGCGGCGAGGCCTGCTTGCCAGCGGCGCGGTGGCGGGCGGGCTGGTCGTCGCTTGGACGCTCTGGCCGAGGCATTACGGCGCGCCCCTGTCGCCGCGCGAGGGCGAGTTCGCATTCGGCGGCTGGCTGACGGTGGCGCGCGACGGGGTGGTCACGATATCCATCCCGCAGCTCGAAATGGGGCAGGGGGTTACGACCATCCTGGCGCAGGTCGCGGCGGTGGAACTGGGAGCCGATTGGCGGCAGATTGCGGTGGAACCGGCGCCGCCTGCCGGCCTCTATGCCAATTTGCCGCTTGCCGCCGAGTGGGCAGAAATGTGGGCAGCGATCCCCGCGCTGGCCGATACGGCGGACGACTTTCTCGTCGAGCGCTTCGCCCGGGCCGAGGCATTCGGCGCGACGGCGGCCGGCACCTCGCTCGCCGCTTACGAAACGCCGCTGCGCGAAGCGGCCGCCAGCGCGCGCGACATGCTGACCCGCGCAGCCGCCGAACAGTTCGACGCCGCGCCAGAGGAATGCCTGGTCGAAAACGGCATCGTATCGCATGGTGGCCGGGGGCTCCCGTTCGGCGCGCTGGTCGATGCCGCCGCCGAACTCGATCCGCCCGACCCTCCGCCGCTGAGGCCCACGCTCGCCTTCGAGGAACCGACCTTCGGCGAGGCGGAGACCTCAACGGCATTTCCTCGATTGGACCTGCCCGCCAAGATCGACGGGAGCTTCCTGTTCGCGGGCGACGTGCGCCTGCCCGGCATGGTCTATGCCTCGGTCCGGCATGGGCCGTGGGGGCTGCCCGAACTCTATCGGTTCGATGCCGATGCGGTGGCCGGCATGCGCGGCTTGATGCGCGTGGTGAAGTCCAAACGCTGGCTGGCTGCGGTTGCGACAAGCTGGTGGATCGCCGACCGTGCGTTGGCCCGAATGCGAGCGCATTTCACCGGGCCAGGCGCGGTCGATCACGGCACGCTCGAGACGCTACTGGAAACAGGACTGGCCGAGGCGGACGAGCGGGCAGAACGCATCGCAAGCGTGGGGGAGCCGGACGAGGCGCTCGGTGGCAATACCTTCGCGCGTCGCTATGCAATCGCGCCTGCGGTTCATGCACCGCTCGAAACCGCATCGGCGACGGCGCGGATCGAGGGCGGCCGGCTGGAGCTGTGGATGGCGGCGCAGGCGCCCGAGGCGGCGCGGATTGCTGCGGCAAGGGCTGTCGGACTCTCGCCTTCCGATGCGGTGCTTTATCCGATGGCGGCGGGCGGCAGTTTCGACGCGAGGCTGGAAAAGCAGCATGCGATCGAGGTCGCACAGATTGCGGCAGAGGTCGGGCGGCCGGTGCAGCTAACTTGGTCGCGCGCGCAGGATATGCAAGCGGTGCCGCCGCGCCAGCCAATCCGGGCCGAACTTGCCGCCAGCCTTGCGGGCGAGGGCGAGCCGATTGCCTGGCGAACCCAGCTCGCGATGCCCTCTACTATGCGGGAAATTGGCCACCGCCTGTTCGACAATGCCACACCAGAGGCGGCGATCGAGGGAAGCGCCGGCACCGCCGATCCTCTAGCTTGCGAAGGTGCGATCCCGCCCTACGGCATCGCCCATGTCGCGGTGGATCACATCCCCATCCGTCTGCCTTTGCCCACCACCCGGATGCGCGGGGGCAGCGCGGCTTACACGGCATTCTTCACCGAATGCTTCATCGATGAGCTGGCGGTCGAGGCGGGGCGCGACCCGTTTCTCTATCGCATGGCGCTGCTCGGCGGGGCGCCGCGCATGGCCGAATGCCTGCGCCGTGCAACGCGGTTGGCGAACTGGGACGGCGGGAGGCAGGGCAGCGGGCAGGGGCTGGCCGTGGTGCGGATGGGCCGTGATCCCGAAACCGCCGGCCACATCGCATGCGTTGCCGAGGCGACACCGGGGCCGGGCGGCGCGACGGTGAGCCGCCTGACGGTTACCTGCGATATCGGGCGCATCGTCAATCTCGACATCGCACGCCAGCAGATCGAGGGCGGGCTTATCGTCGGGCTGTCGCAAGCGGTCGGTGCAAGCCTGCGCTACGATAGCGGGCGGCCCGTGCCCCGGACGCTCGGCGGCTTGAACCTGCCGCGCCTTTCGACCTCGCCCGAAATCGTCCTCGATTTCCTGCCCAGCAAGGCGGAGCCGTTTGATCCCGGCGAACTCGGCACCGCCGTAGCTCCGCCTGCCATCGCCAACGCCCTGTTCGCGGCGACCGGCAGACGCTATCGCACCCTCCCGCTAATATCGGAGAGCGCATGACCTGGCAGCCGCAGTCCCTCCCTACCGATCACCCGCCCGTCGCCAGCGGCAAGGTTGGCGTGCTGATCTGCAATCTCGGCACGCCGGACAGCGCCGAGCCAAAGGCGGTCAAACGCTATCTGGGCGAATTTCTCTCGGACAGACGCGTTGTGGAAATCCCCGCGATCGCGTGGCAGCCGATCCTGCGCGGCATTATCCTGAACACACGCCCCAAGAAAAGCGCCCACGCCTATTCGCAGGTGTGGACCGAGGAGGGCTCGCCTCTCGCCGTTATTACCCGCAATCAGGCGGAAGCGATGCAGAAGCGGCTGGGCGGCGGCGTGCTGGTCGACTGGGGCATGCGCTACGGCAATCCCGCCCTCGGCGACCGGATCGAGAAGCTGATGCAGGCAGGATGCGAGCGGATATTGCTCGCACCGCTCTATCCGCAATATAGCGGCGCGACGACGGCGACGGTTGTGGACAAGGCTGCGGACAAGCTGCGGGAAATGCGTTGGCAACCGAGCCTGCGCACATTGCCCCCCTATCACGACGACCCTCTCTATATCGATGCGCTGGCGAAGGATGTTGCCCGCCAGATCGATGCGCTGTCGTTCGAGCCGGAAGTGCTGCTGCTCAGTTTCCACGGCATGCCGCAGCGCACTCTGGAACTGGGCGATCCCTATCATTGCCATTGCCAGAAGACCTCGCGCCTTCTGCAGGAACGGCTGAAGCGACCGGATCTGCGCTTCCGCACTACTTTCCAGTCGCGCTTCGGACGGGCGAAGTGGCTTGAGCCGGCAACGGATACGGTGCTCGAGGAAGAGGGACGGAAAGGAACTAGGAGGCTCGCCATTGCCGCGCCGGGCTTCTCCGCCGACTGTCTCGAAACGCTGGAAGAACTCGCGATACAGGGCCGGGAGCAGTTCACAGATGCAGGGGGCGAGGATTTCGCCGCGCTATCCTGCCTCAACACCTCGCCCGCCGGGCTCGATATGCTGGAAGGCCTCGTCCGCCGAGAACTCGCGGGCTGGATTTAGATCGAATTTCTATTTACACGAAGGTAAGTAGCAAAACGCAATCCATTCCACGGGAGAGACGAATGGCGACTGCGGCGGCCGATATGGCCTTGGGCTCGGAAAGCCCGCCCGAACATTTCAGCGAAGGCAAGGTGAGTGCGCGAGACCTCGCTCATATTCCAGGCGAAGCGGGACCTCCCCTTATCGGCAACACGTTCCGTCTTCTGGCCGACCCCCACGCATTCGCTCGCCGGATGTTCGAAACCTACGGCAAGGTCTACAAGAACCGCGCCTTCGGCAGCTGGCACGTTGCCCTGATCGGGGCCGAGGCGAACGAGCTCATCCTGATGGACCGGCACCGGAACTTCAGTTCCGAACAGGGCTGGGGGCCGACCCTGCACAAGCTGTTTCCGCGCGGACTGATGCTGATGGATTTCGACCATCATCGGATCGACCGGCGCGCCCTGTCGATCGCGTTCAAGCCCGAACCGATGCGGCACTATGCCGGCTCGCTCGACGCCGGGATCGCCCGCGAGGTATGGGGCTGGGGCGGCGAGATGCTGTTCTATCCGGCAATCAAGCAGCTGACCCTCGACCTTGCAGCGGAAAGCTTTCTCGGAATTCCGTTCGGGCCGGAGTCGGCGAAGATCAACCAGGCCTTCGTCGACATGGTGCAGGCGTCGGTCGCGCCTGTTCGCAAGCCTCTGCCCTTCACCGCGATGAAACGCGGTGTCGATGGGCGCGCCTATCTGGTCGATCTCTTCACCCGCGAAACGCACAAGCGACGGGCCGAGGGCGGCGGGCAGGATATGTTCAGCCAGTTCGCCAATGCGACGCGCGAGGACGGCACGCTCATCCCGGTCGATCAGGTCGTCGATCACATGAACTTCCTGATGATGGCGGCACACGATACGATAACTTCGTCGGCGACGGCGCTGGTCTGGAAGCTGGCGCAGCATCCCGAATGGCAGGAGAAGTTGCGGCAGGAGATCGTCGCGATCACCGGCGGACCGGATGCGGCGGGCGAGGCGCGAGGCGTATCCTACGACGATCTCGGCAAGCTCGACCTTACCGACATGGCGTTCAAGGAATCGCTGCGGATGATCCCGCCCGTCCCCTCGCTGCCACGCCGGGCGCTGCGCAGTTTCGAGTTCAGGGGATACCGCATACCGGCCGGGGCGGAGGTCGGCTTCAACGTGCACCTCACCCATCACATGGACGAATACTGGGACGCGCCGTTCACTTTCGATCCCATGCGCTTCACACCGGAGCAAGTGAAGAACCGCCACAAATATGCCTGGCTGCCGTTCGGCGGCGGCGCGCATATGTGCCTAGGCCTGCACTTCGCCTATATGCAGGTGAAGATCCTGATGGCGCAGCTTCTGCAGCGCTACCGGATCGAGATTGCCGACGGTTATGCGCCGGAATGGCAGCCGTGGCCGATCCCCAAACCGAAAGACGGGCTGAAGATCACGCTCCGCCCGCTTTAAAAATCGATTGCGATCCCATCCTTCACCCAATCGCCATAGCGCGTGGGGCTGAGGTCTTCGTCGACCTCGCCCTTCTTCGGCTTCGGCGGAGGATCGCTGCTCCAGCTTTCGGGCTTTTCGAAGGGTTCGGGCCGCTTGGTCGCGCGTTTCGTCATGGTAAGGAAATGCGCATGCTGGCGCGCGGTTTCAAGGCGGGCTAGGGCGCCGAGATAATGGCCGATCCTTCCGGAATTCACGCGCGCAAGGCGGCGCTTCGTTTGCTCGATGCCGTATCGCGGCGGGGCGAAACGCTCGATCAGGCGTTCGGCGCGGCGACGCAGGATGTCCGCCGGTTCGAGGACAAGGCGCTGGCGCGCGCCATCGCGGGCGAGACCTTGCGCTGGTCGGACGATCTCGACCTCGCGATCGACAGAGCGACAAAAAAGCGCCTGCCGGACGATGCCAAGGCCCGGATCGTCTTGCGGCTGATGCTCGCCCAGCTATGGCGGCTTGGCACACCGCCGCACGCGGTCATCGCGACGGGCCTGCCACTACTTGCGGGGGGGCCGCGGCGATTGGCCCACGGTGTGTTCTCGACCCTGGCGAAACGGGACGATCCTCTACCGGGAGCACCGACCTTGCCGCCGGATGTCGCCGCACGGTGGGGCGAGCGATCCGCGGCCATTGCGCGCGGTCTTGCCGAACCCCCGCCGCTCGACCTGACATTGAAAGACCCTTCGGAAACGCAGCACTGGCAGACGCAGCTTGCAGCCGACAGCTTTGCATCCGGCCATCTGCGACTGCCGCGCGGCGAGAACGTCGAGAAACTTGCGGGTTTCGCCGAAGGGGCATGGTGGGTGCAGGATTTCGCCGCGTCGCTTCCTGCCATATTGCTCGGAGCGGGCGAAGGTCGCCATGTTCTCGACCTGTGTGCCGCACCGGGCGGAAAGACCCTGCAACTCGCGGCAGGCGGATGGGATGTCACCGCGCTCGATATGTCGAAGCGGCGGCTTGATCTGCTCAAGGCAAACCTGAAACGCACCGGCCTTTCCGCATCCCCCGTCCGCGCCGACGCACTCCGCTGGGAGCCGAAGCATCGGTTCGATGCGATCCTGCTGGATGCGCCATGCACCGCCTCGGGCACCGCCCGGCGCCATCCCGACGTGATCCATCGGATCGGGCCCCGGCAGATCGAGGAAGCGGCGGAGCTGCAGCGCGCCTTGCTTGACCGCGCCGCTACCTGGCTGAAACCTAATGGACGACTGATTTACGCGGTGTGTTCCATCGAGGACGAGGAAGGCCCGGACATCGTGCGCGATTGTGCCCTTCAGCCCGATCCCATTGTACCCGCCGAACTGCCCGCCGGTCTCTTGCCGACCGATGAGGGCTGGCTTCGCACCGATCCGGGCATGATGGCGGAGCAGGGCGGCTTGGACGGTTTCTTCATCGCCCGCTTCCGCGCGCCGACCTGATCAGGGCGCGGAAAAGCGCTCGATATCCTCGATCCGGCCGGAAACGACCAGCTCGTCGTCGGGGAAGATGATCGTGTCGGGTACGGCATGGATGAAATCCTGCCCTTCGCGTTTTACGCCGACAACCGTTACGCCGTAACTCTTGCGGCACTGGCTGGTCACCAGCGGCACGCCGACGATCGCTTCGGGCGCAGCGAGCTTGGCGATGGCGAACTCGTCGCCGAACTGGATGAAATCGGTCAGCCGCTCGTTGAGGAGATGGGCAACCCGCTCGCCCATCCGCTGTTCGGGGAAGACGACATGGTCGGCACCCGTCCGTTCCAGAATGCGCGCATGGCGATCGTTGGTCGCTTTGGCCCAGATGTTCTCGAAACCGAGATCGGTGAGCGCGAGCACGGTCAGCACGCTCGCCTCGATATCCGTGCCGATCGCGACCACGGCGCCCTCGAAGCCCGAAATGCCGAGACGCTTGAGCGTTTCGGGATCGGTGCAGTCGGCCTCCACCACGCGGGCGAGATCAGAGGCGTATTCCTGCACCAGCGCCGGGTCGATATCCACGCCGAGCACTTCGTGCCCCATCCGCTCCAGCGTCAGAGCGACAGCCCCGCCGAACCGGCCCAGGCCGACCACCAGAATAGGTTTGCGATGTTTAGCCGACAATGAGGTCCTCCTCGGGGTAGCGATAGGGCCGCTCGCGCTTGCCGAGCGCAAGGGCGGTGGCGATGGTGATGGTGCCGACACGCCCGATGAACATTAGCGCCATGATGACGACCAGTGCCGTCGGCGGCAGATCGGCGGTGATGCCGGTCGACAGGCCGACGGTCGAAAAGGCGGAAATGCACTCGAACAGGATGTCGTCGAGCGGCAACGGACTGATCGAGGCGATGTAGGTGGTGGCGACGAAAATCAGCGAGGCACCCAGTACGGTGACCGACAGGGCCTGCCGCTGCACTTCGCCCTTGAACCGGCGCTGGAATAGTCCGGTATCGCGCCGGCCCAGTATCTCGGAAAGAACGACCGCAAACAGGACGAAGAAGGTCGTCACCTTGATGCCGCCCGCCGTGCCCGCGCTGCCTCCGCCGATGAACATCAGCAGGTAGTTCGCCATGACCGTTTCATCGTGCATGCCGCCCATATCCAGGCTGTTGAACCCGGCGGTGCGCGGCATAACCGAATGGAAGGCAGCGTTGAGCATTTTGGTGCCCACGGCCATCGGGCCGAGCGTTGCGGCATTGCTCCATTCCATGAACAGGATCGCGGCGAAACCGCTCGCCAGCAGGAATGCCGTGCCCGCCACGGTGACCTTGGAATGCAGCGCCCAGCGCCGCCAGTGCAGCCGGTTCGCGCGAATATCCTGCATGACCGGGAAGCCCAGTGCGGTTAGGACGACGGAAAGCGCGATCGGACCCAGAATGACCGGGTCCGCCTGATATCCCATCACGCTGTCCGAGAAGCTGGAGAAGCCCGCATTGTTGAACGCGCTGACCGAATGGAACAGTCCGTGCCATAATGCGGCGGGGAGGGACATGTCGTAAGAGAAGGCGAAGCGGGCGGCGAGAATGATAGCGACTACCGCTTCTACCACCAACGTGATCGCGAGGACGAGGCGCAGCACGGAAGGGACATCGCCCGTCGCCAGCCGGTTGCGCTCGACCTGAGTGGTCACGTGATCCCGCACGCCGAAACCGCGCCCGACCATCAGGCCGAACAGGGTGGCGGCGGTCATGATGCCGAAGCCGCCGATCTGGAACAGGATCAAGATCACCGTTTGGCCGAACGGCGACCAGTAAACCGGCGTGTCCTCCACGATGAGCCCGGTCACGGCCACGGCGGATGTCGAAGTGAAGAGCGCCGTAAGGAGCGGCGCGGCGCGGCCGCTGGATGTCGCGAAGGGAAGGCTGAGGATCAGCGCGCCGACCAGAATCGCAGCAGCGAACAGCAGCGGAATCAGCAGGATCGGGTCGCGCAGTCGCCGCATCGGGAGGCGCCTGTGCGCCTTTACTGCCTACGGGTAAAGCGGGTTTATCGCATGCTTTCGCTTTTTATTCGGCGCTGCTTTTCAGCTCGACATCGGGCAATACCGCTTGCAGCGTCTCGTAAAGTTTGCCGTTGGTAATAGGCTTGCGAACGATCTTCTCGTTCGGAAGCACGAAGGTGATTTCATCGCGGTCGTAAGCGGTGATGAACACGAAAGGCACGCCACGTTCCCGCAGAACTTCCGCGACAGGCTTCGACGTATCGCCCCCGCCGAGGTTCACATCGAGGAATGCTGCATCCATCTCGTCCGATTTGGCGCGGGCTTCCGCGTCCTGCAGGTGCACGCTGGGACCGACGATCTCGAACCCGAGATCTTCCAGCATGTCGCACATCTCGAAGGCAATCAGAACTTCGTCCTCGACTACGAAGATCTTCTCTTTCCTGCTCGGCATTATTGAAGCCCCTGCTCGGTATAAGGCATATCAAGTTCCCATCGAAGGCCGTCTTTCTCCAGCCCCCATTCCACGGTTCCGCGTGTTTCCGCAGCGATTGCGCGCTGCGTTATGAATGCCCCGAAAGTATTACCCTCTGGCAAGCTTTTCGGATGCGGCCCCCCGCTTTCCTGCCAGGTTACAATCAATCGCTGACCATCTTTTTCGGATTTCAAATTCCAAGTCAGGGAAACAGTTCCAGCCGGATCGGACAGGGCGCCGTGTCTTCTCGAATTGGTCGTGAGCTCGTAAAAAGTCATGGCGAATGCGACACCGGTAGGAGATGAAAAATCGACCTCTGCACCGTGTGTTTTGAGGCGACGGGGATCGATCGGCACAATGGCTTCGTCCAATATGTCGTCGAACGAGACACGGCCGATCTTTTTGCCCAATAACCCGGCATGCGCCTGCGCATAGGCAGAAAGCCGGCGGTCCAACCTTTCGAGGAATTCCGGATTGACGGTCCCGCGCAGCGAACGATTGACAATCGCCTGGGTCACGCTGAACGCATTTTTGACCCGGTGGTTGAGTTCGGCAATCAGCAAGCGCTGATTATCCTGCAAGCGCCGTTCTTCGTCGATGTCGATTACGGCTACGGCCGCCCCGACGCGCTCGCCGCTCTCGTCACGAATAGGCTCCGCAATGGCGCGTATCCACGAACGCGAACCATCGCCGTGCTCGTAATCGACATCGAGCTGTGAATGATCGGCTTTTCCGCGGATCACTTGGGCGAGAGGATAATCGCCGGACGCAACCCTCCGGCCATCCTCATGATAGCCGACCCATTCTTCATAGGAATCGGCATCCGCAGACAACCGGACGGGATGGCCGAGCATCCGCTCGATATTCGAATTCCCGTGAAGTATGCGTCCGTCCCGGTCCGCGATAAGAACGCCGACCGGGACAGTTTCGAGAGTGGACTCGAACAGCAGCCTCATCCGATCCAGTTCGGTGCGACTGGCATCCCGCTCTTCGGAAAGGATCGCTATCTGCTTACGCAGGGCATCGAGTTCGTCTGAATTCTGTTTTTCAGGCATGGCAATCAATGTGTTCCATGCCTGGCTTTAACAATTTTAAAATACAAGAGCAGTCCGAGATTTTACCCATCAACCTGCGATTGTTCTGCTTCAGGCGTCCTGCTTCACCTTGTTCTGGAAGCTCTTGCGCAGCTTCATCAGCTTCGGCGGGATGACGGCCATGCAATAGGGATTGCGCTGGCCTTCTCCGGCCCAGTATTCCTGGTGATAGTCTTCGGCCGGATACCACGTGTCCGGACCTTCGATGGTTGTGACAGCGGTGCCGTCGTTCTCGGCATTCCAGCGTTCGATGGCCGCCTGCGCTTCGTCGCGCTGAGCATCGTCCTGCGGGAAGATGGCGCTGCGATACTGGGTGCCGACATCGTTGCCCTGTCGGTTCAGCTGACTCGGATCGTGCGTGCCCATGAACACATCGAGGATTTCGGGCAGCGAAATGGTCTCGTCATCGAACGTCACCCGCACTGCTTCGGCATGGCCGGTATTGCCCGAGCAGACTTCCTTGTAGGTCGGATCGGGCTTGTCGCCGCCGATATAGCCGCTTTCGACTTCGCTGACGCCGATCACGTCCTTCATCACCGCTTCGGTGCACCAGAAGCAGCCGCCGGCCACGATTACCTGTTGCTGTGCCATAATTCTCAATCTCCTTGCTTGGAGGTGGAGATAGGAAGTGCGGCCCCGCTTGTCATGGGGGGTGGACGGCCTAGAAGGAAGGCAACCGATCACTGGGAGACGAACGATGCGCCTTTTCTCGATCCTCGCTGCCGGCTGCGCGCTGGCTACCGCAATGCCCGCCGCCGCCGATCATCACATGAACCAAACTTCGGGTGGGCAAGACACGATGCCGACGATGGACGTAACGGCCGGACAACGCATGGCGGCTACCCTTTTGCATACGCGGCGGGCGGAGGATCAGAGCCGCGACGAATGGCGGCACCCGGCCGAAACGCTCGCCTTCTTCGAGGTCGAGCCGGGGATGACCGTAGTGGACTACATGCCGGCAGGCGGCTGGTATACACGGGTGCTGGTACCGTATCTGGGCGAAGAGGGCCGCTATGTCGGCCTTACGCCTGATCCCGCCGCCGCCGATAACGAGCGCTTCGGCGAGTATTTCGGCGCGCTGCCCGGCCGGTTCGAGGAAGCGCGCGGGGGCTGGAACCTCGACGGCGCACCGGTCTCGGTCTACGCCTCGCAGGACATTCCCGACGCGATGAAAGGCACTGCAGACCGCGTGCTGGTGTTCCGCGAAATGCACAATTTGCTGCGCTCGGGTGTGATGTATACCGAGCTCACGCGTATGCGCGATTTGCTTAAGGACGACGGGATGCTCGGCATTGTGCAGCACCGCGCCAAGGCGGATGCCCCAGCGTCCTACACCACCGGGGCGAACGGCTATTTGCGGCAGGAAGACGTCATCGCGCTGGTAGAGGCGCATGGGTTCGAACTGGTCGGCATGAGCGATATCAACGCCAATCCGAAGGACAGCGCCGATCATGAGGGCGGCGTATGGCAATTGCCGCCGAGCCTATCGGGCGAGAACGAAGCGCTCCGTTCGGTAGGCGAGAGTGATCGGATGACGTTGCTGTTCCGCAAACGCGCCTGACCGCCCGTAATTCACGGTTCATTTCCGGCATTGCAACCATGTAGTCCTGTTACATGGGGAGTGCCGGAATAATGGACTGGAGAACGGGCGTCATTTTCGGCGCGCTCCTGCTCGCAGGTTGCGCAGATCGGGCCGACGAGGCGCGCGGCGTCGATCATGGCGAAACGCTGCTGTCGGTCAGCGCCAGTGGCCAGGCGGAAAGCCGGCCCGACCGTGCCGAGTTCGAGGCGGGCGTCGAGACATGGGCGCGCTCGGCCAGACAGGCGAGCGAGGACAATCGCGAAAAGATCGCCGAAATCGTGGCGGCACTGCGTGAATACGGCGTCGGCGACGACGATATCCAGACCCGCTCGGTCCAGGTGCGGCGGATCGACTATGGCGACCGCAAAGGCCAATTTCTCGCCAGCAATATCGTTGCGGTGACGATGGACGAGCCGGCGCGCGCGGGCGAAGCGGTCAGCGCGGTGACGGATGCCGGGGCCAACATCGTCTCCGGCCCGAACCTGTCGATGACCGATCCCGAAGCGACCGCCAACCTCGCTTACGCCGATGCCTACAGGGCCGCGATGGGGCGGGCCGAAGCCTATGCGAAGGCGGCGGACATGACGGTCAGCCGCGTCCTCTATATTCGCGATGCCGGCGGGATGCAGGGCCAGACCTATCTGCGCGGAGCCGAAGCGATGGAGGAGGGCTCTATGGTGCGTGCCCAAGCTGCCGCCCCGCCGCCCGTAGCCGCGCCGCCGCCCGACGATGCCTCTCCCGGCGTGATGGTCGGCACGACCCGCTCCGACGTCTATATCCAGGTGGACTTCGCGTTGAAGCCCGCATAATCCGCGTCGGCCTATGAGACATCTGCGCCTTGCCATTCTCCAGCTTCCGCTCGCCCGGCCTGTGGAAGCGAATAATATTGCCGCCGTTGCCTCTCTGGTGGAACAGGCGGCGGGCGAGGGGGCGCAGGTCGTGCTGCCTCCCGAACTTTTCGCCGGCGAGTATTTCTGCCGCACGGAAGAGGAAGAGTTCTTCGCCCGCGCCCGCCCGACCGCTGAGCATCCCAGTGTGCTCGCGATGCAGGAGCTTGCAGGAAAGCACCGCATTGCGATCCCGACGAGCTTCTTCGAGCGCGACGGACATCACTACTACAACACCCTTGCCATGATCGGGCCGGACGGCGCGCTTATGGGCACTTATCGCAAGAGCCATATCCCCGACGGCCCCGGCTACGAGGAAAAGTACTACTTCCGTCCTGGAAACGACGGATTCAAGGTATGGGATGTGCCATGCGACGGAGGCACCGCCCGCATTGGCGTCGGCATCTGCTGGGACCAATGGTATCCCGAATGCGCACGTGTCATGGCGCTGAAAGGGGCCGAGGTGCTGCTTTATCCCACCGCCATCGGCTCCGAGCCCTACGACGCCGATCTCGACACCAGCCGCATGTGGCGCCGCGCGATGATCGGGCATGCGGTGTCGAACTGTATGCCGGTCGCGGCCGCAAACCGGTTCGGGCACGAAGGCCCGTCGGACCGCCCGCAGAAATTCTACGGCCACAGCTTCATCAGCGACGAATGGGGCGATCTGGTCGAACAATACGGGCGCGACGACGAGGGCGTTCTTCTCGCGACGCTCGATCTCAACCGGGCGGCGACGCACCGGGCCGGCATGGGCTTCTTCCGCGATCGACGCCCGCAGCTCTACGGCCGGATTTGCGAAGATATCTGACGTCGGGCGAGGGCGGCTTGGCAGCATCGCACGCCTATGTGATCGCGCTCGGCTCGAACATGCGGGCACATGGTTTGCCCCCCGAAGCACTCATTACGGCCGCCACAGAAGCACTCGGCGAGAATGGCTGGAACGTCCGTGCCGTTTCGCCGACCATCCGTTCCGCGCCCGTCGGTCCATCGCAACGACGCTATGCCAATGCCGCCGCGCTGATCGAAAGCAATCGGCCGCCGGAAGCGATGCTCGCGGAACTGCAGGAGATCGAGCACCGGTTCGGACGGCAGCGGCGCGGCCAACGCTGGCGGGCCCGACCGCTCGATCTCGATATCGTTCTGTGGAGCGGCGGCGCCTTTGCGTCCGATAGGCTGACCATTCCCCACCCGCTCTTCCGCCAGCGCGACTTCGTCCTGCGCCCCGCCGCGGCCATCGTCCCGCACTGGCGCGATCCGGTCAGCGGCCTGACGGTTCGTCAGCTGGCGGCCCGCCTCGTTCGTCCCCGCATCCGAAATATCGAAACGACGTAATCGCGACCCTAAAACCCATGTTGACCCTCGGCGCGCACCTGCTAGGTGCCTTGGCCGTGGTCGGGCCCTTAGCTCAGTCGGTAGAGCAACTGACTTTTAATCAGTAGGTCGCTGGTTCGAACCCAGCAGGGCTCACCACCTCTTTTCACGATGCGATGACGAAAGTTTCTGCAAATCGCTCAGGGCAAGCACGGTGCGTATAGACTAATCGTCGCGTCCACGTCCTTTTATTGGTGGATGTGGGCTTGATCCTTCGGCAAGCGGGATAGGCTTATGAAGGACGTCTCCTCGCCGGCGCATCGCACGATTGCGATTTTGGCTGCTAGCCTTGTCGCGGGATGCGCTACGGTCGGTCCCGATTATACCGCGCCCCAAACAGATCGCGCAAACGCCGACTTGCTCGATCCGTTGCCAGCTCCCGCATTCGACGGTGTGGCGTTTCTCGCGAGCGAAGGCGCGATCGAGGAATGGTGGCGGTGGTTCGGTTCAAGTGAACTCAACCGGCTTGTGCAAACCGGCTTCGCCAAGAGCCCGACTTTGGCGGCCGCGCGGGCGCGCTTGACACAAGCGGCATATTTGCTGCGCGCCGAGCGCGGACTGTTGCTTCCGGAAATCAGCGCGAACGGACAGATACAACGGCAGCGTGCCGGCGCAGGTGGTTTTGGTGGTCAGGGGCAAGGACAGGGCCAGGGGACCGGTCAGGGCCAAGGTCAGGGCGGCTTCGGCGGGGGCGGTAGCAGCGAGTTTACGATCTACACCACGCAAATCGCTGTCGACTACAACCTCGATCCGTTCGGACGCGAAGATCGCCTGATCGAATCTGCCGAAGCGCAGTTGGCAGCGGCCAAGGCGGAAGTTCAGGCCACCTATCTTTCTCTCGCAGGCAACATCGTGTCGAGCGCGCTCGAAGCGGCGGCGATCCGTCAGCGCGCCGCTGTGACGCGCGAGCTGATCGATGGACAGCGCAATCGCTTGGAATTGACGCGCATCCGCGTGGAGGAAGGATATACCGCGCGGGCCGATCTGGTCGCCGCGGAGGCCGAGATCCGCGCCTTGGAGGCGCGCCTTCCCGGCTTTCGCCGCGATCTGGCGTTGGCGGAAGCGCGGTTGGCAACACTGACGGGTCGGCCGCTCGCGCAGGCCGAACTCCCAGCATTGACTTTGTCGACGCTTACGATGCCTGAAACAGTGCCGGTGACCCTTCCCTCGACACTGGTACGGGCACGGCCCGACATACGAGCGGCGGAAGCGCGGCTCGCGGCGGCAAGCGCCGAGATCGGTGTCGCGACGGCGAGCCTTTATCCCGATTTCACGTTATCCGGCGCAGCAGGATTGAACGGTATCGAGGGGCCCGGTTTCGGTCCGACCCTGGACTTCATATACTCGGCAGGCGTGGGACTGCTCGCGCCCCTGTTTCAAGGCGGTCGATTGCGGGCGCAGCGCGATGCGCAGATCGCGGTGTATCAGGAAACGCTGGCTCTTTATCAGGAAACCGTTTTGGGCGCCTTCGAAGAGGTTGCGGGGGGGATTTACGCGCTGGAAGCAGACGGCGAGGCGCTGCAGAGGCAAATACAGGCCTTGGATGCGGCGCAGGAAAGCCTCGATCTGACGGTGTTTCGTTATCGTGAGGGCGCCGCCAGTCTGTTCGACGTGCTGCAGGCCGAACGAACCTATCAGGAGGCGCGCCTTTCCGTGGTCGACGCCTCGGCCCTGCGCTTTCAGGATACTGCGGCCTTGTTGGCCGCAGTTGCAGCCGGGCCGCTGGACGAAAGCTTCCTTTCCGCGCAGACGGGCGACGGGGCGATCGCCGCGACGCGGGCGGCGCTTTGGGAAGGCCGACCGCCAGCCCTTCTTCCGCAATACGAAATCGAACGGACTATCGATGGCCGAAACTGACGGGGACGGATCGCAGGCGAGATCCGAAGGGGATGGCGATTCCACGCTTCCCGAGCGAGCCCGTGCCATGGTTTGGTGGCGCAAGGCGCTGATCGGAGCCTTGATTGTCGGTGTGATCGTATTGATCTGGTACTTCTTCTTCCGGTCGGGCGAGGAAGAGCAGCAAGGCCCGCAATTGCCGCCGCCCGCCACTGTGACGATCGACCAGGCGACGCGGCAGCAATGGGATAGCGAGATCACGGCGACGGGGACATTCGCGCCTGTCAGGGGCGTCGAAGTAACGGGCGAACTGGGCGGTACGATCGAGGAGATATTCTTCACCGCCGGGCAATATGTCCGCCAAGGCGCGCCGCTTATCCGGTTGGACACTTCGACGGAACGCGCGCAGGTCGCGCGTCTGGAGGCACAGCTCAGGCAGGCTTCGGCCGCCGCGGCGCGGGCTCTTCGCCTGATCGAACGCGGCGCCATTGCGCAAGCCGAGGTCGAACAGACGGTGGCAGAGCGCGACGCCCTTGCCGCGCAAATCTCCGAAGTCCGTTCGGTCATCGGCAAGAAGACGATCCGTGCGCCCTTCAGCGGCCAACTCGGCATCAGGCTGGTGGAACGAGGCCAATTCCTGTCGCCCGGCACCGCGATCGCGCAACTTGTGCAGCCCTCGCCGCTCTATCTCAATTTCGAGCTTCCCGAAGGCAGCATCGCGGCGGTTTCCGTGGGACAGGGCATCGAAGCGAAAGTGGAAGGCTTCGGCGATGAGATCATCGGCGGGCGGGTCACCGCGATCAATCCCGATGTGGCGACCGGAACGCGCAACTTCACAGTCCAGGCGACGGTCGCGAACAGCGATGGGCGCATTCGGCCCGGGCAGTTCGCACAGGTTACGCTGGATACGGGCCGATCGCGCGAGGTCGTGAGCGTTCCTGCGACTTCGGTGGTGTTCAATGCCTATGGCAGTTCGGTATTCCTTGCCGCCGAACCGACCGAAGAACAGCGTGAGGCGCTTCGGAAGCAGCGCGAACAGCAGGCAGAAGACGGCGGCGGGCAAGGTGGGGGCGGCTCCGGCGGGGGCGAAAACGCATCTTCGGGGCAGGGCGGGCCGCCTGCGCCCAAATTTATCGCCAAGCGCGCATTCGTGAAAACAGGCGAGAGGCGCGGGCTCGACATCGCCATCCTCGAAGGCATTGAGCCGGGCCAGCGGGTCGTGGTTTCCGGTCAGGTCAAGCTCAGCGATGGAACGCCCCTGATACCGTCGCAGAATGAGCCGCTTCAGGATGTTCCGGCAGTGCCGGAGACCCCGTGAACTTCCTCCAGCGCTTCATCGAGAGACCGGTTCTCGCCCTTGTCGTCAGCATGGTGATCGTGCTGTTCGGCCTGCAGGCAGCGACGGCGCTGAGCGTGCGCCAGTATCCTGATACGACGTCGACGACGATTACCATCAATACTCCCTATGTCGGCGCGAATGCCGACCTGGTGCGTGGCTTCATCACCACGCCGCTTGAACAGGCGATCGCGACGGCGGAGGGTATCGATTATCTCGAAAGCACCAGCAGCCAAGGATCGAGCACGATCAATGTGAGGCTGGATCTGGGCTATCCACCCAACGATGCGGTCGCGGAAATCCTGACCAAGATCAATCAGGTGCAGAACCAGCTGCCTGCCCAATCCGAAAACCCGGTGCTGACGGTACGCACCGGCGGCGATCAGGCGGCGATGTATATCGCGTTTCAGAGCGATATTCTGAGCCGCGAGGAAATCACCGATTACCTGAACCGCGCGGTCAAGCCGCGGCTGGAAACGGCCGAGGGTGTCCAGCAGGCGGCCGTGCAGGGTGCCGGGTCGCTCGCCATGCGTATCTGGCTCGATCCCGACCGGATGGTGGCGTTCGGCGTCACGCCGGGCGAAGTGCGGACCGCGCTCTCGAGCAACAATTTCCTTGCCGCTGTCGGTTCCACCAAGGGATCGACGCTCTCGATCCCGATCGAGGCCAATACCAATCTGACGTCACCAGAAGACTTCGACGATCTTGTGATCCGCGAGGAAGACGGCGCTATCGTTCGGCTCGGCGATGTCGCCGACACCATGCTGGGCGCGGAGACCTACGACAGTTCGGTCAAGGTCGAAGGCGAGCCTGTGGTGTTCATGGCCATCGAAGTGTCCCCGACGGCGAATATTCTCAGCGCCGTGGGGGAGGTCCGCGATTTGCTGCCCGACATTCGCGAACAATTGCCCGAAGCGGTTACCTTCGAGGTGGTTTACGATGCGACCGAGGCGATCGAAAGTTCGATCGGATCGGTGATCCAGTCGCTGTTCCTCGCGTTGGCGATCGTGGCGGTGGTTATCTACCTGTTCCTCGGTTCGGTCCGTTCCGCTATTGTCCCCGCCGTCACCATGCCCATCGCGCTAGTCGGGGCGTTCTTCCTGATGCAGGCGCTGGGCTTCTCGATCAATCTTTTGACGCTGCTCGCGCTGATCCTTGCCATCGGTATCCTGGTCGACGATGGAATCATCGTGGTTGAGAATGCGGCGCGCCTGATCGAAGAGGGGTGCGAGCCCGAAGACGCGGCGAAGCAGACCGTGCGCGAGCTCGGCAAGACCATCATTGCCATGAATATCGTCGTGCTCGCCGTATTCGCGCCGATCGGTTTCATGGGCGGACTGACCGGATCGCTGTTCACCGAATTCGCTTACACGGTAGCGAGTGCGACGCTGCTTTCCGGCGTGGTCGCGCTGACCCTGTCGCCGATGATGTGTGCCAAGCTGCTGAAACAGGACCATGAGAAGAACCGCTTCGCCAAGTGGGTCGATACGTGGTTCGGCAAGTTCTCGGACGGATATCACCGGCTACTGGTAAAGGCGCTCGATCATGCGAAAATCATGCTGGTCATCGGCCTTGGCATCATCGCCAGTATTTACCTTACGTACAACGCCGCCGAGAGCGAGTTGGAGCCGCCCGACGATGGCGGTTTCCTTATCACAAGTATCCAAGGCGATCCCAACGGTTCGATCGATGCTCTCGAGCGTGCGACCGACAATCTTGCGAACCGGCTTGGCCAAAACGAAGCGGTCGATCTCGTCTTTATGCAAGCGGGCGGGGGCCAGCCGGGCGATGCGTCCTCGAGCGCATTCGGCGGGATCGTCCTGAAGGATTGGGGCAACCGCGACCAGACGCAGCAGGAGTTGCAAGGACCCTTGCAAGGCCTTGCGGCGCAGAGCCCTGCCTTGCAGGCCGCGGTCATTTCGCCCCCGTCGCTGCCCGGGTCGGGCGGGGGTACGCCAGTCCAGTTTATCGTTTCAACCGTGGACGATCCCGAAGCCTTGCTCGACGTCTCGCAAGGCCTGCTCGATGCTGCACGCGCCAGCGGCCTGTTCGCTTTCGTCGAAAGCGATCTCAAATTCGACCGGGCTCAGTATTCGCTGCAGATCGATCGCGACCGTGCGGCAGCGCTGGGGGTCGATATCGAAGCCGTCGGTACCGATCTTTCGACCATGCTGTCGGGCGGGTTCGTCAACTATTTCACGTTCGACGGTCGCAGCTATCGCGTCATCCCCCAAGCCGAGCGCGCCGAGCGCCTGACCGTCGAGCAATTGAGCAAATATCAGGTTCGCACCCGGTCCGGCGAACTGATCCCGCTATCGACTTTCGTGACGGTCGAGCAGAGCACCCAGCCGCGGCAACTCAAACGGTTCAACCAGCTGAACGCCGCGATCATCTCTGGTGTCCCGGCGGAAGGCGTCTCGCTGGGCCGAGCGATCCAGTTCCTGCAAGACACGGCGGACGAAAGACTGCCCGCAAACTACACCGTCGATTACGCCGGCCGTTCGCGCCAGTTCGTGGGCGAAAGCTCCTCGCTGTTCGTCGCCTTCGGACTTGCGGTCGCGCTGATGTATCTCGTCCTGTCCGCGCAGTATGAGAGTTTCCGCGATCCGGCAGTCATGTTCATGGCCGTGCCGATGGCGATCGCCGGCGCGCTGTTCTTCTTTGCGGCGGGGATCGTGACGATCAATATCTACACCCAAATCGGATTGCTGGCGCTGATCGGCGCGATCATCAGGCACGGTATTCTGCTGGTCGAGGTCGCGAACCAGCAGCAGGTCGAAAACGGTCTCGATAAACGCGAAGCAATGGCGGAGTCCGCGCGTCTGCGTTTCCGCTCGATCATGATGACGACCATTTCGACCTTCGTGGGCGTGATCCCGCTCATCGTGGCAGGGAGCGGCCCCGGCGCAGGGTCGCGCTTTGCAATCAGTTTCACGCTCGGTTTCGGACTGCTGGTCGGGACGCTCTTTACCGTGTTCATGGTACCTGCGCTGTATACGTTGGTGGCGCGCGATCGGACTGGCGAAGGCGGAACAGAGGCGAAAAGCGCAAGCTGAAGGCATAAAGAAGTAAGCGCAGCACTATCAAACGGCGAACAGCGGTTTCCACACCTGTTCGGCCAAGTTTCTCAAACTGTGTGAACGGGTACTTTCGACCCTCACTTGCCTATCGTTCCGAACCGGACAAATCTAAGGCCGTTTCGGGAGAAAGCTTATCATAGCCCAGAATAGCAACGCAGATCCGGGACCCGACATCGACGATCCTACCGGTTCCGACGCGAACACGGTTCCGCCGACGCGTGGAAAGATGTGGCGTCATCTCGGTCCGGGCATTGTCGTCGCGGCGACCGGCGTCGGGGCGGGGGATCTCGTCGCTACGCTAATCGCAGGTTCGCGCTTCGGCTACGCGCTTCTTTGGGCTGCCGTGGTGGGCTGCATCGTCAAGATCGCACTGTCCGAAGGATCGGCCCGCTATCACCTCGCTACCGGTTCGACGATCCTCGCCGGCTGGCGTTCGCTCGGCCGTTGGACGAGCTGGTATTTCGGCATCTACGTCGTGATTTGGGGTTTCATCTACGGAGCAACCGCCATGAGCGCCACCGCCTTGCCGCTCACTGCTTTGTTTCCCGGTCTCTCGCTTCGGAGTTGGGCGATGGTCGCGGGCGTGTTCGGCTTCGTATTTGTCTGGTTCAATCGATACGAGACGTTCGAAGCGGTCATGAAAGTCCTTGTCGGCACGATGTTTGTCATCATGACCGGTCTCGCAATCCTCGTCGCGCCAAGCTTGCCGGATATTGTCCGCGGCATGACCTTCCAGCTTCCCGAAGACTCGCTGTTCTACACGCTCGGCCTGATCGGTGGGGTCGGCGGCACGATTACCACCGCAGCCTATGGCTACTGGACGCAGGCCAAGGGCTGGCGCGGAACACCTTGGCTGCCGATGATGCGAGTCGACAATTCCATCGCCTATATCGTGACCGGGCTTTTCGTCATCGCGATGTTGATTGTGGGCGCCGAGCTTCTCTATTCTGCGGGAATTGCTCTGGAAGACGGCGACCGGGGGTTGCTCGGCTTGTCGGATGTACTGGCAGCGCGTTTCGGACCGACCATCGCCATCCTGTTCCTGGTCGGGTTTGCGGCCACATCGCTCTCGTCTCTCCTTGGCGTATGGCAAGGAATGAGCCTGTTCTTTTCCGACTGGTGGTACCAGTTGAAAGGCCGCGGCGAAGGCGGACACGAGGGAAGCAACGCCTATCGCTTCTATCTCACATGGCTGACATTCCCGCCAATGGTCCTGCTTTTTGCGGATCGCCCCTTGCTGCTCGTGATCGTCTATGGCGCGTTCGGAGCGCTATTCATGCCGTTCCTCGCCATAACCTTGCTAATGTTGAACAACTCGGAACGCATGCCCGCCGAGGCTCGCAACGGCGTGGTCGCCAATGTAACGCTCGCCGGATCGGCGCTGTTGTTTCTCATCCTAGCCGTTCAACAGGTTGCGAAGTTCTTAGGCTGACGAATGTCCGAAGAAAGCGCGAGCGGTTGGGACACTGAAGCACGGAGCGCTTGTTGGATTCCGACAGCGAAAGCTTTTTCGAGTCTAGATCGGGCTAGACGTAGCTCACAGTCACTGCGTCAGTGGCGGAGCAGGCAGTCATCTGCGAACCGCTCTCCACCATGTTTTCCCTGATTTACAGGGAATCTACAGGGAAACAGAGGTTTTTCGGCCATCGGCATGGTTTTGGATAGCTCTCAAATCCGCAGAATTCTGCGATTACACGACGAAATTCCCTGCGTGCAGAACAGGGAATTGCGTTCTCGGGATCAGGGTAGATCGATCGGCAGATCAGGGAACGTGAGTTCCTCGAACAGCGAATAAGCTTGCGTGTCTATTCCGCCAGTTCAGCGTGGAGCAGAACCATCGCGTGACCATCGCGCTGAGCGAGCACTTGCTCGCTCAGCATGCCGACCTTGCGCTGCGACCATTCGCCCAGCCAGGTGCTGGGGTCACACTCTTCCATTTCCGAAATTTGTGCCGGAGCGAGCCCATGATCGGTTGCGACGGAATCTTCCGGCACCTCTGCTCCGATTGTAACGTCGATGAACGGGAAATCATCGGGTTTGTAGAAGCGCGCGATCTTGCCGCGGTGCAGGAAAACAAGCGCCAGGGTTTCGCGGTGTGCATCGACATAACTACGGGCCATCGCTTCCTTGCTGACAAAGAATTCATCGGCGAGCCTGACGATCTCGCTTAGATCGGGCTGCGGAGTGGTTAGATTTGCGCGGATTTTGCGTGGCGGCATGAGCAAGTGCGCGGCGAAGCGATTGGCCTCGGCCTCCGTCCGCGCATGCCGGTTCTTCGCTGCCGCGCTATCGCTCTTCAAATCGCTATGCGAGCAGGAAAACCCGCCGCTCTTAGGAAGATGCGTGGGCAGAACAAAATGACCAAGCTCGTGCCCGATCGAGAAGCGCTTTCTCTTCGCGCCGCTTGAGCGGGCCAGGAGGATTGACCCGTCGGCCTTGTACTCGTCCATGATAATGGCTGCTTCATAGGCAGAAGTATCGATTTCTCGGATCTCATGGATGTCGAGCTGGTGGCATAGGGCCTTAATGTCGAACTTCAGGGGGAGATCCGGCGCAAGCTCGTGAATGCGATCTGCCAGCCTGGCTGGCGACCCCACTCCGTCGAGCTCGATGCGGTCGAGGGTCAAGCCTGCTTTTCCCGACGCTTCCTTAAACTATCCATCATCAGGCGGATGGCCTCGCGATCATCCTCATCGAGCGCCTTGAAGTCGCGAAACATGGCGACCATCTCCGCCGGCTGATCCGCAGCCTCGGGATTGTCGCCCACGAGGTCGGTCACGCGCACCCGAAAGAGTTCGGCGAGTTTCATGACGAGCTCCATGGAGGGATTGCTCGTCTTTGCCTTTTCCAGGTTGAATACGTGGGCTTTGGATATGCCGACCGCTGTCGCGACGTCTTGAAGCGACATGCGTTTGGCCATGCGCTGTTCGCGCAAGCGATGGGCGAAGCTCATGACTGGACCTCTCTCGTTCAATCGAGTTGTGCACAATCATACAGACCTGGTTGTAGCAAGCAAGCGTTCAATCTATGTATACGAAATCGGCAGCCGAAGGATGATTCGATGAAGGGTTCAGGTTCGCAGTTAGTCGAGTGGGATGTCGCCTCGCTCAAACCGTATGCACGCAACGCGCGCACGCATTCCAAAAAGCAGGTGAAGCAGATCGCGGCTTCGATCGACCGGTTCGGATTCACCAACCCCGTGCTCGTGTCGGACAATGGCGAGATCATCGCCGGCCACGGCAGGGTCGAGGCGGCAAAGCTCCTCGGATTGAAACGGGTACCGACGCTGGCGCTATCGCATCTAAGTGAGGAAGAGCGCCGCGCTTATGTTTTGGCGGACAACAAGCTCGCGCTCAATGCAGGCTGGGACAAGGAAATCCTCGCTATCGAGCTCCAGGCGCTGGTCGATCTCGAGTTCGATATCGAGGTGACCGGGTTCAGCCTCGCCGAGGTCGACTTCGCGCTTGTCGATGCCAGAGAAGCTGATCCCGAGACAAGGGACGGGGCCGAGGACGCTGTGCCCGAGCTCTCGGGTGATCCGGTGACACGCGCTGGCGACATATGGGAACTTGGGCGTCACCGACTGCTATGCGGCGATACTCGCGATCCGGCAGCGATGGACAGGCTCATGGACGGCAAAAGAGCCGATCTCGTGTTCACTGACCCGCCTTATAATGTCGCGATCGACGGCAATGTCTGTGGTCTTGGCTCGGTCAAGCACCGCGAGTTTGCCTTTGCTAGCGGAGAGATGAGCGAGAGTGAGTTCACTTGTTTTCTCGGAGATACGCTAGGGAACATGAGCCGGGTGATGCGCGATGGCGCCATTGCTTTTGTTTGCATGGACTGGCGCCACATGGGCGAACTCCTTGTAGCGGGCGGTGAAGCATTTACCGAACTCAAGAACCTCGTGGTCTGGAACAAGACTAACGGCGGGATGGGCGCATTTTATCGTTCGAAGCACGAGCTCATCTTCGTGTTCAAGCAAGGCACCGCGCCGCACACGAACAGCTTCGGTCTTGGCGAAACGGGTCGCTATCGGACCAACGTCTGGGATTATGCCGGCATTAGCTCCATCGGGGCCGATCGGGCCGAGGAACTTGCCATGCATCCAACGGTCAAACCGGT
Source organism: Erythrobacter litoralis (assembly GCF_029760855.1). Lineage (GTDB taxonomy): Bacteria > Pseudomonadota > Alphaproteobacteria > Sphingomonadales > Sphingomonadaceae > Qipengyuania > Qipengyuania litoralis_A. Next base: position 304,033 of record NZ_SOSI01000003.1, on the reverse strand, counting down.
CGCGCTCATTGCCGATGCTATCATGGACTGCTCCAAGCGCGGCGAGATCGTGCTCGACGGGTTCGGCGGTTCAGGCAGCACACTTATTGCCTCGGAAAAGACAGGACGCACGGCGCGGCTTATCGAGTTCGATCCCATCTATTGCGACACTATCGTAAAGCGTTGGCAAGCCTATACGGGCAAGCCAGCAAAGCTGGCTAGTACTGGCGGATGCTTTGACGATGTTGCAGATGCCCGGCTCCCGCTTGAGATGGAGGCAGCCGAATGAAGCGGGCGGCTAAATCGGAACGCGACCGCTCGAAGGATTATGAGGTCGGTTACGGAAAGCCCCCGGCCAAGCACCGGTTTGAAAAAGGGCGTTCCGGCAATCCTAGCGGGAGGCCCAAAGGATCTAAAAACAAGGTCTCAAGAACTCCGAACTTAGAGGTAGGCACCCAGCCTGCCAATCAAATGCTTTTGGAAGAAGCCTATCGGACCGTCACCGTGCGCGAAGGCGAGCACCTCATCGAGATGCCCGCTATCAAGGCCGTGTTCCGAGCAATGGGAGTCTCGGCCATGAAGGGCAATCGCCTCGCCCAGACGGCGCTCGCTGAACTCGTCCGCGATATCGAGGAAGCGGATCGCCGCTCGCGTGTCGATCACTTCGAGATAGCGTGCGAATATAAGAAGGGGTGGGATGAAGCGATCGAGCGTGCGCGAGATGCCGGGAGGCCGCTGCCACAGCCCATACCCCACCCTGACGACATTATCATCGATGTCCGAAACGCAGACGTGCGCTACGCAGGCCCCATCACGAAAGAAGAGAAACGGCATTTCGATCGGCTCCTTGCCTATAGGGATGACCTGCAGGACGACGTCAGCTTTCATGCCGAAGGCTACAAGCGAAATGCCAAGGAGAAAGTGCCTGCAAGCATTTTGCGGACCCTCGCCAAGTCATGGGAGCAGGCAACGAATTTCTACGACAGGATCAATGAGCCGCTGCCCGAGCGATATCGAAAGAAGCTGGAAGACCGCTTCTATCCATCCTGCCTCACTGAAGGAAGCGACGAAGAATGACCCCGCGACCTATCAAACTATCCAAAGCTGTTCGCAGCCGGCTTGACGCGATGAACGCCTCCAAGGTTGTCGTGGCCGAAGTCGTGACAGTGACGCGCGACAATTCTGCGACCTTTGCGCATCTTGGCATTAGCTTCGCCAATGGTTCGGTCACGACCTCGGACCCGGCGATTCCTCCGCGTGCAGCGGGGCGCTGGTCGGCGCGAAATCTCGATGGCTGGGAAGACAAACGCCGCGACCTGGCGAAAGAAACCCGCGAGATCTCGCACTTTGCTCCCAGTTGGCGGGGAAGCGGCAGCCATCTCAGCTCGCGCACGATCGAAGCATTCCCCGTCGATTACCACCCGGCGCGTATGCATTCGGTCTCGGCAAAAGTTCTTGAACCATTGAGAGACGGCGCGCTCGTCCGGATCCGTATTGATCAACCGCTCGACCGATCCGACCCTGAATTCGACCGCGACCTTCAGTTCAACCTTCGGCTGCTGAAAGAATTGGTCGGCTCGGCTTCAATTTTCGACGCCGATCTTTCCGACGAGGATTACGCTGCGATCCAGCGGGTCGATTGGGAATTGCTCCCGCCCGGCAAACGGGATGAGGTGCTGGCCCGAATGTTCACTTCCAAAACTTCTGACCCAGAACGTATGCGGGTCGCCAGCGAACGACTGGAAGCACTCACCAAGCTCGGGCCAAGCGAGCTCATCCTCGGGAAGGGTCGCTTCTCGAACTATTTTGGCGGCCGTTTTGGAAGCGATCTCGTTGCTCTCGAGAATTTGGAGTACGGAAACGCACTTTATCTATTCGAAGAAGACTGGGAGAAGCTCAGCCAGCTTAGCCGGTCGGAGTTGATCAGGCGGCGAGATCCAACTGTCACGCGTGTGCCCCATGTTACTGGATGGCAATCGCTCGTTTGTAAAATGTTGCGAGCAACGCCGAGAACCTAGGATGCTCATGTCCGTTTTGCGCCCCAATCTCGGTCGTTCGGGCCTACGCTGCGAAGGCCCGAAAGCGGTCATTATGATGAGGACAGGGCAATAGCCGATATATCGTTCTTAGGATCGATGACGCGCCCGGACTCTTTGCGCTCAGAATAACGATCGACCAGTTGTTCGGCATGCGGGCGCAGCAGGACGGTGAACCGCACCAGTTCCTCCATGACGTCCACGATGCGGTCGTAGAGCGGGGAGGTCTTCATGCGGCCCGCATCGTCGAACTCCTTATATGCCTTGGGCACGCTGGATTGGTTGGGGATCGTGAACATCCGCATCCAGCGTCCGAGAAGGCGCAGCGTGTTGACGGTGTTGAAGGACTGCGATCCGGCAGATACCTGCATGACTGCCAGCGATCGCCCCTGGGTGGGTCGCATGCCTCCGATGCTGAGCGGCAGGTGATCGATCTGTGTTTTCATGATGCCAGTGATCTGGCCGTGCCGCTCCGGGCTGCACCAGACCATGCCGTCGGACCAGAGCGCATGTTCCCGCAGTTCATGGACGGCGGGATGGTCATCGCCACCAACCTGATCGGGAAGCGGCAGATCGGACGGATCGAAGATGCGCGTTTCCGCACCGAACAGCCGCAGCAAACGCGCGGCTTCTTCGACCGCGAGGCGCGAGTAGGAGCGCTCGCGCAACGAACCGTAGAGAAGCAGGATACGGGGTGGCGACTGATCGCCGCCGAGGCCAGCAGCCGGCCGGGGATGAACGAATGCCGGGTCCAACGCAGGGAAGGTGTCGGGATCGGGCAGCGGGCGTAAACGCGACATGATTGAGCTCCGAGGATCAGACCAGAGTCAGGCGAAGGGCGAGCGCCGCCAAGGTCACCAGCAGGATCGGCGTGGTCAGGGTGATGCCGACGCGGAAGTAATAGCCCCAGCCGATCTTCACGCCTTTCTGTCCGAGAACATGCAGCCACAGCAGCGTCGCAAGCGAACCGATCGGGGTGATCTTGGGGCCAAGATCGCAGCCGATGACGTTGGCGTAGATCATCGCGTCGCGAACGGGGCCCGTGACGCCGGTTGCGTCGATCGACAATGCGCCGACGAGGACGGTGGGCATGTTGTTCATGCCCGAAGAAAGCACTGCCGACAGGATGCCTGTGCCGAAGGTCGCGCTCCACACACCGCCCTCTGCCGAGCGTTCGAGCAGTCCCGCTATGACAGCGGCGAGCCCGGCGTTGCTCATGCCGTAGACGACCAGATACATGCCGAGCGAGAAGATCACGACTTGCCAGGGGGCCTCGCGGATCACGTGTCCGGTCAAAATGGCCTGTCCCCGCGCAGCGATGGCAATGAGCGCCAGAGCGCCGACCGCCGCGACCGCGCTGATCGGTACGCCGAGCGGATCGAGGACAAAGAAACCGACCAACAGTAATGCCAGCACCACCCAACCGGCGCGGAAAGTCGCGCGGTCTTGAATCGCCTCTTCCGGAGCGCGCAGCTGTGTGAGGTCGTAGGTGGCTGGAATGTCCTTGCGGAAGAACACCATCAGCGCTGTCAGCGTGGCCGCGATGGCGGCAAGATCGACCGGCACCATGACCAGCGCATATTCGCCGAATCCGATGTCGAAGAAGTCGGCGGAGACGATATTGACGAGGTTCGACACAACCAGCGGCAGGCTAGCAGTATCGGCGATGAAGCCTGCCGCCATAACAAAGGCCAGCGTCGCCTTGGCGTTGTAGCCCAGCGCGCGGAGCATCGCGATTACGATCGGGGTCAGGATCAGCGCGGCACCATCATTGGCGAAGACCGCCGCAACGCCTGCGCCGAGCAGCACCACGAGCACGAACAGCATACGCCCGTTCCCGCGGCCCCATCGTGCGACATGGAGCGCGGCCCATTCGAAGAACCCTGCGCGGTCGAGAATCAGACTGATGAGAATGATCGCGACGAAAGCGCAGGTAGCGTTCCAGATGATATCCCACACTATCGGGATGTCTGCGAGCGAGACGACGCCGGTGGCAAGCGCCACCAAGGCTCCCCCGATAGCACTCCATCCGATCCCGAGCCCACGCGGCTGCCAGATCACCAGCGTAATGGTGGCGACGAAAATTCCGATCGCGAGCAGCATCAGGCGATACGCGCGCCCGCCGCGTCCACGACCTTCTCACCGTCCTCCTTGGTGAATGCGCCGCGCTGGGGAGTTGGCACGATGTCGAGCACCATCTCGGACGGGCGACAGAGGCGAACGCCGAGCGGCGAAACGACGAGCGGGCGATTGATCAGGATCGGGTGCTCCATCATCGCATCGACCAGCGCTGCATCACTCAGGCTCTCATCGCCGAGCCCGAGTTCGGCATAGGGTGTGCCTTTTTCACGGAGCAACTCCCGAGGGCTCAGCCCGGCGCGGTCGATCAGGCTTTCGAGCATGACACGCGATGGCGGAATCTTGACGTATTCCACGACGTGCGGCTCGATCCCGGCATTGCGGATCATCGCCAGCGTATTGCGCGAGGTGCCGCATTCGCGATTGTGGTAGATGACGATGTCGGTGGTCATGGATATTCCCTTCACATAAGGAGTCTTGAGCGCGCGACGCTCAGCAGCATTCGGCAAGCTCGGCGACGAGCGGTTCGCACAGGTCGGCTCGTCCGCCGCAGCAGTCCTTCGCGAGGAACAGCATCAGATTGCGCAGGACCTCGATGTTCGCGCGCTGGATCATTTGGCGCCCCCGCTTTTCCGGGACGACGAGGTCGGCGGCGACGAGGATGGCGAGGTGGCTGGAAAACGTGCTCTGACTGAGCCCCGATGCGTCAACGAGTTGCCCAGTGGAAAGGCCCTCTGGTTCGTGACGCACCAGACGCCGAAAGGCGTCGAGGCGGGTTGGGTGAGAGAGAGCAGCAAGGGACTCAAGGGCGCTGGAGGTTTGCATCCATCGGTATTTATCGATGGGACAAAGCGACGTCAAATTCTATCGGAAGTTATCGATGAATGAACGGCTGGATTCAACCAGACCTCCAAGCAAGTCGCTAGCGCGGACGTCCAGTTGCACAGGAATAGGTGCCACAAGCTGTCCGTCAGGAACCGGCCCATATGTGGTCAGCCGCGGTTCACGGCCATCCCTGCATTCGGGTCGAAACAATCCGAGGGAGTTGAAGAGATGCGTTGCCTGATCTTGTTCGCGTTTGCGACTTCGTCATGCATGGCAATCGAGACTGCACGCCCTGCCTTACCGACCGAATTGGCCGCCAACGGAGCTTCCGTAGCGATGTCCGGCCTCAATGGAGGCAATAGAGGCGAATGGCGCGCTGGTTCTTTTGGTGGCAGTTACGATCGGCGGGTAACGCGTTCGCGATACTTCGATCGGTACACGGGGTTTCGGCAAGGTGCGCAGATCACGATTGCGATTGCGTCAGGCGATACGCCATCTATAGCTGCGTGCGACCTTTACGAAGGCCGCGTGGATGCATCTCCTGCAATTGAAGTTGTGCTCGATCCCGTAACATATATCTGCGCTTTTTTAACTGCGGACGGGCAGCGGGTTGGTGAGATGATGATAGGCGCCGAGATCGCGGCGGATCTTTCGGCGCGCTCGGAACGCCGCGGCGATCTCGATTTGGGCGGGCGCCAATACTCCGTGCGTTCACTTCACGAGTTTGAGAATGTGCAGGTTCCGTCGGGAACGCCTCTCGCTTATTTGATCAAACGGGACGGCCGAGCCATAGGCGCGGTCACTTTAGACGGGGCACCTTCGCTGGTCGAGGCAGTCTATATTGACGATAAGGACAAGATGGCGCTTTCTCTCGCTTCCGTTGCTCTAGCATTGATGGTCGATCCGGCGACGTACTGAACGCCAATAAGGGATATTGTTCATGCGGGTTTTGATTTTGCTTGCCGCATTGGGTGTCGCAGGATGTGCGGCCCACACTATGCAATTGCCGCCTTCGCTTGCCGCTGCATCGTCCATTGTTCGAGATATTACCGGCACGCAGGGGAGTATTGCAGGGGCTGCGCGCGTCGGGGACAGCGTCGGCCGTTATCAGCGCAGCTTCGTTCGCGTAACTGTGCTGGAAGCGGATCGCCGGGATGCGGGGAGCATGACGATGGCCATATCCGGCGCAGTGGCCATGCAGGCAGACTGTCGGCTAAGCGAACGCAGTATCGGCGGAAACACCCTCCAAATTCGGGTTACGCCTTTTCAAATGAGTTGCGATCTTATAAATAACCAAGGTGTGTCCGGGCAATTGGAACTATTCGAGATCGCCGAACCGGTTGCAGGCCCGATCGTCCGAACTACACGTGCCGGCGGCATCCGTTATGGCGGCAAGACGTTCGATCTTCTACCCAACTACAGGATGAACGGTCAGGACGTATCACACGCTACACCGGTTGGGTATATTCTGATGGATGCTGGCAGCGAAATCGCCGCTATTGAAACGGATACAAGCCCGCGACTGATTGTCCGCGATAATATCGAAGTAGAAAGCGAAGAAATCGCGGTAGCAGCGGCTCTCATCCTGACGACGTTCTGGGATAAGCGGACCATGCAGTAGTTCAAAACATGCCTTGTTATTGCTCGGCGTTATGTCGGCCATTTTCGGGGAAATAGTGAAACTGCCTTAATAAGCGTATCCTTTTTCTCGAGGCTTCGGCCACGTTCGTTGCCATCTTAAATGACGGGTGTAACGATGGAAACGCTTTCGGTCACAGTATTTGGGAATAGATTTGCCGCTTGGTTAAATGGCCTGCACACGATCGATTTACGAGAAACCGACAATATTCTTTCGGCGACCCAAGCCGAACGACTGCTTCTAACATCGCCAGCCCAAAAGCGGACGGTCTGCAGTCGGCCCTAAGCTGCCGTTGGGCGGCACTCGCACCGATTGACCGGAATTGGGCCGGTAGCGGTTTGGCCGCTTTTGGTCGGCGCATCGCAAATGCGGACATGGCTGGGCCTCAGAATCTGCTTTCCGCACTGACGGCCTTTTTCGCATGGAACGAACTTCGGCAGAGGGCACAGATGGTGCATGCCCCGACCTGCTCCTCACTACAGGGTCTAGAATGGAAAGGAGTGGACGGCATGGCACAATATCTAGAAGATCCTGTTGCCATCCCCTATTTTGAATTTGGTCGCGAATGGAGGTCAGAATGTCCAAAAAAGGTCAGCATGTCGTCCCCAACAAGGGAGAATGGAGCGTTAAGAAGGCGGGCGCATCCAAAGCCAGCAGCACTCACGCCACACAGGCGGAGGCCATCAAAGCTGCAACCAAGGTGGCGCAGAATCAAAAGACCGAACTCTATATCCACGGTCGGGACGGGCGGATCCGTGAGCGCAATTCGTACGGGAACGACCCACATCCGCCGAAAGGTTAGGCGTGCCAACCCCTTTCGAACGATCAGTTTTCATTAACTGTCCTTTCGACGAAGATTACGCGCCTATCCTTCAAGCGATCGCATTCTGCGTGATGCTCCTCGGGTATGACCCTCGGCTTGCGCCGGAAAATACCGATAATGCCGCCAATCGGCTGGATCGGATCATCGAACTTATCAACGGATCAAAATACGGCATTCACGATCTAAGCCGATGCAAATCCTCTGCAGCTGGCGAATATTCTCGAATGAATATGCCATTCGAGTTGGGGATCGATCACGGCTTTCGTCGCGCGGGCCGGGGACCGCTGGCGGATAAGGTCATCTTGATCCTCGAGAGCACCCGGTACGATTACCAGAAGGCGCTGTCCGACATCGCCGGCTGGGATATTCAAGTGCACGGCGGCGATTTTCAGAAAGCGGTTCGGCGGGTGCGGGACTGGCTAGTAGATAAAGCAGGGGCCGATCCAATTGGAGCGGCTAGGATCCAAGGCAAGTACATCGCTTTCCAGGAATGGCATTACGAGCGCGAGCTTTCGACCGGCGCCTCCGATGACGACATCAAGGAATACCCGACGAATTTGATTTTGGCTGCAATGCGTCAATGGATGGATGCAGGCCAACCAGTTTGAGAAGTCGAGGGCGCTTGGAGGGCTTTGCGCGAAGGCTGAAACGGCGAGTTTTTATTGGGGCGTTCAGCAGGCCTCAGTTTGGGCCGGTTGCGGTAAGTCCGCTTCAATGCTTTCGGATGCCCGAAGCGGACACCATGGCCATGACTCAGCTGCGAGGGTGCAGGTGGCGGCATGCTGGAGGAGGCCGTTCTTCGCCGGTTATCAGACATGGACTGTCATTTTTAAACATGGACAGATAATTACTAGCTTTCGGTTAGATGCGTCTTGCCGATCTAAAGCGCGTCGTTACTCAGAGCATAATCATTCCCTAGAAAGATAAATCTACATCACATGTCCAGATGTTTGTTAAACCAGCATTTATCGTGGTCCAAGGTTGCTGAGTGCGTAACGTTCCCTCTGCTTCGTTGAATGCAGCATCGAAGACATAATGTTCGGAACGTTCCCCAATCGATTATTCTTCTAGTCAGTCAATATCCTCGCGAAACTCCGGAATGAGACGGGCGATAAGCCGCCATCGCCTCGCTTCAGAGAGATCGAAGCGATCCTCGGCAGCGTCCGCTCGGCTGAGCGCTTCCTAGCAGGTGAAATAGCCGTACATGTCCAGGTCGGCGAGAAATCGATCTGCCACGGTTTCCCAGAACAAGGTTTGGGCCAGATCGTCTTTCATCCAAGCGAGATCTGCGCGCTGTAGCGCGGTAGCGGTATCCCTTAGTAGATTCGCATCGCCAAGAAGTGCCGTTTCGCATGAAGAGGATCGGTGATAAGCTCGAACTCCGGCCGAGCTTCCTTCCAGCAGCAACGGAGGCAAGCTGATCTGCAGGCTTCTTTCTCCGGGCAACCGTAACCAACGAGGCGACGCTGCCTTTGCAAAAGCATACGCAATTGAGTTAATCCTCCAAATTGTCACTTCTCCAAGTAGTGCATAAGAAGTTCGGGATCTTTGTCCGGCAAAATGAGCCAAGGAACCGACCATATCGATTAGTGCGATATCAAAGAAAAGCCATGGAGGACAAAGAATTGCGCCAACCACCATTTGTCGGCGAATCGCGACGATTGGTCGTCGACGGACTCCTCGAGATACTTGAGGAAGTTCAGTATCATGAACGGGCAGCCTGGGTCTCGATTGAAGCCCCCTCCGGTTGGGGGAAAACGCGAGTGGCGCACGCCTTCTACGAGCGGCTCGCCGCCCGGCAGGAAACCGAATACTGGCCGTCCACCATTTTGGAGGCAACCGATGCGAGCTTTCTCGATGTCGCCTCACGCCGCAAACGGGTGTTCCCCGAACCTCATGCGATCGACCGCGTTTCCGGGTCGCTTCCGGAATTTTTCTGGTGGGGGATAGCCTGTGATTTGCGCAACGGTGTGCCTGCGGAAGCACTTCATCAGGATCTCGGACAAATTGAAGCACACAGCCTCTATCTTGAAGCGGCGTCAGCGGCCCTCATCAACAGTGAGCGAAAAAGCAGCCTCACGCTGGAAAGGGCGCGCAAGGTAGCCTCTGCCCTAGTCGAGGAAGCTGCGGGAGAGGGTCTTGGGCGGCTGTCAGAATTGCTTCTAGGCTCTGCTTTGCCCGGCATGGGCCTGATGGTGGATCTCGCCAAGCTGGGCTTCGGCCAAGCGCGGGACCGGCAGGAACGGAGGGAGGCTGTAGCAGAGGCCGGAATGGCGCTGGAGGCAGCTGACGACGACGTCTCCAATACAACTGCCCTCTTGCGTCGTTTAGCGCGACCCGGCTTGCCGATCATCGTGTTCGTCGAGGATATTCACCGGGATGATGGGCTGGTCAGCGAACTCGTTTCCAATCTTGTGCGCTCGAACGCGGCTATCATGCTCATCTCCACCACTTGGCCCGGTGAGATCGAGCGTTCTTCTTTCCTGTCTTCTCTCACCAGAGCTGAGGAGCTCGGATCGGATCGCATTTTCCGATTGAAACACGATCAACCTCTACCGGCGATCTTTCCCGCTGGGGCCTCGATGGACGAATTACCTAGCGCTGCGCTCAAGCAGCTCATCCTCTCCTATTTTCACAATACAGAAGCCGCCGTGCTCAATGGCCTCGCCAATCGCTACAACAATCCGCTGCCGATCGAGATCATCTGCACCCTGCCCAAGCACCAGCGCGGCGCGCGCGAAGGAAAGCTTGTGCTTTCGGCAGAGGAGATCGAACGGCTGCCCCGCAAGGTGGAAGATCTCTATCGCGAACTGTGGGATGAGATTCCGTATGCCGCGCAGTGCCTGCTCGCACTCTCGACGCTTGCTATCCCTACAGGCAGCGCAGAATGGAACAGCGCGCTGGTGAGCGAAGCAATCGAGACGGTGAGCGAGTCGCTCTTCGGCAACGAAGGCGACGATGCGACCGGGGACACGGACGAAGCGCTGAACGGGTGGGTTCGCGATCTGCATAACTGGATGCGGCGCTTCAACGAACCTGATCAGATGGCGATCGCGCGGAGCGAACTGGACAGCGAGGAACTTTTCGGTCGTGAGACTATCCTGCCTTTTTTAGAAAACCTCGCCTCCGCACTTGCTAAGAAGGATTTGAACTGCGAGGGCGAGATTGCGTCCGAGCAGCAGTATCAAGCATGGTTGGTTATCAATCTGCGGAGTAAGGGACTGCTCGACAATGACATTCTCGTCGATGCCGTGCTGCTGTTAATGCGTGCCATGGCAAATTCTCCGCGCGCCCTTCCGAACCGTTTGGAGTTGTTCGGCTGGTTCTGGAACAGGCTCCAGAAGGAGTCTGAAGAGGCTGAAGTCACTGACGAAGCGGGAGAAAGCAATGAGGACGAGGAAGAAGCCAAAACTCTTCAAAAGAAATTCTTCATGATTCTCGAGCTCGCGGCCAATGCGTCCGCGCAGGCGGGTCGCGTGGCGCAAGCTATACCGACATTCGAATTACTGCTTTCGGAACGCCAAGACGCCCACGGCAAAGATCATGCCGATGTGTTGCGCACACGTGACCAGATAGCAGCATGGACCGGCTATGCCGGCCGCGCCGCCGAGGCTCTCGAACAGCATCGAACTCTGCTAGAGGATCGTCGGCGCATACTCGGAGAAGGTCATCCAGACATATTGGCCAGCCGCAACAACGTGGCGTTCTGGCTTGGCGAAACTGGGCGCCTGGGCGAGGCACTGGAGGCACAGCGCGCCCTACTCGATGATCGCCGTCGCATGCTTGGGAAGGATCATCCCGATGTCCTCACCACAAGAAACAACATCGCGCATCTGCTCGGTGCAATGGGGCGGGTGGAACAAGCCATCGAAGCCTTTCGTGAACTGTTGACCGATCGTGCCCGCATACTCGGCGAGGAACATCCTCTGACCCTTCTGACCCGCAATAACCTCGCTACTTGGCTTGGCGAAGGCGGCAGAATAGCGGAGGCGCTGGAGGCTCACCAAGAGCTTCTTAAGGATCGCCAACGTCTGCTTGGTGAAGATCATCCGCATGTGCTTTCGACTCGAGGCAATATTGCGAACTGGATAAAGGAAACAGGGCGGGTCGAGAAAGCATTGGATGCACAACGGGAGCTGTTGAAGGATCGCATTCGTATCCTCGGACAAGATCACCCGGATGTTCTGGCGAGCCGGAATTCAATCGCTACTTGGTTGGGTGATAGCGGACGGATAGACGAGGCGATTGAAGCCCATCGCGCAGTGCTGGAAGATCGATGTCGAGTGCAGGGCGCGGATGATCCCACGACACTGAATAGCCGCCACAACGTCGCACATTGGATTGGTCGGATTGGTCGCTGCGAGCAAGCTCTCGAAGCCTTTCAGGATTTGCTGATCGATCGTCAGCGTGTTTTTGGTGACGCCCACCCGGACACATTGCGCACACGGAACGAGATCGGTCATTGGCTAAGCCAATGCGGTCGCCTGGAAGAAGCTTTAGCAGTGCACTCGAAGCTGCTGGCCGATCGCATTTCTATCCTAGGCGAAGATCATCCGGCGACCATGTTGACTCGGAGCAACTTTGCCTACTGTTTATACCGGACCGGCCGAATTGACGAAGCCTTGACCGCTCATCGCACTTTGCTGGAGGATCGCCGTCGCGTGTTTGGCGATGACCATCCCGACGTGTTGCTGACTAGGAATGAGATCGCCGTCTGCCTCGGCGATTTGGGACGCATTGATGAGGCGTTGGTCGCCCATGAGGCGGTGCTTGCGGACCGTAAGCGAATACATGACAAGAACAATCCTTCCATCTTGCAATCACGTATCAGCATCGCTGCCTTGCTTGGGAAATTGGGACGGCACGAAGGAGCGATCGAGGCGCACCAGGCAGTACTCGAGGACCGGCTTCGCGTGCTGGGGGAAGAACACGCTGATACGCTGCAATCACGCAGCAATCTCGCCGCGGTATTGGCGAACGCCGGCAAATTCGATAACGCGCTCGCCGCTCATCGGGAATTGCTTAAGGACCGGCAGCGCATTCTCGGCGAGGATCACCCCGACACACTACAAACACGTAGCAACATCGCCGCCGTCTTAGCGTATGCTGGACATCTCGACGAAGCGGAAGCCGCCTTTGTCCAGCTTTTGGACGATCAAATGCAATTGTTGGGGGCAGAACACCCAGCTGTTCTGAAAACGCGACAGAATCTTGAAGCAGCCCGAAATTTGCGTACCGAATGAAAAATACGGCTAATCATACCTTTTGAGCAGATCGGCAATTGCATCCGCCTCGCTTGTCTCCGCCCGCTTTTCGTCTTCCCGGGGATAAACGTTCTTGAGCCGCTTTACCGGTTTCTTCTTCTGCTCAGACGGCGGAGCGTTGAGGTAGAGCGGGTTCTCATCGAACCTGCCTGCAAATGCAGGATCGGCGAGATAATTCGGCCGCCGAGCAATAAACGCATCATCACCGCGGGTCTGGACGATCATCTCGTCATCATCGAGATCAAGTACGGTTTCGGGGCGCATGAGCACAAACAGATCGGCAAGGCTCTTCGCCGCGCTCATGTTCGGTGCGCCGAAGGCCTGCACGACCTGGCAGTTGTTGATAATTGTTTCCCAACTCGTCGGATAGGCATGCTTAAGCTGCGACACGTCCTGCCAAAAGCTCCAGGTCTGCAGGCCGTAGCCGCGCATCAGGGTGATCGCCTGGCGCAGCGGCGGGAACTCCCCGAGCTGTGCCGCTTCGTCGAGGATCAGCATTGTCGATTTCGGTGTGCGATACCGTCGACGCATGATCGCCTTGAGCAATGTGTTGACCCACAGCCGCAGAAGCGGTGCGTGGCTTTCCAGCATGTGCGGCGGGAGCACAATGTAGATCGTCATCGGTTCGCCGTGCGTCACCGCTTCCAACGAGAAGGACGAACTAGACGTCGCTTCGCGCACCGGCGCGCCCCGCACGAAATCGACCATGTCCTGTGCCGTGCTGACGATGCTGCCCAGCGTGGTGTCGGCCAAGTTGCGTACCGAGGCAGCCGCCCGCCTGACTTCTGGATGGGGTGATTGCTTCAGCAGCTGGTAGAGGGGGTTGCCCGAGTCCGGCACGGCGCCGTCCGATGGGCCGTTCATTCCGAGCCCTAGATTGGCACGTACGCCGGCAAGAGTGCGCTCCGTCCGGTCCTCGCAGCATGCCGCGTGCAGCAGGAGCGCCGCGACGAGATGCTGCCCGCGGCTATACCAGTACTGGTTGTGGCTGTCCTTCTTCATGTGGATCGAGAGGCTTTCGGCCAATGAAGCGGCCTCATCCACGCAATTAGGGTCCGCGGGGTCGATGGCATCGAGGGGGTTGAGGCATGCGGATTGGCCGGCGACGATATCCATTGGGTCGATCACATGGACCTCCTGCCCCAACACCTCCTCTCGATAGCGACGCGTGACGGCGGCGTTCTCCCCCTTCGGATCGACAACAATCATGGGACCATGATGGGTCAGCAGCGCTGGGATGATGCAGCCGACCCCCTTGCCGGCACCCGTCGAGGCGATCGTGACCAGATGCCCTTCCGCGCCGAACAGGATCGGATCGACGAGAGCAGAACTCTGCTTCGAGCACGCATCACCGAACGCGAAGCCAATATTCGGTTTCTCATGAGCCTGTTCCATCGACCAGCCAACGAGCAGTCCCGAGCCTTCAATACGATCAGGCAGTCTTGGAGAACGCGATGCGGTGGCATAGGTCTCACTGAGCATAGCCGGCTTCCGTGTCGACATAGCGGACTTCCTCGTCGAGGTGCCAGGCGAGCGGGCCTTTGGTCAGCTCCATGATAGGCACATCATCTGTCATCTCGATCAGGCCATCGGGGGTGACTGTAAAGTGCGCGCCGAACAGCGCGTTGCCGTAGCGGACAAGCGCCCTCAGTTTCCAGCCGTCCTCGGGTGGGTCGGCTCTTGTAACGGAGAGCGGTATATGTTTATCAATCAAAGCCTGCTGTTGAGGGTCCGCATTTTCAGCAAACCCCTCGCTCGCTTCGATGACCGCGAACGGGCCTTCCTCTCCGCAAACGACCCAGCAAAAATAACGCAGATAATGCTTTGCCTGCTCATCTGACTTCAGATCAAGCGGCGCCTGTTCGTTCAATTCGTGGACCTGTTCCGATGCGACCGTCAAGGGTGCCATTCTCCCTTCAAGCACGACAAACGCTACTTGACCTAGCATTCCGGTGCGATGGCGCACGACCGCATCGACGAAGAGCGCTTGGCCGTAGAAGGTCAACGGCGTACAACGCAGCGCCACCTGGCGGTGCTCTAGCGGCCAGGGGGCCTCCACCCCATCCAGCACCAGCTTGCGGGTCAAGCCCGTCAGAATGTCTTGAGCATCCTGTGGCTCGATTGGTTGCCAGTCGGCAATGAAGGGCGGCGCCAATCGAGATAGGAGATCAGTATCGATCCGAGCAGTAATTTTCGCCCGCAATGCGTTCTCGATCTCTTCGTCCATCGTAATCGAAATTCTTTGGTTATCCCGGCCGCCGAAGCTGGAGGGCTCAGCATCTCCCTGGCTTGGATCTTTATTGCCTAACTGTTCTTCGCCTTTATCCCTGATCCTCCCGAACTCTTCGAGTTCTCTGAGAGGCCCGAGAAGTCCGCGTGTCATTACATCATCAACCGGATTACCGGTGTCGTTGTCGTCGTTCTCATTCCTTTCGATAGCATCGCCCTCAATTTCGGACAGAGCAAAGGACGCTGTCGGAGACTTCGCCAAGCTTGCGGCCACCAACCTGTATATGCGCGAATTGCGCGCCATGTCGCGCCGCATATGCGGGTTCTTGTCCGCGAGCATCTGGTAGAAGTTCGCGGAGTCCTGCAGCAATTTCACGGCGACATCGGCGTTTGTATGCATGCGTAACTCCTCACTGATGCTTCGGTCGAAATAAGAAATTATCCTCCCGGCTTGATTCGTGGTGGCCTGCGTTACCCTTTGAAGCTGCTTCGCATTGTTTTTGCCGTTCGGTTTATTGCCTGTTCATCGCCTTCATTTAGGATCATTCGACCTTCGAAGAGTAACTGGTTCAACCCTTTAACTCTGGCGGAAGGTGAAGCTTCGATCGCTATGCCTAGCCGCGCCCAGTGCTCGACCTGTCCCGAGATCGAGCGACTGTGGATCTCGCCTTCATCGCGGGCTCTTTCGACCAGCGCTACCGACAAGCGGACAGCAGTCACGGTGCCGCCTTGCCGGTCCTTCCCGATCGTTGGCTTCTCATTTATTGGTCGTTCCAAAAGCTTATGGCGAATATGAGGATTATGAGCGATGAAACGATCCATTCTAAAATCGCTTAGAAGCTTACAATACTGACTAGTCGTTTGTTTGCGCCGGATCGATCATCTTGCAGCAAGTACTAAAGGAACACGTGAGTACAAGATCGTGTTGCAAAATGCAACGCGGTGGCTCTCGTTCTGTCAGTCAGGTAGAATTTCGAGCGTAAAGGCATGACGTGAGCAGAGCGAAACACCGAAAATGGGAGTGAGTATCCGGCGCCAGTATGAGCGTTAACGAACGACCGCTTCTGGGCGTTTACCTTGCGGACGGGAATGGCTGAAAGTGGGGCGCGTTTCAGACAGTCCGCTCTGATGGGTAGCTGTCAGACAGCTCGTGGGCCGGAGGGCGTCCGTCTCTTTCTGGTAGTTCAGCCCGTAACAAGCCGTTCGGCATACGACGCCTTCTTGACTGTTAGCAAACTTAACATCCGGCGATGTCACGCGGAGCTCCTTACGATTGCTACGAGACGCCTTACGGGAAAACGGAGGCCTTTCACCTAACTGTCTTCGAACTGTCGCCTCGCTGTCCTGATCGGTTGATAGAAGCCCCACAAATCCAGTTCCATTGGGGTCTTCTATGCGCGTTCAAACACTTGGCCGGTTCGCTTTGCTTAGCGCCACTTCCGTTCTTCCTTTCGGCGCCCTTCACGCGCAATCTTCCTCCCAACCTTCGACGGGCGAAGAGCCGGCAGCCATCGGCGATGTCATCATCGTCACGGCGCAAAAGCTGGAGCAGGTAGAGACCGACGTGCCGATTACGATCTCAGCCGTTAGCGGCGAGCAGATCGAGGAATTAGGGGTTACCGATCTCGACGAATTGTCGAGCTACGTGCCAGGGCTCAACATACAGGAGCAAAGCGCAAACAATCCTGGCATCGTAATTCGCGGCGTAACCAGCGACTCCGGTTCGGCGCAGCAAGGGCCGCGCGTCACCCTTTATTACAACGGGGTCGATATTTCCCGGTCGCGAGGAAGCTATCAGGCCATCTACGATCTTGAGCGGGTCGAGGTCATCAAGGGGCCACAAGCCACCTTGTTCGGAACCGCCTCGGCTGTCGGGGCGATCAGTCTGGTTTCGGCAAAGCCGCGGCCCGGGTTTGCCGCCGAGATAACAGGCGGCTACGGCAATTTCGATCAGACTTTGCTCTCCGGCTTCATCAATGCGGGCTCCGATACATTCGGCCTCCGTGCTGCGGCGGAATGGCGTACTCGCGATGGGTATGTCGAGAACCTTGCCGAGAGCCAGGAAGATGAACTCTACGCCCAAGATCAGCTGGGCGCCCGGGTTTCCTTACGATGGCGTCCGACGGATACGACGTTGGTCGATCTTGTCGGCACCTATGACAGGCAGCGAAATGGCGGCACACCGTTCGTTTCGGGACGTTTACCCGCATACGCCGGTGCGCCGGGCGGCGCCGCCAACGCCTTCGAGTCTGCCAATCTTGGCGGTTCGCCTTTTTCCGCGCAAGCTTTGGGGGACGATCAGCTCGGCCTCGACCGCGACGTGTACGATGTCAATCTAACGATCGAGCAAGAATTCGGAGAAAGCTTAATCTTCACTACTGTGAACGGCTACCGCGAGTTCGACAGCGCTGAAGTTTTCGACGCCGATGGATCCGCCGCACCATTTCTGGAATTCGCCGAGATCGCAGAAGGGTGGCAAATCAGCCACGAAGGGCGGTTCTCTTATGTCGATCCCTTTTGGCGTGCTGCTTTCGGGTGGAACTTCTTCCGCGAGGACGGTCGGCAAAACGTGCCTTTCTCTACCGAGGAAGGTACGTTTTTGCAGTGCCTGACCAGCCTCGCGACCCCGGCTCCGCTTATCCCGGGCATACCGTGCGTGGCGCCGGACGGCAGCGTCCCGGCGAGCGACGTGACCGCGCTCGTGACTCAAGGCGCGGTAAATTCCATTCCCTACACATCGGTATTCGAAAATCAGGGACGTAACGACAGCTATTCCGTATTTGCCGATGTAACCGCTATACCCAACGAAGCGATCGAATTAACCGCCGGGGTACGTTTTCTTATCGAAGAGCGACGTTCGGCTTTTCTTGCTGACGTTCCCGCCTCGGTGATTACCGGAGCGCCACTCGTTCCCGGGCAGGTCGATACGGGCGGAGAGACTTTTGATGACGAGCGAAGCTTTTCGGCAGTGCTGCCTCGTTTCAATGCCCTGTTCCGTCTGACACCGGAAGTAAACATTTATGGTACGGTTTCCAAAGGTCGCCGTTCTCCGGTCGTCCAGATCGCGGCCGCACAGGTGCTCGGAGCGCCAACACAGATCGTGCCGGAAGAAACGGTCTGGAACTACGAGGGCGGAATTAAAGGCCAGACCGGAATTATCGGCGGGTCGCTAAACGTATTTTATCAGCAGTACGACGGTTTCCAGGTCAGCGTTGTGCAGGCGGATGGCACCTCGCGCACGGAAAGCGCCGGTTCGGCAAGTAATCTTGGCGTCGAGGCAGAAGTTACTGCCGATCCCGCCCCTTGGCTGGGTTTGTTTCTAAACGGCGCTTATATCGATGCTAAAATCGACGAGGACGACGCTTTTTCCGGCGCGTTCTCCGGCGCACGTTTTCGACTGCAACCCAAATACCAAGCCTCAGGCGGCTTTACTATAGACGCCCCTATCTCCGACGACATACGCTTCTTCGCGACGCCATCGTTCACTTACCGCAGCAAGCTTTTCTTCGAACTGCCGAATAGCGAGCTTCTGAGCCAAGATGACGTGTTTCTCGTGAATGTGCGGGCCGGCGCCAGTTTTGCGGACGACCGGTTCGAAATTTCCGGATTTGTCCGCAACGCTTTCGATGAAGAATACCTGCTCGATGCGGGAAACACCGGGGGCGCATTCGGCATTCCGACTTTCATTCCGGCGGAACCCCGTTTCTATGGTATTCAATTGACCGCTCGGGTCGGCGGATGAGTCCAACTTGCGGAGCGTCCAGCGCTTTAGGTTCCAAAATGGGATAAAGGAACTGATCGCTTAGGGCGTCGATGAATTGCGGCGCCCAAGCAATTTGAACCTTCGCAACATCGCGGTAACAGAGTCATATAGCGGAAATACGATCGCAGCGGCGCAGTCACATTGTTGGCGTATGAAATTCCTACGATGTTGCCGTCAGTCCACGCCTTGTCGATCTCCGCAGCTGACCGCTCGCGATTGCGGTTTTTGTTTTGCGCCAAGCACGCTTGCTCGGACGGCGCATTAAGCCCGACCGATGGTAACCATGCTGCGTACCACCATGAATTGCTCACGACCTTACGCGGCCTCGGGCTGAGTGTGGAAACTGTTGACCGGTACGAGGCGCTATACAATCCGAATGGCTTTGATTTTGTCGTGACCTTGCTCAATCGCGGCGGGTTCCAGAACAGCGAAATGCTCGGTCCGCTGCTCGCGACGAAGAACGGTTTGCCTTACCTAGGCGCGACCCCGATCCTTCGCGGGTTGGCCGACGACAAGCATCTATGCCGCCAACTGGCGCGTCTGCATAACATCCCGATCGCGCAGGGCGGTATTGTTCGCCAGGGCGGAATTAGCACGATCGAACCGTTCGAAGCCGATCTGTATGTCGTGAAGCCCAACGCTTCCTCTGCTTCTTGGGGCATTCAGTTCTGCGAGACTTGGGCGCAGGCACAGATGCAGATCGGGCGTCTCCACTGGGAAGGCCACGACGCCGTAATCGAAGAATGGTTGCCGCTCTACGACGTTGCGGTTCCCGTCATCGGGGGGCGTAATGGAATGCCGCAGCTTCTTCCGCCGATGCTTTTCAACAACGGCGATCCACTATCCTTCCGATCCTATGAAGAGAAGCGCGGACTTATTCCGCAAGACGTATCGGACGATCTCATAGAGATCGATGACGTTGCCCTGTCCTCTCGGTTTCACGCGATGGTCACGCGGCTACTACCCGAATTCTGGCCCTTCGATTATGGGCGGCTCGAATTTCGGTATGATCCTAGGACGGGTACCATCCATTTCATGGAGATCAATGTTTCGTGCAACCTATGGTCGCGTAAATCGGTGTCCCGTGCTGCCGCGTTGTGCGGATTGGATCACCCCGCTTTGGTAGAGACAGTGTTGGCGCATAGCTTGCAGCGGCAGGGCTTGATTGAAAGCGATCATAGAGTTGCGGTAGCGTGAAAGCCGCCGCGATTGTGCTGGCCGGGCGGCGCGAAGGACGGATCGATCCCTTCGCTCGCGACCATGGCGTAGACGATAAATGCCTGATCCCGATCGCGGACGAGCCATTGATCGTCCATGTCGTACGGGCACTCGCCGAATGTGAATGCGTGTCGCACATTGTCGTGGTTGGCGGCATGGAAAGCTCCCTGCGTGAGTGCATAAATCCAATCATCTCCTTTGCGAATAAACCCCTCACGATACTTCCGGCAGCAAACAATCTGGTCGATAGCGTGTTCCGCGGATGTATAGAGGGCGGGTTCCCGGCAATCGTAACGACCGCCGATAACGTTCTCCTTAGCCCTGCGAGCGTCAAGGAGTTCGTAGCGCGAACAGCAAGCATACCCGAGCCTGCGGCAGCCGTTGCGATGGTGCGGCGGGAAGCCGTGCTCGCTGTGCACCCTCAGGGCCAACGACGCTTTTATGAATTTTCCGACGGAGCATACTCCAACTGCAACCTCTACTGGATCGGTGACAAAGCTGCCTTGCGCGCCGCGGAAAGCTTTCGCGATGGTGGTCAATTCGTAAAATTCCCCCTGCGAATTGTCCGGGCTTTCGGGTTGGTGAATTTACTGCGTTTCCGGTTCGGAATCGGATCGACCGACCGTATCTTTTCCGGTATCTCTCGCCGAATGCGGGTCAATGTACGGATGATAGAGATCAGTGATGGGGCCTGCGCGATCGACGTCGATCATGAGCGATCCCACAGTGTCGCATCAGATGTCCTTGCTAAACGCAAAGGACAACCCACCGCAGCCTGATATTCGATAGCATTCTTGTTGACATTACGCCCGTTGCCGCCCCCATCCACTAAGGGGCAGAACGCTCTACTGACGCAGTATTTCGACGGCTTGCGTCGGAATTGGTCCCAGTCGGAAATGGCATTCGGCAGAGCATTGGACCTGGCGGGAAGCGGTCGTTGGTCGTGCGATGAAAAGCGAATGCTTTCACCTGACATTCGTCGGCACGGCGTCAGCATGGCAGACCGGCGCGGCATTCATCGCTTGTTGAACCCTGCAGCCATTCCCATGCGGACCAATGCCCTTCGCAACAAACAAGCATTTGCGCGGATCATGCGGGAATACGGCTTGCCAATCCCGTCGACCTTTTTCGAACCGAGGGCCAATTTGCCTGATTGGCTGAGCGAACGAACCCGCCTGATTGCCAAGCCCAGCTTCAGTTCCAAAGGGACAGGCGTAATTGCCTTCGAACGAAGGTCGGACGGATGGTACGATGGGCGCGTCCTCTTAAATGAGGAAGAACTTCTTACGGTCCTCGACCGTATCCTGCACAGGGGTGGGATCGTACAGGACCGCGCAACTACGCATCCCGAGTTTCGAGGCATTTCGCCAGGTGCGCTTCCAACCGTACGGGTAATGAGCTTCGCTTACCGTACCGGAGAGATCGTCGCCTTTGCACCTGTTGTGCGTTTGTCGAGAGATCAAACCGGCGCTGTCGACAATTTCAACGCCGGCAACCTTGTCAGTGCTATCAGCCCCGACAATCGGCTCGATGCCGCATGGGGTATAAGTTCCGGCCGGATCGAACGATTCTCGAACCATCCTCTTACCGGGCGACCGATTGCCGATTGCAAAGTGCCTTCCTTAGGGCAAATTCTGGAACTGGCGCGCCGCGCGCATGAACCTTTTGCGGCGGGTTTCGGAATGATCGGTTGGGATATCGGTTTGACCGACATGGGGCCATCAATCATCGAGGGAAACTGGAACCCTGGAACCGACATCATTCAACTGGCAATGCAGACCGGACTGGATGCGCTTCAAATCGGAGAGTGTTACCGTACCCTGCTGGACACCTTACCCGAGGAAGCCTGGCGCAATGCCAAACCGATCCAGTTCGACATTCTGAAATGATCGCAATCTACGTCCATCAGATCGGGGCGACTGGAGTAGCACGGCAGACATTATCACTCGTCGACTATTTGCGGAGCCGCGGTAGAGACGTGACTTTGGTCACGACCTTGCCTGGCGGCAATGCTGGCCCGGGAGCGTCTCACGTTGTCTTGCTGCCAAAACCGATGGGATCGCGCCTTGCTGAGAAAGCTCTCGGAGCGATCCGTCTGAGAAAATGGCTGTCTCGTACTATTCCTGACGTAATCATATCCATGGGCAATCACGGACATGCAACCGTCTTGAGCGCTGCGAATATGTGTTGCCCAAAGCCCAAAGTCGTAGTCCGGATCAGCAATGAACTTACTCGATCGAACGACCCTTCGACGTGGATCAGAAAGGTAGTCCGCGATTTCGGGGTGCGCATTATCGCACGTAGTGCGGACCGGATCGTCGCAGTCGCGGCCGATCTTCTGGGGCATCCGGCTTTTGAAAAGCTTCAAAGCCAGCGGCTATGGGTTATCGCGAATGGAGTCGATGTTTTCGATGCTCGTTCACGCGCGCAGGGTTTCGCGTCTCATCCGTGGTTCTTGAAAGATTTTCCGGTAGTACTCTCGGTCGGTCGCTTGGCAGCACAGAAAAATTTCGAACGGCTGCTCGAAGCGATGGCTATAGTGATGGACCGCAGTGACGCCCGTTTGATCGTTGTAGGCGCATCTCGCGATGGGAAATTACGAGAGCTGAAATCTTTGTCCGAAAAGCTGGATATTGCGGACCGCGTATCCTTTGTCGGAGAGACCGATAGCATATTTCCGTGGTACTCCCATGCCAATTGCTTCGTTCTTCCATCGCTTTGGGAGGGGGCTCCGAACGTTGTCTTAGAAGCTTTAGCTGTCGGTACGCCTGTCGCTGTATCGCGAACAGCGGGAAATGCTTGCGAAATGATCGATCACGGTCGGTTCGGAAGGGTTTTCGATCCGCGCGATGCCGATGATATGGCCAAGGCAATATGCGCGCAACTCGATCATTCGACGACAATTCGGCCAAAGGATCGCGCCCTGGCTTACGACAGCCGCCGAACGTTAAGCGAATGGGATCACGTGCTCAACGGTATAGTTTAGTATGCGCATTTGGCAGAACGCAGGGTGGTTGATCGGAGGAAAGTCGGTCAACGCCCTGCTAAGTTTAGGCTACCTGGCGCTGGCGACGCGGGCACTCGGACTGGAAGGGTTCGGCCAATTGGCTCTGATTGTCGCGCTGGGTCAGGGCATCAGCCAGTTGGTCAGTTTTCAAACCTGGCAGTTGGTTGTTCAATGGGGCGACGATACAAAAGCGGGGGCGGCGCTTGGCTTCGCTATCGCGCTCGATATCGCCAGCGCGGCTGTCGGCATCGCTCTTGCCGGTGCGGCATTCCTACTTCTGCCGAGCACGTTCGGTGTATTGTCTGATCTTGCTTGGCCGGCCTTTCTTTTCTGCGTCGTTTCGATGCTCACTATTCGATCGACGCCGATCGGCATCCTTCGTCTGCGCGACCGGTTTGCACATGCCGCGATGGCCGACACACTCACGCCGATCATCAGGTTGCTCGGAGCGATCGCCGCGTTCCTTGCCGGTGGGGGAGTAGTCGAATTCCTGGCAATATGGGGCGTTGCGGAAATCGTCACGGCTGCAGCCTATTGGTGGTTCGCGCTTAAAAACTACCCCCCAACCGCCGTCCCGATTTCGATGAAAGCCTTTCCCCGAAAGACCCCCGGGTCATGGACGTTCGTCGTCTCCACCAGCCTTACGGGCAGTTTGGGTGCGCTAAGCCGTCAGGGAATGCTTATCCTGGTAGGGATGTTTGGCGGCGCTGCCGCCGCAGGGATTTATCGCATCGCGGCGCAACTCGGCAATGCCTTGCTGAAATTGGCACAATCGATCCTGCGAGCCACCTATCCCGAGCTCGTACGTAATGACGTGCGTACTCACAACAGCATTGGACGGATTGTCGGTATATCTTCTGGCTTGTTCGCGATTGCTTTCCTCCTGGCTCTGCTGCTCGGGGGTCCGGCAATAAGACTCCTTGCAGGAGCGCAATTCAGTAATGCTTACCTACCAATGCTGATCCTGATTGCCGCAGCAGGCTGTGAACTGATCGGCGCTAGCATGGAAGCGCTGCTAATTGCTCGACAGCGGGTAACTCGTAACATGCTACTTCGGGCGGTTCCGCTCGGATTGTCGCTGTTTGCGCTACCGATGGCATTAAACTGGCAAGGTGTGACCGGAGCCGCGCTCTGCATCTTCGCCGCGAGCGCAACAACCTTGGGCGCTATGAGTTTGGAAACCTTTCGCACAAACTCCCCATCGGACTAGTTTTCTGCACAATTTTTCGGGCAGTGGTGCAATGCAAGTTCGTCAAAAAGGCCACCGTGAACAAAACCGCCAGACTGTAATTTACCAGCAACCTAGCCGACACGGAGCGGTCATTTCGTCGGCATAAGGACCCCTTCCAACAGGAGGGTTCCAATGAGAAAAGTTGCACGTTCGTATCTGTTTGTGGCCGGAAGCGTCGGAGCAATTTTGTCTGCAACGCCTCTATATGCGGGCGAAATTCAAGGTACGGTGACCGATGCTGGCGAGACAATCGCTTTGCGTTCCGCAGAAGTCCGGATCTTGGAACTAGATCGTACGGCAGTTACGGAACGCGACGGCTCGTTCCTGTTTGCGAGCGTCCCTGCCGGGATATATACCCTTCAAGTCCGCTATATCGGAGCGGATACCGTTACGCAGACCATCGAAGTGCCGGAGACGGGCATTGTTCGCGCCGATCTCAGTCTATCAGGCGTCAGCAGCGATGCCGAAATCTTGGTGATCGGACAGTCGGCCAACCTGTCCAGCGCTCTCTCTCGCAAGCGCGAGAGCGATACCGTGTCGGACGTTCTTACCAGAGACGCTATCGGGCAGTTTCCGGATCAGAACGTAGCGGAAAGTTTGCGCCGCCTGCCGGGGATCAATGTACTCAATGACCAGGGTGAAGGCCGCTTCGTTTCCATCCGCGGGCTCGATCCGAGCCTGAACGCAACCTCGCTGAACGGCGTGCGTTTGCCGTCGCCCGAGAGCGACGTGCGCGCAGTCGCGCTCGACGTTATTTCCAGCGACATCATCGAATCGATCGAGGTGAAGAAATCCCTTACGCCCGACATGGACGCCGATACGATCGGTGCCTCGGTCGAGATCGAAACCACCAGCGCATTCGACAGGAAGCGTGATTTGCTGAGCGTCAGGCTGGAAGGCAGTTACAACGATTACTCCGACGAGCTCACCCCAAAAGGCAGCGTAGATTTTTCATACAAGGTGTCCGACAATTTCGGCGTCTCGGGTGGTCTCGCGTATTACGATCGTAAGTTCGAAACCGACAATGTCGAAGCCGATGGCTGGAACGTTGACGATGACGGCTTGGCCTATTTCGAGGATTTCGAATATCGCGACTACGACGTCGAGCGCGAGCGGATCAGCGCGACGCTTGGTTTCGATTTTCGTGCAGGTGATTTTACCGATCTTTATGTGCGCGGAATATACAGCCAGTTCGACGACCAGGAATTTCGTCGCAGGCTAATCTTCGATTTTGGCGATGCAGCAGTTTCCGGCACGCGTGAGGCACTGGTTTTCAGTGCTGCGGGCGGCGACGAGGACGAAGTTATCACCATCGAGCGCGACGTGAAGGACCGCTTCGAAAGCCAGAAAATTCGCAGCATCGTCGCTGGCGGTGAAACCGATACCGGGGACTGGTTCGCCAACTATTCCGCAAGCTGGGCCAAGTCGACGGAGCGGGAAACCGGTAGTATCGATCCCGCCAGCTTCGAGCACGAATATGAAGAGGAAGACATCTCGATTGGCTTCGATGTCTCCGACTTGCGTGTTCCGCAGTATTCCGTACTCAGCGAGCCAGGAAACTTTTTCGATCCGACCGCTTACAGCCTCAACGACATCGAATTGACCGCCCTGTCCGACGCGCAGGATGAGGAATATTCGGCAGTGTTCGATTTTGGTCGTCGCTTCATCGGGGAAATCGGTACTTTCACCGTTCAGACCGGTTTCAAGGGTCGCTGGCGCGAAAAGGGTTTCGACGGCACTATAGAATTTTACGAGAACGATGACGTGTCGCTCGCCGATGTTCTCGGACGAGGGCCGACATACCACCTCGCCGATATCTCGCCGGTTCCGGGCTACGGTGAGGCGCGCGATCTGTTCGAAGCGAACCGCGGCGCCTTCGAGTTGCAGGAATTCGACAGCACTTTCGATTCCAATGTCGAGGATTTCACGGTGGAGGAGGACATTCTCGCCGGTTACCTGTTGGGGCGCTGGGACAGCGGCCTACTCACCGTAATCGGAGGGGTGCGTTACGAAGATACCTCGAATACGCTGATCGGCAATGATGTGTTAGCGTTCGAAGATGGAGGCACGCTCGACGGGCAAGTGATCGACGAAGGGACAATCCTCATCAGTCCGGTCTCTATCGAGAAGGACTACGATCACTGGCTGCCTAGCCTGAATATCCGTTATGAGCCGGCGAACAATATCGTTCTCCGGCTCGCCGGCTATCGAAGCATCGTGCGCCCCGGTCCGTTTCAACAGGCACCTACCGTCGCCGTGGAGGAGTCCGATGAGGGCGAACGCGAAGCTGCGTTCGGCAATCCAGAATTACGCCCGACCGAAGCCTGGAATATCGACGCCGCAGCCGAGTATTACATGAATAATAACGGCGCGATCTTCGCTTCGCTGTTTTACAAGAATGTCGAGGATTTCCTCGTCGAAACCGCGTTCGAAGCGGATGACGCTCCGTTTAATGGCGTGTTCCGCGGCGTTCCGTTCGATGAGGCCTCAATCTTTTTCAATGGAGACGAAGCCGACATTTTCGGGATCGAATTGGGTGTGGCACAGACCTTCACCGGCGCGCTCGACGGGTTCCTGGTGCAAGCCAATTATACTTTCACCGATGCGCAAGGTACGGTCACGCTCGTCGCTTCCGAAGGACCACGCGAGGTAGCACTGCCTGCCACCAGTCGGCACACCGGGAATATCTCGCTCGGGTATGACAAGGGGCCGCTGGATATCCGGCTATCGGGCACGTATCGCGATCGCTATCTCGACGAACTCGGGAGTGAACCCGGTCTTGATCGCTATGTCGACGACCATTTCCAGCTCGACCTTGCCGCGAAATACCGCTTCACCGATCGCGTACAAGTTTTCTACGAATGGGTGAATATTAATAATGCGAAATACTTCGCCTATAATAACCTTGGCGGACGTCGGAACCTATACCAGTATGAGGAATACAATTGGACGATGAAAGCAGGCGTGAGGCTTACGTTCTGATGCGTGACAAGCCATTGCTCGCCATCTCGATGTTGGGGTTCGTCGCTGCCTGTACGACGATGACCATTTCCGGTGCACCCACCGTTCCAGTTTATGCGGTAGCCGAAACCGAGCCCGTCGGGACCAACAACGAGGACGCCGCCGATGATCCAGCCATTTGGCGAAATGCCGAAAGGCCGGAGGACAGTCTGATCGTCGCGACGGACAAGAAAGGCGGTCTATACGTTTACGGGCTCGATGGTCGTATTCGTAGTTTTCATTCGCAACCTGGCCTCAACAATGTCGACCTCGCCGAAATACCAAGCCATGGTATAGTTGTTTTTGCCAGCGATCGCAGCGATTTGGCCAATGGCCGGATTGCCTTGTTCCGTTTGCTCCCCACAACCGGTGTGCTCGAACCTTTGGCTTCGCTGCCAGCGGGTACTGGCGAAGCGTACGGTATCTGTGGTTATGAACGAGAAGGTAGTTTGATCGTTTATACCGCGCCGAAGGAAGGCAATATTTCCGAGTGGAAAATTGGCTTCTCGCCCGCTCCGGACGCGAAGTTGCTTCGTTCGATGCAAGTTCCGAGTCAGCCCGAAGGCTGCGCAGTCGATCCCCGTAATGGTGACCTCTATATCGGGGAGGAAGCAAAAGGTATTTGGCGGTTCGGTAAGAACGAAACGGTCGGCGAAATCGTAGCGCCTGTCGACAATGTACATCTCGTCGCCGATCTCGAAGGACTGGCAATCATCACCGAAGGGCAGCGCGAAGGCTGGCTATATGCCTCAAGTCAGGGCGACAGTACCTACATGCGATATCGCCTTCCCGCAGTAACACCTGCTGGAAGATTCAGAGTTGCTGAGGGCACGTATGGCCGGACTGAAGAAACCGACGGAATAGAGGCAAAACGCGGTGATTTCGGCCCGATGTTTCCTCGCGGAATATTTGTTGCGCAAGATGGACAGAATGGCCGTGAAGCGCAGAATTTTAAATTGGTCCCGCTTGATGCAATCGAGGAAGTTCTTTCGAAACCATAATGTCAAAAAGACATTGAGAAGGTCATCGTTACAAAAAAGGTTGAAAAAAGGGGCATTGCGATGACGTCGCACGGCTTCTGACAGCGAACGTTCGGCCGCCGTTTAATTGCCGTGTGCGTCATCTAGATGTCTTAGGAACTCCTTAATGAACACGTGTTCCGCGGTAGCTGACCTGCCGCACGGTTTCAGATAGGATGATCAATGGTTGCCAATGCCAGCACGCGCGTGTTCGTGAACGAGTTCCATTATGACAATGTCGGCGCCGACATTGGCGAATTTTTCGAGATCGCGAATCTGGATGGCATCGACCTGTCGGGTTGGTCGCTTTTCCTCTACAACGGGTCGAACGGCACGAGCTACGGTACCATCGCGCTGAGCGGATCGGACATATTTTCCTCCTATTTCTACGAAGGAGTGCAGAACGGTTCGCCCGATGGCGTCGCACTGGTCGATAGCACGAACAATGTCGTGCAGTTCCTGTCCTACGAAGGATCCTTCACGGCGACCGATGGCCCTGCCTCCAGCCTCACCAGCAGCGATATCGGGGTGGCGGAAACATCGAGCACGCCAGAGGGTTTCTCACTTCAATTGACCGGATCGGGCGCATCCTACGGCGATTTCGCCTGGACCGAAGCGCAACAGAACACGTCTGCGACGGCCAATACTGGCCAGACGATTGAAGCAGCGGGCGAACCGATCGTTTTCATCAACGAATTTCATTACGACAATACCGGCGCCGATGTCGGCGAGTTCATCGAGATCGCTGGCACGGCGGGCGTCGATCTGACCGGCTATTCGCTGGTGCTCTACAATGGCAATGACAATGCGCCCTATGGGACGATCGCCTTGTCAGGGATAATCGACGACGAGGGCGAGGGTTTCGGCGCACTCGATTTCGCAAGCCCGGGGTTGCAGAATGGCTCGCCGGACGGGTTCGCCTTGGTCGATCCCGATGGCAATGTACTTGAGTTCCTGTCCTACGAAGGGTCGTTTGTCGCGGCGGGCGGCCCGGCCGATGGCATGAGCAGCACCGATGTCGGAGTTGCTGAAGAAAGCAATACGCAGGCCGGCCTTTCGCTGCAACGCACGGGTAGTGGCGAAGTGGCGGACGATTTTGCCTGGACCGGCCCGCTGCAGGAAAGCCGTGGCTCCCTTAATGATGCGCAGGATTTTGGTGGCACGCCCCCGCCCCCGCCGCCGCCGCCACCTCCGCCTCCCACCGATACCATCGTGTTCTTCAACGAATTTCACTACGACAATGCCGGATCAGACGAAGGCGAAGCGATCGAGATCGCGGGTACAGCGGGCACCGATGTTTCAGGCTGGAGCATCGTCTTTTACAACGGCAACGGCGGCGGTCAGTATGGTTCGGTCGCGCTCGACGGGATCATTCCCGATCAGGACGAGGGTTTCGGAACGCTTCGCTTCGCGACGCCCGGTCTCCAGAACGGATCGCCCGATGGTTTCGCGTTGGTCGATGCCGCCGGTGATGTCGTCCAATTCCTGTCCTACGAAGGAACGATGGTTGCAACCGATGGTCCCGCCAATGGCATGACCAGCACGGATGTCGGCGTTGAAGAAGCCGGTGGAACACCTGTCGGCTTTTCGCTTCAGCTGACCGGTACGGGATCGAACTACGAAGACTTCACCTGGGCCAGCCCCTCGGCCGACAGTTTCGGGACTGTCAATAGTCGACAGGATTTCGTAGCCCCCAATCCCAATGGCAGCCTATATGTTGGCGACGCAACTGTCTCTGAGGGCGATGCCGGAACCACCGACATGGTCTTCACTGTTCGTCGCACCGGCGGAACAGATGGTGAAGTGACCGTCGATTATGAAGTCGTTTTCTCGGGCCGCGCGCAGACTGCCGATCAAGATGATCTGAGCGGACCGCTTTCGGGAACGGTGAGTTTTGCATCCGGTCAGGCAACGGCCCAGATTATCGTGCAGGTCGCCGGCGATACCGTTTCGGAGCCGACAGAAACCTTCGAAATCGCCCTGTCGAACGCCACCGGCGGTGCCGATATTCGCGATGGCGTGGCAACCGGCTTGATCGAGAATGACGATGCGCTCGTTCTCAAGATCGGAGAAATTCAAGGCGAAACTCACGAATCGATCTACACCGGCAATATGGTCACCACTGCCGGCATCGTGACCGCTGTCGGACCCAATGGCTTTTATCTTCAGGATGGGGATGGCAATGCGGCCACCTCGGATGCGATTTACGTGTTCACCCGCTCGGCCCCCGAAGTGCTGGCCGGCGATGCCGTCACGGTGACCGGCACGGTTACGGAATTCCTGCCAGGCGGCGATGACAGCAATCTGACCATTACCGAGCTGATCGATCCTACTGTTACGGTCCAGAGCAGCGGCAATGCCCTGCCCGAAGCGATCGTGATTGGCCCCGACGGCATCCTTCCCCCGACCGAAACCATCGACGATGACGGATTGACGAGCTACGATCCGGCCACCGACGGTATCGATTTCTGGGAAAGCCTGGAAGGAATGCGCGTCACGGTGCAGAATCCGGTCGCTGTCGACAGCACGAATAATTTCGGCGAATTGTGGACGGTGGCCAGCGATGGAAACGGTAATCTTTCGGCCACGAACGTATCAGATACCGGTCTTGTCGTCGTCGAGGGCGGCGAAGGCGGTCTTGGTGTGTTCGACAGCGGCGCAGGTTCGGATTTCAATCCGGAACGCATCCAACTCGATGGCGGCTATACCTTCAACGGCATCACGGTCGAGACACCCGAAGCAACGCCGGGCGCGCTATTGACCGATGCAACCGGCATCGTCGATTACAGTTTCGGCAATTATGAAGTGCGCCTGACCGAAACGGTGAGCGTCGCGGCCCCCAGCACCAATATTGGCGAATTGTCCTCGCTGATAGGAACCGCTGGGCAACTGACCGTCGCCAATTACAATGTTCTGAACTTGGACATCAATGAGGCCGATGGGGACACCGACATTGCCGATGGCCGTTTCGACGCGATTGCGTTCGACATTGGCATCGCGATGAACGCGCCGGACATCGTCGTGCTCGAAGAAATTCAGGATGATAGCGGTTCGGCGAATGACGGAACGGTTTCATCTCAATTAACGCTGGAGATGCTGGCCGATCAGATCTTCTCGCAGACTGGGATACAATATTCGGTACAAGACAATCCGTTCGTTATCGATGGCGAGACTGGCGGGCAGCCTGGCGGCAATATTCGTGTTGCTTTCTTGTACCGTGAAGATCGCGTCGATCTTGACGAATCTTCTGTCTTCACCATCGATGACGGTTCGTTTGCGCGTGTTCCACTAGGCGCGACCTTCGCGTTTAACGGGGAAGACGTCACCGTAATCGGAAATCACTTCACTTCTCTGCTCGGGTCGGACAATACTTTCGCCGGCAATCAGCCCCCGGAGATGGCGGGCGCTCTGCGTCGTGCGGAACAGGCCGATGCGGTCAATCGCTACGTCTCCGGCTTGCTTGCAGATAATTCTGATGCCAACATTGTCGTGACTGGCGATTTCAACGATTTCCAGTTCGAGGAAACGTTGAATGTCCTGACGGGGCAGCTGGATTATGCAAATGGCGCGGTTACCGAGGGAGACTCGATCGAACTCGCCAACCTGACCTATTTCCTTGCGCCGAACGAGCGTTATTCCGCAGTATTTCAGGGCAACGCCCAGCAGCTCGATCATATCCTTGCGAGCAGGAACCTGCTTGACGGGGTCGAAATCGACATCGTGCATCGCAATATTCACACCGCTTCTGGCGTGTCCGATCACGATCCGGTTCTGGCCCGGTTCGATATCGGATCATCGATCATCAGCGGGTCCAGTGGGAACGACACGATCATCGGCACCGAACTCGACGATGTCATCGACGCGGGCGCTGGTAACGACATTGTCTACGGCGGTGGCGGAGACGACCAAATCCTTGGCGGAGATGGCGATGATGTGTTGTTCGGCGGTGCGGGTAATGACATGATTACTGGCGGCGAAGGATCGGATATTTTCGTGATCGACGGCAATCTGTCCGGCAATAGCTTCGATACGATCGTAGACTTCACGACAGAAGATGAGATCCGCCTCTCTAACGTCGCCGGCGAGCGCATAGTTTTCGAACAGTTCGGCGAGGATACTGTCATTTCAATCGACGGTGTCGAGGTGGCAGTCGTAAAGGATACCGCCGCTGCCGCTGCGCTTTCAGCCGCCGATTTCCGCAATTCGCCGAAATCGACGACATTGATCGTCGATGGAAAGGCCATTCCCTTGACGATTTCCGGGACTTCGGGCGACGACGATATCCGCAGCCCTGCTGGCGTCGAGGCGATTATTGCCGGAAATGCAGGTGATGACACGATCATGGGTCGCGGTAAGGACGATGTCCTGCTGGGTAATATGGGCGACGATATCCTGTACGGGGCTAATGGCCATGATACCCTGTTTGGCGGAGCCGACGATGACTATCTGTACGGCGGAAACGGCGGCGATATCTTAAGCGGTGATCGCGGAGATGATTATCTGTCGGGCGGTAATGGCAATGACATTCTGACCGGCGGATCGGGTGCGGATGTCTTCTACTTCGAAAATGGCAACGACAGAGCTGGCGTGGATACAATCACGGATTTCGACCTTTCGGATGATCGTATCGAATTTAGCAGCAATGTCGCAACGATTGGCTTCCGCGACGGTGCCGAGGGCGCGGAGATGGTTGTGGACGGCCAACTTATGGCCGTGTTCCAAGGTGTCGGCGCGCAAGATTTGGTCGATGCGTATGGGGCCGGTGAAACCCATCTGCTCGAGGATCTCGAATCCATTTATATCGTCTGAGGCCAGCAAGTTTTAAGAAAATTGGGAGAAGCGCGGGGAACCCCGCGCTTCTCTGAATTCGGAATGGGGTAAAGAATACGCTCTGTTTGCTCGCGGTGTCTGGCGTGCGCGCCGATGCTTCGGCTGGCGCGGTTTGCAGTGCCAGCATGTGGGACCCGCTTTGCCTGATTTACCCAAGAATTTCGGCGCGAGATGCCTCGAAGTGGTGGCCTCGCCCTTTAGCCGCTCGGACTTGCCGCCCTTGGCCGCCAGTTCGCAAAAAGGCATTTTGGTCGCTCTAGCCGGCAGGAACCGATTGTAGATTATCCTGTGGAGACCTTCGGAAGTTGGCGCATCAAGCCGGCGGGCTATTATAGATCAACGACCTAATAGCGGACTGGCGGCCGTTTAACGAGTGGGGCCAATACTGGAAATGAGGCTTACCAGCCATCGCGGATATGGACAACGCCCTCCTAAACTCCGGCTAGGACAAGCGTATTGGCAATAACGCGCCTCGTTTAACCGCCCCACAATCATGCTAGCGTTCTTCGCCTCATTCTGGGCGTTGAGTTATATCGGCAAACGAGGGTTCGACTTCGGATGATGGACTTCAGAGGATGCCGCCTTCAAATTCACGATTGCAGTGACTTCCCTATTCCACCGCAGACAGTCCGGATACAGATTAGTCTCACTGATTTTTTCGGACGCCTTTAGCATTTCCGTTCTACAATCAAACATCAGCAGGGTTTAACATAAGAGCAAAGCTGTCGGTCCGCTTCCAGGCTGTCAAAAAGAAAGCGTGAATGTCCGAGATGGGGCGCAAAGCCGACATTGGAAAGGTCTCTCACTTTCCATTCGACTTCGCGAGCAAAGCAAGCATTGGTGTTGGCAGTGAATCGCGGCCCTTGAATGAGAGCTGCCGCCCCGACGCAATACGCGAACCGGGGCCTTGGGTGGTGGCAGGCGGCACGGTGCTGCCTGCGATAAGGAGAGCCACCGATGACGAAGCAGACCGACACAGCAGCAGCACCCAAGCGCGAGACCAAGATCGACAAGGTCATCGCGCTGCTTAAACGCAAGCAGGGCGCCACCCTCGACGAGATGGTAAAGGCCACCGGCTGGCTGCCGCATACGACCCGAGCGGCGATGACTGGCCTCAAGAAGAAAGGGCATACGATAACGCGCGACAAGCGCGGCGAACTCTCCTGCTATCGCATCACGAAGAGTGCGTGAACATGGCAGAGCTATCAGACAAGCTGGCTGCCCTAACGACAATGGACAAATCAGCACTCGGCGACCGGTGGGCGAAGCTCACCGGTCGACCTATTCCGAAAGCTAGCGCGCAGATGCTGCGACTAGCAGTCGCATACGAGTTGCAGTCCAAAACCAGCCCCGGCCTGCCGCGGAAGATCAGGCAACGGCTCAATCAGGCCGCAAGCAGAAAAACGACGACGCAGGACATCCGGCCAGGCATGCGGCTGGCGCGCGAGTACGGCGGCAAGCTGCATGTGGTCGCAATCGGCGAGAAGGGCGAGATCATCTGGAACGAGCGTGAATGGCGCTCGCTCAGCGAAGTGGCCCGCGCGATTACCGGCACGCGCTGGTCCGGACCTGCCTTCTTCGGTCTGAAGAAGAAAGCGAGCGCAGCATGAGGAAGGTCCGCTGTGCTATCTACACCCGCAAGTCGAGCGAGGAGGGCCTGGAACAGGATTTCAATTCGCTCGATGCCCAGCGCGAGGCCTGCGGTGCCTATATCCTGAGCCAAGCCTCGGAAGGCTGGTCGCAGCTTTCCGAGGTCTACGACGATGGCGGTATCTCGGGCGGAACGATGGAGCGTCCTGCCCTCAAGCGACTGCTGGCTGATATTGCAGCAGGCACGATCGACATCGTTGTAGTCTACAAAGTCGATCGGCTGACCCGCTCGCTGCTCGACTTTGCAAAATTGGTCGAGGCGATGGACAAGGCCGAGGTGAGCTTCGTCTCGGTCACTCAGTCGTTCAACACCACCACCAGCATGGGACGGCTGACCCTCAACATGCTGCTCTCCTTCGCGCAGTTCGAGCGTGAGGTCACCGCCGAGCGTATCCGCGACAAAATCGCTGCCTCCAAGGCCAAGGGCATGTGGATGGGCGGTGTGGTACCGCTCGGCTATCAGGCGAACGGCAGGACGCTGGCGATCGATGAGGAGCAGGCTGCCCTTATCCGCTCCATCTTCCATCGCTATCTGCATGTCCGCAACGTTCGGCTGCTAACGGAGAAGCTCTCGCAGCAAGGTCTCAATGTGCCTGAGCGTGTCACCGGCGCTGGTCGAAAACTGGGCGGCAGTCCTTTCACGCGCGGGCAAATCTACAAGATTCTCTCCAACCCGATCTACTGCGGCAAGATCTGTCACAAGGGCGAGATTTACGAGGGCCAACATGACGCCATAGTCGATCGCGAGACGTGGGGCCGAGTTCAGTCGCAGCTCGAAGCCAATGCGCAAGGTCAGCAGCAGTCGCGTACGGCACGCTCGCCCTGTCTGCTGGCTGGGAAGGTATTCGACAGTCACGGCAATCCCCTGATCGCGAGCCATGCGACCAAGGGGACGACGCGCTATCGCTACTACATCGGAAAGTGCGACGAGGGCGACACCCCAAAAGTTAAGCGAGTCCTCCGCATTCCTGCGCTCGAACTGGAGAAGCTCGTGTGCGGTGGGCTCGCGCAGGAGATCGAACAGCCGCTTGGTTTGCTGGCGAAAGCGGGCGTCGACTTAACACCTGACACTGTTGCAGTTCTCGGTGATCGCGCGGCGAGCCTGGCGACCACGCTGCAAAAGCGTGAGCGAGCCGCGGCGCGAACTTGCATCGAAAAAGTCATCATCGCGCCGACGCAGATCTCGGTAGAGTTGGCTGCGACCGAGCTTTGCGGATTACTATCAATCGCGCCATCCTCGCCTGCGATAATCAATCCAACATTATCCATCGATGCGAGCCTTCGGCGCAGCGGTCGCGCTGTTCGATTGATCCAGCATGGCGTGTCGGAGTCGACCGAGGCCATGCCCCACGAGCATCTGCTGAAGCTGCTCCACCGCGCTCGCGCATGGTGGCATATGATGCTTGACCGCAAGCTGACGGTCTCGGCGCTCGCGCGCGAGCAGCAGGTGACCAGCTCCTACGCCTCCCGCGTGGTGCGGCTGAACTTCCTAGCGCCGAGGATCGTCGAAGCGATCGTCACCGGACAACAGCCGATCGATCTCGATGCAAAGAAACTGCTGGGGCTGAGCGATCTCCCGCTGGCGTGGAGCGAACAAGAAGAGCTTTTGGTCAGCGATTGATTCGCGAGAAGAGCGATTGACAAGCGGCGAGCGACTACCGCTTTTTCTCTATGCGGCGTGGGGCAGGCAACCTGAAACTGGTACCACCGAACAAGCCCGCAGAGAAAGTTGGCTGGTTTGGCTACTGAACGAGCTTCATTGCGCTCTCTGGCAGACCCTCTTCTGCCCGCAATGGCGCAGAACTGCGGGACGTTCCGAGACGATAAAAATCGTTCTCTATCAATGACTTATGGGTGGCGGAGACGGAGGGATTCGAACCCTCGATACCCGTTACCAGGTATGGCTCCTTAGCAGGGAGCTGGTTTCAGCCACTCACCCACGTCTCCGCATGTCGCATATTGGCTGCGAGCGGCGGGCTATAGCCAGCACGGTACAGGGCATCAAGCATAGATTGGCGCAAGCTTTATTCCCCCTTATCTCGGACTCGGTTCGGCGCAATTCGGATTCGGTTCATCGCCGTTTCATTCCCGCCGCGTGCATAAGGGGTGCACTTCGCCGCACAGCTTCGTAGAGGGCGGCGGAGCAGGGAAGGGTTATTGATGCGTATCGCAAGACAGTTCGCCGCCGCACTCGCCGCCGCCATCGGTTTGGCCGCAGCGCCGCTTTCTGCGCAGATTCAGAGCGTCGATCCCAACGACGCCTACGAGGCGCCGATCGACGGCGATCTGGAACTGCCGCCGCAGGATCCGGCCTATGACGTGCCCGCTACGCAGGGCGACAATACGAATTATCCCGATCCCGCTCCGGTGGAAGACTCTCAGCCGCAATGGTCCGAACAATCGGCCGAAGCCGCGGCCGAGCAGGCGGTCGACAACACGACCGTCGAGGACCCATCGACCACCTACCGCGAAGATGACCTGATCGGCGCCGCCGAAGGTGCATTCGGCAAAGGCGCGGAAGGCGTCGCCAAGATGATCCGCAAGCTGCTCGCCGAACAGGGCGAGCCCAATGCCTATATCGTCGGGCGAGAAGCGGGCGGGGCCTTCATCGTCGGCGCACGTTACGGATCGGGCACGATGTACCACAAGGTCGAAGGCGAATTGCCGGTCTACTGGACGGGTCCTTCGATTGGCTTCGATGCCGGGGCTAATGCGGGCAGCACCTTCGTGCTGGTCTATAATCTCTACGACACCGAAGAACTTTACGAGCGCTATCCCGCGGCCGAGGGGCAGCTTTACGCGGTCGGCGGACTTACCGCGAGTTATTTGCGCAAGGGCGACGTGGTGCTGATCCCCATTCGCGTGGGCGCAGGGCTCCGGCTCGGTGTGAATGCCGGCTATATGCGGTTTTCCAAGAAGCAGCGCTGGATCCCGTTCTAAACAACCCTGGTTAGTCTCGGGATAATCGGACTTGTCGCTTGCGGGCGAGCGCGGTTATCGACAAAGAGGCGCCATGCTCG
Organism: Erythrobacter litoralis; assembly: GCF_029760855.1. Taxonomy (GTDB): domain Bacteria; phylum Pseudomonadota; class Alphaproteobacteria; order Sphingomonadales; family Sphingomonadaceae; genus Qipengyuania; species Qipengyuania litoralis_A. Next base: position 266,421 of record NZ_SOSI01000003.1, on the reverse strand, counting down.
ACAGACTGAACGCCCAGGCGCCCGATGCGCTGCTCGCCCTGATCAAGATGCACGCCGCCGACGAACGGGCGGACAAGATCGATCTCGGCGTCGGCGTCTACCGCACCGATAGCGGCGATACGCCGGTGTTCCGCGCCGTGAAGGCGGCGGAGCGGGTGCTGGTCGACCGGCAGGACAGCAAAAGCTATCTCGGGCCGGAAGGCGACGGCGAATTCGTGCGCGCGCTGATGCCCTATATCTTCGGGCGCGACGACACGACATTACTCTCGCGGATCGAGGGGATGCAGACGCCAGGCGGCACGGGCGCTGTGCGGCTCGCGGTGTCGCTCGCGAAGCAGGCGGGCGTGCGGCGCATCCATCTGGGCGTACCGAGCTGGCCCAACCATGCGCAAATCCTGAAGGACGTCGGCGTCGAAATCGCTGAATTCGATCATGCGAACGCCGACGGGACAGCCAATGTCGAGGCGGCGCTGGATGCGATCCGCAATGCGGGCGAAGGCGAGGCGATCCTCCTTCACGGTTGCTGCCACAACCCTACCGGGATCGATTACTCTGCCGAGCAGTGGTCGGCGCTGGCGGATGCGTTGTCAGCAGGCACGGTGCTGCCGATACTCGATATCGCCTATCAGGGGCTCGGTCACGGAATGGAGGAGGACGTCGCAGGCGTGCGCACCGTTCTTGCCGCGGTCCCTGAAGCGCTGATCGCCTATAGCTGCGACAAGAATTTCGGCCTTTACCGCGACCGCGTCGGCGCGTTCTACATGATGGCGAAAGACGCGAGCCAGCTTGCCGCGATCGGGTCCAACGCCAATTCGCTGGCGCGAGCGAACTGGTCGATGCCGCCCGATCACGGCGGCGCGGCGGTGCGGATCATTCTTACCGATGATGCCATGACATCGCTCTGGCACGAGGAGCTCGACGACATGCGCGAGCGGATGCGGGGCGTGCGCCGGAAGCTGGCTGCGGCGGGCAATCGTGCGCCCGGGCTCAACCTTGAAGCGCTCGAAAACCAGAACGGCCTGTTCGCGATACTGCCGCTAAGCAAGGAGCAGATCGTCAAGCTGCGCGAAGACCACGGCATCTACATGGCCGGTTCGGGCCGGATCAACGTGGCTGGTCTGCATTCGGGCAATATCGAAAAATTCATCGAAGCCCTTGCCGAAGTGGCGTAAAAGCTGGTCAAAACAAACAGCCGGGGAAGCATCGTGCGTCTTCGGCTGAATGCTTCATTACTGCAGAGGCTATAGGGACGGAGCGTCCGGAAACGGAACACCTTTTTCGCACTGGGAACCGTAGTCTTGCGCTAGGGTTGCAGCGATGGTCAAACCTATTGTTTTTCAATCATATCATTTGATGCTGCGCTGAATATTAAAGCGCGCACCGTGGGAGGATAATCCATGCCGTTCATTCAAGTTCCGGCCAATCAATACCGCACTGATGGCTTCATCGTAAACGACCGGATAATCGGCCGCGATGAAGGTCCCAATCTGATCTACGCCGGGGCAGGCGATGACGAGATCGACAGCGGTGACATGTCCGACCTAATTTTTGGTGAAGGCGGGAACGACATCATTCGCGGCCGCCTTGGCGATGACACGATTTCCGGGGGAACCGGGAACGACATGCTGTATGGTCAGGAGGGCGACGATTATGTCTTCGATTCCGACGGCGGCAACGATTTTCTGGACGGCGGCGATGGCTCCGATCTCGTTTCCGTCGAACGCTTCCAGACGGCGGCAGCATCCAATGTCGAACTATATGGCGGCATCGGCAACGACACCCTGCAGTTCCTAACGGAAAACGGCTCCAGCGCCCTTCTGGATGGCGGCTCGGGTGCCGATACTGTATCGGTATCGGGAACGGCGGGGTCGGCCATGATCCTCGCGGGGGCAGGCAACGATATGCTTGACCTGACGGTGGAAGGCGTTTCGTATCGCATCACGCTTGGCAGCGGCCTCGACACGGTCACTCTTTCGGCGGATCGCGAATTCGTCGATCTGTCGTCGCCGCTGGTTTTTACCGATTTCGCAACCGGCACGAACGGGGATCGGTTGGTCCTCGCCGATATGCTGGGCGAGGTGCTGACCGATTGGAACGGCTCGACCAATCCGTTCGCGTCGGGCCACCTGCGTCTCTCGCAAAACGGCGCCAACGCGATTCTTTCGGTTGATCTGAACGGTGGCGGTGACAATTTCGTCGAATTGGCGAGGTTTCTCGACGCCGATGCGTCGGCTTTCAGCCTTGCCAATCTCGAATATTCGCCGAATGGAACGGTACCGGTGTCAACCGTGGTCACGGTCGGCGGCGTCACGACCGGCAGCGTGGCCGACGACAGTATCACGGTTGCGTCCGGCACGGTCTACGCCGGAGCCGGTGCCGACACGATCACCCTGACGGGCAGCGCGACCGTGTATGGCGGGCCGGGTAATAATACGATCAACGGCAGCGATTCCGTAAATCGCGACAATCTGTATGGCGGCGTCGATAACGACACCATTTACGGAAATGGGGGCGCCGACTTCATCTCGGATGTCGACGGCGGCGCCGATCGGCTCTTCGGTGGCGACGGCAATGACTACATTTATCTTGCGCGCTCGCAGGCCGATGCGGCTCTCTCATCGGAAGTCTATGGCGATGACGGCGACGATACGCTGCTGGCGGCGCTTTATAACGGTTCGACTGTCCTTCTGTCCGGTGGCATCGGCGACGACCAGATTATCGTTCGCGGCACGTCCGGTCTTGCCGATATCGTTGCAGGGTCGGGTGCCGATAGCGTCCAGGTACAATATGCGGGCGTTTCGGCCGACATCACGCTCGGGGCAGGGCGCGACACGCTTGCCCTGATCGGTGCGCTTGGCCAGTTCACGACTTCCGGCATGGTTACGGTGTCCGATTTCCAGTTCGGTACCAACGGTGACCGCGTCAATGTAAGCGATCTTCTGGCCAACATCGAAACCGATTGGGACGGTAATTCCAACCCGTTCTCGACCGGCATTCTCCGCCTGCAGCAGTCGGACGGCGACGTCGTCCTGCAGATCGACGTCGATGGAAACGGCGGGGCCAGCGGCTTTGAAACCATCGTGACTTTCGAAAACACGCAGACCGGCAATATCACCGATGCGAATTTCGATTTCGCCCCGTCGGGCGCCTTGGCTGCACCGTCGCAAATCACCGTAACAGGCGGCAATAGCCTTACCGGTACCGTCGGAGCAGACACGATTACGGTTGCGGGCACCTATAACTATGTCGGGTTCCTCAGCGTGGTTGCGGGCGCGGGGGAGGATATCTTCACCGGCGGCAACGGCATTGATGATGTACAGGGCGGTTCGGGCGATGACATCCTTTCCGGCTTCGGCGGCAATGACCGGCTCGACGGACAGGCCGGCAACGACCAGTTGTTCGGCGGCGACGGCAATGACACACTGCGCGACCAGACCGGCGGTGACGATGCGCTCTACGGTGAAGGCGGCGACGACGACATTCTCGTCCAGCGCTTCGGCTATAGCGCACAGAGCAATGTCGTGCTCGACGGCAGCTTCGGGCGCGATACGCTGACGTTTGATACGATGAACGGATCGAACGCGACGATATCCGGCGGCTCCAATAACGACACCATCACGGTAACCGGAACGGAGGGTTCCGCGACGATCGACGCCGGACGCGGTTTCGACACGGTGATCGTGTCCGCCACGGGCGTTCGCAGTGTCATCACGCTTGGCGAAGGCTCCGATGCCATCCAAGTGCTTGGCGATGCGTCGAACGTGGTGATCGACAATCAGATCATCGTCACCGATTTCGTCGGCAACCTCGGTGGAGACCGTATCGATCTCAGCAACTTCTTCGACACCGTGCTTCAAGGATATGACGGTACGGCCAGCCCCTTCATTTCGGGCTTCGCGCGGCTTGTGCAGTCGGGTAGCGACACCCTTATCCAGATCGACGTCGATGGTGGTGCGGACAGTTACCAGACGCTCGTTACCTTGCAGAACGTCGAAATCGGCACGGTCGCACGGCCTAATCTCGGCTTCTATTCCGGCGCCGAAACTCTGCTCGGCACCGGCGGTGCCGATCTGCGCGTCGGCAGTTTCGGGCAGAATCGCATCGAGACCTATGGTGGTAACGATCGCCTGCTCGGCCTCGGCGAAGACGACATCCTGATCGCGGGGGCGGGCAACGACCAGCTCAACGGCGGTGACGGGAACGATCGCCTGTTCGGCGAAGCCGGTAACGATGTTCTTCGCGGCCAAGCCGGTAGCGACTTCCTCGTCGGCGGTGCCGGCGCGGACCGCTTCGTATTCAGCACCGATCTCGGCCCGAACGAAGTCGATACGATCGACGACTTCAATCAGGGCGAGGGCGACCGGATGGTTCTCAACCTGAACTTCTTCGGAGCGCTGCAGAACCCCGGTGCGCTCAATGCGAACTTCTTCACCGATGCCGGTACCGCGCAGGATTCGAACGACTACATTGTTTACGACCGTGACACCGGCAACATCTTCTACGATGGCGACGGATCGGGCAGCGGCGAAGGCATTCTATTCGCCCGTGTCGACGCCGGTACGGATCTGGACGTGAACGCTTTCCTCGTCGGCGGCAGCAGCGATGCCAACATCCCGCTGGATGCGGACAAGGCGGAAGTGCTTCACGGCGCGGATCTGTTTATCGCCTGATCGGCTCCGGCATTGAATTTTAAAAAAGGGCGTGCGGTCGGAGGATCGCGCGCCCTTTTTGCATGACCGCGCTGGACGCAAGGCCCCCGGCCCTGTATCCCAACAGCCATCCCCGGGGAGCGAGCTTTCGCTGAGAGGGGCGGGGTAAGCGCCGCCCGACCCGTCGAACCTGAACCGATTAGCATCGGCGGAGGGAGTGGGCGGTCGTATCTGAGAAGCCGCGCGCCTTCCGCCAAACGGAGAGACAGCGCATGGCCGACATCAACAGCAAGCTCGAAATCGGCGTCACCACCGGACCCATTCGCGGCAGCCGCAAGGTCGAAATCGGGGCGCGCAGCGGCTCCGGCATTCAGGTCGCCATGCGCGAGATCGATCTCGAAGGCGGCGAGCCCTCGATCCGGGTGTACGACACCTCCGGCCCCTATACCGACCCGAACGCCAATATAGACATCCGCGCCGGCCTTGCCGCCAAGCGCCGCGAATGGATCATGGCGCGCGGCGATGTCGAGGAATATGCCGCGCGCGAAGTGAAGCCGGAAGACAACGGCCAACTCGGCCCCGACCGTAGCGGCGGCGTCCCCGCTTTCCCCAATGTCGCAAAGACGGTGCTGCGCGCCAAACCCGGCGCCAATGTCAGCCAGATGCACTACGCCCGCCGCGGCATCATCACCCCCGAGATGGAATACGTGGCGGAGCGCGAAAATGTCGGCCGCGCGAAGCTGGCCGAGCAGCCCGACGGCAATAGCTGGGGCGCGGCCATCCCGCTCGAGATCACGCCCGAATTCGTTCGCGACGAAGTGGCACGCGGCCGCGCGATCATCCCCAACAACATCAATCACCCCGAAACCGAGCCGATGGCGATCGGGCGCAACTTCCTCGTCAAGATCAACGCCAATATCGGCAACTCCGCCGTGGCCAGCGACGTCGCATCCGAGGTCGACAAGATGGTCTGGTCGATCCGCTGGGGCGCGGACACGGTCATGGACCTTTCGACGGGCCGCAACATCCACGACACGCGCGAATGGATCATCCGCAACTCGCCCGTCCCCATCGGTACCGTGCCGATCTACCAGGCGCTGGAAAAGGTCGGCGGCATTGCCGAGGACCTGACCTGGGAAATCTTCCGCGACACGCTGATCGAGCAGGCGGAACAGGGCGTCGACTATTTCACCATCCACGCCGGCGTACGCCTGCCCTATGTGCCCATGACCGCCAAGCGCGTCACCGGCATCGTCAGCCGCGGCGGCTCGATCATGGCGAAATGGTGCCTCGCGCATCACAAGGAGAGCTTCCTCTACGAGCGCTTCGACGAGATCACCGAGATCATGAAGGCCTATGACATCGCCTATTCGCTGGGCGACGGCCTGCGCCCCGGCAGTATCGCCGATGCAAACGACGAAGCCCAGTTCGCCGAGCTCTACACGCTGGGCGAGCTGACCAAGCGCGCCTGGGAGCAGGACGTGCAGGTGATGATCGAAGGCCCCGGCCACGTGCCGATGCACAAGATCAAGGAGAACATGGACAAGCAGCTGGAGGCCTGCGGCGAAGCGCCCTTCTACACGCTCGGCCCGCTCGTCACCGATATCGCGCCGGGATACGACCACATCACCAGCGGCATCGGCGCGGCGCAGATCGGCTGGTACGGCACCGCCATGCTCTGCTACGTCACGCCCAAGGAACACCTCGGCCTGCCCGACCGCGACGATGTGAAAGTGGGCGTGGTGACTTACAAGCTCGCCGCCCATGCCGCCGACCTAGCCAAGGGCCACCCGGCCGCGCAGGTCCGCGACGACGCTTTGAGCAAAGCCCGCTTCGAATTCCGCTGGCGCGACCAGTTCAACCTCAGCCTCGACCCCGACACGGCCGAGCAATATCACGACCAGACGCTGCCGGCGGAAGGCGCCAAGACCGCCCACTTCTGCTCCATGTGCGGCCCGAAATTCTGCTCGATGAAGATCACGCAGGAGGTGCGCGATTTTGCGGCGAAGCAGAATTCGGAGAGCTACCTCGCGAGCGAGAATATCAAACGCGAGACCTCAGCCGAAGAGGCCGAGGAAGCGCGCGAGGGGATGTCCGACATGGCCGAACTCTACAAGGCCAAGGGCGAGAGGCTTTACCTGCCCGAAAACGAGGCGGACTGATCCTCGAATGGGGGGGGGGGAGTCGGAGCGCTCTCCCGGAGCGTGCAGACATGCAACGCACAAAGGACTGAGGTTTACCGGGAGAAGGGCGAGAAGTTGTATTTGCCGGAGGGGTGAACGTTGGCGCGTCGCGATCGTTTTTCTGGATTTAGCAGCCTTCGTTGCGACTCACTTCTCTCATCATTGACGGCTTCCAATTAGAAGACATTGGATTTTGGAAGTAGGAATCTCGTCAAGTCTTCAATACCGAGCCTTTTCTCATTATTATCCTTATATGAAGAACAATAGAAAATTCTGAACTCACAATCCTGATTTGAGAAATAATCGATAAGAGGTTTGAAATAATTTTCAGTTTCCGTTGAAATGCCCCACAGGAGTTCTTTTCTGTCGAAGTTTATTTCTGCACTGGATGGGATCGTTTCATATCGGAAGTGCCACAGCACTTGCATCGTCTCTGATTGGCCTTCTGCCATCAAGTCTGCGTCAATCTTCCGCACGAAGGCGAGATCTGCTTTAGTGAATACCAATGCTACGCGGCTTTTTTGCTTCCCCTTTTCTGAGAAAACCTTCTCAGAAAGAATTTGCCACGTGCGCCGAATTTCTGACGAGCGTGCAGATGCAAAAGAACGCTTGTCCTCTGTTGCAAGGTATCCTGCCAAATCCACTGTAAATATATGCGCTTTGGACGATATGATCCACGTGTAGAAATCGCGATCAAATATCTCGATGTCATCGGAAAGGTCGCCGTCTCGTGAGCTTTCAAAAAGGCGATGCGACATCTCGCCGGGAAAATCGACAACTTCACCTTCATATTTAGTAGTGAGGAAAGGAAGAAAAAAACTTTTCACATAATAAAGAAATCGAAATAAAAATATATCTTGATCTCGGGTTCTATCAAAAGTCTTCCGTGATTCTATTAGTGAAATTTGTTGGTTTATCGATTTAATGGTTTTCTCACCGACCGGTGCGAAAGCTCGCCCAGCGGAAGACGAAAATATGTACTCAAATATTGCCGTAACCAAGGCAGTTTTTCCAGAAAGCGGTAATCCGAGCATCGCTATGCGGTAGCTGGCGGCGAAGTTATTCCGCACACGAAAGAAAAGTTGCGAAGTTACGAAGCCGAGCATTATTGCGACAAGGATCAAGATCGCCGCTTGGAGGTCACCGCTCAAGAATTTTTGGAAGTTTTGTATAACTCCCTCCATTAGAATCTAAATTGATATCGGGCGTCAGCGACAATCGCGGAACCGATTGAAAAGGTGACGACCACCAAAGACACAATGAGACAAATCGGCCAAACCATAGCGCGGAACATGGGGCTGCCATTCTTAACGTCGACAAGCTCCGCGAATGTCGTTGTGCCAAAAAGAATCGCCAAAGTTGCACCGGCCAAAATCATCCACACTCTAAATGTTTTTAGCCCATTTTGGTATTGCTCGTCGCTACGGATTTTGGGTTCATCATTCGCTTCAATAGCGATAAGAAAACAGAAGAATGCGCCTGCAATAGCGACGGTCTTCACATCCAGTATTTCCCACCATTGCAAAACATCGCGTGCGACGAGGATCCTCAAAAATAGATCGATTCCCACTGGGAAAAAGGGGACGATTACCCGAACTGTTAGCCATGAGAGCATCTAATTTGTCTCGTTAAAAGTGCTGACATGGTCAAGCATTATCATTCCATTATCTATTTGGCAGGAACCAGCTTCTCCACCAGCGCCCTGAGTTCGCTCGGCGTGGTGTGGCCGGCGACGATCTCGTGATAGCCGATCCCCGCCTTGCGGAGCGCTTCCTTCTTCACCGCATCGCGCGCGGCGGCGCTGGAGCCGGTGTGGTGGCCGCTGCCTTGGTATTCGAGCGCGTGAACCACGCAGCATTTCTCGTCCATCAACGCGAAATCGACGCGCTTTGAATTGACCGCGAAATAAGCGTCCTTGTCAGGGCTGGCGAGGAATTCTCCAAGGCTGACCTGCGCCATGACCTGCCAGCCAGAATTGCGCGCGGCCACAGTCTTGTCGAGTGCTTCGAATACCTTAGCTTCCGATCGATTCAGCAGTGCCCGCGATGTGAACTTTGCTTTGCTAACGCTTTTCAGTTGCTCAGCTGCAAAGTCCGCAGGGGTGTACCGCGCACCTTTGCGTCCGCTCCAATAGGCTCGTTTTTTAGAGAGCTTACTTTTCTCGTCGACAACGGTCATGGTGAGGAAAAGTGCGCCGACGCTAAGTACCAAGCCAAGTATCAACATGGTGGCCGGCCAAGGACTATTTAGAAGGATCTTCAAGAATTTCATAAAATCGGCATAAGATAATTGGAGTTGGCAAAACGTAAACCGAACTTGATCGGCGTTCAACGCCTCACTAGCCATCGCATCCCAACCCGCCCATAGCGGCGCATGGCCGATCTCTACCGCAAGAACCTCGAATCTGAACGTCGCAAGCTGTGGGGCGAGTGTCGTCTCAAGGGGTTAAAGCGCGATACGCCGCAGCGCATGCGGATTGCCGAGATCGACCGGTTGCTTGCGGAGCATGCGGCGAAACAGTCGCAGCCGCCGGTCGAGAGCGGGGAGGGCTAGGCCCTCAACTGTTCTTCATGTTCTCCAGCCCCTTGATGCTGCCGGGCTTGGTGCTGGGGTTGGACGCGTTGGTCTTGGGTTCTTCCTGTTTGGGTTTGCGGTTTTCGCGGCTCTTCTTCTGCTGGCCCTTGGCCATGGTCTTTTCCAATCGGGACGGAATGCCCCGGCGCGGCACTACACCCGATCGGCAGGCAACCCCGCATCAATTCGGCAGGGCGGCGCTAGCGCGTCAGCGACGTCATCACCCGGTCGAGCGCCTGCAGGAACCGCGAGCGGTCGGCCTTGCTGAACGGCGGGGGACCGTCTCCGACCCCGTCATCCCGGCGCGCAGGTCTTCCATGATCGCGCGGGTGGCCAGCGCGCTGCCGATGTCGAAGGGTTTGCCGTCGTGGCGCAGCACCGTCGCGCCCGCCTTGAGGCAGCGTTCGGCCAGCAGGATGTCGGCGGCGATCACCACGGGTGCTTGCCTGCTTCTTACGCGATTTTCTACTTTACAACGGCCCTGTATCTCAGGGTGAAGCTGGGATGCGCTGACCCATTCGAAGGGGAAAAGGTTCCAGTCGGCGAAAAGCGAATGCGTGCGACCGCGGGATCTTCGGGCGCCTTGGGCGTGTAGGAGTAAGTGCTTCCAGCGGCCTGGTCGGAAAAGGCCGTGTTGCTCGCCGCAACGTATGACAGTCCGCTCGGGGTCGTACCGTTGGTGAAAACGGGCGCGAAAGCGGTCTGCCACGCAGTATTGACACTAGGTCTGTCGAGCAGGCGCAGGGTATTGGCATCCGCGGGTGCGTCTCCGGTATTTGTAACGACCAGCGTGTATTCGACGACTGCGCCAGGTATGGCCTTCGGCTGCGAACTGCCCGTTGGGTCGGATACGATGCGCGAGGTTTTGCTTACCGATACGATTGCCTGCGCCGGCCCGCGGGTGTTGGTAATGGTACAGGTAATGACATCGCCAAGCTTCGGCACCACCAGTCCCGTATTCCCACCGGAAGGGAGGGCGGTAGACGAGCCTGTATTGCGGTTCGTGCAGGCAAGATTGGTCGTGTAGCGACCGAGCGTCGTCGTCCCGCTCGCTGTCTCGTTCAATCGGTAGGTCGTGCCGGCGGTGACGGCCAGCCTGCCGGTTGTCGACGGCGTCGCCGTGCTCCCCGTTCCGGCGGTGGTGAAGGCAGCCGTCTGCGCGCTTGCGTCCTGGTTGCGAACCTCCAACCGGAACTGATCTGTCGCGAAGATGCGTCCTGCCGCGGAAATGACGGTGCGAAGTTCCAGCTTGGGGTTCGGGGTATTGGTAAATACGCAATCGACGAAATCGCCGAATTGAAGCGTGCCGAAATTATATCGGTTGGTCACGGTGTCGCGCGGGAGAATGGTGGTGGAGCCCGTGTTGATGTTCGTACACGTCAGCGTGGCTCGATAATCCGCAAGCGTGCTGGTGCTTCCGCTGACCATTTCCTCGCGCAGAACAAGCGGAACGCCCGACGTGGAAGAAAACACTACGGCTTCGAAGGGGCCGCGATCCGTGCCGCTGGTTTGTCCGGACGCATACACGGTAGATCCGTTGCTGGATTCGATCAGGAAGCGGAACTGATCGTTATCGGCGATCCGCGCGGCTTCGATCTGTTTGCTGAGCGTTATCGAGGCGAAGCGGATTGCGAACATAACGCCCTGCAATCCCGCCCCTTGCAGTGTGACGCTTACGGTTCCGGGGTTGAGCGAACCCACAATATACGCACCCACGCGGCCGGTCAGGCCTCCGCCCGTCGAAAGGAACGTCGCCGTGCCGAGACCGCTGTTGGTGGGATACTGGCCGCCGCTGATCGGTGCCACGCGATCCAGCAATTGCCATGGTCCGCCATTGGTCGTGTAGCGGAGCGTTTCACTATTGTCGGTCGATTCCGCATCTGCAACCACGAAAGCGAACTGGTTCGTCTGACTGGCTCCGGGCGGTGGGGTGATGGTAATGTTCGAGAATGTAAGTGTCGTCTGCGAACCGGCGACGTTCTGATAGAGGATCGGACGGCCCGGAATATTCAGAAAACTGCTATTACCGACGGCCGCCCCGGTCCAACTCGGCGCGGCAGCACTCGATAGAATAGTAAGGGCCGTGGTCGGACTGTTTGTCACCTGCAGCCGAAATGTGAGCCTCGACCCATCAGGCAGCGTGTAACTGAGATTTTGTCCCGTGGTGCGGGCTACAGTATCGCTGTAATTGCTCATATTGAGCCAGCAATACGTCTGCCACGAAGCCGGAGCCGAACCGCGCGCACCGGCGCGAGAGCAATCCTGCGCAGAAAGGCCGGGCGCGAACCCTGCGAGGAACACGGCGCACAGCAAGGCGATTGCGCGGAGCCAGTAAGATTTGATGGGGAACGTCAATGAATCGGGCCGGCCTGCTTTCTCGATTACGCGGTAAAGGAAGAGCGTTAATTTTCGGTAGCATGACGCACGCTACTCACGGTGCAATTGTGGAGGGCTTCGCCATCTGAGCAGTTCGCTGCTGTTTCACATTCGCTCGGAGCAACCAAATCCCGTCCCAAGCATTTGTGCAGTGCAGCATTCCCGCTGTCGCGTAAGGAATTTCTGCCATGACCAGACCCGATCATACCGCCTGGGCGCAAATCGCGCTCGATAGCTGGTCACTCTCATTCGAAGCGGCCTCGGTCGTGTGGCTGCGCTCGATCCGAATGATGAGCGGCGGGAAGCTGGCCGAACGCGAGGCGGAGCGGATGGTACGCGAAAAGGTGGTCGCCAATATGATGTTGTGGCCCGCGCTGATGGCGGGCGGCTTCGGCCAATCGGCAGAGCAGCTCTCAGCGGCTGCGCTCAGCCATTACGGCAAGCCCGTGCGCGCCAATCGCCGGCGGCTTTCGCGCTGAATTGCATTACCTCCATTTCGGAGACGCTTTCCTACGCTTGCCGAAAAAGGGCAGTGGGGCATGATGGATTGTCAGGTCAGGGCGGCGCTTTTCGAGGTTGGTAGACTCGATTCGGACGAGGCGAAGTTTCACCCTTGGACGGTGTTCCATGTGTTCCATCGGATTGGGGCGGCGCGATGCCAGTCCCACATTCGTCCAACAGAACGGCGCTCGGTCAGGCGTCGTCCTGTTGGACCTTGCCGCGCTTGTCGGCGAGTAGCCCGATTGTCATCGCGAACAATGAGGGGAGGGTCCAGAAACCGGCCAGACGCCAAGGAATCATCCAGTACTGGCGCGGCGTCACGAATGTCATCAATTCGAACAGGACGGCGGCGCCAAGAAATCCGGCAAACCAGAGCGGCCAATGCCGCTGACTGGTCATGGCATAACGGTAGACCACGAAAAGAAGCGCTGTGTCGACCACAGTTACGGCCACGAGGGCCATCATCGGATCGAGAAACAGATAGATAGCGCCCGAAACCAGGGACGCAGCAAGGACCGTCGCGACAATCGGACGGTCCCGCTGGTCACCTACCTGCCAGCTGATCACGACCGCTCCGAGAACGAGCAGCCAGAAAGCGAGCAGGAAGAGCGAAGGCATGGTTCAGGCGGCCTCGCGCGCCGTTGCGGTATCCGTCGCCTGGCCGATAGCCTCGTACTCCGGAGGGCAGCCGAAACCCACGGTCTGCAGCGTGGAGGCGTCCTGAATACGGCGCAGTTCCTTGGTGGCATGGCCAAGATCCTGGCGCGTACCGATCATCTTGCTGAGCCCTTCGCCCGCATTGGCGAGCGCCAGCTGCGCCGTCTTGATCGGAAGGTTGGAAGCCTTGCTGACCTCCACGATGCTCGCGCACAGATGGGCTAGCGACATGACGGCCTGATCCACCGCGTCGACGGACTTCTGGGTGTCGCTGGCGACCACTTGGCCGGCTGCCTGTTCGATGTCGTACATGCAAATGTCCTTTTCATGCGCCGCGCGACATTGCGCGACGAGAGACAACACATCAGCGGCGGGCGGTGTTGGCCATTTCCGAAACACCCAGAATGGCGAGGACCATGAAACAACTGACCATGACGGAAAGCATGGCAATGCGCAGGACGATGGCGTTTCGCTCTTGGAGAGACAACTCGTTGGGCCGACCTCCGAATGGGGGGAAGATATCCCACCTGCGTTTCGGCAGACTATCCGTTTGCGCATTCTGCGGTACAGAGAAACACAGCGAAACATCCTCTTCCAGTTCCGGCTTGGTAAACATGAACGGAGTCGTACTCTCGCCGGCTTCATCTTCCGCCTCGAGCTCTTTAAGCTTGGCGACGGCCGCCATCCGGTTGTTGACCTGCAGGGCATCCAGCGCTGCGGCGATATGCTGATCGACCGTGCGCGGCGAAATACCCAGCTTGTGCGCCGCTTGCTTCGATGTCAGTCCTTGGCGGACCAAATCGAGGCATTCAAACTGTCGATCCGTCAGGAACGGATGTTTCATCTGTGCATGAGCCAAAAACCGCTTCTCCTATTAGACGATTTTTGCGACCGCTCCGACCTTTTTTGCCAGCATACATCATATGATACGGGTAGTGGAACAGCAAATTCAATTGGTTGAAGGGATAAAGCTACGGATTAAGCCGTTCTTGATGATACCCAAAGAGAGGTAGTTATCTATGCAAGTTCAGTTCAATTCCGACAGCTCCGTGATGGGGACCGAAAATGTCGCCACCCGTATCGAAGCCAGCGTACGCGAGAAGATTGCGCGGTTCGAAGACCGGCTGACCCGGCTTGAAATCCATGTGCGGGATGAAAACGGTGCCAAGGGCGGGGCGGACGATAAGGCGTGCACCCTCGAAGCGCGGCCCTCCGGCGGTAAGCCCATCGGGGTGACCGCGCATGCGAGCACGGTCGATGATGCGGCGCGCAAGGCGGCCGGCACAATGGCGCAGCGCCTCGAGCGGCATTTCGGGAAGGGCGACAAGCACCGCCACGATCCGCGCCCCGACAAGGCCTGAATCCTGCCGGGGCGGCGGGGGTCAGTCGATGTCGAAGTCGGCTTCGTCCTCGCCGTCCCAATAGGCGGCGCGAGTTGCATGAACATGCAGCAGGACCATGCCTTCGGATTCGATACCGTCTTCGAACCAGCGCTCGAGTTCATCGACCCAATGTTTCTTAAAGGCAGCCTTGTCGCGCACGATCTCGGCCGAACCTTCGAGCGAGATAAAGATGCCGGGGGCGCCGTTTTCGCCCTGCGCGCCCTGTAAGGAAAGGCCAACCTTCGGATTGCGCTTGATGTCGTCGACCATCAGGCAATCTTCCCAAGTGAAGTAGTAGCTGTCGCCATCGTAATCGACTTGGCGATTGTTGCTCATCGGGCGTGCGCCGATCTGGCCATCCTTGGTGTGGGTGTTGAGCATGACGAAGTCGATGTCCTTCATCGCTTCGGCAATGTGGGTGAGGTGCTGTTTCGGTGTCTTATCAGTCATCTCGGTGATCCTTTCACAGGCGTAACGCTTGAAAGGTCGAAAGTTCGATTAGAATCTTCACGAGGGGCAGAAGTTCAGCCGCTCTGAAATACCGGTGTCGGCGATGGACGCGTTGCAAATTTCAGGACGTATCAGAATAAGTGTCAAACAACCGGTCGTGGCGGCCAAGTTTGGCTGCTTTTCTTCATCGGAGTGTTTAGCAATCAACGCTGGGTAGATCGGGAGCACGGCTGAATTGCGAATGCGTTTCAACTGCTATCTGTAACGGCGGCAGCCGTCCTCCTTGCGGTGTGCCGCCAACACCTACATAGCGATGCGATGCTACGATCCGGGATATTGCGATAGTGCAGGCCTTACGAATGACTTTGCGAATGGCTGTAGTGCTAGCGGCGCCGGCTTTGGTCGCATGCCAGGGCAGCAGCCCCAGAAAGGAGCCGACCTTCTCTGCCATTGCCTCCGATGAACCTGTGTTTTTCACAGGTACCGAACCGTTCTGGAGTGGGGAGGCGGCAGCCGGCAGGGCTACCTGGATTACACCGGACAACATGGGTGGAACAGAATTCGCAGTGTCTCGGTTTGCAGGCAATAACGGTGTGAGTTTTTCAGGCGAGCTGGACTCGAAGCAATTTGACATGATGGTTACCCCCGGCGCCTGTTCCGACCAGATGAGCGATCGAACCTATCCCTATGTCGCGACGGCAACGATCGGGAATAGCCGGTATCATGGATGCGCTTGGACGGAACGTCAGCCGTTTTCAGGACCGCAAGCGCCATGACAGGTCTATTCGATGGACCGGTTAAGAATGGGTAGTATCCCTTTCTGGCCTCGCTTCCTCGGTTTCTCCGGGCTTCTGCCGCAAGCCGCCTGTGCTATCGTTGTGTGGGTCGGTCCTACCTCGTGGCATGGTGCGGCACTCGGCATCGCAGTTCTCTATGCCGGGCTGATACTTACCTTTCTCGGGGGGATGTGGTGGGGGATTGCCGCTGCGGCCCCAGCAGCGGAACGTCGGCGGACCCTGCGGTGGCTATGGATCGCCGCTGTCCTACCGAATTTTGTTGCCATGGCATGTTTGGGACCGTGGGCATTGGATATGGTCGGGGTGGAGCCTTCGCTGATCATGCTGGCGTCTGCCGTTTTATTGAGTCTGGGTATCGACGTGCGCCTGGATCAGCTTTCGCCCCGCTGGTGGATGGCATTGCGCGTTCCGCTTTCTATCGGACTGGCAACGGCGACGTTTCTGTGTGCTTTCGCCTGATAAAAATGTCACACGGTAGTACAGCTACCAAGCGCCTGACTTACGCGAGGGAACAACGATTAGCTCTGCACGCTTTCGCTCAAATGGGTGGCAATCGGGATCGCGTGCGACCGGTCGAAAAGACGGAACAGGAATGACGGATACCGACGAACGGAAAGTGCGCGATAGCGATCAAGCTCACACGGCTTTCGATACTAGTCCGAATGCATTTCGAGAAAGAAACCCCAGTGATACGTTCTCCGGCGTTTCCGGTGTTCTGTTCGAACGGGCAATGGCGCAAACCCGGATGGCTATTTGCCTGACCGATCCGCAGCAATCCGATAACCCGATCGTTTTCGCCAATCGCGCATTTCGTAAACTTACCGGCTACGACGAAGAAGAGATCATCGGCAGCAATTGCCGGTTTCTGCAAGGTCCGGAAACCGATCCCGAACAATTGGATCGAGTACGGCAGTCGATCGAAGACGAGCAGGTCATCGTCGTTGAACTGCTGAACTACCGCAAGGATGGCAGCACGTTCTGGAACGCTCTGCATGTTGGCCCCATCTACGACGACAGCGGCAAACTGATTTATTTTTTCGGAAGCCAGTGGGACGTTTCGGAAGTCAGGGCGTCCCGCGCGGAAAAACTGCACGCAAAGGAAATGGCGCGCGAGCTTTCGCATCGGATGAAGAACATGTTCGCCGTCATTGCCGGGATCGTAAACGTCACCGGCAGGGTACGCGGAGTTGAGAGCGAAGCATCGGAAATGGTGCAGCGGATCCAGGCTCTCGGTCGCGCCTATGAGACGACACTGGATGAGGCGTCGACCGGGTACATAGAGGTCAGCGGTGCGATCGAAGCGATCCTAGCGCCTTATGCGGAACAGAACGATCTCGATCTGGTAGGTCCTGAAGCTCTGGTAAGTTTCAGTACGATTTCGATGATGGGCCTGATGCTGCACGAATTGGCGGACAATGCCGAGCGCTTTGGCGCATGGAGCAATGGGTCAGGACGGGTGCGGATATCGTGGGACCGCGTCGACGAAGACGTTCTGGAGCTCCATTGGACGGAACTGGGAGGGCCGCCAATTTTGGACAGTGACCCTGCGAAAGGGGCGGGCACGCAAATCGTCGATCGTCTCCTGCGTGCTGGCAATGGATCGATAGAACGTCGCTGGAATGCCTCCGGGTTCGAGGCCGATGTTAGATTGAAAGCGTAAAGATGGTCGGAGAAGATGGTATCAAGAAAATCCTTTTGGTCGACGACGAACCTTTGATCCTCATGGATTTGGAATTTGCGGCAGAAGATGCGGGTTTATCGTGCCTTGCGGCGACCAATGTCGAAACTGCGCTACAAATGATCGAACGAGATCGTCCTGACTGTGCAGTCCTTGATGTCAGCCTTACGGGAAACGATACATGCGTTCCGATCGCCCGCGAACTGGATCTGCGTGGAATCCCATATATCATTCACTCTGGCGATCTTGACCGCCAGAACGAACGCATTCGTTCCTTGGACGCGCCGCGCGTCGCGAAGCCATGCAATTCCGACACGGTTATTCGTAAGGCGCTCGATCATGCTTCGGGCACGGCGAGCCAGACCGACGATAGCGCTGAAGCGGCGGAGTAACGCTATCTAGAACAGCCCTGGTATTTCCGACTGCGCCGCGCTTGGTCGGGCCGAGAGCAACAGCTCTCTGCGAGGCACCGCCTGAGCGGTTACGCCCTTCTTTGTTGCGGTGACCGTGATCGGCCGGCAAGTCCGCCCGGCAAGATAATCTAGCGCGGTACTGATCGATTCCTCACTCGGATCGCCCAACTGGCGGGTAAGCTGGTCGTCCGCAGCGCACGTCGCCTGCATGACGCTTGCAAGGCCCCGATAATATTCGCCTTCGCCATCGGCATTCTCGGTCTGCAAGGCGACGACGCGCAAGCGATCGTCGCATGCCGAACGGTCCAGCGCGATCTGCCCGACCGGTTTACCGAATGTGTTCGTGCCGATGAGGCCGATGTTCTCATCGAGATAGGCGAGCATCGAATTCGTGACGAGTTCGCTGGCAGACGCCGTTCCCTCCCGCCCGATGACGGCGATTTTCGTCGCCGATATCGCTTGTGGCTGGGATGAGAAAAGGGTCGTTTCGTTATTCTCGGATTTGGATGGCCGGAACACAGTACGGCTGAAAACTTGGCCCGTCTTATCGGCGGATAGAAGGTCCCCGAGCAAATCCGCGATCGAAATCAGGCCACCGCCATTATAGCGAAGATCCAGTATGACCTGATCGACATTCTGGTTCTGGAAGCGCTGGAACGCTTCGCGAAGATCCTGTTCGGCGGATTGGATGATGAACGTACGAAGATTTATGTAGCCGACGCGCTTGCCATCCACATCCAGGATTTTCGCTCCATAACGATCGGACACCGGATCGAGCGAATATTCGGTTTTCTGGATGGTGACTGTCCGCTCGACCCCGCCAACGGTGCGTATGCGAAGTGCGCGTGAAACCCCGGGGTCGCTCGGCCCTAAAGCATTGCTTACCGCGAACGATCCACCCTGCGCGAACAAGCTGGAGACGGTCTGACCGTCGATTGCGAGGATCTCCGTGCCTCGATCGACGCCGGCGGCGAAGGCAGGCGCGCTCTCGAACGCTTCGACCACGAAGAGCCGGCCGGCACCCTGATCATAAGAAAGGCGGACACCGAAACCCGCGTTCGATCCGGTGCGAATAAGATCGTTCTCTTCTTCGATCGACGTGATGTACGTGAAGAACCGGTCTCGTTCCTGGGCGCGGGCCGGGGCGACCAACGCATCAATGTAATCCTGCACCGTATCGTAGCTGGCCTGATTGATCCCGGTATTGAGCAAGTCGGGGAACAGGTACCATTCGCGCATCTGGCCCAGAACCCAATCCTTGCGTGCGCCGATCGAGCAATCGGCCGCGCTTCCGCCTGTGCCACCGCCGCCTGAGCCGCCCCCTCCGCCCGTATTGCCGCCGCCAATGGTTCCGCCGGTGGAACCCGAACCGCCCCCACCTCCGCAAGCTGTAAGTGCCACGGCCAGCGTTGCCGACAGGATGGTGCGAAATTTCGACATGTCTGCGTCCCCTCCGGTGCCACGAGTCGGCGACCGTTCATCTCCTTGTATAGATGACGATTAATCGTGGCTGAGCCAAGGGAAGAGGGTGAATGGAACGTGGAACGCTCTTTTTCGCTGCGCCGAAGGGTGAGAAAATCGGTGCAAACAGTGCGGAAAGGCATAGTGCAGACCGCGTTCGCCCCGCTAGACCGGTTCGAACACAGCGGAGCGTTTGTCCGCGAACAGAAATGCAGGAGTGAAAATGGCAGGTTCGGATACCGACTGGATCGGTCGAGCAATCGGCGGCGAAACCATCTCGGCTGAGCTTACGGCGGGGAAGATTTCGAACGAGAAGCAACTCGGCAAGGCGGGCTTCGCATTGTCGAGCCCCGCCTTCCAAGCAGGACGGGAACTCGATCCGAGTTTTACTGCGATCGAGGAAGACGCCGTCGCGCCGCCGCTGGAATGGACCGCGCCGCCCCCCGGCACGCAGGAACTCGTGCTTGTAGTCGAGGATGCGGCGTCGGGCGAGATCCATTGGCTCGTCTGGGGCCTGGCCGGGCAGCGGGGCCAATTGCTCGAAGGCGAGGCGCCGCCCCGGGTCGGCAAGAACGCCAAGGGCAATTCGGAGTGGCTGCTGCCAAATCCGCCGGTCGGCGTGCAGCACCTTTACGTCTTCCAGCTTTTTGCGCTCGATCTGCCGCTCACCCTGATGCCGGGTGCGACCTACGATGACCTCCTTGCCATGATGAAGGATCATGTCACGGCGGTCGCTTTGCTGTCGGCCAAATTCGAAGGCCACGTGGTCGAGGATCTCGACATGGCCGATCTCGACGATAACGAATAATGCACAACCACCAGAAAGGATTTCGCAATGGCTGGTAAGAACAATGCTCTGCAAAAACCGGTGAACCTCTCGCCGGAACTTGAAAACGTGGTCGGTAAGGGCCCGATGACGCGCGCTCAGGTCACCTCCAAAGTGTGGGACTATATCAAGGCGAACGACCTTCAGAACGCGAAGGACAAGCGTATGATCGATCCCGATCAGAAGCTTGGCGAAGTCATCGGCAAGGAACAGATTTCGATGTTCAAGATGACCGGCGCGGTTTCGAAGCACATGACCGCGACCTGATTTCACTATTGCCGGCGGCGGAACGGCCAGTCCGTGACGCCGCCGGACCACAGGGCAAGCCATACCAGGATCGGCTGCAAGACCATCCGCGGTACGTGATAGGCGAGACCAAGCCCTTGATCGGATTTGGCCATATCCAGCGCGAAATGATTGATGTTCGCCGGAAACACGCACACCGCATAGGCTGCCAGGCCGATAGCGCCCGCCTTTCGCAAACCGGGCGACAGCGGTTGGAGCAAGGCGACCGCTCCCAGCACCTCCGCAATACCCGTCGCAAAAATGACGAACTCGGGTGCAGGCACCCAGTCCGGCATGATCGAGAGGAAGGGGGCCGGTGCTGCAATATGCAGAACACCCGCCGCGAGATAGGCCAAACCCAGCACTATGCGGAATGCCGTACGGATCATTATTCTGCTTCGGCGATGCGATAGGGGCCGGAGCGCTTGGTCATCGCCTCGCCCTTCCAGGAAAGGGTGATCCTTTCCCGCGCGTGGAGACAATCGACGGCGGAGTGAACCTCCGTCATTCTATCGCGCCATTTATCCGGATCGATCCTTCTGGCGACTTCGCTCGGACAGATCGTGGCACCGATGTCGCGTTCCGCAAGCAAGGTGAGGATCGCCGCCTCGGTTTGGTTCACTCGTCGACGACTTCGACGCCGTTCCAGAATGCGATGCGATCCTTGATTTCAGCGGCTTCGGGCTTGGGATCGGGATAATACCAGGCGGCATCCGGATTGATCTTTCCCCCGGCATTGATCGATTGATACTGTGCGGTTCCTTTCCAAGGGCAGACCGTCGTCTTGTCGCTTGGCGCAAGTGCACTACGGGCGACATCGTGCGCCGGAAAATAGTGATTGCCTTCGACGACTACCGTATCGTCGCTGCGGGCGATTTCCTCGCCATTCCATCGTGCCACAACCGTCATGCGTTTACCTTTCCGGAAGATTGGATGGCGTCCAGCGTGCGTGCGCATCGTTCGCCATCGTAAAATGCATCGAGCGCGTCGGCGAACACCTGATCGTCTTCGCACGCAGCCTCGAACAAGGTCATCGAACTGCGAAATTTTATCGCGTCCACTTGGCCAAGGATATCGTGGGCAGGCATGGTGCCGGCCCATTCCAGCATTGCCTCGCTAGCCTCGATTAGCCGGGGCCCGAGCTCTTCGTGCGCCGCATAGGAACCGGCCTCGGCGATGCCGGACAACGCGTATTTACGGGCGGTCGGACTCGATCCCAACCCCTCGAGTTGCGGGAAAACGAACCACATCCAATGGCTGCGTTTCTCTCCCTGTTGCAATTCCTCGATCGCTTTTTCGAACACGCCGCCATCCTGGGCGGCGAGGAAGCGATCGAAATCGAAGGTCTCAGCCATCGTCCTTCATCGGATCGTGGCCCCAATTCATCAGGCTGTACCGCCAATCGCTGTGCTCGATATCGCCATCGGGTTTCTGCGACAAATGGCGATGCACGTAACCGACAACCTTCTCCATTTGCTCGTACTGAGTATCGGTCAGATCGTCTTTCTTGGTGTTTTTGATATCGACGATATGGCGGCCCATCTCGTGGCCTGTGCTCTCTCCGCTATCGCTGTCGCCGACCGATTTGGAGTCTTCGGTATCCAGCCACTCGTCGAGTTCCTTGGGCTGCATGTTCACACAGTCGTAGAACTCGTCGTAGACCTCGTCTTTCTTGTCGTCATCCATCAGTCGTCGTCCTCAACACGATCCGGCAGACCGTTGAGATCGGTGGAGGCATATTCCTCCAGTTCGTCCTCGCTCATGCTGTCGTACATTTGCTTCGACGCGCCCTGCAGGTCGCCGACCTTGGTCTCGCCGCGCTTGGCGGAAAGAGCCGCGCCAGCGGCCTTTTGCTGTGCCTTCGATTTTGCCGGCATCAGTCGTTCTGGGCCGACAGTTCGGAACCGCGCTTCAGAACTTCGTCACCATCTTCCTGCTCGATGAGGTAGGCAGGATTATCCTCGGTGCCGTCCTTGGTGACTTCGCTGCCCTGCAATTTGCGGGTCACTTCCTTTTCGAAGCGTTCCTTGATCTGGCCTTTACCCTTGCCGTTGCCCCATTCCCATTCGACGTATTGATTGGTCTGGAAGCTGTTCGAATTGCTCATGGGGGATACTCCTGATCGGGCCTTAATTCTCAACGGTGCTAAGACCGTCTTCCATCTCGGTCTGGTCGCCGATTTCCTGCTCGTCGCCGGACATCGGTTCCGCAGCGCCGACGATGCTGTCGGTGCTGTCGCCATCGCTTTCGCGCGACTGTATTTCGCCGGAAACGGTCGCCTCTTCCTCGACGTCCCCTTCCATGATCGCAGGAATGATCCAGACGATCGAAAGAAGGATGATCGCGAGCAGCGTTCCGCCGAGCAGCACCCAGCGCCCGACCCCCTCTTTCGAGCCGCCGCTGGCTTCGACTTCGCTGACATGGACTTCGTTATTACGGTTTTCCAAGATACGCTCCCTGCGGATGGTGTGCAGGTTTTACGCAGCTTGGCGGCGAATGTTCCGCCGGAAAGGCGCGCCTCAGTCGCGCAGCAGCTCGTTGATCCCGGTCTTCTCGCGCGTTTGAGCATCCACCGTCTTCACGATGACGGCGCAGGCGAGGCCGGGGCCGCCATCCTTGCCGGGTAGCGAACCGGGAACGACCACGGAAAAGGGCGGAATATGGCCGCGGATCACTTCGCCGCTGTCTCGATAGACGATCTTGGTCGACTGGGTGATGAAGACGCCCATCGCCACCACGCAACCTTCGCCTACGATCACCCCTTCCACGATCTCGGACCGTGCGCCGATGAAGCAATTGTCGCCGATGATGGTGGGGTTGGCCTGCATCGGTTCGAGGACGCCGCCAATGCCCGCGCCCGCGGAGATATGGCAATTCTCGCCGATCTGGGCGCAGCTGCCGATGCTGGCGAAGGTATCGACCATCGTCCCCCTGCCGACATAGGCCCCGATATTGACGAAGCTGGGCATCAGGACGCAGCCGGGCGCGATATAGGCACCTTCGCGGGCGACGGCCCCCGGTACGACGCGGAAGCCCGCCTCGCGGAAGCGGGCTTCGTCCCAACCGGCGAACTTGCTCGGAACCTTGTCGAATGCGGGGTGGCCGGCGCTGCCGCCCTCCATCACCCGGTTATCGTTGAGGCGGAAGGAGAGCAGGACGGCTTTTTTCAGCCACTGGTTGACCGTCCAGCCGCCTTGCCCGTCGGGCTCCGCGACCCGGCCTTCACCGCTATCGAGCATGGCGAGCGCGCGTTCGACCGCCGCGCGCACATCGGAGGAGGCCTTGCCCACATTCGCACGGTCTTCCCATGCGGCTTCGATAGTGCGGGCAAGGTCGGCGCTCATGTCGTTCTCCGGATTGATATCGCGTGGGCTGTTAGCAGCAGCGCCGCCTCAGTCCATCCCTGCCTTCTGCGCGAATTCGTAGGCGCGATCGACCAGCGGTCCGACCCGTTCGCTCATCTGCTTGGCATGGGCGGAGGACGCGGTACCGTCGATCACGCGCTTCTTGATGCCCTGGATGATACCGGCAAGGCGGAACAGGTTGTACGAGAAGTACCAGTCCATCGGCGGGACCGGATAGCCGGTGCGCGCGACATAGCGGTCCACCGCTTCCTGTTGCGTCGGGATGCCCAGCGCTTCGAGACCTTTCCCGCCGAGGCCGGCGCGACCGTCGCTTTCGTTCTGCCAGTTTAGCATGAGGTAACTGAAGTCGGCGATCGGATCGCCCAGCGTCGACAGCTCCCAGTCGAGCACAGCGAGCACATTCGGCGTGTTTTTCTCGAAAATAAGGTTGTCGAGCCGGTAGTCGCCATGAACCACACTGCTTTCGTGCTGGGGCGGGATGGTCTGCGGCAACCATTCGATCAGCCGCTCCATCTTTTCCATATGCTCGGTTTCGGAGAGTTTGTACTGCTTCGACCAGCGGGCGATCTGCCGCGCGCAATAATCCATCGACTTGCCGTAATCGCCGAGGCCGATGGCTTCGGGATCCTTCAAGTGGAGGTCCGCCATCGTATCGATCATGGAATTGTAGATCGCACGGCGCTCCTCGGGCTCGATGCCGGGGAGGGCGCCGTTCCACAGGTTGCGCCCATCGGCGAGACCCATGACGAAGAACTTGGAGCCGATAACGTCCGGATCCTCGCACAGTCCGTAGGTCTTCGGCACGGGGAAACCGGTCGGCCCCAAAGCGGACATCGCCGTATATTCGCGATCGACTGCATGGGCGGACGGCAAGAGCTTGCCGAACGGCTGGCGGCGCAGGACATAGGCTCGTGATGGCGTATCGATCCGGTAGGTCGGGTTCGACTGTCCGCCCTTGAACTTCGAATACTCGATCGGGCCTTCGAACCCTTCGACATTCGCTTCGAACCACGCGGTCAGCGCATCGAGGTCCATCGCGTCCTTGTCCGACACCTCCACCGTGCCGACCATGGCCTCATCGTAGTCGATCCCCGCCATCAGTCGAACACCACGACGCTGCGGGCGGAATGGCCGCCCTTCATCTTCTCGAAGCCTTCGTTGATGTCTTCGAGCGCAATCCGTTCGGCGATGATGGTGTCGAGATCGAGCAAGCCGCGCATGTAGAAATCGACGAGACGCGGCAGGTCCACCGGGAAGCGGTTGTTGCCCATGATGGCGCCTTGCAGCTTCTTGCTGGCAAGAAGGTCCATCGCGCCGAGACCGACCTTGCAATCGAGCGGCATCATACCGAGGATCGTCGCGGTACCGCCGCGGCGCAGCAGCCTTACGGCGAGATCGGCTGAAGCCTGCCTCCCGACGGCCTCGATGGCGTGATGCACGCCGCCGCCGGTAATTTTCATTACCTGCTCCACCGCGTCGTCCGCCATCGCATCGACCGTGTGGGTCGCACCGAGCGTTTCTGCGAGTTCGCGCTTTTCCGGCAAAGGATCGAGTGCGATCACCTTGCCTGCGCCGGCGATCTTGGCCGCGTTGATCGCAGCGAGACCGACACCGCCGCAACCGATTACCGCCACCGCTTCGCCCGGCACGACCGAGCAGGCATTGAAGATCGCGCCCGCTCCCGTCGTTACCGCACAGCCGATTACCGCCGCACGGTCGAAGGGCATTTCCTTGTCGATCGAAACGCATGCGTGTTCGTGGATCAGCATTTGTTCGCAAAAAGCCGAAAGGTTGAGCATCTGCGCAACCGTTTCATCGCTCTGAGCGCGAGTGATCCGCGGAGCCTGTGTTTGCGAGCGTCGAACCTCGCTGCTTACGCACAGCGCCATGCGGCCCGTGACGCAGAACTCGCAATGCCCGCAGAAGGCGGAAAGGCAGGAAACGACGTGATCGCCGACCTTTACCGTCTTTACCTCGCTGCCGACCGCTCTCACGACGCCCGCCGCTTCGTGGCCCGGAATGGCGGGGAGGGGGTGGGGGTAAGAGCCGTTGATGAAATGCAGATCCGAATGACACAGGCCGCAGGCCTTCGTATCGATCAGGACTTCGTGCGGTGCGGGGTCGGCCAGCTCGACCTCACCGATGGTGAGCGAACCGACCTGTTCGAGGATTGCTGCCTTGGCCATACGTTTTCAATTCCAATTCTGCCGAGCCTGTCGAAGCACTGCCTTTCTTCGCGTGCAGCGCAAAACAAGAAAAGACAGCCCTTCGACAAGCTCAGGGCGAAGGGCTGTCTCTTGTCGATCAATATTTATTGGGCCGCAGCCGTCGCCGCCGCGCTGCCGGCGCTTGCGGCTTCGGCGTTGTTGCTCTGCTGGCCCATGCTGTCCTCGTCGGGCGTGTGCCGACCGATTTCCATCCGCGAAATCGAGCGGGCATGAACCTCATCCGGTCCGTCGGCGAGCCGCAAGGTGCGCATCGAGGCATAGGACTTGGCGAGGCCGTAATCGTCGGACACGCCGCCGCCGCCATGCGCCTGGATCGCATCGTCGATGATG
Source organism: Erythrobacter litoralis (assembly GCF_029760855.1). Classification (GTDB taxonomy): domain Bacteria; phylum Pseudomonadota; class Alphaproteobacteria; order Sphingomonadales; family Sphingomonadaceae; genus Qipengyuania; species Qipengyuania litoralis_A. The sequence goes on along the minus strand of NZ_SOSI01000003.1, from coordinate 240,266 downwards.
CGCAGGGCCATGTTCGGCGCCTGCACCTTGATCATGGCGATTTCCTGCTTGGCCGCCTTGTTGCCGACCTTGTCCATCATGTCGGCCGCCTTCAGGCAGAGGAGGCGCGTCATGTCGATATCGATGCGGGCGCGGGCGATGCGTTCTTCCCAGACCGAATGCTTGTAGATCGGCTTGCCGAATGCTTCGCGGCTCTGGAGGCGCTTGCACATCTTGGCGAGCGCTTCTTCCGCGACGCCGATGGTGCGCATGCAGTGGTGGATACGACCCGGCCCGAGGCGGCCCTGCGCGATCTCGAAGCCGCGTCCTTCGCCCAGCAGCATGGCGTCTTCCGCCTTCACGCGGACGTTGTTGAGTTCGATTTCCATGTGGCCGTGCGGCGCATCGTCGTACCCGAAGACGGGCAGGTGGCGCAGCACCTTCACGCCATCCGCATCGAGCGGCATCAGGATCATGGATTGCTGCTGGTGACGGTTCGCCTCGGTATCGGTCTTGCCCATGACGATCGCGAACTTGCAGCGCGGATCACCCGCGCCGGAGGACCACCATTTACGGCCGTTGATGACGTAATCGTCGCCGTCACGTTCGATCCGGCATTCGATGTTCGTGGCGTCCGAACTCGCCACCTGCGGTTCGGTCATCAGGAAGGCGGAGCGGATCTCGCCGTTCATCAGCGGGGTGAGCCACTTGTCCTTCTGTGCGCGGGTGCCGTAGCGGTGCAGCACTTCCATGTTGCCGGTGTCGGGCGCGGAGCAGTTGAAGGTTTCTGACGCGAAGCCGATGCGGCCCATTTCCTCGGCGCACAAGGCGTATTCGAGATTGGTCAGGCCCGGGCCTTCGAACTCGAAACTCTCCTCCACATGATTGTGGCTCTCGTTGCGTGGCGGCATGAAGAGGTTCCAGATGCCCTCGCCCTTGGCCTTCTTCTTCAGGTCTTCAACGACGTCGATCACCTTCCAGCGTTCGCCCTGCTCGTCCTGCTTCTTGTAAGTCGAGATCGCGGGGCGGACGTTCTGTTCGATGAATGTCTTCACCCGGTCGCGCCAGTAGACTTGCCTCTCGGTCGGTTCGAAATCCATGGGTTCGGTCCTTTCTTTCTCGTCGGTCTTGTCGTTGAATTGGAACTAATATTTGATCGAATGCGCATCGGGGTCGATGCGGGAGACTTCGTCCAGCGGATCGGGTTCCGGCGCGTGCTTGATGTTAGCCTCGCGCCGGGCGACCCTTGCTTCGTGATCCTCGCGCGAAATCGGGAAGCGGGCCAGCCAGAACGCCGCTGCCAGCGCCAGCACCGTGGTCGCCAGAAGATACAGCAGCACAAGCCGCGACACCGTGCCGCCCGCGACCGCGTCCTGCGGGGTTCCGGGTGTTAGCGAAAGCGACTGGATGATCAGGCTGGTGAGCAGGATGCCCCCGCCGGTCGCGCATTTCTGCACCAGCCAGTTGCCGGAATAGAACGTCCCTTCCGCGCGCCGCCCGGTCCGCTCCTCGAAGGATTCGACGATCTCGGCCACCATCGAGGTCGCCGAAATGCTGGCCACAACACTCGACGTGTTACCCAAAACGAGGAACACGTAATACAGCGCGGTCGATGCCGTCCCGCCGGTTTGCGGCCACAGGCCGGCAAGCAGCAGGAGATAGGGAATGGCAAAGAAGACCAGCCCGGCGACCGCGCCATACGCCGCAGCTTTCGGCTTGCCGAGCGCGCGATGCAGCGGGCCGACAATCACGAACATCAGCACGACCGACACGAACAGCGCAGCCGGGAACAGTTTGAACGCAAGTTCGGAGAACTGCCAGACGTAGAGATTGACGTATTGCGTAATCGAGAACGTCATTCCTTGCAGGACATAGGCGGCCAGTCCGCCCAGCGCGTAGATCACGAACGCTTTCTCGCTGAAGGCATCGAAGATTTCCGAGAAGGCATTGCGCAGCGAGAAGGGCGGGGGGCGCTCGGCCGGACGATGGGCTACTAAGCGGTGCTGCAACACCGCCGATCCGATTACCGCGAACGCGATCAGGAACGCGCCGAACAGCCCGTATTGCGCATAGCCTTCGGGCCGCAATTGCGATTCCGGGGTCGGCAGAAACACGGTGAAGGTCAGCACCATCATCAGCAGTCCGCCGAGCCAGCCGGAGAGGAAGCGATAGCGGAACAGCGTCGTGCGTTCGTCGTAATCGTCGGTGATTTCGGGCACGAGACTGATCGAAGGTACCTCGCACGCCGACAGCAGCAGGCGCACGCCGACGGCGAGGGCAAGAATTTCCCAATAGCTCGGCGTGCCGGTGAAAGGCGGCGACCAGAGCAGCGCCCACATCAGGGCAAGGGGGATTGGTGCGAAATAGAGCCACGGAAGCCTGCGCCCCCATTTCGTATAGGTCCGGTCCGACAGATGCCCGATCAGCGGATCGACGAAGGCGTCGATCACCAGTGCGGTCGCAAGAGCGGCGCCCACCACGCTCGCTTCCACCCCGAGAACGAGGTTGTAGAACGGCAGCAGGAAAAAGCTGAAGCCACCGTCCTTCACGCCGAACGCGACGGCTCCGAAGCCGTGCGACAGCTTCAGGCGCTGGGACAGGGGGCCGGTGGTGAAAGGCATCAGTCGGCGGTCGGCTCCTGCCCCTGCTGTGCGTTCGCCATCGTATCGAGCGCGTCGAACAGGCCGGGCTCTTCGGGGTCCCAGCTATGCCGCGGGCCGAGCGTGATGCCGCCATCGACCAGGATCGAGGTGCCGGTAACGAAACCCGCTGCCTCGCTCGCGAGATAGGCGACCGCCTCGGCGATGTCGCTGGCCTGCCCGCCGCGCGGCACAGGCTGCGCGTTGGCGGACATCTGGGCGATGGCGTTGTTGGCCATGCGCTGCATAACGCCGCCGATGCCCAGCGACGCTGTAAATATATTGGTGTTGATGAAGCCCGGCTGCACCGCGTTCACCCTAATGCCGAATTGCGCCAGATCGGTCGCTGCGACCTTCGTGAGATGCAAAACCCCCGCCTTTGCGACCGAATAAGCGGTCGGCGCATAGCCTGGGCCGACGGCGGCGACGCTGCTGGTGTTGACGATGCTTGCGCCTTTGCGATCCTTCATGTGCGGCACGGCGTAGCGGATGCCGAATGCGACCGAGCGGAGCAGCAGATCCATCGTCCGGTCCCACTCGTCCGGCTCGATCTCCGCGATGGATGCCCGCGCTCCGCCTGCACCGGCATTGTTGAACACGGTGTCGATTCCGCCAGATGCCTCGGCCGCGACATTCATCAGCGCTTCGATATCGGCAGGGTCGGTCACGTCGCAGCGTACGAACCGTACCTCACCTTCGCATTCTTCCGCGATGCGGCGACCGGTATCCTCGTCGATGTCGGCGCTCACCACGTCCGCCCCTTCGCCTGCGAACAGGCGAACGGTTTCGGCTCCGATGCCGGATGCGCCGCCGGTGACGACGACGGTTTTGCCGGAGAATCGCACGGCTCTCTCTCCCATGTTCTCGGCTCCCATGCTTAGGGGAGCACAGGGTCACGTCAACGTAAACCGTGGATGCGCCACGCCGACGTTACGGCATGGCGAAATGCAGCGGAAAGGCTTGCAGGGGGCGGGCTTTTCGCCATACCGTGTTCTTGAAATACGCGATACGAGAGGAACCGATCATGGCCGAAACCGATCTTGAAAGCTTCCGCGCCGAAGCGCGCGAGTGGCTCGAAGCCAATTGCCCCCCCGAGATGCGCGAACCCGTGCGCGACGAAGGCGACGTCTATTGGGGCGGCCGCAACGGCAGCTTCAAGAACGATGCGCAAAAAGCATGGTTCGAAGCCTGCCGCGATAAGGGCTACACCGTACCCGAATGGCCGAAACCCTATGGCGGCGCCGGCCTCTCGCCTGCCGAGGGCAAGATCCTGCGGCAGGAAATGGCGCGAATCAACGCGCGCCCGCCGCTCTCCAGCTTCGGGATCTGGATGCTCGGCCCCGCGCTTTTGCATTTCGGCACGGAAGGTCAGAAGCAGAAGTTTCTCAACGAAATCGCGCGCGGCGAAATCCGCTGGTGCCAGGGCTATAGCGAGCCGGGTAGCGGCAGCGACCTTGTTTCGATGCAGACCTATGGCGAGGACAAGGGCGATCACTGGATCGTCAATGGTCAGAAGATCTGGACCTCCTATGCCGACGAAGCCGACTGGATCTTCTGCCTCGTCCGCACGGACAAGGAGAACAAGTACCAGGGCATTACCTTCATGCTGTTCGACATGGCGAACGAAGGCGTCAGCACCAAGCCGATCAAGCTGATCAGCGGATACAGTCCGTTCTGCGAAACCTTCATGGACGACGTTATGGTCCCCAAGAGCTATGGCGAGGATATCCCTGGCTATGTCGGCGAGATCAATCGCGGCTGGGATGTGGCAAAGTACCTCCTCGGCCACGAGCGCGAGATGATTTCGGCGACCGGCGGCGGCGACCGGGCAAGCTCCTTGGGCGCGGTGTCGGCGCGGCAGGGCGAGCTCGATCCGGTGCTGCGCGCAGAGATGGCGATGTTCGATGTCGACGCGCTTTCGTTCACCGCCATGAGCGAGAAGTTCATGGACGAGCTGAAGGCGAATAAGGGGCATCCGGCACAGCCGAACATGCTCAAATATGCCGGCACCGAACTCAACAAGCGCCGCCACGAACTGATCATGGCGGCGGGCGGCAGCCGGGCTCTCGAATGGGAGAGCGAGGAGACGCAAGGCGGCAAGACCGCGCGCGGTTGGCTGCGCACCAAGGCCAACAGCATCGAGGGCGGCACCAGCGAAGTGATGCTGAACGTCATTTCCAAGCGCATCCTGGAACTGCCGGGCTCTTAAAGCAAAAGGATCAAACCCCCGTCATCCCGGCGCAGGCCGGGATCCATTTGCGACGATCGCACACTGGACCCCGGCCTGCGCCGGGTTGGCGGTTCGGGAAAAGGAACGAGAAATGCCACTTTATCATGACGACGATCAGGCGATGCTCGCCGATACCGCCAGCCAGTTCATGGGCGAGGAAGGCGCGATCGGCAAACAGCTGCGCCATTGGCGCGACCGCGATTGCAAGGACGGCTTTGGCCACGATCTGTGGAAGCAGATGGCCGAAATGGGCTTCACCGGAATGCTGGTGGGTGAAGACGACGGCGGCCTCGGCATGGGGCAGGTCGAGGCGAATATCGTGCTCGAGGAAATCGGCCGCAATCTTACGCCCTCGCCGTTTCTCGCCAGTTCCGTGCTGGCGGCGACTGCGCTGAAGCATGCCGACGGTGCGGTACGTGAACGCTGGCTCCCGGGCCTCGTTTCGGGCGATCACGTCTATTCGGTCGCGCTCGACGAAGGGCCGAAGCATCGGCCTGAAAAGATCGCGGCGAAGGCGGAGAAGTCGGGCAACGGCTTCCGCCTGACCGGCTCCAAGGATTTCGTCATTCACGGCGCCAGCGCCGACATGCTGATCGTCGCCGCGCGCACCTCGGGCAGCGACAGCGACGCGGACGGCGTGACCTTGTTCGCCGTGCCGAAGGATGCCGCCAATATGAGCCACGAAGCCGTGCGGTTGGTGGATAGTTCGATGGCGACGCACACCAAATTCGACGGCGTCGAGCTGGACGGCGACGCGGTGATCGGCGAGGTCGACGGCGGGCGCGAAATCCTGAACGCCATGCTGCGCGCCGGCCGCGTCGGCGCGGCGGCGGAAGGCGTCGGCGTTGCGCGCGGGGCGATGGACATGACGGTCGACTACCTCAAGCAGCGCAAGCAGTTCGGCCAGCTGATCGGCGAGTTTCAAGCATTGCAGCACCGCGCCGCGCATCTCTATTCCGAAGTCGAGATCGCCAAGGCGGTCACCATCAAGGCCGCGCAACTGGTCGATGGCGGCAGCGAGAAAGCCGACCTCATGGCCAGCGTCGCCAAGGCGAAAGTCGCCAAGGCGGCTGGCCTCGCCGTTCGCGAGGGCGTGCAGATGCACGGCGGCATCGGCATGACGGACGAATACGACATCGGCCTCTACATGAAGCGCGACCGCGCGCTGCAGGAGTTTCTGGGCGACCAGTACTACCATGCCGGCCGGGTGGCGGAATTGAGCGGGTATTGAGCGGGCAGCGCGGCCGCGCACAGCCTGTGATGCAAGGAGTAACCAGATGAACCTCGAAGACCTTTTCAGCCTCAAGGGCCGCGTCGCGCTTGTAACCGGGGGCAGCCGCGGGATCGGGCGTATGATCGTCGAAGGGTTCCTCGCCGCCGGGATCGAGCGGGTGTACATCACCGCCCGAAAGGAAGACGAGCTCAACGCCACCGCCGACGAGCTCGGCGAGAAGGTCATCGGCATCCAGGGCGACATTTCGACGCTGGAAGGCTGCGATCAGCTGGTTGCCGCAATCTGTGACAAGGAAGACCGGCTCGATATTCTCGTCAACAATGCGGGTGCGGCGTGGGGGGCGGACTATACCGAGTTCCCCGAAGCCGGGTGGGACAAGGTCATGGACCTCAACGTCAAGACACCGTTCTTCCTCACCCAGAAGCTGCATACATTGCTTACCGCTGCCGCCAGTGCGGACCGGCCGGCGAAGGTCATCAACATCACTTCGGTCGACGGGCAGCGGGTGAACCCGTGGGAGACGTACAGCTATCAAGCCTCCAAGGCCGCGCTGATCCACCTCACCCGCCGGATGGCCGCACGTTTGGTCAAGGATCACATCTACGTCAGCAGCATCGCGCCAGGCGCTTTCCCGTCCAACATGAACCGCGTCGCGCGAGACATGGAGGACGAGAGCGCGAAAGGCATTCCCAGCAAGCGCGTCGGCGATGCGTTCGATATGGGTGGCAGCGCCGTTTACCTCGCCAGCCGTGCCGGCGACTACACGATCGGCGAGACGTTGACCGTCGATGGCGGGATCGTCAACGCGCACCTGCCCACGCATTTCGCGGATCCCGCCGGCGGCCGCTAACCTCTTACCGGATCGGCGAATTCGCTTGCGGGGGGCAGGCGGTCGCCGCTATCCGGGCTTACCGGGGGCTGCGCCGTTGCGCGTGTATCTGGACCGGAAGGGATTGTTTTGCGCCGTAATCTTGGATTTTTCGTCAGTGCGGCGGCTTGCTGCGCTTTGCTGGTCGCTTGCGGTGGAGATGACGACGAGGGAACGCCTTCGCCGACCCCGACGCCCACTCCGACCGATTCACCGGCTCCCAGCCCGAGCCCCACGCCTACTCCGACTTCCACCGAGTTCGACTTCGCGCAGGACTTTACGGCAAGCTTCAACGGCACGTCGTACAGCTTCGCCTATTTCACGCCAACCGGTGGCACGGAGGTCTGGAACAGCCGTGCCCGGCGTGCGGGCACAAGTTCCATTACCTACGAGACATCGCCCGAAGCGGTGACCTTCACCTTCCCCGATGCGGCAGAGCTGCCGACCTTCGGCGGGGAAGATCTGGAGACATCGTCCGATAGTCAGCGCAGCTATCTGGCGGACGGCAACCGGTTGGTGCTGGAACGGCCGTATGAGGAAATCCTGCGCGTCTTCTATCGCACAAGTCAGAGCTTCGTGCGCGAAACGGTGCCCGGCAATTTGCGCAGCTTCCGCTATGCGCTGTTCTTCAATCCGGTGACGACCGCCGCCGCCCTTACCGCCGGGCTCACCTATAGCGGAACCGCGCAGATCGCAGGCGGGATTCCGGGCGAGACGGCTGCAGGCGTCTTCGCGGCAGACACCTCGACGCTTAGCGTTGTTGCCGGGACGGGCGACAATGCAAATGCCCTGCGCATTTCTGGAGACATTCGGATCGTAAGGCAGAACAACGGCACGACCGAACTCGTGACGACCATTCCGGTTTTGGCGGTGATTGCCGATAGCGGCGGTTTTGCCGGCGGCGTCACCGATGAGGATGCCGCGTTCCAAGGCCAGTATATCGGATCGCTCGCCGGGGCGAACCGCGAGGAAATATTTGTGATCTTCTCGTTCAGCGGACCGGACGATCTCGAATTGATCGGCTCCTATATTGGACGCCGGACCAACTGAGCCAGCTTATCGGTATTCGGCTGCGCTGGGCGCGGAGCTTTGTGTGAAGAGATAATAGGTCAGGCGCCCGTCGCGGAGCCTGACCGTTCGCATGTCCGGATTACCGGATGAAGTAGCCGACGACTTTCCACGCACCGTCTTCCTTGACGAGTATGGCCGTCTCGACCGCCCCTGGAGCTTTTGCAAACGACGTGGCAAATTGGGCGATCCGATAATCGCCTTCCGGAGCGCCCGGTAAAGCGCCGGGCGCTTCGATCGAGACGAGCTTGCGGCTCTTCACCGCACCGAGGGGCGAACGTACCGGATCGACTTGTGCCGCCCACTGGTCCACCGTGACTGCGGTGCGAAATGCCGTTCCGGCCGCTTCCCAACTTTGCGTATAGTTGCCTGCATCGACCAGCGCGATCCACGAACGCGCGGCCTGCTCTGCAACCGAACTTTCCTGAACCGAAGCTTCGACGTCCTCTACTGAAGGATTAGACGATTGCGTGCCCGAGAGGGCGAGGACGGCGGCGATTGCTGTGGCCAACATGATAAGTGCTCCTATGATCCAGAGCCAGATCTTGCGTGACCCCGGCGTTGCTGATGGTTTCGCATATTCGGGAGGGAACGGGGCATCGGCCATCCCGATTTGTTCGGTCGCATCCTTTTGGGGGGCCGTTTCTTCCTGCTCCCCCAAGATTCGTGCGGCCTCCCTGCTGCTGGACACCCCGAGTTTCTTGCGGGCTTCGCGCAAGTAATCGTTGACGGTATGGACGGACAGATCGAGTTCGGCGGCGGCGGATTTTGCCGTGTGGCCGCCGAGGAGCAAACGCAGCGTCTCCTTTTCGCGGTCGGTCAGCGCCTCGGTTCCGTCCGCGTCCGCCATCAGGCCATTAGCTCGCGGACGAAGGGAATGAGGCCGGTCTGCCGTTGGCGTTTCATGCGTTCGGCGTCGAGTATTTCGCGAACCTTGGCGAAGCAGGCGTCGACGTCCTCGTTAATGACGACATAATCGTAAGCGTCCCAGTGGCTGATCTCGGCTCGGGCGCGGTCCATGCGGGCATCGATCACTTCCGGCTCGTCGGTGTTGCGCGATTCCAGACGGCGGCGCAGTTCGGCGATGCTGGGCGGCAGGATGAAGACCCGCACCACGTCCTGCTGGTCTTTCTGGTAAAGCTGCTGAGTGCCCTGCCAATCGATATCGAACAGGAAATCCTGACCGTCCTTCAGTGCGGCGCGGATGCGGCCTTTGGGCGTGCCGTAGCGATAGCCGAAGACCGGCGCCCATTCGTAGAAGTCGTCTTCTTCGACCAGACGGTCGAATTCCGCATCGTCGACGAAGTAGTAATGAACGCCATCGATTTCGCCGGGGCGGGGCGGCCTTGTGGTTACGCTGACCGAGAGGCGGATCGCATCATCGGCTTCGAGAAGCATCCGGGAAATGGTCGTCTTCCCCGCGCCGCTGGGCGAGGAAAGAATGAACAGGACGCCGCGCCGTGCGAGTGCATCGGAGCCCTTGGGAGGAACGCTTTCGGTATCGGCCATGCCCGCCTTTGCAACGGAGCAGCGGGGCAAATCAAGTCAGTCGTCTTTTGTCGCCTGTTCGATAAGCTCGCGATCGCCTTCGTGCTGCTGGCCCTTTTTGCTTTGCCGGCGGTCATACAGCGTCTTCGCCAAGGCACCGCCGCCCACGATCACTGCGCCGGGAAGATTCTTGGTCGCAAGCTTGGCAAGCCCGAAACTCATCAGGGTGGCACCGAGCGACTTGTTTTTTACGATGTCTTTCGCGGTCGATTTGCCGTAGCGGCCGCGCAACATCCCCTTTTCGATCGCACGCCGCACGACATAGGAACCGGCGCGGATTGCCACGTCGGCCATCATGAGATTGGTGGCGGGATTGTGAGTTGGCCCGGGCATCTTTGCGGTCTTGCCGGGCGTCTTCGAACGCGCCTTTTGGACCGCCTTGGCGCCGTATGCGGAAACGTGCTTCACCATTCTGCTGCCCCTGTCCGGCGCAGCGTCGAGGCGATGCGCCTATTTCTTTCGGCCGAAATCCACGGTGACGACGTTCGAGCCGTCGTCTGCTCCCTCAACGGGTTCGCTGCCGCCCTGTTCCGCTTCGTCGTTCCCGGCCGTATCCGTGGAAGCGGGCGCCATGTCGGCGACGGTCGCCTGGAACTGCAAACCGAAGTCGACTGCCGGATCGACGAATTGGGTGATCGCGGCATAGGGAATGTCGAGCGCGGCGGGAATCTGGTTGAACGAGAGGCCGACCGAAAAGCCGTCTTCGCGCACGTTCAGGTCCCAGAACTTGTTCTGGAGGACGATGGTCATCTCGTCCGGGAAGCGCTCGCGCAGACTGTCCGGCACCGATACGCCGGGCGCCTGGGTCTTGAACGTGATGTAGAAATGGTGCGGACCGGGCAGGGTGCTGCCATTCGCCTCGATCTCGCCGAGCACACGGCCGACGACCGCGCGCAGCGCCTCCTGCACGATGCTGTCGTAAGGGATAAGGCTGTCGGGCGTCTCGTCGCTCATAGGCGCACAGGTGGAACCCGATGCCGCCGGGGTCAAGCGGTTTGACGCATGTGCGAGATGCATCCGCTTGCGTGAAGGCGGCGTTTGCCTATAGGCGCACAGCCATGCGAACCGGCCGGATCACCCGCAACACCGCCGAAACCAAGATCGAGATCGAGGTGAATCTCGACGGGTCCGGCGCATACGATATTTCGACCGGGATCGGCTTTCTCGACCACATGGTCGAACAGTTCGCCAAACATTCGCTGATCGACGTAACGATGAAGGTCGATGGCGACCTGCATATCGACCAGCACCATACGACCGAGGACAGCGCCCTCGCGCTGGGACAGGCGCTGTCGCAGGCGCTGGGCGACAAGGGCGGGATCGCGCGGTACGGCACCGCCTTCTCGCCGATGGACGAGACGCTGGCGCGTGTGGCGCTCGACATTTCGGGCCGGCCCTATCTCGTATGGCGCGCGGGCTTCAGCCAGGAAAAGCTCGGCGAATGGGACACCGAACTCATCGAGCACTGGTTCCATTCCGTCGCCCAGACCTGCGGGCTGACGCTGCATGTCGAGCTCGTCTACGGCACCAACAATCACCACATCTGCGAGGCGATCTATAAGGGCTTCGCCCGCGCCATGCGCCAGGCGGTGGAGATCGACCCGCGCAAGGGCGGCGCCATCCCCAGCACCAAGGGGCAATTGGGTGGCTGAGGTGATCGCGCTGGTTGATTATGGCGCGGGCAATCTCCATTCGGTCGAGAATGCGCTGCGCAAGGTCGGCGCGAACGTAAAAGTCACCGCCGATCCTGACGTTTTGCGCGCAGCGGACCGGATCGTTCTGCCCGGCGTCGGCAGCTTCGGGGCCTGTGCCAAGGGCTTGCGCGAAGCGACCGGTGCGATTGAGGCGATGACCGAGCGCGTGATGGTCGGCGGTGCGCCGTTCATCGGCATCTGTGTCGGCATGCAACTGCTCGCGACGCGCGGGCTGGAATATGGCGAGACCGAGGGGCTGAACTGGATCGAAGGCACGGTGCGTCTGATCGAGCCGACCGACAGCAGCGTAAAAGTGCCGCATATGGGCTGGAACGACGTCGCGCCAACGCCCCATGCCAAACACCACTGGGTAATCGAAGAGGGCGAGGCTTATTTCCTCCATTCCTACCATTTCGACGCGGATAGCGGGAAGGATGTGCTGGCAATGACCGATCACGGCGGCGGATTGGTGGCGGCGGTTGGGCGTGGCAACATGCTCGGCGTGCAATTCCATCCTGAGAAAAGCCAGAGCTACGGTCTCTCGCTGCTGCAGAACTTCCTGGAGTGGCGGCCGTGATCGTCTTTCCCGCGATCGACTTGAAGGGCGGGCAAGTGGTGCGCCTCGCGGAAGGCGATATGGACCGCGCGACCGTTTATGGCGACGATCCCGCCGCGCAGGCCATGCGGTTTGCAGAAGCCGGGGCACAGCATCTACACGTCGTAGATCTCGACGGATCATTCGCAGGATCGGCGCGTAATCGCGAGGCGGTGGACAGCATCGTCGAGGCCTTTCCGGGGCACGTGCAGCTAGGCGGCGGCATCCGAAAGCGCGAAGATGTGGAGGGCTGGTTCGAAGCCGGGGTCTCGCGCATCGTCATGGGTTCGGCGGCGTTGAAGGACCCGGAATTCGTCAAGGACATGGCGCGCGAATTCGAAGGCGGCATCGTCGTGGCGGTTGACGCGAAGGACGGCATGGTCGCCACCGAGGGCTGGGCCGAAGTGTCCGATGTCGGCGTTGTCGACCTCGCGCGAAGGTTCGAGGATGCGGGCGTCGCCGCGCTGCTGTTCACCGATATCGGACGCGATGGCTTGCTGAAAGGCGTGAACATCGATGCGACGGTGAATCTTGCGCGGCGGGTCGACATCCCGGTGATCGCCAGCGGCGGCGTAAAGGGGATCGACGATATCTATGTCCTGACCATGCACGCAAAGGAAGGCATCGAAGGGGTGATTACCGGCCGCGCGCTCTATGACGGTCGGCTGGACTTGAGCGCGGCGCTGGCGATGGCGGTGCGGGCATGAATTCCCTAGCGGCCATTCTGATCGGCGTGGTTCTAGCCCTTGGAGCCGGTGTGCTGATGGGACCCGCCGACTTACCCGCCTGGCTTCCGGTCGTGGAATTTTTGGCGCTTTTTGCCATTATGAGCGGCGTGTTCTGGCTCTTCCGAAAATTCGGGATACTCACGATCGCGGTCAATCCGTCTGTCCTCATGGTGATCTGCATCGCGCCGGTCCTGTTCGTATCGATGACGGCCGCGCCATGACCGTTCGCATCCGCGTCATCCCCTGTCTCGACGTGGCCGATGGCCGCGTGGTCAAGGGCGTCAACTTCGTCGATCTCAAAGATGCCGGCGATCCGGTCGAGCAGGCGCAGGCTTATGATCGGGCCGGGGCGGACGAGTTGTGCTTTCTCGACATCTCCGCCAGCCACGAGGGGCGCGGCACCCTGCTCGATATCGTGCGCCGCACGGCCGAAGTGTGTTTCATGCCGCTGACCGTGGGCGGCGGGGTGCGTAGCGTCGAAGACGCACGGGCGCTGCTTCTCGCGGGCGCGGACAAGGTGGCGGTCAATTCCGCCGCCGTCAGTCGTCCCGAACTCGTGGGCGAGATCGCGGACAAGTTCGGCAGCCAGTGCGTCGTCGCTAGCGTGGATGCCCGCGCGGCGACCCGGGCCGATGGCGAAGGCTTCCGTGGGTGGGAAATCTTTACCCATGGCGGCCGCAAGCCGACCGGGATCGACGCGGTCGAACACGCCATGCACCTCGCCGAACTCGGCGCGGGCGAATTGCTCGTCACCTCGATGGATGGCGATGGGACGAAGCAGGGCTACGACCTCGAACTGACCCGCGCCATTGCGGACAACGTCTCGGTCCCGGTGATTGCCAGCGGCGGCGTCGGCAGCCTCGATCATCTCGTCGAAGGCGTTACTAAGGGGCATGCAAGCGCGGTGCTGGCCGCCTCGATCTTCCATTTCGGCGAGCATTCCATCGGCGAGGCGCATGCCGCACTGCGCGCCGCGGGCTTGCCTGCGCGCGGTTGATCCCGCAGGACGCGCCGCATGGACACCCTGACCCGCCTCGAACATACTATCGCCGAACGCCGCACTGCCGATCCCGCGTCGAGCTACGTCGCGCAGCTTTCATCCCGGGGCACGCCGGTCATGGCGCGCAAACTGGGCGAAGAGGCAGTGGAGGCCTGCGTTGCCGCGCTTTCCGGCAGCCGCGAGGAACTCGTCGGCGAGGCGGCCGACGTACTGTTCCACCTCATGGTGTTACTGGCCGACAAGGACATCGCGCTGGCCGACGTGATGACGGAACTCGACCGGCGTGAGGGGGTGTCCGGCCTCGACGAAAAAGCCAGCAGGAGCGCGTGACCCATGCCGATCGACCCGACGCAGCCTTATGACGACGACAACATTTTCGCCAAGATCCTGCGCGGCGAAATTCCGTCGAAAAAGGTGTACGAAGACGAATGGACCTACGCCTTCGAGGATATCAACCCGCAGGCCGAAATGCACACTTTGGTGATTCCCAAGGGCCGCTATGTCAGCTGGGACGATTTTTCGGCCAGAGCGAGCGCCGAGGAGATCGCCGGTTTCGTCCGCGCGGTCGGCAAGGTAGCGCGGGACAAGGGGCTGGTCGAACCGGGCTATCGCATGATGGCGAATGTCGGCGCGCATGGCGGGCAGGAAGTGCCGCACCTCCATGTTCATATTTTCGGCGGAGAGCCGCTGGGCCCGATGATTGCGCAGCATCGCTGAAGCGGCGTTGATCGTTTCCGAAAGGCCGTTCGTCTTTTAAAGTTGCATGGCGATTCCCCGCTTCGCTAAAGCGCGGACCGAACCATGAGCGCTCCCAATCCTCCCGATGGCACGTTAGACGGCGACCGGCATCTTTATGCCGTGCGCGTCTATTACGAGGATACGGACCTGTCCGGCATCACCTACCATGCCAATTACCTGCGCTGGTTCGAGCGGGCGCGCAGCGACCTGCTTCGCCAGTTGGGGATCGACCAGCGCGCCGCGATCGAGGCGGGCGAGGGGGCCTATGCCCTGTCTGAAATTTCGCTCAGATATCTGCGTCCGGCCAAGCTTGACGACGACGTGCTGATCGAGACCCGTTGCACCGAACTGCGCGCCGCATCGTGCCGGATGCATCAGACGGCGAAGCGCGGCTATGATCTTCTGTGCGAGGCGCATTTGCGCGTGGGTTTCATCGCGCCCGATGGTAAGCCCAAGCGCCAACCGCAGGCCTGGCGCGACGCGTTTCACGATTTCACTCATTCCTCCGAGGACGCATGACCACTCTTTCCCTTCTGGCGGCAACTGCCGCCGCACCCACCAGTCTCGATCCGGTGCAGCTGTTCCTCGACGCCGATATCGTGGTCAAACTCGTTATGGTGGGCCTCCTTCTTGCCAGCGTCTGGGTGTGGACGATCATCGTCTCCTTCACCCTGCGGATGCGCAAGCTGCGGGGGGAAACGCGCCGCTATGAGGATGATTTCTGGCAGGCGGAGAATTTCGACCGGTTCATGAAAGAACGCGGCAAGCGCGACGTGCCGAGCGCGCGGATCGCGCAGGCGGCAGTGGGCGAATGGCGCCGCTCGACCAAGGGCGAAGTGCGCGATCCCGAAGCGCTGCGCGGCCGCATTTCCACCGCGATGGAAAGCCAGGTCGCGGCCGAGGCGGACGAGATTTCGGAGCGGCTGAACTTCCTCGCCACGGTCGGCGCGGTGGCGCCCTTCGTCGGCCTGTTCGGCACGGTGTGGGGCATCATGAACAGCTTTTTCCAGATCGGCGCGCAGGAAAGCTCTTCGCTCGCCGTGGTTGCGCCCGGTATTTCCGAAGCCCTGTTTGCCACCGCCATCGGCCTGTTCGCAGCCATTCCGGCGGTGATCGCCTATAACCGCTTCAGCCACATGGTCGAACGCTATGAGGCGGGCCTGCATCGCTTCTCCGACCGGTTGCACGCGACTTTCAGCCGCCAGCTGGAGCAGCGCTGAGATGGCGATGTCGCTCGGCACGGGTGGCGGGGCGCGGCGGCGTGGGCGGGGGCGCGGCCGCCGACCGATGTCGGAGATCAACGTCACTCCCTTCGTCGACGTCATGCTGGTGCTGCTGATCATCTTCATGGTTACCGCGCCGCTTCTGACCGCAGGCGTGCCGATCGACCTGCCTGACAGCCGCGCCAATGCGTTGCCGCAGGATCAGGAACAGGTTTCGATCAGCATCGATAGCGACGGCTTCGTCTATATCGACGACGACCAGATCCCCGAGGGAGAGTTGCCGCAGGTCCTGCAGAGCATTTCGCCGGACGGCGGCGAGGGGCCGGACATTACTCTGCGCGCCGATCGCGAGCTCGATTACGGGCGCGTCATGGCGGTGATGGGCGAGCTCAACCGCGCCGGGCTCAATCGCATTTCGCTGGTGACGAATGGCGGCCAGACGAGCCCGCCGGTCAACGGCGGTTCATAAGCGGAACGATAGCGCGGGCGGCAATGGAGAGGACCGGAATCAGGGGCGATGAAAAGACGGGGCTGATCGTGGCGATCGGCTTGCATCTGCTTGTCCTCGTCGCACTGCTGTTCCAGGCGACACGCGAGGTCGAACCGATCCCGCAGACGGAGCGGATGACCGTTAATCTCGCGACCGACGTCGGGTTGGAGGCGACCGCGCCCGACCCGGTGCCGGAGAGCCGCGCCGCGATCGCGCCGACCTTGGCCGATACGCCCGCACCAGTGGCCGAGCCGCAACCCGAACTGCCCCGCCCGATCGAGCGCCCGGTAACCCGTCCGGTCGAACGGCCCGCACCGCGGGTGGCCGAGGCACCGTCACGCCCGCAGCCCCGCCCAGAGCCGCGCCGCGAACAGCCGCGCCGGGAAGCTGCGCAGCCCAAACCCGCCGAGCGGAGCGGTGGCTCGCGCCTGGGCAGCGATTTCCTCGCCGGTGCCGGTGCGAGCACGACGACCAGCGAAACCCGCACGCCCGCCTCGCAAATCGGCGCGAGCGCGAAGGCGTCGCTGTTTCAGGCCGTGGGAAGGCAATTGCGCCCCCACTGGCAGCCACCGAGCGGGCCGGATGTCGATAAAATCGTCACCAAGATCCGTTTTCGGCTCAACCCGAATGGCAGCCTTTCGGGCAAGCCTACCGTGGTCAGCCAGAGCGGCGTGAACGACACCAACAAGGCACAGGCCGGCCGGCACGGAGAACAGGCGATCCGTGCCGTGCAGCTTGCCGCGCCGTTCGATTTGCCCGAAGAATATTACGACGCCTGGAAACTCGTCACCGTGGATTTCGACTGGAAGCTATCGCAATGAAAAAACTGTTCCTTCTTACCGTCGCTTTCGTCGCCGCGCCTTTGGCCGCACAGAGCACCACGACCAATCAGGATCTCGGCGCGCCGATCCAGGAAGGCGGCGAAGTCGAGACGGTCGATGAAGGCGGCGGGCTGACCGGTTCGGTCAGCTTCGAAGGCAATCTCGACGACCTCGGCATCGCCATTCCCGCCTTCGCTGCCGACCGCGACGTGCCCACGCCCGCGAACGCCAACGGCACAGGTGCGCTGGGACGCGAGTTGGCGCGTGTCATCACGTCCGATTTGCGTAACAACGGCCTGTTCAAGCCGACCGGGCCCGACGCGTTGCCCAATCCGAGCTATGCCGAAATCACCGCGCCCAATTGGTCGACATGGTCCAATCGCGGGGCGGAAATGCTGGTGCAGGGCTATGTCCGTGCCCGGGCCGACAACAAGCTGACCGTTGGCTGCTATCTCTACGACATGCAGTTGAAGAGCGAACTGGTGCGCGAAGGCTGGGTCGTCGGCCCCGCCGACTGGCGCCGCGCCGCGCACAAATGTGCCGACCTCGTCTATTCGCGGCTGACCGGCGAAAGCCCGTTCTTCGACAGCCGCATCGCCTATATCGCGGAGACGGGGCCGAAGGGGAATCGCACCAAGCGCCTCGCGATCATGGACAGCGACGGTGCGAACCACCGCTTCATCACCACGGGGCGTTCCACCGCGCTTACTCCGCGTTATTCGCCGGACTACAAGAAGCTGGTTTATCTCAGCTATGTCGACGGCAACCCGCGCATCTATGTCTACGATATCGGCACTGGCAAGCAGACGCTGGTCACGCAGAGCGAGAACCCTACCTTCGCCCCGCGCTGGAGCCCGGACGGCCGAACCATCCTTTATTCCATGGCGGTCGGCGGCAATACGGACATCTATAGCGTCCCCGCGACGGGCGGCAGCAGCAAGCGGCTGACCGATACGCCGGGCATCGACATCGGCGGATCGTACTCGCCCGACGGCAGCCAGATCGTGTTCGAAAGCGACCGGTCGGGCAGCCAGCAGATCTACGTGATGGATGCCAATGGCGGCAATCAGCGGCGCTTGACCTTCTTCGGCGGCCGTGCAGCGACGCCGGAATGGAGCCCGCGCGGCGACCAGATCGCCTTCACGCGCATCTCGGGCGATTTCAACGTAGCGGTCATGAACCCGCAAGGGCGCAACCTGCGCGTGCTGACGAGCGGATGGCAGGACGAGGCCCCGACCTGGGCGCCCAACGGCCGGATCATTCAGTTCTTCCGCACCGCCCGCGGCAGCGGCGAGAGCGGGCTGTGGCAGGTCGACCTGACCGGCGAGAACGAACGCGAACTGCCGACACCCGTCGGCGCGTCGGACCCATCGTGGGGACCGATTTTGCCGTAAGGGCATTGCATAAAACGATAACGAAATTCCGGTGAAACCGGTGTTGCAACGCTGTTATTAAGGGGACAGCCTATGAATACGCGCCTAGCCGCCTCTGCCTTGATCGTATCGACGATCGCACTCGCCGCCTGTAACAAGCGGGCGCCCGAGGAACTTCCGCCCGCACCGGAAGACACCTCGACCGCCACGCCGACCCCGACGCCGACGCAAACCGGCCCGACTGTCGGCAGCCAGTCTCACTTCACCAATGCCGTGGGGCAGGTGAACACCGTCGTCTATTTCGACACCGACGGCTACGATATCGATGCCGAGGATTCCGCCAAGCTTCAGCGCCAGGCGCAGTATTTCCAGCAGTATTCGAACGTGACCTTCACCATCGAAGGGCACACGGATGAACGCGGTACGCGCGAATACAACCTCGCGCTCGGCGAACGGCGTGCGAACGCGGCGAAGAACTATCTCGTCTCGCTCGGCATTCCGCAAAGCCGTATCCGCACCGTAAGCTACGGCAAGGAACGGCCCGTCGCGATGGGCTCGAACGAATCCGCGTGGGCGCAGAACCGCCGCGCGGCGACCGTCACGGTCAATTGATGCAAAGGGGGCCGCGGCGCGTGCTGCGGCCCCTCTTCGCTTGCGCCTTCCGGCTCGCTGCCTAGATAGGGCGCAATGTTTCTACCCCTGACAACCGATGGCTAGAAAGACCCGGTCCAACGATTGGGGCTTTCCCCGCTGGCGTGGCTACGGCTCGGCCCGCGAGGCGACGACCGTGCGCCTGTGCGACCGGCACGGATGCGAGGAACCGGGCGACTGCCCCGCGCCCAAATCGCCCAACAATCCCGATCGCTGGTATTTTTGCCAGCGCCATGCCGCGGAATACAATTCCAAGTGGGATTATTTCGAGGGGCTCGACAAGGCGGAAAAAGCGAAACGCGCCAAGGCCGAACAGTCGGAGAATGCCGGCTATGCCGAGGCGCAGCATTATGGCTGGTCCGGCAGCGGTGACGGATCCCGCAGCGCCGACGAAATGCGCGCGCTCGATATTCTCGATCTCGAAGCCGATGCCGATTTCGATGCGGTGAAGAAAGCCTGGCGGGTAAAGGCCAAAGCCGTCCATCCCGACGTAAAGCCGGGTGACAAGGACGCCGCCGAAGCCTTCCAGAAGTACCAGCTCGCCTACGAGGTGCTGAAGTCCGCCGAAGAACGGCGGGAATGGAAGGGCTGACCGGCGTTAGCCGTTTGTAAGGCATTATCTGCGATGGCCTTCGCATGACCGACGCCAATCCTGTCAATCGCCGCGTAACCAATCGGAAAGCGGCCGATATTGCGCTGACATGCCGTATTCCGGCGCAGCCGGTATCGGCGCGCTTGCGCGATCTCACGGAACGCGGTTGCCGGATCGAACTCGCAACGGCGGGGCCGACGGTCGGGTCGAGCGTGGTGATCGAGCCCTTCAACGGCGATCGGATCGTGGGTCAGGTGCGCTGGGCAGAGAGCAAGACGATCGGTGTACGCTTCGATCGGCGGCTGCGGTCCAACACGGCGACCTTTCTCGGGCTCGAAAAGGAGCCGGCGGTGCAACTTACCGTGGGTTCATCCGGCGGCGACGAACCCGACGGAGACAAGGCCCATCACTGGCTGCGGCGCTTCGGAAAAAGGCCGGTCTAACCTGCGCCTTCGAGTCGAGCGGTAATCCCGGAAGTTAGCTTCGCTCCCAGTTCGCGCCCTTGTTCCGGATAGAGATAAGGCTCGATCGCTTCGGCTTCCATCACCGCTAGTTCGCCAGACGGCAGGCGGATCATGTCTATCCGGCAGTAGAGCAGGTCGGCGAAGGGCAGGGCGGCAACGACCTCTTCGGCAGTCGCACGGTCGTCTGCCGAGGGCGACCACGCTTCCTCGCGGCCGCCGAACAGCGACTGGATGCGGTATTCGCCGTCGCCCGCACGCTTGCGGACACCGTGCGAGAACGTGCCATCGATGAAGACGAAGGTGAATTCGCCTTCGTCGAGAATGCTCGGCAGGAAAGGCTGCACCATGCAGGGCCGCCCCATTCGCCAGCCTTGTTCGGGCAGGGCATTAGCCGAGAAGCGATGCTGTCCGAGGCCGCCCGCGCCGACCTGCCGTTTCACGACCACATCGCCGACTCCAAGCGCCTCCATCGCGCACTCGATCTCGTCGCGTCCCGCATCGTCGAACCATAGCGTGGGCACGATCGTTGCCCCCCGTCGTTCGAGGTCCCGCAGGTAGCGCTTGTCGGCATTCCAGCGCACGACTTCGGGCGGATTGCACACGGCGATCCCCCGCTCCGCCAAAGCATCGAGCCTGGCGATGAAGTCCTCCGCATGGTCCTGATAGTCCCACGCCGTGCCGAGCAGGACGAGCGCCACCCCATCGAAGGCCTCGAAGGGCGCGCGCCAATCGATCTCGATCAGGTTCAGCCCCCGCTCGGCAAAAGCCGGTCGCAGGGCTGCCACCTCGAGATCGTGCTCGAATGCGTCACCCCGCCGCGATCCGGGACCGGGCAGGGTATCGGCGCAGGCGAGGAAGGCGATTGCGGTCATCGGGAGGCGCCTTCCGGCATTGCGGCGTAGGGCAACGCCCCCCGAAACAGGTTGCCGATCAAACCGTCTCCAGCGCCTGCGCGAAGTCGGCGATCAGATCGTCGGCGTCCTCGATCCCGATGCTGATGCGCACGAGGTTGTCCGAAATACCGAGTTCGGTGCGGCGGCCTTCCGCCACCGAAAGGTGCGTCATCGAAGCCGGGTGGCTGGCGAGCGTCTCCGTCCCGCCGAGGCTCACGGCCAGCTTGGCGATCTTGAGGTTGTCGAGGAAGCGGAAGCATTCTGCCTCGCCGCCCTTCAGGAACACCGAGAAGGTCGAACCTGCGCCGAGGCAGTGCCGCTCGTAGATGTCCTGCTGGCGTGCATCCTTGATCATGCCGAGATAGCCGAGACCCTCCACCTTCTCATGGCCGGCGAGGAATTCGCAGACCTTGGTCGCGTTCTCGCCCGCGCGCTGCATGCGCAACTCCACGGTTTCCAGCGAACGCAGCAGCATCCACGCCGTGTTGGGATCGCAGATGCCGCCCATCGTGTTGCGCAGTGACCGCACCGGGTCCATCCACTTCTTCGAGCCGGCGATGCTGCCCGCCACGAGATCGGAATGGCCGCCGACATATTTGGTCAGCGAGTAGACCACGATATCCGCGCCGTGATCGAGCGGGCGCTGCCACAGGGGGCCGAGAAAGGTGTTGTCGATCGCGATCGGGCACGACCAGTCGAGCGCCTCGTCGCGTGCCGCCTTTACCGCCTCGATATCGACCAGGGCATTGGTCGGATTACCGGGGCTTTCGAGATAGACCATGCAGACCTTGCCGCCCGCATCGCTCGCCATGTCCTTTGCCTTCTCAAGCACAGCGTCGATCTCTTCGCGCGTCGCGCCGGCGGGGAAGTCGACATACTGCACACCGAACTTCGCCAGCACCTTGGCGACGAAGCCTTCGCTTGCCGCATAGAGCGGACCGGAATGCACGATCACGTCGCCCTGGCTCGCATAGGCCAGCATGAGGACGCAGATGGCGGTCATCCCGCTGCTGAAGCTCAGTGCATCTTCCGCCCCATCCCAGATCGCGAGCCGGTCTTCGAGGATCTCCTGATTGGGCGCATTGAAGCGCGAATAGACGAGGCCGTCCGCACCGCCCGGCCGTTTGCCGGTAATCCCTTCGAAATGGCGCTTGCCGTCGGCTGCGCTGGGAAAGGCGAAGGTGCTGGTAAGGAAGATCGGCGGCTTCAGACTGCCTTCCGAAAGCACGGGATCGTAGCCGTGGCCCATCATCAGCGTGCTGGGCTTGAGTTCGCGGCCCTTGATCTTGGTCGGCTCGGCCTTAGGGGCCATGCGGGGCGATGTGGGATCGATATCGTTGTCGCTCATGGGGGAGGGACGTCCTTCCTGCGTGTCACGCCCCCAGGAAGGCGGGGGCCGGTGTTTCGGTCTGGCGGCGCCCGTTCCTAACCTCCGCAGGAACGCCTCTCCGCTTCGCTCCCGCGCGATGTAACGTGCAGGCCCGTGCAGTTCAAGAAAGGGCGGCCGCCCCTCCGGCGGCGCGGACGAAGGCGCGTTCGACATCCGGCAATTCGGAGGCGATGCGCGTCTCGAGGTGTGCGGACAACCGCTCCACCTCGTGCGCCGTCAGCGTATCGTCGAAATCGACGCTGACGACTGCGATCACCGTATCGGGCGAGAGTTGCAGCGCGATCACCTCGCCGATCCGTTCGATGCGGCCTTCGGCAAAAGCGAGGTCACGGATTGCCTTTACCAAATCGGGATCGGCGCTTTCCCCGATCAGCAGATGTTTCGATTCCCGCAGGAGGACGACGGCGACTCCGGCCAGCAGCACACCGATCAGGATGGAGGCGATGCCGTCATACACCGGATCGTCGAACCACAATTCCAGGCCGATCCCGGCCGCTGCTATCAGAATGCCTATCACCGCCGCGCTGTCTTCCAGCAGGACGGCGAGGGTCGGGATGTCCTTGATGTCGTGGATCGCCTTGCGCAGCGATTGCGATTTGCGCGTTCGCTGAAATTCCTCGACTGCCTTCACAAGTGACCAGCTTTCGAGGAGGAGCGCGACGCCCAATACGCCGAACGCCACCAGCGGCTGGGTCGTCTGCACGGGATGGCGGATATGCTCGATCCCTTCGTAGAACGAAACGCCCGCGCCGACGCCGAAGATCATCACGCCGACGATGACGGTCCAGAAATACAGTTCGCGCCCGTAGCCGAGCGGATGCAGCCCGTCGGCGGGGCGGCGGCTGCGCTTGCGCCCGTACCACAGCAGCACTTCGTTGAGCGTATCGACGAGGCTGTGCACCCCTTCGGTCAGCATGGCGGACGAGCCGGTGATCGCCGCGGCGACGAACTTCGCAATGGCGATGCCGAGATTGGCGAGGAAGGCCCGCAGAATGACCGCGTTGGTTTCGTCGCCCGCTGCGGCCTCTTGCGTGTCTTCTTTCACGACATGACAGCGCGCAAGTTGCTGCCGCGTTCCGGACGGCTCAATGCGTCGCGGAAAGGTCGAGGCTGTAGATATGCCAGCGGCGCTGGGCCTCGGTTGCGCCCGGCACGTCGTTCGACCGCCGCAGGACGATCGGGCCTTCGTAGCGGATCGGGCGGCCGTCGGCGTCCTGCGCCGTGATGATAAGATCGGTGGTGTAATAGGACGAACCTGCCGCACCCTCCATCCGGCCGTTCGGTACGGCGACCGTTATGTCGCGCAGATCGTCGAACATTCCGGCCCATTCCGCCCTCGGCCATTGGGACTGGCTGCCTTCGTCCAGCATCGCCCAGGCCTGATCCCACTCTTCCAGTTCGATGGCACGGGCGAAGGAGAGCAGGACGTTGCGGGCGCCCTTTTCGGTCCGCTCCGCTTCGGGGGTTAGAGTTGCAGGCGTAAGGTCGGGCTGGCCGTCATTCGCCGCATTCGCCGCCAGAGAGGGCGGCGGCGGCGGTGAGGGGGGCGGGGCATCGGCAGCCGGCTGGTCAAGATCGACGGACGTAACCCTATCGGAGGTCTGCGGCTCGGCATTGCAGGCCGAAAGCAGGACGAGCGCGAGGCCGGAAATGAGAAAACGTTGGGTCATGAATCGAAAAACCGGGGCCGCGCATATCGCGTTCCCCGGTTCATCGCATTCCGAAACGGACAATCCGATCTTTCTGGCCTTGATCGCAGCCTCCCCCTCGTTGCATCGCGAGCAAGGCGGGAAAGACGTTCGCAGAATGATGGAAAGGCTAGTCCACCTCGCTCGCTATTTCCTCTTCCGCGCTGCTCGTGCCGGGCAGGATTATGACCCGCCCGATCCGCCCTTGGTCGCGAAGCTTTTCGTATTTGTTTGCGCGTTCCGACAGCATGCGGCGCATCGAAGCGGTCAGGCGAACGCCTCTGAATCGGTTGTTGTCATCGACGTAATTGTATTCGGGCTCACGTTCGCCCCCGGCCAGATCGGCGATGGCATCGTCGTAAATGTTCGTCTCGATCGCACTCGTTCTCGCAAGGATAGCGGCAACGTCGTCCTCGGCGAACTCGGCGAGGTGCGCATGCAGATCCTGTTCGGTTCGCGGGAAGTAAAACGCGGCGGCTTCGTCATAGATTTTCGAAACAAGCAAGGTTCCGCCGTTGCCTTCCACACCGCGCAGCGAATTCACGAATTCGTTCGCCGATTCGTTCAGCAGCGCGCGCACGTTGGCACCGGTGTAGGCAGTGCGCTGGATTGAAGGCCCCCCGATTTCGCCACGGAAAAAACCGTACATCACAACCGGATCGTCCCAGTTCGGATAAACGATTGCGGTGCGGATGTCTTTCGGGCTGAGTTTGACGCCGGCCACTTCGATAAACCGCGCTTCGTCGAGCGGACGCTTATTGGGTCCGACACGGATGCGGGAGGGGCTGGCAACAGGATAATGAGCGGCAATCTGTTCGATCACCGCAACATTGTGAAGGTTGATCCAGTAAGCGAGCTGCTCGTTGCGCGGCAGGCTAGTAATATCGACCTCGGAGCCGACACGTTCCAGATCGCGGCGATATTCGGCAAGGGGCGCGAAATCTTCCGGATCCAGTAGGGAAAAGATGATCCGATTGCCTTCCAGACGGAAGCGCGATTTATGGCCGTAAACGTGGTGGGTGCCCACCAACGGATCGGGCCGGCCCAACCCTTGCCGCGTGGACGGACCCATTCTCAGCACCATGTAAGCCAAGGCCTTGTCGAGAAACGAGTATTCGAGCGAAACGTCATTCTTCGCAGCATCGGGCCGCGGAACGAAGGAATTGGTTTCGCCATCCGAGACGATGTTCGCAGTCGCATCGACCGGATTTTGCGCTTCGAGCGACGATGCACCGAGCAGCGTAACACCACTTAGAAACACTAATACCGACGAACGCTTGATCATTCGATTTCCCCACTAACGTCTCGCTGTTCTATCATGATAGCACAGGCGCTTCGATTACGATGACGTTTGCAGAATCATCCAAGCGTTCCGCCGATCCACTATTCCCGCCGTCAAGAATCAGATCGGATTTGCTGTCCAAATAAAAGAAAACCGGGACTGCGCCGAACGCAGTCCCGGATATTTCGAAATACTGCTACTGGTTTGCTTATTTCGGCGAGAGCACCATCACCATCTGTCGCCCTTCGAGGCGGGGGAAGCTTTCGACCTTGGCGATTTCTTCCGTATCGTCGCGCACGCGGTTGAGCAGGTCCATGCCGAGCTGCTGGTGCGCCATTTCGCGCCCCCGGAAGCGCAGGGTGCATTTCACCTTATCGCCGTTCTCGATGAACTTGTTCACGTTGCGCATTTTGACGTCGTAATCGTGATCGTCGATGTTCGGACGCATCTTGACCTCTTTGATGTCCTGGGTCTTCTGCGTCTTGCGCGCGAGGTTCGCTTTCTTCTGCGCCTCGTAGCGATATTTGCCGACATCGAGGAACTTGCACACCGGCGGGTCGGCATTGGGCGAGACCTCGACGAGGTTCAGGCCATGCTCGTTGGCCTCTTCGACCGCTTCGCGCGTATACATAACGCCCCGGTTCTCGCCTTCGTGATCGATCACGCGGACCTTGGGGACATTGATCATGTTATCGTAGCGCGGGCCGCTTTTGACGGGCATCTGCGTGCTACGGCGGGGTGGACGGGCTATGGGGCATTCTCCTTTGGGGGCTTCGTATAAGGCGCGTTATGTAGGCATTGTTCCGTAGATTCGGAAGAGGGCCTTTGGCGGGCGTGCCGATTTGCGCGCGGCGTGGCGTTTGGGGCGCAGGGGAGGGTGGTTTCGATAGCACGGATCGAATGGCAGATTACGACCCTAATTGCTGACATTGTGATTGTCGTTCGAACCAGAAAAGCGCTTAAGGCATTTGCGGACGATCTGAGTGATCATTGGTCTGGTAAAATCGCCAACTGGGTCATCGGTCTTGTCTTCTTTGCGATGGTATTCACCAGCGTCAAATGCATCATAGACTTCATAAAACGTGTCAGGCCACGGCTTACTCAAAGGTTTCCCAATCCAGCCAATCAAGATCACCCAAAGCTCATTCACAACTTCATCACAGAACTCGTATGAAAGTTGCCCCCGATGAAATCGGGTGGCCAGTTCAAAACCAAAGCTATCGAGGAAGTTGCCCGCCGTTTGATCACGCTGAGTGGCCCACTGAAATACATCATTCTCCGAGATTGCCACTACGCCAGTATCGTCCATTTTGGCGGCAATTGCGCCGAATATGTCGTTCATCGGACTTTTCATGGATCTTATGCCGAATGTCTGCAATCCACCCCACAAGCGGACTTTACTTGCTGACCTAATATAGCCGGGTGCAAACCGCTATAGCTTGCGGCCCTCAACCACATTAAGCCGCCCGCCACAGCGGGAACGTCGCCAGCCGCCCCTTCGCCGGGACCACCGCGTCGATACGGTCGGCCGGTTGCAGCGCCTTCAGGATCGCCGGGTCGGCGGCGTTCATGCCGCCGGTATAGGCGCCGAAGGCGGGGAGGATCATGCGGCCGCCGCCTGTATCGTTCGCGCTGATCACCGCGCAGGGGCGGCGGATGTGGCGGCGGTGGATGGTGAGTTGCAGGCGCGGGTGGTAATGGCCGGAGAGTTCGGGCCGGGTCTCGCCCTTTTCCGCCCGGTGGCGCAGGATCAGACCGTCGAGCTCGATCTCCTCCACCAGCGTGCCGCCGCAGCGCGCCTCCATTTCAGGATCATGGTTGCCGGTAATCCATACCCAGTCGACCGCCTTGGTCAGCGCCTCCAGCATGCCGCAGGCATGGGGTTCGAGCCTGGTCGAACCGTCGCTGTCGTGGAAATTGTCACCCAGCGTAATGACCCGCCGCGCCCCCGTCTCGCGAATGGCAAGCGCCACCCGTTCCAGCGTCTCGCGACTGTCGTAGGGCGGGACCATCTGGCCGTGGCGGGCGAAGAAGCTGCCTTTCTCCAAATGCAGGTCGGCCACCAGTAAGGCCTGCTCGCGCGGCCAGTACAGCGCGCGGCCTTCGGTGAGCAGCCATTCCTGATCGGCGAACGAAAGGGGAACCATGCGGGGCTATTGCCCTTGCGGCCTCGGCTTGGCAAGGCTTGTCGCATGACAGACTGGTCCAGCGAAACCCACGAAGCCCGCACATGGTTCGAAATCTTGCGCAATCGCATCTGCGCCGAGTTCGAGACGATCGAGCGGGAGGCGGGGTCGGATGCGGCGTTCGAATATACCGAATGGCACCGCGAGGAAGAGGGCAATGCCGATCCCGGCGGCGGGACGCGCGGCCTGATGAAGGGCAAGGTGTTCGAGAAGGTGGGCGTCAATGTTTCCACCGTGCGGGGCAGCTTCGCCAAGGAATTCGCCGGTACGATCAACGGCGCGAGTGAGGAAGCGCCCGGTTTCACCGCCACCGGCATCAGCCTGGTTGCGCACATGGCCAATCCGCATGTGCCCGCGGTCCATATGAACACCCGCTTCCTCGCCACCACCAAGGCATGGTTCGGGGGCGGGGCGGACCTCAATCCGCCGATCCCCTACGAGGACGACACGGAAGCCTTCCACGCCCGCTTCCGCGCCGCCTGTTCGGCTCACAACCCCACCTATTACGACCGGTTCAAGAAGTGGGCGGACGAGTATTTCTACATCCCCCATCGCGGTGTGCATCGCGGGGTCGGGGGCATCTTCTACGATCATCTGGAATGCGACGATCGCGAGGCGTTCGCGCGCAATCTCGCCTTCACCAAGGATGTGGGAGAAGCGTTTCTGGACGTCTACCCGATGCTGGTCCGCCGCCGGATGGACAGCGACTTCTCCGATGCCGATGTCCAGACCCAGCTCGAATGGCGCGGGCGCTATGCCGAGTTCAACCTTGTTTACGACCGCGGCACGCTGTTCGGCCTCAAGACCGGCGGGAATATCGATGCCATCCTGATGAGCCTGCCGCCGCGCGCCGTGTGGAGCTGATTGGCAAGCGCGCGCAGCGTTTGGCCAATCGCGCGTTCATCGCCATATAGGCATCTGTAACAGATACTTGGATTTCCGGAGAATTCGATGCGCCGCCTTGCCGCACCCCTGATTGCCCTTCTTGCCACCACCGCCTGCACCACGATGGAGACCGCGCCGATGGCCCAGCAAACCCGCGCCGGCGATGCGATGGTCTCGCCGATCCTGACGACGCCGGAGGCGAAGGACAACCAGACCTACGCCCAGCCGCAGATTGCGCGCGTCACTCACGTCGCGCTCGACCTTGACCTGAACTTCGATGCGCAGGCGATCGGCGGCACCGCTGTGCTCGACATCATGGCCGAGCCGGGTGCCGAAGAAATCGTGCTTGACGACAAGGGCTTGCAGATCACGTCGATCACCGATGGCGAGGGCCGGGCGCTGCCTTACGAGATTGGCCGGCCGCGTGCCGGAGCGAATGACGATATGGGCGCGCCGCTGACCATCCGGATCGGCGATGCGCGGCAAATCCGCATCGCATACGCCGCCGCCGAGAATGCCAGCGCACTGCAATGGCTCAGCCCCGAACAGACCGCGGGCGGCGAATATCCCTTCCTGTTCAGTCAGGGCCAGGCGATCCTCAACCGCACCTGGATTCCCACGCAGGACAGCCCTGGCATCCGCCAGACCTGGGAAGCACGCATCACCGCGCCCAAGCCGCTCGACGTGGTGATGAGCGGCGTGCGGCAGGGCGAGCCGGAGGACCTGAGCGACGGACGCCGCGCCTTCCGCTTCGTGATGGACAAGCCGGTGCCGCCCTATCTCATCGCAATCGCGGCGGGGGACATCGACTTCCAGGCACTGGGTCCGCGGACCGGCGTCTGGGCGGAACCGTCGGTTCTGCCGCGCGCCGCGCAGGAAGTGGGCGATACCGAGCAATTGGTCGCCGCCGCCGAGAAGCTCTACGGTCCCTATCGCTGGGGACGGTACGACATGATCGTGCTGCCGCCGTCCTTCCCCTATGGCGGGATGGAAAACCCGGTGATGACCTTCCTCACCCCCACCTTCATCGCCGGCGATCGGTCGAACAACGGTCTCGTCGCGCACGAACTGGCGCACAGCTGGTCGGGCAATCTGGTGACGAATGCGGTGTGGGGCGACGGCTGGCTCAACGAAGGCGTGACCTCCTATTTCGAGAACCGGATCGTGGAGGCGGTCTACGGCAAGAAGCGCGCCGAACAGGAAGCAAGCCTTGCCTTTGCCAACATCCAGGAAACGCTGGACGAGGTCGGCGCGGATGCGCCGGGCACCGCGCTGCACAATGACGGCGAAGGCGAACTGGTCGGAAGTGCGATTGCCTACGACAAGGGCCACTATTTCATGCGTACGGTGGAAGGCATCGTGGGCCGCGAGCGCTTCGATGCGTGGCTGCGGCAGTGGTTCGACAATCATGCGTTCGAACCCGCGACCAGCCAGATGCTGTACGACGACATGATGGCCAACCTTGTCCGCTCGCCGGAAGAGGCGGAACGACTGATGCTGCGCGAATGGATTTTCGAGCCGGGCCTGCCGTCCAACGTGAAGCGTCCCGATCCCGCCGCCTTCGCCGAGGTGGATGCGGCGGTCGGCGCCTATGCCAATGCAGGGACGATCCCTTCAAGCTGGGAAAGCTGGACCAGCGCGGAACGCCAGCGCTTCCTCGACAATATTCCCAAGGAACGCACCGCCAACCAGCTTGCCGCGCTCGACCGGGCGCTGGGCCTTTCGCAGACCGGCAATAACGAGGAGCTGTTCCTCTGGCTCGAACTGGCGCTCGCCAACCGCTACCAGCCGGCAGTGCCGCAGGCCGAGACCTTCCTCGCCGATGTCGGCCGCGCGAAATTCGTGCGTCCGCTTTTCGCGGTGCTGGCTGCGGACGAGCAGTGGGGCATGCCGATCGCACAGCGAGTCTACGACCGGACCCGCCCGACCTACCACGCGGTAACTCGCGCGGGCGTCGACCGGGTGCTTGGCCGAACCGATTAGTCTGTTCGCGGTTTTTGCGTTGCATTGCGGGATGATTTGACCACATCATTCCCGCAATGCTGCGCCAGTACGAACTCGTAGAGCGGGTCAAGGAATACGACCCCGACGCCGACGAGGTGATGCTGAACCGCGCCTACGTCTATACCGTCCAGAAACACGGCACGCAGACGCGCGCCAGCGGCGATCCCTATTTTAGCCATCCGGTCGAAGTCGCCGGCTTGATGACCGACCTGAAGCTCGATCAGGAAACCATCGTCACCGCGCTGCTCCACGACACGGTGGAGGATACGCTCGCCACGATCGACGATATCGATCGCAATTTCGGCCCCGACGTCGCCCGGCTGGTGGACGGCGTCACCAAGCTGTCCAAGATCGAGCAGATGCCCGAAAACGAACGGGCGGCGGAGAACCTGCGCAAGTTCTTGCTCGCGATGAGCGAGGACATCCGCGTTCTCCTGGTCAAGCTGGGCGACCGGCTGCACAACATGCGCACGCTCCACTTCATCAAGAAGGAGGAGAAGCGCCAGCGCATCGCCCGCGAGACGATGGAGATCTATGCCCCCCTGGCCGAACGGGTGGGCATGTACGAATACATGCGCGAAATGCAGCTGCTCGCCTTCGAACAGCTGGAGCCCGAAGGCTATGCCACGATCATGCAGCGGCTCGAGCAGATCCGCGAGCAGGATGGCGGGCAGGTCGACCGGATCGCGCTCGACATGAAGCACGCGCTGGCCGAGGCCGGCATCGTCACCGAAGTTTCGGGCCGCGAGAAGCACCCCTATTCGATCTGGCGCAAGATGGCCGAGCGCCATGTCAGCTTCGAACAAGTGACCGACATCATGGCGTTCCGCATCATCTGCGAGGATGTGGCCGATTGCTACCGGGCGCTGGGTATATTGCACACCACGTGGCAGTGCCTGCCGGGTCGCTTCAAGGACTATATCTCGACGCCGAAGACCAATGGCTATCGCAGCCTCCACACCTCGCTGATCTACGGCAAGTCGATGCGTGTCGAAGTGCAGATCCGCACGCGCGAGATGCACCGCCTCAACGAATTCGGCCTTGCCGCCCACTGGGCATACAAGCAGGGCGATCGGCCGGATGGACAGGTGGCATGGCTGCGCGACCTGATCGAGATTGTGGATGCAAGCCACGATGCCGAAGAGCTGCTCGAGCATACGCGCATGGCGATCTACCAGGATCGCATCTTCGCCTTCACGCCGAAGGGCGCGCTGTTCCAGCTGCCGCGCGGATCGACCGCGGTGGATTTCGCCTTCGCCGTCCACACCGATCTCGGCCTGCAGACGGTCGGTGCGCGGATCAACGGGCGGCACATGCCGCTTCGCACCCAGCTTGCGAACGGCGACGTCGTGGAAATCCTCAAGGGCGAGAATGCGGAGCCGCAGATGAGCTGGCTCGGCTTCGTGGTCACCGGTAAGGCGCGCGCCTCCATCCGCCGTGCCGTCCGCCTGAAGGAACGCGCCGAAGTGGCGGAGATCGGCCGCAAGCTGTTCGACGAGATCGCCACCCGCGTGCCTGCCAAGGTCGGTAAGAAGGCGATGCGTGGCGCGCTCGAACGCCTCGCCATGGAGGAGGAGGACGACCTCTATTACGCCATCGGTTCCGCCAAGATCACGGATCGCGACGTAATGGAAGCGCTCGTTCCCGGCTCGACCGACGGCATGGAAGACGAAGCCGAATGGAGCCGCGGCACCAAGTCGCTTTCCATCCGTGGCCTGACGCCGGGCGTCGGGTACAAGCTCGCCGAATGCTGCCATCCCGTGCCGGGCGACCGGATCGTCGGCCTGCGCCTGCCGGGCGAAGGCGTGGAGGTCCACACGATCGACTGCCACCGGCTGGCCGACGGCATCGGGTCCGACTGGCTGGACCTGAGCTGGGGCAAGCGCAGCATGGGCGCGGTCGGCCGCCTGCGTATCACGCTGTACGATCGGATGGGGACGCTGGCGGAAATGGCCGGCATCTTCGCCAAGAACAACGTGAACGTGCAGAGCCTGCAGCAGACCCAGCTCGACCATCCGTTCACTACCTACGATGCCGATCTCGAAGTGCAGGATCTCGCCCATCTCAACCGCATATTGAGCGCCGTGCGTGCGAGCGATGCGGTGGCGCAGGCGGAGCGAGTATGAACGAAAAGAGCGCGGCCTCTATCCTCGGCATAGACCACGTGCAACTCGCCATGCCGCATGGCGGCGAGGAGGATGCCCGCCGGTTCTGGAGCGGGCTGATGGGCCTTCGGGAACGCCGCAAGCCGGTGCATCTTGCGGTCAATGGCGGGTGCTGGTTCGAAGGTGAAGGCGTCGCCATCCATTGCGGGGTGGAAGAGCTGTTCCTGCCCGCCAACCGTGCGCATCCGGCGCTGCTAGTCCGCGACCTGGGGGAGTTGGTCGAGCGGCTCGAAGCGTCGGGCATACCGTTCAAGCCGGGCAAGCCGCTCGAAGGCTTCCGCCGCGGCGACATCGCCGATCCGTTCGGCAATCGCATTGAATTGATGCAGCGGGTCTGACCGCACGCGGCTAGCGGACACGCCTAACCTCCGCCGCGCGGATCTTGCGAGAAATAAGAGCAACGGGTGACGGCCGATGCGGTGTTGGCCCGGCAGCATACGGGCGTGCTGTGTGCGGCTTCGTAAAAGCGGATGACGGAATTGCCGCCGCACAAATTTAGCATCCGTTCGGCCCAAGCCTATCGGGCGGCGAGGGGGCGGGCCACGCAGGCTCCCATCCTCTGCCATGGGGGCACACCCCCATTTTGCTGCGCCGCGTCCGTGAGGCCGGCAGCGGCACGGCGGGTCCGGTCGGCCCGCTCCCGATAAGTGCCGGTCGTTTTTCATCGACCGTCAACGCGATGTGATGAGCGAAGCGCCAACCGCCACCGCACCCGTTGCGACGAGGGGGTTAAGCGGGCGCGAGACGAGTAGGAAAGGGGTTATGTGCAGCGGCAGCGCGTTTTTCCGTCATGGGCATTCGGAATTGGGCGGTTTTCCGAATGATTGTTCGAATGCCGAGGAGCGAGGCGGGAAAGCGAGAGCGGCAACGCGCCGGAACACGCCGCTCTGGAGGCGGATGCCGCAAATTTCTTCGGCTGCGAGAGCGCGCTGTTCGCCGGTTCGGGCTTTGCCGCAATCAGTCTCATTATCTCGACTTTGCCGCAGCGTAACGATCTCGTTCTCCACGATGCGCTGATCCATGCCGGTTTACATGAAGGCATGCGGGTTTCGCGTGCCCCCTGCCAAGCGTTCGCACACAACGATGTGAACGCCGCAGCGGATGCGATCGCTTCGTGGCGCGCCAATTGCGGACGCAAGCCGTTGAGAACGAAGACAGGTCTCGTCGGCTTGCAACAAAAGGACAGGGCGAACGTATTGGCAGTGCCGGACTGTTCCGGCTCGTTCCCGCAATAGGAATTTCGTTTGCAGAAGTTGGAGAAGGCCCCGGCCGAGGCCGCCGTCGACGGTATGGGGGCCAAGGTGTTGCGCATCCTCGCAGTACTCGACGAACGGCCGATCCTTTACCTCGCGGATGATGAGACCGAAGCAGAGAGCCTAGCATCGGTGCTTGAAGCACTGCTGCCCGATGTGCCTGTCATACATGTGCCTGCAGCCGACACTTTGCCTGGAGAAGACGCGCCAGCCTCTCCTGCGAATATCGGCCACCGCGTGACCGCGCTGCGCCAGTTGCGAGCGCTTGCGCAAGACGATAGCGCCGAGAGGCCCATAGTGGTGGCCAGCGGAGAAGCGGCCGCGCATCGCTATCAGGCTCCGACGGCTTTCGATGCCGCGCCGCCCATCATCCGCGTAGGCGATCCGATCGATCCGGAGCGGTTCGCGGCTCAAGCGGTCGCCAACGGATACTTTGCGGACGACCGGATCGACGAGCCGGGCGAGATCGCCGTGCGCGGAGAAGTGATCGACCTGTTCCCCGCCGACGCGGGCGGCCCCGTCCGCATCGCGATCGACGACGATAAGATCATCGGTATTCATCATTTCGATCCCGTCACGCAGATGCGGGGCGAACCGTGCGATGAAATCGAGATCGGGCGTGCTGCCGAACCGGCGGAACCATTAGATGCGGTTCTCCTGGATCATATCCCTGCGGGCATCGTGCTTTCTTCCTCGCTCGCGGAAAAACGGCGGCGAGGATTTGTCCAATTGGCCGTGCGAATGACGAAGCAGGACAAGAACGAGGTCGACGCCGTATCGAATGAACGCTGGCTCGAAGCACTGGGCGATTGGCGCAGCGAAAGCGATCTCGAAACGAGCGATAGAAGCGCCATCGAAGCCGTACCGCGCTTTGCCGAAAGCAAGTCGACCGCCCGTGCGGTGAAACGCTTCCTCGATGCCGAGCGCAAGGCGAAGCGTGCTATCGCCCTGGTCGGCAGCGAACGCGACCTGCGGTTTCTACGCGGGCGTTTGAAGGGTGTCCTGTCCGGCGCTTCCGATCATGCCGATATCCGCGAGCTGCATAAGCACAAGGGGGCGGAGATCGCGATGTTCGCAGCACCGCTCGACCGGGGCGCGCGCGGGGCCAGTCTCACGCTGATCGCCGCCGCCGATATCCTCGGTACGCGTGCTTTGATCCAGCAGAAACCCGCAGGCGTTCAGGCAGTAGGGCTTGGCGGCGCAGAGATGCACGCGGGCGACCTCGTAATTCACGAAGAGCATGGGTTCGCGAAACTTCTCGGACTGGAACCGGCTCCCGGTGGCGAGGGCGAGGTGATCGCACTCGAATACGCCGATGAGGACCGCCGGCTGGTTCCGGTTCGCGATGCCGGAATGCTCTGGCGCTACGGTGGCGACAGCGACAATGTCAGGCTCGACAAGCTGGAAGGCAAAAGCTGGGACAAGCGCCGGGCTGAAATCGACAAAGCGGTCGGCGAAACGGCGAGCGCCCTTATTACCTTGGCGGAAGAGCGCGCCAAACTGGAAGCGCCAGTGATGAAACCCGAAAGCGACGCACTCGAGCGTTTCGTCGCTGGCTTTCCGTTCACGGAAACCCCCGATCAGGCACGGGCGATAGCCGAGGTTCGCGACGACCTCGAATCCGGCAAACCCATGGAACGGCTGGTGATCGGCGATGTCGGCTACGGCAAGACCGAGGTGGCGCTCCGCGCGGCGGCGATCGCGGCGCTATCGGGCTATCAGGTGATCATCGCCGCGCCCACAACGGTCCTCGCGCGCCAGCATCTCGACGAATTCACCCGGCGCTTCGCGGAGAGCGGGCTGAAGGTCGCCGGCCTGTCGCGGCTGTCCAGCGCTGCCGATAAAAAGGCCGTGCGGGCAGGGCTCGCAGACGGTTCGATCGATATCGTCGTCGGCACGGCATCGGTGGTCGGCAAGTCGGTGCGCTACGCGAAACTGGGCCTGGTGGTCATCGACGAGGAACAGAGGTTCGGCGCGGCCGACAAGGCGAAGCTGCGCGGCCATAAAGGCGTGCACTTGCTCGTGATGAGCGCGACACCGATCCCGCGCACGCTCCATCGCGCAATAATCGGGCTGCAGCAGGTTTCGATCATCGCGACCCCGCCTGCCAGGCGCCAGCCGATACGCACGACCGTAAGCGGGATCGACGATGCGACGATCCGCGTGGCGCTGTCCCGCGAGAAGGCGCGAAAGGGACAGAGCTTCGTCGTCGTGCCGCGTATCGCCGACCTTCCCGAAATGCGGGCGCTGCTCGAAAAGCTCGTCCCGAAGCAAACGCTTGTCGAAGCACACGGCAAGATGCCCGGCGCCGACCTCGACGAAGCGATGGTCGGCTTCGCCCGTGGGGAAGGCGACATCCTGCTTGCGACCAATATCATTGAAGCCGGGCTCGATGTGCCGCGCGCCAACACAATGATAATCTGGCGCTCGGATCGCTTCGGCCTTGCCCAACTGCATCAGCTTCGCGGGCGTGTCGGCCGGGGGCGGCGGCGTGGACAGGTCGTACTCGTGACGGATGGCGAGGATACGAGCGAAGCGACGCAAAAACGGCTGCGCACGCTTGCGACCTTCGATCAGCTTGGCTCTGGCTTCGCGATCGCCAGTGCCGATCTCGACCAGCGTGGCGGCGGCGATATCCTCAGCGATGCGCAGGCCGGCCATATGAAGCTGATCGGGGTCGAGCTATATCAGCATCTGCTTGAAGGCGCCCTTCGCCGTGCTCGTGGAGAAAAGCAGCGCGAATGGCATCCCGAGATACGGACCGGTGCGGCGGGGGGATTTCCAGCCGAATGGATCCCGGAAGAAGAGGTGCGCCTGAACCTTTACGTCCGGCTCGCGCGGCTCGAGGATCGCGAGGACCTCGAAGCGTTCGAAGCGGAACTGCTGGACCGCTTCGGAAGCCTGCCCCAAAACGCCGCTACGCTGCTGGAGCGCACCCGCATCACCATGTTGGCGATCGAAACCGAAATTCGCGCTGTGAACGCCGGCCCTGCTGCGATCGCATTCACGCCGATAAGCGAGGATGACGAACGGCTAAAGGCACAGGGTCTCGATGCAAGTGATGGCCGTTGGCTGGCGAAAAAGGGAGCACCTTTCAGTGATCCGGCGACGGAAGCGATAACGATCTTGGAAGCTTTGGCCGAGGGCGATTGATTGTGCGAAATCGGTAGGATCGAAAGACAAGAGTGACGGTCAGCAAAATTTTTGCCTCACCAGACGGTGTTGAAGAGCCCCGCCATTGGCCTTCCTCTGACGCTTACGCCTTTCATTTGAACGCTTGTGAAGATCGGCCGCGCTGCCAGCCGATCCGAAACCCATAGTATGCCTGCGAAGCAGCGCTGCGGAGAATCAACAGGTCGTTGAACGCCGTAGAGCGAAGTCAGCACTTCGTGCAGAAGGCTGATTGGCAATAGTTCGGACCTTCGTTCACTTCGGCTAGAGAGACAACGTCGGTGCCTCGACATTCGCCGTACGCACCTTTAGGCTCATCTTTCGATACATAGGGGGCTGGCGATATCTCGATCTGTTCCCTGCATTGACACCGGGGGAATGACAAACATGCTACGCCGTTTTCTATCGACTTCGATCATGGCGCTCGCCGTAGGCGCGTCCGTGCCCCTTTCCGCGCAAACTGCCGCAACCGACGAAATCACCGCGCCGGAAATCGAGTACACCATGTGGACGCTCGACAACGGCCTGCGCGTCATAGCGATCGAGGATGATACGACTGCCAGCGTCACGACCTCGATGTGGTACGATGTCGGCTCGAAACTCGATCCCGAGGGCCGCAGCGGTTTCGCGCATTTGTTCGAGCATATCCTCAGCCGCAAGACGCTGAATATGCCGTACAATCAGATTTATGGCCTCACCGCGGATGTCGGCGGCACGCGCAATGCCTCGAACGGCCCGGATCGTACCAATTATTTCGAGACCGTCCCGGCCGAATATCTCGAGCGTATGCTATGGACGCATCGGGAGCGGATGGCGTTTCCCGTCGTGGATGACGAAGTCTTCAATCGCGAACGCGACGTGGTGAAGGAGGAATTGCGGCAGCGCGTTCTGGCCCCGCCCTACGGTCGGTTCCAGCGCTTCGTCATTTCGGAAAATGCCTACGACACCACGGCTTATCGGCGTCCGGGGATCGGCTCGATCGAGGAATTGAACGCGGCCACGCTCGAAGATGCGCTGGCCTTCCACGAAGCTTTTTACGGGCCGGACACGGCGACGCTGATCGTAGCGGGCAATTTCGACGAAGCGAAGCTGCGCGCACTGGTCGATCAATACTTCGCCGACATTCCGGCTCGTACGAATCCGGTGTCGCTCGAACTGAGCGCCGAAGAGCCGGTGCGTACAGAACCGCGCAGTATCGTGGCCCGCGCTCCCAATGTACCGCTGCCGATCCGCGGTACCCTGTGGAAAGGGCCCAAGTCCGGATCTGCAGATGCCGCCGCGCTCGAAGTCCTCGCAGCGATCATGGCGCGGGGGGATAACAGTCGTTTGAACGAGGCTCTGGTGCGGAGCGGCAAGGCCGTCGATGCGAGCTTCTTTTACAACGACGGCGAGGAAGCAGGCATGATCGCGGGTTTCGCGATCACCAACCCTACGGCCGATGCAGCGGATGTGAAGACGGTTCTCGATGCCGAATTCGATCGCATCCGCAACGCTCCGATAAGCGCGGATGAACTGGCCGAAGCGAAGAACGAATTGCTTTCGAGCGCCCTGCGCAGCCGCGAAACCGCACGTGGGCGGGCTTTCGAACTGGGTGAGGCGCTGGTTTCCACCGGAGATCCCGAAGCGGCAGACAAACGATTGAAAGCCATTTCCGGCGTGACGATCGCCGATGTACAACGCGTCGCCGCCAAGTGGCTCGACCCGCAAGGTCGCGTCGATATGGCGTACGAACAGGGCGAGGAAAATCCGTCCGAATGGGCTAATCCCGCTCCCTTTCCCACGTTCCGCTCGCTGCCCGAGCCGACACGGTCGCCCCTGGCAGTGCGGCCCGAAGACGAACGCGACCCTCTACCGGAACCCGGTATGAAACCGGCGGTGGAAACACCGGCAATCGTCGAGCGCACCTTGTCGAACGGCGTCGAGGTCGTCGCAGCGCAGACGGGAGATGTGCCTTTTGCGACCATGACCGTACTTGTTCCCGGAGGATCGCGGTCCGATAGCCGGGCGAAGGCTGGCGTCGCCAACATGGCGGCAGTCTTGGCCGACAAGGGCGTTTCCGGGATGAATGCGCAGGAGATTGCCGCCCGTCTCGAAAGCCTGGGCGCAAGCGTTGGCGCAACGGCGGGCACCGATGGCACCTTCTTCAGTCTCACCGCGCCGGCGGCGAATATGGAAGAGGCGGGCAAGGTGCTTGCAGCGATGATCCGCAGCGCGGACTATCCCGCAGAAGAATTCGCACGTG
The DNA here is from genome assembly GCF_029760855.1 of Erythrobacter litoralis. Taxonomy (GTDB): domain Bacteria; phylum Pseudomonadota; class Alphaproteobacteria; order Sphingomonadales; family Sphingomonadaceae; genus Qipengyuania; species Qipengyuania litoralis_A. The sequence continues at coordinate 201,172 of NZ_SOSI01000003.1, read as the reverse complement.
AGCGCAAGCGCGCGATCGATGGCCTTGAAGTCAGTCTGAAGGATCCGGGAAGTCTGGCGCAGATGGTTGCGCAACCGGTATTCTATGGCGACGCGCCCTACGGTACGCTGGCAGGCGGCACCCAAGAGAGCCTGGCAGCCATTACGCGCGAGGACCTGATCGCCCATCGCCGAAATTGGTGGCATCCGGCCCAAACCAGCATCATCGTCAGCGGCGGCATCGCGCCCGATACGGCGGCGACGCTTGCCGATCGCCTGTTCGGTGACTGGACGTCGACTGCTCCGACCCCTCCTTCGATCGAAGATGGAGCGGGTACGCCGCAGCCGGTTCGCACTGTCGTGGTCGATATGCCCGATGCGGGTCAGGCCGCCGTGTATGTCGGGGTGCGGGCGCCTTCACGATCGAGCGACGACTACATGGCGCTCGAATTGGCCAATGCCGTGCTCGGTGGCGGATCGAGCGGCAGGTTGTTCGAAGAGGTGCGCACCAAGCGATCCATCAGCTACGGTGCCTATAGCGGTCTGCCGGCACATGCCGACGATGCCTATCTGATCGCCAGTTCGCAAACCCAGAACGCGACAGCCGACGAAGTGGTGCAAGTGTTCCTCGACGAATTCGACCGCTTGGGAAGCGAAACCTTTGCAAGCGATCTGATCGATACCCGGCGGCTTTATCTTTCCGGTGGATATGGCCGCAGTCTGGAGACGTCGGCAGGCTTCAACGGTATCGTCGCGGAATTGCTTATGTATGGACTGGAACCGGCCGAAGCGGCCAATTACGCAACCGATCTGCAAGGGGTAACACCCGAAGCGGCAAGCGCAGCTGCAGCGAAGTATGTTTCTGCCGACAAGGCGACGATCGTCGTGGTTGGCAACGCGGCGGAGTTCATCGACGATTTGCGCGCCATCCGCCCCGATGTTGAAGTGGTAAAGGCGGCAGATCTGGACCTGTCGTGCGGCGATCTAGGGGCGAGCACGCAATGATCGCCTCGGTAACCTTGCGGAACTCCTGATTCGCGATGCGACGCGAACCGACCGCACCGGGACAGGAGAGCGTCTGGGATTTTCCGCGTCCTGCAATCGCAGAGCCGACAAGTGCGCATGTCGTCATCGAGCATGGCGGACGCACGATTGCCGACAGCCGGCAGACGATCCGCACGCTCGAGACCAGTCATCCGCCAAACTACTACATACCGCTTGCCGACATTGCGCCGGGCGTGCTGCGGCGCGCGGAGGGTACGTCGTTCTGCGAATGGAAGGGCGCGGCGGTGTATTGGGACGTCGTCATCGGCGAGACTGTCTTGCCGCGGGTCGGTTGGAGCTATCCCGATCCGAGCCGAGCTTTCGCCATGCTGCGCGATCACGTGGCCTTCTACGCCGCGCCTTTCGATCATTGTTCTGTCGATGGCGAAAAGGTCACGCCGCAGCCGGGCAGATTTTACGGCGGTTGGATCACCAGCCGATGTGCGGGCCCGTTCAAGGGCGTACCGGGGAGTATGGGGTGGTGATGCGGCGCGATCGGTCGTCCCGCCGCGCCGCTTAAGCCTAAATCATCGACCGGGCTGTCTTGAGGATGCAGCCTCCAGCCACGCGGCGCTTTGCGAGCGGGCGAGGTCGAGGAGGTTGCCCATGACCAGGTTCATGTCGATCAGGTGGAGGCCCATGTCGGGGTTGATCTCGCCATCGGTATAGATGTCGCCGGTTATATCGTCGGTCCGCACGTCGTCAGGATCGGCTTTGATGCGGATCGTGAGGTATTGGCCGCTTTCGTTCGATACGCATTCGCCCGTCAGCAGACCGGGCACAGACGCGAAGGGAGTGTCGACCGTGCGACCGTCGGTGGTCCATTCGGGGACCGGCCCGCCCATCAGCGCAGCGGTGGTCAGGTATGAATGCAAAGGCGCTTCGCCGCCTGTCGGGGCAGCCGGATTTACGCAGGCGATGGCCATGCCCGGGCGCGATGTGGCGGCATAGTCGTTGACCGGGCCCAGCGTGTCGCGAAAGCTGCGATAGGCGACGATGCACCCGATTTCGTTCGTGTCGGTGCACAGTGGCATCGATTGAAAATCCCCGCCGACCACCTCGCCTTCGGGAACGAGCACGCTGGTGCCGTTGAGGTAGGCGGCCACGATCCGGTCTTGCACGGGCTTACCGTCGATCTCGGTCTTGGTAAGCTGGGTCAGCATGCGCGAGCCCTGCGAATGGCCGATCAGGATAACGCCGCGGCCTTCGTTATAATTGGCGAGATAGTGGTTCCACGCATCCACGACGTCGCCATAGGCGGTGCGAAATGCCGGGACGATCTCGGCCCGCGGGATCTGGCCGGTGGTGCCGCGTAAGGTGATCTGGCGGTATTTCGGTGCATATATTCGGCAGACGTCGGCGAAGCGGGCGAGCTGCTGCTGCACGACGCGCGTTTCTTCCGCGCCCGCGTTCCAATCCGCATTGGCCCCCTGGTCCAGCGAGACGGTCGGATAGATATAGAAGCAGTCGACCGGCGCATCGGCGGGTGGGGCGAATGCCTCGCGGGTCATCGACCCGTCGGCGGCGACGATGGTCGTCGTCAGGTCCTGATCGCAAATGTCCTCCCGCCCGGGAAGGCATAGCCACTTGTCAGCATCCGCATAGAGTTCACCGGAGGGGGATTGCGACGGATCAACCGGCTGCGCGGCGGATGGTGAAGCAAGTGTGCCGAGGGTCAGCGCGAACACGATACCGATGCGAGTGTGTTTCATATCTCTTTCCCAGTCTCAGCGGCAGCCGCGATTCAATCCGTGCTGCTCTTTCTCTGGCTAGGATGCCGCTGCATCCGTAATATTGCAACTTACAAACAAGCGAGTTTGTTTTTTCTTTGCCCTTCGGTATGCTTCTCGAAAACGAACGGAGAGAGGCATGAAAGATCGGCTGACGCTGTCCCGCCGCGGTGCGATGATGGGGGCAGGCATGACGACTCTGATGGTGAGCACGAACTTGGGCGCGGCGGGTAGCGCCGCCGTTCAGTCATCCGGCGAACCTGCAAAGCCGGGAGAGCCCGGTTTCGTCGCCGTCGTCCCCAATCTGACGGATTACCTTGCGGGCGCGCGCACCGCCGAAATTCCTGCCGCCATTCGTGAACGCGCGCGCCTGCATGTCCTCGATACGCTCGCTTCCATCGTGGCATGTCATGCGCTGGAGGCGTCGCAGCTGGGGCGGAAATACGCTCGAACGATGAGCGGCGGCGGGGGGAGTCCGATTTTCGCCGCAGAGGAGACCGCCAGCCCCATCGATGCCGTGTTCGCCAACGCGATGACTGCGCACGCCGCCGAGATCAACGATTTCATCCCCTCCGCCTATGTGCAGCCCGGCCCTTCGATCGTGAGTGCCGGAATGGAGCTTGCGCGCTCCAATGCGCGCAAGGGGCATGATCTCGTTAACGCGGTGGTCGCCGGTTACGAATTGGCGGGACGCATCCCAAAGGCCATCGGCACGCGGAACCTGTGGCGCGCCGGGCTGGCCAATCATGGGGTTGGTCCGGTTTTCGGAACGGCCGCGGCCAGCGCCGCGCTGCTTGGGCTGGACCAGGCGCAGTGCGACCATATGCTTGCCTATTGTGCGCAGCAGGCGTCCGGTTCGTGGCAGTGGATGCTCGATGTGCGGCATATCGAAAAAGCGTTCGTCTTCGCCGGGATGGGCGCACGGAACGGAATGCAGGCGGCGGTCATGGCGAGCCTCGGCTTCACCGGCGTTCCCGAAAGTTTCGATACCGAGCAAGCATGGTTCCGCTGGCCGGCCTTCTCGGGCGAGGGAGCGGATCCGGCCCGTCTGATCGACGGCCTCGGCGAAACCTTCGAACTCTCGCTGGCTGCGATGAAGCGTTACCCCGTAGGCGGCCCGACGCAGCCCGCGGTGCGCGCCCTGCTCGAACTTCAGGAAGAGGTGGACGCGCAGGATGTCGCGGCCATCAAGGTCGAGATGCCCGGTTCGGCCGACACCTTCCGCCGGGCCAATATGCCCGCGCTCAACATTCCCTATCTCGCCGCGATCATCATGCTCGACGGTCGGCTCGATTTCGTGGACGCGCAATCGCTCGACCGGATGGTCAACGACGAGGCGGCGAAGGCGTTCGCCCGCAAGGTCGAGGTGGTGGCGGATGCTACGCAGGACATGGGCGAAGGCGAGGACCGGACCGAAAGTGCGCGCGTGACGATCACGCTGGCAGATGGAAGCAAGAAATCCAGGTACATTGCCTACGTCCCCGGCTTTCCGACCCATCCGATGAGTAAGGCGGAAATCGAAACCAAGGCTCGTGAGCTGATCGAACCGGTGCTGGGTTCCACGAAAGCTGCAAGGCTGATCGCCCTTTGCGACGGGCTGGATGATCTCGCGTCGGTCGATCCGATCGTGGAGCTGATGCAGTTCGAAAGTCCCGCCGAAACATCGGCGTGATTCTCAGCCGCCTTCGTTCTCTGCGAAAAGGCGTTCGGTCAGCTTTTCCTTGTACCATTCGAGCAGCTTGATCGATTCTGCGATGGTCTCGGCTGAGCCGTCGAACATGGATTCCAGCAGCAGGCCCCGCATCGCCGCCGCATGCAGCTTGTTCATTGTTTGCAGCAGGCGTTCGTTCTCGATCCCGGCGGCCTTCGCCACGGTCTTCGTCTTGGCAAGTTGAAGCTGGTCGAGCTGCTGCACGAAGCGGGGCATGATTTCGGCCATCGAAGGATCGCCGCGCGAGCCGATCAGGATTTCGAGCAGCGCAATCGATTCCGGCTCACGAATGGTTTCCCAGGTGGCCCGGGTCAGCGCCTGGAAACGCTCCACGCCCGGCGCGATGCCGCGCAGCGCTTCCTTGCGCTTGACCTGCAGGGTCTCGACGGCACGATAGCCCACGGCTTCCATCAATTCGGCCTTGCCGGAGAAGTGGTGAAGGATGCCGCCTCGGCTGATGCCCGCCCGCTGGGCGACGCGCATCACGGTCGTCGCGGCATAGCCTTCTTCGGCGAGATTGAGGATCGCTGCGTCGATCGCCCGCTTGCGCGACGAGGAGGTCCGCTCCGCCTGCGTCCGGCGGACCTTTTTGGGGCGAAGCGCATCGTCCGCATCGTGTTCTTGTGTCGCCGTCGGCGCTTTATCGGTCATGTCGGTTCAGGTCAGTAAGGCCGATGAAAGCGCCGAACAAGTTCCCGGTAGGCGTCATCGCCGACCGGGTCCTATGCCTTGCAGCGATCAGAATCGCGCCGTCGCTCCGACGAAGAAGCGCCGCCCAATCACGTCGTAGGTCGATGTCGGCGTGACCGAATTGCCGCCGAATTCGGGCGGCTGTTTGTCGAACAGGTTGTTGGCGCCCGCCCGCAATTCGAACCGGTCGTTCACGTTGAGGCGGCCGATGAGATCGAAATAGCTGACCGAGGGCACCCCTTCCGCTTCGCTGTCGGGGTTGGCGACGACGGCGGAATTGTCCTGCTGTCCGATATAGCGCCAGCGAAGCGACAACGAGCCGGTTTCGCCTGCAAGCCCGAGGGTGGTGACATGCTTCCAGTCGGGATGGGTGGACGAGAACCCGTCGATCTGCGCATTGCCGACCGTGCCCGCGTAATCGAGGACCGGATCGCTGGCTGTCGACTGGATCTTGTAATCGATCACGTAAGTCACCGCGCTGTTCAGGAAGACGCGTCCGACCCCGCCGAAATCGATCGCGGCATCGACCTGAAAATCGATCCCCGAGGTTTGGTAGCGCGCGAGATTGAACAGTGGTTCTTCGATTTCGGCCAGCAGGCCGGACGCGTCGCGGGCGATCAGTTGGCAATTGGCGTTCTGCGGGTCGTAGTCCGGATTCTGCCCTGTGAAATTGTAACATTGGTTGAGCGCGATCGGACTGGTCAGATAGCCGATCGCGTCGTCCACGCTGATATTGTAATAATCGACCGAGGCCGAGAAATCGGACAGCACGTCGAACATGAAGCCGGGCTGGAAGACGGCGCCGATCGTGTAGCTGTCGGCGGTTTCTTCCTGAAGATCCGGATTGCCGATGCGGAACGCAGCATTCGCGGAGCCGGAATAGGTATAGCCGTCCACCAGTGCTTCGGGAACGCCCTGTGCGATGCAAAGCGCACGGACCTGCGCCGGATCGACGCCATCGACCTGCCCGTTGCGCGCCGCGCCCGTCACGTCGCAGGGATCGCCGCCGCCGGTGCCCGCCCGGCCGATAATACCGATCGCGCCCGCACGCGGAGAGAACAGATTGCCGAGGCTCGGCGCACGGATCGCGCGCGAATACCCGCCGCGCAGGGTGAAGCCGGTGATCGGCGTCCAGTTCGCGCCAGCCTTGTAGGTGCTGACGCCGCCAATCGTATCGTAGTCGGAATAGCGGTAGGCGAGATCGACCTCGAAGCCGTCGAAAACCGGAACGAGCAGTTCGCCGTAAACCTCGGCCACCGAGACGTCGCCGCCCGACGAGAACGCGCCCGACGTGCCGAGCGCCTCGGGCGCGGTCGTCACGCCCGGTATGTCGGTCGGCGTCGGGCTGCGGCGCGGGTCGATCGTCGTCTGGTATTCGTTGCGGCGATATTCCGCGCCGACCGCGAAACCCAGCGGCCCGGCGGGCAGGTCCAGCACCGTCCCGGTAAGGTTGCCCTGCACCACGGTCTGTTCGAACACCGCGCGGTCCACCGTATCGATCGTAAGGTAGTCCGAGCATTCCTGCGAGGTCGGCGCGAAGCCGAACGGATCGTATCCGCCGGCGCACAGGCTCGCGCCGCCATCGGGCGCCGATACCACGGCATTGAACCGCGAGCGGCTGATCTGGTTGAAGGTGGTGGAATCGTTCGTCGTCCTGCCATGCGTGGCATAGAGATCGAAGTTCAGCGACGGCCCGAACGATCCCTTCAGCCCGACGAGGGCCTGGTAGACATCGTATTCCTCTTCTACTTCCAGCCGACCGATACGCGTGCCGGTGAAATAGTAGGAGATCGGCGCGGTGGGCACCGGCCTTGCGTTCAGCAAGGTACGCAGGTCCGGGGTGATGAACGGATTGGAAGCGGGGATCTGGATCGGCTCGACCACCGATTGCAACACACCCGAAGCAGATCGCTGCCGCGCCTCGTAGGTCGCGTAATTGATCTGCGCATAAGCGGTGATCGCATTCGAAACGTCGAACTCTCCGCGGGCGAAGGCGGTGTACCGCTCGATCGGAAGCTGGACGGTGGAATCGAACAGGGAGCGCTGGCGCACCGCATTATCCGCCACGAGATAGCCGGTCGCATCGGTATCGCGAAGGTTCAATGCGCCGTCGCGCCCGATAACGGTACCGTCCGAATTGACGAGATAGCTGCTCGAAACGCCGGGAATGGCTGTTCCGTATGTCTGGGAAAACAGGTTGCGGAATGCGGCCACGGCATCGGGGCGGCCGAAGCCGAAGGGATTTCTGCCGGACTGGATAATCAGCCCGCTAGTGGGTGAGGAGGTGCCATCGACATTGTCGAAGAAGGGGCGGGCGAATTGCGAGGCGGTGCCCCGCTGCAGGTAAGAACCGGAAACGAACAGGCGCGCGCGATCGTCGGCGAAGCTGCCGCCATAGGTCGCAGAGGCGCTGTAGGTCTCGGCATCGCCCAGTTCGGATATGCCGACGTCGCCCTGCAATTCCAGTCCGCGAAACCGGTCGTTGAACTTGAAGTTCACGACCCCGGCTATGGCGTCCGACCCGTACACGGCAGACGCGCCTCCGGTGATGACCTCCACCGTGGAGACGAGGGCGGAGGGGAGGGTGTTGAGATCGATCGCGCCCGAGGTGTCGGAGGGCTGCAGGCGCCGGCCATCGAACAGGATCAGCGTGCGTTCCGCGCCAAGGCCGCGAAGGTTCGCATTGGCGCGCCCGCCCCCGCCGCCCGCGACTGCGTTCGTCTGCGATCCCTGTGTCGCCTGGAATTGCGGCAGGGCGTTGAGGGACTGCTCGAGAGTAGCGGGGCCGGCATTCTGTATGAATTCGTCGTCGATCGTCGTGATCGGGCTTTCGGCGGTATAGTCCCGACGCACGATGCGCGATCCCGTAACCACGATCGGCTCGCCTGCATCGCCCGGTTCGGCCTCGTCCAGCCCGACCTCGTCGCCATCCGCCCTCGAAGGAACTTCCTGTGCCTGAAGCGGCATGGCCAGCATCGTGAGGCAGACGCCGCACAACGCAATCCTGCGGACAGTACGCATAACTCTCTCCTGATCAATTTGGTCCGCTTCTCGCGGCACGAGGCTTTTGCCCATTTTCGGAATGTGTTCGGGGACCGGCGCGGTCAGCCCGCGGTTTTGCGCGATGCGCCGATCTGCTGCCAGATCTCGCGGAATTCGGCGCGCGGATCGCTTACGACATGCGGGTCCTGCGAAAGGATCATCGTCGAACGCCTGGCGCTGTCGTAAGCAGGCCAGTCGGGAAGGTATTCGTTGTTCGGATCGCCCGTCGCCGCGAACGCCGCCCAGCTTCCCGCGATGCGATCCGCCATTGCGACGCTTTCCGCGCTCGGCCCGTTGAGCGCACCGCGCACGCTGTGCAGGCTGGGCGCGACATCGATGCCGTGAACCGCGCCGAAGCGGCCGCCATAGGCAGGGCTCGGCCATGTCCAGAGATAGGACCATACGGGAGCGCCGCCTTGCTTCGCCTTCAGTTCGGTCTGTGCGAACGCCCCTTTGCGGAACCAGATGTCGCTATCCATCCGGGCGGCGAGGAGGAAGGCTTTCTCCTCCGGACTTTCATCGCGATAGAGATCGACCACTTCCTTCGCCCGGTCGCCCGCGCGTTCGCGTGCGAATTCGAGCAGCCCCTCCTCGGTCATGTCGAAATCGACCATCCGGTAGGACCGCTCGTCCAGAGCCGTCGAAACGATCATCGGGACATCGCGGCTGACCTCGGGGGCGTCGGGCGCGAAGGGATGGCGTGGGAGAACGGTGCCGTCCACTACTGGTGCGAAGGACGAAGGCGCTTCGCCTTTCGCGCGCGCCGCAGCTTCGAGGGTGGCCTGCGTTTCCAACAGCGTGGTCCACGGCACGGCCTGCAAGGCGGCGATGTCGCCCTTGGCGATATCGAGAGCCTTCAGCAGGCGCGCGGCGTTCGCATTGGCCATTTCCTCGGGCATCATGCGCAAGGCCGATCCGCTCATCACGCCGGCACGGTGGAACAGGCCCTTGCCGCTCGGCATGGCCATCAGCGTGCTGGTCTTCGCGCCGCCGCCGGACTGGCCATAGACGAGCACGCGCGAAGGATCACCGCCGAACGCTGCGACATTGTTTCGCACCCATTCCAGCGCGGCGACGATGTCTTGCATCCCGACCGTGCCCGAGGAGGCAAAGCGTTCGCCGCCGAATTCGGCGAGGTGGAGATAGCCGAGCGCACCGAGCCGGTGCGTGACCGAGATGACGACGCTGTCGGAAAAGCGCGCCATCGCCTCGCCGTCCATGCCGATGCCATTGCCCGAACCGCCATAAAACCCGCCGCCGTGCAGCACGACGATGACCGGCTTCTTCGCCGTCGCGGATATCATGGGCGACCACAGGTTGAGGGCGAGATTGTCCTCGCCGGGCCCGGCCGGCTGGTTCTCGAACATGATCAGATCGGCGTAATCGTGTCGGCGGTCGCCCGGAACCTGTGGCGCGCTGTCGGAATATTGCAGCGCGTTGCGAACGCCGGACCATTTTTCGACCGGCTGCGGAGGCATGAAGCGGTTGGCGCCGGAGGTGGGCGCGCCATATCGAATGCCAAGGAACTTCGCGATGCCGCCTGCCATCATGCCGCGCAGGCGTCCGTCCGCGGTCTCGACGACCGGAAAGATGTCTGCGGCCGAGAGCGGATTAGCCATTGCGAGAACTCCTCCGGCTACTGCTGCGCCGAGAAACCCCCGCCGACTCGGCGTGAAAGACGATGCCATTCGGTATTCTCCCAAAAATCGGTAAGGCTTTTGCCTGATCCGCCGGATGCGTACCCTGTCTTCAGAAATAAAACAATCGTGACTGTCGGTAAATTTACCGGTAGGGGAGTCGGCGAGAGAACGGGCAGTAAGTCGGCATAAAACGGGAAAGAGATTTCGAGATGGCAAAAGTGGTGAGCAGGATCGCGAATACCGGGTTTGCAGTTTCTGCGGTTTTGGCAGTTGCCCTGTCCGGCTGTGCGAGTGCCGACGGGGTTGCATCGGCATCGGCCATTGATTCGGCCGACTCGCCGGTCCTTGCGACCAGCCTCGGCCCGGTGCGTGGCACGACCAGCGATGCGGGCGACGTGAAGATATTCCGCGGCATCCGCTACGGCGCATCCACCGAAGGAATGCGGTTCCAGGAAGCTGCCGACCCACAGCCGTGGAGCGAAACGCGCGCTGCGACCGAGTTCGGCCCCGATTGCCCTCAGCGGCCGAGCGGCGAGGTTCCGGTATTCGCATCATGGGCGAACGATTTGCCGCAAAGCGAGGACTGCCTGTTCCTCAACGTTTGGACGCGCGGTACGAATGACGGGAAGAAACGCCCGATCATGGTTTGGCTGCACGGCGGCGGCTATGTGACCGGCTCGGGATCGAGTCACGGATACGATGGAACGCGGCTCGCGCAGCGTGGCGACGTGGTGATCGTCACCATCAATCACCGCCTGAACGGTTTCGGCTACCTCTATCTTGCGGGCATGACGAACGATCCGAAATACGCCCGCTCCGGCAATCTCGGCAGTCTCGATGCGGTCAAGGCGCTCGAATGGGTGCGCGACAATGCGGCGGCCATCGGCGGCGATCCCGAAAATGTGACCATCTTCGGCGAATCCGGTGGGGCCGCCAAGGTTTCTACCTTGATGGCGATGGAGGAGGCACGGGGTCTCTTCGATCGCGCGATCGCGCAGTCGGGCTCGATGTCGCTGTCGGGTTTCGAATCGCGCCTCGCCAGTGCACTTACCAAGAACATCTTCGAAACCGCCGGGCTTGAGGAAGGCGATGTGGCGGGTCTCGCCGCGCTGCCGATGGAGGAGTATGTCCGGGCCTTGATGGAATCGCGCACCCGCGCCGCGTTCTTCCGCCCGGTAGTCGACGGCAGTTCGCTGACCCGGCAACCGTTCTCGCCCGATGCGACGCCTGTTTCCGCAGATATCCCGCTGCTCGTCGGGACCAATCGAACCGAGATGCGGCTGCAGGCCGGGCTGGCCGATCCGGGCAATTTCTCGCTGACATGGGAGCAATTGCCGGAAAAAATTGCGAGCGTGGTCGGCGATGCGGATGTCGATCAGGTGATCGCGGGAATGCGCGCCGCTTATCCCGATGCGGATGCGAGCGAAATCTTCTTCCAGACCGCGACCTTCCAGAACTATCGCGGTACCGCGCTGCGTCAGGCGGAGCGCAAGAGCGCGCAGAACGGGGCGCCGGTCTATATGTACCGGCTGGACTGGGAAACGCCGGTCGAGGGCGGGCGCCTGAAATCGCCGCATGCGCTCGACATTGCTTTCGTCTTCGACAACGTCGCCCGCTCCACCTCGTATACGGGCACCGGACCGGAACAGCAGCGTCTGGCCGATCTCATGTCCGAAGCCTGGATCGCCTTTGCGAAGACCGGCAATCCGAACACGAACGCGCTGCCGCAATGGCCGCGCTATACCAAGGCCAATCGCGCGACGATGATCTTCGATACGGACCCCGAAGTGGTCGTCGATCCGGACAGCGCAGAACGCGAATTACTGCAAAGCCTGCTATCGGAGGGCCGCTCGCAATAGGGGTAAGGGCGGAGATTCTACCATACGAGAGCCGGTGTGACTGATGCGTGCAGGGGTGACGGCGAGGCGTGACGTAACAAAATTAGTGTGAACCCTCTTGTAAAAAAATTTTTGAAGTTTCAGTATGCTTCGGCCAGAGGATGGCTTGAAAGCGAAAGCAGGCGCGCAGGGGCAAAAGCCCCGTGTGCCGAAACAGTCAGGCCCTACTCCGGCAAAGGTACGAAGCTACCTGATCGGGGAGAGGTCATGAAAACATACTACCTGAATTCCGCCTGCCGTTTCGCATTTGCCACCGCCGTCCTTGCAGTGCCGGGAACGGCCTTTGCGCAAGCCGAGGCGGAACAAGCCGGAACCACGAATACTGCCGATACCATCGTCGTCACAGGCTCGCTCATTCGCGGAACGCCCGAGGATGCTGCGCTGCCTGTCGACGTGTTCAATGCCGACGAACTCGTCAAGTCGGGCATCGATTCGCCGCTCGAATTCATCAAGGAATTGCCCTCGGTCGGCGCCGTACTGGGCGATACGAACCAGTTCGCCACAACCGCGCAGGCGTTGCAGGGGGTGGGCTCGCTAAACCTGCGAGGCCTGGGCGCGGAACGCACACTTGTTCTGCTCAACAGCGCGCGCACCATCCTGACGCCGGGCGAGGGATTCGCCGATACGAATCTTATTCCCCTGTTTGCGCTTGAACGCATCGAGCTGCTCAAGGACGGTGCGGCGTCGACTTATGGGTCGGATGCCATCGGCGGGGTCGCGAACTTCATTACAAGACGCAATTTCGAAGGCGTCGAGGTTCAGGGCGATTACACCTTCATCGATGGGTCCGACGGGAACTACAGTGTCAGCGGCCTGGTCGGTTTCGATGCCGGCGGGGCCAACATCATGGTTGGTGCCGGTTGGCAGCACCGCAGCGAACTGGGTACGCCCGAACGCGATTATACGCGGCTTAATTTACAGACCAATCCGTCTGCCTTTTCGGCTTTAAGTACGCCTGGCCTTTTCGCCGTCACGCGACTGTCGGGAAATCCCGACAATCCGGCGACGCCTGGCAACGAAGCTCTCGCCACATCCGTCGTCCGCGATGTAGGCTGTACGGAACTGGGCGGTGAGATCGCAATCGGACGATGCTATTTCACCTACGTTCCGTTCGACAACATAACGGAGGATGAAGACCGCTATCAGGTATATGCACAGGTCGTTGCAGATCTCAGCGACCGGACGGAAATTACTCTGACTGGCCTTTACGCACAAAGCGACCTTGACTCGATCAATCAGTCGCCGTCCTTCCCGCCAACTCAGGGACCAAACGGTTCCGGTTTCGTCAGCGCTTTCACGACATCACCCAATAACCCCGGCGTCGCCGCGTTCCTCGAGCAGACCGGCCTCGCGCCGGCTTCGGCGACCAATCCTGTCCTGGCGGTCACCAACGTGCTGTACCGTCCGTTCGGTTATCTCGGAAACCCGCGCGATCCCGATCGCGGTGCGGGCCCGGGTTCGGCCAATAACAAGGCCTACCGGTTCACGTTCGACATCGCGCACGAACTGACCGACAGGCTGACGCTGGATGGAAGTCTGGTTTTCTGGGATTCCAACCGCGAGCGATCGTCGCCCGGGATCATCGGGTCGCGCCTGCAGAATGCATTGAACGGTCTGGGCGGCCCGGACTGCGATCCGGCGACAGGTACGCCGGGGCAGGGCGGGTGCCAGTTCTTCAATCCCTTCGCCAATGCCGGACCCGGAAACGGGACGTTCAATCTGGACAATCCGTTTTACGTCCCTGGCAACGAGAACTCGGTCGACCTGATCCGCTACCTTCAAGTTGCCAACGGGGTCGTTCAGGACGAACAGCAAGTCGTGGCGAGCGCCATCTTGTCCGGTCTTACCGGCTGGGAACTCGGCGGAGGCGAAGTGGCCTTCGCGGTCGGCGCACAATATCGGCAGAACGATTATGCTACGCGGCCGCTCAACCCTGAATCCAGCCGGGACAACAATCCTTGCTTCGTCGAGGGCGATCTAAGCTGCGTCGGGACGACCACCGAAGGGGTCGGGCCGTTCATCTTCCTCGGTGTGAACAGTCCGGTATCGCTCGAGCAGAGCGTTTACGCCTTGTTCGCCGAAGTGAATCTGCCAGTAACCGACCGCATCGAGATCGACGGCGCGATCCGTTTCGAGGATTACGGCGATCCCGTCGGGTCCACGATCAATCCGAAGGGTTCAGCCCGCTTCGAGGTAACGGATTTCCTCACCTTCCGCGGATCGATCGGCACGACGTTCCGCGGGCCCCTAGCGGTCGATGTGGCGGACAACCAGCGGACGGCGCTTCAAGGCTTCACGGCGGCTGGCGGCAATTACAAGTCGCTCGACATCTTCGGCAATCCGGATGTGAGCCCGGAAAGCGCGCTGACCTACAACGTCGGTGCAATTATCGACACGGGCGGGTTCACCGTCAGCGTCGATTACTGGTCGATCGATCTGGAAGATCGTATCACGACGACACCGGGCGATGCCATCGCCAGTCTGGTAGTCAGCGGTGCTCTCGGCCTCGGTGACAACAACACGCCACTGGCGGATTGCTCCAGTCCGCTCGCCGGTTTCATCACTTTCAGTAACAACCAGTGCGTTCAGGGTGTAACGGAAGGTATCGACATCAGTCGCGTGCGGACAAATGTCGTCAACGGGCCTGACGTCAACATCAGCGGTCTAGATTTTGCAACCAATCTCGATGTGCCGTTCGGCGCGGCGCTGCTATCGCTGGGCGGTAATGCGACGTGGAACCTGAATTACGAGTTCGACGATTTCGAGGTGAACGGGATCACCGTGCTCGAAGGATACGATGCGGTCGGCCTCGCAAACTATTTCCGCGATCCGAACACGATCCCGGAATGGCGCGCGAACGCTTACGCCAATCTCAACGTGGCCGGTTTCAATGCCCGATATTCCTTCATCTTCATCGATAGCGTGCGGGACGAACGGTGCGACGGCGTGCCATCGGATACTCGGCCGTTCTGTTTCGTCGTGCCGGGAAGTACCGAAGGATCGAACTTCGGTGCAACCAGCGGATCGTACATGCAGCATGATCTCAATCTGACCTACGATTTCGCCGTCGGATCATCGGAATTGACGCTTCAGGCAGGGGTGAACAACATCTTCGACGAAGAGCCTGCTGCGGCCCAACTTCCGCTCGGTTACAACCCGTTCATCGGCAATGCTATCGGGCGCAATTACCGGATCGGTTTGCGCGCAAGATACTGAGCATAGACATCGGCGGGCCGGGCATTGAGCCGGCCCGCCTTTCATATTCAAAGGGATCGCAATGGCCTCGACGCCGGCAACGTATGCGGGGGGCGCGGTGGACGGGGAAGTCAGCGCCGCTGCGCGCAAAACCACGCTCTTCCTGCTCACCGTCACCTACTTCTTCAGCTACATGGACCGGCAGATCCTTGCGATCCTGCTCGAGGATATCAAAGCCGATCTGCTGCTGAACGATACGCAGCTCGGCCTGTTGTCCGGATTGGCCTTCGCTCTGTTCTACGCGACGCTCGGTATTCCCGTGGCCGCCTTGGCCGACCGGATGAACCGGGTGAACATCATCTCGATTGCCCTCGCTTTGTGGAGCGGGATGACCGCCGCCTGCGGGTTGGCTCAGAATTTTTTCCAGCTCCTGCTTGCTCGTATCGGCGTCGGCGTGGGAGAGGCGGGCTCGTCGCCCCCTAGCCATTCGATCATCGCGGACCTTTATCCCGCGGAAAAGCGTGCGCTGGCGCTTTCCATCTATTCGCTCGGCGTGACATTGGGCGCGGCAGCCGGCCAGATTTTCGGCGGTAATCTTACATACTTCTTCGATTGGCGGGTCGCGTTTCTGGCGATCGGGTTGCCGGGCGTCATACTCGCTATCGTGGTCAAACTGTTCGCGACCGAGCCCATGCGCAAGGCGGAACCGGGCGCAGTCGAGGACGAAAGCACGCCGTCCATCATGGCGGGATTCCACTCGATCTTCGCCAACCGCGCGGCGGTGTGGCTGGTCGCCGGTGTCACCATAACCTCGATGATCGGCTATGCGCTGACGGGCTGGACGCCGGCCTATCTCATTCGGTCATTCGGCCTCAACACGTTGCAGATCGGCAATATCGTCGCACCGCTGCTGGCGATTGCCGGTGTGGCAAGCGGGCTCGGAAGCGGCTGGCTTGCCAATCGGCTTTCCGAAAAGTACGGCCTCAAGGCGCAACCTTTGATGGTGGCAGGATTGAAAACGATCGCGCTGCCTTTCCTTGTCTGGTTTTACGTGGCTGAAAGTGCACCACTGGCTATCGGCGTGTACTTCATCGCGGTGCTGTTTCAGTCTTGTTACCTCGGGCCGACCTTCGCCCTGATACAGACCTTGGCCCCGCTCAAGATGCGGGCTGTGTGGGCAGCGATCACCCTATTGGTCATCAACCTGATCGGTCTGGGGCTCGGTCCTACTCTGGTCGGTGTTCTTTCGGACGTCTTCGCGCCGACATACGGCGAGGAGTCGTTGAGACAGGCGCTACTGGTCATCGCTGCCGCGACGCCTCTCGCGATTTTCTGCTACTGGCGAGCTGCGAAATGCCTTGAAAGGCACGGGGAGAAGAGTGTCACATCGGGATGATTAGCAGGGACTACCGTCGGGCATTCCCTGCTCTGTTTCTTACCGCGATGAGATAATCAGCCCTCGGGTGCGCTGCCCATCTGCATCATCTCGATCTCGTGCCCTTCCGGCGTAAGCACGAAGGCGATGCGGGCGCTGCCGAAATTCACGGTCTTGCCCTTCTGGGTAGCGCCCGCGTCAATCGCGCGGGCAAGATCGATTTCGAGATCGCGCGTGATCATGCCCACCGGGCCGTACCCGTTGCCGATCTCAACCGCACGCCCGTCCTTCCAGTGGAAAAGGACGATGGTTGCCGAGCCCTTCTTGCCGGTCATCACGTGTTCGCGGAACGCGGGCGTATCCACGGTATCTGCATGCGTCATGCCGAACCCTTGGACGAAGAACCGCGTCGCGGCGTCGATATCGTTCACGGTCAGTTTGACGAAGGTGAACAGGGCTGCGTCGGTATCGCTCATCGGATGGTCCTTAAGATGTCGGGCGGTTTGGATCGCCGGGCGGGCGCGACGTAGGATGCGAACTCGACAGGCCGCCATCCACGGCGAGCGCCTGCCCGTTGACGTAGCTGGCTTCCTCGCTGGCGAGGAACAGGGCGGCTTGCGCGATTTCACCCGGCTGACCACCCCGCAGTAAAGGATTGAGCTGGCCGATCCGGTCTTCCTTACCGGCTGCCCGTGCGCCGTCGAACAGGGGCTGGGTCATGCCGGTTTCCGTCAGACCCGGCAGTACGGCATTTACCCGAACGCCCGTCCCGGCAAGCTGCTGCGCCGCCGTCTGGACGAGGTTGATCACGCCGGCCTTGCTGGCCGAGTATTGCGCCGGGCCTGCACCGCTGCGCAGCCCCGCTACCGAGGCGGTGCACACGATCGCGCCGCCGCCGCTGTCTTTAATTGCGGAGGCGGCGTGCTTCACGGCGAGGAACGGGCCGATCAAATTGATCCGCAATACCTCCGCCCAAACGTCCGGCGTCGCGTCGAAGAAGCCGCCACGCACATTCCCGGTGATCCCCGCATTGGCGAACATCACGTGCAGACCGCCGTGCATTTCGATCGCCTTTGCGACCAGCGCAGAAATGTCCTGTTCCTCACCTGCATCGCCGGTCATCACGACGGCATGACCACCATCGGCTTCGACCATTGCAGCCGTTTCCTTCACGGCATCGGTCTTGTCGAGCAGGACGAGCTTCGCGCCTTCGGACGCGAACAGTTTGGCGCTCGCGCGGCCGATGCCCGAGCCGGCGCCTGTTATGGCAGCGATCTTGCCTGAAAGCCTTCCGCTCATATCGTCGCCCCGCCATCGACGACGATCATCTGGCCGGTGGTCCATTTGGCGGCAGCCGATGCGAGATAGACCGCGGCCCCGGCGATATCCTCCGGCTCGCCGATGCGGCGCATGGGCAATTGCCCTTCCACTCGCTTGCGCGCTTCCGGATTTTCCCACAGCGCCTTGGCGAAATCGGTTTTTACGAGGCCAGGGGCAATGGCGTTGATGCGCACGCCGTGTTGTCCGTTCTCGACCGCATAGTTGCGCACCAGCTGGAAGTCTGCCGCCTTGGAGACGTTGTATGCCCCAATGGTGGGCGATCCGCGCAGGCCGCCGATCGAACTGATAACGATGATCGCACCGTCCTGCTGCTCGCGCATATGGGGAAGGGCCAGCTGCATCAGCCAATGGTTGGAAAGGATGTTGTTGTCGAGCACCTTGCGGAATTGCTCGTCCTCGATCCCGTCCATCGACCCGTAATAGGGATTGGACGCCGCATTGCAGATGAGGATATCGACTGGCCCCAAGCGTTCCTGCGTTCGCGAGAACAGGTCCTGAAGCTGCGCCTTGTCTGAAATGCTCGCGGCGACCGCGATGGCGCTGCCTTCTCCGTGTTCCGCATTGATCGCGGCGGCAACCTCGTCGCAGGTTTCCTGCGTGCGGCTAGATATAACCACTTTCGCACCATGGGCGGCAAGCTGCTCGGCGATTGCCTTGCCGATGCCGCGGCTGGATCCGGTGACGACGGCGACCTTACCGGTCAGATCGAATAACGACATATCTCTCTCCTAATTTTCGTTCGGCGCAGGGCTTACTTTTATGCGCTTCGCATGCGCTCGAGTGCTTCGCCCTTCGGCCGCATCAGGCTTTCCTGGCTGACTGTCGCCACCATGCGCCCGCTTTCATCATAGAAATGTCCGCGATTGAGACCACGCGCATGGCCGGCCCAAGGGCTTTCGGTAGCATAGAGATGCCAGTGGTCGAAATCGGGCGTCTCGTGAAAGTAGATGGCATGATCGAGCGAGGCGGCCTGCACCTTGGTGCTGCCCGGCCTGATCGCATGCGGCAACATGGCATTGCGCAGGAACATCATGTCCGAGGCATAGGCGAGCAAGGCTCTCTGCAAGAGCGGGTCGGGACCGGCGGGCTCGCGCATCCGCATCCAGACGCCGGTGCGAGGCTCGCGCGCCTGCGCGCCGAACAGTGCCCCGGGATCGAGGGGGACGATTTCGATAGGGCGCTTCTGCAGCCGGTCTACGATGGGGGAGGCATTGGCCTGAGAATGACGTTCGCGCCATCGGTCGAGTGCTTCGATGGCCGCTGAAACGTCGAGGTCGAAGGGGGCGGGAGAAGTGTGCTCGAACCCGGTTTCGGGCGAATGGAATGAGGCGATCATCGAAAAGATCATCGTATCGTCCTGCATTCCTTCCACGCGGCGCGTGGCGAAACTGCGCCCCTCGGAAAGAGTGGTGACTCGATACGAAACCGGCTGATCGCTCGATCCGGCTTTCAGAAAATAGGCGTGGAGCGAATGGGGGAGCCGGTCGTGTGTTTCCTCTTGGCAAGCGGCGAGCAGTGCCTGTGCGACTGCCTGCCCGCCGAACATCCGTGGTCCGATCGCCGGACCGGGCGCGCCTTCGTAAAAGCCATGATCGGTCGCTTCGACCGCTAGGATCGTCGGTAGGTCGATGGTCTTAGGCTCCCCCTTCACGTCCATACCGCGTATTCTAACGATTCGCAGGTTTCAAGCCCGAACCGTAATATTGTGAGGCGGAAACGCCCTGAACTCTAGGGCTTTCGGAAAAGGTTTGACGACCTAACAAGTAGTGTGAGATAAGCGTGGCGAGAATTCAGGAGAACACGGATGACTTACACCAAAGGCCGCGTCGTCAACGATGCCGATGCACACACCATGGAAACGCAGGACTGGCTCGCTCCGTATTTGGAAGGCGAGTTTAAGGAGATGTATTCCGAAGTGTATTCCAAGCGCGAAGGCGGGGACCGGATCGTCAAGATGATCGATGCGGCCAAGGCGCGTAAAACCGATCCCGAAGCGCGTGCCAAGGCGAAGGAAAACCCGATCGAAGGCGCCAAGGGCTGGCTTGGCTATGGCGGGTTCGACAAGGACGAGCGGGTCGAAGCGCTCGACTGGCTCGGTTTCAACAGCCAGCTTGTCTTCCCGACCTTCGGCCTCGGCGCTATCACCAAGGCGACCGACGAAGATCAGCGTTATGCCGCAGCGACCGCGCTCAACAAGGCGCAACAGGATTTCTGCAACGCGGATGCGCGAATGGATTGCGTCGCTTTCTGCCCGCTCGACGATCCCGAGCGCGGGCTTGCCGAAGCGAAACGCGCCGTTTCCGCCGGTGCGAAGGCAGTGATGTTCAGTGCTGGGCCCGCTGGAGACAAGAGTCCTGGCCACCCGGACCTCGATCCGTTCTGGCAGTTCCTGCAGGACCATCGCATTCCCTTCATGCTGCATATCGGCCCCGGCACGAAGACGCAGCCTTCCAAGTTCAAGAACAACGGGCGCGAACGGTCGGCCGACCTGCATGGTGGAGGCGAGAACCTGCGCTTCCCCGACTTTCTGTGCCTCTGGTACGCGCCGCAGGAATTCCTCACTGCCATGGTCTATGACGGCGTCTTCATGCGCTTCCCCGAACTGCGCGGCGGCGTGATCGAAAGCGGGGCGGGCTGGGTGCCGGAATTTCTCCGGATGCTGGATCACGGCTGGTATTCGTTCAGCAAGACGGACCAGTACCTTCAGGAAATGGACCTCAAGCCATCGGAATATCTCAAGCGCGCGGTGCGCTTCACCCCGTTCCCGAACGAGGACGTCGGCCGCATGATCCGCGATAGTGCGCCGGAGCTGTACCTGTTTTCGAGCGACTATCCGCACCCCGAAGGCACGAAGGATCCGTTCGGCAAGTTCGAAGCCTCGCTCGATGGGTTCGACGAAGAAGTGAAGGACATGTTCTACCGCACGAACTACGATCACATGATGTATCGCGAAAGCGAGGCCCTCGCCGAGGCGGCCGAGTAGTTCGCTCTATCATTGGGAAAAGGGCCGCCGTGTTGCGGCCCTTTTTCGTATGTGGGCCCGTTTGCGCAATCCGGCCGCGGCGTTCGGGTCTTGCCAGACTGTCGGCGCAGGGTAGACCGGAAACCATGACCATGGCGAGAGAAAGCGATCGAGCGCAGCAGATGCTTTCAGCCGCCGAAGCCTTGATGCGCGATCACCGATCGCTGGGCTTTTCGCTGAACGAGGTAGCCGAACGGGTCGGTGTCACGCGCAGTCTTCTGTACGCGTATTTCGATGGCGTACCTGCGATACTGGACCAGATCTTCCAAGATCATCTGCAGCGACTGGAAGATGCTATTCGCCCAATTATGGACGGGGACCGGCCTTACCGGGACAAAATGGTCGACGCCTATGTCGCTTATCTCGTTTACCTCGTTGAAGCAGGACCGATCCTACAGATTTTGCTGCGCGAACGGCAGCAGGACAATCCGCTGGGCGAGGGAAGTCGGCGCGGCTTCCAGCGTTTCCTGCGTTACCTCGCTCGCCACACGACGCGAGCGTTGACGCTCGAGGCGCGCGAGGCGTTCGTTTTGCTCGAACTCAATGCCGCCATACCGGAAGCGCTTGCGCGCCTGGTGCGGGCGGAAGAGATCGAGATGGCGACGGCACGCGACACCTGCTCGCGGCTCATATCGGCCTCGCTCGATGCCTTTGCCTGGTCGGATATAGCCGCTTAAGCGGTTCGTCCGGCCGCCAGCTCCTCGTCGCTCTCGGTGCCGGCCATTACGATGGTAAGGCAAATTTCCTCCACCATCGTCAACGGAGCGCGGCCGCTCATCAGGATGCCGCCGGCCTTTAGCGAAACGGCGGTCAATGCCGCGGTCGATGCGCGGGCGCTCGCCATGTCCATACCGCCCCGTGCCGTCAATTGTTTGAGGATCGGCGCGCGCGCTTCTGCGCCCTTTTGCAGCCGTTCTTCCTTCATGGCTTCGCGGACTTCCGGCGTGCGCAGCAGCATCGGGAGCAGGGGGCCGGATTGGGCCGCTTCGTGGAGATAGCCGATCGTCGAGAGCATCACGCGCGTATGGTGGTTCGACCCGCGAGCGATCCGCCGCCGGCGCCGTTTTTCCTGCGCTTCCGTTTCTCGGCGGGCGAGTGCGACAAGAAGGTCCGTTCGCGCCCCGAAGCAATTGTGCACCTGCGTTTCGCTGATCCCGGCTTCCTGTGCGACCTCTCTCATCGTCACGGCGGACATCCCGCGCGCTAAAGCGATTGTCTTCGCAGCGTCCATAAGATGCTCGCGCCGCTCCTCGGCCGAAAGCCGAACCCGCCGGCCGGGCGATTGGCGCATCTGCCGCCGCCCCAAAGCGAAGGTCTCGCTAAGCCCTATCGGAGCCGGGGGAAGGTCCGGCTGGGGCTCCCGATTGTCCGCATTCCGGGTCCAATGAGACCGGGGCGGGCGGGGAATGGCCAAGCGATCGCATATCTTTGCGAGACCATTCCCCGTGAGGCCGTATTGCGCCGCGACCGCACCCATGGGCTCAGACCAAATTCTGTCGAAAAGCTGTGACCGGGTGATTTCCATCGCCGTCATTTTACGCCCGGACCGCCCGAAGTGTCCAGCGCGCCAGCCATGCTGCAGCGCACAACAAATCGTTCATACCCAATCTTCAATAATCTATATTGTTAGATCGTAAATATCGAGCTACGAATGCTGGCAAGAGGATATGGGAGAGTTGCGATGAGGGGGACTAAGACGTCTTCGTATACAGGCGTTTTGTTGGGGCTGGCTGCATTGTCAGTCTCAGGTTCGACGAGCGCGCAAATGCCCGCGCCGATCGATGCGGTGCAAATCGAAACGCAGGCCGGAACGCTCGAAGGCTCACGCGAAAACGACGTACTGGTCTTTCGAGGCGTGCCCTATGCCGCGGCGCCGATCGGAGAAAATCGCTGGCGCGCACCCCAGCCCGTTGAGCCCTGGAAGGGTGTCCGCTCGGCAACGGCGCATGAACCGGGATGCACGCAGCCGGTCGATCTCGACACGACAGTCGCGAATTTCGGCGGCGTAAACGGCGCGCAATCGGAAGATTGCCTTTATTTGACGATCACCGCGCCGCAGAATGCGCAAGGGGCGCCCGTCCTCGTCTGGTTCCACGGCGGAGCGTTCTTCCTCGGTGCAGGGCATCTTGGATCATATGACGGTACGGCGAACGCCCGGCAGGGCATCGTAACGGTCAGCGTAAACTACCGGCTCGGCGCTCTGGCGAACTTAGTGCATCCCGCTTTGGCCGCTGAGGACCCGGACGCGCCGCAGGGCAATTACGCGTTGCAAGACAGCGTCGCTGTACTCGAATGGGTCCGCGACAATAGCGCGGCGTTCGGCGGCGATCCGGAGCAGGTGACGATCGCCGGCCAATCGGCGGGCGGCGGTATCGTGACCAACCTCTTGTCCCTGCCAGCGGCGGAGGGGCTGTTCGACAAAGCCATCGTCCAGTCCGGCAGCTTGCTCCTACCGGATCGCTCCCAAGACGAAGCAAAACGCATGGCGTCCGAAGCGCTTGCGACCATCGGCATTGAAGGCGATGCGACGGCGCAGGATTTGCGCAGCATCTCCGCGCAGACCTTCGCTGCCTCCGAGGCGTTGCGGGCAGGCTTCTTCTTCACGCAGGACGAGAATTACAAGCCGACCTCCACCATCGCCGCCCTGAAAGCGGGCGAGGAATTCGACGTGCCGCTGCTCGTCGGATCGAACAAGGGCGAGGGCGGGTTCGCAGCAGCGCGCACTTTCGCACGGATGGCAGGCGACGACGGTGCGCCCGCCTTCCTCTATCGCTTCGACCATACGCCTGCGTTTCGCGCATCGGAATGGGCCGACGGGCCGATCCATTCCGCCGAGCTCATGTTCGCCTTCGATTCCATCGACCGTTCGAGCTGGGGCGGCGAGCAAGCCGATGCTGCCGACCGAGCGCTCGCGCAAACCGTCAACGGCTGCTGGGCAGCCTTTATCAAGATGCCGGCGGATGCGCGCAGCTTCTCCTGCGCGAACGGCTTCACCTGGGAGCCTTACGAAGAGGGCGGCAACGCGGTGCTGATCGAAACCGGCGGACCGCGCAGCGCGGCAGCGGATGCGCTGCCCGATGGACCGGAAAAGAAAGACTAAAAACAAAAATCTGGGAGAGAAAACATGAACCGTAAGACCCGCTATCTTTTGGGCGCGACGCTGTCTGTATCAGCCCTTTCGCTCGCCGCCGGCGCAAGCGCGCAAACTGCGCCTGCTGCCGACGAAGATCTCCAGCCCGATCTTGCCGAACAGATCGAATCCGAACCCGAAGATACGATCATCGTCACCGGATCTTACATTCGCGGCCAGCGCGAAGACGGAGCACAGCCGGTCGATGTGTTCGGACAGGAGGAACTGGAATCGCGCGGGATCGACAGTCCGCTCGAATTCATCAAGAGCCTGCCGTCGGTCGGTCCGGTGCTCGGCGATTCCAACCAGTACGGCGCCGGCGGTAGCCAGGGCGTGGGCTCTATCAACCTGCGCAGCCTCGGCCGCGAGCGCACGCTGGTCCTGTTCAATGGCCGCCGCTTCGCCACCGAACCGGGCGACGGTGCCGCCGACACCAATCTCATCCCGCTTTTCGCGCTCGACCGGATCGAGGTGTTGAAGGACGGCGCGGCATCGACCTACGGTTCGGACGCCATCGCCGGCGTCGCCAACTTCGTGACCCGCCGTAACTTTACCGGCTTCGAGACGACTGCCGATTACGAGTTCGTCGACGGATCGGACGACAATTACCGCATCAGTGCGCTTGCGGGTTTCGATATCGGCACGGCAAACCTGATGATCGGAGCCGGATGGCAACACCGCTCCGAACTGCCGACAACCGCACGCGATTTCACGCAAGTGCCTTACGCGGTGAACCCGACGGGCTTCTCGTTCCTGTCGAACCCAGGTCTTTATGCGCCGGTCGGTGTCATTCCGGGCGTCGGAGCGACGACGGTGGGATTGGCCGTTGATGGCAATCAGGTGAATGCTTGCGAAGAACTGGGCGGTATCAATGGAGGCTTTCCTCGCGCTGGCGCGGCGCCTTTGCCGGTCTGCAGGTACGGGTACATTCCGTTTGCCAATCTGATCGAAGAGGAAGACCGGTATCAGGTTTACGGTCAGTTGCTGGCCGACCTTTCCGACACCGTGCATTTTACTGCGGAAGCTTTGTATTCGCGCACCGAACTGAACGATCTCGGCTATTCTCCGTCCTATCCCCCGGTTGCTGGACCGCGGGGCCCGGGCAGCACCAACGCCTTTACCGTCTCAGCAAACAATCCCGGTTATGCCGCGTTCCTGGAGCAAAGCTTCGCGCCCGGTACCCCGCCCCGCCTGTTTACTCCGGTCCTTGCTTCCATCGTTTTGGGTCGACCTTTCGCCTTGGGCGGCAATCCGCTTGATCCGCGCGGTGCAGGTAACGGCGCGGCCGTAAACGACGCATGGCGTGTATCGGCCGGGCTCGATTTCGACCTGACGACGGATCTCAGCCTTCAGGTTTTCGGAACCTATATTCGCAGTGCACGCACGGCCTATTCGTTCGATTTCGTGAGTGATCGCTATCAGCGTGCCCTCAACGGTTTCGGGGGCGAGGACTGCACCGGAACGACGCCCGGCGCGAACGGCTGCCTGTTCTTCAATCCGTTCATAAATTCGTCCCCCGGCAATCCGGCATTGGGCTTGACCAATCCTGCCTATGTCCCCGGGAACGAGAACAGTCAGGCCGTGATCGACTTTGTCCGCCAGAAGAACGGTGCCATCCAGGTCGAAGAGCAATATATCGCGGATGCCGTTTTCAGCGGACAAACCGAAGTGTTCGGTCGTACATTAGGCTACGCATTCGGCGGCCAGTTCCGCAAGACCGACTTCGCCAGCGATCCCATCAACCGGTTTACCGATCCCGATGCCTATCCTTGCGCGATCGAAGGCGATCGGTCCTGTCTCGACGATCCGGACGATAACAATTTCCCGGTCGGTGCCTTCACATTCCTTGGGCAGTATCCGCAAGCGAGGCTTTCGCAGGATGTCTATGCTTTCTTCGCGGAAGCACAGATCGAAGCGTTCGACGGCTTCGAATTGACCGGCGCAATCCGGTACGAGGATTACGGCGGCGGCGTAGGATCCACCCTGAACCCCAAACTCTCGGCCCGGTGGCAAGTGACCGATTTCCTGGCATTGCGCGGGTCTATCGGCGATACGTTTCGCGGTCCGCTTCCCTCCGATCTAGGCCGGGGGATTAGCGCGGTTGCCGGTATCGATGCGCTTGGCGGCGCTTTCAAGGCGACCGATCAGAGTGGCAATCCGGACCTCTCGCCCGAAACCGCACTGACGTATAACGTCGGAGCGCTGGTGGAGTTCGGCGGGTTCAGCGCAAGCGTCGACTATTGGACTTACGAGTTCGAAGGCCGGTTTACCGACCTTCCGGTCCAGTCCATCGCATCGGCGGTCGCGCCTCCTGCCGCAGACGGCACCTCGAATGGCTCACAATTCGTGGATTGCAGCAGCCCCTTCGCAGCTTTCGTGGTCTTCGAAGGCAATGTCTGCACGCAAGGCGTGACAGTCGGAAACGACATCAGCCGCGTACAAGTACAGACGGTCAACGGTCCGGACGTGACTACGCGCGGTCTTGATTTCGGTCTCAATTACCGGACCGAGTTCGGTGCGGCGCGGTTCAGCGTCGGCGCGAATGCCACGCATATCTTCGAATACGAGTTCAGCGATTTCGAGTTTAACGGACTTACTTTCGACGAGAGTTACGATGCGGCGGGCTTCGCGAACTACAACCGGGAACCGGGTACGATCTCGAAGTGGCGCGCAAGCGGCTATGCCAACGTCCAACTCGAACCGTTCGGCCTCACCTGGTCGACGATCTTTATCGGTGGCGTGGACGACAATCGTTGCAGGGACGATGAACCCTGCGCCGAGACGCCTGAATTCGGTCCCACCGATTTCGGCCGACGGGTAGAATCCTACTTACAGAACGATGTCTTCGCGACTGTCGATTTGCGGCTTGCAGGCCTGGAGGCCGAATTGCAGGCCGGGGTCGAGAATGTCTTCGACCGAGAACCGTCGGCCGCGCGGCTCGAATACAGCTACGACCCGTTCATCGGCACGGCGAAGGGTCGGACCTACCGCATCGGCACCAAGGTTCGCTTCTAACCTCTCCCGGAAGCGGCACGGGGAGGGGCGGGGCTTCGTTCGAAGCGCCCGCCCCTTTCTTGTTCAGGTAAGGCGTTCGCCCTTTTGCGCCTTGGCGCGCAGGTAGTCGCTGACCGGAAGGCCATGCTTCTCGAGCCCAGCAACGACCGTATCCAGCCCCACCGTGTCCGCCCAGAACATCGGTCCGCCGGTATAGAGCGGCCAGCCATAGCCGTTGATCCAGACGACATCGATATCGCTTGCGCGCTGGGCCATGCCTTCTTCGAGGATCTTCGCGCCTTCGTTGACCATCGGATAGAGCAAGCGCTCGCGAATTTCGTCCTTCGAAATATCGCGCTGCGCATTGCCTTCCTTTTCGGCGAAGTCCGCAATGATCTGCTTCACTTCGTCGGACGGGGTACGCTGGCGGGCATCGTCGTAATCGTAGAAACCCTTGCCCGCTTTCTGGCCGAAGCGGCCTTTCGCGCACAGAGCCTCGCGTACGGTCGTCACCTTGGAAGGATCGCGGTGCCAGCCGATATCGAGACCCGCAAGATCGCCCATCTGGAACGGACCCATGGGGAAGCCGAAGTCCAGCAGCACCTCGTCCACCTCCCAGTAATTCGCGCCTTCGAGAATGAGCTGATTGGCCTGTTCCTGCCGTTTGGAGAGCATCCGGTTGCCGATGAAGCCGGGGCACACGCCGGAAACGGCGGCGACCTTGCCGATCTTCTTCGACAGTTTCATCGCGGTCGCCAGCACATCATCGCGGGTTTTCTCGCCCCGTACGACCTCGAGCAGTTTCATCACGTTGGCGGGCGAGAAGAAGTGCAGGCCGATGACATAGCCGGGCCGATCGGTCGCTGTGGCGATCTCGTCGATGTCGAGATAGCTGGTGTTGGAGGCGAGGATCGCGCCATCCTTCACCACCTCGTCGAGCTTGGCGAAGACCTCCTTCTTCACATCCATGTTCTCGTACACCGCCTCGATCACGAGGTCGCAATCGGCGAGATCGTCGTACTCGAGCGTGGGGGTGAGCAGGCCCATTGCACCTTCGACCTGTTCCTCGGTCATGCGGCCGCGCTTCGCGGTGTTTTCGTAATTCTTGCGCATCGTGCCGGTGCCGCGATCGAGCGCATCCTGCTTCATTTCAAGAATAGTCACCGGGATGCCGGCGGACAGGAAGTTCATCGCAATCCCGCCACCCATCGTGCCGGCGCCGATAATGCCGACTTTCTTCACGTCGATCAGCGGCGTGTCGGCGGGCACGTCGTCGATTTTGTTGGCGGCGCGCTCGGCGAAGAAATAGTGGCGCATGGCGGCACTCTGTGTGCCGCCCATCAGCTTGGCGAACAGTTCGCGCTCTTTCTTCACGCCGTCCTCGAACGCCATTTCGCCCGCCGCCTTGACCGCTTCGATCCCGGCATTTGGAGCATCGAACCCGCGCAGCTTGCGGCCGTTCTTGGCGCGGAATTCGTCGAACAGATCCGGGTTTTTTACGCCGTCCTGATTGTTGGTCATTTCGCTCGTGCGGGGAATATCAGCGCCGACCTTGGACCTGGCGAATTCGGCGGCATCCTGCGCGAGGCTGCCTTCGCCGACCAGTTCGTCAACCAGGCCGATCGCCTGCGCCTTCTTCGCGGGAATCGGATTGCCCATGACCACGAGGGGAAGAGCGGCTTCCGCGCCGACCAATCGGGGCAGGCGCTGCGTGCCCGCCGCCCCGGGTATGAGCCCGAGTTTCACTTCCGGCAGGCCGAGCTTGGCGCTGGGCACGGCGACGCGATAATGGCAGGCGAGGGCGATCTCGCACCCGCCGCCCAGCGCCGTGCCGTGAATGGCTGCCACGACCGGTTTCTCGCTCGCCTCGATCGCATCGCAGACTTCGGGTAGACTCGGCCCCTTTGGAGCCTTGCCGAATTCCGTGATGTCGGCCCCGGCAAAGAAGGTGCGCCCGTCGCAGCGAATGACCACTGCTTCGATTTCGTTGTCGGACGCCGCCTGTTCGATGCCGTTCTTGAGCCCCTCGCGGACCGCCTGCCCCAGTGCGTTTACTGGCGGATTGTCTGACGAAATGACGAGGACATTGCCGTGCTTCTCGGTCGAAATCGGTGAGGCCATCGTATGTTTCTCCTGATCTGTCTGAACTCGGTATGCCCGAATTAGGGCATTCCCGTACCGGTCCTTTACTCGTCCAGCGAAGAGTGATTTGCAAGCCGCAAGGTTTCGCGTACCCGTATTTCAGAATGTTTCGCCGTGCGCATTGCGTTTCGACTCGTCGGAGGTTTAGATTGCAGGCGAGACCGAAGACGAATCGGTACGTCGGAAAGGATTGCCCCGAAATGCAAAACGCCGCATCTGCGCGCGAACCACAGGATCTGGCTTCCGCTATCGGCTGGGTTCCGCCTCCGGGTTGGCCGGCCCGCAGCAGGGCGGAATGCAGGGCTTTGCTGACGGCGCCGGGTCAGCGCTTCGAAATGGAAGATGTCGATATTCGCGGCGTCGCCGTTCGCACCTGGAAGAATGCGCCGCCAAATCTGCGTGCCATCGCGCTGCTAGGTCGCTCCCACGGCACGCGCGAATTCGTTATCTACGAGGACGA
The DNA here is from genome assembly GCF_029760855.1 of Erythrobacter litoralis. Taxonomy (GTDB): domain Bacteria; phylum Pseudomonadota; class Alphaproteobacteria; order Sphingomonadales; family Sphingomonadaceae; genus Qipengyuania; species Qipengyuania litoralis_A. Next base: position 171,780 of record NZ_SOSI01000003.1, on the reverse strand, counting down.
GCGCGTTACCTATGACGGCTGGTTCCGGGCCGTTGCCAAACTGGCGCACGAGTTTCAGGCGCGCGGGATTGGGAAGGGGGACCGCGTAGCCCTTTCCATGCGTAACCTGCCCGAATGGCCGGTCGTCTTCTTCGCCGCGGTGACCATCGGGGCGATCTGCGTCCCGCTCAATGCCTGGTGGACAGGCGACGAATTGGCGTACGGCCTGGCGGATTCCGGAACGAAACTGCTGGTCTGCGACGAGGAGCGGTGGGAGCGGATTGCGCAGCACCGGAGCGAGTTCCCGCAAGTCGAAACCGTATTCGTCGCGCGGGCCGAAGTGTTAGGCGAGGGTGCCGAAGCGCTCGAAGCGGTGATCGGAATTCCGGCGAAGTACGGCACCCTGCCGAACGCGGAATTGCCCGAAGTGGACATTCTCCCCGAGGACGATGCCACTATCTTCTACACGAGCGGAACCACCGGCAAGCCGAAGGGCGCGCTGGGTACGCACCGCAATTTATGCACGAACATCCTTTCGAGCGGATACAATGCAGCCTGTGCGGTCATGCGACGCGGCGAGACCTTGCCCGATCCGGTGCAGAAGACGACGCTTACCGTCATCCCGCTGTTTCACGTCACCGCCTGCTCTGCCGGACTGATGGGCAACATCGCGGCCGGCAATACCATGGTCTTCATGTACAAGTGGGACCCGGTCGAAGCCTTCAAGATCATCGAGCGCGAAAAGGTCGCATCGACCGGCGGCGTACCGACCATCGCGTGGCAATTGCTCGAACATCCGGAGCGCAAGAATTATGACCTCTCCAGCATCGAGGCGGTAGCCTATGGCGGGGCGCCCGCTGCCCCCGAACTGGTGCGCAAGATCCGCGAAGTGTTCGGCGCGCTTCCCGGAAACGGCTGGGGCATGACCGAGACGATGGCAACGGTGACCGGCCATTCCAGCGAAGACTATCTAAATCGGCCCGACAGTTGCGGCCCACCTGTGGCGGTGGCCGACCTGAAAATCATGAGCGAGGATGGCACGCGTGAATTGCCCGTCGGCGAGATCGGCGAATTGTGGGCGCGCGGCCCGATGATCGTCAAAGGCTACTGGAACAAGCCAGAAGCGACGGCGGAAACCTTCGTCGATGGCTGGGTGAAGACCGGAGACCTCGCCCGGCTGGACGAGGAAGGCTGGTGCTATATCGCCGACCGGGCAAAGGACATGATCATCCGCGGCGGGGAGAACATCTATTCCTCCGAGGTCGAGAACGTCCTTTACGATCATCCCGCCGTTACCGATGCGGCGCTCATCGGCCTGCCGCATCGCACCCTGGGCGAAGAGCCCGCAGCCGTGGTGCACCTCGCCCCGGGCATGACTGCCGACGAAGCCGAATTGCAGGATTGGACAGCGCAGCGTTTGGCGAAATTCAAGGTGCCGGTGCGGATCGCGTTTTCCGAAGAGACATTGCCGCGCAATGCCAATGGAAAAATCCTGAAAAAGGAGCTTGGCGCCTACTTCGTGCAGTAGGGCGGGTGGCTCTTGGCAAGTCGGGAGGGGCGGGATAATCCTGTCGTTTTGGGGAAGGGGGAAGGTAAGGCGTGGCGAAGAAACCCGACACGACGACGAAGTTCGGCGAAAAGCGAGCAGCCATCGTCCACGCCGCTTCGGTCCTCATCAATGATACCGGCGTTCAGGCCACCACGCTGACGAAAGTCGCCCGTGCCATCGGTCTCAACGCGACCAGCGTCACCTATTATTTCCCGCGCAAGGACGAGTTGATCGTGACCGTCTACGCCGAGACCATCGCCCTGATGAAGCAGACTGCGGAAGAGGCGCTGGCCGAGCCGACGATCGAGCGGCGCATAGCGAAATTCGTCGCACTGCACGTGGCCCTGCGCGACCGGATCAGGCGGGGGGAGCGCGGACTGATCACGGCGCTTTCGGAGATTCGCTCTCTCGATCAGGAGCAACAGGACGGATTGCTCGCCGAATACAGGGCGATGGTGGACGATGTACGGTCCTTTTTCGGACCGCCGGGGGACGATGCACAGCGCGCTCTGTTCTCGGCTCGCGCGCATATCCTGATCGAAGCGATGCTGTGGTGGCCGGTCTGGTCGCTGCGCTATTCGATCCTGGATTTTCCGAGGGTCGAGAAAAAGATCGTCGAAATTCTTTGTCACGGTATCCCTTCGCAATCCGGCCTATGGGAACCGGTGCCGATAGAGGACGGCGGCTGGCGGACGGCAGCGGACGCTCCTGCATCGCAAAACGACGAATTCCTTCGTGCGGCAACGATGATGATCAACGAGCGCGGCTATCGCGGGGCATCGGTCAACCGGATTGCCGAGGCGCTGAACGTCACCAAGGGCAGTTTCTACCACCATCACGACGCCAAGGACGATCTGGTGATGGAATGCTTCCAGCGCAGTTACGATCGTCTTTCGAAGGTGCAGATGGCCGGCTTGCAACTGAAGGCAGATTACTGGACGCGGCTGTCCAGCGTCCTCAACGAGTTGCTGGATGTGCAATTCTTCGATCCCATGCCGCTTCTGCGCACCACGGCGCTGCAGGCGCTCGATAGCGAACATCGCAACGATGTCGTCATGCGGTCCAACCGGCTGGCACGCCGTTTCGCCGGCTTCCTGATCGACGGGATTGTCGATGGGTCGGTGAAACCGGTCGACCCCCTCGTCGCCAGCCAGATCATCATGTCCACCTTGAACGGCGCCTATGAAGCGCGGCGTTGGGCGGCGCGGTTCGGCGAACAGCACGTCGCTATCGAGGCGTATTTGTCCGCATTGAGCGAAGGCATGCTGGCGGACTAAGCTAGCTGGTGCGCATTTCGCGGGTCGCGCACCTTCAGCATCAGCATGAGCAAGGCAGCGATCTGCGCTGCCAGAACGATGGCAAACAGGGGCAGAAAGCCTTGCGCGGCGACCAGCAGACCCGCGATGACCGGCCCCGCCGCCGCAATCGCACCTTCAAGCGTAGTGACGAAGGCGAGCCGCATCGGCGTATCTTCGGTTTGGCCGAATTCCAGGACCATTGTGGTCGATGCGAGCATCCAGCCCGATCCGCCGACCCCCAGACAGACGAAAGCCGCGTAGATCGGCATGGCGGTATCGCCGAAAATCAGCAGCGTCACCCCGGCAACCGAACTGGCCAGCGCGAGAACATAGACATATTTGAAGCCCATCCGGTCGCCCAGCGGCCCCCAGAGCACGTTGGAAATGGTGTCGGAGCCGAGGAACACGAAGCTGAGGCCGCCGATCAAGGCGCCGTCCAGCCCTAATCTTGTACCGGCATAGACGGTCCAGAACGGTGCACCGACCCGCGCCATCGTCGAACAGCCCTGCACTACGAGGAACCAGGCGAAGTCACGATCCTGCAGCAATTCGGGAAACTGCCGGATGCGATCCATGATCGGCATTTGCGGGCGGGAAACCGGTGCGGCGGGTTCGCGGATCATCGTTTGCAGCACCACGAGACCGGCACTCGTCAGCAGGAAGGCGAAGAGGAAAGTGGTCGCATATCCGTTGCCGAGCCATTCGTCGGCAATCAGGTAATTCCCCGCCGCCCAGGCAAGGATGGCGGCGATCAGCCCGCCCGCGAAATTGCGGTATCCCTGAAGCCGTCCGCGCTTGCGGATGGGGATGAGCTTGCTCATCAGCATCTGGAAGGCGACCCGCTGCGCACCGGTGAAAAAGCCCAGTAGCAGGAAGCAGGCAAAGGTGCCGATTAACAGCGCATTGCCGGTCAGAAAATACCCCGTCAGCGCGAGGCCGAGTATCATTAACCGCATCATCGAGCCCACACGGATCGCGTAAGGCAGGATGTGGCTGCGATGTTCGATCCGCGAGCCGCTCGCGATGGGGCTGATGGTTGCACCGAGCTGCAGCAACGCAGCGCCGAGACCGACTGCAGCCGTGCTTCCCGTCAGCAGAAGCAGATAGGCCGGGATGATCGTCGGCGCGTAGATCAGGCGGAAGCCCGTCATGCCGAGAACGCCGTGAATGAAATTCGCGCGGTAATTGCGGGACAGGTTCTTGTCGACGAACCGGGCGTGTTCTGCCAGCGCCCGTGCCGGACCGTCGGACAGTCCGTCGGGGTCTTCGAGCGGATTGAGGGGCGCCGGTGCCCCGCGCGCACCCGTCATTCGGCCGGTTCGGGAATTTCGTCCGCATCGCGCGATGCGGCGCGTTCGCGGGCCTCCAGTTCGGCGACGCTCGCCTCGTGAGTCGAGCGGTCGATCCGGTAGGCGAACAGGAAGCCTGCCCCGCCGATATAGAGAACGAGCAGGGTTGGCACGTAGACCAGCGCCAGCATGCGGGGAATTTCGGGATCGATGGTCGCCGGGTTCGTACCCGGAAGTATGCCCACGAGAGAAACGAGCATGCCTGCCGCGAACACACCGAGACCCGACGTGCTCTTTTGCATCAGCGTGTTCGCCGCATAGAACAGCCCTTCGCTACGGCGGCCGGTTGCGAGCTGGCTCTCTTCGACCACGTCTCCCACCATCGCGTGGATCAGGACGGCGGACGACACGCCGCACATCTGGAACATTGCGGAGAAAAAGAAGATCGCCGGCACGAGCAGGGGATCGCCGTTCTCGAAGAAATTGCCGGTGAGCCGAAGAATATAGGGCAAGCTACCGAAGACGACGGCGATCACCGCGAGACCCAGAGCCGCGTTCCGCTTGCCGAATTTGCGCGAAACGATCGGCGCGACGAACAAGGCGAGGAAAGCGCCGGTCAGGGAGTCGATCGTCAGGATTGCGAGTTGCGCGGAATTGAGGCCCCAAAGATAGGTGCCGAAATAGATCGCCAGCGCGGATGTCATGCCGACCGAAGTGTATTTCAGGACGCCGAAGGCGAGGATGGCGAGGAAGCCCCGGTGCCCGAACGTCCCCTTCATCTGCTTCAGGGTTTCCAGCGGCCCGATCTTCTCGCGCGCGGGCGGCAGGCGGAAATACTTGATGCGGTGGATCGTGCCGAGGCTGGAGATCAGGATCGCGGCGAACATGATCCCGGCGCCTACGATGGCGAATGTCTCGTAACCGGCCGGGTTGAGCTGGCCGACCGGATATTCCGTCGTCGGGCGCAGAAAAACTAGCAGCGTCAGGAACGCCATGCCCACCCCGCCTAGATAGGCGAAGAAATAGCGGAAGCTCGCGATGGAAGTCCGCTCATCGTAATCGCTGGTGAGTTCGGGGGCGAGCGCGCTGCTCGGGATTTCGAAGAAGGTAATGAAGGTGCGCACGCAGCATCCGACCACGAGGATATACCAGAAGGTCTGCGCTTCGCTCATCCCTGCGGGCGGGAAGAACAGGAACAGCAGGCTTGCCGATGCCGGGATCGCGCTGAGGAACATGAACGGGTGGCGCCGGCCCCAGCGGGTGCGCAGCGTATCGGACCATTGGCCGACGATCGGATCGGAGACCGCATCGACGCATAGCGCAACGAGGATCGCGAAAGATACGAGATCGGCGCGCACGCCCACGACTTGGTTGTAATACAGCAGCAGGAAAGTGCGGAAGGCGACGTCTTTCACGCCGTATCCGACCGAGCCGAAGCCGTAGAACAGCTTCGTAATCAGGCCGAGTTTGGGGGCGGAGGAGTCTGCGACCATGGAAAGTTACCTTGCTGGCGAACCGAAGGCGCCGTCGCGGATCGTCTGTTCGCGCGCCTCGGCCTCGCGGGCGCGCAGGCGTTCGACGTTCTCGCGATGGCCGGCTTCGGTAATGGGATAGAAGAGCAGGATCAGCGCGCCGAGGATCCACAACCCGGCGGACATCGGGATGTAATGGATAAGCAGGCTGTCCTCCATCGCGGCGGTTACCTGGCTCACTTCGACCTGTTCGGGAAATTGCGAGAGCTCAAGTACCAGCCCGGCGGCAAGGATGCCGAACCCGGTCGAGCATTGCTGCATAAAGCTGGACGCGGCGAAGAAGACGCCTGCTGTGTGCTGGCCGGTCCGCACCGCATGATCCTCCACCACATCGGCCAGCATGGACGAGGTATTGATAAGCGAGATCGCGATCATAGCCCCGTACACCGCACCGATCAGGAAGAGGGCGGGCAGAAGGAGCGTATCGCCGGGACGGAAGAACAGATCGAAATAGGTGAGGATCAGCGGTGACAGGCCGAGTGTGATGCCACCGATCGCCATGATCATCGAGGTCTTGCGCTTACCCAGCCATGCCGAGAATTTCGGCGCCAGCGGCGCTGCCAGCGTTGCGGCGACGAGGCTGTCGAAGGTGAGCAACGCCAGTTGGTCTGCCTGCAGTTTGAAGACGTAGGTCCCGAAATAAAGGGTCGTTGCCGCATAGAGACCGATGGCGGTGTATTTCAGCACGCCGAAGCCAAAGATCGAAAGAAAGCCGCGATTGCGGAAGGCGCTGAACATCTCCTTCAAGTGGGAGGGCGGAGTGGCGCCTTCGCCCAGTTCGTCGCGCTGGCGAAGATAGGGTACCCGGCTCAGCGTTCCGATGCCGCAGACCAGAATGGCCAGGAAGATGAGTGCGCCGCCCAGCCAAGCGAACTTCACATACCCTTCGGGATTGAGCTGGCCGCGTTCGAATTCCGGCGTCGCCACGAAGAATACCGCGAGCGAGAAGGCAGCAAAGCCGAACGTGCCAGCATAGCCGAACCAGTATCGCAGGCCGAACAGCTTCGTGCGAGCCGAGTAGTCGTCCGTCATCTCCGGGTTCATCGCGCTCGACGGAATTTCGAACGCACTGATCGACATGCGGGTGAGGGAGGCAATGGCGAAAATCCACACGCCCATTTGCATGTCGGTCAGGCCGGACGGGGGAAACCACGCGAGGACGAAGAAGAACGCGGTGGGTAAGGCGGAACCGAGAATGAACGGGTGTCGCCGCCCGATGCGCGAGCGGGTGAGGTCGGACCAGCGCCCGATGAACGGGTCGGCCACCGCATCGACCAGTAGCGTCAGCGCGATCGCGCCGGAGACGATGCCTGCCGGTACGCCGAGCACCTGATTGTAGAACAACAGGAGATAGGTGGAAAAGGCGGCGTTCTTGATGCCATTGGCGACCGCTCCGAAGCCGTAGCTGAGGCGCTGGGTGCGGGTGATGGGGGGTGTGTCCACCGCCGCTTACTCCGCCGCCTCCACCAGTTCCTCGACGGGATCGTACATGTCCCTCGCGCGGGCCCGGCGTTCGATCAGCGAATAGTCGGGAAAGATCGGATCCGCGACGTCGCGATATTGGCGCAGATGCTGCTTCGCCACTGTGACCTTGTGCACTTCGGTCGGACCGTCGGCGATACCCATGACCATGGAGCCGATGAGGCTGCCGACGAAGGGCATTTCGTTCGACACGCCGAGCGATCCATGGATGTGAATGCAGCGGCTCGCGATGTCGTGATAGACCTTCGGCATCAGCGCCTTGATCGCCGCTATATCCTTCCGGACCTTGCGGTAATCCTGATATTTGTCGATCATCCACGCGGTCTTCAGGACGAACAGCTTGAACTGCTCCAGCTCGATATAACTGTCGGCGATCTGCATCTGCACCGCCTGGAAGTCGGCGATAGTACCGGTTCGTGTCTTGCGGCTGACCGCCCTGCGGCTCATCGCATCGAGCAGACGCTTGCAATTACCGACGGTGCGCATCGCATGATGCACGCGCCCGCCACCGAGCCGCGTCTGCGAAATCGCGAAGGCTCCGCCCCGTTCGCCGAGCAGATGGTCGGCCGGGACGCGGACGTCGGTGTAGCGAATGTAGCTTTCCGATCCTTCTTCCTGCCCATAGACGCCGACATTGCGGACGATCTCGACACCCGGCGTATCGACCGGCACGATGAACATGCTCATCCGCTCGTGCCGGGGCGCGTCGGGATCGGTGACCGCCATGACGATCAGGAAATCGGCCCATTTCCCGTTGGTGGAAAACCATTTCTCCCCGTCGATGACCCAGTCCTCGCCGTCCTTTCGGGCGGTTGTTATGAAACTGGTGGGGTCCGAGCCGCCCTGTGGTTCGGTCATGGAGAAGGCGGAGACGATTTCGTTATCGAGCAGGGGCGCGAGATACCGCGTTTTCTGTTCCGGCGTTCCGTAATGGGCGATGATTTCCGCATTTCCGGTATCGGGTGCCTGACAGCCGAAGACAATCGGCGCGAAACTCGCACCGCCGAGAATCTCGTTCATGAGCCCGAGTTTCACCTGGCCGTATCCCTGACCGCCGAGTTCCGGTCCGAGATGGCAAGCCCATAGCCCCTTCTCCTTCACTTCCTTTTGAAGCGGGCGGACCAGTTCATTCCGACGCGGGTTCTTGACGTCGTATGGATGGATGCCGAGCAAACCCAGCGGTTCGACTTTCTCGCGGACGAAAGCCTCCATCCAGTCGAGTTTTTCCTGAAATTCGGGGTCCGTTTCGAAATCCCATGCCATCGCGGCGCTCTCCATTTCGTTCGCAACTTACGTGCGTTTGGAGGGAGCATACCTGTTTTTCATTTTCTCACAAGGCTTGTGACGCCGCCGTATGTCACTGCCCGGTTTTGCGCCGGGCCAGATACGATTTGGTGTAGGTTTCGCACAGCATTTGCTTTCGCACCGGGGGCAAGCCAAAGATGACAGGGACATCAAAGCTACCGAAAGAGGGCAGAACTGCATGGCAACGTGGCGTTTCGCGATCGACCGCGGCGGAACCTTCACCGACGTGGTGGCTAGAACGCCCGGCGGCGAAGTGGTGACACACAAGCTCCTGTCCGAAGATCCGGGGCGCTACGACGATGCGGCGAGTGAAGCGGTCCGGTTGCTGATGGACGAGCATGGAGAGGGGCCGATCGCGGAAATGCGCGTCGGCACCACGGTCGCCACCAATGCGCTGCTCGAACGCAAGGGCGAGCGGTTGGCGCTGGCGACAACCCTGGGGTTTCGCGATGCGCTTCGAATAGGCTCCCAAGCGCGCCCCGATATCTTCGCGCGGCACATCATGTTGCCCGAACAATTGCCGGAACGGGTAGTGGAGATCGACGAGCGTATCGGCGTGGATGGCAAGGTGTTGCGGCCGTTCGACGCCGAGCATGCGCGCGCCGAACTGGAAGGGCTGAGGCAAGACGGTTTCGACGCTCTCGCCATCGTTCTGATGCATGGCTGGAAGCATCAGGACCACGAAGCGCAGCTCGCCGCCATCGCGCGCGAGATCGGCTTCACGCAGGTTAGCGTCAGTCACGAAGTCGCGCCTCTCATCAGGCTGGTGCCGCGCGGCGATACGACTGTGGTGGACGCGTATCTTTCTCCCGTGCTGCGCCGCTATACCGAAACACTCGAAGCGCGGCTGCCGGAAACGCAGAGCCTGCACTTCATGCAGTCGAATGGGGGCCTGGCAGAAAGCGCGGCGTTCCGCGGCAAGGATTCCATCCTCTCCGGTCCGGCGGGCGGCGTGGTCGGCATGGTCGCAGCGTCCGAGGCGCTCGGCTATCGCAAGCTGATTGGCTTCGACATGGGCGGCACCAGCACCGATGTCGCGCACTTTGCCGGCGAATACGAGATGACGGGCGACAGCGTGGTCGCAGGCGTGCGCATCGCCGCGCCGATGATGCAAATTCATACGGTGGCTGCGGGCGGCGGCTCCATCTGCCGGTTCGATGGATCGCGCTTCCGCGTGGGGCCGGAAAGCGCTGGGGCGGACCCGGGCCCCGCCTGCTATCGCAAGGGCGGGCCGCTGACGGTGACCGACTGCAACCTCTTCCTAGGCCGGATCGACCCGGCATTTTTTCCCAGTGTCTTCGGCCAGGAAGGCGACCAGCCGCTCGACCCCGATGCGGCGCGTGCGCGCCTGGAAGAGGTTGCACAGCGTCTCGACGACGAACGCTCCCTGGAGGACATCGCGGAAGGCTTCCTGGCCATCGCGGTCGACAATATGGCCAATGCCATCCGCAAGATCAGCATTGCACGGGGTCATGACGTCACCACCTATGCACTCGCCTGTTTTGGCGGAGCGGGCGGGCAGCACGCCTGCAAGGTGGCGGACGTGCTCGGGATCGAAACGGTGCTGGTTCATCCGCTCGCGGGCATTCTCTCGGCCTATGGCATCGGGCTCGCACCCCTGAAGGCCATCCGCGAGCGCAGCATCGTAAAGCCGCTCGACACCGATCTTTCGGCCACGTTGGAAGAGATTGAAGGCGAGGCGCGCGAGGCATTGATCCGGCAGGGTGTCGAGGTCGATGCGGTGACGCTCTCGCGCCAGATGCGGCTGCGGTTCGAGGGTAGCGACAGCATGCTGTCGCTGGACGTACAGTCGAAGGACGAGATGGATGCCGCCTTCCGCCGCCTTCACCGTACTCGCTTCGGCTATTCCGACGCGAATGCCCCGATCATCGTCGAAGCGCTGAGTGTGGAAGCGAGCGGTAATGCGGGCGGGTTGGGCGAGGCGACAGCGAAGCCCGTACCCGTGGGCGTCGAGGCAAGCGGAACCTGGACCACCGTCGAGCGCGCCGTGATGGAGAACGCGCAAACGATAGCCGGCCCTGCGCTGGTTATCGATCCGGGCTCGACCACCGTGATCGAACCGGGCTGGCAGGCGAGGCTCGCCGAAGAGGGCAGTCTCGTTCTCGAACGCGTCGAGGAAGCGAAGCGCGACCGGGCGGCGGGCACCGAGGTCGATCCCGTGCGGCTCGAAATCTTCAACAACCTGTTCATGGCGATCGCCGAGGAAATGGGCGTCGTCCTCCAATCGACCGCGACCAGCGTGAACATCAAGGAGCGGCTCGATTTCTCCTGCGCCCTCTTCGATGCGAGCGGCAGCCTCATCGCCAACGCGCCGCATATCCCGGTCCATCTCGGCAGCATGGGCGACAGCATCGCGCGGGTTATCGAGGCGCGCGGCGAGGGACGGGACGGGCGCGGCATCAGGCGGGGCGACGCCTATGTACTTAACGATCCCTATCGCGGCGGAACGCATCTGCCAGACATCACGGTAATCGCGCCCGTTTTCTACGACGAGACAGGTGATACCCCCGATGCGTTCGTGGCGGCACGCGGGCACCACGCGGATATCGGCGGCATCGCACCCGGATCGATGCCGCCCGAAAGCCATACGATCGAGGAGGAGGGCGTCATGATCGACAATCTCCTGCTCGTCGACCAGGGCGAATTTCGCGAAGCGGCGGTGCGCGAGGCTCTGGCTGATGCCCGTTTCCCGGCACGCAAGCCCGATCGCAATATCTCGGACCTTCGCGCCCAGTTAGCCGCCTGCACACGCGGGGCGGAATTGCTGCGCGGTGCGGCAAACGAACAGGGCGGCGCAGTCGTCTCCGCCTATATGGGGCACGTCCTCGCCAATGCGGAGGAAAGCGTGCGCCGCCTGCTCGACCGTTTGAGCGATGGCGAGTTCGCCTACCCGATGGACAATGGCGCGACCGTAAAGGTCGCCATCCGGATCGACCGGGATGGGCGCTCTGCCACGTTCGATTTCACCGGGACGGGCGACCAGCTGCCCGATAATTTTAATGCGCCCAAATCGATCGCCCGCGCGGCATCCCTCTATGTTTTGCGCACCCTGATCGACGATCAGATACCGATGAACGACGGATGCCTACGCCCGGTCGAGCTGATTGTACCCGAAGGCTCGATGCTGAATCCAAATCCCGGCGCAGCGGTGGTCGCGGGCAATGTCGAGACCAGCCAGGTAATCACGGATACGCTGTTCGCCGCGACCGGGCGGCTCGCGCCGAGCCAGGGCACGATGAACAACTTCACTTTCGGTAACGAGGCCCACCAGTACTACGAGACGATCTGCGGCGGATCGGGTGCGGGGCCGGACCATGACGGGACGAGCGCGGTGCAGACGCACATGACCAATAGCCGCCTGACCGATCCCGAAATCCTCGAGAGTCGGCTTCCCGTGCGGCTCGAACGCTTCTGCATTCGCGAAGGCTCAGGCGGGGCGGGCGCGCATGGCGGCGGCGACGGAGTGGAGCGGCGCATGACCTTCCTCGAACCGATGCGCGCCAATATCCTCGCCAATCGGCGGGCCGTGCCGCCTAAAGGGATTTGCGGCGGGGGCGATGCACAACCGGGCCGCAACTGGGTCGAGCGCGTCGACGGCATGCGAGAGGATCTCGGTGCGACCGGCTCGGCGGAAATGCAGCCGGGCGATACGTTCGTAATCCTCACACCCGGCGGCGGCGGATATGGAGAACCGGGCGCATGAATTACTGGCCGCTTGCCGGTATCGGCATCGTCGTTGCCGGCTTCGCGCTGCGGTTCAATCCGCTGCTCGTGGTGGTCGTCGCCGCAATCGCGACCGGCCTCCTCGCCGGGCTGGAGCCGGTGCCGGTAATCGAGGCGCTCGGCGCTGCGTTCAACGACAATCGCTACATCTCGGTAACGTGGATTATCCTGCCGGTTATCGGCTTGCTCGAGCGCTACGGTCTGCAGCAGCGTGCCCGCGGTCTGATCGAAAGTATGCGCGGGGCGACGATGGGGCGGCTGCTCACGATCTATCTCGGTTTCCGACAAATAACCGCCGCGCTCGGAATGAAGGACATCGGCGGGCATCCGCAAGCGGTACGCCCGCTGGTCGCGCCGATGGCGGAGGCGGCGGCGCTGAAAACGCATGGCGACCTTCCCGAAGCCGAACGGGAGAAGGTGCTCGCCATGTCGGCGGCGACAGACAATGTCGGTCTGTTTTTCGGCGAGGACATCTTCTTCGCCATTGCCTCCATCCTGCTGATCCAGGGGGTGATGGAAAGCGCAGGCTATCCGCTAGCCCCGCTGGAACTGTCGGTCTGGGCCATACCGACCGCGATCTGTGCCTTCATCATCCACGGGCTGCGCATACAGGCGCTCGACCGCCGCTTGGGCAGGGTGCGGGCATGATCACCTACGAATGGCTCTATATTCTGGCAGGCGGGTTCTTCGCGATCTGGTCCGCCTTCAGCTTTCGCGACCGCCTCTTCGGCAATGGCGCATTCTGGGGCCTCTTGGCGGCGAGTTTCCTGCTCGGCAGCCACCTCACGCCTTTTGCGAACGGCCTGCTGGTTCTCGCCATGGTGGGCATTGCAGGTGTCGGCGGTCTGAAGCGCAGCGATCCACCGACTACAACTTTGGAAGAGCGAACCGTCTTTGCAGCGAAGTTGGGCAACAAACTTTTCTTCCCTGCGCTGATCGTGCCGCTGACTGCGGTCGTAGGGACGCTGCTCTACAATTATACCCCTTTCGGCGAGACCGGCCTGTTCGAGGAACGGCGTGAAACGTTAATCCTGTTCGGTGTGGGGGTGCTGGCGGCGCTGGTAGCGGCGATGGCGTGGCTGCGCGCGCCGCTGGCCGCCGCGCCGGAAGAAGGGCGGCGTCTGCTCGATTCGATAGGATGGGCAGCCATCCTGCCGCAGATGCTGGCAGCGCTCGGCGCGGTATTTGCCCTTGCCGGGGTGGGTGACATCATCGGCAACATCGCCAACCAGGTCATTCCCGAAGGCAGCGTGCTGGTGACGGTAATCGTCTTCGCGCTCGGCATGGCATTGTTCACGATGATCATGGGCAATGCTTTCGCCGCCTTTCCGGTCATGGCGGCGGCGATCGGCATCCCGCTATTGATCGAGCAATACGGCGGCAATCCGGCAGTGATCGGCGCGGTCGGCATGCTGGCGGGGTTCTGCGGTACGCTGATGACGCCGATGGCGGCCAACTTCAACATCGTGCCCGCCGCGCTGCTCGAACTGAAGAACCAGAACGGCGTCATCCTGCAGCAGATCGGCACGGCGATCCCGCTCTGGGTCTGCAATGTCGCGATCATCTATATCGGAGGGTTCCTGCTGTGGAACTGACGCAAGACACCGCACGCAAGTTCGCGCGAATCGCGCTCGGCCACGTGGGACGCGAATATCCGCACAAGCTCGACCACGTGCTCGACGGGGACGAGGATGCGCAGCCGCCGCGGGTGCTGCATCCGTGCTTCTTCGGCAGTTTCGACTGGCATAGCTGCGTCCATTCGTGGTGGACTCTACTGACCTTGCGGCGCCTCTATCCCGATATGCCCGAAGCGGGCGATATCGCCGCACTAGCGGAAGAGACCTTCACGCCGGACAAGCTGGCGGTGGAACTGGTCTATCTCGACCGACCCTCTTCGCGCGGTTTCGAGCGGCCCTATGGCTGGGCTTGGCTGCTTTACCTCCACCTCGAGGCCAAGCGGCACGGGAATGAGGAATGGGGCGCGCGGCTCGAACCGCTGGCGCAGGCCTTTGGCAAGCGGTTTGCAGATTACCTGCGCATTCTAACCTATCCTATCACGGTCGGCACTCATCCCAATACCGCCTTCGCACTCAGCTTAGCGCGCGATTGGGCGGAGGCGCACGATGCGACGCTGCTGGCAACGATCGACGAATGGGCACTTGCGGCCTTCGGGCAGCGGCAGGACTATCGCGGATGGGAACCGGGCGGAGACGAGTTCCTCTCTCCCGTCCTGACCGCCGCCCTGCTGATGAGTCGGGTCATGCCGCACACGCAGTTCGCGTCGTGGTTCGAGGGATTGGTCATCGAGAATGGCTGGCTGGCGAACGAATGCCGCCCGGTCACCGTTTCCGACCGGAGCGATGGAAAGATCGCCCATCTCGACGGGTTGAATCTCAGCCGCGCATGGTGCCTGCGCGAGATATCTCCGATCCTTGGCGAAGCCAATGCGCTCGACGCTATGGCCGAAGCCCATCTCGACGTGGCCCTCCCACATGTCGCTGGCGACTATATGGGCGAACACTGGCTGGCGAGCTTTGCGCTCTTGGCGTTGCTGGCGGGACAGGGCGGGCAACCATAAGCGCCGCTCGCGTGTTGATCGAACGAATGGGATAGGAGAGGACCGACATGCCGACCGAAACCGCCGCCGCGCAGATCGTGCGCAGACCGGAAGCCGATGCAAAGGCCTGCACGGCCGAGCAATACGCCGACCTTTATGCGCACAGTCTGGACGATCCGGATGCATTCTGGGCCGAGCAGGCCGAGCGGCTGGACTGGTTCGAGAAACCCGCGCGTATCGCCGACTGGTCCTTCGATCCCGTCGACATCAAATGGTTTGGCGGCGGCAAGCTCAACATCTGCCACAATGCAGTCGACCGTCATGTCGCAGCGGGGAAGGGCGAAACGGTCGCGCTGATCTTCGAGCCCGACGATCCGCAAGGCGAGGTTCGCCGGATCACCTATGCCGAATTGCAGCGCGAAGTCATGCGCATGGCGAACACGCTCAAGAAGCTCGGGGTGGCGAAGGGCGACCGGGTGACGATCTACATGCCGATGGTCCCCGAAGGCGCGTTCGCCATGCTCGCCTGTGCACGGATCGGAGCGGTGCATTCGGTAATCTTCGGCGGCTTTTCGCCGGACGCCATTGCCGGCAGGGTGGAAGATTGCGAGAGCGACTGGATCATCACAGCCGACGAAGGACTGCGCGGGGGCAAGCCCATCGGCTTGAAGGCCAATGTCGACAAGGCGCTCGAAAAAGCGAGCGCGAAGGGCGTGTTGGTGGTGCGCCATACGGGCGGCACGGTGGCGATGCAGGACGGGCGCGATCACTGGTATCACGAGCTGTCGAAGGACGTCGGCGCGGAATGCCCATGCGAGCCGATGGAGGCCGAAGATCCGCTGTTCATCCTCTATACCTCCGGTTCGACAGGCAAACCCAAGGGCGTCGTCCATACCACGGGCGGCTATTCCGTCTGGACCGAAACGACGTTCCGCTACGTTTTCGATTACCGCCCGGGCGAGGTGTACTGGTGCACCGCCGATATTGGCTGGGTGACCGGGCACAGCTACATCGTGTACGGCCCACTGCAGAACGGTGCGACAGCGCTAATGTTCGAAGGCGTACCGAACCATCCGGACCACAGCCGTTTCTGGCAGGTGTGCGAGAAGCACGAGGTCGCGATCTTCTACACCGCGCCCACCGCCATTCGCGCGCTGATGCGAGAGGGCGACGCATATGTGAAGAAGCTTGACCTGTCCAAGCTCCGCATTCTCGGCAGCGTCGGCGAGCCGATCAATCCCGAGGCGTGGCGCTGGTATCACGAGGTCGTGGGCGACGGCGCGGCGCCCATCGTCGATACGTGGTGGCAGACGGAAACGGGCGGCGTGATGATCACGACCCTGCCTTATGCGCACGATATGAAGCCGGGCAGCGCGGGCAAGCCATTCTTCGGCATCTGTCCGCAACTGGTCGACAATGACGGCGCAGTGCTGGACGGCGCGGCGGAAGGCAATCTGTGTATCACCCGTAGCTGGCCCGGTCAGGCGCGCACCGTCTATGGCGATCACGACCGCTTCGTGCAGACCTATTTCAGCACCTATCCCGGCAAGTACTTCACTGGCGATGGCTGCCGCCGCGACGATGACGGCTATTATTGGATCACGGGCCGGGTGGACGATGTCATCAACGTTTCCGGCCACCGCATGGGCACCGCCGAGGTGGAGAGCGCGCTGGTCCTGCACGCACAGGTGAGCGAGGCTGCGGTTGTCGGCTACCCGCACGATATCAAGGGGCAGGGCATCTATTGCTACGTTACGCTGAAAGCCGATGCCGAACCCTCGGACGATCTCGAAGCCGAGCTACGTCAATGGGTGCGTAAAGAGATCGGCCCGATCGCAACGCCCGATCATATCCATTTCACCCCTGCGCTACCCAAGACGCGCAGCGGAAAGATCATGCGCCGCATCTTGCGCAAGATCGCCGAGAACGATTTCGGCGCGCTCGGGGATACGTCCACGCTGGCCGATCCCGGCGTGGTCGATGCACTGATCGAGGAAAGGCGAAGACGCTAGGCCAAGAAGGGAGCACACGTCCCGTCCGGCCGGAAAAGGGCGCTCGTCAATCCTGCTCGGGTAACCCCATGGCCTCAAGCAGGCCAGGATACCAGCGCTCTTCGTCGGGGTCGTACATGCCGAAGGGCCCCTCATACGACCACGCGCAAACGCCGACGCCGAGCGGGGCGAAAGTGTCGTAGATCGTCTTCAGGTAATTCACCCGCTGCTCCAGCGAGTTGTAAACCTTGTACGTGCCGGTTTCCCCGAGGAAAGGGTAGTGTCCCGTCCGCTCGATGTATTCGGCCACCCGTTCGCGGGATTTTGCTAGGAAAGCCATGTCGTCGGCATCGCCCCACGTCCGCAACGTGCCGGTATAGGGCTGGTTGGCCCATTTCGCGCCTTGATGCGTGAAGTTCGCTGGCGAGTAATAGTGGAAGGTCGGGTAGACATGCGGATCGTCCGGCAGGTCCATCGAGATCATTGCCTGAAGCGATCCGTATCCGCCGCCGCCCATGATGACGGGCCGCGTGGGATTGCTTTCGCGCACGGCGGCAAGCGACCCGTCGAGAATGTGCAGCACGCTTTCGCTGTCGGGCTTTCCGTAGGGTTCGTTCTCCAGTTCGAACCATAGCCGATCTTCGGGGTAGTCGGCGAAGCGTTCGGCGATTTGCGACCATACTGTGGCGTGAAACGGCGCCTTGGTTTCGGGCTTGGTGAACAGGCCGGCGAAATGATGGCTGTCGAGTACGACGTTGAGATTTGCCTCCATCGCCCAGTCGACGATCTGCACCACGCGGTCCATCCAGGCGGGATCGATTGTATGGGGCGGAGCGTCGAGGCTACGCGTATCCCAGCGAACCGGGAGGCGGATTGTCCGGAAACCGGCATCGGCAACCCGCTGGATGTCTGCTCGATCGAGAACGGTGTTGCCGTAAAGCCCCTCCGCCTTGCGCTCCAAGGTGCCGCCGAGATTGATGCAGGGCCCGATAGGAAGCGGTTCGGGCGCTCGGGGCGGGGCTTCAGGCTGGCCGGCGGCGCTGCCCGCGCTCCCGACGAGCAACGCAGCGGTGGCCAGAATTGATGCGACGACATTCACGGCATTCATCTCCGAAGACTTTGCAAGACCATAAAAGTTCAAGCTGAGCGCAAGCTAAACGGCGTCGAGAGCATCGTACGCAAGTCGGAAGGCTCCAACTATGCCACTATCCGATCCGAGCTTCGGTGCTTCGATACGATGACGTTCCCCACCGGGCAGGTACCCTGCCGCAAGCTCCGTGGCCCGAAGGCGGATACGCTCAAGCAGACCGGGCGTTTGCATCACGCCTCCTCCGAGCACAACGATCTCCGCCGCGGTAACTGCGAAAACGGTATGGCCCAGTTGCGCGAGGTAATCGGCGATGATGGCTTTGCCTTGGTGATCGTCGGGCAGGTTCGAGAGGCTTGCACCCCAGCGGGCCTCGATTGCGGGGCCACTGGCAAGGCCTTCGAGGCAGTCGCTGTGGAGGGGGCAGACCCCGCCGAAATCGTCATGATCGGAGCGCCGGGGAAAATAATGACCCATTTCGGGATGCGCGATCCCATGAACCGTTTTCCCATCCACCACCAACCCGCCGCCGATTCCGGTTCCCACGGTTACATAAGCGAGCGAAGGTTGCACGCTTTCGTCTCTCGCGTGGACTTCCGCAAGCGCGGCAGCGTTGACATCGGTATCGAAACCTATCGGCATATTGAAACGACGCGCGAAATACCCCACCAGATCGCAATTCTGCCAGCCGGGCTTGGGCGTAGTCGTGATACAGCCATAGTTTGCATGCTTTGGATCGAGTTCCACAGGCCCGAAACTCGCAATGCCTAGGGCATCGAACGGTCCGTGGTTCGAGAACCATTCTGCGGCGGCAGATAGTGTCGCGCCCGGATCGACGGTCGGAATGACGTGGCGCGCAATGACGGCACCGTTGTAATCGCCGATAGCGAGCACGAATTTCGTACCGCCTGCCTCGATCGCTGCCAGTCTTCCATTCTTGGCCACAATCCGCCTCCGTCTTTTTCCTTTGCAGCGCCGTCGCCATTCGCTAAGGCGCGCGCCTGCCGATCGGACTGCCATATCCGAACGGCACGAAACCTGGAACGGGGCCGTAGCTCAGTTGGGAGAGCGCGTCGTTCGCAATGACGAGGTCAGCGGTTCGATCCCGCTCGGCTCCACCAGGTTGCTTCTCCTATCATCGAGATCGCCATGCGGCTAAGCGCTGTGTCGTGAGCAAGGGCGTTCTTTGTCTGATCGGTGCCGGTCACGCGCATCTCGGCGTGATCGACGCGATCCGGAAGGGCAAACTCGAGGCCGAGCGCGTCTTACTGGTCGAGCCGCGCACAGCGATGCAGTATTCCGGGATGGTCCCCGGCTGGATGGCGGGCGAATATACGCTCGATCAAACGCGCATTCCGCTGGCGCCACTGGTGGAGGAAGCTGGCCTCGAATGGCACCGAGAAGAGGCAATCGCCGTTTCGCCGACCGACAGGACCATTGTTCTGGAAAGCGAGAGGCGGCTGACGTTCGACGTCTGCTCGCTCGCGATTGGCGGGGCGGGGCAGGCGGCCGCGGTTCTCGGCTGCGACGAGCGGCTTCTGGATATCCGGCCGATAGACGGCTTCGTTGCCCGGTGGAGCATCCTTCGTAACTCGGCAAACCGGATAAGGGACATCGCAGTCGTCGGCGGAGGGGCCGGCGGGGCGGAGCTGGCCTTCGGTGCGGCGAACGATCCGGCGTTCGATGCCCATATCACGCTGATCGCGGGGGAAGGCGGACTGCTGCCCGAAATGTCGGCGATGGTACGGCGCCGCGCGAAAGCCGAATATGCGCGCCAGAGCATCCGTGTGATCGAGAAGGAGGCGCAATTCGTGAACGGTTCGCTTGCGGTGGAAGGCGAAGAACTTCCGCCTTTCGATCTCGTCGTCGCGGCGGTAGGTAGCGGCGCGCCGGAATGGCCTGCGCGCTGCGGATTGCCAGTGAACGCCGACGGGTTCTTGGAGGTGGACGAGCACCAGCGGGTTTGCGGCATTCCGCACATCTTCGCTGCCGGCGATGTGGCCCACCGGACCGATAGCCACATCCCGCATTCCGGCGTTCATGCCGTCTATGCCGGTCCAATCCTTGCCAGGAACCTGCAGGCTGCGTTGAAGGGCCGTGCGCCGCGAAACGTATATCGCGGGCGCGGCATGGACTTTTACCTGCTGAACACCGGCCGCGGCGCGGCGATCCTGAGCTACGGCCCGCTCGGCACTCGGGCGCGCTGGCTACGATGCCTGAAGGACTGGCTGGATCGGCGCTGGATCGCGCGTTTTACGAACCCAGCCGCTTGATGAGCGCCTTGCGCAGTTTCTCGACGCGTTCCGCATTATAGCCGAGGTCGGACAAGCCCACCCGGCTGGCCGAGCGCAGATCGATCCGGCCGCCGCGAACCCGCGCAATCACATCGTCGCGAAAGCCGTAGGCGAAGGTCTCGGCGACCCCTTCCACTGTTCCCGCAGCCCGATCTGTGCGAATATCGTCCAGCCCGATTTCCCCCATCGCTGCGACGATCGCGTTCATTGCCTGTTCTGGGGTGGCGTTGCCAACCGGGATCGGTTGTAGCTCGTCGTAATTCGCTGCGATGATATCGGCGTGATTCTGCACCGCGAGGTCGCCATCGACGCTGTCCTGCCACATCGGCAACTGGCCGAGCGGGGTGCCGTAATCGACCAGCGGGTTCGCGCCCCATTCTTCGCGCATCGCGAGCGTCTGCGCCGAGAAGGCCGGCGGATCGCGAAGGTCGGTGGCGACATCGTGGATCGGCGGGACCGAATCTCCCTTGGCCTTTACGGTCAGCAGGGCGGAAAACAGCACGGCAGGGATCGCCAGTGCGATGGCGGCTTTCCACCACGGGCCGCGCGGTTTGCCGAACCATGCGAGCGCCAGCGCGATTATCGCTACAGGCGCGACAATGCCCATCAGGATCGGTCCGGCGGTCACAGTCATGATACCGAAGCCCGTTTTCCATCCGATCAGTCCGATCTTCGGCCCGAACACGGCGATCACGAACCAGAGCAGCATCGCCAATGCGAACCACAGCGAATATTTCGGAAGGTTTGCCCGCAGGTCGCTCATTATCCTCGTCCTCTGTAGGGGGCTACACCCTGATCGGGCAGCCATAGGTTTTCGGGCGGCGCGCCACTTTGCCAGAACACATCGATCGGAATGCCGCCGCGTGGATACCAGTAACCGCCGATGCGCAGCCAGCGCGGCGCCATCTCGTCGAACAGGCGTTTGCCGATGCCTACCGTCACGTCCTCGTGAAAGCCATTGTGATTGCGGAAGCTGCAAAGAAACAGTTTGAGGCTCTTGCTCTCGACGATGGTTTCGCCCGGCGCATAATCGATCACGATATGCGCGAAGTCGGGCTGGCCGGTGACGGGGCACAGCGAGGTGAATTCCGGCGCGGCGAAGCGCACGAGATAGAGTTCGCCGCTGCGCGGATTGGCCACGTAATCGAGTTCGGCCTCTTCCGGTGAGGCAGGAAGCGCGGTGTTGCTGCCAAGGAATTTGGGGGCGGGTGTGTCGCTCATGCCGCGCATCTGGCGCGAAAGGCGGTGCGGCGCAAGCCGGGGCTTGGAGGCCGCGCCTTCACCACCTATTCAGCGCGGCCTTTCGAAGGGGCCGCCCGAAGTCATGAACCTGCGTTTTCGTCTGCCTCTTGCTGTGCTGGTATTCGCAATGCCCATGCCGCTGCTCGCGCAAAGCGCGCAGGATTTTCGGCTTCCGCCGGCTCCAACGCCCACCCCGACATCGAACGTGCAGGGGCCGGTCGATACGGAGAGCGGCGTCGTTCCGGTACGTCCGCGTGAAATCCCTACGGCCCGGCCCACGCCCGCGCCATCGCCGACGCCTGCACCACGCGCGACGCCGACCCCGGTTCCCTCGCCTCGGCTTACCCCCGTTCCGACACCGACGGTTCGTATCCCGCAACCGCGCGAGACCGCCCCACCGCCGATCGAGACACGGCCGGTACCGGAACGGAACGTGCAGGAAAGCATCGTGCAACCAAGCGAGCCGGCGCCGAACCAAACGGAGACCGCCGATCCGGCACTGGCACCCGTTCCGTTGCCGCCCTCTACGGACGTCCAGGCGGAGGCTGAAGTCGAGACAACGGAGGGCGAAAACTTCTCCCTGTGGCTCGTCGGTTTGCTGGCTCTCCTTGCGCTCGGTTTGGCGACCTTCTTCTTCATGCGGCGGCGCAAGGCGATGGTTTCGGTGCCGCAGATCGAACGACCGGTCGTGGGAGCGGCGGGACCACGCGCCACGCTGGCCGATATCCGGCTGGATGCCGACGCCGTGAAGCTGACCCGCTCGATGGCCTTCGCCACGCTCGATTACCGGATCACGCTGTTGAACCGGGCGAAGGCAGCGGGCGCGGACGTGGTGCTCGGCGCCGATCTGGTTACGGCGCACGGCAACGCATCCATGGAAAGTCAGGTCGCTTCCGCGGACCAGAAGCTGGAGGAGCGCCATACCTTCGCGCGGATCGCGCCCGGTCAAACGGTGCGGTACGAAGGTAAGCTGCAACTGCCGCTGAGCGAAGCGCGGATCATCCGGCAGGGCAATGCCCCGCTGATGGTGCCTCTCTTGCGCGTGCGATTGGACCGCGAAGGCGATGAGCCTGTGGTGCGTACCTTCGTCGTCGGACAGGGCTTTCCCGGCGGCGGCAAACTCGCGCCGTTCCGGCTCGACGAGGGACCGCGTAGCTACTCGCCGCTTGGCGCCCGGGCGCTCGACTGACATCGACAGGTTCCGCAGGCGCCGCTAGCAAGCGGTCCATGGACAATCTCGTTTCGACGGAATGGCTCGCCGGTAAACTCGGTTCGAGCGACGTGGTGGTTCTCGATGCGTCGGCCCACCTCCCGGATGCAGGCCGCGATGCGAAGGCTGAGTTCCTCGAAGCGCATGTGCCTAGCGCGCGGTTTCTCGATCTCGAGAGTTTCATCGATGCCGGGTCCGATGTGCCGAAGGCGCTGCCGACAGGCGAGCAATTCGCACGGCGAATGGCGGATTTGGGGATCGTGCCGTCCATACCCGTCGTCCTATACGACGACAGCGCCATCCGTTCGAGCGCGCGAGCCTGGTTCATCTTCAACCTGTTCGAACATGAGAATGTCGCGATCCTCGATGGTGGACTTGCGAAATGGCGCCAAGAAGGCCGCATGATTGAGCAAGGCGACGAGACGGAGATCGAGCCGGCAGCCTATCCCGTCCCCGAACAACGCCCCGCGGTTCGGCACAAGGCCGAGATGCTACTAAATATCAAGGGCGGGGGCGAGCAAGTGATCGATGCGCGCGACGCGGCGCGGTTTGCCGGCAAGGAGGGCAGCGGGTCGGACGGCCATATCCCCGGCGCCCGTTCGCTGCATTTCGCAAAACTGTTGAACGCCGATGGCACCTATCGCTCGGCCGAAAGCATCCGCGCGGTATTCGAAGAGGCCGGCATTGACCTTTCGCGCCCAATCGTGACGAGTTGCAATAGCGGCATCACGGCGGCGGTTCTCGCCTTCGGTCTGGAACGGGCGGGGCATGAGGGGGCGGCGTTGTACGACGGCAGCTGGATGGAATGGGGCGCCGATCCCGCGACGCCGAAGGAGCGCGGCTGACACATCCGATTGTCCCGAGCTTGTCGAAGGGTTGCTCTTTCTTCTAGCGGGGTGCTCACAAGAATTACGGTGCTTCGACAAGCTCAGCACAGGCGGGATATGAAACGGTCAGCGCGCGAGAATTTAAAGGCTACAAAGCTTGTTACCACGGGCCGCACGGGCGACTTCGCCGACAAGGTTGTCAACCCGCCCGTCTGGCGCGCCAGCACCCATCTTTATGAAAACTGCGCCTCCCTGCGCGAAGGACCGAAGTCCAACGAGGACGGCCGCTTCTTCTACGGCCGCCGCGGCGCACCGACGCAATGGGCGCTGGCCGATGCGTTGACCGAACTCGAACCGGATGCGGCAGGGACGGTGCTGTATCCGAGCGGGCTTGCCGCTATCGTCGGCGCTCTCCTGACTGTGGTGAAGAACGGCGATGTCTTGCTGGTGGCCGACAATGCGTACGACCCCACCCGTAACACGGCGATGTCTCTGCTGAAGCGCAGCGGCGTCGAATGCCGGTTCTTCGATCCGCTCGATCTCCAAAGTTACGAAGCCGCCTTCTGCGAGCGGACGAAGGCAGTCATGCTGGAAAATCCCGGCAGCCTTACAATGGAGGTGTGCGACATTCCCGCGCTCGCCGCAATCGCGCACGACAAGGGTGCGGTCAGCCTGATCGACAATACCTGGGCGACATCGCTGGGGTTCGCGGCGCTGGCGAACGGCTGCGATATCGCGATCACTGCTTTGACCAAGCATGTCGGCGGACATTCGGACCTGATGATGGGCGCGGCCAGCGCGGGCGAACGATGGTATCCGCGCCTGCGCATGATGGCGCAGCAACTCGGCCATGTCGTCTCGCCCGACGATGCGGCGCTGGCCTTGCGCGGCCTCCGCACGATGGGCCTCAGGCTGGAACGCACGACGGAATCCGCATTCGCGATCGCGCAATGGCTCGACGCGCGCGAGGACGTTGCGGCGGTGCTCTGCCCCATGCTGCCCGGCACGCCGGGACACGATCTGTGGCGGCGCGATTTCACCGGCGGCTGCGGCTTGCTCAGCTTCGTCCTGAGGGATCTCGACGATGCCGCCCGCTGCAGGCTGGTCGACGCGCTGGACCTGTTCGGGATCGGCTATAGCTGGGGCGGGTTCGAAAGCCTCGCCTTGCCGTTCGACGTTCCCCCGGTGCGCAAGGTCATGGAATGGCCCCGGCCAGAATGGGGGGTTGGCGAAGCGCTCGGCATTCGCCTATCCATCGGGCTCGAGGATGCGGGCGACCTCATCGCCGATCTCGACCGCGCATTCGCCGCGATGGACCAAGGATAGCTGTGCAGCCTACCCCGCCCCCCACCGATGTAGCGACCGAAGCTCCATCCGAGCCAGTAGTTCAGGCCTGGAGCCTCGCCGAAGAGGCGCCGGATAGTGGTGTCGCCGCGGCGGAGGGCATAAGGGACGCTGTCGGCTCGTCGAATTCGACGATCGGCTCGCTCGTCGGAACGCTGGACGAATGGGCGCTGTCCTTCGGCAATCTGCGCATTTCGCTGTTCGACGTTCTGATCGTCGTCACGATAATTTTCGGCGTTCTAATCTTTGCATGGTTCGTCAGCCGGGTGGCGCGGCGGGTCGTCAGGCGTGTGACCAAGCTCGACATGGCGCAGCAGCTGCTTGCCGAAAAGATCGTGACCATCCTCGTCTGGGCCGGTGCGTTCTTCATCGGGATAGATCTTCTCGGCATCGACCTGACCGCACTCGCGGTATTTTCCGGTGCCTTCGGCCTCGCCATCGGTTTCGGTCTGCAAAAGACCTTCGGCAATCTCATCGCAGGCATCATCCTGCTAATGGACAAGTCGATCAAGCCGGGCGACGTCATTGCGGTGACCGATATGGCCGGGCAGGAAAGCTTCGGCCAGATCCGTAAGATCGGCGTGCGCGCCGTCTCGGTGACGACGCGGGACCAGCGCGAATATCTTATTCCGAACGAAAACCTGATGATCAACCAGGTCGAGAACTGGTCGTATTCGTCGAAGAACGTCCGGATGCAGGTTTATGTCGGAGTCAGCTACGAAGCCGATATGGACCTTGCCGAAAAGCTGATGCTGGAAGCGGCCAAGGCGTCCGACCGCGTGCTCAAATCCCCGCCGCCGACTGTGTGGATGAGCGAATATGGCGACAGCTCCGTGAATTTTACCATCCATTGCTGGATACAGGACCCCGAAGAAGGGGTCGGCAATGTGCGCAGCCAGGTGCTCAAGAAGCTGTGGTGGCTGTTCAAGGAGAACGACATCGAGATCCCGTTCCCGCAGCGCGATCTGCATATCCGGAGCAGCGGACAGATGGACCGGCTGCTCGAAATTCTTGCGCACGAAAAGCTGCACGAGAGCAAGGCGAAAGAATAGGTTCGCGGGCGAACAGCCACGGTTTCAAAATATCAGCTACGTGGGCGGCCATTCATTCTCATTGGCGAGCCGCCCCCGCGACAGGCATCTCGTGCCGCATGACAGTTTGCGGAACCGTATATCTCGTGGGCGCCGGACCGGGCGATGCCGATCTTCTGACGCTGCGCGCTGCGCGCCTGATCGAACGCGCATCCCTGATCGTGCACGATGGCCTCGTCGATGCCAGCATTCTTGCGCTCGCTCGTAAGGGTGCGCGCCTGATCGACGTTGCCAAACGCCGCGCGCATCACACTTTGCCGCAGGACGAGATCAATGCCCTGATTGTCCGCCATGCGCGGGCCGGTAAAGATGTCGTGCGCCTGAAGGGCGGCGACCCTTTCGTTTTCGGGCGGGGTGGCGAGGAAATGGAAGCGGCCCGGGCTAAGGGTGTTCCGGTCGAGGTCGTCCCCGGCGTCAGCGCGGCGAATGGTGCTGCGGCGGCGGCGCAGATTGCGCTCACCCATCGCGACGCGTCCAGCATCGTGAGTTTCGTTGCCGGACAGTGCAAGGGATTGAGCGATCAGGATTGGGCTGGTTTGGCGGGCAAGGGCCGCACCTTGGTGATCTACATGGGCGTGAAGACCGCGCCGCAGATCGCCGAGAAGCTCATGGCCGACGGTCTCGCGCCCGACATGCCGGTCGCGGTAATCGAGAACGGCGCGCGTCCGAACATGCGCGTGCTGCGCAGCCCGCTCGCCGCCCTGCCGGAAATGGTGGAGCACGAGGCTGTGGTTAGCCCGGCGCTGATCGTCATCGGCGAGGTAACGGCGCGCACGGACCTTGCCCTCAGCGCATTGGCGATGGAGGCGGCGCGATGAGAATTTTGACCGGCAACGATCTGAAAACCGGCGCGGTAACTTGGTGGACCGGTAGCGACTGGTCGCTGCATGTCGAGGACGCGGTCGACGTGACCGGCAACGAAGACGAGATCGCCCGCGTCGAAGAGGCGGAGCGGCGCGTCAATGTGCCTTACGCCATCGATGCCGAAATGCACCAAGGCCATCCGCGGCCGGCCCATATCAAGGACCGCATCCGCGCCCTCGGCCCGACGGTGCGGCAGGATTTGACGTTGAAGCCCGCCGACCCCGAAATTCGAAACTGGGTAATCTGATGTACCAATACGACCAATACGACCAGCAGATGGTCGACGCCCGCGTCGAGGAATTTCGCGACCAGGCCCGCCGGCGCCTTGAAGGCACGCTGACCGAGGACCAGTTCAAGCCGCTTCGGCTGATGAACGGGCTGTATCTTCAGCTCCACGCCTACATGCTGCGTGTCGCCGTGCCTTACGGCACACTGAGCAGCATGCAGATGCACGCGCTGGCCGATATCGCGGACAAGTACGATCGCGGTTACGGACACTTCACGACAAGGCAGAACATTCAGTACAACTGGATCAAGCTGGAAGATGCGGCAGACATTCTCGCCGATCTCGCCAAAGTCGAGATGCACGCCATCCAGACGAGCGGCAACTGCATCCGCAACATCTCGTCGGACCATTTCGCGGGCGCCGCCGCTGACGAGGTGACGGATCCACGACCCTATGCGGAATTGCTGCGCCAGTGGTCGAGCTTCCATCCGGAATTCAGCTACCTGCCGCGCAAGTTCAAGATCGCGGTGATCGCCAGCGACACCGATCGCGCCGCCATGCGGCTCCATGATATCGGCATCCAGATCGTCGAGAAGGACGGCACGTTGGGTGCTGCGTTCTATGTCGGCGGGGGCATGGGCCGCACGCCGATGATCGCGCCGTGCATCAACGAATTCGTGCCGCTGGATCAGCTCGTAAGCTATGCCGAAGCGTGCCTGAGGGTCTATAACCGCCACGGCCGGCGCGACAACAAGTACAAGGCGCGCATCAAGATCCTCGTCCACGAAATGGGCGCGGAGGAATATACCCGCCAGGTCGAAGAAGAGTTCGCGCATATGCTGAAGCGCGGGATCGAACCGCCCTTCGCCGAACTCGAACGCATCCGCACCTATTTCGAGGACCCGCTTTTCGAGGAAGGCGCTTCTGCCGACATCGACCGCAGCGATCCCGATTTCGCCCTGTGGGTCGATCGCAATACGGTGGCGCACAAGGCGGACGGCTATGTTTCGGCCGTCATCAGCCTGAAGCCGGTCGGCGGCATTCCCGGCGATGCGACGGCCGAACAGATGCACTTGATGGCCGATCTTGCGAAGGATTACAGCTTCGACGAGCTGCGCGTAATGCACACGCAGAACATCGTTCTGCCGCATGTCCGCAAGGCCGATCTCCATGCGCTGTGGACCGCTCTGGACGAAGCGGAGCTGGGCGCACCCAATCTCGACACGGTGGAGGATATTATCGCCTGCCCCGGTCTCGACTATTGCAGCCTCGCCAATGCCCGCTCGATCCCGGTGGCGCAGCAGATATCCGAGCGGTTCGCCAAGAACGGCAAGACCGAGGCGCTGGGCCAGCTGAAACTCAAGATCAGCGGCTGCATCAACGCCTGCGGCCACCATCATGCTGGCCATATCGGCATCCTCGGCGTCGACCGGAAAGGGGTGGAGAATTACCAGCTTCTCCTCGGTGGCAGCGAGGCGGAAGATGTCAGCCTCGCCAAGATCACCGGGCCGGGCTTCGACGAGGCAGGCATCGTCGATGCGGTCGAAACCGCAGCCGACGTCTATCTGCGCGAACGGCAGGATGGCGAGCGCTTCCTCGACACGTATCGCCGCATCGGCATGACCCCGTTCAAGGAGGCGCTTTATGGTTGATCAAACCCCGCCGGCCGAAGGCCATGGCCCAACCACCGGCAACCTCGTGCGATACCGCGAGGACGATGCGGTCGATCACGGTGCCGTGACCGTCGATGCGTTTCTCGCTCAGACCAACGCCAGCGCCGTTCGGGTCGAACCGGGCGATGATGCGCGAGAGCTCATCCCGCATCTCGAACGCCTTGCGCTGATCGAAGTGAACTTCCCGGCCTTCGGCGACGGGCGCGGATATTCCTCGGCCCAGATCCTGCGCGAAGCGGGATACGAGGGCGAATTGCGCGCAGTGGGGGACGTGCTGGTCGATCAGGTGGCTTATATGCGCCGTTGCGGGTTCGACGCCTTCGATCCCGACGCGCCGCTGGATGAGGACGATCTTGAGGCTGCGCTATCCCGCTGGCCCGAAGTTTATCAGCCCGCCGCGGACGGTCGCACGCCGATCTGGAACAAGCGGCACGCATGAACCAGACCCGCGCCATCGACCGCCTGAATACACGGCCGCGCTTCACCGATCAGGACGCGATCCGTCTAAACCGCATGTTCCGCGGCACCGAGACCGAGGAATGGCTGCGCGCGGTGATCGAAGGCGATCTGGTGGGCGACATCGCGCTCGTTTCCAGCTTCGGCGCGGAAAGCGCGGCACTGCTGCACCTTGTCTCGCGCATCGCGCCCGAGCTGCCGGTGCTGTTTCTCGACACAGGCAAGCATTTTCCCGAAACACTCGCCTATCGCGACGAACTGGCCGGGCGCCTTGGCCTCGATCTCGTCAACGTCTATCCCGAAATCGCGGACCTCGAAAAGCGCGACGAAAGCGGGCTGCGCTGGTCCTACGATCCCGATGGCTGCTGCGAATTGCGCAAGGTGCTGCCGTTGGAAAAGGCGCTTGCCCGTTACGATGCCAGCCTGACGGGACGCAAGGCGTTCCAGTCTACTACCCGCGCCAACCTACCGCGCTTCGAGGTAGATACGGCGGACGCACAGGGGCGGCTCAAGATCAATCCGCTCATCGACTGGGATGCGGCCCGGATCCTCGGCTACTTCGAAGAGCACGACCTGCCGCGTCATCCACTCGTCGAACGCGGCTATCCCTCGATCGGCTGCATGCCCTGTACGCGCGAAGTGAAGCCCGGCGAAGACCCGCGCGCCGGCCGCTGGTCGGGCTGGGACAAGGTGGAGTGCGGCATTCACAAGCCCGGCGAGGAACCCTTCCTCTAGTCTAAAGCCAGCCTTCGTGGCGGTACCATTCGGCGGTTTGCTTCAGACCGGCTTCACCCGAAATGCGTGGCTCCCACACGGCCCGCGGCACCCCGTGTGCGGAACGCGCGACCCAATTGGGATGGAGCATGTAGCCGACCCGGTCCTCGGTCAGGCGTGCGTTGCGGCCACGCACCATCCGATCGATCTTCGCCGCCGCCCACATTCCGCCGGGCGGCAATTGCGGCGCAATCACCTTTCGGCCCATCGCCGTGCCGATGGCCTTGGCCAGCTCCCTGTGCGACCAACCCCCTTCCCGCCCGTCGTCAGGCTCGAACATCCGTTTGCGGACGAGGGCGGGGGGCGCATCGACCAGGTCGAGCAAGAGACGCGCAAGGTCCGCCACATGGATAATCGAACTCGCCCCGCGCGGCGGGATTGGTACGAAGCCCCACTCGGCGCTGCGAAACATCTCGAAATAATCCACATCGCGCGGGCCGTAAATGCCGGGCGGGCGCACGATCGTCCAGTCGAGGCCGCTCTTCTCCACCAGCGTCTCCGCCACCGCCTTGGATGCGCCATAGCTCGACAGCTTTGGTTCGCGTGCGGACAGCGATGAGACGAACACCAGCCGCTTCACGCGCGCTTGCTTCATCGCCTCGATAACGTTTGCCGTGCCGGTGACGTTCGCGCGTTCGAACTCTGCCGCGTCGTTCGAGGTTGTGAGGCCCGCGATGTGCAGCACTGCGTCCGTCATACGGCACATCTCCGCAAGGGCGGTGGTACCGTCCAAGGTTCCGCGAACCCATTCGACACAGTCTTGCGGCGCCTGCTCGCGGCGGGTCAGTGCGCGTAGCGGTTCTTCGCGCCGCAGCGCCTCGTCCAGCACCGCCCGGCCGACGAAGCCGGTTGCGCCGGTGAGCGCGATCGTCACGTGTATACCATATGGTCGCGATGAACGACAGCGGCCCGGGGGGCATAGCCGAGCTTCGCCGCCTGCTCGCGCTCGCGCAGGCCGAGGATCGTGCGACATTCGACAGCGTCGTATTCGACCAGTCCCTGACCCAATCGCTCGCCCTTCGCACCATGAATTGCAACGAGATCGCCGCGCCTGAAGTCGCCCTCTACCTCGGTAAGTCCGGCTGCAAGCAGGCTCGCCCCGCCTGCCAACGCTTCGACGCAGCCTGCATCTACTGTCAGAACCCCTGAGGGCGCGAGGCGGCCCGAGAGCCACGCCTTGCGCGCCGAACTGTCGGCCTGCGGAACGAACAGCGTCCCACGACCTTCCGCCAGAATCCGCGAAATCGGCGCACCATGCGTGCCGTTTCCTATGGCGAGCGCGATCCCGGCCCGTTCCGCAATGCGCGCCGCTTGTAATTTCGCGAGCATCCCGCCGCTACCGAGGCCGGAAGTGCTGCGTCCTGTCGCCATTGCGATGATTTCCGGCGTTACCCCCTCTACCCGCTCGACCAGCAGTGCACCATCTTCGCGCGGATCGCGGTCGTACAACCCATCGACATCGCTCAACAGCAGCACCGCATCCGCACCCGCTGCTTGTGCCACGCGCGCGGCCAGCCGGTCGTTGTCGCCGAAACGGATTTCCTCGGTCGCGACGCTGTCGTTCTCGTTCACCACCGGCACCGCGCCTGCTTCGATCAGCCGGGCGAGGGTGGCGGACGCATTGAGATAGCGGCGGCGGTCTTCAAGATCGCCCAGCGTCACCAGCATCTGCGCCGCCGTAATACCGTGCGAACCCAGCGCCGCGCTCCACAATCGTGCAAGTTCGACCTGACCGACCGAAGCAGCCGCCTGCGCGTCGGCGAGACTGCCGCGCCCGCCTTTCGCCATGCCAAGCTTCGCCGCGCCCAAGGCAATCGCACCCGACGATACGACGATAATATCCGTTCCGCTTTCCCGCAGCCGTGCGAGGTCGTCCACGAGCGAGCCAAGCCATTGGGCGCGCGGTTCGCCGCGTTCCACCAGCAGGGCGGAGCCGACTTTAACGACCAGCCGGCGTGCGTTCGCAAGATCGGGCAGGGCGGCGATCGTCATTGCGGATTACGTCAGAGCGGCGACCAGTCGCGCGCTTCGGCTTCGGCCAAGTCTTCGACCTCGGCGGCTTTGGTCTCTGATGCCGTGCGATCAGGGAGGTAGGCGAGTATCGCGTCGAGCAAATCGTCCATCCCCGCGCCGGTCGCGCCGGAAACCTTGAACACCTTCTCGGCTCCTGCCGCGAGCAGTTCGTCGCCGAAACCTTCGCCAAGTTCACGGTCGGCAAGATCAAGTTTGTTAAGGACGACCAGTTGCGGCTTGTCGATCAGACCCTCGCCATAGGCTTCGAGTTCGGCGTTGACGGTTTGATATGCTTCGGCCGGATCGTCGCCAGCAATATCGATCAGGTGGATCAGGACGCGGCAGCGTTCGACATGGCCGAGGAACCGGTCGCCGATGCCCGCGCCGTCCGCCGCGCCTTCGATCAGGCCGGGAATGTCGGCCAGCACGAATTCGCGGCCCTTGTGGCGCACGACGCCGAGCTTGGGAATGAGCGTGGTGAAGGCGTAAGCGCCGACCTTCGCCTTCGTGTTCGTCACCTGATTGATGAAGGTCGATTTTCCCGCATTGGGCAGGCCGAGCAGGCCGACATCCGCAAGCAGCTTCAGCCGTAACCAGACCCACATCTCCTCGCCCGGTTCGCCAGGTTGGTGCTGTCGCGGGGCGCGGTTGGTGCTGGTCTTGTAACTGGCATTGCCACGCCCACCGATGCCTCCTTGAAGGAAGACCATGCGCTGGCCGACTTCGGTGAAATCGGCGAGCACTTCTTCCTTGTCCTCGCTCAGCACCTGGGTGCCGACGGGCACTTCGATCACGAGATCGTCCGCGCCGGCGCCGGTGCGGTCCTTACCCATGCCGTGCGCGCCGCGCGGTGCCTTGAAATGCTGGGCATAGCGGAAGTCGATCAGCGTATTGAGACCAGCAACCGCCTCGAAAATAACGTCGCCGCCCTTGCCGCCATTGCCACCGTCGGGCCCGCCATATTCGATGTATTTCTCGCGCCGAAAGCTGACAGCGCCGGGGCCACCGCCGCCGCTTTTGAGAAATATCTTGGCTTGGTCGAGAAAATGCATCGTCTGCCCGTAATGGGTTTCGCGCTTAATGGCGAGGGGTAGGAAGCAAGCCCACCCTCGCGGGCCAAACGACTTGGAAGATCCAGATTGGAAAGCGTCAGCGCATCCGTCGGACTGCGACCGATGCTACAATTCGCAGGGATGTTAGCGCCGATCGAGGGGACAACAGGAAAGCCAGCCATAAAGCATGAAGCGCGTCATACGGTCGGCTTTCGCGGATTAGCCTTCGCGCATGATCCTGTGCCCATCTCGCGCCTTGCCTCGAACGGGAGCGAACCAGCCTTTCGTGTTTGCGCCAGATGTACCGAAAGCTGCGATGCCGCTTCCCGGGATCCTTGGAAACCTGGCCTTGGCGATGCTTGTGCAGGCGATAGGTCGCGTGTTCGAGTGCCTGTATTTTCGCGACCCTGTTAAGGCGCAAGGCAAACTCGGAGTGGATACGGCTTTCCAAAGCCGTGTCGAAGCCTCCGATCCGAAAATAAGTTTCGGCCGGGATGACGAATGTCTGCTTGGTCAAATGGCTCGAACCGGACGGCGTATCCTCGAGAAACCAAGCCTCGCCTTCGGAACGCGAAACGGCCTTTCTGACTTCCAGCGTTTTCCCTTCGGGATCGACCACTTCGATCCCGCTGACATAGCATAGATCGGTCTGCGGCTCGTCGGCGAGGACGGTGTCGTACAGCGCGCCTGTCCCGCTGAGCCATTCGTCGTCGTCGTCGAGGAATGTGATCCATGGCGAAACCGCTTGCTCGACGCCGTAGTTGCGCGCCTTCGCACCTCCCGAATTGGTCTCCAGTCGCACGAGGGAAAGGCTTGCGTCGCTTCGATGCAATCGAGCAGGAGGGTCGGACCCGTCGTCTACCACGAGTATGCGCGGAACCGCAGACTGAGCCAACACGCTGTCGATTGCGCGCGCCAGCATTTCGGTGCGCTCGAAGGTCGGGATGATAACAGTCAGTCGCTCGGATAGCGAAAGCTGCGGGTCAGGCCTTGCGTTCATTCTTCTATTGCACCGTTTTTATACGCAACGATCAAGCCTGCCGTGACGAACCGGCAAGCCGCCGTTATGGGCCAAAGTCGGAGGCGGCAATTTGAAATTCGAGCGACAGCACGACAATCTCGGAAAACGGGCCTTCGCTGGCGCGGTGTTGCTGGGTGTCGGCAGGATGCTGACTCGAATCAGCACGCTCATCAGTCTTGTCATTTTAGCGCGGTTGTTGACACCAGCCGATTACGGCCTCGTCGCGTTGGCATTCACAGTCGTCACATTGATCCAGGCAGTGTTCGACACGAAGGATGGTGCCGCGTTGATCGTGCGGCAGGACCTCGATCGCGCCCATCTCGATACTGTCTTCACCATCCAGCTGCTGCGCGGTTCGGCGATGGCGGCGATCCTGTTTCTTACCGCGGAACCTCTGGCAGGGCTGCTCGGTTCGGCCCGGCTATACGATGTCCTGCGCGCGCTTGCGCTCATGCCGCTGCTCGATGCGTTACGGAACCCGGGGCTCGTCGTTTACAGTCGAAATCTCGATTTCCGGCGCGAAGTAGTACGCGACGTCATTGCAGCCGCCATAGCGACCGGACTTGGCATTGCGGTTGCATTCTGGTTGCGCAATTACTGGGCGCTGGTGGTGATTTCGCTCGCAACGAGTGGGTTGCAATCGCTCGTATCCTACTGGCGCGTACCATATCGTCCGCGTTTCGGTACGAAGGATTGGCGCCACTTCGTCAGCTTCGGCGGGTGGTTGGCAGCGGAACGGTTCGCCGCCGAAGCCAATACGGTCGCGCCGCGTCTCATGCTTTGGATATTCACGACGCCCGCAATTCTCGGGTTGTTCACCATAGCCCGCGACCTTCAGTCGATCCCGATGAATGAAATGCTCGAACCGGTCCGGCGAACCTTGTTACCGAGCTTTTCCGCGTTGAAGCACAGTCCGGAAGCGATGCGCGCTGCGTTTCGCAAGGCGCAGGGCGTGATCGGCGGGTTCGTCCTCCCGGCCGGCATAGGGATAGCCGTGCTCGCGCTCGAGATCATTCGCACATTGGTCGGACGGGACTGGCTCGATGCAGCGATCGTCCTGCAGATCCTTGCCCCCGCTATGGCGTTCAAGGTCGCGACCGGCCCGGTCGGCAATGTGGCGATTGCCTTGGGGCATTTGCGGGCCAATTTCTGGCGCTCTCTTTTGATTGCGGTGGCAACCTATCCGGTACTTTGGCTAACGATCGCCGAGTACGGGTTGGCAGGCGCAGCGATCGGGATGGCCTTGCTTGCCCTGCTGCGGATCGTTCTCAATGCATTCCTGATCCGGCATCTGCTCTCCGCGCCCCTACTGGGCATCGTCAGAAACAATTGGCGTGCGATCCTCGCTTCCGGGATCATGGGCGTATGTATCACGGCTTTGCCCGGTAGGGTCGAACGCTTTACCACTTCGTTCGAAAGTGCAGTCTTGCTGGCCTACAAAGTGCCTATCGGCGTGCTGGTCTATTTCCTGAGCGTCTTCGTTCTATGGCACATCAGCGGCAAGCCGGACGGGTTCGAAAAGACGCTCTTGCATTACACCGGACACGGCCGCGAACGCGCAACGGCGCTTGCGGGTCGCTTTCGACGCTCGTGGGCGGAGCGGCGCGGCTGATCTTCAGCGTCGCCGGTCGTGCCAGCCAACGAGGGCACGATTGACGACCATCTCCACAGGCTGAGAGGCTCGCGCGGCTACCCGAGCGAAACGTGCATTACGACCCATCAGCGGAATCTGTCGCATAATCGGAATGAGGATGCCCTGCATACGCCGCGTCGCGTAGATATGCTCCTTCTCGGCGACGTAATCGGGTTTCGTCTGCAAACGCCATTTCGCGATGAAATGCTTGAGGGAGCGCGAACCGTATTCCGTCGACCAGCGCAATGCGAAAAACGGCCAGTCCTCGCGGTTCAACGGCCTCGCACGGCACGGAAACACGTAGGTAATGACCGAAGTCGGTTCGAACCAGACTTCCTCGCCAGCTTCGCGAACCGCAATCGAAAAATCGATGTGTTCTTTCGTCGAAAGCATGCCTTCGTCGAGCGGACCGGTTTTTTCGAACACATCCTTACGCACAAGCACGCAGTGAAATTCGCACATACCGGTAACCTGACGGCGAAGCTTGCCCTGCCAGGCGGATAGTTTGTCGCCGTGTCCATGCATGACTTCGTCGAACGGTCGCTGCTCGTCGTCGTTCGCCGCCATGAAATCGTCCATCATGCCATCGATGGCATAATCCCCGCCGGCATGGTGGATTTCGGTATGCGCGGGAAGACCTTGGCAGGTTAGCGGCGCGACCACCGCCGCGCCGGTCTCTTCGGCACAGGCGATCAGGTTCTCCAGCCAATTTTGCGAATAAATCACATCGTTATCGGCGAAGACTACGTATTTGGTGCTTGCAGCGCCAACGCCCAAATTTCGCGCCTGATTGGGCGTAAGAAAAGCGTCGCGGCGGATCAGGGTGAACCCGCGCTCCTTTGCTGCCTTTTCGAGGTAGGCCTTCTTTGAAGGTGGCGAATTGCCATCCACCACCACCACATCGACATTTTCGCCGATATGATCATACAGACTGTCGAGCGATTCTTCGGTCATTCCGAAGCGCTCGCGCTGGGTGACGATCACGGTAGCGCGCGTGTCAGCGATCTCAGTCATCGTTTCGGATCTCCGTTTCCAGTCGGTAATACACCATCTATCGGGCCCTGCACCAGCCTGCGCAGTTGGTTTTATCGTTCAAGCGTCCTGCGGTAAGCGGCAAGGGTCCGCTCGCACA
Organism: Erythrobacter litoralis; assembly: GCF_029760855.1. GTDB lineage: Bacteria > Pseudomonadota > Alphaproteobacteria > Sphingomonadales > Sphingomonadaceae > Qipengyuania > Qipengyuania litoralis_A. The sequence goes on along the minus strand of NZ_SOSI01000003.1, from coordinate 135,115 downwards.
CCGTATTTCTTTCATACATATCGAGTACACGACCACGCCCGGCCTCCCCCATTGCGCGCCATTCCTGCGGCCGTTCGGCGAGCTTAAATATGGCGTCGGCCAGACCCTCGGCATCGTACTCGTCGATCAGCAAGCCGTTCTCGCCGTGTTTGACGAGTTCGGGAATGCCGCCGTGACGCGTGGCGATAACGGGAAGGCCGGTCGCCATGGCCTCTTTCAAGGTATTGACAGGCGCATCCTCGTTGCCGGATGCATCGCGGACGCTGGGGGCGAGGGCGATATCGGCTTGATGCAAAGCATCTACGATTTGCGCTTGGGTTGCATGCCCTTTGAGCGTCACGATCTTTTCAAGATGATGCCGCTCGATTTCGCGCTTCAGCTCGTCGCGCAGCGGTCCATCGCCGAGAATATCCAGCCTAACATCGATGCCACGACTTTTTAAAAGGGCCACAGCTTCGACCGCTGTTCCGAACCCTTTCTTTGCGACCAAACGTCCGACGGCGACGAGTGCGAGTGGGCGATCTTCATACGCGCGTCTATCTGAAGGTGGCACAAATCTTTTGGCATCGAGTGGCGAGCCGATGACCTCGATCTTGTCCGGGTCGCAACCTAAGGCGATCGCGCGATCCCGAAAATATTCGCAATTAGCGATGAACAGGTCCGCCTTAGCGAATAGTTCGTCATAAACATTCCGGCCCCGCTCCTCCACGAAAGTCGTGATGTCGTAGCCTCTGAGATGCACGATCATGCGGCGGGTTTTCAAAAAGCCGTTCTGCATGAGAGATAGCATCGGCAAACCCAGGGTTGCGAAATGGCAATGCACGATGTCGAATGGGCCGGCGCGGCTTGCCATTCGCGCACGCAGAGCGAACTGCCCCCCGCGGGATTTGGCGATCAGCTTCCCGAAAGCGCTTCGGGGGGCGCAATGTCGAGCAAGCCCTGCAATTCCCGTTTCTTCTACCTCGCTATGCATCGCTTGGGGCGTTCCGCGGCTTTCGGTATTGAGTGTCATTACCGAAAGGTCATGTCCACGAAGCGCAAGGTCGATGGCGAGCGTGCTGACGAACGGTTCCGATAGAACCGGAAATTCATAAGTCGCAAAACCGATGCGCAGAGGGTCGAACGCCGTCATCATACTGTTCTAAAGAATTCTCGCCCCGAATCGTGCCAATCGCCACACAAGCTTTGCGCAGGTTTCGCAGTTGCGGCATGGGTAGTGTCTATGGTCGAAATAAGCATCATAATCCCGGCCCATAACGTCGCGGACTATGTCGCGGAAACCCTCGACAGTCTGTTGGTGCAGGATGACGCGGATTTCGAGGTCTTGCTGATCGACGATGGATCGACCGATACGACGCTTTCAGTTCTGCAACGATACGAGGCGCAATTCCATCAGCGGAAGCGCCAATGCACCGTACTATCGCAGAAACAGGGCGGTGCGGGTTCAGCCCGGAATGCAGGACTACGGCGCGCGACAGGGCGGCTGATCGGATTCCTCGACGCGGACGATCTGTTGCATCCAGGTGCGCTGACTGCGCTGATCGAGACGATAGGCACGGCTGATTGCGATCTCGTCTTCCCCTTATGCCGCCATGTCGATTTGCGTGGCCAGCCCACTGGCGTTACATCGCGAATCGACAGGCTTCGCTTCAGCGCCGAGGACCTGCTGAGGGATAATCCGATTCACAGTGGGAGTGGCGTCGTCATTGCGGCGGAGCGAGCCGCCGCCATCGGCCTATTCGATGTCGATCTGCCTGCATGTATCGATCTCGACTACTGGGTCCGCTTAACCGAAGGCCGCGGCAAGACGATTACAGCAGTCGATCGCGTATTGGTCGACTACCGCACCCGCCCCGGTCAGATCACGGGAAGCTGGAAGCGGATGAGAGTAGGTTGGGAAGCGGTGGTGGCGGGCGCAATCCAGCGAGACTGCGTCGACCTTTCGAGGTTGGACGGGGAGGCCCGCGCGCGGAACCTCCTCGTTTGGGCCACGGCGGCTTACAAGAATCGCGAGTTCGCCGAAGCGCGCCGTCTAATGGCCGAATGCTGGCGAACCGATCCCGTGTTCGCCATCAGTGATCAGCATGCCCGTGTCCGTTCGGCGGCTGTGCTTGCAAGCCTTCTGCCGCCACCGCTTCATCGGACACTGCAGGCGCAGTTCAATGGCTGAGCCAATCGATCTTTCGATCGCCGTGATCGTACCTGCGCATAATGCAAAAGCCTATCTGGCGCGCTGCCTGACCGGCTTAATGGCGGCGGGTTTCTCGACGGATGAGATCGTGCTGGTCGACGATGCATCAACAGATAGAACCGTAGAAATCGCGCGAACCTTTAACGTCGAACCGCTCAGCATTTCGGCGAATGCAGGGGCGGCGAATGCACGCAATGTGGGCGTGCGTGCGACCAAGGCGGATATCCTGTTTTTCGTCGATGCCGATGTCGTGGTTCATCCCGATACGAGGCGGCGAGTGCTGGCTTTCTTTACCGAACATCCACAATATGCTGCCGTCTTCGGAAGTTACGATGACGATCCGGCGGCGAACACCGTCGTTAGCCGGTTTCGCAATCTCCTTCATCGCCATGTCCATATCGAGGGGGCGGGAAAGGCAGTGACTTTCTGGACTGGGTGCGGCGCGGTGCGGCGGGAGGCATTCGAACGGGCAGGGGGCTTCGACGCCAAACAGGCGATGATGGAAGACATCAAGCTCGGCCTCGAACTGACTACGCGCGGAGAAACGATCTGGCTCGATCCCGGCATCCAGGGCAAGCACCTCAAGCGTTGGACCCTGCAATCGATGTTTCGGACGGATATGTTCCACCGCGCCATACCATGGGCGCGCATGTTGCAAACCGATCTTGGCGAAGCATCAAGCTATGCGTTGAACCTTAGCTTGAAAGGTCGGTTGTCCGGCATAGCGGTCGCTGCGAGCCTGCTGGGGCTGATGGCGCTGCTTATAGCGCCCGCAATTGGGGCGATTCTGATTGCTTCGGCTTTTGGCCTGCTAGCCTATGCCAACGGTAGCTTTATTCGCAGCGTATTCGCCGAGCGCGGGGTGTTCGAGGCGGCGGCGGCAATTCCGCTACTATGGGTACACTATCTTGCCGCCTGCCTCGGCTACGCCTGGGTTCTCCTACGCCTGCCTTAAGCGGGCACTTTTTCGCGCGCCTTTCCCTTCTCGGGCAGTTCGAATTCTTCGTGATAGGACCGCTCGACATTGACGTTCCAAACGTCGTTCTTCTCACCCAGGATATTACGCGCGGCGAACATCGCGGACAGCATGGAATGGTCCTGGTTGTTGTAGCGATGTAAGCCGTTGCGACCGACTGTCTGGAAATTTTCGAGGCCGTCGATCCATTCGGCAATCGTGTCGAGCGCGTCCTTGTATTCGCCATCATAGACCGGATAAGCCTTCGGCTGGCGGATGATCGCGGCGTCGACGACCTGTTCTTCCTTTGCGAGACCAAGCTGTGCAAGCTCTTTGGTAGCGAGCGCGCGTAAGTCCTCGTCCGACATGGTCCACAAACCATCGCCTTCCTGGCAAAAATATTCCATCCCGATGGATGCGGTGTCGGGATCGGGCAGCATGTCCGGCGACCACGCGCGGAAATTCTGGATCCGGCCGACTTTCACCGCCGGACTGTGCACGTAAATCCAGTTGTCGGGGAAGGGATCGGCGCTGTTAAGCACCAGCGTAACGATCAGGAAATCACGATATTTCAGCTTCGCCGCCGCATCGCGCACATGCTGCGGCGGGGGCGGATCGAAAGCCTCGATCAGATCCTTTAATGCCATCGAATTGATGAATTGGTCGCCTTGAACTGTTCGCGCCTCTCCGTCCTTCGACTGGAATTCGACCGAAGTAACGCGGTCATCTTCGCGCAAGACCCGCGTAGCGCGAATGCCTTTTTCAACTGCGCCGCCATTCTCGTCGATATGGTCCGAAGTCACTTCCCACATCTGACCGGGGCCGAGGCGCGGATACTGGAACTCTTCGATCAGACTGGCCGTGTCGTTCGATCCCGAAATCGCATTCCAGACTGCTTTCAGAAGCGACAGGTTCTTGATCCGCTGCGCTGCCCAATCGGCCCGGATTTGCTTGGGGGGAATGCCCCAAACTTTCTCCGTGTAGCTGCGAAAGAAATGCATGTAGAGGCGCCCGCCAAAACGGTTCTGGACCCATTCTTCGAAGCTGTCTTCCACCTTATGGGGCTTTACCCGCCATTTAAGATAGCTGAGTAAGATACGCCCTGATTCGTATACGCCGATGTTGGACAATGCGTTGAAGATGCGCAGGGGATAGTCGAAATACCGGCCACGATAGTAGATGCGGCTCTGGCGTGGGACGGTAATGAATTCGTCCTTCAATACCTCGCGCCACATCTCTTCCACTTCCCCGACCTTGGTGAAGAAACGGTGTCCACCAATGTCGAATCGGTAGCCCTTGTAACTCTCGGTGCGTGCAATGCCGCCAACGATATCGCCTGCCTCAAATACCAGAGGCCGGTATTCGTCGGACCGTTTGAGTAACTCGTAACCGGCGGTCAATCCGGCGGGACCACCGCCGATGATTACTACGTCGCGTCGCGAATCCGTCGCCATGAATTTCCCCGATCATCCGAAATACGAAAGTATCACTGAGCTTTGCCCAGTTGCATTTGACGATGCTGGTACAGCACTTGACTACCGATGTCGCGGGCCTTCCTGCGAATTGTCCCAAAAAGTGATGCTGGGGTGTTTGCGCTCTTTGAAAAGGTGCAGCTCATCGGCTACCGCGCATCCATCGTAAAACGCGAAAAAGGGGTATGGCAATGTTGAACAGTGCGTCCGCTTCTGTCGCCATCGTCGTCCCGACCTATAATCGGCCCGACAAGCTTGCGCGTTGTCTGACATTTCTTGAGCGGCTCGATGGCGGACCTTACCGCACGATCGTCGTCGACGATGGAAGTCCGCAGGACCTTGCGCCCGTCTGTGCGCCATACGAGTGGGTTCAACTTGTCCGGCAAGACAATGCCGGCCCCGGGGCAGCGCGCAACACTGGAGCGAAGAAAGCGGAAGGTGCCGACCTTCTGGTCTTTACCGACGACGACTGCCGCCCTCGAACCGATTGGGTTCGCAACCTCGTTACAGCGCAAAACGGCAAACCGCTGTTGCTGGTCGGAGGAAAGGTCGAGAACGCTTTGCCGGACAACGTGTTTTCGTCTGCGAGCCAGTCGCTATGCTCGTTTCTTTACGAGTATTACCACTCGCATGGTAGCGAGATGACGTTCTTTACGACCAATAATATGATTTGCCGCCGCGAGGATTTCCTCGCGCTTGGGGGGTTCGACACGGATTTCGCGATCGCTTCGGAAGATCGCGATTTCAGCCTTCGCTGGAAATCGCATGGCGGTACGCTCGCCTATGCCGAGGACGCCGTTATCGACCATGCTCATGACCTTTCCCTGCGTTCATTCTGGAAGCAGCACAGTAATTATGGAAGGGGCGCTCGCAAGCTACACACCACGATGGACGGGCGCGCGGACGACAGGCCTAAGATCGAGAACGCCGGCTTCTATTTTGGAATGCTGACCTATCCGCTGCGTGCCCGGTTAAGGCGACCACTGAGCCAGGCCTTTCTCGTCGGGCTTAGCCAGGTCGCGATGGTTGCAGGCTATGCAAAAGCCATACGCGAGGAAAAGCGCGCGTGATTTTTGGCCGGTGGCGAGAGCAGGTCGTCGCAGCAAAGCCGGTCGGTTCGCCTGCGCGGCCGCCGTACTACTCGATGAAAGGGCTGCTGCTGTCGCTCGTCTTCGCGGTCCTGCTGTGTTGGCCGATGCTGCTGACGAATGGTCCGCTTATCTACGCCGATACCGCGAACTATTATTCGCTCGGCGATAAGATCGTCGATCTGGTCGGAAATCGGGTTGATCCTGTCCCGCCGTCGGAACCCACGTCGAATAGCAGGCAACAGAACGAGCCCTCTGCCGGGGGGGGAACGGAAGGGATCAAACTTCGCTCCATTCCGTATTCGATTTACACATACTTGACCGGAGCGACACCGCTCGGGCTTTGGTTGACGTGTCTCGTCCAGGCGACGTTCGTTCTTTTCGCTACCACAACTCTGATTCCCACGCTCAGTGCGCAAGAGAAAAGATATTTCGTTTTCGGCCTAATCGGAATCGGGGTTCTGTCCAGTCTGCCGTGGTTCGTGTCCTATGCGATGCCCGACCTGCTCGCCGCCCTCGTGGTCGTCACCTATGTCGCTATGTTGCGACAGGTAGATGGCATGACGCTGAAGGGCCGTCTGGCGCTTATCGCTTTGGCTACGGCAGGCGTACTGGCCCATTACGGTAATATCCCGCTTGCCGCAGGTCTTGCCTTGGCAATCATAGCCTGGCGCTGGTTCGAGAAATCGCTGACGTTCTGGATGACGGGTCTGTGCCTTGCTCCAGTAGTCCTCGCGGCGGCGTTCAACCTCGCGAGCGGGAAGGCAAGCACTGGGGAAGAAAGCGTAGCCCCCAAACGGCTTCCGATCCTTCTGGCGCGTTCGCTGGAAGATGGACCGGCCCGCTGGTATCTCAACGATGTGTGCGCAACGCAGCCGTACACGATCTGCGAATTGTCGGACACGATCCCGGACAATGTCGGCGCCTTTCTTTGGGGCCCGAACGGCTATCGCCTTGCCACCGATGCGCAAGTCGAGGCCATCCGTAACGAAGAGACCGAAATTCTGTTCGAAGCCTTCAAGCGCTATCCCGTTACTCAGACGAGGGCTTTGTTCGGCAATGCGGTAAAGCAGACGGTGTCGGTCGGCACGGGCGAATTATGGCCGCTCGATCCTGCAGGTACCGAGATCGAGGACAGCTGGCGAGGCGGCGGCGTACGCGCTGCGCAGAGCCGTGTGCTAAACATTTTCGATACTCTCGTCCCGCTTGCCACCTTCGTTGCGATTGCGGGACTCGCCATTGCAGTCATCAAGAGAGGAACGTCTTATCCGCTAGCGGTCAGCATCGGCTTGGTCGTCTTCGCCCTGACACTCAACGCAGCCATTTTCGGGGGGCTCTCGGCTCCGGTCGACCGATATCAGAGCCGGATCGTCTGGTTGCTCCCATTCCTTCTTCTTCTCGCATTCGTGAGGCGAGGTCGCGAAGACGATGCAACGGCGCGAATTCGAGTTGGCTGAGAGCGATCAGTAGCAGTTCCGGTGCCGGCTGGAGGATTCGAACCCCCGGCCTGATGATTACAAATCAACTGCTCTACCAACTGAGCTAAGCCGGCACATCGGAAGGGCAGCGCCTTTCGATCAAAACGCGCCGAAAGTCCAGCCCTCGGTTTGTGCGATCTCGGGCGTCAGGGCGGCGGGGTGCCAGCGGCGCGGGTCGTCGGCCACGGCGCGAAGCCATGCGGCGGCGAGCAAGGCGTCGGAGGAGTGGTCGTCGATGGGTCCCTCACCTTTCACGCGATTCGAGCCGAGCGCATCGAGCGCTTCGTTCAATGCCTCGTAGCTGCGCATCTTAGCGTGTGAAACTCTGCGTCGGGCCTCCATCGCGGCTAGGCTGGTGTAAATTTCGACGATGACGGAGCCGGTGCTAGGGAGGGGGGCGACCGGCCATACCGGCAGATGCCCACGCAGTTTGTTCAGCATCCGCATGCCAGTTAGGCTCGACTTGCCGACCTGCGCGGCGCCGACGAGGTTGAAGTTCGAATAAGGCTTGCATCCCTGTGCCGCCTGCGCGTGTTCGGTAACACGAAAGCGACCCCGGCCATGTGCGGCGGCGTCGCAGCGAAATTGGGCACCTTCCCTGCCGCCATGACGTCGAAAATAGGGGGCGAAATCGGGATGATCGGTGAAAGCGGTCGCCGAGAGATCGGTCTCTTCGGCAGAAACGTCATCGACCAAACGCCAGAGGGCGGGAGCGTCGGGAGGGCTGTCCGAAAGGCCGGGAAAATAGGCGCCGCAATCGGCATGAGGCAGCCCGATGCCGAGATCGAGACCGACGAGGGTGTTCGGCGGAAGGTCGTTGCGCAGGAAGGACAGAACCGCTTCGCGGCTCCATCCTCCGGGTCGGTTCAGCAAGAAGGGCGCCGCGCCTTTGGTATCGGCCAAGCCGAGCGCAATGCCTTTCTGTCGCGCGCCTTTCGCGCCGGACCAGTCTATGGCGAGGTAATGGGCGAACCTACCCACGCCCAGCGCGCAGCCCTTCCCAATACTCCAGCCGCTTCTTGACCTCGCGCTCGAACCCGCGATCGACCGGCGCATAATAGACCTGCGGCTCCATTTCGTCCGGCCAGTAATCGTCGCCGGAAAAGCCTTCCTCGGCGTCGTGATCGTAGGTGTAGCCCGAACCGTAGCCGATGTCCTTCATCAGTTTGGTCGGCGCGTTGAGGATATTCTGCGGCGGCATCAGGCTGCCGGTTTCCTTCGCGCTACGGAAGCTGGCTTTCTGCGCCTTATAAGCGGCGTTCGATTTGGGGGCGGTGGCAAGGTAAATACAGGCCTGCACCAGTGCCAACTCGCCCTCGGGGCTGCCAAGAAATTCGTACGCGTCCTTCGCTGCCATGCACTGCACCAGCGCCTGAGGATCGGCCATGCCGATATCCTCGACCGCCATTCGAATAAGGCGGCGCGCGAGGAAGCGCGGTTCTTCGCCCGCGGTCAGCATCCGGGCGAGATAATAGAGGCTGGCCTGCACATCGCTGCCGCGAACCGCTTTATGTAGGGCGGAGATGAGGTTGTAATGCCCCTCGCGGTCCTTGTCGTACACAGCGACACGGCGCTGCAGGAACGCACCGAGGGCGGCGGGATCGAGCGGCTCGCCGATTCTCGCGTTGTAGAGCGTCTCGGCCTGGTTGAGCAGGAATCGCCCGTCGCCATCCGCGCTCGCCACTAGGGCGTCGCATGCGGGGGCGGTGAGAGGGAGGGGGCCTTCGAGGTCCTCCGCCCGGTCCAGCAATTTACCCAGCGCCTCGCGGTCGAGGCGCTGGAGTATCAACACCTGCGCCCGGCTAAGCAGCGCGGCGTTCAAGGCGAAGCTCGGGTTTTCGGTCGTCGCCCCGACCAGTGTCACCGTCCCCCGCTCGACGAAGGGCAGAAAGCCGTCCTGTTGCGAGCGATTGAAACGGTGGATCTCGTCCACGAACAGCAATGTGCGCTGTCCGGCCTCCGCTGCTTTGTCGGCCGCCGCGAAAGCTTTCTTAAGGTCGGCGACGCCGCTGAACACCGCGCTGATGCTTTCGAAACGCATGCCGACGCTGTCGGCCAGCAGCCTAGCGATGGTCGTCTTGCCGGTGCCGGGCGGGCCCCACAGGATCATGCTCGACAGCCTGCCTGCCATGACCATCCGTCCGATCGCGCCCTCGGGTCCGGTCAGATGGTCCTGTCCGATGACCTCGTCGAGCGATGCCGGACGCAGTCGGTCGGCGAGGGGGGCATCCTCGCGCGGTTCGTCCTTGGGTCGTTCGGCGGGGACGGTTTCGGGAAAGAGATCGGCCATCGCGGAAATGTAGGGCGGGTGCCCGACTATTTCATCTCTTGCGTAAAAGCGCTCAAGATATATCTTGATACTGTGGTGTTATGGAGTCGAATTGATGGCACGCGAAGAATATAACGAATGGGAAGATCGCAGCAAACCGATCGAGGGGCGCATTTCTGATCGTCCGGAAGGCGAGGATTTCGACGTTGATATCGACGTCGATGTCGATGCCGACGAGGACCGCGATCATTCCGGCTTTCGCCAGCCCTTCGGTCGCCACGGTCCGTTCGGTCCGAACGGTGTGTTCGGCAAGGATGGCCCCTTCGGCCCTCGCGGGCCATTCGGCCCCGACGGTCCGTTTGGGAAGAAAGGCCCCTTCGGCAATAGCGAGGACTTCGTGCAAACCGGCTCGACCCACCACCGCAAACGCCGCAAACCGATGGTGCGGGGTGGCGAACTTCGTTTGGTCATGCTGTTCCTGATCGCTGAAGAACCGCGTCACGGTTACGAACTGATCAAGGAACTGGAAGAAATGACCGGCGGAAGCTGGGCGCCCAGCCCCGGCACAGTCTATCCCACACTCTCGCTGCTCGAAGACGAAGGCATGATCGATCACATGCCCGGCGACGATAATCGCAAGGCCTACCGCGTCACCGAGGCGGGCCTGCGCGAGATCGAGGATAACCGGGAGGAAATCGAGCGGCTTTTACGCAAGCTTGGCCGTCAGGCGGAACGCAAAGAAGAGCAGGCCGCGCCCGATTTGTTCCGTTCGCTCGGAAACCTCGCAGCCGTCCTGACCAATCGCGCCGCAACCGGGGGCTTCGACGCGAAATCGCGGACAGAGATCGTCGACATGATCGACGCGCTGGCGAAGAGGATCGAGCGGCTATAATCGGCCCTGGCTTGCGCCTTACGCGGCGTTCGCTAATTTGCTGCGTGAGGGTCGTTAGCGGGGGATAAACGCATGAGTAACAAGCCTTCACGAACACCGTGGCATGTATGGGCGGTGGGGATAGTTACACTGCTGTGGAATGCGATCGGAGCGAACGATTATACGATGACGCAGCTGGGCAACCGCGCGTATCTCGATGCGATGCAATATCCACCGGCGGGGCTCGCATACATTCAGGCGTTTCCCGCATGGGCGGTAGCAGGCTGGGCGTTCGGAGTATGGGGTGCGTTGCTCGGATCGGTGCTGCTTTTGTTGCGCCGCCGGCTTGCCTTGTGGGCTTTCGCAGCTTCACTGTTCGGTATGGCCATCGTTACGGTCTACGAAGCCCGCACCGCCAAGCCACCCGAAGTGGCGGCGTTGCAACCGGCGTGGTTTCCGATCGTTTTGTGGGGCATTGCAGTGTTTCTGCTCGTTTACAGTTGGTCGATGCGACGGCGGGGCGTCTTGCGGTGAGTCTTATCGTGAATTTCGGTCGATGATACGCAGGTACGTATCGACGACTGCCTGATTGATCGCATCCCAGCTGTAGGTGCGGCTTTTCACTTCACCGGCGGAGCCATGCCGGGCGCGCAGCGCGTCGTCCTCGCAATAGGCGGCAAGCGCATCGGCATAGGCGCCTGGCGTGCCGTCCGGCACAATGGCGCCGCTTCTGCCGCTCTCGACCAGCGAAGTGCTGCCCGTCGCCCCTGCCGCCACCACGGGTAGGCCGCTGGCCATAGCCTCCAGTGTAACGTTGCCGAAAGTCTCCGTGACACTGGGGTTGAAGAATAGGTCGGCACTCGCCAGCGCGCGGCCGAGATCGGCGCCGGCCTGAAAACCTACGAAAGTGCCGCCAGGCAAGGCTTTCTCGAACCACCCCCGCGCCGGCCCTTCGCCTATGACGAGCACGCGATGCGCAACGCCGCGGTTGCGCAGTTCGGCGATGGTGTCGGCAAAGACGTCCAGCCCTTTCTCCATGACCAGCCGGCCGAGAAAGGCGATCGCAATATCGTCGTCCGCGATGCCTTGCGTACGTCGCCAAGCCATGTCGCGGCGCGAGGGATCGAAGATGCCGCGGTCTACGCCGCGAGACCAGATCGATACGTCCTCGTTCATGCCCTGCTGTTCCAGCACGTCGACCATCGACTGGCTGGGCGTCACCAACGCGTCGCAGCGGCGGTAGATGCTGCGCAAGTAGCGTTCGACCAGCGGTTCGATGAAACCGAGCTTGTAATAGCGAGGATAGGTTTCGAACCGGGTATGCACCGATGCCAGCACCGGGAGTTGACGATCCTTCGCCCAGCCGACTGCGGCGCGCGAACTGAAATCGGGCGAGGCGATATGCAGCACGTTCGGCGCGAAGCGTTCGAGATCGCGTTTGACCGCGCCGGAAAGGCCAAGCGGGATACGATATTCGCTGCGCCCCGGGATCGGCACGGCGGGCAGGGAGACGAGGTCGCCAGTCGGCTCGAACGCGGGTTCGTCGGTCGTGGGCGAATAGACCCGCAGCTTCGCTCCGCGCCGCAGGAGATATTCCGCCAGTCGGTTGAGCGCCTTGTTCGCGCCGTCGAGCGTGATGTTGTAGTTCCCGCTGAACAGCGCGATGCGAAGGTCGGTCACGTCCATTGCGAGCGCGCCATAGAGCCGTGATCCTTCTTTGGCGAGAGCCAGGGTGGCCTGCGCTAACTCGGAACGAAACCGGCAAATTTCCTTTGGTTCGCCGAACCCTTCGTTTTCAACCGCTTCGCATTTTCGGCGTTGACTCGAAGCCGCGCCCCCCTAGTGCCGCAGGTGGGCCACGCGGTCCCAACGCCGCGCGAGCTCTCTGCAAGGAGAGAATACATGACTGCCGAACCTACGCTCAAGCCAGAGCGCCCTTTCTTTTCGTCCGGTCCCACGGCCAAGCATCCCGGCTGGGACATCACCAAGCTTAAAACCGAATCGCTCGGCCGCTCGCATCGCAGCAGCCTCGGCAAGTCGCGGCTGAAATATGCCATCGACCTGTCGAAGGAATTACTCGGCGTGCCCGATGATTACCTCGTCGGCATCATGCCGGCATCGGATACCGGGGCGCTGGAATGCGCGATGTGGACGATGCTGGGCGGCGGACGTCCGGCCACGGTCGCGGCATGGGAAAGCTTCGGCAACGTCTGGATCCAGGACGCGGTCAAGCAGCTCAGGCTGGCGAACCTGACCACGCTCGATGCCGACTATGGCGAAATTCCGGACCTCACAAGCATTCCACAGGACAACGACGTCGTCTTCACCTGGAATGGCACGACCAGCGGCGCGAAGATTCCCGACACCGACTGGCTTGCCGAAGGCCGCGCCGGGGTGACGATCAACGATGCCACCAGCGCAATCTTCGCGCAGGAGATGGATTGGGCGAAGCTAGATGCGACGACCTATAGCTGGCAGAAGGTTATGGGCAGCGAGGCGCAGCACGGCATGTTGATCCTCAGCCCGAAGGCGGTCGAGCGGATCGAAAGCTATGATCCCGAATGGCCGCTGCCCAAGCTGTTTCGCCTGAAGAAAGGCGGCAAGATCAATACCGCCATCTTCGAAGGCGCGACGATCAACACGCCTTCGATGCTGGCGACCGAAGATTATATCGATGCGCTGGAATGGGCGAAGAGCATCGGCGGGCGTACCGCCATGTTTGAGCGGGCCGATGCCAATGCCGAGGTACTGACCGACTGGATCGAGGCGACCCCGTGGCTGCGCAACATGGTCCCCGATCCGGCGAAGCGGACCAATACCGGCGTTTGTTTCGTGTTCCAGGGCGAGTGGTACGACAGCCTTTCTGATGAGGACAAGGCGGGCGTTCCGAAGAAGATCACGAAGATGCTGGAAGAGCGCGACGTCGGTTACGACTTTAACGGCTATCGCGACGCCCCGCCGTCCTTGCGCGTCTGGTGCGGCGGCACGGTGGAACAGGAAGACATCAAGCGTCTGCTGCCGTGGATCGAATGGGCCTACGAGCAGGTCAAGGACGGCTGAAGCTGGCGGCCTTTTCCCCCGTTCGCCCTGAGCTTGTCGAAGGGCTGCACTTCACTTCGGCGATGCAGCCATAAGCAAAGCAGTCCTTCGACAAGCTCAGGACGAGCGGACATTTCTCTGGAGCGATCCAATGACCAAACCCAAAGTTCTTATTTCAGACAAGATGGACCCCAATGCCGGCCGCATTTTCGAAGAGCGTGGCTGTGAAGTCGATGTGAAGCCGGGCATGACGCCCGACGAACTCAAGGCAGTGATTGGCGAGTACGACGGTCTCGCCATTCGCAGTGCGACCAAGGTCACGCCAGAAATTCTCGATGCGGCGACCAATCTCAAGGTAATCGGCCGCGCCGGGATCGGCGTCGACAACGTCGATATCCCCTATGCCAGCGGCAAGGGCGTCGTCGTAATGAATACGCCGTTCGGTAATTCGATCACCACGGCCGAACATGCGATCGCGATGATCATGGCCCTAGCCCGGCAAATTCCGCAAGCGGACAAGCGCACGCAGGCCGGCGAATGGCCCAAGAACGACTTCATGGGCGTCGAGGTCACCGGCAAGACGCTCGGCCTGATCGGGGCGGGCAATATCGGTTCGATCGTGGCATCCCGCGCGCAGGGCCTGCGCATGAAGGTCATCGCTTACGATCCTTTCCTCACTCCCGACCGGGCGGTGGAAATCGGAGTGGAGAAGGTCGATCTCGACACTCTGCTCGCACGCGCCGACTTCATCACACTACACACCCCGCTGACCGACGAGACGCGCAACATCCTCAGTCGCGAAAACCTCGCCAAAACCAAGCAGGGCGTGCGGATCGTCAACTGCGCGCGCGGCGGTCTGATCGATGAAGCGGCTCTCGCCGAAGCGCTGGAGAGCGGGCAAGTCGCTGGCGCGGCGCTCGACGTGTTCGAAACCGAACCTGCCAAGGACAGCCCGCTATTCGGCAAACCCGGCTTTATCTGCACACCGCATCTTGGCGCGAGCACGACCGAAGCCCAGGTCAACGTCGCGCTCCAGGTCGCCGAGCAATTGGCAGATTATCTCGTTAACGGCGGCGTCACCAATGCTCTCAATATGCCAAGCCTCAGCGCCGAGGAAGCGCCCAAGCTGCGCCCCTATATGGGTCTTGCCGAAAACCTCGGCAGCCTCGTCGGTCAGCTCGCCCACGGCAATCTGACCAAGATCAGCATCGAGCGCGAAGGCGCAGCCGCGGAACTGTCCGGCAAGCCGATCGAAGGCGCGGTGCTTGCTGGCCTGATGCGCGTCTATTCCGACACGGTGAACATGGTGAACGCGCCGTTCCTCGCGAAGGAGCGCGGAATGGATATTCGCTCGATCCGCCACGAAAAGGAAGGCGCTTACAGCACATTGCTGCGTGTCACGGTCGATACGGAGCAGGGCGAACGCTCGGTCGCAGGCACGCTGTTTGGAGCTGATGCACCCCGCCTGACCGAAATCTTCGGGGTGCGGATCGAGGCCGAACTGGAAGGCCACATGCTATATATCGTCAACGAGGACGCGCCGGGCTTCATCGGCCGGATCGGGTCTTTGCTCGGTGAAAACGGCATCAATATCGGTACCTTCCACCTCGGTCGCCGCGCGGCGGGCGGGGAGGCGGTGCTGCTGCTGAGCGTCGATCATCCTATCTCGCGCGATCTGGTGCAGCAGGCCTGCGCGCTTCAGGGCGTGAAGACTGTCATGCCGCTTTCGTTCTGACGCCCGAACCAGAACGGATGACCAACCAAGACGACCTCCTGCCCGTAGGCCTTGAGGATGCATTGCCTCGCCGGGCCGCTGCGATCACCAAGGCGATGCGCGAAATTCTCGATGCGATGGACGCGCATGGGTACGATCGCGTGCGCCCGCCGCTGGTCGAGTTCGAGCAATCGCTCGCCGGGAGGATGGAAGGCGTGGCGACGCGCCGGATGGTGCGCTTCACCGACCCCGAAAGTTTGCGCACGCTCGCCTTAAGAAGCGACATTACGGTACAGGTCGGGCGGATCGCAGCGACGGGGATGCGAGGTGCGGCGCGTCCGCTGCGTCTGTGCTATGCAGGCGACGTCGCGCTGCTCAAGGCGGACCAGCTCGATCCGGCTCGCCAGCGCCTGCAACTCGGGGCCGAACTGATAGGAAGCGACAGTGTGGCGGCAGCACGCGAGGCAGTGAACCTTGCTGTCGAGGCGTTGGAAGCCGCAGGCGTATCGGACATATCGGTCGATTTCACGCTGCCCGATCTTGTCGACACGCTGGCGGGGGATGCCCTGCCGCTGCCACTGGATCAGCGCGAGGCCGTGCGCCGCGAACTCGATACGAAGGATGCCGGCGGTTTGGTCACGGCAGGGGGCGAGGCTTACCTTCCCCTGCTATATGCTACCGGGCCGTTCGATGAAGCGGCACGCAAATTGAAGGACATCGATGCCGGCGGCGTTCTCTCAACCCGGCTCGACGGTCTGCGCGAAATTGCCTCCGCCATGCCCGACCGCGTTCGCCTCACCCTCGATCCGACCGAGCGGCACGGCTTCGAATATCAAAGCTGGTTCGGCTTCACCCTGCACGCGAATGGTGCACGCAACGCGCTGGGCCGGGGCGGCACATATGCGATCAAGGGGACCGACGAGCCGGCCACCGGTTTCTCGCTCTATATCGACCCGATCCTCGAAGTGCTGGACGGCGCCGAACCCGAACGCCGCCGAACATTGTTTCTTCCGTTAGACCACGATCGCGACGTCGCGGCGCGTTTGCGGGGCGAGGGCTGGCGAACGGTGGCTGCGATTACTGACAAACAGGCGCCCGAGCCACTCGGCTGTACGCATCGTCTTGCGGACGACGGTACAGCCGAACCTGTCTGATCAATTCTGTTCGCTAGGGTCCGGACCCATGCGGCCGTCCTTGCTGTCGAGGGCATCGATGCGGTTCATCTGATCGTCGGTCAGTTCGATCGAGATCGCCTTGAAGTTCGCTTCCTGATGCTCGCGGCTGGATGCCTTCGGGATCGGGCAGAGGCCGTGCTGGATATGCCAGCGGAGGACCACGGCGCTTGCCGGCTGGCCGGTTTCCTCGGCAATCGCCTTGATGGTATCGTTCGACAACCCGTCGCCTTGGCCGAGTGGGGACCAGCTTTGGGTCACGATGCCGAGTTCGTCGTGGACCTTGCGCAGTTCGCGCTGCTGGAAGCTCGGATGCAACTCGATCTGGTTCAGCGCAGGGGTGACGCCGGTTTCGTCGATGATACGGCGCAGGTCCTGCTCGCGGAAGTTCGATACGCCGATGGACTTGGCCTTGCCTTCGTCCCGCAGCTCGATGAGCGCCTTCCAGGTTTCGACATACAGGTTCTTGTCCGGACAAGGCCAGTGGATCAGCAGCATGTCTACGTGCTCGCGCCCAAGCCGGTCGAGGCATTTCTGCGCGGCTTTTTTCGTCCGTTCGTAACCCTGGCTCTCGTTCCAGATCTTGGTCTGGAGAAAGATATCCGACCATTCGCCGACGCCTTTGCCGACGCCGTCTTCGTTCTCGTAAATCGCGGCCGTGTCGATCAGCCAATAGCCGACGTCGATAGCGTTGCTTACCGCTTCGGACGCCTTATCGTTTTTAATCTGCCAGGTGCCGAAACCGAGCTGCGGGATTTGGCGATCGTCGTTGAGGTCGAGGGTGGGATAATCGGTCATAAATTCTCCTTTGGCTTCTCAATCCCGCAATCCCGCGATGTTTCCGCAGCTCCGCCTTGCCCTGTGCCTCGCCTGCGCCTAACCGCTGGCGCGTTTGTGCAGCCCTTCTAAAGAGCGAAGCGAGAATTCCCGATGGCCAATGTAACCGTGATCGGCGCCCAATGGGGCGACGAAGGCAAAGGCAAGATCGTCGACTGGCTGGCCAGCCGCGCCGATGCCGTGGTGCGGTTCCAGGGCGGACACAATGCCGGCCATACGCTGGTGGTGGGCGATACGACGTATAAACTTTCGCTGCTGCCGAGCGGGATCGTGACCGGCACACTGTCCATCATCGGCAACGGCGTCGTTCTCGACCCCTGGGCCCTGAAGGCCGAGATCGAGAAGCTTGAAGGGCAGGGCGTCGTCATCACGCCCGACAATTTCGCCATCGCCGACAATTGCCCGCTTATCCTGCCGATCCACCGCGACCTCGACGGCTTGCGCGAAGCGGCGGCGGGTACCGGCAAGATCGGCACCACCGGACGCGGGATCGGACCTGCCTATGAAGACAAGGTAGGCCGGCGCGCGATCCGGGTCTGCGATCTGGCCCATCTCGACAGTCTCGATCTGCAGCTCGACCGGCTTTGCGCCCATCACGATGCGCTTCGTGCCGGGTTCGATCAGTCCCCGGTCGATCGCGATGCGCTGCTATCCGAACTGTGCGAAATCGCGCCCTTCGTGCTGCAATATGCGCAGCCTGTGTGGAAGCGGCTGAAGAAGGTACGCAAGGCGGGGGCCAAGATCCTGTTCGAAGGCGCGCAGGGCGTGCTGCTCGACATCGATCACGGCACTTATCCGTTCGTCACCAGCTCCAACACTGTCAGCGGCACGGCGGCGGCGGGAAGCGGGCTCGGGCCGAACGCGACCGGCTTCGTGCTCGGCATCGTGAAGGCCTATACCACGCGGGTGGGCAGCGGCCCGTTCCCGACCGAGCTGGAAGACGAAGTCGGCCAGCGGCTGGGCGAGCGGGGCCACGAATTCGGCACTGTTACGGGCCGCCAGCGCCGGGTCGGCTGGTTCGATGCGGTGCTGGTGCGCCAGACCTGCTCGATCAGCGGTGTAACCGGCATCGCGCTCACCAAGATCGACGTGCTCGACGGGCTGGACGAGGTGAAGATTTGCACCGGCTATCGCCTTAACGGTCAGGTCTACGACTATCTGCCGAGCCATGCGGCGGATCAGGAAGCGGTCGAGCCAATCTACGAGACGATGGAAGGTTGGAGCCAGTCGACCGCGGGCGCGCGCAGCTATGCCGACCTGCCGGCCAATGCGGTGAAATACATCCAGCGGGTGCAGGAATTGATCGAAACGCCCGTCGCGCTGGTTTCGACAAGTCCCGAACGCGAGGATACCATTCTGATGCGCGATCCGTTCATGGATTGATTCCGCAGGCTGGGAGCGGGTAGCCTCGCCAAATGCTCCGGTTTGCTTTCTTGGCAGTGGTCTTTCTTGCCGCCCCCTCGGCGGCGAAATCCGGCGCGGGCCTTGCCGATTTCGTATTGGTCGACAAGTCTGACCGCATGCTTCAGGTCTATCGCGACGGTGTGGTAATTCACGAGATCGGTGGCCTTCAATTCGGCGATGCGCCGCTCGGTCACAAGCAATTCGAGGGTGACGAGCGGACGCCCGAGGGCCGCTATACGATCGACTTCGGCAACCCGCAAAGCCGCTATCACTTGAGCCTCCATGTCTCCTATCCCAATGCGGTCGACCGGGCACGAGCGAAGGGCGCCGGAGGTTCGCCGGGCGGGGCAATATTCCTTCATGGCCAGCCCAATCGCTTGCCGGAAAACCGTCGCATGCTGCGCGACTGGACGGACGGGTGCATCGCGCTGACGAATTCCGAAATCCGGCTGCTATGGAAAATGATCCCTGATGGGACGACTATCGAAATTCGGCCCTGAAGCCGGTTGACGACGACCGGCTTTGTTCGCATTTTGTTCTCAAAGAACAGGAGCGCGATTCGATGCAGGCCGATTTTTCCTATGATCCCGTGCGCGATGCCGCGGGCTGCCAACTCTCGGTCACCTTGATTGCCGATCGCGCAGCCATGCGGGAAGAGTTGAAGGACGATGCGCTGCAATCCGGATTTCGTATCCGGACCTGCGCCTCGTTTGCCGACTATGCAACCCGCGAGTTCGGCGGGGTGGGCGATCTCGTCCTGATCGACTGTGCGAAGGCCGATGCGGCGGTGATGGCAACCCTCTGCCGGATCGACGATCGTATCAAACGGGCCGGTTCCCAGCTCATCGTTACGACGACCATGGAAGCGCTCGATACGGTTTATTGCTGCCTGACGGCCGACAACGCTCAGGTGCTCGTCGATGCGGGGCGGGGGGAACGCATCATCGCGTTAGGCAGGGTTCTTGCGAAAATACCCAATCTGCATGTCCAGGAATTCGCCGCCGATGACCGGCTTATGCTGCTGCGATTGACCGAACAGGTCGAAAATCTGGCCAAGCGGATGGAGGCTTTGACGCCGGGACAGCGCGCAGGGGGCGGGGCGTTCATGTTCGCGTCCCCGGCCAATGCCTGGGCACCCGAGCCGACTTCGGAAGATCGGAAATTCAAACCGCGCCTGCCGAATGCGAAAACCATTCGCACCCTCATCCGGAACAGGCAATTACGCTCGCGCTTTTTCGACGGCGATTTGTTCGCAGACCCTGCGTGGGACATCCTGCTGGATCTCGCGGCGGCCCGTGCCGAAAACCTCGATGTCAGCGTTTCGTCCGTATGCATCGCCTCCGCCGTGCCTCCGACAACGGCGCTGCGATGGATCAGCCAGATGGTCGATAGCGGACTTTTGGTCCGTGTCTCGGACCCGTTGGACAAACGGCGCGCCCATGTCGCGCTTTCGGATAAAAGCGCCGAACTCATGGCCAGCTACTTCGCCGAAATCGGTGTCGAATCCTCAAGTGCGCGATTGCAGGTCGTCTAAGCGGGCGTGGGCATCCGGAGGACGACCGTCCGGCCGGGGCGATGCTCGTCTATCGATGCAAGCGATCCCCGTTCCGCATCGGCGCGTGCCATCGCCAATATTCGTGACGACACGTTAGCATCGTGGAGTATCGTGTCGGCAACGCCGAGTAGTCTCGCCTGTCTCAGGGTAAGATCATCGGGATCGTCACTAGCCAGAACGAAATCGTGAAATTCGGTTTCTGCTTTTTTCACCGCGTCCGAAAACCAGTCATCGATCCTGTCAGCGCTTTTTTCGTCGAGCGGATCGAGCGGACCGCCATATCCCAATGCCGCGTCCAAGGCCGCACGGCGGTCGTCGGCATTCGGCAGTTTCTGGCGAAGACGATTCTTCAATGCGTGCAACCCATGAGCGAGCGGGCCGAGCGTCTGGGGAAGGATATTTTCCAACCGCAGCCTAAGGTGTTTCGCCAGACCGGCCGACGCTCCGCCCGTACTTACCGCAACGAGGACATCCCCGCGTTCGAGAATACTGGGAAGGGTAAAATCGCACAGGTCGGGTCGATCGGCGACATTGACCAAGAGCCCCGCACGCCGCAGCCGGGTCGCTGCCGCCTCGGCTTGCCGCGCGTCATCGAGTGCGACGAAGGCAAGACGTGCGTGATGCGCTTCGGTTTCACCGCAAACCTCGCCGCCCGCCCGCTTGACCAGCCGCGCCTTCGCGTCCGCCATCGCACCCTCGCCGACGACGACGACACGTTTCCCCCCGATCCGGTGGAACAACGGCAGACTGTGGAGGGGTGCCGGATCGGTCAGTCGAGCCATTCCGGCACCCGCTCGGCATCCATGATCGCCGATGGCGCGATCCGATCGGCGACGACCGCGAAGCGATCACCATCGACCAGTACTTCCGCCACGAACCCGCGCGAATTGTAGCTCGACGCCATCGTCGCCCCGTATGCGCCGGCGGTGCGGAACACGGCGAGGTCGCCGCTGCTCAAAGCATCGCACTCGCGGTCCATCGCGAAGGTATCGCCGGTCTCGCAGATGGGGCCGACAATATGCGCGGTCATCCTGTCGCCGCTCGGGCTCACAGCGTCGAAATCGTGCCACGCGCCGTACATGGCAGGGCGCGCGAGGTCGTTCATCGCCGCGTCCACAATCACAAACGGCGGGCCGTTGCCGCTGCGCTTGGTGCGTACGACGCGGGTCAAGAGCACGCCGGCATTCCCGGCGATGACGCGGCCGGGCTCGAATGTCAGTTGTACGTCCCACCCCTTGGTCGCGCGCGCGACCATGGCGCCATACTCCACCGGGGAGGGGAAGGCGTCGTCCGCTTTATAGGGCACGCCGAGGCCGCCGCCGAGATCGACATGGGTGACCGAGCATCCCGCATCGCGCAATTCGCGCACCAGCGCGCCGACTTTGCCGAAGGCCTCTTCCATCGGCTCGAGCTCGCCGAGCTGGCTGCCGATATGCACGGCCACTCCGCGCATATGCAGACCGTTTTCCGCCCCCAGCCGCGCGTAAATTTCCGCGGCCCGGTCGATCGGCACGCCGAACTTGTTCTCGCGCTTTCCGGTCGAAATCTTCGCATGGGTGCGGGCATCGACGTCGGGATTGATGCGCAGGGCGCAGTCCGCTGTCTTGCCGAGCCGCTCCGCGATTGCGGCCAGCTCGTAACCCTCTTCCTCGCTTTCGACATTGAACTGGCCAATGCCGGATTCCAGCCCGTGCACCAGTTCGGCATGGGTCTTTCCGACACCGGAGAACACGATGTCCTCAGGCTTCATCCCCGCCGCCAACGCCCGGTCGAGCTCGCCGCCTGAGACGACGTCGGCTCCGTAGCCTTCCTTGGCCAGCACGCGCAGCACGGCGAGGTTCGGGTTCGATTTGACCGCGAACGCGATGTGCGGCGTGCCAAGCGGAGCAAGTGCTTCGCGAAACACACGGGCATGGCGGGTCAACGTGGCGCGCGAATAGACGTAGACCGGCGTGCCGACGGCCTCGGCAATGTCGGGCAGCGGTACGTCCTCGGCGTGCATCACACCGCCGCGAAGTTCGAAATGATCCATGGCCTGCGCCCTAATCGGCCAGCCTGTGTAACGCCAAGCAAACTCTGCTACGCGGTCCGCAATCTACTCCGGCGGCAGGTCGAACGGGTCGTCCTCGCGCTCTTCCGACCGGGTCCGCAATTCGACCGACCGTTCGGGCGCGGCAAGGGGGTCGAGCTGCAGCAACTCGTCCGCCTCGGGCCGCGTTTCCGCGCCGTAGGGGGCGGGCGGAAGCGTTTGCGGCGCGACCGGCTGCAACTGCGCTTGTTGGCCGCATGCCGCCAGACCGAGGACCGAAAGGACAATCGCGAGTTTCTTCATTCATCCATTCCCAGCACCCGGCGCGCCTCGGCCACCCGGCCCTGTACCTGCTCCGGCGCGGTTCCGCCATAGGAGGCGCGGCTGGCGACCGAGGCATCGACAGAGAGAGCGTCGTAGACACGGTCGTCGATGCGACTATCGATTTCTTGCAACACGTTCAGTGATAGCTGGTCGAGCGCCACGCCATCCGCCTCGGCTCGTTTGACAGCCGCGCCGGTGATATGGTGCGCCTCGCGGAACGGAATATCGGCCTCGCGTACCAGCCAGTCGGCAAGATCGGTCGCAGTGGCATAGCCAAGTTCGGCAGCCTCGCGCATCCTTTCGGTGCGAAACGTGCTGCCCGCGACCATGCCTTCCATCGCTGCAATGCTGAGGGTGAGCAGTCCGGCCGCCTCGAAAACCGGAGGTTTGTCGTCCTGCATATCCTTCGAATAGGCGAGGGGGAGGCCCTTCATCGTCATCATCAGCGCGGTGTTGCAGCCGATAATGCGGCCTGCATGCCCGCGCACGAGCTCTGCGGCGTCGGGGTTTTTCTTCTGCGGCATGATCGAGCTGCCGGTGCTAAGTGTATCCGGCAGGCGAACGAAGCCGAAGGGCTGGCTCGCCCAAATGATGAATTCCTCTGCTAGCCGCGATAGGTGCAGCGCGCACTGACTGGCGGTGGTGAGGTAATCGAGCGCGAAATCGCGATCCGATACGGCGTCGAGGCTATTGGCAGTCGGCCGTGCGAAACCCAGCGCGTCTGCGGTGCCAGAACGGTCGATCGGGAAGCCGGTACCGGCTAATGCCGCGCTGCCCAATGGGCATTCGTCCATCCGCGCCCGCGCATCGGAAAAGCGGCTGCGGTCGCGGCGGATCATCTCATAATAGGCCATCAGGTGGTGGCCGAGCGTGATCGGCTGCGCGGTCTGCAAATGGGTGAAGCCCGGCATGATGCTGGCAGCATGTTCGCTAGCACGGGTGACGAGCGCGCGTTGCAGGGCGGCAAGACCGCGATCCGCTTCGTCGATGGCATCGCGAACCCAAAGGCGGAAGTCGGTCGCCACCTGGTCGTTGCGACTCCGCGCGGTATGGAGCCGCCCAGCCGCCGGACCGATCAGTTCGGCGAGGCGGCTCTCGGTAGTCATGTGGATGTCTTCGAGGTCCCAGTCCTCCGGCACCCCATCCGCCTCGTATTCGGCGGCGATCCGGTCGAGCCCGTCGGCGATTGCGTCCGCATCCTCGCGCGTCACGATGTCCTGCGCCGCCAGCATCGCGACATGCGCCTTCGAGGCGGTAATGTCCTGCCGCCAGAGTGCCTTGTCGAACGGGATCGAAGCGTTGATTTCGCGCATGATCGCGCTAGGTCCTTCGGCGAACCTTCCGCCCCACATCGCATTGGAACTGCCCGTGTCCCGTTTATCGCTCATCTTCGTCCTTACGCTCGGCCTCGGTCTGGCCGCGTGCGATAGGGGCGAGCCGGAGGCGGTGCAAGAAAGCCCGGCTAGTGACAACGCAACTGCGCCTGCAGGCGAGATCAACCGAAGTCAGGCGGGCACCCTGATGCCGGCGGTCAATTTGCGCGATCCGGCGGGGCGGGAACTGAACCTCGGCGCGCTGCAAGGCACGCCGGTGTTACTGAACCTGTGGGCCACATGGTGCGCGCCGTGCGTCAAGGAGATGCCGTTGCTGGACGGAGTGGCAGCGGATTACGACGAGCAATTGCACGTCATTACGGCAAGCCAGGACATGGGCTCGCCCGAAAAGGTCAGCGCCTTTTTCGCCGAGCGAAACCTTGAATATCTCGAACCGTGGATCGATCCGCAGATGGAATTGAGCGAAGTTTTGGGCGGCGGCGTGTTGCCGACGACTGTGCTTTACGATTCGCTCGGCCGCGAAGTGTGGCGGGTCACAGGCGATTTCGACTGGTCGAGCGAGGAGGCGAGGACCGCCATCGACGAAGCGATGGATCCGATGCCATCATGATCGCGGAGTATTTTCCGCAAGCCATTCCCCTGCGCGGGTTCATCGGTGGGCTGCTGATCGGGCTCGGCGCGGCGGTGTTCCTCATCGGAAGCGGTCGGATCGCCGGTATCAGCGGCCTGTTCGCGCGCACCCTCGGCCTCGCGACCGGGCCGTTCGATCGCGGAGCATTGTGGTTCACGCTGGCTCTGATCGGCGGGGCGGTTCTCGTGTCGCTGATCGACGGACCAGTAGTGCAGCGCTTTCCGCCGCACTGGCTCTATCTCGCGGTTGGCGGAGTGATCGTCGGCTTCGGAACCCGGCTCGGCAGTGGATGCACCAGCGGGCATGGCGTGTGCGGAATGTCGCGCCTCTCGAAGCGTTCGATCCTTGCAACCTTCACCTTCATGGGGTTCGGCATTGTGACCGTCGCCACGATGCGCGCCGTCGGGTTGGGTTGGTAAGCATGCGGACAGGTTACCCCATCCTTGCCGGCTTGCTCTTCGGTGCGGGTCTGGCGATATCCGGCATGCTGGACCCGGCGCGGGTGCGGGCCTTTCTCGACGTCTTCGGCGATTGGGATCCGACGTTGGCGTTCGTCATGGGCGGGGCGCTTATCGTAATGGCGGCGGCGTGGGCGGTGCAGCGGCGGATGAACACCAGCCTTGCGGGTACTAATTTCGACCTGCCCGATACCACCACCATCGATACCCGGCTGGTCGGCGGAGCGGCCATGTTCGGAATTGGGTGGGGTATTGCGGGCCTATGCCCCGGGCCCGCTGTTGCCTCGCTCGGCACGGCGATCGGTCCCGCCGCGATTTTCGTCGTCTCGATGGCTATGGGCGTTGCATTGCAGCGCGTACTCGTTCGGTAGTGCAAAAAATGAATGCTGGATGGCAAAACTGCGATGGGAGTTGCAAAGCATAGAACTCATGGTGCGCGAGTTTCATCCCAATTGTCGCAGCATTCGGCTATAGAGCCGTCATGTTCGACCAAGCCGACGCCCTGTTGCTGGCCCGTATCCAGTTCGCTTTCACGGTCAGCTTCCATTTCATCTTCCCCGCCTTTTCCATCGGACTCGCCAGCTACCTGGCGGTTCTGGAAGGGCTGTGGCTGAAAACCGGCAAGCCGCTTTACAAGGATCTGTTCAAATACTGGCTCAAGATCTTTGCGATCGCCTTCGCCATGGGTGTCGTCAGCGGGATCGTGATGAGTTACCAGTTCGGCACAAACTGGTCGGTCTTTTCGGACGTTACCGGGCCGATCCTCGGGCCGCTGATGGCATACGAGGTGCTGACCGCCTTCTTCCTCGAAGCGGGCTTCCTCGGCGTGATGCTGTTCGGCATGAACCGGGTCGGCAAGAAACTCCATTTCTTCGCGACGGTCATGGTCGCCGTCGGCACGTTCATCTCCGCCTTCTGGATCCTCAGCGTCAACAGCTGGATGCAGACGCCCGTCGGCTGGAGCGTGGGCGCCAATGGGCAATTGCTGCCTGAGGCGAGCTGGTTCGAGATCGTTTTCAGCCCCAGTTTTCCTTACCGCCTCGTCCATACGGTGATCGCGGCGTACCTGACCACGGCGTTCGTCGTAGGCGGCGTGGGCGCATGGCATCTGCTCAAGGACAAGACGAACCAGCACGCTCGCAAGATGTTCTCGATGGCAATGTGGATGGCGGCAATCGTCGCACCGATTCAGATTTTTGCCGGTGACATGCACGGGCTCAACACAATGGAGCACCAGCCGCAAAAAGTCATGGCCATGGAGGGGCATTACGAAAGCCACCCCGACGGCGCGCCGCTCTACCTGTTCGGCATTCCGAACGACGAGGAACAGCGGCTGGATTACGCGATCGGCATCCCGAAGCTTTCCAGCCTGATTCTGAAGCACGAACTCGACGCGCCGCTTGCCGGGCTCGACACTATTCCCGATGCTGATCAGCCACCTGTGCTGCCGGTGTTCTTCGCCTTCCGCATCATGGTCGGGATCGGGTTCGCGATGCTCGGCATCGGGCTGTGGAGTCTGTTCGCGCGCTATCGCAAGAAACTGTACGACTGGCCGTGGTTGCACAAGGCGGCGCTTGTCATGGGACCGTCCGGCTTCGTGGCGGTCATCGCCGGATGGATCACGACCGAGGTCGGGCGCCAGCCCTTCACGGTCTATGGCGTGCTGCGCACCGCGCAATCGGCCAGCCCCCTCGATGCGCCGGCCGTCGCCGCCTCGCTGCTCGCTTTCGTGGTGATCTATTTCGCCGTCTTCGGCGCGGGCACGTGGTATATCCTGCGTTTGATGAGCCATCCTCCGCATTTGGGCGAAAAGGGCGTCCGCCAGACCGAGAAGGGGCCGGTGCGTACTGCGGGCATCACGCCGGGACCGACCCAGAATCCGGGTCATAACCACGATCCCTTGCCCGAACATCAGGTGGAGCCCGCGGAATGAGCGTCGATGTCGATCTCACCACCGTCTGGGCTTTCATCATCGCCTTCGCCGTCTTTGCTTATGTGGTGATGGACGGGTTCGATCTCGGGATCGGTATCCTGTTTCCCACTTTCGATGTCGGGCCGGAGCGGGACCGGGCGATGAATTCCATCGCACCCGTGTGGGACGGCAACGAGACCTGGCTGGTGCTCGGCGCAGGCGGGCTGTTCGCGGCGTTCCCACTGGCCTATGCCATCGTCCTGCCGGCGACCTATCCACTGATCATCGCCATGTTGCTGGGTCTGGTATTCCGGGGCGTCGCCTTCGAATTTCGGTGGCGCGATCCGGGACATCGCAAGCTGTGGGATATCGCCTTTACGGGCGGAAGTTTCGTAGCCGCAATGGCGCAGGGAATGACGCTGGGCGCATTGCTGCAAGGCGTAACGGTCGACGGGCGCGCCTATGCGGGCAGCTGGTTCGACTGGTTCACACCCTACACGCTGCTGACCGGGCTGGGCACCGTGGCGGGCTATGCGCTGCTCGGCGCGACGTGGCTGGTATGGAAGCTCGACGGCGAGAGCCAGCACCACGCGCGCCAGCTCGGCAAGCGAGCCGCCTGGGCGACCTTCGTGCTGATGGGCGGGGTCAGCGTGTACAATCTCGTTCTGAACGCCGAATATGCCGAACGTTGGCTGACCGCGCCGGAAATCTACTACGCCGCCCCGGTGCCGATCGTGACCGGACTGGTCGCCTTGGCCTTGCTGCGAGCGCTGTCGGTCGAACGGCATTCCAAGCCGTTCTGGCTCAGCATCGCGCTGTTCTTCATGGGGATGGCGGGGTTGGGCGTGACCATGTGGCCCTATATCGTGCCGCCGGGCATCACCATCTGGGACGCCGCCGCCCCGGAGAAGAGCCAGATCTTCATGCTGGTGGGCACCGCGATCATCATGCCAATCATCCTCGGCTATACCGCTTGGGCTTATTGGGTATTCCGCGGGAAGACCGAATACGAAGGTTATCACTGATGCGCTTCGATCCGCTGGACGGTGCGGACGACGCGCGCGAAGTGCCGCTGTGGCGGCGCGTCGCATGGATGGCCGCGATCTGGCTCGGCAGCGTTACCATGCTCGGCGCAGTCGCTTACGTCTTGCGGTTGTGGCTGGCTTGAGAACCGTGGTGGGCGATGACGGGCTCGAACCGCCGACCCTCTCGGTGTAAACGAGATGCTCTACCAACTGAGCTAATCGCCCCACGGTGGCCCGTCACATAGCGGGCGTGACCCGAAAATCAATCACCGCTATCGCGCTTCGCGAAATGAGCGCACATCTGACAGTTCTCGCCACCGGCGGCACCATCGCGGGCATCGCCGGCTCCGCTATCGGTCACGAATACAATGCGGGCGAGATCGGCATCGACGCTTATCTCGAAAAGGTCGGCGGGCTCGGCTTGTCAGCCGTGCTGTCCGGCAAGCAGATCGCCAATATCGATTCGGCCGACATGGGGCCGCCGGTATGGAACGCGCTGTATTTCGCCATGCGCGCCGCGCTCGCTGACGAGGCGTGCGATGGCGTGATCGTCACGCACGGGACAGATACGCTTGAGGAAACCGCGTTTCTGCTCGACCTGACGATCCCTGCAAGAAAGCCGGTGGTGGTGGTCGGCGCGATGCGGCCCGCCGACGCGGTCGGCTATGACGGCTTGCGCAATTTCGCGAACGCGGTGCGGGTGGCGAGCGACGGCGATGCGGCAGGGCGCGGCGTGCTTGTGGTGATGGGCGACCGTGTGTTCGCCGCGCGCGATGTGCGCAAGGTCCGCACGCGCGGGGCTGATGCCTTTCGCGGCTTTCCGCGCGGATCGGTCGGGCTGGTGACGCCCGCCGCGCTCGATTGGTTCGGCGCACCGTGGCGGCGGGATTTGGGCGCGATGTTCGAATGGCATGACGACCTGCCGCCGGTCGCGGTGGTGTATCTCTACGCCGGTGTAGTGGTGGACGATGTCGTGCGGCAGATCGGCGAGGATACACAGGGAGTGGTCATCGCCGGAGTTGGCGAGGGCAATATGCCCGAACCGGTGCGCCGATACCTCGCCGACCTCAAGGCGCACGGCGTCGTTGTGGTACGGGCAAGTCGGGCGGACGAGGGGCTGGTCGACCGCGAGGCGGACGATGACGCGAACGGCTTCGTCGCCGCCCGCGCTCTCAATCCGCAGAAAGCCCGCATCCTGCTGCAGGTGCTGCTCGCCAACGCAATACGCGCGCCGGAGGATATCCAGCGCGCGTTCGACGGGCGATGAGTTCCGCCAGAAGTTTGGATGACTGACGGACTCAGTTTATTATCCGTTGGGCACAACCAGATACTTCTCGCCCGTTTTCATCTGGCGGTAGTCCAGGATAGCGTCCTTCGTCAGCATGCCTTCGAGGTCGACCTTCGTCTTGTAGCTGCTGGCGAACGTCGTCGTCAGGTTGTCGAGCACGCGCTTCCTCATCCGCAGGTTAGTTTCCATGCCCGCCTGCTGGAGGAACGGCGTCAGCAGCCAGCCCGAAAGCGTCCATCCGAACCCGTAGCTCGGCGTAAGCGTGGTCGGCCCCATGTCGAGCCGGCCGTAGATGAACATGCGTTTCTGCTGGTTCGAGCCGTAGCGCGAATATTCGGTCATCTTGGCCGAGGCGACCTGCTCCATCGCCTTGAAGCAGCTATCGACCATCTTGCCGCCGCCGATCGGATCGAAACCGTAATAGGCGTCCGTTTCGTCGATCGCCGACTTGAGCTGAGCCATGAAATCGCCGTCGGACGAGTTCACAATATGGGTCGCGCCCTGATCCTTGAGCAACTGGACCTGATCGTCCTTCCGCACGATGTTTACGAGGCCCATTCCGTCTTCGAGGCAGATACGGTTGAGCATCTGACCGAGGTTCGATGCACCGACTGTGTGGAGGATCGCATTCTGCCCGTCCATCTTTGCGTTCTCGACGAAGCCCAGCGCCGTCATCGGATTGACGAAGCTGGATGCGCCGTCCTCCGCGCTGTTGTCGCCCAGCGGCAAGCACATATTCGCATCGGCGAGCGCATATTCGCTGTAGGCATGACCGGGTACACAGGCGACGCGCTGGCCCATCAGGCCCTTCGCCATGTCGCTGTCGCCCACCGCGACGACGGTGCCGGCGCCTTCATTGCCGGCCGGCAGACGCTGGCCGTGGCGGGCCTTCTGCCCCGAATTGAACGGCTCGGGCATCTTGGCGACGACCTTTCCGCTCGAATAGTCCGCATTCTCGAAATCCGCTGCTCCGGTCAGGATCGCGAGGTCGGACGGATTGATCGGTGCCGCTTCCATCTTGACCAGCACCTGATTGCCGGTCGGATCCTTAAAGGTGCTTTCGGCGATCTCGAGCGTCAGCGTGCCGTCGCTGTCGAGCGTGGTGAAAAGCTGTTTACCGGTCGTGGTCATATTCCTCTCCTGCTGTTTGTTGTTTCGAGGCTTCAACCTGCCATCAGGTCGAACGGCAAGGACTTTCTCCGCACGTCATCAGGGTGACGGAGCGTCACTGCGGGTAAATCGCCTCGACAAAATACAAGCCGTGCGGCGGAGCATTCAGTCCGAGTTCCTGCCGGTCGCGCGCCGTTAGCGCTTTTGCCATGCGACCGACCTCCCATCGCCCCATGCCGACCAGCGCGAGGCAGCCGACCATGCTGCGCACCTGATGATGGAGAAAACTGCGCGCTGCGGCGTGGATGAGGACGCGCTCGCCATCCCGTTCGACATCCAGCCGGTCGAGCGTCTTGAGAGGACTTGCGGACTGGCAGTGGGCTGAGCGGAAGGTGGTGAAATCGTGCAAGCCGACCAAAGCCTGCGCCGCCTCGTGCATAGCCCGTTCATCGAGCGGCTGCGCCACCTGCCATGCGCGGTCCTTCTCCAGCGTCAACGGCGCACGGCGATTGGCGATGCGATAGACATAGCGCCGACCGATACAGGTGAATCGAGCGTGCCAGTTGTCGGGCACGATCTCGCATGCCGTAACCGCGATGGGGTCGGGGCGAAGCTGTGCGTTAAGAGCCTCCATAAAGCGAAACGGTGCGATGTCCTTCGCAATATCGAGATGACTGCGCATGGCAAGCGCGTGGACGCCGGTATCCGTTCGCCCGGCGCTGGCGAGGATGACCTCCTCGCCGGTAATGCGCTGCGCTGCTTGCTCTACCGCTTGCTGCACGCTCGGCCCGTGTGGCTGGCGTTGAAGGCCGAAGAACGGTGTACCGTCGAATTCTAGGGTGAGTGCGAAGCGGGTCATCGGTTCGTATGTCGAAGGCTATGCGCGTACATCAGCCCAACCGCGTCCCGACAGCCACCGAATTACCTCGCAGAAAAGTCTCCAAATCCATCGCAGGCTTGCCCGCGCGTTGCAGCTTCACCGGACGGATAGCGCCATCGCCGCAGGCAATTGTAAGGCGCTCGTCCAGCACGTCGCCCGCCTCACCGTCGCCGTTTATGGCCTCCGCCTGGAGTAGCTTCATCCGGTCGCCGCCAAGCTCGAACCAGGCACCGGGGAACGGCGCCAAGCCGCGCACCCGCCGCTCGATCTCAATCGCAGATTTCGCCCAGTCGATCCGCGCCTCCGCCTTGTCTATCTTCGGCGCGTGAGTTGCTTCCGCATCGTCCTGCGAGATAGGATGGAGCGCATCCAGGTCGATCAGCGTGCCGACCATCAGTTGCGCGCCCAGTTCGGCCAGTTCCTCGGTCAGCTCGCCGGTGGTCTTATCTTCGATTGGCGTGCGCACGGTCGCCACCATGGGGCCAGTGTCGAGCCCGGCTTCCATTTGCATGATCGTCACCCCCGTCACGGGATCGCCTGCCATGATTGCGCGGTGAATTGGCGCCGCCCCGCGCCAGCGCGGCAGGATCGAGGCGTGAACGTTGAGGCACCCATGCTTTGGCGCATCGAGAACAGTTTGCGGCAGGATCAGCCCATAGGCCGCGACTACCGCGATATCGGCATCGAGCGCGGCGAACCGCTCCTGTTCCTCTGACGACTTGAGCGACGTAGGATGGCGCACCTCGATGCCCTGCCGCTCGGCCAATTGGTGAACGGGTGTCTTGGTCAATTCCTTCCCGCGTCGGCCGCCGGGGCGGGGCGGCTGGGTATAGACGCAGACCACCTCGTGCGCCGCGTCCAGCAGCGCCTGCAAGGTCGGTACCGCGAATTCGGGCGTTCCCATGAAGACGATCCGCATCACTCTGCCCCTTGTAAAATTGGCGGTTTGGGCAAAGCTTGTCGAAGCCCTGCCTTTTCGTTGTGCCGCCCTTAAAGAGAAGTGCGGCCCTTCGACAAGCTTGGGGCGAACGGAAAGGAACCGAAGCGCTTGGCTTCTCAGGAAATCGAAACCCTCGCCGCCGCGTTGGCCCGTCTGCCCGGCCTTGGCCCGCGGAGTGCTCGCCGCGCGGTGTTGTGGCTGGTCAAGCGGCGCGAAAGCGCACTGCCTGCATTGCTCGAAGCGCTGGCAACGGTGGGCGAGGCGTTGGTCGAATGCCAGGTGTGCGGCAATGTCGACACCACCGATCCGTGCGGCATCTGCGCCGACCCCCGACGCGACGGCAAGGGACTATGTGTAGTAGAAGATGTCGCCGACCTATGGGCGCTCGACCGGGCCAAGCTGTTCACGGGCAAGTATCACGTGCTCGGCGGCAAGCTGTCGGCATTGGACGGCATTCGACCCGAAGATCTCAACATTGCCAACCTGCTCTCCCGCGTGGAGGAGGGCGGCATCGACGAGATCGTCCTCGCCATGAACGCCACACTGGAGGGTCAGACCACCGCCCATTACCTCGCCGAGCGGCTGGAGGATTTTCCCGTCCGGATCACGCAACTCGCCCACGGGCTACCGGTCGGCGGCGAGCTCGATTACCTTGACGAGGGTACGCTCGCACAGGCGCTTAGGGCGCGGAGACCGCTCGGCTAGGCGATCACTGTAAGCAGGGCATTCTGATTGAATTTGCGTACCCGTGCGATTATCTCGCGCTTCATGGCTATCCGCGAAATTCTCGAAGTGCCGGACCCCCGGCTGAAAACAATATCCGAACCCGTTACCGCATTCGACGACGAGTTGAAGACGCTCGTCTCCGACATGTTCGAGACGATGTACGATGCGCCGGGCATCGGCCTCGCCGCGATCCAGGTCGGCGTGCCGAAGCGCGTGCTGGTGATCGATCTGCAGCCGGACGATCCCGATGCGGAACCGGAAGTCTGCAACCACGGCGGGCATGAGCATACCCACCAGCCGACGAAGCGCGAACCGCGGGTGTTCGTGAACCCCGAAATCCTCGACCCGGCGGAAGAACTGGCCGTGTATCAGGAAGGCTGCCTTTCGGTTCCCGAAATCTATGCCGATGTGGACCGTCCGGCGACCTGCCGCGTCCGCTATCAGGATCTCGAGGGTGAAACGCACGAGGAGGACATGGAGGGCCTGATGGCCACCTGCATCCAGCACGAGATGGATCACCTCGAAGGCATCCTGTTCATCGACCATCTCTCGCGGTTGAAGCGCAACATGGCACTGAAGAAGCTCAACAAGCTTCGCACCGCCGCCTGACCCCAAAACGAAAAAGCCCCGCTCACCGGCGGGGCTTTTTGTTTCAGGCGCTGGCGGTTAGCCTTGGCGATTGTCCGCCATCAATTGCGTCGCTTTCTTCACGTCGCGAATCACTTCCTCGCACATCTGCGCGCAACGCTTGCAATGCGGATCGTCGTGCTGCTTGCAGAGTTCGTGGCATTGCTCGCAGGCGATGATCGTTGCCGCGCCGATCGCCTTGATCGCCGGCACATTGCCGTGCGTTCGGCGGCTCGCCATGCGATAGAACGCGGTGCAGGCGTCGCTCGCATCGAGGCAACGGCGGATGCATTCGGCCCGTTCCTTGGCGTTTTCTTCGGCCAAACAGGCATCGGCGCACGAATTCATAATCGCCGCGCCGTACATGGCGTGCTTCACGGCTTCGCCCAGTTCGTCGTTGTAATCGTCGCCCACCGCCGGGTGGTCTTGAATCATTTCCTTGATCGACATCGCGAAATTTCTCCTTCGCCTTTCCGAGCGAACGGAGCGGGGGATTGGTTCCGTGCGAGGCTTGGAGCACGCGCGCGTTCCGACTATGTTCTGCGCCATGGAAACGATGGCTTTGATTTTCGTAGCGGTCGCACTGCTCGGCGGCATAGGTGTAGGCTGGATCCTCGGTCATAAAGCCGGATCCGGGCCGGTGAACGACTGGATGGCGCGCCATGCGGAACGGGACAGCGAAGCCAGGGAACTGGACGACAAGTTTCGCCGCGCCATCGTCGATCTCGAAAACGCGACTGTCCGGGCAGAACGGGCCGATGCGCTGGACCGCGAACTGCGCGAAGCGCGTGCCGATCATCAGCGCACGCTCGACGAAACGCGAGCAGGACACGAACAGGCAATGGAAGACCTTCGTGGGCGACATGGTGAAGTTTCGGCGGAGCTTGCCACGCTGCGCGAGAAGACTGCCAATTTCGACGAGCAGAAGCGCCTTCTGGTCGAGGCGCGCGAGGAATTGCTGAAGGAATTCCAGAACACGGGGTCCGCCGTGCTGTCAAAGGCGCAGGAGGCGTTCCTGGAGCGTGCAAATGAGCGGCTTGGCCATTCGGAGAAAACCTCGGAAGCGAAGCTCAAGGCTTTGCTCGATCCCGTCGGCGAGCGGCTCGCAAAATACGAGCGGCAGGTGGCGGACCTCGAAGAAAAGCGCACCGATGCCTTCGGGCGGCTGCACCAGCAGATCGTCGAGATGCAGCGCGGGCAGGAAGAGGTCAGGCGCGAGGCGCAGCGGCTCGGCAACAGCTTGACGAATGCCCCCAAGGCGCGCGGCCGCTGGGGGGAGCGGGCGTTGCAGAACGTGCTCGAACAATGCGGGCTGTCGGAGCATACCGACTTCATTCTGGAGCATTCGGTCGAGACCGAGGGCGGGCGGCTGCGACCCGATGCCATCGTTAAGGTGCCGGGGCAGAAGAAGCTGGTGATCGACGCCAAGGTCTCGCTCAATGCCTATCAGGCGGCATTCGAAGCGGATAACGACGACGAGCGCGGGCGTCACATGGACCTTCATGCGAAATCGATGCGCAATCATGTGCAGACGCTCGGCTCCAAATCCTACCAGAGCCAGTTCGACGATTCGCCCGACTACGTGGTCATGTTCGTGCCGGGCGAGCATTTCGTCGCGGCTGCGCTCGAACATGATCCGGAACTGTGGGACTTCGCCTTTCGTAACAAGGTGCTGCTCGCGACGCCGACCAACCTCGTCGCCATCGCGCGCACCGTCGCGCAGGTCTGGCGGCAGGACACGATCGCGAACGAGGCGATGGAAATCGGCAAGGCCGGCGCGGAATTATACGACCGGCTCGCTATCGCGGCGGAGCATATGAAACGCGTAGGCGGCGGGCTGGAAACCGCGGTCAACAATTACAATAAATTCGTCGGCAGCTTCGAGCGCAACGTCTTGTCCTCCGGCAGGCGCCTGGCCGACAAGGGTATCGAGATCGGCAAGCGCGAGATCGAGGAAGTGCCCAAGGTCGAAGCCAGCCCGCGTTACAATAACGACGATTTTACGGAACAGGCTTCGCTGGCGGCGGTTGAACAGCAAAAATAGGGATAGTTACGGGAAGGTTGCACAATGCGTTCTGTGGTTCTGGCGGCCGCCATCTGGGCGCTCGCAGCATGCGGATCGAGCGATCAAACCAGCAATATGACTGTGGCCGGAACCGAACTTCCCGAACAGCCGACCACGCCGCCGAAGGGGCGGCTCGCGCCCCGCAACGAATGCATCGAACTTCCCGGAGCGAAGGAGTTCTTTGTATCGTTGGAAAAGGCAATCAAGGACCGCAACGCCGATGCCTTGCTCGGCATCACCGCGCCGGGCGTGCGGCTCGACTTCGGCGCCGGGGGAGGGTTGACCGCCTTCCGCGAGCGCCTCGAGGCGAGCGACAGCCAGCTTTGGGCGGAGCTCGACCGGATCGTCGCCCTGGGATGCGCCGTCGATGACGGCGGCAACATGGTTCTCCCATGGTATTTCGCGCAGGACCTGAAAGTCGACGATCCCTTTGCAGCGATGATCGTCACAGGATCGGACGTACCAGTCCTCTCGGAGCCGAATGCGATTGCATCGCCCATCGAACGCATATCGTGGGACACGGTGACGGCGGTGGACGGGCCACCCAAAAACGGTTTTGCGCAAGTCCGTACTACGTCTGGCGGAGAGGGTTTCGTTGCAGCGGACAAACTCCGCAGCCTCGTGGATTACCGCCTATATGTCTCCGGACAGAACGGCAACTGGCATATTACGAGCTTCGTCTCGGGCGATTGACGCCGCCCCGGTTTAGCGCGTGTCCAGTTGCGCCAAGACCTCGTATGCCAATACTGCCGCCGCGACCGCTGCGTTGAGGCTGTCGGCGCGCCCCTTCATCGGCATGGTCACACGAAGATCGCAGGCGTCCTCGTATTCGTCGGGGAGACCGCGTGATTCGTTTCCGACCAGTACGAAGCAGGGCGCTGCATAGGCCGCGCCGCGATAGGGCACGGCGTCTCTCAGTGAGGCGGCCGCCAATTGCCCTTCTCCGGCCCGCAACCACAAGACAAATTCCTCCCATGAGGCTTGTGCGAGCGACTGCGTGAAGATCGCGCCCATGCTCGCGCGCACGGCTTCCACCGAAAACGGATCCGCGCAATCATCGATCAGGATTAGCCCGCCCGCACCCACGGCATCCGCGGTGCGCAACATCGTGCCGAGATTGCCCGGATCGCGCAGCGCTTGCGCGACCAGCCAGATATCGCTGCGCGTGCGATCGATGGCTGCGAGCGACGTATCGAACTCCGCGAACACTCCGGCGACGGATTGCACGTTTTCCTTCCCGGTGATCTTGGAAAGAATGTCCGGCGAGGTCTCAATGATTTCGCCGCCTGCCGCCTCCACATCGTGCTCCAAAACGTCGAGCAATGGGTGGGCATCGCGCCGATCGGACAGGACGAGTATTTCGGGGATATGCCCGCATTCGCGCGCATCGGTCAGCAGCCGCAGCCCTTCGGCCAGAAACCGACGCTCGCGGCGGCGGTGCTTCTTGTCGCGCAACTGGCGAAGCGCCTTGACGGTCGGGTTGGAAAACCCGGTAATCGTGCGGCGGGTCATCCGGCGGGCGCCTGACGTCTCACGGTTCGCCGAAGCCGTCTTCCACCAGCGCGGCAAGTTCGTCCATCACGGCGTCGCACGCCTCGCCCTCCACGACCAACTCGATCGTATCGCCCTTGGCCGCCCCCAGCATCATGAGGCCCAGAATAGAACCGCCAGCAGCCTCATTGCCGTCTTTCGCGACGCGCACGGAGCAGCCCGGCGGCAGCTGGCTGACGATGCCGACGAACTTCGCACTGGCGCGCGCATGCAGCCCACGCTGGTTTACGATCGTCAGCGTGCGGCGAACCTCGCTCAAGAGCCGGACCGCGCCGTTTCGAGGTCCTGCCCGAGGAACTCGCTGGCCACCGTGATGTAGTTGCGGCCGGCGGTTTGAGCGGCCGCCACCGCGTCCGTCACATCCATCGCTTTACGCGCGCCCGCGAGGCGGATGAGCATGGGCAGGTTGATGCCCGCGATGACCTCGATCCGCCCGGCATCGAGCAGCGAGATGGCAAGATTGGAAGGCGTGCCCCCGAACAGGTCGGTCAGGATGATCGCGCCGTTTCCGCTGTCCACCTTGGCGATGGCATCGGCGATGTCCTTGCGCCGACGTTCCATATCGTCATTCGGCCCGATGCAGATGGTTGCCACATCGTCCTGCGGACCGACGACGTGTTCCATCGCATCGATGAAAGTCTCCGCCAGCTTGCCATGGGTGACAAGGATCATACCGATCATGCGTGAAATACGTCCTGCATAGCTCGCGCCTCTGGCGCTCGGTCGTTAACCGTAATCATGGCGGGAATCAGCGGCGCTCGAGCGGATCGGCGGGCCGGCTTCCCAAATTTCTATGCTGTATGGTGGGCGAAAATCCGGCATCACGCAAGACCTGCCCGGCACGCTCTGCGGTATAGACCGAGCGATGTCTCCCTCCGGTACAGCCGAAAGCGATGTTGAGGTAGCTGCGGCCTTGCGCTTCGTACCGTGGTAGCAGATCGAGCAGCAGATCGGCCATTTTCGCGAACGCCGGTCCGAAACCCGGGTCGTTATCGATATGCTGCGCGACATCGCCATCGAGCCCGGTCTGTTCGCGAAGCCCCGGAACCCAGTGGGGATTGTCGAGAAAGCGCATGTCGAACACGAGATCGGCCAGCGGCGGCATCCCACGCGCGAAACCGAAGCTGGTGATCGTTATCGTGAGGCCGGTATCGGCGGGCGCGGCGAAACGCTCACGCATGGTCTGCTGCAACTGGTGGACCGAGAGGTTCGTCGTATCGATGACGATGTCCGCTCGGCGGCGCAACGGTGCCAGCATCTCGCGGTCGGCGGCAATGCCGTCTACTATCGGGCGGCCGCGCGCCAAGGGGTGTGGGCGACGCGTCTCGTTGTAGCGACGTTCGATTTCGGTACTCGCGGCATCCAGAAACAGGATCGCCATTTCGATGCCGCCGGAAGAAAGATCGTCGTCCAGTTGGGCGAGCGTGCCGCTGTCGAAACCGCGCGTTCGGGAATCAAATCCGACGGCGAGGCGTGTGTCGCCTTGCTGCGCGAGCAGAGATGAGAGGAGGCGAACGGGGAAGTTATCAATGGTTTCCCAGCCGAGATCGTCCAGCACCTGCAAGGCGGTCGATTTGCCCGCTCCGGAAAGACCGGTGACGATCAAGACGCTCTGGCCCTCCGAGCGGTCGCGGTCATGCATCATGTGTCGATCCTCTGCGTTGAAACGGGCGTCAGGCCATAAGTCCGTAGCGCATATTCCGCCCGGATTGCCTGCGCAGGATCACCGGGCCGGAATTCGATGGCGGGTACGGCGTGTCCGGCGACGTCCCGCATTGCTGGCTGATCGATAAACCGGGATGCGGTCTCGGACATCGACAGCAAAAGACAGATCGGCGCGCACGTACATTCCGCCGCGACAATCCCGACATTGCGGACCTCGATCAGCCCGCGGGTTCTATCCGCGGGATAGGCGGTCAAGCAGCCTTTCGATCGCAGTTCGATCCCGTCGTCGCCGATCAGCGTAGCCCCGCGATCGATCAGCATCAGCGCGAGGGACGTCTTTCCGCTGCCGGGTGGCCCTTCGATGAGTATTCCGCGCCCGCCGATCGCAACAGCCGTGACATTGGGCAGCAGACGCCCTGTCATGCCGCGGCCGGCAGGTTGAGCGACAGGCATGCCCCGTCGGTCCCGTCGCCGCGACCGTGCGCGGTAAGCGTACCTTCGTGCGCTTCCGCGATGGCCCTACCGATGGCGAGGCCAAGACCCGAATGATTTCCGAAATCCTCGCTCTCGGGGCGGTCGGAGTGGAAGCGCAGGAACACCTTTTCGCGTTTGTCTTCCGAGATACCAGGCCCTTCGTCGCATACCGAAAGGACGATCCGGTTGTCCCGCCGCTTCAACGTAACGAGGATTTCGCCACCGGGCGGTGAGAACGACACCGCGTTGTCGAGCAGGTTCTGCAGCACCCGCTCCAATCGCATGCCGACGCCCATGACCTGCCAGAGCCCGTCGTTCTGCACCGCCAAATTGACGCGGCGTCCGGCATTCTCGTCCCGCGCTTCGCGGCTGGCGACGACGTTTTGCACGAGCGCAGACAGATCCAACCTCTCGAATTCGGTTCGGGAGATTTCTGCGTCGATACGACTGGCGTCGGAAATTTCCGTAACGAGCCGATCGATCCGCCGTACATCGTGCGTCGCGATATCGAGCAGTTGGGCGCGCAGCGCGGGATCGTCGACCTTGGCAAGCGACTCGGTCGCGCTGCGGAGCGATGCGAGGGGGTTCTTGATCTCGTGCGCGACATCCGCGGCGAAACTTTCAACCGCATCGATCCGTGTGCGTAAAGCGCCCGTCATATCGGAGACGGCGCGGGCGAGCATGCCGATTTCGTCGTGCCGGTCGGGCAGACGCGGTACCTCGACTCTGCGATCGCGTCCCTGCCGCACCCGAACGGCGGCCTCGACCAATTCGCGCAAGGGACGAACGATCGTGCGTGCGAGGAAGAGAGAGAGCAACGTCGATACGAGAAGAAACAGCAGCACGATAACGGCCACCGTTGTTCGGGCCGCCCTGACCCGCTCCGTTATGTCGACCGGATTGCGGGTGAGAAGCAGCGTGTCGCCATCGAGACCGACCGGCGCGGCGGCATTGATGACGTGGGTTCCGTCCGGTGCATCGCGCAGAACGATCTGCGTCAGGCTTTCCTCCCGTGCGCGGGTCAGTTCGGGCCAGTCGGCCACATCGTCGCGCGGCGGTTCGACATAATCGGGGAGGGAGGGGGCATCGACCACGCGGTCGAATAACCGGTCGAGCTGCAATGCGAACGCGTCGCGATCGACATCCGCCGCATCGGGCAGGGCGAAACTCGGCGCGGCAAGAGAGAAACTGTCTGCTTCCAGTTCGCCATCGGCATTGTAAACACGCAGCCGCAGGCGTTGCTCCTTGCCGATCTGGATGAGCAGCGCCTCCTGCCTTTGGGGCGTGGCGCCCGCCAAGGCTTCGGCGGTGATCTGCGCTTCCACGAGCGCCAGCTTGAAGCGCTCGTCGAGCAAACTCTTGCGATAGCTGTCGAGATAGAGAACGCCGCCGCCCAGTAGAACGAGGGGCAGCACGTTCACCAGCAGGATACGCCCGGTCAGCGAAAGGTGGTTCGACCAGCGAAGTTTTCGCAATCGCGGATCGTCCCGAAGCCCGCGCGGTTCAGCCATCGGTGAAACTGTAGCCGGCTCCATAAAGGGTCTCGATCGCCGCAAATTCGGAGTCGACGCTGCGGAACTTGCGGCGCATGCGCTTGATATGGCTGTCTACCGTGCGATCGTCGACGAACACATCGTCGGGATAGGCGGCGTCCATCAACTGGTTGCGGCTCTTGATTACGCCGGGATGCAGGGCCAGCGCCTCCAGCAGAAGGAATTCGGTCACAGTTAGGGAAACGGCGCGACCGTCCCAGGTCACATGGTGGCGGGCCGGGTCCATCTGCAAGCGACCACGCTCGATCACTTCGCCGGCAGGTTCGTCCAGAACGAGTTCGCCTGCATCCTGCGGACGGCGTGCCTCGCTGCGCCGCAGGATCGCGCGGATGCGGGCAAGGAGTAGTCGCAGGCTGAAGGGTTTGGCGATGTAATCGTCGGCCCCCATCTCGAACCCCGCTTCCTCGTCCTCTTCCTCGTCCTTGCTGGTGAGGAAGATCACGGGGAGGGGGGAGCGCTCCCGCAATCTGCGCAGCAGTTCCATACCGTCCATCTTCGGCATCTTGATATCGAAGATGGCAAGGTCCGGCGGGTTATGCATCAAGGCGCCGAGCGCCGCCTCGCCGTCCGAATAGACCCGGGTCGCGAAGCCTTCAGCCTGCAAGGCGATCGATACGGTGGTCAAAATATTACGATCGTCGTCGACGAGTGCGATCACGGTACGGTCGCCCTGTTGCGGCGGGGCGTCAGTTGCGGCTGCGTGCTCCATCGTGGGTGCGGATAGACGCTATGCCGGGCGAAAACAATTCACCCTGTCTCGATTTGGAAAGCATATGGCGGCGATTGTTTGACCTGAATGCAGCCTGTGAGTATGCGAGATATAGATCGCGCGCATTCGTATGCGCACTCCGATTCCCGCTGATTCGAAACCATATTCCCTTGCGGAGACCGCTGTGACCGACCCTCTCTCCCATTCGCTTGCCGATCAGGGCATCGCGACCGATGCGACCATCCACGCCAACCTCGATTCCGACGCGCTGACCGAGGCGGCGCTCGCAAACGGCGAAGGCAAGCTCGCGAAGGGAGGACCGCTGGTCGTGGAAACCGGCAAGCACACCGGGCGCAGCGCGAAGGACAAGTTCATCGTGCGCGATGGCGAAACCGAAGACAGCGTGTGGTGGGACAACAACGCCTCAATGTCGCCTGCGCATTTCGCAGCCCTCAAGGACGATTTCCTCGCCGCGCTTAAGGACAAGGGCAGTCTCTATGTCGCCGACCTGTTCGGCGGTTCGCAGCCGGAACATCGGGTCAACGTGCGCGTCATCAACGAACTCGCATGGCACAACCAGTTCATCCGCACGATGCTGGTCCGCCCCACGAAGGACGAATTACGGGGCTTCACTCCGGAATACACAATCATCGATCTGCCGAGCTTCAAAGCCGATCCCGAGCGGCACGGTACGCGCGGCGAAACAGTGATTGCGGTCAATCTTTCCGAAAAGCTGATCCTCATCGGCGGCACACAATATGCCGGCGAAATGAAAAAGAGCGTGTTCGGCATCCTCAATTACCTGCTTCCGCAGCAGGGCGTCATGCCGATGCACTGTTCGGCCAATATCGGCCCCGACGGCAAGAGCGCGGTATTTTTCGGCCTGTCCGGCACCGGCAAGACCACGCTGTCCGCCGATGCGAGCCGCACGCTGATCGGCGACGACGAGCATGGCTGGTCCGACACGGCAGTCTTTAATTTCGAAGGCGGCTGCTATGCCAAGATGATCCGTCTCGATCCCGAAGCGGAACCCGAAATTTATGCCACCACGCAAATGAAAGGCACCGTCCTCGAAAACGTGGTAATGAACGATGCAGGCGAGATCGACCTCGACGACAACAGCCTCGCCGAAAACACACGCGGCGCCTATCCGCTGTCCTCGATCCCCAATACCTCGGAAGAGAATATGGGGCCGCCGCCCAGCACGGTCATCATGTTGACGGCCGATGCGTTCGGCGTGCTGCCTCCGATCGCGCGGCTGACGCCGGACCAGGCGATGTATCACTTCCTGTCGGGTTACACCGCGAAGGTCGCAGGCACGGAGATCGGCGTTACCGAACCGCAGGCGACTTTCAGCACCTGCTTCGGCGCACCCTTCATGCCGCGCCATCCCAGCGTTTATGGCAACCTGCTCAAGAAGCGCATTGCCGAGGGCGGGGCGCAGTGCTGGCTGGTCAATACCGGCTGGACGGGCGGCAAGTATGGCGTTGGCCACCGCATGCCGATCAAGGCGACCCGCGCGCTTCTGAATGCCGCGCTAGACAGTTCGCTGAACGATGCGGAATTCCGCAAGGACCCGCATTTCGGCTTCGATGTTCCGGTGGCGGTTCCGGGGGTCGACAGCGGCATCCTCGATCCTCGCTCGACATGGGCGGACGGCGAGGAATACGACGCAACCGCGCGCAAGCTGGTGCAGTTGTTTATCGACAATTTCGAACCCTTCGCGCCCCATGTGGACGAAGGTGTGCGCCAGGCAGCTCCCGAAGCCGCCTGACCGAATTCGTACCTTCGGGTACGCACGAGTTGGAGAGGAGAGCCCCCGGCCGGGAAACCGGACCGGGGGCTTCGATCATTCGGGTCCGGCGCCGCTCGTATCGCCCGGCTGATCGCCGCCCGGCTGTTCGCCACCCGGCTGATCTCCGCCCTCATCCTCGGTTTGCTCGCTCCATCCCGAACCGCCATCAGGGAACCAGGGCTTGCCTTCGTCCGCGGTTTCGAGCGCGGCGTAATATTTCGCGGCCGTTTCCGCGAGCGAACCGCCATGGGGGTTCGACGTCAACGGATGCATCATGTTACGTGCGAACGAGATCTTTCCTTCACCCGCAAGCATCAGCGCCGCATTCATCGCCAGTCCCTGATCGAACGGAGCGAGGATCGATGCACGCTCCAAAGCGTGCCGGGCGTTCTCGTTGGGCTCCTGGCCGCTTTCCAGGAACTTACGGTAATAGTAAATAAGCGGCAGCGGATGATCGTTTTCGATGCGGTTCAACGCTGTGAAAGGCTTCATCGCCGCATCGAAGGCGGCAGGATCGTCGCTTTCGCCTGCTTTCCGAAACAGCGCATATCCCTTCTGCACATACGCATTCGTACGAGAGGGATCGAGCGCAATGGCGCGGTCCGCCGCTTCGATGGCCGCATCGGTATATCCGGCATCTAACTCCGCTTCAGCGAGCGCAGTTTGCACACCGGCATCGTTGGGATAGCGGGCTGCGATCTCCCTTGCATCGGGAATAAGTTCAAGCGCCTCTTCGCGGGTGACACCGCGCTGAGAAACGATCCTGACATCCATCATCTTCGCTTCGCCTTCCGGCAGACGCTGGACCGAAATCTCGCCATAGTCGAGCAAGTCAGGCCCGAAATTATAGAGGTTCATCCGACGCTGCCGAAGGTAAGTATCGAGTTCTTTTTCCAGAACATTCAAGTCGCCGAAGACTTTTCTCGCAGCTTCCAGCGACGTATCGCCATCGCGCACAGCTCGCCAATATTCCGTAAGCTGTCCTTTGCGTTCGGAATTGAAGGACAAATAATGATACAGGAGCCAGCTGCGCGCATAGAATTGATCGTACCGTTTGCCCTTTGTCTTTTCATAGAGCTCGGCATCGAACAGCGCTTCGATATCGACATCCTCCGAGTAGGCGAAATCCCCCTGCCGGTGCATTGCAGGCCTGCCGATCATGATTCCGCCATCGCGCTCGAAGGAAACGGACGCGAAAAACTCGGCAGCGCCTTCGCTTAACCACCGCGGCATCGCGTAGCGAGAGGTCGAGATCAGGAAATGGTGCGCGTATTCGTGCAGCAGGATGACCGTCGAGAAATCGGCATATTTCCCGGTTCGATTGCGGACGTCCTGAACGAATGCACGCGATGCGCCGGCGCGGGAAACGTAAAACCCACCAATAGTTCGTGTTCCAGTCAGTTTGCGCATTGCCCCCGAGTTGCCGACCGCGAATATGGTGACGCGATTGGAGGGGCTGGGCTTTTCGACTTGCCTGCCGGTTACGAGTTCCAACGCCGAATGGTAGCGTTCCAGATTGGCGGCGAATTCCCGCACGTCTTTCTCGCTATCGTCGGCGTATATGACGAAATGATCGCTGGATGCTTCGTACCAATCCGCCAATGCAGGTGTCGAAACGGATGCCAGCGCGGCGAAAGCCAGTAATTTGCGAACCATGATTCCCCCCGAAAGTACGTTCGAGGGCGGACTGTAGCACAAAACCTAAATAAAGGTGGCCCGATCAGGACATATTTGCCGCTACGTAACGTGATACGTTCTGTGCAAGAACATCCAGTGGCGCATTCCCGCCGAGGACGACCGCGTCGTTGAACGCCTTGAAGTCGTAGTTCTCGTCCAGCTGGGTTTGTGCAAGCTCGC
Organism: Erythrobacter litoralis; assembly: GCF_029760855.1. GTDB lineage: Bacteria > Pseudomonadota > Alphaproteobacteria > Sphingomonadales > Sphingomonadaceae > Qipengyuania > Qipengyuania litoralis_A. The sequence goes on along the minus strand of NZ_SOSI01000003.1, from coordinate 90,117 downwards.
GTTGCCGCACGATTTCGCTGTGGCCGAGCTTGTAGCCGCAGGCTTGCCCGGGCCAACTGCAATAGCGGTCCACTTCGGAAACAACCTCGTCGTATTTCGATCCGTTGCGTTCGACGAAGAACTGCCGTGCCTGTTCGCGGGTCCAGCGTTTGTGATGCAGGCCGGTGTCGACCACCATGCGGCAGGCGCGGAACGCAAGGCTTTGTAGGTAACCCAATCGGCCGACCTGGAAATCGTCATAGGCGCCCAATTCGTCGGCGATCTGCTCCGCATATAAAGCCCAGCCTTCGCTGAACGCATTGAAGGCGAGAATCGAGCGGATCAGCGGGAGGCGATTGGAATATTCGCCCTCCCATACATGGCCGGGGATCGTCTCATGATAGGTGAGATCGGCGAGATCGTATTTACGATGCAGGTCGGTGGTGCGCAGGTTGATCCACATGCGCCCGGGGATCGATCCGTCCTTGCTGCCCGCACCGCCATAGGCACCGGGCGCACCCGGTTCTTCGGCAAGCGGAAGGCGGCGCACTTCGAGGTTTGGATCGACCAGCGTATTGAATGCGCGCGGCATCTGCGATGTGATCCACTGGATGCGCTCGTTGATGAACGCCATGATTTCGGCCCGACCCGGGTCGCCTTCCGGAAACTTGTAACGCTCGTCGGCGCTCAGCGCCTGCATCCGCTCGCCCACCGTTCCACCGGTATAGCCGATATCGCGAAGGATGGGGTCCATCCGAGCGTGTAGCGCGGCAAGCTCTTCTAGACCTTGTTCGTGGACTTCGTCGGGGCTGAGCGTGGTCGTAGTGCTGGCTTTCAGCGCCCAGCGATACCACTCCTCACCACCGGGCTGTGCCCACATACCGGCGTCGCTTTTCGCCAAAGTGCGCTGGGTCCGCAATTCGGCAAGCTGGCGTTCGAGCGCTTCAGCGATGGGCCCTTTGACGAGCTGTTCGACGCCGTTCGCATAAGCCAAAGGCATTCCGGCCGCTTCGAGATTCTGCCGGTACTGCGCCGTGAACAGCGTGCCTGCGACCGCGTCCCCAAGCGTCTGCGCCAATTGCGCATCCGCTTTTTCCAGCAGGAAATCGGGCGGCACCACGCCTATGCGGCGCGCATCCTGCATTCGCTCCAACTCGCCGTCGAGAACGGAGGGGAACTGCGCAAGGCGGGCAAGATAGGCGTCCGCATCGTCGCCGTCCTTCACCGGATGGACCGTGTCCATGAAGCGCGGCATGTCGAGATAGCTGCCGACGTTCTGGATCACGACATAGGGCGCGTTCCGCCAGCTGCCGACCGCAACGTCGCCATAGGGCAGGGCGAACCCTTCAAGGGCGGTGCTGTAAGCGCTTTCGACGACTGCCAGGCTAGTCGATGTCTCGTTCGAGAGCCCTTCGCGCGGGTAGGCGCGAACGCGTTCCAGATCCTGTCGCAGCGTGGCGGCATAGGCCTGCTGCGCTTCGGGCCGCTGGTCCTCCAGCCGTGTACGCAAATACGCATGATCGCCGGTATCGATGCCAAGGCTCGTCGCTCGTTCGGGTTCGTGAGCGAGCAGGTTGTAGGCCACCGTTTCGAGCAGCCGGTCCGCGCCGATCGTCTGCGCTGCGGCGATGCCTTCGGGGCGCGGTGTGAGGGCGCAGCCGCCGAGCGCCAAGGCGGAAACGCCGCCAAGCCCGGCAAGGGCCTGACGGCGGGTTATGTCGATGGAATATCCGGTCATGCGAACAGATGTGCTGCCCGCTTGCCGGCAAGTCAATCAATCGCGCAGGCTCGCCGGCACCTTGCCGCCATTCGCGGCAAGCTGGTTCATCACGCGGCGGTGCAGCCAGATATTGTCGTCGGGGCTGCCGGTGTAGTTCTGGCGACCCATTTCGTCCGCAAGTGCTTTGCGCGACTCGTAATCGGAATCAACGCCGATCAGTTTCATCAGGTCGACGATGGATGTGCGCCAGTTCAATCGGTCGGCGCCCGGCATGGCATCGAGATGGTTTTCGACATCGACGACCGCTACACTATCGGATTGCGGCGGGGAACGAGGGGCGGTCTGCGTCTGTCCTGACGGCGCGGGGGCCGGGGTGGTACGCGTCGGAGCGGGGCGAGGGGCCGGTTTTGCTTCCGCCTCCTTGCCGAAAATGGCGTCTTTGATCTTTCCGAAGATACTCATGCCGTAAGTCCTTATGGCGAACGGCGACCTTTCGCCGTCCCTACGGCGCGACAACGGTGTGCGGGCGGCGCGCGTTCCGGCCTTTCGTCGCAAAGCCTTGAGGGCTAAGACGGGCGTTCATGCTGTCGACCGTCCTTTCCATCACTGTCCTTGCGGCATTGGCGCTCGTTGCCGGCGCATTTGTGCTATGGCGTCGCACGGGCAACGCAAAGCAACCCTTGCTGATGGTGGTCCTCGCAGCGATCGCCTTGGTCAATGTCGCGATCTGGACCTTGCCGGATGGATCGGGTGCCGCCCCGCTCGAAAAAGTCGAACGGAGCGTTGAGTAGGGGTCAGTCAGGGAGTTCCCAGCGAACGGCCCCGGAATACGTACCGGCAACCGGCTCGCCTTGCTTACCGCGCGCCGGTTCGAACTTGGCCCGCTTCTGCACGAGCGCACAGGTCGCACTGTCGAGTTCGCCATGTCCGGTCGAGCCCGTCACTCGGCACCCGGTAATCGTGCCCATCCTCGAAATGTCGAGCTGGAACCGTGCAACACCGGTGAGGTCGCGCCGCGCCCAGCTGCTCTTGTAATCGCTGTCGCGAAGCCAGGCGCCCGGATCGTTGCGCGGCTTGGCGGACACCGGATCCACGCCTGTGTCGCGCGGCGATGGAAGCGGCTGCGGAACTGGCGGATCGAGGGTGATCGGTCCCGGCTGCGGTGTCGGTACGGATGGCAGGATCAATTCGGTCGTTCGGATGTCCGTCGGTCGCGGGTTCACATTGAACTTGGGTTGCGGGACGGTAGGAGGATTGGTTGCCGGAGCTTGGAACTGCTCCGGCTGCGTGGAGGGTTCGGGCTCGGGCGGCGGTGGGGTTTCGGGCAGCTTGAAGTCGATAACCGGAAAAGCGTCATCCACCGGCGGTTTGATGACGCCGCTTACTGTCAGACCGGCAATAAGGACGGCGCCCAGTCCAGCGTGAACCCCAATGGCCGCCGCCAACGAAGCGGGTGAGGGACGATTGGACTGCTCAATATATGACATATCAGGCTCCTCTAACGTTATATTATTCCTTCCACGTTACAACATAACTCAGATAAAGCAAGATTCGTCGTATTGATGCATAAAGGGGTGGGACGCGGCACAGGCATCCCTCCCCCTCAAGTCAGTCGAGATTAGATCAGGTAATCGGGCAGGACGGATCGAGCCGGAAGTCGAGGTAATTGTCGACTGCCGCCATAAGCTCGTCCTGCTCGTTCTCGAAGAAGTGGTTCGCGCGCGGAATTTCTTCGTGATGGATGGTGATGTGCTTTTGCGTGCGCAGCTTGTCGACCAGCTTCTGCACGGCGTTGGGCTGCACCACCGTATCCTGCGCACCGTGGATGAAGATGCCGCTGGCGGGGCAGGGCGCGAGGAAGCTGAAATCATACATGCTCGCCGGCGCGCCGATGGAGAGAAAACCGCGTATTTCAGGGCGGCGCATGAGCAGCTGCATGCCGATAAGCGCGCCGAAGCTGACACCGGCGACCCAGGTCACCTGCGCTTCGGGGTGGATCTGCTGCACCCAGTCGAGCGCGCTGGCTGCATCGCTCAATTCGCCGATGCCGTTGTCGAAGCTGCCCTGGCTGCGGCCGACGCCGCGAAAATTGAAGCGCAGGGTGGCAAAGCCGCGATCGACGAAATCCTTGTACAGCTTCTGCGTGATCTGTTCGTTCATCGTGCCGCCGCCCTGCGGGTGCGGGTGCAAGATCATCGCGACCGGCGCGCGTGGGCGCGGGGCGGGCGAGAAACGGCCTTCGAGGCGGCCTTCGGGGCCGGGAAAGATCACGGTCGGCATGAAGCAATCCTGTCGGTAGAATGTCTGGCGGCACAGGGGGCAACGCCCCTTGCGCAAGGTCGCGCGCTATATAGTGTTGTGCGCGTATTTCGCAATTGTTTAAGGCACGTCTCATTCCGGACCGCATCTATCTCGACCATGCAGCCACCTCGCCGCTGCGCCCCGAAGCGCGCCGGGCGATGGAAGAAGGCTTCGCGCTATGGGCCAATCCCAGCTCGCCCCACGCGGAAGGCCGCAAAGCGCGCGCCGCGCTGGAAGATGCGCGTGAACGGATCAAGGAAGCGCTTGGATGGGATGGAGAGCTGATCTTCACCAGCGGGGCGAGCGAGGCGGCTTTATTGGTGTTCGATTCTGCTGACGTTCTTAATGAAGTCGTCAGCGCAGTAGAGCACGACTGTATTCATGGATTCGCCCGCGACCGCGGCTTGGTGGAAATTCCCGCTGATGCGAGTGGGGCGCTCGATGTAGAAGCGTTGGATCGGCTTTCCGTCGAGCCTTCGCATCATGCGCGTAGACATATTGAAAATCGCCGGTTGGTTGCGATTCAAGATGTGAATTCTGAAACCGGAAATCGGCAGGACATCGAAAATTACGCCGAATGCGTACATCAGAATGGCAGTCTTATCGTGGTCGACTGCGTTCAGTCCGCAGGTAAGTTTTCGCTTTCTCGAAACATCGATTTCGCCCTTATCTCAGCACATAAGTTCGGCGGCCCAATTGGCATCGGCGCGCTGCTCGTCAAAGACTATGCAATGTTGAAACCTTCGGGGGGGCAGGAGCGTGGCTACCGGCGGGGGACCGAGAATCTTCCCGGCGCGCTCGGGATGGCGGCGGCCTTAGAAGATGCCGGGGACCCCTACGTCGCTTTCGAAATTCTCGAACCCTTCGACGCGCTGGCCGACGAATGCCGCAAGCTGGGCGGTACCTGGCTTTCCGACGGTCTGTCGGACCCCACCCCTTATATCCGCGCCATCGCCATGCCGAACATGTCTGCCACAGCGCAGGTCATGCGTTTCGACATGGCGGGCATCGCGGTCAGCCAAGGCAGCGCGTGCTCCAGCGGGACGATGAAGACCAGCCGCGTGCTCGAAGCCATGCAAGTCGAGCCGGAGATCGCGGCGAACACTATCCGGGTCAGCGTCGGCTGGAACACGACCCGCGCCGAGGTCGAGCGGTTCTGCGAGGTCTGGCTGGATCTGGCGAAACCGAGATAGGAGGTTCGTGTTCGACAGGCTTTGGGTGAGCGGGTAGGCGGGGTGCGATGATCTACCTCGATTACCAGGCTACCACTCCCCTCGCCCCCGAAGCGCGCGACGCGATGCTCCGCTGGCTCGATGGGCCGGGCGGTACGGGCTTCGGCAATCCGGCAAGTCCGCATCGCATGGGCCGGCAGGCGAAGGCGGCGGTCGAGATCGCGCGCGAGCAGGTCGCGGCGCTGTTCCCGCCAGGCGGCAAGGTTATTTTTACGGGCGGCGCGACCGAGGCCGCCAACCTCGCCATTCGCGGCAGTGGAACGGAGGGCGCGGTTTCCGTCTCCGCAATCGAACATGCCGCTGTGCTCGACACCGCGCAGGCGGCGGGCAAGTGCCATGTGCTGAACGTCGCCAAAGACGGGCAGTGCAACGTCAGGCAGGATCTCCCGAACGACACCCGCCTCGTCTGCGTCATGGAGGTCAATAACGAGATCGGAACCATCCAGCCGACCGTCGAATGGCATCGAAAGGCGAAAGAGAACAACGCGTTGTTCTTCTGCGACGCAGTGCAGGCCTTTGGCCGGATCGAGGTGATGATGGCCGACATGATCGCGATCAGCGCACACAAGTTCCATGGGCCGAAAGGCGTCGGTGCGCTGTGGGTGCGCGAGGGGCTTGAGCTTGCCGAGGTACAGACCGGCGGCGGGCAGGAATTCGGCATGCGCTCCGGAACTTTGAGCCCGGCGCTGATCGCCGGGATGGGCGCGGCCGCGAAGGAAGCGAAAGAGCGGATGGAACGCGATGCCGAGCACGTGGAAAAACTATGGGCTCGGGCGCGCGAAATTTTCGACGGCTGGACGATTAACGGAAGCGCCGAGGCGCGCTGGCATGGCAATCTCAACCTCCGGCGCAAGGGGCTCGACGTGAACCGGTTGATGAGCGAGGTGCGCGATGTGATGTTCTCCGCTGGATCCGCCTGCGCCAGCGGGTCTGGCCGGCCGAGCCATGTGCTCAAGGCCATCGGCTTGTCGGACAAGCAGGCGAAAAGTTCCATCCGGCTGGGCTTCGGGCGCTACACCACGCTGGACGAGATCGAGGATGCGGGCCGCCAGATCAACGACGCAGCGAAGGCGCAGGGGCTATGAAGCTCGCTTTCGTCACGCCGGAGGGCGATACGGTCGCCGCCGAAGGCGAGGTTGGCGAAAGCCTGCTCCGCGCCGCCCAGCGCGCCGGAATGCCGCTCGAAGGTACGTGTGAGGGGCAGATGGCCTGTTCGACCTGTCACGTGGTTGTCGCCGCCGAGTGGTTCGACCGATTGGCCGAAGCGAGCGAGGAGGAAGAGGACATGCTCGACCTTGCCGCAGGCGTGCGCCGTACCAGCCGGCTTTCGTGCCAGATCGTATTGAACGAAGCGCTGGATGGCCTCGCAGTCGAGATACCCTCTGAAAGCTACGACATGCGGCGGGGCTAGGCCTAGGCGTCCATCCGCACCTCGCGCTCCCGCGGCAGGTAGGCGGGTGAGGATTCGTTACCTGCCGCCGCATCGAGTTCGGCCGCCACCGCCAGCATCCTTTCGCGCAACCGGCAATGCATCGACCAGCCTGCCTTTGGATCGGTCGAACGAGCCATGAAACGCACCACCATTGCCCGCGCATTCTGCCCGACCACTTCGCATTTCGCATCGTCCGGATCGATGACGTCCTCGTCGCTCTCGACGAATTCGCGGAACGGTCCCCGCAAGGCCTCGACGTCGGCTCGATTGTCGAGCTCGAGCTCGACATGCATCATCAGGCTCGGATCCTTCTTCGTCCAGTTCTCGAAGCTTTCGCTGGTGAAGGCGCTGACAGGCGCGATCACCCGCCGCTCGTCCCAGGTGCGCAGGCGCAGGTGGGTGAATCCGATCTTTTCGACATAGCACCACTGGTCGTCGTAATAGACGGCATCGCCAATCCGGGCGCTCTGGGCGAAGGCGATCTGCACGCTCGCCATGATGTCGCCCAGTACCTTTCGCGCGGCAAAGGCAAGGACGAGGCCGAGCACACCCGCCCCCGCAAGGATCGAGAAGCCGAGCGTGCTGGAAAGACTGCTGGCGACGAGCAGGAATCCGACGGCAGCAAGCATCAGCAGAGCCGTGACGATCCGGCGGATCGCGCTCATCTTGGTATAGAAATCGCGGTCTTCGCTATTGTCCGGCGCCTCCAGCTCGTCGGTGCGCCGATCGGTGGCGAAATCGAACATCGCCTCGATGATCGCGAGGGCGACGCCGAGGACTGCCGCTATGACAAGAACGAGCTGCAAGGGGTCGAGGAGATCCTTCACCGGACCCGATAACTTGAAGAAGGTTGCCCGGATAAGGGCAAAGGTCCCGGCGAACGCGAGTAGAGTGGCAGGCAGATGCACTGCCTGCAGGATGCCGAATTCCTGACTGTCCTTCCTGTTGTGTCGCCGCCAGCGCTTGATCGCGAGATAGGTCAGCGCGGCAGCGAAAGCGGATAGCAGCAGGATCAGGGGCAGGGCGATCACTTCCCACCATGCGAGCGTCCAGAACGCCTGCTGGCGAAGGAGGGGCGGCAAAGATTTCTCGAACGCGGTCGGCCCGTATTCGGCATAAAGCACAGGAACGTTGGCGACCGTCTGACGACTGAACACCCACACCGGTTCGCCGTCCGGCGCCTGCACCCGCGCGATGCGGATGGTCACCGGGCGGTTCGGCAAGTCGAGATTGCCGACGGTGATGGAGCGACGGGCCACGCCCGCCATCGGGTCCTTGCTGCTGGTCTGCGTATCGACGGCGTCGGGCCGATCAGGCAGCGCCGCCCAGTCGATCGGCACGCTGCGGTGGATGAGGTCGTAAAGCTGGGCGGCCAGTTCGCGCGCCGATGCGTCCCCGCCCCGCATATTCGCCATGTCTAGCGCAGCGGCGGCGCGGTTCCAGTCCTTGGCCTCACCTGCTTCGAGGAAGGTTTCCATCAGGCCGCGCGGGGTATCGAGATCGAGCGGCGTGGCTAAGCCGGACTGATTGTCGAGCCGCTCGATCTGGTAGACGAACGGCTCGCTATCCTGCGCGATCTCACGCGACTGCGCGCTCGCCATCGGCGCGACGACAAACGTAAGGCACAGGATGACGAGCGACAGCAGGCGACCGATGATTGTTCTCCCCATGGCGACACAATGCATAGGCAAGCGGGTAGGTCCAAACCGTAAGCGCCGCGTCGCGAGGAGGGAGGTTCAGGTTTCGGTGGCATCCGGCTCACGTATCCATGCATTTCCGCCAATCGTATTGATCTTGCGGAATGCGCGGATGCCGCCCCACAGCAGCAAGCCGACCAGCAGGAGCACGGTTACCACGATCAGTAGAAAGGCAATGAGATTGCCGAAGATCGAGGCGAGCGAGCCAAGGGCGTTGCGGATCGGATCGACGAAACCGCCTTGGCTGGGCGCACCGGCTTCGTATTCCAGCGTCATGGTGCTGTAGGCGACGCGCCCACGCATTTCGGCAAGCCAGCTGCGCGCTTGGTCGATCTCCTCGTTCACCTGTGCCACGCCGCGTTCGGCCTCGACCAGTTCGGCGACCGTCCCGCTACGATTGCGCAGCACTTCCATCAGCCGATCGCGCAAAACGGTGCGAGCACGTAACCGGGCCTCCGTATCCACGATCCGCTTGGACAAATCCTCGCCCTGTATCGAGGACGAGGTGAGCTCGCCGTCCATCTGTCCGCTCGCCGCCGTTAGCGCTTTGCCGAACTGGCGCGCTTGATCGCTGGCCACCGCGATGCTCAGATTGCCATAAGCGTAATCCCCCTCGCGCTCGCCAGAATCCATAGATACGATCCGGCAGACTTGGGGACCCTTGGCTTCGCACATATCGGCATGGCGTTCCTGTAGAGGACGTATCGTGTCTGCGGGGACGCGGAACCCGTATGCGAATGCATAAGCTATTTGCGGCAGGCTGGTGGCAATCGCACCTGACACAGGGAGGTCCCTACCAGCAGTGCGAGGCACCGCTGGCGGAATAGGCGGCGCCGCGCGGTTGAACGCACCCTGCTCGCCGGCTTCCATTAAGCCGAATTCGTTGGGCGGCGCCATATCGGATTCCGCGGCATCGACGGTAGTTACATGTTCGACGCTCGCGCTTTCTCAACTGTCGCTGCAACCCGTTGTGCCCAGCAGTATTATCCCGGCAAGCCAATACCCTGTACGCATCCTGCTCACTCCTATGCCTTATTTGAAACACAACTAAGACACAATTTCGCCTCATTCGCAAACGGTAAGTTCGCAGATACGATCTCATATGAAATTGAGACTTACGGGAAGCACAAAAATGCCCCGCCGGATTGCTCCAGCAGGGCTCACAATTTGTTGAAATTTCGAAGTTTATGCGGTTTCCATCGCATCCTTCTTGGCCGTCTGGCCGAGCGCCTCGATGAGCGCCTTCGAGAAGGCCGGAATGTCGTCTGGGTTGCGGCTGGTGATGATGTTGCCATCCTTCGCGACTTCCTGGTCGACCACATTTGCACCGGCATTCTTCAGATCGGTACGGATCGACTTGTAGCAGGTCGCGGTCTTGCCCTGAACGATGCCCGCTTCGATCAGCAGCCACGGCGCATGGCAGATGGCCGCGATCGGTTTGCCCGCCATGTTGAATTCCTTGACGATGGCAACGGCACGCTCGTTGACGCGTAGGAGATCGGGATTGATCTGGCCGCCCGGCAGCAACAGCGCATCATAGCCATCGCAGTTCGAAACGCTGTCGAGCGTTTTGTCGACCTTTATGGTTTTGCCCCAATCGTCCTCATCCCAGGCCTTGATGTCTCCAGCTTCGAGACTGACGACCTCGGTCTCGATTCCGGCCTCTTCCAGGTTCGCCTTGGGCTTGAAAAGTTCGGATTGTTCGAAGCCGTTGGTGGCGAGGATCATTACTTTGGTCATAGCTAGCTCCTTGATTACGTGTTGTTCCGATAACGGATGGGGGAGGGACAGTGTTCCGCTCTGTTAGCCGGAGCGTGGCGATGATAGGGCGGGGCGCGAGAAAGCCGATCGCATCCGGCTTTCATGACAATTCATGGTTGAATGACAGTGCCCGATACCGACACCGCAGAGCCCGATCCGTTTGACGCCATCGTTGATTCACCGTTCGATGCCGCCCTGTCCGAACGCTATCTCGTCTATGCGCTGTCCACGATCACCGCGCGCTCGCTGCCAGATCTGCGCGACGGGCTAAAGCCGGTCCATCGCCGTCTGTTATGGGCGATGCGGCAGCTGAAGCTCAACCCGACCGACGCGTTCAAGAAATCCGCCCGCGTAGTGGGCGATGTGATCGGCAAGTACCACCCGCATGGCGATGCCAGCGTGTACGATGCGATGGTCCGCCTCGCGCAGGATTTCGCGCTGCGCTATCCGCTGGTCGAGGGGCAGGGCAATTTCGGCAATATCGACGGCGATAACGCCGCCGCCTACCGCTATACTGAGGCTCGCCTAACCCGCACCGCGCTGCGCCTGATGGAAGGATTGGACGAAGGCACGGTCGAGTTCATCCCGACCTATAACGGCGAGGAGCAGGAGCCGGAAATCTTCCCCGGCCTGTTTCCCAACCTGCTTGCCAACGGGGCCAGCGGCATCGCGGTCGGCATGGCGACCAATATCCCCTCGCACAACGTTGCCGAAATCGTCGATGCGACGCTGGAGGTAATCGACAACCCGCATGTCGAGCACGCGCGTCTGATGGAACTGTTCAAGGGGCCGGACTTCGCGACAGGCGGCGTCGTACCCGAAAGCGCCGCGACGATTAGCGCGGCTTACGAGACCGGGCGCGGCAGCTTCCGGGTGCGCGGGCGGTTCCATGCAGCGGAAGCGGCCCGGGCCGAAGATCGGGAGGCGGGGATCGAGCGCTTGGGCGGCGGGCAGTGGCAGCTCGTCATCAGCGAGGTTCCGTATCAGGTGCAGAAGGGCAAGCTAATCGAGCAGATCGCCGCGTCCATCGGCGATCGCAAATTGCCGATCCTGGAAGATGTGCGCGACGAGAGCGACGAGCAGATCCGTATCGTACTGGTCCCGCGCAGCCGCAATATCGATCCCGAATTGCTAAAGGAAAGCATTTACAAGCTGACCGACATGGAAACGCGCTTCGGGCTGAACCTCAACGTTTTAGACGCCACCCGCACGCCGATCGTGATGGGCCTGCACGAGGTTCTGTCGAACTGGATCGCCAGCCAGATCGACATTCTCCAGCGCCGCAGCCGGCACCGGCTCGAGCAGATTGCGCGGCGGCTGGAGCTGGTCGAAGGCTATATCGCTGCCTACCTCAATCTCGACCGGGTGATCGAGATCATCCGCACCGAGGACGAGCCGAAGCCGATCATGATGGCCGAGTTCGAGCTGACCGATCGGCAGGCTGAGGCGATCCTCAACATGCGGCTGCGATCCTTGCGCAAGCTGGAAGAAATGCAGTTGCGGCAGGAGAAGGACGATCTGCTTAAGGAGCAGGACGAACTTGAAAAGCTTCTCGGTTCGCCCGCCCGCCAGCGCACCCGGCTGAAGCGCGACCTGAACAAGCTGCGCAAGGAGTATGGCGAAGATACCGCGCTCGGCAAGCGGCGCACGACCATCGCGGAGGCCGAACCGACGGTCGAATTCAGCATGGATGCGATGATCGAGAAAGAACCGGTCACCGTCATCCTAAGCCAGAAAGGCTGGGTGCGCGGGGCTAAGGGGCATCTGCCGCTGGATCAGGACTTCAAGTATAAGGAAGGCGACGGCCCCGCTTTCGTGCTTCATGCGCAGACAACCGACAAAATCCTGCTGGCGACCGACAAGGGGCGGTTCTTCACATTAGGGGCCGACAAATTACCCGGCGGCCGCGGTTTCGGCGAGCCGGTTCGCAACACGCTCGATATCGAGACTAGCGCGAACATCATCGCTGCCATTCCGCACAAGGAGGGCCGGCGCGTTCTGCTCGCTGCCGACACCGGCAAGGGATTTTCCACCGCGACCGACGATCTCCTCGCCGAAACCCGCAAGGGGCGGCAGGTGGTTACTCTGCGCGGCGATGCGAAGCTGCGCGTGGCGAAAGTAATCGACGAAAGCCATGACCATGTCGCGGTGGTGGGCGAGAATCGCAAGCTCGTCGTCTTCAATCTCGAGGAGCTGCCGACCCTTGCCAAGGGCCAAGGCGTCAAGCTGCAAAGCTATCGCGACGGCGGGCTGTCCGACGCGACGACTTTTACGCTGGAAGAGGGGCTAAGCTGGACGATGGGCGGCAAGGAAGGCCGCACCCGGACCGAGAACGAGATGTGGCAATGGAAGGTCGCACGTGGCGGTGCGGGCCGAATGCCGCCGCAAGGCTTCCCGCGCGACAATACGTTCGACTAAGGCGGGACAGGCCAACGGCACGAAAAAAGCCGGAAGCGGCAGCCCGCTCCCGGCTTTCAATCGACCCCCCGAAGTCCCGTCGGGGGCGAAACCTTCTTACAGGGCGTCGGTATCCGAAGCCGCGGCTTCGGCATTCGCTTCCGCATCGGCTGCAGTGGCGGCAGGTGCCGCCGCTCCGCCGTTCATCGCCGCATCGATCTGGGCATTGGTCAAACGTGCCTTCAAACCCTGATCGCCAGCATCGAAATATTCACGCAGTAGCGTGACCTTGTCCATCTCATCGTCGCCACGAGCGATAATGACATTGTCGCCGTTGATTTCGAGAATGGTACCGATCGGCTCGTTATTGGCATCCATCACGCTCGCGCCTTCGACGAGAGCGGCATCACGTGCAGCAGCGGATTGGGCAAGCTGCTGATCGACCATCGTATCGATCTGCATCTTGGTGACGGTGATGGTCGGGCCGTTTTCGCCCTCTCCATACATATTGAGCGCGAGCGGCACCTTATGCTTGCCAGTGTCGAGAACGGCCTGACCGTTTTCTACCGACACGATCGTGCCAACCTGATTGCCTTCCGGTCCGTAAACCGTCGAACCGACAGTAACGCCGCTCTGCGCGAGGGCAGGGGTGGCGGCCAGGGCGAGGGAGGCAACAGCAAGTTTAACGAATTTCACGTAATTCTCTCCAAGTTACTTGAGGGGGATGCACATCACGCGACGAGCGATTGATATGCTTGAAACGCCAAAATGTTATGCTGCGTCGCAGCTTAAGCGTGGATGAAGGCGCATTTCAAGGCGATCAAACGGTGCTGCGCTGCGCCAAAACTTCGTCGAGTAACTCGGCGATGCGGGGCTCATCGGGGAAACCCTCATCAACCCACCTCGCTTCCACCTCGCGCATCGTTTTGGCGACCTGGGGCCCCGCCGCAATGCCGCGTTCCACGATGCGACCTCCGTTGAGGGGGAATTTGGGTACTGACCATCCGGAAAACGGCGCGAGGCTTTCTCCCAGAATGAGCAAGCGGTCCTGCGCACACTCCATACCTGTCCGGTAAGCCAATGCGCGCGGATCACTGCTATCGGCGGACGTTCGTTCGGCGATACACATCAATCGGTTTCGATGCTGCTTCGATAAACGCAAACGTGCAGCGACGGCTTCACAAATGTTCGAGATCGGGGGGAGGAGTGCACCGAGGCGGCGGATCGGGTTCGCCGCGACGCTTTCGCTCAGTTCCTGTGCAATAAGTTTTTTCAGAACGTCAATAGTGCGGTCAGTCGCTTCTGGGAGGATCACGGGAAGGACCCCGAGCTTGCGCATCAGCACGATGGTGTCGACGGGTGTCGGCAGAGCGAGGATCGCAAGCAGTTCCATCGCAATCCGTTCGCGGCTTAGCCCTTTCAGCGTGTGCGCAAGGTTGCGGCAGGCCTCGATCGCGTCCGGGTCCGGCGTATCGCCGAACCGCGCCTGGAAGCGAAAATAGCGCAGGATGCGCAAGTGGTCTTCGCGAATGCGTTCGGCGGCATTGCCGATGAACCGAACCCGGTGGGCGGCCAGGTCTTCAAGACCGCCGAAGAAATCTGCGATCTCCAGCGTCTCCGGATCGGCATAGAGGGCATTGATCGTGAAGTCGCGCCGCGCGGCATCTTCGTGCCATTCGGCGGCGTAAGTCACGGTTGCGCGGCGTCCGTCGGTCGAGACATCTCGGCGCAATGTGGTGATCTCGACATTGCCTTGCGGCAGAACCGCCGTCACCGTGCCGTGATCGATCCCGGTCGGCACGGTCTTGATACCCGCGGCCGTGCATCGTTCGATAACCGCATTAGGCATCAGGACGGTCGCGCAGTCGATATCGTGGATGGCCTTGCCGAGCAGGGTATCGCGCACCGCCCCGCCCACATAGCGCGCCTTGCCCTTCCCAAGCGCAGCCATCAGCGCGGCAAGATCGTCGCGCTGGGTCCAGGGGGATTGAGGTAGAGAAGCTGTCATACGCAAAGAGGGACTAGACCCACGCGAGGCGCCGCGAAAGGTTGTGACAGATCGCTGCTGTCACGCCCCATACGCGGTAGCCTTCGTAGTCCATCTCATAATAATGGCGGCAAGCGCCTTTCCAGAACACGCTGTTTTGCTGCCAGCGCGTGCGATCGAGCAGAAGGGCCAGCGGCATCTCGAACCAGCTTTCGACCTCGCGGGGATCGGGGCGGATGACGAGATCGGCGGGGATCGTGGCGAGCACCGGCGTGATGTCGAAGCCGGTGCCGGTCTGATAGCGGTCGGTCGTGCCGATCATACGGACGTCGGCGGGCCGAATGCCGAGTTCCTCCTCAGCTTCGCGTAAGGCGGCTTCGGTCGCAGCTTCCCCCGGCTCCAGCTTGCCGCCGGGGAAAGCCACCTGCCCGGGATGATCGCGCATGGTCCTGGGGCGCTGGGTGAGGAGCACGCCGGGTTCCTCGCGCTCCGTCACCGCGATCAGCACGGCGGCATCGGCGGTCCGGTCCGCGTCAGCGAAGGAGGCATCGGTAAGAAGGTCGGGAAGGTCGGCGGCATGACCCTCGTCGAACAGGACCTTCAGCCGATCGAACACATCGCTCATTCGGGCCGAAGCGCAAAGGTTTTGCCGCCGCTCGTCACTGTCCAGTGCTCGCTTTCCTCGAGCGCGATCTGCGCCAGTTGCTCGTAGGTCGAACGGTTCAACCGGGCTTCGCATCCGCGGCGCACGTGAAGGTAGAGGGCCGGCTGGTCCGGATCGCCCGACGCGCGCAGGGAGTTGTCCGAGCCAGCGACCACGAGATCGTCGGTATTCAATCGGAATGCGAGATCGCCGTCCTTGCGCGAAACATCGACGGCCTGGAAACAGGCATCCTCGACTTCGATCGACAGCTTCTGGAACGGGGTAACGAGCCAGTATCCGCTGTCCCCCTCGCGCCGCAGCAGGCCGGAAAACGCGCGAACCATCGCCTGCCGTTTTATGGGCGAGCCTTCGTGATACCACGTGCCATCCGCCGCGATGCACATGTGGCTGTCGCCGCTCTGCTGAGGATCCCATTGTTCGACGGGTGGCAGTTTGCGCTGAGCCACCTGCTCTGCGATTTCGGCGAGCGACAAACCGGCGAGTTCGGGGGGCGGGGTATAGACCATGCTTACTATCTGGAGCGCGCCATGCCGAGGTGCAACGGGTTACATACGCCAAGGACCCAGAATGCCTTCCGCAGGCAGGATCGCCGGATTGGCGGTGCGGACCAGCAGGCGTTCGGGATCGAACGGGCCGGGGCAGGTCCAGCCGGCGGTGTGCTGCGCGGTGAAGTTCCAGCGTGCGTAATATTCCGGGTCGCCGATCATCACCAGCGGCAACGGCATGGCACCGCTTTCGAAACCTGCATCGACCGCACCGAGGCTCGCCGCCATGAGCGCCTTGCCATAGCCTTCGTTCTGATAGCCGGGTGCAACAGCCACCGGGCCGACCATGATCATCGGATGCGGCCGCTTGTGCGGATCGAGCAGGGCGACCGGCCATAGCTGGATCGATCCCGCGAGATAGTCTTCGTCGTCGAGCGCCGCGAAGCTCAATCCGTCAAGCGCCGTCACGCCCTGCCGAATGCGATAGGCGGTGCGCGCGCGCCGTTCGATGCCGAAGGATGCGTCGAGCAATTGCTCGATCTGTTTCGGGTCGATCGCGGAGAGGGGAACGATGGTCGGCATGGCGGCGCGCTCGTTAGGTCGGCGCACCGCGCATGTCGATCAAGAACGCCTTAGCCTGGACGAAGTTCGAGCAGGCGACCGTTCTCGCCGTCTTCCAGCACCCACAGTGCGCCATCCGGTCCTTCGATCACCGACCGGATGCGCTCGCCCATGTCGTATCGCGCGGCTTCGCTCGCTTGCGTGCCGTTGACATCGACGCGGATCAGCGCCTCGGTCTTGAGGCCGGACATGATGAGGTCGCCGTTCCAGCCGGGGAACAGGGTGCCGGAGTAGAATACCATGTTGCCCGGCGCGATCACCGGCGTCCAGTTGACGACGAACTTCTCGAACCCGTCGTCCGGCGAGTGGTCGGGAATGTTCGACCCGTCGTAATTCACGCCGTTCGAGCGGACGGGCCAACCGTAATTGGCGCCCTTCTTGACGAGATTAAGCTCGTCGCCGCCTTTGGGGCCGTGCTCGACTTCCCACAGGCGGCCTTCGCTGTCGAAGTCGAGGCCAAGAATGTTGCGATGGCCCCACGACCAAATCTCGTCGCTCGGGCTGCCGCGATCGGCCAGCGGATTGCCGGCGGCGGGCGTACCGTCGAGATTGAGTCGCACGATGGTACCTAGGGTGTTCGACGTGTCCTGCGCCGGTTCGCCCTTCTGCCGCTCGCCGCTGGCGACGAACATGTACCGCTCGTCCGGGCTGAAGGCGATGCGGTGCGAATAATGGCCGCGCCCGGTGACCTTCGGCGTCTGCCGCCACAAAATTTCGAGCCCTTCGATCGAGCAGCTATCGCTTTGAATGCACAGTAACTGTCCGCGTCCTACGACGGCACCGCGAGTGTCGCCTTGGCCCGCTTCCGCCCAGCTGAGATAGATCGTGCGATTGGCCGTCTCGCGATCCGCTTCGCTTGGCAGGAAGGCGACGTCTCCAAGACCACCCTGTCCACCATAATCCACTACCGGCAGTCCGGTTATGTCGATCACATTGCCGTTCCGCGTGTCTACGATCTTCGCGGTGCCGGGTCTTTCCGTGATGAACAGCATCGACGTACCCGGTACGAAAGCGCTGGCCCACGGTTCGTCGAAGGTGCCGTGTTCGGTGATGGCGAATTCCCCATCGAACGTATCGCCGGTCACCGTGCCGCCCCCGGTCGTGGGAGTGGGCGCGACAGAGTTATTCCCCGATGACGTCGAGCCGCAACTTGCGGCGAGCAACAGGGGCGATAGAGAGGCGGCAAGGATCGAGATTTTCTTCATGTTCTGTGCAACTCCCGAAAAAGGCTTAGGTGCCGCGCCACTGATCGTCGGGGTGGACGAGGCGGGGCGCGGACCCTTGGCCGGTCCGGTCGTGGCCGCAGCCGTCGTCCTTTGCAAGCCGTGCCCCGGCGGGCTGAACGATTCCAAGAAGCTCTCGCGCCTCGTGCGCGCCGAACTCGAACCGGTGATCAAGCGCCGCTGTGCCTGGGGCATCGGCGTGGTCGAGGTGGACGAGATCGATCGCCTCAACATCTTCGGCGCGACCATGCTGGCGATGACGCTTGCCGTATCGCGCCTGGTCGAGGCGCTGGGCTGCGACCCCGATGGCGTGCTGGTCGACGGCAACCTAACGCCGCATGGCCGCCGCCCCGAATGGCGCTGGCCCGCCCGACCGATCGTCGGCGGGGATGCACGCGAGAAATGTATCGGCGCGGCCTCCATCCTGGCCAAGGAACACCGCGATCGGATGATGCGCGAAGCCGCCGCCGCTCATCCGCATTACGGGTGGGAGCGCAATGCCGGTTACGGAACGGCCGAGCATCTCGAAGCATTGCGAACATACGGACCGAGCCCGCTGCACCGCCGCAGCTTTGCGCCGGTCGCGCAGATGGAGATGTTCGCGTGAGTTTTGCCTTTTCCGATATACCCGAGCAGCGCGGCAGGACCGCGATCGTCACCGGTGCCAATACCGGGATCGGGCTGGAGATCGCGCGTGGCCTTGCGCGAAAGGGCGCCACGGTCGTGCTGGCCTGCCGCGATGGCGACAAGGCGCAAGCCGCGATGGAGGCCATCAAGAGCGGACCCGAACAGGCCGATCTCGCCTACCTCCATCTCGACCTCGGCAATCTTGCTTCCGTCCGCGATGCGGCGGACGAAGCGAAGGGGTACGAGCGGATCGACATGCTGATCGACAATGCCGGCATCATGATGCCGCCGCTGGGTCACAAGATGGGCGTGGAGCAGCAATTCGCCGTCAATCATCTTGGCCATTTCGCGTTCGTCGGATTGCTGCTCGACAAGCTGGCCGAGAACGGCGGAGCACGGGTGGTCACCCAGTCCTCGATCGCGCACAAGGGTGCGAAGATCGACTTCGACAATCTCGATGCGACCCATGGCTACGGCAAGCAGAAGTTCTATGGCCAGAGCAAGCTCGCCGACCTGCTGTTTGCCCTCGAACTCGATCGCAGGCTACGCGCGGCGGGTTCGCCGGTGAAGTCCATCGCCTGCCATCCCGGCATCGCCCAGACCGACCTGACGCGCCACCTCGGCGTGGTGGGCAAGGTGTTCAATCCGATCGTCGGTCTGGCGCTGAATTCCGCCGCACAGGGCGCGCTGCCGGCCCTGCAGGCGGCGACCGACCCCGAGGCCGAAGGCGGGGACTATTATGGCCCCTACGGCTTCCGGGAAATGAGCGGCACCACCTCGGGCCGAGCGATCGCGACCGACACCGCGAAGGACGAACTGCTCGCCGCGCGCCTCTGGGCGAAATCGGTCGAATTGACGGGGATCGATCCCGGCCTCGATCCCGCAAACGGCTGAGCGCCGAAGCGAGTCTTCCGCGCAACACACGCAAGATATCGAGTCCGCCGAGCGTGTGCGGACTCAACATCTTGAGCTTGCTGCGCGCCTTACGACCGCCTGCTTCGATAGGCAGCCGACAAGTTGCTTGACCCCGCATCCATTTGGACTCACCCTGTGGATAACTGAAGACGGGGAAATGCGATGGGGGTCCTTGAGGCCACGAAAATCGGCGCGAAAGCGCGGGAGAGCGCGGTCGAGCTGCCGCTCGGTCGGATACTGCCGGGCGACTGCGTCGAAGCGATGCGGAGCTTGCCGGATGCTTCGGTAGATCTCGTCTTCGCCGACCCGCCTTACAATCTTCAGCTTGGCGGCGATCTCAACCGGCCCGACGGCAGCCATGTCGATGCCGTGACCGACGCTTGGGACCGGTTCGACAGCTTCGCCGCCTATGACACCTTCACCCGCGCCTGGGTGACCGAGGCAAAGCGCGTCCTCAAACCCGATGGCGGGCTGTGGGTCATCGGCAGCTATCACAATATCTACCGTGTCGGTGCGATCCTGCAGGATCTCGGCTTCTGGATCCTTAACGATATCGTCTGGCGCAAGACCAATCCGATGCCGAACTTTCGCGGCACCCGCTTCACCAATGCGCACGAAACGCTGCTCTGGTGCAGCCAGGGTGAGAAAGCGAAATACCTTTTCAACTACCGCGCGATGAAGACGCTCAACGACGAACTCCAGATGCGTAGCGACTGGGTGCTGCCGATCTGCGCCGGCGGGGAGCGGCTGAAGGAGGGCGGCCACAAGGTCCACCCTACCCAGAAGCCCGAAGCCTTGCTTTACCGCGTGCTGCTGGCGACGACCGAGCGAGGCGACGTGGTGCTCGACCCGTTCTTCGGCACCGGTACGACGGGCGCGGTCGCCACGCGATTGGGCCGCGAATGGATCGGCTGCGAGCGCGAGGATGGCTACCGTGATGCCGCACGGAAGCGGATCGCCAAGGAACTTCCGCTCGATGAAAGCGCGCTGACGACGATGCAGGCGGGCCGCGCAGCGCCCAAGGTTGCGTTCGGCGCCCTGGTCGAGAACGGCTTGATCCCGCCCGGTACGGTGCTGTTCGACAAGAAGCGCCGCTGGGAAGCGACCGTGCGGGCGGACGGGTCGCTCGCTTATGGCAAGCAAGCTGGGTCGATCCACGGCCTCGGCAAGGAATTGCAAGGCGCACCAAGCTGCAACGGCTGGACCTTCTGGCATTACGAAGCGGGCGGCGAGGCAAGGCCGATCGATTCTGCGCGGCAAATCTATTTGCTCGCGGCCGAAGACTGAAACCCGCGTAACGCCTCACTTGTAATGGTTACGATTTTATTGCTATGAACGACTCAAGCGACCTTTTTGGTTGCTAGGGAGTGGGTCGATCATTTCTCTTATCGTTCGAAAGTGTGCCACCACGCTCGGGGTGCTTTGTCTGGCTTCTGCCGGTTGCGCACCCACGGCGGCCGAACGGCAATCACCTCCAACATCGATTGGGGAGCAATCCATGACGAGCGTGCCGCAGGCTTTTCAGGGGATCGACGGAATACAAATCCTTTGTCTGGTTCAGGCAGACGGCGTTCCCGCGGATGACAGCATTAGAAACCAGCTGTGCGACCGGGTTGCGGCTGCGGCGGGGCAGGGCACGGAGCTGGCTGTAAGCACTATAGCGCTGGGCGATCCGGCCGTGCTTTCGCAAAGCAAGCTGACAATCCTGGTTCATGGTGCGATCGAGGGCGGCGACCGCGCAATCCTGACGATGCGGCCCTATCGCCCATCGGCGCCGGGTTCCGATGTCCTGTTCGGCGCAATGCCGCGGGTCGCCTCGCTTTCTGACGAGGCGGGCATCAAATCCGCCATCAATGCTTCGCTGGACGAGATCCTGCCTTGGCGCGCAGGCATCGCCGGAGTTCGAAAATTACCGTAATTCTTAGGGAAGGGAATTCATATGGAACGTATTATTCTTAATGACATCGAAATCCAGCACACCGATGCATTCGATTGTCAATGCAGCGTTTGTCAGGGTGATCCTGAAACGCGCGAGGGATCGACCGATCTGGTCGGACCATACGTTATTCCATCCGACAGCCTCTCGGCGTCTGTCGATCCGCTTGCCGGAACGGTAGCGCCGAATGGCAAGCCGATCTGGTCGGTCGAGCAAATCGCTGCACACCTGAATCGGACCGGCGCCAGCTGGATCGATGGCCCGGACCCGGCTCCCCAGCGGGGCGACGATGATCCCACGACGATCACGTTCGGCTTCTTCGAGTCGCAGGCCGAGCTGGTCGATAACGGTTATGTCTATTTTATCGGCGATGACGGTTACGGGTTCTCGGAATATTTCAACTTTGCATCCTTCACTGATGCACAGCGCGCGGCGGCTCGCGAAGCCGTACAGAGCTGGGACGACGTTGCGGCGATTTCTTTTGTCGAAACGGATGCGGACAACGCGGATATCAATTTCGGCAACTTGGCGAGCGCACCGCAGACGCAGGCTTACGCCCGCCTCCCATTCGCAAATCTCACGTCTGATCCGGACATCAATGCGCAAATCCAGCCGATTGCCGGAGACGTCTGGATTTCTGCAAGTCAGGCCAGCAACTTCCAGCTGGATGAAGGTCGCTACGGCCTGCAGACGCTAACCCATGAGGTCGGCCATTCGCTAGGACTGTCTCACCCTGGCGCGTATAACGCTGCTCCGGGCGTTTCGATCACGTATCCGAACAACGCGGAATATTACCAGGACACGCGTGCCTACACCGTGATGTCCTATTTCAACGCCAACTTCTCCGGTGGGCAGCACTTCGATTTCCACCTGTCGACCACCGCCTATTCCGGCGTGCCGCTGGTTCACGATATCGCTGCCATTCAGGCGATGTACGGCGCGGACATGACGACCCGTACCGGCGATACGACGTACGGTTTCAACAGCAATGCAGGCCGTGATTCGTACGATTTCGATGCGACCCCGGCACCGATCATGGCGATCTGGGACGCCGCTGGTGAAGATACGATCGACGCATCGGGTTACGACACCAACCAGATCATCGATCTGCGTGAAGGTGCGTTGTCGAGCATCGGCGGCGTCACGATCGATTCCGCGCCGACGTTCGAAGAAACGAATGCTAACCGCGCAGCCGCGGGCCTGCCGCCAATCGCGCGTGCGACATACGATGGGAATATTGCATTCCTCGCGGCCAATCCCGGGATTGGCGCTCTGACCGATAATGTAGGCATCGCTTACGGTGCCATTATCGAAAACGCGATCGGCGGAAGCGGCGATGATCTCCTCGTCGGTAACGATGCCGAGAACACGCTGACCGGTAATGGCGGTAGCGACGGGCTATTCGGCGGTGCGGGTGCAGACGTGTTTGTCCTCGACGGCGACTTCGCCGGGGACGGATCGGATTTGATTGCCGATTTCACTTCCGACGATACCATCCGCCTAACCAATGTTGCCGGTGCGCGCGTGGTGTTCGAGCAGGTCGGGGAAGATACGGTTATCTCGTTCGATGGTATCGAGATCGCGACCGTCGCGGGCACGGATGCGGCAGCAGCTTTGGCTGGCGCAGACTTCCGCAACTCCCCCAGTTCGACGACGCTCATCATCGACGGCGAAGAGATGCCCCTGGCGATCTCGGGCACGTCTGGTGACGATACCATCCGCGGCATCGCGGGTGTGGAGAACGTGATTGCCGGAAACGCCGGAGATGATCGTATTCTGGGTCGTGGCAAGAGCGACGTATTGCTCGGCAACGCCGGTAACGATGTCCTCGATGGGGCCAATGGCAGCGATACGCTGTTCGGCGGACGCGGCGACGATGAACTGATCGGCGGCAACGGCGGCGATACCTTGAATGGCGATCGCGGCAACGACCTGCTTCGTGGCGGTAACGGGAACGACATTCTGACCGGAGGATCGGGTTCGGACGTGTTCTTCTTCGAGAACGACAACTTCCGCGCCGGCGTCGATCGGGTCACCGATTTCAACGTGGATGAAGATTCGATCGAATTCTCGGGCAACCCGAACTCCGTCACCTTCAGCAATTCCGCAGCCGGCGCCGAGATGTTTGTAGATGGAAACCTGATGGCTATCTTCGAAGGTGTTACCGCCGAAGAAATGCTTGGCGGACCTCCTCCTGCTGCTGCGTTCGAAGCGGCGAGCGAGGCGAGCCAGCTTTCCGCGGCACACTCCTTCTATGCCGGAAACACGATGCCGCTTGAATTGTTGAGCGACGTTGTGATGTACTGATCGATGATGCATCGCGTTCCTGTTTGAACGCATAGGCTAACGGGAAGGGCTTCGATTTAGTCGAGGCCCTTTCCGCATCTGCCATCGGGATGTGCATCCTACAGATTCCAAGATAACCGTGGGGATATCGTTGCAAATATATATTCGCCCCATTGGCTTCGCGCCTGGTCCGCAAGCTGAACACGGTAACGCGGTCCGCCTCGCAGGGGGCATGATGTATGCAAGCCGGTTCGCAGTAATCCTTCGTCGCGAAGGAAGGACGCAAGAACGCTGGCTTGCGTCACCCGATAAAATGGCTGAGGTATTGGGTCAGCTGCCCGATACGGTGGGCGCAGAGGCGGAAGCGCAATGGGCCAATCTTACCTTGGCCCATCCGCCGCTGGAATTGGGACCACGGACCGTGCGGCTCGATCAACCGCAGGTCATGGGTATTCTCAACGTCACGCCGGACAGCTTCAGTGATGGCGGCCGGTTCCTTGACGATCGTGAAGCGGGGCGCGCCCATGCTGCAGCGATGGTAGAGGCGGGGGCGGCCATCCTGGACGTCGGCGGCGAAAGCACGCGACCCGGCGCGAAGGCAGTCTGGGAAGGCGACGAGATCGAGAGAGTCGTCCCGGCAATCGAAGCGTGCGCGGCAATGGGCGCGGCAGTCAGCGTGGACACGCGAAAGGCGTCCGTGATGGAGGCAGCACTCGATGCAGGCGCGCATCTCGTCAACGACGTAAGCGGTCTGACGCACGACCCGCGTAGTGCCGAGGTGGTGGCGAAGGCAGAGTGTCCCGTGGTGATTATGCACACGCCGAACTCAGGGGATAACCTCCACGATGGGGGAGGCCATGGCGATGCGATGTTCGAGGTATTCGATATCCTGCGGGCGCGAAGGGACGCAGCACTGGCTGCGGGGATCGAAGCGCGCAACATCATCCTCGATCCCGGCATCGGCTTCGGGAAGTCTCTCTCAGACAGTCTTTCGCTCATAAACACTCTGCCCATGTTCCATGCTCTCGGCCATCCGCTTTTGCTTGGTGCGAGCCGCAAACGCGTTGTGGGGGCACTCGACAACGAAGCACCCGCAGACGACCGTCTGGGAGGCAGCCTGGCTCTGGCGATTGCAGGCATGAACGCCGGCGCGCAGATCCTACGTGTGCATGATGTCCGCGAGACCGTTCAGGCGCGCAATGTGTGGCGGGGTTTGCGCGATCAGGCGCTTACCGATTTTTCCGATCTGCCCGCCTGAGACATTCCCAAGCGGGCGAAATCGAATTAGAGGTCAGGCCGCCTGATTTTCCTCGATATATTCGTCGACATCCTTTTTCTCGCGCTCGTAATGCGCATCGTGTTCCATCTGGAACGCGAGATACTTGATGCCAAGCTTGCGGCGTTCATCCGATGACACGTGGCGGCGGAAATCGGGCATGCCCTGTCGCTCTTCTTCGGAAAGGTGCGCGCTGTTTCGGCAATTGGCGAGGTCGACCTTCTCCCACCATTCGTCGGAGCCGACTTCCAGCTCGGCGGCTTCTTCTAGGGCTTCGGCGATTTCGTTGTGATCGCCGATCGCGTCTTCGGTGGTTTCCTCGGCGCTTTCGGAATCGGCCGCGCCTTCGCCCTTCTTGAGAAGCGCGGGATAGAAATATTGCTCTTCCGCCTGCGCGTGAGATTCCAAGTGATTTTTCAGGCGGTTGAAGATCTTGCCTAGCGAATCCTTGTCTTCGCCTGCTTCATCCAGAGCGGCGAAGAGGCGGCGCTGTTCGCCGTGGTCGTGAAGAATGGCGTCGACGATATCCATGAGATGTTCCTTTTCCTGTTTTCAGGACAACGGAACACGGGCGCGGGCGGTTCCGCCGCCACGCCGATAGCGTCAGGCGGCGTTGTCGATCCCGAGTTCGGAAAGCTTCCGATAGAGGGTCGAGCGGCCGATCCCGAGCCGCCGCGCGACTTCGGTCATGCGACCGCGATAATGGCCGATGGCGAGCCGGATCACGTCGGCTTCGATTTCCTCGAGCGGACGCAAATTGCCGTCGTCAGTATACAGCAGGACGCCTACGCCGCGCGCTTTGCTTTCGCCGCGCGCCGGATTGTCGCCGAGCAGATTGGATAGCTGCGGGAAGCTGTCCGCCGTCAGCGCTTCCTTGTCGCAGAACAGCACCGCGCGGAACAGGACCGCCTGCAACTGGCGGACATTGCCCGGCCAGTCGTAGGCTTCGAGCAGGGTCAGCGCGCTGTCGGCGATTGAATGGTGCGAAAGTCCGGGACGTTCCTTGAACCGCGAAAGGAAATAGCGGGTCAGGGCGGGGATGTCGCCCAAGCGCTCGCGAAGGGGAGGCAGCGTGATCCGCGTCGCTTTGAGCACATTGTAGAGATCTGCGCTGAACTCGCCGTCCTCGACCAATTGATCGAGCGGAAGGTCAGATGCCGCGAAGACGCGTACGTCCACTTTGAACCCGTGGTCCGCGCCGGTGGGACGGACGATGCCTGTCGAAAGAGCCGCAGCAAGCCGCTCCTGCGATTTGAGGTTCAGCCGATCAATCTCGTCGAGCATGAGCGTGCCGCCGTCGCAGGCTTGCAACAGGCCATCCTGCCGGTCGAAAGCACCGGCGAAAGCGCCTTTCTCGTGCCCGAATAGCAGCGAATCCAAAGAATTCGCTTGCATCGATCCGCAATTGACGAGCTTGTCGCAGGTTTTCGAACGGGTACTCGATGCGTGCATCGCGCGCATCAGCATTTCCTTGCCCGTGCCGGGCTCGCCTTCCACCAGCACGTGCCCGTGGCTACGTGCCGCGGTCGCCGCCTTGGCAAGCGCCGTGCGGAACGGTGCGGCCGTGCCCACCATCGCATCGAAATCGAGTTTCTCGCTCAGTTTTTCGGCAAGCGGCTGCAATTCGTCCTGCGGTGCCTGCACGCGCGTCGCATTGCGGAGCGCCTTGAGCAGGCGTTCGGGCGCAACGGGCTTCATCAAGTAATCGGTCGCACCGGCGCGCATCGCCTCGACGGCGAGCAGCGGCGAGGTGCTGGCGGTCAGCATTAATAGGGGTAGACCCGGACGTTCCGATTTCACCTCGCGAATGAAATCACACGCCTTGTCCCCCGGCACCCATTGATCGAGCAGAACGGCCGCATAGGCATTGCCTTCGTCCGAGGTGAGCGCGGCGAGCGCCGTCTTGCAATCGTCGAACACCACGGCGCGCCAGCCTTCGCGTGCTGCGAGAGCGCAAACGAGACGGCTCTGCGCCGGCTCGTCATCGATCAGCATCAAAAGACGCTCTTCGCTCTCGGCCATAATTCGAATACTCCCTGTTTCGGGAAGCAAAGAAGGTCCCCGATCGAGCGAGAACTTACGCGGCACACGTTAAAAGCGGCTTAAGCGCGATTATTGGGGTTGTTCATCAAAAGCTGCTGTCCTCTTGCCCGCAAGGAGCGCCCGCTTTAGGAATGCGGACCAGACAAATTCAACCTGAGGAATTTACGCGCAATGGAATCCGCGAACGACCGGAAAGCACATGCCCGCACTTATGGCAGCTTCATCGGAATGCTGAAGTGGTCGGTCCCGTTGATCGTAGCCATCGCGGCGATCGTCGTTATCATCATCGCAAGCTGAGCCGCCGGTGCGGATCGCGGCGCTGAAGGAAACCGCATCCGGTGAAAACCGGGTCGCCCTGACGCCCGAAACGGCGAAGAAGTTCATCGCGCTCGGCGCGACCGTTGCCGTCGAACGGGGTGCGGGAGCGGGCGCCGCGATATCCGACGAAGCGTTTCGGGAGGCTGGGGCCGAAGTCGGGTCGGCTGCGTCCGTACTCGCAGAGGCGGACATCGTGCTGGGCGTTCAGGCGCCCGATCCGACCGCTCTGACGGCGGCGAAGGACGGGGCATGGGTCGCGGCGACCTTCGATCCGTTCCGGAACCGCGCGCAGATCGATGCCTATGCGGATGCTGGCCTCGAAGCGCTGGCGATGGAATTCATGCCGCGCATAACACGTGCGCAGAGCATGGATGTGCTCTCCAGTCAGTCCAACCTCGCCGGATACAAGGCGGTGCTGACTGCGGCGAACGAATACGGACGCGCGTTCCCGATGATGATGACCGCAGCCGGTACGGTGCAGGCCGCGCGGGTGTTCATCATGGGCGTCGGCGTTGCCGGACTGCAGGCGATTGCGACGGCCAAGCGTCTGGGTGCGCAAGTATCGGCCACCGACGTCCGCAGCGCGACGAAAGAGCAGATCCAGTCGCTCGGCGCCAAGCCGGTCTTCGTAGAAGAGGTCGCGGGGATCGAGGGCGAAGGCTCCGGCGGCTATGCGACCGAAATGAGCGAGGAATATCGCAAGGCCCAGGCCGACCTCGTGAGCGCGCATATCGCCAAGCAGGACATTGTCGTCACCACCGCGCTGATCCCCGGACGGCCCGCGCCGAAACTGATTTCGGACGCACAGATCGCGACGATGAAGCCGGGCAGCGTGGTGTTCGATCTGGCCGTCGCGCAAGGCGGCAATGTCGAAGGATCGCAACCGGACGAGACGGTGTTGCGGCACGGGGTGAAGATCGTCGGCTATTCGAACACAGCCGGGCACCTGGCGGCGGATGCGAGCGCGCTGTTCGCGCGCAACCTCTACAATTTCCTTTCCGCCTTCTGGGACAAGGATGAGGGCAAACCGGTTCTCGACGAGGAAATCGGAAACGCCGTGCGGCTGACGCAGGGCGGCAAGGTCGTGAACGAGCGGCTTATTCCTCAGGCCGCATAAACGAGCGCAGCGGCTGCATCCGATTGTGGCCGATCCGGGTAGCTTCTCCTGACCCACAGGAGACTCTTCGATGCGCAAGCCAAACCTTTTCACGATTTCCGCAATTGCGGCGTTCAGCTTCACCACCGCCGGCTGCATGACGATGAATGACGACATGGCTATGGGCGATGAACAGATCGCCTATGTCGATGGGGCGGCCATGTATCCGTCCAAGAATATCGTCGAGAACGCGATGAATTCGCCGGTTCACACGACGCTGGTGGCCGCCGTCAAGCAAGCCGGTCTGGTCGATACGCTGATGGGCCCGGGCCCGTTCACCGTTTTCGCACCGACCGATGCGGCTTTCGCCCGCGTTCCCGAAGCGATGCGCAACTCGCTGATGATGGATCAGAACCGCGCCAAGCTGCAAAAGCTGCTGACCTATCATGTCGTGCCGGGCCGCATTACGGCTGCCGATCTCATGTCGCGTATCGAGGCCGGTAACGGGCGCGCGATGATCAAGACCGTCGAAGGCGAAGACCTTACCTTCATGATCGAGAACGGGAACGTCATGCTGATGGGCAAGGGCGGCAGTTCCGCCTTCGTCACTCAGGCCGACGTCATGCAGTCGAACGGCGTGATCCATGTCGTCAACGGGGTTCTGACACCCACTCTGTAACGGCGCCACACCTTCCCCGGTGTCGTTCGGGGCCGTCTGCATCACCATTCCCGCAGGCGGCCCTTTTTTGTGTCCACACGTCTTCGCTCGACAGGGGGCGTGACGATTGTAATAAGTCAGTCGTTCGGAAGAGGGGAGTGGCCGTGGACTTCATCAGCATCCTGTCGATCTTCGTGCTGGCATGTTTCGTCGGCTATTACGTGGTCTGGTCGGTCACGCCCGCGCTGCACACGCCCCTGATGGCGGTGACCAATGCGATCTCCAGCGTGATCATCGTCGGCGCGCTGATCGCGGCGGCCGCGGCGGATGTGCCCGGCGCGAAGTGGCTGGGGCTGCTCGGCATCGTGCTAGCGAGCATCAACATCTTCGGCGGGTTCGCGGTGACGGCGCGCATGCTCGCGATGTACAAGAAGAAGGAGAAGAAGTGATGCGTCGCCTTCTCCTGACTATCCCTGCCTTTGTGAGCTCTTCGCCAGTTTGGGCCCTTGAGTGCACAAATAATCCGCCACCGGGGTCAAACCTTCTACTGTGTGACATGATGCAGGCTATTGAACACCAAGCGGTGAACCCGTGGGTGGCGCTCGCCTATCTCGTCTCGGGCGTGTTCTTCATCCTTGCGCTGCGCGGCCTTTCCTCGCCCGCGACGAGCCAAGCCGGCAACCGGTTCGGCATGATCGGCATGCTGATCGCCGTAGTGACGACGCTGGCGACCCACGACATCGCCAATATCGTCGAAATTCTGATCGCGATCGCAGTCGGCGGCGCAATCGGCCTCGTGATCGCCCGCCGCATTGCGATGACAGCCATGCCCGAGCTGGTTGCGGCCTTCCACTCGCTGGTCGGCCTTGCCGCTGTGCTGGTCGGCTGGGCGGCCTATCTTAATCCGGGCGCGTTCGGCCTGCTCGAGAGTAGTCTCCGCTTCTCAGCAGAGCTGTACGATGGGACCGTTATTTCAGGAGCTAGCAATTCGATTTCGCCGGTCAGCAAGGTCGAGATGGGGCTCGGCATCGCCATCGGGGCTATCACATTCAGCGGCTCGGTCATCGCCTTCCTGAAACTCAGTGGGAAGATGAGCGGATCGCCGATCCTCCTACCCGTGCGGCACCTGATCAACCTCGGCACGCTCGCCGTGATCATCGTGTTGACCGCACTGTTCGCGATGGCGGGACCTGATCAGACGCTGCCGCTGATCGTCGCGCTGACCATCGCAGCCTTTGTCATCGGTTTCTTGCTCATTATCCCCATCGGCGGGGCGGACATGCCGGTCGTTGTGTCGATGCTGAACAGCTATTCGGGCTGGGCGGCAGCGGCGATGGGCTTCACGCTCGGCAATACGGCGATGATCATTACCGGTGCGCTGGTCGGCTCCTCGGGGGCGATACTGAGCTACATCATGTGCCGCGCGATGAACCGCAGCTTCATCAGCGTGATCGCGGGCGGTTTCGGTGCGGATGCCAGCGCTGGCGGCGGCGAGACGAAGGAGCAGCGCCCCTACAAGCAGGGCAGCGCCGCCGATGCGGCCTTCATGCTTGAGCAGGCGGAAAAGGTCATTATCATCCCCGGCTATGGCATGGCGGTGGCGCAGGCGCAGCACGCCTTGCGCGAAATGGCCGATCTTCTGGAAGAGAAAGGCGTGGAGGTGAAATACGCCATCCACCCCGTCGCCGGGCGCATGCCGGGGCACATGAACGTGCTGCTCGCCGAAGCGCAGGTGCCTTACGAGAACGTCTTTGAGCTTGAGGATATCAACAGCGAATTCGCGCAGGCCGACGTGGCCTTTATCATCGGCGCGAACGACGTGGTGAACCCGGCGGCCAAGACCGACAAGTCATCGCCCATCTACGGCATGCCCGTATTCGATGTCGACAAGGCCAAGCAGGTGTTCTTCATCAAGCGTTCGATGGGCGGCGTGGGCTATGCCGGGGTCGACAACGATGTTTTCTATATGGACCAGACCATGATGCTGCTGTCCGATGCCAAGAAAATGGTCGAAGAAATAGTAAAGGCGTTGGATTGATGCGTGTAATTATTCTCCCTTTGATCGTGTTGCTGGCAAGCGGCTGCGCCCAGCAGATCGCCGAAGGACGCGTGCGGACGGCGCTGGTCGATGCCGGACTATCGCAACGCCATGCCGGTTGCATGGCCGAACGGATGGTAGACCGTTTGACTATTGACCAGTTGAAGAAGCTGGAACGCGTGAAGGCGCGGCCGGGAGAAGCCGAAGACCCTGTCAGCCTTTCGGACTATGTCGCGCGTGTCCGCCGGGTCGGCGATACGGAAGTCATCGGCGTGACGGCCTCGTCCGCTGCTCTGTGCGCCACCGGCCTCGCCGACGAAGCGCGATAGCTGGCCTTCAGCCCACGCGAGCCGGGCCGGTATTGACGCAAAATCGGAACTCCCCCACCTAGGCTTCGTTGGCGATAGTGGCGCGATGATTGCGGCGTCAGACAGGAGGAAACGGGGCAGGTGCGCAAACTGGGTTTGATCGGCGGTATCAGCTGGATATCCACGCGCGCCTATTACGAGAAGATCAATCGGCGTGTGCAGCATCTCGGCCAAGCGGTCGCCAGTGCGCCGATGCTGATCGAGAGCCTCGATTATGCGCCGATCCACGAAGCCAAGCAGGACGACGATTGGGACCGGATTTCCGGCACGCTGATCGATGCGGCCCGCGGGCTGGAACGTAGCGGCGCCGAAGGGCTGGCGATGGCATCGAACCTGATGCATCGCCAGTACGACGAAGTTGCCGCGGCGGTCGACATCCCCGTACTGCATATCGCCGACGCCGTCGGTACGCATCTTTCAAGCAAGGGTGTCGAGAATGCCGCCCTGCTCGGAACGCGCGAGGTGATGACGGGCGGTTTCTATCGCCAGCGCCTGGTTTCGCACGGCGTATCCCTGCTTCCGCCGGACATGAACGATGTCGAGATGGTGGACGGCATCATCTACAAGGAACTGATTTTCGGCCGTGTCACGCGCAGTGCGGAGCGCGCCCTGAAGACGATCGTGACCGGAAAGGACAAGGCGGGCGCCAACGCCATCGTGTTGGCGAGCACCGAACTGGAGCTCGTCGTCGACACGCGTGCGAACGTTTTGCCGGTTTTCGATTCTACGGAGATACACTGCAATGCGATTTGTGACTGGATTTTAGGTCGCAAAGAAGGGTTACCAACCTAACGGAATGCAATCCACGGTGATCGACATCATCTGAACGGTCACGCTGTTTGTGAGCATTCCTTTGAATGTCTGCACCACTTTCTTTTGCCCGCAAAAGCAACAAGTTCGCCTTTCGTTCACGTTGTTCGGCCTGCCTCGCTCGCATAGGGCGGGCCGGGCATGGAAAGAGCGCCTTACGCCGCGGATCCCGTCAACTCGCGGGGCAGG
Organism: Erythrobacter litoralis; assembly: GCF_029760855.1. Taxonomy (GTDB): domain Bacteria; phylum Pseudomonadota; class Alphaproteobacteria; order Sphingomonadales; family Sphingomonadaceae; genus Qipengyuania; species Qipengyuania litoralis_A. The sequence continues at coordinate 58,058 of NZ_SOSI01000003.1, read as the reverse complement.
GAGTTTCCCGAACAGCGGGACGGCACGCGCGGGCCGCGCACCGAATTCCAGCGCGACCGGGACCGGATCATTCATTCCATCGCCTTCCGGCGCCTTCGTTCCAAAACGCAGGTGTTCATCGCCCCGGACGGCGATCACTACCGCACCCGCCTGACTCACAGCCTCGAGGTTGCACAGATCGGTCGTGTGATCGCGCGTGCGCTCGGTCTGGACGAAGACCTGACCGAGGCGCTGTGTTTAGCGCACGATATCGGGCATCCACCCTTCGGCCATGCAGGGGAGGCGGCTCTTGGCCATGCGATGATGCAGGCAGGTGGATACGATCACAACGCGCAGGGAATTCGCACGCTGGCCCGCATCGAGAACCCCTATTGCGATCGGCAGGGTCTCAATCTCACTTGGGAAACGCTGGAAGGGATGGCCAAGCATAATGGCCCGGTCGGCGCACCAAATTGGGCGCTTGCCGAGATCGACCGGGCATTCCCCTTGGAACTCGGCCTATGGCCATCGCTTGAAGCGCAGATCGCTGCGATCGCGGATGACATCGCGTACGACAATCACGACATCGACGATGGCCTGCGCGCAGGGTTCCTAGAGCTCGACGATCTCCTCGAACTGGATTTCGTCGCCGATCAGTTTCGCGCGGTCGAACGGCGCTTTCCCAACGCCTCGCGCGACCAGCATCTGCGCGAACTCGTTCGCACGCAGATCGGGCGGATGGTCAACGATGTCATCGCGCAGACGCAGCAAGCGGCCGCGGGATATGAAAGCGCCGATGCCGTTCGCGAGGCGGGCAAGCAGATCGGCGGGTTCAGCGAGGGCGTTGCGATTGAGGAGCGGCGCCTGAAACGCTTCATGTACGACCGCCTATACTATCACCCCGAACAGATCGCGACGGCGGAACGCGCGCGGGACGTCATGGCCCGCCTCTACGCGGCCTTCAGTCAGGACGCCTCGCTTCTACCCGATGCCTGGCTGGCCAATTTGCCGTCAAACGATCCGCAACGCAGCCGCCATATCGCCGACTTCATCGCCGGAATGACCGACCGCTTCGCCATCGACCAGTATGCCCGTATTTATGGACGCATACCCGAAGGCCTTTCGAATGTCTGACCACGCGCCCCTCGGCATCACCCTCGTCGGGGCCACTGGCCTCGTCGGCGGGCAGGTGATGGCGAATTGCGTGGGGCGGGAAGACGTGCGTCTGTCTGCCATCGCACGTCGCGAAACAGCCCTGCCGCCCGGTATCCGTATGGAACTGTTCGTCGCCGAACCCGACAAATGGCACGAGGTGATCGAGGCCTTGCGACCCTCGGCCGTCATCTGTGCGCTCGGCACGACGTGGAAGAAGGCGGGTGAGGAAGAAGACGCGTTCCGAGAAGTGGACGAGCGACTGGTTCTGGATGTAGCCAAGGCGGCCAAGGTTAACGGCGTAGAGCGTTTTGTAGCCGTCAGTTCGGTCGGTGCGGATGCCGCGTCGAAGCATTTCTATCTGAAGGTGAAGGGCGAGGTCGAGCGCGAACTGACCCGTATCCGGTTCCCGCGGCTCGATATCCTGCGCCCGGGATTATTGCTGGGCGCGCGTGATGCGGATCGCAGATTGGGCGAACGGCTGGCGCAGGTCGCTGCGCCGGTCACGAATCTGCTCCTGCATGGCAAGTACAGGCAATACCGCGCGATACCCGCCGATACGGTCGCAAAGGCTGCTTTAGCGCTCGCGAAGCGACCGGCGCGCGGCCGGTTCGTTCACGACAACGATGCCATACTCCGTGCCGCGCGCAGCCTGCCGCAACTGGGAGTAGAATGAGACGATGTGGGACACAGTTTTCAATATCGCCAACCTGCTTGCCCTGGCGATGTGGGCAATCCTCATCCTGTTGCCGCGTAAACCGTTCGCTATGGCGCTGGTGCTCTACTGCGGCGTAGGGCTGCTCTGCCTGACCTATGTCGTTCTCTTGGTAGGTCTCGTTTCCGGAGTGTTCGATCCGGTCCGCGAGGCTGGGGCCGGCGCGGCGAATTTCGGCGATTTCAGCTTGTCGGGAATCGCCGATCTGTTCCGGTCGGAAGGCGGGGTTACGACCGGGTGGGTGCATTACCTTGCCTTCGACCTCTTCATTGGCGTGTGGATCGCGCGCGATGCCGATGCGAAGGGCTTTTCGCGCTGGGTGCAGGCACCGATCCTGCTCGCGACCTTCATGGCGGGGCCGCTCGGACTGTTCGTCTGGCTTCTCATGCGGGAACGGCGCGCTCGCGCCGCAGGGCGGTGGTCGTGAAGCGGCATGCCCCTGCCGCAGCGCGGAATGCGGAACCCATCTCCGAGGTTTTGGCGCACGAGTTGCCCCAAAGCGGTCTCGTCCTTGAGATCGCGAGTGGGACAGGCGAACATGCGGTGTTCATGGCGCGAGGCTTCCCCCACCTCGATTGGCAGCCGAGCGACAGGGATGCGGACGGTCTCGCATCGATAGAAGCCTGGCGCGAAGATGCGGGGCCCGCAAACCTGCTCCCGCCTATTGCGATCGACGCCAGCGCACCGACGTGGCCGATCGATCACTGCGATGCTATCCTATGTATCAACATGGTACATATCAGTCCGTGGAGTGCGACCGAAGGCTTGCTGCGCGGCGCAGGCCGTTTGCTGGCGAATGACCGACCCTTGATCCTGTATGGACCGTATATCGAACAGGATGTCGAAACCGCCCCGTCCAACCTCGCATTCGACGCTTCACTGAAAGCCCGCGATAGTGCGTGGGGTCTGCGCGAGGTAAGCGCGATGGACCGACTGGCGCGCGCGAACGGTTTCCGCAGATCGGCACGGTACGAGATGCCGGCAAACAACATCATGCTGATTTACCGCCGAAGTGCATAGTCCAACGAAAAAGGCCCGCCGTTAGGGGCGGGCCTTTGTTCGAAAGATCGCGGCTTAGATTTCGTTGTCGACGGTATCCGCGGCGGATTCGAGATCTTCACCTGCGCCGCGCACCGTGTTGCAGGCAGTCGCGGTGAGAGCCATCGTCGTGATGCCGAGCGCGAGGAGAAATTTCTTGGCCATGTTCTATTACCTTCCCGAATGCTCGTGATTGAGCGTTCCGGACTGATAAACGTGTATTCGAAAACGCAGTTCCCGCGTCGCCCACCTGTTGAACGCAAAAGCGTTTGCGCCATATCCGCGCGATGCAATGGGCCGAGCCGGACTTCCTGCTGTTTGCAAGCGATGCCGCGATCCTAGCACTATGGGGGCTGGGTGCGGTTCTGATCGCGCTCGCAGCCTTGGTGATGGAGCACCGCCGCAATCGGCGCACGCGGATCGATCACGTGGGCTGGGTACCGTGGACTGGCATTTTCCTGGCATTCGCGGTGATCGGCGGCGGGTTGCTCGTGGCTGCGATCCCGCCGCTTCTTGCCGGTTGATTACTTAAAGGCAGGCTTCCAGATAGGCCTGGTCGAAACCGAACTGGCGCGCCTTTTCGAGCGTGTATGGGCGCAGGCCGGACGAACGGTATTCGCCAAGGATCTTACCGTCGTCGCTTTCGTCCAGATACTCGAACTTGAACAGTTCCTGCGTCACAATCACGTCGCCTTCCATACCGATCACCTCGGTGATGTTGGTAGTGCGGCGTGACCCGTCGCGCAGACGCTTGACCTGTACGATTAGGTCGACCGATTCCGCGATCTGGCGGCTGATGGCTTCCTTCGGAATTTTGATGTCGCCCATCAGAATCATGTTTTCCATACGGCCAAGGCATTCGCGTGGACTGTTGGCGTGAAGCGTACACATCGAACCGTCGTGGCCCGTGTTCATGGCGGCGAGAAGATCGAAACATTCCGCACCGCGAATTTCGCCCAGAATGATACGGTCGGGGCGCATACGCAGGGCATTCTTTACGAGATCGCCGATGGTGATGGCGCCTTGACCTTCGAGGTTCGGCGGACGGGTTTCCAGCGGCAGCCAGTGCGGCTGCTGCAGGCGAAGTTCGGCGGCGTCCTCGATCGTCAGCACGCGCTCGCCCGGGTCGATCATCTTCGACAGGGCATTGAGCATGGTCGTCTTGCCCGAACCCGTACCGCCGGAAATGACGATGTTCATGCGGCACGCGCCGGCGATCTTCAGCGCGGTGCACATCTTCTCGCTCATCGAACCGAAGCCCATAAGCATGTCGAGCGTGATCGGTTTCTCGGAAAACTTACGGATCGAGATCGCGGTGCCGCGCAGCGACAGGGGCGGGACGATCACGTTGACGCGGCTGCCGTCTTTCAGGCGGGCGTCGGCCAAGGGGGTGGTCTGGTCAACGCGGCGGCCGACCTGGTTCACGATCCGCTGCGCGATCTGGAACAGGTGCTGTTCGTCACGGAAGCGAATGGGCGCGATGACCAGCTTGCCCTTCTTTTCGATATAGGTCTGGTCAGGTCCATTGACCATGATGTCCGACACGTCAGGATCGTTCAGCAGTTCTTCCAGCGGACCGAAGCCGAGCAATTCGTCGACCAGCACCTTTTCCAGTGCGAACTGCTCGCGCCGGTTCAGCGTGACCTTCAGTTCGGCCAGCACTTCCATGATGATCGGGCGGAATTCTTCGGACAGCTCCTCCTTGGTCAGCGTTGCCGCCGCTTCTGGATCGACGCGTTCGAGCAGGCGGGGGAGCACCTGCTCCTTGATCTTGTGGATGCTCGCTTCGAACCCGCCGGTCTCGCTCTCGCCGGAATGTGTCGCGTTCATCCTTTCCGACAGGCGCGCCATTGCCTCGCTGCTGGAGGTGGGCTTTTTTGAGCTGGAAGGCTTGGGCGTATCGCTATCGGGGAGGGGTGGGAATTGCTCGCCGCCGCCGTGATCGTCGGAAGAGCCGTCGTCCTGTGCGAAAGACGAGCCTCCGCCGCCGCGCATCGGTTTCGCAATGCCGAATTGCGGACGACTTCCGGGTCCGTTCTTCCGTCCGAATGCGCTCATTCCACTCGTACCCCTGCAGGTCTAGGCTTTCGTATCGTGCGGCGAGCCCTGCCGCAGAAGGCAGGAAAGCCGCGTTTCCGAGCGTGGTGAATAAGTTGGAAACCTTGATTTTGTCCTAACGGAAGCGGGCCCTAGCCAGCACGGCGAATAGCGCCTAGCCGCAGGCGCCTGTCAGGAGGCGAATATCAAAATGCGCGAAAACGAAGGGAGCGGCATCCTGCTCGCGCTATGTGGATTCGCACTGCTCAGCACCGGCGACGCAGTCATCAAGACGATGGCGGGCGAATGGTCACCCCTGGCCGTGGCGGCGCTGCGTTTCACGTTCGGCGCGATCGGCTTGTCGGCCTTGCTGGCGACGACGCAGGGACCGGCGGCTTTCAAGCCAAGCAATCCCTGGCTGCAACTGGCGCGGGGGTTCTGTCTGTCGATGGCGACGATCGGCTTCTTCTCCGCCGTTTTCATCATGCCGCTGGCAGAAGCGACCGCCCTGGTCTTCGTAGCCCCGATCCTCACGGCCTTGCTGAGCGGACCGTTACTGAAGGAAAAGGTGCGACCCGCCACCTTCATTGCATCTGCCATCGCCTTCGTCGGCGTTCTTATCGTCCTGCGCCCGAATTTCCTCGCGCTCGGAATCGCCGCATTCCTGCCCTTGGGGTCGGCGTTGTTCATGTCGTTGCTGGTAATTGCCAATCGCGCCTCGGCCAATCAGGGCAGCGCGCTTTCGATGCAGGTCTTCATGGCAGTGTGCGCCGCGCCGATCATCACGATCGCCGCGCTGATAGGGAATGCTACGGGGGTGGAGAGCTTGCAGATTGGCTGGCCTACGCCGAGCGTAGCGCTGCGGTGCGCCGTCGTCGCCATCACCGCGAGCACGGCCCATTACCTCGTCTATCTCGCCACCACCAAAGCCAATGCGGCTACTATCGCCCCGATGACCTATGTGCAGCTGCTGGTCGCCGGCACGCTCGGATGGTGGTGGTTCGGTGACACGCCCGACCTGATGACGCTCATCGGGGCGCTCGTAATCATCGGCGCAGGGCTCTATCTGTGGCGCGACAACCGGCGCAAGCTGCAGTCGGCACGCGCGCCGAGCTGAGCCGGTAATTGACCGGTAAGCGCATTGCGTTACATCCGGCGAACCATCCAATCGGAGCGAATGACATGTGCGGAATCATCGGGATAGTCGGCAATCGCGGCGTGGCGGACCGGCTGGTCGACGGCCTGAAGCGCATGGAATATCGCGGATACGATAGCGCGGGCATCTGCACAATTCATGACGGCGATCTCGTCCGGCGCCGGGCGGAAGGCAAACTTGCCAATCTGGTCGAGGAACTCGCCGCGCATCCCGCACCGGGTGCCATCGGGATCGCGCATACCCGGTGGGCCACGCACGGCGCGCCGATCGCGAAGAACGCGCATCCCCACGCGACCGACCATCTCGCGCTCGTCCACAACGGCATCATCGAGAACTATAAGGAACTTCGTGCCGAGCTTTCGGTCGACGGGCGGACGCTGGAAAGCGATACGGATAGCGAAGTGGTCGCGCATTTAATCTCGCGCGAGGTCGAGAACGGGGCTGAGCCGACCGACGCCGTTCAGACCGTTCTGCCCCGCCTGCGCGGTGCGTTCGCGCTGGCGATCGCCTTTCGCGATTATCCCGATTTCCTGATCGGCGCCCGCCGCGGTTCCCCGCTTGTAATCGGGTGGGGCGACGACGAGACGTATATCGGTTCGGACGCGCTGGCTTTGGCACCACTCACCCAGCAGATCACCTATCTCGAAGAGGGCGACTGGACGGTGGTGCGCCGGGACGGCACGGTAATTTACGACGAAGCGGGCCAGAAGGTGGAGCGCGAAGTCACCACATCCGGTGCTTCCGCCGCCGCGGTCGAGAAGGGCAATTATCGCCACTTCATGCAGAAGGAGATTTTCGAGCAGCCGACCGTGGTCGCGCAAACGCTGGGTTCCTACGTCCGGCAGGCCGACAATTCGGTAGCGTTGCCCCAATTCGACTTCGACATTTCCAGCATCCGCCGAGTTACGATCGTCGCCTGCGGTACATCCTATTACGCGGGTCTCGTCGCGAAATACTGGTTCGAGCAATTCGCACGCGTACCGGTCGATATCGATGTTGCGAGCGAATTCCGCTACCGGGAGCCCGTTTTGGAAGAGGGCGGCCTGTCGTTGTTCATTTCGCAGAGCGGCGAGACGGCGGATACGCTTGCGGCGCTGCGCCATTGCAAGGAAAACGGACAGACGATCGGCGCGGTGGTCAACGTGCCCACATCCTCCATGGCACGCGAGGCGGACCTGCTGCTGCCGACCCACGCCGGGCCGGAGATCGGCGTCGCCAGCACCAAGGCGTTTACCTGCCAGCTTGCGGTGCTTGCTGCGCTCGCCGCACATATGGCGGTGAAGAAGGGGCTGATGGGCCGGGAGGAGGAGCAGAAGGTCGTCGAGCACCTGTTGCAGGCTCCTGCATGTTTGAACGCAGCGCTGGACCACGATGAGGACATCGCGGCGATGGCCCCGCTTATCGCGCCGGCGCGCGACGTCTTGTATATCGGACGGGGTCAGGATTTCCCGCTCGCCATGGAAGGCGCGTTGAAGCTTAAGGAAATCAGCTACATTCATGCGGAGGGCTATGCGAGTGGCGAGATGAAGCACGGTCCGATTGCCCTTATCGACGACGAGGTTCCGGTGATCGTCATTGCACCGTCGGGCCCGCTGTTCGAAAAGACCGTGTCGAACATGGAAGAGGTGCGCGCCCGGGGTGGGCAGATCGTCCTGATCTCGGATGCGAAGGGCTTGGCAGAGGCGGGCGAGGGTTGCCTCGCAACGATCGAAATGCCCGAAGTGCATCCGCTGATTGCGCCGCTGGTCTATGCCATACCGGTGCAATTGCTCGCCTATCACGTTGCCTGCGTCAAAGGCACCGATGTCGACCAGCCGCGAAATCTGGCGAAATCTGTGACCGTCGAATAATCCCTGCTCGATATACGTCTGATTTGATGTCGAAAATGGCGATTGGATTTACAGCCCAATAACCTTTCGGAGTTAGCAGTTCGGGGGTGAGCGAAACGACCCCCAACTTCGCGACGATGGTCGCCTCCCTGGCTGTCAAGCAGATCCTCGGGCTGGAGCCTATCGAAGGAGCCGATTGGGCGGGTATTCATGGACCGCGCTATGCTGTCGTACCGCAGCGGACGAAAATCAGGCTCGCTATAAACGCTTTCGGATTTCTCCTAGTCTTCGGTCTGTGTGTCAAAGCCGTAGGTCTGGCTTCGATACTGGGGTGGGGGATCGCTCTCGCGTTGGCGACCTTGATCGCGAAGCGGTTCGATGATCAATTGTCTGACGCCGATGGCCGCCCTGTACCTGTCAGCGAAATGCGGCGGCATGCCATGGCATGTGGGCTCAAGGGCGCAGTTTGGGCTATCGGTTTGACATTGGCGGCGGTTTCGCCCCGACCCGATCTGGCTGCGCAGGTCTGGTCCGTTTGTGCGATACTCATTCTCGCAAACGTCGTCAGCGCGTATTCTGTACCGCTCAATTCCATCTGTTTTACCATTGCGATGTCGGTCGGCAGCCTGATCGCGGCGGTTGCCACCTTTCAAATCCCCCTCGCATTGACCATCGTATCGATGGGAATAATCGCAGTGCTGGGCGCGCTTGAAAACGCGCGGTCCGGTCTTCTTGCACGGCTTTCCCAGATCAAGATCCAGGAAAAGTCGGAAACCGTTTCGATGCTGCTTCGCGAGTTCGAAGAGGGCAAGGCCGACTGGCTGTGGCAAACCGATGTCCGCCGCCGCTTGTGTTCGGTTAGTCCGCGTTTTGCGTTCGCCGTCGGCAAGGATGCTGCCGACATCGAGGGTCAATCGTTCCTCCAATTGATTTCGGGAGACGGGTGGAAGAACGGTGAATTTCCGCGCAGCCTTCACGAACTGGCCGAGCGTTTGAAATCCAAAGAGAGTTTTTCCGAACTTATCGTGCAGGGCTTCGTCGAAGGCGAGACGCGGTGGTGGGAGCTTTCCGGTACGCCCATCATCGACGATAACGGTGTGTTCCAAGGCTATCGCGGCGTTGGGTCGGACGTCACGAAGCAACGCGAGAGCAACGACAAGATCGCTTATCTCGCGCGCTACGACACGCTGACGCAACTGCCGAACCGCATGATGCTTACCGAAGCGTTGGGCGACGCGCTCGATTACGCCCAGCAATGGAAGACGCGCTGCGCCTTGCTGATTATCGACCTCGATCGCTTCAAGGCCGTGAACGATTCATTGGGGCACCCCGTTGGAGACCGCATGCTGGGCGAGGTTGCTGCCCGTCTCAGCAGCCTGATGGGGGACGGTGAGACTTGCGGTCGATTGGGCGGCGACGAGTTCGCCGTCGTCATTCGCGACGTCTCGAACAGGAAACAGATCGAAACGCTGGCGAAAACGATAATTGCCGCCCTCTCCACGCCCTATAAGATCGACAATCACATACTGTATGTCGGAGCTTGCGTTGGTTCGGCAATCGGACCTCGCGACGGTACCACGGTTGAGACCCTTCTTCGTAATGCCGATCTGGCTCTATACAGGGCCAAGGACGAGGGCGGCGATCTCTATCGGGAGTACAATCCTTCGCTTCACGCCAATGCGGAAGAAAGAAGGCAACTCGAATTCTCCCTTCGAACGGCGCTCGACCGCAACGAACTTGTCTTGCATTATCAGCCGGTTGTCGACGCCAACGATGAAACACTTGTCAGTTTCGAGGCGCTGGTTCGCTGGAACAGCAAGGAGCACGGCTTCGTAAGCCCAGGCAAGTTCATCCCGATAGCAGAGGAAACCCGGTTGATCGTACCCATCGGCACATGGGTAATGCAGGAAGCTTGCCGCGAAGCTGCGACCAATTGGCCTAAAGGGGTGAAGGTCAATATCAATGTCTCACCCGAGCAGTTGCTCGAACCGGATTTCGCAGCAACCGTCGTGCGAGCCCTGTCCCACAGCGGACTCGAAGCGCATCGGCTAGAGATCGAAGTGACCGAAAGCATCTTCATGCGCGATGCGGATGTGGCGCGCAAAGCTTTGGAACAGTGCATGGCACTTGGCTGTTCAGTCGCACTCGACGATTTCGGGACCGGATATTCTTCGCTCGGCTATCTGCGCAAATTGAAGTTCACCACGATCAAGGTCGATCGCCTCTTTGTCCAGGGGGCCGCGCAGGACAGCCCGGAAAGCTTGGCGATCATCCGCGCCGTCGTCGCCATGGCCGACAGCCTCGGCATGACGACCACTGCGGAAGGTGTTGAGAACGAAGAAGAAGCGGCAATGATCCGGCGTCTGGGTTGCACCAAAATCCAGGGCTTTCACTTCGGCCGCCCGATGCCGGTCGAAGATGTGCATCGTCTCTTCGCACAGGCGCGAGCGTCGAGACGCAGAAGAGCCTAATAATGAGTGCCTAGAAGCTTTAGGCGTGCGCCAGAGCTTTCACCGCATTTTCGAACAACCGCAGCCCGTCGGTACCGCCATGCGCCGGATCAACGGCCCGTTCCGGATGCGGCATCATGCCGAGCACGTTGCCCGCCGCATTGAGCACGCCGGCAATATCCCGCTGCGACCCGTTCGCGTTCGCGACATAGCGGAAAGCGACCCGACCCTCGCCCTCAATCCGCTCGAGCGTCTCGGTATCGGCGAAATAATTGCCGTCATGATGGGCGACGGGGATGCGAATGGTGCCGCCTGCCTTGTAGCCCGCCGTGAAGAGAGAGGCCGTGTTCTCCACTCGCAAGTCTACCGTGCGGCAGATGAAATTCTGGCTCTCATTGCGCATGAGGGCGCCGGGCAGCATTCCGGCTTCGGTGAGGACCTGGAACCCGTTGCACACGCCCAGCACGGGGACCCCGCGGTCCGCCGCGCGGACAACCTCGCGCATGATCGGGCTGTTGGCCGCCATCGCGCCTGAGCGAAGATAGTCGCCGTAGGAGAAGCCACCGGGCAGGGCGATGAAGTCGAGCCGATCCGGCAGGGCTGCGTCGCCATGCCAAACGCGTAAGGGCGCTTCGCCCGATGCGCGTTCGAGAGCCACCGCCATATCGCGGTCGCAGTTCGATCCCGGGAAGGTGACGACGGCAGCGCGGAACGCCATCAGCCGAGCTTCTCGATCCGGTAGTTCTCGATCACCGTGTTGGCGAGTAGCTTTTCGCACATTTCTTCCAGTGCGGCGTCGCTCGTGCCGTCGGCCACTTCGAGTTCGATCGTCCTGCCAATCCGAACGTCAGAAACGCTGTCGAAGCCCAATCCTTCGAGTGCGTGATGCACGGCGCGGCCTTGCGGATCGAGCACGCCGGGCTTGAGGGAAACGAGAACGCGAACTTTCATTGGTGCCAGCCTTTCGTCGCCCGCGCCTATGGCGTGTGCCTGAAGCGGACGCAAGCCGTGCAGCGTCTCAATCCGCAGTGTCCGCCGCGAGGCTTTCATGGACGATCTTGATCCGCAGGGCATCATCGTGGCGCAGCCATCGTTCGGCGGCGGAGCGCAGCATGGTCGGAGTGACGGCGCGGAGGCGCGCCTCGTACGTCCGGTAACGATCAAGTCTTTCCGCACGCAACTGCGCTTCGCTTAACAACCCGAGCCAGTACCCGTTTTCCTTCCTGCTAAGCGCCAGCCGCTCGAGCATGGGACGGCGGGCCCGTGTCAGAAGATCGTCGTCTATCTCACGGCGCGAAAGCTCCATGGCGATCTCTTCGATGGCCGCGAACACAGCGTCGGCATCTTCGGGCGCGACCAATGCGGATGCGCCGAACGTCCCGAACCCTTCGTAGGTATCGGACATGTTGGATGACGCCGAGGGCGAATAGGTTGCACCAAGTGTCTCGCGGATCTCGTCGGTAAGCTCGAGGCTCATCACTTCAGCGAGTAATCGGACGATCGCTTCCTCCTGCGCGTCCTTATCGTCGGTCAGCGGCCAGTAGATCTGCGCCAGCGCCTGATCCGGGGCGCCCGCATGGGTCAGCGTGACCTTGCCGCGTCTTTGCGTGAACTGCGCCTGCCGCGCCTCACGAAACTCGCCCAAGGTATTCTCGCGCAGCGGCAATGCGCCGAAGGTTCGGGCTACCGCTTCGATGACTGCGGCCTCATCGATATCTCCCACCACCGCGATTTCGATAGGGGCAGTTGCGAATTGCCGATCGATCGCATTGCGCAGGTCGTCGAGCGTAACCGCCTCGAGCGCCTCGCGCGCTGGCGTGCCGAAACGGGCATTGCCGTCCGTCAACAAAGCCGGAACTTCGAAGGACGATACGGCCTGCGGCGTGGCGTCGGCGCGCGCGAAATAGGGCGGCAACAGCGCGCGAAACCGGGTGAGCGCCTCCGGTCGGTATCCAGGGTCGGTAAGGTAGGCCGCCGTCGTATTCATCTGCGCAGCGAAATCGGCCATGGTCGTGCTGCCGGACGCGCCGAACCGGTCGCTGCCCGAACCGATGCCGAAATCGACGTTCCGGCCTGCGAAAATGCGCCGCAGTTCATCCAGGCTGTGCTTGCCGAGCCCGGCCTGCGCCATGGCCGACGACATAAGCATGGACGTGGCGATCGCGTCATCGGGAATAGCCAAAGCCCCGGAGCCTATCCGGACGGCGTACCGTACCCGGCCTTCTTCGAAATCGGTGCGCTTCAAATTGAGGCGGACGCCGTTGGCGAAGCGAAGTTCACGGAAACCGAGGTCTTCGACTGTCCGGTCGGATATTACCGTGCCGGGCGTTCCGAAGCTTTCGTAACCGAACTCTGCGGTATCCGACATATCGGGCGGGGCCACGGCCTGTATCTCGGATGCTTTATAGGCCGCAAGGATGGCGGAGGGGCCGCCCTTAATCGGCTCTTTCGAGCTGACGTGGATTAAAGGCTCGCCATCCCTGAACGCTTCGGCAAAGGCGGCATCGATATCAGACAGCGCGATATCGCTACGAAAGGCTTCGAACAGATCGAGGCGGGTTTGCGGTGTAACGAACAAGCGATCGTTTTTCGCTGCGGCAAGCAAGCCGGAAGCAAGTGCCGCGTTTCGGCGGGCGCCGGCCTGTTCCGCGGCAGTACGAAAGCCGAGCTCGAAATTGGCAAGCTGTTCTGCGAGTTCGGCGTCTGTGAAACCGAATTCGATTGCACGGCGCAATTCCTGCTCCCCGACTTCGATCGCCTGTCGCCATTCGCCCTCTCGCGCCTGCAAGCTGACGCTCGCGATATCGGCGAGTTCGAACAGGTCCGAGACGCTGGCCGATCCGCCGAGGATCGGAGCGTCGCTCCCGTTCTTGATGCGCTCCAACCGCCGGTTGAAGATCGACAGTCCGAGCGAACGCAGCAGGCGCCTGCGGAAATCGGTCACCGTGTCCTGCGGCGCTTGGTAGGGCGAGAGGCGGTCGATCTGGACGAGGAACTCGGTGTCCGGATCGACGAAGTTCGCAGCCTCGGCATTCCTTGCGAGTGCGATCGAACCTTCCGCCACTCGATCGATGGGCATGTCCGCGGCCTGCCAGTCCCCGAACCGCGACGCGATCTTCCGTTCGATATCGTCCGTATCGACATCGCCGACGACAACCAGCACGGCATTGTCCGGCCGGTAGAAGCACCGGTATAGATCGCGCAGCGTATCCGCTGATGCATTCGCCACGATCTCGGGAGCTTTGGGGTTGCGAAACTGCTTCGAAAACACCGTTTCGGGCGCGATGAAGTGCAGATAGTCGCGCGTTCGCCGGGAAGAATAGGAATTGCGGGTGCGCGTTTCGGATGCGAGCACGCCGCGTTCCCGGTTCACCGCTTCCGAGGAGATGGTCAACTCCGATGCGGTTTCGCGCATAAGCATAAGGGCGGTATCGAGCAAGGCCGGATCGCTGCGGGGCAGGTCCAGTTTGTAGACCGTATCCTCGAACCCGGTCGATGCGTTGGTATCGGCTCCGAAAGCCAGCCCCTCTCGCTCCAGCAATTTGACCATCTCGCCCTCGGGCACGTTGGTCGAACCGTTGAAGGCCATGTGCTCGATGAAGTGGGCGAGGCCGAGTTCGTCCTCGCCTTCGTCGATCCAACCGACGTCGAAGGCCAAGCGCACGCTGACGGTGTTCTGCGGCCGCTCGTTGCGAAGGATTGCGTAGTGCAGCCCGTTGGGCAGCACGCCGTAGCGCACCGCCGGATCGGGCGCGATATCGTTAACGGGGGTGCCCCAAGCCGTCTCTCTGTCGACGGGGAGCTTGATTTGCTGCGCTTGAAGCGGCGAGCCAAGCAGGATCAAGCCGCAGAGGATCTTCGGCATCATGATTAGGGATTTAATTGCTCAGTCCTTACGTGTGCCATCAAGAGTAAAAGCCTGACGGAAAGCCGCTGAACTGTTGCCGAATATTCCCGCGAAGCAAGCGAACTAGGATCAGTCAGACAGAACGTCCTCTGGCAAACATGGAGCATCGACGCCTGTCCAATCGATTTCGTACGTAGCGGGAACTGGAGAAAGGCGGCCCCACCCGCGCATTGTTCGAGAAGGATCGTAAACGATGTTAGCCTTGGAATTGTCGAACTTCGAAAGACGCTCGTTGTCTTTCTCGGCTATTGCAGGAGAGATTTCCTGTTGCTCGGTTCGGGATCCGCGGACCATGCGTATTGTGTGATCGTCGCGCTTTTCCATCATCCGATAATATAGACGTCCAAACAGCATTTGATCGTAAGTCGTGTTGAAGCCCCAATTGTCCAGATCGGTTCCTTCCGGGAGCCGCACTGTCGTAGCATGGCAACTGTAACCGGGCTCGGTGTAGAACGGTGCTGTTTGGTCCTGTTCCTCCGGTCGAACCCTCCGCGGCGGGGGGCTGAAGCCACCTCCCGGTAAGGTAAGATCGTAAGATCCCCTGCCTTCGTCTTCCCAATCTACCGGACCGGTGCCCTCGATGGTCAAGATGCTCGCTTGGGTATCAACGTCGTAACGGTAGGATACGCTCTCAATACGGTTCCAGACTTCGCCGACGAGAGATTGTTTCAATCCGGCTTCCAGTTGGTTCGGCGCTACAGACGAATATTGCATGTATTCGATAAGACCAGCCAGCCCTCGACGTACGGATACGCTCTTTATCCTCGCAGGTTCGTCGAAGCCAGCTCGGGCATCGATCTCGAACAAACCCATTTCTTCCGGTAGCACATGCGGAGTGGCGGGTATCCGCACCAAGTCCGATCCTGCATCAGCAAGCGGTAGGACGTATCGGTAGGGGTGGACGGGCTCAATGCTCATGGCGGCAACAGCAGGAAGCGTTCCATCGAGCCAGTAGGTTTCGCCCTCGATGTCCGCCTGCACCAATACATGGTCGAAATGACCCGGACTGGGCAGGCGCTCGTCCATCCCGTCATCCATCGCGGCATTCTGGACGAGGACAGCACGCGCGGGCACATCAAGTTCGGCAAGCAAGGCCAAAAGCAGCGCGGTCTTACCCTTGCAGTCCCCGTAACGGCGCTCCCAAGTGGTGTTCGCATCTGCCGGAGAATAATTTCCGCCGTTCAGTCCGACATAGACGTAGCGTACCTGGTTCTGAACCAGTTCGAGCGCTGCCTGTGCGCCATCTTTCGCCGAGGTATGCTGGCTTGCAATGCGTTCGGCTTCGATGCGTACTGGCGATGTAGGGTCGATTTGAGTGGCTTCGACAAACAGATCGTTGAATCGTGCCGAAACTTCGCGCCAGGTGGAAAAATCGCTGTATTCGGCGATGCGGTGCATAAAATAGCGCGGTGGTGCAAAAGCAGGCGCCGTTGCAACAGGCGCATCGTTCGCCACGATGTCCAGCCTTCGGTCGCCTTCGGTCACGTAAGATCGAAGGCCCTCCGGGACAGAAATATCCGGTTTCTGACCTTCGACCCAATTCAATCCAAGGCGAATACGACCTGATGGTGGACTGTCCGCGATGGCAAGAATGCCGAAATTCGTGGCCCCGAGTGTGGGATCGTTCGACGGGACGGTATAAGCGAGTTCAAGTTCGTCGCCGACGCGCAGATCGGGCACTTGCAGGGACGCGGTCAGAATACCGTCCAGCGTTGCCTGCTCAAGATTGTCCTCGCGGCGAAGTATCTTAAATTGCGAAGCTTCCAACACGTCAATCGTTTCGCCCGAACGGTGAACGACAAGCCGGTGAACGATCGGATCTCCCGCAGCAGGGTTCCATGCGAGAGCGATGTTGCCAATTTGTAGCGCTTGAGGGTTCAGGATGGCTATACGGCTTGATGAGAACGTATGCTGGGTCGTCTCGGAAAGGTGAACAAGAGTGTCTTGGCGACGAATGAAGATGAGGCCGGACGCATCCGCTGGAACGGGCAGAAGTTCGGATTCGTCTGCCCATTCGGGAACGGGGCCGCGCGAAATCTCTCTTTCTTGCGATAGCGCTGATGCGGGCGCAGCGAGCACCAAGACCACTGCGAATGTTCTCATGAAAGTCATATCTGTCCCCCTGATCGCATAATGCGCAAAGCAGGCAAACAGACAAGAGCCGATCGGACGAACTCTAACCTTTTATTTCTTCGTCGGTTTTACCGATGCTCGCAGCCTGCCACGATGAGCATTCATGTCGAGCACTTCCCCTGGACCGTTATCCTCGTTCTGCAGAAGGCCGAGGCGGCGGGCCACTTCCTGATAGGCTTCGCTTTCGCCGCCCATGTCACGGCGGAAGCGGTCCTTGTCGAGCTTCTCGTTGGTATTGATATCCCACAGGCGGCAGCCGTCGGGGCTGATCTCGTCCGCCAAGATCACACGGGCATAGTCGCCATCCCAAATGCGCCCGAATTCGAGCTTGAAGTCGACCAGCCGAATGTCGATCGCGCTGAACATGCCCGATAGGAAATCGTTGATGCGGATCGCCATCGAAGACATGTCCTGCATCTCTTCGTGGCTACACCAGTTGAAGCAGGCGATCTCTTCCTCGGAAACCTTTGGATCGCCGAGGCTGTCGTCCTTGTAGCAATATTCGATGAGCGTGTGCGGCAGCACCTCGCCTTCTTCGATGCCGAGCCGCTTGCTGAGCGATCCGGCCGCTACGTTGCGCACCACCACTTCCAAGGGAATGATCTCGACCTGCCGCACCAACTGCTCGCGCATATTGAGGCGGCGGATGAAATGGGTGGGGATGCCGATGTGACTGAGACGGGTGAACACATACTCGCTGATGCGGTTGTTGATCACGCCCTTGCCGTTGATCGTGCCCTTCTTCTGTGCGTTGAAGGCGGTGGCATCGTCCTTGAAATACTGGATGATCGTGCCCGGTTCGGGGCCCTCGTAAAGGATTTTGGCTTTGCCTTCGTAAATCTGTCGGCGACGTGCCATGGGCCTGCAATCCTTCGGGGGAAACATCTGCGCCCCGGCAGCCGGGATCGGTCGATCCGCGAAGCCCGGGGCGTTGTTGCGCCAATACATAACACCCGCGATCAAGGCAATTGCCCTGCGAAAGGTTTACTTATAGGGCAACCGCCATGGGGGTAGAAATCAGGCGACTGCAGGGTAGTGAACTGCGCGCGCAACTCGACGCGCTTGCTTTCCTGCGCATTGCGGTGTTTGAAGATTATCCGTACCTGTACGCCGGAGATATCGAATACGAGCGAGACTATCTCGCCCAATTCGCAAACGCGCCCGGTTCTGTACTAGTTGCAGCCTATGCGCACGACCGGCTCGTCGGCGCGGCGACCTGCTGCCCCCTAAAGGAATACCGTCCCAACCTCGGCGACTTGTTCGAGAAGCGTGGATACGATCTGTCTAGCCTGTTTTATTTCGGCGAAAGCGTGTTGCTGAGGGAATGTCGAGGGCAGGGCATCGGCCACCGTTTTTTCGACGAGCGTGAGAAAGCTGGGCGAGAGGCAGGTGCAACTCAAGCCACGTTTTGCGCGGTTGTTCGCGAAGACGACCACCCGCTACGGCCCGACGATTATCGACCGCTCGACGGTTTCTGGCAGCGACGCGGATACACACCGATCGACGATCTCACGATGACGCTCGAATGGGACGAGCATGGCGGCGATGAGACCGCGGACCATACGATGCAATTCTGGATCGGCGCGCTTTAGCGATCGGAAGTCAGGCTCCGTTCCCTTCGACCGCGGGCGCATGGTCGTCTTTCAATTTCGCGATCAGTTTGCCCAACGTCGCCCGTTGGACGAGCACGCTGAACAGGACGGCGGCGAACGTCGCGGCGAGGATGAGTTCGCGGGTTTCGCCTGGCGGCAGAGACAGGGCGAGCGCGATGGATATGCCGCCGCGAAGGCCGCCCCACCACAGCACCCGCGCCGCACCTCGTTGCTGCAACCGTGCCGCGGGAATGACCTTCGTCGAAACGGCGATGCCGATAGCCCGGGCTGCGAGCGTAATCGGGATGGCGAGAATGCCGAACGCCGCGTCCTCGAACCCGGGAACCAGTGCAATCATTTCAAGGCCAATAAGCAAGAAGAGTATCGAATTCAAAAGCTCGTCGACCAGCTCCCAGAACTTGATGACATAGTCGCGCGTTACGTCGCTCATCGCGTAAGTCACGCCCTGATTGCCGATCAGCAAACCCGCCACGGCCATCGCCAGAGGACCCGATATGTGCAGGTTCGAGCAAAGGGCATATCCACCCATCACGACCGCCAGGGTGATGAGAACTTCGAGGACATATTCGTCCATGCTGGCGAGCGCACGGTAGCCGATCCAGCCGAACAGCAACCCGATAGCAACCCCGCCCCCTGCCTCGATGGCGAAAAGGCGCGCTCCTTCGGATATGGAGAAGTCGGCGCCGGTCACAGCGGCACCGAACAGGATCGTAAATACGACGATTCCCACGCCGTCATTGAACAGGCTCTCCCCTGCGACCGCGCTTTGGAGGGAAGGGGGCACGTTCTCCTCTTTCAAAACGCCCAGTACCGATACCGGATCGGTCGGAGCGATCAGCGCGCCGAAAACGAAATACCAGATCGGTGCGACGGGCAGCGAAAGAAACGATCCGATCAGCAGCATGGCGCCGCCAACAAGCACGGTCGAAACGACAACGCCTACCGTCGACAGCAAAAGAACAGGCAGCCACGCGCTTTTCAGGCGATCCAGATCCACATGAAGGGCGCCCGCGAAAAGCAGGAAACTCAGCATTCCCTGAAGCAGGGTTTCGGTAAAGTTGAGCCGCTGCAAGGTATCGGCAACCCAATTGTCGAGCGTAATTCCGGGGACGAGCGCATTGGCGAGCATCAGGACGATTGCAGCCAGCGCCCCCATGATCGTCAGGCCGATGAC
This sequence comes from Erythrobacter litoralis, assembly GCF_029760855.1. Taxonomy (GTDB): domain Bacteria; phylum Pseudomonadota; class Alphaproteobacteria; order Sphingomonadales; family Sphingomonadaceae; genus Qipengyuania; species Qipengyuania litoralis_A. The sequence goes on along the minus strand of NZ_SOSI01000003.1, from coordinate 38,875 downwards.
ATGGGGAAGCTTCAGAACCTTATGATTGAACCAGCCGAGCAATGCCGAGGCAACGACAAGCAGTGATGCTATGTCAAACGGTGAGAGCGGGGCAGATCCATGTTCCATTTCCGCAGCGATAGCGTTTCAAGCCAGTCTGGCAATGCGGCCTGGCCGATAATGGAGAAAAGGTGGTGCCCAGGGGCGGAGTCGAACCACCGACACGACGATTTTCAGTCGTCTGCTCTACCACTGAGCTACCCGGGCACATCGCTTCGAAAGGCGGACCTCGAAAGGCCCGGCAAGCAATGAGTGCGCGCCTATGGCGAAGGCACTCGCGCTTGGCAAGGGGCTAATTCAGTCGCCTTCGTTTGCCCCGGTAACCTCGGCCGCGATTTCTTCGGGCAGGGCGGGGCGGCCGGCAACCGCGTAGCCATCGCCGAACCACCGCGCGAGGTCGCGGTCGCGGCAGCGCTGCGAACAGAATGGTGTAAATTCCTCGCTGCGCGGTTTCTTGCAGATGGGGCAGGGGCGGAGCGTCTTACTCATGCGAAACAATTTGGGCAGCGGATGCCTCCAGCGCAAGATTTGCGTCCGTCTTGATCCGCGCGGGTCGGCCAGTGCGACGTTCCAGTTCGACGATCCAAGCAGGATCGAACTTTGCGGAAACCGAAGGATGGACGGTCAGTAGCGTGGTGCCCGGTCCATCCAGCAACTCAGCGCGCCGCAGCGCCAGCCGCGCGGCGGCAGCGGCGGGATGCGAGGCCAGCCGCTGGAGGATGGACGGCCCTTCGAGCCGAGATACCAGTTGGACGAAGCCGAAGCCGTTCATTGCCGTCCGCTCGACCCTGCGGTCCGCGAGCGCTTCGCCGAGGGCCTCATCGATCTCCTGCCGCGCGCTCCGCTTTTCGAAAGAGGGGAAGTCGATGCCGACCTGCCCACCTATGTCGAGAAGGTCGAGACCGCGCGCGATAGGATGGACGGCTCGGCGTGCCAGCGTTTCGGGGTCGAGGTCGCCATCGATATCGATGACCGTCATCGCAGGGGTGGGGCTGAACAGCAGCGCGCCCCCGGAAAATGCGATTTCGCCCGACCAGGCAGAGATGAAGACATCATTCCAGATGTCATGCGGGAAGCATCTGACCGTCCGGCCCGTCCCGAAAGGATCGAGTGGAGCGTCAGAGCGATCTTTCACTTCGTTTTCTCTTGCGACGACACGCCCCTGTGGCCGTTTCAACCGGCCCCGCTCCGCAATGGAGTCGCGGCGTATCTGAACACGGATTTCGGCACCTTCGGTAAAGCCGGGTGGGATGCGGTCGAGCAGTATATTCTTGCCGCATTCGGATCGAGCGATGCCCCGCCGCGAGCCCGCCGGTTTTCCGACCAGTTTCGCATTCACGATCCGGCCTGCCGTGAGGTCGCCCGGCCAGCGCAGTTTGGCCGCGATGGGCTTATCACCATCGAACAGCAGCGCGCGATCCTCTCCGATCCCGCGCTCGATCAGCCATTCAGGCAAGTGCAAATCCTGCGGCCTTCAGCAGCGTTCGTGTTTCGTAGAGAGGGAGGCCCACGACCGCGGAATGGCTGCCCTGTATGCGCCGTATTAGGCCTTCGGCGATACCCTGAATGGCGTATCCCCCTGCCTTCCCGTCCCATTCGCCCGACGTGATGTATGCGTCGATTTCCTGAGCGGCGAGCCGTTTGAATATGACGACCGTTTCACTCAATCGCTCGCACAACGTGCCATCCGGCGCGCGCAGGGCGATGGCGGAAAGGACCGTGTGACGGCGACCGGAAAGCAATTCGAGACAGCGCCGCGCAGTGGCTTCGTCCTCCGCTTTGGGTAAAATCCGGCGACCGGCTGCGACTACCGTGTCGCCTGCCAGCACATAGCCATCGTCCGATACGACAGCTTCGGCTTTCTCGCGCGCCATGCGTTTAGCATAGTCGCGCGGTAGTTCGGCCTTGTGCGGCATTTCGTCGATATCGGCGGGGGAAATTCCAGCGGGCGTTACGCCGAGCCGGCCGAGCAATTCGCGGCGTCGCGGACTGGCCGAGGCGAGGATCAGCTTCGGCGATCCGCCTTGAGTCACCTTGGTATTCACTTCACCGCTAGGCACGACCGGTCTTCGAACCAGCCCACTACGCTTATTGCGGGCCCGGACCGCCACGACCCGGCATGAAGCGATAGGTAATGCGCGCCTTGGTCAAATCGTAAGGCGTCAATTCGCATAGGACTTCATCGCCCACCAGCACGCGGATGCGGTTCTTGCGCATCTTGCCTGCCGTGTGCCCGAGCACCTCGTGGCCGTTCTCGAGTTCGACGCGAAACATCGCATTGGGCAGCAATTCCACAACGCGTCCGCGCATTTCGAGAAGTTCTTCTTTGGCCATCCGGTGTAATCGTCCTGTCGTTTGTCGAGTTATGTCGCGCGCCCATAGCGTTAGGGCAGATAAAAGGGAAGCGCCGCGCATAGCGTTCAGGAAGCCGATGCCAATCGTTCTCTACCCGATCCGGATCAACCGCAAACCGCTGGCAACCGTGTCCGCGCCAAAGCGAATGGAACCCGAATGCCGAAGCAAGCTTTTCTGACGCTCGCCCTCGCGACCACCGCCCTGCCATATGGGGCGCTGGCGCAGGATGTCCAGCCGCCGGCCCCCGATCTCGCGCAATCCGCGCAGGATGAGGACGTCGACGTCGAACCGGAATCCGAAACCGATACGATCGTCGTGCAGGGCACGCGCATCCGCGGCCAGTTGATCGTGGACGAGCCGCCCATCGCCGAATATGGCGAGGAGGATATCCAGGCGCTCGGTGTAAGTTCGATCGAGGAACTGCTGGAAGCGATCGCGCCCGATACCCAGAGCAGCGCGCGGGGCGGCCGGGGCGGCGGGCGCCCGGTGTTCCTTATCAACGGCATTCGCGTATCGAGTTGGCGCGAGTTCCGCAGCTATCCCCCCGAGGCGGTGCAAAAGGTCGAGGTTTTCGCCGAGGAGGTCGCCCAGCGTTTCGGCTTCCGGCCGGACCAGCGGGTGGTGAACATCATCCTCAAGCCGAACTTTCGCCAGCTGACCGGCGAGGTGGAGTATGCGCAACCGGACCGGGGCGGCTATTCGCGCAACGAACAGGAACTGACGTACCTTCGCATCGGCGAGGAAGGCCGTTTGAACTTCAACGTCGAAGTCGAAGATCAAAGCCTGCTCACCGAAGCGGAGCGCGGGCTAGCCATTGATGGCGATGAAGCGTCCGCGCCCTTCCGCAGCCTCATTCCCGATACGTTCGGACTGGAAGCGACGGCGAATTATGCCCGGTCGTTCATCGAAAGCGGAACCTCGCTATCCTTGAACGGAACCTACGAACGCAGCGAGACGCGCAGTCTTTCAGGGCTGGCGATCGACGGCGCCACCGCACTCGAACGGCGCGGAAGTACCGACAGTTTTTCGACCGGGGCGACGGTCAATCGCGGGATCGGCGATTGGACCGCGACCTTCACCAACGACAACACCTATTCAGAATCCACGACCGAGATCGACCAGCGCGATGGGACAAATTTCGATACGGCCGAAACCCAGACCCTGAGCACGACCAACAAGGCGACCTTCATCGGCTATCCAATCGAACTGCCGGCAGGCGAGATCACGACGACGGTCGATCTCAATCTCGATTGGATCAACCTCAAGAGCCAGGATACCCGCGCGGATACCGACCTCGATCTCACGCGGCGACGGCTGGCCGGTGGCCTCAACGTCAATATCCCGCTTGCCGAACGGAACGGCCCGCTCGGCGTAATTGGCGGCATCAGCCTGAACCTTGCAGGCGGAGTGGAGGACCTCTCCGACTTCGGCACTCTTCCGAACTGGACGGCCAGCCTCAATTGGCAACCGACGGAAAAGCTGAACCTTTCGGCCACGCGCATCTGGCGCGAAGTCGCCCCCGGCCTCACGAGTCTCGGTAATCCACGGATCGAAGAACTGAACGTCCCGGTGTTCGATTACGCGACCGGCGATACCGAGCTGGCCACCGTCATCAGCGGCGGCAATCCGGCTCTTCCTGCCGAAACGCAAAGCGACTGGCAATTCGGCGCGAACTGGGAACTGCCTTTCTGGGAGCGGGCGCGGTTCCAGGTCGATTACGGCATCAACCGCTCCCGCAACGTCACCTCTACACCAGGCTTCAGCGCTGCTTTCGAAAGCGCCTTTCCCGATCGTGTCACACGCGACGAGAACGGCGTGCTTCTTGCTGTCGACCAACGACCGATCACACTTTACCGAACGCGCAGCCGCATCCTGTCGTTCGGGCTGAGCGCGCGCGGCCAGATCGGTGCGGAACCCGAGCGGCCCGAACGCCAGGCGGGCGGAAGGACGGAAGGACGCGGCGAAGCGCCGTCACCCGAACAGATGCAGGCTATGCGCGCTGCCCTGTGCGCGGACCCTCCGCGGATCGACGAACTGCCCGAACGGATCCAGGCGCGCTTGCAAGCCGAGGATGGAACCGTCGATCCCGAGAAGCTCGCGGCCGCTCGCGAGCGCATGTGCAGCGCGGATAGCGAGCAAGCCTCGGGTCGGCAGGGCGGCGGGGCGCGTAACCCCTTCGCTCGCGGAGACGACGACGGCGACGATCGGCCGCGCTATTTCCTCAGCCTCAACCATGCGATCACCTTGGAAAACGAAGTCGAACTGGCGGAAAACGGCCCGGTCTTCGATCAGCTCGATGGCGAATTGATTGCCGGCGGCACCGTTCCGCGCAACACCACCCGATTGGAAGGCGGCATCTTCTGGCAGGGCTACGGCCTGCGCGTGTCCGGCCGCTATACAGGCGAAGCGGTCATACGCGGCAACGATCTCCAGGGATCGACCGACCTGTTCTTCAGCGATCTGGCGACATTCGATCTGCGCCTTTTCGCCAACCTCGACGAGATCTTCGAGCGGGACGAGGGCTGGATGAAAGGCCTGCGGGTTTCGCTGGTGGCCGACAATGTCTTCGATTCGCGCCGCCGCGTGGTGGACGCGAACGGAGTGGTACCGGATGCCTACGAGCCGTTCCGCATCGATCCCACCGGTCGCTATCTCGGCATCGATCTCAGGAAGGCATTCTAGAGAACGTCGCCCGCCGCGACGCCGCTCGCCCAGGCCCATTGGAAATTGTACCCGCCGAGCCAGCCCGTCACGTCCACCGCCTCGCCGACCGCATAAAGGCCGGGTAAGCGCTTCGCTTCCATCGTCTTGCTAGAAATCTCGGCGGTGGAGATGCCGCCTATCGTCACCTCAGCCTTGGCGAAACCCTCGGTGCCGTTGGGGCGAAAGTGCCAACGCGCGAGCCTCTCTTGCGCGGCGCGCAACGCTTTGTCGCTTGCATTACCAAGTTCGATTTCGACCCCGAGCTTGTCGGCAAGAATGTCGGCTAGGCGCTGTGGCAGGCTGTCGCGCAGCAGGGACCGTAAGGTAGCTCGGGGCATTTCACGCTTGGCATCGAGAAGCCAGTCGCCGGAGTGGCCCGGAAGAAAATCGACCACTACGGTTTCGCCCGGCGACCAGTAGGAACTGGCCTGTAGTATGGCGGGTCCGGACAGGCCGCGATGAGTGAAGAGCGCGGCTTCGGGGAAACTGCCTTTGCCTGCTTCGACGACCACTGGCGCTGACACGCCGGAAATTTCACGAAACAGCACCTCTTCGCCGCCGAGCGTCAGGGGCACAAGGGCGGGGCGCGGTTCGACGATTTTTAAGCCGAACTGCCGTGCGAGATCATAGGCGAAACCGGTCGCACCCATTTTAGGAATGGACGGTCCCCCTGTCGCAATCACCAGCGAGGCAGCGGTGCAACGATCCGCCGCCGTTTCGACCACGAAGCCTTCGTCGTGCGAGACCGAACGCACTTCTTCCCCGCACCGGATGTCGACATCGCCTTTCGCGCATTCCGCCAGCAGCATGTCGACGATCTGCTTCGCCGATCCATCGCAGAACAATTGGCCGAGCGTCTTTTCGTGCCAAGCGATACAATAGGCTTCGACGAGCTCGAGAAAATCGCGTGCGGAGTAGCGGGCGAGCGCGCTTTTCGCGAAGTGCGGGTTCTGCGAAAGGTAGTTCGCCGGTCCGGCTCCAAGATTGGTGAAATTACAGCGACCGCCGCCCGAAATGAGGATTTTCTTGCCCGGTTTCTCGGCCCGTTCCAGCACCAGAACGCGCCGCCCACGCTGGCCGGCGCGGGCGGCGCACATCAGGCCGGCCGCACCGGCCCCGAGGATTATGGCATCGTAAGGCGCGCTCATTCACGCCTCTTCGATGGGTATTTCGGGCTTTTCCCGCGCGGCGACCCAGTAAAGCAGCGCACCGGTCAGCACGAGCCCGGCGAACACCGCCCATGCTTTCGGTTCGGCCTGTGTGGCAATAAAGAGCGACGATCCCACCGCGAAAAGGACGCAGGCCAGATGGTGCGGCACAATCCGTCCCTCCCGATGCTCCAGCACCGGAAGCGCGAGGCTGGTGACGATATAGGTAATCAGCCGGATCAGCGTGCCCGCGATCGCCAGCAGTTCGAACCCTTCCCACAGGCCGAACAGGATCGCCGCGACCCCGTAAAACAGGATCGAATTGAAGGGGGTGAGGAAGCGGGGATGTACATACTCGAACCATCGTGGCAGCAGCCCGCGTTCCGCCATGCCGTAGGAAAGGCGCGGCTGCGCGATGCCGGCGGCGAAATTGTTCGCACCGATCGAAAAGCTTGCTGCGATGATGATCGCGATCGCGCCGATTGGGCCCATCGAGGCATCCGCCGCACCTGCCAGCGCATTGCCTTCGTCGGCGGTCTCCGGCCCGATCAGGATGAAGGCCCAGATCATCGCCATGTAAAGTAGCGTGACGCCGATCACCATCGCTACGATGGCGCGGGGAATGTCGCGCTTCGGGTCAAGCATTTCGCCTGCCGTATCGACCACGCCCTCGAACCCGATAAAGGCATAGAAGGTCAGCAGGATAACGCTTTCCACCGCCGTGAATTCCGGGAGGGCGACCACGCCCAGATCGCCGCCTGCGAAAAAGGCGGAGACGACCAGCGCGAGCAAGGGCAGCAGCTTGACTGCCGTCATCAAACCCAGCGTGCCGACCGAGGCCCGCATCCCGTATAGGTTGATGGCGGTGATCACGGCAAGCACGACTGCGACCGCGATTGCGGCGGCGGTCGGCCCCTCCAGCAAGGGAAAAAGCGCGGCGAGATAGGCGATCATTACATGCGTGTTCGCCGCCGCCGTCACGATGGCGCTGGCATAGCGTGCCCATCCTGCCTGAAAGCCGACGAAGCGCCCGAAGGCCGCCTCGCCATACAGGACCGAACCGCCGCTATGTTCGAAACGCGCGGCCATCCAGGCATAGCACAGGGCGAGCGGCAGGAAGAGGATGCCGCCGATCAACATCATCCACGGCGCGAAACTGCCCACTGCGGCCACCAGCACTGCGGGGAGGGCGAAGATGCCAGCGCCGATCATGCCGTTCAGCGGGAACAGCGCGGTGCCCCAGAAGCCGACCGTGCGCGGCGGTGCGATCTTGTAGCCGTCCATCACGGGCGCGGTGCCTGCAAACGGCGCACGGTGCAAGCGATTGAGATTGCGGCCCCCTGCGCCTATCTCGCCAACCATGTCGCGCACGAAGGCCGGTTCTCCGCACAATCCCCGAGGCAAGGAGCGTTTCCACGAGGACGGCGCGACCAAGACGGTCGCCAGCGCGCAGCCCGATCTGGAAGCGGGCATCGCCGCGATCCGCGATACGGTGCGCACGCTGAAACCCCGGCCCGGCGTGTACCGGATGCTGGATACGCGGGGTGACGTGCTGTATGTCGGCAAGGCGCGGAGCCTGAAGGCGCGGGTGGCGAACTACACGCAGATCAAAGGGCTTTCCAACCGCCTGAAGCGCATGGTCAGCCAGACGCGGCGGATGGAAATCGTCGTCACCAATTCGGAGGCCGAGGCGCTGCTTTTGGAAGCGCAGCTGATCAAGCGGTATCGCCCGCCGTTCAACGTCCTGTTGCGCGACGACAAGAGCTTTCCCTTCATCCTGCTGCGCGCCGATCACGATTTTCCCCGCATCCAGAAGCATCGCGGGGCGCGGCGTGCGAAGGGTGAGTATTACGGGCCGTTCGCCAGCGCCGGCTCGGTCAACAAGACGCTGAACGCGCTGCAGAAACTGTTCCTGCTACGCAGCTGCACCGACAGTTTCTTCCGTAATCGCGATCGGCCTTGTCTGCTCTACCAAATCAAGCGCTGCTCCGCGCCGTGTACCGGGCGGATCGATGAAGCCGGCTATGCGTCGCTGGTGAGCGAGGCGAAAGACTTCCTGTCCGGCAAGTCGAGCGCGGTGCAGGCGAATATCGAGAAGCAGATGGCAAAGGCCGCCGAAGACCTCGATTTCGAAACCGCCGCGATCCTGCGCGACCGGTTGCGCGCGGCAACCTTCATCCAAGGATCGCAGGCGATCAACGCCAGCGGCGTAGGCGATGCGGACGTGTTCGCCCTGGCGGCGAAAGGTGGACAGATCGGCGTGCAGGCCTTCTTCATTCGCGGCGGACAGAACTGGGGGCACCGCGCGATCTTCCCCAAAAACACCGGCGAAGTGGACGAAGCCGAAGTGCTCGCCGACGTGCTGCTCCAATTCTACGAGGAAGTGCCGCCGCCCAAGACCATTCTGGTCGATCGCGAATTGCCCGAACAGGAACTGATCGGCGAAGCGCTGTGCGAAAAGGCCGGCCATGCCGTTGCTATCTCGATCCCCCAGCGAGGTGACCGGCGCAAGCTCATGGCACAAGCGACGCGCAATGCGGTGGAATCGCTCGAACGGCGGCTGGCGGAAAGCGGCACCAAGGCGAAGATCATGCGTGAGCTGGCCGAATTTCTCGAGCTGGACGAAGTGCCGCAGCGGATCGAGATCTATGACAACAGCCATATTCAGGGCGACAAGGCACTGGGTGCCATGGTGGTCGCCTCGCCCGAGGGGTTCGAGAAGGGTCAGTACCGCAAGTTCAACATCAAGACGGCGCGCACCGACGATGATTTCGGCATGATGCGCGAAGTGATGCGGCGCCGGTTCCGCAAGCTCGCCGAAGAAGATTTTGCGGAGGATAGTTCACCGCCCCCTGCCGAGAAGGCACAGAGGAGGGGTGGTCACGAAACCATCTGGCCCGATCTCGTCCTGCTCGATGGCGGCAAGGGCCAGATGTCGTCGGTGCGCAATACGCTCGAGGAAATGGGTGTGGAGGACGTGCCGCTGATCGCCATTGCCAAAGGTCCGCACCATGGGCGCGAGGGGCGCGAGGTGTTCCATTTTCCGGATGGGCGCGAGAAGACGCTGCCGGTCAATTCACCACTCTTGTTCCACCTCCAGAACCTGCGCGACGAGGTGCACCGCTATGCCATCGGCGCCCACCGTGCCAAGCGTAGTCGCGCGATTACGGCCTCGCCACTGGATGAAATTCCCGGCATCGGACCCTCGCGTAAGCGCGCGCTGCTGCTGCATTTTGGCACCGCCGGTAAGGTTCGCGCCGCCGCGCTGGACGACCTGAAACGCGCACCCGGCATCAGCGATGCGGTGGCGAGGCAAATCTACGACTTCTATCACGCCGGCGGGTAAGGTCCGGCGCCGTCACGACATCGCGAAGGGCTCGCTCTGGCGAAGGCGGCGTTCCTGGAAGGCGAAGCGAGCAGCACGGCCGACGTCTTTCTGGAAGGACGAGTTGACCAGCCCGCCGACGACGGAGCCGACGATCGGCACCAGCATTCCCGCACGGCTTCGGAAACTTGCGAAGGCGACAGCGCGCGATACGCGTTCCACCGCCTGATCGATCACCGGCGCGATATGCTCGTGATCGGCCTGGACCAGCTGACCGTTGGCTCCGATGGCGTTTTCGAGCGCGGCGATACGCGCAGCGCGCTGGTCCGGATCATCGAGCGCGGACAGTTCGAGAATCTGAAGGCGGAACAGCTTCTCCGCCGATCCGTCGCCCGAATAGCCATAGGCGCGGCCGGTATCGCGGATCACCCGCAAGGCGATCGCGATGGTCGCCGGAATATCGAGGCTCATCGACAGCGCCCCGCCTAGGCCCGCAGCCGCGCCGGTGCTGGCGCTGATACCGCGCGCCGAGCGAACCACCCGCTCCGCCGCATCCTGACACGCCTGCAAATCCTCGACATCGTGCGAGAAATTCACGAGTTGCGGCGCCGAGACGGTCCTGTCGAGTGCGTTAAGCACGGTTTCGACCAGCGACTTCGGCACCACGCTGGCGAGCGCCTTGCCGAAGGGATGAGTAAGACGCTCGATCCCTCGACCGAGTTTCGAGGGTTTGGCGCTGCGAAATTGCGCCTGATCGCGTTCTATGTTCATACAAGCGGAATGGGTGGGGGTGTGGTCGGTTCCTAGATAGGCATACCGCTCGCCGTCAGGTCTTCCAGCAGATCGTTCGGTCCAAGGGTTCCAACATCTTCTGCTCGAAGAAGATCGGTAAAAATCAGATTGGTCACGAACGCGCTTGCTTCGAGAAGACCCGGCCGATCGTCGCCGAAAACGCCGCCAAGAGTAACCGTGGCTCCCTTGTGGAAGTAAAGCGTCAGATCATAGAGCCCGTCACCGTTTACATCGCCGGTATCCCACCATTTCATCCAGAGGTTTTCCGGGTTGCAGAGGGCGTCGTAACCGAGGTCGAAATCGGTGATGAAGTCGTGTCCGCCCGATTTGCTTACCAGAAAAATGTCGTTGCCTGCGCCGCCGGTCAGAATGTCGTTCCCGTGTCCCCCATCGAGCCAGTCGTTGCCGGCCTCACCTTTGAGGATATCATTGCCATTCCCGCCATATAACCGGTCGTTTCCGGATCCTCCGATCAGGATGTCCCTGCCGTTCCCGCCACGAAGCACGAGGTCGTCGATTGCGCCGTCTACGGTGACCGAGACCCGTGCAGTATGCGTCGTCCCGCCCTCATCCATCACGGTGTAGGTGAACGTATCGAGCAGGTCGTCGCCTTCAACCAGCCCATCGATAAGTCCGCCCTGCGCAAAGTAACGCAGGGTTTGGCTCGCCGCATCGAATTCGACCCGCCCAGAGGTGCCAGCTACATCAACCGAAACGATAGTTAGCGCATTACCGTCGGCATCGCTATCGTTCGACAGAAGAAAGGCGCTCAGGTCTGCGCTTACCGAGCCTTCTACAATGGCAAAGCTGTCGTCTTGCGCAACGGGTGCGTCGTTGCGATCGAGAACGGTCACTGTCAGATCGGCTGTCGCGCTCAGCCCTGCCGTATCGGTGACGACGCCGGAGATCGCAAACTGGGCAATGTCCTCAAAATCCAGAGCGACGGTGGTGGTGACGACGCCGGTTGCCGCGTCCACGACGAAGCGCCCTTCGGCATCATTCGTAAGCGCAAACCGCAGGCTGTCGTTCAAAGTATCGTCAGCTACCAATACGCCCACCACGGTTCCGATGGGCGCATTTTCCGCTACGGTCCCTCCGGCAAGCCGAAGATTTTCCGGCGCGTTCGGAATGTAGAAGCGCACGACCTGCGCATCGCCATCGCCATTGCGGCCAAGCCCCGCGAACTCCGAATTGAAATGCACGATGTCGTATTCTGCACGCTCGAGCAGATTGCCGCTGAGCAGCGTATTGTCGATCAACTGCGCATTGCCGTCCTCGATCCGGCTGTAGCGCTCTTCTTCCGCAAGGCGGGTTGCGAGGTTGGTCAACAGGCCATCGTCGGTCAGCTGGCGCTGCGCCGGTTCGAACAGATAGCCGCCGAAGCTGCCGGTGAGCATCACGTTGCCATCCGGATCGGCTGTCAGGCGCTCTTCGATCCAGCGGTCGATCGCCGCGATCTGGTTGGTCCGCATGATCGTGCCGGCATGGTAGGGGTTCTGCACATCGCCCCACAGCGGATCGCTTCCATAACGGGTCGTAAGGTGAACGTTCAGAGTCGTCACTTCTTCGCCGTTGAAGCTCCAAGTCGCGACCAAGGGGCTTCGCGTACCCTGGAAGATCGGATCGTCGATAACTTGCAGGCTGCTTTCGACGAGGTCGACGCGATCTGGCCGGTAGAAATACCCGTTGCGAACGTTGCCGTTTTCCTGCCCGGCCGTCGAGTTCGCCTCGGTGGGTGCGATCTCGACATAGACGTAATTGATGCCGGTCAGCTGGAAGATCGCATCGAGCAAACGGTCGGCGGTTTCCTGCCCGGAAAGGTTCGTGCCGGTGCCTTGACCGTCGGCGTCTTGGATGCGTTGCACCGCGATGACGTCGGGCGCCTGCATCCGTTCGACGATGTCCTGAGCGACCGACGCGAAGCGCGCATCGTACGGATCGAGATTGGAAAGGTCGTAGCTGGCGACGGTGAGGTGGTTCGCATCCCCGGCGAGATCGGTCGTCTCGCGTTCCAGCGTCACGTCCTGCGCAATCACGGCGGTTTGGGTCGCGACCAGTTCGTAATGATTGTACCCGTATCCGAGAATACCGGTGATGCTTTCGAGCCCGTCGCCGATTGACAAATTCGGTTGGTCGAACAGGCGGTCGTCCAGCTGGATCATCTCGGGGTTCCAGTCGCCTTCCGAGATCGCCAGAGCGCCGCGGTCGGACAGGCCGGTCGCACCGGACACGACCAGATCGGTTTCGCCGTAGCGATTGGTATTCGAGATCGCTTGCGGCGTTTCCAGCGTTACTCGCATGCCTTCGAGCGATTCCCAGAAATCCAGGCCATCGGTCGTGGGATCGTAGGACGTCATGCCATCGTCCTCGATCACCTCGGTCGGAGGTAGAACCCCGCCTTCTCCGATGACTACTGCATCTGGAAGTTCGTTTCCTTGGCTCTCGACAGTAACCGTTTCGGCATTGATGCGTGTGATCGTCAGCCCCGAGCCGCGCGACCGTTCGGCGACCGTTCCAATCACTGTCAGCGCGTCGCCGACAGTCACTTCGGTCTTTGAACGAGCGACGTAGATGGCATCCGAAGTTGCCGCGTTGCCGTCGCCTAAGGCGGACTGGAACCAGAACCCGCTTTGTTCAACGGCCGTCACGATACCCGTAGTTTGCACGCGAACGCCGACATACGCCGAGGTATGACCTTCACCCTGAATTTCCGAGATCGTCAGCTGACGCGGTCCGGAAGCGGCAGACAATACGGCCGGCCCTTTCGATGCCACGACTTCATCCGGCGTGACGAGCGGTTCGGCGGCGGGAGTCTGAAAACTCGGCTCATTCGATGCGGTTGACGCTTGCGGAGGTACGAGCGGTTCAGGGACGGTCGTTGGGGAAACCGGCTCTTTCGAAGCGGTAGACCCGAGCGAAGGATCAAGCGTTTCGAAGGGGGCCGCCAGAAAAGTCGGCTCTTTCGCGGCTGTTAATTCCTGATGCGGTACAAAGGATGTCGGAAAGACGAAGTCATCGTTTTCTTTGATGAGGCGAAACTGCGATTCGAGTTGCATGTGAAAGTCTTTCCGTCGTTCAACGGATCGCTTTTTAATGCTGCAAAGGTAAACGAGTGCTTAGGTGAAAACCCGTATTGCGGTAAAGATACCGTAAATTCTCTTCCATATGGTTAACCAGGAATTTCTATTCGATCATTTCCCCTTTGCCAACCGAATCACACCTTCCTGCGCCACGCTGGCCACGAGCCGTCCGCTACAGTCGAAGATACGGCCTTGGTTGAAACCGCGCCCGGCTCCCGACCAGGGGCTTTCGGTGGCATAAAGCAGCCACTCGTCGGCACGGGCTGGGCGGTGGAACCACAGCGCGTGATCGAGGCTCGCACCTTTCAGCTCGCCGCGCGCCCAGCTGAGGCCATGCGGCAAGGCGGCGGTGCCGAGCAGGGTGTAATCGCTGGCGTAAGCAATCACCGCCCGGTGGATGCGCGGATCGTCGGGCAAGGTGCCCACGGTGCGGAACCAGCTATAGGTACGAGGGGGGCGCTTCTCGGTGCTCATCCAGTGCATCGCGCAGGGCGAGCGGATCTCGATCGGGCGGGGCCGCTCGAACATGGCGCGCTGCACATCGGAGACGTCGTCGAGACTGTCGAGAAAGCGGCGGCGAACCTCCGCATCGGGTTCGAGATCTTCGGGCGAGGTGACCTCGGGCATCTCGGCATCGACATGCTCCAGCCCGTCTTCCGGCTGCTGAAAGCTTGCGGTCAGGTTCAAGATAGCGCTGCCCTCTTGCGAGGCGACCGCCCGGCGATTGGCGAAACTGCGCCCGTCGAAATCGGCCTCGACGCGGTATTCGATCGGCACGCCTTCCTTTCCGCCGCGCAGGAAATATGCATGGAGGGAATGAGCTTCCATCCCCTCGGGCGCGGTATGCTGAGCGGCTTGAAGCGCTTGGGCCACGACCTGCCCACCAAACATGCGGCCCACACCTCCGGGCTGCACGGAGCCGGTGAACAGATGCTCGCCGTCCCGTTTCACGGTCAGGAGTTCGACGAGGCTTTGCGTAAGTTCTGCGGGATTAAGGGTGTCGGACATGGCTCGCGCCATGCGTAGCCATTCCGTTCACGTCAAGCGCGCACGAAAAAGCGGCGCCGCCGGTTAGAGCAGCGCCGCTTCGCATTTTCACGAAGATCAGCCGCCGGCGAGGGCCGCTAGGAGCAGGAGCGCTACGATATTGGTGATCTTGATCATCGGATTGACGGCGGGGCCTGCAGTGTCCTTGTAAGGATCGCCGACCGTGTCGCCCGTCACCGCGGCATGGTGGGCATCCGAGCCCTTGCCGCCGTGATTGCCGTCCTCAATGTATTTCTTCGCATTGTCCCACGCGCCGCCGCCGGCGGTCATGGACAGGGCGACGAACAGCCCGCCGACGATCACGCCGAGAAGCAACGCGCCCAATGCTGCGAAGCCGTTGGCCTGCCCGGCGATCAGGGTGATGATGAAATACACCGCGATCGGGGCCAGCACTGGCAGCATCGAGGGGACGATCATCTCCTTGATCGCTGCCTTGGTGACGAGATCGACGGTGCGCGCATAGTCGGGCTTGCTGGTGCCCGCCATGATCCCGGCATCGCCCGCGAATTGTTCGCGCACGTCCTTCACCACATCGCCCGCCGCACGACCGACCGCGGTCATGCCCATCGCGCCGAACAGGTAGGGCAGCAGTGCGCCCAGCAACAGGCCGACGATCACGTATGGGTTTTCCAGACTGAAATCGACGTCCACATTCGGGAAGAACTCGCCGAGATCGGTGGTGTAAGCCGCGAACAGCACCAATGCGGCAAGGCCTGCCGAACCGATGGCATAGCCCTTGGTCACGGCCTTGGTGGTGTTGCCCACTGCGTCGAGCAGGTCGGTCTTCTCATGCACGCTGTCGTCCAACCCGGCCATTTCGGCGATGCCGCCGGCGTTGTCCGTCACCGGACCGTAAGCATCCAAAGCCACGACCATGCCGGCCAACGCCAGCATCGCGGTCGCCGCATAGGCGATTCCGATCAGTCCGGCGAGCTGGTAGGCGATGATGATGCCGGCCACGATCACGATGGTCGGCAACGCGGTCGATTCAAGGCTGATGGCCAGACCCTGGATCACATTGGTGCCGTGGCCGGTTTCCGAGGCTTTGGCAATCGAGCGGACCGGGCGGTAATTCGTGCCGGTGTAATACTCGGTGATCCAGATGATGATGCCGGTAATGGCGAGACCGAGGATCGAGCACCAGAACAGATCCCACCCGGTGAAGGTTAGCACCTGTTCGGCTAGGCCTTCCTCCGCGATCGGCTGACCGGGGTCTACATCGGCAAGGCTGCCGCCGATGACCAAGTCCATGCTGCCCAACGCGATGTTCATGACGAGCCAGATGAGCGGGATCGACAAAACGGCGGTGACGAGGAAGCCCTTGTACATCGCACCCATCACATTGGTGCCGCCCTTGCCGAGACGCACGAAATAGGTGCCGATGATGCTGGTCACGATGCATGCCCCGCCGATCAGCAGCGGCAAGGCCATGACGGGTAGCAGCAGGTCGCCGAGCCGTTCGCCGAACAGCAGTGCGGTCAGCACCATGGTCGCGCCGACAGTGACGACGTAGGTTTCGAACAGGTCGGCCGCCATGCCTGCACAGTCGCCGACATTGTCGCCCACATTGTCGGCGATGACGGCGGGGTTACGCGGATCGTCCTCCGGAATGCCCGCTTCGACCTTGCCGACGAGGTCCGCACCCACATCGGCTGCCTTGGTGAAGATGCCGCCCCCAAGTCGCGCGAAGATCGAGATCAGCGAAGCGCCGAAGGCAAGGCCGACGAGGCCGTCCACCACTTCGCGGCTGTTCGCCGCATGGCCGCCGGGGCCGATCAGGAAGGCGAAGAAGCCCGCGATTGCCAGCAGAGCGAGGCCTGCGACCAGCATTCCGGTGATCGCGCCTGCGCGGAAGGCGAGGGTGAGGCCCTGCTGTAATCCGCTCTGGGCTGCGGCTGCGGTGCGTACGTTGGAGCGCACCGAAATGTTCATCCCGATAAAGCCTGCGACGCCGGACAGGATCGCGCCGATGACAAAGCCGACCGCCGGAATGATCCCGAGGAACACGAAGACCAGCACGGCGACGACGACGCCGACAATGCCGATGGTAGTATACTGGCGTTTCAGATAGGCCTGCGCGCCTTCCTGAATGGCGGCGGCAATTTCCTGCATTCGGTCGTTACCGGCACCTGCGCCGAGAACCTGGCGGCTGGTCACGAAGCCGTAGACCACGGCCACCAGCCCCAGCGCGATCGCTATGAGTACGAGTTCCACTGATATCCCCTCCCTCTTTTATGTGGCATGCCGGCATGGGAGACGCCGGAGCCTGTAGACGGAAGGTATAAGCGCGCCGCCGTTCGTGGCAAGGCCGATTAACGTAGGGTAAACGGCCTAGTGGCTGTAGCCGAGTTTATCCGCCCGACCAAGCGGCTCCCCGTCGAGAAACAGGGATGCGTCGGTGCGAGGGTTTACCGAACCGATCCGGGTTGCGGGAACCGGATCGGCCACGCCTTCGGGCAGCGTGAACAGCAGTTCGTAATCGTCACCCCAGCGGATGCAGTCGTCCCGACGTGAGGGATCGGCTACCGGTATCGAGCCGCTTTCGAGTTCGATACCGACCCCGCTCGCTTCCGCCATTCGGAGACTGTCGAGCAACAGCCCGTCCGATATGTCCATCATGGCCGAAACCAGCGGCGCGAGTAGCTCGCCTTCCCGCAAGCGCGGTTCCGGGCGGCGATAGGCTTTGTCGAACCGGCGATCTTCTTCGAAACCGAGCATGGCGCGGCCGAGCGAACCGGTGACGTACACACCGTCGCCAGGTTGGGCGGCGCGTCGGTCGGGCACCGGCGTATGCGTGGCGCGGCCGATAGCCGTGCAACCCCAGACGCGGCGGCCTTCGGCGGAAACGGTGTCGCCGCCGAGCAGGGGAACGTCGTATTCCTGCAGGATTTCGCCAAGACCTTCGACAAAGCGTGCGTCGCCATCGCCGAGCATGTGCGACACTAGCACGCCAAGGGGCTTCGCGCCCTTCGCAGCGAGATCGGACAGGTTCACAGCGATGAGCTTCCACGCGATGTCGGCAGGATTCTCATCCTCGCGGACATGAACGCCCTGTACGAGCGTATCGTGGGTGAGGATCAGCGTCTCACCACCGACTTCGAGAACGGCGGCATCGTCGTCGAGATTTCGCGCGGCCGGATCGTTTACCAGTGCTTTCAGCGCGGCGATAAAATCCGGCTCGGCCATATGCGAAGTTACCGCCCCAATTCCTTCGCCACCGCGTCCAGAATGCCGTTGACGAACTTCGCCTCGCGATCGTCGAAGAACGCTTTTGCCACATCGACATATTCGTTGATCGCCGCGGCTTTCGGAATATCCTGCCGCGCCAGCAATTCGTATGTCCCGGCGCGCAGAATCTGCAGCATCGTCTTGTCCATCCGCGCAAGCGTCCAGCCTTCGGCCAGCCGCGCCGTCAGCAGTTCGTCGATCTCTCCGCGCCGCGCATCCACGCCGCGCACGACGTCGTCGAAGAAGGCGACATCCGCATCGGCATATTCGTCGTCCTCGATTACCTTGCCGAGCCGGTGCTGGTGGAATTCATCGAGCAGGCGGGCGGTTGCCGTCTTCTCCATCTGCTGCTGGTAAAGCGCCTGCACGGCGCCGAGGCGGGCCGCACTGCGGGCTTGCGATCTGGGTTTCTTGCTCACGAAAGTCTCTTCGAAATCGATAGGGCATGGGCGGGCAAGCCCTCGGCTTCGGCGAGGCGCACGGCAGCGGGGCCGATGGCTTGCAAAGCCTCCGGCGTGGTGCCGATGAAACTGGTGCGCTTCATGAAGTCGAGCACGGAAAGCCCGCTGGCGAAGCGCGCGCGGCGGCCTGTGGGAAGCACGTGATTGGGTCCGGCGATATAATCGCCGACCGCCTCGGGCGTATGCTTGCCGAGGAACACGCTGCCCGCATGGCGCAACCGTGCGAAGAGCGGCTCGGGATCGGCAACGGCGAGTTCGACATGCTCCGCTGCCAACTGGTCGGCGAGGGGGATGGCGTCGTCCAGCTTCTTCACAATGACTATCAAGCCGTTCTCGTCCCAGCTCTGCCGGGCGGTCTTGCCGGTCGCCAAGTCGAGGAGCTGCAGATCGACTGCGCCCTGCACCTGCCGCGCCAGCGAAGTGTCGTCGGTGATGAGGATGGACTGGCTGGTCGGGTCGTGCTCGGCCTGGCTCATAAGGTCGGCGGCGATGATCTCGGCATCGTTGTCGCCGTCCGCAATCACAAGGATTTCGCTGGGTCCTGCAACCATGTCGATGCCGACCACGCCAAACAACTGGCGCTTGGCTTCCGCGACCCAGGCATTGCCCGGTCCGGTGATCACATCGACCCGCACGATCCGCTCAGTGCCGTAAGCGAGGGCGGCGACGGCCTGTGCACCGCCCACCCGCCAGATCTCGTCCACGCCCGCAATATGTGCCGCAGCGAGGACCAGCGGGTTGACGGTTCCGCCCGGTGTCGGCGTCACGACAGCAAGGCGTTTCACGCCAGCGACCTTCGCTGGGATGGCGTTCATCAGCAAAGAGGACGGGTAGGCCGCACGGCCGCCCGGCACATACAGCCCCGCCGCATCGACCGGTAGCCAGCGCGAACCCAGCCGCATCCCGATCTCGTCGGTATAGTCGCGATCCTGCGGCAATTGCCCTTCGTGATAGGCGCGGATGCGCCGCGCCGCCGTATCGAGTGCGTCGCGCAAATCGCCATCGAGGTCGCGATAGGCAGTTTCGCATTCCTCGGCCGAAATCGACCAGCCCGCGTCACTGCCGAGCCGATGCTCGTCGAAGCGCATGGTGTACTCCACCAGCGCTTTGTCGCCGCGCTCGCGCACCTCGTTGAGGATTGCGGCGACATCGCGCGAGACGCCCGCATCGCTTTCGCGCCGGTCGCGCACGATACGCTCGAACTTCGCCTCGAACCCGGCGTCGCTGGCATCTAGAAACTGCATCAGGCCGCTGCCCGCTGTGCACTGTCGGCGCGGAACGCCTCGACCAGTTCGCCGATGCGCGGATCGGTCTTCCATGCCGCGCGATTGACGATCAGGCGGGCCGATATGTCGAGGATACGGCTGGTCTCGACCAGGCCGTTCTCGCGCAGCGTCGTCCCCGTGCTGACCAGATCGACGATCCGCCCGGCCAGCCCCAGTTCCGGCGCGATCTCCATCGCCCCGTTGAGCTTCACGCATTCAGCTTGGATACCCTGGCGCTCGAAATGGCGGCGGGTGAGATTGGGATACTTAGTCGCGACGCGCAGGTGGCTCGCCCCGTCCCGCTCCACTGCGTCCTTCGGCTGGGCGACGGCAAGGTGGCAGTGCCCGATGTCAAGATCGACCGGTGCGTAAAGGTCGGCATAGTCGAACTCCTCGATCACGTCCGATCCCACGATGCCCATCTGCGCCGCGCCATGCGCCACAAAGGTCGCGACATCGAAGGCGCGCACGCGGATCAGCCGCATGTCTTTACGCGTGGTGGCAAAGGTGAGCGAGCGGTTAGCCTTGTCGTGAAACCCGTCCTCCGGAACGACGCCCGCGCGCGCCATCACCGGCAGCGCCTCGTCGAGGATACGCCCCTTGGGCACGGCGAAAGTGAGCAGGCTGGTCATGGCAAGGCGCGCAGATAGGGGCGGCGATGCAAAAGGGCAACGTGTATGGCGGCGCGCGGGGTTAGCGGTTTGTTGAGGCGGGGCGGGGCATGAAGGCGGCGAGATCGGATTGGCGCGGAACCGCTGAGGGGGGGTGGGGGCAATTCCAAGACATTGAACCAGCTTTGCGGTTGCCGGCGTCAAGCCGACGAAACGCGTGCTGTGTCGCGAGGGAACAGAATATGGCTATGGTTTACGGAATGAGAGTTCGACCGTCCTCGGGGCTGACGACAGACATCAAGGTTCTCGATGGCGACTTCAACAAGGTGAAGGCGCTTCCCGATGGCGATCGTTTTCGCGTCGATCCCGAGAACTTGTGTACCCGCTTCAAGTTTCTGAGCAGGGACTGCTCGCCTCCGGACGATTTCGATCGGCAGCCGTTTATGAACGTATCCGCGCGCGCGAAGGAAGCGATCGAAAATCTGGAGCCGGGGGTTCATCAGTTCGTCCCGGTCGAGTATCTCGATAAGCGGGGAAGGCATCTAGAACATCGTTTCTGGTTCATTACCGGACAGATCATCGACAGCATCGACAGCATCGATCGCGCGCATACCAATCCTATATTTTATCTGAATAGTTGGCGGTCAGCGAAGGATATCGCCCGCCGATATCCGGAACTTCTCCCAGAAGGCGCCGATCCGACAGCTGAGCCGAAGCTCGTTTTCAATCTCGATCAGATAGGCAGCGCTCATATGTGGCGAGACCGGTTTGCCGGTGGGGGGGTAAAAAAATTGCCCCTTTCATGTCGCAGTAGATGCATGACCATCTGCAAGACAAAGAGCTGACGGGACTTAATTATAATGCCGGGCAGTTTGAGGCCGTGCGATGACCATTCAGATGTCATGTGGCGAGAACTTAACTCCGATTCCTCGTTGAAGGAATGGAAAAGCCATATCGAGACGCTGATATGCTGATTTCCAATTCTCGGAGCGAAATTGAAGACAACGGTTGGAAATAGCCCCTCGTTCTCGCTAACCACCCCCGCATGCTCGACACCGTCTCCATCCCTGAAGCCATCGCGTGGCAAGCCGACCACGCCGAAACCAATGGTGCCCCCGGCACGGCGCGGGTCGTCCGGGCCTTACTGGCGCTCGAAGACTCGTCCGCTGCCACCGCGCGGCGCATCCATAACTGGCACGGCCTCAGTCTGCGCGATGCCATGCCGCTGCGGATCGCTGGCGGGCTGCACAACCTTTTCCTCACCGGCGACGAACCGCGGCTGGAGGATGTCTATGCCGGGCGCATGACGGCGCAGGCGGATGTCGATGCACTGGTGCGCGAGTTGGTCGAGACGTACGATGCGCGCCTGATGCCGTGGCTCGACGGGCCGCCGCAGACCAACGAAGCGGGGCGCTCGGCCAGCCTGATGGCGGCGCTTCTTTGGCTGGCGGACGGGCGCACCACGGCGCAGTTCGAGCTGCTGGAGATCGGGGCGAGCGCGGGCATCAACACGATGATGGGCCGCTATCGCTATAACCTTGGCGGGGTCGCGGTCGGCCCGTCGGCCAGCCGCATGGTGCTGGAGCCGGAATGGCGCGGGCCTTCGCCGCCCGATGCGGAGTTCGGGCTCGTCGATGCGCGGGGCAGCGACATCGCGCCGATAGACCTGACCGACGAGGCACAGGCGCTGCGCCTGAAAAGCTATGTCTGGCCCGAAGCGCTTGGCCGGATGGCGCGGATCGATGCCGCCATCGCGCTTGCCGAACGCATGCCGCCCGAGATCGAGCGGATGGGCGCCGCGGATTGGGTCGAACGCGAACTCGCCCGTGCGCCGGAGCAGGGCGTGACCCGCGTGCTGATGCATTCGATCATGTGGCAATACCTGCCCGATGCCGAGCAGGAGCGGATCACCGGCGCGATGGAAGGTGCCGGCGAACGGGCAACGGCCGACAGCCCGCTGGCGTGGATCACGCTCGAAACCAATCGCGAGACTTTCGCGCACGAATTGCGGGTGCGGTACAGGCCGGGCGGGGCGGAAGAGGCGCACCTCGCCAACGCGCACCCGCACGGCGAATGGGTGGAGTGGCTTGGCGGTTAGGCGGTCCGTTGCAGAAATGCGTCCATCGCAGTGTTGACCGCACCCGGCTTTTCCCACTGAACGAAGTGACCTGCATCGGGAATATGTTCGAGCGTCAGGTCGTCGATGTGCCGGTCCAGCCCCTCGGTATTCTCGGGCGGAAGAGCCAGATCGTCCATGCCCCACATCACCAGCGTCGGTATGCGTAGCGGCGGGGCTTCGCGCGGCGTGTAGTCCCCCGGCATTTCATACGGCGCATCCAGCGGCGGGATGTCGATCGGGCTGGCGCGATACCAGTTGAGCATGGCGAAGGCGGCATCGCGGTCTTCCCATTGCCGGAACAGGCGTTCGCGTTCGGCAGGCTCCATCCGGTCGGAGTTCTCCCAGCGGATTTCCTGTTCGAGCAGGGCTTTCAATCCGCCCTCGCGCACGACGGCATCGTTCGTCGAATTGCGGAAGCCGCGCATGTACTGGCTCGCCTCGCGCTGGGTCGGACTGGTATAAAGCAGCGTCTGGAAGATCGCAGGGTGGGGCGCGTTGGCGATGATCGCCCGTGTCACCGTGCCGCTTTCCTGCCCGGCCATCGCGACGCCCCAAGCCAGCGCACCGCCCCAATCGTGGCCAACGATTGTGAAATGTTCGATGCCGAGCGCCGCTGCGAGCAAGAAGATGTCGCCGACCAGTTTGTCGGGCGAATAGTTCTCGACGCCTTCCGGTTTGGACGATCCGGCATAACCACGTTGGTCGGGCGCGATGCAACGGAACCGGTCCTGAAAATGCGTGATTTGATGGCACCAGCTGTGCCGGTTTTCGGGAAAGCCGTGCAGGAAGATCAGCACGGGCGCGTCCTTCGGGCCAACATCGGTCAAGTCGAGTTCGATGCCGTTCGGCAGGGAGATACGCTGCTTGTCCATTTTCAGGCCTTCATCTTCTGCATGTAACCGCGCGCGACCATACCGGCGACTTGGTCGAACAGCGCATCGGGCGTGCGCCGTGTCCCGCCCATCATTTGTTCGGGGCCGCGCGCGACGATGATTTCGCGCATACCTTCCGCAATGGCATCGACAATTTCGCGGGCCGCTTCGTCAGGGGGAATGCCTTCGTCGATCGCCTTGTCGCTGGTGCCGCGGCGCGAGCCGTCCGCGTTAAGGGCGTTGCGGCTGACATCGGTGGCGACCGACCCGGGGCACACGACATGCACCTGAATGCCGGTCTGGCTGAGTTCCGCCCGCAGTGCATCGGCATAACCGATCAGCCCGTGTTTGGCGGCGCAATAGGCGGTGCGCAAGGGAACGCCGACCTTGCCCGCGACCGAGCTGATGAACACCAGACGGCCTGTCCCTCGTTCGGCAAAATGCGGCAGCAAGGCCTGGGTCGCCGCGATCTGGGCGGTGAGGTCGATCTCGATGATGTCACGATAGACCTGCATGTCGGTCTCGACCGCCTCGCTGCGCTGCGAGATGCCGGCATTCGCGACGAAGATATCGACGCCATTGCGCCATGACGTCGCTTTATCGGTCGCCTCCTGCATGGCCGCTTCGTCGCGAACGTCGAACGGCAGGATCAGCGTTTCGGTATCGAGCGTGCCCGCAACCGCCCGCAAACGCGCGTCGTCGCGCCCGGACAGGACGATGGCCGCTCCACGCCCCGCCAGATCGCGCGCCAGAGCCGCGCCGATACCGCTCGATGCCCCGGTAATCCACGCCGTCTGGTTGGCGAATTGCTGGCTACTACCGATCATGGATAGGTAACGGTCTTGGGCGCGCCATCGGGCAGCGGAATCCGTTCTTCGCGGTCGTCCGGTACCTCGTCGAAACGGCCTTCGCGCCAGTCCTCCTTCGCCTGCTCGATGCGCTCCTCGCTCGAGCTGACGAAATTCCACCATGCATGGCGTTTCGTCTCGAAAGCGTCGCCGCCGAGCAGCATGACCCGTGCGCCGCTATCGCTTGCCAGCGTCATCTCCTTGCCGGGCGCGAGAACCGACAGCTGAAATTTTTCGAGCGCATGGCCATCGACGGTCGCCGCGCCGCCGACCAGCATAACGGCCCGCTCGTCCGCATCGACTTCCAGTGGAATGCAGCCGCCGGCTTCCAGTACGATCTCGGCGTAGATTGTGCCGGCATGGGTCGTCGTCGCCGCTGTCTCGCCCCACAAATCGCCCATGATGACGATGGCGCGGGCGCGACCGTCTTCGACTACGGGCAGATCGGTAATGGCTTCGAAAGCAGGATCGATCTCTTCGCGGCCGTCTGGAAGGGCAAGCCATGTCTGCATGCCGAAGAGCTTGGGCCCCGCCTCGCGCTCAGCCTGCGGCGAACGCTCGGAATGAACGATGCCGCGCCCCGCTGTCATCAGGTTCACCTGCCCCGGCCTGATGGTCGAGAAGCTGCCGATGCTGTCGCGGTGGTCGATCGCGCCTTCGAACAACCAGGTTACGGTCGAGAGGTTGATATGCGGGTGCGGCCGCACGTCCATCCCCTTGCCGAGATCGAGCTGCGCCGGTCCGAATTCGTCGACGAAGATGAAGGGACCGACCATTGAGCGTTTCTTGGAGGGCAACACCCGGCGGACCTGGAACTGGCCGAGATCGTGGGTCGTCGGCGTCAGCAATTGCTCGAATACGCTCATGCAGCGTCAAGCTCCTCGTAATGGCGAAAGATACCGTCCTTGTTGAACGCTATTCGGCTGTCCGAGTCCAGATAGTGGGCGACCCCATCGATCTTGGCGACCGCATCGCGGCAGGCGCCAAGATCGGGATAGTCGCTCTCCAGCGTCTTCATGCGTTGCGGCAAGGCATAGCGCAGGCCCTCTACGAGCTGGAACAGCGAGGTGTCGACATGGCTCCAGCGATCGCCAAGCACGAACGGCCCCTCGTTCACGCGTAGCGCCTGCTGGAAGTGGTCGAAATATTTGGGCATCCGCTCTTCGCGGAATGCCTTGGCCGCTTGTGCCGCCGCATCCTTTTGTTCGTCGTAATAAAGTCCCCCGGCGACGGGGTGATGGACATCGTGCACCTCGGCAACGATATCGGTGATGGTCAACTGCAACTGGATGAGATGCAGATTGGTCCGCTCGTCGCCGGACCCAAGATCGTGCTCGCCGGTCAGCCAGCTGACGATATGCGCCACCTGCGCGATGGCGAAGTCGCTTTCCCGCTCGACCAGATAGGGCGGGGCATAGGGCGCGAACTGCCCGCTTTCCGCCCGCCGCTCCATATCCTCGACCAGCGCTTGCGCATCGCCTTCCCGTGCCCGATCGCGCCATTTCAGATCGGCCGCCGCCATGAACAGGCGAACGAACTCGCCGCGCCCCTGGATGGAGGGCCAGTACCATAGGTCGTATTGTGCATCGCTCATGGCGTCGGCGCCGAGGCTTGGATCGACAGGGCGTGGACCCGCTCGCCCGGAATATCGCCAAGTGCCTGATTGACCATGCGCTGGCGTTCGAGGCGGCTCTTACCTGAAAAGGCGGGCGCTTCGATCGTAACGGTGAAATGCGATTCGCCGCTACCGTCGTCGCCTGCATGGCCGCTATGGCTGGCGCTGTCGTTGACGACTTCGAGGCGCGTCGGCTTGAACGCATCGGTCAGCAGGCGCTCCATTTCCTGTTGGACGGGTCCTGACATTGGGCAAATTCTCCTTGTTCGGGGTTTTCCTCGGCGCATTCGCACCCCATCCTAGAACGAATGCGCCAGACAAAGTTTCACGGACGATACGAAGATACCGGAAGGATATGCGAGCACCCCACCTGCCATGAGGCGGGCGAATTTCGCGCGCCGGGCGGGGCAGGGCACAATTTCGACGGGCCGGGCCGGTGGCGCTGGATGTGCTTGGAGCATGTACGCGAATTCAATGCGGGCTACGACTGGTTCGAGGGGATGAGCGCGGAGGAAATCCTCGCTGCGCAGGCGCCCGGCATGGGCTGGCGTACCGAAAGCCCGACCTTCCGGCCGAATGCCGGCGTGGACGGCATGCCTCGCTGGGCCGATTACGACGATCCGCTGGACGCGATCTCGGCCCGGGCCCGCGGCATCAAGAGCCGGACGCAGCGGCAGGCGGAGATGGCGATGGACGGGCGCTTCAGCCCGGCAGAGGCGGAAGCGCTGGAAACGCTCGGCCTTGGCAGCGATGTCGATCGGCGGCGGCTGCGGCGGCGCTACAGCGAACTCGTGCGCCGCTACCATCCCGACCGCAATGGCGGCGACCGGGCCTACGAAGCGCGGCTCAATCGCGTCGTCGAAGCCTATCAGACGCTGCGCAAGGCCCGCGCGATCAGCTGAGTTTGGCTATGCCTTTTCGTGCACCAGAGGCACGAAATCGCCGACGATCATGCGTTTCGCGTCGAAAGGCATATCCATGATGGCTTGCCAGCGATCGTCTGTCTGCATGCTTTTCTCGCATGCATCGGCCGTTTCCTTGTTGGGCCAGACGATCCAGCTGAAGACAACCGTCTCATCATCTTCGAGCTTTACCGCGCGGCGATAGTCGGTCGTCTTGCCTTGCGGGACGTTCTCGCCCCAGGCTTCCATGAATTCGACTGCGCCGTATTCCTTGAATAGCGGCCACGCCTTCCGTGCGTGTTCGGCGTATGCATCCTTGTTGGCAGTGGGGACCGGGCTCAGAAATCCGCTGACATACATCGGCTCACTCCTTCGAGACGTTGCCGGGCAGGGCAACCGGAGCCGGATGATGTCTCAATTGCGCCGAAAGGCACAGCAAAAAAAACGCTATTGGCGAAACGCCCAGCGTAGCGTTCGCCCGACGCCCCAGGTCGCGGCACGTGCAGGCAGGCCGCCCAGCGGCGGCATCTCTAACCCCAACATCGAACGGGCGAAGGGCGGGAGCAGGGCGATGGATTCGCTTACGATCGCCTTCTGCAGGGCCGGCGGGGTGCCCTCGGGTTTGATTGTGGCGACGAAGTGCGCGACCTCGCGCGCTTCCGGACTGGTAGAGAGGTCGGCGCGCAAGTCGCGGAAAACCGCCTCCGCCTCACGCCGACTGGTCGGCACGGGATCGGCATTCAGGGCGCGGGCGACGACGGCGAACTGGCGGTAATATACGTCCTGCTCGCTGCTCGGCATGTTCGGCTTGGCAACGCGCATGTAGCCGGCGAGGAAACTGGTTGCCTCCGCCACATGGACCCAGGCAAGGGTACGCGGGTCGGTGGCCGAATAGGGCGTGCCGTCGGGCAGGGTGCCGTTCACCTTGGTATGGATGCGGTTGACCCGCTCGATCGCCGCCATCGCAGTATCCCGGTGCGCGAAGGTCGTATCGGTGATGAAATGCGCGGTGCGGCTGAGGCGACCATGCATGTCGCTGCGGAAGTTCGAAAAATCGAGCACGCCCTGCAACGCATGGGGGTGCAGCATCTGCAGGAACAGGCCACGTATCCCGCCGACCATCATGCCCACCACGTCGGCGTGGACGCGGCGGATCGGGCTGTCCTTTTCGAACAGGGCATCGTCCGACGGCGGGCGGGCGGGCGCGTTCGTCTTGCCTTCGTTGAAGGTCGCGCGGACGCTGCCGATTATCTGTTGGCGAAGAAATTCGATGGGATCGGGGGCGGGCATGAGCGCCAATATAGGCTTGGCGCTCGGCGGAATCATCCCTAGGTCGCATCGCGCAATGAACGAAATGACCGACAAGAGCTTCGACGCGGCCGCCAAGACCGCGCTGTCCGCCCCCGATACCGAGGTCGACGTCCGCGAAACCTTCGGGATCGATATCGACTGGAAGGTGCCCGCCTTCAGCAAGCCGGACGAACGCACCCCCGATCTCGACGAAAGCTACGTGTTCGAGCCCGACACGACGATGGCGATCCTCGCCGGTTTCGCGCATGATCGCCGGGTGATGGTGCAGGGCTATCACGGCACCGGCAAATCCACTCATATCGAACAGGTCGCCGCCCGCCTCAACTGGCCGTGCATCCGCATAAACCTTGATGCGCATATCAGCCGCATCGACCTAATCGGGCGCGACGCCATCGTGCTGCGCGACGGATTGCAAGTTACGGAGTTTCGCGAGGGATTGCTGCCGTGGGCGCTTCAGCACCCCGTTGCTCTGGTGTTCGACGAATACGATGCAGGTCGCCCCGACGTGATGTTCGTGATCCAGCGCGTGCTGGAACAGCAGGGTAAGCTCACCCTGCTCGACCAAAATCGCGTCATCCGGCCCGATCCGAACTTCCGCCTGTTCGCGACGTCGAACACGGTCGGTCTCGGCGATACGAGCGGGCTTTACCACGGGACGCAGGCGATCAACCAGGGCCAGATGGACCGCTGGAACATCGTCGTCGGCCTGAATTACCTGGCGGCCGAAACCGAACAGGAGATCGTCGCGGCGAAGAACCCCGACACCGATCCCAAGCTGCTTGCCGACATGATCAAGGTTGCCGACCTTTCGCGGCAGGGGTTTATCAACGGTGATATTTCCACCGTGATGAGTCCGCGCACGGTCATAACCTGGGCTCAGAACTACGCGATCTTCAAGGATGTCGGCTTTTCCTTCCGCCTCTCCTTCCTTAACAAATGTGATGAGGAAGAGCGGATGCTGGTCGCCGAATACTACCAGCGCGTGTTCGGCGAGGACCTGCCTGAGAGTGTGGTCGGCAAGGGTTAAGCTTCGGCACCCTATGCATGGCTGTGTTATTGAGGTAGCACAGTAGGCGATGGGCGTGTTCGATTCCTTCCGGCGCGGTTCGCAGTACGAGGCGGAGCCAGAGGGCCATCGCGGCTATTTCTCGCTCGACGACCGGCTGGGCGAGCCGGATTACGACCACTGGGATACTCGGCTGGGTGCGGTCGATACCGCATTGGCCGAGGAAGAACGGCGGCAGACGCGCTGGTTCCAGCCGTCGCACTGGCGTGGGCGGCGCAAGCGTTGGTGGGCGGTGCGGGTCATCGCAGCGCTCTTGGCGCTGTTCATCGTCCTGATCGCTTGGCTTGCCGTCACTGCGCCGCTGAACAAGTCGCTCCGCCCGATCGCGCCACCGCAGATCACGCTGCTCGCTTCGGACGGCACGCCGATCGCCCGTAACGGCGCGATTACCGACGAGCCGGTCGATATCGATACGCTCCCGCCGCATGTCGTCGAAGCCTTTCTCGCAATCGAGGATCGGCGGTTCTATTCGCATTGGGGCGTCGATCCCCGAGGGATAGCACGCGCGGCAATCACCGGCACGGGCGGGGGCAGCACGATCACGCAGCAGCTCGCTAAATTCACCTTCCTCACCCCCGAACGCAGCCTGACCCGCAAGGCCCGCGAAGCGCTGATCGCGTTCTGGCTGGAAGCGTGGCTGACCAAGGACGAGATACTGGAGCGCTATCTCTCCAACGCCTATTTCGGCGACAACGTGTACGGCCTTCGCGCGGCCAGCATGCATTACTTCTACCGCCGTCCCGAGAACCTGCGGGCAAACCAGGCGGCAATGCTGGCAGGCTTGCTTCAGGCACCGTCCGCCTATGCCCCCACCCGGCACTACGACCGGGCGGAGGCACGCATGAGGCTGGTGGTGCAATCAATGGCCGATGCCGGCTATATCACGCAGGGCGAGGCCGACCGCATGGGGCCGCCCACGCTCGATGTCCGGTTGAAAAGCGATCTGCCGACCGGAACATATTTCGCCGATTGGGCGCTGCCCGAAGCGCGCGAGTTTGCCGAGACCGGCTATGCCCGGCAAACGCTCACCACGACGCTCGACAGCAAGCTGCAGGAGATCGCCCGCCGGGTGACGTCGCGGGCACCGCTCGGCGAGGCGCAGGTCGCGCTAATCGCGATGCGGCCCAATGGCGAGGTTGTGGCGATGATCGGCGGGAAGGATTATGAAAAGTCGCCGTTCAACCGCGCGACACAGGCGAAACGGCAACCGGGCTCGACCTTCAAGACCTTCGTGTATCTCGCCGCCCTGCGCGACGGGTGGGAGCCGGACGACCGGATCGAGAATACCGAAATCACGCAAGGCGGCTATCGCCCGAAGAACAGCCGTGACGCCTATTCCGACAGCCTGACATTGCGGGAAGCGTTCGCGCGGTCGAGCAACGTCGCCGCAGTGCGATTGATCGGCGAGGTGGGCAGCGAAAAGGTTATCGAAACCGCGCGCGATCTTGGCATCACCGCGCCGATGGCGAAAGGCGATCCGAGCCTTGCGCTCGGCACTACGACCATGTCGCTGCTGGAACTGACCAGCGCCTATGCCGGGATCGCGGCGAATGCCTATCCGGTGAAAGCGCACGCTTTCGCCCGGCCCGAACAAAGCTGGTGGCAGCGTTTGACCGATGGGCCTTCGTCCATGTCGCGTTCGACGAATACCGAAATGCTGGAACTGCTACGGTCCGCCATTAACGATGGGACCGGAAAGGCGGCCATGCTGCGCGTGCCGAATTTCGGCAAGACAGGGACGACGCAGGACAATCGCGATGCGCTGTTCGTCGGTTTTGCGGGCGATCTTGTGGTCGGGGTCTGGGTCGGGAACGACGACAATTCGCCGCTTGCGGGCGGCATCTCCGGCGGTGGGCTTCCTGCGCGCATCTGGCGCGACTTCTTGACGCAGGCGCTCGGCGTCGATGCGGCTCCGGTACGGCAGGCACCGCGCAGCCTGCCCGATCCGGGCACCCCGGTCGAACCGCTCGATGTGCCGGATACGGGCGACATTCCGCTTGGCGAAGGCAATACGCGGCTGCGCATCCGGGACGGCGAGGCGGTTCTTTCGACCGAGATCGACGGCGTCCCGGTTGATGTCCGGATCAACGATCAGGGCGTCGGCATCGACGAAGCGGCCATCGAACGCGCGCGCCAACGGGCCGAGGAACGACAGCGCCAGGCGGAACGGGACTTCGAGGACGCGTTCGCGAGCGAACCCGCCGGATAGGATCAGTCCGGCGCGGCCATGAGTACGTTCATGACGGCGGTGGCGATGGGGCGGGCGGGGTCATCCTGCCAAGCCTCGACCGTGATGTTCGCGCTGCGCCTGCCGAGCTTGGTGATGCGGCCCTTCGCGTAGCTCGTGCGACTTTTGCCTGCCGAGAGGTATTGCACGGTAATGTTGATCGGCTTCAGCATGGCCGCCCGGCCGCGCTTCTTCAGCTCGGCACGCAGAACGCCATAGCCGGCTGTTTCGAGCAACCCGCCGGTTGCCCCTCCGTGGTAATGCTCAGGCCGGCCTTCAACGGTTTCGGCGAATTCGACCCGGTAGACCGGCGTTTCTCCGTCCCATTGTTCGAGCGCGATGCCGAGCGCTTCGGCGTAGGGCGTCAAAGCATCAACCATCAGGCAACTCCCGTGTCTCGCCGCCGATCTTCATGAAAACCGCCTGGATATGCGCGACCGGATCCTCGGTATCCCCATCATGGGCCAACCCGCGTACGAAGGCCGCGCTGCGCGTCACCCGGTAGCATTGTGAGCGGCCGAAAACATGGGCGCCTTCCCGGGCGGGCCGAACGTAGTCGACCCGCAGGTCGAGCGTCGCGATGGCCTGGAAGGCATCCATCTTGCGCCAGATCGCGAGGCCGCTCGCCATGTCCATCAGGCTCAGGATCGGGCCGGAGGCGAGAACGCGCATGCCATCGTCGCCGATCAGGTCTTCGCGCCACGGAAGTTCGAGTTCGACCCAGTCGGGCCCGTGATCGGAATAGGTGAGGCCGAGCCAGCCGGGATGGCCGCGGCTGCACAGGAACGGCGTGGCCGCCTTTGGATCGAAGTTCTGCTCTGTCATGGAGGGGCGCCGATAGAGCGGCTCGCCCGCAGATGGCAAGCCTATCGCGTGAGGGCGTCGAGCGCGCCCTGCAAGATGACGGCGGCGGCATGCGAATCAATGCGTTCTGCGCGCTTGGCGCGGCTCATCTTCTGGCCGATCATGTCCGCCTCGGCGCTGCTGGTGCTCCAGCGCTCGTCCCAGAGGAGGACCGGCAGCGCGAGCGTATCGTAAAGATTGCGGGCATAGGCGCGGCTGGCCTGTGCACGCGGGCCTTCGCTGCCGTCCATGTTGCGCGGCAGGCCGATCACCAGACCGGCGGCCTTCCGCTCGGCGGCGATGGTTCGCAGGATCGCGGCATCCTTTGTGAATTTCGAGCGCGGTATCGTTTTGCCTGCCGTAGCGAAGCGCCAACCGGCATCGCAGGTCGCGACGCCGATGGTCTTGGTTCCGAGGTCGAGGCCCAACAGCACGCCGCCATCGGGCAGCATGTCGCCGAAGAGCAATGCGTTATCGGTTATGCCTGCGCTTGCGTCCACGCATTCACGCGCCGCAGCACGTCCTCTTGCAGGTTCTTCCAGAACAGCGGGATGTCGTAGACGTGATAATTCCCGCCGGGGAGAACGCCTTGGGGGAACTCGGGTGCTTCGCCGATCAGCAATAGGCCGCGTTCGTCGCAGCGCGCCGGTATGCCTCCCGCGATCAGCTCGCCCGACGACAGGTCCTCGTTCGGCATCAATGTGCCTAGATTCGCGCTTGCCGGAGCGGAGCCGCCGGTCGAACCGGTCAGCGGATTGACGCACAGGATCGGCCCCTCGCCGCGCGGTTCGCCATCGAACCCGGGGGTGGTCTTGTATCGTTCCATGATGAGCGAGGGATCGCCATCGTCGGAAAAAGCGCTCCACGATACGATACATGCCGCTTGATCGGGTGCTGCGCAGGCGGGAAGCGGCAGCACGGGCAGATCGTGCTCCACGGAAATCGGCCAGCCAATCGCATACACCCCGGCGATGCGGCCCATCATTTCGGTGCCTTCGACATGCTCCTGCAACAGGCGGAGGATGTGGAGCGCGCCCTGGCTGTGACCGGCCAGTACGATCGGTTTGCCGGGTTCGACGTTGGCGGCGAAATATTCGAACGCCTGTTCGACGTCGGCATAGGCGGCATCGATGGCGCGTGTCGCCTCGGGCCGGTCGGTAAGGAAGGCCCCTGCCGCGGCCTGGCGGTATTTGGGCGCCCAGATCTCGTCGGCGCGATTGAACGGACTGGCGAGCCCGCGAAGGAACAGGCGCGCACGGTTGTTGGTGTTTGCATCCGTCAGCGTGGCATTCCAGTCGCCGCCCGCCTGGATGTAGCTGGTCGGCGGCACGAAGAAGACGGCGAAGTTCGGCGTTTCCTGCGCGTCGACGATTTCGCCGTGGCGTGATCCCGCCGTCGCGAGCGCGGATGGTGCATCCATGCTCCGCTCGGCGGCCGGGTTTTCGGGCGAGGGTTCCCTTTCGGCGGGATCGTCCGCCGGTTCCGCGATGGCGGGTTGATAGCGCGCCGGATCGTCGGTCCCGATGCCGGGCCGCGAATACCACATCGCGGGGTCCTGATAGGCATTGTCTGCGAGCGGTTCCTGCTCGACGAACTCGCCGCGCGGGACGAAGGCAATTTTGGTCGCCTCGTTCGACCAGATCGCGAGCGCGATCGCGCCGGCAATGATCAGCGCGGTGATGATCGCGATGACGTATAGGAATTTACGCGCCATGGGCCTCGGATGGTGATTGGCCGGTTTGCTGCCGATGTGTCGCGGCCTTGTCGTTCTGCTCCGCCCGGCGTTGCAGCGCGACCTTGATCATCGCAAGCATCGGATCGGCGAGGAAGATGCCAATGACGCCGAACAGAATGCCCATGACGAGCTGCGCCGCCAATACCAGAGCAGGCGCGATATCGACCGTTTTCTTCGCGATCATCGGAATGACGATATAGCCGTCGAAATTCTGTACCAGCAGATAGACCGCCAGCGTGAAAATGCCCATGTCGGTTCCGCCGGAAAAGCCCACGAGCGCCATCAAGATACCGGAAATGATCGCGCCGAGATTGGGGATGAAGGCGAGCAGACCTGTCAGGATCGCGAGCAGTGACGCCATAGGTACGGAATCGATACCGAACGGGATGCCGCCGTAACTCAGCAGAATGTAGGTCAGTATGCCTTCCACCACCATTCCGAGCAGGCGACCGGCCATCAGGCGCCGCAACGTGCGAGCCATTTCCGCCAGCGTCTCGTACAAGTCGTGCCGCTTTCCGCGGGGTACCATCCAGCCGATGCCGCGCTCGTACAAAGTCGGATCGACCGCGACGTAAATGCCGATGATGAGGATGAGTGCGACCGTCGTGAGGCCGCCGGCGAGCCCGGTGAGGGCCGCCGTCACGGTCGATATGCCGGACCCGATGCTTCCGGCGTAACGTTCGAGCTGTCGCGCGCTGACGTCGAAACCTTGCGACTGCGCCCAGTTCAGGAGGTCGTTGACCTGCCGTTCGATAAGGGCGGGAAACTGGGCCGCTTCCTGCGAGATCGTCGTCCCGGCGAAGTAGAACAGCCAAGCGAAGAACAGAAGCGTGAGCAGGAGAACGATCGCGACCCGCCAGCCGCGTCTGATCGGGAGAATCCGGGCCAGAAGACGCGAACCGCCATCGATCATTGCCGCGAAGACGAGGGCGCCGAAAACCACCAGAAGGGGGCGGGCGATGTAAACGACGAGCAAGGTCAGGCCGACGACCGTCGTCCAGACGATGGCGCGCGTAAATTCCTTTCGCACTTCCGGATCGTCGATCCGCGATGGGCTGCTACCGAGGTCCTCGTCCTCTACGGAAAGTTCTTCCTCGGCCATAAGTATTCGCCCCTATTCGCCGGTCGGCTCGACCCGCGCCGGGCGCAGCGTGGTCCAAGCACGGCCGCTGCGCAAGCTGGTGAACCATGAAACCGGATTGAGGGATGTGGTTCCATCGAGGGAGAATGTGATGAACTCCGCCCGGCCGCCGATATTCTCCAGCGGAACCGGTCCAAGCAACCCACGCGGATCGAAGGTTTCGCGGCTGTCGGCGGAATGGTCGCGGTTGTCGCCCATCACGAAGACGCTGCCGTCGGGCACGACCTGCTCGGGGACGTTGTCCAGCGATTGGTTGAGGTGATCGATGATCAGATAGGTGGCGCCGTTCGGCAGCGTTTCGCGGTAGACGGGTACGCGGCAGACGCGCTCGCCATTGTCGCCAGCGACAATGAACGTGGGATCCCCGAAACCGGTACAGGTCGAATTCGCATCGATCGGCAGGTCCAGCGCCGGCTCGACCTTCTGTTCGATCGGTGTACCGTTCAGCACGATCTGGCCGTTGCGCACGGCGATGCGGTCGCCGGGCAGGGCGACCACGCGCTTGATGTAATCCTCGTCACGCTGCGGATGAACGGGAATGACGATATCGCCATATTCCGGCGTCGAACCGAAGATGCGCCAAGCGCCGCGCGGTGCGAGATGGAAACTGATCGACGACCAGTTCCAGCCATATGGGTACTTGCTCACCACTAGCCGGTCGCCGACCAGAAGGTTGGGAAGCATGGATTCCGATGGAATGTAGAACGGTTTGGCGATGAAGCTGTGAAACGCGAACACCGCGAGCAGCATCAGCGCAAGCCCGCGGATTTCGCCCAGCCAATCGACCTTCTCGTCGGCAGTCTCTCTTTTCGATTTACGGGACATGGTCGCGGCGTCGCTGCTCATTCCGGGTGCGCTTCTATGATGACGAAGGCCTGCGCCCATGGGTGATCGTCGGTGAGGGTGAGGTGAATACGCGCCACGTGGCCTGCCGGCACCATTTCGGCAAGCCGCTCCGCCGCGCCGCCCGCCAGTTCCAGCGTCGGCGCGCCGCTGGGTGCGTTGACGACGCCGATATCCTTCATGAAGACGCCGCGCCGAAAACCCGTACCCACGGCTTTGGAAAATGCTTCTTTCGCGGCGAACCGCTTCGCATAGGTCCCAGCGATGGTGAAGGGCCGCCGCCGCGCCTTCGCGCGCTCTTTGTCGGTGAAGACGCGGTTCTCGAATCGCTCGCCGAAACGGTCGAGCGAGTTCTGGATGCGCTCGATATTGCAGAGGTCGGAACCGAGGCCGATAATCATGTCGCTCTCGCTATGATGGCAATGAGAAGGGCAAGCATCATCCAGTGAAGCATCACCTGCGTCTTGACCAGCGGATGATCGATTGCGCCGCCCGCCTGCTTGATCGCACCGAGATAGAACAGCGCCTGGATCAACGGCCAGCCGATCGCAAATTCGAGGAATGTGCCGCGGTTGATAGCGATGCCGAGCACGGCGAGGCTGACGAGAAAGGGTATGACCGCGGCGAGCGCCCACAACTTATCCTGCCTGCTCAGACCGTTGCCGGTATCCCCTGCCATCGTGTCAGCGCGCCTCGTCCATCAACTCGCGCATTTGCCGCACGGCCTGCTCCAGCCCGACGAAGACCGCCTCTCCGACGAGATAATGGCCGATATTGAGTTCGGCGAGCTGCGGAATGGCGGCGATCGGCTGTACGTTCTCGTATGTCAGCCCGTGGCCCGCATGCGGTTCGATCCCGTTCTTCGCGGCGAGGGCGGACATGTCGGCGATACGGCGCAGTTCCCGCTGGGTCCGCTCGCTATCGCCCGCAAGGTGCGCATGTGCATATTCGCCCGTATGGAATTCGACGACCGGCACGCCGAGTTTCAGTGCGGCGTTGAGTTGCCGTTCCTGCGCCTCGATGAAGAGCGAGACGCGAATGCCGTGATTTTTCAGCTTTGACACGATCGGGGCCAGGGTGTTGTGCAAGCCCGCAGCATCGAGCCCGCCCTCCGTCGTGCGCTCTTCACGCTTTTCCGGGACGATGCATGCGGCATGCGGCATGTGGCGAAGCGCGATATCGAGCATTTCCTCAGTCGCCGCCATTTCGAGGTTGAGCGGCAGCGCGGTCGCATCCTGGATGCGCTGCAGATCGTCGTCGCGAATGTGTCGGCGATCTTCGCGCAGATGCGCCGTGATGCCGTCGCCGCCGACACTCGCCACGATCTGCGCCGCGCGAACCGGATCGGGATGGTCGCCGCCGCGCGCATTGCGGATGGTGGCGACATGATCGATATTCACGCCCAGGCGGAGGGGATGGGTCAAGACGCGCGGCTGCCCGGCTTGGTGATCGGTATGGCGGCCAGTTCTGCCGGGACCTCGGCCTCGGTATAGGTGGGGAAGGAGATATCGACCAAGGGGAAGAACGGTACGCCGAGATCGGCTCCGCCGTCCGACCGGTCGACAAGCGCGCATTCGGCGATCACCTCGCCGCCCTCCCGGGCCACGGCCGCGATGGCTTCGCGGCTGGAAAGACCGGTGGTCACCACATCCTCGACCATGAGAACCTTCGCGCCCGGTTCCAGACGGAAACCCCGGCGCAAATGGAACTCGCCGTCGGGCCGCTCGAGAAACACGGCATCCTTGCCAAGGGCGCGACCTACCTCGTGCCCGATAATCACGCCGCCCATCGCGGGACTCACCACGAGGTCGACCGCATTCCTGATCTCGCGCGGGATTTTTTGCACAGTCGCGCGCGCCAGATTTGCGGCGCGATCGGCATTCATCAGCACGCGCGCGCATTGGAGATAATGCCCGCTATGCCGCCCGCTCGACAGCAGGAAGTGCCCTTCAAGGAGGGCTTCGCAGTTACGGAATTCGCGTAAAATGTCTTCGTCGGTCATCGTGGGCCGCACAAAGCGCCAAAGTGCGGTTTGCGCAAGGGGTACGCATACCCTATCTTTTTCTCGACCGAAGCTTGAGAGATGCGCGAAGCCTGCGTATAGGCGGCCCATATCCGACCTTTGCGACAGAACCGTACCTCGCGTATCGGTAGTTCCGTTCGGCATGGGTCCGACCGAGATGACATACGAAAGAGTTCGATGACCATGCAGATTTCCGGCTCCCTGAAAGAGCTTCAGCGGATCGCAGTCCTTCTTGCGGCGGCGGTACTTCTCGTATTTGCCGGGCAATCCGTGTCTGCGCAGGAGCCGCTGCAGTCTGACGATCTGGTCGCGCCGATCCCGGCAGAGACGCCCGCAGCCGCCCTTGAGGGCGTCGATCGCGAGGCGGCGGCGGATGTCGCGGATCCCGATGCGGTTGCTCCGGGAAGCGGCGCATATACGAAGATGCGTCCCGAAGCTGGCAAGGGTCAACCGGTCTATGGCGACTGGAACGTACAGAACCAGTTCTCCGAAACCGGCAGGTTTGCTGACGGTCTCCACGTCGGTCTGATATGGGTGATGCTGGCAATCAGCGCATTCGTTCTCGCTCTGCTCGTGTATGTCGTCGTCCGCTTCAACAAGCGCGCCAATCCGGTGCCGTCGAAGACCAGCCATAACACATTGGTCGAGGTCGTCTGGACCGTGGTGCCGGCGCTCATCCTGCTTGGTATTGCGATCCCGTCGATCACGCTGATCGCGAAGCAGTACAAGGCGCCGCCGAAGGACGCGATCACCATCAAGGCGACGGGCTATCAGTGGTATTGGGGATATTCCTATCCCGACAACGGCGATTTCGAGATTATCTCGAACATGCTGACCAAGGAAGAGGCCGATGCTGCGGGTGAGCCCCATCAGCTCGGCGTCGACAACCGCATGGTCGTGCCGGTCGGCGTTCCGATCCGCTTGCAGACAACCGGTGCCGATGTGATCCACTCCTTTGCCGTGCCAAGCCTGTGGTTCAAGCTGGACGCCGTGCCGGGCCGCCTGAACGAAAAGATGCTCCAGATCGACCAGCCCGGCGTGTATTACGGCCAGTGCTCCGAACTTTGCGGCGCGCGTCATGCCTATATGCCGATCGCGGTGGAAGCGCTGCCGATGGACCAGTACAATGCATGGGTTCTCGCGCAGGGCGGATCCATCGCCGGTGCCGACGAGGAAGGCGTAGAAGCCAACCCGAGCGCCGCGCCCATTCAGGAACCGGAAAGCGCCGTTCCCGGAGCGGCGGGGGGGGGGAGCTCCCCCGCCCCCCACGACCCGA
>NZ_SOSI01000002.1 GCF_029760855.1 Erythrobacter litoralis | reverse complement strand
GCTCGGGGGGGGGGGCGGGCGGGCCGCGAGCCGCTTGATCGCCCAGCCGAGGAGCCACAACAGACCGAGAACCACCGCCGCGCTCGCGAGAAAACCCGCAGCGAGGAGCGGGCTTCCGGACGTAAGCAAGGCTAATGCGACGATGCCGGCCAGCCCCGCACCCACGACCCACAAGGCTGTCTTGTCGCGAGTAAGGGGTGCGACCCGCGACCGCATCAGCGCCATCGCCGGATAGCGCCGGGCGCGCAGTAGCGGCGGCGCTGCGAACACCAGTGCGACTAGCAGGCCGTATGCCGCCGCTAGCGCCAGGGCACCCGGATCGAGCACGAAGCCCATCCTCACCGGCAACAAACCTTCCAAGGCGCCAGCAAGAAGCGGCACCACGGCGACCCCGACGATCAGCCCGGCAGCGCTCGCAACGATAGCTGCTGCGGCGATCTGCAAGGCGTAGATGCGTGAGATGTCGCGGCTAGTCGCACCGAGGATCTTGAGCGTGGCGATACTTTGGCGGCGCGCGTCGAGATAGCTCGTTACCCCGCCGCCGATCCCGATCCCCGCAATTACCAATGCGGCAAGGCCAACGAGCGTGAGGAACTCGCTCATTCGACCGATGAACCGCTCCGTACCGGGCGCGGCGCGTTCCGCGGTATCGATGTCGAACCCGGCATCAGGGAAGCGCGCTTCGAGGTCTTCCTGCACCGCTTCGAGATCGCGCGGGGCATCGAAGCGCACCCGCGTCTTGCTCTCGTACATCGATCCGGGGGCGAGCAGACCCGCGCGTTCGGGGAAGTCGCTCGCCACGATCACGGTAGGGCCGAGCTGGAAGCCTTCGCCCAGCCGGTCCGGCTCGTCGCCGATCACACCCGTGATGCGCGCCGTCGCCGTGCCGATCTCGATGGTGTCGCCGATATCGGTGCCCAGCCGGGCGGCCGCATCGGAACTGATATAGGCGTCCGTTCCGGCAGGCGCGCCGACGTCTTCGCCATTCTCGAGCGTCAGCGTGCCGTATAACGGATAATTGGCGTCGACCGCCTTCAGGCCAATTGGCGCCGCATTGTCGCCTCGCCGCGCCATTGCCTGGATGCGGGTGCCGGCGGAAACCTCGCCCAATTCGTCCAGCGCGCCGCGTTCGTCGTCGTTCAGCGAGCGCTGCCATAGTTCGATCTGGAGGTCCCCGCCGAGAAAGGCGCGGCCGTTGGCGCTGAGTTCGCGCTCGATCGCCGCAGTCAGCGTGCCGATCGCGGCCAGCGCGGCGGTGCCGAGAAACAGGCAGACCAGGAGGAGCCGTAGCCCTTTGAAGCGTCCGTTGAGGTCGCGCCGGGCGAGACGCCATGCGCCTCCCCATCCGAGGGCCGAGGCTTCGCTCATGCGGCTGCTGTATCGCTCGCGATAAGGCCGTCGCCGAGGGTGAGCACGCGCTCGCACTTCTCGGCCAGCTCGGGATCGTGGGTAATGACGAGGAGAGTTGCGCCCGTTTCCGTACGGCGGGCGAAGAGGAGGTCAACTATCTCCGCGCCGGTCGCCGCGTCGAGATTGCCGGTCGGCTCGTCGGCGAAGATCAGTTCGGGGCGGGGCGCGATGGCGCGGGCGATGGCGACGCGCTGCTGCTCGCCGCCGGAAAGCTGCTGCGGGTAATGCGAAAGGCGATGGCCAAGGCCGACCGCTTCGAGCTCGGCGCGCGCGCGATCCTGCGCTTCGGTAACACCGCCAAGCTCCATCGGCGTCGCCACGTTTTCCAGCGCAGTCATGGTAGGCAGCAGGTGGAAGGCCTGAAGCACGATGCCGATCCGGCCGCGCCGCGCATGAGCAAGCGAATCCTCGTCCATCGCCGCGAAGTCTGCACCGGCGACCGTGAGGCTTCCCGACGAGGCCCGTTCCAGCCCCGAAAGAACCGCCATCAGCGAACTCTTGCCCGAACCGGAGGGGCCGAGCAGCGCGACCGTCTCGCCCTGCCTCACGGTCAGGTTCAGGCCTTTGAGAATTTCGACCGGAGCGGCGTCGGACCCCAGCGTAAGCTTGAGATCGCGCGCGAGGATCGCATCTTGAGTGTTCGTCACGCAGCCGCGATGGCATAGGGCGGATGAACGGACAAGGAAGGTGGTCGATGGAATTGCGCATATGGTCGATAGCTTTGGCATCGCTGGCTCTGGCGGCATGCGGTCGGGACGCCGATGTCGCTGACGCACCGGCAAGGGACACGGCGGCTCCGGCGGACTCGTCGCAGGCCGAAGTCAGCGGTCCGGTCCGCAATATCTTCGCGTTCGGGGACAGCCTGTTCGCCGGTTACGGCATCGGACAAGAAAACAGCTATCCCGCGCAATTGCAGGAAGCGTTGCGGCAGCGCGGCGTAAACGCACAGCTTGTGAATGCCGCGGTGTCGGGTGAGACCAGTGGGGCGGGGCGCCAGCGGCTCGCCTTCGCGCTCGACAATCAGCAGAACACGCCCGATCTAGTCCTGCTCGAACTCGGCGGCAACGACATGCTGCGGGGGCTGCCGCCGGAAGAAACCCGAGCGAACTTCGACGCGATGCTGGCCGAATTGAAGCGCCGCAACATTCCCGTCCTGATCATGGGAATGCGCGCGCCGCCAAATTACGGGCCGCAATATCAGCAAGCGTTCGACGGGCTCTATGCCGATCTCGCGCAGAAATACGATGCGGAGTTGATCCCGTTCTGGCTCGAAAGCATCTACCTCGATCCCTCGCTGTTCCAGAACGACCGGGTTCATCCGACCCGCGAAGGCATCGCGACCTTGGTTGAGGACACTGTGGACGAAGTTCAGGCGGCGCTGCCTCCCGCGCAGGACTAGGCGCGGATCGCCGATCCGTCGGCAATCCGCCACACGGCCGCTTCGTCCACGATGCTGGAGAAGGGCGAGGGCTCGGTGCCGGTCATCCAAACTTGCGCGCCGCTCGCGGCGAGCTGTTCGAACAGGGCGGCGCGGCGGACCGGATCGAGATGTGCAGCGACCTCGTCCAGCAGGAGGATGCCGGGGCGCCCCTGCGCTGCGAGGGCGGCATGGGCGAGGGTGATGGCGACCAGCATGGCCTTCTGCTCCCCGGTCGAGCTTTGGGCTGCAGGCACGCGCTTGGCGGCATGGACCACGTCGAGCTCGTCGCGGTGGGGGCCGGCAAGCGTGCGCTGCGCCACGCGATCCTGCCGGCGATTGTCGAACAAAGTCTGCGACAGGTTTTCCGCGTTGCTCGGTCCGCCCGGCACGTAGGTCAAAGCGGGGCGGGCGAAGGGCTCGGCGGGCATGGCGGCGATCCGCGCCATCACGGTATCGACGAGGTTCGCGCGGCCTTCCATAAGTAAGCCCCCGTGTTCGGCCATTTGCGCCTCGATCCCGTCGAGCCATGTCGTGTCGGGTACGCGATCGTCGGCGAGCAGGCGGTTGCGTTCGCGCAGCGCCGCTTCGTAGCGCGCAGCATGGGCAGCATGGCGCGGATCGAGCGCCAGCGCCATGCGGTCGACGAAGCGGCGGCGGTCGGCAGCGGGTCCGGTGAAGAGACCGTCCATCGCCGGGGTCAGCCAAGTTATCGCGAGCCATTCGCCGAGCTGCGTCGCGCTCGTCTCCGCGGCGTTGATACGCACCTTGCGCCGCCCGGGCTGGGCGGGTTCTACATAGGAACCGAGGCGCGTGGCGTCCCCATCCGAGGCAAGGAGGTCGGCCCCGACAGCGAAGCCG
Organism: Erythrobacter litoralis; assembly: GCF_029760855.1. GTDB lineage: Bacteria > Pseudomonadota > Alphaproteobacteria > Sphingomonadales > Sphingomonadaceae > Qipengyuania > Qipengyuania litoralis_A. The sequence goes on along the minus strand of NZ_SOSI01000002.1, from coordinate 558,032 downwards.
CCATCGCCCATCGTCCCTGTCATCTCGGCGATTGCAGCTCGGCGCAGGCCCCGACCGGGCGCGAGCATGCTGAGGGCTTCGAGAATGTTGGTCTTGCCTGCGCCATTCTCTCCGACAAGAAGATTGAACCGGCCGGTTCCCGTCAACGACGTCTCCGCATGATTGCGAAATCGGGTCAGGGCGATGCGATCCAGCATAGACATCTGCGCCTAACGGGTGACCTTTCCCGCTTCCATCGAAATAGCGAATTTCAATATTTGGGAATTTTTACCAATCTTTCGGGAAGGTGAACGAAACTACAACTCCCGCGCGAAACCGGAACGGCTTAAATCCGGCGGTTTGAAAGTTTGGCACACCCTTTGCAGGTACGTTTGTATCCGCTCGAATGGTCGAACGGAAACGAACTTGAAGGGATTATCACTATGAAAACCAACAGCTTCTTCGCCAGCAAAGCCATCGCCGCCGTATTCGCTTTGACCGTCTCCGCCATGTGCATGGCCATCACGATTGTACCTGCCAGCCCCGCCGGCCTCATCGCCTGAGCTATCTACAGAAAGAAAGGTAAGATCGATGTTCAAACTTAGCGATCATGGCAACAAACTGTTCGCCGCCGCGTTCTCTCTTACGTTCACCGTCGCAATCATGGCGATTGCGATCCTTCCCGCCTATTCCCCCGGAGCCCTGGCATGAGCGACATCAAATTCCGCGACCGCGAAACGACGCCGAGCAAGTCCCGCAAGTTCCGGCTCGATAAGCGAAACGGGAAGTTGGGCGGCGTGTGTGCCGGCATTTCGGACTATTTCGGATTGGACGTGACGATGATCCGCATCGTCTTCGTCCTCGGCACGCTGATCGGGTTCGGCAGCCTGCTGCTAATCTACCTCGCGATCTGGCTGATCGCCGATTGAGCGGGCGGGGCCGAGCAGCCTCGCCTGCCCTCACATGGCCGAGATACCGCCGTCGAGCTTCAACTCCGCCCCGGTCATGAACTTGCTTTCGTCGCTCGCGAGATAGAGCACCGCATTGGCGATATCGTCCGGCTCGCCGACCTTTTTCAGTGGAATCTGACGGGCCAGCTTTTCCAGCAATACGTTCTTGTCGATATTGTGATTGCGCGCCGTCCCGTCGAGGATCGGCGTATCGACGAAGGTCGGGTGAACCGAGTTGCAGCGGATATCCATCCGGTTCTTCGCACAATGGAGCGCGATCGACTTGGTCAGCATCCAGACCGCCGCCTTACTTGCGTTATAGGCGGGCATGGTATCGCTGGCGATCAGCCCGGCGATGCTGGAGATGTTGACGATCGATCCCGGCGCATGCTCGCGCATCAGGGGCAATGCCTTCTGACAGCCATGAAAGATGGAATCGACATTGACCGAGAAGCACCGCCTCCAGTCGTCGAAGTCGCAAGTCTCGATAGTGCCGCCGACGCCGATTCCGGCATTGTTGACCAGCACGTTCAGTCCACCGATTTCATCCTTTGCGAGCGCCACGACGCGTTCCCAGGCTTCCGGATCGGTGACGTCGTGCCGTGCACCAACCGCCGTCCCCGCACCGAATTGCTCGACGATGCGTGCGGCCGTGCCCTTGGCGCCCTCTCCGTTCACGTCGGTGCACACGACGCGCGCCCCTTCGCGGGCCAGCAGCGTAGCGTGCGCTGCGCCGAGGCCCTGCGCCGCGCCGGTGACAAGCGCCAGCTTTCCCGCAACCCGTCTGCTCATTCGCTCTCTCCTCGCACCAGTGCTTCGCCGAGCAGCATGAGCAGGCGAACATCGATGCCGCAACCTTCGGCGCGCTTGGCTGCAATGAAACGGGGGAGGTCGGACCGGGGGATGCGGTGGACCGTTATGTTCTCGCCTTCGACACCGCCGCCTTCGCTTACCTTCGTCAAACCGCTTGCCCGTACCAGCGTGAAGCTCTCGCTGACCATGCCGGGCGAAGAATAGTACGTGCCGCAATCCTTTAGGTTCGCGGCGCGGTACCCGGTCTCTTCTTCCAGTTCGCGTCCGGCGGCGGCGAGTGGATCTTCGTCCGCCCCGCCGTCGTCGTCGCCGATGAGGCCGGCAGGCAACTCGAGACAGTCGCGGCCGAGCGGCACGCGATATTGCTGCACCAGCAGGACGTGATCGTCCTCGTCGACCGCGAGGATGACGGCAGCGCGAATGCCGCGGGCCCGCCCGACATATTCCCAGCGGCCCCGCGTTTTCGCGGTGATGAACTTGCCCTGCCAGACAATCTCTTCCGGCTCGTCGTGCTCGGGATCGGTCATGGTCAGACCTCGATCAGCCGGTCGGGAAGTTCGTTCTCGTCGTGCTCGTCGCGCGGGAAATGCTCGGCCAGCACGGCGCCGACATCGCGAATGCCGGCGGCCAGACCCTCGGCAAGTCGTCCTTCGCGAATTTCACTGAGCATATCCGCCATCGCCTCGCCCCATACCTCGGCCTCGACCTTTGCGACGATCGATTCGTCGGCGACGATTTCCGCCCGGTGCTCGCGCATCGAGACGTAAAGCAACACGCCGGTGCGGCCATGCGTGCGTCGTTCCGCGCCGACCTTGAAATGCCGGATCGCCGCATCGCGCGTGCGCGCCGAGCGGACGGGGGCGGGAACCAGCGCGAATTTAAGCGGCTGAAAGAGCTGGAAGAGCAAGCCAAGCGCAAAAACCACCAGCCCGATGGCGAGCAGGGTCGCGAGTATTTCCCCGTCCGTCCAGTCGTGCATCCAGCCCCCGGATAATGTGTCGAGCAGGCCGGTCAAAGCGGTGGGAAGGGCGGCGAATAGGCTCATGACGGTGAAGCTCAGGCCAAGGGCCCACCACAGCGCCACATCTGTGTAACCATCCGAGCGGTCGGCGAGCACGGGCACGATTTCGCCGCTCGTCCGGTCTTCCGCTTCGGTGACCGCGCGGCTGACGAGGCTCGCCTGTTCGTCCGACAGATGTCGCATTACCATCCGCCCCCGGCGCCGCCGCCGTTGAAACCGCCACCCCCGCCGCCGAATCCGCCGAAGCCTCCGCCTCCGAAACCTCCCCCTCCGCCGAGGCCGCCGCCGCCCCAGCCGCCGCGATCGTTATCGAGGCCGCGAGCAATGGACTTGCCAGCTTCCCAAAGCATGATGTCGCGCGCAGCGCTGCCCCATGGGCTGGAGCGTCGCCGATAGCGACGCCGCTTGCCGCCGCGCATCGCGGGCAGGATGAAGAAGAAGAAAATGAAGCCAAGCCAAATCAGACCGCCGAAAGGAAAGCCGCCCTCGCGCTGCCGTGTCTGCTCAGCCGCAGCCTCTGCTTCATCGATCGCGGCAGCCTCTGCCGGGTCCATGTTCAGCCGCTCTATGATCTGGTCAACGCCCGCGGAGATGCCCTCGGCGAAATTGCCCTCCCGAAAGGCCGGCGTGATGGTGTTTCGCACAATACGCCCCGCCGAAATGTCGGTAAGCGTTCCCTGCACCCCGCGGGCCGTGCTGATGAAGACCCGCCGCTCGTTCGGTGCGACGAGCATGAGAACGCCCTGTTCGGTTTCTGCGCCGCCGACGCCCCACTCCTGCGCAAGTTCGCGCGCATAGCTTTCCTCATCCAACCCGTCGAGCGAGTTCACCGTCGCCACGATGACGGCCCTGCCGGTGGTACGGTTATAGTCCCGTAGTTTCGTATCGAGCGCCGCTTCCTCGGTGGGCGGCAGTAGGTCGGCCTGGTCTAAAATCGGACCGTCGGGGCGTGCTGGAAAGGACTGTGCATTCGCCGCCGCACCAACGACCAGCGCCAGAACGACGACGAGGTATGCGAACCATGCGTGCAGCCGGCCGGTCCGGCCGCTGCTCGATGCGGCGATAGCGGTCAATTCTGTGTGCCGGTTCTCGGCTGCTGCATCCCGCTATTGTCGTTCGCAGGTGCCGCCGCCGGGGTTGCACTGTCGCCGAAATCAACCGTCGGTGCGATTTCGGCGCCCGGCTGTGCGGAGAAGGTCTCCATCGGCTCGGCACCGTGAATGATGTTCGCGCCGATTGCATCGGGGAAGGTGCGGATCGTCGTATTATAGTCCTGCACCGCCTCGTTGTAGCGGGTGCGGGCGTTGTCGATCCGGTTTTCCGTGCCTTCGAGTGCAACCATCAGATCGGCGAAGCGCTGCTGACTTTGCAATTCGGGGTACCGCTCGACGACCACCATTAGGCGGCTAAGCGCGCTGCCGAGCTGCCCTTGCGCCTGTTCGAAACGCTGGAAAGCCTGCGGATCGTTCAGTTGGTCGGCGTTGATCTGCGTCTGCGTGGCAGCGGCACGTGCCTGGATGACCTGGGTAAGGATGCTCTCCTCCGAAGCCGCCGCCCCGCGCACCGTGCTCACCAAATTGGGAACGAGGTCCGCGCGCCGCTGATACGCGCTCTGCACATCGGCCCAGCGAGCCTTCGCCGCTTCCTCTTTGGTCGGCACAGAATTGATGCCGCAAGCGGCGAGACCGAGGGCGAGTACGCCGATAAAAGCGGCGCGAAAGGCGGAAAGACGTGACATGATACGGTCCCCGGTTGTCGAATACTGTCTTAAGCAGATAGCACAGCCGACGACGCGTTCAAGTCGCTCGCGTCTTGTCGGCGCGGCTAACGCGTGGCATTCGCGCGTTTCCAACAGGATGAGTAATAGAAAATGGCGCTGGGAACCGAGTTCAAGAAGTTCATTGCACGCGGTAACGTGATCGATCTTGCAGTAGGTGTCGTCATCGGTGCGGCCTTCAGCGGAATCGTGACACAGGTGACGGAAGCGATCATCATGCCGCTGATCGGCTGGATCTTCGGCGATATCGACTTTTCGAACTATTTCATCCTTTTGGGCGAAATCCCCGAAAATTACGAGGGATCGACTGCGAATTACGAGCAGCTGAAAGAGGCAGGCGTAGCCATGATCGGCTATGGCGCGCTGATAACTGCGGTAATCAACTTCCTGATCGTCGCTTTCGCGCTGTTCATCCTTGTGCGCAGCGTCAACCGTGTAACCGAGGAAATGCAGCGCAAGGCTGCCGAAACGGAAGACAGCGCGACCAATGACGACGTGCCCACCAATCCAGAACTCGACGTGTTGAAAAAGATTCTCGCCGAACTGAAGCAGGATCGCGACACAGTTGCGACCTCGAACGATCCGTCCACTTCACATTAAGCCGAAGATCGCTATATGGGTTGTTGCCGGCTTCGGTCGGCTATGGCGATAAAATGCGGCGTGCAATAGGCACAACGGACCCGGGGGCAGTACCCGGCGGCTCCACCACCAAGCGCGGAAATTGCGCGGTTGATGACGGGGCCGAACTAGGATCGACGTGTGCTCAAAGACGCAGTTTTCGCCCGGGCTGAGTAACCCGTTTAAGGCTCACAACACACAAGTGCCAATGACAATGAAGCACTCGCTCTTGCTGCGTAATCTGACGGCCTAACGGCCAGATCTTACAAAGCCAAAGCGCGGTTGGACCCACCGGGCAACAGAAGGGATACCGGGGCTCCGAGGGTAGCTAGCAACAGAAACCCTCACCTTCCCCTCCATATTTGCAGTCGGTTATTCCTGACCGAGCGCGTCTTTTTCGGCGCGGTCACGCGCCTCGCGCTCGCGGAGCGCTTTCTGCCGTTCGAGCGATACGCGCTTCGCCTGATCGGCCAAACCGCGCCAGGTCTTCTCGGCACGCAAATTGCGGTCTTTCACGTTTTCGAGCGTTGCTTCGGCCGCTTCACTGGCAGCTTCATTCGCACGCGCGTCGTAAAATTCAAATGTCTGGCTCATATGGCGCATCCTTCAGAAGGCGACCTTCATGGGGTTGCCGCGCGCTGAAAGGTTCGGCGCGCGGCATGATGTCCGATCAGTCGGCGGCGGAAAGATTGACCGCGCTGGCCTTGCCGTTGCGGCCGGTTTCGACTTCGTAATTTAGGCGCTGCTCCTTATCGAGCGACTGCATGCCAGCAGCCTGCACCGCGGTGATGTGAACGAAGCTGTCTTCCGAACCATCGTCGGGCTGGATGAAGCCATAGCCCTTGTCAGCGTTGAAAAACTTTACGGTTCCGGTCTTGCTCATATTGGTTCCTTTCAAGAACGCTAAGGTTGCCGCTTCCGCAAAATGCGGGAACGGTCGTGCGTCAAATCGTCCGAAGAAAAGGAAGTCGCAGTCTGTTTTGCGCCGGGGCCATTTAAGGCAAGCGGCGGTCGTCAAAATCCGAAGTCCGTCGCAAATTTCGACGTCAGCGATGCGGCTTTAGCACCGAAAGCCGATTTCACCTAATCTTGCGCATTTATGGCGATGCGATAGCAAAGCCCGGATCACTCGACGGGCCGGTTTACCGCTTCCGCTTCGCGCGCTTCGCGTTCATATCTCAGGGCATCGAGAATTTTCGCGCCGCCGAGGAAAACCGCACCGGCCGTCGCCGCCATTAGCAAATAGCCTCCAATTCCGGGGAACTGCTGAGTGTAGTCGGCGCCGCGGGTCATAGCACCGAGAGCGAGGGCGTAGATGATCAGGAACGCTTCGAAGCGCGTCTTTATCACAAATAGCCGTTTAACCTTCGCCCACATTGGCAGCGTCTCTCCGTATCGGATCACATGACTACGAAGACCTGAGCCTCCGGTCCAGCCCGTTAACCATCGAAACGGTCAAGCAAGCTCGCTCAAGGACAATACGGACAAAAGCGCCTCACGTGCCTCGTTAACCGTATGTGCGAGAGCCGGTGTACCAAGATCGGACGGATCGATCTGTTCGGGCCACATTTCGGCAACAACCGCCTCGATCCGCTCCGCCTTCGCTTCGTCTAGCAGAAAGCGCGCATCGACATGAGCCGGGTCGGCGACCACGCGCAGGCGCAAACAGGCTGGGCCGCCGCCATTCGCCATCGACTGGCGCACGTCCACGGGCAGGACCTTGCGGATCGGACCGTTCGAATTGAGCATCGTTTCGCACCACGCCCAGACGCTCGCGCTTTCCCGGCATTCTTCCGGTACGACCAGCGCCATGCCGCCGCCATCGGGCAGGGTGAGAAGCTGCGCGTTGAACAGGTAGGTGCGGATCGCCTCTTCAAGGCTGACGGCGCTTTCCGGCACCTCGACCACTTCGAGGGCGGGGAAGATGTTGCGGATTTGCTCGTACGCGTAGTCGCGATCCGCGAAGGCGCGTTCATGGGCGAACAGTACGCGCTCGTTGGCGACAGAAACGACATCGTTGTGAAAGGCGCCCGCCTCGATCGCCTCGGGGTTCTGTTCGATGAAAACACAGCGCGACGGATCGAGCCGGTGGAGCCGGGCGACGGCGCGGCTGGCCTGTTCGTGCTGGCGCGCGGGGAAGCGGCCGCCGGGTCGCCCGAAGACGAAAACCTCGACGCCTGCCGCATCGTGGCTTTCGCAAAGGCGCATATGGTTAGCCGCGCCCTCGTCGCCGAAGCTGGGTGGCACGGCATCGTGGACCACGAAATGCTCGGTATTGCCGAACGCGATATCAAGCTGCGCCTTCGTGTCCTGCCATTCCTGCGCACGGTGAAGCATGGTCACGAGGTTGGCAGGCGTGAGGTGGCAGCGCCCGTCTGCCGTATCGGGCGCGGGGCTGACCGTGGCGGCGTTGGCGGTCCACATGCTGGAAGCGGACCACGGCGCGGCATGCAACTGGGGCGGGGCGGTCTCGTCGAGGCCGAGCCGCGCTTCTAGTGCATGGTTCGGGCGGGGCAGCGGCAGGAAGAATCCTTGCGTAAGGCCCAGTTCCATATTGCGGCGCATCTTGGCGATGCCCTGCAACGCGGCGGCACGGGGGTAGGAGGGATCACCCTTGTGACTGGCGCTGGCGATATTACCGAGGCTGAGGCCGGCATAATTATGGCTCGGACCGACAATGCCGTCGAAATTGATTTCCCTTATCATCGCGCCACGCTCCAAACGTCGTCGCCCGCGACCACGTCGAGCGTCCGCGCCGTCTCCGCATCGATCGCGACTTCACCGTCTGCCCGCATCGCACGCAGGCCATAGCAGCAGCGAAACGTATCGAGTTCGCCGCAGGCCAGTAGCGCCCGTTCGCCGTCCGCTGCATCGGTGGCAGTGAGTTTCGCTTTTGCCGCCTCACGCACGCTGGCGACCGCATCGGTGCGCGCGGTCATGGTCGGGCCCCCGTCGAAGATGTCGACATAGCCTTCATAGGCGAAGCCTTCCTTCTCAAGCATCCGCATTGCGGCGCGGCCCGTGGGGTGAGGCAGGCCGATGACTTTCTTCGCTTCGTCGTCCAGCATGGCCACGTAGACCGGATGCTTCGGCATCAGGTCGGCGATGAACTGGTTGCCGTTCAGCGCATTGAACGTATCCGCCTCCTGAAAGCTCATGCCGAAGAAGCGGCCCGCGACGCCGTCCCAGAAGGGCGAGCCGCCCTTGTCGTCAATGATGCCGCGCAATTCGGCGAGGATGCGATCGGCAAAGCGCGGACGATGCATGGCGACGAACAGGTAGCGGCTGCGGGCGAGCAGCATTCCCAGCCCTCCGGCCCGTTCGTTCGGATGCAGGAACAGCCCGCCGACTTCGCTCGATCCTTCGAGATCGGTTACGAGGCTGAGTAATTCGGCCCGTACCGTGCGCTCGAGCAACTGGCTGTGCTGCGTCAGTGTGTTGAGCCGATAGGAATAGAAGGGCCATTGCTGCCCGACTTGCGTAAATAGCTGGCAAGTGCCGCGCACGTGGCCGTCTTCCGTGTTTTCCAGCACCAGCACGAACTGATCGTCGCCCAGTTCGTCGCCTTTGCGCGAAAAGGCATTCTCGGCGCGTTCGAGTTTGGCGGTAAGGGCATCGCGATCGGCGGGAAGGTTGGTGAAGCCGCCGCCAGTAAGCTTGGCCATTTCGTAAAGATGTTCGAGATCGCCCGCTTTGGCGGCGCGCAGGCGGAAGCTCAAAGCGGGTCTCCGCTAGCAAGGCCGGAGAGGACGAGGGCGGAGAGCGCCGCGCGTTCCTTCAGGCTGGGGACGATCATGTATTCGTCGGGTGAATGGATCGCGCCGCCGCGCACGCCCATCGTGTCGACTACGGGCACGCCGACGCTGGCGATGTTGTTGCCGTCGCACACCCCGCCCGTGGATTTCCAGCCTATGTCCTGACCGAGCCGGCTGCCGCAGGACTTCACGAGATCGAACAGTTTCTGCGCTTTCTCGTCCACCGGTTTGGGAGGGCGGGTCACGCCGCCGTGGCGACTGATACCGACCTCGTGGCGCTCTTCGATTGTCGCCAGCAAAGCGTCCAGTTCGCTATCGAACCTGTCCATGGCATCGGTCGATTTGGGACGTATGTTGAACCGCAGGATTGCGAGATCGGGAACGACATTGTTCGCCCCGCCACCTTCGATTTTGGCGGGATTGATGGTGATGTCGTCGGCGGCCATTTCGGTGAGGCGCAGCACGAGGTCCGATGCCGCGACGATCGCGTTGCGACCGTCCTCCGGATTGCGGCCGGCATGGGCGGACTTCCCGCGAAAGGTGATGGAGTAGTTGCCGGTGCCGCCGCGAGCATGGGCGAGCGTGCCGTCGGGAAGGGCGCTCGGCTCGTAGGTTAGCGCGGCATATTTTCCGCGCGCCAGCTTCTCGATCAGCGCGCGGCTGGCAAGGCTGCCGGTTTCCTCGTCCGAATTGATCATCACATCGTAGCCGACTTCGGCGGCGGCACCGCTCGCTTCGAATGCCTTGAGCGCATGGAGGATGACGCTCAGCCCGCCTTTCATATCGGCGGTGCCGGGGCCGTTGATCGTCTCGTCGTCGAGCCAGGTCAGGTTCTGAAAGGGGTGATCTTCAGGATAGACCGTATCCATGTGCCCGGTGAGGATGAAGCGTCGCTCCGCCTCGGGCCGGACGCTCAGGACCATGTGGTTGCCGTGGGGCTTTTCGTATTCAACGCCGTCCGCCGCGATGGCCGTAACTTCGCTAGGCTCGACCAGCCGGACTTCGCCGGGAAGCTGAGAGAACGCATCGGCGAGAATTCCGGCCATCTTTTCGAGACCGGTCAGGTTTCCGGTCCCGGTGTTGATCGCCGCCCACTCCTGCACCTCGCGCAGCATCTGCGCATCGTCGATCGTTTCGAGAAGGGCTGGGGTCTGACTATCCGGTTGCATGCGCAATCTCCTTAGATACACGCGGCTTCGTGTCCACCCCGGCGCTTGCATTCGTCAACCGTCGGCGGCATGGAGGGGGTGCTCCTCCCCGGGTCATTCATCGCCGATAATGCTGCCCAGAGGAATTTCATGACAGATTACGTGACGCACGCCGGTATCGAGGTAGACCCGGCGCTCGCCCGCTTTATCGAGACCGAGGTGCTGGCCCCGCTTGGCCGCGATACGCAGTCATTCTGGCAAGGGTTCGCGGAACTGCTCGACCGGTTCGTGCCAGTGAACCGCAACCTCCTGCAAGTGCGCGAGGCCTTCCAGAGCGAGATCGACAGCTGGCACGAAGCCCGCGCCGGCAAGCCGCACGATGCGGGCGAATATCGCGCTTTCCTCAAAGAAATCGGCTATCTCGTCCCCGAACCCGAACCGTTCGAGATCGGCACCGAGAACGTCGATCCCGAGATCGCGAAGATGGCCGGGCCGCAGCTGGTCGTGCCGATCCTCAATGCGCGATTCCTCTTGAACGCGGCCAATGCGCGCTGGGGCAGCCTGTATGATGCGTTCTACGGCACCGATGCACTCGACGCGCCGCCTGCGCGGCCGGGCGGATATGACGAGATGCGCGGTGCAGCAGTGGTCGCGAAGGTGCGCGAGTTCCTCGACGAGACTATTCCCGGTTGGGACAAGGACTGGGACAAGCCCGACAGCAACATCGTCAAGGCGTATCGCGGCTCGCCGTCAGACCCGAAGGCGCTTCTGTTCGAGCACAACGGCCTTCACATAGAAGTCCAGATCGACCGCAGCCATCCCATCGGCAAGACCGATCCGCTCGGGATCAAGGACGTGCTGCTCGAAGCGGCGTTGACCACCATCGCCGATTGCGAGGATTCGGTCGCGGCGGTCGATGCAGAGGACAAGCTGGTCGCCTATCGCAACTGGCTCGGCCTGATGCGCGGCGATTTGCGCGAGACATTTCAGAAGGGTGGGGAAAGCGTCACCCGCACGCTGGCCGAAGATCGCAGCTGGACCAACGGCAAGGACTTCACGCTACCGGGTCGCAGCCTGATGTTCGTGCGCAATGTCGGCCACCTCATGACAAATCCGGCGATGCGTTGGCAAGGCGATGATATCCCCGAAGGGATCATGGACGCCGTGATCACCTCGGCCATCGGCGCACATGATGTGAAGGGGCTGGGCGAACTCGGGAACAGTCGCACCGGTTCAATCTATATCGTGAAGCCCAAGATGCACGGGCCGGATGAATGCGCCTTCACCAACGACCTGTTCAATGCGGTGGAAGACCTGCTCGACCTGCCGCGCCACACCATCAAGGTCGGCGTGATGGACGAGGAGCGGCGCACCAGCGTCAACCTTGCCGCCTGCATTCATGCGGTGAAGGACCGCATCGTCTTCATCAACACGGGCTTCCTCGACCGGACGGGCGACGAAATCCATACGTCGATGCGAGCGGGCGCGATGTTGCGCAAGGGCGCGATGAAGAACTCCGCATGGTTGAAGGCTTACGAGGCGCGCAATGTCGGCATCGGGCTTGCCCATGGGCTTTCGGGCCGCGCGCAAATCGGCAAGGGCATGTGGGCCGCGCCCGACCTGATGGGACAGATGATGATCGAGAAGATCGGTCATCTGCGCGCAGGGGCCAACACCGCATGGGTTCCGAGCCCGACGGCGGCAACGCTCCACGCGATCCACTATCACCGCGAGGACGTGTTCGAGATACAGAAGGGCCTCCCCGATGCGGCGAAGCTGGACGAACTGCTCACCATCCCGCTGGCCGACGGGGCGAACTGGTCCGACGACGAGATCCGCGAGGAACTGGACAATAACTGCCAGGGCTTGCTCGGTTACGTCGTGCGCTGGATCGATCAGGGTGTCGGCTGTTCAAAGGTGCCGGACATCAACGATGTTGGCCTGATGGAAGACCGCGCGACCCTGCGCATTTCCTCGCAGCACATCGCCAACTGGCTGCAGCATGGCGTAATCACAGAAGATCAGGTGATGGAAAGCCTTGATCGCATGGCCGCTAAGGTGGACGAGCAGAATGCGGGCGATCCGCTTTACGAGCCGCTACTGGAGAACCGGGACGGCCCGGCCTTCAGCGCGGCGAAAGACCTGATCTTCAAAGGCGCGGAGCAGCCGAGCGGCTATACCGAACCGTTGCTCCACGCCTGGCGTTTGAAGAAAAAGGAAGCGGCGGGTTAGTCTCCCGTACCCGGATACGGCGCATCCTTCAGCAGCTTTGCGAGGTGTGCCGCATTCCCGGCGACCATATTGGCGGTTTGCTGTACCTTATCGGGCGTGTTGTCGAGCTCCTTGAAATCAGTGCTGCCCATCGCTTCGCCGACCCAGTAGCAGGCAGCGACAGCCGGTATGGTCCAGCCCGTATCGTTCAACGACTGGAAGATTTGCGCCGAACTCCAATGCGCGCCATCCTCGTTTCCGACGATGGCGGCCACGGCGACCTTGCCGTAGCTCGGCATGCGGCCTTGATCGTCGGTTTCCGATACGAAAGCGTCCATCCGTTCGAGCACGCGCTTGGCGATGGAGCCGACCTGGCCCATCCATATCGGGCCGCCGAAAACCAGAATGTCGTGAGCGAGAATTTTCTCGCGCAGCTGCGGCCATTCGTCGCCTTCGCCTTCGTCCGATGTGACGCCGGGCAACACGTTGTAATCGGCTATGCGCAGCGTTTCGGCAAGTGTGACATCATGCTTGTCGAAGGCACCCTTAAGCACGTCGATCATGGCATCGGTCGAACTGGGATCGCCGGAGGATTTCTTGAGTGAGCAATTAATGGCGATGGCAGTGGTGGGCATGGAAAATCTCCTTTGCCCTATCAATGGATAGCGTCTGCCATTCGTTTCGAGATTAACCTCGATCGCCGGTAAGACAGCGCGCCAGTGAGACGAACTCCTCGATCGAGAGCGTCTCCGCACGCCGCGTCGGATCGATGCCCAATCCTTCAAGTGCCTCGACGGCCCCGGGAACGGCTTTCAAGCTTTGGCGCAGCATTTTTCGGCGCTGGCCGAAAGCGGCCTCGGTTATCCGCTCGAGCATGCCGATAGAGACACCCTCCGGCATTTGCTCCGGCGTTACGTGAACCACTGCACTCATCACCTTGGGAGGCGGAGTGAAGGCGCTGCGGTGCACCTTCATCGCGAGTTTTGCCTTCGCGCGCCACTGCGCCAGAACGGCAAGCCTGCCATAGGCCGAACCGCCGGGTGGCGCGACGATGCGCTGGGCGACCTCTTGCTGGAACATCAACGTTAGACTGGTCCAGGGCGGGGGCCATGCTTCGCCGCCCAGCCAGCGCACGAACAGCGCGGTGCCGACGTTGTAAGGCAGGTTGGAAAGCACGGCGAAAGGCTCGCCGCCCATAAGTTCGGCATGGCCGATCTTAAGCGCGTCGCCCTCGATCACGCGCAGCTGGGCGGGGTAGGCTTCGCCCAGTTCCGCGAGGGCAGGCAGGCAGCGGCGATCCATCTCGATCGCGGTAACATGCGCGCCGGCGCGCAGGAGAGCCCGCGTCAGGCCGCCCGGCCCGGGGCCGACTTCCAGCACCGCCTTGCCATCGAGCGAGCCGGGGAGGGCGGCGATCCGGTCGAGCAACTGCTCGTCGAACAGGAAGTTTTGGCCAAGGCTTTTCGACGCGCTCAGCCCATGCCGGGCAATGATTTCGCGAAGAGGGGGAAGTTCGGGCATCGTCCGCTTGCCGAAGTCTTAAGACCCGGCCCGCCGCGCAGCCATCTCGCCTGCCATGCGGATCGCCGCGATCATCGCACCGGGATCGGCTAAGCCTTTTCCCGCAATATCGAACGCGGTGCCATGATCGGGCGAGGTGCGGATGATGGGCAGGCCGAGAGTAACGTTCACCCCTTCGTCGAAATCCAGTGCCTTCAACGGGATAAGCGCCTGATCGTGATACATGGCGAGCGCCGCATCGTAATTTTCACGGGCGCGGGGTGTGAAGAGGGCGTCGCCGGGATGCGGCCCGGTGACGTCGAGGCCATCGGCCTGCAATCGCTCGATAGCGGGCAGGATGATGCGCGCTTCCTCGTCTCCGAAGCGACCGCCTTCCCCGGCATGGGGGTTTAGCCCCGCGATGGCGAGGCGCGGCGTGTCGATACCGAAATCGCGCCGCAGGGCGTTGCAGACGATGCGCGCCTTGCGGCAGATCAGGTCGGTGGTGAGGCGATCCGGCACTTCGATCAGGGCACAATGTACGGTGAGGGGCACGGCGCGTAGGCTAGGGCCGGCGAGCATCATCACCGCGTCCTCTTCCGGCAGGCCACAGGCGGCGGCAAGATATTCGGTCTGCCCGGGATAATGAAACCCGATGGACGCCAGCTGCACCTTCGCAACGGGTGCTGTGACGATGCCCGCTGCCGCCCCCGCACGAGCAAGCCCGGTTGCCGTTTCGAGCGAGCCCAATGCGACCGCGATGGCGTTGGGTTGCGGTTCCCCGGGTCGGTATTCGCAATCGGAGGCACCGAAGACGGGTAGAGCGCCGGCAAAGGTTTCGAGCGCTGCATCGGGCGTTTCGACCACCCGGATCGCAATGTCCAAACCGCGCATCATCGCCGCTTCGCGCAGTAGGTTCTCCCCACCCACCACCAAAAATGGCGGAAGGTCGAGGTCCTTACGCGCAGCCCAAGCTGCGGCGATAATCTCCGGGCCGATACCTGCGGGATCGCCGAGCGACACCGCCAGCGGCGCGCTCGCCGAAATCAGTTGTACTCGATATAGGCGTCGTTGCGCAGGTCGCGCAGATAGCGCTGCGCAGCCTTGCCGATCCGTTCGTCCTCGAGTTGTGCCATCAACTCGTCGAAATCCGGCCCTTCGGCAGCTTGTGGATCGTCGCGGCCGCACAGCATCAGGACGCGCACGCCCTCTTCGACAGACCCGAACAGTGGCGTCGTCTGGCCGACCTGCAGTTGCAAGACGATGTTCTGCAATTGCTCCGGCAGCGAACGTGCACGGATCTGGTCGTTATTGACGATGCTGGCACCGAGGGCCGCCGCCGCCTGATCGGCATCGCCGCAGCCGCGCATGGCCTGCACGCCTTCCGTGAATTCCTGCAGCTTGGCCCGGTTCTGCGCCTCGCTCGCGCCGGGTTCGAACCCGACCTGGATCTGCTTGAGACTAAGGAGCGCATCGCGCGGATCGGCGGTCAGCACCTGGCGCTTGTCGATGAGATACAGGATGGAATAGCCGCCGGGTATCGCGATCGGACCGACGAGCTGGCCGGGCTCCATCTCGCGCGCGACCGATTCGAGCTGCGCGTTCTTGAGCTGGGGAAGCTGAATCCAGCCCAGGTCACCACCCACCGCCGCCGTGGAGGCTTCGGAGAACTGGCGGGCGTAGGCGACGAAACTGCCGCCCTGGCGCAGCTGCTCCATGATCTTGGCAGCGTTCGCCTCGACCGCCGTCTTGTTGGCGGAATTGGCCGAGAGGTAGATTTCTCCGAGACGGTACTCGTCCGTACCTTTGGACGCGTTCAACCGCTCCATCAACTCGTTCACTTCCTCTGCCGAGACGTTGACGAAGAAAGCGACCTTCTGGCGCAGCAAGCGCTGCCAAGCGAGCTCACCCTGGATCTGCCGCTTGAGCGAACCCGGCGAAGACCCGATGCTGCTGAGATACTGATCCATCTGATCGGTGCGCTGCCCGAAGTTCTGGGCAGCCACGCGATTGTAGGTCTGATCGATTTCGGCCTGGGCGATATTGATATCCGCCGCCTGTGCAGCCTGGATCTGCAAGGTCTCGTCGATCAGGTTGCGCAGCACCTGCGCGCGGACCTGCTGCAATTCCTGTTCGCTCAGCTCCTGCTCGTTAGCAGCCGTGAGCAGCGCGAGGCGCTGGTTGAGATCGGTACCGGTAATGACTTGCCCGTTCACGACCGCCGTCGCTCGGCGGACGTTGGGATCGGGATTGGTCAGCATGGTGACCTGATCGGGCAGGCCCAGATCGTTCTCGACCGCCTGCGAGGCCTGCGCCTGCACCGCGAGCGGTGTGGCAGCAAGGCCGAGTGCGGATACGAGGCCGACCAGATTGGAAAAAAGATGTGCTTTCACGCGTATCGTTCCAGTTTGCGGCGCTTGCTTCTGCGCCCGAAGATGCGATCGAATGCCGCGAGGCGGCTTAACCGTTGCTGATTGCGGGCGCGGATAGCGGGTTTGCCGCCCGATGCCAACGGGGCCGACTCAGCGGAACCCCAGATTGCGCAGGGCGAAGAAGACTTGGAAGGTATTGCCGCGCCGCGCGTCCCCTGCCGAAACGTAATCCCGACGCCAGGTCAGCCCGAGTTCGAGGCAGTCGTCCTGATAGGCGAAGCCGAGCCGGGTGCGGATCGGCTGAAAGCCATCGCTAGAAAGAGTGGCATCTTCCTCCGCATCGGTAAGATTGAAGACGCCGGATCCGAAAACCGACCAGTAATTGAGGAAAGCGACCCGTGCCGCCGCACGCAACTCCTCACGGTCCTGCAAATCTTCCACCGTCATGATGTTGCGATCGAGCCGAAGGTAGCCGATTTCGGCATAAGTCTTGCGGCTGCCGATCGTGGCATCGAATTCGTTGCGGCGGACGGCGAGATTGTCCTTATCGAGCCGGTAGCGGTGGGTGACCGCCACGAAGTCGCGGTAACGCACCTGGGTCCGACCGACGAAGTCGCTGAACTTTTCGGACAAGCCCGTGCCGTCGGGGAAGATCGTCCGGTCGTTGTCGAGCCTGAAGGACTGGCCGAAATTGGCGTTCACTTCCCAGCCCGGCCGGCGCATTTCCCAATCGAACCCGTATGTGACGCGTGCACCGTCCTCGAAGCGGTCGTAACCGGGGAAGCGGTTGAGGGCGAACAGGTTCGAATCTTCCAGATCGATCGCGCGTGCATCCTCGTTCGGAATGTCCAAATTAGGCACGGGCGGCGTCACGACCAGTTGCACACGCGGCGTCAGAACCTGTGTCCCGCCCAGAAATGCTCCGACCAGCGGCCATTCGACATCGGCTGCACCCAGCGCGATGCCACGGCCTTGCCAGCCGCTATTGCCGCGATAGCTGACGGTGTCGGTCAGCTCGTTCTGGTCCGAATGGTACATGTCGCCGCGAGCAAGCGCGGTGAGGGTGAGAACTTGGCCGAGAGGGGTTACGGTACGCAGATCCCATTTGGCTTTGGCAAAAGCGCGCTGCGTATCCTGGCCTTCGGTACGGGTTATCGCCAGCGTGTTCGCCTGGAGCTCTACCTTACCCCCCAGCACAGGATCGCTCAGTCGTTTGCGATAGTCGAGCACGGGGAGGGCGATCGGAACCTGTCCCTGATCCTGATTGAGCCGCAGCGTCTGTGTCGCCCAGCCGGCCAGCGAGAAATACGAACTGTCGTCGATCCGTTCCAGTTCGACCATCGAGCGAAGCCGATCGTCGCGGCTGATATCGTAACGCCGAAGGAAGGTGCGGTCGCTGGCGACGCGGATCGAGCTCGTCAGGCTCCATTCGGGCGTGAACTGGAACTTGCCGTTGGCGAACAGATATCCGCGCGGATCGGACTGGCTCGAGAGGGTCTCGGCGCCGAAGTCGGTCAGGCGCTGGCTGTAGGTAGCGTAGCCGGTGATCTGGTACGCGCCCTTGTCGGTCAGATGCCGCCACTGCGCCGACACCATCGGCGGCGCTTCGGTGAAGAGGTAGGCGGAGGCGGTCAGGTCCTTGTTCGGGGCAAGGCGGACGTAATAGCTTCCGGATACCTCGACACCATTGCGTCGTGAGACCCGGAAATCGGGAATCAGTGCGCCGGAAGAGGGCCCGCCATCGGTGCGGATCGTGAGTCCGGGCAAGGGCAGGATGCGGGCGCCGAATAATTCCAGATAAGCATCGGAGAAGCGCACTCGCGATTCGGCCGGCTCGTACACCACGCGCTCCGCCGTGATGCGCCAGCTCGGCTCTTTTGGACAGCCTTCGGGCGTGACGACTTCGCAGGCGGTATAGGCCGCACGGTTCAGTTCGACGGTACCGTCCGCCGCGCGCGAGCCCGATTCCGCAGCAAGACGACCGCCTTCGCGCAAGGCGAGCAGGAGGTTCTCGAGCGACCCCGCCTCGAACCGGTCGTTGAGTTCGATGCGATCGGAATAGAGCTGGTTGCCGTCCTCATCGACGAAGCGGACGTTGCCGCTCGCATAGATCTCGCCGGTCGTCTGGTTCCACGTCACGCTGTCGGCACGGACGGAACGGTCGCCCGACGTCAGGACGACATTGCCCTCGGCGGTGACCGTCTCGCCGTTGGAATCGTAGCTCAGGATATCGGCCGCGAAGCCGATCTGGCGTTCGCCGGCTGCGTTGAATTCGGGCGTGGCGGGCGGAAGGCCGGGCTGGTTGTCCGGATCGGCGACATCGCGCATCAACGGGTCTTGCGGCGCCGGAATGTCGGTCGGGCTTTCGCCTTCCGGCTCCTCGACCGTGCCGGTCCCGGTCGCCGCGCCTTCCTGCGCCATGGCAGGCGCTGCGAACGCAAGCGCCAACGCTAGGGCGAGCATGGATGCGAAGGGACGCAAGGCAGGCTCGGCTGGCGGGAGCATCGCTTGCCTATCGCACCCGCCGCTCCTAACTGCAATCGACAACGACGCAGCCCCGGCCCGGTCCGCAAGGCTGCGCGCACCCAGTTTCTCAGGAGTTTCCATGCACATCCAGTTTAGCCAGACCCGTCCGCAGGCGGCGCGCCTCATTGCGCAGATCGCCGACAAGGGCAAGCTGCCATCTTCCCTGTCGCGCGCAATGCGCGAAGGGGCCGAGGCTGCGCGCTTCAAGGGGACGCCGGGGCAGG
Organism: Erythrobacter litoralis; assembly: GCF_029760855.1. Taxonomy (GTDB): domain Bacteria; phylum Pseudomonadota; class Alphaproteobacteria; order Sphingomonadales; family Sphingomonadaceae; genus Qipengyuania; species Qipengyuania litoralis_A. Next base: position 539,138 of record NZ_SOSI01000002.1, on the reverse strand, counting down.
TGTTCGACGGGTTCGAGGAAAGCGGCGATACCGTCGCACGGCTCGCCATTGTCGGAGCGGGTATGCCCGATGCCGAGGAACGGCTGGCCAATCTGGAAAAAGCGGGCGCGGCTCTGGCGGCGAAGTATCAAAGCATCGGAGTGGAGGAACTCGTCCTCGACCTGTCCGATGCGGGCCTTTCGGCGCAGGAAGCGGCGCATGTCGTCCTCGGCATCCGGCTGCGCAACTGGCGGTACGATATCTACCGCACCAAGATGAAGGACGAGCAGAAGGTCACGCTCGAAACCCTGACCATAGTCGGGGCGCCCGACGGAGCGGAAGATGCCTGGACGAAGGCCGGACATCTCGCCGATGGCATCGAATTCACTCGCGAACTTGTCACCGAACCGGCCAACATCCTCTATCCCGAAAGCTTCGTCGCCCGCTGCCGCGAGCGGTTCGAAGGCACCGGCGCCGAGATCGTCGTGCTTGATGACGACCAGATGGAAGAACTCGGCATGGGCTCTTTGCTCAGTGTCGGGCAGGGCTCGGCGCGCGGTTCGCGCCTGCTCGCCATTCGCTGGAACGGTGGCAAAAGCGGCGAAGCGCCGACCGCCTTCGTCGGCAAGGGCGTGACCTTCGATTCCGGCGGCATCTCCATCAAGCCGGGCGCGGGCATGGAAGACATGAAGTGGGACATGGGCGGCGCCGGCGCGGTCGCGGGCGGTATGCTCGCGCTCGTAAAGCGCAAGGCCAAGGCCAATATCATCGGCGTGATGGGGCTCGTGGAAAACATGCCCGATGGCAACGCCCTGCGCCCGAGTGACGTGGTCACCAGCATGAGCGGGCAGACCATCGAAGTGCTCAACACCGACGCTGAAGGGCGGCTGGTGCTGGCCGATGCGCTCCACTGGGTGCAGCAGGAGCACGAACCCGCGCGGATCGTCGATTTCGCCACGCTGACCGGCGCTATGATCGTTGCGCTGGGCCATGAATATGCGGGCGTATTCTCCAACGACGATACGCTGGCTGGCGACCTCGCTGCCGCCGGTACGAAGAGCGGCGACAAGGTGTGGCGCATGCCGATCGGTCCGGCTTACGACAAGCTACTCGACAGTCCGATTGCCGACATGAAGAACATCGGTGGCCGCGCCGCCGGTTCGATCACTGCGGCGCAATTCCTCCAGCGCTTCATTGCGGACGGTACGCCATGGGCGCATTGCGACGTCGCCGGAATGGTCTGGTCGGATAAGCCCGGCCGCACCTGGGGCAAGGGCGCAACCGGTTTCGGTGTGCGACTTATCGATACGCTGATCGCCGAAACCGCCGAAGGTTGAACTGAATAGCGGGGCGCGCGGATAATGGCGAAGATGCGGCGCAAGGGCGATCTTCCGACCAAGGTCTGCGCCGCCTGCGGCCTCGATTTCGCGTGGCGGAAGAAATGGGCGCGCGATTGGGACGCGGTGAAGTACTGCTCCGAACGGTGCCGCCGCAACAAGGGCGGAGCATAGCGCGATGCAGGTCGATTTCTATCAGCTGTCGCGCGATCCGGTGGAGCGGGTCGTTCCCCTTCTGGCGGGCAAGGTCCTGGAAAGCGGTGCCAGGCTGGCCATGGTTGCGCGCGACGAAGCCTTGCGCCGCCGCCTATCGGACGCACTGTGGGCGCAGGACCCGCCTGCTTTCCTGGCGAACGGCATGGCGGATGAGGCCGGGGCCGACCGCCAGCCGATCCTGATCGGCGAGACGTGCGACCGGACGAACGATGCCACAATGACTTTGCTCGCGGACGGCGAATGGCGCGAAGATGCAGCAGCGTTCGAGCGGGCGATCCTGCTGTTCGATGACACCGCCACCGATGCCGCGCGCGATCTTTGGCGCCAATTCGCAGGTCGTGACGATATCGAGCGGCGCTTCTTCAAGCAGGACGAACGCGGGCGCTGGAAACTCGCCGGCTGAGGAACCGGCGCGGCGCTCACCCGTCGGTCCGGCATGGTCGCCCGCTTCTGTCTTCCGCTATGCGCGCTAGCGCTGACCGCCTGCGGTTCGCAGGAGCCGGAAGGCGAGCCCGCTACACGTTTGGAAACGGCAGGCCGCTACGATATCGACCCTGCGACCGGTTCTGTCTCTGCCGAACATGTCGATCCGGAAGGCGTGGTAACGCGCCTCAAAGCAGGTGAAAACCTTCCCGCCGCTTTGCCCGAACCTTTCGTGGCCTATCCCGGTGCGGAGGTGCTGCACAATACAAGGGTCGAGCAGGCCGATGCGCGGCTCGTCTATCTCGATTTCGAGACGGTCGATACACCTCGCGAAGTCATCGCCTTCTACCGAGAACTGGCCGCCGCCGCCGGCATTACGCCGAATGTCGATGTGCCGGGCAGCGAAAGCCTCACGCTCGGCGGCGAGAATGCTGCGCTGCAACTGACCTTCTCCATCAATGCACGTCGCGAAGGCAACGTCACGCAGGCTCAGCTGGTCGTTGGCAAGGGGTTTTAGAACGGCTTGCCGCTTCGCCCGCCCGGCGCTAGGGGCGCGGCCAGCTTATTCCCCCTTACATGACGAAGGATTTTATCATGGCGGCCACCCGCACCTTTTCGATCATCAAGCCCGATGCCACCCGCCGCAACCTGACCGGCGCCGTAACCAAGATGCTGGAAGATGCGGGCCTGCGCGTCGTCGCCTCCAAGCGCATCCAGATGTCGCGTGAGCAGGCCGAGGGGTTCTACGAAGTCCATAAGGACCGCCCCTTCTACGGCGAACTCGTCGATTTCATGGTCAGCGGCCCGGTCGTAGTACAGGTTCTGGAAGGCGAAGACGCGGTGAAGCGCAATCGCGACGTCATGGGTGCAACCAACCCCGCCGATGCCGAAGAAGGCACGATCCGCAAGACCTATGCCGAAAGCATCGAAGCGAATTCGGTTCACGGTTCCGATTCGGACGAAAATGCGGCGAACGAGATCAAGTTCTTCTTCGACGAAGATGAAATCGTCGGTTAATAATCGTTAAGTATATTGCGGGCGGCTCGGATCTCAGCCGCCCGCAAATAAATCTCCACCTGCCGCCACTACATCAAAAGTGAATGGCGGTTTCGCTTGTGGGTGCTAAAGCGCCCATGGGATGGTGTGGTCTGTATTCTTCGGGAAGAAAAGCAAGCGCTGGCGCGAAGCGTCGGTGAATAATCTGCTGTCCTGCCTCGACGCGGGCGACACCGAACAGGCATCGATTTATCTCGCGGAGGATCTTGTGGTTGCCGATATCGGCGGAGCACGGATCGAAGGGCGTGACGCTTTCCTGAAGCGCGACCAGGCCTTCCGCAAGGTCTACAGCGATCTTGAAGTCCATATTGATCTGACGACGCACAACGGTGACGAAGTGTTGCTGCGCGGCCGAGTGGAAAGTCGACACGAAGAAATTACGGGTACGGCGTTTTGGCGCTTTGCCTTCGAAAACGGCGTGGTCAATTATATCGAGACCATGCGGCAAGGTAACAAATTGACCTTGCCCAAATTTCGCGATCTTCCGGCATCCGTTTCGAGACCTGCCCGCCTTAAAGGCTGACCGCTTCGGCGGGCGGCCTAGGCCGCTCGAGCGCGAAGTCGTCGATCTGCTTGCGGTGGGAAGCGAGCGAGCGTTTCGGAGTGCGGCTTACTTCCGCTTCCATCGCCCGAAGCGCCGACGCATCGAGGGTCAGACCGATTTGCGCGTAAATCTTGCTGACCGCCTCTCTCCAATCGCGATTGAGTTCGGAGAAGCTCACGCGTGCGACCGGTCGATCGGTTCCTTTAAGTCCCTCATCCATCGACGCGCTGCGATACCGCAGTTTCCGGTCGCATTCGGCTTCGACGCGGGTGAGGTCCGGTGAACGGGTTTGATATCCGCTCTGGCATGTGACCATCGAAACGGCGCTGCGCCATACGGCATCGGGATCGCGGGCGGTGGCGACAATGCGGAGGTCCGGAAACGCTGATAGCAAAGCAGGCAGATCTTCGGTGAATTGCGGACACTTCAGAATGCGGGTTTTCCCGGCATTGCCATGATGCGCCGCATCGGTGCGTAGGATACGCGCAAATTCGGCATAGACGGGGCGGGCATCGCGCGCTTCGCTCCACCGGACGAAGGACGGAATGGTCCACTGCGCTTCGTAGGACGGCGGCGAGAGGGCGGCCGCAAGCCAGCCGATTTCCTCGTCGATGCCGGTCGGCGTCACCGGATGCATGATCTGCAGCCAAGGATCGAGTCTGCCGAGCAGGGCCAGGCCGACGCGCGCCTTGAGCGGGCGAAGATCGGGCGAGGACGGGACAGGATAATGGCTGTCGCCGAACCGTGTGCCGCAGTGGCGCGGGTCCGCCGCGAGCAAGCGATGCACCCGCGTCGTGCCCGAACGCATCACACCGACGACCGCGATGGGCGGAGCGATTTGGGTTCGGGCGAGCTTCGGCTTCTCGTTCCACAACCGCCCGAGCTGGTGCCGTTCGCGCACCGCCTTGCGCAATTGTCCATAGGCCATGACGAGGCCGAGCGCATTAAGGTCGGCTTCTTCGCGCAAGGATCGGCATAGCCAGTTCAGCCGTTCGCGAAAATCTGCGACGTCCTCCTCGCTTCGGATCGAACGTTCGTCCTGCGGGGAATAGCCTTTGGCCGCGTCGTACCAGATGCGGTCGGGGTCGAGACTGGGCTTCGATGCACATCCGCGCGCCCATGCCCGCTCCAGCATGGCATTCGCCCGCTCGGCGGCAACTGAGCGGGCGAGGGGATGTGGTCGGGGGGGAACCCGGCTCAATCGCGCGGCCCGTTCCGGCCGGCGAGGCGATATATGACATAGCGCAGAGCGTGCGCGCCCAGCAAAACGGCGGCGACGATCAGGACCGTTTCGAAGGTCGTCGGGCCGTCGCCCTCTTCCTCGCCCACGCCGCGATAGGCGAGGAAGGCAATCCCGATCATCGCGACGAGGAAGAAGAGGAGTGAGCGGGTCTGGCGCATGAGATCAGGCCGCATCCAGCGAGCGCACGGCCGTCTTCGGCGCGACGCTGCGCCAGCTCCGCTCAAGCCAGTCGGCAACGTCCTGCCAGTCCAGCCCCTCGCGGTTAAGGATCACCCCGATCCACCCGCTCGCGCCGTAATAGGCGGGCTTGAAATACACCTCGGGCTGCGCCTCCACGAGGTCGAGCAATTCGTCCATGCTGCCGGTCTTCACCAAAAGCGCGATATGCGGCGCGCCGTGGTGCCGGTCGGCGAAATGGGCGAAATACTTGCCCGATGCCTCCGTGCCGACGCGCCAGCCGGGCGAGCCGTGGCTTTCGCGCTCGTGCGTCTGGGGAAGGGTGAGGGCAAGGCTCCGCACCTTGGCGAGCAGATGCTCGCCGTCGTGCTGGCGCGAGACATACGCGTTCAGCACCTGCGGATAGAGCTGGTGTTCGGCAAACAGCACGCGGCTTGCGAGATCGTCCGTAGTATCGCCCACGAGGATGGCAACCGAGAGTTGGCCGAGCACTTCCCCGGCGTCGAGCTCGCCGGTCACCAGATGCACCGAAACGCCGCCATGCGAGTCGCCCGCCGCAATCGCGCGCGCATGGGTGTCGAGCCCCGGATATTTCGGCAGCAGGGAGGGGTGGATATTGAGCAGCCGCCCGGCCCATTCTTCTACAAACGCCTCGCCGAGGATGCGCATGTAACCGGCGAGAGCGATGTAGTCCGCATCCGCCTTTTTCGCTGCCGACGACATCGCGGCATCATGATCGGCGCGGGCCATGCCCTTATGGGAAAGAGCGAAGGTCGCAATGCCTTCCGCCTCGGCCAGAGCGAGGCCTTTAGCCCCGGGGTCGTTTGCCGCCACAAGGACGATCTCGTACGCCGCGCCGGGCAGGCGGCTCGCATAGAGCAGCGACGCCATGTTCGTGCCGCGGCCTGAAATGAACACGGCAACCCGGGCCTTCTCAGCCATTATGCGTCACCGACCAGTCCTGTTTGGCCGCCCATGTGCCGGCCGATCCGCTGACCGTGCAGCCTTTCTCGCCCTCTACGATCCGGCCGACCGGCAATACGGTTTCGCCTGCCTTTTCCAACCGCGTGCGCACGATTTCCGCCTGTGCCGGCTCGACGGCCAGCACCATACCGACGCCGCAATTGAACGTGCGGGCCATTTCGGCAGGCTCGATATTGCCCTGAGCCTGCAGGAACGCCATCAACCCGGACTGTGACCAACCGTCGGCATCGACCTCTGCATGCGCGCCCGCCGGCAGCACGCGCGGTATGTTTTCGAGCAGACCGCCGCCGGTGATATGCGCCAGCGCATCGATCAGCCCGTCGCGGACCAGCGGGAGGAGGTTGCGGACATAGATGCGCGTGGGCTCGAGCAGGAACTCGATCAAAAGACGATCCTGATCGAACATAGCGGGACGATCGAGCTTCCAGCCCTTGTCCGCCGCCAAACGCCGGACCAGCGAATAGCCGTTGGAATGCACGCCCGAACTGGCAAGGCCGAGCAGGATATGACCGGGCGCAACCCGCTCGCCGGTCAATTGCTCTCCGCGCTCCACCGCGCCGACGCAGAAACCTGCAAGGTCGTAGTCGCCGGGCGCGTACATGCCCGGCATCTCCGCCGTCTCGCCTCCGATCAGGGCGCATCCGGCCTGCTTGCAGCCCTCCGCGATGCCGGCGATTACGCGTTCCGCGACGCCGTTCTCCAGCTTGCCGGTGGCGAAATAGTCGAGAAAGAAGAGCGGTTCGGCGCCTTGCACGATCAGATCGTTGACGCACATCGCGACGAGATCGATGCCCACCGTATCGTGACGGTCGGTGTCGATCGCGAGCTTGAGCTTGGTGCCGACCCCGTCGTTCCCGGCGACCAGCAGGGGATCTTTGTACCCCGCCGCCTTCGGATCGAAAAAGCCGCCGAACCCGCCAATCTCACCATCCGCACCGGGGCGCATCGTGGCCTTGACCAGTGGGCCGATCGCCTTGACCAGCGCATTGCCCGCCTCAATCGAAACTCCGGCCTGTTCGTAGGTGTAGGAAGGCGTATCGCTGCTCATGCAGGAAGCCTTTGCGCATTCGCGCTTGGATTTCCACTGGCGATTGGGCAAAAGGCGCTCGCTTTCCCCATGCGACTTTCCTTTCCCACCTCGCGCGCCCGCCGCTTTGCCATGATCGCACCTGCTTTCGCACTGGCGGGGGCTGGCGGATGGTATGCCTATGCGCAGGTCAGCGGGGACCGCGGCATCGCGCCTGTCGCCGCCACGTCCGATATCGAAGTGCAGGGGATCGAAGTCGATGTAAGCGCCGAAAACGGCCTCGCCGCGCGCGACGAGGCATGGGTAGAGGCGCAGCGCAAGGCGTGGGAAAAAATCGACGGACCAAGCCTGCCGGACTCAACCATCGATTCGCTGGTATCCGCCATCGTCATCCAGCGCGAGCGCATGGGTCCCAAGCGCTATGTGGCAACCCTCGGCGTGGTATTCGACCGCGAGCGCGCATCCCGCTATCTCGGCGCGTCAGGGCAGATCACCCGCTCCGCACCACTGCTGCTATTGCCGGTGACGTTCTCCGGCGGCGTCGAGCTGTTGTACGAGCAGCGTAACGAATGGCAGCGTGCCTGGGCCGAATACCAGGCCGGTGCCAGCCGGATCGATTACGTCCGCCCCAGCGGGTCCGGCGGCGAATCGCTCCTTCTGACCTACGGGCAGACCGGTCGGCGTAGCCGCACATGGTGGCGCAACGTGCTCGACCAGTTCAACGCTTCCGATGTGCTGGTGCCGATAGCACGCCTCGATTACGAATATCCCGGCGGACCGGTTAACGGCACGTTCTCGGCCCGCTATGGTCCCGATTCGATCCTGCTGGAAACCTTTACCATGCGTGCGGAAAACAGTGCGCAGCTTCCCGCCATGCTCGATCGCGCAGTATTGAGCTTCAACGGCATCTTCGAGCGTGCTCTGGCCAGTGGTCGCCTCAAACCCGACCCGACGCTGGAGATCGATGGCGGGGAATTGACGCCCGTAGTCGCGCGGCTGGTGGAACTGGGGCGGCAATACCGGGCGCAGGACGCCGCCGCCGCACGGCGCGATGTGGCGTCACCGAGCGAGAACGCGGAAAGCGATGGTACGATCACCGATGCACCGGTCAACACGCCGCCACCGGAAGGTTCGGTCGCGCTGTATACGGTGCAGTTCGCAACGCCCGATGCGGAGGCTTTCGACAGCCTGCTTGCGGCCGTTCGCGGGACGCCCGGCGTTCGCAATGCCGGCACGCGCAGTACAGCGATTGGCGGAACCTCGGTCATGACGGTGAGCTATGGCGGCTCGATCGGCGAACTTGCCGCCGCGTTGCGCGCCCGCGGCCTCACGGTACAGCAAGGGTCGAGCGCGCTGTCGATTTCGCGCTGAAGATCGCGCGGGCGTGGCGCAGTTCGCTCTTCCTCTATCCGATGGTCTTGCAAGCGGTCCGGCGCAGATCGTGCTGGGCGAAGGCAACCGCGCGGTTGCCGATGCGCTCGGCCGACCGGAAGACTGGCCTTACCGTACCGCCGTCCTTACCGGGCCGCCGCGTTCCGGGAAAAGCCTGTTCCTGCGCTGGTTCGCGGAAACGCCTGACGGAATAGTCATCGATGATGCGAAAAGCGCATCCGAGGACGAAATCTTCCACCTCTGGAATCGCGCACAGGGCGAGGGGCGACCCTTGCTGATCGCCGTAGGCGAGGGCGCGTGGCGCATCGATCTGCCCGACCTGGGAAGCCGGATCGGGGCGGCCCTGCAGCTTCGGATAGGCCCGCCGGACGATGCGATGGCCGCCGACCTTATCCTTTCCCATGCTGCCCAACGGGGCCTTGCTTTGGGCGACGGCGCCCCCGCCTATCTCGTCCCTCGCATCGAGCGCAGCTATGCGTCGATCGAGCATGTGGTCGCCGCGATCGACCGGCTCAGTCTTGAACGCAAGGCGCCTGCCACCATGTCCATCTGGCGCGATGCGCTGGATGCCGTTCAGGGTCCGGAGCAGGGGCGCTTGCTTTGAACGCCGGACGGTGGAAGAATTGAAGTCATGTTCGAACGGCTCACCGCTTACCTCGACTCCATCAAGGCCCGCGATCCCGCCCCGCGTTCGCGCTGGGAAGTCCTTCTCTATCCGGGCGTGCTGGCGATGGGGATGCATCGCGTCGCCCATTGGCTGTTCGAAGCCGAACTGTTCTTCCTCGCCCGCCTGATTAATCACCTCAGCCGCATGCTGACGGGGATCGACATCCATCCCGGCGCGACCATCGGGCGAAACCTGTTCATCGATCACGGCTTCTCCGTCATCGGGGAAACCGCGCATATCGGCGACGATGTGACAATCTACCAATGCGTGACGCTGGGCGGCACGAACCCCACCAACGGCATCGGCGGCAAGCGCCATCCCACGCTGGAGGACGGTGTGATCGTCGGGTCCGGGGCGCAGGTGATCGGCCCGATCGTCGTGGGTCGGCGCGCCCGTGTCGGGGCAAACGCCGTCGTGACGGACGACGTACCGGAAGGCGCGACCATGATCGGTATGAAAGCGCGCAGCACGCTCGTCCCCGCCGAGGAATGGATGCGCGAATTCATTCCCTATGGAACGCCGTGCGACGAGCCGTGCGTGACGCAGACGGACACCACCGCGTCGATCGAGGCCGAGCTTCAGGCGCTGCGCCACGAAGTCGCCGAACTGCGCGCTATCACCTCGCCCGAGAAGCGCAGCGGGACGGACGACTGACCGTGTCTTTCGGCAATACCGTCGTCGCGTTTCCCGGGCGGCGCGAAAACCAGATCGGCTTTACGCGCGAGGAACTGACCCGCATTCTCGACCTGTACGGCCGGATGGTCGCTGCAGGCGAATGGCGCGACTATGCGATGGATTTTGCAAAGGACGCGGCCAGCTTTGCCGCGTTCCGCCGCACTGCCGAACGGCCACAGGCGCGGATCGAGAAGCGGCCCGCATTGCGCAACAAGCAGGGCATGTGGACTCTGTTCGGCGAGCACGGCCAGATCCTGAAGCGCGGCCATGAACTTCCGGGCGTTCTGGCACCGATGGAGCGCCGCCTGCTGAAATCGGTCGACAGCTAAGCGCTTCCCTGTGTCTCCCGGAACGCCCTGCCGCATGAGGGTGTTCTAATTCCAAAGGAGAACACCGATGGACAGTCAGCCCTTAGATCTCGGAAAACATGCCTTGTTTGGCCTCGTTGCGGGCCTCGCCGCGACCGCAGCAACGGCGGCGTTCATGCAACTCGCATCGAAACCGTCGGGCGTCGATCTTCAAGGGGAGGACGAGGAGGGTGACGTGCCGATTGGCTCTCCTCAGGCTGCGACCCGGGCAGTGGACCTTGGGGCGGAGACGCTGACTGGGCACGATGTACCGGACGATGCGAAGGAAGGCGCTACGGGCGCGTTCCAATTCGCGTTCGGCGGCCTTCTCGGCGCGGCTTACGGCGTGGCAGCACGCTTGTTGCCAGAAGTGACGGCTGGACGGGGCACCTTGTTCGGAACAGGTATCTATGCCCTGTTCGACGAGGTTCTGGTTCCTGCGACCGGCCTCAGCGGCGATCCCGAAGATAGCCCGCCCCGTACCCATGCCTTCGCCTTCGGCGCGCATCTCCTGTTCGGCGGCGTTGCGGAAACCGTGCGCCGCCTTCTGGCCGACCGCTAGCTCGCAAGCGGGCGCATTCCGTTTGCCGGAACGACGGCCGCGTCCGGCAGACGATCGCGCCAGCTTCCCGGCAACTGGCGCACCACCGTGTTACGGATGGGCGTCCAGAAGGCGGAGAGCGTCAGCAGGGCTGAGCCGATTACCAGCGCGGTCAGCGCGAAGTTCAGCTCCACCGCACCGAACCGGTCGAACAGGAAGGTAAGGGCCGCCAGCACATAGGCGAGGGCGGAGACAAGCAGCGCGCGCCGGTCGACAGCCAGCGCCACAAAGCCGAAGACCACGTAGATCGCCAGCACGCCGAGCGCCCCGCCAATACCGACCCGGTCGCCGCCGTCCATCACCCCAAGCGAATAGAACACCGGATGCGCGATCATCGGCGCGGCGAGCAGGTGCAGCCAGAAGGCGACGTCGCTGCGCCGCGTGGTTCGTTCGCGATCGCTGATATCCCAGCGCATAGCGAAGGCGAAAATCGCCAACCCGAGGGCGAAAGTGAGAGTCAGCAGGACATTGCCGGTGTTTTCGCCATCCAGGCCGAATGCGGCGTCGAAGCCTGCTACGATCAGAGCAATTACGGTGATCGCTAGGGCAGCCGCGCCCGCTGCGACGGTGATCGGCACCATGAAGCGCCGCCAGTGCAACCATGCGCTGCCGGCTGCTATCAATCCGGCGGCGGCGATCATCAGGCCGCCAGCCGTTTCATTGTCTAATGAACCCGCGGTCAGACCGATGCCGAAAGCCGCGGCGAAGACAGCACCAACGAAGGCGAGCAGAAGAATTATGCTTGGGAACGCCATCCGGCGGCGGCGTGTGAAGAATTCGGCAAGAGGCCAAGCCGTCGCAGCAACGAGAAGGCCCGCGAAGCACGCCGACAATCCATTATTCAATTGATCGGCGGCATTATACACGGCCCACTGAGCATCCGTAAATTCGGTATCCCAAGGGAAGTCCGGATCCGGCGCAATAATGCCCGCGATCGCCTGCCCGATAGCGCCCGCAGCGAGCAGCATGATCACCACGCCGATCGCCACGAAAATATCGTTGAAGCTGTTGATCAGCCGGAAATTCTCTTCGTCGCCGCGCGGCATTTCGCGCACCTGCGTCATATGGGCACGAAAAGATGCCGCCGCCTCGGCGCTCAAGGCACCGGCGGCGACGGCCGAATTGAGATCTTCTTCCGAATACATCGAACGTTACCTTCCCCTGTTCGGGTAAAGACATACGTCCGGTGTATTATTCAGTCAACACGGTAAGCGATCAGCCTCGTGCGGAAGACGGGCCCTGGCCCGTGACCTTCTGCATCGCGGTGAGGATCGCGCCCGACTGTTCGGAACCCGATTGCGGCGCCTTCAGATTGTCGAACTTGCTGATCTCGTCCCACCGTGCTGCGAAACCTTCGACCGTACGGTCCTCGTCCTTCAGCCAGACGGCGTCGTTCATCACGGTCCAGGCGCTATGGAAGCCGCCGGCGCCCGCACCTACGATGGCGTTGCTCGGCGCATCTTCGCTTACGAGAAAAAGTGCGGCGGGCACCACGTTCACCGGGTCGAACAGCTTGAAGGCTTCTTCAGGGAAGAGGTCTTCGGTCATTCGCGTGCCGGCGACCGGGCTCAGCGTATTGACCTTGATGTTGTATTTCGCGCCTTCGAGCTGGAGCGTCTTGGTCAGCCCGGCTAGGCCGAGCTTCGCGGCGCCGTAATTCGCCTGGCCGAAATTGCCGAACAAGCCGGTCGACGATGCGGTCATCAGCACGCGACCGTAGGACTGTTCGCGGAAGGTCTCCCAGCACGCCTTGGTGGCAAAGGCCGAGCCGTTGAGGTGGACCTTGACGACGAATTCGAAATCCTGCGGCTCCATCTTGGCGAAGGTCTTGTCGCGAAGCACGCCGGCATTGTTGATGAGGACGTGTACGCCGCCGAACTTCTCCTTCGTCTTGGCGACCATTTCTTCCATCTGGTCGTATTCGGTGACGCTGGAGCCGTTGGCCATCGCGGTGCCGCCGGCCTTCTCGATTTCCTCGACCACCTGGGCGGCCATGTCGGACGTACCGGTGCCGTCGCGCGAGCCGCCGAGATCGTTGACCACGACCTTCGCGCCGCGCTTGCCGAGCTCGAGTGCGTATTCGCGGCCCAGACCGCCGCCGGCTCCGGTGACGATGGCGACCTTGTCCTTGAAATCGATGCTCATGCGGGAATGCTCCTGTTTGCGTTTACGTAAAGGTTAACTCACGGGCGCGGTGCCATGTTCCGGCACGGGTTGCAACTGCACGCCGATCAGATGCGCCGGAGCGCCGGAATAAGCTGATCGAGCGATTGGATCGTGGCATCGGCACCGAATTCTTCCGGGCTCCGGTCGCAATAGCCGTAGCAGGCGACGACGAACGGCACCTCGGCCGCCCGGGCGCTCGCCATGTCGTAGCTGCTGTCGCCGATGAAGACGATACTGCCGCCGCCGCAGCGCTTGCGCGCCTCGATGATCGGATCGGGTGCAGGCTTGGATCGGCCCTTGCCCATCGTATCGCCTCCGATAACCGTGTCGAACCGCTCTATCAGGCCCAAGCTTTCCAGGACGCCGCGTGCGAAATTCTCGAACTTGTTCGTAACCACGGCGAGGCGGACGTCGTGTTGGCGAAGAGCATCGAGAACCTCCTCGGCATGCGGATAGGGCCGCGTGTGGACCGCGTAGTTCTCGCCGTAATAAGCCAGCATCTCCTTGTAGAGCCGCCGGAATTCCTCGTCCGATACGCCGCCCTGGTTGCCCAACGCCTGATGCAGCATCGCCTTCGCTCCGCCGCCGATCAAGTGCTTTGCCTCGTCCAGGGGTACGGTCGCGAACCCGCCCACGGCGAGGGCGTGATTGACCGCCGTGCCGAGATCGCGGTGGGTTTCGAGGAGGGTGCCATCGAGGTCGAACGCCACGATATCGAAAGGGAATTGCGCCATCGGCAAACGGGTGCAGGATACGCCTTCATTCTGCAAGGAATTGCTGGCATGGCGCGAAGCCTATGAACACGACACGCGAATTCGCCGCTATTGTCCTCGCCGCGGGTAAGGGCACCCGCATGAAGAGCGATCTTCACAAGGTTCTCCATCCCATCGCGGGCCGGCCCATGCTGCATCATTTGCTGGCGACGGTGGATGGATTGGCGCCTTCGAAGAAGATCGTCGTCGTCGGTGCGGGCCGCGATCAGGTGGAAGGCGCGCTTGGCGGATCGGCCGAAACCTGCCTGCAGGAGCCGCAGCATGGCACCGGCCACGCGGTGCAGCAGGCGCGGCAGCAGCTTGGCGATTTTCGCGGCGACGTGCTGGTCCTCTATGGCGACGTCCCCTTCGTGCGAGGCGAGACGATGGAAGCGATGCTCGAGCGCCTCCATGCCGAAGACGCGCCGAAAGTCGTCGTTCTCGGTTTCGAACCCGCCGATCCGCTGCGCTATGGCCGGGTGCTGGCCGATAGCGAAGGCCGCATCGCCAAGATGGTCGAATACAAGGATGCGAGCGAGGAAGAACGCGGCTGCCGCCTGTGTAATTCCGGTCTCATGGCAGCACGCGCCGAAGATATGTTCGCCCTGCTCGAGCGGGTCGGCAACGAGAATGCGCAGGGCGAGTATTACCTCCCCGACATCGTCAACATCGCTATCGCCGACGGCGATACCTGCGCGGCGGTGACGACCGACCGGCCGGAGGAAGTGGCCGGGATCAACTCGCGCGCCGAACTCGCCGCTGCCGAAGCGCAGTGGCAGGACCTGAAGCGCGAAGAGGCGATGGACGCGGGCGTCACCCTGCGCGCGCCCGAGACCGTGTTCTTCAGCTACGATACCGAACTTGCGCCCGACGTGACGGTGGAGCCGAACGTCGTCTTCGGTCCCGGCGTCTCGGTCGCTAAAGGCGCGCGTATTCGGGCGTTCAGCCATCTGGAAGGCGCACGCGTAGGCGAGGATTGCGAAGTTGGACCCTATGCGCGCCTGCGTCCCGGCGCGGTATTGGAGAAGCACGCGAAGGTCGGCAATTTTGTCGAGATGAAGAAGGCGACGCTGGGCGAGGGCGCGAAGGCCAGCCACCTTACTTATCTCGGCGATGCCGAAGTGGGTGCGGGCGCCAACATCGGTGCGGGCACCATTACCTGCAATTACGACGGCTATTTCAAATACCGCACCGTGATCGGCGAGCGGGCCTTCATCGGATCGAACAGCGCGCTGATCGCCCCGGTCAAGATCGGCGCGGACGCTATCGTAGCGGCAGGCAGCGCGGTAAGCCGCGATGTCGAGGCGGGCGAACTGCGCATGGTACGCGCCGAGCAGCTGGTCAAACCCGGCTGGGCCGACCGCTTCCACGACACCATGAAAAAGAAGAAGGCGGCGGAGAAGAAGGGCTGACCAAGGCCCCGCCGACCTGCTGGCTGTGCGAGCGTCCGCTGGGGCGCAAGGTGCAGCAGCATCATACGGTGCCCAAGGCGAAGAAGGGGCGCGCGACCGTGCCGGTCCATCCGATCTGTCATCGCACGATCCACGCGAACTTCACCAATGCCGAGCTTGCCCGCTTCGGCGACGATCGCGACCGCCTGCTCGAGAACGAAGCGGTCGCGAAGTTCGTGCGCTGGATCGCCGACAAACCGCCCGACTTCCACGCACCCACGCGCAGAAGCCGGTAGGCTGTAGCCTTATTGCCCGCCGCTTGCCTGCGCGGTTTCGGCGGTGTCGTCGTCCATCAGCTGCTGCATCAGGTAGACATATTGCAGCGCCTGCAACTTGGCGCGCTGTTCGTTGTCGACGCCGCCCGAATGGCCGCCGGTCATGTCTTCGTAGTAATAATAGGGCTGGCCGAGCGCCTTGAGCTTGGCCGCCCCTTTGCGCGCATGGGCCGGATGGGTGCGATCGTCCGCGGTCGAGGCCCATAGGAACGGCGTCGGATAATCGACGCCTTCGCGAAGGGCATGGTAAGGCGAATAGCTTTCGACCCACGCGCGTTCTTCGGGAATGCGGGGATCGCCATATTCGCCGACCCATGACGCGCCGCGACCGATCAGGTGATAGCGCAGCATGTCGAACAGCGGGATCTGGACGATCGCCGCGTTGAACAGGTCGGGACGCTGAGTGAGGGCGGTGCCTACCAGAAGGCCGCCCTGCGAGCCGCCTTGCACGCCGAGATGTTCGGGCGAGGTGAAACCGCGGGCAACGAGATCGTCGCCAACCGCCTGGAAATCGTCCCAGGTCCGCTGCTTGTTCTCGCGCATGGCGGTTTGGTGCCAGCCGGGGCCGAACTCGCCGCCGCCGCGCAGATTGGTGAGCACGTAGGCCCCGCCGTTCTCGAGCCAGAGCTTGCCGGTCGCGCCGAGATAGCTTGGCAGCATCGAGACCTGATAGCCGCCATATCCGTACATCAGCGTCGGCGTGGTGCCGTCCATCGTCATCCCGGCGGGCTTGACGATGAAATACGGGATTTTCGTGCCATCCTTGCTGGTGGCCTCGAACTGCTCGACGTCCATTCCGGCCTTGTCGAAATTGACCGGGCTGGTTTTCAACACGGCGGGAGCGCCGCTACCGTCGGTGTAATAGAGCGTCGTCGGATCGAGGAACCCGCTGACGGTGTACATGATCTGGTCGGTCTCGTCCGACGCGGCTGCGATGCCCAGCGTCGCATTGTCGGGCAGGGCTACGGGGGTCTGCACCCAACGCCCGTTCTCGTAATCGAACTTCACGATCTTGCCGACGACATTGTCGAGCATCGAAACATACATCGAATCGGCGGTGCTTGCGGCGCCTTGCCGGGTCTGTCGTTCTGCCGGAGCCCAGACCAGCGTCTTGGGCGCGCCGTTTGGGTCGGCCTTGAACGCTTCGAGATCGACGGCGACGAGAGAGTCCGCCGGGAATGTCTGCCCGCCGGTTTCCCAATCGACATCGGTCGAGAACAGCAATTGGCCGTCGACGATACCCTGCAGACCCGCCTTGCGCGGAATGTCGAGCTCGACCCATTCCCCGTTGTGCTCGATGAAGTTTCTCGTTTCGTGGAAGGAGACGCTGCGATAGGCGGTACGGGCTTGAATTTCGCCCGAACTGTCGCGCAAATCGTAGGCACCGGCCGATACGTCGCTCGGCTCGCCGCGGAAGATTTCGCGCGCTTCGGAAAGCGGCGTGCCCCGTTTCCATTCGCGAGTGGTGAAGGGATATTCGCTTTCGGTCAGCGTGCCTTCGCCGAAATCCCGACTGACGAGCAGAGTATCGGCATCGACCCATGCCGCGCCGCCCTGGCTCTTGCTGTCGATGACGAAACCGCCATCGACGAAGCTTTTGGTCGTCGTATTGAATTCGCGCAGCACCGTCGCATCTTCGCCGCCGTCTGACAGCGCGACCATGCAACGGGTCATTTCGGGCGGCAGGCAGGTCGAACCCTTGTAGACCCATTCGCGCCCCTCGGCTTCGCCCAGAGCATCGATATCAAGCACGGTTTCCCATTGCGGACTATCGGTGCGGTAGCTTTCGAGCGTGGTCCGGCGCAGCAGGCCGCGCGGATTATCCTTGTCCTGCCAGAAATTGTAGAGACCGTCGGGCCGGAACGAGACATAGGGAATGCGATCCTCGCTGTCGTAGATCGCGAGCGCTTCGTTCTTCAACTCCTCGAACCGCGGGTCGGCGGCAAGGGCCGCCATGGTGCGCTCGTTCTCGTTCGTGACCCATTCGAGCGCTCTATCGCTGCGCGCTTCCTCAAGCCAGATGAACGGGTCCTGTTCGGGGCCGGGCACGCCATCTTGCGAAGCGTTCTGGGCGGCGGCGGGAGTTGCAATGGTCATGGCGACGGCCATTGCCAGCGTCGATGCGAATTTCAAAGGGGCTCTCCTCCAACTAACGGGAGAGGCCTAGCCTTTGCACGCTTTCAGGGAAATAGCGGTTCGACCGAATGCGAACCGGTGCGGTTCAACGACCGGTTGATGCGTCCGTCAGCCTTCGACGTGCTCCGCCAATACGGTCAGACCGTTCTCGCCGACTTCGGCGAATCCGCCCCGCACTTCGATCGTTTCGGGCGTGCCGCCTTCGCTCTTCCATACCTGCACCGCGCCGTCGCGGATGGTGGACATGAAAGGGGCATGGCCTTCTAGCACGCCGAATTCGCCCTCTTCGCCGGGCACGACAACCATGTGCACGTCCTCGCTGCGGACGAGCTTTTCGGGAGTTACGAGTTCGAAGTGAAGGGGCATTAGTTCTCCGAAAGTAAATATTGCTGAACGATCAAAGGTGCAGTTTGATCGATGTCCGACATATCCATGAACTGTACGCCATAATAAACGCCGTCGATCGGTGGGGTGCGCAGGGTGACCAAAGTCATACTCGGATTCGGCGCTTCAGAGGAGTTGTCTGGGACCAGCGTCGGATCCAAGTTTGCGCGGTCCGCATAGATCGCTTCATACGCCGAGCGCGCTCCAGCGCCCTCAAGTCCAACCTGACAGAACGAAGCGGTGCGCGAATTTGCAATCATGATATGCCCGCCGTCCGTATCGATCTCTACGACATCGAGCGTGCCCATCCGCGGATGCTCACGTGTAGCGACTGATTTATAGCCGAGACCGATTACACGTTCGACTTCGCCAAGCGGCGTTTCAATCTCCATCAGCTCGGGACACAACTCTACGACGGCTTGCTGAGCAAGCTCCTGATAAGTTTGTGCATTGACCGTCGGAGCGAACGCCCCGACGACGCACGCAGCACTGATCCCGATCAGGCGACAGGAGATCCAGTTCACCCCTTACGCCTCGTCGGCCATCTTCTTGGCCTTCTCAACCGCCTGATCGATGCCGCCGACCATGTAGAAGGCGCTTTCGGGCAAGTGATCGTATTCGCCGTCGACCACAGCCTTGAAGCTCTTCACCGTGTCTTCCAGCTGTACGAACTGGCCCGGAATGTTGGTAAAGACCTCGGCAACGTGGAACGGCTGGCTGAGGAACTTCTGGATTTTGCGCGCACGCGCCACGGTGAGCTTATCTTCTTCCGAAAGCTCGTCCATGCCGAGAATGGCGATGATGTCCTGCAGGCTCTTGTACTTCTGCAGCGTTTCCTGGACGCGGCGGGCGGTCTGGTAATGCTCTTCACCGACGACGCGCGGTTCGAGCACGCGGCTGGTCGAATCGAGCGGGTCGACCGCCGGATAGATGCCCAGCTCCGAGATCGCGCGGTTGAGCGTGGTCGTCGCGTCCAAGTGGGCGAACGAGGTGGCCGGCGCGGGGTCGGTCAAGTCGTCGGCCGGAACGTAGATCGCCTGCACCGAGGTAATGGAGCCCTTGGTGGTGGAGGTGATGCGTTCCTGAAGGTTACCCATGTCGGTCGCCAGCGTCGGCTGGTAACCCACGGCCGAGGGGATACGACCGAGCAGGGCGGACACTTCCGAACCGGCCTGCGTGAAGCGGAAGATGTTGTCGACGAAGAACAGCACGTCCTGCCCTTCGACGTCGCGGAAATATTCCGCCATCGTCAGACCGGACAGGGCGACACGCGCACGGGCACCCGGCGGCTCGTTCATCTGGCCGAACACCAGCGCCACCTTCGAACCTTCGCTGATGGCTTCGCCGGCGTCGTTCTTGGCGATGACGCCCGCATCGAGGAATTCGTGGTAGAGGTCGTTACCCTCGCGGGTCCGCTCGCCCACGCCGGCGAAGACGGACACGCCGCCATGGCCCTTGGCGATGTTGTTGATCAGTTCCTGGATCAGCACGGTCTTGCCGACGCCGGCACCGCCGA
The DNA here is from genome assembly GCF_029760855.1 of Erythrobacter litoralis. Classification (GTDB taxonomy): domain Bacteria; phylum Pseudomonadota; class Alphaproteobacteria; order Sphingomonadales; family Sphingomonadaceae; genus Qipengyuania; species Qipengyuania litoralis_A. The sequence continues at coordinate 519,790 of NZ_SOSI01000002.1, read as the reverse complement.
ACAGGCCGATCTTGCCGCCACGCGCATAGGGCGCGAGCAGGTCGATGACCTTGATGCCGGTGACGAGGATCGCCGCGTCGGTCGACTGGTCGACGAACATCGGGGCTTCGGCGTGGATCGGCATGGTCTGCTCTGCGCCGACCGGGCCACGTTCGTCGATCGGCTGACCGATCACGTTCATGATGCGGCCGAGCGTTTTCGGACCTACGGGCACCGAGATCTGCGCGCCGGTATTGACCACTTCCTGCCCGCGCACGAGACCGTCGGTCCCGTCCATCGCGATGGTGCGGACGGTGTTTTCGCCAAGGTGCTGCGCGACTTCGAGCACCAGCGTGTTCTCGCCGTTTTTCGTTTCAAGCGCGGTCAGGATCGGCGGCAAATCGCCTTCGAAGGCGACGTCGACCACGGCGCCGATGACCTGGCTGATCGTGCCGTTGGGGCTTTGGTTGAGTACGGGTGCGGTAGCCATGATGCCTCTATCTCCTGGATCAGGAATCGACGTGGTGGGTGGCGCCGTGTTCGGCGCAGATCGCTTCGGGGTCGGCGAGGACCCATTCGGTGCCGTCTTCGCTTGCTGTCAGATCGGCAGAATGGCGCAGATATTCGTCTTCGCCAAGGCCGTATTCGCACGTCACGTTGTCCGCGCCCATGGCACGCTTGCAGACGGCGGTGTTGACCGGCTCAGCACCGTCGCAGCTGTTGGCGAACACTTCGGTGAACAGGTCTTCGTCGGGCGCGGGCAGGCTAGCCTGCGCTTCCGGCGTCTCGGCCGGCGTGGCGGGCGGCGGCGCTTCGGGCTCATTACCGCATGCGGCAAGCGCAAGGACCAGGGGAAGGGCGAGAACGATTATTTTCACGGGTAAGGGTATTCCTGCTTAGAGCGCTTCCGCGCCCGCGATGATTTCGATGAGTTCGGTGGTGATCGCGGCCTGACGGCTGCGGTTGTACTGGATGGTCAGGTCCTTGATGAGATCGCCGGCATTGCGAGTTGCATTGTCCATCGCGGTCATCGAGGCGCCCTGTTCCGAAGCCTCGCGTTCCAGAAGCGCGCCGAACAACTGCGTCTTGATATAGCGCGGCAGCAGGTCGGCGAGGATTTCGTCCTCGCTCGGCTCGTAATCGACGACCGAACCCGCGCCGCCCGCACCGTCGCTTTCGGGCGGCGGGACGGGGATGAGCTGGTCGACCGTGGGGTCCTGCGCCAAAGCCGATTTGAAGACGGGATAAACGAGGTGTGCGACGTCGAATTCGCCGTTCTCGTAGCGGGTCAGCAAATCGTCTGCGATGACTTCGGCTTCCTCGAAGCCCGGCGTGCGGACGTCGGAGGTGTCGAAATGCTTCTCGATCCGGTCGGCATAATCGCGCTTGATCGGTGCGCGGCCCTTCTTACCAACGAGGTAGAACTGCACGTCCTTGCCCTCGTTAAGCAGCGCCTTCGCCTTGGCCTTGGCCGCCTTGACGATATTGGCGTTGAGGCCGCCGCACAGCCCCTTGTCGGTATTGACCACGACGAGGAGGTTACGCTTGTCCGATCCGGTGCCGCGCAGCAGCAGGGGTGCACTGTCGCCGCCGACCTTGCCGGCGAGCGACGCCATGACGCCCGAAAGCCGCTCGGCATAGGGACGTGCGGCTTCGGCCGCCGCCTGCGCCCGGCGCAGCTTCGCCGCAGCGACCATCTGCTTGGCCTTGGTGATCTTCTGGGTCGACTTGACCGAGTTGATCCGGCCTTTGAGTTCTTTGAGGCTTGCCATATCCTGTTCAGCCTTCCAGCGGCTTCACTTCGACGAGCTGCGGTTCCGACTGGAGCCATCCCTCGTATCTTGCGAAGACATCCTTGGTGTATTCTTGAGCATGGTGGAAATCGAACGCGTCGCGATCCGCCCACTCTTCGAAAATCATGATCGTGCTCGAACCATCCGCGGCGCGGCGCGGTTCGAACGCCAGACAGCCTTCTTCGTCACGGGTCATCGGAACGATGGCGGCCACCGCCTGCGCGGCGACCTCCATGTGTTCCGGCTCGACCGGAATTGTGGCAAAGACCGTGTAGCTCATCTATCGATCAGGCGAACTGCTTGCCGAAGGCCTTGAGCGCGTCGACGACCTTGTTCTTCGTGTCGTCCTCGAACTTGCCGGTGGTGCGGATCTCTTCCAGCACGCCGGCATGTTCGGTCCGCATATAGCCGAGCATCTGCTCTTCATATTCGGTCACGCGATTTACCGGAACATCGTCGAGATAGCCGTTGGTGCCGGCAAAGATCGACACGGTCTGCTCTTCGAACGGCATGGGCGAGAACTGCGGCTGCTTCAGCAACTCGGTCAGGCGCGCACCGCGGTTGAGCAGCTTCTGCGTCGCCGCATCAAGGTCCGAACCGAACTGCGCGAAGGCCGCCATTTCACGATATTGCGCAAGGTCGAGCTTCATCGAACCCGAAACCTTCTTCATCGCCTTGGTCTGGGCGGCACCGCCCACACGGCTGACCGAGAGGCCGACATTGATGGCCGGACGAATGCCCTGGTAGAACAGGTCGGTTTCGAGGAAGATCTGGCCATCGGTGATCGAGATCACGTTGGTCGGGATGTAGGCCGACACGTCGCCCGCCTGCGTTTCGATGATCGGCAACGCGGTCAGCGAACCGCCGCCATTGGCGCCGTTCATCTTCGCCGCACGCTCGAGCAGGCGGCTGTGAAGATAGAACACGTCGCCCGGATAGGCTTCGCGGCCCGGAGGACGACGAAGCAGCAGCGACATCTGGCGATAGGCGACGGCCTGCTTGGACAAATCGTCGTAGCAGATGACGGCGTGCATGCCGTTGTCGCGGAAGAATTCGCCCATCGCGCAGCCTGTGTAGGGCGCGAGATATTGCAGCGGAGCGGGCTCCGATGCCGTCGCGGCGACGACGATGGAATATTCCATCGCACCGTTTTCTTCGAGGCTCTTCACGATCTGCGCGACGGTCGAACGCTTCTGGCCGACGGCGACATAGACGCAGTAGAGCTTCTTGCTTTCGTCGTCGCCCTGGTTCGCTTCCTTCTGGTTGATGAAGGTGTCGATCGCGACGGCGGACTTGCCGGTCTGACGGTCGCCGATGATGAGTTCGCGCTGGCCGCGGCCCACGGGCACGAGGGCGTCGATCGCCTTAAGGCCGGATTGCACGGGTTCGGAAACCGATTCGCGCGGGATGATGCCTGGCGCCTTCACTTCGACGCGCTTGCGCTCGACGTTCTCGATCGGGCCCTTGCCGTCGATCGGGTTGCCTAGGGCATCGACCACGCGGCCGAGCAGACCCTTGCCGACCGGCACGTCGACGATGGTATTGGTCCGCTTGACCGTGTCGCCTTCCTTGATGTCCTGGTCGGACCCGAAGATAACGGCACCGACATTGTCGGCTTCTAGGTTCAGCGCCATGCCCTGAACGCCGTTGGCGAATTCGATCATCTCGCCAGCCTGCACCTTGTCGAGGCCGTGGATGCGGGCGATCCCGTCACCCACCGACAGGACGGAGCCGACTTCGCTGACTTCGGCTTCGGTGCCGAAATTGGCGATCTGGTCCTTGATGACCTTGGAGATTTCTGCGGCGCGGATATCCATTGCGTGTGCTTCCTTTAAGCCTTCAGGTCAGGCTTTCATGGCCTGGGCGAGGGAATTGAGACGATTGCGGATCGAGGCATCGATGCGCTTCGAACCGATGGTAACGACAAGGCCGCCGAGCAGATCGGGGTCGACCTTGGAAGTGAGTTTCACCGTGCGGCCTTCGCGCTGGGTCAGCTTCGTCTTGAGCTGATCAAGCTGGGCATCGGTAAGCGCATGGGCGCTGGTGACTTCGGCCGTGACTTCGCCGCGCTGCGCCGCCGCGATGGTGCGGAATGCACGCACGATGCCGGGCAGCTGCGACAGGCGGCGGTTATGCGCCAGCGTGCCTAGGAATTTCTGCGTCAATTCCGACAGGCCCATGATCGCCGAAACGCTCCACAGCGCTTTTTCTGCAGCGCCGCGGCCCACCTTGGGGCTGGTGGTGAGCATCCGCAATTCGGGCGATTGTTCAATTCCGGCTTCGAGCTTGTCGAGATCCGATTCGACGGCGGTCACCACACCGTGTTCGGCGGCCAGATCGAACAGCGCCGAGGCGTAGCGGCCTGCTAGGCTAGCCTGAATACCGGCGGAAATATCCACGCGTCTCTCGTCCTCTTCGGGTCCGGAAAAAGAAATGTCTCGTGCCAAGCCGAATCCGGGCATGCGCAGAGCGGCCCCGGCAAAGCTGGCGCGCGCCTAGCAAAGGGGGTGCGGCAAGGCAAGTCGCGTCGGCTTGCGCGGGCCGCCGGCGGGGTGCACATTGGCTGCGAGAGGAGAAGGCCCGTGAAAACGCAAGACCTGACGAAGCATTGCGGAACCGCGATCGAAGGTGTGCAACTGGCGCGGCTCGAGGGCGAGGCGCTCGATCGGGTGCGCGAAATCGCCTATCGCCGGGGCGTCGCCGTTTTCCGCGATCAGGACTTCGGCCCCGAAGACCATATCGCCTTCGCGAAGCGGTGGGGCGGCATCGATATCAACAATTACTTCCCGCTGACCGACGAGCATCCCGAAATCGCGGTGGTCCGCAAGCGCAAGGACCAGACGATGAATATCGGCGGGGGCTGGCATACCGACCATTCCTACGATCAAGTGCCTGCAATGGGGTCCATCCTCGTCGCGCGCGACCTGCCGCCGAGCGGAGGCGATACGCTGTGGGCACATATGGGCGCGGCTTACGATGCGTTGCCCGACGAGACGAAGGCCAAATTGGAATTGCTGGAAGCATTCCACACCGCCGACCATATCTATGCGCCTGACGGCATCTACGCGAAAACCGATCAGGGCGGCGAGCTTCGCGGCAAGGACCTGAAGACTGGCGCGACCCATCCGGTCGTGGTGCGCCATCCGCAGACCGGGCAGAAGCTGCTTTACGTCAATCCCGGTTTCACGATCAATTTCGCCGGTCGCTCGCGCGAGGAGAGCCTGCCTTTACTGCAAGAGCTGTTCGCCCATGCGATGAAGGAGGAGTTCCAGTGCCGTGTGGGGTGGGAGCCGGGCACGGTCGCGATCTGGGACAACCGGACGACCTGGCATTACGCGATGAACGACTACCAAGGCCATGCGCGCGAAATGCACCGCATCACGCTGACCGGCGAACCGCTGGCGGCCTAAATTAGCGCGCCGCCTCGCAACTGTAGACCAGCCGCTCGTTCGCCTGTTGCGGCAAGAGGCCGAGCACTTCGCTCTGCATTTCGCCCAGCTGCTGCGAGGCGTTCTCGGCCCCGCATTGGGGCGCGCGATATTCGCTCCGCGCCTCACGCGCCGACTGCATGGCGCTGCGCGGCAGAAGGAACCGCTCGACGCGATACAGATTGCGGTCGGGATCGAAGCTGTTGACCGATACCGCATCCTCTTCGTTCGGCACGAATACGCGCGACCAGGTACCCGAGGCATAGCCGTATTGCGTGCGCCCGTTGACGCAGCCTTCGCCCGACCACTCGAACGAGACGCTGCTGGCCTGCGCGCTGGTAACGCGGCTGCGGTCGGGGAGTAAGGTGCAGGTGAGGGTTCGGTTTCCGGCCGACGCTTCGGCGGTGCCCGATGCGGTTGCTACGTCCGCTTCGCTCATCGCGGCGGCAACGCGCCGGTCTACCTCGTCGAGGCCGGGGCGGGTGATGAAAGCGATGATGGCGACGATAACGAGAAAGCCGGCAATCCCGAACGCGATATGCGCCTTGCGCAGGACGAGCGGGTCGGCCTCCTCGCCTTCCCGCGCGCGGCTCCGAAGCGAGAACCCGTATAGCGCGATGCCGAAGGCGGCGAGTATGAGGACGAAAGCCAGCGCCATCCGGTCCTCGCGGTCCTGCGTCACGCCGAGTTGCGCTTCCAGAAGCGCGCGCTCGCGGCGATTGCGCGTTTCCTCGGCACGCTCGGACAGGGATTGCCGCGCTTCGGCCTGTTCGCGTGCGATCCGTTCCTGCTCCGCCGCGTCGAGCTCGGCCATGGAGCGGCATGTGGCGGTATTTACCGGCGGTTCGATGCCGTTCTCGCGCAGGAACGGGATCAGTTCGCGGTTGGATACGGCGAAGAAGAATTCCGCATCGCCTGCCTCGCTATCCGAGCCGAAGCTGTTGACGCCCAGCACCCGGCCGCACTGGTCGAGCAGCGGGCCGCCCGAATTGCCGCGTGCGATGGGGGCGGTGTGGAGGATGGTGTCGAACTGGCGACTGGGCCGCTCACCAGAGATGTAGCCGCGGCTTTTGACGGGCGGCTGGCTGGAGAAGATGTCGCTATTGCCGAGGCCCTGCGCCCGGTCGACATTCATCGGATAGCCGACGCTGATCACCTCGCCGCTCGATTGCTGGTCTAGACCGGCGAGCGCGAGCGGCGGCAGGCGCAGATCGCCGGTGATGCGGATCAATGCGAGGTCGCTCTGCGGGCTTACGGCGAGGAGGCGGCCATACATGGCGCGCCCGCCCCCCGAAGGCACGATGCCGATGTCGAGCCCCCCGTCGCGCATCGCATCGCGCACGACGTGGGCGTTGGTCACTATAGTGGTTGGCGTGACGGCGAAGCCGGTTCCGTGGCTGATCGGGTAAAGCTCGCCATCCTCCGTGCCGATAATGACGACGCGCACTACGCCGCGCGCCGCCGCGTCGATATCGGCGGGCTCGGCCGCCGCGCGCCAGGGTACGATTAACGCCGACAGGAGCGCGATGAGGAGGAGGGCCCGGGCCATTGCGCGCGTATGTGCCGCTCAATCGGTTTGATCGCAAGATACGGGATGCGGCTTGTCCCGCGAGGCGATAGGAAGGACGCATGGCACGCGAGGATGCACCGATCGACGAAACGCAGGCATGGGCGGCCGTGCAGCGGCGCGACCGCGCGTTCGATGGCCGCTTCGTCACCGGCGTGCTCAGCACGGGCATTTATTGCCGTCCGTCCTGCGCGGCGCGCCATCCTGCACGTGAAAACGTGCGGTTCTTCGCGGATGGCGTGGCGGCACAGGCGGCAGGCTTGCGGGCGTGCAAACGCTGCCTGCCCGACGATGTGCGCCGGGATGCCGCCGCGGTGGCGCTGGCGCTTTCACTATTGGATGAAGCCGAAACGCCGCCCGGTTTGGCGGCCTTGGCGGAGCGCACCGGCTATTCGCCGACCCATTTCCAGCGCGTATTCAAACGCAGCGTCGGCCTGTCGCCATCCGCCTTTGCTCGCTCGCGGCGGCAGCAGCGGGCCGACGATGCGTTGACCGGTAGCGGGTACGTTACCGACGCCATCTACGAAGCGGGCCACGAAAGCGCCTCGCACTTCTATCGCGAAAGGAAAGGACGCGGTATGGCGCCATCGATCTGGGTCAAGGGCGGGGCGGGGGCGACGATCCGCTGGGCGGTTGCGGAGACGACACTGGGGCCGCTGCTGGTCGCCGCAAGCGACAAGGGCGTGTGCCGCATCGCATTTGGCGAGGATGAAATGGCGTTGCGCAGCCGTTTCCCCAACGCCGACCTCTCGCGCGGCGACGAGGCTTTTGCCGCACTGGTCCGGCAAGTGGTGCAGGCGGTGGAGACCCCCGCCGCCGATGTCGGCATCCCGCTCGACGTTCAGGGCACCGCCTTCCAGCAGCGCGTGTGGGATGCCCTTCGCCGCATCCCGCCGGGTGAGACGCGCAGCTACGGCCAACTGGCGGCGGAACTCGGCAATCCCAAGGCCAGCCGCGCGGTCGGCGGAGCGAACGGGGCGAACGGTGTCGCCGTGCTCATCCCCTGCCACCGCGTCATTGCGGCGGACGGCACGCTCGGCGGCTATGCCTACGGCACCGCGATCAAGCAGGAATTGCTGCGGCGGGAGAAGGACACCGACCGCCGGTAGGCCTCCGATAGTGGAAAACCGCCGACCCCAACCGGCCCGAACCTTGCCGGACTCGCTTACCCGATCTTAACCTTCGGGGCATGACCGATACCTTCACCGCTCTCTCAGATCCGACCCGCCGCGCGATCCTCGACCGGTTGAGCGCGCAAGGCGGCCTCACGCTAAGCGAGATTGGCGCGGATTTCGCCATGACGCGGCAGGCGGTTGCCAAGCACCTCGCCGTGCTGGAAGCGGCCGAACTGGTCGCCTCGCAGCGCGACGGGCGGTGCAAGCGGCATTACCTCAACCCGATGCCGCTGGCGAAGATCGCCCGCCGCTGGCTCGGCCGGTTTGAGGACGTGCCACTCGGCGCAATGGCGGGGTTTAGCGGCGGCGGCGCGTTAACAAATCACTGAGATCGCACGCTTATGCTGAGGCGATGGACATTCGGAGAAATAGCGGCTGGCGCATCGTAGGTGCCGTTCTGGCTGTGGCCATCCTCGCGGGTTGCGGCTTTCTCGGCCTCGATCCTACGCCCGACTATCGCTACCGCCTGACCGTCGAAGTCGATACGCCGCAGGGTTTGCGAAGCGGGTCGAGCGTGATCGAGGTCGAAACAGACGTAGCGAGCGCAACAACCATACCTTCGCCGGGTTCGGTTTCGCATCGGGTTCGGGGCGAGGCTGTCGCGGTCGACTTGCCGGACGGCCGCACACTGTTCGCGCTGCTTCGATCAGGCACCGACGCCGACTGGGCGAGCCGGGTGATGTCCATGCTTGCACCCGATCCGCCCGACGATGTGGAAGACCGCTTTCAGGCACGGTTCGACAATCTTCTCGCGCTCGAAGGCAAGCTCACGCTTCCGCGCATGTGGCCGCCGGTCGGTCATCTGGAAGAACGATCCGCTTATCCGATGCTGGTGACTTTCGGCGATATCGCCGTTCCGACCAGCGTAACGGAAGTCGATCCGGACGACCTCGCCGCGACCTTCGGCGAAGACTACGCGCTGCGCCGCATCACCGTCGAACTGACCGACGCGCCGGTGACGACGGGGATTGAGAAGCGGCTGGGGTGGCTCCCAAACTATTTCGACAAGATGCTCGATGGAAGGCGTCTACATTCCTTCGATGAAGATGCGCCGTTTGCAAATGAGCTTTCGCAAGGTGATTTTTCAAGGGGAATTCTAAATGGATTGTGATGTCTTTCTTTCCCTGTTAGCATTGGATTCTTAAAATCGAGCATTCGGTCAAGACGTTAATTTTGATGATGCGGATGCTATCGGGAAAGCAATCCTTAGCGTTGATGACCAGTCGCTAACCGCCCCAACCGCCGGCGTTTACGCCAGCGCCTGTGATTGGAACGATAAGACGAGTATCGCTGGACCGATTACATTTCCCGCGCCCACCCCGCCATAACAAGCTCGACGGCTGCATCGGCTCCGGCCGCCTGAGCCTGAGAAACTGCGCGTTGTACCATGCCGGGGACGAAGCGGTGCGCGGCGGCACGGGGCCGAGGGTGTTGCGAAGTGACGATTGGCCGCATCGCCTGATTACGTCTCGACAAACTCGGCAATCGGCCCCGCCTTGCACATGGTCTTCGTGCCCTGAACCGAAACGACCGCCTCTTCCCCTGGCATCAGCGGTGTCTTGTATTCGCTTCCCTTAAAACCAAGCCTGAAGGTCAGCGGCCCCTGCAAGCGGCAGATCGCGCCCTTCTTGGTGGCTTCGCAATATTCCGAGATCCGTTCGTAATCGGCGACAGTCGGATTTTCCGGCGGATCGATTCCGAGCGATGTCGAGGCCGAACCGCCCCAAAGGAAGCGCTGTCCGAAGTTGAGGGAATTGGTCGTCCATTCCGTCCGCCCGTCGGCAGAAACCGGCTTGTCGATCCCGAGCCCGGCGGCCAGACGTGCGCAGAAATCGGCTTCGGCGGCGCTGGCGGTGGTTTGCCCGGACAGGGCAATCAAAGACAGGCAAGCAGCAGCAATACGCAGAGAGTTGTTCACGGCATACTCCAGAAAGAAGCAAGCGTCTGAAAACCCCCAAGGTCTTTCTTCGCGCGTGCCCGTCGCAAATACTACGATTCGCACCGAGGCGATAGTCGAAAACTACGCGTCTCCGGTATTGTACTTCCGGTGTCCAGCTCGCCCCGGGAAACGACTACTCCGCCGAACCGGCCTAGTATTCAGGACCCAATTCCGCATCGAGATCGCGGGGGCGGGCGAAGTGCTTCACCGTTCCGCAGCCTTCGGCCAAATCGGCCCAGTCGTCGATGGCGAGTTCGTAGACGATGAAGCTGGCGGTCGGGAATTTGACCTTGGCTTCATCGTAAAGCGCATTCTCGTTCGCAGGCGCGACCAGTTCGAACAGCATATCGCCAAGGCCCGGATTGTGACCGGCGATCAGCAGCTTTTCCGCATCGCCGCCTTGCTCGCGCACAACGTCGCAGATGGTTTCGGCGGAGGCGAGATAGAGCTTCTGGTCCCAGTCCGGCTCCATTTCGGGGAGGGCGGCGGCAAGGGTCTGCTTCACGCGGGCGGCGGGGCTGGCGATCAGCGCGTCCCACTTCGTGCCGTGTTCGCGGATGTGGTCGCCCATCAAGGCCGCACCCTTGCGTCCGCGATCGTTCAGGCCCCGGTCGAAATCGCGCTTGTCGCTCTGGCCCCAATCGGATTTGGCATGGCGAAGGAGACCGAGGATCTTCACGTCTGTTCGCGCTCCATTGCCGAATCCGTAGCGTTCGGGTCCTCTGCTCCAACACCCTTGGCGACGCGCTGTAAAGCCTCGTCGAGCGTGACGCGCAGAACCGGCGTGCCTTCGGGGAAGGCGGAAAGCAGGCGGCTGGGGAAGGCGGAGGAGAGGACGACGAAGTGGCCCGCATCCTCGCGCGTGCGGATCAGGCGACCGAACGCCTGGGCGAGGCGGGCGCGGATAATGCGATCATCGTGCCGTTTCGCGCCGCCCTCTTCCGCCGCGGCGGCGGCGGCGCGGCGGGCACGGTGAAGGATGGTGGGGCGGGGCCACGGCACGCTTTCCATGACGACGCAGCGCAAGCTGCGGCCCGGCACGTCCACCCCGTCGCGCAAGGCATCGGTGCCGAGCAGGCTGGCGCGCGCATCGTCGCGGAAGATGTCGGTCAACGTGCCGGTGTCGATCGGATCGACATGCTGGGCGTAGAGCGGCAGGCCGGTGCGCGCCAGCCGGTCGGCGATCCGGCCATAGACCGCGCGCATCCGGCGGATGGCGGTGAACAGGCCTAGCACGCCGCCGTCGCTCGCCTCGATCAGCCGGGCATAGGCGCCGGCAAGGGCGGGCAGGTCGCCGCGCCTTATATCGGTGACGATGAGGACTTCGGCGCGCTTCGCATAGTCGAACGGGCTGGCGGCCTCGACCTGCTTTGGCGCAAGGTCGAGATGCGGTGCGCCGCTGCGGGTGATGGCATGGGGCCAGTCCGGCCCTTCCTCGCCCCGGTCGGTGAGGGTGGCGCTGGTAAGCATAACGCCGTGCGCGGGTTCGAGCACGACCTTTGCAAACGGCTGCATCGGATCGAGCCAGTGGCGATGGAGGCCGATGTCGAATTCGCGCGCATCGTTGCGATCGACGGCGAGCCAGTCCACGAAATCGGGGTCCGCCGGGCCGCCGAGCCGGGCGAGCAGCGCCTCCCACGCGGCCAGCAGGTCCACCCGCCAAGCCAGCGAATGCCGCGCCCCCTCGATCCGCGCGCGGCCCTGTCCGTCGAGCCAGTCGGGCGCGTTCTCCAGCACCGCCTCCAGCCGCCCGCCGAGCTTCTGGAGCGGTTGGCGGATCGCGGCAAGCGCCTGCGCCGCCACCATCGCCGCCTCGACGAGTTCGCCGGGAAGCTGCGCAGTCTCGGTCTCGATGCCGTAGCCTGCCTCCTGCCCGCTTTCGTCGCGCGCATAGGTGGTCGCCCGAACCTGCGCCAGCAGCGCCTCCAAAGGACCGAGCGGTGCGCCTTCCGCCAGCCGCCCGAGCCAGCCTTCCGACGGCAGTTCCTGCGCCGCCTTCACCGCCGCCTCGATCGCTTCGCCGCCCGCATCGTCGTAGCTGGCGACATCGGCGAGGCGGGCCGAAAGACCGCGCCTGCGCCCGCGCGAATTGCGTTCGGGGCCGACGATCCAGCGCCGAAGCTCGATCGCCTCCTGCCCGGTCAGCGCGGCGGAGAAGGTGGAATCCGCGGCATCGAACACATGATGCCCCTCGTCGAACACGATGCGGGTCGGGCGGCCGCCCTGATCGCGCCCCCGCGCCGCATTGACCATCACCAGCGCATGGTTGGCGATCACGAGGTCCGCCTGCGCGGCGCTGCGCGCGCTTCGTTCGATGAAGCACTTCCGGTAATGCGGGCACCCGGCATAGACGCATTCGCCGCGCTGGTCGGTCAGGGCGGCGATGCCCCGCTTCCTGAAGAGGGTGCCGAGCCAGCCGGGCAGATCACCGCCAATCATGTCGCCGTCCTGCGAATAGGCGGCCCAGCGCGCCACCAGATGCGCGAGGATCGCCGGACGCCCCGCGAAGCCGCCCTGCAGCGCGTCTTCCAGATTGAGCAGGCAGAGATAGTTCCCGCGCCCCTTGCGCACCACGACCGGCGGCGAACCGTCGGGCCGGGCGGAGGGCCATGCGCGCCCGCTTTCGCGCCGCAGCTGCCGCTGGAGGTTCTTGGTATAGGTGCTGACCCACACCGTGCCGCCCGCCTTTTCCGCCCACAGCGAGGCGGGGGCGAGATAGCCCAGTGTCTTGCCGATCCCGGTGCCTGCCTGCGCCAGCAACACGTGCGGCCGTTTCTGCCGGTCGCGCGGGGCGAACACGCTGCCCGCCCCTTTCGCGAACAGGCGCTGACCCTCGCGCCGCTCCGCTCCTTCGCCGGTCAGGCGTTCAAGATGCGCCTCGATCTCCGGCTCGTCGATCATCACCTGTGCAGGGCTCGGGCGTTCGGGCGCATCCTCCCATTCGGGTAAGCGGCTGAACAGCCATTTCTCCGCCCGTTCGGGCTTGCGAACATGGGGGCTGAGCACCTGCGCCCATGGCCACCGCAGCCGGGTGAGCGATTGCAGGGTGGACCACGCGCCTTCGCGCTGCGCCCACTCCGCGCTCTCGCACACCGCGACCAGCGCGCCCGCCGCCTGTTGCAGCAGCAGCGGCACGGCGGCATCATCTTCCGGCTCGACCAGCCCCAGCGCATGGGCGAGGCCCTTGGGCGTCGGCACGCAGAACTCCGCCGGATGGACGAACGCGAACAGTTCCAGCACATCGAGCCCCGAAAGATCGGGATAGCCCAGCCGGCTCGCCACCAGCGGCGCGTTCATCAGCAGCAGCGGCGTATCCGCCGCCGCCATCACCGCCTCGCCCTTGGAACACCCTCGCGTATCTCCATTCGCATCGCGCAGCCAAGTCCCGGCATGGCTGGCATGCAGGGCGGGGAGGGGGAGGGGCTGGCTCACATCGGGAGCGTTAGAACATCGGGGGAACGCGGGGCAAGTGGGCAAGTAGGGTGAGTGGTTTTACGGGGTTTGATTGCGCGACGGGATTTGGGGGGGAAGCGCGACGGCGCTAGAGAGGTCCGCATGGAGCGACATCTGACATTACGAGACTATGTGCGGCGGCGCACTGGGGTTCCGCTGGGTCATCGCGATTCGATGCGTAACATGCTCGACCGATCCCTGGGTGCGGCAAATTTTGGCGGCTTCTGGCGGCACTGGAACCCGATCTGGAGCTACGGACTAGCACGCTACATCATGGCTCCACTCACCCGGGCCATTCCATTTCCCGCTGCACTGGTACTAACGTTCGCCGCCAGCGGTCTGGTTCATGACCTCGTGATCATGGCCTTACGCAGGGAACTGGCCTTGCTGTTCACACCTTGGTTCGTGCTTTGCGCCTTGCTTGTGGTACTGGGTAATCGGTTGGGGTGGCGGGTAACGCATAAGCCGTGGGCAGTCCGCGCCGCTCTGAACCTGTTCCAGCTCGCCGCTACGGCTGGCATCGCGATGTTCACGATGGATAAGTTCGGGCTTTGGTGATCGGATACTGTTCGACACGAAGCTGGCGACATTTTGAACTTCTCAGAAAGGCGGGTGATCGCTTTCGATCCGAGATACGATCGCCTTCAGCGCCGGAAAATGGGGCCGTTAGCTGGCTGTTGGGCTTCGGGTCCGAATTTGGCAAAACAGCCAATCCGCTTTTAGGCCATTTGTTCATGCTGCCGGACGGCAGATATTGGGGTGGAAAGTGGACATTGCGCCAGCACTCGCGCGAAGGCATCATGCTCGGATGAACTATTCTGAAGCGCAATTCGTCGTCGAAGTGACAACGGACGATGAGATTGTCTGTCGAGCGCCCAGGCAGGCTGAACAGCGCATCAAGATGACAGACCTTGCTGCTGTTTATGTAAAGACAAACGACGGTGGCCCTTGGGGAGCAGACGTTTGGTGGCTTTTAAACGACAACACCGGCGTAACGAAGGTCGCCTTTCCTCAGTTGGCAACCGGCGAGATGGAGGCACTCGCTCGGCTGCAACAACTGCCCGGCTTCGAATTACGGGGAATGAACTCGACCGACAATGCGCGTTTCGAATGCTGGCCATCACCCGTCGAGTGAATGTCGGCAATTGGGTTGTTAACTGGCTGTTAGGTTTCGGGTCCAATCGCGTCAAAGCAGCCAGTCCGCATTTAGGCGGTTCATTCTACCTGTTGAACGGCTGCAATTGGGTGGGAAGCGGACATAAACGCTCATGACCTTTAGCGTGCTAATTGAGCTGCATCGTTCGCCGCAGCAACTGCTTCGATGGCCGCCGCTTCTACGGCATCTTGTAAGTCTGTCACCGCCTTGGGCGATATCTGAAAGTCCAATGACCGGGCCAACTCAATCGTCCCAGTTCGCGCGTTAACAATAATAAAACGCGCGTTCTCGGCTTCGTCCCAGACAATGGCGCTAAAGGTGTCGTCGTCGAGCTGCTGCGTTGTATCGAGAGCATCGATTTCGCGAGCGATCGTGAAGCGATTGAGGTCGGGAAAACTTACGAACACAAAATCGAAGACTGGTGTTTCACCACGCATTCCAGTCTTGATCAATGCAGCGCGACCGATGTCACCGACAGGCTTCTCTTGATAGATCAATGCTGTTGGATCACTGGCAACTCGCACAACATTTCCTGTACTCATCGACACGTAGCGAACATCACGAACCGCTTCATCGTCTCCAGGAACTTCCGATTTGTAGGCGGTTATGATCCCTTCCGATGTTTCAATTTCCTCGCCGTTTACCCGTTGGTCTTCTATTGGAGACTCCCATTCCTCAAATTGATTGGGCTCTTGTATAGCCTTCCACAGCAAAACGGAGAGCACTGCTGCTGCCACGAGAGCCCAAGTCAGGACAATCGCAAGTGCGACCTGGTTGTATCGCCGAAGCAAACGAACAATTCGCATTGGTCCACCTACAGAGACATTCGCCGCAAACCTTGCACGGTATTGGCAATAGCGCAAATCGTGGGGCGTCGTTGTTATCCCTAGACGAGGATGTTAGAAATGGGGTCGCTAGCTGACTGTCCGGTTCCGAGTTCAATCGCGGCGAAGCGGCCAGTCCGCTTTTAGGCGATGCATACCACCTGTCGAACGGCTGCAGTTGGGGTGGATAGGCGAATGGCTGCTTGCGTCCGATCGGACGAAGAGCCATCACGGCTATACCTGCAGGACGAGTTGCTCGCCGACCTTCTTGACTTTGTTGCAATGAAAAAGGTCGAGCGTGCTTTTGGCGTACAAAGCTCCCTCCAGCGACGTAGGCCAAGCACCGGGCTCGTCATTCACACCAACAGGTGACCAGCAGACCACCGTTCTGCGATCCGAACCTTCAGATCGAAAAGCCTTGATCGGCGGGCCATCTGGATAGCCTGCGAGTTGTGCCGCCGACCGCAGCTTGATTGCTTCGTCCCCGGAGATCTCCGTCAGCGTCGATCTCCCTTGCAGCCAAAGGCCGGCAGATCCCGCGCGTCGCTCACGCACCGTTATCACTTCAGCATCATGTAGAACCGTCTGTCGATCCAGACAGACCCCTTCCTCCCAGCATGATGGATCGAACGTCGCCACCAAAACGACTTTCGAGAACCGAAACACGTTCTCCTGTTCCTCTTCACCAAACCCCGTGCCTTCGATCAAGGGGCGGAAGCTGAGCGCAAGACACCTGTCTTCGTTGCGAATCTCAATGGTCATCGTGTCGGGGCATAATGAGCACTCCCAGCCATAGCACTCGCTAAGCTGGCCTGTGAGCTTGACCCGTTTTTCTGCAAAGTCGCCAGGGCTTGAGCGAAGTTGCAAAATGGTCGCCGAAACCGCGCTGTCGCCCTCTGAGGCAGACGCCGATCCGGCAGCAAAGTCCCGACATGCTGCCCCCCCAATAGCCGCGCCGATTAGGGCGACGAATGCAAAGGTTCGAGCTGTCCAATTCATCAACCCAGCATGTGAGAAAAAGCCAAAAGCTGCAATGCGTCAGCACAGCGCCGGTTGTCCAAAATTGGGTCGTTAGCGGAAAGTCGGCTATTAGGCGAAAAGTTCGCCGAAGCTGTCCTACACATCCCATTTTCGGTTACCCGAAAACAATGACGCCCGTCAGTAAATTGCACGTCGTTCCTTCTTCCCGGCCGTCGCACGCCCGCCCCGATAATTCGATCAAGGCCGTGTTCCACCCGTTCCATCGAGCAGGGACGGTGCCCCGCCATTCCAAATTTCGTCCAACATTTCGCACTTGCAGCATTTGGTTTGCCGACTTACGATTCGACGATGCCCGACTTCTTGGCCGTGCACCTCTCCTTCTTGCCGATATGGGCCGTGATAGCGCTCGTGGCCGCTGCCGCCGTCGCAATCGTTCTGGTGCTGCATTACCTCGGGTTCTGCCTGTTGAAGCGGCTGGCGCGGGGCACCGAGAGCCACTCCGACAATATCGTGGTGCGCAAGCTCGAACGGCCGAGCCGTTGGGCTGTCGGGATGCTCGCCATCGTCGCCGTTGCGGCGATCTTCCCGGCGCTGGGTGCGATATGGGAAGGGATCGGCGCATTCGTCATGCCGTTCTTCATCGGCTGGACGGTGATCGCGGTGCTGCACGCGCTGGTCGAGGTCATGATCCTGCGCAACGACGATTCGATGGCCGACAACCGGGCGGCCCGTCGCCGGCGTACGAAGCTCGCCATCTTCAACCGCATAGCCACGTTCATAATCGTCTTCGTCGTATTCGGCCTGATGCTGCTGGCGATCCCCGGGGTGCGCGATATCGGGGTCACTCTGGTAGCTTCGGCCGGTCTAGCGGGCCTCGCCGTAGGTGCGGCAGCGCAACCTGCGCTTAAATCCCTGATCGCCGGCATCCAGATGGCGCTGACCGAGCCGGTCATCGTGGGCGACGCCGTTGTTATTGCCGATGAGTGGGGCTGGATCGAGGAGATCCGTACGACCTATGTCGTGGTAAAGGTCTGGGACGAACGCCGGCTGGTCGTGCCGACGTCCAAGTTCCTCGACGAGACCTTCCAGAACTGGACCAAGACGACCGCGCAATTGCTGGGTACGATCATGCTGTATGTCGATCCTGCTACGCGGCTCGATCCGATCCGCCGGCAATTCGAAAAGCTGGTCGAAAGCAATGCCCGCTGGGACGGGCGCGTGAAGCATATGCAGGTCACCGAACTGACGCGCGATGCGATCGAGGTACGGTTTCTCGTAACGGCGAAAGATTCGCCGACGCTCTACGATCTGCGCTGCGACATTCGCGAGGCGCTGATCCAGTGGCTTGCCCGCGAGATGCCCGAAGCGATCGTGCGCAGCCGCATAGCCCCCGTTGCTCCGGTCGAGATTGCGGGACCGCCGTCGGGCGAGGTGCTGCACCAGATGGGCACGACGAACGCGTAAGCCGCCCATTTCGCTCTTGCGAAGGCGGCGGTCTCGCGCGACATGCAGCGGCATGAGCATGACCGAACTGATCGACGCCGCCCGCACCTCCAAGGCCTGGCCCTTCCAGGAGGCGCAGCGTTTGCTCAAGCGCTATCCGGATGGGGTGAAGCCGGACGGCTCGCCGGTGCTGTTCGAGACGGGTTACGGCCCCAGCGGCCTGCCGCATATCGGCACCTTCCAAGAAGTGCTGCGCACCACGCTTGTCCGCCGCGCGTTCGAGGCGCTGATCGGGGCGAAGCCGGAAGACGGCAGGACGCGCCTCGTCGCCTTTTCTGACGATATGGACGGCCTGCGCAAGGTTCCGGACAACGTACCGAATCCACAAGTGCTGGCGGAAAACCTGCACAAACCGCTGAGCCGCATTCCCGACCCCTTCGGCACCGATCACGGCAGCTTCGCCGCGCACAACAACGCGATGCTGCGCGCATTCCTCGACCGGTTCGGCTTCGATTACGAGTTCATCGCGGCGAGCGATCGCTACAATGCGGGCGCGTTCGACGAGGCGTTACGGCAGGTGCTGCGCAAGAACGATGCCATCCTCGACATCATGCTGCCCACCTTGCGAGAAGAACGGCGGCAGACCTACTCACCGGTCCTTCCCATCAGCCCGACAAGCGGCAAGGTTCTGCAAGTTCCGGTCGAGGTGGTGGATGCCGAAGCGGGCACGATCCGCTTTGCCGACGAGGACGGGACGAATGTGGAGCAAAGCGCGCTCGGCGGGCGGGCCAAGCTGCAATGGAAGGTCGACTGGGCGATGCGCTGGTACGCGCTCGGCGTCGATTACGAGATGTACGGCAAGGACCTGACCGATAGCGGCGTGCAGTCGGGCAAGATTGTCCAGGTGTTGGGCGGACGCAAGCCGGACGGGCTGATCTACGAACTCTTCCTCGACGAGAAGGGAGAGAAGATTTCCAAGTCCAAGGGCAACGGCCTGACGATCGAGGAATGGCTGGAGTACGGGACCGAAGAAAGCCTCGGCCTTTACATCTTTCCCAATCCAAAAAGCGCCAAGCAGCTTCACGCCGGCGTTATCCCGCGGGCGGTGGACGATTACTGGCAGTTCCGCGAACGGCTGGCAGAGCAACCGCTCGATAAACAACTTGGCAACCCGGTGTGGCATCTGGCGCGTGCCAATGGCGGGTTCGAGGGCGCGGAAGCGCCGGGGGCGGGGGATCGCCTGCCGGTGACCTTCGGCCTGCTCCTTAACCTGGTCGGTGTGCTGGGCGCGGAAGCGGACCGGGAGCAGGTGTGGTCCTATCTCGGCAACTACGTCGAGGGAGCGGACCCTGAGACGCATCCCGAACTCGACGCGCTGGTGACGGCAGCGCTGGCCTACAACCGCGAATTCGTTGCCCCGACTATGCAGCGCCGCGCACCGGAGCCGAACGAGGCAGCCGCGTTGCGGATGCTGGACGAGGTGCTGGCACGTTCGGACGAGGATACTTCCGCCGAGGATTTACAAACGCAAGTCTACGAAATCGGCAAGCGTGAGGAATTCGGCTTCGAAAATCTACGGAATTGGTTTCGCGCGTTATATCAAATACTGCTGGGAAGCGATCAGGGCCCGCGTATGGGGAGTTTCATTTCCCTTTACGGGGTTGCCAATACGCGTAACCTAATCAGGGAATCACTTAACCGATAGCAGTCATGTGGGGGGCATATGACGGACGATGACGGGGCATCGCCGCACAATACAGGGGATCAGGCAGGAGAACCGATCGGTAACCGAACGGTAAACAGCGGGCCGAACGCCAGACCGGAAGAGTTGCAGATCGATCCGACCGGTCTGTTCATTCAGGCAATCGAACAGACCCGGATGGCGCTTGTAGTAGCCGATCCGTTCGAAGAAGACTGCCCGATCGTTTATGTGAACGAGGCATTCGTTCGGCTTACCGGCTATTCGCGCGAAGAAAGCATCGGCCGCAATTGTCGTTTCTTACAGGGGCCCGATACGTCGCCCGAAACGGTTGCGCGAATGCATCGAGCGATCGAAGCGGAAGAAACGATCGTCGTCGACGTTCAAAATTACCGTAAGGATGGATCCGTTTTCTGGAACGCCCTGCATATCGGTCCGATTTTCGGAGATAACGGCGAGCTTGCCTATTTTTACGGTTCCCAATGGGACGTTACCGAGCTTCTCGAAGCCCGGGAAGAGCAGATCCGGCAGGAAATTATCGCGCAGGAATTACAGCACCGTACCCAGAACCTGTTTTCGGTTCTTTCAGCGATGATCACGATTACCTCTCGCGGTGAGACAGACGCCAAGATTTTCGCCGAGAAGCTGAAAGCTCGTATCCGCGCTTTGAGCAAAGCGCATACTGCCTCGATCGCAGCAGGAGGCCGGGCTGGCGAGCCGGCCCACTTAAAGGAACTCGCGCAAACGATCATGCAACCCTATCAGCGGGAAGAGCGCGAGGCGATAAGGTTCGTCGGAGATGAAGTTGCGCTACCCCGGTCGCTCGTCACACCGGTCGGGCTGACCCTGCACGAATTGGCGACAAATGCGATGAAATACGGTTCGCTAGCGGGGGCCCGGGGTACGGTCAGTCTCGATTGGTCACACCAGAATGACGAGATCGTTATCCATTGGCTGGAAGACGGCGAAAAGCCGGATGCCGATGAATTGGCTTCGGTGACGCCGACCGGTAACGGGTCGCGTTTGATGCTGGGTATTCTCCAGCCACACGGCGGGACCTTGAACCAGTATTTCGACGAAGCCGGTTTCCGCGCGGAGATCCGGTTACCATTACCTGACGCGCATCGGACGCCTCAATGATGCTTGCGCGTGCGATACCACTTGGTCAGCACGTATTTTGATCCCTTGATGACGGGTGTGCCTGCATGTTTCGTATCGATGTTCGGCGTGCCGTCGGGTTTCGCATTGTTCCAGATCAGCAACACGCCCGGCTTCGGCTCGATCGAGGCGCCCACTTCGGTGAAGTGCGTATGCCCGCCTTCTTCGACCACGTTGAGAAACGCCATCGCCGTCCAGCAGCGTTGGCCGCCACGCTTGCGTTCGTCCTTCCAGTATTCCTGATCAGTGTAGAACCAGTCGTTGTGCGGCTTGAACTCCTGGCCGGGCAGGTATCGTTGGCCTTGGATGTTCTCGCCGCATAGCGGGTTCATACCCAAGCAATCGTCGATCCTCCGGCTAATCGATTTTACGAACGGATCGTGCGGGTCGAAATTGCCGGAATAGGATGTGCGGAACTTCTCGATGTAGGCGGTGCGATGCAATTCGCTCGGCCGGGCCACCACGTCGATCATGGTGATAAAACGGCGGCATTCGTCGGGGCTGAGGAAGTCCGGAAGGGCGAAGATTTCCGCCTTCTTGGTCGGCACCTTGTAGATATCGGGATCGCTTTCCAGCCGCTCGCGGACCTTGGCGCCCACCCGGCGCAGCGCATCCTGATCAGGGATCGTGGCAGTCTTGCTCATGCCGCTTCGATATTCATGCACCGCCGCGAGAGCAAGACTTTGCCTTGCCGTAACGCCGCGAGGCGTTAGGTTCGCGCGACTTCCAGGGAGATGTATATGGGCCTGACCACGACTGCGAAATCGCGCTATTCCTACGGTGCGATGATATTTCACTGGATCATCGCGGTCGCGGTTATCTGGAACTGGCGTTTGGCCGAGAACGCGCATCATGCCTCGCCCGAAGAAGCGGGCGCGATCTTTGCGGATCACAAGGCGCTGGGCATTACCATTCTTGCGTTGACCGTCGGCCGAATCCTGTGGCGCCTTACGCACAAGATGCCTGCCTTGCCGTCGAATTACGCAACTTGGGAGAAAGTTCTCGCCCGTGCGACCCACGCGGTCTTCTACTTCCTGCTGATCGCGCTGCCGCTGGCGGGGTGGATCGCCAATTCCCTGTCGGGCCGTTCGATCGACGTATTCGGGCTGTTCACAATTCCGCCGCTTCCGGTCGGTGAGAACGACAAGCTCGGGGGCGACATCTATTCGGTCCACGCGACGGCGGGTTCGATCATGATCTATCTGATCGGCCTTCACATTCTCGGTGCCTTGAAGCACACGTTATTCGACAAGGATGGCGGCATCTTCCGTATGCTGCCTTTCGGCAAGGTCGGGACGACTGCCCGCCACTGAACGGAAAAAGCCCCCGCCGAACATACGGCAGGGGCTCTGTTCTTGCGTCTTTTCAGCGCGGTTATTCGCCAGTCGCTTACCAGAAGAAGTCGTTGATTACGTCGACCACTTCCCCGCTGTAAATATTTACCAGCAACACATCGTCATAGTAGCGGACCCAGCGATACGGGCCGTAGACCTCGGGCAGGCGATACTGCCACGGATCGTTGATCCAGTAGCGGCTGCCGTAAAACGCGCTTCCCAACTGGAAGCCGATGTTCACCCGGTTGTAGCGGTAATTGCGATACGGCGAATAGTACCGACCGAGCCGGTAGAGACTGCGATTGCTGTGGCGATAGCCACGCCAGTCGTAGCGGCGGTTGTCGCGCCAGCGGCGGGTGTCCCACCGGTCGTAATTATGCCAACTACGTCCGTCGTAATACCGGGCGCGGCGATCACGGCGGGCATCGCGAATGTCCTCCCGGCGGTCGCGACGGGCATCGCGCACGTTCTCGCGGCGCTGGTCGCGGCGGGCTTCACGGCGAATGCGTTCGATCCGCTCGGCCTGTTCACGCGCCCCGTCACGGGTCCGGCGCCGGTCAACATATGTGCGATTACGATCGCCGGTGTAGCGAGTGTTGCGACCGTTTGTTGCACGTTCCCGCGCGGCGCGGCGGGCGGCTTCGCGCGCAGCCTGTTCGCGCGTGCTATCTCGGCGTGCCTCCCGGATGTTATCGATCCGTCGCTCCTGCCGCTGCTCGCGCGTGTTTTCGCGGCGATCCTGCCGGGTATCGCGGCGTTCGGCCCTACGTTCCTGGCGGTTGTCGCGCTGCTCGCTGCGACGCTCCTGCCGGACTTCGCGTCGTTCCTGACGAGCTTCGCGCCGTTCCGGTCGGGCCTGTCGTCGTTCCTGTCGGACCTGACGGCGCTGCTGTACCTGCGGGCGACTCCCGCGTTCGACACGAGCGCGACTTGGATTGCGGTCTCGCTGTTCGGCGCGCTGGCTTTCCGCGGCCTGGGCAGGCGCGGGCAGGGCGGTGAAGGCAAGAGCGGCAGCAAGCGCGCCAAGCGCGGTGCCTTTCATTAGCTTGGTCAACGTCATCGTAGCGTTCCTTTCCTGAACCGAGCCGTCCCATCACCACCGGCCTTTCGATGACCGTGTTCTACCATATCGCGCTGACGCCTTTCTGAACCGCTTATATATGCTGCTGTTCATAATAAATCTCTTTGAGATGAACAATTCGAGGCGGACACTTTTGCGCAGTTCGCCCGTTGCCGGTCCATGATCGAAACGCTCGATGCTGTAAGAGATGACGCCATTCGCCGCCTGAAAGAAGGGGCAGAAAGCCGCTATTCCGCCATGCATACGCCTGTCCTCGCAACCGCCGATGCCGATGTACGGGTGCTGGTCCTGCGCGGATTCGACGCGGACAGTTGGACATTACGGTTCCACACAGATTCGCGATCGCCGAAGGTGGACGCGATTGCGGCCGACCCGCGCGTCGGCGTCCTCGCTTACGATGCGGAAGCGAAGGTCCAGCTCAGGCTAAGAGGCACAGGGCGGGTAGAGCGCGATACGGAGCTTGCCGATTCAGCTTGGAGCGAGAGTACGGAATTTGCGCGGCGTTGCTATCTGGGCGCGGCTCCGGGAGAGACCCGGGACGGACCGAACAGCGGACTTCCCAATTGGGCGGAAGGGGAACAGCCGACCGAGGAGCAACTTGCCCCGGTGCGTGCGAATTTCGCGGTGCTTCTGGTTAAAGTGGAGGAGATCGACTGGTACTGGCTGTCGAACGACGGCCACCGCCGCGCACTGGTTCGCCGCGACGGCGGGCGCTGGCTGACGCCGTGACGTCGCATTAGCGACGCTCGAACCCGCTTAGCCCTTCGGGTTCGATTTGCCTTTGCTCGATGCGCTCGACATCGGCGCGGGGCGGGCCGTCATGCATCGCCGCGATCATCCGTTCGACGGCATCGCTTGCGCCTTCAAGCTGCGCCTCGACCGTACCGTCCGGCCGATTGCGAACCCAGCCAGCGAGGCCAAGCGAGCGGGCGGTATCGACCGTCCAGTCGCGGTAGAACACGCCCTGCACGCGGCCGTGCAGGATGAGGTGGCGGGCGGTGGTCGGACCCTGTGTCATAAGCCGATCCGACTGTCCGCCCACCGCATAATGGTCAAGCGGCCTGCTTGATGTCGCGCAGGGTGAGGTCGAAAGTGATGTCTTCGCCCGCCAGCGGATGGTTGCCGTCGGCCTTGATCTGCTCTTCGCCAACTTCGACGACATAGAGCGTCATCGGCGTGCCGTCGGGCTGCTGCGCCTGCAGTGCCATGCCGGGCTGCGGGGCGGGTTCGGGCGGCAGGTTGGCGCGCGGAATGTCGATCACGAGTTGATCGTTGCGCGGACCGAAGGCGTTGGCGCAGTCGATCGCGATCACCT
Organism: Erythrobacter litoralis; assembly: GCF_029760855.1. GTDB lineage: Bacteria > Pseudomonadota > Alphaproteobacteria > Sphingomonadales > Sphingomonadaceae > Qipengyuania > Qipengyuania litoralis_A. The sequence goes on along the minus strand of NZ_SOSI01000002.1, from coordinate 495,465 downwards.
TGTTCTCGCCGACTTCCATGCCAGTGAGCGCCTGTTCGATCTGCGGGAAGGTCTGTCCCGCGCCGAGCTGAACCTGCTGCGGCCCGACTTCCTGCGTGCTGCCGACCACCTCGCCGTCGCCGCGCTTGAGGGTGTAGTCGATGGTTACGGTGTCGCCGTTATTGGGAGTTGTCATACATATCCTTTGAAGATTTCGCGTGTCCGGCAGAAAAGCGTCGGTCCGAACGCACCCGCGATCCGGGCACTGTCACGCGCGGGTCTGTCAAAGATGGGTGGGGGGTGTCAAATCTGCTTCTATCAGGCAGCTTCGCGTTTACTTGAAGGCGCTTCGTTAACATCATTTCGGCGTTGCGAACTTCTCAGCCAAAGTTCTCCGATCTTTTCATCGAGCGCCGCCGGTTCGAAGGGATCTAGTCCCGAACCAGGGTAGAACGTGACTTCTCCGAATTTCGGCTTTCCGTCGATCTCGTAGAAATCCACGCGTGCAAAATCGAAGCCTTCTGCAATACGTTCTGCGTTGGAAATCATGCTGTCCAGATTTTGCGGAGCCGGGACGGAAGCTTCGTTCAGCTGAGAGATCTGGTTCCATTCACGATCAAAAAGGATCCAGCGGTGATTGCTGTTTCGTTCGACATGGACCTGAATGAGGGCAGCAACACCGGAAAAGACGTAAATTTTGTAATCTACGGGAAGGATCGGCCCTTCACCGAGATAGGGTTCGACGATCAGGCCGCGTGGCACGCTTCGATAAGCCCATTCATCCAGCCATAAGCCATAAGATTTCGCGGGCCATCGGTTGATATGTTTGCGTGCTCGTTCGAGATCGGCACAATCGTGGCAAATCACGTTCTGGTTGCAGCCGTGGCTCGCCTTAACGATTACGGGAAACAGCCAATCCGGTTCTGTCGGCAAAGTCGTCCCGGTCCAGATTGTGGGGATCGTCCAATCTTCACCGAACAGGCGTGAAGCCACGGTTTTGGCGGTCACTTTATTGACCAACAAGGGCATTCGCGGATCGCGATCCACCAGCTTTCGCCGCTGAACCAGCTCGGTAAAGCGTTTTGGGTTTTTAAGATCAGGGAGCCGGCCGTGTCGCCAAAGATAGGTCAGACTTATCCTGAGCTTGGGATAAGGGATCAGCCACCGTGGCAGGGCCGGCAAATTTCGCAGATTCACGCCGGGGGATACGGGCAAGCCGGTGTTCCGTTCCCCCCGGCGCGGATCGCGCGAGTTATCTGGTCAGCTTCTTGTAGGCCAACCGCGTAGGCCGGTCAGCGGCGTCGCCCAACCGGCGCCGCTTGTCTTCCTCGTAGGCCTCGAAGTTACCTTCGAACCATTCCACGTGGCTGTCGCCTTCGAACGCCAAAATATGCGTCGCCAGACGGTCCAGGAAGAAGCGGTCGTGCGAGATGACCACGGCGCAGCCGGCGAAGTTCTCGATCGCCTCTTCCAGCGCGCCTAGCGTTTCCACGTCGAGGTCGTTGGTCGGCTCGTCCAGCAGCAGGACGTTGCCGCCCTGCTTCAGCATCTTCGCCATGTGGACGCGATTGCGTTCACCGCCCGACAGCTTGCCGACGTTCTTCTGCTGGTCCTGCCCCTTGAAGTTGAATGCCCCGACATAGGCGCGGGTGGACACGTCGTGGCCGTTGACCTTCATGTAATCATGGCCGTCGGAGATTTCCTCCCACACATTGTTGCCTGCGGTGAGGTCGTCGCGGCTCTGGTCGACATAGCCGAGGCGCACGGTGTCCCCGACTTCGATCTTGCCATCGTCCGGCTCTTCCTGCCCGGTGAGCAGCTTGAACAGGGTCGATTTGCCCGCGCCGTTCGGCCCGATTACGCCGACGATGCCGCCCGGCGGCAGCATGAAGGACAGGTCTTCGAACAACAGCTTGTCGCCATAGGCCTTGGTGAGGTTCTTCGCCTCGATCACCTTGCCGCCGAGGCGTTCCGGCACCTGGATAACGATCTGCGCCTTGCCCGGCTTGCGATCGTTCTGCGCGTCCTGAAGCTGCTCGAATTTCCGGATACGGGCCTTGGACTTGGTCTGGCGCGCGGCCGGTGTCTGGCGGATCCATTCCAGTTCGCGTGAGAGCGCCTTCTGGCGACCCGATTCCTCGCGGCTTTCCTGTTCGAGGCGTTTGGCCTTCTTTTCGAGATAGGTCGAATAATTGCCCTCGTAGGGGTAGTAGCTGCCCCGGTCGAGTTCGAGGATCCAGCCCACCACATTATCGAGGAAGTAGCGATCGTGGGTGATCATCAGCACCGCGCCGGCATATTCCTTGAGATGGTTCTCCAGCCATTCGACGCTTTCGGCATCGAGGTGGTTGGTCGGCTCGTCCAGTAGCAGGATCGAGGGCTTCTGGATCAGCAGACGCGTGAGGGCGACACGGCGCTTCTCGCCGCCCGATAGATCGGTGACGGGCCAATCGCCCGGCGGGCAACGCAGCGCTTCCATCGCGATCTCGAGCTGGTTGTCGAGCGTCCACCCGTCGACCGCGTCGATCTTGGTCTGCAGCTCGCCCATCTCGTCGCCGAGCTTCTCGTAGTCGGCATCGGGTTCCGCCATTTCGGCGGCGATGGCGTTGTAGCGTTCGACGAGATCGGCGGTTTCTCGCGCGCCGTCCTTCACGTTTTCGAGCACGGTCTTGCTCTCGTCGAGCTGCGGTTCCTGCGCAAGGTAGCCAACGGTGATGTTCTCGCCCGCCCAGGCCTCGCCGGCGAAATCGGTGTCGATCCCGGCCATGATCTTCATGAGGGTTGATTTACCCGCGCCATTGGGCCCGACGATGCCGATCTTCGCGCCCTGATAGAACTGCAGGTTGATATTGCTGAGCACCGGCTTGGGGGCACCGGGGAAAGTCTTGGTCATGTCCTTCATGACAAAGGCGTATTGCGCGGCCATCGGGCGGGTTCCTTCGGGTCGTAATCTGGAAAAACGGTGACGGCGGGCGAGCCGCCATACGATCGGGCTTGCAGATAAGGGCAGCGGCGCGTTCGGGCAAGCCTGTGGCGACTTTGCACGCCCACGCGCATTCGCCCTTGGCTTTGCCGCGCGGCCTGATAGCTAGCGGGACCATGAAAACATCGCTTCTCGCACTCGCCGCTCTTTCGCTCGCCACGCCCGCTTTCGCGCAGACCGCGCGGGAGCAGGCAGAGACCGCCCGGCAGTCCGACGAATGGGCATGGGACTTCGTGGAAGGCATCACCACCGAAGTCGGTCCGCGGCAGGCAGGAACCGAGGCGGAAACGCGCGGACGGCAGTGGGCCGTGCGCTGGCTGACCGCCAATGGCTTCGCAAACGTGTCCGATGAACCGTTCGAGATGCAAACCTGGGTGCGCGGCTCCGAACAGGCGTATGTCACCGCGCCCTATGCACAGCCGCTGCGTATCACTGCGCTCGGCAACAGCGCCTCGACAGGGCCGGACGGGCTGGAGGCCGAAGTCGTCTACTTCCCGACCTATGCCGATCTGGAAGCTGCGGCACCGGGTAGCCTGACCGGCAAGATCGTCTTCATCAGCCACGATATGCGGCCGACGCAGGACGGTTCGGGTTACGGCTTCGCCGGCCCCGCGCGCTGGACCGGAGCCGGTCTCGCTGCGAGCAAGGGCGCGGTCGCCACCGTCATCCGCTCTGTCGGCACCGAGAACCACCGCACGCCGCATACCGGCGGCACGAGTTTCGCCGAAGGACAGCAGCCGACGCCCGCCGGAGCTCTCTCCAACCCCGATGCGGACAACCTGGAGCGCATGTTCGCGCGTTCCAGCGACACGCCGATCCGCATGCGGTTGGTGATGACCCCGCGCAATGTCGGCACCACGACCAGCGGCAATGTCGTCGGCGAAATCGTCGGCCGCGATCCTTCGCTGCCGCCGGTGCTGCTCGCCTGCCATCTGGATAGCTGGGACCTTGGAACCGGCGCGGTCGACGACGGCGCAGGCTGCGGGATAGTGGCCGCCGCTGCGAAGCACGTCGCCGAAATCGGGCAGCCGCTGCGCACCATCCGCGTGCTGTTCGCAGGCGCCGAGGAAACCGGTTTGTGGGGCAGCCGCGCCTATGCTGCCGCCCATGCGGACGAACCCATGTATGTCGGCATCGAAAGCGATTTCGGCGCGGACCGCATCTGGCGGCTCGACACCAATTTTACTGGCAGCGAGGCGGCGCTCTACCGCGAGCTTGCGAATGCGGTAGCGACCTTTGGCGTCGCACCCGGGGGCGAAGTGGCGACCGGCGGAGCGGACCTCAATATCGTGCGCGAACAGGGCGGGGCGCTGGTCGACTTGCAACAGGATGGAACCCGCTATTTTGACTTGCACCACACGCCCGACGATACGCTCGACAAGATCGATCCCATGCAGCTTCGCCAAAACGTCGCGGTGTATACGGCGGTGGTGAACGTGCTAGCCAACCGTGCGGAGCCGATTGCTTTGCCCATGGCTACAGAGGCGACTTCCGAATAAGACCCAAGGTTTAGAAATCCCGCCGGAGCAAGCGCGGCAGCATAGCCAACTGGAACCCGGCACGCGCTATCAGGAATAGCGCGAACGACAGCCATAGCCCTTGGCTGCCCAAGGGCCAGCTGAGCCAGAGCGCGGCGACGTAGATGACAGTCGCGCCGATCATGGTGACGAGCAGCGCCTTGGTCCAGCTCGCGCCGACGAATACGCCATCGAGCACGAAGCCTGCCGCTCCGGCAAACGGGATGATGACCAGCCAGATCGCCAGTGACTGAGCGACTTCGGCAACGTCCGGCGTTGCGGCGAAGCTGGCCAGGATCGGGTCGGCAAACAGAGCGAATGCGCCTGCCACCACGGCCGCCGCCGCCATGCTGCGTAGCAGGATTGCGCGGATATACGCAGAGAAGCCCGAACGGTCGTCCGCACCGCGACGCTCTCCGTTCAGCACTTGCGCGGCATTCTCGAATCCATCGAGCAGAAGGGCGGTAAAGACGAACAACTGATAAATGATGCCGTTCGCGGCCAGCACCACCGGTCCGCGCTCCGCCGAAAGCCGGGTCAGGCCGGCAAGCGCGATGGTCAGCACCACGGTGCGCAGGAAGAGATCGCGATTGACGGATAGGAATGGGCGAAGCGCGCTCCACCGAGCGACGCCGCCTGCCCGCACGCGCCGCAGCAGTTCGCCCCCCTCACGGCCCGCGAACAGCAACGCCGCGATGGCCGCAAGCTTGGCGAATTCCGCAATGAAGCTCGACCAGCCGATCCCCGCAATGCCCCATTCGAGGCCGAGGACGAAGAACAGGCCCAGCGCGACATTGATAAGATTGTACGCCACCTCGATCGCCAGGACGGTTTTCATGCGCCGCTGGCCGACGAGGAAGCCGATGGCGGCGAAGTTCGCCATGACGGCGGGTGCGCTCCAATAGCGGATATCGGTGTAAATGCGTGCATTGGCGAGCACGCGGTTCTCCGCGCCCAACAGGTCTAGCAACAGAGGGAGCAGGACGGGCTTCGCGACGAGCAGCAGCGCCGCGATGACGAGGCCGACCAGCAAGCCGCGAAGCAGCACCGTTACTTGCTCCGCTTCGCCCTGCCGTACGCCCGCCTGTGCGACCAATCCGGTGGTGCCGGTCTTGAGAAAGTTCATGACGGTGAACAGCACCGCGAACAGCCGCGCTCCTATATCGACTGCGCCTTGCGTGGGGGCATCTTCCAGGCGGCCGACGATCCACATATCGCCGATGCCGATCAGCGCCGTGGCGACATTGGTCACCATCGCGGGCAAGGCGATAGCCCAGATGGCACGCGTATCGAGCGAGCGGGGCGGGGCGGAAGAGGTCAAAACGCGCTACTCCCGCGCTGTCGCATGCATGCATTTCGCGGATACGAAATGGTGGTCGGGGAGACAGGATTCGAACCTGCGACCCTCTGCTCCCAAAGCAGATGCGCTACCAGGCTGCGCTACTCCCCGACACGGAATCGGCCGTCGATGCGGGCGGCGGTGGTGGGCCCGGCAGGACTCGAACCCGCGACCTAGCCGTTATGAGCGGCCAGCTCTAACCAACTGAGCTACAGGCCCGTCGCCGCCGCATCAACGATGGCAGCGCCTAGCGCCGCGATTGTCCGAGAGCAAGCCGCATCGAACATCAACCCGCCACATTGCGCGATTGGCGCTGCGAGGGAGGCATACTGGCCACGCCTGCACTGAGCGGAAGGTCGAGGACGAGCCGATCGCCTTCCCGATTAAGATCGCCTCCGGCGGCACGGACCTCCGCACGCGCAAGCCGCAGCGAGAAGCCCGCCCCGAATATGCCGGAACTCAACGGCCCCGCCATCGCCCGCGTTTCTGCGGCGAAAATATCTTCGCAGGTGCGCAGCATCGTCGGCAGGGCGGCTTTGAAGTCGATACGACCGTCATGAACCGAAAGGTCCAGTGCAATCCGTTCGCCCGCCGCCGTAGCTCCCGCGAGTGTCGCGAGGAGACGCCACGCCATTCGCTCCGCTTCGCCGGATGCTATGGCGATCGTAGCGGTCTCGCTTTCGAACCTCGCATCGAGGCGGGCGACGCGTGGGGCGAGCACGTTTTGCAATTGGGCGACCTGGTCCCGGACGATGCCTGCAAAATCGGACGTGCCTTCGTCGAGATCTAGGGCGCCGGTCTCGAGCCGGGCGAGGCGGTCCAACTCGTCGAAGCCTGCGAGGATCCGCGCGGCATCGCTGGTGATGCTGGCGGCGATCGAACGATATTCATGCGGGACCGGGCCAATCATCTGTTGCTGGATAATCTCGGCATAACCCTGCATGGCATTCACTGGGGTGCGCAGTTCGTGGAGCAATTGTCGCAATTTGTCGGCGTCGCGCTGCTGCGGCGTGGGGCCGGAAGGCGCAGCACGGCGCAGGCGACCGAGATATCCGTCGAAGCTCCCGCCATCGCGCGTGAATTGCGGCATGGCATCGACAATCCAGTCGCCTTCTATCCCTGCACCGCCGCGTAGGGTAATGGCGATGCCGCGAGCGGGTTGATGCAAAGCGAGCGCTTTCGCGAAATTCGCAAATCGCGAAAGGTCGATGCCGATCGATTGCGCGGCCGCCCGGCCAGCAGCCCATTGGATGCGGCCTGATGCATCGGTCGCGAAATCGACCACGGCAAGTCGTTCGCCGGCAGATTTGGCCTCATCGCTAGCGCTCGATTTCAGGCGATCCTGCCGGGAAAGCTTGAACGCCTCGATCCGCGCCAGAAGCGCGCGAATCCCTGCGGAGGTTTGACCGAAGCCCGGATCGGGTTCTTCCGTGCGTGAGACGTCGGATGTTGCGGGACGAAGACGCCGTAACTTGAGGGGCGCGGGCGGGGCAGGTAGCTCGACAGTGCGTGCCGACCGGTCCAATTCCCGCGGTAGATCGATCGGTTCGGGCAACGGCAATGCGCGGTCCATCACGCCGAGCCTGTCGAGCGCGGCAACCGCCTGTTCGGGTAGGTCCTTGCGGTTCCTCAAGAATCCGCGCGCGTGGATGGGAAAGTTCGGGATCAGCTCGGCCCATTCCTCGCCGGTCAATTGGGCGCGAGCGAGAGCGGCAGCGGCAATATGCGGATGTGCATCGCCGAACCAGCGCACCAGTTCGGGATTGCGAAACCGCCAGCCGGTTTCGCCCACGATCGCGGTGCGGCTGCGAATATCGATGCTGTCGCCCAAGGCCAGGAGCCGGAGATACGCCGCCCGCCGCAAACCGTCATCGCCGCCCTGCGGCCGTTCGCCGAGCAGGTCGAGCAACTGCCGGAACTGCGTACGCGCCGAACGCTCGCCGGTTGCACGGCTGCGCAGCACAGTAGCAAGGCGATCGTCGAAATGCATAGAACGTCGGAACTCGGCGGCGATGGTCGGAGCCGCTTTATTACCGAATAGAGTTTATAAATGGTGAAGATCGCTTCAGCTGCTCGCAGCGTTTCAGTGCGTTGCAATTGAACGGAGTTGCTGGCAGACATAACAATCTTAGGCCGCGACACGGGAATGGATGCATTTCGTTCCACAGGACGGCTCCGGTCCAGCCTGATGGGGAAGGCGAGATGGCAAGCTTGGATGAAATCGATCGGCGGCTCCTGCGCGAATTGCAGAACGAGGGACGCATCACCAATGTCGAACTCGCGCAGCGCGTCGGCCTGACAGCGCCCCCGTGCCTGCGGCGTGTGCGAACGCTTGAAGAAAGCGGCGTGATACAGGGCTATCACGCGGAACTCGATCCCTCGAAGCTCGGCTTCTCGATCACCGTCTTCGCAATGGTCAGCTTGAAAAGTCAGGCGGAAAGCGCGCTGCGCGAATTCGAGGAGGCGATGCGCGACCTCGACGAGGTGCGCGAAGTTCACATGCTCAATGGTGAAATCGATTTCATTTTGAAGATCGTCGCGCGGGATTTGCAGGCGTTTCAGGAATTCCTGACCAGCAAACTGACGCCCGCGCCGAACGTGGCCAGCGTCAAGACCTCGCTTACCATCCGGACGAGCAAGAACCAGCCGGGCGTTCCCCTGAAGTAGGAGGACTGGCCTTGGGTACGCTGGTAGGCGCCTGCCTCTGCGGCGCGGTGACCATCTCTCTTTCCGAACCCAAACCACATATAGAGGTGTGCCAATGCACGATGTGCCGCCGTTGGGGCGGGGCATTTTTTGCGGGGCAGGATGGCGGCGAGGTGGAGATAGCCGGAGAAGCGCACGTTCGCACATTCCAGTCGAGTGCATGGGCGGAGCGCGCCTTTTGCGATAGGTGCGGCAGTCACCTGTGGTTCCGGTTTCTGCCAACCGGCTATTGCAGTTTCTGCGCCGGCCTGTTCGACGCTTCAATCGACAAGCCGATCGAGAAGGAAATCTTCTGCGACGAGGCCGCGGCTTGGACCCATCTCACCGGCGATCACGATCGCAAGACCGGCGCCGAAATCATTGCCGAAGCGGAGGCGGCCGGCTTCACGTTCGAATGAAAGCGCGGCCCGCCGAATTCTATCCGCGCGTCTTCAGCCAGTCTTCCAGCCATTTTATCGAATAATCGCCGCTCAGCACGTCGTCCTGCTCGAGCAGTTCCTGGTGAAGTGGGATGCTGGTCTTCACCCCTTCGATCACCATTTCACCCAGAGCGCGCCGCAGGCGCATGATGCACCGTTCGCGCGTGCGACCGTAAACGATCAGCTTGGCGATCATGCTGTCGTAATAAGGCGGGATGGAATAGCCGGCATAGAGCCCGCTATCGACGCGCACATGCATACCGCCCGCCGCGTGATAATGCGAAATTTTGCCCGGGCTCGGGGCGAAGGTGAACGGGTCCTCGGCATTGATACGGCATTCGATGGCGTGGCCGCTAAACTCGATATCGTCCTGCGAACAGGACAAGTCCTTGCCGTCGGCAATGCGGATCTGTTCGCGCACCAGATCGACGCCGGTAATCGCTTCGGTGACCGGATGCTCGACCTGCAGGCGGGTGTTCATTTCGATGAAATAGAACTCGCCGTTTTCCCACAGGAATTCGATCGTACCGGCGCCGCGATAGCCCATCTTGGCCATCGCATCGGCGCAGATGCCGCCCATCCGCATCCGCTCTTCCTGCGAGAGGACGGGGGAGGGGGCTTCCTCCAGAACCTTCTGGTGGCGCCGCTGGAGCGAACAGTCGCGTTCGCCCAAATGGATGGCATTACCGCGCCCGTCACCGAAAATCTGGAATTCGATGTGCCGCGGATTGCCGAGATACTTCTCGATATAGACGGTATCGTCGCCAAAGGCGTTCTTCGCCTCGGTCTTGGCTTGGCTCATCAGGCTTTCGAGCTGGCCCTCTTCGGGTACGACCTTCATCCCGCGCCCACCGCCGCCGCTCGCAGCCTTGACGAGGACGGGATAGCCGATCTCGGCCGCAACCTTCTTGGCTTCCTCGATGGTTTCGACGGCGCCGTCCGATCCCGGAACGAGCGGCAGACCGAGTTCGCCCGCGCTTTTCTTCGCCGCCACCTTGTCGCCCATGGTGCGGATATGTTCAGGCTTCGGCCCAATCCAGATCACCTCGTGCGCTTCGACGATCTCGGCAAATCTGGCGTTCTCGGAAAGAAAGCCGTAACCCGGATGGATCGCGTCGGCATGGCTGAGTTCGGCAGCCGAAATGATGTTCGCTATATTGAGATAGCTTTCCCCGGCGGCGGGCGGCCCGATGCAGACCGCATGGTCGGCAAGGCGAACATGCATGGCATCGGCGTCGGCGGTGGAATGCACCGCGACGGTCTCGATGCCCATTTCATGCGCGGCGCGGTGGATGCGAAGCGCGATCTCGCCGCGATTGGCGATCAGGATACGGGTTATCGGCATGGATCAGGCGATGACGACGAGCGGTTGGTCGTATTCGACCGGCTGGGCGTTCTCGACGAGGATCGATTGTACCGTCCCCGCGCGGTCGGCGGTGATCGGGTTCATGACTTTCATCGCTTCGACGATCAGGACGGTCTGGCCCTCGGCGACCGTATCGCCGATCTTGATAAAATCGGGGGCGTCCGGTTCGGGGGCGAGATAGACGGTCCCGACCATCGGCGACTTGATCGCGTTGCCCGAAGACGCGTCCGCGGCCGGTGCCTCGCCGGCGGAAGCGGCGACAGGTGCCGCAGCGGGCTGCGCCATGGACGCCGCGGGGGCCGCCGCAATCGGCGCAGCCGCCATCGCTACGCCGCCGCGCGAGACGCGGATCTTGCGGTCGCCATCCTCCACTTCGATTTCGGTAAGCCCAGTATCGGCCAGCATTTCGGCGAGCTCGCGCACGATCGCTGTATCGACATTCATGCCGGACGTGCTGCCGGCTTTGCCCTTGGTGTCGGCCATGAAACCCCTTGCCTTTGTTTGCCCGCGCCTATGCTCCCAGGCGCGGCGCAAGGCAAGGGGCGGGCGTCAGGCGGCGATCTCGGCTGCTTTTTGCAAGGCAACGATATAGCTGCGCGCACCCAAACCTTTCACGCAATCGGCCGCCGCAATGCCGACATAGGAAAGATGGCGGAACGGCTCGCGCGTTTCGGGGTCCGAAAGATGGACTTCGATCACGGGCACCGAAATGCTTTTGATCGCATCGTGCAGCGCAATCGAGGTATGCGTATAGGCCCCGGCATTAAGCAGCACGGCGGTGGCCCCTTCGCGATGCGCTTCGTGCAGCCAGTCCACCAGATCGCCTTCGTGATTGCTCTGGCGAAAGACGATGTCGAACCCGTATACATCGGCCTCCGTTCGGCAATCGCGCTCTATGTCCGCAAGCGTCGCGGTACCGTAAATCTCAGGCTCGCGGGTGCCGAGGAGGTTGAGATTGGGGCCGTTGAGGATGAATATGGTGCGGGGCATGCGCATTCCCTATGCGTTCGTCGGCCTAGCTGTCGATGCCTTTGATCTTCCCCCATTGCCGCGCCGCCGTATAGCCGAGATAGCCCGTGCCGAAGAGTGCATAGAGTTCGTCCGGAAGCCCGCGCAGATAGCGGGTGATGCCCGCGCCGATATCCTGCGCCGCATGGGGCGAGAACGCGGAAAGGATGCCCATCGGAAGGGCGAACAGCAGCATGACATACATCACGTAGATGAAGCTGGGGCGCGCCCGGCTCGTCCACGGATCCGCCGACTGCGCTTCGGCCACGATCGCCGAAAGCCGCGCCTCGATTTCCTTCAATTCCTGCGTACTTTGCAACTGGATCAGTTCGAGCTTCGCTTTCGCCCGCGCCTCCTTATCGGGAATGATCTTGTCGATAATTGAAGCGATCGGTCCGATGAGGGTTTCGATAATGGCCATGCGCGTTCTCCGTTCGAGTCGGAGTTGCGATTAACCAAATCGGTTCGTGTAGGAAAATCGAATACGCTGTCCGTCAGAAGAGCGAGGTTAGGGATGCGTTATCGTCGGTCCACGCCGCCTCGCGGGGCGGCGGTAAGGGGGACCAAAGCCCGCCTGTCGATCCGAGGGCGTCTCGCAATGCCGTGCGGTTTCGCCCTAACGCGATCCATCGCGATTGCGACAGGCCTTCGGGAAGATCGCCGAGATCGTCGCGCACCAAACCGTACCAGCCGCCCTCACGCCCTAGAGCCGAAACCATCGGCGCAAGGTCCACGAACCGGTTGGAAATATGCACGAGCAAGACGCCGTCATCTTCGAGCACATCGCCGTAAACGGCGAATGCTTCGCGCGTCATCAGGTGGATCGGAATGGCATCCGACGTGAAGGCGTCGACTGCGAGCACGTCGAACGTTTCGCCGCTCTGCTGCGAAAGCTGGAGGCGCGCATCGCCGAACACGATTTTGGCCGAGGGCGCGCAGGACGACAGGAACGTGAACGGGCCGCCGCGCGAATAGCGTAGGACTTGCGGATCGATCTCGAAGAAGGTCCAGTCCTGCGCGGGTTTGCGATAGCAGGCCAGCGTTCCGACGCCCAGACCGACGATACCGACCTTCGCATCGCGATCCGCTGCGGCGAGAACGAGTCCTGCTCCTGAACCCAGTCCGTAATATGCCGTTGGTTCCAGCCGTCTTTCCGGAGCAATCCATTGCTCTCCGTGCATTGTCGTCCCGTGATTGAGCCGCAACATGGCGCCATCCGCACTTTTCTGCACGCTGTAGACGCCGAAATAGCTGCGCGAGCGCTGGCCTGCAAAACTGGTCTCGATCGTCGCGTACCCCCCCATGCCGAGCATCAGAAGAGCGAGCACTCCGACATACAGCCTGGCGCGACCCACGCTGGCAGTTCCCAAAAGAATGAGCAAAGCTGCCGCGAGCAGGATCTGCACTCCGGCGCTGGCTTCGACGGCGAAATGAAGCCAGATCGAAAGCGCCAGAGCGAGCAAGGCAAGGGCAATCCCGAAGCGGGGCGAAGCTTGCACACCTGCAAGGCACCTCCCGGCCATCGCCAGAAATGAACGTTGTGGCAGAAGCAGGGCCGCGGCGAGCAGAAGCAGGGCATGTTCGTACACCCAGTCGAATATCAAGGGCGCAATAAGTGCCGTAAACGTGCCGCCAAGCGCGCCGCCCGCGGCAACGACGAGGTAGAAGAACGTCAGACGCGATGGCGCAGGGCGGAGTGCATACAGCCTGCCATGAAGAGCGACCGCCAACACGAAAAGGAGCGCGACCATTGCCAATGCAATCGCGGGGTTGGACTGGCCGCCGGATATCATCGCCAGTCCACCGACCAACAGCAAGGGGATGGGCGCATAGGTTCCGAGTATACGCGCCCAGTCGCCGGTGTCGGAAAACGCTACGGAGAAGCTCAACAGGTACAGGCCGAGCGGAATGACCCAGAGCAGGGGCATCGCCATCAGATCGGTGGTCAGCAGTGTCGTGGTCGACAGCATCAGCCCCGACGGCACAGCCGCCAGTGCGATCCAGAGTACGATAGTCCGCCCCGAAACGCGCGTTTCTTCCGCCGTGTTCAGGGTTTCGGAGGGCGCTTCTCGAACGGCCTTCCGGCGCACGATCAAGGCGGCCAGCCCAACGAGGACTATCAGCAACACGAAACCCTTCGACCACAAACCGCTCTGTTCGCCGAGCGCCAGCCGCGGTTCCACGAAGAAGGGATAGGCGACCAGACCGGCAAAACTGCCGAGGTTAGACGCTGCGTAGAGGCGATAGGGATTGCGACCCGAGATCCCGGCATACCAGCGCTGCATCAGGGACGCTTGTGCGGAAAGCAGCAGGAAGACCGGGCCGATCGTGGCTACGAACAGAACCGGCACCCAAAGCGCTTCCGATCCGCTCGGCGCATCCGGAATATGCGCAAGACTGATAGGCAGGCTTATCGTGGAAAGCGATAGCAGGCCGATATGGAGCAGGGCCTGCGTTTGGATCGCAAGACGTCCGATGGCGTGGGCATAGCCATATCCCCCGAGCAGCAGGATCTGAAAGACCATCATGGCGCTGTTCCAGACGCCGGGTGCGCCGCCGAGCGGCGGCAAGGCAAGCCGCGCTACCAGTGGTTGGACGACGAACAGAAGGAAGCTGCCGAACGTTATCAGTACGGCGAAGAGCAAGGCGACCGCAAAGCCGGGAAGGGCGCGTTCGCTCATGTTCGTCCTTTATCGACCGTTCGATTGGGAAGGATTGATCAACGCTTCGGTAACGAAGCGACGGCTAATCATTTTCCCCCTTAGCGCCCGGGATCAATCGGCGCAAAGCCCTTCATCGAGCAGATCGAGCGCAGTCTTCATAGCAGCAATCCGAACACCATCACGACCGATTTCGCCGAAGTGCTCTTCCCGGTGAAAACGATGTCCGTTCTTACATGCGAGCGCGAAGTGAACGAGACCTTCTTCATCGTCCTCACCCCCTGGCCCAGCGAACCCGGTTATGGATACGACGTAATCCGCCTGCGACCGATCGAGTGCACCCTCAGCCATGGCTTCCGCCACTTGTTGGCTGACCGCCCCACAATCGTCGACCATTTTGCGTTCGATACCGAGAAGATCGCATTTCGCTTGGTCGGAATAGGAGACGAAACCGCGATCGAACACGCGACCATAGCCATGAACATCGGTCAGCAGTGCGGCAAGCATTCCACCGGTGCAACTTTCCGCCGTTGCGAGCATGACCCTGGCAGACTTCGCTTTCTCGAGTACCTGTTCCGCCTGTTTGATAATGTGACGCGGGATCGCACCTTCCAGTTCCTCGTCCATCGTTATTCTCCCTTCGCTTTGGCATAGCCTTCTCGAGCTGGTTCGAGACTGTCGAGAAAAGTCTCAGCGCTATCGAGATATTCCTGCCGCCGGTCTTTATCCATCCGGTCCCACGTCGAATAAATGCGCCCGATCCGAGGGTTCTGTTCCAGCTTGTCGCGGTGGCGGTCCATGAAATACCAGTAGAGCGGGTTGAACGGACAGGCGCCTTCCCCGGTCTTTTTCCTGGGGGAATAGGTGCAGTCGCTGCAATAATCGCTCATCTTGTTGATGTAGTTCCCGCTCGCCGCGTAAGGCTTGCTGGCGAGATTGCCGTCGTCGGCATAGAGGATCATCGCGGCGACGTTGGGCAGTTCCACCCATTCGTAGGCGTCCGCATAGACGACGAGGTACCAGTCCTGCACCTCGCGCGGATTGATGCCCGCGATCAGGCAGAAATTGCCGAGCACCATCAGTCGCTGGATATGGTGGGCGTGCGCGTTGTCGCGTGTGGAGCGGATGCAATCGGCAAGACAGGCCATGTCGGTCTCGCCGGTCCAGAAGAATTCCGGCAGGCCGCGCTGGGCATTGAGCGCATTCGCCTTCTGCAGATGCGGCATCTGGTGCCAGTAGAAGCAGCGGATATATTCGCGCCATCCGATGATCTGACGGATGAACCCCTCAACCGAATTGATCGGGGCCTTACCCTCTTGGTAGGATTTTTCGGCGCGCTGGCACAGCTCCAGCGGATCGAGCAAGCCGAGATTGATGCTGGTAGACAGCATGGAATGATACAGGTCGTCCTCGCCGCAAACCATGGCATCCTGATAGGGACCGAACTTTTCGATCCGTTCGGCGAAAAAGGCATCGGCGGCTTTCTCCGCCTCGTCGCTGGTGACCGGCCAGCGGAATGTATCGAGACTTCCGAAATGGTCGGCGAAACGGTCCTCGACCAAATCGATTACCTCGCAGGTGATATCGTCCGGCTCGAACTTTGGGCGTTCGGGGGCGGACATCCCCTCTTTGGGCGGTTTGCGGTTTTCGCTGTCGTAGTTCCAGTCGCCGCCTTCGGGCTTGTCACCATCCATAAGCAGCCCGGTTTTCCTGCGCATTTCGCGATAGAAGAATTCCATACGCAGGTTCTTGCGATCCTCCGCCCATTCCTCGAACTCGGATTGCGGACAGAGAAAACGGTCGTCGCGCAGGATTTCGACTTCGCAGGCGAACTTGTCCGCCCATTGGTCCATATCCTCGCGCACGCGCCATTCGCCGGCTTCGACGACGCTTAGCATGCGCGGTTCGTGTTCCTCGATCGCCCGGGCGACCTCGCCGGTGAAGCTGCCGGCATTATCCTCGTCATCGAGCCTGACGTAATCGACCGTCCACCCGGCATCGCGCAGCTCTTGCGCAAAATGGCGCATGGCCGAAAAGATCAGGACGATCTTCTGCTTGTGGTGTTTGACGTAGGTCGCCTCTTCCACGACCTCCATCATCAGGACGACGGTATCGTCCTTGGTGCGGCCGCGCAGGGAAGCGAGATTTCGGGTGAGTTGATCGCCGAGGATCGGCACGAGTACGGGGCCGGACATTCTGTGCAAATGCCCGGCCCGCGCGATGGTGCCTTACAGCAAGGCGATCTCTTCGTCGGCTTTTGCCAACCCTTCTTTGATCGCGTCGGGGCCGAAGCCGGCGTTCTGGACGCGAACGATATGTACGTCATCGATGCCGATAAAGCCGAAGAAGGTCTTCAAAAGGCTTTCCTGATTTTCGGCCATGCTGTCGTTCTCGTATGTGCCGCCGCGCGCCGAGGCGATGACGATCTTGCGCCCGCCCGCTAGCCCTTCCGGGCCACTTTCCGAATACTTGAACGTTACGCCCGGCACGCCCAACCGATCGATCCATGCCTTGAGCTGGCTCGGGATCGAGAAATTGTACATCGGCGCGCCGACGATGACGATGTCGCTATCGAGAAATTCATCGAGCACAGCACGCTCTTCGGGATAGGCTGCCAGCACCGCATCCTCGTGCGTTTCGGGCGGCGTACGAATAGCCTTGGTCGTGATCGAATTGATATGCGCGAGCGGGTTGTCGCCGAGATGCCGTTCGACCAACTTCGCATCAGGATGCTTTTCCTGAAAGTGCTGAACCAGCTTTTCGGTAAGCTGCTGCGAGATGGACTGTTCACCGGTCGTCGCGCTGTCGATACGTAGGATTTGCAAGTTAGAACTCCGCTTGTGTTTGGTTGCCACCGATATGGCGCGCGGCGTCCGGCGGACAAGGGAAGCGCTCGGCTATCGGGTCAGAGAAGACGGGGCGTCGCCGGAGCGCCGCCCACCCACGGCTCGGGCGTTCGGTCGATATGCAGCGCGCCTTCGAACGGTCGGCACAGAGCTTTCGCTTCATTGGGAGGCCCTGCCAACCAGGTCTCGCGATCGGACTGGCCGACAATCACCGGCATCCGGTCATGGATCGAAGCGACGTGGATACAGGCTTCGGTCATTACCATCGAGTAACAGGCACCCCATTCGGCACTGTCCCGCCAGATGCCAGCGACGGTCATCGTCTCGCCATTGGCGAGCGAGAACCAGGTACGCGTCTTCGCGCCCTTCGATCCTTCCGCCTCTGCGAAAGCGTCGACCGGGATGAGGCAACGCCGGGATACGAAGCTGCTTTTCCAGAAAGGCCCATCAAGCTTATCGGTCCGCGCGTTATTGATCGGTTTGGGCTTCAATGGCTGCCCCTTCGCGCCAGTACGCGCCAAGGGGAACCCCCAACTCATCGCTTTGAGTCCATCTGCAGCAGCGACCAGCCCGGTATAGCCGGGATAGATTTCAGCGCTGCTATTCAAACCCCGCTCAGCGTCGAGATCGAACAGCTTGGCGACTTCGTCCGCATTCTTGGTCATGCGATAGAGATTGCACATGGCCGCTTCCTTACACGAAACTGTAGGGGTCGATATCCACGCCGATGCGCACGCCTGCCGGATGGTCGATCTCGCTTAGCCATTGGCGAATGATCGCCTGCAATTGCACATTGCGGCGGGCATTGATGAGGAAGCGATAACGATAGCGGCCGCGGAGCAAGGCCATCGGCGCGGGCGCGGGGCCGAGGATGACAAGATCGTCGACATGGGGCCGGTGGCCGCCGATCTTCTGTGCCGCCTCGCGCGCTTCGGCATCCTCTTCCGACGAAACGATGATCGAGGCCCAGCGGCCGAAAGGCGGAGCGCCGGCATGGCGCCGCGCTTCGGTTTCGGCTTCGTAGAATGCGTCACGATCGCCTGCTGCCAGCGCCGCGATTACGCTAGCTTCGGGGTGGCGGGTCTGGAGCAGGACTTCGCCCGGCTTTTCGCCTCGGCCCGCACGCCCCGCCACTTGTGCGACTTGCTGATAGGTCCGCTCGCCCGCGCGCAAGTCGCCGCCTTCCAAACCGAGATCGGCATCGACCACACCCACCAGCGTAAGTTCGGGAAAGTGGAATCCCTTGGTCACAAGCTGCGTGCCGACGATCACGTCGATCGCACCCGCCTCGACCTGTGCAATGAATTCCGCCGCGCGACTCGGCGAATTAAGCGTATCGGAGGTGGCGACGAACACGCGGGCGTCCGGCAGCCGCTCGGCCACTTCATCCGCAATGCGCTCGACACCGGGACCGCAGGCGACGAGGCAATCGGGTTCGCCGCATTCGGGGCAGGTTTCCGGTTGCTTCGTCTCGTGCCCGCAATGGTGGCAGGCAAGCTTTCGGGTAAAGCGATGCTCGACTAGCCAGGCGCTGCAATTGGGGCACTGGAAGCGGAAACCGCAATTGCGGCACAGCGTCAGCGGCGCATATCCGCGGCGATTGAGAAACAGCAGCGATTGTTCGCCGCGCGCCAGCCGCTCCTCGATCCCGTCGACGAGCCGGTGCGCCAGCCATTGTCCGGCACCCGGTTTTTCTTCGGTAAGGTCGATGGTCGCGATGCACGGCAATTCCGCCCCGCCGAAACGGCTTGGCAGGTCGAGCTTTTCGTACACGCCGCTTTCCGCCATCTGCAGGCTTTCAAGGGCGGGAGTCGCGCTGGCGAGGACGACCGGTACCTGTTCGAAATGCGCGCGCATCACGGCCACGTCGCGCGCATTGTAGCGCACGCCGTCCTCTTGCTTGAAACTGATCTCGTGCGCCTCATCGACAACGATCAGGCCGAGGTTCGCGAACGGAAGGAACAGGGCAGAACGCGCGCCGACCACCACCTGCGCCTCTCCACTCGCGACATTGCGCCAAGCACGTCGCCGCTCGGTCGATTTGAGCGAGGAATGCCACACCACGGGCTTCGCGCCGAAGCGTTCCTCGAAGCGATGGAGGAAATTTTCGGTGAGCGCGATTTCCGGCAGTAGGACAAGGACCTGCCGCCCCCGCCGCAGCGCCTCGGCCATCGGTTCGAAATAGGTTTCGGTCTTGCCCGATCCGGTCACTCCGTCGAGCAGGAAGGGCGCGAAGCTCTTGGCGCGCACGGCATCGCACAAGCGGTCCGCAACGTCTCTTTGGTCTTCGCTCAATTCCGGCTGTGCGAAATCGGGCCGCGCCGCGTCGTAAGGCCGGTCGCAATCGACCTGTACCGGTTCGAGCGCGCCCTGGTTGACCAATCCGCGCAGCACGCCTTCCGATACGCCTGCAATGCCCGCCAGTTCGCGGATCGTCGCCTGCTCGCCCTCAAGCGCCTCGAGGGCCGTCTGCCGCTGCGGGGTCATGCGCTCTGGCAGTCCGCCGGTCAGCCGGTACTCGGTGATCGAGGCCGGCCCTTTCAACGCACCGCCGGACGACAACGCCATGCGCGCGACACTGGCGAGCGAGGCGACGTAATAATCGGCGGTCCATTCGATCAGGCGCCGCAGTGCTGCAGACAGGGGTGGGACGGGCAAAACGCCACGCAGATTGCGCAGCTTTTCGGCCGGAACCTCGCTTCCAGGCAGCCGTTCCGCTTCCCACACGATGCCGATGATGGTGCGCGGGCCGAGGGGGCATTCGACGACCGAACCCGGCTCCACCACCATACCGTCCGGCACCTTGTAGTCCAGCGGGCCGAGGGCGGCATTGAAAACGAGGCAGCGCACGCGGTTCATCGAAGCGATCATATGGGCGGTGTAGGGCTGGCCAAGCAAGGGTGGGATATGAGGAGAACCTGCGATATGACCGATATTCTCGTGCAACCTACCGGCCGGCGCGCCTTTCTCGGCAGTATTTCCCTCGGCGGCGCGGCGCTGGCGCTGGCTGGATGCCAGAGCTTCCCGGCGCTCAGTTTGACCGATGCGATCCAGCGGCTGCTTTATCTTTCCAGCGAGCGCGCCTTCGACCGCATGCTGCAGCAGAACGGCTTCTGGGACCAGCAGATCGCGCAGCTCGGTCTCGACAATGTGCTCGGCGCGCGGGGCGGCGTCCTCAACTCGATACTGACCTCGGCACTGTTCAAGGACCGCCTGTACGATGCGTTCGGCGAAATCGCTTATCGCGGCGCTGCACGGGCTGCGCCCATCGTGACCGATGCCGTCCGGGTGATCGGAGTGCAGGGTGCGATCGATCTGGTAAACGGCGGACCAAGATCGGCGACCTCCTATTTGCGCGGCCAAATGGGTACGCGACTGATAGAGGCGATGGTGCCCGAACTGGGCGACGCCATGCGGGTCGCGAGCGATCCGCTGGTCGGTCAAGCCTTGTCGGCCCTTGCCGGAGTGAATGTGCCGCAAGTCGCCAATCGCGTCGCTACCAGCATCGACAACACTATCTGGGGCGAAATTGGAAACGAGGAAGCGGAAATTCGCCGCGATCCGGGCGCGACCCGCGATCCGGTCCTGATCGGCGTCTTCAGAGGTGGTGCAGCGCTGCGTTAAGGTTAACCCGCGTTAATCTGTTTCAGGGCGGCACCGAATCCAACTGTGCCGGCCTGTAACGCCCGGATTCCCTTGAGTTCTCATCCTTAAAACAACGTGTACCTCGCTCGTCATCGGGTTCGCAAACTCCGATCTTTGGAAGGGATACGTTATGTTTGGTAAGTCTTTTTTAACCGCGGCTGCGATCGGCGCTATCGCCATCGCTGCCCCGGCATCCGCAACCACAACCATCGAAACGTCGGGCACGATCGACCTTCGTGGCAATGGCGGTAACGGCAGCTACGGCAACAGCCGGACCTTCAGCGACGGCTCAACGAGCGTGACGGCGACGGGCTGGTCCATCGACAACCAAGGCGTCGTTCGCCAAGGCGCGCTCGGCCGGTGGGACCGTGGTCTCGGCGTCCTGAACTCTTCGACGGACAACTCGCACACGGTCGATAATTCTGGCTGGATCGACTTCGTGGTGTTCCAGTTCAATACATCGGTCGCTCTCGACCAGGTATCGTTCTTCACCGGCTTCAATAACCTGTACGATACCGATGCCACGATCGGCTTCGGTAACCTGGCGAGCGCTTTCGCAGGTGATCTTTCGAATTTCAGCTTCTACGATCTGCCGGGCATGCGCGGGAACAACGTCCGCGGCGTCAACCCCAATGGCTCGTTCGGCAACACGTGGATCGTCGGTGCATCCGCAGTCAACACCGATGGCCATGCCGACGGCTTCAAGATTGGCGGCTTCACCTACGATACCGCCGGAGCCGTTCCGGAACCGGCCACCTGGGCGATGATGCTGCTGGGCTTCGGCTTCGCCGGTGCGGCGATGCGCCGGACCAAGGAAAAGACCCGGATGACCGTCTCTTACGCCTGAGGCAAATCTATATCGGTGCAAGGGGCCGCTGACTTCGCGTCGGCGGCCCCTAATTCGTATTGTTGCGGGACGATCTTCGGTCCATCAGGATCCAATGAGATCCGTCTGGTTTATCGCTTCGATCTGTTTGCTGTCGCTATCTGGTTGCACGACCCCCGATACAATGTCGAAGCGCGAGTTAGGCGTACAACTCTATACGGTTCGCGTGGACATGGCGCGCGATCCGGTCGCAACATTGCGCCGGGTTGCTGCACTCGGGTATGACGAGGTCGAATTCGCGGGGACCTTCGGCAAACCCCCTGCCGCACTGTGCGAAGAAACGAAAATACTTGGCCTCGATGTCGCCGCCGCGCATGCGGATTGGCAGATGCTCCGCGACGATCCCGCGGCCGCGATCGCCGAGGCAAAGGCGCTCTGTGCCGATACCGTCATGCTCGCATGGCTCCCGCCGGAGGAGCGGCAGACGCTAGCGCAGTGGCGCGGCTGGATCGCGCGGCTCAACCGGATCGCCGACTTGGCCGCGGCGCAGGACATGCGGCTCGCCTATCATGCCCACGACTTCGAATTCGCTAGTATGGAGGGTGTCCGCCCCGTCGATCTCCTGATCACCGGGCTCGATCCGCGCATCGGCTTCGAGATGGATACGTACTGGATTGCCAAGGCTGGCGTTGATCCCCTGACATTCCTGCGCGATCATGCCGATCGCATCACCCATCTGCACCTGAAGGACATGACAGCGGATGGCGACATGGCCGATATCGGCGCCGGTACGCTCGACATCGCCGCCATCGTATTGCAGGCCGAGCGACAGGGTGTGCGGCACTTCCTCGTCGAGCGCGACGATGCCCCCGATCCGTGGGCGAGCCTTGCGGCAAGTCTTGACTCGTTGCGCGCAATCCCCTTGCAGCGGAGCGAACGATCCCTTCGCTAATTCGAGGCACCGCCCCATGAAGTTCTTCGCCGACACCGCCGAAATCTCCGAGATCGAGGAACTGGCCGAAACCGGCCTGCTCGACGGGGTGACCACCAATCCCTCATTGATCGCGAAGTCGGGCCGGGATTTCATCGAGGTGACGAAGGAAATTTGCGGGCTGGTAGATGGCCCGGTCAGCGCCGAAGTCGTCGCGCTCGATCACGATACGATGATGAAAGAGGCGGAAACGCTGCGCAAGATTGCGGACAATGTCTGCATCAAGGTGCCGCTGACCATGGACGGGCTGAAGACCTGCAAGAAGTTGACCGGCGACGGCACGATGGTCAATGTCACCCTGTGTTTCTCGGCCAATCAGGCGCTGCTGGCAGCGAAGGCGGGGGCCACGTTCGTTTCGCCCTTCATCGGCCGGCACGACGATAACGGGTTCGACGGGATGGAATTGATCCGCGACATCCGTTTGATCTACGACAACTATCTTTACGACACCGAAATCCTCGCCGCCTCGATCCGCCACGCGACCCATGTGCTTGAAAGTGCGCGGATAGGTGCCGATGTTGCCACCATGCCGCCGAAAGTCATCAAGAGCCTCGTCAGCCATGTGCTGACCGATAAGGGCATCGAAGGCTTCCTCGCGGATTGGGGCAAGACCGGGCAGACGATTCCGACTTCGTAAGTGGCGGACCAGACCCCTCTCGACCGTTTCAAGCAGGCACTGACTGGCACCGCGCGTGCGCTTTCGCACGAGCCCGAGGTGGAGGTCGCCTGGAGCGCGGACAATCCCGCGCAGTCCGGCCGCAACTTCCGCGTGCCGCTGCCGGGCCGCACCTTGCCGCCCGCGCAAGCGAAGGAAGCGCGCGGATTTGCCGACAGCTTCGCGCTCCGCCTGCGGCACCACAGCGAGAAGGTACACGCCGCCGGGGCACCGCCCGAACCGATCGCGCGGGCCTGCTACGATGCGATCGAGCAGGTGCGTTACGAAGCTCTGGGCGCGACGCGCTTCTCCGGCATTCGCGACAACCTCTCCTGTGCGGTCGAGATGCGCACGGCGAGCGATCCTATTGTTCGCGCCGACGAGGCGAAAGAAGTGCCGCTGCCGACCGCGCTCTCGCTCATGCTGCGCGAGGCGCTGACCGGCGAGGCGATCCCCGAGCGGGCACAGGCGGGGGTCGATATGGTGCGCGACGACATCCTTTCGCGCATCGGCACCGACCTCGATAGCTTGACCGATGCGCTGGGCGATCAGCGCGCGTTCCAGTCGCTCACCCTCGACATGCTGCGCAATCTCGACCTGACCCTGCCGGAAACGCCGGAAGACAGCGGTGAGGACGAGACCGGCGACGAAGACGGCGAAACGCCCGAAGACGAGTCCGATACCGACGAGGAAGACGAAGGCGAGGCCCAGCCGCAAACCACCGAAGCTCGCGGCGAGATGGCCGACGGCGAGGCGGACGGCGATGCCGAGCAGGACAGCGACGGCGAACAGGAAATGGACGACGGCGATCCGTCGGACGAAGAAGGCGAGGGGATGCAGCCCGTCCGCCCGAACCGCCCGTGGACCGATCTGCCGGAAGACTTCGACTACACGCATTACACCGAGAAGTTCGACGAGGTGGTCGAGGCGCCCGAGCTGTGCGACCACGAAGAGCTCGACCGGTTGCGCACCTATCTCGACAGCCAGCTCGCCGGCCTGCAGGGCATCGTCACCCGCCTCGCCAACCGGCTTCAGCGCCGCCTGATGGCGCAGCAGAACCGCAGCTGGGACTTCGATCAGGAAGAGGGGCTGCTCGATGCCGCACGCCTTACCCGGGTAGTCGTCAGCCCCGGCCATGCGCTAAGCTACAAGATCGAGCGGGATACCGAGTTCAAGGATACGGTCGTCACCCTGCTTATCGACAATTCCGGGTCGATGCGCGGCCGCCCGATCTCCATTGCCGCGATCAGTGCCGACATCATGGCGCGCACGCTGGAACGCTGCGGCGTGAAGACCGAGATCCTCGGATTCACCACCCGCGCCTGGAAAGGCGGGCAGAGCCGCGAGGCATGGCTCGCCGACGGCCGCCCCGCCAATCCCGGCCGCCTCAACGATCTGCGCCACATCGTCTACAAGAAGGCGGACGAGCCTTGGCGCCGCGCGCGCCGCAATCTCGGCCTGATGATGCGCGAAGGGCTGCTGAAGGAGAACATCGACGGCGAGGCGCTGCTGTGGGCGCACACCCGCCTCCTCGCCCGCAGCGAGGACCGCCGCATCCTGATGGTCATTTCCGATGGCGCCCCGGTCGACGACAGCACGCTGAGCGTCAACGCGGCGGGCTATCTGGAAAGCCATTTGCGCAAGGTGATCGACTGGATCGAGAAGCAGTCGCCCGTGCAGCTGGTCGCGATCGGCATCGGTCACGACGTCACGCGCTACTACAAGCGCGCGGTGACGATCATGGATGTGGAACAGCTCGGCGGGACGATCATCGAGCAGCTTGCGGGGCTGTTTGAAGTGGAGGGGTAAATGAAACGAGATATGGAGACAATCCGCGCTCTACTTCTTTGGATGGAAGACCAAAAAGAAGGGCTCTTTCTCTATTCCTCACTTCCGGAGATGCCTGACGCGACAACCACCGTAGAGCATATAAGGATGCTTGTATCCGGTGGATTTCTTGAAGAAACACCACAAAGAGCATTTCGCATAAGCTGGGAAGGGCACGAGTTCATAGATAAAGTGCGCGATCCTGAGGTGTGGAGAAAAACCAAAGAGGGTGCCTCCAGACTTGGCTCTTGGAGCGTAAAATTGCTTGGGGAAATGGCGAGCGGTTTCATTCGAGTAAAAGCTAATGAACTCGGGCTACCCTTAGGGTGACTCCAACCGAAGCCGTCGCCACCCGCCGCTCCGTCCGCGCGTTTACCGACCAGTTAGTCGAACGTGAAACCCTCGCCCGCGTGCTCGAAAAGGCGCAGCGTTCGCCTTCGGGCGGCAATGTCCAGCCGTGGAACGCTATCGTCCTGACCGGCGAGCCGATGCAGACGCTGTTCGACCGGGTGGCGCAGGAATTTCCCAAGGGGCGCGCGGCACTGAAGCCCGAATACGATATCTATCCCGACGGGCTCGACGGCCGCTATGAAGAGCACCGCTTCGGGGTGGGCGAGGATATGTACGCCGCGCTCGGCATTGCGCGCGAGGACAAGGGCAAGCGCCTCCAATGGTTTGCGCAGAACTTTCGCGCGTTCGGGGCGCCAGTGCTGATGCTGGTCCACACGCCGAAATATATGGGCCCGCCGCAGTGGAGCGATATCGGCATGTGGCTGCAGACGGTCATGCTGCTGCTGCGCGAGGAAGGGCTCGACAGCTGCGCGCAGGAAGCCTGGGCCGCCTACAGCCCGCAGGTGCGCGAGGTGGTCGACATTCCCGCGGACCATATCTTCTTCTGCGGCATGGCCATCGGCTACCGCGATCCGGACGCTCCGGTGAATGCCTTCGATGTGGAGCGCGCAAGGCTGGAGGATAGCGTGCGCTGGGAGGGGTGGCGGTAACTGCGTCATCCCGGCTTGCGCTGCGATGGCGTGACTGTAACACGCACCCCATGCCAGACACCCCGCTCAAGCTGTTCAATTCGCTAACCCGCCAGCTCGAAACCTTCGAGCCGGTTCACGCTGGCGAGGCACGGGTCTATACTTGCGGGCCGACGGTCTACAATTACCCGCATATCGGCAATATGCGCGCCTACGTCTTTGCCGACGTGCTGGGCCGGGCGTTGAGCTGGAAAGGATACGATCTCCGTCACGTCATCAACATCACCGATGTCGGCCACCTGACGGACGATGCGGATAGCGGCGAGGACAAGCTGGAAAAGGCTGCCGCCGGATCGGACCGCACGATCTGGGATATAGCGCGCCATTACACCGAGGCGTTCAAGGCCGATATCAAAGCGCTCAATATCCGCGAGCCGGCGGAATGGTCGGTCGCCACCGATTACATCGAGCCGATGATCGAATTCGCGAAGGGCATCGCGGACGAGCATTGCTACGAACTCGACGGCGGCCTTTATTTCGACGTCTCGACGGTGAAGGATTACGGGCGCCTGGCCCGGGCGGTCACCGAAGACGGCGAGGGCCGGATCGACACGGTCGAGGGCAAGCGTAATCAGGCCGACTTCGCGATCTGGCGCAAGACACCTCAAGGTGAAACGCGGCAGATGGAATGGGACTCGCCGTGGGGCAAGGGTGCGCCGGGCTGGCATCTGGAATGCTCGGTCATGGGGGAGAAACTGCTCGGCTTTCCATTCGACATCCACACCGGCGGGATCGACCATCGCGAAATTCACCACCCGAACGAGATCGCGCAGAACCAAGCCTTTTGCGGCTGCGGATCACTGGACGAGGCGACGCATTCGGGAGCGAAGATATGGATGCACAACAACTTCCTCGTCGAGCGGTCCGGCAAGATGTCGAAGTCGTCGGGCGAGTTCCTTCGACTGCAATTGCTGATCGACAAGGGCTACCACCCGCTCGCCTACCGCATGATGTGCCTGCAGGCGCATTACCGCAGCGAGCTGGAATTCAGCTGGGAAGGGTTGTCAGCTGCAAGTCGCCGTCTAAGTCGCCTTGTCCAAAATGTGCGGAGGATCCGACCTGACTCAAAGTTCTTTGCTTTACTCAGGCGCGAATATCCTGAGAATAGTCCGAGCCAAACTGGGCTAAATAACCGCCTCCTTGAAATACTTGATCATCCCATAAAGCGCGATCTCAAACAGTTTGAGCAAGCAATATGTGATGATCTCAATACGTCAGAAGCTTTGACTGTCCTAGAAAGAGTGGTAAAAAACAAACGCTACAAAAAGCGACATAAATCGCTTGCTATCGCACTCATGGACGAGGTTCTTGGGCTAGGACTTATACGTTTAACTCGGCGGAAGCTCCGCACGAAGAATATACGAAACAATGCACCTATCTCGGTCGTGAATGCAGACATCGACGGGGTCATAAATGCTCGCCGGTTACTTAAAAGAGCAGGAGAGTATCAGTTGTCCGACGAGCTTCGCCGCGTCCTAAATGATTGGGGCGTCGAGGTGATGGACGGCGATCCGCTCGGCTGGGAGTGGAAGCTAGGCTGAGTTGCGGTTAGGGACTTAATCCGAAGAGGAGAGTCTCACCCATGACCAAAGCCGTGATGTCCGCCCTGATCCGCCCGTTGGTGGAGCTGCGCCTGCCCGAATGGGTGGAGCCCCTATGGTTCACGACCAAGGAGCAGGCGCTGGAGATCGCTCCGCAAGCGGAAATCGGCTGGTTCGACTTCAACCAGAAAGAGCCGATGGTCGAGACGGTGAAGGCCGCGACGAACCTCAAGTGGCTAAACTCGATCTATGCCGGCCTCGAATTTCTTCCGCTCGATTTGCTGGAAGACCGCGGCACCGTGGTAACCAACGGCGCGGGCATCAACGCGCTGACCATCGCGGAATATGTCGTTATGCTGATGCTCGCCCACGCCAAGGGATACCGCGATGTGGTGCGCGCGCAGGACCGGCACGAATGGCTAGGCGATAGCCCCGGAAAGCGCGAACTGGCGGGCGAGCGCGTGCTGCTCCTCGGCCTCGGTGCGATCGGCAGCCTGATCAAGACCCGGCTCGAGGCGTTCGACATGACAGTCGTGCCCGTACGCCGCTCAGGCGGGGAGGGCGCGCTTTGTCCCGGCGAATGGCGCGAAAAGCTGGGTGAGTTCGACTGGGTGATCCTCGCCGTGCCCTCGACCGACGAGACCCGCCACATGATAAGCGCCGCCGAACTCGCCGCCATGCGGCCCAATGCGGTGCTGGTGAACATCGCGCGGGGCGATGTCGTACAGCAGGACGATCTGGTCGCCGCGCTGGAAGCCAAGAAAATAGAGGCCGCGCTGCTCGACGTGACCGATCCCGAACCGCTGCCCGAAGATCACCCGTTATGGGCGCTGGAGAACGCGCAGGTCACCATGCACCTGTCGGGCCGCGCGCAAACGAAGATGTTTCAGCGCAGCGCCGACCGGTTCATCGAGAACCTCGGTCGCTGGCACAGAGGCGAACCGGTCGAACCGCGCGTTGATCTCTCGGCGGGGTACTGACCCGGTCAGGGTGCGGGTACGATCTTCAACTCGTAGGGAATGTACAGGAACACTTCCGCCGGGCCGGAACGGGCCCATTGGACCGGCATGTTCAGCCCGGTCACTTCCACCTTGTAACTCTCGCCCATCCTGCCTGCCATCGCATTCGCATCCTGCGCGATCATGGCGGCTATTTCCGGACGATATTCGTCCGGCCCGACGATGGAGAGGGTATTGTCCCCCCATTCGTCCATCTGCGCCCGTCCAACTTCGGGTACGGCTTCGATGAAGCGTTCGATCTGCGCCTGTGCGGCATCGCCGCTTTGCCTTCCGCCGAGCGGCGCTTTCACCAGGAAGATCACGCGCTCGCTATCGGGTCGGCTATCATTCTGAAGCGACACCTCTTCCGCATTGACCACTGTGAGCGGGGTAAGAATGAAATCGCCATAGGCCAGTTCGACGCCGATCGATTCCGCGCGGCGGATCGCGTCGGTCAGCATGGTCCGGATCTCGCGCCGCCGCTGAGCTGGATCGCGGGTATCTCCGCGAATGGCGACGCTCTGGACGAGAAAGTCCGCCGGCTTGCGCAGCCCGATCGCTGGCATCGTATCAGAATAGTCGTCCTGATCGATCCGCGTGGCCGTAACCACGATCTCCAGCCCTTCGAGATCCTGTGCCTGCAGGGGAACGGCCCCCAGCATCGCCGCGAAGCAAGAGGCTATTAAGCATGAACGCATTTAAGATTTTCCCCTCGGAAATGCGATGTCTGACAAGCGCTTAGGAAATGGTCAAGCGTCATGCATCTTCCAGCAACAGCAGCTCGCACCGGACCGCGAGGCGGGGTAAGGGTACGAGCCGGTGATCGACTTCCGCCACGGTCGCATCGGCTACGAGATGGCCGGGGATAGCGAATTCGTTTTCGGGCAGTGCGGCAATGAACCGTTCGCCTGCCTCTACCGCGTCCTCGCCCGCGAACAGGATCCCCACCGTGTGGCGCGAACCGGCGAATGTGATGCTCGCCCAGGTGCGCTCTTTGTGATCGACGATCTGGCCGTGGTGGTCGCACAGGCGCAGCAGGGCGTCGCGCAGCCTGTCGCCAGGGGAAGAGCGACGGGCCTTGCGGCGGGGGAGGAAACGTTCAGCCGACATCGGTGTTCTCCCGACCGGCTTCGCCCTGCGCGGCTTCGAAACCGCGCATGAAGCCAACTATGCGTGCTTCAGTACCGCTTCGCGGTTCCCGGCCCATCCTGAGGTCGAGCACGAAGCGCGGATCGTGCGCGGCGAGGCGGCCGAACTTCGTCGGGGGCATTTTGTATTGTCTGAGAAAAGTCTCGATGGATCGAATGAGCATGTGTGGCGCTTCCCTGATTGATCGGGACAGCGAGTCGCTGTCTGTTCCTAATTTGTTCCACTCGAAATCCTACTTGTCTAGGAAAAATCCTATGCTATAGGAATTTTGATGAAACCCTCGGAAAACGGCGAGCAGCAAGCCCGTAAACGATTGCAGGAAGCGGCTCGGGAGCGCGGCACCAGCCTGGCGGCGCTTTCGCGTGTCCTCGGGCGGAATGCAGCTTATCTGCAGCAATACGTATCTCGCGGAAGTCCACGCCATCTCGACGAGCCGGACCTCCGGAAAATCGCGGAATTCCTCGGGATTCCGGCAGGGCAGATCGAAACACGCCCCCACGGTCCGGTGGCCTCTTCCAGTGCTATGCGATCCGAGGACTGGATCGAGGTCAGGCGCCTGCCGCTCGATGCTTCTGCCGGGCCGGGTTCATTCTCGGTGCAGGAAATTTCCTTCGATGTTTACCGTTTCAGTCGCAAATGGTTACGCGAAATGGGGCTTGAAGGTGCCGACCTGTCCGCCATTCGCGTCGAAGGCGACAGCATGGAACCACTGCTACGTTCGGGAGATGAAATCTTCGTTGATCGCAACAAACGCGCCGGCGAGGGCATCCATGTAATCCGCATCGGCGATGCGCTGCACGTGAAGCAGGTTCATGCCAGCGCGCCGGGGCGGATCAAGCTGATAAGCGCCAACGACGCCTATGCGCCGATCGAACTCACCCGTGACGAAGTAGAGATCATCGGACGCGTCGTGTGGAAGGGCGGCCGGGTGTGATCGGGTAATCGCGAAACGGAACGAACCGACGCGGATCGCGTAAATAGGCACGTTCCTTCAGCCGGGTGGGCCAGGCGACAACACGCGACCGGAGACCGATATGCGCAAGACACTTCTCATCCCCACGATCCTCGCTGGCACACTCGCCCTCGGCGGCTGTGCCCAGTATGGCGGCGGCCTTCTCGGCGGCGTCGGCAACGACAGGTACGATGACCGGTATGGTGCCGGCTACGGCTACAACCGCGGCGGCGATTTCGAACGCGCCGCGGCGGATGCCTGCGGCCGCGAAGCCTCGCGATATGGCCGCGCACGGGTGGACGAGGTCAATCAGGAAGGCCGCGATACCGTCATCGTCACCGGGTATATCGACAGCCGCCAGCGTGGCGGCGACGGGCGTTTCGGCTGCACGTTCCGCAGCGATGGACGGATAACCGATTTCCGGCGCTTCTAAGCTCACACCAAACCGGCAGTTGTAATCCGAAGCGTCGGCGGCCATTTTCCGTGGCATGACCGACGCTTCGACCATTCCTCCGATGAAAGCCGGCATCGTGCCGGTCACACCCTTGCAGCAGAATTGTTCGCTCATCTGGTGCACGACCACCAATAAGGGTGCCCTGATCGACCCCGGCGGCGATCTCGACAAACTTAAGGCCGCGGTCGCCAATACCGGGGTCGAGCTTGAGAAAATCCTGATTACGCACGGTCACATCGATCATTGTGGCGAAGCGGGGGTGCTTGCGAAAGAACTCGGCCTGCCGATCGAAGGACCGCATGAGGACGACCGGTTCTGGATCAGCCGTCTCGACGACGACGGCAGGAAATACGGCATCAACGGGCAAGTGTTCGAGCCTGATCGCTGGCTGGAGGATGGCGACACGGTTACCGTCGGCGAGTTGACGCTGGAGGTCATCCACTGCCCCGGCCATACGCCGGGCCACGTCATTTTCTTCCACCGGCCGAGCAAATTCGCAGTCGTCGGCGATGTGCTGTTCCAAGGCAGCATCGGGCGGACGGACTTTCCCATGGGAAACCATCAGGATCTGATCGACGCGATTACGCAGAAACTCTGGCCGCTGGGCGACGACATCACCTTCATTCCCGGGCACGGCCCCACGAGCACATTCGGGCAGGAACGCAAGACCAATGCCTTCGTCAGCGACGCGGCCCTTGCCTGAACGCTTGCAAGCCGCGTCAAACTCGCTATAGCGCGCGCCTTCACCGTCACGGTCGGGATATTCGGGTCGCTCGCGCATCTTGTGCGACGCCGGACCATCCTTTAGGGGCGGCCACACGAAACCACAGATTTATTTGAGGAACAGGTGCCGTCATGGCTGTCCCCAAGAGAAAAGTATCGCCCCACCGCCGCGGCAACCGCCGCGCTCACGATTCGCTCAAGGTCGAGGCGCATCACGAATGCTCCAATTGCGGCGAATTGAAGCGTCCGCACAATCTTTGCCCGCATTGCGGCTATTACAACGGTCGCGAAGTCATCGCCGTCGGTCTCTAAGACCGTAGCTTGAACCGGAGAGTGCCATGAGTCTGCCGCGTATCGCGCTCGATGCGATGGGCGGCGACGAAGGCGTGCGCACCACGATCGAGGGGGCGGCCATCGCGCGCCGCCGCCATGATCGCTTCAAGTTCCTGCTGGTCGGCGACGAAGCGCGGATTTCCGCCGCGCTCGCGGATCATCCTGGCATGGCCGGCGCTTCCGAAATCCTCCACTGCGACGACGTGATCGGCGGGGACGAGAAGCCCTCGCGCGCGCTGCGACGTGCCAAGACGACGAGCATGGGCCTTGCCGTGGATGCCGTGAAGCGCGGCGAGGCGGGCGCTGCCGTATCGGCCGGGAATACCGGCGCGCTCATGGCGATCAGCAAGCTTGCCCTGCGCACGATGCCGGGGCTCGACCGTCCGGCGCTTGCCGCCCTCCTGCCGACCTTGACCGACGATGACGTGATCATGCTCGATCTCGGTGCGAACCGCGAATGCGACGCGCGCAATCTGGTGCAGTTCGCGATCATGGGCGCGGCCTATTCCCGCATCGTTTCGGGCAAGGAACGCCCGCGGGTCCGCCTGCTTAATATCGGCACCGAAGAAACAAAGGGCACCGAGGACATTCAGGACGCCGCCAACGAGTTGCGCGCGGCAACCGGGCTCGCGATGGAATTCGAGGGTTTCCTGGAAGCGGACAAGATCAATCGCGGCGAATGCGACGTGGTGGTGACGGACGGGTTTTCCGGCAACATTGCCCTCAAAGCTATCGAAGGTGCGGCACGGTTCGTGACCGACTTATTGAAGAGTGCCTTCAGTTCCTCTCTGCGTTCCAAGATCGGCTTCCTCGTCAGCCGTCCGGCAACCGAACTGCTGCGGCATCATCTCGATCCGAACAACCACAACGGCGCCGTCTTCCTTGGCTTGAACGGGATCGTCGTAAAAAGTCATGGCAGCGCGAATGCCCTCGGCGTCGCCAATGCGGTCGAAGTGGCGGCGCGTCTACTGGAAGACGACATCATCAATCGCATCAAACACGATTTGAGCGCCGTCGGCGAACACGGGCTGAGCGGTAAATGATCCGCTCCCATATCGTCGGCAGCGGTTCCGCCTTGCCGGAACGGTGCGTGTCCAATGCCGAACTGGCGGAAAAAGTAGATACGAGCGACGACTGGATCGTCGAGCGTACCGGCATTCGCCAGAGATACATCGCCGGTGATCATGAAACCACGGGCTCGCTGGCGACAGAGGCGGCGCGCAAGGCGTTGGCCGACGCCGGCGTCGAAGCGGACGAAATTGGCCTGATCGTCCTCGCCACCGCGACGCCAGACAACACCTTTCCCGCCACCGCCACCACGGTGCAGAACGCCCTCGGCTGCAATGGCGGCATCGCCTTCGATGTACAGGCGGTGTGTTCCGGCTTCCTCTACGCGCTGGCCACGGCCGATTCGATGCTGCGCACCGGCATGGCGCAAAAGGCGCTGGTCATAGGCGCAGAAACTTTCAGCCGTATCCTCGACTGGGAAGACCGGACGACCTGCGTCCTATTCGGCGACGGGGCGGGCGCGGTCGTGCTCGAGGCACGCGAGATCGCCGACGGGTTCGGCGGCATCCTGTCGACCAAGCTCCATGCCGATGGTGCGCACAAGGAGTTGCTTTACGTCGATGGCGGTCCCTCGACTACGGGCGAAGTCGGCAAGCTCAGGATGAAGGGTCGCGAAGTGTTCCGCCATGCGGTCGTGAACCTTGCCGACGTACTGACCGAAGTCTTGGCGAATGCCGGAGTTGCGGCTAGCGAGATCGACTGGGTCGTGCCCCATCAGGCCAATTCGCGCATCCTCGACGCGACGGCTCGCAAGCTCGGTCTCGACCCGGCAAGGATCGTGGTCACCGTCGGCGAACATGCGAACACGTCTGCTGCCAGTGTGCCGCTCGCCTTCGATGTCGCGCGCAAAGACGGCAGGATCAAGGAAGGCGATCTGGTCATGTTCGAAGCAATGGGCGGCGGGTTTACATGGGGTGCCGCGCTTGCCCGGTTGTGAGACAGGGTGAAAAATTGCCACAAACTTGGCAATTGGTCGATAATACAGTAGGTTGAAGACGACTTCACTCAGGGTCGCATCTGAGGGAGGATTAAAATGGACATGATGCGTTCGGTGGGCACGTTGACCCGTGCGGATTTGGCAGATACGATCAATCGGAAGATGGGCTTGAGTCGGTCCGACTCGCTCGACCTGGTCGAGGCGATCCTGCGTCACATCTGCGATGCGCTGTCCGACGGCGAGAACGTGAAGATTTCCGGCTTCGGCAGCTTCGTCCTGCGTGACAAGAAGGAACGCGTCGGCCGCAATCCGAAGACCGGCGTCGAGGTGCCGATCACGCCCCGCCGTGTGATGACCTTCCGGGCAAGCCAGCTCTTGAAAGAGCGTATCGCCAACGGCTAGGGCCGTCGAATGGCGACATTCGACGACGGCAAGGACAAGGGTGCGCTTCGCACCATCGGCGAAGTCGCCTCGGCAACAGGTATCAAGGCTCACGTACTACGATACTGGGAACAGCAGTTCCCGCAGTTGCGCCCGCTAACACGAAATGGCGGGCGCCGGTATTACCGACCCGAGGACATCGCCTTGGTCGAGCGGATCGACCGGCTGGTCAATCGCGAAGGATATACGCTAAAAGGGGCGAAGGCGGCCTTGCAGTCCGACGACGCACCGGAAGCGCCATCCTCGTCGACCGATGTTCTTCAGACACTGCGCGGGATCAGGACCCGTCTGGAAAGCGCACTCGCCATATAGGCTCACTCCGCAGCGAGCAATTCCTCCGCCCCGCCGAGATCGACGCTGACAAGGCGGCTGATGCCCTGTTCGATCATCGTAACGCCGAACAGCCTGTGCATGCGGCTCATGGTCACGGCATTGTGCGTAACGATAAGATAGCGGGTCGTCGTCTCTCGTGTCATCTGTTCGAGGAGGTCGCAGAAGCGGTCGATATTCGCATCGTCGAGCGGCGCATCGACCTCGTCGAGCACGCAGATCGGCGCGGGGTTCGTAAGGAACAGCCCGAAGATCAGTGCGATTGCCGTCAGCGCCTGTTCTCCGCCCGATAGGAGGGTAAGCGATTGCAGGCGTTTGCCGGGCGGCTGCGCGAAGATTTCGAGGCCGGCTTCCAAGGGATCGTCGCTGTCTATCAGCGCCAGATGGGCTTGCCCCCCTTCAAAGAGGCGAGTGAACAGCCGGCGGAAATGCGCATCGACCTGTTCGAACGCATCGCGAAGCCGTTCGCGGCCCTCGCGATTAAGGCTGCCGATCGAGCCGCGCAGCCGTGCGACGGCCTCGCGCAATTCATTCTGCTCGGCGGCATTACTGCCAAGTTCGGCCTCGATCCGAGCCAATTCGTCGGCGGCGACGAGATTGACCGGACCGATTCGTTCGCGGCTGACGGTGAGCCGCTCCAGCGTGTCACTCTCGCTCTCGGCGGACCCGACGTCGTTCTCCGTAAAATCGAACCGGGAAGGAAGGAGCGGGGGTGGGGCCTGAAATCGCTCGCCGGAAATCCGGCCCATCTCGATCCGGCGGGCATCCTCGTTCTCAGCCTTGGCGACGAGACCGGCGCGTGCCTCCCGGGCGGCAGCAAGGGCTTCGGTTGCTTCGGACAGGTCGGCATCGGCCTGTCGTGTTGCCTCTTCCGCCGTTTTCAGAACCTCTTCCGCCGCCGCCAGATCGCGTCTTAAACGTTCGCGCACGGCGTCGCCTTGTTCGATCTCGCGGATCAGGCCTTCGGGTTTGGCTGCAATTACGGCGCGCTCTTCGGCGATATCCTCGAACCGCCGCTCCATGCCCGATAGCCGCTTTGCCGCCTCGCCCGAACGTGCCTGCCAGCTCGCCATGTCGGAACGCTGCGCCGCCACCCGTTCGCGCGCGACGGCAAGTCCCTGATCGTGCGCTGCCAGTTCCGCCAAGCGCGCTTGCAGTGTCGCTCTCGCAGCTTCGTTGCGTTCACGGGCAATGTCGAGCGCCTCGCGTCCCGCTTTCGGATCAGGAAGGGCATCCAATTTCGTCCGAGCCGCGCTGTGTTCCGCTGCTGCGGCGTCGCGCTGTTCGGTCGCGTCCTTTTGCAGCCGGTCCAGTTCGGCGAGGCGTGCGGTATTGCGGTCCCGCGCCGCCTCCGCTCGATCGAGCGCGCGTAAGGCCTGCCGTTCCGCGTCGAGCGCAGCGGCGAGCTCGCGATCCTGTCTGTCCAGATCCGTTTGCAGCGTGGCCAGTTCTGCCGCCGCCCTGTCTTCCGCCGCCTTCGCATCTGCGACTGTGCGTTCGAGGTCGGGCATCTGTTTCGCAAGATCGGCGAAGCGGTTTTCCGCCTCGAGCCGAGCCGCGTCCGCCGCGCCCTCGCCGCGAACCACCAGTCCATCCCACCGTCGAAGCACGCCATCCATGGTCACGAGAGTATGGCCGGGCGGCAGGTTGCGACCGTCGTCCTCTTGCGTGACGGCGGTGAGCGCGAGCGTTGCACGTACCTCGTCCGGACATTCTTGCAGATGATAAAGCAGGCTGTCGGCAGGGGGCGAGAGGGCTACGGCACCGGTCCAATACCGGCCCTCCGCGCCCTCTGCCGCGCCGAGGACCGCCTTGCCGTCACGCCCGAGCGCCGCTGCTACCGCGCGTTCATAGCCCTTTTGGGGGACCATTCGATCGATGGCCTGCGGCCGTCCTGCGCGCTTCTCTCTCGCTTTGGCTCGCGCGTCGCGATCGCGTTTCAATGCGACGTATTCCCGCTCGATCCCCGCGAGATCGGCGCGAGCGGTGGACAGCGCACTGGACGTTTCGTCGCGCGCGGCTTGCAAGGCGGACTTCGAAGCTCGTGCCGCTTCGAGCGCTTCGCGTAGTTCTGCCACATTGCTCTGCGCGCTACGAACCGCAGCCTGAGCTTCGGCGACGGCGGCTCCGGTATCGTTCTTTTCCAACGCCGACCGCTGACCGGCCAATCGCACTACGTCCGCTTCCGTTCGCTCCAGCCGCGACCGAATTTGTGACAGTTCGGCCTCGACAACCCGCCATTCGGCCTCAACCCCGGCATTGTCGGCGGTCGCCTTGGCCAGTGCGAGTTCGGCGGCCCGGCTAGCGCGCTCCGCTTCGTCGGATTGTGCGACGAGGGCGGGGCGGCGCTCCTCGTCCTCGGCGAGTGCTCTCTCGCTATCGGAAAGTGAGGTTTCGAGCTTCGCCAGGGCTTCGGCGGCGTCGCGTGTCAGGCGATCGGCATCGCCGCGATCCTCCTCCAGCCGAGCGCGCTGACGGTCGAGATCGGCGAGGCGCTGTTCCGCCGTTTCGAGCTGAGTTGCAAGCGCCGCCATACGGTGGCCATGGGCGCTCGCATCGTCGCGCCGGTCGGCGAGTTCCTCCCGCGCATCGGCAAGTGTTTGTGCAGCATCACGCTGCGTTTTTTGGAGTACGGCGACCTCATCCTGCGCCTCCGTAACGCGTTTGTCCGCGTCTTTCGCTGCACGCTTGGCTTCGTTCGCCGCCGCCGCCGCGTCACGCCACCGCGCGTAGATCAGGCGTGCTTCCGCCCCCTTTATCTCGTCTGACAGCTTCGAATAGCGTTCCGCCTGCTTGGCCTGTCGCCGCAGCGAAGCAATCTGGCTGTCGAGCCCGGCCATCAGGTCTTCGAGGCGTGCGAGATTGGCTTCCGTTTGCCGCAGTTTGCTTTCGGCATCGCGCCGACGGACGTGAAGCCCGGCGATGCCCGCCGCCTCTTCCAGCATCTGGCGCCGTTCGACGGGCTTTGCCGCGATGACCTGCGCGATCTTACCCTGGCTGACCAGGGCGGGGGAGTGCGCGCCGGTCGCCGCATCGGCGAAGGTCAGCGCGACATCTTTTGCCCGAACGTCCTTGCCATTGACCCGGTAGGCCGAACCCGCCCCGCGCTCGATCCGGCGAATGACTTCGAGATCGTCGCCGTCCGCATCCTGCCCGGAAAGGACGACTTCGGCGAAATCGCGCGGCGGCCGGCCGGCGGTGCCCGCAAAAATTACGTCCTCCATCCCGCCCGAGCGCATGGACTTGGGCGAATTCTCGCCCATCACCCACCGGATCGCTTCGAGGAGGTTGGATTTGCCGCACCCGTTCGGCCCGACCACGCCGGTCAGGCCCGGTTCGATGCGCAAGACGGAAGGTTCGACGAAGCTCTTGAAACCGCTCAACCTGAGCTGCCGTATGAGCATTCGCCGAACCGTCGTCTCAGCCGTTCATCAACGAGCGCCCGCGCGCTGCAGGATCGGTTCGATACCGGCCCAGGTGTTCTGTTCGAGACGCTGACCGTTCAAGAAGAAGGTCGGCGTGCCGGTGACTTCCATGTCGGTCGCCGATTGCTGCGACTGATCGGCAATCTGCTGAATCTTGGTGGACTCAGAGAGACATTGCCGTGCCTGATCGGCGGAGAGGCCGCGCGCGGCAAAGAAGTCGGTCAAGCCGGCTGCCTGCGAAAGTACGACGAAGCGCTGCTCCGGCGGGGCGTTCATGGCCGCTTCGTATCCTGCCGGATTGGATTGCAACGCCTGCCCGAACTCTTCGAGCGAACCCCACGCCTGATCCGAAAGAGCATGATAGCTTTCCGGCGCTCCGCACTGGGCTAGAACATCGATGGTTACATCGAGCGGATCGCGCAGCAAGGGGCGGATTTCGTAGCTCACGATGCCCTGCGAAATATAGTTTTCCTGCAACGGGATCGCCGCATTCTGCGAGAATTGCGCACAATGGCCGCAGGTATGGCTGGCATATTCGACGAGTTTGAGCGGTGCGTCGGGGTTGCCGAGGACGAAGCCGCCTTCTGCAGTCTTGGTTGCCGTATCGACCCAGCTTGTACCGTCGGGCGCTGCGATGGCGGCGATCGGCTCACCTTCGAGAACGCCGGCCTCGGCGGTATCGGCTGCATCGCTGTTGCCGCACGCTGCGAGAGCGAGGGCGAGAGGGGCAAGAACGGTCAGGGTCGTCAGGCGCATCAATAATCCTCAGAATGCGTAGGTCGTAAACGGGTCGGCCGGGACGGGGGCGGAGCAATCCACACCTCGCCCGGCGAATTTTGCTTAGTAATAGCTGTCGAGCAGCGGTTGGAGTGTCGGCCAGTTGTGCACGCCTTCCAGCGTCTCACCGTTGAGCACGAAGCTGGGTGTGCCGACGAGCTTGAAAGTCTCGGTATCCTGGCCGCTCTGTTCCGCGATCCGGCGGGCCTTTGCCTCGTCGGTCAGGCACTTATCGAGTTGCGCGCGGGTATAGCCACGGCCTTCCATGATGTCGTAAAAATCGAGATCGCTGGCAATGGCCTGCGCGCGCGAGCCGAAGCTGCCGAACTTCCACCGCGCCTGCTGTGCCTGCGTCGCGTTCTGGGCCTTGGCCATCCATTCGGTCTGGCGTGCCATGATGGCTTCGTGGTTCCTGAAGAACTTCGAGGGCTCGCCACACTGGGTGGCGAGGGTCGCCGTAAGGTCCACCGGATCGCGCACCAGATGGCGGATTTCGTAGCTGATCTTGCCGCTTGGCACGTACAGCATCTTGAGCGCGCCGTCGCCGGTGCGCGCAAAGGTTGCACAGTGCGAACAGGTGTAGCTCATGAATTCGACGAGCTTTGCCGCGGCTTTGGGATTGCCCATGCGGTGGCCGCCGGCATTCTCCACGATGGTCGCGTTCCAGTTGCCCTTGGTCGGCCCGGCATTACCGGTCGGCAGGTCTTGCGCCGAAGCCCCGATCGCCAAAGCACAGGCAAGTGCCGCCGCACCCGACAGCCAAAAAGAGCGCTTCGCCATCACGTAACAGTCCCCTTCGTATCCAAGCCGCGCGCCAGAGATTCGAGCACCGCGCGCAGTTCCGGATCGCCGATATCGCGTAAACTGTCGCCCAATTCCATCGGAATCGGTTTCAGCGAGGGCGGCGATTTGGCCGTTGTCTTGCTCGCCGGCGGCTTAACCGCGCCTTGCCGCAGCTTGATACGGGCAACCGCGCGATAGCCGAAGAACGTGTTCACCCG
Organism: Erythrobacter litoralis; assembly: GCF_029760855.1. Taxonomy (GTDB): domain Bacteria; phylum Pseudomonadota; class Alphaproteobacteria; order Sphingomonadales; family Sphingomonadaceae; genus Qipengyuania; species Qipengyuania litoralis_A. The sequence continues at coordinate 455,529 of NZ_SOSI01000002.1, read as the reverse complement.
CTCCATGATTTCCGCCAGAACCTGCTGGATCAGCGGGGCATGGGCGGGAAGGACGACGAGTTCGAGAATGCCGTCCGATTTCTCGCCGGGCGGGAAGCGGATCATCTCAGGCGAACACACCTTGGCATGGGCATCGCCCACGATCTCGGGCCAGCGGCTGACGATCGAGGACTGTACGAAACCGAAGCGGCGAAAAGCGGGGCGGCCGATCTGCGGCATCAGGTCGGAAATCGCCTTCGCCTGGCCGCCGCGCGGCCGTTCGTACGGCTTCGCCGTCTTGCCGCGCGGTCGGCCGGCTTTTCCGATGGTCTTGTCGCTTCCCATGTCCGCCTCGCCCATGCCATAGGCAGCGAAAGAGTTCCAGCATGGCCCCATCCGTTTCCGACAGTCTTCTGGCGTGGTACGATACGCACCACCGCACATTGCCTTGGCGCGCGGCCCCGGGCGAGCCGGCGACCGACCCCTACCGCGTATGGCTGTCGGAAATCATGCTCCAACAGACGACGGTCGCGGCGGTGAAGCCGTATTTCGAGGCGTTCACCGCACGCTGGCCGACGGTCGACGCTCTGGCCGCCGCGCCCGAGGAAGATGTCATGGCGGCATGGGCAGGTCTCGGTTACTATTCGCGGGCGCGCAATCTGGTGAAGACCGCAGCGCTGGTAGCGGAGCGAGGCGCGTTTCCCGATACCGAAGCGGCATTGCGAGAACTGCCGGGGCTGGGCGCCTATACGGCGGCCGCGATCGCCGCCATCGCCTTTGGCCGCCGCGCCGTGGTGGTGGATGCCAATGTCGAGCGGGTCGTATCGCGCCTGTTCGCCATCGAAGAGCCGCTGCCGAAATCGCGCAAGACCATTCGCGAACGGACCGAAACGATCACGCCGCAAGCGCGGGCCGGCGATTTCGCCCAGGCGATGATGGATCTGGGATCGGGCATCTGCACCACGCGCAATCCGAAATGCCTGCTGTGTCCATTGCGGGACTCGTGCGAAGCACGCGCGAGCGACGAGCCGGAGCGGTTTCCGGTCAAGTCAGCGAAGAAGGACAAGCCCGTTCGCCGCGGAGTCGCCTACTGGATAAAGAGGGACAGTTCCGCTTGGCTCGTCACTCGCCCGACCAAAGGGGTTTTCGCGGGAATGCGCGCCCTTCCGTCGGACGGATGGTCTGCCCGAGCCGACGGATCGGGAGATGAGCCGCTTTCCGGGGTGTGGCGTTCGATCGGAGGCGTACAGCACGGCTTCACGCATTTCGCGCTACAGCTGGACGTCAAGCGATACGAGGGAACGGAAATGCCCGAAGGTGACGGCGAATGGTGGCCGGTCGATCGATTGGCCGAAGCCGGGCTCCCGACGCTGTTCGCAAAAGCGGCGCGATTGGCGCTTGCCGAGCCGGACTGAATGTGCGGTATCGCACCGTGCAATTGGCTGTTAATGCGGTCATGCGCATCTTCCATCCGCTTTTCCAATTTCGAGGACAACCCATGGCTTATCGCGAATTCGAACCTGCCGCCCTGTCACGCCGCTCGCTGCTGCGCGGCGGCGCGTTTCTCGGTGCGGGTGCGATGGCCGCGAGCGCGCCGTTCGGTCGCCGCGTATTTGCACAGATTGCCATACCGGAGTGGACCAATATCCGCGCGCTGGAAGACAAGTATGTCGGCACCGGCAAGCTTGCCAACATGGTCGCCGCGCTCGGCATGGGGCAGCAGGCACCCCAGATCATCGCGCAGGGCAACCTGGCCTTCGGAAGCGAAACGAAAGCCGATGGCGACAGTCTCTACCGCATCTATTCGATGACCAAGCCGATCACCGGAATGGCCGCGATGATGCTGATAGACGAGGGCAAGATGGGCCTCGACCAGCCTTTGTACGAAGTGCTGCCCGCCTACAGAAACATGCGCGTTCAGAAGACCTATGACGGGTCGCTTCAGGACCTCGTTCCGGCCGAACGCCCGATCACCATGCGGATGCTTTTGACCCACACGGCGGGCCTCGGTTACAATATCGTGCAGTCCGGGCCGATCAGCCGCTATTACGCGCAGGAAGGCCTCGTTCCCGGTCAGGTCAGCCGCCTGCCGCTGCCCGGCATGGGTCGGGGCAAGGCGATCGAGGGTCTCGACAACTTCGCGGACGAACTGGCGAAAGCACCGCTCGTGCTGCAGCCGGGCACGAAGTGGAGCTATTCGGTCGGGCTCGACCTGATGGGCCGAGTGATCGAGGTCGTCAGCGGGATGCGCTTCGACGAGTTTTTGAAAGCGCGCATCTTCGATCCGGTCGGCATGAGCAGTACTTATTTCCGCGTGCCGCAAAGCGAAGTCGGCCGCTTCACGACCAATTACGGCATCCTCAACGGAACGCCGATCCCGATGGACCCGGCGCGGGCGTCCATCTATCTCGACAAGCCGTCCTTCCCCTTCGGCGGTGCGGGTCTCGTATCCTCCGCGCGCGATTACGACCGGTTCCTGCAAATGCTGCTGGGTTATGGTGCGATCGACGGCACGCGGGTGATGAGCGAAACGGCGGTGCGGCTCGGCACTTCGAACCTCTTGCCCGAAACCGCGACGGTGGCCGGCACCTGGATACAGGGCCAGCAATTCGGCGCAGGAGGCCGCGTGGCGGAAGGCGCCTATGGCTGGGGCGGGGCTGCGGGCACGGTCGGCCTCGTTCACTTCCCGGCGGGCGTGCGCGCGACGATGATGACACAGTACATGCCGTCCGAAGCCTATCCCATCCACGATGCCTTCCCCGAAGCGTTGAGGGCCGATCTGGCCACCATGCAGACCGCGGCGGCAGCCTGAACGGCGTGCTGTCTTTCACAGGATCGCCGCTCGACCGGGCAGACAACATTCGCGGCGACAAGGACGCGCTGGCCGGGCTGATGAACTGGAAGGCGCGGTTGCTCGCGCTCGACGGTCTGACGCCATCGCTGACCGATGAGGGGCGGTTGGCGTGGACGACTCTCGCCGATGCCGATCCGGATGCCGAACTGGTTTTTCTCGGGCTGGACGAAGGCAAGGCGTGTTTCGCCGCCGTCCCGCCCCGCGGAGACTCCGCGCCGCGGCTGGCCAATCCGGCGTTATGGGACTTGATGGCGACGCTGCCCACTGCCGAACTCGCGTTGTACGGCGGCGCACGCAGCATCGTCGATTGGCATGCGCGCCACCGGTTCTGCGCGCAATGCGGCGGCACCACCCGCATCGCGAAGGGCGGCTGGCAACGGACCTGCGAGAATTGCGGGGCGGACCATTTCCCCCGCACCGATCCCGTCACCATCATGCTGGTCGAACATGACGGCAGGATGCTGCTCGGCCGCGGCAAGGGCTGGGGCGAGGGCCGCTTTTCAGCGCTCGCGGGTTTCGTCGAACCGGGCGAGAGCCTCGAAGAAGGCGTCGCGCGAGAAGTTCTGGAAGAAAGCGGCATCGTCATTCGGCCCAAAAACGTACGCTATGTTGCGAGCCAGCCATGGCCATTTCCAAGCCAGCTCATGATCGGATGCCACGCCTTCGCCGAAACGGATGATATCACGCGCGACGAGACCGAGCTCGACGAAATCCGCTGGTTCTCGCGAGACGAAGTCGCGGCATCGTTAAGTGGTTCGGGGCCGTTTATTGCACCGCCGAAGCAGGCGATCGCATCCTATCTCCTCAACTGGTGGATCGAACGATGACCCAGCCTCAGACTCTGAAGATCGACATCTGGTCCGATGTAATGTGCCCGTGGTGCCTCGTCGGCTGGGGCAACCTGCGCCAGGCTTTGGACAGCCTTGAAGGTGAAATCGCGGCCGAGATCGCGTGGCACGCTTTCGAGCTCAATCCCGATATGCCGTCCGACGGTGAGGAGCGGACCGCGCATATTGCGCGCAAATACGGGCGCACGCTCGATCAATCGCGCGACGTTCAGAACCGCATGCGCGAGGCGGCGGAGCGGGCGGGCGTCTCGCTCGATTACGAGGGCGAAGAGCCCGCGCCGCCCGCGATGATGTGGAACACGTTCGATGCGCACAAGCTGCTGCTATGGGCCCGTGATATGCATGGCGCACGACGGCAGACGGACTTGAAGCTTGCATTGTTCGAAGCGCATTTCAATGCGCGCCGAGAGATCGGCCGGCGCGATGTCCTGCTGGCGATTGCAGAGGAAACGGGTTTCGATCGCACCGAAGCGGCGGCGGCGCTCGATAGCGAGGAATTGGCTGAGAAGGTTCGCGCGGAAGAACGCGCGGCGTGGGAGATGAACGTGACTGGCGTTCCGGCGGTATTCGTCGAAGGCAAATTCCTGATCCCCGGCGCCCAGCCGTCGGAAGCATATGTCGACGCCTTGCGCCGTGTCGCAGCGAAGGTTGCGGAGAACGCTTGAATGAAAAACGCCCCGCAGTCGCATGACCGCGGGGCGTAATCTTGTAGATCGGCTTGGGGCCTAGCTGTCGCGTTCGCTCTGGATGGCGGCGCGCGTCTTCGGTCCCTTCTGCGCGTCTTCCGACGGATTGTCCGAACCCACTTCCGGCTCGCGATTTTCGGGATCGGTCGCGCGATGCAATTCGCCGCGCTTGCCGACCTGGCGGTTGACTTCACCACCTGCCGAACTGCCTTGCGAAGGGGTCTTGCCCTCGGTCATTTCGTCGATCAATTCATTGTCGGGATGGCGGGACTGGCGTTCTGGCATTCGAATTCTCCTTTGCCGAACCAACGGGTCGGACGGGCGGAGAGTTCCGCGAAAGGCCGCTAGATCAGTCCGAGTTTTTCCAGCTTGCCCGCGAGCCTGCCCGGCATGACGTCGCCGATATCCTCGCCCTCGGCCAGATCGCGTGGCGGTTCGCCCTTGAGGTAGCGCCAACCTTGATGCGCACGCTTGGGGCGGGGCAGGACCGGGATCAGGCGCGGTTCGAGATTGATGAACCAGCGGCCATTGTCCTGCTCCTCGAACCCGGTGATCTTGGAACGGGCGACGAGGTTGTGTTCGTGTATCCAGAACAGCGAACCGCCGATGCATTCTTCCCACCGGGTCGGCCGATAGCGGGTATTGACTGACATGCGCGGCCGGTTGGCGAACCAGCTTTCGATATCGGCATAGCTTTTTGCGCCGTATGCAATCTTGGTAAGGTTGAGAGGCATCGGGTTCGAGATAGGGTTGCAAACGGCCCGGACAAGAAACGAGGTGCTGGTTCGCCTAACCGACGACCCCGCTGGCCACAGCCAAGCCGAGGAAAGCGAAGAAGCCCATCGAGTCCGTTATCATCGTGACGAACACGCTGCTTGCGACCGCAGGGTCCTGCCGCAGCCGGTCGAACGCCACCGGCACCAGCACGCCGGCCAGCCCGGCCACCGCGACGTTGATCACCATGGCCGCCGCAATCACCGCGCCGAGCCGGGGCGTGAAGATCGCGGCCGTGCCCATGCCGATCAGCACCGCGATGGTCACGCCATTGAGCATCGCGACGCGGAATTCGCGCCACAGGATACGCTGCGTGTTCGAGCGTGTAAGCTGGTTCATCGCGATGGCGCGAACCGTCACCGCCATTGTCTGCGTGCCCGCATTGCCCCCGATACTGGCGACGATGGGCATGAGAACCGCAAGCGCCACCAACTGCTCGATCGCCGCGCCGAACAGCGCGATGATGAAGCTTGCCACCAAAGCGGTGCCGAGATTGGCGATCAGCCAGCGCACCCGGCTGGAATAGGCCTCGCGGATCGGTTCGTTGATATCGCCTTCGCCAGCGCCGGACATCAGCAGGGCGTCCTCGCCCGCTTCCTCGGCGATGATGTGCACGATGTCGTCGACCGTCATCTGTCCGACAAGTCGCCCATCCTCGTCGATCACGGCGGCGCTGATCAGTCCGTATTTCTGGAACATCAGCGCGACCTCTTCCTGGTCGAGCGTCGCGGGGATGAGCGTCTGGTCGCGCTTCATCACATCGCCCAGAGGAATGGTACGCGGTGTGCGCAAGATCCATGAAAGCTGGCAGGTGCCGACCGGATGGTGCCGCTGGTCGACCACGAACACTTCGAGGAATTCGTCGGGCAGGTCGCGCCCGTCGCGCAGGAAATCGATGAGGTCGCCGACCGTAATGTGTTCCGGCACTGCCACGAACTCGCGGCTCATCAGCCGCCCGGCAGTCTCCTCCGGATAGGACAGAGCGGTCTGGATCGCGATCCGGTCTTCGGGATCGAGTTCGGCGAGGATGGCGCGCTGGTCCGCTTCGTTAAGGTCCTCGATCAGCTGGACCGCATCGTCGGTCTCGAGCTGCTCGGCGATCTGCGCCACCGCATCGGCGGGCAGGGCCTCCATCATCTCGTCGCGAACGTAGTCGTTGAGTTCGGCGACCACGTCCGACGTCATCAGGTCGGTGATGGCTTCGGCGAGGCGGTGCCGCTCGTCCCGCTCGAGAAGCTCGAGCAGGTCGGCGACATCGGCGAAGTGCAGGGGTTCGACAAGGTCGTACACCGCGCCTTTTTCGCCATCCTCCAGCGCATCGCGGACCGAGCGGACGAAGTCGGGCTTGAGGGTATTCTCCTCGTCCATCCGCTCGTCGTCGATCCGGTCGTCCGGACGGCCGCCATCCTCCGGCGCATCCCCGTCGTCAGGGGCCAGCATTACCTCGTCGTCATCGAAGGGGCGTTCGTCGTCCGCCATGGCGCCGCTCTAGGGAGAGGGGGGCGAAAAGCAAGCAGAGGGTGACAGGCGGGCGACAGTCCCTATGTAGGCGGGCGAACCTATCAGGAGACCGAATTCATGGCCGACACGCTGACTTTCACGCTCGATACCGGCGACGGGACAAACAAGGATGTGGTGATCAAGCTGCGCCCCGACCTCGCCCCCAACCATGTCGAGCGCATCACGACGCTCGCGAACGAGGGCTTCTACGACGGTGTGGTGTTCCACCGCGTGATCCCCGGTTTCATGGCGCAGGGCGGAGACCCGACCGGCACCGGTATGTCCGGCAGCGACAAGCCTGACCTCAAGGCCGAATTCAACAGCGAACCGCACACCCGCGGTACCTGCTCGATGGCCCGCACCCAAGTGCCTGACAGCGCAAACAGTCAGTTCTTTATCTGCTTCGACGACGCCGAATTTCTCGACGGTCAATACACCGTCTGGGGCCAGGTCGAAAGCGGCATGGAACATGTCGATGCGCTCCCCAAAGGTGAGCCGCCGCAGAACCCGGGCAAAATCGTAAAAGCGACTGTCGCGTAAACAGGCCAACCAAATCAATATGAAGGCGCGTGAGAAATCACGCGCCTTTTTTTGCGACTAATAATGGTTCGCAATCAGAACTGCATATCGGCGGCCGCCGTAATGATAACTATTCGCAAACTGGGACAAACGCATGATTGATAGAATTATTTTATAGATGACCCTCGACGTTAGAAGATGCTAATGATTATCACTAATAACTGGCTGTTTTATTGGATTTTCGGAACCGAACGTTGTATTGGTCCGTTACCAAATCAAATCATCGATAATCGGAGACCGCAAATGCAGTGCGCAAAATGTAAGTTTTTCAACGACAGTCAGAGCGAATGTCGCCGCTATGCTCCCTCGCCGGCAGAAGGCGACAAGCAGGCCCATTGGCCAAATGTCGCCAGCGACGATTGGTGCGGCGAGTTCGTCGCCGAAGGTGAAGAGCGCAAGGTCGCTTGAACCTTTTTACCGACATGAAATTTAGAAAGGGCTGGCGGTGATCGGCGGCCCTTTTTTCTTTCCGGCCTCCCTTGACATAAACGTTCTTGCGTCTCATTCTCATTAGCGGAAAGACGGAGGTTTATTGATGATCGAGGAATTCCGCCGAGCCTGGCATGGCTGCGCCGCCGAAGTGCAACTGGATTGTGTCCGGGGTTCGGCCGCGAGCGTCGCGCGGTGGTCGCTCGATCGGACGCAAAGCATCTTGCGGTATTTCTCTCGCGCTCCGTTGCAAGTTGCCGAAGTGGGCGAGCATTCTCCAACGCCTCACGAGCAAAGTCTTCAGCACATCGCGGCTTGTCTCGCTAAGGGCAATCGCGATCTGGCGCGTGCGCATGCGCAATGGTTAGTGAAGCCGGTTGCCATCGAGCGCTTGCTGCGGGCCCTGGAACCTGTCTCGACAGGGCCTGCGAAGCTCGTAAAGGTCGCCTGATCTACACCCTACCGGATCGAAGAGCCGGCTCATTTTATTTCTTAGAAACGTTAGTTCGGGCGGTGGGCGGCGTTTGTGAGTGTTGGCTCGGCATGACAGAATCCGACCTCGCGCCCAATCCCGTCCAATCCCGAGAAGCCTTCGAAGACCGCATTCGCGAACCGACCTTTCCCTGTGTCGGCGCGAAGTCCGCACTCGCCAACGATCGCTTGGTAGTGCGGCACGCACGCGACCTGCTTAGCGGCTGGAACGACCTCGAAATTCACGATGCCTTGCTCGAATGGGCCGATCGGAACGACCCGCCGAGCGCCTTTCGAAGCCTTGCAGTCCTGTTCGACGGCCCTCTCGACCTTTCGGAAGAGCAGTTCGAGAGGGCGATGTGGGAGCGACTGCAATCGCTGTCCGACAAGGATGCATGGCGAGGGTTGCCTTATGACGAGACGGTCGGCGCAGATCCGTCCAAGCCCGACTTTTCGTTAAGCTTCGGCGGACAGGCGTTCTTCGTAGTCGGGCTCCATCCGAATGCATCCCGCCCGGCAAGACGGTTCGCGCAGCCCATCCTCGTCTTCAATCTCCATAACCAGTTCGAATGGCTCCGGGCAGAGGGCCGCTACGAACGGATGCGTGAGGCAATCCTGTCGCGTGATTTCGACCTTGCCGGCAGCCTCAATCCGATGCTCGCCCGTCATGGCGAAAATAGTGAGGCGCGTCAGTATAGTGGCCGGGCTGTCGACGAGAGCTGGGAATGCCCGTTCAGGGACTCCCGCGCATGAGCGATACGCGACGGATCGAGCCGCGGAGCGGTGTCGCATTCGAATTGCGCGAAGGCCAGACGCTGACCGTAATCGACCCGGAGGGCGCGCAGGTTTCCGATCTGTTGGCCTACAGCCTTGAGGACGTTCGCGAGGTTGTTTCGAACGGGCGAACCTTCGATTATGAAGAAACGATCAAGCTGACGGTCGGCAACACGCTATGGTCTAACCGGTCCAACCGGATGCTGGAGATCGTGCGGGACACGGTCGGCACACACGATTTCCTGCTGACCCCGTGCAGCGTGGCGACGTTCGAGCATTTCTATCCCGACAAGCCGGTGCATCGCGGATGTTTCGGCAATCTGGCGGAGGCGCTCGAACCTTTCGGTATCGCGGAAGACGACATCCCGTGTGCCTTCAACGTCTTCATGAACGTTCCGGTCGACGGGTCGAGCGGGAAGCTGTCGGTCGAAACGCCGCCGAGCAAGGCAGGCGACCGCATCGTGCTGAAGGCCCTGATGGATTGCGTGATCGGGCTGACGGCCTGTTCTGCCTATGCCTCGAACGGCGGCAGCTTCAAGCCGATCGACTACCGCATCGACTGAAGCACGATCGGTTGCGGGGGCCGGGCATTTCCCGTAAAGGCGCGGCCTTCATGAAACCGACCAATGCCCCCAAGACCTATCGGGTCAAGAGCTTCGGCTGTCAGATGAATGTCTATGACGGCGAGCGCATGGCCGAGATGCTGAGCGAGCGGGGAATCGTGCCCGCGCCCGATGGCGAAGATGCCGATCTCGTCGTGCTGAACACCTGCCATATCCGCGAGAAAGCGGCGGAGAAAGTCTATTCCGACATCGGGCGTCTGACCAAGGGCAAAACGCAGGCGAAGGCGCCGATGATCGCAGTCGCTGGCTGTGTCGCGCAGGCAGAGGGCGAAGAAATTATGAAGCGCTCGCCTGCTGTCAGTATGGTGGTCGGGCCGCAGGCTTATCACCGGCTGCCCGAAATGCTCGACCGGGCCGTGAAGGGCGAGCGGGCGACCGATACCGACATGCCCGCCATCGCCAAGTTCGCCGCACTACCCGAGCGCAAGCGGACCAATCCGGCGAGCTTTCTTACTGTACAGGAAGGCTGCGACAAGTTTTGCACCTATTGTGTGGTGCCTTACACGCGCGGTGCGGAAATCAGCCGCCCCTATGTTGACCTCGTCACCGAAGCGAAGAAGCTGGTCCACGCGGGCGCGAAGGAAATCACGTTGCTTGGCCAGAACGTATCGGCATGGTCGGGCGAGGACGAGAAAGGTCACATGATCGGGCTGGCGGGATTGATCCGCGACCTCGCTAGGGTCGATGGCCTCGCGCGCATCCGTTACACGACGAGCCACCCGGCGGATATGGACGACGATCTGATCGCCGCGCATGGCGAAATCGACAAGCTCATGCCTTTCCTACACCTTCCGGTGCAGGCGGGCAGCGACCGGGTACTCAGGGCCATGAATCGCAGCCACACGGCCGAAAGCTACCTTAGATTGCTAGACCGCTTCCGCGCCGCACGGCCCGACCTTGCGCTGTCGGGCGATTTCATCGTCGGTTTCCCCGGCGAAACCGACGCCGAATTCGAGGAAACGCTCGCCCTGGTGGACGAGGTCAAATACGCGCAGGCATTTAGCTTCAAATATTCGCCGCGACCCGGAACGCCCGCAGCTACGATGGAAGGGCAAGTCGCCAAAGAAGTGATGGACGAGCGCCTCCAGCGCTTGCAAGCTGCCCTCAACCGCGACCAATTTGCTTTCAACGAGGCGAGCGTGGGCAAGACCTGCGAGGTCCTAGTCGAGCGCAAGGGGAAGCATCCCGGCCAATGGCTTGGCAAGACGCCGTGGCTGCAAAGCGCTTGGTTCGAAGGCGAGGCGGCCATTGGCGATCTCGTGCAGGCAGAGCTGATCGAAGCGGGGCCCAATTCGCTCGCAGGACGGATGCTCGAACCGGCGCGGTCAGCCGCCTGAGGCTTCTTTTTTCGCAAGGTCGACGAGATCCAGATCCTCGGAAATCAGGACGGTGCCGGTCATTCCGACGATTTCCGCCGGCTGGACCGTAGGGTTCGTCGGATAAGCCTCGCCATCGAACTTGAGCAGGGCATTACCTGCCGCCCCGCCGCCGCCCGCTATCGCGACAGTGATGTCTTTCCAGCCCTTTGTACTGGTGTCCATCACGGTAACTGGCGTTCGTGAAACACTGATATCGCCCACCTTGCGCCACGACGGACCCGCAGACGTCAGAACCACGGTGTTGCATCCACCCGTGCCGCAGAAATAAGAGCCAACGAGTTGGACAATCGCTTCCTCCTCGCCGTCGTCGTTTAGATCGCTCCATGCAAGCGCATAGCGCATGGGCAAGGTGTCGGGATATTCCTGCGTCAGAAAATGGCGAATGGCGTCTTCCCGCATGGAAGCAGAAGCACCTGCCGGACCCTCTATGGCGGCGCCTTCGACAGGCGTTTGGGGTTCCTCGACCGATACGCAAGCTGTCAGAGCGGTTAGCGAGGCGGCAACGAAAAGCGGACGGATCATGAAGGTCTCCCCGGACTTCGAGTCGACGCGGGTTCTGCAAGCAGCTTGGCTTGATGACAAGCCGGTTACTTTCCACCGCCCTCGCGGCACGCTCTCTTGCGAAGTTTCGCCGAGCGCCTACTTTCGTAGGCATCGTACGAAAGGAGCGCATGGCCCGTAAACCCGCACCGAAGGATAGAACCGCCTTCAGCCCGTCACCCAGTCCGCAGCGCGAGGTCCGCCGCGCGCAGGTGGACGTTGGCTTCGACAATCAGAGCTTGCTCGGTGCGCTGTTCGGCCAATTCGACGCTAATCTGGTGCAGGTGGAAAACCGGCTCGGTGTGTTCATTTCGGCCCGCGGCAACCAGCTTCACATCGAAGGACCGGAAGACAGCGTGGCGCGGGCGCGCGACGTGCTCAGGCGCATGTACGATCGGCTGGCGATAGGGCAGGATCTCGATCAGGGCGCGATCGAGGCGCTGATCGCCATGTCGGACGAACCGACCTTCGACGGGATCGCCGATGTCGACCCCAAGGGGCCGCCGATCATGATCCGCACCCGCCGCAAGACCATCGTGCCGCGCAGCGCCACTCAGGCGACCTATATGCGCAGCCTGGTGCGCGACGACATCATCTTCGCGCTTGGCCCGGCGGGTACGGGCAAGACCTATCTCGCCGTGGCGCAGGCCGTCGCGCAGCTCATCACGGGTAGCGTGCAGCGCCTGATCCTTTCACGGCCGGCGGTGGAGGCGGGGGAGAAGCTCGGCTTCCTGCCCGGGGATATGAAGGACAAGGTCGATCCCTATCTGCGTCCGCTTTACGATGCGCTCTACGACTGCATGCCGCCCGAACAGGTGGAGCGGCGGCTGGCATCAGGCGAGATCGAGATAGCGCCCATCGCCTTTATGCGTGGGCGGACGCTGGCCGACGCCTTCGTCATTCTGGACGAAGCGCAGAACACCACGCGCGAACAGATGAAGATGTTCCTCACCCGCTTCGGCCAGAACAGCCGCATGGTCATTTGCGGCGACCCGCGGCAGGTCGATATTCCCGGCGGGGACCGCATGAGCGGGCTCGCCGATGCGGTTGACAAGCTCGAAGGTGTCGACGGTTTCGGCACCATCCGCTTCACCGCCGCCGACGTCGTGCGCCACCCGATAGTGGGTCGGATCGTGGAGGCTTACGAGGGGGAAGGGAGTTGATCCTGACTTGGCTCTCAGCTCGAGCTGAACTGTTCGAAACCCTTCTTTCTTTCTCGTGTGATGCTCGAACCGAAGGGCAGCCCTTCGTCAAGCTCAGGGCTATCGGTTCAAGACATGGAACTTGAAACGGATGTGTCAGGTTGGCCCGATGCCGACTGGACGGATATCGCCGCGCGCGCGAGCGCTGCGGCAGGGCAGGTTGAACCAGCGCTCGCCCATCACCGGCTGATCGTTTCGATCCTTTTCACCACCGACGCGCAAGTCCAGGCCCTCAACCGCGAATGGCGCGGCAAGGACAAGCCGACCAACGTACTTTCCTTTCCCATGCTGACACGCGAAGACTTGATCGTTCTGGCGCCCGAAGGTCCGCCGGAAATGCTTGGCGATATCGCACTCGCTTACGAAACCTGCGCGCGGGAAGCGGCGGAGAAGGGGGTCAGCCTCGAACATCATGCGACCCACCTCCTCCTACATGGGTTCCTCCATCTCGCCGGGCACGACCACGTCGACAGCGACGAGGATGCCGAAGCGATGGAGGCGCTCGAAATCGCGGCGCTTGCCAAAATGGGTATCGCGGACCCATATCGGGATCGCGAACTATAGGAGCGCGTTGCAGGGCCATGCCCGATTCGACATCACCCGCAGGAGAAGCGGAGAGTAGCGGCGGGCTGTGGCCCGCACTCCGCAAATTGTTCGATAGCGACAGTTCGGACCGATCGCTGCGCTCGCAGCTCGAAACCGCGATCGACGAGCACGAAGGCGAAAACGGCGAGGACGACGAGGCCGATCGCGGCAAGGGCGATCTGTCGGGCGTCGAGCGCCAGATGCTGCGCAACCTGCTCCATTTCAGCGAGCACGATGCCGACGATGTTGCGGTGCCGCGCGGCGAGATCATCGCGATGGACGCCGATGCGACGTGGGACGAACTGGTCGCGACCTTCTCCGAACACGGCCATTCCCGCATGCCGGTCTTCCGCGACCAGCTCGACGATGTCGTGGGCATGATCCACATCAAGGACGTGTTCCCATATCTGGCGGAGCGCAAGGATCCGCCGGCGGACTGGACCGTGCTGATGCGTCAGCCGCTCTACGTGCCGCAAACGCGCAATGCCCTCGATGTGCTTGCCGACATGCGGCAGCAGCGTATGCACCTTGCGATCGTGCTCGACGAGTTTTCGGGCACGGACGGGATCATTACGATCGAGGATTTGGTCGAGGAGATCGTCGGCGAGATCGAGGACGAACACGACGACGCGCCGGAGGAATGGATCGTACCCATTGGCGATGGCATGTGGGATTGCGACGCTCGGGCCGAACTGGACGATGTTGCTGACACGGTCGACAAGCGGCTCGCCGAAGTGGAAGAATCGGTCGATACTTTGGGCGGGCTCGCCTTCGTACTGGCCGAACAGGTTCCGGAAGTCGGCCGCGTGCTCGAACATTCCAGCGGCTGGCGGATCGAGATAACCGACGGCGACGAAACGCATGTGAAACGCCTCCGCCTTCACCAGCCCGAGCCGGCCCTGGAAGACGCGGAATGACGTTTCGCCGTATCGAGGCCTAGAAGCAATGGCCGTTCGCCGTCTCCCACCCTTGCGTGCGCTCGAAGCGTTCGTGCGGACCGTCCGCTTGGGGTCGGCGCGGGCGGCTGCGGACGAACTGGGACTGAGCCCCTCGGCCCTTTCGCGGCGGATCGGCAATCTCGAGGATTTTGTCGGCAAAAAGCTGTTCACCCGCGCGCGCCAATCGATGCAACTGACCGACGATGGCCACGCCTTTTTCGAAGCCGTAAACCCGCAGCTCGAAGCGCTCGCGCGCGCGGTCGAGGCGCAGTCCGACAACTTCTCGCTGCTACGCCTGCATCTCGGAGTACTGCCGCTTTTCGGCAGTCAGCGCCTATTCCCGCGGCTCGGCGAACTGCGCAAACGCCATCCCCTTCTGCATATCGACATCGATACCGGCCCGCATCTGGAAGATCGCGTGGGCGACACGCTGGATGCCGCCATCATCCTGTCTCGCGGTCCCACGCGCGGGCTTCATGCAATCAGGCTGGATTACAACAAGGTTCACGCAATCTGCAGCGCCGAGATTCGCAAGCGCGTCGGCAACGATCCCCAGAGCGATGTTTTGGCGAAGCAGACCTTCCTTGTTCACCACGAATTGCCGGACAGTTTCACGGCGTGGAAGGCGGCAATCAACCGACCGGATCTGGATCCGGCAGCGGTCGATCATTTCGATTCAGGACAATTGATGCTGGAGGCGGCGGCGCAGGGTCTGGGTATCGCGATCATGCATGACGATCATTTGCGCCGCGCGGCGGACACGCGGCTGGCGCGTCTGTTCGATGTCGAGGTGGAAAGCCCATACAGTTACTGGTTCGTGTGCAAACCGACTGCGCTCGAGGAGCGCCCGGTGCGGCTCTTCCACGATTGGCTCGCCAGCGCCGAGCTTTAATCCTGTGCGCTTTCCTTCGGAGGGGCACTGTAACGGATCGCCTCGACAGTATGGGAGTAATCGCGCAGCGGCTTACCCAACGTTTCGACCAGCTTTTCTTCGATTTCCTCGCGAGCCTTGGCCGCGATGGCCTTACGCCCGCGATATTCTTCGGGCGAGAACGGCTCGAGGTAGTGAATCGTCAGCCGGAACGTGCCGGGCCGTGCCATTATGCGCTTGGCGTTGTTCGCCCCGCTTTCCTCACCGATCCACCCGATTTCTTCGGCGACCGGACCGTAATCTACCACGCAAGGCTGAACCAAGACGCCGGGGGGCGGGGGCTCCAGTACGGATAACATCGAGGATTTGAACGGCAGGAGCGAATGCCCGTCGGTCACCGTGCCTTCGGGAAAGACGGTGACGGACCAGTTGTCCGCCAGCGCTTCACGCAGCGTATTGATCTGATCCGCAACGCTGAGCCGCGCTTCGCGCTTTACGAAGACCGTTCGGTTGAGGCGGCAGAGCCAGCCGATGACCGGCACTTCGCCAAGCTCCTGCTTCGCGACGAAAGCCGTGCCGCTCGCCCCGGCGAGTGCGAGGATGTCGATCCACGAGACATGGTTCGAGATGAAGAAGACGTCGCGCCGCAACGGGGTGCCGACGATCCGAACCCGCGCGCCTACGACGCATGCGGTGTAGCGCAGGAAATACATCGGGAAGGGCGAGCCGTAGGCGAAGATGCGGTAGAGATAGTGCAGCGGCACGAAGATCAGCACGAGAAGGACGATGCCGATCAGGCGCGCGGCGAAACGGAGGCCGCCGGCAAGCCCGAGTTTGGTCGGTTCGCCGCGCATGGCCGCGAGCCGTTTTTCCGAATATTGCTTGAGCCTTCGCTCAATCCTCTCGGTCGAGGCGGACGCCATACAGCTCCATCCGATGATCGACGAGGCGATAGCCGAGCTTCTCTGCGATCTGCTTCTGCAACGCTTCGAGTTCCGGATCGACAAATTCGACGACCTTGCCGCTTTCGACGTCGATCAGATGGTCGTGATGCGCTTCGGGTGCTGCTTCATAGCGGGCGCGGCCATCCCCGAAATCGTGCCGATCCAAAATGCCGGCCTCTTCGAACAGGCGAACGGTGCGATAGACGGTCGCAATCGAGATCTTAGGATCGATCTTATTAGCACGATCATGCAGCATTTCGACATCGGGATGGTCGTCGCTTTCGGACAGGACCTTGGCAATCACCCGGCGCTGGTCGGTGATACGCAAGCCTTTTTCCTGGCAAAGCTGTTCGAGATCGATCCGCTGGTGCAACAATCATGTCCTGTAAAATGACGAACGCCCCGCACCCTTATCGGGCCGGGGCGTCCTTCTCAAGCTATCGCTCGGATCAAACTTACGAAGCCGCTTTCTTGCGACCACGCTTCTGACCGGGCTTACGACCAAGACCAATCTTGTGTGCAAGATCACGGCGCGTTTCTGCATAGGCCGGGGCTACCATCGGATAGTCGGACGGCAAGTCCCAACGCTGACGATATTCATCCGGCGCCATATCGTGTTCTGTCGAAAGGTGACGCTTCAGCATCTTCATCTTCTTGCCGCAATCGAGGCAGACGATGTGATCTTTCTTCACGGAAGAACGGACCGAGACGGCAGGGTCCGGGCGCTCTTCTTCGACTTCGACGGGCTCGCCCAGTCCGGAAAGAGCCGAGTAGACATTCGTGATCAATTGCGGAACGGCATCCACATCGACACTGTTGTTCGAGACGTGCGCTGCGACGATATCGGACGTCAACGTAATCAGCGTTTCATTCATATCTGTTTCGAATTCGGACATATTATCAAGTAAACCCTTTCTTATTCTTCGCTCCGATAGTGACCAAGCAAAAACTTGTCCATACGATCTAGTAGATTGTCGCAATTCTACAATCTGATTGACTTTGCTTCGAAAAGGGAAAATTCTCTTTTTTCGCTGTTCTACAAATCCTTAGCGAAGGTCAGGGCATCGATAGCTTCGTTCGAGAGCGTCCGATAATACGCTTTGCGCCTGCCGATTTGCCGAAATCCACAGCGCAAATAAAGCGACACCGCCGGATTGCCGTCTCTCATTTCGAGAAAGACCCGCGTCGAACCATTTGCTTTTGCCACATCGAAAAACCGTTGCAGAAGCTTCGTCCCCAGTCCGGTATTTCTCACATTCGGTCGAACGCCGATAAGAAGAAGCTCTTCTTCGTCGGCGGCTCTTCGAACAAAGACGAAACCCTCCGCGGCATCGCCATTACGGGGTATTTGTCCTGCTTTGTCGGCAAGCAACATATAGGTGTTTGGTAGGGCGAGAGAGTCTTCGATCTGCTTGCGGGACCATGCCTCCCGCCAGTGAGGATCGAAAGCTGTCTCCATTACGGCCATGAGGCGATCGACGTCGTTCATGATCGACCGACGGCGGCATCCGGTGCACGACCGTAAAGCGGTGCAAGCTCTTCGGTTACAAGGCCGCGAGGAACGGAAAGCACTTCGCGCGCATCCGGAAGACAAGTAATAGCGCGGAACTCCGGCCCGCGACTTTCGATCAACTCCTCCGCCCTGTTTCCTGCAACGATCGGGTGTACTAGACCGGCCTTCGCGATGTCAGGCGGCAGCGAAGCGGCTTCCGCTTCCGGCAGACATTGCCGGTCGAAGTTCTGGACGAACCATTGCCCGTGGCCGCCATTCATACAGACGGTGACGGGTCCCGGCTGTCGGGCTTGCGCCATAGCTGAGACGAGCGCCAGCGTAGAAAAACCGCGAACTTCCGCTCGCCAAGCTACACCCAGAGCCCGCGCCGTCGCCAAGCCGATACGAACGCCGGTGAAGCTCCCGGGTCCGAGCGAGACGCGAATGGTCTCTGCCTTTCCCCGGCCAGGCAATTCGGCGATCATCGGAACGAGCCGCTCGGCATGGCCGCGGCCCAATATCTCATGGCGAAAGTCGACGAGCGCGTCGTCTTCGAACAGCGCCACCGAACAGGCTTCGGTCGCAGTTTCTATCGCCAGCATTCGCATCCGCCGGCGCTTAGCGCGGCGGATGCGATGTCTTCAAGTCAGGCGATAGAATTGAACTTGTCGAAATCGGGGCGCGGACTGCGCTCGAATATCGTCGACTTGTCGCCATAACCGATGGAGCAGATCCAGTCGGCCTTGTAATTCGGCTCATCGGCGAAGAAGTCTTTCGTGACCGCATCGAGATCGACGCCCGACATAGGGCCGCAGTCGAGCCCCAGCGCACGCGCCGCAATCATCAGATAGGCGCCCTGCAATGCGGAGTTGCGGAAAGCATTCGTTTGGCGCTTTTCCTTGTCGCCTTCGAACCAGCTTTTCGCATCGGCATGGGGGAAGAGCCACGGGAGCTGGTCGTGGAATTCGGTGTCGTAGCCGATGATGACGCAGACCGGCGCGGTCTTGACCTTTTCCTTGTTACCTTCGTCGGCATGGCCGGCGAGGCGGTCTTTCGCGTCCTGCGATTTGCACCAGATGAAGCGACCCGGCTGCTGGTTCGCCGAAGTAGGACCCATTTTCAAAAGCTCGTAGATCGCCTTGATCTGCCCTTCCGACACCTCCTTGTCGTGCCAGCCATTATAGCTGCGCGCTTCGCGGAAGATCTGGTCCAGCGCCTGGTCGGAAAGGGTGGTGTCGTGAAACTGCTCGGTCATGAAGTCCTCTGGTAAACGCCCTCAGGCTGCGCGGACTTCAACGACCTCCGGCACGTAATGTTTCAGCAGGCCCTCGATCCCGTGCTTCAGCGTTGCGGTGGAGGAAGGGCAGCCGGAACAGGCACCCTGCATCTGCAGATAGACGACACCGTCGCGAAACCCGCGATACTGGATGTCCCCCCCGTCGCCTGCCACCGCCGGGCGAACGCGGGTTTCGAGCAATTCGTTGATCTGCGCGACGATATCGCCGTCTTCCTCACGTTCTTCTACCAGCATGGTATCGGCTTCCGGCGGAACCGCGATCCCACCGGCGCTGCCGGCTGCGAACAACGGCGCTTCCGACACGAAATGGTCGAGCAGGATGGCGAGGACTTGCGGCTTCAATTCTGTCCATGAAACGCCCGGCGCCGCCGTTACGGTAATGAAGTCGCCGCCAAAGAAGACGTTCGTCACCTCGCCGGTATCGAAGATCGCCTGCGCGAGGGGGCTGGCTTCGGCCGCTTCGGGCGTCGCGAATTCGCGTGTGCCGCTCGCCATGACCTCGCGTTGGGGGAGGAACTTCAGGCTGGCGGGATTCGGAGTGGTCTCGGTTTCGATGTACATGAGTGAAGATGTAGGCGCGGCGGTCGCCGGTCACAAGCGCAACGGCGCGCAGGATATTCACTGGTGCTTCACCCCGCCCGACCTATATGCCCGCGCATGACTGATACCTCGCGCGCCCTGCGGCGTTTCGCGCTTTTCCTTCCTGCTGCCGCCCTGCTTGCCGCGCAACCTGCGTGGACGCAGGATGCGATGCCGGTCCCCTCGTCGATCCAGACGGCGGACGAAGTGCCGTGGATCTACGAAGGCAGCGACGTTCCGCGCGACGAGGAATGGACCTTCGGCGAACTCGATAACGGCTTGCGCTACGGTGTGCGCGAAAACGGCGTGCCGCCGGGGCAGGTGTCCATCCGCGTGCGCATCGATGCAGGCTCGCTATACGAGAACGACGACGAGCGGGGCTTCGCGCACCTGCTCGAACACCTGCTGTTCCGCGAAAGCCAGTATCTCGGCAAGGCGGAAGCGATCCCGACCTGGCAACGCCTCGGCGCGACCTTCGGGAGCGACACCAATGCCGAGACCAGCCCTACGCATACGGTCTACAAGCTCGATTTGCCATCCGCCGATCCGGCCAAGCTGCGCGAGAGCATGAAGCTGCTTTCCGGTATGGTTCGCGCGCCGGTCCTCTCGACAGAGAACGTGAACACCGAAGTGCCTATCGTCCTTGCCGAAAAGCGCGAGCGGGGCGGGCCGGGCGAGCGGATCAGCGAGCAGAGCATGCAGACCTTGTTCGCCGGGCAGCGGCTGGCGGACCGGATCACGATCGGTACGGAAGATAGCTTGCTGGCAGCGGACGGCGCTTCCGTTCAGGCCTTTTACGATCGTTGGTACCGTCCCGAGAACACGGTCATCTCGGTCGTCGGCGATATGGACCCGATGGTCTTCGCCGAACTGATCGAAACGTATTTCGCCGATTGGAAGGGCACCGGCCCGGCGGCGCAGGCGCCCGATTTCGGCGATCCGGTCGCGCCCCAGGGGTCCGATGCGGACAATCCCGTGGGCGAAGTAGCGGTCATCGTCGAACCCGATCTGCCGCGCTCTTTCACCTATGGGATCATGCGACCGTGGCGGCCGGTTGCCGATACGGTCGAATACAATGAGGGACGCCTGCGCGAACAGCTCGCGCTCGCGCTGATCAATCGCAGGCTGGAAGCCCGCGCGCGCGCCAATGGCAGCTTTCTGTATGCGCAAGCCGACGAATCGAAAATCAGCCGCTCGACCCATGCGACGCTCGTCACCTTCGCGCCCCTCAGCGAAGACTGGAAAGGCTCGCTCGAGGAAATTCGTGCGGTGATCGCGGACGCGACGAGCAACCCGCCGACCACCGAAGAAATCCAGCGCGAACTGGCCGAGATGCAGGTGGTCTATCAGAACATGGTTGAGCAGCGTTCGGTCATGGCCGGATCGCAGCTGGCCGACGATCTCGTGAATGCGGTCGATATTCGGGAAAGCGTGGCCGCGCCCGAGACCTTCCTGATGGTGTTCGATTCCATGAGCCGGACGGCGACGCCGGAGATGGTGCTGGAAGAAACGCGCAAGCTGTTTTCCGGCGACGTCATTCGCTCCGTGTATGTGACGCCGGATGCGGACGAGGCAAGCGAGAAGGCCGTGCGTTCGGCGATGCTCGCGCCGGTCAAGGCCGACGACAGCGCGCGGCTGGCCGCCACGACCATCTCGTTCGAAGATCTGCCGCCGATCGGCGAACCCGGCGAGATTGTCAGCCGCGAACAGCACGTGCTGCGCGATAGCGAGATGATCACCTTCGCGAATGGCGTGAAAGCCATCGTCTGGCCCTCGACGGGTGAACCCGGCCGGGTTTCGGTGCGCGTGAATTTCGGCGCGGGCTATCGCGCATTCTCGCCCGAACAAGCGCCGTATATTTCGCTCGGCGAAGCGGCGCTCGTCGGAATGGGCGAGGGCGAGCTCGGCCAGGAAGAGCTCGACCGGATCACGACCGGACGCAAGATCGGCTTCGACTTCGGGGTGGACGACGGCTCGTTTACCTTCGCGGCGCAGACCCGGCAGCAGGATCTGGACGACCAGCTCTATCTGTTTGCCGCCAAGCTCGCGATGCCGCGCTGGGACGAGAATCCGCTGATCCGCGCCAAGGCGGCGAACAAGCTGGCCTATGAGAGCTTTGTCACCAGCCCGTCGGGCGTGCTCGGGCGCGATCTAGAATATCTCCTGACCGACGGCGATGCGCGTTTCGGCGTGCCGACGCCCGCCGAGGTCGATGCGACAAGTGAGGACACCTTCCGCGAGATCTGGGAGCCGATCCTGACCGAGCAGGGTCCGATCGAAGTCATGGTGGTGGGCGATTTCGACCGCGAACAGACCGTGGCAACTCTAGCCGAAACCTTCGGCGCCTTGCCGGCGCGCGAACCGATTCCGGCAGAGGCGCTGGCACGTAACGTGTCCTTCCCCGAACCCGGCGAGACGGTGGTCGAAACCCATCGCGGCGATGCCAATCAGGCCGCTGCCGTGATTGCCTGGCCGAGCGGGGCGGGGCTGGACGGCATTCGCGAATCCCGCCAGCTGCGCATCCTCACCGAGGTGTTTAACAACCGCTTGCTGAATGCCATGCGCGAGAAGGCCGGCGCGAGCTATGCCCCGGTCGTCCGCTCCGATTGGCCGACCGAGATCGAGAGCGGCGGGCGGATCATGGCGCTCGCGCAATTGCGCCCTGAAGATGTCCCGACCTTCTTCGCCGAAGCGGATGCCATCGCGAACGATCTCGCGGCCAACCCGCCGACGCCGGAAGAGCTGCAATTGGTGACCGAGCCGCTGCGCAATTATTTCACGCGCATCCAGAGCGGCAATTACTTCTGGATGCTTGAGATCGAAGGCAGCAGCACCGATCCCCGCCGTGCGATGGCTTTGCCCACGCTGGTGCAGGATTATTCGCAGACCACGCCGGAGGTCATGCTGGCCTTGGGTCAGAAGTATTTCGGCGGAACGTCCGGGTGGCGCCTCGCGATCATTCCGGAAGGGCAGACGCTCGCCACGGCGGCAGCAACATCGGGCAGCGGAAGCGCCGCGACCGGTCGCTAGTCTTCGATCACCGCAATCGCGGTTTTACGTTGGCCAAGCAAATGCTGCTTGTGCGATAGCGGCCGCTCGTCTTGCCTTCTTATAGGGGCGAACCTTGGAACGACGGACGGAAGTTGAAAGCAATGGCACGCGAATGGGCACCCGATAGCTGGCATGAATTCGAAGCCCGGCACCTGCCGCGCTACGAAGATGAAGCCGCGTTGAAAGAGGCGGAAACCACGCTGTCGAGCCATCCGCCGCTTGTTTTCGCAGGCGAGGCGCGGGCGCTGAAGGCCGATCTCGCCGAAGTTGCTGGCGGCAAGGCGTTCCTCCTTCAGGGCGGCGATTGCGCGGAAAGCTTCGCCGAATTCCATCCGAACAACATCCGCGATACTTTCCGCGTCCTGCTGCAGATGGCGGTGGTGATGACCTTCGCCAGCAAGCAGCCGGTGGTGAAGGTGGGCCGCATGGCGGGCCAATTCGCCAAGCCGCGCAGTTCGGATACGGAAACGCAGGGCGATGTGACCCTGCCGAGCTATTTCGGCGACAACGTCAACGGCATCGAATTCGATGCCGCCGCCCGGCATAACGATCCGCAGCGGATGGTCCGCGCCTATTTCCAGGCGTCGGCCACATTGAACCTGCTTCGCGCCTTTGCGGGCGGCGGCTATGCGAACCTGCGGCAAGTGCACCAGTGGACGCTCGATTTCATGGGCCGCAGCCCGTGGGCCGACAAGTTCGCCCAGACCGCCGACCGGATCGGCGAGGCGCTCGACTTCATGGAGGCGTGCGGCATCGATCCGGCCACCGTGCCGCAATTGCAGGGCACCAGCTTCTTCACCAGCCACGAGGCGCTGCTGCTGCCTTACGAACAGGCGATGACCCGGCGCGACAGCCTGACGGGCGATTGGTACGACACCTCCGCCCACATGCTGTGGATCGGCGATCGTACACGGTTCGAGGGCAGCGCCCATGTCGAATTCATGCGCGGCATCGGCAACCCGATTGGCATGAAATGCGGGCCGAGCCTCGAGACCGACGCGCTGCTGAACCTGCTCGACACGCTCAATCCGGCGCGCGAGCCGGGGCGCATCACGCTGATCAGCCGCTTCGGGCACGATAAGGTGGAAGAGGGTCTCCCGCGCCTCGTCCGCGCCGTGGCGCACGAAGGGCATCCGGTCGTGTGGAGTTGCGATCCGATGCACGGCAACGTCGTCAAATCGGAAAGCGGCTACAAGACGCGCCCGTTCGACCGCATCCTTGCTGAGGTGCGCGGCTTCTTCGCCGTCCACCGCGCGGAAGGCACCCATGCCGGCGGCATCCATGTCGAGATGACCGGGCAGGACGTGACCGAATGCGTCGGCGGCGCGGTGGCCATCACCGACGACGCGCTGAAGGATCGCTACCACACCCATTGCGACCCGCGTCTGAATGCCGCGCAATCGATCGAGCTGGCCTTCCTGATCGCCGAGATGATCAATGCCGAGCATGCGCAACAGCGCGCCGATGCGGCATGACCTATGTGTTTAACATATGATCGTGCGTGGTATTTTTCCGGCCTGAAGGTTTGACCTGCGGCGCAAATTGTCCAAATTGGGCGCTGGTTGCTGCTTCCCGGTGGCCGCAGGAGAGAGGGGCCGATGTCCCAGGCCGAAGCCAGAACCGAAGCCGGATCGCAGGATCGCGCAGACGCATTTGCCGCCGTTCGTAGCCTGAGCGAAGCGCTGGTCGCGCCGCTGTCCGATGCCGATGCGACGCTGCAATCGATGGAAGATGCCTCGCCCGCGAAGTGGCATTTGGCGCATACGACGTGGTTCTGGGAAACCTTCCTGCTGCGAGATCACAAGCCAGGCTATCGCCTGTTCGACGAGGATTGGCCGTTCGTCTTCAACTCCTATTACGAAGCCGAGGGCGAGCGGATCGACCGGTTCTCGCGCGGAATGCTATCGCGGCCCACGCTGGCCGACATCCTCGAATGGCGCACGCATGTGAACGGCGAGATGGAGACGCTGCTCGATGATCCGGCGCTGGCTCCGTTGATCGATCTCGGCCTGTCGCACGAACAGCAGCATCAGGAATTGCTGCTGACCGATATCAAGCACGCCCTGTTTCAGAACCCTCTGGGTCCGGCCATGTGGGCTGCCCCCGAAACAGCGGGCCCGACGCAGGTCGATGGATGGTATACCCATCCCGGCGGCATCGCGCGGATCGGGCATCAGGAGGATGGCTTCGCCTTCGATTGCGAAGGGCCGGCGCATCGCCAGCTACTCGAACCCTTCGCCCTATCGAAACGCCTCGTCATGAACGGCGAGTGGGACGCGTTCATCGCCGATGGCGGGTATGAGACCGCAGCGCTCTGGTTGTCGGACGGATGGGCGTGGGTGAACGAAAATCGCGTGCGTGCCCCGCTATACTGGCGCGACGACGAGCATTTCACGCATTCCGGCTGGCAGACGCGCGATCCCGAAGCGCCGGTCACGCATATCTCCTATTACGAGGCCGATGCGTTCGCGAGCTGGGCAGGACACCGCCTGCCGACCGAATTCGAGTGGGAAGCGATCGCCCGAGGGCAAGAGGGCTCTGCGCCCGCGCACGATCCTGCGGGCGGAAACCAGCTCGACCGCGCTGCGCCTCCCTTGCCGCTCGGCGCCGAAGGGCTGTTCGGCGATTGCTGGCAATTCATGCGCAGCGCCTATCTGCCCTATCCGCGCTTTCAGCCGGCCGAAGGCGCGGTGGGCGAATATAACGGCAAGTTCATGAGCGGGCAGTTCGTGCTGCGCGGGGCAAGCTGTGCGACGGCGCGTGGCCATTCGCGCGCCAGCTATCGCAATTTCTTCTATCCGCACCAGCGCTGGCAATTCACGGGGCTGCGGCTCGCAAAAGACGTTTAGGGGTTTATGAAAAACGAACAGGGCATGGCAATCGTCGATCGCGACGAGGACGGGGTCGACCGCGCGTTTCGCAAGGACGTGTTGAACGGCCTGCGGCAGCGGCAGAAAGCGATCCCCGCGCGCTGGCTGTACGACGATGCCGGATCGCAATTGTTCGAGGACATCACCGAGGTCGAGGAATACTACCCGACCCGTGCGGAAACCGAGATATTGAAAGCGCGGGGCGAGGAATTCGCCGAGCTGATCGGGGAAGGGCGGGCCGTCGTCGAATTCGGATCGGGCAGCTCGGTCAAGACCCCGCTGCTGCTGTCGGCCATCGAACCTGCCGCTTACATCCCGCTAGACATTGCGGGCGATTTCCTGCGCGCCTCTGCTGCTGCACTTGGCGAGAAGTTTCCGGGCCTGCCGATCCACCCGGTCGAGGCGGATTTCATGCGCGAGACGCCGTTGCCCGATGCGGTGAAGACCATGCCGAAACTCGGGTTCTTTCCTGGCTCCACCATCGGCAACATGGTGCCGCGGACGGCCGTCGACCTGCTGCGCTCGATGCGTGCGACGCTCCGCGCAGACGAGGGCACGGCGCCATTGCTCCTCATCGGCATGGACCTCGTGAAAGACCGCGATGTACTGGAGGCGGCATATGACGATGCGAAAGGCGTAACCGCCGAGTTCAATCTCAACCTTGCGCGTCGGATAAACCGCGAGCTCGATGGCGACATCCCGGTCGATGCCCTGCGCCACGAGGCACGGTGGAACAACAAGTTCGCCCGCGTCGAAATGCATCTTGAAGCGGCGCGCGCCATCGACTTCTCGATTTGCGGTGAACGCTTCTCGATGGCGAAGGGCGAGACGATCCACACGGAGAACAGCCACAAGTTCACGCGCCGCAGCTCGGCCACCTTGCTGCTGGCCGGCGGCTGGACACCAGTTAAGCGCTGGCGGGACAGCGAGAAGCGCTTTTCGCTTATCCTCGCCGAAGCGACTGAGCAACGCGAGGCGCCGTAAGCGCGGGCTCTTCCTTCGCGCGGCAAACCGCCTATATTCCAAGGATGGATTTCGATCCCCTGATTTCCGGCGTTTCCGAAGTCATTCGGGCCATTCCGCGATCCGGTCTGCTGATGGCGACGGTGGCCGCGATGGTCGTCGGCTGGATCGGTTCGGCGCTCGTCTCGCGCAAAGTCGCAGGCGGCCGGCTTGTTCGCGGCATTGGGACTATCGCTCTAGGCGCGATCCTCGTCACCCTCGTGCTCCAGCTTTCCCGGTTCGATCCGCGACTTGAGGTAGCCGTACCTTCGCTGGGGCTCCCCGAACAGCGGGTTGAGGGCAACGAAACCGTCATCCCCTTGGCTGCGGACGGGCATTACTGGCTCGAGGCTAAGATCAACGGCGTACCTGCGCGCTTCCTTGTCGATACCGGCGCGACCTTGACGGCAGTGTCCGCCGAAACCGCCGAACGGGCGGGGCTGCAAGCGCGATCGGGCGGGGTACCGGTAATGATTTCCACCGCCAACGGAACCGTAACCGCCGACCTGACCACACTGGAATCGCTCGCGTTCGGCAACATCGAGGCAAGCGGACTCGATGCCGTGATCGCGCCCAATCTTGGCCGGACCAATGTTATCGGGATGAACTTTCTCTCCCGGCTGGAAGGCTGGCGGGTGGAGAAGGGCGATCTGATCCTCGATCCGGGCGGCCTCGCCCAAGTAGAAACGCGGCGTTGATCTGATCGCGCCAGTCGCTAAGGCAGGCGCGATGGCTGCAACCTCTCCGCTTCCCGAACCGCCGCCGCTGCGCGACCTGATGGCGCAGGACTGCATCGCCCTGTTTCTCGATTTCGACGGCACGCTGGTCGAGCTGGCGGAAGAGCCGGACGGCATCCACGTTCCCGATGATTTGCTGGAAAATCTGCGCGATCTTCGCACGCGGCTGGACGGTCGTTTGGCGATCGTGACGGGGCGTGCGCTCGACAATTTCGAAACGCATATCGGCACCTGCGACCTTGCCCGCGCGGGTTCGCACGGAGCCTATTGCCTCGATGAGAAGGGCTCGCGCCTTGGCGAGGAACCGAACCCTTTGCCCGATAAGGCAGTGGAAACCATGCGCCGGTTCGCGGCAGAGCGCGGCATAACCTACGAACAGAAGGCCCACGGCGGCGCGCTGCACTATCGCAACGATCCCGAAGCCGAGCAGGCCGTGCTCGATCTCGCGACGAACGTGGCGAACGAATACGAGCTCGAGATGAAGCGCGGCAAACGCGTGGTCGAACTCACCGCTTCGGGCGCGCACAAGGGCAGCGCGGTCGAAACCTTCATGGCCGAAGACCGGTTCAAAGGTGCCCGTCCGATCTTCATCGGCGACGACCTGACCGACGAGGACGGGTTTGCCGGCGCAAACGAATGCGGAGGGTTCGGCATTGCGGTCGGCGAGCGGGAAAGCCAGACAGCTCGCTATCACCTTCCCGATGTTTCCGCAGTCCATGCATGGTTGAATCTTTGACGAACACGCAAGCCAGTCTCGAACTTTCCCCGATCGGCAATTGCCAAGTCAGCGCCCTAATCGACGAGGTGGGCGGTTTTGTCTGGGGCTGCGTGCCGCGGGTAGACGGCGATCCGGTGTTCTGTTCGCTGCTCAACGGTGACAATCGCGACGAAGGCGTCTGGCGGTTCGAACTCGATGGCCAAACCAGCGCCTCGCAATATTACGTCCGCAATACGCCGATCCTTGTCACCCGGCTGGAGGCGGAGGACGGCAGCGCGGTCGAGATCACCGATTTCTGCCCGCGGTTCGAAGGGTCGGGTCGGATGTACCGGCCGGTCGCCTATGGGCGGATCGTGCGCCCCGTCGCCGGTGCGCCCCGGCTCCGCGTGCGGCTCGCGCCGATGAAAGATTACGGCGCGGCTCTGGCCAAGACGACCAATGGCACGAACCATATTCGTTACATGGCGGGCGCCCATGTCCTCCGCCTATCGACGGATGCGCCGGTCGGATACATTCTCGAAGGCCGCAGCTACCGGGTCGAAAGCGACCAGCATTTCTTTCTTGGGCCCGACGAGCCGTTTTCCGGCAACATCCGCACCGAAGTCCGCAGGATGGAAGCCAGTACGAAGAAGTACTGGCAGCACTGGGTGCGCGGCTTGCATATTCCGCTGGAATGGCAGGAAGAGGTCATTCGCGCCGCGATTACGCTCAAACTGTGCCAGCACGAGGAAACCGGCGCCATCGTCGCCGCGCTGACCACATCGATCCCGGAAGCGCCGGGAAGCCAGCGCAACTGGGATTACCGTTACTGCTGGATACGCGACAGCTATTATACCGTGCAGGCTTTGAACCGCCTCGGCGCGCTGGACGTGCTCGAAAAGTATCTCGCTTATTTGCGTAATATCATCGACCAGTCGCGCGGCGGGCAGGTGCAACCCCTTTATTCCGTGATGGGCGCCGCCGAATTGCACGAGTTCGAGGCGGAGAACCTTGCCGGCTATCGCGGCAACGGACCGGTTCGCGTGGGCAACGCCGCTTACAAGCAGGTGCAATACGATTGCTACGGCCAGATCGTGTTGCCGACGGTGCAGGCCTTCTTCGACCAGCGCCTGCTCCGTATGGCCGACGACCGCGACTTCGCCAGCCTGGAGGAGGTGGGCGAGGCGGCGTGGGACAAGCACGATAAGCCCGATGCCGGTCTGTGGGAATTCCGTACCCGGCAGGAAGTACACACCTATTCCGCCGTCATGTGCTGGGCCGCGTGCGACCGGCTCGCCAATGTCGCAACACGGCTCGGCAAGGGCGATCGCGTACGGTTCTGGAAGGACCGCGCGCAGGCCATTCGGGAAAAGATCGAAGCGCAGGCCTGGAACGAGGAGGGCCAGCATTACGGCGCGAGCTTCCAGAGCGATTATCTCGATGCCAGCCTGTTGCAGATGGTCGAATTACGCTTCCTGACGCCGGATGACGAGCGTTTCCTCAAGACCTTCGCCGCCGTCGAACGCGATCTGCGCAAGGGCAACCATATGCTGCGCTATGCCGCCGAAGACGATTTCGGCGCGCCGGAAACCGCGTTCAACGTCTGCACCTTCTGGCTGATCGAGGCGCTGCATCTCGTCGGGCGGAGCGAGGAATCGCGCGAGATATTCGATGCGATGCTCGAACATACGACGCGGTCCGGTCTCCTAAGCGAAGATCTCGATTACGAAAGCGGCGAGCTATGGGGGAACTTCCCCCAGACCTACTCGCTAGTGGGTATAATCAATTCCGCCGGTCACCTTTCCAAAAGCTGGAGCGAAGTCCGCTGAGCGATCAACCCCGTCTCGTCGTCATATCCAACCGCGTCGCGGTTCCAAAGGCGCGGGGCGCTGCGGGCGCGCAGGGCGGATTGGCCGGGGCGCTGAATGCGGCGCTGAAAGAGCGCAGAGGGTTGTGGTTCGGCTGGTCGGGCGAGGAGATCGACGAGCATACGGGCAAGGTTTCGACACAAACGACCGACGGCGTGACTACGGCGACGATGGATCTGTCGAAGCGCGACGTCGACGAATATTACAACGGTTATGCCAATGCGACCCTGTGGCCGCTTTTCCATTTCCGGCTCGATCTGGCGAAATACGAACGCGAGACCGGAAAGGGCTATGAGCGCGTCAACGACCGGTTCGCCGAATGCGTCGCCTCGGAAATCGAGCCAGACGATATCATCTGGGTGCACGATTATCACCTGATCCCCCTTGGTGAGCGCCTGCGGTCACGCGGGATCAAGAACCGGATCGGGTTCTTCCTGCATATTCCGTGGCCAGCGACCCGGCTTTTCGTGTCCCTACCGCATCACGAGCGGCTGGCCCGCACGATGCTGGATTACGATGTGATCGGCTTCCAGACCGAGGAATGGCTGGAAAGTTTCGTCCACTATTGCCGCAATGAACTCGGAGCGGAGGTCGATGAGGACAGCGGCCGAATTACGCTCGGTGATCGGTCTACCGTAGCCCGTGCCTATCCAATCGGCATTGATTGGGAGCATTTTTCGCAGCTTGGCGAAACGGGCGAGGCTCGTCAGGCGCAGCAGCGTTTGATGAGTTCTACGCGCCGCCGGCTGGCGATGATCGGGGTGGACCGGCTCGATTATTCGAAGGGCCTCCCCGAACGCCTTGACGGGATTGCGCGGTTCTACGATCAATATCCGGAAAAGGTGCGGGATCTGGTATTTATCCAGGTTGCGCCGCCCAGCCGCGAGGATGTGGAGAGCTACCAGAAGATACGTGCCGAACTCGAGCAGAAAGCGGGGCAGATCAATGGCGCGAGGTCCGAGGTCGATCTTGTACCGGTCCGATACGTCAACCGGGGCTATTCACATGCCGAATTGTTCGGCTTCTTCCGCGCGTCGAAAATCGGGCTGGTCACGCCGCTGCGCGATGGCATGAACCTGGTCGCAAAAGAGTATGTCGCGGCGCAGGATCCGGATGATCCCGGTGTTCTGATCCTGTCGCGATTCGCCGGGGCGGCGGATCAGCTGGAGGACGCTGTCCTCGTCAATCCGCACAGCCCGGACGACATTTCGGATGCCATCGCCACGGCGCTCGCTATGCCGCTGGACGAGCGCAAAGCGCGCTACGAAAAACTGATCCGGACCGTTCGGGAAGACGATGTGCAATCGTGGACGAACAACTTCCTCACCGATCTCGGCGAGACCGTGCGAAATTAGAAGAACGCGCGTCTAAGCGGCGTCGTCCCCGACACGACTGGCGAATCGCGCCACCGCTGCGCGGCTTGGGCGAGATATTCAGCCAGCGGCTCGTCCTCACAGCTATCGATATTTTGGCTGGCCAAAACCCGGTTAACCTGCGCGAGCAGGAAATTCGATCCGAAGGGCTTGCGAACATAAGCCTGCGCTCCCCGAAAGGATCCATCGGACGCGGCCCCAGTCGGCTTGGGTGTCTGATTGGCGGGGTGCACAAGCATGACGACCGGCAGGGCGGACAGACCTTTCGAGCCTCTGATCCGGCGCAGGATTTCGGCCCCGGTTGTCGCGGGAAACGTGTCGTCCAGAACAAGGAGGTCGGGCTTTTGCTTGCCCAGACCATCCAGAACCAGTTCGGGATCGGCGCCCAACCAGCCGCAGCGATGCCCGGCCTCCACGAGAGCAATCGTAGCCATCTCCGCGGCAAGCGCGTCGTCGTTCGCAATCAGGATATTTGCCATGGGTTTTTCCCGCTCTTTTTGTCGAGACACGAAAATAGCAAACGAGTTCTGCGCTACGGGTTACCGGTGCGCTTCGGAAAATTACTGACTTGCCGCATTGCACCCCCGCCGTGCGGCTGCCACCTCCGGCAAGATGATTCGCGAACCTTTCCTCTCGACCGTCGGTATCCACAATTTCCGCGATTACGGGGGGTGGAAAACCGCCGACGGGGGCGAGGTGAAGCGCGGTTTGCTTTGGCGTTCGGGCCAGCATGTCGCCGCGACCGACGAGGATCTTGAGGCAATCGCCGCGCTCGACATCCGCACGATCATCGATCTTCGCGGTGCGAGCGAACGGGAGCGCAATCCCTGCCGCCGGGTGGAAGGATTCGATGGCGAGGTAATTTTCTATGAAGGCGAGACCTCGTCCAGTCCGCCGCACATGGATATCGACGAAACCGTGACCACCGCCGATTACGCGCGGCAGCGAATGAATGCGGTCTACACGCGAATGCCGAGCAATCCTGCGATGATCGAGATGTTCGCCCGCTATTTCCGCGTGCTCGACGAGCGGGAGGGGGCGAGCCTCGTCCATTGCTTCGCCGGCAAGGACCGCACCGGCGTTGCGGCCATGCTGCTGCTGCACGTGCTCGGCGTCAGCCGCGAAGATCAAATGGCGGAGTTCCTGCGCACAAACGATGCGCCGACCCTTGCCGTGCTGCGTGAACAATCGGTGCCGGGGATCGAAGCGCGGCTGGGGCGCAAGCTCGATGACGAAGCGGTGATGGCGCTGCTCGGCGTCCGCGAGGAATATCTCGAAACGTGGTGGTCCGAAGTCGAAACCGAATACGGCTCGCTCGATGCCTTCATCGACGGGCACTTAGGTGTGGACGACGCCATGCGCGAGCGGCTGCGCGATCGCTTCGTGGCGTGACAGCGGCGGCTATCGTCCCCATATATCGCGCTCGCCTTACCATTATCCGCATACGAGACTTCGCATATGGCTACCCATCGCACCAAGATGCTCATCATCGGTTCCGGCCCAGCCGGCTATTCCGCCGCCATCTATGGCGCGCGCGCGATGATGGAGCCGATCGTGGTGCAGGGCCTGCAGCCCGGTGGCCAGCTCACCATCACCACCGACGTCGAGAACTATCCCGGTTTTCGCGATGTGGTGCAGGGCCCGTGGCTGATGGATGAGATGAAGTCGCAGGCCGAGCATGTCGGCACCCGCATGATGTGGGACACGATCGTGGAGGTCGACCTTGCGAACGGGTCGCCGTTCCGTGCCGTGGGCGATAGCGGCGATGAATATATCGGCGACGTGCTGGTGATCGCCACCGGGGCGCAGGCCAAATGGCTCGGCGTGCCGGGCGAGCAGGAACTGGGCGGCAAGGGCGTTTCAGCCTGCGCGACATGCGACGGGTTCTTCTATCGCGGCAAGAAGGTCGCGGTGATCGGCGGCGGCAATACCGCGGTCGAAGAGGCGCTATACCTCACCAACCATTCCGACGACGTGACCCTGATCCACCGGCGCGACGAGTTGCGCGCCGAACGCATTCTGCAGGATCGTCTGTTCAAGAGCCCGAAGATCAAGGTGCTGTGGAACAAGACGGTGGAGCGGTTCGAAGCGGGCGAGAACGGCGCGCTGGCGCAGCTCGCCCTGCGCGATACCGAAACCGGGCAGGACAGCACCTTTGCGTGTGACGGAGCCTTCGTCGCAATCGGCCATGCGCCGTCGACCGAGCTGTTCGAGGGCAAACTGGAGATGGACGCCAGCGGCTACCTCGCCGTCGAGCCGGGCACGCCCAAGACCGCCATTCCCGGCGTGTTCGCAGCGGGCGACGTGATGGATCATACCTATCGGCAGGCCGTGACGGCGGCGGGTACGGGCTGCATGGCCGCGCTCGATGCGGAACGTTTCCTTGCCGGGTTGGAGATCGACCTCGACGGTCATGCGCACGAGGCGGAAGCGGCGGAGTAACGCCGCTTCCCACGCGCGTTGGTTTAACCGAACACTGCCAAAGCCGCATGGAAGATCAGCGCGATCAGCACCACGCTCGATATTGCGAACAGGACGAAGCGCACCATCACGCGATTGGCCGTCACCTGCACGAGCGAGTGGATGATCCGCAGACCGGCATACATCCAAGCCAGTAGCGCATTCATGCCTTCGCCCTGGCCGATCATCGCGAGCAGCAGGGCGACGGCGTAGAACACGGTCGGCTGTTCATGCAGGTGATTGTAGTTGTGCGCCTTCCACTGCACCTCCACCGGCAGTTCCTTGTCGAACGATCCCTCCGGATCGCGCACGACCTTGTCCGGATTGACCTTGAGGCGCGTCATCGCCGGAATGCGGGTGGCGTACATCCAAGCCCACATGATCATGGTCCAGATCATCAGCACCACGACCGGCTGGAAGATGGAGGACTGGATCGCGATCATGCGTAGACTCCGGGATCGGCGAACAGGGTAAGGGCGAGCGCGCGAACGGCGAGATAGACCAGCGCGGCGGTCGAAAGGAGAAACAGCAGGAAGCGGACCGGCACGAGGTTGACGGTCGCCTGCCAGATCGAATGCACGATGCGCAGACCGACGTAGATCCACGCCGCCGCGATCGTGCCTGCGGTCGGCCCGAGCAACGCCAGGATGACCGACACCGCGTAGAACAGCGTCGGCTGCTCCATCAGGTGCGCGTAATTGTGAGCCTTCCAGTTGATCCGGTCGTCGAGCACGCCTTCGAGGTCCTGCCCGCGGCCGCCCGGCTTGGCTTTGCCGAGCCCGCCACCTGCGCGCTTCATGGCGGGAAGGCGGGTCGCCGCCATCCAGACCAGCATCACGAGCGACCATGCGATCAGTACCGCGGCGGGTGCCAACATCTGTGCCATCATCGTCCTATCCCCTCGGTTCGGTCGAAGACCTGCGGCGGGGCGGGCCGAATGTCAAACCCCGGCGATCGTCGCTGCGAAACTGTCCGCATCGGTATTGCCGCCGGTCAGCATGATGACGGTATCCTCGTCCAGCGGCACCTTACCCGCCAGCGCCGCCGCCAAGGCCGCCGCGCCGCCAGGTTCGAGGACCAGATGCAGTTTGGCGAAGGCGAAGCGCTGGGCGGTGCGCACCTCCTCATCGCTCACCGTGACGCCCGGCTCCGCCCGCCCCAACAAAGCGAGCAGGTTGATGGGTTTCGTCGCATCGGGCTGCAAGGCGTCGCAGATCGTCGAAGGCGGATCGTCGCCGACGCGGACGATGTCGCCTTTCGCGAGCGCCTGCCCGACCATGTCCCACCCATCGGGTTCGACGATGACGAGG
This sequence comes from Erythrobacter litoralis, assembly GCF_029760855.1. Lineage (GTDB taxonomy): Bacteria > Pseudomonadota > Alphaproteobacteria > Sphingomonadales > Sphingomonadaceae > Qipengyuania > Qipengyuania litoralis_A. The sequence continues at coordinate 420,817 of NZ_SOSI01000002.1, read as the reverse complement.
GCGCTGTCCGGACAGGCGAGCCCCAGCCCCGCCGCCAATCCTCCGCCCCCGCAGCACGTGACGATGCGGGACGGCTGGCGGCCGAGCTGTTCCGCAATCTCCACGCCCGCGCTGCCCTGACCCTCGATCACCCACGGGTCGCCGAACGCATGGACCAGCGTTGCTCCGCGTTGCTCGACCTCGCGGGCGGCCACCTTATCGCGGTCCTCGCCGGGCCGGTCGTACAGCACGATCTCCGCACCTAGCGCCTTGGTCGCCTCGAGCTTCACCTTGGGCGCATTACGCGGCATCACGATCACCGCGGGAATGCCCAATCGCCGCGCCGCCCAGGCGACACCCTGTGCATGGTTGCCGCTCGATACTGCGATTACGCCGCGTTCCTTTTCCGCATCCGACAGGTTGGACAGCCGCCACCAGCCGCCCCTGATCTTGAACGCCCCGATGGGCTGCAGGCTTTCCGCCTTCACGTGACAGCGGACCGTACCAGACGAGGAGGGGATCTCGACCGGCAGGAGCGGCGTCATCGGAAGGCCGATCTCCTGCAAGCTCTGGAACGCGGCGTACACGCCTTCGCGGGCGGGGAGGGGCATATCGTCGGGGATCATGTTGCAGCCCTAGCGCATTTCCCTATGTGAACGAACCATTCCCGAAGCCTGCGCGTCCGCATGGCTTCCGCAAGTTTGAAAGAGGATCATCATGTCGACAGTTCTGGTCATCGGCGCGGGCGGCGTCAGTTCGGTGTGCGTGCACAAGATGGCGATGAACAGGGAGATTTTCTCCGACATCCATCTGGCGAGCCGGACCAAATCGAAATGCGATGCCATCGCCAGGAGCGTGAAGGATCGCACCGGCGTCGACGTCGCGACTTACGAGATCGATGCTGAAGAAGTGCCTGCGATGGTCAATCTCATCCGCAAGGTGCAGCCCAGCCTCGTTGTCAATCTGGCGCTCCCCTATCAGGATCTGCCGATCATGGACGCCTGCCTCGAAGCGGGCGTGAACTATCTCGACACAGCCAATTACGAACCGAAGGACGAGGCGAAATTCGAGTACAAGTGGCAGTGGGCCTATCACGACCGCTTCAAGGACGCGGGACTGATGGCGTTGCTAGGGTCCGGCTTTGACCCAGGCGTCACATCCGTTTTCACCATGTGGCTGAAGAAGCACAAGCTGAAGACCATCCGACAGCTCGACATCCTCGACTGCAATGGTGGCGATCACGGGCAGGCCTTCGCGACCAATTTCAACCCAGAAATCAACATCCGCGAAGTCACCGCGCCGGCGCGCCATTGGGAGAACGGCGAGTTCGTCGAGACCCCGGCGATGGGCAAGAAGATCACCTTCGACTTCGAAGGCGTGGGCGAGAAGAACGCCTACATGATGTATCACGAGGAACTGGAAAGCCTCGCCAAATTCAATCCCGAACTGGAGCGGGCGCGCTTCTGGATGACCTTCGGCGACGAATACATCAAGCATCTGACCGTGCTGCAGAATGTCGGCATGACGCGGATCGATCCCATCAAGTATCAGGGCAAGGACATCATCCCCCTGCAATTCCTCGCCGCTGTACTGCCCAAGCCGGAAAGCTTGGGCGAGACGACCAAGGGCAACACCAATATCGGCGTCATCGCGACCGGCGAAGCGCTGGACGGCAGCGGCGAGAAGACGTTCTACATCAACAACATCTGCAGCCACGAGGCCGCCTACGAGGAAACCGGCAACCAGGCCGTCAGCTACACCACCGGCGTCCCCGCAATGATCGGCAGCGCGATGGTCGTGCAAAACCAGTGGGCCGGCGAGGGCGTCTTCAACATGGAAGAGATGGACCCCGATCCCTTCATGGACATGCTCAACGAACACGGCCTGCCATGGCAGGTGAAGGAGCTAGACGGGCCGGTGGACTTCTAAGGCGGCCGCAATGGAAACCAGAGCCGGCGATCCGGGCGCCTTCCGCCATTTCGACCTTAACCGCGTCGATAGTCCTGCCTTCGTCGTCGACGCCGCGAAGCTGCGGGCGAACTGCAAAATCCTCGCCGAAGTGCGCGACGAGGCGGGGATCAAGATGCTGTCCGCCCTCAAGGCGTTCAGCATGTTTTCCGTCGCACCGATTCTCGGCGAATATCTCGACGGGGTATGCACCAGTGGGCTGTGGGAAGCGCGCCTCGCCTCCGAATTCTACGACGGCGAGATCAGCACCTATTGCGCGGCTTACAAACCGGAGGAACTGGACGAGGTCTGCCGCCTGTCGGACCATGTGATCTTCAATTCGTCCGGCCAGATGCAGCGCGCCGCGCTGATCATGGAGCAGGCGAAGGCGACCGGCGGGGATTTCGACGTCGGTCTGCGCATCAACCCGCAAGTGCCCACGGGCGAGGTGCCGCGCTACGATCCGTCTAGCCCCGGCAGCCGCCTCGGCTTTCCGCTCGACCAGCTGACCGAAGAGCATATGGAAGGCGTCGAGGGCATCCATTTTCATAATCTGTGCGAGCAGGATTTCGAGCCGCTCCACCGCACGTGGGATGCGGTGTTCGATGCGATCGAGCCTTGGTTCGGCCAGCTAAAATGGATCAATATGGGCGGGGGCCACCACATCACCCGCGCCGATTACCAGCGCGAGGAACTGATCGATTTCCTGCGCGATGCGAAGGACGATACGGGCGCAGACATCTATCTCGAACCCGGCGAGGCGGTGGCGCTCGACGCGGGCATCCTAATCGGCACGATTCTCGATACCGGCTGGAACGGCCTGCCGGTTGCGGTGTCCGACGTTTCGGCCACCTGCCACATGCCCGACGTGATCGAGGCGCCCTATCGCCCCGCCATGCTTGGCGAGGCGCATGACGACGCGACGCCTGAAGTACGCATCGGTGGCTCTTCCTGCCTCGCCGGAGACGTAATCGGCGATTACCGGATCGAGGGTGGGGCGGAGATCGGGAAACGCTTCGCCTTTCTCGACCAGGCGCATTATTCGATGGTGAAGACCAATACGTTCAACGGTGTACCGCTGCCCTCGATCTACCTATGGGACAGCGAAACCGACCAGCTCGATCTGGTGCGCGAGTTCGGATACGAGGCATTCCGCGACCGGTTGAGCTGAGGCCCGGTCCGTCGCGGCGCTGCCTCGCGCCGCCCCGCGCAACCTTGCACGGCGGAACGCGGCTATTCACTTGCGTTTCATGACTGACGCTTTATACGCGCCGCTCCCGCTGCCCCAAGGACCCTTCCTAACCGCAAGGCAGCTTGTCGTTTCATGGTTCGAAAGAGCCGTTTAGGGGGTCCCTTGAATTGCAGCATTTTCCTGACGCCAAGGCCGTAGCGCGCACCATCGCGCCCGACGATCCGGTAATCCTCAACCGCCCGCATGCCGCGGCGCGGGCCGCACGGTTCTTCGTCGAGCGGTTTCCGGGCAAGTCGCTCTATGCGGTGAAGGCCAATCCTTCCCCTGACCTTATCGAAATCCTGTGGGCGAACGGCGTCACGCATTATGATGTCGCGTCGATCGCCGAGGTGCGGCTGGTGCGGGGCCTGCTGCCGGACGCCGTGCTGTGCTTCATGCATCCGGTAAAATCGCCCGGGGCGATCCGCGAGGCCTATTTCGAGCACGGGGTGAAGACCTTCAGCCTCGATTCGAGCGAGGAACTGGCGAAGATCGTCGACGCGACGCGCAATGCAGACGGCGAAGCGGCGACCGATCTGCGCCTGTGCGTGCGCCTGCGCGTTTCCAGCGAATATTCGGAACTCAGTCTCGCCAGCAAGTTCGGCTGCGATCTGACCGAAGCGCCTGCGCTGCTGCAGGAAACCCGGCAATATGCGGACTGGCTCGGCGTGTGCTTCCATGTTGGCAGCCAGGCGATGAGCCCGTTCGCTTATGTGCAGGCACTGGACCGCACGCGCGCGGCCATTGCCGAGGCGTCGGTCGTGATCGACATGATCGATGTCGGCGGCGGTTTTCCAAGCGTTTATCCCGGCATGGAGCCGCCCCCGCTCGAAGATTACTTCAAGATCATCCACCAGCACTTCTACGCCTTGCCGATCGCCTACAACGCGGAACTGTGGTGCGAGCCCGGCCGCGCGCTCTGCGCCGAATATTCCTCGCTCGTCGTGCGCGTGGAAAAGCGCCGCGGTGAAGAACTCTACATCAACGATGGCGCATACGGTGCGCTGTTCGATGCCGCGCATGTGGACTGGAAATTTCCCGTCCGCGCGCTGGAAGACGATCTCATCAAACCTGAAGCGGATTTCGCCTTCTACGGCCCGACCTGCGACGATGCCGATTACATGCCCGGCCCGTTCGCCCTGCCGTCGGATATTCAGGCGGGCGACTATATCGAGATCGGCATGCTGGGTGCCTACGGCGCGGCGATGAAGACCGACTTCAACGGTTTCGGTGCCGCGCAGCGTATCGTGGTGGAGGACGAACCGATGGCCAGCCTCTACGACGGCAGCCGCCAGCGTCCCGAGGCGGATAATGTGGTGAGCTTACGGTAGGGGCGGTTTGCGCAACTAGCCTCTATTCCGAAAGCATATCAGGCAGGCTCGCAACCAGTTCCGGGAATATATCGGCGATCGGCTCGTTCGCGGGTTGGGACCGGAAGAGCGCGAGCATACGCGCCTGAAACTTATCGAAGCGCGTGAAGCCACGATTTCGAACCATTATCCGCTCGACACGTTCCGCTATTTGATCGGCTTCGGCTTCCGGCAGCACATCGTATGCGTGAACGGAGACCAGCGCCCAGTTCGTCATTTCCGTAAAGATTCCGGTCCCGTTACCATATCCGGCAGCGGTCTCATTCCCCACCCATAGCGAGAGGTCCGGCATCGCGGCTTCGATTTGGCTCGAATAAGGTTCGATCGTCGGGTTGATGTATCCGTGATTGAGCTCGGTAAAGAGGATCAGGCCGCGGTATACAGCGAGCGCATCGCGAGAAAGCTGGGCGTCAATCTCTTCGGGATAGGGGAAATTCACGTGGGGCATCGATTGCCGAAAGCCGTCTTCGTCGAATGTCTTCAACGATTGATTGTAACCGACCAGGGGCGAGAACAGTATGCGCGTATGATCGTACGGCGCGACATCCGGAAATTCGGCGCCCAGCCATAAAATCATCCCGGGGACATCAACCTCGTCCCGAAGATAGGCGATCTGAGATGCGTAGAGTTGGGTGTGCTCGGCATAGAATTTCGAAAAGTCCGAAAATCGCGCGAACGCCTGCATATCCTCCATCAAAGGCAACAGATCGTTTCCAGTCCAAGCGGAGCTTCGATAAATTTCGCTACGCGTTAAGGTGTTATCGTCCGCCAGTTCGAACGCGGCCCCGTTCATCTTGAGAGTATGATAGCTGGACGCATCTTCGCGCATGAGATCGTCGAGCCGCTGCACGAATGCAGCATCGGCGTGATCGGCGAAGTAGGAGCGAACATCGTCTAGATAGGGAGACGAAGCTGTCAGACCCAGATTTTCGGCAGCATACGGCGTGAGAGACAGGCCGACGTTCACGAGCTCGTAAGCGCGGGGTACTTCTATATCTATCCTCCCGCGATGGGCCGCTTGATATGCTTGCGAAAACTGCGCCTGCGGACCCAGATAGGAAAAACGAAGAGTTTTTTCGCCATCCGCGAACCGTAGTACCATGTCCTGTGGCACATCCGGTTCCAGCGTGATGCAGGTTTCCCGCTCGTCCTGCATGACGCAAACGGGGATGGGTTCGCGGCCCGAGCCCAGATTGACGTCGGTACGCTCGTCTTCGAGCGGCAGCGGAATGACTCGGCGATGGATCTGCTGATCGACTTGCAGGTCCAGATCGGCACCTTCGGCAGAATAGACCGGCGGTGCGGAAGAGGGCGTAAGCTCCTCCGCGGCGTAACTGACGCAACCGGACAGGATGAACATCGTCACGAGCGAGAAGAGACTTCCCCGGCGCATATCTACTTTCTTACGATACGAGACATTTCGATTTTGCCTTTGATTTCGCCTACTCGAGAACAGCTTACCCAAACCCCACGAACCGCGCCGCCTCGTCTACGCCCTTGCGTTCGCTTACCACGGCGTTGGCCGGAAAGTCATCGTCCGGCCAGCCGAGCGCGATGCAGATCATGATGACCTGATCGTCGGGTATCTCCGCGTGTTCGCGCACCACCGGGCTTTGCATGATGCCTTGCGAGTTGATGACGCAGCCGAGACCGCGCGACCATGCGGCATTGACCACGGCATTCGTCACCGCACCGCAGTCGAACGGCGCGATGTCGCTGCCGAGCAGGGCGCGGTCGTAGGTGACGACGATACTGACCGGCGCGTCGAACTGGCGAAAGCCGCGCAGCACCCAGTCCTGCCGCCCGTCCTTGTCGTCGCGCTCGATCCCCATCGCGCCGAACAATTGCTTGGCGACGGCGACCTGCCGTTCGCGGTGAGCCGGGTGCTGCCCATCATGTCGCCGGAACTCGCGGCTGTCGGGTTTGCCGGCAAGGATGCCTTCGGTATTGCCCTTGCGGATCGCATCGAGCGGATCGCCGGTGACGACGGTGAAGTGCCAGCACTGGTTGTTGAAGGAGGAGGGCGCCCGCATGGCGAGCTCCAGCACCTCCTCGATCAGGTCGCGGGGCACAGGCTTATCGAGGAAACCGCGGATCGAGCGGCGGCCGGTCACAACCGCGTCATAGGATTGTTGGTCGGGTTCGGTCATCGCAGCAGGTTGCCGCAACGCGGGCCGGGGTCAAGTCCGCGCTTTGGGCAGGCACCGGCCGGACGCGGGCTCGTCCCACAGGCTGCAATCGAAGAACACCGCTTCCTTGCTGCCGTCGGAGGCGGGGAGGAAACTGAAGCGCAGGGCGGCGCGCGCCGCATCTGACAGCGGCAGCTTGTCGGGAATGGCGCTGCGTTCGCTCCAGCCCATCACCTGGCAATAGCGATCGCCCGGGCACAGCCGCCGCGCCCGCACGACGAGTTCGGCAGGATTATCAGCTTGGGACACGAGGACGAAATGGATGCCGGGGGCGGGCGAGTTCGGTCCGTTCCCCGCCTGTGCGTCCTCGTCGACCGAGGCGACGGTCTTCACCGCCTCTCCCTCTTCGGTAAGCAAGGCCTCGTCCATCGAGGGACGCTCGACGGCGGCGGCAAGGCGGCGCAGCGCCGCAGGATCGGGCTCGTTCCCGCCATAGCGCGCGGAAAGCGCCTGCGGCGTCCCCCAATAGCCGCGCCATTTCAAAAAGAGATGCGGTCCGACCTTCGCGACTTTGTCCAGCCGCGGGCTCCACCACGGATACACATAGTCCGCATGGTAATGCGTCGCATTGCCCACCGTCTTGTCCACATAGCCGCCGAGCGCTTCCTTCGCACGGGCGCGGGCGGGGTTCATCAGATAGGCGGGGTAGGAGCGCGTGAGCGACCCGTCGCAGGTGAAGGTGAACTGGCATCCGGTGCTGCGCTGCGAGCCTTCGAAGACGACGCCGCAAACGGTGTTGGCGAAGGCGGGGTGGCGTACGCGGTTGAGAACGACCTGCATCACGGCGCGCTGGTCCGCCGCGCCGCCACCCGCTTCGGCGATGGCGACGAGCGAAAGGCAGTCCTCCGCCCGCGCCCGGTCCGTCGCCGACCCGCGAAAGACGAACGGCTTCGCCGCACCGAGCTTGTCGGACGCGATCGGGATGGCGCCGTTCTTTGCCTGTGCAGAGGACGGATCGAGCTGCGACCACGCAACCGCCTCGCTCTTAGCGGTGGCGGGCAGTTCGTCGAGGTCTTCGGCAGCTTCGGGGGCGGGGGCAGTGGCCGCGCTATCTTCGGCGGCCATGTTAGTTTGCGCGCGAGAAGGAGCGTCATTCGATCCGCGACCGAATAGGGCCAGCGCCGCGAGCGCGCAGATCACCAAGGCTCCAATCGCGAGCAGTGGCAAGTTGGCGCCGACGAAGGAGCGAAGTTTGGCAATCATTTCCGGTGAAGCGCCTATAACGCCGTTGACCGAGTTATGTGCCGAAAATACGCCGGCTTATCTGAGGGTGGTCGGGGCCGACGCTCAAGCCGCGCGGGCGAGCTCCAGTTCCAGCCGGTCCCATACTTCGACCAGCGCGCTTACCAGGTCGTCCATCATCGCTTCGCTGTGGGCGGGGCCGGGAGTGAAGCGGAGGCGTTCGGTGCCGCGGGGCACGGTGGGGAAGTTGATCGGCTGCACGTACACGCCGTATTCGGCGAGCAGGATGTCGCTGATCTTCTTGGCGCGGACCGGATCGCCTACCATCAGCGGGACGATATGCGTGGTCGATGGCATGACCGGAAGGCCCGCTTTTGCCATCTTGTCCTTCAGCGAAGCGGCAGCGGCCTGCTGCGCGTCGCGCTCCTCGCTCGACTGTTTGAGATGCTTTACGGCCGCCAGCACACCGGCAACCAGCACAGGGCTGAGCGAGGTGGTGAAGATGAAGCCGGGCGCATAGGAGCGGATGCAGTCGATCACGCGGGTATCGGCCGCGATATAGCCGCCCATCACACCGAATGCCTTTCCCAGCGTGCCCTCGATGATGTCGATGCGGTGCGCCGCCTCATCGCGTTCGGTGATGCCGCCGCCGCGCGCTCCGTACATGCCGACCGCGTGCACCTCGTCGACATAAGTCAGCGCGTTGTACTTCTCGGCAAGATCGCAGATCGCATGGATGGGGGCGACGTCGCCATCCATCGAATAGACGCTTTCGAAGGCGATCAGCTTGGGCGTCGCCTCATTTTCCGCGGCAAGCAGTTCTTCGAGGTGCTCGAGATCGTTATGGCGGAAGACCCGCTTCTCGCAGCCGGAATTGCGGATGCCGGCGATCATACTGGCGTGGTTCAATTCGTCGGAAAAGATGATGCAGCCGGGCAGCAGCTTCGCGAGGGTGGACAGCGTCGCATCGTTCGAGACGTAGCCGCTGGTGAACAGCAGCGCGCCGTCCTTGCCGTGCAGATCGGCCAGTTCGCGCTCGAGCTCGACATGGAGGTGCGTGTTGCCGCCGATATTGCGCGTACCGCCCGAACCCGCGCCGACATCGTGCAGCGCCTCTTCCATCGCGGCGACCACCTTGGGATGCTGGCCCATGGCGAGGTAATCGTTGGAGCACCACACGGTGATCGGCTTCGGCCCGTTATGCCCGTGGAAACAGCGCGCATTGGGGAACGCGCCCTTGTTGCGCATGATGTCGATAAAGACCCGGTAGCGTCCTTCGGAATGCAGGCGGTCGATCGCCTCGTCGAAGATCTGGTCGTAATTCACGCTTGCACCGCTAGTCTGCGTCGCCCCGGGGGCGGCAATTTCCATAGCGCACATAGGCGCTGTTCGTTAATTTCGCCACCGCGATCTTTGCGAGCGGTTCGCAAGTATCAGAAGACGCGCAGATCGCTGATCGCGTAGAGATCGAAGGCCGCCTTCAGGCGCTCGAAATCGTCGAGCGGTCCGGTGGTAACGGCGAAATCCGGCGCGTCGCGGTTGAATGTCTGACCCTTGGTCAATGTCGCGATCCGCTGCGCAATGCCTTTCGAACCGTGGACGAAAGAAATGTCCGGGCCGAAGGCTTCGCGCAGTTCGGGTTCGAGCAGCGGGAAATGCGTGCAGGCGAGGACGACGGTATCGATCTCGTTGCCGTGATGCTGGAGGAAGAGACCTTTCACCTCCTGTGCCACATCGTCCGCGGTGACGGTCTCGCCGCGCAGCTTCGCCTCGGCCAACTCCACCAGTCCGTTCGCCCCGTGCCGCAGCAGGCGCTTGCCCACCGCGAATTCCTTTTGAAGCTCGTCGACATAGGGCTGGCGCATGGTCGCCTCGGTGCCGAGCAGGCCGAATACGCCCGTTTCGGTCAAAGCGGCGGCGGGCTTGATGGCAGGCACCGTGCCGACGATCGGCAGTTCCAGCACGTCACGCACCATGGCCAGTGCGATGGTGCTGGCTGTGTTGCAGGCGATGCAGATCAGGCGGGGATGATAGCGTTCGGCCATCCGCCCGAGCAGTCCGCAGACCCGCGCGGCAATCTCCGCCTCGCTCTTCGCGCCATAGGGCAGGCCGGCCATATCGGCGGCGTAGATCACCGGCGCTTCCGGCAAAAGAGTGCGGAGTTCGCCGAGGACGGTCAGGCCGCCGACGCCGGAATCGAACAGCAGGATGGGGGAAGATGCGTGCAAGTTTTTATCCGTTCGTCCTGAGACTGTCGAAGGACTGTTTTTCTTATCCATTCCGGCTCTAAAAGAAACGGCGGCCCTTCGACAAGCTCGGGGCGAACGGTTAGAGGCGAGGTTATGGAATTCGGGGCAATCACGATCACCACCCTCTGGGCCGCGCTGCTCGGCTATGCGTTCGGCTCGATCCCGTTCGGCCTGATCCTCACGCGCCTCGCCGGAAAGGGCGATGTGCGCAAACAGGGCAGCGGCAATATCGGGGCGACCAATGTGCTGCGTACAGGCTCGAAAGGGCTGGCGGCGGGTACTCTGCTGCTCGATCTGGCTAAGGGGCTGGTGCCTGTTCTTATCGCGCGCGAACTGTTCGCGTTCGACATGGGTTGGACGGCGCTGTTCGCGGTGATCGGACACTGCTTTCCGATCTGGCTCGGCTTCAAGGGTGGCAAGGGCGTGGCGACCAATGCGGGCGTATGCTTCGGCCTCGCCTGGCAGCTGGGCGTGGTTTATGCGGTGGTCTGGATCAGCCTCCTCGCGATTACGCGGATCAGCTCGGTTGCGGGCATGGGTGCGGTGATCGCGGCGGCGATTGCGGCATGGGTGTTCGACTGGCCGACCTTCGGCAAGGTGCTCGTGCTCGTTGCCTTGCTGATCGTCTTCCTCCACCGTACCAATATCGCGCGGCTGATGGCCGGAACCGAACCCCGGGTCGGCACCAAGAAATGAGCCTTCCGGCGGCGGCGGAACTGACGCAAGGCGAGGCGTTCGCACGCATTCGCTTGCTGCGCTCGCCGAATATCGGACCGGTCAGCTACACGGTATTGCTCGCTCGCTTCGGAACCGCACAGGGTGCGCTCGACGCCTTGCCCGACCTTACCGGTCGCGGCGGCAAGCCCTATCGCATCGCCCCCGCCGACCGGATCGAACGGGAGGTGGACGCCGTCCGCAAGGCCGGTGCGCGCTATCTGTTTCACGACCAGCCGGACTATCCCGCGCTGCTCGGCGAGATCGACGGCGCGCCGCCGATCCTGATCTATCGCGGCGATATCGCGCTTGCCGCCAAACCCTGCGTGGCGCTGGTCGGCGCGCGCAATGCCAGCGCGGCGGCGGTCCGGTTGGCGCGCGACTTCGGCAGCGGACTGGCGGAGGCGGGGTTTACCGTGGTTTCCGGCCTCGCGCGCGGCATCGACGGAACTGCGCATGAAGGCGCGCTCAATTCTTCGAACGGGCCGCGAACCATCGGAGTGATCGCCAGCGGGATCGACATCGCCTACCCTCCGCAGCACGAGGCTTTGCAGGAGCGAATTGCGAAAGAAGGTTTGCTCCTCGCAGAACAGCCACCCGGTACCGAACCGCGGGCCAGCCACTTTCCCAGCCGCAACCGCATTATCGCAGGGCTTGCGGCGGGAACTCTGGTTGTGGAGGCGGCGGTCAAATCCGGTAGCCTCATCACCGCGCGTCTGGCGGGCGAGGCGGGGCGCGAGGTCATGGCGATCCCCGGCAGCCCGCTCGAAGCGCGCAGCCACGGCTGCAACCACCTGATCCGCGAAGGGGCGGTGCTGGTCCAGACGCCGGAAGACGTCGCCGAACTGCTGACCGGGTTCGACGGCAGCCCACGCTCAACCTTTCGCGAACCGGCGGCGGCCTTCGACTACGCGCCCGAAGAACTGGGGGAAGCCGAACCCGCCGATATCGCGGCCCTGCTGACAACCGCTCCTGTCGCGGTGGACGAACTGGTCCGCCAATCCGGTCAGGGCGCGGCGGCCGTGCAGCTTGCCTTGATGGAGCTGGAGATCGCCGGCACGCTGGAACGGCACGCCGCCGGCAGGGTCAGCCTGCGATAGGCCTCAACCTTCGCGCAGGCGGTCTCGCTTCTTCTGGATATCGCGCAGCTTCTTTTCCGCCTTCTCGATATCCTTGGCGGTGCGGCGCATGTCCTTTTCCTCGTCCTCGAGCTTGTCCTTCGCATCCTCGAACTTGTCGCGCGCTTCCTTCACGTCCGAAATGTCGTCGCGCCGTTCCTCGTAATATTTCGCGAGCCGTTCTTCGAGCTTGGCGGCATCCTTGTTGTACCGTTCCCAGCGCTCGGCGTCCTTTTCGGAGAGGCTTTTCGGCGCAGTCACGATAATGGTGGGCATTTCTTCCTGAGCCAACGCGGCGGTGGCGGGCAGGGTCAGGGCGAGGGCGGTTGCGGCGGCGAGAGCCTTTCTCATGGCGAGAACCTTTCTGTCGTCGAAGGATGATTGTCGCGGCGATCGGGCGCCACACGAGGTCCCGATCTAGTAACTTTGTTCGCAATTGCAAAAAACAGGCGGCGAACAACCTGCTTGACGCCCCTGCGGAGCCGCCCCCATTTTCGCGCGTATACGCACATGCACACGTAAGGGACGCATTTCACACCCATGCAACTGGTCATCGTAGAATCGCCGGCCAAGGCGAAAACCATCGAGAAGTATCTCGGCAAGGACTTCAAGGTCCTCGCCTCCTACGGCCATGTCCGCGACCTGCCGCCGAAAGACGGCAGCGTCCGCCCGGACGAAGACTTCGCGATGGACTGGGAGCTTTATCGCGACAAGCAGAAGCGCTTCAAGGAAATCAGCGACGCGGCGAAGGGCGCGGACCGGCTGGTCCTCGCCACCGACCCCGACCGCGAGGGCGAAGCGATTTCCTGGCACGTGCGCGAACTGCTGGCGAAGCGCAAGGCGCTGCCCAAATCGGTCGACCGGGTCACGTTCAACGCGATCACCAAGCAGGCCGTGACCGACGCCATGAAGCGCCCGCGCGAGCTGGATCAGCCGCTGATCGACGCCTATCTCGCCCGCCGTGCGCTCGATTATCTCTACGGCTTCACCCTGTCGCCGGTATTGTGGCGCCGCCTTCCGGGTGCGAAGAGCGCGGGCCGGGTGCAATCGGTCGCTCTGCGCCTGATCGTCGATCGCGAGCGCGAGATCGAGGCCTTCCGGGCGGACGAATACTGGTCGGTCATCGCCAAGCTCGAACAGGACGGCACGCCGTTCGATGCGCGGCTGGTGAAGTATGACGGCAAGAAGCTCGAAAAGCTTACTCTCGGCGACGAGGGCAGCGCGAAGGCAGCGAAGCAGGCGGTCGAGCAGGCGAACTTCACGATCGAGGAGATCGAGACCAAGCCGTTGAAGCGCAATCCTGCGCCGCCGTTCACCACCTCGACCCTGCAGCAGGAGGCGGCGCGCAAGCTCGGCTATTCCGCCAGCCACACGATGCGGCTTGCCCAATCGCTCTATGAAGCGGGCGCGATAACCTACATGCGGACCGACGGCGTGCAGATGGACGGCAGCGCGATTACCGCCTGCCGCAAGGCCATCGCCGACCGGTACGATGCCTATTATCTGCCTGACAAGCCGCGCCATTATTCGACCAAGGCGAAGAATGCGCAGGAAGCGCACGAGGCAATCCGGCCGACCGATTTCGGGCGCGACCGCGCCGGTTCGGGCGACGAGGCGAAGCTGTACGACCTGATCTTCAAGCGCGCGATGGCGAGCCAGATGGCCGCCGCCCAGCTCGAACGCACCACCGTCACCCTGCGTGACGGGACCGGCAAGCACGAATTGCGTGCGACGGGGCAAGTGGTGAAGTTCCCCGGCTTCTTCGCCGTTTATCAGGAAGGGTTCGACGACAAGGACGACGACGAGGACGGCTTGCTCCCCAATATGAGCAAGGGCGATGCCCCGGCGAAGAAAGCGGTGGAAGCCAACCAGCATTTTACCCAGCCGCCCCCGCGCTTTTCCGAAGCGAGCCTCGTCAAACGGCTCGAGGAACTCGGCATCGGCCGCCCCTCCACCTATGCGAGCACGATCCAGACCCTCCGTGATCGCGCCTATGTTCGGATGGAGAAAAACCGTTTCTTCGCAGAGGAATCGGGTCGATTGCTCACGGCGTTTCTCGAACGGTTCTTCGACCGGTATGTGGCGTATGAATTCACCGCCGGGATGGAGGACGAGCTCGATACCGTGTCCGACGGGCGCGAGGAGTGGAAGAAACTGCTCGAAGCGTTCTGGCGTGACTTCAAGCCCAAGACCGAAGAGGTGATGGACAAGAAGCCCTCGGAAGTGACCGAGGTGCTGGATGAATTCCTGTCCGACTACCTCTTCCCCGAACGCGCCGACGGGCACGAGCCGCGTTGGTGCCCGCTGTGCGACAAGGAAGGGCGCGAAGGGGGCCGGCTGGCGCTGCGCGGCGGACGTTACGGCGCGTTCGTCGCCTGTGCCAATTATCCCGAATGCACTTTCACCCGCCAGTTCGCCAAGCCAGGTAGCGAGGGCGACGACGGGGCGGAAGATGCGATTCTTGGCGAGGATCCCGACACCGGCCTGCCGGTCGAACGCAAGACGGGGCGGTTCGGCCCCTATGTCCAGCTCGGCGAAGGCAAGGAGGCGAAGCGTGCGAGCATTCCCAAGGATCTCGACGATTTCGATCTCGAATGGGCGCTGAAGCTCCTGAGCCTGCCGCGTATTGTGGGCGCGCATCCGGAGACCGGAAAGGAAATTGAAGCCGCGATAGGGCGTTACGGCCCATACCTCCGCCACGATGGCAAGTATGCCAAGCTGCAAACCACGCGCGATGTGTTCGAAACCGGCATGAATGCCGCCGTCTCGCTCCTCGCAGAAGCAGCCAATCGCAAGGGCGGCGGGCGGCAGAAGGCCGAGCCGATCAAGACGCTGGGCGAGCATCCGACCAGTGGCGCCGAAATGAAGGTGATGCCCGGCCGCTATGGCCCCTATGTCACCGACGGCACGACCAATGCGACCATCCCGAAGGACATGAAACCGGAGGATGTGACGGAAGCGCAGGCCATCGAACTGATCGATGCCCGCGCGGCCAAGGGTCCGGCGAAAAAGAAGAAAAAGGCGCCGGCCAAGAAGAAGGCGCCCGCGAAGAAAAAGGCCGCCGCCAAGAAACCGGCGGCGAAGAAGGCGCCGGCGAAGAAAGCTGCAACGAAGAAGGGGGATGCCTGATGGCGAAGGAGTTTTTCGAACGGCACAAGCAACCCTGGAAAGCCGACGAAGCGGGGCAATTGCGCACACTCGCCGGCAAGGGCAAAGGCCTGAAGGAAATTGCGAAAGCGATTGGGCGGAGCGAAGAATCGACCAAGGATTTCGCCAAGAAGAACAAGATCGGGATCCAGAAGAAGCGCTGACACTTCGGGACCGATGCGGGCCGAGCGCCGTTAAAGCGTGATGCCCGCCGATACCGCACCTTCATCTCCTCCAATCGAGCGAACGGAGGAGGAAGACGGGCTGCCCATGCCGCGCCGCATCTGGGCTATCGTCGCGATCAGTTTCGGCACCGCGCTCTTCGTGCTGGACGGTAATGTCGCAAACGTCGCCTTGCCGACCATTGCGCGCGATCTTGGCGTGTCGAATGCCGATGTGACCAACGTCGTCACGGTCTACCAATTGGTACTGGTCATGGTCCTGCTGCCGTTTTCCAGCATGGGGGACCGGATCGGGCACCGCACGCTGTACCAGGCGGGGCAGGCGATCTTCCTCGTCGCCTCTGCGCTGACTTTCTTTGCGAACGACTTTCTGATGCTGCTGGCCGTGCGCGCAGGGCAGGCGCTGGGCGCAGGTATGGCGCTTAGCGTTTCGGCGGCAATGCTGCGTGCGACTTACCCGGCACGCAGTCTCGGCAGCGGGATGGGCATCAATTCGGTCGTGGTCGCGAGCTCGGCAGCCATCGCGCCGACGCTGGGGGGCTTTGTAGTCGAGCATGTCGACTGGCGCTGGGTCTTCATAGCCGGCGCGCCGATGGCCTTGCTGTCGCTGCTGGTCGGGCGAAGCCTGCCCGATCCGGTGAAGCTGCTCGACCGAAAGCGCGAGACGCTGAGCGGCGTATGGAGCGCGCTGACCCTCTTACTGTTGATCGGCGGCCTCCAATGGGCGACGCACGGGGCTGAGTGGTGGCCGGGGGCCGTGGCAGCGGCAATCGGCGTCGTCTCGCTCCTGCTGCTGATCCGGCGCGAGCGTGCGCGCGAGAACCCGGTGCTGCCGGTCGATCTGCTGGCGACACCGGTGCTTGGCCTTTCGGCGCTGGCCGCCGTCGCAGCCTTCATGGCGAGTGGCGGGATCATGATTTCCCTGCCGTTCCTGTTCCAGCAAAGCTTCGGTTACAGCGCGGCGGAAGTCGGCCTACTCCTGCTGCCGTTCCCGCTCACCCTCCTGTTCGTCGCGCCTTTCGCAGGCTGGCTGTCCGACCGCATCGCGGCGACCAAGCTCGGCCTGACCGGCATGGCGCTGGCGATCCTCGGGCTGGCCTTGCTGATGACGATGGGCAACGATCCGGGCTGGCAGGCGATCGCGTGGCGACTGGCAATCATGGCGGCGGGCTTCGGCCTGTTCTTCGCCCCTAATTCGCGTTTGATTATCGGGCGTGCCCCCAAGGCGCGAGCGGCGGCGGCCGGCGGAATGCTCTCGACCTCGCGCCTGCTCGGCCAGACCTTGGGCGCGGCGATGATCGGCGTACTCTTGGCGGCAAACCTCGGCACCGGCCCCGCACCGATGGCGGCGGCCATGATCTTATGTGTGCTGGCGGCGGCGTGCGGACTGACGCGGTTTTTGACAGTGCGCCGACAGGCCGGCTGATTACCGCACCCAGTCCAGTCCCATTTCCTCGAACATTTCCTTGTCGTCGACCCATCGCTCGTCGGTCTTGACGTGCAGGAAGAGATGGACCTTGCGGCCGAGCATGTCGCCAAGTTCCGCGCGAGCCGCGCTGCCGATTTCCTTGATCCGGCTGCCGCCCTTGCCGAGCACGATGGCGCGCTGGTTGTCGCGCGCGACCACGATCTGCTGGTGGATTTCCACGCTGCCGTCGGGGCGTTCGATGTATTTTTCGGGCCGCACCGCGCTGTCGTAAGGCAGTTCCTCGTGCAGCTGCTTGTAGAGCTGTTCGCGCGTGATTTCGCAGGCGAGCAGGCGTTCGCTCGCATCGGAGACCTGGTCTTCGGGATACATCCACGGGCCTTCGGGCATGGTGTCGGCCAGCGCCTGCTTCATTTCCGGTACGCCGTCGCCGGTGAGGGCGGAAACGAAGAACACCTCGGCGAAGTCGATCTTGTCGCCCAGTTCCTGCGCGAGGGCGAGCAGTGGCTCCTTCTTCGCCCGATCGACCTTGTTGAGGACGAGGATCTTGCGCTCGGGCCGGTTCGCGAGCGCCTCGACCAGCGGTTCGAGTTCGTGGCGGCGCTGCTTGATCGGATCGACCAGCAGCAGCAAGGCATCGGCGCTTTCCGCGCCTTCCCACGCCGCGCTGACCATCGCCCGGTCCAGCCGCCGCTTGGGCGCAAAGATGCCGGGCGTGTCGACGAGGATCATCTGCGTCTCACCATGCAGCGCGATGCCGAGCATCCGCGCACGCGTGGTCTGGGCCTTGGCGCTGGTGATCGCGACCTTCTGGCCGACGAGCTGGTTCACCAGCGTGGACTTGCCGGCATTGGGAGCGCCGATAACGGCGACGACGCCGCATTTGGTTCTATCGTGATCTGACATCGATTATCCGTTCGCCCTGAGCTTGTCGAAGGGCTGATTTCCTTGAGACTGGTTTGAAAGACCGGTGACCTGCCGAGGCATAGGAACCGCGCTCACGCAAAGCGATCCATGAAGGCTTTCGCCGCCGCCTTTTCCGCTTCGCCCTTGCTCGAGGCGACCGCTTCCGCTTCGCCGACCTTGTGGACTTTCACCCGCACGGTGAACTGCGCCGCGTGGTCCGGGCCGGAACGGTCGATAACCTCGTATTCCGGCGGTTTCCTGCGATTGCCCGCCGCCCATTCCTGCAGTGCGCTCTTGGGATGCTTGCTTTCGCCTGCGCCGCTTTCCAGCGCGGGCCGCCAGAGGATATGCACAAGCTCGCGCGCCGCGCCGAAGCCGTTCTCAAGGAACTGCGCGCCGAGGAGGGCTTCCATCACGTCGCCGAGGATGTTGTCGCTATCCTGCCCGCCGTCCGACCGGGCCTGCTTGGAGATGCGCACATGCGCGCCGAGGCCGATATCGCGGGCAATGATGGCGCACATCTCGCGGCTGACGATGGCGTTGAGGCGCTGGGCGAGCTTGCCTTCCGGCTCGTTCGAGCGTTCGTACAGCCAGTCGGCGATGGACAGGCCGAGCACACGATCACCGAGGAATTCGAGCCGCTCGTAATTCTGTTTTTCGCCGGTGCTGCCGTGGGTCAGCGCAGACTGCCAAAGCGCGGCGTCCTTCACCTCAAAGCCGATCCGCTCCAGCCATTCACGGCTTTCGTGCAGGAGAGCGGTCATATCGCGCTGCCGATCCGGTCCCAGCGGGCGGCGGTGAACCACGTCCACGGCAGCAGCCATTCTGCGCTGCCGTCGGTGGACCACAGCACCATGCTGGCGCGCCCCACGAGAAGGTCGGTATCGACGAGGCCGACGCCGCCGCCGGCATAGGAAGGAAAGCGGCTGTCCATCGAATTGTCGCGGTTGTCGCCCATCACGAACATCCGCCCTTCGGGTACGATCTGTGGTGCAAAGTCGTCCTGCTGCATGGCGCCAAAATCGAGCGTCGGATAGCTTTTGCCCGAAGGCAGGGTTTCGATGAATTGCCGATATCGGCACGCCGGACCCTCCGCCGTTTCGACCACCGTGCCGCCGCGCGGCTCGCAATCGGTATTCGCGCTCATGGCGAGTAGGAACGGCGCGGCCGGTTCCTTGGGGAGGGGTTCGCCGTTCAGGATCACCTGACCGCTGCGCATGGCGACCGTATCGCCGGGCAGGCCGATTACGCGCTTCACGTAATCCGTCCCGTCGACCGGATGCTTGAAGATGACCACGTCGCCCCGTTCGGGCAGGGAAGCGAAGATGCGCCCTGGGATCAGCGGCAGTTCAAAAGGCAGCGACAGGCGCGAATAGCCATAGGGCCATTTCGCCGCGACCAGATAATCGCCATTGCGCAGGCCCGGCAGCATGCTCTCGCTCGGGATGGTGAAGGGCGAGAAGATGAAGCTGCGGAAAATAACCACCGCCAGCACGAGCTTGATCAGGAATCGTGCGAAATCGCCCCAATCTTCTTCCTTGGCTTCATCGTCCTTCGACGGGGCGTTATTTGCGAGCGCCTGATCGGTCATGCGGGGTTCTCAAACATGGCGGATGTGCCTAGTCGCACGAGGCCGAACACGAAAGGATTTTTGCGCGCCATGACCAGCCCCGCCGCCGCTGATATCTGGGACCGCCTCAAGGCCCTGCCGCAGCCGACCCTGCTTGAACTATTCAGCACAGAACGCGACGGCGGCGAGGGGCAGGACGAGCCGGGCGGGGCGGACCGCGTGGCGATGCTGAGCGGCAGGCTGGAACTGGCCGGGGAAGACGAGGCAGGCGATCCGATGGCGCCAGGCGGCATCCTGTTCGACTGGTCGAAAACCCATCTCGATCGCGCGGTCCTCTCAGTGTTCGAGGAACTCGCCGAAGCGATGGACTTCGCCGGAATGCGCGCCAAGCTGTTCGCGGGAGAGGTCGTCAACCCGACGGAAGGCCGCGCCGCCGATCATGCGACCCTGCGCGGCGTGGGCGATGCGGCGAAGGTGGAGGAAGCCGCCGCGCTGATCGACCGGATGGGCATGCTGGTCGAGGCGATCCGTGGCGGGGCGCTCGGCGAGATCAAGCACCTCATCCATGTCGGCATCGGCGGCAGCGCATTGGGCCCGGCATTGGGCGTCGATGCGTTGAGCCGCGATCTTTCACTGTGCGATGTGCACGTGGTCTCGAACATCGACGGGGTTGCGCTCGAACAGGCATTCGCCGCCTGCGATCCGGCGACGACACTGATCGCGGTTGCCAGCAAGACCTTCACCACGATCGAGACCATGACCAATGCCGAAAGCGCGCTGAAATGGCTGCGCGACAATGGCGTCTCCGATCCGGGCGGGCGGGTCGTAGCGCTCACTGCCGCGCCAGATAAGGCGGTGGAATGGGGCGTCGACGAAACGCGCATCCTGCCGTTCCAGGAAAGCGTCGGCGGGCGCTATTCCATCTGGTCGAGCATCGGCTTTCCCATCGCGATGGCCGTGGGCATGGACGATTTTCGCGCCATGCTGGCTGGTGCCGCTGCGGTGGATGCGCATTTCCGCGATACCGACGGCGCGGACAATCTCGTCCTTCGCGCTGCCTTCGCCGATCTCTATTACACTCGCGTGCGTGGCTGCCAGACCCGCGCGGTGTTCGCCTATGACGAGCGGCTCGGCCTGTTTCCCGACTATCTTCAGCAGCTAGAAATGGAGAGTAACGGCAAGCGCGTGACCGCCGATATGCAGCCTGTCGATGGGCCGACTGCGCCGATCACCTGGGGCGGGGTGGGCACCGATGCACAGCACGCCGTGTTCCAGCTGCTCCACCAGGGCACGCACCTCATTCCCGTCGACTTCATAGCCAGCATCGCGCCGGGCGACGATCTCGACCCGGCGCATCACCGAATCCTGCTGATGAACTGTTTCGCGCAAGGCGCCGCACTGATGGCGGGCAAGAAGGGCGAAGACCCGGCGCGCAACTATCCCGGCGACCGGCCGAGCGCGACCATCCTTTGCGACGACCTCGACGCGAGCACGCTGGGCGCGCTGATCGCGTTCCACGAACACCGCGTGTTCGCCAGCGCCGTGCTGATGGGCATCAATCCGTTCGACCAGTTCGGCGTCGAACTCGGCAAGCAAATGGCGAAGGCGATCGAGCAGGGCGGCGAAAAATTCGACGCCAGCACGAATGCGCTACTGGCGGCAGCGGACCTAACCGATTAGACGCGGTGGCCTCGATGGGCTATGTCCATCATTCCGTTGAACGGGAATACCGATAGATGCCGATGGACCGGCTCCGCCGCGAACTCGCCGAAAGCC
This sequence comes from Erythrobacter litoralis, assembly GCF_029760855.1. Lineage (GTDB taxonomy): Bacteria > Pseudomonadota > Alphaproteobacteria > Sphingomonadales > Sphingomonadaceae > Qipengyuania > Qipengyuania litoralis_A. The sequence goes on along the minus strand of NZ_SOSI01000002.1, from coordinate 399,831 downwards.
GCATGCAATTCGAAGCGCTTGCGGATAACATTCCTCAGCTTGCCTGGATGGCGGACGGAACAGGCTCGATCTTCTGGTACAATCGCCGGTGGTACGATTTCACCGGCACGACACTGGAGGAAATGCAGGGCTGGGGGTGGAAAAGCCTTCATGATCCGGAACTTCTGGATGGCATTACCGAGCGATGGACGGCTGCGATCGCGGCGGGTGAGCCGTGGGAAGATACGTTTCCCCTCCGCTCCGTGCATGGCGATTATCGCTGGTTCCTCTCGCGCGCCTTGCCGGTTACGGACGAGAACGGCAAAGTTGCCCTGTGGTGCGGCACCAATACCGACATTACCGACAGGCGCGAAAATGCCGAACGTATTCTGTTGCTCATGCGTGAGGTAAATCACCGCGCGCGCAACATGCTGTCCATGGTGCAGGCTATCGTGAATCGTTCCGCCGGAGCAGAGAGCGATCTTGCGCAATCGATCGCCGCGCGGATCGAAGCGCTCGCGGCCAATCAGGACATCCTCAACGATCACGATTGGCAGGGGGCCGATCTCGGTTCGATCATTCGCCAGCACGTGACGCGGGCCACCCGCAACCTCGACAATGTGGTGACCTTCGAGGGTCCTGACGAACTCGTGCTTCGCCCGTCCGTGGCCGAGGCGATCGGCCTCGCCATGCACGAGCTCGCCACCAATGCGATCAAGTACGGCGCTCTATCCCAAGATGGCGGCGAAGTTACGATCGAATGGAAGTTGGACGACGATCCCCAGCGTCCGAGCCTCTCCGTCCTCTGGAAGGAAACGGGCGGGCCGCCCGTCTCCGCTCCGGACCGACAGGGCTTCGGCACGACGGTCATCAAGCGGTTTCCCGAAATGGCGACGGGGGGAAAGGTCGACATCGCCTACAAGGCTGAAGGTGTACGCTGGGTGCTGACGGCGCCGAAGGATGCGGTACTCGCGAATACCGTCCCGCTGATTTCGAAGATCGAGGGTCTCACACAGTAGGCTGCGCGCGTACATAAATATCGAACACCCATGATGCTTTCCTCCGCGCTCTTCCTGCTTCTCGGTTTCGTCCTGCTCGTCGGTGGCGGTGAACTGCTCGTGCGCGGCGCGGTGCGCATTGCCGAGCGCTTCGGCCTGTCGCCGATGCTGATCGGGCTGACCATCGTGGGGCTCGGCACATCGATGCCGGAACTGGCCGCCAGCGTTCAGGCTGCTCTTCAGGGTTCACCGGGCATCGCGGTTGGCAATATCGTGGGCTCCAATCTGGCGAATACCCTCCTGATTCTCGGGGCGGGAGCTCTCATCGCGCCCGTGCTGATTCACCGGACGGTCCTGTGGCGCGACGGGTTGGTCGGTCTCGGCGGTGTCCTGCTGCTGATCGTCGCTTCCGTCACCTTCGGCCTCGACCGTATCGTCGGCAGCGTATTCCTCGTCATTCTCGCCGCCTATCTATGGATCGCCTATCGGCAGGAAAGGCAGGGGGCGGAGCAGACCGCCGCGTCCAGCCGTGCCGCTGCCGTGGAGGAAACGGATGGCTCCCTTCGTCCGCATGAAGAACCCACCGGCTCGTTCGCGCTGGCGGTGGGGACCTTTCTCGGCGGCCTCGTGCTGATCGTGGCCGGCGGGGTTGTGCTGATCGACGCCGCGGTCGCGATTGCGTCCGATCTCGGCGTGTCGGACGAGGTGATCGGCCTGACCATCGTGGCCGCCGGCACGAGCTTTCCCGAACTCGTCACCACGGTCGTTGCGGCGGTTCGCAAGCAGGGCGACATCGCACTGGGCAATGTGCTCGGCTCGAATATCTTCAACATCTTCTTCATCGGCGGCATCACCGGCTTGGTGGCCCCCGGCCCGATCCCCGCATCGATCGCGGCGGTCGACCTGTGGGTCCTCTTCGGCGCTACGGTTGCGGCGTTGATCTTCGCCTTCACCGGCGGGAGACTCGGCAGGCGCGAAGGCGGCGTCTTGCTGGCGGCTTACGTCGCCTTCATCGCGTCCACCGTCGCCTCGGCATAAGCGGGAAACAGCCGCGGGTTGGTTTTCGCGGACCGCCAGCGCGTACAATCGCACTCGCATTTGTTTGATTCCGTCTTTGATGCACGACCGATAGCGTGCTAAAACCTACGCTGCGTTCCTGTCTGATGGAGGTGGGCCATGGACGCGGCTGCGAAGTATCATCGATACGAACTGGTCTTCGACGAGCGTGGGTTGCACCGCAAGGTCGCGTTCGAGTCTGCCGATCGCTCGGCGCTATTCACCGAACATTGCCGCGTAGGCGGGACCTACGAGATCGTCGAGGACGGCGTATGTATCGGGCGCGCATCCTATGACGAGCAAGGCGGCTTCTGGGTGCTGCACGGGCAAACCCCGGCTTAGCTGCATTCCGGATTGACGACGCGCGGTCCTGCGGGATGGAGATATGCGGGGTCGAAACTGGAAAGCCGTTTCATTGCCTCGAAATCGTCGATCGAGAATGTGCGGCCGATCGAACTGATCATGCCGTGTTCGCGCAATTGCTGAAGCGACCGGTTGGTATGAACCGCACTCAGTCCGACGGCGTCGGCAAGATCGTTCTGGGTGATCGGCATGACGAATTTGTAGCCCTCGGTCCGTCCGATTCGCGACAGTTTGTGAAAGATTTCCAGGATGAGATGGCCGACCCGCCCAACCGCCACGCGGCGCCCGACATTCAACATCCATTCGCGGAAGACGGCGGCATCGACAAGCGTATCGAACCAGAACGCATGGGCCCATTCGGGTTGATCGATCGTGAGTTGCAGCACCGCATTGCAGTCGATACGCAGGACCGTGGTCGGCGAATGCGTGCGTATCCCGTGATCCGATACGAGAAGAAGCGCGGATTGGAGATCGACCATATCGTTGTCGAAATGGAACGAGTTGATCTGGCGCTCGCCATTGGGAAGGGTCTTGAAGCGGCTGACGCATCCCTGAATAATCAGGCAGCACCGTGACGTGCGGTCGTCCTCGCGCACGATCTCTCGATAGATGTCGTAGTGTTCGGGCTCCACCGGCAAGGCAAGAAAGGCGTCACGCGCGTCTTGGGATAAGGGCCGCCTTGATTCAATTTTTGCGAGATAACCTTCGAGCGGATTGTCGCGTTCAATCAAAATGTGCTCCTCACGAAGGGGGGGAGCGCAATTCAGTCTCTCAGCCACCGGTTCCCGCGTAGATGCCCGATGATGGGGCTGGAATATACTGATCCGGGTTTGAATCCAACAAAGGTTGCGAACTTCAAGGCAACGCACGAAAGCAGGCTGCGCAAGGGTGACGCTGGGCCTGCTCGGCACGTCGCAATTGACTTAAGCGTAATAAGCGACCACATGCCCTCCAACCGAAGCGCTGTACGCCAGCGTGAAGCGGCGGATTCAATGATCCGCCCCGGCGCGCGCTTCGACCGATTTTCTCAAGCTTCCCTATTCACGCGGGCGGTTTCCACCCCCGCGCCGCGCATGGTGCGATTGCCCATGCGCGCCGCATGTAATGCGAGTTTTCATGACCACGACATTCAACGACCTCGGGCTGTCGCAGCCCGTTCTCCAGGCGCTCGACCTCAAGGGTTATACCGAGCCCACCCCCATCCAGGCGCAAGCCATTCCCCCTGTGCTCGAAGGGCGCGACCTTCTCGGCATTGCGCAGACCGGTACCGGCAAGACCGCCGCCTTCATGCTTCCCAGCATCGACCGGCTGCGCAATGCGGATAAGCAGACGCCGTTCAAATCCTGCCGCATGCTGGTGCTCGCCCCGACGCGCGAGCTTGCCGGGCAGATCGCCGACAGCGCGAAGGATTACGGCGCGCTCGCCGGCCTCAAGGTGCACAGCATCGTGGGCGGCACGTCCGTTAACAAGGATCGCAACAAGCTGCACCGCGGAACCGACATCCTCGTCGCCACGCCCGGCCGCCTGCTCGATCTGATCGACCAAAAGGCGTTCACGCTGGACAAGGTGGAAATCCTCGTCCTCGACGAAGCGGACCAGATGCTCGATCTGGGCTTCATCCACGCGCTGCGGCAGATCCACAAGCTGGCCCCGGCCGATCGGCAGACGCTGTTCTTCAGCGCCACCATGCCCAAGCAGATCAAGGAACTGGTCGGCCAGTACTGCCGCAATCCGGCGCAGGTTTCGGTAACGCCCGAAAGCACGACGGCTGAGCGGATCGAGCAGTATCTCTTCATGGTCCAGCAGGACGAGAAGCAGGACCTGATTGAGCTGATCCTGTCCGGTCGCCATCAGGTTCCGGGCAAGATCGAGCGTGTGCTCGTTTTCACCCGCACCAAGCACGGGGCGGACCGGGTGGTGAAGAAGCTCGCCCAGAAGGGCATTCCCGCCAACGCCATCCATGGCAACAAGAGCCAGCCGCAGCGCCAGCGCGCGCTCGACGAGTTCAAGCGGGCGAAGACGCCGGTGCTCGTGGCGACCGATGTCGCCGCGCGCGGGATCGACATCCCGGGCGTCAGCCACGTGATCAATTACGAGCTGCCGAACGTGCCCGAGCAGTATGTCCATCGCATCGGCCGTACCGCGCGGGCCGGGGCGGACGGCGTCGCCATCGCCTTCTGCGCCGAGGACGAGCGCGCCTATCTGAAGGACATCCGCAAGACCACCGATGCCGAGTTCGAGCGCCTGCCGCTGCCGGAGAATTTCCGTGCGGTGGTGGAAGGTGTCGGCCCGACCAAGCGGGAACAGAAGCCGCGTCTCGCACGCCCGAAGGTTCGCCCTGCCGGCAATGCGGCGGCGAAGAAGGGCCCGCCGAAGAAGAAGCATCCCGCACGTGCCGGCCAGCCGAAGCGCGAAGGCGGACAGGGCGGCGCGTCGCAAGGCAATGGGCAGGGCGGGGGCCAGGGCAATCGCCCCGCGCGCAATCGCAGCCGCAGCCGGCGTAGCGCGGCGCGGTAAGCACCGGTTGCCCTGAAGCGGCCCCGTCGCCATATCGCGCGCTCACAACGAAGCGGAGCGCGCACATATGGCCGACGAATACGATTACGACCTTTTCACGATCGGTGCCGGCTCCGGCGGGGTTCGCGCCAGCCGCGTATCCGCGGCGCACGGCGCGAAGGTCGCGATCGCGGAAGAACACCGGATCGGCGGCACCTGCGTCATCCGGGGATGCGTGCCGAAGAAGATGCTCGTTTACGGTGCACAGTTCGCCGAGGATTTGGAAGACGCGCAAAAATTCGGCTGGACAGTCGGTGAGACCAAGTTCGACTGGAAGGTCCTGCGCGACAACGTGTTCGAGGACGTGGATCGCATCAACGGCGCGTATACCAACACGCTCGAAACCCACGACGTCAAGATTTTCCACGAAAAAGCGCGGTTGACCGGCCCGCACGAAATTACACTGGATAGCGGCAAGGTCGTCACTGCGAAGCATATCCTCATCGCCACGGGCGCGACGCCGCATGTACCCGAATGCCCGGGGCACGAGCTGGGCTTCACCAGCAACGAGGCCTTCCATCTCGACGAATTGCCCAAGCGCATCCTGATCGCGGGCGGCGGCTATATCGCCAACGAATTCGCCGGCATCTTCAACGAGTTCGGCACCCACGTCACCATTATCAACCGCAGCGACAAGATCCTGCGCGGTTATGACGAGAGCCTGCGCGATCGTCTGCTGCAGATCAGCATGATGAAGGGCATCGAGTTCAAGTTCCACGCGGAATTCCGCGGGATCGAGAAGACCGACGAGGGTTGCCTGCGCGTCTCGATGACCAATCACGACGATATCGAGGTCGATGCCGTCATGTTCGCTACCGGCCGCGTACCGCACACGAAGGACTTGGGCCTCGAGGACGTTGGCATCGAGATGGGCGAGAAGGGCGAGATCAAGGTCGACCGGTTCTCCAAGACCAACATCGATCACATCTACGCCGTGGGCGACTGCACCGACCGGGTGCAGTTGACCCCCGTCGCCATCCGCGAAGGGCAGGCTTTTGCGGATACCGTGTTCGGCAACGATCCCACCAGCGTCAGCTACGATCACATCCCCAGCGCGGTCTTCAGCCACCCCCCGATGGCGGGTGTCGGCATGACCGAAGGCGAAGCGAAGAACCAGCTTGGCAGCGTCAAGGTCTACCTGTCGGACTTCAAGGCGATGAAGAACGTCGTCGCCGGACGGAACGAGCGCAGCCTCTACAAGATGATCTGCGACGGAGATTCCGGGCGCATCGTCGGGCTGCACATGATCGGGCCGGAAGCGCCGGAAATCATGCAGGCGGCGGCGATCGCGGTGAAGGCCGGGCTGACCAAGAAAGATTTCGACGCCACCGTGGCCCTGCATCCGACGATGGCCGAAGAACTGGTCCTGATGCGCTGACGAAATTGATCGCTCCGGCGGACAATTGCTCCGCCGGGGCACGGTTTTGCGCGGCGGATTGCGCGCAAGGCAACCCGCCGCCAAAAGGCGGTCTGGGCGAATCGCAGGGGGATTGCGGACATGAACATGCTGGCATCGCGCGCGCAATTGCGCGCGAGCTTCATCAGATGGGCGCTGTTTACCGTGCCGCTGTGCGTGTTGCTCGGCTTTCTGGCGGGACAACTCGGCGGTCCCGATACGGAGTGGTTCCGTAGCCTGGAAAAGCCGGCGATCTATCCGCCGCCCGCGACATTCGGCATCGTGTGGACCATTCTGTACATCATGATCGGCCTTGCGCTGGCGATGATTTGTGCCGCTTGGGGCGCGAAGGGGCGTGGGGCGGCGATCGCGGCGTTCGCCGTACATTTCGCCCTCAACCTCGCCTGGACGCCGACCTTCTTCGGGGCGCAGGAAATCACCGCCGCGCTCGTCGTGCTGCTGCTGGTCGACGTGACGCTGCTGGTCGTGATCGCGCTGTTCTGGCGTATCCGGCGCGCGGCGGGGCTGCTGCTCCTGCCGTATCTCGCATGGGTGCTGTTCGCGACCGCACTCAACTGGCAGTTCCTGCAGCTCAATCCGGAGGCCGATGGTGGGCTTCCCGGCGGCGCGCAGGATCGGGTGCAGATCGGCGCCTGACGCGCCTACTGGACAAACGGGGCGCGCCGTCCCATTTCTGCCCCATGCAGAGCCAGAACCCCCTCATCGCCGACTTCGTCAAACTCGCCAATTCCGCCGCCGGTACGCTGGCCGGCATGACCCGCGAAGCGCGCGAGACGGCGCGCGAGCGTGCCAAGGAAGCGTTCGGCGGAATGGACTTCGTCACGCGCGAGGAATTCGATGCGGTGAAGGCGATGGCTTCGCGCGCTCGCGAAGAGACGGAAAAGCTTGGCGCCCGCGTCGCTGCTCTGGAAACGGCCACTGCCGCGAAGGGCGACCAACAAAGCTAAGTTCTGAAACGCAAACGCTTTCCGGTCGTCTGGCCGGTGAAAGGCGTTTGCTATGTTCACACAGCTCGACACTCCCATTCCCCTCCACGTCCTCGGCAAGGGCGATGGCTATGCGCTTGCGGTCATCGATTACGGACAGGAGCACAACATTTTGTGGGTCACCGCGATCGACGAGACCGGCGAGATATGGTGCGCGCCCAACCCGCAAGTGCGGATGCAGGCGAACTGGTCGATGAGCCGGGGCAAGAGCCTCGCCGTCGCCGCGTCCAAGGAAACGATAGCCTGATCCGCTGGCCGCGCTAAGGCTGCGGCCATGCAGCTTCGCGCGCCCGCCATTCTCGTATCCGCCCGCTCGCATGGCGAGACGGCAGTGATCGCGCGCCTATTTAGTGAGGAAGCGGGCATCGTCGCCGCCTATATCGCCGGGGGACGGGGGCGGCAGCTTCGCCCCGTCGTCATTCCCGGCAATCTCGTCGCGGCGGATATTCGCGCGAAGAGCGACAGCCAGTTGCCGTTCGCCCGGCTCGAACTCGTGCGAAGTCGCGGGCCTTGGCTGTCCGAACCGCTGCCTGCCGCCGCCATCGCCTGGGTCTGCGCGCTGACCGCCAGCGCCTTGCCCGAACGCAACGTCTATCCGCGCCTCTATTCCGCGCTCCTCGCGCTGCTCGATGCGATCTGCAACGCGCCCTCGGCACGGGGGTGGGCGGGCGCGCTGGCGAGCTACGAAGTGCTGCTGCTGCGCGAACAGGGCTATGGCGGCGAGCGGCCCGAGATAGCGGACCTTGACGGCGCCTTGGAAATTCTGGGCCGCAGCGAACCCCTGATCGCCCGCTATCTGCTTGCGGACACCCGCGCCGACGTTCTAGCCGCGCGGACGCTGCTCGTGCAGCGGCTGAATCGGATGACGGCATGAAAATCGCGATCTTTCCCGGAGACGGCATCGGGCCCGAAGTGATCGAACAGGCCCGGCGGGTGCTCGATACACTGTCGCTGCACGGCCTTACGCTGTTCGAGGGCGATGTCGGCGGTATCGCCTATAAGCGCCATGGCCATCCGCTGCCCGCCGAAACGCTGGAAATGGCGAAAGCGGCGGACGCAGTGCTGTTCGGCGCGGTGGGCGATCCCGAATGCGACGATCTGCCGCGAGAACACCGGCCCGAACAGGCGATCCTCGGCCTGCGCAGCGAACTCGGCCTGTTCGCCAATTTGCGCCCCGCCGCCGGGTTCGCAGGGCTGGAAGACCTCTCGCCCCTGAAGCCCGAACTGGCGCGCGGGATCGACCTGCTGGTGGTGCGCGAACTCAACGGCGACGTTTATTTCGGCGACAAGGGCGAACGACAAAGCGACGGCGGGCGCGAGGGGTGGGACGCCATGTCCTACAACGAGGCCGAAGTGCGCCGCATCGCCCATCTCGGCTTTCAGGCGGCGCAGAAGCGGCGCAAGCGGTTGACCAGCGTGGACAAGGCCAATGTCCTCGAAACCAGCCGCATCTGGCGCGAAACGGTTATTGAGGTGGCGCGCGACTACCCCGATGTCGCGCTCGATCACATGTATGTCGACAATGCAGCGATGCAGATGGTGCGCAGCCCCGGCCAGTTCGACGTGATGCTGACCGGCAATCTGTTCGGCGACATCCTCTCCGACCAGGCGAGCGCGGTGGTCGGCTCCATCGGCCTGCTCGCCAGCGCCAGCCTCGGCGAACGTAAGACGGAGTATGGCACGTTCGGCCTGTACGAACCGATCCACGGCAGCGCGCCGGACATTGCGGGGCAGGGCGAGGCGAACCCCATCGCCACCATCCTCAGTCTCGCGATGCTCCTGCGCCATTCGCTGGGGCGCGAGGAGGATGCCCGCCGGATCGAGCGAGCCGTTTCTCAAGTCATTGCGTCGGACACGCGCGGCGCCGACCTCGGCGGCAGCGCTACGACAGCCGAAATCGGGGATGCGGTGCTAAGGGCGCTGCAATCTGCTTGAGGTTTGCGCGATATAAGGCATGAGCGCCCGCGATGACGCCGGACGCCGATCTTTCTCGCGACACACGCCGCCAAACGCTCGAACTCGCCATCGTCCTGCCGACGCTGAACGAGCGCGACAATCTTGCGCCGCTGATGACGCGGATCGAGGACGCGCTCGGACCGCAGGGGTGGGAAGTGCTGGTTGTCGACGATGATTCTTCCGACGGTACGGCCGAGGAAGCCCGCCGTCTCGCCCGCACCGATCCGCGTATCCGCGTGTTGCACCGGATCGGCAGGCGCGGCCTTTCGAGTGCCGCAATCGAAGGCTTCTGCGCGACCGCAGCCCCGTATGTCGCGGTGATGGATGCGGACCACCAGCACGATCCCGAGCTCCTCGTATCCATGCTGGACGCGGTGCGCGCGGGCGGGGCGGACGTCGCCGTCGCCAGTCGCTTTGCCGAAGGCGCAAGCATGGCGGAATGGAACCGGCCCGACCGCGAAAAACTCTCCGGCATGGCGAACACATTGGCGCGCAAGCTGACGGGCGTCGAACTCAGCGATCCGATGAGCGGCTTCTTCCTCCTGCGGACCGAGACCGCGCGCAGCCTTGCGCCGAAACTATCCGCTATCGGCTTCAAGATCCTGCTCGATCTCCTCGCCACCTCTCCCGCGCCGCTCCGCGTCAAGGATATCCCGATGAACTTCTCCGCCCGCCGCTCCGGCGAATCCAAGCTCGACCGCGCAATCGCGCTCGATTTCCTTGCCGGTCTTTACGACAAGAGCTTCGGGCGGTTCATTCCCACCCGCTTCGCCTTGTTCGGTACGGTCGGCGGGCTGGGCGTGCTGGTCCACATGGCCATCCTCTATGCGCTGATGGCGGCGACCGGATCGCAGTTCGGCTGGAGCCAGACGGCGGCCACCTTCGGCGCGATGACGTTCAATTTCTGGCTGAACAACTGGCTGACCTACCGCGACAAGCGGCTGACGACGCCGGGCAAACTGTTCGTCGGCTGGCTCAGTTTCATCGCGGCCTGTTCGATCGGCGCCTTCGCCAATGTCGCGGTGGCCACGACACTGTACGATAACGGCATGCATACCTTGCCCGCCGCCCTGGTCGGCATCGCGATCGGGTCGGTCTGGAACTTCGCGCTGTCGAGCCGCTTCGTCTGGGGCCGGTACAAATAGTCAGCGCCAGCCCGGCAGCCAGGTCCAGAATTCGAAAGCACGCGGCCCGGAGAGGGGCAGGGCGCTGAGGATCGGGAAGAAGACCGCAAACAGTCCCACGCTGAGAATTAGCACCCCGCCGCTCGTCTTGCGCCAGCCCGCGTTGCGCAAATCCGCCAGTGCCAGAGCCAAAGCGGCAAGCAGGAACATGCTCGGCAGGCTATAGTGATAATAGAACTGGATCGGCTTCGGGGCGACGACCCATAGTCCGAGACTGGCAACGTAGAGGAAGGCCACGGCGCCGTGTGCAGGCCAACGTTTCCAGGCGCCCGTCACGGCGCACCATAGCAGCGCCGGCAGGCCGAGCCACATCGTCAGGGGATTGCCGACGAGAAGGACGCCGCGCTGCGCCCCGTCGACGGGTTCGTAAAGGTACCAGATCGCCCGCGTGTTCAGCACCCATTGCTGCCACGTCGATTGATAGGGATGCGCCTTCTTTACCTGTTCCTGAAGGTCCAGCATGAAGCGGTGATGCGCGATCAGGCCTTCGGGGATCGCTTCGCGCGCATACAGGAAACCGGGAATGAAGGTCGCGGCATAGACTGCGAGCGGAACGACGCCGAGCCAGAGAGCCGCTTCCACCAAGGTTATTCCCGGCACAGGCATCCCGCGGCGGCTGAGCAGCAGGCGTCGCCGGCCCGCGCGCCATCGCAGCACGAGGAAGGCGAGGCTCGGCACCATCGCCAGCGGTATCGCATTCCATTTCGCACCCATAGCGAGACCGAGCGCGATACCCGCCAAAGCCAGCCGCCAGCGGCCCTTTTCCGGTTCGCGCATCGCCGCAGCCAATTGCCAATAGGCGACGGCGACGGCGCAGAGCATGAAGATATCGAGCATCGCAATGCGCGAGGCGACGAACAGGTGGAAGCCGGAGGCGATCAGGAGGCCGGTCGCGACCGCGGCAAAGCGGTCGAGCGTTCCGAACCAGATCGCGCGCATCGAGGCGAACAGAGCGAGCGTGCCGGCGAGCGACGGTATAAGGCGCCAGCCCCAGGGGTTGTCGCCGAACAGCGCGATGCCCAGTGCAAGCATCTCCTTGCCGAACAGCGGATGTTCGCGATTGGCGAAGCGGTTCAGCGTGAGCATTTCGCGGGCGGCGGGCAGGTAATGCACCTCGTCGAAATAGTCGGTCGACGGAATGGCGAGGTTCCACAGGAGCAGTGCCCAGAAGCCGAGCGCAATCGCCCAGCACCAGATCAGGGGATCGCGAGGTTGCTCTGGTGCGCGGGTCATCGGGCGGGGGGATTAAGCGAGCGTTTGCAGCGAGACAACAGCCTTTCCTTGCCGCTCGCTGCGCATGTGCCTAACCGCGTCTGCCATGAAGAAGACAACCGGAACCGACCGCACGATTACTTCCCGATGGCGCCCTGCGACGCAAGCCGTGCGCGGCGGCACCTGGCGCAGCGAGCATGGCGAGACGAGCGAGGCGCTGTTTCTCACCTCCGGCTATACCTACGACGATGCGCAGACCGTGGCCGACAGGTTTGCCGGCAACGCGCAGGGCATGACCTATTCGCGCCTGCAGAACCCCACCGTGGGGATGCTGGAAGAACGTATCGCCCTGATGGAAGGGGCGGAGGCGTGCCGCGCGCAGGCGAGCGGCATGGCAGCAATGACGACCGCGCTTCTGTGCCAGCTACAGGCGGGCGATCATGTTGTCGCCGCGCGTGCGGCGTTCGGTTCGTGCCGCTGGCTGGTCGACAACCTGCTGCCCAAGTTCGGCATCGCGACGACGGTGGTCGACAGCGCGGTGAACGAACAGTGGGACGCGGCGATCCGGCCCGAAACCAAGGTCTTCTTCTTCGAGACGCCCGCCAATCCCACGCTCGACGTGGTCGATCTCGAATATGTCTGCGGCCTCGCGAAAGCGCATGGGATCACCACCGTAGTAGACAATGCCTTCGCCTCGAGCGCGCTGCAGAAGCCGATGGACTTCGGCGCGGACGTCGTCGCCTATAGCGCGACCAAGCTGATGGACGGGCAGGGCCGTGTGCTCGCCGGCGCGGTCTGCGGTTCGCAGGAGTGGATCGACGAGGTGCTGCTGCCGTTCCAGCGCAATACCGGCCCGAATTGCGCGCCGTTCAATGCGTGGGTCGTGCTGAAAGGCCTCGAAACGCTTGAGCTGCGCGCGATGCGGCAGAGCGAGAACGCCGTCGCGCTGGGCCGGTTCATCGAGCCGCGCGTGCCGGAAATCCGCCACCCCGGCCTGCCGAGCCATCCCTCGCACGCGCTCGCCATGAAGCAGATGCGCGCCACTGGGCCGATCTTCGCCTTCGATGTCGGTAGCCGGTCCAAGGCGTTCGCGCTGCTCGACGCGCTGGAGCTGATCGACCTGTCCAACAATATCGGCGATGCGCGCAGCCTGATGTGCCATCCGGCCAGCACCACCCATGCCGGGATGAGCGAGGAGGCACGCGCTGAAATGGGCGTGACCGAGGGCCTGCTGCGCATCAATGTCGGGCTGGAGGATGTCGAAGACGTGAAGGAAGACCTCGACCGGGCGCTCAAGGCCGCTGGGTTCTAGACCGGGCAGCAATCCGTGATCGCCGCGCCCAGCGCCTCGGCGGTTGCATAGGCGGAGCGGCATTCGGAATCGTCGGTCAGCGCGGCAAGGGTGGCCAGGCCGCCGCCGCCGATGAGGTCTACGATCAAGCCTTCGTCGCGCGTCATGCCGAGCGCGCAACAGGGCGCGAGCTCGATCCGCCGGCCCGACGTGCGTGCCAGTTCCACGACGAGACTGCGGGTGAGGAGAAGCGGCCGCTGGAATTGCGGCCCGAACACGTCGAGCGCCAGCATCGCGGCGCGCGCATCGCGCAGGCCGTGCGCCGCCATCCGCCGGATCATGACCAGCACGATGCGCGTCGCCGTATGGGTGGGTAGCGCCAGCGGCAGGGGATCGGCGTCGCGGTTTCCGGTCGGTTCGGTCATGGGCAATTCCTCGATTCGATTGCCCCAAGATATGCTATTGAAAGTCATTCGCAAGTGAGAATACTGGCGGAGCGATCCTTTCGTACCTAATCTTGGACGATAGGCAGGAGAGCGTATGACGCAGACGGTGGAATTCATTCTCGATGTGGGCGCACCGAACGGGTATCTTGCATGGTATCCGCTTCACGACCTTATCGCGCGGACGGGGGCCGAACTGGTCGTCACGCCGGTCTTTCTCGGCGGAATGCACAAGCTGACCGGCAATGCGCCGCCCATGCATCGCGATGCCGAGGTGAAGGGCAAGGTCGAATATGCCGAACTGGAGTTCCACCGTTTCATCGCGCGCCACGGGCTGACGCATTTCCGCATGCACCCCGATCTGCCGTTCAATTCGATCCTGCCGCAACGCTGCCTGGTCGCCGCCGATAGCGAGCAGGAGCGACAGACGATGGCCGACGCACTGCTGCGCGCGATATGGGAAAGCAACATCGACTGCCGCGACCCGGATGCGGTGCGGGCGTGTCTCGACGAAGCGGGCTTCGACGGGCTAGCCCTGATCGCACGAACGCAGGACGACGCGATAAAACAGACGCTTGCCGACAACACCTCGCGCGCCGTCGAACGCGGTGCCTTCGGCATCCCGACCTTTTTCGTCGGTGACGAGATGTGGTTCGGGAAGGAGCGGCTCGAACAAGTCGAACGCTACCTAGATTGCGGCAAAGCCTAATCCGCTACGGCGGGACCGTTTCGCTTGCGCCGCGCGGGCGAGGCACTAGGTTGGAGGGGTGATCAAAGAGCTTTTCCAGCATAGCGCGACCACCGAAGGGATAACGGTTCGGGTTTCGGTCAATTACCTTCCCGAGCAGTCCCGCCCCGAAGCGGGCAAGTGGTTCTGGGTCTACCATATCCGGATCGAGAACAGCTCGCACGAAACGGTGCGGCTGATGCTGCGGCATTGGCGGATCACCGACGGAAAGGGTCTCGTCGCGCATGTCGACGGGGAAGGCGTTGTCGGCGAACAGCCGGTGCTCCATCCCGGCGAAAGCCATGATTACGTTTCCGGCTGTCCGCTCGATACGCCCTACGGCTCGATGGAAGGGTTCTACACCTTCCACCGTGACGACGAGACGCCGTTCGAAGTGCGCATCCCGTTCTTTCCGCTCGCCGCCCCGGCAACCGCGGACTAGCGCCTACTCGTCGTCCAGTTCGTCGAGCGGATCGTCGAATTCATACGCACCGATCTTGATGCGCGGCTCGTGGCCGAGCCATTGTGCAAGGCTGTCGAGATCCTTGGTCAACGGATAGGTCGCCAGCGCGGCACGGCTTTCGTCGAGATACAGCGCCAGCGTCTTTTTCTTAAGGCGCATCCGGCTGTTGGCGAGCGATACCTGGCTTCCCGCGCCGAGACGCCGTGCGAGGCGGAAGCTCAAGCCCCAGGTCGTGCCTTCGCGGATATCGCCTTCGTTCGCCAGCGCGGCCAGCGACGCGGGCGGATCGGTCTTGCCGATGCTACCGTAAAGCGCCGCGCAGATCATCGCCCGCTCATGCGCTTCGCAAGCGATCCAGCGCTTGTCGAGTGCCCATTCCGAAGCGTGACTGGCACGAAGGTTCGGCTCCACCCGTTGGAGGGCAAGCGAGAGATGCGCTGCCGCCAACCGCAACCGTTCGTTCCTCGCACCGTCCCCGCGTGCGACATCGGCCGTCCATCCGGCCATCCGCGCAGCATCGGTGACATGCGCGTCCCGCGGTTCGGCGAAGGCATGCACACTTGCGAGCAGCGGATCGATCGAGAGAATGCCGGACGAAAGCCGGGACACGAGAAGCCCCTCGCGCAGCCCCCAGCTCGAGAATACCAGTTCCGTAGGCTCCAGCCGTTCGATCAGGTGCCGCAAAAGAGCCGCTGCATCTGGAAGGTAGCAGGCGCGCATCGACGAAATACCGGATATCGTTTCCAGTTCTTCGGCGCTGGTATCGGCGACGGCCTTGGCCAGTCGTGCGGCGCTTTTTACCGAAATGCGGAATTCGTGCGGATCGGTCAGGGGGAAATCCGTGCGACGCATCGCGTAATGGGCAAATGCACGCCATGTCCCGCCGATCATGTAAAGCGGGCCATGCGCCTGCGTTTTCCAGTCGGCCGCATCGAAGGCGGCGGCGATGCCCTTACCGATCTTGCCCCGTTCGCGAAGTTTTATCAGCCGCAATGTGCCAAGGGGTAAGCTTACCGCTTGATGAGAGGTGCCGTCCCCGATTGAAACCAGTTCGAGGCTGCCGCCGCCAAGGTCTGCCACCACGCCCTTCGCTTCGGGGAACGCTCCGATCGCACCCATGGCCGAAGCTCGCGCCTCTTCCTCCCCGCTCAACAAGCGCGGTTGCAGGCCGAGTTCGGCTACGCGGGCCAAAAATTCCGCGCCGTTTTCAGCCTCACGCGCCGCCGCGGTGGCGACGACCTGGACCTCTGTAACGTTACGGTCGGCGACCAGAAGCTTGAAGCGAGCAATGGCATCGAGCGCTTCGTTCATGGCCTCGTCGGGAATGCGACCCGTGGTATTGAGATCGCGGCCAAGGCGCGCCGCGACCTTCTCGTTCCATACGACTTCCGGCGCACGGGCCGGGCCTTCGTAGATCACCAGCCGAACAGTGTTCGATCCGATATCGATCACCGCGCGCGGCGGGTGGATCAGCCGGCGCTGCCATTTGGCGCTGCGGATCTTCGCACTGCTCATTCGTTGATCGTCGTGAGTTTCAAGTGTGGGACCTCGTGTTTCTGCAAGGCAGAGCCGCGCCCGGACAGCGAGGGGTTCGACATGAAATATTCATGGCAATTGAAGCCGTCGCCGCCGGTGCGGATACGCCGATACTGTCCGTCCGGATCGAGCGACCAGCTTTGTTCGGTGTCGAGAATGTTCGCCAGCATCACCTGCCCCAGAACCTGATCGTGCACCGTCTTGTTGAGTATCGGGACGAGGACTTCAACCCGTCGATCGAGATTCCGGCTCATGGCATCGGCACTGGTCACGAACAGCCTGGCCTGCCGGCTCGGCAGCGTCTTGCCGTTGGCGAAGGCCCACATCCGCGCATGTTCGAGGAAGCGGCCGATGATCGATTTGACGCTGATATTCTCGCTCAGGCCCGGGATACCGGCGCGCAGCGAACAGATACCGCGTACGATCATGCGGATTTCCACGCCCGCCTGGCTCGCTTCGTAAAGCTTGTCGATCAGGGCGCGATTGGTGATCGAATTCAGCTTCGCCCAGATGCCCGCCGGCTTGCCCGCCTTCGCATTCGCGATTTCCGCATCGATCAGCTCGTAGAGTTTCTCGCGCAGGCTGAGCGGTGAGATTGCGATGCATTCGAGATCGTCGGGTTCGATATAGCCGGTGATGAAATTGAACATCTTGGCGGCATCCCGGCCGAGCGCGGCATCGGCCGTGAAGAAGCTGAGATCGGTATAGATCTTCGCGTTGATCGGGTGGTAATTTCCGGTGCCGAAGTGACAATAGGTGCGATAGCCGTCTTCCTCGCGCCGGACGACAAGGCTGACCTTGGCGTGCGTCTTCCATTCGGTGAAGCCGTAGATAACCTGCACCCCCGCGCGTTCCAGTTCGTTCGCCCAGTGGATGTTGCGCTCTTCGTCGAAGCGCGCCTTCAATTCGACCACGGCAGTCACGGCCTTGCCGTTCTGCGCCGCCTCGATCAGGGCGGCAATGACAGGGGACTGGTCGCCCGCACGGTACAGCGTCTGCTTGATGGAAACGACGTTGGGATCGACCGCCGCCTGGTGCAGGAAATCGACCACCACCTCGAAGCTCTCGTACGGATGGTGGATCACCATGTCCTTCTCGCGAATGGCGGAGAAGCAGTCGCCGTCATGCGCCAGCACCCGCTCGGGGAAGCGGGGCGAGAAGGGCTTGAACTTGAGATCCGGCCGCGGTTCGCCGCAGATCGCATCGAGATCGCGCACGCCCAGCATGCCGCTGGTCTTCACGATCATCGCCGCATCCACGTCGAACTGTTCGCGCAAAAGGGTTTCGGCTGCCGCGTCGCAATCGTCGTCCAACTCCAGCAGGACGGCGCGGCCCCGGCGGCGGCGCTGGATAGCGGTGCGGTAAAAGCGGACGAGGTCTTCGGCTTCGTCCTCCACTTCGATATCGCTGTCGCGCAGGACGCGGAACAGGCCGTCGCCCAGGATCTTGAAGCCGGGGAAAAGGTGTTCGGCGAAGGCGACGACCAGCTGTTCGATCCCGACATAGATCGCGCGATCGCCCGGCACACGCACGAAGCGCGGGGCACCGCTCGGGATGAGGACCATCTCGACGAGGTCGGGCTGGCGCCGGCCGCGCTTCAGCCGGAAGAGCGCGCCCATCCCGCCATTCGCCACGAAGGGGAAGGGGTGGGAGGGATCGATCGCCTGCGGCGTGATTAGCGGGAGGATGTCGGTGTTGAAATAGTTCTCCAGCCAGCTGCATTCGTCGGCGGCCAGATCCTCCATCCGGGCGATCAGAATGCCTTCGTCCTTCAGCTGCTGGCGCAGCCTGTCGAGGCTGTCCTGCTGGCGGTCTTCCAGAGTGAGAACCTGCTCGCGGATCGCTTCGAGCTGCTGGCGGGGGGAGCGGCCGTCGATCCCGGTGGTCTCGATCCCGCGCTGCACCTGTCCTTCGAGCCCGGCGATGCGGACCATGGTGAACTCGTCGAGATTGCTGCCCGAGATCGACAGGAAGCGCAGGCGTTCGAGCAGGGGATAGCTCTCGTTCTCGCTCTCGGCGAGGACGCGGCGGTTGAAGCTGAGCCAGCTCAGCTCGCGATTGACGTAGCGGTCCTGCGGGTCTTCGGGTTCCGGCAGGTCGGCGGGGCCGGTGTCGGTATCGTCCGCCTGCGAAGGGGGCTTGGCAGTCTCGAAGTCCACGAAACGTCTCTCTATAGCATTGAGCGGCAGGAAGGGATGCTAGGTCAAAGCGCCGCGTCCCGCCAGCCGTTCCAGCCGAATGTTACGTCTCCGTGGCAATCCGCGGCCCAGCGAGGCGCTTGTCTATGCGCCGTGCATTGCCTAATCGGCTGGCATGAAGCGCACGCACCTGCCCCTCAACGCCCTCAGGGTTTACGACGCCGCCGCCCGGCATCTCTCCTTCACCCGCGCGGCGGACGAGCTGGCGGTGACGCCCGCCGCCGTCGGCCAGCAGATCCGCGCGCTGGAGGAGCATCTGGGCACCGTCCTCTTCCGCCGCACCAGCAAGGGGCTGGAGCTGACGCAGGAGGGCGCCGCTGGGCTCGATGCCTTGCGCGAAGGGTTCCTCAAGTTCGAGGAAAGCGTCTCCGCCATGCAGGCGGGGCAGGCGTCGGACAGTTACACTATCGCCGCCCCGCGCGAATTCTACGCCCAGTGGCTCGCCCCGCGCCTCGCCGAATTCGCCGCCGAGAGGGCGGACACCAGCTTCACCTTCGTCGCCGACGAGAATGCCGACTTCACCGAAGTCAATCTCGACTGCGCGATCCGCCTGGTCGACGGGCCGGGCGACCTCGAAGGCGTCGAGCTTGCCCCCGCCAGCCGCGTCACCGTGGCGCGGGCGGAGGCGATCGGCGGGGCGCCCGCGCGCTGGATCGACTGGGGCGTGCCGCTGCCCGAGGGCGAGAAGCCGGTCGTCACCGTGTCCAATGCGGGGCAGGCGCTGTCGGGCGCGTTGGCGGGGCTGGGCCGTGCCATGCTGCCGGAACTGCTGGTGAAGGACGCCATCGCGGAAGGCCGGCTCGATGCGCTGGACGGCCCCGAACCCGGCCGCCGGGCGTACTGGCTGGTCGCCCCCACGCCGCAATGGCGCACCCGTAAGGTGAAGGCGCTGGTGGACTTCCTCACCGCATAAAATGAAGCCCCGCCGGTGGAGCGGGGCTTCAAGGGTGGAGGCGGCGTTATAGGGAAGAGACGCCGACTCCGGGTCGAGGCCGCCTGTTTGCACGGATCGCCGCCGCCCACAACTAAAATGTGACTATATATCGTCGCCCACCGTATCGTCCTCCGCGATCAGCCGCCGCTCCTCCTCGGTCGCGGGCTCGATCTCGCCCGCGATGATCATGCGGTTGCGCATCAGGGAGAGCTTGGCGTTGATGCCCTCGATAAGCTCGTCCTCGTCGGGCCGCGCCGCCTCGATCTCGGCCAGCACCTCGGCGCGGATGCTTTCATACAGGGGATGGCCCGGCTTCACGTCCTGCACGCCGTAGCGGGCCGGCAGACGATGCTGGAGGAGGAAGCGTAGCAGCGTATTGTCGGGCTTGTCCCACGTGCCGAGCAGCTTGCCGGCCGAGACGATCGGCGTCGGCGTGCCTTTCAGCGCGCGTTCGAGCGCGCAATCCTCCAGCCGCTGCACCCCGCGCTCCAGCGCCGCATCCCACGCGCCCGCAAACCCTTCCGCCCCGGGCCGCGCGCGCAGCTTGTACAGCGCCTCCATGCTCTTGCCGATGGAGCGGGCGGCCTGCGTCACGATGCCCGTGGCCGCGAGCGTGGCGACGAAGCGACGCTGCAGGTTGGGCGTGATCGAATTGCGACGTGGCGCGGTGTGGAGATAGGGGTCGAAGGCGAGCAGCGGATCGTCGTCCTCCGGCGCTGGTGCAACATAGGCGACGGCGGAGGTGGCCTGGCGAGCGATCTTGCGGGTGGGCTGGGTCATGGCCCCGCGCAGGGAGCAGGTTTTGGCGGGGTAGGAAAATGGGAATTGGGGTTTGCCGCCCGCGGGTCTATAGTTTCAAATGCCACCGGAAATAATGTAACTCAGGCGTAGTGGGTATTGTATGCAGCGTTCTGCACCAATTAGACGGATTGATGACGACGAACTTGGATTGTCAAATTTGGCGATCCATTTGGCTACGACACTTGACAACCTTAATGCGAAATCAGGTTTCGTTCTAGGTATCTCAGGAGGTTGGGGAACCGGAAAAACAAGCCTTTTGAATATGATTTTTGCTTATCGCGAACGGATAACCTCAAGCAAAGACGCTGTTATTACAATCAGCCCGTGGGCGATCCCTCCCGGAGACGATGTAGTAGGTTTTTTTCTCTCTGAATTCGCTCGACAGCTTCGCGAATTCGCTAACGATAATGGGGGGAAAGCGGAGGGCGCGTGGTCGGAACTGCGTAACGTTTCGCACAGCCTAAGCCGGTTTGCACAAAAACTGCGTCCAGCGACTAATCTTGCCAGGTTCGCTGGAAAAATGGGTGTTCCAGGTGGTTCCCTTGTAGCTGACGCTATGGATGTATTTTCAGAGAACGACAAGGCTCCATCGTTTGCGAAAATGAAGAAAAATATATCTGACGCTTTACTCCTAATCGACAGTCCAATTTTTGTAATTGTGGATGATCTTGATAGAATCGAGCCTGAAAGGGTTTCTGATATTTTAACAACAGTCCGGGCAATTGCAGATTTTCCCAATCTGATCTATATCCTGCTTTATGATAGAGATAAGATCAGCCATTCAGTAAGGGAAACCTTGAAATACAAGGACGGCCAAGATTTTCTCGAGAAAATCGTGCAATTTGAATTATTGATGCCAGCGCCTGAAAGTTTTGCACTTCGCAGAATGTTCCGAAAAAAATTAGCTTTACGACTTGCGGAAATTGGGTTCGATATCGCTATTTCGGATAGCCAGCTTATCGAAAGCGTTATAGGAAGATGGGGGAGTCGATACATAACTAATCCGCGCCGTCTTGATCAAGCAATAGACTATGTACTCTTTCTCTTAGGAAACCATGACCTATATCTCCCCGATGCAATTTTTGTATCTATTTTGAAAGCGGGTTGCAGTCCCTACTACGAATGGTTGGAGCAATATCTAATTTCCTTCTCCGTAGTGGCAGTTGGTAAGGCTTCACTTACGGACAATCATGAAAAAAACGCATTCGACAGGTTGAAAGAGATACTCAGCAAGGAGAACTTGGACCTTAATCACGAGCTCCTCGCTTTGAGTTCCATAGTTCCGGGTATCAATAGGCTAGATGCGAATTCCGATACTCGGAATCATTTATTTAATACGGAAGTAAGAGTTCTTGATGCTGGTCGTCTTCAGAGGATCGGTTCTCCTGACCATTATCGAATTTACTTTGCAAATACATTTTCTTCTGATGCTCCAGATCAGGAACTGTTCTCGTCGCTCATTTCATCCATGGAGTCTGAAGAAACAATATCGGATTTATTGCTTAGCGCCTTTGATCAAGAGAAAGTCGATCAAATTGAAGCTTGCTTCAACCGCCTTGCAGGCGAAAGACAATACTTGATGTCTGAGAAGGGGGCGGCCTCCCTGTTTAAAGCGATGACAATAGTGGGAGACCATTCTGCGGTGACTTCCAAAATTGACGAACTGTTCCGTGAGCCTTTATTGTGGCCTGAAGCGAGGCGAGTTTTCAAATACAGCCATCCGAAGATGATAAGTCCTGCAGAATTACAGAATTTGTTTAGGGAAAGTCCATCTATCGGATGGATGACAAGCGTTTTGAGGTCAGAAACCTTCTCTCATGGGCGCGTAAATGATCAGAAAGATTCTGAGAAAGTTTGGATCTTGTCGGAAGATCAACTTGATTATGCGCTAAACGGATTCAACGAGAGATTGAAATTATCAAAAATTGATGATCTTATTGGGTCACCTGTCTTCAATCAAATAATATTCGCGTGGGCGCAGGGCGGATATGCGCACAACGTGCGCGCGTTTATTAAAAGGGAAACAGCTAAGATCGAAGATTTTTTTAGGTTTCTTGAGGCTTTTGATACGGGAGGGTCTGGTGATCACCGTGTTATCACTCGAGAAAGTTGTTTGGACATACTTGATTTTGACAAAGTTGTAGAGAGACTACGTAAATTGCAACGCATTCGAAAGTTTTCTGCGAGGTCCGAAAAGCTTCTGAAAAAACTTCGGGTCGCGCATTGACAATGCTCCCTTGACCCACACTCCCTCTCCCTCTAATAGCGCACCCATCCGGTGTAGGATTCGTCCAACATCGGGCAGATAGAGCTGAACATTGCCGGTTATGTCCCGGGAGCCTGTCGCGCTTGCGATTGGGCTCTTTTCTATTGGACCTCCGGCTTCGCGCGTCCTTCGGGGCCAGCGGGGCGAGGGCGTTCGGGGCAGCCGTCAAAGTAACCCGGTGGCCGTGTGGGCCGATGGGTGGAGCGTTTCAGGCTCGTGCGAACAGACCGCCCCGGTGCTTCTTTGCACCGCGCGCGTCGCAACCGCATGAACCCGACACACCACCTTGTCACCCGCTAGTCGCCGCCATCACACGGTGAAGAGAAAGAACTCACATGCCGACGATCAACCAGCTGGTCCGCAAGGGCCGCACCCCGCAGAAGGCCAAGAGCAAGGTCCCTGCGATGGAGCAGAACCCGCAGAAGCGCGGCGTCTGCACCCGCGTCTATACGACGACCCCGAAGAAGCCGAACTCGGCATTGCGCAAGGTTGCCAAGGTCCGCCTGACCAACCAGCGCGAAGTCATCTCCTACATTCCGGGCGAAGGCCACAACCTGCAGGAACACAGCGTCGTGCTGATCCGCGGCGGCCGTGTGCGCGACCTTCCCGGCGTTCGCTACCACGTCCTTCGCGGCGTGCTCGATACGCAGGGCGTGAAGGACCGCAAGCAGAGCCGTTCCAAGTACGGCGCCAAGCGTCCGAAGTAAGGTGCTGCCTCGCGGCAGGGCCGTCATCCTGAACGCGGTTCAGGATCCATGGCTCCGCCGATGCAGGTTCGGTTAGTTCAGAGCGCCGCCCGTTCCGCCCGATGGACCCTGAACCGAGTTCAGGGTGACGGTGTGGGAAGGGTGCAATGCTCCAAGAGAAGGAATTCGTGCCATGTCACGTCGTCGTCGTCCCGAGAAGCGGGAAATCCTGCCCGATCCCAAGTTCGGGGATCTGGTGCTGTCGAAGTTCATGAACAACCTGATGTATGACGGCAAGAAGGCCGTCGCAGAAGGTATCGTCTATTCCGCGCTCGACGTGGTCGAGGAAAAGGCCAAGGCCAATCCGGTCGAGGTGTTCCACGCCGCGCTCGACAACATAAAGCCGCAGGTCGAAGTGCGCAGCCGCCGCGTCGGCGGTGCGACCTACCAGGTGCCGGTCGAGGTTCGCCCCGAGCGTGCCCAGGCGCTGGCCATCCGCTGGATGATCACCGCCGCGCGCGGTCGCCCGGAAACCACCATGAGCGCGCGCCTTTCGGGCGAGCTGATGGATGCCGCCAACAATCGCGGCAACGCGGTCAAGAAGCGCGAAGACACGCACCGCATGGCGGACGCCAACCGGGCGTTCAGCCACTATCGCTGGTAGGCGTTAGCCTGCGGCATCGGGGCAGGGCGGGGCCGCGCGGCGCTATGGCGTTGGCGTTCCCGTCTTAAACCCGTCACACAAATCACCATATGGGGGGTGAGACGTCTCACCCCTTACACCTCGAGGAAATCCTTATGGCCCGCGATTATCCGCTGGAGCGGTACCGCAATATCGGCATCATGGCCCACATCGATGCCGGCAAGACCACCACGACCGAGCGTATCCTGTATTACACCGGCAAGTCCTACAAGATCGGCGAAGTCCATGACGGCGCCGCCACGATGGACTGGATGGAGCAGGAGCAGGAGCGCGGCATCACCATCACGTCGGCCGCGACGACCACGTTCTGGACCGCCGAAGACGCGACGATGGATCCGATGTCGGACCCCGAAGCGCTGCGCGCCGACCAGCCCAAGCACCGCATCAACATCATCGACACGCCCGGACACGTGGACTTCACCATCGAAGTCGAACGCTCGCTGCGCGTGCTGGACGGCGCGGTAGCCGTTTTTGATGGAGTTGCCGGGGTCGAACCCCAATCGGAAACCGTATGGCGCCAGGCCGACAAGTACGGCGTTCCCAGAATGTGCTTCATCAACAAACTAGACCGCACCGGCGCAGACTTCTATTACTGCGTACAGTCGATCATCGACCGCCTCGGCGCGACCCCGCTGGTGCTGTATCTCCCGATCGGCGCGGAAAGCGACCTCAAGGGCGTCGTCGATCTCGTCAACAATCGCGGCATCGTGTGGCAGGCCGAAGATCTCGGTGCGAAGTACGAGTTCGTCGAAATCCCCGCCGACATGGCCGACAAGGCTGCGGAATATCGCGAGAAGCTGATCGAGACCGCCGTCGAGCAGGACGACGATGTCATGGAAGCTTATCTCGAAGGCACCGAGCCCGACGCGGCGACGCTCAAGCGTCTTATCCGCAAGGGCACAATGGCGCGCGCCTTCGTTCCGGTGCTGTGTGGTTCGGCGTTCAAGAACAAGGGCGTCCAGCCCCTCCTCGACGCAGTGGTGGATTACATGCCGTCGCCGCTCGACGTTCCGGCGATCAAGGGCGTCTTGCCCGATAGCGATGTGGAAGAAACCCGTCCGTCTTCAGACGACGCGCCGTTCTCCGCCCTCGCGTTCAAGATCATGAACGATCCCTTCGTCGGCTCGCTGACATTCACCCGCATCTATTCCGGCAAGCTCGCCAAGGGCACGGTGATGAACTCGGTGAAGGACAAGAAGGAAAAGATCGGCCGCATGCTGCTGATGCATTCCAACAACCGGGAAGACATCGATGAGGCCTTTGCCGGCGACATCGTTGCGCTGGCTGGCATGAAGGACACGACCACGGGCGACACGCTGTGCGATCCGGCAAAGCCGATCATCCTCGAGCGGATGGAATTCCCCGAGCCGGTTATCGAATTGTCGGTGGAACCCAAGACCAAGGCTGACCAGGAAAAGATGGGCGTCGCGCTCAATCGCCTGGCTGCCGAAGATCCGAGCTTCCGCGTCACCACCGACCACGAGTCGGGTCAGACGATCATCAAGGGCATGGGCGAGCTTCATCTCGACATCCTCGTCGATCGCATGAAGCGCGAGTTCAAGGTCGAGGCGAACGTCGGCGCACCGCAGGTTGCGTATCGCGAATATCTCGGCAAGCCCGTCGATGTCGACTACACGCACAAGAAGCAGTCGGGTGGTTCGGGTCAGTTCGGCCGCGTCAAGGTAAAGGTCACCCCGGGTGAGCGCGGCCAGGGCTTCGTGTTCGAAGACAGCATCAAGGGCGGTAACATTCCGAAGGAATATATCCCCGCGATCGAAAAGGGCTTCCGTGAGCAGGCCGAAAGCGGTCATCTCGTCGGCTTCCCGATCATCGACTTTACCGTCGAGCTTTACGACGGTGCGTACCATGACGTCGACTCGAGCGCGATCGCGTTCGAAATCGCGGGTCGGGGTGCGATGCGCGAAGTGGCAGATCGTTCGGGCATCAAGCTGCTCGAGCCGATCATGAAGGTCGAGGTCGTGACGCCCGAGGATTATCTCGGTGACGTAATTGGCGACTTGAACAGCCGTCGTGGCCAGATTCAGGGCACCGATACGCGTGGCAATGCGCAAGCGGTCGAAGCGAACGTGCCGCTTGCGAACATGTTCGGCTACGTCAACGAACTGCGCTCGTTCACGCAAGGGCGTGCGCAGTATTCGATGCAGTTCAGTCACTACGACGAAGTGCCGGCAAACGTGGCGCAGGAAGTCAAGGAGAAGCTTGCCTAAGGCGGCTTCACCGTTTAGGGGCGGCGCCTGATTCCGCGGGCGCCGTTTCCTCCCCGCAGAAATTCATCTTCAAGACAAAGGTTATTGGAAAATGGCGAAGGAAAAATTCGAGCGTAACAAGCCGCACGTCAACGTCGGCACGATCGGCCACGTCGACCACGGCAAGACGACGCTGACGGCGGCGATCACGAAGGTGCAGGACGCACCGGTTGATTTCTCGAACATCGATAAGGCGCCCGAAGAGCGTGAGCGCGGCATCACCATCTCGACCGCTCACGTCGAATACGAAACCGATGCGCGCCACTATGCGCATGTCGACTGCCCGGGTCACGCCGACTATGTGAAGAACATGATCACCGGTGCCGCGCAGATGGACGGTGCGATCCTGGTCGTGAATGCCGCCGACGGTCCTATGCCGCAGACTCGTGAGCACATCCTGCTCGCCCGTCAGGTCGGTGTTCCGGCGCTGGTCGTGTACATGAATAAGGTCGATCAGGTCGACGACGAGGAAATCCTCGAACTCGTCGAACTCGAAGTTCGCGAACTGCTTTCGAGCTACGACTTCGACGGCGACAACATTCCGATCATCAAGGGTTCGGCACTTGCCGCTCTCGAAGGTCGCGATCCGGAAATCGGCGAAAACTCCATCAAGGAACTGATGGCGGCCGTCGACGAGCACATCCCGACTCCCGACCGTCCGGTCGACAAGCCGTTCCTCATGCCGATCGAAGACGTGTTCTCGATCTCGGGTCGTGGTACGGTCGTCACCGGCCGTGTTGAAACCGGCGTTGTGAATGTCGGCGACGAAGTCGAGATCGTCGGCATCAAGGACACCAGCAAGACGACCGTGACCGGCGTCGAAATGTTCCGCAAGCTGCTCGATCGCGGCGAAGCCGGCGACAATATCGGTGCCCTTATCCGCGGCGTTGCGCGTGAAGACGTGGAACGTGGCCAGGTTCTCGCCAAGCCGGGTTCGGTCACGCCGCATACCGACTTCAGCGCCGAGGTCTATGTCCTGTCGAAGGACGAGGGTGGCCGTCACACGCCATTCTTCGCCAACTACCGTCCACAGTTCTACTTCCGCACGACCGACGTGACGGGCGAAGTGGTTCTGCCCGAAGGCACCGAAATGGTGATGCCGGGCGACAACGTCACGATCGACGTCAAGCTCATCGCGCCGATCGCGATGGACGAAGGTCTGCGTTTCGCTATTCGCGAAGGCGGCCGTACCGTCGGCTCGGGCGTCGTCAGCTCGATCTCGAAGTAAGCCGCTTCGCGCTTCGGCGCGTCGCTCCAGAGATGGCCCGCTCCCTTTATCGGGGGCGGGCTTTCGCTTTTTGTGGAAGGACGAACCTGCCGTCGACACGGCTCGACGTATCTTCGGCGGATTTTACCCAAAACGGGGGTTGTCAGGCGGAAATGTCCTCCGTATAGGCCCTCCAACAGACGCGGGATTCGTCCGGCGTCCTTCGAATTTCCAAAAGGCCGCCCGTACCGGGAAACCGGACATAGCGGGGCGGGCCTTTTCTTTTTGTTTGCGGGCCACCCGCTGGTTCGCATGGCTCTTTCGCATCGGTGTAGGTAATGGAAGCTCAGAATATCCGCATTCGCCTCAAGGCGTTCGATCATCGCGTTCTCGACCAGGCGACTGGCGAAATCGCCGACACGGCCCGTCGTACGGGCGCGCTTATTCGCGGTCCCATTCCCATGCCGACGCGTATCGAGAAGTTCACCGTGAACCGCGGCCCGCACATCGACAAGAAGTCGCGCGAGCAGTTCGAGGTGCGTACCTACAAGCGGCTGCTGGACATTGTGCAGCCGAACGCCCAGACGGTCGATGCTCTGATGAAGCTCGACCTTTCGGCCGGCGTTAACGTCGAGATCAAGCTGGCTTGATATTGATTGGTCCGCGGCGGGACTGAAAACCGCCGAGAGTTCTGGGGCTCTCGATTCCCCCGCCGGTTAGCGATAATCGGCAAGACATCGGGATACCGCCGGATCTGATCCGGGTCTGCGTCCCCCGTCTCGCTTCCCTTCTCTTCGGATATGGGAGGCATTTTGGCCCGGGCGGGGCGACGCATCACAAACGGGCCAAGCACGCACCTCGGATGGGCCGGGGTGCCTCTGTCGAGGAGTTTGACGATGCGCACAGGCGTTATCGCAAAGAAAGTCGGGATGACCCGCCTCTTCCAAGAGGACGGTCGGCACGTGCCGGTAACCGTTCTGGCGCTGGAAGATTGCCAGGTCACCGCGCACCGCACCGGCGACAAGGACGGCTATTTCGGCGTTCAGGTCGGCTCGGGCGAAGCGAAACAGAAGAACGTGAGCAAACCGCAACGCGAAGCTTTCGCCAAGGCGGAAGTGGCATTGAAGATGCGCGTCGCGGAATTCCGTGTCGAGAACGAGGAGGGTCTCCTCCCCGTCGGTGCGTTCATTTCTGCCGAACATTTTATCGCCGGCCAAAAGGTCGACATCACCGGACACACGCAGGGCAAGGGCTTTGCCGGCGCCATGAAGCGTTGGGGCTTCGGCGGTTTGCGTGCGACGCATGGCGTCTCCATCTCGCACCGTTCGCACGGTTCGACGGGTAACCGCCAGGATCCGGGTCGAGTGTTCAAGGGCAAGAAGATGGCCGGCCACATGGGCGACCGTCAGCGTACCCAGCAGAACCTTGAAATCGTTCGCACGGATGCCGATCGTGGCCTTCTCTTCGTCAAGGGTTCTGTGCCCGGTGCGAAGAATGGCTGGCTCTTGGTCCGTGACGCCGTAAAGGCAAAGTCGAGCGACGACCTGCCGTTCCCCGGTGTAATGCGCCGCAATCGCGATGAATTCGATCATCAGGAAGCCGATGCCGGCTTGGTCGAGAGCGGCGCGGAGCATGAGGTCGGAACCGAGGTTTCCACCGAAGAGCAGGAACGTCTGCTCAAGGAACAGGAAGCTGGCGCCGAGACCGAGAACACCACCGATACGCCTGCCGCCGATACCGGCGACGGCGAGAGCAAGGAGGGCTGATCGCCATGAAGGTGAAGGTCCAGAAAATCGACGGAGCCTCTTCGGGCGATATCGAGCTGAACGACGACGTGTTCGGTATCGAGCCGCGCGCCGACATTCTCCACCGGGTTGTCACGTGGCAGCTCGAGAACCGGCGCGGTACCGCCCGCCCAACGCGCGAGCGTTCGGATGTGGCGCGTACCGGCAAGAAGTTCGGTCGCCAGAAGGGTTCGGGCGGCGCACGTCACGGCGATCGCGGCGCTCCGATCTTTATCGGCGGCGGCAAGGCGCACGGTGCGCGCAAGCGCGAGTTCGAGCAGTCGCTGAACAAAAAGGTCCGCGCCCTCGGTCTGAAGATGGCGCTTTCGAGCAAGGCGAAGGACGGCTTGGTCGTCGTCGACAACCTCGACCTCGTCGAAGCCAAGACGAAGGCGCTTAAGGGCCATTTCGAGAAAAATGGCTGGAGCGGCAAGATCCTGGTGATCGACGGCGACAGCGTGAACGACGGCTTCAAGAAGGCCGCCGGCAACCTTCCGGGTGTCAACGTGCTCCCGGCGATGGGCGCCAATGTCTACGACATCCTGAAGCACGACACGCTGGTCCTCACTAAGGATGCGGTCGAGAAGCTGGAGGGCCGTTTCAATGGCTAAGAAGCAGAAAGCCGAGATCGACGCGCGTCATTACGACGTCGTCCTTGCGCCGCACATCACCGAGAAGAGCACGATGGCGTCGGAAAACAACGCCGTCGTCTTCAAGGTCGCGAACACCGCCACCAAGCCGCAGATCAAGGAGGCCGTGGAGGCTATCTTCGATCGGAAGGTCGCCGCGGTGAACACGATCGTGGTGAAGGGCAAGACGAAGCGCTGGCGGGGTAAACCCTACACGCGCAGCGACATGAAGAAGGCGATCGTCAAGCTGGCCGAAGGTCAGGACCCGATCGACGTGACAGAGGGTGTGATTTAAGATGGCACTCAAGAACTACAAACCGACGAGCCCCGCACGCCGCGGCCTCATCCTCGTCGACAAGTCGGGCCTGTATAAAGGCAAGCCCGTCAAGTCGCTCGTGGAGGGTAAGCGCAAGACCGGCGGCCGGAACAACAAGGGCCACGTCACATCGCGCGGCATGGCTGGCGGCCACAAACAGAAGTATCGCTTCGTAGACTTCAAGCGCCGCAAGTGGGACGTCGAAGGTACGGTCGAGCGGATCGAATACGATCCCAATCGCACCGCCTTCATCGCCTTGGTGAAGTATTCGGACGACGAGCTTGCTTATATCCTTGCACCGCAGCGGCTTGCCGTCGGCGACAAGGTAATCGCGGGCGAGCGCACCGACACGAAGCCTGGCAATGCGATGCTGCTCGGCCAAATGCCGGTCGGTACGATTTGCCACAACGTGGAAATGAAGCCGGGTAAGGGCGGCCAGATCGCCCGTGCCGCCGGCTCCTATGTCCAGCTCGTGGGTCGCGACCGTGGGATGGTCATCGTGCGTCTCAACAGCGGCGAGCAGCGTTACCTGCGCGCCGATTGCATGGGTACGGTTGGTGCGGTGTCGAACCCCGACAACCAAAACCAGAACTTCGGCAAGGCCGGACGCAAGCGTTGGATGGGCGTGAAGCCGCTAACTCGCGGCGTCGCGAAGAACCCGGTCGATCACCCGCATGGTGGTGGTGAAGGCCGGACCTCGGGTGGCCGTCATCCGGTCACTCCTTGGGGCAAGCCGACTAAGGGTGCTCGCACCCGCAACAACAAGCAGACGGACAAGATGATCATCCGTTCGCGCCACGCCAAGAAGAAGAGGTAATTCGGACATGGCACGTTCCGTATGGAAAGGTCCGTTCGTCGAACTCAGCCTTCTGAAGAAGGCGCAGGACGCACAGGAAGCGAGCAATACGAAGCCGATCAAGACCTGGTCGCGCCGGAGTACGATCCTTCCCGACTTCGTCGGCCTGACGTTCAACGTCTATAACGGTCACAAATTCATTCCCGTATCCGTCTCCGAAGAGATGGTCGGCCACAAGCTCGGTGAATTCGCGCCTACGCGCACCTTCCCGGGCCACGCCGCCGACAAGAAGGGTAAGCGCTGATGTCTAAGCAGAAAGCAACCCGTCGCGTCGCCGACAACGAGGCACTGGCGACGGGTACGATGATCCGTGGTTCGGCGCAAAAGCTGAACCTCGTCGCGGAACTCATCCGCGGCAAGAAGGCAGAAGAGGCGCTGAACATCCTCGCCTTCTCGAAGAAGTCGATGGCTCGCGATGCGACCAAGGTTCTCGCCTCGGCGATTGCCAATGCGGAAAACAATCACAACCTCGATGTCGATGCGCTTGTCGTCGCGGAAGCGTCGGTCGGCAAGTCGATCACGATGAAGCGCTTCCACACGCGGGGCCGTGGCAAGTCCACGCGCATCCTGAAGCCGTTCAGCCGGCTGCGCATCGTGGTTCGCGAGCAGGAAGAGGCGTAAAGATGGGCCATAAGAGCAATCCGATCGGTCTGCGCCTGCAGATCAACCGCACCTGGGACAGCCGCTGGTACGCCGAAGGGCGCGACTATGCCAAGCTGCTCAGCGAAGACATCGAAATCCGCAAGCATATCGTGAACAGCCTGCCGCAGGCTGCGATCTCCAAGGTCGTAATCGAGCGTCCGGCTAAGCTGTGCCGCATCTCGATCTATGCAGCGCGCCCCGGCGTCATCATCGGCAAGAAGGGCGCGGATATCGAGAAGCTGCGTACGAAGCTCGCTAGTATGACCGAGAGCGAAGTGAAGCTGAACATCGTTGAAATCCGTAAGCCGGAAGTCGACGCGAAGCTCGTCGCCCAGGGCATTGCCGATCAGTTGATCCGTCGTGTGGCGTTCCGCCGGGCGATGAAGCGCGCGATGCAGTCTGCCATGCGTCTGGGTGCCGAAGGCATCAAGATCATGTGCGGCGGCCGTCTCGGTGGTGCGGAAATCGCACGCGTCGAACAGTATCGCGAAGGTCGCGTTCCGCTCCATACGCTGCGTGCCAATATCGACTATGCCGAAGCCGAAGCGCTAACCGCATACGGCATCATCGGCATCAAGGTTTGGGTCTTCAAGGGCGAGATACTCGGCCACGACCCGACCGCGCAGGATCGTCTGATGATGGAATCGCAGACCTCCGGCGTGCGTCCGGCCCGCTGATTGCAGATATAGGAAAGAACCATGCTGCAACCGAAGAAAACCAAGTACCGCAAGGCGTTCAAGGGCAAGATCCATGGCAACGCCAAGGGCGGCACCACGCTGAACTTCGGGTCGTACGGCCTGAAGGCGCTGGAGCCGGAGCGGATCACCGCGCGTCAGATCGAGGCGGCTCGTCGTGCGATCACACGCCACATCAAACGTCAGGGCCGTCTTTGGATTCGCGTATTCCCCGATGTGCCGGTATCTAAGAAGCCTGCTGAAGTCCGCCAGGGTAAGGGCAAGGGTTCGGTCGAATACTGGGCCGCGCGCGTGAAGCCGGGTCGCATCCTGTTCGAGCTCGATGGTGTCGCGGGACCGCTTGCCGCCGAAGCGTTCGAGCGTGCGGCGATGAAGCTGCCCGTGAAGACCAAGGTTATCGCCCGCTTCGGCGATTCCAGCCACCTGGGAGGCGAATGATGGCCGCCAACGAAACCAAGATCGACGATCTTCGCCAGAAGAGCGACGACCAGTTGACCGAGCAGTTGACCACTTTGAAGCGCGAGCAATTCAACCTGCGCTTCCAATCGGCCACCAACCAGCTCGAGAACCCGTCGCGCATTCGCGAAGTGCGCCGCACGATCGCCAAGATCAAGACGCTGCAGACTGAACGCGCGAAGAGCGCGACGGCCAAGGCGTAAGGAGTAGACCATGCCCAAGCGTATCCTGATCGGGACCGTCACCTCCGACAAGACCGACAAGACAGTGACCGTGCTCGTCGAGCGCAAGGTGAAGCAC
Source organism: Erythrobacter litoralis (assembly GCF_029760855.1). Taxonomy (GTDB): domain Bacteria; phylum Pseudomonadota; class Alphaproteobacteria; order Sphingomonadales; family Sphingomonadaceae; genus Qipengyuania; species Qipengyuania litoralis_A. The sequence goes on along the minus strand of NZ_SOSI01000002.1, from coordinate 366,924 downwards.
CCGCTTTACGGAAAAATCATCCGTCGCTCGAAGAAGTACCATGCCCACGATGAAGCGAATGAGTACACGCTCGGCGATATCGTGCGCATCGAAGAGACAAAGCCGATTTCGAAGACCAAGACCTGGACCGTGAAGGACCGGGTGACGGCCGGCGGAACCCAGGCGGTCGAAGCCGATCTCGATGTCGAGGCGGCCGGCAACTGAGCCGCGCGGCTCGGAACTGAGTTAGACGAAGGAACTGCCGGGCGGGTCCCGGCAAGCCAATGAGAAGGAACCGGATCGATGATCCAGATGCAATCCAATCTCGACGTCGCGGACAATAGCGGCGCCAAGCGCGTCCAGTGCATCAAGGTACTGGGCGGCTCCAAGCGCCGCACCGCGTCCGTCGGCGACGTGATCGTGGTTTCCGTAAAGGAAGCACAGCCGCGTACGAAGGTGAAGAAGGGCGACGTGCACCGCGCCGTTATCGTTCGCACCAAGAAGGACGTCCGCCGTCCCGACGGCAGCGTCATTCGCTTCGACAGCAATGCCGCCGTCCTCGTCAACAAGAACGAAGAGCCGATTGGCACGCGTATCTTTGGCCCGGTGGTGCGCGAGTTGCGTGGCCGCGGTTTCATGAAGATCGTCAGCCTGGCTCCGGAGGTGCTGTAATGGCGTCCGCAAAGATTAAGAAGGGTGACAGCGTCGTCGTCCTGTCCGGCAAGGACAAGGGCAAGACCGGCACTGTGTCGCGGGTGATGCCGAAGGACGGCAAGGTCGTCGTAGAAGGCGTCAACGTGGCTGCCCGTCACCGCAAGCCGACCCAGCAGAACCCTCAGGGTGGCATCGACCGCTTCGAAGCGCCGATGAACATCTCGAAGGTCGCGCTGGCCGATCCGAAAGACGGCAAACCCACCCGCGTCCGCTTCGAAGAGAAGGACGGCAAGAAGGTGCGTGTGGCCGTGAAGTCCGGGGAGACCATCGATGGCTGATTATACGCCTCGCATGAAGACCCGCTACGACGACGAGATCGTCAAGGCGATGACCGAGAAGTTCGGCTATAAGAACCGGCTCGAAGTCCCGCGTCTGGAAAAGATCACGCTCAACATGGGTGTGGGCGAAGCCAGCCAGGACAAGAAGAAGGTTCAGACCGCCGCCGAAGAAATGGCACTGATTGCTGGCCAAAAGCCGGTTATCACCAAGGCCAAGAAGTCGATTGCTCAGTTCAAGCTGCGCGAAGGCATGCCGATCGGTGCGAAGGTCACGCTACGCCGCGAACGGATGTACGAATTTCTTGACCGTCTCGTGACCGTCGCCATGCCACGCATCCGCGACTTTCGCGGCCTGAACCCGAAGAGCTTCGACGGGCGCGGCAACTATGCTATGGGCCTGAAAGAGCAGATCATTTTTCCTGAGATCTCCTATGACCGCATCGAAAAGGTCCGCGGCATGGACATCATCGTAACCACCACGGCGAAGACCGACGAGGAAGCGCGCGAATTGCTGCGTCTCTTCGGTTTCCCGTTCCCTGCCGACCAGCAGGCCGAAGCGAAGGAGGCGGCGTGAGCCGCCCCGTCGCAGACAGTTAAGAAAGGAACTTAAGTCCAATGGCGAAACTGAGTTCAATCAACAAGAACGAGCGTCGCAAGAAGCTCGTCAAGCAGTATGCCGACAAGTACGCGAAGCTGAAGGCTATCGCGGACGATAAGAGCCTCGATGAGGGCGAGCGTCTGATCGCGCGCCTCAAGATGGCCGAACTGCCGCGTAATGCGAACCCGACCCGGGTGCGTAACCGCTGCTCCACCACCGGCCGCCCCCGCGGCTATTACCGCAAGTTCGGCCTCAACCGCATCGAACTGCGCGACCTCGGCAACAAGGGCCTCATTCCTGGCCTGACCAAGTCGAGCTGGTGAGGAATCGATAGATGGCTATGACCGATCCTTTGGGTGACATGCTCACCCGTATCCGCAACGGCCAGCAGGCGAAGAAGGACAGCGTCCTTTCGCCCGCCAGTAAGCTGCGTGCGAACGTCCTCGAAGTGCTCCAGCGCGAAGGCTACATCCGTGGCTACAGCGACGATGCTTCGGGCAAGCATCCGCAATTGCGGATCGAACTGAAGTATTTCGAAGGCGAGCCGGCGATAAAGCATGTCGCGCGCGTCTCGAAGCCCGGCCGCCGGATTTATGCCGGTTCGAAAGAGCTGCCGACGGTCCGCAACGGCCTCGGCATCACCATCGTTTCGACGCCGCGCGGCGTGCTTTCCGACGCGGAAGCCCGCAGCGAGAACGTCGGCGGCGAAGTGCTGGCGGAGGTGTTCTGATGAGCCGTATCGGTAAACGTCCGGTCGCGATCCCCAACGGGGTGACCGCTAACATCGAAGGCGATACGCTGAGCGTGAAAGGCCCCAAGGGGACTCTCACCATGGGTATGTCCGACCTTGTCGACTACAAGGTGGAAGATGGATCGATCGCCGTGAACCCTGCGAACGACACCAAGGCAGCACGCAGCCACTGGGGTATGCAACGCACGCTGGTTTCCAATCTCGTCGAAGGTGTGACGGAAGGCTACACCAAGGTTCTCGAGATTTCAGGTGTCGGCTATCGTGCGCAGGCGCAAGGCAAGAAACTCAAGCTTCAGCTCGGTTATTCGCACGATGTCGATCTCGACGTGCCGGAAGGCATCGAGGTGAAGACGCCGGATCAGACCACGGTCGAGATCAGCGGGATCGACAAGCAGGCGGTCGGCCAGTTCGCCGCCAACGTCCGCCGCTGGCGCAAGCCCGAACCCTATAAGGGCAAGGGTATCAAGTATCGCGGCGAGTACATCTTCCGCAAGGAAGGGAAGAAGAAGTAAGATGGCAAAGCTTTCTCTTTTCGAACGTCGCCGCCGCCGCGTGCGCACGGCGCTTCGCAACCGCGCCGCCGGCAAGCCGCGCCTGTCCGTGCACCGCACCGGCAAGCATATCTATGCGCAGGTCATCGATGATGCGCAGGGTAAGACGCTAGCTTCCGCTTCGACGCTCGGAGCCGACAAGTCCGGTGCGAATGTCGATGCCGCAAAAAAGGTTGGCAGCGAAATTGCCGAGGCGGCGAAAAAAGCTGGCGTGACCACCGTGGTGTTCGACCGCGGCGGCTTCCTGTTTCACGGCCGCGTGAAAGCGCTGGCCGACGCCGCCCGCGAAGGCGGGCTGGAGTTCTGATGATGGCTGACGAAAACAAGACCCCCGAAACCGAAGGTACGCCCGAGCAGGCGCCCGGCGTTCCCGAAACTCCCGAAGTTGCCGCCGCCAAGGCATCGTCCGGCGTCGCCGAGGCGGAAACCGATCACGGCGTGACGAACGAGAAGCCGGCGATTGCCGATACTCCGTCCGAAGCTGCCGACAACCAGAGTGCAGCCCAGGGTGCCGAAGGGCAGCCGCGTCAACGCGGCGGTCGCGGCGGCGGCAGCGGCCGCGACAATCGTGGCGGCAACGATCGTGGCGGTCGTGGCCGTGGCGGACGTGACAACCGTCGCGGTGGACGCCGTGAGGAAGAAGATGATGGCATCATCGAAAAGCTGGTCCACATCAACCGCGTCTCGAAGACGGTGAAGGGCGGTAAGCGCTTCGGCTTCGCGGCTCTCGTGGTTGTCGGCGACGGTTCGGGCCGGGTCGGCTTCGGCAAGGGCAAGGCCCGCGAAGTGCCGGAAGCGATCAGCAAGGCGAGTGCCGCCGCGCGCAAGCACATGGTTCGCGTTCCGCTCAAGGAAGGACGTACTCTGCACCATGACGGCAATGGTCGCTTCGGCGCAGGCAAGGTCACCGTTCGTACGGCACCTCCGGGTACCGGCATCATCGCCGGCGGTCCGATGCGTGCCGTGTTCGAAAGCTTGGGCGTATCCGATGTGGTGACCAAGTCGGTCGGCACTTCGAACCCCTACAACATGATCCGCGCCACCTTCGATGCGCTGACCGACCAAACGTCGCCGAAATCAGTGGCGCAGCGCCGGGGCAAGAAGGTCGCCGATCTTCTGGGCCGTGGCGGCGCGAGCGAAGCCGAGGCGGAAGCCGACGCTGCCGCGATTGTGGAGTAAGACAGATGGCCAAGAACAGCACCATCAAGATCAAGCAGACCGGATCGCCGATCCGACGTCCGAAGGATCAGCGCAAGATTCTCGTCGGTCTCGGCCTCGACAAGATGCACAAGGTCGTCGAGCGCCAGGATACGCCGGAAGTTCGTGGCGCGATCGCGAAGATCCCGCATCTCGTGACCGTCGTCGAGGATTGATCGACACTTTATTTGACATCGGGCGGCCTGCTAAGCTAGCGGGCCGCCTTCTTCTTTTCAGCGCGAACAAAAGCGAAAGCGAGTGCAAGACATGACTATGAAACTCAACGACATCCGTGACAACGACGGTGCGCGCAGGGGCCGCATTCGTGTGGGCCGGGGGATTGGCTCGGGCAAGGGCAAGACCGGCGGTCGTGGCCAGAAGGGTCAGAAGAGTCGTTCGGGCGTCGCCATCAAGGGCTTCGAAGGTGGTCAGATGCCGCTTCACATGCGCCTGCCGAAGCGTGGGTTCAACAACCCCTTCGCGAAGGATTACGCCGAAGTGAACCTTGGGATGGTCCAGAGGTTTATCGATGCGGGCAAGCTCGATGCGAAGGCCGACATCGATCATGAGGCGCTGAAGGCAGCGGGTCTCGCGCGCGGCGGCAAGGACGGCGTGCGTCTGCTCGGTAAGGGCGAACTGACCGTGAAGGCAAAGTTCATCGTAGCCGGCGCGTCGAAGGGCGCGATCGAAGCGGTCGAAAAGGCCGGTGGTAGCGTGGAAACGACTGCGCCGAAGAAAGCCGAGAAGACCGACAAGGGCGAATAAGCCTTAGAAATAGGGCGGCGGGGTTCGACAAGTCGAGCCTCGCCCCCTATCTAGCTTTCCTGTGCCGGGAGGGACCGGCGTCACACCAGGACCGAAACGCAAGCAATGGCTACACGCGCCGACAATCTCGCGAGCAATCTGAGCCTCGCCAACTTCTCCAAGGCGACCGAGCTCAAGAAGCGCATCTGGTTTACGATCGGCGCGCTGATCGTCTTCCGGTTTCTGAGTTTCGTTCCCCTTCCGGGCATCAATGCCAGTGCGCTCGCGCAACTGGCCGATCAGACCCGAGGCGGCGTGCTCGACATGTTCAACATGTTCACGGGCGGAAGCCTCGAGCGCATGAGCCTCATCGCGCTTGGCGTAATGCCGTACATTACGGCGTCGATCGTGGTCCAGATGGCCTCGGCGCTTCACCCCACCCTCGCAGCCCTCAAGAAAGAGGGCACGGTCGGTCGGCAGAAGATCAACCAGTATACCCGTTACGGTACGGTCTTGCTGTGCACCATCCAGGGCTGGTTCCTTGCTGCGGGCCTCGAGAGCTTCGGTTCGTCGAGCGGCATCGCCGCGGTCGTCGATCCGGGGTACATGTTTCGTGTGGGCGCAGTGATCAGCCTCGTCGGCGGGACGATGTTCCTTCTGTGGCTGGGCGAACAGATCACGAGTCGCGGGATCGGCAACGGTGTGTCGCTGATCATCATGGCGGGCATTGTCGCCCAGTTCCCGACCTTTGTGACCAATATGACGGCGGGATACAGCGAGGGCTCGATCGGCACGGGCGTCCTGCTCGGCTTCATCCTGATGGTCGTCGGTTTGATTTTGCTGATCTGCTTTTTCGAGCGAGCGCAGCGCCGGCTCCTGATCCAGTATCCCAAGCGGGCGACGCAGCGCGGGATGATGCAGGCTGATCGCTCGCATCTTCCGCTCAAGCTTAACACTGCGGGCGTTATTCCGCCCATCTTTGCTAGCTCGTTGCTGCTGCTGCCGCTGACGATCACGCAATTCGCAGGCAACTCACTCGACACCGATAGCAGTCTGGGCGGGGGCCTGCAGACGACGCTGCAGTATCTGCAGCACGGGCAGCCGCTCTACATGACGCTGTATGCCGTCGGCATTATCTTCTTCTGCTTTTTCTACACGGCGGTGGTGTTCAATCCCGAAGAAACCGCAGAGAACCTGAAGAAGAACGGCGGTTTCATCCCCGGCATCCGTCCGGGCAAGCGGACCGAACAGTATCTGGACTATGTTCTGACCCGCATCACCGTGATCGGTGCGATCTACCTGACATTCGTTTGCGTGGTGCCGGAATACATGATTGCCCAGACAGGCGTTCCGCTGTTCCTCGGCGGGACCAGTCTGCTGATCGTCGTGAACGTGACCGTCGATACGATCAGCCAGATCCAGTCGCACCTTCTGGCGCACCAGTATGGCGACCTGATCAAGAAGGCGAAGCTCAAGGGCCGCATGCGCTAGGGCCGCGCGAAAAAGGGGACGAGCGCGATGGACATCATTCTTCTTGGCCCCCCGGGCGCGGGCAAGGGCACGCAGGCGCACCGCTTGGTCGAGCATCACGGCATGCGCCAGCTTTCAACCGGCGACATGCTGCGCGCCGCGGTCAAGGCGCGCACACCCGTGGGCATCAAGGCGCAGGCGATCATGGAAAAGGGCGAGCTCGTTTCCGACGATATCGTCTCTGAATTGATCGACGCCGAGTTGACGGCGATGGGTTCTGCGACTGGCGCGATCTTCGACGGCTATCCCCGTACGGCGGCGCAGGCCGAAATGCTGGACGATATTCTCGCCAAGCACGGTCGCAAGCTCGATCATGTGATCGAGTTGAAAGTCGACGAGGATGCACTGGTCGAGCGGATCACCGGTCGCTTCACCTGCGCCGAATGTGGCGAGGGTTATCACGACACGTTCAAGCTTCCCGCGAAAGAGGGCGTATGCGATGTTTGTGGGGCGACCGAATTCAAGCGGCGTCCCGACGATAACGAGGAAACCGTACGGCACCGCATGGACGTCTATCGCAGTGAAACGGCGCCGATCCTGCCCGGATACGAGAAGCGCGGCATCGTCCATCGTGTGGATGGCATGGCTTCGATCGAGGATGTGACGGCCGCCCTCGACGATATTCTCGTCTGAGGGCGCTTTTCTTCGAACTCATCGCTGGATAGTCTATCTTCCCATTCAGGGGGGAAAAGATCATGCGCTGTTTATTTTTTGTGTCGGCGTTCGTGGCGGCGGCGGCGGTGCCTGTAGTGGTTCATGCCGAAGTTGTGGCGACGTCCGAAGACGGGTTCGTAACCCGCGATACGGCCACGGTCGCTGCTTCGCCCATGCAGGTCTGGCTTGCTCTGACCAAGCCTTCGGGATGGTGGAACGACCGGCACACCTGGTCCGCCGATGCGGGGAACCTGACCCTCGTCCCGCAGGCCGGCGGCTGCTTCTGCGAGCGCATGCCGGGCGAGGATCGGCAGGACGGATCTTCGCTCGACGGAAGCGCGCAGCATGCGGTCGTCGTTCTCGCCGATCCTCTCAAAACGCTCCGCCTGCGCGGGGGACTCGGTCCGTTGCAAGGTGAGCCAGCCGAGGGTGTGCTGACCGTAACCCTCAAGCCGATCGAGGGCGGCACAAAGATCTTGTGGGAATACAATGTCGGAGGTCCGATGCGGTACGAGGTTGCGGAAATTTCGCAAGCTGTCGACAGCGTGATGAGCGAGCAGCTCGCCGGTCTGCGGGATCTTCTCGGTGGATTGGATGAGGCGGAAGGGGAAGGTTAGCGACCTTTCGGTGAACGATTGCGCCATCTGCGCGTAGGAAGAAAAACCGACGCATTCCTGCGCGTGGGGTCCTCTTTCAGCGGAGCGAATATTTTGGCGAACACCGACGTGCCCGATCTCGATACGTTTCTCGAAGGCTTGCGCAAACGCAATCCAGGCCAGGAAGAATTTGCGCAAGCCGTAGGTGAAGTGGCCGAAGACATCCTGCCTTTCATCGCTGATAACGAGAACTACCAAGAGGCGGAAATTCTCCGCCGCCTCGCCGAGCCCGATCGCGTTGTTTCGTTCCGCGTGTGTTGGGAGGACGACGACGGCAACATTCACGTCGAACGTGGGTGGCGCGTGCAGAACAACAACGCCATCGGTCCGTACAAAGGGGGTTTGCGCTTTTCCGAGAGTGTTACCGAAAGCGTGCTCAAGTTCCTGGCGTTCGAACAGACTTTCAAGAACTCGCTTACTGGCCTGCCAATGGGCGGCGGTAAGGGCGGCTCGAACTTCAACCCCAAAGGCAAGAGCGATCGCGAAGTGATGCGCTTCTGCCAGAGCTTTATGACTGAACTTTACCGCCATATCGGCCCAAGCGTGGATGTGCCCGCCGGCGATATCGGCGTCGGCAGCCGCGAGATCGGTTACCTATTCGGCCAGTACAAGCGCATCACGGGCCGCTGGGAAGGTGTGCTGACGGGCAAGGCGCTCGAATATGGTGGCTCGCGCCTGCGTACCGAGGCGACGGGCTACGGCGTCGTCTACTTCCTGCGCGAGATGCTGAAAAATGCGGATGAAGAACTGGATGGCAAAACCGCGGTTGTCTCCGGCTCCGGCAACGTGGCGCTTTATGCGGCGCAAAAGCTGATCGATTGCGGTGCGAAAGTTCTAACGCTGTCGGACAGCGACGGCTTCGTCCACGATCCTGACGGGATCGATGCGGAAAAGCTCGATTGGGTAATGAAGCTCAAACTGGAACGGCGTGGGCGCATATCCGAGTATGCCGACGAATTCGACGGCGCTGAATATCATGAGGGCAACGCCCCGTGGCACGTCGATTGCGACATCGCGCTCCCTTGTGCGACCCAGAACGAGCTCGACGACGATGCGGCCAAGGCACTCTTGGACAATGATGTGATGGCGGTGGTCGAGGGTGCGAACATGCCGAGCACGCGCGATGCGGCGAAGCGGTTTCGCAAGTCGGATATTCTCTTCGGGCCGGCCAAGGCGGCGAATGCAGGTGGTGTTGCGGTGTCGGGACTCGAGATGACGCAGAACTCGCAGCGGATGAGCTGGGAATGCGATAAGCTCGACGACATGCTGACGCAGTTGATGGCTGAAATCCACGAAAAGTGCAGGAGCGATGGCGAGAGCGACGATGGTGCGGTCGACTATGTGCGCGGCGCAAATATTGCCGGTTTCCGCAAGGTCGCCGACGCCATGCTCGACTTTGGCGTGATGTAGGGGACTTCGCATGGACCTTGGAATTGCAGGACGTCATGCCGTCATCTGTGCTTCGAGCGCGGGCCTGGGCCATGGCTGCGCACTGCACCTTGCGCGCGCAGGATGCAGCATCGTCCTCAATGGGCGCGACGAGGAAAAACTCGAACAGGCGGCAGCCGTGTTACGCAAGGAAGCCGGCGCCGAGGTAACCGCGATTTTGGGCGACATCACTGAGCGGAAGACACGCGAGAAACTGCTGTCCGTCAAACCGGTCGATATCCTGGTGAACAATGCTGGCGGCCCGCCGCTCGCCGACTTCCGCGACTTGTCGGACGAAGACATTCACCGCGGGCTGAACAGTAATATGGTGACGCCGATCATGATGGTGCAGGGCGTGATCGACGGGATGGTGGAACGTGGGTTCGGCCGCATCGTCAACATAACCTCTGCCAGCGTGCTGACGGGCATTCCCAAACTCGATCTGTCATCGGGCGCCCGGGCAGGGCTGACGGCATTTTTGTCCGGCGTCGCACGGCAGGTCGCGGGATCCAACGTCACGATCAACAACCTCTTACCCGGCAATTTCGATACCGACCGGCAGGATGCGATCATCGCAAATATCGCGAAGCAAGCCGGCAAGGCAGAGGACGAGGTCCGCAAAGCGCGCGAAAGCTCAGGTCCTGCCGGGCGCTTCGGCACGCCGGACGAATTTGGCGCGGCCTGCGCATTCTTGGCCAGCACACACGCCGGATACATTACTGGCCAGAACCTGCTGATGGACGGCGGGGCTTTCACGGCGAATTTCTAGCCGCATGTGCAACCCGATTGACATTTTCCGCTCATCACGGCACCCCTTGAACATCGAACCTGCGGCGCCATATGGTGGCCTCGCCATGTTGCGCGCATGGGTTGTTGACGTACCTCGCGAATCCTATTAAGCGCGCCTTTCATTCGGCATCGTTGCTAACCGGTTAGCGGTCGCTCTTTTGCACGCCACCCGGCTTTTCGCGTTCAGGCGCGATGTCAGCGTGCCGAATGTTTTTGAGCGATGAGATGGGGTGATCGCATCCGCGATCCGGCCCTGTGGAGCATGGAGAAGTAAGTGGCTCGTATTGCCGGGGTAAATATCCCCACCAACAAGCGCGTGATCATCGCGCTTACCTATATTCACGGTATCGGCCGGACCAAGGCCGTTGAGATCGCCGACAAGCTCGGCATCGATCACAGTGCCCGCGTGCAGGACCTCTCCGACGAGGAAGTGCTGCGTATCCGCGAGACGATCGACGCTGATCACATGGTCGAGGGTGACCTTCGTCGCGATACGGCGATGAACATCAAGCGCCTTATGGACCTGCGGTCCTATCGCGGCCTGCGTCACCGTGCCGGTCTGCCCGTTCGCGGGCAGCGCACGCATACCAACGCCCGTACCCGCAAGGGCAAGGCCAAGCCGATCGCCGGCAAGAAGAAGTAAGCGAGGGCTCGTCCCTTCACGCTTTTTCCTTCTTTCTAAGTTTATAAGGAATACGACCAATGGTACGCGAACCAGGCCGGGTAAGGCGGCGCGACAAGAAGAATATTTCTTCGGGCGTCGCGCACATCAACGCCAGCTTCAACAACACCATGATCACCATCACCGATGCGCAGGGCAATGCGATCAGCTGGTCCAGCGCCGGCATGATGGGCTTTAAGGGCAGCCGCAAGTCGACGCCCTATGCCGCGCAGGTCGCGGCCGACGATGCCGGTAAGAAAGCCGCCGAACACGGCGTCCGCACGCTCGAAGTCGAAGTGAAGGGTCCGGGTTCGGGCCGCGAAAGCGCGCTGCGCGGTCTTGCCGCCGTCGGCTTCACCATTACCTCGATCCGCGACGTCACGCCGATCCCGCACAACGGTGTGCGCCCGTCCAAGCGCCGCCGCGTCTGATCCGTCTCTGTCCGGCGGGCCGCCTTTAGGTCCGCCGAACCCATTCACGGACCGGAGGCTGCCGATCAAGCGCTCCGGTCCCGCCCGCACCTAAGCCCCAGGGGAAATCCATGTCCGTCAACACCAAGAACTGGCAGGAACTCAAGAAACCCAATACTCTCGACATCAAGGAAGCCGGCGATAAGAAGCGCAAGGCCACCTTCGTCGCCGAACCGCTCGAGCGGGGCTTCGGCCTTACGCTCGGCAATGCGCTGCGCCGCGTACTGCTCTCCTCGCTGCAGGGCGCCTCGATCACCGCGATCAAGATCGAAAACGTGCTGCACGAATTTTCTTCGCTTGCCGGCGTGCGCGAGGATGTGACTGACATTGTCCTCAACGTGAAGCAGATCGCCCTCAAGATGGAAGGCGAAGGTGCAAAGCGTTTGCAGCTTTCCGCCACGGGCCCCGGCGCCGTGAAGGCGGGCGACATCGCCGTTTCGGGCGATATCGAGGTGATGAACAAAGATCTCGTGATCTGCCACCTCGATGAGGGTGCGACGCTCAACATGGAACTGACCGCGGATATCGGCAAAGGCTATCGCCCCGCCGTCATGAACCGCCCGGTCGATGCGCCGATTGGTCTAATTCCAGTCGACAGCCTGTATTCGCCGGTTCGTCAGGTGAGCTACAAGGTCGAGAACGCCCGTGTTGGCCAGGAACTCGATTACGATAAGCTCAGCCTGACGATCGAGACCGACGGTACGGTTACGCCGGAAGATGCCGTGGCCTACGCCGCGCGCATTCTCCAAGATCAGCTCAGCCTGTTCGTCCATTTCGAGGAAGGCATTCCGCAGCCTACCGGCGGCACCATCGGTCAGGCGGCCGAACCGCAGGAAAGCGACACCAATCAGCTCAATCGTTACCTTCTCAAAAAGGTCGACGAGCTGGAACTGTCGGTGCGCAGTGCCAACTGCCTCAAGAACGACAATATCATCTATATCGGCGACCTGGTCCAGAAGACCGAAGCCGAAATGCTTCGCACGCCGAATTTCGGCCGCAAGTCGCTCAACGAGATCAAGGAAGTCCTGAGCTCGATGGGCCTCCGCCTTGGCATGGACATCCCCGGATGGCCGCCGGAGAACATTGAGGAAATGGCTAAGAAGCTCGAGCAGGAGCTGCTGGGCTAAAAAGGGCGATGGCGGCGGGCCCGAACCGCCGCCGGCTACGGGCTACCTCGTACGGGCCCATAACGAACGAAGGACAATACGATGCGTCACAAGATTTCTGGTCGCAAGCTTCAGCGCAAGACCGGCCACCGCAAGGCCCTGTTCCGCAACATGAGCGCCGCGCTCATCAAGCACGAGCAGATCATGACCACCGCCGCGAAGGCGAAGGAACTGCGCCCTTACGTCGAGAAGCTGATCACGCTGGCGAAGCGCGGCGGCCTGTCGAACCGCCGGCTCGCCATGAGCAAGCTTGGTGACGAGACGCAGCTCAAGAAGCTGTTCGACGTTCTGGCCGAACGCTATTCCGACCGTGAAGGCGGCTATACCCGTGTGATCAAGGCCGGCTATCGCGGCAGCGATGCGGCGCAGATGGCCGTGATCGAATTCGTCGACCGCGACGAAGAGGCGAAAGGCCAGGATTCCGGTCCGGTGATGAACGAGGAAGAAGAATACGAAGACGCATAAGCGCTTCGTTTCGCAAACACGCAGGGCCGGAGGGGAAACCTTCCGGCCCTTTTATTTTGCACGACACCGGAGTCGTGCCACAAGCCAGCGCATGATCCGCCAAACCCTCAGCGCCGCCGCGCTTTTCATCGCCCTTCCCCTCGCCCCGCAGGCAGCAGCGCAATCGGTGTCGCAGGAGGAGATCGAGGATCGTTACGACCGGGCACTGGCAGCGGGTTACAAGGCCCTGTTCCTGTGCAGTGCGATTGGCAATGCCGATCCTTCCGGTTTGCGGCGCGCTCCTCGTTCGGTCGAAGCTATGGAGTTGTTCGGCATTCAAGCGCCGCTCGACGATATTGTCGGAACGCTGGAGGCCAAGGTTGAGACTGGCCAGGACAGAGCATTGGATTACGTCAGCGTCATATTTGCCGACGAGGTCGAACCGCGCGTCGCGGTCTTCAAAGGAAGTGGGCAAGGCTGCTCGCTTCTTCCGATTGGTGCGAATGTTCCGGCAGGCGAAACGCCGTTTCGCCAGTTGATCGATACTGTCATTTCTCCGGGTACCCAACGGCCGCAAGATCCACAGACCAATACCGCTGCCGCGAAAATTGCGCGTACGGGTTTCGACCCCGCATACGGTGAGGGCACGCGAACGACAGCAGTTCTCATCCAACGCGATGGACGCATTTTGGGCGAGGCCTTTGCGCCCGGCTACGATAGCGGTTTGCCCCAACGCACGTGGTCAGTTGCCAAGAGCATCGCGTCTACAATAATCGGAGCAGCGGTGCAGCGCGGTGCGGCGGATACCGAAGCATCCGCGGGACTGGGCGCGAGCGACATCGATCCGCGCCGCGCAATCACCATCGACCATCTCCTGCGAATGGCTTCGGGTCGCTATCAGGATACGCCAGGCAACCGCACCGATGCGCTCTATTTCGGCGGCTCCACCGTTAGAGAAACCGCGTTGCATTGGCCATTGGTCTTCGCACCCGGTACGGTTTTTCGCTACGCCAATAACGATACGCTCGCGGCCGTCATGGCGATCGACGAAACGTTCGACGCGTATCCACCCACTGACTTGTTCGCCAAGCTGGGCATGGATGCGACCGTCGCCGAAACCGACTGGCAAGGCGATTACATCCTGTCCAGCCAGGTGTGGTCGACCGCACGCGATCTTGCGAAACTCGGCCAGCTTTACCTCGACGACGGCGTACTTCCTTCGGGCGAACGCATCCTGCCCGAAGGCTGGGCCGAGTATGTTGCTACGCCTTCGGGTCCGCAGCCCGATGGTCCGTTCGGCTACGGTGCGGGGTTCTGGCTGTTCGACAAGTCGAAAGGAGTACCGGCAGACACTTATGCGATGATGGGCAATCGCGGGCAGTATGTCGTTATCGTGCCGAGGCGTGATATTGTGATCGTGCGACGGGGCGAAGATCCTGTCGGTGCACGGTTCGATATCGCCGCGTTCACGAGGGACGTTCTCGCCGCCACACCCTGATATTCATAAAAAGACCGTAATTTATGAACAACTCCTGTCGTCGGAGTTCAGTCTCGTCTCACGCCATCTGCGTATAACGGGACCGTAGCCGAGGCAATCCCGCCGCGGTTCCGACGAGGGAGGACCTCACATGACAAATAAAATTACGAAGTTCGCGAAGGGTGGGATCGCGGCTGCAACAATGGGTGCAATGGCGTTGGCCGGAGCCACCCCGGCAAGCGCGCAGCGCTACGACCGAGACAACGACGGAATCTCCGCCGGCGAGATTATTGCCGGCGCGGTCATCATCGGCGGCATCGCCGCTATCGCAAGCTCGTCCAAGCGCGACCGCGATTATTACAGGGGCGACCGCTATTACCGCGATGGCCGATATTATCGCGACGGGAATGAATATCGCCGCAATGCCTATCGCGCTCGCGGAAATCCCCGTGGCGCGGTCGAACGCTGCGTGAATGCGGCGCGAAGCGAGGCGGTACGTTATGGCGGGTATCGCTACGCCCGGGTCACCGACATTCGCGATGTGGACGACACACGCTATGGCTGGCGCGTAAAGGGCCGCATCGAAGTCGATGGGCAGCGTGGTTATGGACGCCGCGGCTACAATAGGGGCGATCGCGGCACTTTCACCTGCACCGTCGAGCGTGGCAGGGTTCGCGATGTAAATTTCGGTAGCGTTCGCGGTCTGCGCTGATCCGAGACAGAGGACGAAGCGGTTCAGGCGTTCGACAGTCTGAACCGCTTACCTTCTGTCGACTTTTTGTGAGGATTTCACCCCATGCCCAATATCGCGTCTCTCCGAAGCCTTCCCGCGCTTGCGGCCGTAGCGGCAATGATCGCGACGCCCGCGGCCGCGGTATCGCTTCCGGTAAAGTCCGGCGGTGCGAGCGAAAGCGCCGTGGTTGCCTGGAGCGAGGACGATACTGTCCAGAACCAGTACCGCCGCTGGCACCGTCCGCGCTACAGGCGTGATCGCGGGATCGACGGCGGCGATGTAGTGGCAGGCGTCCTGATTCTCGGCGGCATTGCGGCGATTGCGAGCGCTGTTTCCAAGAACAATCGGCGGACCCGAGAGCGCTATCCCGCGCCGCCGCCGCGGCCCACGCAGCAGGGTGAGTATCGCCAGACCTATCGTTCCGGCGATGGATTGGGCAATGCCGCAGACATGTGCGTCGAGGCAATCGGCCGAGACCGACGGGTCGAGAATGTGGATCAGGTGCAGCGCTTGGCGACGGGCTGGGTCGTAACCGGAACGCTGGCCGATGGTCAGGACTTCGTATGCACGATCGGCCAAAACGGTCGTATCGAAACCATTGATTATGCCGGCGGCGAGCCGACCCAAGGGTATTCGGACGACGACGAAACCTATTACCGTCAGCGGGAAGAGGATTACTATGCCTCGCGCCCGGAAGACGATCGGCAATACGACGATGATCGTTACGCTGCCGAACGCGCGCAGATCGACGACGAGGGCGCGCCAGAATATCGCAGCGAAGGACCGCAACCGGCCTATCCCGGCGGTCCGCTGCCCGGTGACGACGATCGTCCGGTATACGATTACGGCGAGGACTGATCCGAACCGTTTGCTTCCCCATAGGCGGGAAGTGACAGGTTCCAGCGGATGGCGGCGAGGCGCAGTCCGAAACCCGCGGCTGTTGCCGCTATCCACGCCCACCAGCGTTCGATACCGGCGATGTCGCCTAGAACGGTGAGGCTGGCGGAAAGGGCGGCGGCGGTCACATACAATTCGGGCCGCATGAGGATCGAGGGACGGCCAGCCAACACGTCGCGGATGATGCCGCCGGCACAACCGGTTACCACGCCCATCATGAACGCGGCGACCGGCGGAACTCCGTATTCGAGTGCTTTGGCGGTGCCGAGAACGGCATAGGCGGCAAGGCCGAGACCGTCGGCAATCGAAAGGAAGCGACCCTCCACCCAACGGGTTGGTGTGAACCAGGAAAACAGCGCGATGCCGAGACAGATTGGCGCCACCCACGGATCGGCGATCCAGAACACGGGTGCTTCGATCAGAAGGTCGCGGATGGTGCCGCCGCCGACCCCCGTCACCAAGGCGAAAAAGCAGAGCGTGACAAGCGTCTGGCGTTCCTTTGCGGCGACCAGCGCACCGGTCAGGGCGAAGATCGCGACCCCGGCCAGATCGAGCCAGTCGAGGACCGGGGTGAGGACGGCTTCGTTCACGACTGTTTCGCTGCCGAACGACGACGGCGAAAGAGCAGGATCATACCGATCAGCGTTCCGAGCAAAGCCAACCCGGTGAACAGAACGAGGGTAGGGTGGCTCGTATCCTCGCGCTCTTGCAGATCCATGATGTGGAGGCTCCACATGAAGTCGAAGATACGCCACCACCGCGTGCGCACCGCCTCGATCTCGCCCGTCTCGATTCCGACATAGACATGCGTCCCATCGGCGAGCGCGACTTGCCACACGGCTTCGGGTCTGCGAAAATCGCGCGGAGGATCGTCGGCATCGAAGCGGCGGGCATCGATCACCTGATCGCCGCCGACGATCGTTTCGGCTACGATCAGGCGCGCTTCGATCTCGGAAAGGGGTGCCATCGGATTTCCATCGGCGCGGAAGCGTTCGCTGGTCCCGTCCAGATATATGATGCGGGTGACCGGCTCGCCACGCTCGATTTGGGTGCTGACAGAACGGACCGGCTTCGTGCCGTCTGACGGCAAGGATACGGAAATCTGCGTATCGCGGGGCAGGGGCGTTTCGGCGATCTCCTTGCGCAGGTGGTTGCCGCGTACCTCTTCTATCGGCTTCAGCACCATCACGAAACCGCTGAGCGTCCACAGTAGCAACGGGACGCCGATCAGCCAGCCGAGCCAGATATGCCAGCGTGCGAGCTTTCGCATGAGGGTGCGGGTATTCATTGCGCCGCCGCCCATGACGAAGCGGCGCGAAGCACGCAAGGTCTCAATCCGAGCGAAGCTTGCGCCATGAGCGCTCGAGACCAAGACCGACCAGGGGGCGGACGACGAGACCGATAAGGTCGATCAAGATGTGCAGCACGATCGCGGTCCACAGGCTGAAGGTCGTGGCATAGGCGGCGGCGAGAACCAGTCCGAGCACGCCCGTCGCCAGAACGCCGACCCATCCCTGGTAGGTATGGCAGGCGGCAAACAGGACGCAGGAGATGAGAAACCCCCACACGATCGGTACGCCGAGGGCCGCCAGACCGAGCGGGATCAGGGCCCGGAACAGCAGTTCTTCGCCAAAGCCCGCACCGAGCGAGAGCACCGCTGTCCAGCGCGCTTCACGCATGTTTCGCGGCAGCAGCGATCCGACGTTCCCGAGCATGAAGCTGCGGCCTTTTCCGCGAAGGACGGGGATCAGCTCGAGTACAAGGATGAGCGAGGCCACCCCGAGCACAGGCCCCCAGTCCAGCGAGAAGGTGAACGCCTCGCCGGTCAGTCCGGTCGCCATGAAGACTTCGTAGGCAAAGGGCGCGACAAGCGCGCCGGGATCGAACGCGGGGAACAACAGGCCACTGAGAGACAGGGCGACGAGCGGCGCGGCGACCATCACCACCCACTGTTCGGCAGCCTTTCGGCGATACCAAGAGATACGCGGATCGCCATGCGCCGCCGCGCCCAACCGGACCATCCCGCCAAAACCGTTGCGGATATAGAACCACAGCAGGATCAGGCAGACGATCAGACCCACCGCCGTCGCAATCGTTCTGAAGACTTCGGTCATCCGGCCCGGCTGCTTTCCGCAAGGCCCAAAGCCAGTCCGAAGCCGAGGATCGGCGCGGCACCGTAACCGATCAGCGGGAACGGGTTGTGTGAGACGAGGGCCATGATGATGAAGCCAAACAGGCAGCCTGCAAGCGCATAGGATGTCGCAGCGTCTGCCCTTAGTCCTTTGAGGACAGTGAAGAAGCTCGCGGCAAGGGCGCCGAACAGCAGAACTGCCCAAACGAGGCTTTCTCCCATAGCATCGCCGATCACGCGCTCGACGAAGGTCTGTGGCGGCAGTTCGCCGCGCAGAGCCATCGAGATAGTGAGGAAGAAGCCCGCGATGCAGACGATCCCGTAGCGCCAGTCCTTCGTGCGGTCGTGAATGCCGACGGCGGCGAAGGTGACGGCGAGACCGGCGGCTGCATCCGGCTGGGCAGTGAGCGGGAGGAGGGCCGCGCCCAACAGGTGAGGCCCCCATGCGCGGTCCCGCACCGCTGCAACGGCAAGGGCCGGGATCGCTATGGCGCCGCTATTGAGACCGACCGGTCCGAAGGATATCCATCGTGCGACGCCATTGACGCCAGGACCGGTAAGGAAGGGCAGGCACAGAGCGAATAGTGCAGCTATCGCGAGGATACGCCATTGGCGAACGGTATTCGGTGCACGCGCAAACACGAGCCATATGCTTGCGAAGCCAAGCGCGGCAGCGTTCAGTATGCGATAGCTTTCCGGCGAACCCGCCCACGCCATCCAGGCGAGGCCGACAAGGACGGGCACCGCGAGCGCGAACAGCGCGGCGACAGGCAGCGCCGCTCTCGCCGCCCCTGCCGCGCCCATCTCAGACGTGGATCGGTTTACCCTGCACCGCCATCGCCGCTTCCTTCATCGCTTCGGAATGCGTCGGGTGGGCATGGCAGGTATAGGCGATGTCCTCGCTGGTCGTGCCGAATTCCATCGCTTGTGCAGCCTGTGCGATCATCGTGCCAGCAACGCTGGCGATCGCCCAGACGCCCAATACGCGATCGCTTTCCGCCTCGGCGATGATCTTCACGAAACCGTCGGGCTCATGATTGGTCTTGGCGCGGCTGTTGGCCATCATCGGAAACTTGCCAACCTTGACCTTGGCCTTGTCACCCATCTTCTCGACCGCTTCCTCGGTCGTGAGGCCGACCCCGGCAATCTCCGGCCAGGTGTAGACGACGCTTGGGATCAGGGCGTGGTTCACGATCCCGGTCTGTCCGGCGATGTTTTCGGCGCAGGCGATGCCTTCGTCCTCCGCCTTGTGGGCGAGCATGGGGCCGGGAATCACGTCGCCGATGGCCCATACGCCGTCCACCTTGGTGCGGAAGTCGTGGTCGGTTTCGACCTGGCCCTTCTTGTTGAGTTCCAGCCCGATATTGTCGAGGCCGAGACCGTCGGTGTTCGGTCGCCGCCCGATCGAGACGAGCACGCAATCGGCCTCCATCGTCTCCGCCTCGCCGCCAGCCGCGGGTTCGAGCGTCAGGGTCGCCTTGTCGCCCTTCGTCTCGACACTGGTGACCTTTGTCGAAAGCTTCAGTTCCATACCCTGCTTCTTGAAGATCTTGCCTGCTTCCTTCCGGACGTCGTCGTCCATGCCGGGCAGTAGCTTGTCGAGATATTCGACCACGGTGACCTGCGCGCCAAGACGCCGCCAGACCGATCCCATTTCGAGTCCGATCACGCCGCCGCCGATGACGACCATCTTTTCCGGCACTTTAGATAGTTCGAGCGCGCCGGTGCTGTCCACCACGACGCCCTTTTCATTGTCGATCTCGACATTGGGCAGGGGGGTGACGCTCGATCCGGTGGCAATGATGACATTCTTCGCCGTCACTGTTTCTTCGCCGACTTTTACCGTATGCGCATCCTGAAAGGTAGCGCGGCCCTTCTTCCAGTCGACCTTGTTCTTCTTGAACAGGAACTCGATCCCGCCGGTCAGGCCCTTCACCGCATCGCGGCGCTGATCGTGCATCTTCTCAAGGTTGAGCTTCGGGGTAACCTCGATCCCCATTTCCGCCATCGCGCCGTTGGCCGCCGCGTCGAAATATTCGCTGGCGTGCAGCATCGCCTTGGAGGGAATGCAGCCGACGTTGAGACAGGTGCCTCCCAGCGTCTCGCGGCTCTCGGCACACGCGGTCTTGAGGCCGAGCTGCGCTGCGCGAATGGCGGCGACATAACCACCGGGGCCTGCGCCGATAACGAGGACGTCGTAGTCGTACTGGGTATTGCTCATCAGGTTTCAGTCCTGCTTGAAGTGGGGGTCGCGCCGCCGAGACCGAGCGCTTGATCTGCGCATTGGGCGACACTATCCTGAAGGCCGTTCGCTTCGCCTGCCATGAGGTCGGCGACGCTCAAATCTTCGCGCGCGCGTTCCGTCGCGCAATCGCAAATTTGCGAAGCGGCGGCGGAAAGCGTCGCATTGTTCTCGACCTGAGATACACACGTGGCCCGCAATTGCGCGGCAAGCGAGCCGGAGCCCTCTTCCGCACCTTCGCCGATGCTCACGTCGCTCTGTCCGCAACCGGCCAAAGCGAGCGTCGCAGCAAACAGGAGCGATATGGTCGGTCGAAACATGGGCATCACAAGTCGATCAGCATTCGGGTCGGATCCTCGATCGCTTCCTTGATGATCTTGAGTGCCGTCACCGCCTCGCGGCCGTCGATCAGACGGTGGTCGTAGGAGAGCGCCAAGTACATCATCGGACGGATAACGATCTCGCCGTTAACCACGACCGCGCGGTCCTCGATGCGGTGTAGTCCGAGCACCGCGCTCTGTGGCGGATTGATGATCGGGGTCGACATAAGGCTGCCGAACACGCCGCCGTTGGAGATGGTGAAGGTGCCGCCCTTCATGTCTTCCATCGTCAAAGTGCCATCGCGTGCGCGCTTTCCGAAATCGGCAATGTCCTTCTCGATCCGCGCGAAACCCTTGTCCTGCGCATCGCGGATAACCGGGACCACGAGGCCGTTCGGCGCACTCACCGCCACCGAGATATCGACATAGTCGTGATAGACGATCTCGTCGCCTTCGATATAGGCGTTGGCGGCCGGCACGTCCTTCAGCGCAAGGCACGCGGCCTTCGCGAAGAAGCCCATGAAACCAAGCTTGATATCGTGCTTCTTCGCGAACAGATCCTTGTATTTCTCGCGGGCTTCCATGACCGCGCTCATGTCGCAATCGTTGAAGGTGGTAAGCAGTGCCGCGTTGTCCTGCGCGCCTTTCAGCCTCTTGGCGATGGTCTGGCGCATCCGCGTCATCTTGACGCGTTCCTCGCGGCGCTCGCCGGAGGCAGCAGGCGAGGAAGCAGTTGTCGCCTGATCAGGTGCGGCATCGGCCACGGTGCCGCCGCCGCCCTTCTTCGCCTTCGCAGCGGCTTCGACGTCTTCCTTGGTTAGGCGCCCGTCCTTGCCGGTGCCCTTGATAGTGGAAGGATCGAGCCCAGCCTCCAGAACCGCACGGCGAACGGCAGGCGAGAGGGTTTGCGCGCCGTCTTTCGGCTGGCTCGACGGGGAGGGCGAAGACGAAGGAGCAGACGTCTCTTCGCGCTTTTCCTGCCCTTCCTCACGTTCCTGCTTCGCACGGCCAGCTTCTTCACCTGTGGCGGCGACGGTGCCGCCTTCCTCGACGATAGCCAGCACGGCGCCGACTTCCACCGTATCACCGACTGCCACCTTGAATTCCTGGATGACGCCGGCAACGGGCGAAGGCGCCTCTACCGCGACCTTGTCAGTCTCCAGGCTGACGATCGGCTCGTCCACCGCCACGGCATCGCCGGGCTGCTTCAGAAACTCCCCGATAGTCGCTTCGGTGACGCTCTCGCCGAGCGTGGGAACTTTGATTTCAGTGGCCATGTGTTCGTCGTTCCTTAAAGCCTGCGATCAATCGCAATCGCTGCGTACCTTGGCGGTGTTGCCACCGTTGAGGCCGAGCGCGATGTTCACGAGCGCTTCCTGTTGCATCTTGTGGCGGCTGGCGAAGCCCGTCGCCGGCGACGCGGCGACTTCGCGGCCGGCGTAGCACGGGCGCATACCTGTCTTTCCCGCCTTGTCGGCGGCATCCTCGATCAGCCGGTCGACGAAGAACCACGCGCCGTTGTTCTTCGGTTCTTCCTGGCACCAGCAGATTGTTTCGAGACTCGTCATCCGCTCCAACCGGACCGCCAGTGGTTCGCCGGGGAAGGGGTAGAGCTGCTCGATCCGCACGATGCTGACATCGTCCAGCTCAGCCTCGTCGCGCCGCTGCATGAGATCGTAGGCCACCTTGCCGCTGCATAGAACGAGGCGCTTCACCTTTTCGTCCGCGATCTGCTTCATGTCGGACTTGATCCGCATGAAATGGGTATCGCCCTGAAATTCCGATGCATCGGACTTTGCAAGCGGATGGCGTAGCAGGCTCTTGGGCGTCATGATGACGAGCGGCTTCCGAAACGGACGCAGCATCTGACGGCGCAGCACGTGGAAGTAATTCGCAGGCGTGGTGATGTTGCACACCTGGATATTGTCGTTCGCGCACAGTTGCAGGAACCGTTCGAGCCGGGCCGAGCTGTGTTCCGGACCCTGACCCTCGTAGCCATGGGGCAGCAGCAGCACGAGGCCGTTGGCGCGCAGCCATTTGACTTCGCCGCTGGCGATGAACTGGTCGATCATGATCTGCGCACCGTTGGCGAAATCGCCGAACTGGGCTTCCCACATCACCAAAGTCTTTGGATCGGCCATGGCGAAGCCGTATTCGAAGCCGAGAACGCCGTATTCGGACAGCGGACTGTCATACACTTCGAACTTGCCGTGGGGCAGGGTGGAGAGCGGGATGTACTTGTGCTCGTCCTTCTGATCGACCCAGACGGCATGGCGCTGGCTGAAGGTGCCGCGCCCGGAATCCTGCCCCGACAGGCGAACGCCATAGCCTTCGGTCACGAGGCTGCCGAAGGCCAAAGCTTCGGCAGTCGCCCAGTCGAACCCCTCACCCGAACGGAACATCTCCTTCTTCGCATCGAGCACGCGGCCAAGCGTCTTGTGGATGGTTAGATCGTCGGGAACGGCGGTAAGCGTACGGCCGAGACTGTCGAACAGCTTGGGCGCGATAGCGCTTTCGATATTGCGGCGCGCGGTTTCGGGATCGGCCGGCTTGCTGAGGCCCGACCAGCGCCCGCCGAACCAGTCCGCCTCGTTCGGCTTGTAGCTCTTGGCCGCTTCGAATTCTTCTTCCAGCAGCGCGTTGAATTCTTCGCACAAACCGTCCGCAAAACTACCGTCGATCACACCTTCTTCCTGCAGCCGCTTCGCATAAAGCGAACTGACTTTAGGATGTTCGCGGATCGCGTCGTACATCAGCGGCTGGGTGAATTTCGGCTCGTCCCCCTCGTTGTGTCCGAAGCGGCGATAGCACCACATGTCGATCACGATGTCGCGCCCGAACGTATGACGATACTCGATGGCCAGCTTGCAAGCGAAGGTCACCGCTTCCGGGTCGTCACCGTTGACGTGGAGGATCGGCGCCTGGACGCCTTTCGCCACGTCGGACGGATATGGGCTCGACCGTGCGAACTGGGGCGAGGTGGTGAAGCCGATCTGGTTGTTGATGACGAAATGGATGCAGCCGCCGGTATTGTAGCCGCGCACGCCGGAAAAACCGAAGCATTCCCACACGATTCCCTGACCCGCAAAGGCAGCATCGCCATGGATGAGGACCGGCAGTACCTGCTCGTGCTTCTTCAGATCGTCACGGATCGCCTGCTGCGCGCGCGCCTTGCCCAGCACCACGGGATCGACAGCTTCGAGGTGGCTGGGATTGGGTACGAGGCTCATATGCACCTCGATCCCGTCGAACGAGCGGTCCGTGCTGGTGCCGAGGTGATACTTCACGTCGCCCGAGCCGCCGACATCGTCAGGGCTGGCGCTGCCGCCCTGAAATTCATGGAAGATTACCTTGTAAGGCTTGGCCATGACGTTCGCGAGGACATTGAGCCGCCCCCGGTGTGCCATGCCGTAGATAATCTCGCGCACGCCCGTCTGGCCGCCATACTTGATGACCGCCTCCAGCGCCGGAATCATGGATTCGCCACCATCGAGGCCGAAACGCTTGGTGCCGACGTATTTCTTGCCGAGGAACTTCTCGTACTGTTCGCCCCGGATCACCGCGCCGAGGATCGCGCGCTTGCCTTCGTCGGTAAACTGGATGGTTTCTTCCGGCGTTTCGAAGCGTTCCTGAAGGAAGCGGCGCTCTTCGATATCGGCAATGTGCATGTATTCGAGGCCGACATTGCCGCAATAGGTGTGGCGCAGGGCATCGAAAAGGTCGCCGATCGTGACCCAGCCGAAGCCGAACACGCCGCCGACGAACACTTCCAGATCCTCTTCCCCCTCAAAGCCATGCCCGGCCAAGGTCAAGTCTTCGGGGATTTCGCGGTGGGAAAGATTAAGCGGATCGAGATTGGCGGCAAGGTGCCCACGCACGCGGAATGTGCGCACCAGCATCATCGCCCGATTGGAATCGTCCGACGCCTTTTCGAGCGCCTTCTCGTCGACAGGCTTGCCAGCCTTTTCCGCCGCCTGCTTCACCGCCATGCGCATCTGCGTGGGATCGAGCGCGGCGACGAGATCGGCACCGCTGTCCACCACTTCGGCGAGCCAGTTCGGATTGGCCCAGCTAGGGCCGGGCTGCGGGCCTTCCTGATCGGTCAGCTCGGGAAGGAAATCGTGGCTTTCGTTACCCATCGGGTCACCTTTCGCGCCGACTTTCCTGTCGGCTCATATTGCCAATGCCTCGGCGGCGCGGAAGGCTCCCGGGGAGGATAAAACCTTTCCGCGTTCCGGGGTCAGGCAAGCTCCTTCAGCATCGCGTCGAGCGTGGTACCGAGCTCGCTGGGCGAAGGGGAAACGCGAATGCCCGCATCTTCCATCGCCGCGATCTTGTCGTCTGCGCCGCCCTGGCCGCCCGACACGATAGCGCCGGCATGGCCCATGCGGCGACCCGGAGGCGCCGTGCGGCCCGCGATGAAGCCGACCATCGGCTTGCGGCGACCCTTGGCGGCCTGTTCCTTGATGAAGGCAGCGGCTTCTTCTTCCGCGCTGCCACCGATTTCGCCGATCATGATGATCGACTTGGTCTCGTCGTCGTTCAGGAAGAGATCGAGCACGTCGATGAAATTGGTGCCGTTGACCGGATCCCCGCCGATGCCGACCGCGGTGGTCTGGCCGAGGCCGACCATGGTGGTCTGGTGCACGGCTTCATAGGTCAGCGTACCCGAACGGCTGACGACACCGACGCTGCCCTTCTTGAAGATCGAGCCGGGCATGATGCCGATCTTGCATTCGCCGGGCGTCAGCACGCCGGGGCAGTTCGGGCCGATCAGGCGCGACTTGCTGCCGACCAGCGCGCGCTTGACACGGACCATGTCGAGCACCGGGATACCTTCGGTAATGGCGACGATGAGTTCCATCTCGGCATCGATCGCCTCGCAGATCGCGTCGGCGGCGAAGGGCGGCGGCACGTAGATGCACGAAGCGGTTGCACCGGTTTCGGCCTTGGCTTCTTTCACCGTATTGAAGTTCGGCAAGCCGATATGCGTCGTGCCGCCTTTGCCCGGCGTCACCCCCGCAACCATCTGCGTTCCGTAATCGAGCGCCTGCTGCGTATGGAAGGTGCCGGTATCGCCGGTCATCCCCTGGGTGATGACCTTGGTGTCTTTGTTTACGAGGATGGACATGAGCGGTCTCCGAAATAACTAATCGTGTTTCGTGAGCCTACGAGAGGCAAAAGCGAGTGCGAAAAAAATCCAGCCGAGAAAGATTGGCCCAACTATCATCGCAAAAAGAAGTGGTCCGTAGGGGTCTACCCAAATCGGCGGTCCCGCAGTGTTGAATTCAACCCAAACGAGCAGAGCAACGAACGGAGCGGTAAGCGCTAATGCAAACCGCCATTTGCCTGTCAGACCAAAGCGAATCATCGCAGTCCAAACCGCAATCATCGCCAGGATGGAGACCCAGCCGGTGTAGGTTAGCGGCCCGATCACGCCAGCGAGCTATCCAGCCCCTTGCAAGCCTCGAGCAGTTCCTCGACCGCGTCGGTCGAGACCTTGAGGTTGCTCTTTTCCTCGTCCGACAGCTCGATCTCGATCACTTCCTCGGTGCCGCCTGCACCGATTACGGTGGGGACGCCGACATAGAGACCGTCGAGGCCATACTTGCCTTCGACATAGCTGGCGCAAGGCAGGATCCGCTTCTGGTCGCCGAGATAGGCTTCCGCCATGCTAATCGCGCTGGTGGCAGGGGCGTAATAGGCCGAGCCGTTGCCGAGCAGGCCGACGATCTCGCCGCCGCCCTTGCGAGTACGGTCGACGATTTCGTCGATGCGGCTTTCCGACACGCCCTTGATCTTCGCGAAGTCCTTCACCGGAATGCCGTTGACCGTGGTGTAGCTAGTGACGGGGACCATGGTATCGCCATGGCCGCCGAGGACGAAGGCGTTCACGTCCTTCACACTCACACCGAATTCCCAGGCGAGGAAGGTGGCGAAGCGCGCGCTGTCGAGCACGCCCGCCATGCCGACGACCTTGTTGTGCGGCAGGCCACTGAATTCGCGCAGCGCCCAGACCATCGCGTCGAGCGGGTTTGTGATGCAGATCACGAATGCGTCGGGGCAGTTGTTCTTGATGCCTTCGCCGACCTGGCTCATCACTTTCAGATTGATGCCGAGCAGATCGTCGCGGCTCATGCCGGGCTTGCGCGGCACACCAGCAGTCACAATCACGACATCGGCGCCGGCGATATCGGCATAGTCGTTCGTGCCGGTGATCTTCGCATCGAAGCCTTCGACCGGGCCGCACTGCGAAAGATCGAGCGCCTTGCCCTGCGGCATCCCCTCGGCAATGTCGAACAGGACGATGTCACCCATTTCCTTCTTCGCGACGAGATGGGCGAGCGTGCCGCCGATCATGCCTGAACCGATAAGGGCGATCTTCTTGCGTCCGACGTTCTGGGCCATGGGTGCGGGCAGTCCTTCCAGTGCGCGGGACGAAGCGAAACAGACCGATAGCCCCGACCCGTCCCGCCGGGAGGGGGTGTCCGGAAGTTGCCCGAGCGACCTAGGCCTGCCCACATATGATTGCAACCGCGAAAAGGACAAATTCTCCGACGCTTAATGCAATCGGTTCGCATTAGCAATAAAGGTGCGGCAATTCAGTGAACCATGAATTGAACGAGATCGGCCAGTCGTCGTTCCACGCGCACGGCCAGCGCCCGGTCGAGCGTGGCGCAGATGCCGAGCCACCAGCGGTGCGCCGCCTCGTCTCCGTCCTGGTGCGCGCGCTCCGCCTTGCGCGCCGCGATAAGGGCCGACGCCATGCCGTGGCCGGCGAAATGGCGCAGCGCCGCGCGCATCGTATCGTCGAAATCATTGGCGGGCGGGGGTGTACCGTTGTCGTTCGCCGCACGCTTGACGGCGCGGTTCGCCAAAGCGCGAGCAATAGGGGAGCGAGCCGTGGAGCGGGCGGCGGCGAAACGGACGGCCATGCGGGAAAATCCTCGGATAAGCCCGCTGCGGAAGTGCGCGGTCCGGATGCTGTACAGCGTCGCCTGCTAAACATCGGTTTTCCAGCATGATTGACGGACGGTAAAGCCGCGCCTAAGCGCGCCGCCAAGGCACGGGTTGGCGCGCTTCGGTGCGCCCTAAGAGGGAACGGGGCAAACAACCCCGGCTGCCCCCGCAACTGTGACCGGGGAGGCGCGCTCCAACATGCCACTGCCACGCTTTCGGGCCGGCGGGAAGGCGGGGCGAGGCCTGTGATCCGGGAAGCCAGGAGACCTGCCCATGCCTGTCGTTCGGCCGCGGGCGGGGTGTACCGAGGGCACGCGTGGATGGAGCAATTCCGCTCCCTCCCGTCATGAGCGGCATCGCTTGTGATCGGAGTGACACGTGTACAAATATCCGTTTTTGCTTTCCGCCGCGCTGGCCGCGCCTCTGTCTGCGCAGGATGTCGCCGAAAGCGACTCGGTCGACGAAGAGATCGTCCTCACGCCGCTTGCCATCGAGCCGACCATAACCGTCACCGCCAACGGTCTCGGCACTGACATTCGCAATACCGGCCAGCCGATCACCGTGATCGAGCGCGAGGAAATCGAGGACGTGCAGGGGGCGGACGTCACCCGCGTCCTCCGGCGCACACCCGGCCTTTCCTTCTCGCGCAGCGGCGGCCTCGGCAGCCTGACCAGCGTCAATGTGCGGGGTGCCTCGCCAGAGCAATTGCTCGTGCTGATCGACGGGGTGCGTGTAGCCGACCCGGCCTCCACCTCCGGCGCCTACGATTTCGGCAACCTCCTTTCACCCACCGTCGCCAAGTTCGACATCCTGCGCGGCTCGAACAGCACGATCTGGGGCTCGGACGCGGTGGGCGGGGTGATCGACATCACCACCCGCGCGCAAACCGGCATGGAAGGGACCGTGGAATACGGCGCGCGCGACACCTTCCTCGCCAATGTCTCGGCAGGGGCGGGGAACGATGGCCTGTTCGTCGGCCTGATCGGGTCGTGGCTCCAGACCGACGGCTTTTCCGCCGCCGAAAGCGGCACGGAGAATGACGGGTACGAACAGTTCGCGGTCGGCTCGACCACCTTTGTCGATCTCGCGCCGACCTTGGAGTTGTTCGCCCACGCCAACTATCGTTCCTCGCGGCTAGACATAGACGGCTTCCAGTCGGAAGCGCCTTTCGCCCTTGTCGACAGTCTCGACACACAGGAAACCGAGGAGGCGTTCGGCGATATCGGTCTCGCCTATTACGGCAACGACCTCACCTTGCGCGGCGCATACAGCCTCTCGCGGACCGAGCGCGACAACCTGGATTCCGAGAACCAATCGACTTTCGCGAGCAACGGGCGATCCGACCGTTTGCAACTGCGCGGCGAATATCGCCTTCTCGGCGGCCTTTCGGTGGCATTCGGCGGCGAGCACGAATGGACCAGCTACGACGTCGACTTCGAAGAAGCGGCGGATGTCGAGATCACCGGAGCCTACGCCCAGCTCGGCTGGGTGATGGGCAATCTTGCGGTCCATGCCGGGGGGCGGGTGGACGATCACGAACTCTTCGGCAGTCATACGAGCTTCGGCGGCGATGCAAGCTATCGCCTTTCGCCCGAATGGCGTGTGCGCGCGAGCATCGGGGAAGGGTTCAAGGCGCCCTCGCTCTACCAGCTCTATTCCTTCTACGGGAACCGCGACCTTCGGCCGGAAGAAAGCACGAGCATCGACATCGGGGTCGAGCGGGGGGAGCGGGATCGCGGCGTGTATGTCGCGCTTACCGGATTTCGCAGGACAAGCGACGATCTCATCGGCTTTGCCTTTACCGAGGCGCGGCCGAACGGGGTGTATCAAAACACTGCCGAGGCTCGCGCGCAGGGCTTGGAAGCCGAGGCAGGTATCGATTTGCTAGAGGGTCTGCGTATCGCCGCAGTCTACGCCTTCGTCGATGCCGAGGACCGCTTAACGGACCTTCGCCTCGCCCGCCGGCCCCGTCATTTCGGAACCCTGTTCGCCCACTGGCGGACCGGCTTCGCCCTGAAGTTGGGTGCGGATTTGCGCATATCGGGCGCGAGTTACGACAACGCGGCAAACACACGCCGACTGGACGGATACGAAGTGCTCGACCTGCGGGCGGCTTACGAATTCGGCGAGAACCTGGAACTGTATGGCCGGGTAGAGAATGTGTTCGACGCGAATTACCAGACCGTGTTCGGCTACAACACGCCGGGGCGGGGCGCGTTCGTCGGGGTGAGGGCGCGGATGTGACGCGGCTAGCGGCGGCGCTGGCAGTGCTGCTCGCCGGATGCGCGAGCGGTGCGCCGACGCCGCCTGCCGAGAGGGCATCGCCGACCATTGTCAGTCTCAATCCCTGCACCGATGCGATCCTCGCGCGCGTGACCGAACCGGGCCAGCTGCTCGCCATCTCGCACTACAGCAAGGATCCGCGGAGCACCTCCATGCCCGCTGCCGAGGCGGCGCGCTACCCGGCGACGGGGGGTACGGTGGAGGAGGTGCTAGCCTTGGATCCCGATGTGGTGGTCGCCTCCACCTTTATCGCGCCCGCGACGAAAGCGGCGATGGACGATCTCGGCTTGCGGGTCGTCATGTTCGGGGCAGCTTCGTCCATCGCTGAAAGCGAAGCGCAGGTGCAAGACCTTGCAGCGCTGGCGGGGCATCCGGACCGGGGTGACAGACTGGTTCGGAGTATTGAGCTGGCGCTGGCGGAGGCGCGATCCAGCGCGGAATCTGTCGAGGCTGCTTTGTGGCAGCCCGGCGGGATCGTCCCAGGAAAAACCTCTCTTATTATTGATTTGCTGCGCAGCACGGGTTTCTCCAGCTACTCCGCGAACCGCAACATGGCACAGGCTGACTACCTCCCGCTGGAACAGGTCGTCGCCGATCCGCCGGAGGTTTTGCTGGTTGCCGGAAGCGAGGAGGGGCAGCGCCATCCGGTATTGGATAATCTACCCGCGATGCGGCGCGAAATGCTCGATACGCGCCTGCTGTATTGTGGCGGGCCGACCATCATCCGCGCTGCCGAGCGGCTTGCGGAAATCCGCCGCGCGGTCGCGCCGTGAGCCGCGCCACCCTCGTCTTCGCGATCCTGCTGTTGTTCGCCATGCCGCTTTCGCTGCTCGCCGGCCGTGTCTGGATCGATCCAGCCGTCACTCCGAACGCTGCGCTGATCCTCGGTGAACTGCGATTGCCGCGCGCCGTCCTGGCGATCGTCGTCGGCGCGGGACTGGGCGCAAGCGGGGCGGCCATGCAGGGCTATCTACGCAATCCGTTGGCCGACCCCGGCCTGTTCGGCATCGCCCCGGGCGCAGCGCTAGGCGCCGTTACAGCGCTGTTCTTCGGCTATGCAGCAAGCCCCTATCTGCTTCCACTTTTCGCGCTCGTCGGAGCGGGCGGGGCAATGGCGCTTCTCGCCGCGATTGCCGGACGAACGGGTGGGATCGCGCTGTTCACTCTCGCCGGCCTGATGATCGCAAGCCTCGCAGGCGCGCTGACCGCATTCGCCATTTCGATGGCACCCAATGCTTTCGCGATGAGCGAGATCGTGCTCTGGCTAAACGGCGCACTGACCGATCGCAGCTGGCGCGAAGTGGGAATAGCCGCGCCGCTCGTTTTGTTTGGAATAGCGATCCTGTGGCGAGCCGGAAAAGCGCTCGACGCGCTCACCCTAGGCGATGCGGCGGCGCGCTCGCTCGGTGTCGATACCGGGCGCCTGCTCTGGCTGCTGGTTATCGGCATCGGCCTGACGGTCGGGGCCGGCGTCGCGGTTGCCGGTATTATCGGCTTCGTCGGGTTGATCGTGCCACACTTGGTCCGCCCACTGACCGACAGCCGGCCATCGCAGCTTATCCTGCCAAGCGCTCTTGCAGGGGCACTACTGGTCCTCGTTGCCGATAGCGTGGTGCGGATCCTGCCGCTGGTTACCGAACTACGGTTGGGCATCGCTCTAAGCCTGCTCGGCGCGCCATTCTTTCTCTGGCTTTTGCTGCGGATGCGCAGGGGACTCGCATGACCCTCGAAGCAAAGGGCCTAACCCTCGGAACGCGGCTGGACGGCGTTTCGGCCAAACTCACGCCGGGTTCGATCACCGCAATCTGCGGACCCAACGGTGCGGGAAAGTCGTCGCTTCTCGAATGCCTTGCGGGTCTGCTCTCACCGACCTCCGGCACCGCTGCGTTGGACGGGCAAGACGTACTCGATCTTACACCGAGGCACCGCGCCCACCGGATCGGATACCTACCGCAGCAACCCGAAATTGCGTGGGACGTGCCTGTGCGAAATCTCATCGAACTCGGCCGATTTCCGCACGGAGATCGAAAACAAGAGCCTGTCGATGCTGCAATCCGTGCGCTGGACCTCAACGCCTTCCAGACGCGGCGTGCCCAATCTTTGTCCGGCGGAGAAACGGCGCGCGTTTTGCTGGCACGTGTGCTGGCCGGCGAGCCGGACTGGATCCTCGCCGACGAACCGCTTGCGGCGCTCGACCTTTCGCACCAACTGATCCTCATCGGTCATCTTCGCCGTGTGGCAAACGCAGGAGCCGGCGTCGTCATCGTGCTGCACGATCTGGCGATGGCACGGAATCATGCGGATCATGTCCTGCTCTTGGATCGCGGTAGGATTGCGCAGAACGGTCCGCCCGAAGCAGCGCTATCCGAAGAAGCGATCGGCGCGGTTTTCGGGGTCTCCTGCGAATGGATCGGCGAGCCCGGGCGGTGGGCGCTTTCGACCTTTCCTAATTAGCTCGAGGGCGGCAGCTTCCGGGCCTTTCCGCGCGTCGCACCGCGCGCCTTAAAGGCAGGAACGGCATGGATTCGATCGACAGGCAATTTTTCTTCGCTCGCATTCGGATGCGGCCCTTCGGTGGCCGCCTTATTGCTTCGCAAGTCGAACGATGCGCAACAATCCTCGATCACTGGGAGAGAGGCCATGCGGGCGAAGATGATCGCTGGCTCGCCTACCTTCTCAGCACAGCCTATCATGAAACTGCGGCCACTATGGCGGCGATCGACGAATATGGCGGAGCGGCCTACTTCGAGCGCCGCTATGGCCCGCAAACTGCTGTAGGTCGCGCGCTCGGAAACGTAGAGCCGGGCGACGGGGCGCGCTTCCATGGTCGCGGCTTCGTGCAGTTGACCGGCCGGGCGAACTATGCGGACTGGAGCGAGCGGACCGGCTTCGATCTCGTCTCGGAACCCGACATAGCCCTGTACCCGAACGTCGCCGCGCAGATACTGATCGATGGGGCGATCCTTGGAACCTTCACCGGAAAGCGGCTCGGCGACTATCTGAACGACACCACGAACGACTGGTTCGGCGCGAGGCGGGTTATCAACCGGTTGGATCGTGCCGCCGATATCGCTGGTCTGGGCAAGCAATTCTGGGCGGCGATTTCGCACGAGGAAAGCGGACAGAGCGGGCAGGCCGCCCATCGAAGGACGATACGTATAGGTGATCGGGGCGAGACCGTGCGTTTCCTGCAGACGCAGCTGGGCCTGCGCGAAGACGGCGAATTCGGACCGGTTACCTCGGCTGCGGTTCAGCTGTTTCAAGTAGATAAGGGTATGGCTTCTGACGGTATTGTCGGGCGGATAACCTGGGCCGAACTTCTACGAAGGTGAACCGAACGGCACCTCCAAGCCGCAAACGCGTTTTTTCGCCATGGCCAGCGATAAACTTATCGAGGAGTGGTTCGACCTCACCCGCGAAACAATGCCCAGCCTCGCTTCCGACCGTGGCTGGCCGGTGCAGTTCGACCACTGTTTTCAGCGTATTCTGCTCGACAATGCCGTAGGCGGCAAATGGAAGGACGCAATCGCCTCGCCCGCCTATCGCAACGCTACAGATGTTCAATTGCAGACTGCGATAGAGCTTGGACGTAAGGCGGTCAGCGGAGAGAAGGAACTGGGCGAACTCAACCGCAAATCGCTCGCATGGCGCGGCAAGCTGGGCGGTTGACAGCTTTCGCTGATTCACGCGCGAACGTTGGCGAGTTCTGCGTTGGCCGGTAAGGCGGGGTCATGCCCTCCTCGTCAAACCCTTTCAGCAATCCGGAATGGCTACCGCATCGAGTCGATGTTTCCGCCAGGACAGTGGAGTTCATTCGAATAGCGCGTGATGATTTCGACGCGCCCGCTTTTCTGGCCGACCGGCAGGTCTCGCCATCAGATCGCCTAACCGTGAGCTGGGAAAACGTGGAAGCGTATGGCGCGGAAACTTCGAGAATCTGCTTCATTTTTCACACCGCCTTCTGCCGGTCGACTCTTCTCGTTCGTGCGCTCGACAATCCCGGCAGCGCGCTGGGATTGAGCGAGCCGGGTATCATCGCCAGTATCGTCAACGCGCGTGGAGCGGCCGACCATCTTATTCGACCGCTCGTTGCCCTTCTAGCCCGTCCGCATGCCAATGAAGCGGTCGCGTTCATCAAGCCGACCAATCATGCGAACCGCCTGATGCCCGCATTGCTCGGCGCATTGCCCGGGTCCCGGGCCATCCTCATGACGAACAGCCTGCCCCAGTTTCTGCGGGCGGTTGCGCGAAAGGGATTGATGGGGCGTCGCTGGGGTCGTCAATTGTTGTTAGAGATGCAGAGCTATGCCGGCGTCGATCTGGGCATGGATGCGCGGGAAACGTTTTGTATGACCGACATGCAAGCTGCTGGTATCGCTTGGTTCCTAGCACAACGGTGGTTCGCCCTTCATCTTGCCGGGCAAGTGAGGAATGTTTCCAAAGACCGTCTGTCGGTCTTGGACGGCGACCGTTTCGACGGCGAACGTGCGCGGACGCTGAAGGCGGCTAACGCTTTTGCTGGCGCACGTATCTCTGAAGAAGATGCAATTGCGCGCGCGAATTCGCCCCTGTTTGCAAGTCACGCAAAATCGGGCGTTGTATATGCGGGCGATAATACGTCCAGCGATCCGCGCTTCGAAGAGGAACTCGAGCAGGTAGGGCAGTGGATCGGCGCGATAATCGAGCAGTCCGGCCTAGACCTTCCGCTGCGCCACGAACTTTTCTGATCGCCGAAAAAAGGCCCGCCGTGGCAGAAACCACGGCGGGCCTTTTCAAACAAGTTCAGGACATCAGTTGCCGATCGTACCGCTTCCGGCATCGGTAGCAGTGGCGGGGCCGTCATCGGCGACCGCGCCCGTTTCCTCGTCGCCCGGGACTAGTCCGCGCGCTTCGAGCATCGGCTGCACGTCGGGACGCCGGCCCGCGAAGTTTTCGAACATCTTGAAATAGTCCATCGTTCCGCCGCGGCTCAGCACGGTTTCGCGATAATGGTCGCCGTTCTCACGGGTAAGGCCGCCATTTTCCATGAACCACCTGCGGCTGTCGCGATCGAGCATTTCGGTCCACAGATAGCTGTAATAGCCGGCACTGTAGCCCGACGGCGAACTGAAGATATGGTTGAAATAGGTGCTGCGATAGCGCGGCGGCACCAAGTCGATCTCGAGGCCCAGTTCCTCCAGCGAACGCCGTTCGAAAGCGTCAACTTCCTCCGGCGTATCGATCGCGGCGGCTTCTTCGGCCGACAGGGCGCTCCACTTCATGTCGAGCAATGCAGCTTCGACGACTTCGCCGAAATCGTAGCCCTGGTTGAAGCGGCCCGCCGCCTCGATCTTTTCGATCATCTCGTCGGGGATGGTCTCGCCGGTTTCGTAATGCTTGGCATAATTGCTCAGCACCGAGGGGTAGGTCGCCCACATCTCATTAACCTGGCTCGGATATTCGACGAAGTCGCGCGCCGTCGCCGTACCGGAAAGGCTGGCATACTTCTGATCCGCGAAGAAGCCGTGCAGGGCGTGGCCGAATTCGTGGAACATGGTGTTGGCGTTGTCGAAGCTAACGAGCTGCGTTTGGCCCTCAGGTGCCTTCGGGATGTTCAACACGTTGTAGATAACGGGCTTCGTACCGCGCAGATGGCTCTGATCGACGAAGTTCGACATCCACGCGCCGCCGCGTTTCGAAGGCCGTTGGAACGGGTCGAAATAGAAGATGCCGAGAAGCGATCCATCGCGGTCATTGATTGTATAGGTCGTCACGTCCGGGTGGTAGACCGGAAGATCGGTGCGCTTTTCGAAGGTGAGGCCGTAAAGCTGGTTGGCGGCATAGAACACGCCGTCTTCCAAAACCTTGTCGAGCTGGAAATACTCCATCACCGCGTCTTCATCGAGGTCGAAGCGCTGTGCCTTCACCTCGTTGGCATAGCGGTACCAGTCCCACGGCTGAACATCGAAATTGCCGCCTTCGCTAGCGATGACTTCATTGAGCATGGCCGCCTCGCGCCGCTGGGTGGCGGCGAGGGCGGGGACCATCTGGCCCATGAAATCGAGCGCGGTCTGCGGGTTTTCGGCCATCCGATCCCACATCGCATAGGTCGCCCAGTCGTCCTCGCCGAACAGTGCGGCCTTCTCCGCGCGCAGCGTGGCGATGCGAGCGACCAAAGTGCGAGTGTCGTATTCAGGATTGGTGCCGTCTGCCCGATGGTAGGACTGCATGAACAGCTTCTCGCGCGCTTCGCGATCATCCATCGCCGGAAGGAGCGGCTGCTGGGTTGTGTTCTGAAGCGCGATGGCGAACTTGCCCGGCATGCCGCGTTCCGCGGCGAGATCGGCAGCCGCCTTGATATCGGCATCGGACAGGCCGGCAAGCTGGTCGCGGCTGTCGAGGATCAGCGGTTGTTCGTTCGTTGCCGCACGAAGCGTCTGGCTAAATTCAGTTGTCAGCGTGGTCAGTTCAGAATTGATCGCCTTCACCCGCTCACGCTGCGCATCGGTCAGCATTGCCCCGGCGTGGACCATGCCTTCATAGGTATCTTCGAGCAGCTTGGCGTCTTCCTGCGACATATTCATCGCGGCGCGGTTGTCGTAGACGGCCTTGACACGCTCAAAGAGGGCGGGGTTGAGCGAGATCGCATCGTAATGCGCGGTAAGCTTCGGCCCGATTTCCGTATCGATCTCGTCGAGCCGGTCGGTCGTATTCGTGCCGGTGAGTGCGTAGAACACCGCCGACGTACGGCCGAGCATCCGCCCGGATTCCTCGAGCGCGACGATGGTGTTCTCGAAGGTCGGCGCGGCCGGATTGTTCACGATCGCGTCGATCTCGGCGGACTGGATTGCCATGCCCTGCTCGAATGCGGGGATGTAATCGTCTTCGCTGATTTTGGTGAAATCGGGCGCTTGCAGCGGCAATGTGCTGTCGGACGCGAAATAGCCGGTTCCCTGCGGAATGGCGGCGGCGGCACTTGGGCGCGTGTCGCTGACGGATGCGGTATCCATGGTGCCTCCGGGCATTGTGGAGCAGGCGCCTAGCAGGGCGGCGCTCGCGAGAAGGGGGGTGGTGCTGGCCAGGAAATGGGCCTTCATGATCTCTCCAATATTCTGTGACAGGGCGGCACGGGGCAGGATGCCCGCCGCCGAAAACATCCGTTGGTTAACAGGGCGCGGTTGAACCGCAGATTTAGGACAAAGGCAAGCAGGGTTTGCGGCTCCCGCACCGGCAGCTTCACTCGGCGCGCTCCAGCGCCCGACCGGTACCAGCTTGCGCTTCGCGTTGCGCAGCGCGCGCCGCTTCCTCCAACGCTTGCCGGTTCACCGTAACGAGGCGCGGCCGGCCGCCTTGCTTGTCGACAACCAACCACAGCGTACCAAGCTGGAAATATGCGCCTTGGCGATTCTCGACCGTAATGTCCGACAGATCGAGCTTGCGCAGCGCCATCAGCATCTGCTGATCGAACACCTCGTCGAACACGGTATTGATTTCGTCTTGTGAGAGCTCCCGCCGCGCTCCTTCGCCATCGATATAGAGCAGTGGGATGCCGACCTGTTCGAGCAGCCGCGCTTTGTCGCCGCTCCGGGCTGCTTCTCGCAAGGTTTCGATAGCGGCGCGGAACTGGCTCGGCGTCGTACCGGTGGCGCAGGAGATCGCGCCGCCGCGGGCAGTATCGTTGGCACGGTCGAACGTGATGTCGGGCGCATCTTGCTCCGACCACAACAGCAGCAGGCAATTGTCCGACGGATCGGGCTCGGCATTCTTCTCGAGCGTCTCCAGCAGCGTTGTATCGTCCGGGGTCACGTCGCGAGACGTTTCCATGCATGCGCTAACGCTTAACATGGCGAATGCGCCGAGAACCGTCGATCCAAAGACGCGTCTCATTGTTTTGCTGCCGGATAGGTCATCACTGGCTCGTACAGTGAGCCGCCGGGGCGCAGATGGCTTTCATACAGGCGGAACGCGTCGCAAATCCATGGCGCCAGTTTGAATTCGCTCGTCCTGCCGAGGAACGGGGTGAGCGATCCGCTGCTGGCATTGAGCCGTGCGATGGTGATGTGGGGTGCGTATTTGCGATGTTCCGGTTCGCATCCGCACTGGACGCACACCCTCTCGACGCGCTTGCGCAAGGAGAGAAGTTCGGGGTTGGGATCGATGTCGGCGTACAGCGTGTGCGCACGGCCTTTCCGCTCGAAGAAGGCGGTTCCGTCGATCGCGATGGGGAAAGGCGCGAATTCGACGGCGGCGAGCGCACCAGCCAGTTCGTTCGCCCGGTGCCGGTCGGTTTCGCCAATATAGCGTAAGGTTAGATGGAGTTGGTCGTCGTCTTGCCAGCGCACGTCGGACACGCCTTCCATCAGATCTATCAGGGCGTCGCGAACGGGCTCGGGCGGACGGATTGCCACGAACAGGCGATGAGACATGACGGAAACTCGCGCCGGAAGCGTCAGGCGGTCGTTCGACCCGCAGAGGTTTCGCGCGGGTTCTCGTAGGAAGCGTTCATGAACATCTGCGCGCGTCGCTCGCTGCGATATTCGAGGCCGAGCGCGAACTGGCCGCGCGCCGTCGTATAATGCAATTCGTCCGCGATGGCGTCGTAATCCGCGTTGGCGATAGCTTCATTCAGTCGCGGGCTCTCGTCGGGCGCGACATTGCCTGCGCCGACATTGTAGACGAGATCGAGCAGGGCGTCGAATTCGTGTTGGTACAGCGGCAAATCGCCCACCAGTTTGCGCACGCCCTCCGCCGCCTGGCGCATATCCTGCTCCAGAAATTCAAGGATGCGCTGTTCACCGATGCGATCACCGACGCGAAGGTTGTCCTTCGGCTGCACGAGATGGCCGACGCCGACCGTCGGATATCCTGCAACATCGCGGTAAACCGTGTAGCGCACACCCTCTTCCTCGATCAGCGCCTGCTTGAACGCGTCGCTCGCGGTCAGCAGGACGGCGGGCTTGCGAATGTTCTCAAGCTGTTCCTGCTGTGCATCCGACAATGTAATGTTACCGTCCATTTGGGGCGCGGTAAACGCTGCAAGACCGACGGCTCCGGCGCTCATCATCACGCTGACCTTGCGCCGGATTGATTTATCAGGATCGACGCCAAGCGCCTTTTTCGCAGATTCCCGTGCCTTGTTCAGCATTCTGCGGTCTTCACGGTATGTTTTTAGTCGACCGAGAAATTTGTCCGATCCGGCATCGTCGTTATCGTCCAGAGGCCTGTTCAACTCCTCGAGCAACGCCTTCAACTGGGGCCCGCTTCGCTTCTGCGAGGTGCTGCTGTCCGGTTGTGGGTTCGACATCGTTTTCGCCCTGTTGCGTAATCTGGAAGCTGCCCGTTACCGCGAACTTATCGCGATTCACGGACAGCGCATTTCTTCCAGAACGCATCAGGGCAGGAGATCGGTCCCGTTTTTCGGAGTCACAGGATGAAATCGGTGCTTTCGAGCGATACGCTGCCGTTAAGCAGGATTGCGAAGTCCGCCACGCCATCGCCGTCGAAGTCGGCCTCGATCAAAGTGCTTTGACCATCGACCGAATAGCGAAGCTCGCCAGCTGTCCGGCTGAACGCCGCATCATCGACGAAGACAAAGGCCTGAGCGCCTTCGAGGCTGGCATCAGCGTCGATTGCGGAGAGATCGATCCTGTCCCCTTCGCCTTGGCTGAAATCTAATATCTGGTCGAGATCAGCCAATCCACCTCGGCTATCATCAGCGGCGAATACAAATGTGTCGGCGCCGAAACCCCCAGAGAGCAAATCCTGACCGATACCGCCTACAAGCGTATCGAGGCCATAACCGCCCTCGAGAATGTCGTTGCCTATGCCGCCTATCAAGGTGTCGCTGAAGATGCCGCCGACAAGGACATCGTTCCCTTCGCCTCCGTCAAGAAGGTCGTTGCCGGACCCGCCCCGCAGGAGATCGTCTCCTTCGAACCCTTCCAACGAATTGTTCTTATGGTCGCCTGACAGAACGTCATCAGAGCGCGTTCCGCCAAGGTTCTCGACGTTCACGACTGTACCGTTGTCGCCAAACCCATCTGATAAGATTTCTCCGGTTTCCAGGTTAACGGCAACGCCTTCGGTTCTTTCGACAGTATCGGCAGCACCGTCGCCATCCAAATCTGCAACCAGTTTCTGATCAGCAAAGTAAACGAGATCCGTGCCAAGGCCGCCGTCAATGAAGGACGCGGTACCGCCTAACTGGAACCGGTCGTCGCCAGCGAAACCGTAGAGAATATCGCCCCCGTCTCCGCCCAGGATCAGGTTATCGTAATCGTTACCGTAAAGCTCGTCAGCGAATTGGGTGCCGCCGCCAATTGCCTCTATCCCGGACATCTGCTCGATATTCCCAAAACCGTCATTGGTGACGATCTGCGTCCTCAAGTCCACAAAGACGGCTTGTGTGGCTTCTTCATTGTAAAAGCTGACCCGGTCGAATCCTTCTCCGCCAATATACTCATCGACGTTTACACCGCCTCGGAAATAATCGTCCCCAGAGCCGCCATAGAACGATGTCGTGCCATAGAGCGAATACATCGTGTCGTTTCCGGCGCCGCCGAAAAAGCGGTTTATTCCCCCACTATAGCTATTTATTTCCAAAATGAAGTCGTCACCTTCGCCACCGAATAAGGTATTGTTATTCCGATCGCCTACAACATCATCATCATAGTTTGATCCGATGACATTCTCAATATTAATTAGCCTATCTAATACGAATCCATCTCTGTTGGTCGAACGCCCGGAGACCAAATTGATATTGATACCAGCAGTTTCGCCCTCGTAGCTTGCGGTATCCACGCCATTACCGCCGTCGAGAAGGTCATTTCCCAAGCCGCCGATCAACAGGTCGTAACCCGCCCCACCATACAGGGTATCAGCACCGCCGCCTCCGAAGAGGGTGTCGTTCCCACCCAATCCCACGACTACGTCTGCTTCTTCGGTTCCATCGATCCGATCGTCTTCCGTTGTTCCCGCGATTTGGGAAGTTACGATAGGTTCGAACGTGCCCAAGGTTTCGAAATTCGAACTAGTAAGGTCAGCTGCATTGACGTTCAGTAGCGTCAATGCTGTTGAATAGCCGGACAGGCCGCCATCTTCTGACAGTTGTAAAAGCACATCGTCTTCGACTTGGACAAGCCGGAGATAACCCCCTTCAAAGGGATCGTTATATACTTGCAGGTTCCGGAGAAGATCTGAAAGGTCAATCCTATCTGTGACAGAGAAATCGGTTACGACCATATTACCACGAGCATTCACGAAATTTGCCGCGTAATTCAGTTGAATAGTGTCGCTACCGGCACCGAGCGTTAAGGTAAATCCTCGGTCTCCAAAGCTCATCACTTCAACGCGATCGTCACCGCCTCCCATTCGCGCTACCGCGCTGCTGTCAGATCCGTTTTCTTGAAGGTATAGGTAATCGTCGCCTGCCCCGGCATAGACCTGGATGAATTCGGCGTTGAGGTTCGCAACCCGGTTTACAATGAAGGTATCGTTGCCCGAACCACCGAAGAGGACGTCGTTTCCACCAATTTGAGAGTCGAAATAATCGTCCCCATTTTCACCGTAGACGACGTCGTCTCCGGTGCCGTCGCGGATGGTATCGGATCCGTCACCTCCCCAAAGAATGTCGTCGCCGTATCCACCTTCGATCGTATCGTTGCCGGAATTTCCGAAAATCGTATCCGGTCCGACGGTGCCGATGAGAGTTTCGCTGTACAGCGTCCCTTCTATCGTTTGGCCGACAGGGTTCGCGCCATCAGGAGAGAAGCCGCCGAAATTGAAGGCCGTAAGATCAGCGACATCAACGCCGCTTAGTCGTGCTATCGTGCGGGCATCATTGCCCGAAGCATCGTGATTTATTCGAACCAAGACATCTGATTCGTCTTCCACCAAAGTGAGATAACCGGCGGCGAAAGGGTTTGTCGAACCGTCCCAGTTCTCCAAGTCGTTCGCGAGAGTAGCGAACTCGATCCGGTCACCGCCTTGACCCGCTTCGAAGTCGGAAATCAAAAAATCGCCGGTGCTTTCAAACCGGGACAGGTTGCGAATTATGACGGTATCCTGTCCTTCTCCCAGGCTTAATTGCGAGCCGCCAGTCGATATGCCCTCAAGCGTAATCGTATCGTTTCCGCCCCCCAAATTGGCTACCAGCGTGTTTCCGGTAAACTCTTCGACGGTGTTCCTGTAACTTCTGAAACGGACAGTGTCGTCTCCCGCTCCGGCATATATCTGAATGAAGTCACGCAGGGGTCCGGAACTTCGTGTTACGATGAAGGTATCCGCCCCCTCACCGCCAAACAAAACGTCATCGCCGCTTTCATCGGACTGGAAAAAATCGTTTCCGCTTCCTCCGTACACAGTATCGCTGCCAAGCCCATCGGCAAGGAAGTCGTCTCCGTTCCCCCCATCAATTGTGTCGTCCCCACCGTACCCAAAGATACGATCATTGCCGCCCATGCCATTGAGCGTATCACTCCGTTCGGTACCATACAGGTAATCTGTGTATTCATCGCCAACCACGGTAATGCCCGGGAGGTCACTGCCATCGGGGGGAACGCCGTCGAAATTGAAAGCCGTCAGCGCGGCCATTTCGACATCGCAAAGTTCTATGATGGTGACATATTCATCACCTCCACCATCTCTATCCAATTGGAACAGGGTGGACGATCCATCCTGAACGAGGCGCGCATGTCCAGTGGTAAATGGATTTGCAGATTCCAACCCTACGAGCGAGTATTCCAAGATCTGATCGATGTTCAATCGGTCGCCAGCATCTCCGACTTCAAAATCAAGAACACTAAGTGCCGACCTGTAGTTCGACAGACCGGATCCCAATACTATCGTATCTTGATCTGCACCGAGAGACACGGAACTGGACCCTGCCCCAACGCCGTGAGTGTAGATCGTGTCGCTTCCGCCGCCCATGCGAACAAGAAGATCGCTATCGTTATAGAGTTCTAGAGATAGCGTGTCGTTTCCACCCCCACCATAAACTTGGAGGAAGCCTTGTAGGGCATCCGAGGGACGGAACAATTGGAAGAAGTCGCGTCCAGCGTCGCCAATAAGCGTGTCACTTAGCCCATCGTACGACAGTAACGTATCGTCTCCAGCGCCGCCGTAAACAATATCTGTGCCGGTACCTCCATCTAGGTAATCCTCACCATCTCCACCGTACAAAATATCATCGCCACTGTCGCCGTAAATAGTATCCTGACCTGCGAGGCCCTGTATAATATCATCTCGAATCGTTCCAATGATATAGTCGTAATTTTCTGTGCCGATTATATCGTAAGGCGGCACATCGCTGCCATCCGGTGGCAAACCATCGAAGTTGGCGGTAGTAAAGCTATCGGCATTCGTATCGGCAAATTTCAGAAGGGTTCGAAATTCGCTTTCCGGATCGGCGCGGAGTTGAAGCAACGTATCCGACCCTTCCTGTGCGAGGACGAGGTAACCGGTCGCGAACGGATTCTCGCCCTCCGTCGCGTTTAAAATATCAGCAATGAGAGACCAGACCTCAATCTTGTCCCCGTCGTTCCCGGTATCGAAATCTGTGATAGTAAGCTGCGCTTCGGATCGAACCGCAGATCCTTCGAAGACAATACGATCCCGTCCCTCGCCAAGTGTTACCCGTACATTTCCCAATCCGAGATCGGCGAT
Source organism: Erythrobacter litoralis (assembly GCF_029760855.1). Classification (GTDB taxonomy): domain Bacteria; phylum Pseudomonadota; class Alphaproteobacteria; order Sphingomonadales; family Sphingomonadaceae; genus Qipengyuania; species Qipengyuania litoralis_A. The sequence continues at coordinate 323,630 of NZ_SOSI01000002.1, read as the reverse complement.
GCGAAGCTCGTCGTCGTCCCCGCCGAGCCTTACTTCCATGTCGGTCTTGTTGCTTAGTGCGAGGCGAACGCTATCGTTACCGCCACCGGCATATACCTGGACAAATTCCTCGGGAAGGTCGGCACGACGAGAAACGAAAATGGTATCACTTCCAGCTTCTCCATAAAGAACATCGTTTCCACCCTCGTATGAATCGATCCGGTCTGCGCCACGACCTCCATAAACGATATCGCTACCCGATCCATCTTCTATCAGGTCGTTGCCGTCGCCAGCATAGATCAAGTCTGCACCCGCTCCGGTGAAAATATGGTCATCACCCCCCATCGCATCGACGAAGTCGGGACGTGCAGATCCAGCAATGAAATCGTAATAATCGGTTCCAATAATCGTTTGATAAGGAACCTCGCTGCCGTCAGGAGGGAGCCCATCGAAGTTCTCGGTAGTTAAGCCCATAGCATCCGTGTCAAGAAGTCGTATCGCATCGACGTACTCATCTCCGCCACCGTTATGATCGATTTGAAAGATCGTATCGGAACCGTCCTGAATTAGTCTTAGAAAACCTTGGCTAAAAGGATTACCGTCATCCCAGCCTTCCAAATAACTATGGAGAAAGCTCCACGGGCTTATCACATCGCCGGTAGCGCCCTCATTGAAATCCCGTACGGTTATCAGACCTATACCGTTTGAAACCGAAAAATGAGGCAGGACAATTCGATCTCGGCCATCGCCAAGCGTGATATCAATTGCGGTAAAACCCGCATTCGAGATCTGAAGCAAATCGTCACCACCGCCTAGGCTAATCCTGAAAGATGACGAACCGGAGTTCTCAAGCATGACGGAATCGTTTCCTCCGCCAGCATAGATTTGAACGTAATCCGGTCCAAAAACATCTTCCCGATATACTCTGAAAGCATCTGCCCCTCTCCCGCCGAAGAGCACGTCGTTCCCCTGGTCGCTGTTCGAAAAGTAGTCGTTTCCATCTCCGCCATAAACGACGTCGTTGCCAAACCCATCTTCAATAAGATCGTCGCCGGCTCCACCATCTATAATATCATCCCCGCTACCGCCGTAGATATTATCATTGCCGCCAAGGCTTCTGATAGTGTCGCTTTCAGCGGTACCCCAAAGGTAATCTGAACGTTCAGTTCCGATGATGTCAGCCATTTTGCCCCCAACTTCTTTCATATTCGATCCGAAGTCGGATTGAAGGGGCGGTTTACGAAGGTCAAGCGAATACCAAATTAGTAAATCTGACTTAACGAAAGTTTTGTAGCGAACGATGTAGCGCAGCCCCGTGGAACGGCAGTAACGGGCTGGACACTCTGGATGGCAGAACCCATCTGCCCCACATGGCATTAACCAAAATTTCCGTGCGGGGCGCCCGCGAGCACAACCTCAAGGGCGTCGATATCGACCTGCCGCGCGACAGCCTGATCGTTATCACGGGGCTTTCGGGCAGCGGCAAGTCGAGCCTCGCGTTCGACACGATCTATGCCGAGGGGCAGCGGCGTTACGTGGAATCGCTGAGCGCCTATGCGCGCCAGTTCCTCGAGATGATGCAGAAGCCCGATGTCGAGCATATCGACGGGCTTTCTCCCGCGATCTCGATCGAGCAGAAGACGACCAGCCGCAACCCGCGTTCGACCGTGGCGACCGTTACTGAGATTTACGATTACATGCGCCTGCTATGGGCGCGGGTGGGGGTGCCGTATTCCCCGACGACTGGCCTGCCGATCGAAGCGCAGACCGTCAGCAACATGGTCGATCGGGTAATGGACCTGCCCGAAGGCACGAGGGCTTACCTGCTTGCCCCGGTGGTGCGGGGGCGCAAGGGGGAATACCGCCGCGAGCTGGCCGAATGGCAGAAGGCCGGCTTCACTAGGGTGCGGATCGACGGCGAGATGTATCCGATCGAGGAAGCCCCTGCGCTCGACAAGAAATACAAGCACGACATCGAAGTGGTGGTCGACCGGCTGGCGGTGAAGGCGGACCTCGAAACGCGGCTGGCGGATTCGTTCGAGACGGCGCTCAAGCTGGCGGACGGGTTGGCCTATGTCGACCTCGCCGATACGACCGTGGCAGAGGCGTTGGCCGACCGGCAGGACGTGCGCCCCGCCGTGATCGGGCCGGATGCGGGAAAGGCCAATTCTGAAAAAGGAGGCGCCATGAAAGGCGCCGGCCTGCCGGACAACCGCATCGTTTTTTCCGAGCGGTTCTCCTGCCCCGTCAGCGGGTTCACCATCGAAGAGGTCGAGCCGCGCCTGTTCTCGTTCAACGCCCCCCAAGGTGCGTGCCCGACCTGCGACGGGATCGGCGAGAAGCAGCTGTTCGACCCGCAGCTGGTCGTCCCCAACGAAGCGCTCAGCCTGAAGAAAGGCGCGGTGGTGCCGTGGGCGAAATCGAACCCGCCGAGCCCCTATTACATGCAGGTTCTCTCCAGCCTCGCCAAAGAGTTCGGCTTCGACCTTACGACGCCGTGGCAGGACCTGAAGCCCGAACACCGCGACACCATCCTCTACGGCACCAAGGGCAAGTCCGTGCCGCTCACCTTCAAGGACGGGCGCAAGCAATATACCGTCCGCAAGGCGTTCGAGGGGGTGATCGGCAATCTCAACCGCCGCATGATGCAGACCGAGAGCACCTGGATGCGCGAGGAGCTGGCCAAGTTCCAGACCGCGCAACCATGCGAGACCTGTCACGGCAAAAGGCTCAACGAAAAGGCGCTGGCGGTGAAGATCGCTGGCACCGATATCGCCACGCCCACCCAGATGAGCGTCGCCGATGCCAAGGCCTATTTCCTCGACCTGCCGGAGAAGCTCGGCGATACGCAGCAGCAGATCGCCCGCGCCATCCTCAAGGAAATCAACGAGCGGCTGGGCTTTCTCGACAATGTCGGGCTCGACTACCTCAATCTCGACCGCACGAGCGGCACCCTGTCGGGCGGCGAGAGCCAGCGCATCCGTCTCGCCAGCCAGATCGGCAGCGGCCTTTCCGGTGTGCTCTACGTCCTCGACGAGCCCAGCATCGGCCTCCACCAGCGCGACAACGACCGGCTGCTCGAAACCCTCAAGCGGCTGCGCGATCTCGGCAACACCGTCATCGTGGTGGAGCATGACGAGGACGCCATCCGCGCGGCCGACCATGTGGTCGATCTCGGCCCCGGCGCGGGCGTGCACGGGGGCGAGGTGGTGGCGCAGGGCACGCTGAAGCAGGTGCTCAAATCGAAGAAGTCGCTCACCGCCGACTACCTCACCGGCCGCCGCGAGATCGCCGTCCCGCCGCAGCGCCGCAAGGGCAACGGCAAGAAGCTCACCGTCCACGGCGCGCGGGCCAACAATTTGCAAAACGTCACCGCCAGCCTTCCTCTGGGCACCTTCGCCTGCATCACCGGGGTCAGCGGCAGCGGCAAGTCCTCCTTCACCATCGACACGCTCTATGCCGCCGCCGCCCGAACGCTGAACGGCGCGCGCATCGTGGCGGGCGCGCACGACAAGGTCACCGGCCTCGAACACTGCGACAAGGTGATCGAGATCGACCAGTCCCCCATCGGCCGCACCCCGCGCTCGAACCCCGCCACCTATACCGGTGCCTTCACCCAGATCCGCGACTGGTTCGCCGGCCTCCCCGAAGCGCAGGCGCGCGGGTACAAGCCGGGGCGCTTCAGCTTCAACGTGAAGGGCGGCCGGTGCGAGGCGTGCCAGGGCGACGGCCTCATCAAGATCGAGATGCACTTCCTGCCCGACGTTTACGTCACCTGCGAGGAATGCGGCGGCAAGCGCTACAACCGCGAGACGCTGGAAGTGCGTTTCAAGGGCCTCTCCATCGCCGACGTGCTCGACATGACGATCGAGGATGCGGAGGAGTTCTTCAAGGCCGTCCCCCCCATCCGCGACAAGATGCATATGCTGAACGAGGTGGGGCTGGGCTACGTCAAGGTGGGCCAGCAGGCGACCACGCTATCGGGCGGCGAGGCGCAGCGGGTGAAGCTCGCCAAGGAACTCGCCCGCCGCAGCACGGGGCAGACGCTCTATATCCTCGACGAGCCGACCACTGGCCTGCATTTCGAGGATGTGCGCAAGCTTTTGGAAGTGCTGCACCGGCTGGTGGAGCAGGGCAATTCCGTGGTGGTGATCGAGCACAATCTCGACGTCATCAAGACGGCGGACTACGTGCTCGACCTTGGGCCAGGCGGCGGCGTGCGCGGCGGCGAGATCGTCGCGAGTGGCACGCCGGAGGAAGTGGTCGAGGTGGCGGAGAGCTATACCGGGCACTACCTCAAGCCGCTATTGGAGCGGCAGCGGGAGGCGACGGAGTAGTTTCAACCCTCCCTCTAATACCGCTCCAATCTAGAAACGTTAAACGCCTCTTTCCGGCCATCATTCTTTGTTCGAACGGAAAACTCGACAGGATTGTTTTCGTTCAACCAACGCCATACAGTAGGGCTGGTGTTTGCAGCCGCGATAAAAAACTCACGCCCATTGGTATCGACCAGAAAGCCAAAATTATCTCGACGACCTTTTTCCTTCAAACCTCCAATAAACTTTCCATCTTCAAATCCAAAATTGTGTTTTTCGAGAATGTTTAAAGCTATCCACTCATCAAGCTGAAAAGCGTTACGGTTTTCGATCCTTGTTTCCATTTTTAGGGTCCGTAAAGACGGTTCTATCTTTAGGATATGGTCGATTATAACACGATCAAAAAGTCGCAAATCCACTTTCTCAAGATAGATTACCATTTCTCCGCACGTATAATTGGCGCTTGTTAAAGCATCATTATTAACCAGGTAATCTGTCTTTCTCTGAAAATATTGTACCCACAGGTCGATTATCAAAACAGATTCTTTCAGAGAATCACCTGATAACTCATCAGCGCGACTGAGATAATTAAAAGCTACGTCGAAGTTCGTCCGGCGCATTTCACATCGGGCTGCCTCCCTCAAAACAGGAGAGGCCTCCGGATCGAGTTCTAGAGCTTTTGCAAATTCTTCAGCGGCTCTATCGGAGTCATCAGACCGAGCGAGCATTCCTGCAAAGAAAAAATGCAATTGGGGCTGGCTTTCGCCATATTCGAGAGCCGCTTCGTAAGCATCAATCGATCTTGGGATATCAGACCACGTAAAGGCAGCGAAAGCTTCAAATCTATAAATCTCAAAGTAGCCGGGATCAGATATCTTTAGTTGCGAAATTCCCTCTTCCACTCCCGACAGATCACCCTGAAGAAGTTTCTTAGTTAGATGGCGGATTTTTTCAGATGCAACTGATTCACCGTGCGTTCTGACTATGAGATTGCTTGCTGTGTACTTATCGAATTTCTGACGGGCGCGGCTTTGCTCGAAACGAGCTTTAATTCGATTGTACTTTTTAAAGTACGACGAAAGCGTGTCTCTATTCGGACGAATAATCCGTATGACATAAGTGCGTACAAATGGACGAAGGCGAAATACTCTTTCAGAGTTTGGTAGATCCTGAACATCTACTAGCGTGTAGCGTGACAATTCAGCTAGCCCATCTTCAATGGCTTGAGGCGATGATCCCTGAATGGCACCTATGACTGATGGAGAAAGTCCATCAGAAACGGAGGCAAGGACATCCATTACGGCCTTCGAATTTACCGATAAACGGTTCATTACATTCTCTAGACAAAACTGTACCGCATCTTTCGGGTCTGCTAAAATCCTTTCAGGACTTGCGCCACTTTTCACTCCTAAAGCAAACCACTTTAATAAGAGTGGTTTGCAGCCTAGTCTTCTCGCTATTCCTCTAAGGTCAGCATTGGATTTTATTTCAAAGTTTTTAAGACCATGTGCTTTCACAAGGGACCTAAGGTATCGTAAGCCCTCCGATTCAGAAAACTCGCCCACTGAGATTGGAAGGTCACCGGAAACTGGGACACGTGATGTCAAAACCAGCTTACTATCGCCCGGAACATTTTTCACCAATCGTTCAATATGGGGACCTGTAACGGTTTCCAGATTGTCAATAATCAAAAGTATCTTGTTTTCTGTTAATACTTTCAATAAACTTTCAAAAGGCTCTTGTTTGTCGTCGCCATAAGTCGCAATTTCCCTCACAATAGATAAAGAGTCGACGTAGGAGGACTCTATTTCTTGGACGCCTTTAGCGGTCAATGATGAGGTTTTGGCCGAATACCACAGGACCAGGTCAAAATCGTGGTCGTCAGATTCTACTAGGTTCCAAACCGTTTGAAGAGTCAGGGCCGTCTTTCCGTTCCCGCCATCCCCTTGAACAGTAATTACGGGATAGCGTCCAAGTATTCTTTGCTTGAGCTCTCTTTCAAGATCGGGTCTTTTTAGAAAACCGGTATCCTCGTAATCTGGAATAGGAAGATTATGTAGAACTCCGAATTCTGTAGGATCATCGAGAAGACTGACTGATTTCGACCAGACCTTTTCTGGGTTTTGATTGTATTCCGAATAGGATTTTGAAAGTATCGGCCAAAATCCCGGACGACGAAGTAAATCTTGAGCAAAAGAAAATCCGAGACTGTATTCGTCAATTGTTAATGGCCGACCATGCATGATCGCGTTTCGTACTGGTAACGCCTTTCCAATATTCGGCTTTAAAGATTTTAGGTAATTAACGTAATCATCTTTCAGAGATACAGCATTCCGCAAAAGAATGTCATATTTCTGACCAAGGTCTAAACCATAAACAAGATCAAAAGAGTCTTCATGATCTAAATTACCTTCGAATCTCCTAATTAGAACACTTTTTGCTTTTTGCAATTCGTTCTCTGTAAGATTGAGGTCTTCGGGTGGAATAGATCGTAATGCTTCCACAAGGTCATTTTCAATCGAGTCGAAGAGGAGATAAAGCGCAATTCGCTGAAGGCTTGGCAAGACGAATAATCCGCAATTAAATTTGAGGGCGATTTCCTACAATCTATCTAGTTGGCAAGGAGATCAAATGACAACTGATATTTTGGAGCGCTTATGAACGCCCTCACCACCATCGACATCGCCGCGCCGCAGACCGAGCGCTTTACCGTCTTTTCCCCCCAGCGGCAGGCCGAGTTCCTGCAAAGCCTCCAGCTATCCGGCAATGTCCGGCTCGCGGCGCGGGCGGCGCGGGTGTCGGCGCAGACGGCCTATCGGGCGCGGCGGGGCTCGGCGGCGTTCGCGCGGGCGTGGGACAGCGCGCTGCTCGCGGCGCGGGACCATGCCGAGCAGGTGCTGGCCGACCGGGCGCTCAACGGCTGGGAGGAGGCGGTGTTCTATCACGGCGAGGAGGTCGCGCGGCGGCGGCGCTATTCCGACCGCCTGCTGCTCGCCCATCTCGCGCGGCTCGACCGGCTGGAGGCCCGCCCCGACATCGCTGCCGGTCTCGCCACGCTGGACGCGGCGATCAATAGCCTGTCGCGCGGAGAGGCGCTGGCGGAGCCGGTTTCGCCGCAGGACCGTGTTCCACCCGTTCCATCGCGTAGGGAAGCGGGGCGCGCGATCCTCTCATCGTCCAACACTGCCGCTTCCGAAGAAGACGACGGGGATGCGGCGGAATGGATCGAGCGGGAGGACGAGAACGGGGAGGGGGTGCTGATCGATCCGCTGGACGACCAGTTCTCCGAAGGCTCTTGGGCGCGGCGCATCCCGCCCGCCGGCTATCCCGAATGGGAGGCGGATATGGACGATCCTGCGCATTGGGAGAATGGCGAGTACATCCCGCCCCTGGGCCGCACGCTACGCGAAATGGACGCGAAACGCCCGCGCGGTGCGTCGCAGCCGTGGCAATTGGGTCGCGATGCGGAGGCGTGCCAGCTCACCGCGTTCGAGGCCGGGGTGCCCGAATGGTGGCAGATCGCGAACGAGGACGAGCTGTATGCGGCGCTCGACGATCTGGAAGGGTAGGGGTTAGGGGCGGCGCTCAGCTTTCGAGCAGCGCCAGTTCCACCGTGCCCTTGCCGCGGCGGGTGATGCCCAGTTCGTCGGCGGCGGCGCGGCTCACATCGATGATGCGGCTACCGTGGAACGGCCCGCGATCGTTGATGGTGACGACGACCGAGGCGCCGGTGCGCGGATTGGTCACCAGCACGCGGCTGCCGAAGGGCAGGGTGCGGTGCGCGGCGGTCATTTGGTTCATGTCGAACGCCTCGCCGCTGGCGGTGCGCCGACCGTGGAACTTCCGCCCGTAATACGAGGCGGTCCCGCTGCCGATCGGCGTGGTCTCCGGCTGCGTTTCGACGGGCGCATCGAAGCTGTCGAGGTTGACGACATTGCGCCCCGGCAGCGGCGCATCGTGCAGTTCGGCATAGGTCGCGAAATGTTGCTCGAATTGCGGCACCGCGGCGCGCGGCGCGGCGTCCTGCGAGTGCCCGGCAGTGCTGGGCAAAGCGACAGCCGCGGCAAAAAGCGCCGCGCGAAGCATGCGGTTGTTCATCGGGTAAACCCTCCGTTCGTCCGGGGAGGGGTTTACCCAAGCGTTCCGCGAGAGTCGTTAATTCGGCCCGCCGCCAGCCCCGGGAGCGCAACGGTTCGTCGCGCTTTGAGGCCGAATTGGGGCGAACCGAATTTACCGGTCCCGCTGTGCCAGGAGGCGGAGCCGCAAGGCATTGAGCTTGATGAACCCCTCCGCATCCTTCTGATCGTAGGCTCCCGCATCGTCCTCGAACGTCACGTGCGCCTCGGAATACAAGGAGTTAGGCGACTTTCGGCCCACCACGCTGGCGAGGCCCTTGTAGAGTTTCAGCCGAACCGTGCCGCCGACTCGCTGCTGGCTGAGATCGATCGCCGCCTGCAGCATCTCGCGTTCGGGGCTGAACCACAGGCCGTTATAGATCAGTTCGGCATAGCGCGGCATCAGCTCGTCCTTCAAATGCGCGGCGCCGCGGTCCAGCGTGATCTGCTCGATACCGCGATGGGCGCGGGCGTAGATCTCGCCGCCCGGCGTCTCGTACATGCCGCGCGATTTCATGCCGACGAACCGGTTCTCGACCAGATCGAGCCGGCCAATGCCGTGCTTGCGGCCGAGGTCGTTCAGTGCGGAAAGCAGGGTGGCCGGGCTCATCGCCTCGCCGTTCAGCGAGATGCCGTCTCCCTGTTCGAAGCCGATCTCGATATATTCGGGCGTGTCAGGCGCATCTTCGGGATGATCGGTACGGGAATAGACATAGTCCGGCGTCTCCTCCCAGGGATCCTCCAGCACCTTGCCCTCGGAGGAGGTGTGCAGCAGGTTCGCATCGGTGGAGAATGGGCTCTCTCCGCGCTTGTCCTTCGGTACCTGGATTTGATGATCTTCGGCCCAAGCGATCAGGGCGGTGCGGCTGGTAAGGTCCCATTCGCGCCACGGGGTGATCACCTTGATGTCGGGCGCGAGGGCGTAGGCGCTAAGCTCGAAGCGGACCTGGTCGTTGCCCTTGCCTGTCGCGCCGTGGGCGATCGCATCGGCTCCGGTTTCGCGTGCGATCTCGACAAGGCGCTTGGAGATCAGCGGGCGAGCGATGCTGGTGCCGAGGAGGTAGTCGCCTTCGTAGCGGGCATTGGCGCGCATCATCGGAAAGACGAAATCGCGCACGAACTCTTCGCGCAAATCCTCGATGAAAATATGTTTGTCAGGAATGCCCATCGCGCGCGCCTTTTCGCGCGCCGGTTCGATCTCCTCGCCCTGGCCGAGATCGGCGGTGAAAGTCACGACTTCCAATCCGCGTTCCACTTCAAGCCATTTGGCGATGACCGAGGTATCGAGCCCGCCCGAATAGGCAAGGACGACCTTTTTGATTTCCGGGCTACGAGTGTCGGACATGAGAGCACCTTTCAAGAAACGGCGCGGCGGCTAGCAGGGGGCGGGAGTGTAGGCAAACGCGATCGCGTTGCCGCAGGGCAAGTACTGCTTCGGACGCGAAACCTTTGGGGCGGTGAAGCGCTGACTCCACCAGCAAGGAGGACCAGAATGGCCGCACGCGCCTATTGGCAGGGACAGATCAGGCTCGCGCTGGTGAGCATTCCAGTGGAGATCTATTCGGCGACGAAGACCGGCGCGAAGATCAGCTTTCGCCAGATCCACGAACCGTCGGGTAAACGTGTGTCCTATGAAAAGGTCGTGCAGGGCATCGGCCCGATCGACCGCGACGATATCATTAAGGGCTACGAACTTTCGAAAAGCAATTACGTGCTGCTCGAGGACGAGGAGATCGAAGCGGTCAAGGTCGAGAGCAAGCGGACTCTGGAACTGGTTCAGTTCGTCGATGCGAGCGAAATCGATCCGCTCTATTACGAAAAACCCTATTACGTGGCGCCAAAGGACGACCTGGCAGAAGAGGCTTTCGTCGTATTGCGCGAGGCATTGCGCAAGGCGGGCAAGGTAGGGCTCGGCCAGCTTTCGATCCGCGGGCAGGAGAAACTGGTCGCGCTCAAACCGTGTGGCAAAGGGCTTTTGCTCGAAACGCTGCGCTATGCCGACGAAGTGCGAAAGGGGCAGGCCTTCTTTTCTGAGATCGAGGAGCAAAAACCGCAGAAGGAATTGCTCGATCTCGCCACCACCTTGATCGATAATAAAACGGCACCGTTCGATGCGAGCGAGTTCGAGGATCGCTATGTCGAGGCGCTGAGAAAACTGATCGATAAGAAGGCGAAGTCGAAAAGCGACAAACTGGTTCTGGAGGATACGGACGAACCGGAGGGTGGGAAGTCCGGCAATGTTATTGATTTGATGGCGGCACTGAAGAAATCCGTCGGCGACGAGAAGAAACCGGAAACGAAGAAATCGTCCAAGTCGAAAAAGTCGGCCTAGGCGATGGCGCGGTCCGATCCTCTTTCGGAATATAACGCTAAGCGGGATTTCAAGAAGACGCCCGAACCTTCGGGCAAGGCGAAGGAGAGCGACAGCGGCAATCTCTTTATCGTACAGAAGCACGATGCGACGCGGCTGCACTGGGATCTGCGGCTGGAGGTCGGTGGCGTCCTGAAAAGCTGGGCGGTCACCAAGGGACCATCGCCCGATCCCGATATCAAGCGCCTCGCCGTGCGCACTGAAGATCACCCCATGTCGTATGCCGAATTCGAGGGGACCATCCCCAAAGGTGAATATGGCGGCGGCACGGTGATGTTGTGGGACAGGGGAAGCTGGGCTCCGATCGAAGGCAAGAGCGCGAAGGATCTAGACAAGGGCCACCTTCATTTTACGCTCGATGGCGAGCGCATGAAAGGCGAGTGGCTGCTGATCCGCCTGAAGAAGAAACCGGGCGAGAAGCGCGAGAACTGGCTGTTGCGCAAATTGCAGGACGAGCACGCCGAGGAAGGCGATGTGCTTATTGAACGCGAGTTGACCAGTGTGCTTACCGGGCGCTCGATGGCCGAAATCGCGGCGGACAAGAAGGGTGAGTTTCCGCTCGCCGGGAAGAAGGACGATGCCTTTCTTGCGCAGATGGAGAAGGCCGGCGCGCATAATGCGAAGAAAGCAAAGGGTAGCAAACGCAAGGCTGCGCCGTTGCCGAGATTCCGTAAGCCGCAGCTCGCCATCCTGGTAGACGAGGTGCCCGCCGGCAATGGTTGGATGCACGAGATCAAGTTCGACGGTTATCGCGCCCTTATTGCCGCGAAGGGCGACGAAGTGCGCGTCTATACCCGGAGCGGAAAGGACTGGACTGACAAGTTTGCGCCGCTTGTTAAGTCATTCGCTGCGCTGGACCTGCCGTCATGCCTGATCGACGGGGAAATCGTTGCCTACGATGCGAAAGGTAATCCGGATTTCTCGACGCTGCAGGGCGTATTGAAGCGAGGTCACGGTTCGCAATCGCAATCCGACAAGCTCGCATTTCACGGGTTCGACTTGCTCGAACTCGATGGCGACGACCTCGCCAAATTGCCGAACATCGAGCGCAAGGAGCGGCTCGAAGCGTTGCTCGGTACTGCAGAGCCGCCGATCCACGTGGCCGACCATGTGATCGGCGCGGGCGAAACGCTTTACCGAAGCATGTGTGACGCCGGGCAGGAAGGGATCATCTCCAAGACCATCGACGGCCTCTATTCCGGCAGCCGGTCGAAGCGCTGGGTGAAGGTTAAATGCACGCGGCGACAGGAGTTCGTGATCATCGGCTGGAAGAAATCTGGCGCGAAAGGCAGGCCCTTCGCTTCGCTTTTGATGGCGCAGCACGAAAATGGGGAATTGGTCTATAAGGGCAATGTCGGCACCGGTTTCACCGCCGACGACCTCGATGATCTTGCGGCGAAAATGAAGCGGCTGGAGCGAAAGACGCCGCCAGCCGAGGTCGACAAACCGTCATCGCGGGGCGTGACATGGCTGACGCCTAACCTAGTCGCCGAGATTGCGTTCGCCGAATTCACTGGCGACGGAAATATTCGCCACGGCAGTTATCTTGCTCTGCGCGGCGACAAGGATGCGAGCGAGGTCACACCGGAAAAGAGCGACACCGCTCCGACCGAAACGACCGAGGTGAAGATCAGCAGCCGCGACCGCGTAGTTTTTCCCGAAAGTGGACAGACCAAAGGGCAGCTTGCCGATTACTACGAAGCGGTCGCCGGCATCATGCTGCCCTTCGCCGGTCATCGCCCGATCAGCCTGGTGCGCTGTCCGCAGGGGAGGGCGCGCAAGTGCTTCTTCCAGAAACACGATAGTGGATCGTTCGGCGACAGGGTGCGGCACGTTTCCATCGCGGAGAAGGACAGCGGCCACGAGGATTACCTGTTCGTCGAGGACGCACGCGGTCTCCTCCAATGCGTGCAGATGGGGACGATCGAATTCCATGGCTGGGCATCGCGCAGCGAGGCGGTCGAAAAGCCCGACCGCATGATCTTCGACCTCGATCCCGACGAGGACCTCAACTTCGATGACGTCAAGGCGGCAGCCACGGACATTCGCGATCGATTGTCGGACATCGGCCTCGTCAGCTTCGCCATGCTATCGGGCGGCAAGGGCGTGCATGTCGTCGTGCCACTGACGCCGGGGCATTCATGGGAGGCGCATAAGGACTTCGCCCGCCGCTTCGCCAAGGCCCTGTCGCTCGCCGAACCGGACCGCTTTACCGCAACGATGAGCAAGGCCAAGCGCAAGGGAAAAATCTTCATCGACTGGCTGCGCAACCAGCGCGGTTCCACTGCCGTCGTCGCCTATTCAGCCCGTGCCCGCGAGGGGGCGCCGGTTGCAGTGCCGATCGCTTGGAACGAACTCAAAGCGATGAAGGACGCCAAGCCCTACTCCATCGACGATGCGAAGCGCCTCCTCGACAGGGCACAGAGCAAGGCGCTGTCAGGCTGGGGTTTCGCCAGTCAGGATTTGCCCGATATCTAACCGACGGCCGAGTTCGCAGCGCTAAGTACGGCGCGCACGCTGGCGGTCGCGACATCTTCGTCGATCCCGCAACCCCAGATCGTGCGGCTATTCTGGTCACGGCATTCGAGATAAGCGGCAGCACGGCTGTCGCGCCCCGTGGTGAGCGCGTGCTCGGTGTAATCGACCACTTCGAGTGACAGGCCGAACGCTTCCTCGATCGTGGACAGCACGCTCGAAATAAGACCGTTGCCGCGACCCGACACTGTTTGCTCCTGCCCCTCCACGGCGATCGTACCTGTGAAAAGTCGCGTACCGTCCGCCGCCCGGCGTTCCTCGTAATCGACCAGCTGGAAGTGCTTGGGCGAAGACTGCACGTGATACGCCTCCCGGAATGCACGCCAGATATCGGCGGCGTTCAATTCGCGGCCCAGTTCGTCGGCCATACGCTGGACGTGCGGGCTGAAATCGGCCTGCATCCTCTTGGGCAGCTTGAGGCCCTGATGTTGCTCCAGCACCCACGCGAAGCCACCCTTTCCACTCTGCGAATTGACGCGGATCACCGCCTCGTAACTGCGGCCGAGATCGGCAGGGTCGATCGGGAGATAGGGCACGCGCCATTCGCGATCGTTCTGCGCTTCCCGCGCGGAAAAGCCCTTCTTGATCGCGTCCTGATGGCTGCCGGAAAAGGCGGTGTAGACCAGTTCGCCACCATAAGGATGGCGCTGGTGGACGGGCAACTCGTTACAGTATTCGACCGTCTCGATCACCCTGTCGATGTCGGAAAAGTCGAGTGCGGGATCGATGCCCTGCGTGTACATGTTGAGCGCCATCGTCACGAGACAGCAATTGCCGGTCCGCTCGCCATTGCCGAAAAGGCAGCCTTCCACCCGGTCCGCGCCCGCCATCAAAGCCAGTTCCGCCGCAGCGACCCCCGTGCCGCGATCGTTGTGGGTATGAAGCGAAATGACGGCGCTCTCGCGATTAGGGAGGTGGCGGATGAAATACTCGACCTGATCCGCATAGATATTCGGCGTCGCTGCCTCGACCGTGGCGGGCAGGTTCAGGATGATCGGATGCTCGGGCGTCGGTGCGAGAACCGTCATCACCGCCTCGCAAACCTCAAGGCTGAAATCCAGCTCTGCGGTCGAGAAGGTCTCGGGGCTGTACTGAAAATGCCAATCGGTATCGGGATGCGCCGAAGCCTCGTCGCGCATCACTTTCGCGCCTGTCACGGCAATGTCGCGCACCTGATCGCAGCTCATATTGAAGACCTGTTCGCGCCAGGCCGGGCTTACTGCATTGTAAAGATGGACGATCGCCGCACGCGCCCCGGCAAGACTGGCAAAGCTGGTGCGGATGAGGTCCTCGCGGCTTTGCGTCAGGACCTGTACGTTTACATCGTCCGGAATGCGGCCAGATTTCACAAGGCCGGAGATGAAGTCGAACTCGGTCGCGCCTGCGCTGGGAAAGCCGACCTCGATCTCCTTCACACCGATGTCGACCAGCAGATCGAAAAAGCGGTTCTTCTTGTGGGCATCCATCGGGTCGACAATCGCCTGGTTGCCGTCGCGGAGATCGGTCGAAAGCCAGCGGGGCGGGGCGGAGATGGTGCGTGTCGGCCACTGCCGGTCGGGCAAGGGGACTTGGGGGAAGGCGCTGTATTTGGCGCTAGGGTCGCTCAGCATGGGCATGGGATGTACTCTGATCGGGCAGGGGCTTCGAGGCTTGTTATCCCTTGGGCGCTCGGCACGCCGGTTCGGGCACGCCGCAGTTCACGCCCAAGGGCGCGTAAGTCGTAGAAGCAGGCCGGACGTTGCGATCACGCACCCGCTATGCCCAATGCTGGGAGGGGTTGTAAAGCGAAACGGTGCGCGGCATCGCAAGACATTATATTGCGCGGAATAGGAGAGGGACCGATGGCCGAAGGGCATTCGCTGTACGACACGATGGGGCTGGTGCGGATTGTTTCGACCGACCCGGAAGGACGGGCGAGCCTCGAATACGAGGCGAAGCGCGAGCAGTGCCATTCGGGCGGAGTAGTGCAGGGCGGTTTCATCACTGGCTGGATCGACGCGGCGATGGCGCACGCCGCCATTGCAAAGAACGGTAGTGGCATCGTGCCGATGACGCTCGAGATCAAGGTGAGCTTTTTCGCGCCGACCCGGCCCGGGCCGATCATCGCCGAAGCTTGGCTCGAGCGGCACGGCAAGCGTACCAGTTTTTACGAAGGACACCTCAAGGACGCCAATGGCGCGGTCCTGGCCAAAGCGACCAGCACGATCTTGCTTGCCGATGCGGGGCGGGTAGTCGCCGCCTCGCAGGCCGCGACGGGACGCTAGCGCCAGCGCAGCCGTTCGCGCGTCAGCTGATCCACCGAAGTGATGCCCATCAGGCGCATTCCCCGCTCGATCTCGTCTTTGAGGATACCGAGAGCACGCTCTACGCCGGCCTGTCCTGCCGCAGCCAGCGCATAAAGATAGAGGCGTCCACCACTCACCGCGGTCGCACCTGCCGCCATGCTTTTCAGGACATGCGTCCCCCGCCGCACGCCGCCGTCGAGAATGATTTCGATCTTGCCTCCGACCGCGTCGACTATTTCGGGCAACTGATCGAATGGCGAACGGCTGCCGTCCAGTTGACGTCCACCATGGTTGGAAAGCATGATCGCGTCCGCTCCGATCTCTACCGCGCGGCGGGCGTCGGCGGCGCTCATCACGCCCTTGAGAGCGAAGGTGCCTCCCCAGTCCTGCCGGATGCGTGCGGCGGTATCCCAATCCATGTTCGTATCGAGCATGGTGTTGAAATAATCCTGGATGCTCACCGCCTTGCCGGTCCCCTCCGCCACATAGCCGTCAAGCTGGGGAAGGCGGAATTTCGAACCGAATATATAATCGAGCGTCCAGCGCGGACGGGTGGCATAACTCCAGATCGAACGCGGAGTGAAGCGGGGCGGGGTGGTGAATCCCGAACGCAGGCATCGCTCGCGCTTGCCGGAAACGATGGTGTCGACCGTCAGCGCCAGCGCACCGAAGCGTGCCGCTTTGCAGCGTTCAATCATCGATGCGTTGAGCCCTTTGTCCTTATGAACGTAAAGCTGGAACAGCTTTGGCCCTTGCGTTGTCGTGGCAATATCCTCGATCGAATGCGTGGCGAGGCTAGAGATGCCGAACCACACGCCGAACTTTTCCGCGGCTCTTGCGACCGCCATTTCGCCATCGGTATGAAAGGCGCGTTGCAAGGCCGTCGGGCTTAGCATGAGGGGGAGCGCACTCTTTCGGCCCAGGATCGTGCAAGAGGTATCGATAGCGCCGACACCCGCCAGCACATCGGGCACGAGATCGGCATGGTCGAAAGCGCTGGTATTGCGCGCCTTGGTGGTCTCGTCGTCCGCCGCCCCGTCAATGTAGTCGTACACCGGAAAAGGCAGCCGCTTTTTGGCGAGGCGGCGGAAATCATCGATGTTGTGGCAGTCGGCAAGTTTCATCGCGACTGCCTATCCCGCCTCACTGCTTTTCGAAAGCCGCACTGATCTTGAGGTCGACCTCGTCGGCGACGTTCGGGATGCCGTAATCGATGCCCCACTGCGAGCGCTGGATGGTGGTTTCGGCTGTGAAGCCGACCGTTTCCGCCTGGTTCATCGGATTGGTGCCCGCACCGGTGAACTGCGTGACGAGCGCGACCGGGCCGCTTTGCCCGTTCATGGTCAGCGTGCCATTGATGATCGCGCGATTGGCACCGAGCGGAGTGACGCTAGTGGAAACGAAGCGCGCCATTCCAGGCTCCGCACCGAAGAAATCGGGATCGCCGCCATCCTTCCCGGGGCGTAGCAAATGGTCGCGCAGCCCTTCGCTCGGCACGGCAACCGAAGCGATGGGGATGCTGATATCGACGCTGGCGGCTCCGAGGTTCGCCGGATCGAGCTGCAACGTGCCCTCGATATCGCCGAACAGGCCGAAATAGGGATTGAAGCCGAAATGCCCGACGCTCCATTCGACCAGCGTATGGGCCGGATCGGTCGCATAGGTGCCGGCGGTGACGCGCGAGGCGTTCATTTGACCGGCGACCTCGGGATCTTGTGCCGAAAGATAGGCCGCGGGCGCAGCAATCGCACCCATCAGGGCAGCTGCCAAAATTGCTTTTTTCATCTCTTATTCCTTATGGGAAATTGACCGCCGAAAGACGCAACGGCTGCGCGCATCTTTCCCGCTGCAGATCGCAGCTACGAATTGAACCGCCGCAAGACTGCAACCGTTCCTTCCTCGGTTCCTAAAAGCGAAGTTTCAGTTCTTGTCTTTGTCGACCAGCTTGTTCGCGCCGATCCACGGCATCATCGCGCGAAGCTGCGCACCGGTCTTTTCGATCGGATGTGCGGCGGCCGCCTTGCGGCTTGCCTTCAGCTCCGGCTGCCCCGCCTGATTATCGAGCACGAAATCCTTCACGAACCGGCCCGACTGGATATCGGCCAGCACGCGTTTCATTTCGGCCTTGGTCTCGTCGGTAATGATCCGCGGACCGGTTTTGATGTCGCCGTATTCCGCGGTATTACTGATCGAGTAACGCATGTTGGCGATACCGCCTTCATATAGCAGATCGACGATCAGCTTGGTTTCGTGAAGGCATTCGAAATAGGCCATTTCGGGTGCGTAGCCCGCTTCTGTCAGCGTCTCGAACCCGGCTTGTATCAATGCGGTGATGCCGCCGCATAGCACTGCCTGCTCGCCGAACAGGTCGGTTTCGCATTCTTCCTTGAAGTCCGTTTCGATAATACCGGAACGCCCGCCGCCTACCGCGCTGGCATAGGACAGGGCGAGCTGCTTGGCATAGCCATTGCCGCCCGTCTGGCTGCTTTCCTGCGATACGGCGATGAGGCATGGCACGCCGCCGCCCTTCTGATATTCGCTGCGCACGGTGTGGCCCGGACCTTTGGGCGCGATCATGATGACGTCGACATCGCCCGGCGGGGTGATCAGGCCAAAATGGATGTTGAGCCCATGCGCGAACGCAAGCGCACTGCCAGGCTTCATCCTGCCCGCGATCTCGTTTGCATAGATGGCCGCCTGATGCTCGTCCGGTGCTAGGATCATCACAACGTCGGCCCATTCGGCGGCATCGGCTACGGTCTTGACCTCGAAGCCCGCGTTCTCCGCCTTTTTGCGCGTGGACGAACCTTCACGCAGCGCGATGACGACCTCGCCCACGCCGCTGTCGCGAAGATTGAGCGCGTGGGCATGGCCCTGGCTGCCATAGCCGACGATCGCGACCTTCTTGTCCTTGATCAGCTGCTGGTCGCAATCGGCATCGTAATAGACTTGCATTTCCACCTCGTTCGTCATCCCGGCTAAAGCCGAGATTTCGTGCCTCCAGGTCGCACGTTATGTCTGGAGACCCCGGCTTCCGCCGGGGCGACGTTATTCGGTTTGCGTCCCGCGCATCATGCCCACCACGCCGGAGCGACCGACTTCCACGAGGCCAAGCTCTCGCATCAAAGTGATGAAACTGTCGACCTTGTCCGGTGCGCCGGTCAGCTCGAAAACGAAGCTTGCAGTCGTGGTATCGACGACCTTGGCGCGAAACAGTTCGGCGATGCGCAGCGCCTCCACCCGCTTGTCACCCGTGCCGGCGACCTTAATCAGCGCGAGTTCGCGTTCGACGTGCGGACCGGCCTCGGTAAGGTCGATCACCTTGTGGACCGGCACCAATCGCTCGAGCTGCGCGCGGATCTGGTCGATTACCGGCGGCGGCCCATTTGTGACGACCGTGACGCGGCTGATTGCATGATCCTCGCTGATATCGGCCACGGTCAGACTATCGATATTGTAGCCCCGCGCGGTGAACAGTCCGGAAATCTTAGCAAGTATCCCGGCCTCGTTGTCGACAATCACGTTGAGGACGTGCCGTTCGCTAGCTTGTTCGGCAATTCTCATCAGACCAGCGCCTTCGCTTCGTCGTCCATCGTGCCGCCGACCTTGTCGCCGTAGAGCAGCATTTCGGTATGCGCCGCACCGCTCGGGATCATCGGGAAGCAGTTGGCGTCCTTCGCCACCATACAGTCGACGATTACGGGGCCATCATGGTCGAGCATCGCATGGATCCCGCCATCAAGACCGGCCTCCTCGGTGATGCGGATGCCCTTCCAGCCATAAGCTTCTGCGAGCTTCACAAAGTCCGGCAGGCTGTCGCTGTAGCTGTTCGAATAGCGGCTTTCATAGGTCAATTCCTGCCATTGGCGGACCATACCCATATACTCGTTATTCAGGATGAAGATCTTCACCGGCAAGCGGTACTGGCTGGCGGTGGCGAGCTCTTGAATATTCATTTGGATGCTGGCCTCGCCGGCGATGTCGATCACGAGCGCATCCGGATTGCCCAGCTGCGCGCCGAT
The DNA here is from genome assembly GCF_029760855.1 of Erythrobacter litoralis. Classification (GTDB taxonomy): domain Bacteria; phylum Pseudomonadota; class Alphaproteobacteria; order Sphingomonadales; family Sphingomonadaceae; genus Qipengyuania; species Qipengyuania litoralis_A. The sequence continues at coordinate 304,007 of NZ_SOSI01000002.1, read as the reverse complement.
GGCGGCGGGCAGACCATAGCCCATCGTGCCGAGGCCGCCGCTCGTCAGCCACTTGTTCGGCCCCATGAAACCGAAATACTGCGCTGCCCACATCTGGTGCTGGCCGACCTCGGTGGTGATTATCGGATCGCGCGCGCGGGTCATCTCAAACAGGCGCTGCACCGCCTTTTGCGGCATGATCGTCTCGTGGCTTTCCGGATAGGCGAGGCATTCGCGTGCCTTCCAGCCCAGAATGCGCGCTTTCCATTCCGAAAGGTCCTGCGCCTTGCGGTTCTCCAGCGCGCCGAGCAATTGTTCGAGCACATGCGCGCAGTCGCCGACGATACCGAGATCGACGGGCACGATCTTGTTGATCTGCGCACGATCGATATCGATGTGTATCTTCTTCGCCTGCGGAGCGAAGGCATCGAGCCGCCCGGTCACCCGATCGTCGAACCGCGCACCGATGGCGACGATGAGGTCCGCGCGGTTCATCGCCATATTCGCTTCGTAAGTGCCGTGCATGCCCAGCATGCCGAGCCAGTCGGGATGGTCCGCCGGAAAGCAGCCTAGGCCCATCAGTGTGCTGGTGACCGGCGCACCGGTGCGGCGTTGCAGGTCGCGCAGCAAGTCGGATGCTCGCGGTCCGGCATTGATGACGCCGCCACCGGTATAGAAGACGGGTTGCTCCGCTGCGGCGAGCATTTCGGCGGCCTGCACTATCTCGTCATCCGTGGCGGCGAGGCGCGGTTCATAACGGTGCGAGGGAAGGGGAGCGGTGTCCTGCTCGTTCCAAGTTGCCATCGCGATCTGGACGTCCTTGGGGATGTCGATCACTACCGGACCCGGCCGCCCGGTTGTCGCGATGCGGAACGCTTCGTCGATCGTGGCGCGCAGCCGCTCTGGGTCTTTGACGAGGTAATTGTGCTTGGTGCAGTGGCGCGTGAGGCCGATTGTATCGGCTTCCTGGAACGCGTCGGTCCCGATCAGTCCGGTCGGTACCTGCCCGGTGATGACGACCATCGGGATCGAGTCCATGTAGGCATCGGCAATACCCGTCACCGCATTGGTCGCACCTGGACCGCTGGTGACGAGGACTACGCCAGGCTTGCCGGTCGAGCGGGCGTACCCTTCCGCCGCATGCGCCGCCCCGGCTTCATGGCGTACGAGGATGTGGCGAATGTCCCTATCTGCGAAGAGTTCGTCATAGATCGGTAGGACCGCGCCTCCGGGATAGCCGAAAACGAATTCGACACCCTGACGCTTCAGGCATTCGATCAGGATCGCGGCGCCGCTGCGCTCTTCGGACACGGGACTTCTCCGGTTACCAGACACAGATCGGCCCGGCGCTGGGGTCTGTAGCGCCGGGCCGACTGACGCCTGTTTGCGCAACGAGAGAGACGCTGTCAACCTTATTCGCGCAATAAAGAAACAAAACTTATTTCCATATCCAACATATTATTGCTCACACGGGGCCACCATACGGGTGGTTGATGCGCGAACCACGTGTACTGGCGCTTGGCGTAGCGCCGCGTGGCAGTCTGGCCAGCGACGATGGCTTCATCGCGCGATAGTTCGCCTTGAAGGAACGCCGAGATCTCCGGCACGCCAATGGCGCGCATGACAGGGAGCGCGGGATCGAGATCCCGGTCGAGCAATAGCGTGACTTCCTCGACCGCGCCGCCGTCGAACATTTGGCCAAAGCGGCGATCGCACCGCTCATAGAGCCATTCACGGTCGGGCAGCAGGACGAGAGGGTGAAGGGTGATCTTATCTCCGATGCCACCAGTCTTTTGTGCTTGCCAGTCTTTCAGTAAGCGCCCGGTTGCGCGCACCACCTCCAAGGCGCGCATCGTTCGCGCCATATCTGCGGGGGCCAGACGCCCCGCTGCCTCGGGGTCTTCCGCTTCGAGAGCTGCACGCGCCTCGGACTGCGTCAAGGAACGGACTGCCTTGCGAACATCCGAATTGATTCGTGGCACGGGCGCGATGCCTTCGAGCAGGGTGCGCAGATACAGGCCGGTACCGCCGCACAGGATCGGCACGACATCCTCGGCATGCAGCGCCGCGATCTCGCGCTTCGCCGACGCCGCCCAGTCAGCCGCTGAACAAGGCGTCGCTCCATCCCATGTACCGAACAGGCGGTGTTCGATGCCGCCCATCTCCTCTTCGCTCGGGCGGGCGGACAATACACGAAGGTCGGCATAGACCTGCGCGCTATCGGCATTGATCACTGCGGCCCGTTTTTCGCGTGCTTCCAACGCCTGTGCTAGCCGAACCGCCAAATCGCTCTTGCCGCTCGCGGTAGGCCCTGCAATGAGCGCGATAGGTGGCAATTCAGGGGAATTCACGATGCTCATCGCCCGGCTGATAGCAGAGCAGGAAGGGCTGGAAACCCGGCTCGACGCAGCCAGCGCCGCGCTTGCCGAAGCTGATGCGCCAGTAGCGATGGCGGCCATGCTCGATTTCTGCGGCGAGGCGCTGCAAATTTCCTTTCCGCATGGCGACCGGGCCGAAGTCGCGCGCATCCTGACCGAGCATTTCGGGCCATGCGACATGCTCATCGCCGATCACGAGATAGAGGTACCACGCCTGTTCGTTTCCGACATGGATTCGACAATGATTGGGCAGGAATGTATCGACGAACTCGCCGATTTCGCCGGCTTCAAGGACAAGGTTGCCTCGATTACCGAACGCGCAATGCGGGGCGAGATCGAGTTCGAGGCGGCTTTGCGCGAACGGGTCGCCTTGCTTGAAGGACTGGGCGAATTCGCGATCGACCGGTGCTTTTCCGAACGCATCCGGCCGACGCCGGGTGCGCGTACTCTCGTGCAGACATTGCGTGTCAGGGGATGCCGTACGGTGCTGGTCACGGGCGGCTTCCACCATTTTGCCGATCCGGTCGCACAGCAGCTCGGCTTCGAGCGTGTGGTCGGCAATCGCCTTGCGGTCGATAACGGCACGCTGACCGGCAAGCTTGCAGGGCGCATCAGCGACGCATCGACCAAGCGCGAAACGCTCGAGGAAGAGCGTGAAAAACTTGGTGAGGGCGCACGCATCCTCGCGACGGGCGACGGCGCCAACGACATTCCGATGATCGGGGCGGCGGATTACGGTATCGCCTATCGCGCGAAGCCCGCAGCGCAAGACGCTGCGAACGGTCGGATCGTCGGCGAGGATATTTCCGCCATACTCCTCCTGCTCGGCATTCCGCGCAAGGAATGGGTCGAAGGATAGCTTGCGTTCCGTTCGGCAACGGTTTATTTACATCAATGTAAGTAGTGGCGACCAATCAGCCGAGCGAGACCCGAATCATGCGCGAACAGACATTGCCCCAAACCGGTATCGAAGCCGCGAGCGACGGTACCCCGCTGCGCGATCCCGCGCGCGGGCGATTGAAATACAGTCTGCCTAAGGCCTATGGGCATTTCCGCGATCTCTTGAAGGACAAGGAAGAAACGAGCCACGTCTTCAAGATTTTCGAGTCCCTGCCGGCCAAGGATTTCGAGGACCGCGTGCGCCGTGTGACGCTGTCGCCCGAAGGCGAACAATTGCGGCGCGACGAACCTTATCTGCCGACGATTCTCGATGATCATGAAACCCTTCGCCAGTATCCCGAAGGCAGCGTGGCCCACGCTTACTGCGACTTCATGGAGCGGGAAGGCTTGTCCGCCGCCGGTCTTGTCGCTGAAGCCGAAAAGCTCGGTCGGCCGAAATACAATGATTTGATCCAGTGGTATGCCAACCGCAGCCGCGATACGCACGATCTGCTGCACATCCTCACCGGGTACGGGCGTGACGGGCTCGGCGAACAGTGTGTGCTGCTATTCACGCACGGGCAGCAGCCGAGCCACGGCCATCTACTTATCGGCTACGCAGGCGCGCATCATATCCGCAAGCTGCACAAATCGAAGGCGCCCGTTATCAAGGCGGTGCGCCAGGCGCATCAGACTGGCAAGGACTGCCCGATGTTGCTGCGTCTGCCGATCAAGCTGCTGCTGTCGATGCAGTTGGAGGATGCGCGCGCCGAACTCGGTATTCCCGAACCGACCTGGTACAATGAATGCCACCGCATCTGGCGTGAAGAGGGGATCGATCCTTACGACCTTCTCGCACCGGTACAGGAGCAGGCGGAAGCCGCCTGACCGCTTAGAGCCAGCTCGCAATTCGTTCGAGCGGCTTTTTGCGCATAGCGTGGTCCGGCACCGTCGCCCCTTTGGCGGCGTGTCCAGCAACGATAATCATCAGGGGCTTTTCCGTGTCGGGCCGCCCGCAAATCTCGCGCAAGAACCCCATCGGGCTCGGCGTATGCGTTAGCGTGGCCAGACCTGCCTCATGCAAGGTTGCGAGAAGGAGGCCGCAGGCGATGCCGACGCTTTCGTTGACGTAATAGTTTTGCGTTGTTCCATCCTCGTCGATCCCGCCCTTGCGCTGCGCGAAGCAGACGATGAGCCATGGCGCGGTTTCGAGAAACGGCTTGGACGCATCGGTGCCGAGAGGGTCGAGCGCGCTCAGCCATTCGTCACTGGCTTTCGCGGCGGTCATATCGTCGCCGTAAAAGCGCCGCTCCTCCGCCTCGGCTGTATGGCGGATGGTGCGTTTGGTTTCGAGCGAGCTAATCGCGGCGAAATGCCAAGGTTGATGGTTCGCGCCGCTTGGCGCGGTACCGGCAGCTCGGATGGCGTATTCTATGATTTCGCGAGGGACCGGCGCATCGGCGAACGCGCGGCAGGAGCGGCGGGTCGCGAGGCGCTCGAAAGCATGAGAAGCTTGGGCGATACGCTCGCTTTCGGTCAGGATGGGGAGGGCAGGGTAAGGTCGTTCCATAAGGTTTCGCTTACAGGACAAGCGGTATATTCCGCTGTAAGTTACCCCTCCATCCAATCGCGGAAGAAGCGATCGTTGGCCTCGCGCAACTCGGCGAGAGATACCGACCAATCTTCGCCCCGCACGGCATCGCCGCCGGAATTCGCAATGATCTCGCAACTCATTCCCTTGGCCATCGCCGCATCGTGCAGCGCGATTTCCTGACCCGACGGCACGGCGATCAGGTAATGCCCCTGCGGTTCTCCGAAGCAGCGATTGATGTCCGGCCTGCCGAGCACTTCGACCCCGATGCCGCCCGCCAGCGCCATCTCGGTGAGCGCGATCAAGACGCCGCCGTCCGATACGTCGTGGACCACGTCGACCTCGCCATTCGCAATCAGGTCGCGCACGAACTCGCCGTGCTTGCGCTCTTCGTTGAGGAAGACGCGCGGCGGAATGCCGTCGGTGCGACCGTGGATTTCACGCAGCCACAGGCTCTGCCCGAGCATCTGCATCGGTTCACCCAAAAGCAAAATCTTCATATCATCGCGCAGGTCTATCCGCGCCACTCTCGTATAATCGTCGATCAGGCCGACTCCGCCGATCGCCGGTGTCGGAAGGATAGCCGATCCGCCACCTGTCGCCTTGCTCTCGTTATAGAGCGAGACGTTCCCGCTCACGATCGGGAAGTCCAAGGCGCGGCATGCCTCACCCATGCCGTCGAGCGCGTGGACCAACTGCGCCATGATTTCGGGCCGCTGCGGATTGGCGAAATTGAGGCAATTGGTCACCGCAAGGGGACGTGCTCCGACCGCGCAGAGATTGCGATACGCCTCCGCAATCGCCTGCTTCCCGCCCTCGTAGGGGTCGGCGTAGACGTAGCGCGGGGTGCAGTCGGTCGTGATCGCCAATGCCTTGCCGGTACCATGAACGCGGACCACGCCTGCATCGCCGCCGGTCTGCAAGGTATCTGCCCCGACCTGGCTGTCGTACTGTTCCCAAATCCAGCGGCGCGAGGCAAGGGCGGGGGAGGCCATCAGCTTGAGCAGATCGCCCGCGATGTCGGTCGTCTCCGGCACGTCGCCGAGCGGCTCGATCTTCGCCCATTCCTTGTATTCGTCCTGCGAAAGATAGGGCCGGTCATATTCCGGGGCGTCCGCCGCCAACGGCCCGAGCGGAATGTCGCATACCACGTCGCCGCCGAATTCGAGTACCATGTGCCGGGTGTCGGTAACCTCGCCAATTACGGCAAAATCCAGCTCCCACTTGCGGAAAATCGCTTCTGCTTCCGCCTCACGTCCGGGCTTCAGCACCATGAGCATCCGCTCCTGGCTTTCGCTGAGCATCATCTCGTAGGGCGTCATGCCTTCTTCGCGACATGGCACCTTGTCCATGTCGAGCCGGATGCCCGCCTTTCCGTTGGTCGCCATTTCGACGCTGGAGGAGGTGAGGCCCGCCGCGCCCATATCCTGGATCGCGACGATGGCGTCCGTGGCCATCAGTTCGAGGCAGGCTTCGATCAGCAGCTTTTCGGTAAAGGGATCGCCGACTTGGACGGTGGGGCGCTTCTCTTCCGCGTCCTCGCCGAAATCGGCGCTAGCCATCGTGGCTCCGTGAATGCCGTCGCGGCCGGTCTTACTGCCGACATAGACGATGGGGTTCCCCACCCCGGTCGCAGCGGAATAGAAAATCTTATCAGCATCGGCTACGCCGACTGTCATCGCATTGACGAGGATGTTTCCATCATAGGCGGGGTCGAAATTTGTCTCGCCCGCGACGGTCGGCACGCCGACGCAATTGCCGTAGCCCCCGATCCCGGCCACCACGCCTTGCACCAGATGCTTCATCTTCGGATGATCGGGTCTACCGAAGCGCAACGCGTTGGCATTGGCAATCGGTCGCGCACCCATGGTGAACACGTCGCGAAGGATGCCGCCGACGCCTGTAGCCGCACCTTGATAGGGTTCGATATACGACGGATGGTTGTGGCTCTCCATCTTGAAGATGGCAGCTTGCCCGTCACCGATGTCGATCACGCCGGCATTCTCGCCCGGGCCACAAATTACCCACTCCGCCTCGGTCGGCAGTTTCTTCAGGTGCAGTCGCGAGGACTTGTAGCTGCAGTGCTCCGACCACATGACCGAGAAGATGCCGAGTTCGACGAGGTTCGGCTCACGGCCTAATGCGTTCAACACGCGCTCGTATTCGTCTTCGGAAAGGCCGTGCTGGGCGACGACGTCGGGGGTGATTTCGCTCATGCGCCGCCCTTTAGCGGGGCGGGCTCGCCACTGCCAGTCCGACTTCGCGTTTATGCCACCGCGACGAACCCACCCATACGGCGAGAAGGGTGATGACGGCGAAGGCGGCAAGGCCGGTCGCGATGAATTCTCCGTCAACGGTTGCCGGCGGCGGACGGAACCAGTTGACCCCCTGCGCGATAAGCAGGACCGCCATCAGCAGATAGGCCGGTACGATCGGACCCTTGGTGCGCTTCAGGTATAGCGCGAATGCGCCGAGCGTAATGGCCAGTTCTATCAAGATTGCGGCGGCGGGATGGTTCCACAGGCCGAGGCCGTAATGTTCACCGGTCCCCATCAGGGTGAGGTCGGGGCGATGCGAAATCCAGTCGAGCAGCCAGTGCGACATGACCACACCCCCTGCGAGCACTGCGCCGATTGCATTTCGGGACAGCGCGAAGACTAGTATTGCGAAACCGGCGGCCCATGCCGCCGTCCCAAGCAAACTGTGGGTGATCGGATAATCGAAGAAGTCGAGCGGGTTCATCGCCGTGATGCCCGGGACGATCCGCATCTGTTCCACGCCGAGCAGGACGAACAGGAAAAACGCCCAATCGACCAGTTGAGCCGCGACGAAGAGGACGCCAAGCTTTGGAGCATCGTCGCTGATCGCGCGTACGGCGAAGGCAGGCGCGAAATGGCCTATGAACAAAGCCGCTTCTCGCGCGTGCCGGTGGACATCTTCATAAACCTCCCGTCCGCTATTCTTGACCGCACCGCGATGCAGCGTCAATGCTCGCTAGCGATGGATCAGGGACCCGACACGCCGATCGCCGACATGAGTTTCGAGGACGCGTTGCGCGCGCTCGAGACGGTCGTTCGCAGGCTCGAGAGCGGCGACGTGCCGCTCGACGAAAGCATCGCGCTGTACGAACGGGGTGAGGAATTGCGAAAGGCGTGCCAGAAGCGGCTCGACGCGGCGCAGGCTCGGATCGAGAAGATCGTGCAGGATGCGGATGGCAAGCCGACCGGCACCGTTCCTTTCGATTCTGCGAACTGACGGCTCTGCGCCAGTGTCTGAAGCCATGCCACCTAAGCTTGCCGAAGCGTTCGAGCGTATCCAGCGTGAGATCGATGCAGCGTTCGATGCCTTCCTGCCCGTGCCCGAAGGCGCGCGCGCGCGACTGGTCGAGGCGATGCGTTATGCCGCGATCGGCGGCGGCAAACGCGTGCGCCCGCTGCTCGTATGCGCAACCGCCGGCCTGTTCGGGGTCGACCGCGATGCAGCGGTGAATGCGGGCTGCGCGGTGGAGGCGATCCACTCCTACTCGCTCATCCATGACGATCTGCCTTGCATGGACAACGACGACATGCGCCATGGCAAGCCAACGGTGCATAGGGCGTTCGACGAGGCGACGGCGGTGCTGGCAGGCGATTGTCTGCACGCGCTCGCCTTCGACATTCTCACTATGCCGGGCACCAGTTCCGACCCGTTCGTTCGCTCCGAGCTCGTCGCCACGCTGGCGAAAGCGAGCGGCCACGAAGGCATGGCGGGCGGCCAGATGATGGATATCGTCTCCGAAACGCGCGAATACGACCTTCGCCAGGTCACCCGGCTCCAGCAATTGAAGACCGGCGCGCTACTTGCCGCCAGCGTCGAACTGGGCGCGATCCTCGGCAAGGTTCCGCCCGGAGGTCGCACTCCGCTGCGCGCCTATGCCCGGGATGTCGGTCTAGCGTTCCAGATCGCCGACGATCTCCTCGACGTCGAAGGCGATGAGGAAAAGGCCGGCAAAGCGCTGCGGAAGGACGAGGAGCAGGGCAAGCAGACCTTCGTTACCCTCATGGGCCGCGAAGCCGCGCGGCAACAAGCGGAAGCGCTGGTGGATCAAGCGAGCCGACATGTGGCAGGCTATGGAAAGGATGCGCAGGTGCTGATCGATCTGGCTCATTTCGTCGTGAAGAGAGACCACTGATGGCGGAACGCATCGGAATTTATCCCGGTACCTTCGATCCGATCACGCTCGGTCATGTGGACATCATGCGGCGCGGGGCTAGGCTGGTGGACCGGCTGATCGTCGGTGTGACGACAAATCCATCGAAAAATCCCATGTTCACGACCGACGAGCGTTTCGCGATGGTGGAGCGCGAGATTGCGGCGATGGGGCTAAATAATGTCGAAGTGGTCGGCTTTAACGCTCTTCTGGTCAAGTTCGCGCGGAAGATGGGCGCGAATGTGCTCATTCGCGGACTGCGTGCAGTGGCCGATTTCGAATACGAATATCAGATGGCTGGAATGAACCAGCAGCTCGATGATGATATCGAGACGGTGTTCTTGATGGCTGATGTATCTCTTCAGCCGATCGCTTCTAGGCTCGTGAAGGAAATCGCCTTGTTCGGCGGTGACATCACCCCGTTCGTCAGCGGTTCGGTGCGCGACGATGTCGTTGCGCGGGTCAAGGAAAAAGGGCGGCTCGGCGACTATTGAGCCGCCACCAGCTATTCATTGAACGGACAGCGCGGCCAAGCTATCGCGCCCGTCATTCAAGATATATCGACGGGATTACCATGCTGAAGTCTTCGCTCGCCCTAGCCGCTGCCGCCCTTGCGGTCACGGCGCCGATAGCCGCCATGGCGCAGGACGCCGAGACCGTCGAAACGGTCCGGCCGACCTACGCTCCTATCAATTACGATGTGGCATCGGACCGCGAGAATGTGCTGCTTCTCGATCTGTCGAACGGCCAGCGGGTCGCAATCCGGTTGATGCCGAGCTGGGCACCCAATCATGTCGAACGCATCAAGCAGCTGACCCGCCAAGGTTTTTACGACGGGATCATTTTTCACCGCGTGATCGACGGGTTCATGGCGCAGACCGGCGATCCCACCGGCACTGGGCAGGGCGGCTCCTCGCTTCCCGATCTTGCCGAAGAGTTCAATCCCATGCCGCATGTCCGCGGCACGGTTGCCATGGCACGCGCAGCCAGCGAAGATAGCGCGAACAGCCAGTTCTTCATCGTATTCTATCCGCGGTTCAGCCTCGATAAGCGCTACACCAATTTCGGCCGCGTAATCGCTGGCATGGATGCGGTGGATGCAATCAATCGCGGCGAACCGCCTGCCGATCCGACGCGGATCGTCCAGGCCTCGATCGCCAGCGATAACAGGCCCGTTCCCGCCGTGACTGCGCCGCAGCCGCAGCGCGAGATGACGGTGGACGATCTGAACGCCCCCATCGGCTGATACTCCCCGTTGCGCGCAAGCTCTGCTAGGCGCGCTCGCATGAAGGTCGACCTTTTCGATTTCGAACTGCCGCCGGAGCGTATTGCGCTGCGGCCCGCCCGTCCACGTGACGCGGCGCGGATGCTTATCGTCCAGGAGCAGAGCGGTTTCCAAGATCGTACCGTCGCCGATTTGCCGGGTTGCCTGCAGAGCGGCGATGTTCTGGTGTTCAACGATACCCGCGTCATTCCCGCGCAGCTTGAAGGCAGGCGGGGGGAGGCGAAAATCGGGGCGACGCTTCACAAACGGGTGGACCTTCGCCGGTGGCAGGCGTTCATTCGCAATGCCAAGCGCGTAAGGGAGAAGGACCGGATCGAATTCGGCGGCGGCGTCAGCGCGATTGCAGAGCGACGATTGCCGGATGGCAGCCTCGTCCTCGCGTTCGAAGGCGACGAACCGGTGGAACTCCTCCTCGAGCGAGCAGGACGGATGCCCCTGCCACCCTATATCGCCGGCAAGCGCGCGACGGACGAGCAGGACCGCGAAGATTACCAGACGATGTTCGCGCGCGAGGATGGTGCCGTCGCCGCACCCACTGCCGCCCTGCATTTCACACCGGAACTCATCGCGGCGTTGGACGAGGCGGGGATCGGGCGGGAAACGCTAACGCTTCATGTCGGCGCCGGCACTTTCTTGCCCGTAAAGGCGGAAGATACCGACGATCATGCGATGCATTTCGAATGGGGTCGGATCGATACGTCGACGGCGGAGAGGCTCAACCGGGCGAGAGCGGCAGGCGGGCGGATCATCTCCGTCGGTACGACAAGCCTCCGCCTTCTCGAAAGCGCTGCGGACGAATGTGGGATCATCGCGGCATTCGAGGGGGATACCGACATCTTCATTACCCCCGGTTATCACTTCCGTGCGATCGACGGCCTGATGACGAATTTCCATCTGCCGAAATCAACGCTGTTCATGCTGGTGAGTGCGCTCATGGGGCGTGAACGGATGCACGACGCGTACGCGCACGCTATCGCGGAGAAATATCGCTTCTATAGCTATGGCGATTCGAGCCTTTTGCTGCCTTGAGGGGGGAATATCATGAAGTCAGTCATACTTGCCGCGGCCTGCGCGTTCGCCGCCTTCGCTCCTGCACAGGCGTCGGCCCAGATCGCGACGCCGAACGAAGCCTCGCTCAAGCTGGGGCAGTGCCTTGTCGGTAAATCGAACGGCGAAGATCGTATTCTCATCGCGCAATGGATGGGGGCGAGCATGGCCATGTCGCCCGCCATGCAGGAGATTGTTACCGTCGATCCGGAGGTGAAGGATCGTATCGATCGCGAAATGGCCGAAACGTTCACCCGCCTCATGGCGGAAGACTGCCGCGAACAGATGGCGACGCTGATAAAAGGGCGTGACGCCGCCGGCATCCAGGCCGCGAGCGGAATGCTCGGTCAGATGGCGATGCAGGAATTGTTGCGCGATCCCAAGGCCATGGAGGCGCTTATCGCGTATGCCAAGTACATCGATCCCGCGATGATGCAGAAGCTCGGCGAGTAGACCGGACTTGGAGCCGATCCTCGAACTCGATGGACTGTCCAAGGTCTATTCCGGCGGGCTGAAGGCGCTGGACGATGTCAATCTGACGATCCGCAAGGGCGAGATATTCGCGTTGCTCGGGCCGAACGGGGCGGGCAAGACCACGCTGATCGGTGCGGTGTGCGGCATGGTCACGCCAACCTCCGGGACGATCCGCGCATTCGGGCACGACATGGCGAAGGATTGGCGTAAGGCCCGTGCTCGGATCGGCCTCGTGCCGCAGGAACTCAGCACCGATATGTTCGAACCGGTGATGCGTGCGGTCAGCTATTCGCGCGGCCTGTTCGGACTGGCCCCGGACAAGGATCGAATCGAGGAGGTGCTGCGCAGCCTGAGCCTGTGGGACAAGCGCGACGAGCGGATCATGGCGCTTTCGGGCGGAATGAAGCGCCGCGTTTTAATCGCGAAGGCGTTGGCGCACGAACCCGACCTGCTGTTCCTCGACGAGCCCACCGCCGGAGTCGACGTGGAACTGCGCAAAGGCATGTGGCGCATCATCGACGAAATGCGCAGCCGCGGCGTCACCATCATTCTCACCACGCATTACATCGAGGAAGCCGAGGAAATGGCCGACCGCGTCGGTATTATCCGCGGCGGGAAGATCGTGATGGTGGACGAGAAAGACGCCATGATGGCGCGGCTCGGACGAACCGAGGCGCATATTGCTTTGGCGGCGCCGCTATCGCAAATCCCGCCAAGTATAGCCCGCTATCCCGTCGAACTCGAGCAAAACGGTAGCTCGCTCTGCTATCGCGGGGGCGACGGCGCAGGCAAAGGTAAGCAGGACGTTGCAGCCTTGACCAAAGCACTGCTGGCCGAAGGCATCGACTATACCGGCATCGACATTCGCGAAAGCAGCCTCGAGGATATCTTCGTAAGTCTGCTCGGCGAGGAGGAGGCGGGATGATCGGCTGGCGTTCGACTTGGGCGATCTATACGCGCGAGCTGATGCGTTTCCTGCGGACCGCGTTCCAGTCCGTCCTCGCTCCGGTCATCACCACGGCGCTGTACTTCATTGTCTTCGGAGCGGCGATCGGCAGCGAGATGCCCGATCTCGACGGGGTAGACTACGGCGCTTTCATTATTCCCGGCCTGCTGATGCTCACCCTGCTTGGAGAGACTACCAACAATTCGAGCTTCGGCATCTACATGCCGCGGTTCACCGGTACGATCTACGAATTGCTCTCGGCTCCGGTCGGCGTGGCGGAGACGCTCATCGGCTTCGTCGGCGCCGCGGCGACCAAGAGCCTGATCCTCGCCGCCATCATCCTGCTGACGGCGCGCCTGTTCGTTGATTATACTATCGTCCATCCGGTGCTGGCCGTCCTATTCATCATCCTCGTCGCCGCCAGCTTCAGCCTGTTCGGTTTCATTCTCGGAATTTGGGCGGACAATTTCGAAAAGCTCGGCATCATACCCTTGCTGTTCCTGACGCCGCTGACCTTCCTCGGCGGGACCTTCTATTCGATCGACATGCTGCCAAAGCCGTGGGACACCGTCGCACTGGCCAACCCAATCGTCTACCTCGTGAGTGGACTTCGCTGGACCTTCTACGGTCAGAGCGACGTGAACATATGGGTAAGCTTCGGAATTACGGTCGGTTTCCTTGTCGTTTGCGTGACCATCGTCACGCTCATTTTCAAAACGGGATGGCGTCTGAGGGCGTGAGCGGCACTGCGCTTAATTCCCCGCTTCTTTAAATGCCTCCATAATTTCGCTACCCGCTACGCCATGGTTTTTCGCTCTTCCTTCTTTCGGTTTTTAATCGCTGCTAGCGCGTTCCTCACTGCTATTCCCGCAAGCGCAGAACTTCCGATCGGGGTCAGGGAGATGATTGCTGCTGCCATCGAGACCGGTGACGATGCGAAGGTCAAGACGGTCGTGGAACTCGCCCGCACGACCTATCCCGACGACACCGCGGAAATCGATGCGCTACAGCAGAAATGGAGCGAGATGCTGGCCCTTCGCGATGCGGAAGCCAGCCGCATTCGCGAAGCGGAAATACGCGAGGCAGGTTTCTTCGATCTCTGGAGCGGCGAGGGCGAACTCGGCGGTTTCCACTCGGCCGGCAACACCGACAGCGTTGGCGCTTCAGCCTCGCTCGCGCTGAAACGCGAAGGGCTCGCCTGGAGTCACCGGTTGCGGCTACGGGGCGATTACCAGCGGCAGAACGGCACGACGAGCCGCGAACAGGTCCTTGCCGCGTACGAGCCGCGCTGGGAATTCGCCGACGACTGGTTCGCCTATGGGCTCGCGCAATACGAACGTGACACGATACAGGGATTCAAAGGACGTTATGCAATCTCCGGAGGTCTCGGCTACACGGCGATCGACCGCGAAGGTCTGTCTTTGTCGGTAAAGGCCGGGCCGGCTTACCGCGTCACCGACTATATCGATCAGCCAAGCGAAAGCCGCCTCGCCGCGCTCGCTGGATTGGACTTCGATTGGCAGGTTTTCGAGCGGCTCTCGTTGAACCAGTCGGCCAATGCCGTTGCCGAGACCGGGGGGCAGGCACTCGTAATCGTCGACAGTTCGAACACCACGCTCAACTTGGTGACGGGACTGGATTTCAAGGTGACTGACAGCTTGCGCTCGCGTCTGTCATATCAAGTCGATTACGACAGCAATCCGCCAGTCGGCGCCGTTTCCGCCGATACGTTGACACGTTTCACTCTCGTTTACGGTTTCTGACCGTGACGAAAGAGCGCTTCGCTTTCCATATCCATGCGCGTGACGGGAAAGCGCGTACCGGCGAGATTAAGATGCGGCGGGGGACCATCCGCACACCGGCCTTCATGCCAGTGGGCACGGCCGCGACAGTCAAGGCGATGAAGCCGGAAACCGTCCACAAGACCGGTGCGGACATCATTCTGGGCAACACCTATCATCTTATGCTGCGGCCGGGGGCGGAGCGGGTCGCGCGGCTTGGCGGGCTGCATCGCTTCATGAACTGGGAGCGCCCGATCCTGACCGACAGCGGCGGTTATCAGGTGATGAGCCTGTCCGACTTGCGCAAGTTGACCGAAGAGGGAGTCGAATTTCGCAGCCATATCGACGGCTCGAAACACATGCTGACCCCGGAACGCTCGATGGAAATCCAGCGCCTTCTGGGCAGCGATATTGTTATGGCGTTCGACGAATGCCCGCGCGCCGACCAGCCTCGCGATGTCATCGCAGCCAGCATGGAAATGTCGATGCGTTGGGCGAAACGCAGTCGCGAGGCGTTCGATAAGGGAGGCGACCATGCTGCAAACGCCGCACTTTTCGGCATTCAGCAGGGCGCGCTTGACGAAGAGTTACGCCGCCGCTCTGCCAACGCACTGACCGATATCGGCTTTGATGGTTATGCGATCGGTGGGCTGGCGGTAGGCGAGGGGCAGGACGCGATGTTCGCGACGCTCGATTTTGCACCCGACCAGCTGCCCGAGGACCGTCCGCGCTATTTGATGGGTGTCGGCAAACCTGACGATCTGGTTGGCGCGGTCGAGCGCGGCGTTGACATGTTCGACTGTGTCTTGCCGAGCCGCTCCGGGCGGAACGGGCAGGCTTTTACGTGGCACGGCCCTATCAATCTACGCAATGCACGTTTTGCCGAGGACCCGGAGCCGCTGGACCCCCGGTGTACCTGTGATACCTGCAGCATATATAGCCGGGCCTATCTGCATCACCTCCAGAAGTCGCAGGAGATCCTTGGCGCAATGCTGATGACCGAGCATAATATTGCATTCTACCAGCAGCTTATGCAGGCTATGCGCGATGCGATTGCGGGGGCGCGGTTCGATGAATTCGCGGTACAGTTCCGCAGGGATTATTGCGGCGGCCAATCGCAATGACGTGGCAGCACGCAGTTGTGATCGGCGCATCGGGCGGTATCGGCAAGGCGCTGGCCGATGAGCTGGAGCAGCGTGGTACGGAAGTCGTCCGTCTCTCGCGCTCTGCGGAAGACGCTGAGAGCCACATCGACCTTCAGGACGAGGCATCGATCGAAGCGGCGGCGGCATGGGTTGCCAAAGGCAAGGCGCCGGACCTTATTCTCGTCGCAACCGGCTATTTGCACGAGCAGGGCGAGGGGCCGGAAAAGGACTGGCGCCAGCTTTCCGCCGACCACCTTGCACGCAATTTTGCGATCAACGCAACGGGGCCCGCTCTGGTCGCCAAGCACTTCCTTCCATTGCTTCGCGATGACGGGCGTGCCGGTCTCGCCGCCTTGTCGGCGAGGGTCGGCAGTATCTCCGACAACCGGCTAGGCGGATGGTATGGTTATCGTGCGAGCAAGGCGGCGCTCAACATGCTGATCCGCACGTTTTCGATCGAGTTGAAGCGCAAAAAGAAAAATGCGTTCTGCATCGCTCTCCATCCCGGCACGGTCGACACGGCGCTCAGCGATCCCTTCCAAAAGAATGTGCCAGAAGGGAAACTGTTTTCGCGCGAGCATTCCGCAAAAAAGCTGCTCGAAGTCTTGGAAGGTTGCGACGCGGACTCCACCGGTCGCATCTTCGCGTGGGACGGAACGGAAATCGCACCTTGATCCGCGCGCTCAGTATCCAATCTTGAATGAATGTCGAAAGACGGATCACAGTGAGCAGGTGGAACAAAGGATCGGGTTGGGGCGGAGGTAAAAGCGCGCGTAAAGAGATCACGACGCTGATCGTTATCGCTGTCGTCACTATAATCCTTTGGCACTCGCCCTATGGCGGCTATCTGCTTTACCCCTTTACGATACTGTCGACATGGTTTCACGAAATGGGCCACGGCCTTGCCACGATGCTGTTCGGCCACCGTTTCGAAAGGCTCGTCATTTTCCCGAACGGCTCGGGCTACGCGCTGCATCTTTCGCCGGACCCTCTCTCGCGGATATCGATCGCCGCGATTTCTGCCGCCGGTCTGCTCGGCCCGACAATCGCCGGCTGCCTGCTGATCCTGAGCTCCCGCACGGCGAGGAACACAAAGCTGGCGCTTTACGTGCTTGCCGGTGCATTGTTGCTGTCCACGGTTGTCTGGGTGCGCTCCATGGTGGGCTGGCTCGTCCTACCTTTCGTCGGCCTCGCCTGTCTATTGCTCGCCTTCCGCGGACGCATGGGCACACAGCGCTTTGCCGTTCAGTTCCTCGGCGTTCAGGGATGCATCAGCATTTATCGGGACTTCGGATATCTGTTCAGTCCGGGGGGCGTTCTCGGCGGCGTGCCGCAGCTATCGGACACCGCGCAGATCGAGCAAGCGCTGCTTCTGCCTTATTGGTTCTGGGGCGGCGTGATCACGGTACTGATCGCGGGCATGGTCTGGTGGGCCCTAAAGCGCGCCCACAGATAGCTGTTACACGGCAGCCTTCTGCCGCATCTCCAGGATCGTGCCACGATAGGCGACAAAGGTGCCTGCTGCGTCGAGAAATCCCGCACCGATACGGCACGCGAAGGCCTGCGCATCACGCAAACTGTCATACCATTTGCCGCGTCGCTTAGGAGTGATGAAACGATATTGTGTCATGTCAGTGCACAAACGGAAAAACTCTGTCCCGGTTTCATCTAAGAGGCGGAAATTGCGACGAAACGTTGCTTTTATTTTCCGTTTGATCGAAACGGAATTCGGAAACTAGACGACGAGTAAGGGAAGACAATCCGCTCGATCGCGAACGTAGGGGGAAATATGAAACACTCTTATCTGATTCTACCGTTAGCTTTGATTACAGCGCCTTTGTCTGCCCAGGAAGAAAGCGTAGAGGAACTGGCGGCGCGCTACGGAGACCGTGGTGCGATTTTGGATATTAGCCTCTCTCCGTCGGGCAAGAAAATCGCTTACATATCCTCCAATCGTGGACACGGCGAACTCGTAAACGTTATTGAATTTAAAGGTGCTCAGGTCGATGAGCGACAGGTTACGGGGAATGACGAGAAAAATCTCGATATAACCGATTGCGAGTGGATTACGGAAAACCGTCTCGTATGCCAAATCTGGGGTATGGTCGAAGGCGAAGGAGGGTTACTGCTGCCTTTTAGCCGTACTTTCGCTTTAAATGAAGATGGGTCCGATCCCAAATTGATATCGCAGGGCCGAAGTCTGCGCGAACTCTCGTTCCGTCAAGACGGCGGGGATATCGTGGCGCTCGATGTTCAAGGGAACGAAGGCACGATATTATTTACGCGTGAGTACATCCCGGAACGAACCATCGGTACCAATCTAGCGAACACGGACAGCGGGTTAGGCGTCGATGCCATAGACACTGTTACTGGAAAAAGTCGCCGAGTTGAACGACCAGATGAAAATGCCTCTCATTACGTTGCCGATGAAAACGGCGATCTGCGGCTTAAGGTCCGAGCTCTGACCGATGGTCGGGGGTACCTGACCGGTGAAAACGTCTACATGTATCGCGATGTCGGAGGGCGAAGCTGGGACCGGTTCGGCTCGGTGCAAGTCGATGGCGTCACAAGAAACGTCCGTCCTGTGGCTGTTGATGCTGGCCGAAACGTTGCTTACGGGTTCGACGAAATCGACGGATTTAAGGCTGCGATTGAAATACCGTTGGACAGTTCTCAGACGGCCAAAGTCGTGATGGCGCGCGACGATGTTGACGTTGATCAACTTATTCACATCGGGCGACAAAGGCGCGTGGTCGGAGCCACTTACGCTACTGAAAAGCGGTCCATCGAATATTTCGATCCAGAACTACAGGCGTTGGCGCGAGGATTAAGCAATGCTTTGCCGGAAAAGCCACTGGTCAATATCGTCGGTGCGAGTGCCGACGAAAGTCAGCTGCTGCTTATAGCGTCTAGCGACACTGATCCTGGGATGACTTACCTTTACGATAAGTCATCACGGCAACTCGAACCGCTACTGCCGATCCGTGAACTTCTGTCTCATCGCGAGATGGGCGAGATGACGCCTGTAACCTACACGGCTTCGGATGGAACTCGGATCCCTGCATATCTCACCTTGCCGCCCGGATCTGACGGGAAAGGTTTGCCTGCTGTCGTACTTCCCCACGGGGGGCCCGCCGCCCGCGACGAATGGGGATTTGACTGGTTGCCACAGTTCTTCGCTGCGAGAGGATATGCGGTTTTGCAACCAAACTATCGCGGTTCGGCTGGCTATGGAGAAGATTGGTACGGACGCAACGGATATCAGGCCTGGGAAACTGCTATTGGCGACGTAAACGACGCCGGCAGGTGGCTTATCTCGCAAGGGATCGCCTTACCGAATAAGATTGCGATCGCAGGATGGTCTTACGGCGGATATGCCGCCCTCCAATCACAGGTGATTGATCCAAACCTCTTTAAGGCGGTTGTTGCGATTGCGCCGGTTACCGATCTCGAGCTTCTTCGTGACGATGCCCGACGCTATACCAGTTTCGAATTGCGGGACCGTCAACTTGGGCAGGGGCCTCATATTGCCGCGGGCAGTCCGCGTCGGCACGCCGGTAACTTCAAGGCGCCGGTTGCGTTATTTCACGGCGATTTGGATCTGAATGTCGACGTGCGCCATTCGCGTCTGATGGAAAAAGCCCTTCGCGATGCGGGAAAGCAAGTTCGCTTAACGGAATTCGATGGCTTGCAGCACGATCTCGGTGATAGCCGCGCACGAAGCGAGATGCTTCTGGAGATCGACCGCTTTTTAAACGAGGCTCTTGAACAACAGTAATAAAAAGGGCGGCGTTGTGAACGCCGCCCTTCTTGCTCGTTTGTGAATTCTTAACGCGAGTAGAACTCGTGAATTCTTAACGCGAGTAGAACTCGACGACCAAGTTCGGTTCCATCGTGACCGGATAGGGCACTTCGTCGAGCTTCGGTACGCGCGTGAAGGTGATTTTGTCCGTGCCATCGGGCGAGACGTAATCGGGAATGTCGCGCTCGGGCAGGCTCTGGGCTTCGATGACCAGCGCCATGTCCTTCGCCTTGCTGCCGAGGCTGACGACGTCGCCGACCTTAACACGGGCCGAAGCCACATTGGTCTTCACGCCGTTGAGATAGATATGGCCGTGCGAGACGATCTGGCGCGCGGCGAAGATCGTCGGCGCGAACTTGGCGCGATAAACGACCATGTCGAGCCGCTGCTCGAGCAAGCCGATCAGGTTCTGGCCGGTATCGCCTTTCATGCGTGACGCTTCGGCGTAGGTGCGCTTAAACTGCTTCTCGGTCACATCGCCATAATAGCCCTTGAGCTTCTGTTTGGCGCGAAGCTGCAGTCCGAAGTCGGACATCTTACCTTTACGACGCTGGCCGTGCTGGCCGGGCCCGTAAGAGCGCTTGTTGACCGGGGAATTCGGGCGACCCCAGATGTTCTCGCCCATCCGGCGGTCGAGTTTGTACTTGGCGCTTTTGCGCTTCGACATAAGTCGTATCCTTCGATTTGCTGAGCTATCCCATCGATAGCCATTCAACCCGGCATCGCACCGCAGACCGTGTCGGTCGGCGCGGCCACTGCTTCACCGGGGTGCAGGGCCCATTCGCGAAGGCGCGCACATAGCGGATTTCGCCCAAGCGTCAAGCGTTACGGGCGGTGGTGCAGAATGCTCGTATGAGATCGGAATCCTTAATGCCCGGCGCGGTTTCCACGCCCGACGACGTATCAATCAGCGGGGGCCTTGCCTGCGCGATGGCATCCCGTACATTTCTGGTGGTCAGCCCTCCTGCAAGCCCCCATCCGGATCGACCGACCCACGGTGCCAGCAACGACCAATCGAAACGAAGGCCCATACCACCGGGCATGTTCGCGTCTTTCGGCGTTTTGGCATCGAACAGAATGAGGTCAGCAGTATCGCGATATTGCTCAGCCCGTGCGACATCCTGTGCGGCCGCTACGGAAATCGCCTTCCATACAGGAACGCCGTATCTCTCGCGTATCTCGGCCGTACGCCTTGGGCTTTCGGAGCCGTGCAACTGGATCGCGTCGAGCGAACCGGCAGCAATGGCATGACTCAACAGGTTATCGTCAGGATCGACGAAAAGACCGACCCGTCTAATTTTGGATCCCGCCCGTGCGCCAAGCATGCTCGACTCTGCGGTACCCACATTGCGGGGGGATGGGGGAAAAAATACGAACCCGACGAAATCCGCGCGCGCTTCGATAGCTGCATCGAGACTTTGGGGTGTCGAAATTCCGCAGATCTTGATCGAAGGGGATGGCACTTTGGAGTCCAACTATTTGAAAAGTGATGCCGAGTTTGGTAAGACGGAAAGTATGAAAACGTTTGTAGATAAAATTCGCGAAGGCTCGTCCGGCGAGCTTACCCTGGCAATTTTCTTCGCTGCGGTCATGCTTTTTACAGCCGGTATTATGATTGGTCGAGCAATCGGGTCCGTCTTTTAGGCTCCATCACAGGGTCGCTTCGATTTCCCTAGCGGCGGACGCTGGATCGTCGGCGCGGGAGATCGGGCGACCGATTACGAGAACGCTCGCGCCATCGTCACGCGCTTGCCGCGGCGTGGTTACGCGTTTCTGATCGCCGGGACTTCCGCCGCCGAGGCGAAGTCCCGGAACCACGAAAAAGCCGTGCCTCCATTGGTCGTGCACCGCTTTGACCTCCTGACCCGAGCAGACGATGCCGTCCAGTCCGGAACGGTCCGCAAGTTCCGCAAGGCGCAACACCTGGTCGTGCGTAGAGCCAACGACGCCCGTAGCCGTAAGATCGCGTTCGTCCATGCTGGTAAGCGTAGTCACTGCGACCACCTTGGTATGCTCGCCGGCTGCCGCTTTGGCGTCTTCCATCATGGCCCTGCCGCCGCTGGCGTGAACGGTCACGATGGAGGGCTCGAGCGTACCGATCGCGCGCATCGCTCCGGCTACGGTATTGGGGATATCGTGCAGCTTAAGATCGAGGAAGATAGGCAGCTTCGCTTCGTGCGCGAGTTCGAGAACGCCATGGTGAC
Source organism: Erythrobacter litoralis (assembly GCF_029760855.1). Taxonomy (GTDB): domain Bacteria; phylum Pseudomonadota; class Alphaproteobacteria; order Sphingomonadales; family Sphingomonadaceae; genus Qipengyuania; species Qipengyuania litoralis_A. The sequence goes on along the minus strand of NZ_SOSI01000002.1, from coordinate 282,307 downwards.
CGTGGGCGCAAAAGAATTCCAGCCCCAGCTTGATACCGCCGATATGCGCGCGAACCTTGTTCGCAAGCGTCACGGCATCCGGCAGCCGCGGCAAATCCAGCGCCAGAAATACCGGATTGCTCATGGCCGGGTGATCGGTTCGGGATCGATCGGGCTGCGCGGCTCGTCGGGCCGCGTCGGATGCTCGCTGGGAGCGTAGCGTTCCGAAGTTGATGGGCGGGCGGCGGCAGCCTCTTCCTCACGCTGCGTATTAAGCCGGCTTGTAGCCGCTTCGAGCGCGGAATTGCGGCGCTGGAGGCGCCATCTCACGCTGCGGTGATAAAGCCAGGTTGGAACGAGGCCGATCAGGAAAGCGACGATGACGAGCGCCGGCACCCTCGTGTCCCAGACGATGCCGGGCCAGATGCGAACGTCGATTTCCTTGTCCCAGTTGCCGAACGAGAAGGCGAGCATGCCCACCAGCAGCAAGATCCAAAGTATCGTCCGCACGATCTGCATTGCTTATGCTCCCACCAAAGTTGCCGACGAATGCTAGGCGCGAGCCCGCTTCACGGCAAGCGGCCTAGGGAAACACGCGTTCGAAAACGGTGTCGACCTGCTTGAAGTGATATTCCAGATCGAACTTGTCTTCGAGCTCGGCCTCGCTCAGCGCCGCCATCACCTCCTCATCCTGCTTTAAAAGATCGAGCAATCGTAAGCGGCCGTCCGATTCCCACACCTTCATCGCATTGCGCTGAACGAGCCGGTATGCATCCTCGCGGCTAACGCCGTTCTGCGTCAGGGCTAGCAGGACGCGCTGCGAATGAATGAGGCCGCCCATCCGGTCCATGTTCGCCCGCATCCGCTTGGGATAGACCAGCAGTTTATCGACCACTCCGGTTAGGCGTGCGAGCGCGAAATCGAGCGTTATGGTCGCATCCGGTCCGATGAACCGTTCGACGCTCGAATGGCTGATATCCCGCTCGTGCCACAACGCCACGTTCTCAAGTGCGGGTAGGGCATAAGCGCGGATCATGCGCGCCTGACCGGTCAGATTCTCGGTCAGGATCGGATTGCGCTTGTGGGGCATGGCGCTCGAACCCTTTTGGCCGGGCGAGAAGTACTCTTCCGCTTCCAGAACTTCGGTGCGTTGCAAATGACGGATTTCGACGGCGAGCCGTTCGATACTGCCGGCGATCACCGCGAGCGTGGCGAAATACATCGCGTGCCGGTCGCGCGGGATGACCTGGGTGGAAACGGGTTCGGGCTTCAACCCCATCTTTTCCGCAACATACTCTTCTACCGAGGGATCGATATTCGCAAAGGTCCCGACGGCGCCGCTGATGGCGCAGGTCGCAATTTCGTCGCGCGCGGCGAGAAGGCGCATCTTGCAGCGGTCGAACTCGGCATAGGCCTGCGCTAGCTTCAATCCGAAAGTCACGGGTTCCGCATGGATACCGTGGCTGCGCCCGATGGTCGGTGTGTACTTGTGTTCTTTCGCCCGGCGCTCGATGGCGGCCAGCAGGGCATCAAGGTCTTCAAGCAGGAGGTCCGTCGACCGAGCGAGCTGAACGGCAAGTGTGGTGTCCAGCACATCGGAACTGGTCATGCCCTGGTGCATGAACCGCGCTTCTTCCCCGACGTTTTCCGCAACCCAGGTCAAGAAGGCTATCACATCGTGCTTGGTGACCGCTTCGATGGCGTCGATCGCCTCCACTTCGATCTTCGGCTCGGTCGCCCACCACTTCCACAGCGCATCCGCCGCGCTTTCCGGCACCACGCCGAGTTCGCCCAGCTTTTGCGTCGCATGCGCTTCGATCTCGAACCAGATGCGATATTTCGACTCGGGCTCCCATATCGCGGTCATGGCGGGGCGGGCGTAGCGAGGGACCATCGAATTTTCCTTCGGGGCAAACGGTCGGGGTGTGGAATGGGCCGCCGCTAGGCAAAGGGTAGGGAATTCGCAAGCATCGTAACCCAGGGCCAGCGGTGGTTCGCCGTCCCGTGCTGCGACGAAACGCTTATTTCCAGCGGCAGAACGTTGTTTCGCTTCGGCTTTTGAAGTAACTTCGCTGGAAACGATGAGGACCTGCCTGTGAACGTCAGAGTGTTTCTTTCCGCTGCGCCTATTGCGCTCGTTTCGACCGCAGCCTTTGCGGGCGAGGATGTTCGCTATGAAACGGCGCCCGCATGGGTCGTGCCAGCGGATATCGATACGGCAATGGAGAACCGGGAAGAACTGGTCATCTACGATCGGCAGATCAGGTTCGAGAACGGCGTCGTCCATCGCTATAACGACATCGCTTACGACCTTCGCAATCCGGAAATGCTTTCCAAGTTCGGGACGCTGCAACTCGGATGGATGCCGGACAAAGGCGATCTGATCGTTCACAAGCTCGAACTCCTGCGCGACGGCGAGACGATCGATCTTCTGGCACAGGGCGTCACGCCGGAAGTCATCCGCCGCGAAACGGAATTGGAGCGGCGATCCCTCGACGGCGCGCTGACCGCGCTGGTCAAAGTGCCGGGCGCAAAAATCGGCGATGTCCTTCGCTTCGCTGTGACTACTACCACGCGAGACCAGGCTCTCGACGGCGAGGTTCAGGCGATCGAGGGGTATTTCGAAGAGCCTGGCCGAGTGGGTTTTGGGCGGCTGCGCATGTCGTGGCCTGCCGATAGCGACATTCACTTTACCAGCATCGGCGATGTGGACCTGCCCGATCCGGTGACCGAAAACGGATTTACCGCCGTCGACGTCAGCATGCCCATCGTAAAGCAGGACGAAATGCCTAAGGACGCCCCGGGCCGCTTTCGGATGCAGCCCATGTTGATGGCGGGAAGCTTTTCTACCTGGGAAGACGTCGCAGCCGTCATGGCTCCGCATTATGCGACCGAGAATACAATTGTTGCGGGCAGTCCTCTCGCGAAAGAAGTCGCGCGGATCGAGAAGGTCGGATCGAACGATCTGGAACGTGCCGCCCTGGCGCTGCAAAGCGTGCAGGAAGAAATCAACTATCTGATGAACGGGATGAATGGTGGGAATTATCTCCCGCAGACACCCGCGGATACGTGGGAGCTGCGCTATGGCGACTGTAAGGCGAAGAGCATGCTGCTCCTCTCCATGCTCCACGAACTCGGGATCGAGGCCGACGCCGTTCTGGTGAAAACCGACAACGGCGACTCGGTTTCGCGATGGCAACCTTTGCCCGGCGCGTTCGACCATGTGATCGTGCGAGCTTCGATCGAAGGAAAGGATTACTGGCTCGACGGCACCAGCAGCGGGGCGCGCCTCGCGACGATCGACGAGGTTCCGGGCTTCGCCTACGGCCTTCCAATCGCGGAAAAGGGGGCCGAACTCGTCAAGCTGGAGCAGCGGTGGCCGTCGACACCTGATCGCACGATGTGGATCGTGTACGATTATTCCCGTGGCGTGGATATGCCCGGACTGGTCGAATTCAACGTCGAAACGCGCGGTTCGCTAGCGTCCTGGATGCAATCGAAGGTGACCGAAACCGAACTGCGCAGCCGCATCGGCTATGCGCAGCAGTATTTCGAGAACTTCATCGACGCTGTCTTTTACGATGCCGAATTCGGGTTCGATCAGGCGAAGGGCATCGGCACGCTGAAAGCCAAAGGGCTGGTGCTCGAACCGTTCGCCCTCGAACGCAACATGGCAAGCCTGCCGATCTATACCGCTTCGACCAATTGGGAGCTGGACGCTGATCGTTCGCGTGCGGCATGGCGCGAAATTCCGTACGCGCTTGGCGGACCGATGACCAAGCAATACGAAGTCACCTACCTGCTTCCCGATGGGACGAAGGCGAGCGAATTGCGCGGTGAGCCCGATCTCGAGGATCAAGTGGTTGCGGGAACGCGTTTCTGGCGCGATCTGGAGATGAACGGCGATCGGATCGTCGTGAAGGATTTCGCGAGTTACATTCCCGGAGAGATCGCACCGCAGGATATTGCCCCTGCGAAATCCGCCATGCGAACGCTGGCTAGCAAGGATCCGGTTCTTCGCCTGACCGATCCCGTGCGTAGCTGGGAACTGAGCGACGCCGAAATGCGGAAGCGGGCAGAGGGCCTGCTCGCTCCAGCGAACGCTCTGGTGGCGATGGCGGAGGATGAGGCTGCAATGCCTGCGTTCCGCGCGTATCTGCACATGACAGCACGCGATAACGCCTCCGCGCTCGCGGACGCCGAACGTGCAATCGATCAATCGGCATCGGCCGAAACCCACCAGTTGAAGGCCGATATCCTCTCCCGCATGGGTCGATATGAAGAGGCGGCGGAGGCCGCCGAAGCTGCCTTCGCCTTGAACAATGATCTCGCATCCGGGATCTATTATGCGACGTTGCTCGCGAACGCCGGACACGATGCCGAGGCGCTCGAGGTTTTGGACCAATACGATCTCGGCGGTGACGACGGAGCCGACATTGCCATGATCTTCGCTGAAATCGCGGGAAATACTCCGCGCGCCGACGAAGCGTGGGAACGGCTCGCAATTGTCGAGGCCGACCGGCCGGGCGATGGAAGCGTTCTCAATTCCCAATGCTGGTTCATGGCCACATGGTCGTACAATCTCGACGAGGGCGCCGAGGTCTGCGATCGGGCCGTGAAGGCTGGCGATTACGGACCGGCGGTGCTCGATAGCCGTGCCCTCATGTACCACCGTCTCGGCCGCGACGAAGATGCGCTGAAGGACATCGAAAGCGCGCTTCGGAAAAGTCCCGGCATGGCAGCCAGCATGTATCTGCGTGGTATTATCCAGACGAAGAACGGCAAAGCCGCAGAAGGCCGTCGCGATATCGAGCAGGCTTTGCGGATCGAACCGACCTTGGCCAAGCGGTATGAGAAATACGGTCTTACGATGAAGTGACGGTGCCGGGCGAAGGGCTCAGATCAGTCCTTTCGCCCGCAACGACACATGTAAGCCGCGGCCCACGATCACATGGTCGTGCACCGTCACGCCGAGCAGCCTTCCGGCTTCCGCGATGCGGTTGGTGATGGCGATGTCGGCCCGGCTCGGCTCCGGATCGCCGCTCGGATGGTTGTGAACGAGGATGAGCGCGCTGGCCCCGATATCGAAGGCACGGCGAATGACTTCGCGCGGATGGATCGCCGCTTCGTCGACCGAACCCTCTGCCGCCAGGTGGTCGAGGATCAGGCGGTTGCGCGTATCTAGATACAGTACGCGTACCCGCTCGTGCTTGAGATGAGCCATGTCGATCGCAAGATAGTCGAGCAGCGCCTGCCAGCTTCCGAGCACCGGTTGGTCCTGCACCGCGCCGCGCGCCATGCGCCGCGCAGCCAGCGATACGGCATAAAGCGATGCCGCACTCGCTTCGCCCATGCCTTTCACCTGTGTGAGGGCGGCAGGCTCGGCATTCAGTACCGCCGCGAACGATCCGAAATGCGCGATCAGCCGCTTCGCCAGGGGCTTCGTGTCCCCCTGCCGGATGGCAGCAAACAGCAAATATTCTAGCAGTTCGTAATCTGCGAGCGCCTCCGCGCCGCCGCTCAGAAGGCGTTGCCGCAGCCGTTCGCGGTGGCCCGCGCCGGGATGGGCGGAAAGTTGCCCGGATTGTCCTGACACGGTACTGTTTTCTCCTCCCGAACGGTTAAGCGCATTGCCTTTGAGAGGCGACTTGCGCAAGGGCGCGGATAGGATGGACGGGACCGATATCAGCGTCGAGCAAAAGCCCTTTGCCGCTGCCGGCGAGGATGAGCCCCGCCGCCGCCCCCGCTGGCGCAAGAAGCGCTGGGCATTTCCCGGTATCGCCTTCCTTGTTCTGTTGATCGTTTTCCTGATCGCATGGGCAAATCGCACCTCGATCGCCACCGATCTGATCGAGGACCAGCTCGCCGCTTACGATATCCCTGCAACTTACACGGTCGAAAGGATCGGTCCGCGCACACAGATCATTGGCGATGTCGTCGTCGGCGATCCCGAGAGTCCCGATTTTACATCGCGACGTGCGATCGTAAGGCTGCAACATCGGTTCGGTTTGCCGTCGATCGGATCGGTCGAACTCGTCGAGCCGCGTATATTCGGACGACTGGTTGATGGTCGCGTCAGCTTTGGCGCTTTGGATTCGCTGATCTACCAGGAGACCACGGGACCAGGCGGACTGCCCGGTATCGACCTCGCCATCCGAGATGGACGAGGACGGATCGCAAGCGAATTCGGTACGATCGGCTTCAAGGTAGACGGGCAGGGCAATCTCTCTGACGGCTTTTCCGGCATACTTGCGGCGACCATGCCGCAATTCGCATTGAACGGGTGCTTCAGCGAAAGCCTAACGGCATACGGCACGATCGAAAGCAACGGCGGAACGCCGAAGTTCAGCGGCCCGGTGCGGGCACGCGGATTATTCTGCGACGGGCAGGGCGCGGTCGCAGCGCTCGATGCCGACGTCGATCTCGAAAGCGAGGCGGACTTCAGCCTGCCGAAATTGGTCGCGAGGCTCGATGCGAGCGATGTCGAACTGGCGAATGCTTCGATCGATGGCCTCACGGGAACGGTTCGCGGGCAATACGGCAATGGCAGCTGGACTACGCGCTACAGCTTGGCCTCGCGCGGTCTTGCTACCCCGCAGCTGTTGATGGCTGCAGCAGCACTGGAAGGCTCTGCACGGTCCTTGCCCGGAGACCGCGTAGACGTCGCGGTCGAAGTCGACGGAGGCGGCCTGCGCCTCGGCGAACAACCGATACGGATCCTGCGCGAGGGCGAACGCGTATCGCGGGGAACTTTGGTGGCGCCGCTGATGGCACAACTCGCCGAAGCGCTGCGCCGGCAGACGCGCGGAAGCTCCTTGCTTGGCGAAGCGCGTTTCCGATCGTCTCCCAAAGGCTACAATGTCATCGTTCCGCGGGCGGAAATCACCGGTGGATCGGGCGAGCGCATTCTCTCGTTATCGCGAGTGGAACTGGCATCCTCCGATGGCGCACGGCCGACCGTTTCCGGAAATCTCGCCCTCGCCGGTACGAACCTTCCCCGCGTGACCGGGCGGATGGAGAGGGCGGCGGACGGATCGAGCGTCTTTCGCATCGCGATGCAACGCTATTCCGCAGGCGGCTCCGAACTGGCAATCCCCGATCTGGTGCTGCGCCAATCGCCGAGCGGACTGCTGCGGTTCGCCGGGAATGCCAGAGCGAGCGGGCCGCTGCCGGGCGGCTCGGTCGACGCGCTGGAACTCCCGCTTGACGGGCGCCTGTCGACGGGGGGCGCCTTCTCCTTGTGGAACAGCTGTATCCGCCCCCGCTTCAGCAGTCTGACCTATGCCAATGTGAGCTTGGAAGGGCAGACCGTGACGCTATGCCCTGCGCCGGGCAGGCCGATACTCGCCTACGGGAATGACGGATTGCGACTTGCGGCAGGTGCACCATCCCTGGACCTTGCGGGAAAGCTTGGGGAAACTCCTATCCTGCTCAGTACTGGTGCTGTCGGTTTCGCCTATCCCGGCGTCCTGCGTGCAGCGGAAGTCGATGTGGCCCTCGGCCCGCCGACTCGTCCGACACGGTTCCAGCTCTCGAACCTCGATGCCCGGCTCGGAGAAGCACTGGGAGGCACATTCGCAGGCGCCGATGTGACGCTGCCGGGCGTACCGCTCGATATTTACGAGGCGACCGGCGAGTGGACCTATGCCGGCGGGAAACTCAGCCTGTCCGATGGCGCGTTCCGCTTGCTAGACCGACAGGAGCCGGACCGTTTCAAGCCCTTGATCGCGCGTAAGGCCGAACTGTCCTTGCTCGATAACATCATTACTGCAGCCGCCGCGCTGCGCGATCCGCTGAGCGATCGTGTGGTGACCGACGTCGACATCCGGCACGATCTTTCGACCGGCGCGGGCTTTGCAAATCTCGTTGTTCCCGGCATCCTGTTCGACGAGGATCTGCAACCTGAACAGCTTTCACGCCTTGCGCTCGGCGTCGTGGCGAATGTTCGCGGCCTGGTCACGGGCAGGGGGCGGATCGACTGGTCGTCAAGCGGTGAGGTTACGAGCACAGGCAACTTCTCATCGGACGACCTCGATTTCGCCGCAGCGTTCGGCCCTGTCCAAGGCGCTAGCGGAACCATCGCGTTTTCCGACCTCCTGGGCTTGACCACTGCGCCGAACCAAAGGTTGCAAGTTGCCTCGATCAATCCCGGCATCGAAGTTCTCGGCGGTGAAGTTGCATTCGCGTTGCGGAACGGCGAGGTGCTGGCCGTCGAAGGCGGCTCATGGCCGTTCATGGGCGGGCAGCTGATACTACGTGAAACCGATCTCAACATCGGCGTAAGCGAGCAGCGCCGCTACACATTCGAGATCGTCGGGCTGGAAGCCTCGCAATTTGTCGCTCAGCTCGATCTCGAGAACATCTCGGCGACCGGTACCTTCGACGGCACGATCCCGATCGTCTTCGACCAGAGCGGGGACGGGCGGATCGAGGGTGGATTGCTCGTATCGCGGGAACCTGGCGGCAACGTCTCCTACGTGGGCGAATTGACCTACGAAGACCTTTCACCCATCGCCAATTTCTCTTTCGATGCGCTGCGCAGCCTTGATTACACGCAGATGACCGTCGGCATGGATGGGCCACTCACTGGCGAGATCGTGACGCGTGTGCGGTTCGACGGCGTGAGCCAGGGGGAGGGAGCAAGGCGCAACTTCATCACCCGCCGGCTCGCCGCCCTGCCGCTCCAATTCCGTATCAATCTGCGCGCGCCGTTCTACAAGCTGATCTCGTCGCTCAAATCGCTCTACGATCCGTCCGCCGTGCGCGACCCGCGAGCACTTGGCCTGCTTTCCGACGACGGAACGCGTCTGTTGCGGCAGGAAGTGACGGCCGAGGAGATGGAAGAGCAAATCGAGCAGGATGACCTCGTACCAGATGAGGAACCCGCCATTCAGTCAGAAGAAAGCGAAGGGGCGCTATGAAAATACCTATAACTTTTGGCAGAGGTGTGTGCGTTCTGCCGATCGCGATCGGGCTTGCAGGCTGCATCACCGTCAATGCTCCTGAAGAGCCCATCGTGATCGAACTCAACGTCAACATTCGCCAGGAAGTGATCTATCGGCTCGCCGAGGATGCGGGCACAACCATTGAAGAGAACGCGGACATATTCTGATGACTATGAACAGGGAAAACTCGAAGGCCTTCCGCCACGCTGTGATGGCGGCCATTGCTGCCCTTGCGATTACTGGAATGGCATCGCCGGCCTCGGCGCAGCGCGATCCGGCTTATGCGGAAGCGCGCGCATCGGGTCAGGTGGGCGAAAAAATGGACGGCTATCTCGGCATCGTCGGCGCAGAAACGCCTGCACTTCGCCGGATCGTGAACGATATCAATATCAAGCGCCGCGCTGTCTACTCGAAGCGCGCGCAGGCGAACAACGCGACCTTGGAGGAATATGCGCTTACGGCCGGATGCCAAGCCATTCTGGCGACGTCTCCTGGCGAGAAATATCAAGCGCCCGACGGCAGTTGGAAAACCCGCGGCAGCGGTGCGCCATTGCGCGACAGTCGCTGCCCCTGATCGTGTTCTTCGAAGGGGGCACGTTTTTCCGCAAGTTTCCGCGCTTACCGTTAGCCTCATCGTGTTGACTCGCTAGAACGCGGCTTCTAAGGGGGCGGCGCCCTTTGCGGACTGTTCCGCGTCCATACCGCGCACCCTTCGAAATGGAGCATGGCATGAGCGAGGAAAAGCCCGCACGGGAAACCATCGAGGAGGATGCGCGGATCGATGCGCTCGAGCGACGGCTTGCCGCCGCGCAGGAGCGGGAAGATCAACGCAACCGGTCGAAGTCGAAGGAATCCGATGCGGATTATCGCGCTGGAAACCGCGTTTTGGCCGATCTTCTCGGAGGTGTCCTGGGCGGTGCGGTCATCGGTTATGCCATCGGCTATTTCACCGATACCAATCCATGGGGTTTGTTGGTGGGGCTGTTCCTTGGGATCATCGTCGCCTTCAGAAACATATTTCGCGCTGCCGGAAACAGCTCCGGCAAGTAGAATTCCGGCCGATCGGGCCGCCAGGAATTGAGTAGGGACGGAACCGGACGTGGCAGCTGAAGCCAAAGTCGACCCGATGCACCAGTTCACGATCGAACCGCTTGCCGGTTCGCAGAACTGGGAGCTGGCAGGCTACAACATCGCCTTCACCAACAGTGCGCTGTGGATGCTCATCACCACCGTGGTGCTGTTCGCATTCGTGCTCGGCGGCATGAAGCGCGAGCTGGTGCCCGGACGTTGGCAGATGACGGTGGAGACCTTTACCGGCTTCATTGACCAGATGCTGGAAGCCAATATCGGCAAGGCTGGGCGCAAATACGTACCTTATGTCTTCAGCCTTTTCATGTTCATCCTGTTCGCCAACCTGCTCGGCCTGATGCCGCTCGGCGTCGTCGGGCTGCACCCCTTCACGTTTACCAGCCACTTCACCGTGACCGGCGTGCTGGCGATCATGAGCTTTTCGATCGTGCTGGCGGTCGGCTTCATCAAGCACGGCTTGCACTTCTTCTCGCTCTTCCTCCCGCATGGCACCCCGTGGTGGATGGCACCGGTAATCGCACCTATCGAATTCATTTCGTTCATGGTGCGCCCGTTCAGTCTCGGCCTCCGCCTGTTCGTGGCGATGATGGCCGGACACGTCCTTCTGGAAGTGTTGTCGAGCTTCGTGATTTCCGGCGGAAATGCCGGACCCCTGTTCGCGGTCGGCATCGGGATTCCCAGCATGGTTCTGATGATCGGGATCTGCGCGCTGGAATTGCTGGTCGCAGGCATCCAGGCGTACGTTTTCGCGTTGCTGACGGCGCTTTACATCAACGACGCTGAAAACCTTCACTGATTTTTGTTATAATTTAGCCATTTACCCAAAGGAGTTACTACAATGGACGCAGAAGCCGCAAAGCTGCTCGGAGCCGGTCTCGCCGCTATCGGAGCCGGTCTCGCCTCGATCGGCGTGGGCAACGTTTTCGCCAAGTTCCTCGAAGGCGCCCTGCGCAATCCGGGTGCGGCGGACGGCCAGCAGGGTCGCCTCTTCATCGGCTTCGCCGGTGCCGAGCTTCTCGGTCTGCTCGCCTTCGTTATCGCCGCGCTGCTGATCTTCCAGTAAGCAAGGCTTTCACTGTCGCCGTGCATCGCAAAGTGATGCGCGGCGATGGCCACCCTTTCCTCCGAGCCGCAGAGCGTTTCCGATGCCTCAGATCGCGCAATTGTCAGAAACCTTTTCCAGCCAGATATTCTGGTTGCTGGTTTTCTTCGGCATCACCTTTTTCGTGATCGGGCGCGGCATGGTCCCCAAGATCATGCAGACGGTAACCGATCGTGATAGCCAGATCAGTGCCGACCTCACGGCGGCGAAGGCTGCACGCGATGCGGCGGACGAGCAGGAAGAGGCGTGGCGTCGTCGCGAGAACGAAAATCGCGAAGCCGCGCAGGCCGTAATTGCGACGGCGAAGGACGACGCGGCAAAGCGTTCGGAAGAACGTCTCGCCGCGGCTCAGGAAGGGTTCGACCGGGATGTTGCCGCTGCGGAAACCCGGATAGAAACGGCGCGTAGCGAGGCCTTAGCCGAGCTCGAAGCCGTGGCAGCGGAAGCTGCGCAGGATATCGTGGCGAAGGTCGCGAATATCCAGGTTGCGCCACCTGCTGCGCATCGCGCCGTACAGGAGGCGCTGGCTCATGGCTAACGCGACACCCCCGGAAGTCTTCGCAACCGAACCGGCTGAAGTTTTCATCGAAGAAGGGCACGGTGGCGCGCCGGTCCATGTCGAACCCGAATTGCTCGGCTTTGCGCCCTTCCAGTGGGTTTCGGTGGCGATGCTCCTGCTGATCCTCATTGCCGTGTTCGGGGCGAAGGTTCACAAGTCCATTGCGGGCGGCCTCGACGGGAAAATACAGGCGATCAAGGACCAGCTCGACGAAGCCAAACAGCTTCGCGCCGAGGCGGAAACGCTTCGGGAGGAATATGCGGCCAAGATCAAGAATGCGGAAGCCGATGCCGAAGCCATGCTTGCATCGGCGAAGAACGAGGCCGACGCGATCCTCGAAAAAGCCGATGCCGACAGCCGCGCAATGGTCGCCCGCCGACAATGCATGGCGGAAGATAAGATCGCCGCAGCCGAGCGTGAAGCCGTGCAGGACGTTCGCAATCGCGCCGCGCGTGCTGCGACGGCCGCAAGCCGCAAACTGATCGCGGAGAATTACGGCGCTGACGCGGATCGGGCACTGGCCGATAAGGTTATTGCAAACATCTGATTTCTGTGCCGCAGAGGGCGGCTCAGGGCTCGAGTACGATCTTCCCGAAAAGATCGCCTGCCGCCATCTCGTCGAATGCATTGCGCCATTCCGCAATGGGCAAAACGCGGTGCACATGCGGGCGAATGGCGCCATTCTCGACAAGGCGATCGAGCGCTCGTGCGATCTCGACGGCTCGTTCGGGAAAACGTCGGGCGTACTCGCCCGCACGGACGCCCACGATCGAAAAGCCTTTAATCAGGGGAATGTTGACGCTGATCGTCGGGATACGTCCAGCGACGAAGCCGACGACCAGTATCTTGCCGCCGAATGCGACACAGCGCGTACTCTCATCGAACACGTCGCCACCGACTGGATCGAAGACGAGATCGCACAGCCGGTCGTCGGTCAGGCGCGCGATTTTCTCCCGGAAACGGCCTGTGTTTTTCATAGCGTGATCCGCTTCCGACAAAGCCGCCAGCGTCTCCAATTTGTCAGAACTATGCGTTGTAGCGATCACGGTAGCGCCTAAGGCTTTGGCAAGGTCGCACGCCGCGAGGCCGACGCCTCCGCTCGCCCCGTGGATCAGCACTGTCTGGCCCGCTTTCAATTGTCCAAGCTCGAACAGTGCGACGTAGGCTGTGTGGTATGCGACACCGAAGGCAGCGGCTTCCGCGAAGTTCAGACCTTCGGGGATACGGCGAACCGCTGAGGGGTCGAGAGCAATGCGTTCGGCGAAGGCGCCCGTCTTTGCGCCGCCCATGACCCGGTCGCCCTTTATAAAGCCGCAATCGGGTGGGGCTTCGACAATTTCGCCTGCCATTTCCATGCCGGCGATGAACGGTACCGCAGGTTTGAACTGATAGGCGCCGCGCGTCATCAAGAGATCGGGGTAATTGAGCGACGCTGCACGGACTCGTACGATGAGATCTGACGGCTTTGGCTCCGGTTCCTGGATCTCCTGATACTCGACACCCGAAAGGTCGTCGGACAGTCGATCAACGACGACGGCTTTCAACGGCTAACTCCTTCACCCTGAGACGTCAGAATGCATCCTTCGCCATGCGCAACGTGGCGAAAGTATCCGCTGGCGTCTCGCCGCCCCAACGGTCGCGCAGGCCGGCATCGTCCGCCCGCAAGAACGGATTGGTGGCCAGTTCGCGATCGAGCTTGGTCGGAACGGTTGGTTCGCCGCGCTCGCGCTTCTCATCCACCTCGGCGGCGTATTGCTGAAGGGCGACGTTATCAGGATCGGCGTGTAGCGCGAATTTCGCATTGGCCTGCGTGTATTCATGCGCGCAATAGAGCGTGGTTTCCGGCGGCAGATTGCGGATCCGGTTGAGACTGTCCCAGAACTGCTGCGGCTTGCCTTCGAACATCCGGCCGCAGCCGAGGGCGAAGACGCTGTCGCCGACGAAGGCAATGCCGTCCTGCGGAAAATGATAGGCAATGTGTCCGTTCGTGTGTCCGGACACATCGATAACCTGCGCTTCGTGCCGACCTATCGAAACCGTATCGCCATTCCCGACCTCGCGGTCGATCACCGAAAGCTTCTCGACTTCCTTCGGCGCGACCACCTTGGCACTGGTCGCCTCGACTATGGTTTTGTTGCCCCCGGCATGATCGGGATGCCAGTGGGTGTTCCAGATTTGGGTGATCCGCCAGCCCTTAACATTGGCCTGCTTCACGTATTCTTCGCCGTCGGGCGTATCGATCGCCGCGGTCTCGCCGCTATCGGGATCGTGGAGGAGGAAGCCGTAATTGTCGGACAGGCAGGGGAACTGATGAACTTTAAGCATGCCACCAACCTAGGCGTGGCAACCGCAAACGGAAAGGCCCGCCGGCTCGAACGAGCGGGCGGGCCTTTCGCAATGTCCCTTGATGAGGGGTGGGCGGCTTATTCGCCGTCCTTCTTCTTCAGCGCTTCGCCGAGAATGTCGCCGAGCGAGGCACCCGAATCGGACGAACCGAACTGGGCCACCGCTTCCTTCTCCTCGGCGATCTGACGCGCCTTGATCGAGAAAGTCGGCTTCTTCGAACGATCGAAGCCTGTGACCATCGCATCGACCTTCTGGCCGGGCTGGAACCGGTCCGAACGCTGTTCGTCGCGGTCGCGTCCGAGGTCGCTGCGCTTTACGAACCCGGTCGCGCCGTCTTCGCCGACCTGCACTTCAAGCCCGCCATCGCGCACTTCGAGGACGGTAACGGTGACGACCTGGTTCTTGCGAACCGAGCCAGCTGCACCCGCTTCGGTCGGCGCGCCTTTTTCGAGCTGCTTCATGCCGAGGCTGATACGCTCTTTGTCGACATCGACATCGAGCACGACGGCTTCGACCTGCTCGCCCTTGCGGTGCAGGGCGAGAGCGTCTTCACCCGAAATGCCCCACGCGATGTCCGACATGTGGACCATGCCGTCCACATCGCCCGGCAGACCGACGAAGAGACCGAATTCGGTGGCGTTCTTGACTTCGCCTTCGACTTTGGTGCCGACCGGATGCGCATCCGCGAATTCTTCCCAGGGATTGCGCTGGGCCTGCTTCAGGCCGAGCGAGATACGGCGCTTGTCGCTGTCGACTTCCAGCACCATCACTTCGACTTCCTGGCTGGTCGAGACGATCTTGCCCGGATGGACGTTCTTCTTGGTCCAGCTCATTTCGGACACGTGGACAAGGCCTTCGATGCCCGGCTCGAGTTCCACGAATGCACCGTATTCGGTGATGTTCGTAACCGTACCCGTCAGCTTCATGCCGACCGGATACTTGGCCGAAACGCCGTCCCACGGATCGCTTTCGAGCTGCTTCATGCCGAGGCTGATGCGCTGCGTATCTTCGTTGATACGGATGATTTGGACGGTCACGGTGGAGCCGATTTCGATCATTTCGCTGGGATGGTTGACGCGCTTGTAGCTCATGTCGGTAACATGGAGCAGGCCGTCGATGCCGCCCAGATCGACGAAGGCGCCGTAATCCGTGATGTTCTTCACCACGCCGTCGATTACCTGGCCTTCGGTCAGATCGTTGATCAGCTCGCTGCGCTGTTCGGCGCGCGTTTCTTCAAGCACGGCGCGGCGCGAGACGACGATGTTGCCGCGGCGGCGATCCATCTTCAGGATTTGGAAGGGCTGCGGCATGTCCATCAGCGGGGTGACGTCGCGCACGGGGCGGATGTCGACTTGGCTGCCGGGGAGGAAGGCCACGGCGCCGTCGAGATCGACAGTGAAGCCGCCCTTGACGCGGCCGAAGATGCGGCCTTCGACGCGCTTGCCTTCGCCGAATTCGTTTTCGAGCTTGTCCCATGCGGCTTCGCGGCGGGCACGGTCGCGGCTGAGCATGGCTTCGCCGTCGGCGTTCTCGATCCGGTCGACGAACACTTCAACTTCGGAGCCGACCGTGAGACCGTGCTCGTCGTCGACGCGCATGAATTCCTTGAGATCGATCCGGCCTTCGCTTTTCAGGCCGACATCGACATGAGCCATGCCGTTTTCGATGGAAGTGACAGTGCCCTTGACTACGCGGCCTTCGAAACCGCCATCGTCCGCATTGCCGAGCTGCTCGTCGAGCATTTTCGCGAAATCATCGCGCGTGGGATTGGCTGCAGTTGCCATGTATGGTGTAATCCTAACGTTCGTTTTGCTACCGGCCACCGGTTTTTCCGAGGTCTTATTCCGCTTCCATGCACCATTGCATGGGGTGTGCGGGGCAAGAGGCCGACATTCCCCCCGGGCCGTATGCCGCGATGGGAGTCCGCCATTCATCGCCGATCAGCGCGAGGTGTCGCCGATGGGCGAGCCTCTGCACAAATCCGGCCATGTCGAGCGAACCGCCGCCCCTTAGGCTCGAAATCGCAAAATAGCAATCGATTCCGAAAAGCAGAGAGGGCCGATGTCCTTTCAGACAACGGCCCTCTCCTTCGTCGGTATCCGAAACGGATTACATCGTTTCGGCGGTCTCCGTATTCATGTTCGGATCTTCAGCCGAATTTTCGTCCTTCCAGATGCGCATTGCATCCACGCTGACGTCGGCCATCAGACCTTCGGCGTTGAAGACATAAAGCTGCGTATCCGTGCCGGTCGCCTCGGCGGCGGCGTTTGCATCGGCATTTGCGATGACGAGGGCGGATTCAGCACCGATGCTCCATTCGCCGTCATCCTGCACGTCCTGAAGCGCGGCGTCGTCGCGAATGCGGAAAACATAGGATGCGGCCGATACGCCAGCCTGCAGGCCGATGCTCGCTTCGCCCATATTGTAATAGTCGACGATCTGGCCGTTCTGAACGAGGGCGCCTTCGCCGCCTTCACCGCCGACGCCCAGTGCGACCGAGGTCACATCGGGAAATACGAGATAGGCGGTCGAGGTTTCGCCGCAGGTCGGCTCGACTTGTTGGCACTGCTGGAGCGCCGCCATGACCTTCTGATCAAGATCGGCGTTGTCGCTCATCGCGCCCGTTTCTTCGGGCGTGGCTTCTGCGTTGGTTTCTTCGGCCTGCTGCGAGCAAGCGGCAAGAGCGCCGGCGAGAATAAGCGCGGAAATGCGTTTCATCATAATTCCCCTGTTGTGGTTTTTGTAATTAGGTGGATGGCCCCTTAACATGTTGGTGACAAAGGCGTTCCGACATACTGTTCCGGCTATTGCTTCGCAGCAATCTCTTGAACCACTTCGATAGCCGCTTCGATCGCCTGATCGCGGCCGAATGCCGTCGTATCGAGGATATACGCGTCTGGTGCCGGTTTGAGAGGTGAATCGGCGCGTTCCATATCGCGCACATCGCGCCGCGCGATATCCTTCTCGATTTCCTGCAGGGTTACCACGATCCCGCGTTCGCGCATTTCGGCGTGGCGTCGGCGGGCTCGGGCTTCCACGCTCGCGGTAACGAACAGTTTGACCGTCGCATCGGGCGCGATGACCGTGCCTATATCGCGCCCGTCGAGCACCGCCCCGCCGGGGCGTGTGGCAAACGCGCGCTGGCGATCGAACAAGGCTTCTCGTACGGCCGGATGGACGGAAGCGCGGCTTGCGAAGCCTCCCGTCTCTTCATTTCTCAGGGCAGGATCTTCGAGGAGGCTGTCAGGGAAGGCAGTGGCGGCCAAGGCGGTTTCAGCATCGTCGGGATTGCCGCCTTTCATTGCTACCTGGCGTCCGACCGCACGGTAGAGCAAGCCAGTGTCGAGATGGGGCAGGCCGAAACGCGTTGCGAGCGCCTTGGCAATCGTGCCTTTTCCCGAGGCGGTTGGCCCGTCGACTGCAATGATCATGCCTCACGCTCCTGTCCCTTGCGACCCGTCCTTATAGCTTTGACGAGGCCATAGATCGCAATAGCAGCCCAGAAGCCTTCGAGGACTAGGCTCGGCCAGTTCGTATGCACGAGCAGGGATACAGTGAGCAGGGCGGCGCCTGCGAGATTGGTGCCGTGGAGAACGAACGGGTTGGGCCGCTCGCTGAAGGTCAGATACGCATATGCAGCGATAATGCAGGCGGTGCCGATAAAGCCGACATAGCTGGCCCAATCCAGTTCAGTCACCGCTTGCCTCCGAAATCAGACTCACGAAGTTCGGAAAGCTCGTCGCGATCGGATCGGTGCCGTCGATTTCGACCCCGTTCTCGCTGGCGAGGCCCGCCACCGCCATGCTCATGGCAATGCGGTGGTCGAGATGCGTTGTCACCGGTCCTCCGCCAGACAGAGGTCTGCTGCTATTTCCTTCGATGATCAGTCCGTCCTCACGTTCTTCCACCCTTGCTCCCGCCTTTCTCAGCGCGGCAGCCATTGCCGAGAGGCGGTCGCTTTCCTTGACGCGCAACTCTTCGAGACCGGAGGTATTCGTCGTACCTTCCGCCAGCGCAGCGGCCACGAACAGCACGGGAAACTCGTCGATCATGCTCGGCGCGAGGGAAGGGTCAATTTCGGTGCCTTGCAGTCGTGCATGCCGCACCCGCAGATCGGCGACCGGTTCGCCGCCGACCTCGCAATGGTCGAGATATTCGATCTGGGCGCCCATCTGTTCGAGGACCCGATAAATGCCGTTGCGGGTTTGGTTGAGCCCGACGTTCTCGATGACGAGATCGCTGCCCGGAACGATGCTGGCGGCGACCGCGAAGAATGCTGCGGAAGAGGGATCGCCCGGCACCACGATGTCGCAAGGCGAAAGATCGACCGGACCGGTAATCGAAATGTGGTTCTCGCCGTTCACCTCGGTCGTTTGCACATCCACCCCGAACCCGCGGAGCATTCGCTCAGTATGGTCGCGTGTCGGTATTGGCTCGATCACGGTCGTGGTGCCAGGCGTATTCAGCCCTGCGAGGAGGACCGCGCTCTTCACCTGCGCGCTTGCGACCGGAAGGCGGTAAGTAATTGGAACGGCAGGTTGCATCCCTTCCATCATCAAAGGCAAGGTTCCGCCCGGGGAGGGGGTGAAGCTAGCACCCATTGTCGACAACGGATCGATCACGCGGCCCATCGGGCGCTCGGACAGGCTAGCATCGCCGGTAAATGCCGCGTGTATTCCGTGGCTCGCAACTAGCCCCATCAACAACCGCGTGGACGTTCCTGAATTGCCCATGTCGAGCGCCTGCTCCGGCTGCAGGAGCGTCCCAACGCCGACGCCATCGACGATCCAATCATCGCCCTCACGTTCAATCGTCGCACCCATCTGCCGAAGCGCCCCAGCGGTCGCCAGCACGTCTTCGCCCTCGAGCAGACCGGAAATCCGGCTCCGTCCGACCGCCAGCGCGCCGAACATCAGCGCGCGGTGGCTGATCGACTTGTCGCCGGGTACGCGGATGCGGCCTTTCAATGGGCCGGACGGCATGAAGCGATGCGGGGTCAAGCGGCTCTCGTCTCGGTTTAAGGGGTGGGTCGGGCGCGGCGTCTTTGACAGTGGCAATACCATCTGGCAAGGCGCGCGGCGCTGTTGATTCCCGGACCTCGGGATCCCATCATTACAGACACCAGAATTCATCTCACCGCTGCTAGGGCGGCGGGGAAGCAAGGCAAGGATTACCAATGGTCAAACCGGAATGGGGCACGAAGCGCACCTGCCCGAAATGCGGCACCCGCTTCTACGATCTGAACAAGGACGACCCGGTCACGTGCATCGAGTGCGGCGAGGAATGGTCGCCTGAACCGGTGCTCAAGTCAAAGCAGCCGATCCCGTTCGAAGAAGAGAAAGAGAAGAAGGACAGCGAGGCCGATAGCGATCTCGCTGATGACGATCTCGACGATATCGACGACGACGAAGATTCGCCCGACAACGAAGTCGATCTCGGCGGCGACGACGATCTCGGCGTCGAAACCAAGAGCAAGGGCGACGACGACGATACCGACGAAAGCTGATTTTTCGCTTGCTTTGCGGATGGTGCCTGCATAAACGGCGCCTCCGCAAACGGGCACGCCTCCCAGGGCGTGCGCGCTGATGAAATGGCACGGGGCCTTAGCTCAGCTGGGAGAGCGCTACAATGGCATTGTAGAGGTCAGCGGTTCGATCCCGCTAGGCTCCACCATTTCGAATACTGCAGGGTTTGGCGGTAGCAAGTCGTGGCGACGGCTGCGGCTTGCTTCCACCACACCCGGGCTTCAGTTTGGGACCATAGGGGCATCGCCCCACGCTGGCTGACGAGGTTTCGTCCGCCGGCGTTTTTCGCGTTTATCCCGCATCATAGCGGCGGGAGGGAGTAGAACGGCCATGTTCGACAATTTGTCCGACCGGCTCGGCACAGTTTTCGACAAGCTCAAGGGCCGCGGTGCGCTGTCCGAAAGCGACGTGCGCGAAGCAATGCGCGAAGTGCGGATCGCGTTGCTCGAAGCCGATGTCGCGCTGCCTGTGGTGCGCCGTTTCATCGACGCGGTCACCGAAAAGGCGATCGGGCAGGATGTGCTGCGCTCGGTCACGCCGGGGCAGCAGGTGGTCAAGATCGTCAATGACGAATTGGTCGCCATGCTCGGCGGCGGCGATCCCGATGCGCCGCCGGAGGGGTTAAACCTCAACGCCAAGCCGCCCGTCGTTGTGATGATGGTCGGGCTGCAGGGTTCGGGTAAGACCACCACGACGGCCAAGCTGGCACGGATGCTGCGCGAAAAGCAGGGCAAGAAGGCGCTGATGGCATCGCTCGATGTCAATCGCCCCGCCGCGCAGGAACAGCTTGCAGTGCTCGGTGAGCAAACCAGCGTCGCGACCTTGCCGATCATTCCCGGCCAGCAGCCGGTCGACATCGCTCGCCGGGCGATGGAAGCGGCGCGCCTTCAATCGGCGGATGTGCTGCTGCTCGATACCGCCGGCCGTCTGCACGTCGACGAAGCTCTGATGGCCGAGATGAAGGCGATCGCGGGCGTATCCACGCCCACCGAAGTGTTGCTGGTGGTCGACAGCCTGACCGGGCAGGATGCGGTCAACGTCGCGCAGAGTTTCACCGGCGAGGTGCCGCTGACCGGCGTTGTTCTCACCCGGATGGACGGCGATGCCCGCGGCGGTGCGGCACTCTCCATGCGCTACGTCACGGGCAAGCCGATCAAGTTCGCCGGCACGGGCGAAAAGCTCGATGCGCTCGAAGTCTTCGATCCCAAGAGGGTCGCGGGCCGCATTCTCGGCATGGGCGATGTTGTCAGCCTGGTCGAACGTGCAGCCTCTACCATCAAGGAAGAAGAGGCTGAAGCGCTCGCCAGGAAAATGGCGAAGGGCGAGTTCGACCTCGACGACTTGCGCATGCAGCTTAAGCAGATGCAGAACATGGGCGGCATCGGCGCGCTAGCCGGCATGCTGCCCGGCATGAAGAAGGCCAAGGCGGCGATGCAGGCGAGCGGGATGGACGATAAGGTCCTGTTGCGGATGGATGCCATCATTTCTTCCATGACCGCAAAAGAGCGCAAACTGCCCAAGCTGCTCAACGCCAAGCGCAAAAAGCGTGTGGCGGCAGGGTCGGGTACGCAAGTTCAGGATGTGAACAAGGTGCTGAAGATGCACCAGGAAATGGCCAAGGCCATGAAGCAGATCAAGAAGATGGGCGGGCTGAAGGGCCTCGGCGCGATGTTCGGCAAGGGCGGGCTGGGTGCGGCGATGCCCGGACTTGGCGGGCCGGGGGGTCCGGGCCCCCTTGGCGGACTGCCGGGCATGGGCGGCGGCAAGGGGCCGTCGGTCGATCCCGATACGCTTCCGCCCGAGCTCCGCGACATGCTCGACAAGAAATAAATTCAAGTATTTAATCCAGAAAGGTAACACTACATGGCAATTGCACTTCGTCTCTCCCGCGGCGGCGCCAAGAAGCGCCCCTATTACCGTATCGTTGCAGCCGACAACCGCAGCCCGCGCGATGGCAAATATCTCGAGCAGATCGGCACCTACAATCCGCTGCTCGCCAAGGACGATGAAAAGCGCGTTCAGCTGAACGAAGACCGCGCACGTCACTGGCTCTCGGTTGGCGCGCAGCCGTCGGACCGCGTGGCCCGCTTCCTCGATGCCGCCGGCATTCGCGAGCGTGCGGCCCGCAACAACCCGAAGAAGGGCGAACCGGGCGAAGCCGCCAAGGAACGCGCCGAGGAAAAGGCGACGAAGCAGGCCGAAGCGGAAGAAGCCGCGAAGGCTGCCGAGGAAGAAGCCAAGAACGCGACTTCGGAAACCACCACCGAAAGCAGCGAAGAGCCGGCCGAGGGCGGCGAAGCCGTGGTCGAGGAAGCGCTCGAAGAAAAGTCTGAAGGCTAAGCGCCTTTTATGTCGGACAAACCCGTCACGCTTGCCGCCATCGCCGGCGCGCACGGCGTGACGGGCGAAGTCCGGCTGAAGTTGCTGGGAGAGGGGCTCGAAGCGTTGAAGGCGCACAAGTCTTTCAACGATGGTAAGCTTACCATCAGTAATCTGCGGAGCGATAAGAAGGGCGGGGCAATCGCGCGGTTTACAGAGGTTTCCGACCGCACGGATGCCGAAGCCCTGCGCGGCACGACCCTGACGGTTCCGCGTAACGCCCTTCCCGAATTGGACGCGGACGAATTCTATTATTCGGACCTGCTTGATTTACCGGCTGAAACGGATGGTGGCGAACCTGTCGGCCGCGTCTGCGCCATCGAGCATTTCGGCGCGACCGAGATCGTCGAGATCGAGAAGCCGGACGGCAAGCGCTTCATGGTGCCGCTAACGAAGCAGGCGGTTCCGGAATGGGATGAGAACCGCCTAGTTCTAAATGCGGATTTCGTCGATTAGCGCCGGAGTGGCCGCTGCTCGGCCAAACGGTTGCGGATCGCGGTAGCCGCTACTCCGGCCTGACCCATCGCGTGGCTGATCTGGTCGAGGCCCACTACCACGTCGCCCGCGGCAAACAGACCGGGCACGCTCGTTTCCAGATGGTCGCCGACTTTGATGCAGCCTTCTTCGGTCGTTTTCGCGCCGCATGCCTGCGCCAGTTCCGAGCGGATGGTGGATCCCAGCGCCGGATAGACGCTGTCGAATGCCATGCGCCCCTCCGCCGTATCGAATGCCAGTTGCTTGCCTTCGAGGGCGAAGCCGCCACATGGCCCGGCGATGCGGACAATACCGGCCTCGTCGAGCTTGGCTGAGCAGGTGTCGTCGAGGTCGTGATCGCCATGCGGACTGACCAGGGCGAGGTCGCTCGTGTAGCCGCGAAGGAATTGGGCTTCCGAAGTGCCATGATCGCCGGTTCCGAGGACCGCCACCTTTTTGTCGGTTACTTCGTAGCCGTCGCAAATCGGGCAATAGCGAAGCAGGCCGGCCGCCAAAGCCTGCTGGTGCACGGCATCGTCTATGCCCTTGGGTCGGTGGTTGACGACACCGGTAGCGAGCAAGACGGTGTGTGCGTAAAACGTTTCGTTACCGCAGGTTACGAAAAATGCCTCACCATCCTTCGAAAGGTCGGTGACCTTTTTCGGCTCGCGCATCGCCCCGTATCTGGCCGCCTGTTCGCGCATCCGTTCGAGAAGTTCGTTGCCGTTGATGCCGTCCGGAAACCCCGCGTGATTGTGACTGGTCGGAATCCAGCTTGCGCGGCTCGTCCCGCAATCGAAGATGCGAATGGAAAGATGGAACCGGGCGAGGTAGATGGCGGCAGTCAGCCCGGCGGGACCGGCGCCGATGATGATGCAGTCGTCGGGTGCGCCGGTCATGGTAGGGGAACGCATAGGATAGCGTTCTGTTGCAGCCTGCGGTAGGCGCTTGATATGTTCGCTTTGGTAGCCATCGCCTTCGGTATAGCAATCGGAATAGGGCTTATCTCTCTACTTATCGCGATGATATTTTCTTCTGTCATTGGTCATTTTCGACCCGATATGCCTACCACGCGGGTTTCGCATATAGCTTCAGGATTCATCCCCGTTTCTCTCTCTTTACTTGGTTTAGCAAGTCTAGTCATAGTTGGAGATCCGGTAAGTGGTCCGGCCGCTCAAGGTATGCTCGTGGCATTCGTGATCTGCTGCGGACTTTTGTTTATCGTTTGGCCAATCAACAACAAATTGGTTTCTGTATTTTTGCGGAACCGTGACACGTGACCTTCGCCGCCACCATCCTCACCCTCTATCCTGAAATGTTCCCCGGGCCGCTCGGCGTATCGCTGGCGGGGCGGGCGCTGGAGCGGGGGGACTGGTCGTGCGAGGCGGTCCAGCTGCGGGACTTTGCGACCGACAGGCACCGTACGGTCGACGATACGCCGGCGGGCGGGGGCGCGGGCATGGTGCTCAAGGCCGATGTGCTGGGGCATGCTGTCGAGCAGGTAAAAACCTCTATTCCCAATATGGATGCGGGGGCAGGGCCAAGACCTATCCTCGCCATGACGCCCCGCGGCAAACCCATCACCCAGGCGCGCATTCGTGAGATTGCCGCCGGCCCCGGCGTCGCCATTCTGTGCGGGCGGTTCGAGGGCTACGACGAGCGGATTTTCGACGCCTACCCAGAGATCGAGCAGGTCAGCCTTGCCGACATCGTCCTTTCCGGCGGAGAGCCAGCGGCGCTGGCCATTCTCGATGCTTGCATTCGGCTCATTCCCGGCGTAATGGGCGCGCCTTCAAGCGGGCACGAGGAGTCGTTCGAGGACGGCCTGCTCGAGTACCCGCAATACACCCGACCTCAGGAATGGGAAGGGCGCACGATCCCCGAAGTGCTGCGATCGGGGGATCATGCGAAAATCGCTGCTTGGCGCAAGGCAAGAAGCGAAGACGACACACGGTTACGCAGGCCGGACCTTTGGGAGCGCCATGTCGGCGCTCGGGACCAGTCTGCCTCTGGCGCGCAGCATGAAACGAAGGAACCGGACCAGTGAACCTGATCCAGACACTCGAAGCCGAGGCGATCGAAAACCTCGGCAAGGACATCCCCGAATTTCGCGCGGGCGACACCGTGCGCGTCGGCGTGAAGGTCATCGAAGGCAATCGCGAGCGTGTGCAGA
This sequence comes from Erythrobacter litoralis, assembly GCF_029760855.1. Lineage (GTDB taxonomy): Bacteria > Pseudomonadota > Alphaproteobacteria > Sphingomonadales > Sphingomonadaceae > Qipengyuania > Qipengyuania litoralis_A. The sequence goes on along the minus strand of NZ_SOSI01000002.1, from coordinate 257,736 downwards.
ACTTCGAAGGCGTAGTAATCGCCCGCTCGAACCGTGGCATGGGCAGCAACTTCACCGTGCGCAAGATGAGCTTCGGCGAAGGCGTGGAACGCGTGTTCCCGCTTTACAGCCCAATCGTGGACAGCATCACCGTGGTCCGCCGCGGCATCGTGCGCCGCGCGAAGCTCTACTACCTGCGCGGCCGGACCGGCAAGCGCGCGCGGATCGCCGAACGCAGGGACAACGCCCCCAAGGCGTAAGCCTGCCGTTACAGCGCTGGAATATGAAAGGGGCGGTCCTGGTATCGGGGCCGCCCTTCTTGCGTCGGGATCGTAAGAGACTGCCTTCTACACCTCGGTTTTCGTTCCGCCGAACCAGTGAGCCGTATCGGCCCGGTCGGAACTCAGCCATAGTCCTTTGCCCACGGTAGCGATTTCGCTAAATTCGGGCTTAAGCTGAAATGTAGGCATAGTTGCGTTCGCGAAGGTTGCTTTCCACTGCTGTGCTTGCGAGGAATTCGATCATACGAACGGCCCGAACGCATGGGCATCTTCCTGGAGAGATCATGAGGTCGCTAACCCTTCTCGCTGCGCTGGCTCTTGGCACGTTGCTATCCTCGCCTGCTTTTGCCGACCGGCAGCTTGATCAAACGGAAAGCGCCGCCATGGACTTGACCTTCGAACGCGTCTTCGCCTCCCCTTCGCTCGACGGCCCGACACCCCGGCAGGCAAAGCTTTCGCCCGACGGCCGCTATCTCACCGTGCTGCGCAACCGGGTGGATGACCGCGAGCGCTACGACTTGTGGGCATACGATCGGCAGGCGAGCGAATGGTCGATGTTGGTCGACAGCGAGAAGCTCGGCTCGGGCCGCGAATTGTCCGAAGCGGAGAAGATGCAGCGGGAGCGGGCCCGGGTCGGCAGCCTCAAGGGAATCATCGCTTATCAATGGGCGCAGGACGGTTCGGGTGTGCTCGTACCGCTCGACGGCGACCTCTATCTCGTGCGGCTTGGCGGCGAAGTGGTGCGGCTGACCGATACGGAAGAGAGCGAACTCAATCCTGCGCTCAGTAACAGGGGGCGGTATGTTTCATTCGTGCGCGATGGGAGGTTATTCGTCGGCGAGATCGGCGCCGAAGCACAACCCGTCACACCGCAGGAAGAGAGCGACGCGATCCGCTGGGGCGAGGCGGAGTTCGTCGCGCAAGAGGAAATGGACCGCCTCACCGGGTACTGGTGGGGGCCGGACGATCGCCGTATAGCCGTCGAGCGGTTCGACGAAAGCGGCGTCGGCATCGTGACCCGCGCAGCTATCGGCGCGACCGGGACCAAGGTGTTCGAGCAGCGCTATCCCGTTGCAGGAAGCCCGAACGCTTTAGTCGAACTGTATGTCATGGACCCGGACGGCCGGAACCGCGTGAAGGTCGATCTGGGCGATGATGCGGACATTTATCTAGCCAGGGTCGATTGGGCACCGGACGGCAGCGCCGTGTATGTGCAACGTGAGAACCGGCAACAGACCAAGCTCGACATGCTGAAGGTCGATCCTGCGACCGGCGAGAGCGAAGTGCTCTTCACTGAGAACGCGGCACCGGATTACTGGATCAATCTGTCCAACAATTACAAATGGCTGGATGACGGGTCTCTCATCTGGTGGTCGGAACGCGACGGCTTCGGCCATCTGTATCGCTATGGCGACGGAGAATGGACCCAGCTCACCGAAGGAGATTGGGTCGTCACCAGCCTCGTCGGTTTGGACCAGCAGGTGGGCAAGGTGTTTTTCCAGGCGACGAAGGACGATGTGCTGGCACAGCAGGTCTATTCGCTCGATCTCGCAAATCCTTCTCAAATCAGCTTACTGACCGATCCCGGCTTCGCCAATTCGGCCAGCATGGACGGCAAGGGGCAGACCTTGCTCATCAGCCGTTCCAATGACGACACGCCGCCGCAAAGCTATATCGCGGATCAGCAAGGCAATCGTCTGGCATGGATCGAAGAGAACGCGCTCGACAGCGAGCATCCCTATTCGCCGTTTCTCGCGAGCCATCAGCCGACGCGATATGGTACGATCGAAGCCGAGGACGGCACGCCGCTCCATTGGGAAATGGTCACGCCCGAACTAGAAACGGGCAAGCGCTATCCGGTGTTTTTCTATCATTACGGCGGGCCCGGCCCTCAGATCGTCACCAAGGGTTGGGACGGCCCGCTGCGGCAGGCGATAGTCGACAAGGGCTATATCTGGTTCGCACTCGACAATCGCGGCAGCGCCAATCGCGGCGTCGCATTCGAACAGCCGATTTACCGCGCGATGGGCGGCGTCGAGGTACGCGACCAGAAGGCGGGGGCGGAGTATCTGAAAACCCTGCCCTTCGTCGATCCAGGCAAAATCGCGATCGATGGATGGTCCTATGGCGGCTATATGACGCTCAAGATGCTGGAAGCCGACCCTGGTCTTTATGCTGCAGGTATCAGTGGAGCGCCCGTGACCAAATGGGAGCTTTACGATACCCACTATACCGAACGGTTCATGGGTACGCCTAAGGCCGACGCGGCGGCCTATGCCAAAAGCGACGCCATCGCCGATGCGCCGAAGATCGCCGATCCGCTACTGCTCATCCACGGCATGGCAGACGACAACGTCGTGTTCGAGAATGCGACGGAGGTCATCGCAAAGATGCAGGAGGCAAACGTGTCGTTCGAGATGATGCTTTATCCCGGCTACACGCACCGCGTCTCGGGCGAGAACATCTCGCCTCACCGCTATAACACGGTGTTCCGCTTCCTCGAACGGAACGGGGTGACGCCCCCTGAGTAACGCTTCACCTGCGTCAAGCCGGATTGGCGTTGCGTGATGATGACCTGCGCTTATCTGGGGCGGGCGTAGAAATCGGAGAATGGCATTGGGTTATCGGGTAGTGGTCGTCGGCGCGACGGGAAATGTCGGGCGCGAGGTGATGCAGATCCTCGCCGAGCGCGAGTTTCCCGTGGACGAGGTGGCGGCGGTCGCCAGTTCGCGCAGCCATGGCACCGAGGTCGAGTACGGTGACAGCGGCAAGATGCTCAAATGCAAGAACATCGAGCATTTCGACTGGTCGGGATGGGATATCGCCCTCTTCGCGGCAGGCAGCGGCCCTGCCAAGGAATATGCCCCGAAGGCGGCGGCGGCAGGTTGCGTCGTGATCGACAATTCCTCGCTCTACCGCATGGAGCCGGACGTTCCGCTGATCGTACCGGAGGTCAATCCGCAGGCGATCCACGGTTATTCCAAGCGCAACATTATCGCCAATCCCAACTGCTCGACCGCGCAGCTCGTCGTCGCGCTGAAGCCGCTGCACGATGCGGCGACGATCAAGCGCGTGGTCGTCAGCACCTATCAATCGGTTTCTGGCGCGGGCAAAGCCGGGATGGACGAGCTGTTTCAGCAGAGCCGCGCGATCTTCGTCGGCGACCCGCTGGAGCCGGTGAAGTTCAGCAAGCAGATCGCATTCAACGTCATTCCGCACATCGACGTCTTCCTTGACGATGGCTCGACCAAGGAGGAATGGAAGATGGTGGTCGAGACGAAGAAAATTCTCGATCCCAAGATCAAGCTTTCGGCCACCTGTGTCCGCGTACCCGTGTTCGTCGGGCATTCCGAGGCGGTGAACATCGAATTCGAGAACGAGATTTCGGCCGAGCAGGCGCAGGATATTCTGCGGGAGGCGCCCGGCTGCATGCTCGTCGATAAGCGGGAGGACGGGGGTTACATCACGCCGGTCGAAGCCGCGGGCGACAGCGCGACCTATATCAGCCGCGTGCGCGAAGATCCTACGGTCGATAACGGCCTCGTCCTTTGGTGCGTGAGCGATAACCTGCGCAAGGGAGCGGCCCTTAATGCGGTACAGATCGCCGAGCTTCTGGGTCGCGAGTGCTTGAAGAGGGGCTGATGCGCTCCTTCGTTACCGGTTTGGGGCTGATCCTCTGCCTGTCGGCTTGCGGCGGCGAAACAGAGGAGCAGGGCGCTGCCGTAGTGGCGACGCCGACCGAGCGGGTGACGCCGACTCCAGATGCGGCGTCTCGCGGCAAAAGCGCGGTGTCGCTGGCTCTTCGCTCCGACGGCGTCACGATCATCGAAGCCGGGTCGGGGTCGCGGAAAACGAACACCATAATCTTCGGCGCAGACGAGGTGGAGGTGATCTCTGCCATGTCCGAGGTTCTCGGTCGGCCCCGCACGGGTAGCGATGCGGAATGCGGAGCGGGCGCTGTAAGCTTTGCGGATTTCGGCTCTCTGCAAGTCAATCTTCGGGACGGGCATTTCGTCGGATACGTAGCCACGATGGCCGACGGCACGCAGTTCGCGGGTGTCGGTGGCGAAGACCTGTCGAACGCAACGTTTGAGGGATTGCGAAACCGAGCTGATGCCGAACCGGTCGAATCGACGCTCGATGGAGAGATCGCGTTTTCGGGGAGCGATGGCGGACGGCTCGGCGGTTTCGTCGAGGGCGCGGGAGAAAGCGCACCGCTGCAATCGGTCTTCGCAGGGACGACCTGTTTCTATCGCTAACCCCCGAGACGGGGTGACGAAGCGCCGGTCGATTGGCATGGATGCATGATGACACTCGCCGCAGATCTCTATTTCAGTTTCCGCTCGCCTTACAGCTACCTCGCGATCGGACGTTATTGCGCCTTAGCTGAAACCCACAATGTGGATATCAATCTTCGTCCCGTATGGCCGCTTGCGATCCGTGAGCCGGATTTCTTCGAGCGCAATCACCCCAACTGGTTGGGCTATACCATGCGCGACATGCGCCGCGTCGCGGAGTTTTACGATATCCCCTTCGGTCCACCTCGACCGGACCCGATCGTGCAGGATGTCACCACCCGCAAGATTGCAGCGGATCAGCCATACATACGCCGCGTCACGCGCCTGGGCCAAGCGGCTTCGCGCAGGAAGCGCGGTCTCGTATTCGCGCAGGAAGCGGGTCGGATGATTTGGGGTGGGCAGCACGATTGGCACGAAGGCGGCCACCTCGAACGCGCGCTAATAGCGGCGGGGCTCGATCCTGAAGAAATCGTCGCGGAAATCGAGAGCGAGGACGACGCCCTCGATGCGGAAATTGCTGCAAACCAGCAAGCACTGGAGAAGGCGGGCCATTGGGGAGTTCCGACACTTGTGTTCGACGGCGAACCCTTCTTCGGACAGGACCGGATCGAGATGGCAAATTGGCGAATGGAGCAGAATGGATTGCGGGCATGATGACAACCGAACATTTCGAAAGCTTCGACGGAACGCGGCTTGCGCTTCATCGGATGGGCGAGGGCGCGCCATTCGTACTCCTCCACGGGCTGTTCTCGAGCGCTGAGATGAACTGGATCAAATTCGGCCACGCCGAACGGATCGCCGCGATGGGCTATGAGGTCCTGATGCTCGATTTTCGCGTTCACGGCGACAGCGAAGCGCCGCAGGATCGAGGTCGCTATCCCGAGAACGTCCTCGTGCGGGACGTTGCTGCGCTGATCAATTATCTCGGTTTGGACAAATATGATTTGGGCGGCTTCTCGCTAGGTGCCCGAACTTCCTTGCATACGGTCGCCAATGGCGTTCTTGAGCCACGGCGACTGGTCACCGGCGGCATGGGCACGGCGGGCCTCGGCGAGTGGGCGAAGCGCAGCGCGTTCTTCAAGCGAGTGATCGACGACTTCGACAGCATCGAACGCGGCGATCCTGCGTATTTTTCTATGCAGTTTCTGAAATCCCAAGGCACGGACCGGGTGGCTGCGCGCCACCTTCTCGACACCATGCCCGATCTCGATCTCGCCAAACTGGCGAACGTCACCATGCCGACACTGGTCGTCTGCGGAGACGAAGACCGTGACAATGGAAGCGCGGAGGAACTTGCTCGCCTTCTTCCACGGGCCGATTATGTCGAGGTGCCCGGAACTCATATGGGCAGTGTGACCAAACCCGAACTCGGCATTGCGATCGCGGACTGGCTCGGTCGCCCCGCTTGATCGACGGTGCGTTTCGGTGCAATTCGTTCGCAAGCGCAACCGGATCGCACGCTTGAGGAAACGCACCATGACATTGTTCCGCACTTCGCTCGCCGCTCTTGCTATCGCATCGGCGACCCCCGCCTTCGCCGACCATCACATGGAAACCGGCGACGCCGTTGCCGCCCGATATCCGATGACGCCGCAGGGCGCAGCCGATTGGGTGGCATCGGTCGAACAGGAGATGCGGGATTTCTCGGTCGAATATTCGCGCGTTTCGTGGATCAATGCCACCTACATCACGCCCGATAGCGATGCGCTCGCAGCTAAATACGGCGCTGAGTACACCGAGATGGCGGTGCGCTACGCGAACGAGGCCGCGAAGTATTCGAAAGTCGAAGGGCTCGATCCGGTAGTTGCGCGCAAGCTCGATATGTTGCGCAATGGGATCGTCATGCCCGCCCCGGCACGTGACGGTGCGGCGACGGAATTGAACGAGATTTCGACGAGCCTCAACAGCCAGTACGGCAAGGGCAAGGGCACCCTGAACGGCGAGGAGATCTCCGGTTCCGACATCGAGGCGGAGATGGGCAATCTCGAACGTACGCCCGCGGAATACCAAGAAATGTGGACCAGCTGGCATGACAATGTCGGTGCGCCGATGCGCGAGGATTACCAGCGCATGATCGCCATCGCCAACGACGGATCGAAGGAATTGGGCTTCGCCGATCTCGGCGCCATGTGGCGCTCCAACTACGACATGGATCCAGACCAGTTCGCAGCCGAGACCGAGCGGATGTGGCAGGAGGTCAAGCCGCTCTACATGGCGCTTCACACCTATGTGCGAGGCAAGCTGAATGCCAAATACGGCGATACGGTGCAGCCTGCGAATGGACCTATCCGTGCGGACCTACTCGGCAATATGTGGGCGCAGGAATGGGGCAATATCTATCCGCTCGTGGCGCCCGAAGGGGCAGGCGATATTGGCTACGACCTGACCGAGCTCATCGAGACGAACGGCATGGACGAGGTGCAGATGGTTCGGACCGGCGAGCAATTCTTCTCTTCGCTCGGTTTCGCGCCACTTCCCGAAACGTTCTGGGAGCGCAGCCAGTTCACCAAACCGGAAGACCGTGAGGTAGTTTGTCACGCCAGTGCGTGGGACGTGGACAATATCGACGATCTACGCATCAAAATGTGCATCAAGCGCAATGCCGACGACTTCGTGACCATCCACCACGAACTCGGCCACAACTATTATCAGCGCGCTTACAACGAGCAGGATTTTCTTCATCTTAACGGTGCGAATGACGGTTTCCACGAAGCGATCGGCGATATGATCGCGCTCTCGATCACACCGGAATACCTTACCCAGATTGACCTGCTCGAACCTTCGCAGGTGCCGAGCGCAGACAAGGACATCGGCCTGCTTCTACGCCAGGCGATGGACAAGGTCGCTTTCCTGCCCTTCGGCCTGATGGTGGACCGCTATCGCTGGAGCCTGTTCGATGGATCGATCCCGTCAGATCAACTCAACAAGGGCTGGAACGACCTCCGGCTCGAATATCAGGGCATCGTGCCGCCGGTTGCGCGTGACGAAAGCGGCTTCGATGCGGGCGCGAAATATCACGTCCCCGGCAACGTGCCCTACACGCGGTACTTCCTTGCCCGCATCCTGCAGTTCCAGTTCTTCAAGGCGGCCTGCGACCAAGCCGGGTGGGAAGGGCCGCTTCACCGCTGCTCGTTCTACGGTAATGAGGAGGTCGGCAAAAATCTGAATGCCATGCTCGAAATGGGCGCCAGCAAACCGTGGCCGGATGCGCTCGAAGCCTTTACCGGCAGTCGCGAGATGAGCGGTGCGGCGATGGTCGAGTATTTCGCACCGCTGATGGCGTGGCTCGAAGAGCAGAACGCGGGGCAGCCGGAAGGATGGTGAAGGCTTCCAAGGCAGCCCTGCTTGCCGCGATAGGTCTTGCGGGCTGCGCGCCGGTAGCGACGGAGACACGTTCTGCAATAGAAGCCGAGTCCGACGAGGGCGCATTGTTCGTTGCCGGCAAGTTCGGCAATACGCTCGCGCGCGTCGATCTCGGCAGTGGCCAGGAAACCGCGCGCGTCGATAGCTGCGCCAATCCGCACGAATTGGCGGTGTCACCCGATAGCGAGTACGTCGCGCTTGCGTGCTACGGAGGAACGAGCGTCGATATCTTCCGGACCGCCGATCTGGTGCGCGTCGCGAGCGTCGATCTTGGTTCGGGTGCTGCACCTCATGGCATCGTATGGCACCGGAACGGTTCCATTTATTCGACCGCCGAAGGACGCAACTCGGTATTCATGATCCGCGACCCCTTATCCGAGATGCGCGAAACCTTCGAATACGGAACGGGTAAGGAAGGCAGCCACATGCTCGCTGTTTCGCCTGACGGCCGGACGGCATGGACAACGGATCTGAAATCGAAGACCGTAACCCGCATCGATATGCTTACGAAGCGCGCGCCCTTCTCCACGACCGTCGGTATCGAGCCGGAAGGCATCGCGCTCAGCGAAGACGGTAATACGCTATGGGTCACCGCTCGCGGGTCCGACATGGCCTATGCCCTCGATCCGCAATCTTTGGAGAAGATCAAGGATGTGCCGGTCGGCCGTTTTCCTTTGCGGATCGCACTGCGCTCCCAAGGCGATGTTGCGATCACGTCCAATCTCGCCGACGGTGCCCTGTCGGTCATCGATACGGATACCGGTGCGGTCATCCGGACGATAGCCGTGTCGTCGCCGGAGGAAGCGGAGAGCCGACAGCAAGTTACGATAGCTTGGTCGCCGGACGGCCGGCGCATTTACGTCGCCGAAACCGGGACCGACACCATCGCCGAGGTGGACTTCGAAAAAGGCGAGGTGTTGAGACGCTTCTCGGCAGGCGACGGCGGCGATGGTCTGGCGGTGGTACAGTGACGCGGCGCAAACCCCTTCCGGTGGTAGGCTGGCGCGAACTGGTGCATTTGCCCGAGCTTGGCCTTCACGCCGTTCCCGCGAAGATCGACACCGGAGCGCGTACGACGTCGCTGCACGGTACTGTCCTCGAACAGTTTGAGCGCGACGGGCAGAAATACGTGCGCTTCGCCGTCGATTTCGATCGGCAGCACGTCCGCCAGATTTGCGAAGCGGTCAATGTCGACAAGCGCACCATCACGAGCTCAAACGGAGAGCGGCAAACGCGGTTCATCGTCAAAACGCCGCTGCGCATTGGCGACGTCGAGCATCGTGCCGAAATCAGCCTCGCGGATCGTAGCGACATGCGCTTTCCCATGCTGATCGGCAGGTCTTACTTGCGCCGCAGGTTCTTCGTGGATAGCGGCCACTCCTGGTTGCAGACTCCGGAAAATCCGGTCGTCGAAGGACATAAACCGTAAGGATTTCCCGTATGCAGATCGCGATGCTGGCACGTAATGCCAACCTCTATTCGCATCAGCGATTGAAGGACGCGGCGGAAGAACGCGGACACCAACTCGATATCCTGAACACCCTGCGCTGTACGGTCCATATCGCAAGTCATCGCCCGCAAGTTTTTTACAATGGCGAACCGGCGCTGGGTTACGATGCGATCATTCCACGCATCGGCGCGTCGATCACAAATTACGGACTCGCCATTCTTCGCCAGTTCGAGATGCGCGGCTGCTGGCCGCTCAACGAAAGCGTCGCCATCGGGCGCAGCCGCGACAAGCTGCGCAGCATGCAGATCCTCGCGAAATACGGACTTGGCCTGCCGCTGACCGCTTTCGCACACGATCCCAAACAGACCGAGGAAATCATCAAGGCGGTGAACGGGCCGCCGGTGGTCATCAAGCTGCTGGAAGGGACGCAAGGCATCGGCGTGGTGCTTGCCGAAACCATGAGCAGCGCCAAATCGGTAATCGAGGCCTTCCGCGGTGCGAACGTGAATATCCTCGTGCAGGAATTCATCAAGGAAGCTGGCGGCACCGATATCCGCGCACTCGTCGTCGGCGGCAAGGTCGTCGCGGCGATGAAGCGCACCGGGGCACCCGATGACTTTCGTAGCAATCTCCATCGTGGTGGCAGCGCGCAGGTCATCAAGATCACGCCGGAAGAGCGTTCCACGGCCGTTCGGGCTGCAAAGCACATGGGACTCAACGTCTGCGGCGTCGATATGCTACGCAGCAATCACGGCCCGGTAATTATGGAGGTGAATTCGTCACCGGGCCTCGAAGGCATTGAGAAGGCGACCGGCAAGGATATTGCCGGTCAGATTATCGAATTTATCGTGGCCAAAGCGAAAGACGGGAAAACGAAAACAAAAGGCAGGGGATAATGGTTCGTCTCATTTTACGAGGTTTTGCACTTGGTACTTTAGCTCTCGCCTCCCCGATTTTCGCACAATCCGCCGAAGACGACTCCGAACTATTTTCGGAAGATGAGCAGTTCCTTCGGATCGGCACGGACGATGAAAACATCACCTTCGCACCTTTCGTGCAGTTGGACGCAGGCTATTCGGACACAAACCGCACGTCCAACGACACCGATGCAAGGATCCGTTTGGCACGTCTCTATGTCTTCGCCACCAAGGGTGATTTTAGCGGCACGTTCGCCTATGACTTCAAGAGTGATTTGTTACGCTACGCTTTCGGAGCGTACCAGATCGATGATAGTTTCAAGGTGCAAGTCGGGCAGCAGGACGAACCGTTTTCGTTGCAAGATTATTCCGGCAGTCGCTTCCTGCCCTTTGCCGAGGCGGGGCGAAGCGCAGCTCTAATCCCTGGCGACAATGTTGGCATCGTCGCGCGCTATTCGGGCAACAACTATTCGCTCGCTGGCGGGGTGTTCGGCGGCGACCTTAATAATGGGCTGGCGGAAGGCGGTGTCGCGATAACAGGCCGTGCGACCTTCGCACCCGTTTACGAACAAAGCCGTATCGAACGGGGCGGCGATGCCACGCAAGACGGGTTGGGAACGCAAAGGGTCGAAGATCTCCTACACTTCGGTGCCGGTGTCTCAGCGCGTTTCGATATCGACGACCCGCTGAATTTTACTTCGAATGCCAACAGTTCGATCCTAACGCGTTCCCTCGCGACGCAGCCGGAGCTTCCCTCGGCCAACAGCCTGCTGCGGCTTAATCTCGAAGCGGCCCGCTCGGTTGGCTCCTTTTCGCTTCAAAGCGAATTCACCGCGGCCCGCATCGACACGGATCAAGTAGAAGGCACGGCCCATGCGGGCTATCTGTATGCGAGCTACTTCCTCACAGGCGAACGGCGTGGTTATTCGCGAGGGTCGGGCACCTTCGGGCGGGTCATTCCCATCAATCCCATCGACGAAGGAGGTTTCGGTGCGATCGAGGTCGGGGCGAGAGCCGACTACCTTGATCTTTCCGACCTTGAGGCCGCAGCAGGCGCCGAATGGGGCCTGACGGGTGTGGTGAACGCTTATCTGACCAAGCGTATAACCCTGACCGCCGACTATAGCTTCTCGAAGGTTACGGCTGGCGCGAATGACGGGTTAGAGGCGCACGCAATCACCGGCCGGGTCCAGTTCGCCTATTGAGCCTTACCGGAACGGCGGTTCGTTGAAGGCTCTCAACTTACGGCTGTGAAGTTTTGGGCCCTCCTCGCGCAATAGGCGGCAGGTCGTCACGCCGATCTGCAAGTGCGCAGCGATGGCTTCTTCGTAGAACTTGTTCGCCTGTCCCGGGAGCTTGATCTCGCCATGGAGTGGCTTGTCGCTGACGCACAGCAATGTGCCATAAGGTACGCGGAAGCGATAGCCCTGCGCGGCAATAGTCGCGCTTTCCATATCAATACCCACCGCGCGGCTGAGAGACAGGCGGCGGGCGGATTGCGTGTAGCGAAGCTCCCAGTTGCGGTCGTCGGTCGTCACGACGGTGCCGGTGCGCAGCCGTTTCTTGAGGTCGCTGCCGTGCTCCCCCGACACTTCCTCCGCTGCGGCGGCGAGAGCCTGTTGCACCTCGGCGATAGCGGGAAGGGGTATTTCGGGAGGTAAAACCGGATCGAGCACGTGGTCGTCGCGGAGATAGGCGTGAGCCAAAACGTAGTCACCGATCTTCTGCGTCGGTCTCAACCCCCCGCAGTGCCCGATCATCAGCCACGCTTCGGGGCGCAGGACCGCAAGATGGTCGCAGATTGTTTTCGCATTCGACGGACCCACACCGATATTGACCAGCGTTATGCCACCGCGCCCTTCGCCAACGAGATGGTAAGCCGGCATCTGGTGTCGCCGCCATGCCGTATCGCTTAATTGGCTGCGGGCATTGTCGGTCTTTTCAGTTAGCCACATGCCGCCGGCACCGGCGAGGGCCGAGCATCCGTCATTCCCGAGTTGCCTGCCAGCCCAATCCACGAATTCATCGACGTAGCGGTGGTAGTTGGTGAAAAGGATGAAGCGCTGAAAATGCTGGGGATCGGTGCCGGTGTAGTGCGCCAGGCGCGCGAGGCTGAAGTCGGTTCGCAGGCCATCGAACAGCGAGAGCGGGATCGGATCGTCGGGGTTGTCGAGCTCGATCCCGTCGGCCAGTTCGTCACCAATATCAGCCAGTTCGGTCGAAGGAAAATAGCGGGCGATCTCGTTCGGATCGACACCGGCGAGTTCGGCACCTGCCTGCCCGTCGAGGACATAAGGAAACGGTATTTCCTGTGTCGATGAGCCGACTTCGATCTCGATCTCGTAATTGCTTTGGATGAGTTCGATCTGTTCGCGCAGATAGTCGCGGAAGAGGGCGGGGCGCGTGACCGTGGTTGTGTACAAGCCTGCTGCATTCAATCGTCCGAATGCGCGTCGCCGGCCGGTGGGCTCTTCACCGCCGCGATAGCGTAAGCGCAGTTCGGGATAGGCGTAGCTGCCGTCTTTTCGCCGTTCGGCGGTCGGCACTTCGCGTTCGCGGCCATAGGCGATTACGTCATCGCGGAGGCGGCGGACGGCGGCTTCGTAGACGCTTTCCAGTTTGTCGAGGATTTGATCGATCGTTTCCAAGAGGTCGCTTTCCTTCGCCTGCAATTCTGTAGGGCATGTCCTATTACATGCTGCCGCCGCTTACAAAAAGGGCGCGGGAGCCGAAGCCACCGCGCCCTTTTTCAATCGGTTAAGAAGGCTCAGCCCTGATCGTGGCCCGGCGCAGTCGCGTCGATGAGCGCCTCGCGGCGGCTCGTACCTTCTTCGGTGCTTACGCCGTCTTCCAGCATGTCAGCCGGAATTTCGCCCGGCTCGAGCGTCGGATCGACGGTTTCGGTGAAGCCCGAACCGCCTTCGGCCGACTGTTCGTCCTCGAACATCTGCGCCATGACGTCGACGCCCTGGCTCTGGAGTTCGGCTTCGTCGTCCGAACGGGCGACGTTGGCCTTGACCGTGATCGAGACTTCGGGGTGAAGGTCGACGCGGACATCGTGCATCCCGATATTCTTGATCGGGTTGCCCATGATGACCTGCTTCTTGTCGATCTCGTGACCCTTGTCGGCCAGCGCGGCGACGATGTCGCGCACGTTGACGGAACCGTAAAGCTGGCCGGTGTTCGACGAGGCGCGGATCAGGACGACTTCGACGCCGTCGATCTTCTCGCCGGACTTCTCGGCTTCGCCGCGGCGTTCCGCGTTTTCCTGCTCGAGCCGCTCGCGATTGGCTTCGAAGACCTTCTTGTTCGAATCGTTGGCGCGAAGGGCCTTCTTCTGCGGCAGCAGGAAGTTGCGCGCATAGCCGTCCTTCACGGTGACGACGTCACCGATCGAGCCGAGCTTTTCAATGCGCTGAAGGAGAATGATATCCATGGGGTCTTCTCCTTACTTCACGATGTACGGCAGGAGGCCGATGTGGCGCGCACGCTTGATGGCCTTGGCCAGTTCGCGTTGCTTCTTTGCGCTGACGGCGGTGATACGCGACGGGACGATCTTGCCACGCTCGGACATGAAGCCCTGCAGCAGGCGGACATCCTTGTAGTCGATCTTCGGCGCGTTCTTGCCCGAGAACGGGCAGGTCTTGCGGCGGCGGAAAAACGGACGGGCCATCAGTTACGCTCCTCGCGGTCGCGGCGCTTCTTGGAATCGCGCTCGTTCTTGCGCATCATCGCGCTGGGGCCTTCCTCGTGCTCGTCGACGCGGATGGTCATGTAGCGGATGACGTCTTCGTTGATGCGGGTCTGGCGCTCCAGTTCCTCGACGACCGAGCCGGGACCGTCGATGGCGAGCATCACGAAATGCGCCTTGCGGTTGCGGTCGATCTTGTAGGCGAGGTTCTTGAGGCCCCAGGTCTCCGTCTTGGTGACCTTGCCGTCATTCGCTTCGATAATCTCGGTGGCAGTCGTGGCGAGCTGATCGACTTGAGATTGGCTCAAGTCCTGACGCGCCAGGAAAACATGCTCGTATAGAGCCATGCCCTGTATCCTTTCACTTCGTGGCCGATCGCTGGCTTATCCGCGGGATTGCGGGGCCCCTCCGGCTTTCTTGGGTTCCCCGCACGGGGCAGGGAAGCGGCGCACATAGCTGGGTAGACAGGAAATGCAAGGCTTGTCGGCGCGGATAAGGCGGGGCAGGGGGCGGGAACAAGGAGATCGATATGCCCGGCGGTTTGGTAGCATTGTTGGACGATGTCGCGGTAATCGCGCGTACGGCGGCCGCGTCGGTGGACGATATCGGCGTCGCCGCGAGCAGGGCGGGCACCAAAACCGCCGGCGTGGTGATCGACGATGCGGCGGTGACGCCGAGCTATGTGACCGGGCTATCGCCGGCGCGCGAACTGCCGATCATCTGGAAGATCACACTCGGCAGCCTCAAGAACAAACTGTTGATCCTGCTTCCGGGTGCTCTGTTGCTGAGCGAGTTCTTGCCCGCAGCCATCGTGTTCATCCTTATGGCTGGCGGTGCGTATCTTTCCTACGAAGGGGCGGAGAAGGTTCTCGAGAAGCTGGGCGGGAAAAAGCACGGCGAGACGCTGGACGATGAAATCAAGGATCCCGTGGCGTTCGAGAAGCAGCGTGTTTCCGGAGCGATCCGCACCGACCTTATCCTGTCTGCCGAGATCATGGCGATCACCCTGAACGAGGTCGCCGCCGAAACGCTGATAACGCGCGCTGCCGTGCTCGCGATTGTCGGCGTTCTTGTAACGGTCGTTGTTTACGGGGCCGTGGCGATCATCGTGAAGATGGACGATGTCGGCCTGCATCTCGCCGAAAAATCTTCGCAGGCCGCGCAATCATTCGGGCGGTTTCTGCTGAAGGCGGTGCCCTATATCCTGAAGGGCCTCTCCTTCATCGGCACTATCGCGATGCTGTGGGTCGGCGGAGGAATCATCCTGCACGGATTGGCCGAACTGGGAATTGCTGGTCCGGAGCATTGGATCGAAGGCATACAGCACGGCGTCTCCGAAGTTGCCGGTGCGGCCGGCGGCATATTGGGATGGCTCACCTTCGCCGGAGGATCGGCTATCGTCGGCCTGTTACTGGGCGGTGTGCTGGTGTTTGTCCTGCACAATATTTTTGGGTTCGGACACGGCGACAAGGACGAAGCGGCGGCGCACTAGGACAGGCGTTCGTAAATTCCGCGGGCGAAATCCGACAGGGTATCGTCCCGCGCCCCCATAATTACGATCCGGTCGCCCGGACCCGCGAGGTTGACGATGCGATCCTCCACGGCCTTGCGGGTCGGAATGTATTCGGCGTGGCCCCCGGCCTGTTCGATCAGGCGCACGATCCGTTCGCTCCCCTCACTGCGATCCACCGTGCCGCCGAAATAGACCGGATCGCACATCAGCACCAGGTCGCTGTCCGTAAGTTCTTCGGCGAAAGTCTGCGCCAGCTCTTCGCCCATCTGCCGCAGCGGACCGTACCCATGCGGCTGAAAGAAGGTGAGCACCCGACCCGGATGGGCGCGAAGAGTACGCAGGGTCGCGGCGCATTTCTCCGGGTTATGACCGAAATCGTCGATGACGGTTATGGCGGCGTGGTTCGTGCCGACCACGTCGAAGCGTCGCGCCAATCCCTCGAACGAGCCCAACGCTTCGACCGCCGCCGCGACGGGTACGCCCGCCGCTGCCGCGCCCGCGATTGCTGCCAGCGCGTTCGACAGATTGTGCCGACCCGGCATGTTCAAGCGCAAGGCATGTTCGCTCTTGTCGTGCCGGTCGACTATCATCGCCGCCTGCCGCACCGGCCCTTCGGCTATGCTGCCGGGCACGATTCCGATCTGCGCCTTCTCCTGCTCGAGCGCGAACGTGATGACCTCGTTCGCCCGGGGAAGCAGCGCCAGCGCCTCCTCGTCGTCTGCATTCACTACCGCGATGCGGCAGCGCGAGAGATAGTCCCCGAACAGCTGCCGCAGTTCCTCCATGCTCTTATGATCGAGGCTGACATTGAGCAGTACGCCGACGGCCGGTTTGTATAGCGCTATCGAACCGTCGCTCTCGTCGACCTCGCTGACGAACAGGCTCTGAGAGCCGATCACGCTGCTGGCATAGGGCCGTTCGGGCGAGACGAAGTTCTTCATCACCGCGCCGTTCATGATGGTCGGCTCGCGCCCGGTCTGCTGCAGGATCCAGCCCAGCATCCCGGTGACGGTCGATTTGCCGCTGGTGCCCGCGACTGCAATTCCAGCACCGCTGGTGTTGAAGAGGATCGAATTCAGCTCGGCGCGGGTGAGGCGCAAACATTCCAGTTCGTTGGCGCGCGCGATCTCGGGCACGCTGTCCTCGATGGCGGCGGAGGCGACAACGATCTGCTCTCCGCTCACAATGCCGCTCCCGTCCTGTGGATGGAGTTCGAAGCCCTGCCGCTCGAGTGCGGCGAACTTTTCCGGCGAGCGCCCCTGATCGAAACTGCGATCCGATCCGGCGACCTTGGCGCCGCGGCCTTTGAGGATCTGGGCGAGGGGGAGCATCCCCGATCCGCCGATGCCGACGAAGAAGAACGGGCGGGACAGAAGCTGGTCGGGGCTGGGAAATTCGCTCATCGGCCATTGGCTATGGCTTTGCCTGCGCTATGACAACCCGCATGAGTTCGACTGTGCCACGCCCCCTGCGCCGCATCGCCATTTGCGCACCCGCAACGCCGCTGAAACGAAAGCATGCGCACGCGGTCGAGGTGTTGGCAAAGGCCGAGTTCCCGGATGTTTCGCTGCATTTTCATCCGCAATGTTTCGAGGAGGAGGGGCATTTCGCCGGACCGGATGCGCGCAGGCTCGAAGCGTTGCTCGAATGCACCAATGATGCGGCCTTCGATGCGGTGTGGTTCGCCAAGGGCGGATACGGTTCGAACCGGATCGCAGCCGAAATCGTGGCAGGTCTGGATGAGAACGGGCGGCGAAAAACCTATCTCGGCTATTCCGATTGCGGGACGCTGCTCGGAGCGTTGTACAAGGCGGGGGCGGGCTTGCCGGTCCACGCGCCGATGCCGATCGATATCAAGCGCAAGGGCGGCGAGGCGGCAATAAGGCGCGTATTGGCTTGGTTGGGCGGTGAGGACGAAGGGGTTGAGCCGAGCCTCAGCGAGAGGCCTGCGGCGGCGTTCAACCTGTATACGCTGGCCATGCTGGTCGGCACCGACTTCATGCCCTCTCTGGCGGGGCACGAGCTTCTGGTGGAGGAAGTCGGCGAATACGAATACGCGGTGGACCGTCTGTTTTTCCACGTGACGCAGCATCTCGGCGATGTCGCCGGCATTCGGCTCGGCGAAGTCACGCATGTTCCGGAAAACGACCGGCCATTCGGCGTCGGCATCGAGGATATCGCCCGGTATTGGTGCGAAAAAAGCGGCATTCCCTATCTCGGCCGTGCCGAGATCGGCCATTCGGCTGCCAACAGGATCGTCCCCTTCGGCCTTGAGACGCGTCGCCCTGCGGCCTAAGCGCGCCTCCGAGGAGACAGACATGACAGCATTCATCTTTCCCGGACAGGGAAGCCAGAAGGTCGGCATGGGCAAAGACCTTGCCGACGCCAGCGCCCACGCCCGCGAAGTGTTCGAGGAGGTGGACGAAGCGCTCAACCAGAAGCTCACCGCCCTCATGCATCAGGGCACCGAGGCAGAACTCACGCTGACCTCCAATGCACAGCCCGCGATTATGGCAAATTCGATCGCGACGCTTCGAGTTTTGGAAAAGGAATTCGGCGTCGTTCTCGCCGAGAAGGCGGAATGCGTCGCGGGCCATTCGCTCGGCGAATACAGCGCGCTGTGCGCCGCCGGGGCATTCTCGCTTACTGAAACCGCCAAACTGCTGCGGCTGCGAGGCATCGCGATGCAGGACGCCGTGCCGATCGGGGTGGGTGCGATGGCGGCGCTGCTCGGTGCGGATATCGACAAGGCGAGCGCCTTGGCCGACGCCGCCGCACAGGGGCAAGTGTGCGAGGTCGCGAACGACAACGACCCGACGCAGGTCGTCATTTCCGGTCACGCCGAGGCGATCGAGCGGGCGATCGAAATGGCCAAGGACCACGGCATCAAGCGCGGCATCAAGCTGCCGGTGTCCGCACCCTTCCATTGCTCGCTCATGCAACCGGCGGCGCAGCGCATGAAAATGGCGCTCGGCAATACGCCGCCCTCCGCCTTTACCGTGCCCCTCTATGCAAATGTCACCGCCGCCCGCGTCACCGACCCGGCGGAGGAACAGGATTTGCTGGTCGAACAGGTCACCGGCCGGGTCCGCTGGCGCGAAAGCGTTCTCGCCATGCGCGAGGCGAACGTCGAACGCTTTGTCGAGATCGGCGGCAAGGTGCTCGGACCGATGGTCGGTCGGATCGACAAGGATGCCGAAACGATGAGCTTGGTCACGATGGCCGACCTCGAGAATTTCGCGAAGGAGAACGCATGATGTTCAGCCTTGAAGGAAAGACCGCTCTGGTTACCGGCGCGAGCGGTGGTATCGGTTCCTCGATCGCCTATGCACTGGCACGGCAGGGCGCGCGGTTGGCGCTCTCTGGCTCCAACCCCGAAAAATTGCGCATTTTCCGCGAGCAGTTGAACGACGAGGTCGGCGGTGATCATGTCGAGATCACTTGCGACCTTTCCGATGCGAAGCAGGTGGAAGAGCTGATCCCCGCCACGGTCGATACGCTCGGCGGCATGAGCATCCTCGTCAATAATGCCGGAATTACGCGCGACAATCTCGCCATGCGGATGAAGGACGAGGAATGGGACCAGGTCATGCGCGTCAATCTCGAAGCGAGCTTTCGCCTTATGCGCGGCGCCGCACGGCCAATGATGAAGGCAAGAGGCGGACGGATCATTTCGATCACCAGCGTCGTCGGGCACACCGGTAACCCTGGCCAGATGAACTACGTGGCGGCGAAAGCCGGCCTTTCCGGTATGTCGAAGAGCCTCGCGCAGGAGCTTGCCAGCCGTAATATTACGGTGAATTGCGTCGCTCCCGGTTTCATCCGCACGGCGATGACCGATGCGCTTAACGACGACCAGAAAAGCGCTATCAACGGCCGTATCCCGATGGGCCGGATGGGCGAGGGCGACGAGATCGGCGCCGCGGTGGCCTATCTCGCCAGCGACGAAGCAGCCTATGTCACCGGACAGACGCTCCACGTGAACGGCGGCATGGCGATGATAGGCTGAACGGGCACGGGCGCGGGCGGTTATCCCCAAGGAATCCCCACCTGCGCCCTGCCACTCTTGCGAGAGGGAGAGCGACCGCTAAGGTCGCGAGCGAAATTCCGGCGCTGGGGGGCGATTCCGGCCCGTGGCGCGCATAAGGGACGATAAAGAACCATGAAGGCCACCATCGAACGCGCGACCTTGCTGCGCTGTCTCAGCCATGTGCAATCGGTCGTGGAGCGGCGCAATACGATCCCGATCCTCTCCAACGTGCTGATCGAGGCGGACGGCGAAAACGCTTTGAAAGTCATGGCAACCGATCTCGATCTTCAGGTGGTCGAGCATATGGATGCCGCCAGTGTCGAGAACCCCGGATCGGTCACCGTCTCCGCGCATTTGCTGTTCGACATCGCCCGCAAACTGCCCGACGGCAGCCAGGTAAGCCTGGAAACCGCGGAAAACCGCATGACGGTGAAAGCTGGGCGCAGCCGCTTTTCGCTGCCGACCCTGCCGCGGGACGATTTCCCCGTAATCGTCGAGGGGGACCTGCCTACGAGTTTCGAGCTGCCCGCGCGCACGCTTGCCGAACTGATCGACCGCACCCGGTTCGCCATCTCGACCGAGGAAACGCGGTATTATCTCAACGGCATCTTCTTCCACGTTTCCGACGAGGACGAGCCGGTACTGAAGGCCGCCGCGACCGATGGCCACCGCCTCGCGCGGTTCACCTTGCCGCGGCCCGAGGGCGCAGACGGCATGCCCGACGTGATCGTGCCGCGAAAGGCGATCGCCGAACTGCGCAAGTTACTGGACGAGGCGATGGACGGCAATGTCCAGATCGACCTTTCGGCCAGCAAGGTTCGCTTCACGCTCGGCGGCGAGGGCGGCGTGGTCCTCACCAGCAAGCTTATCGATGGCACCTTCCCCGATTATTCCCGTGTCATCCCGACCGGGAACGACAAGCTGCTCAAGCTCGATCCGAAGAGCTTCTTCCAGGGCGTCGACCGCGTGGCTACGATCGCCACGGAAAAGACCCGTGCGGTGAAGATGGGTCTCGACAAGGACAAGGTGACGCTGACCGTCACCAGCCCAGACAACGGCACCGCTGCCGAGGAATTGCCTGCAGAATATAGCGCGGAAGGCTTTGAGATCGGCTTCAACGCCGGTTATCTGAAAGACATTCTTAGCCAGATCGACAGCGATACGGTGGAAATCCATCTCGCTGATGCCGGTGCGCCGACGCTCATCCGCAAGGACGATAATGCGCCGGCGCTGTATGTGCTGATGCCGATGCGGGTCTGACCGCTCGGTTTAAATATCGACGCCGATCTTGCCAAAGTGCTCGCCGCTTTCCTGATGTCGGAACGCGTCGGCCAGGCGTTCGAGCGGGAAGCTGTCGCTGATGACAGGCTGAATGCCGTTCGCCTCGATGGCGTCGATCATGTCGAGTTGCATCGCCCGGCTTCCGACCGTCAGACCTTGCAGGCGGACATTCTTGCCCATCAGCTTGGCGGTCTGGACTTTGCCCGCGCGCCCGGTGAGCACACCGATCAAGGCAATGTGCCCGCCGACCCGCACGGCATCAAGCGACTGGTTCAAAGTGCCCGGCCCCCCGATCTCGACGATGGAGTCGACACCGGCGCCGCCGGTCAGTTTGCTCACTTCTTTCCCCCATTCGGGCGTGCTCTCGTAATTCAGCGTGTGGTCCGCTCCCATCTCTTTCAGCCGTTCGATCTTCTCGTCCGACGAACTGGTCGCGATGACATAAGCCCCCGCCGCCTTGGCGAACTGCAGCGCGAAAATGGAAACGCCGCCCGTGCCCTGGACGAGAACGGTGTCGCCCGGCTTGAGGTTGTCGTCCACGAATAGTGCGCGCCAAGCGGTCACGCCCGCGCAGGTCAGCGTGGCGGCCTGGCTAAGGGAATAGTCCTTCGGCGCGCGTGTGAGACCCATCTGGGGCACGTTCACGATCTCGCGAGCGTAGCCGTCTATTCCATCTCCGGGAACGCCGCTGAACGAAGTGGTCGGCGGGCTGCCGTCGATCCAGTCGGGAAAAAAGGTCGAGACGACATGGTCACCCTCTTTGAACAGCGTGACGCCGGGACCGACCGCTAAAACTTCGCCCGCTCCGTCTGACATCGGAATGCGGCCCGTAGCAGCGGGGATCATGCCGGTAACCACGGCATAGTCATGAAAGTTGAGCGAACTGGCGCGGACGCGCACCTGAACTTCGCCGGGACCGGGGGCGGGCGGGGCGTCGGTTTCGAACGGTTCGAGACTGTCGAGCGTCGCAGGCTCGCCGATGCGGACGGCTTTCATAAGGGTATCTCCGATTGCAGTTTACCCTATCAACCGCACAGCCGCCGCGCTTGTTTCCCTATTCGCCAAGAAAGGCGCGAAGGCGTGCCAGCGTTTCGTCGAGATGCGTTAGCAGAACCAAGTGTCCAGCGCCGTGAATGGTTGCCAACTCTGCCGATGGGATCGCCGTTGCCAGCATCTCCGCATTTGCAGGGGGCACGATCTGGTCTTCGTCGCCCGTAACGACCAAGGTCGGCGTCTTGACGAAGGGCAGAAAGGGCAAGCTGTTCCACCCCGTCATCGCCAGCACTTGATAAAGAAAGCCGCGTGAAGTGGGTGCGGTCAATCGGCTGGTGAAATTCGGGTGTGAGCCGGGGCGGGGCGTAGTCTTGCCGTAAAGCGAAAGCATGTTTTCGTTGAGATATTGTGCATCGGCAAACCGCTGTGACAGGATCATCCGGGCGAACACCGAAAGGTCGCCCGGCACCATGAAGATGCCTGGGAAGCTGCTCGAGAGGACGAGACGGCGAACCCGTTCGCAGTGTTGAAGGACGAATTGCTGCGCGAGCGCGCCGCCCCAGGAGAAGCCCATGACGTCGACCGTCTCGATACCGAGATCATCGAGAATTCGGCTTGTTGCCCATGCCATCGTGACGGGATTGTAGGGTAGGACAGGGTCGGGGCTTCGGCCGATACCGGGCATATCGAACGTGACGAACGCACGCTCTTCAAGCTGCTCGGCCAATGGTGCGATCGCTTCGATATTCGCACCGATCCCGTTGAAGAACAGAAGCGGCGGGAGGTCGGAGCGTTGCTCCAGCCGCCAGCAGGCAACGCGGATGGTATGCCCGCCCGCTTGAATCATACTGATGGGGGGGTTGGATGGCTCAATGTCGGAAAGTTTCATGAATTCTTGAGTATCGCTTTTGAACTGTGCGACCGATTTACGTCGGCGAGGTCAGGCGGAAGGACCGCCCCGTGCCGCGATCATCTGTTCGATGTCCACGAATTTTTCGCGCGGTGCCCCTTCGCGGGCCGCGGCCGCTTCCGCTTTCTCGATTTCCTGCCAGTCGCGGAAGGTCACGATGTCGAGCCCGCGTTCCTTCGCCAGCACATCGAAGCCCGCCCGCCCCGGCTTGTCGCCGCTATTGCCGATATCCGTCGCGACCCGTTCCATCACGCCGTATCCGTCGGGTCGGTTGGTGCCGATTGTTCCTGTGGGACCCCGCTTCGCCCATCCGACGCAATACAAACCATCGGTAATGCGTCCGTTTTCGTTAGTGAAGCGCCCGGCCTGCTCGTCGAAGGGAACGCCGGGAATGGGCATACTTCGATAGCCGATACAGGTGACGACGATATCGGCGGGCACGATATAAGTCCGACCTGTACCGACGGCGCGTTCGCCCTCGAGACGGGTTTCTTCGACCTCCACACCCGAAACCGCCCCGTTCGTTTCGACAAGGCGGACGGGATTGGCGAAGAAGTCGAAATGGATGCTGATAGGCTTGTCTGCGACCGTTTCGGCGAACTCCCGCAGCAGGGCGACCGATTTGCGCTGACCCGGCTCGAGCGTTTCGTCTTCGGACGGCGGCGGAAGATCACTGCTGTCCACCTGCGGCGTCGCCCGTTCGAGATGCAGAAGTTCGCCCAGTTCTTTCGGAGTCATCTGAATCTCATGCGGCCCACGTCGCCCGAGGATCGTGATGCGTTCGAGGTTGCTCACCGCCAACCGGTCGAACGCGTGGCCGACGATGTCCGAACCTGCGAATTCGGCAGAAGTCTTCGAAAGTATACGCGCGACGTCGAGCGCAACATTGCCGACGCCGATAACGACGGCATTCTTACCCGCCAGGTCCGGTTCGAGTTCGGCAAAGGCCGGGTGACCGTTGTACCAACCCACAAATGCCGCGCTGCCGAACACATTGGAAAGGTGTGTCCCTTCGATGGGCAACGTCCGATCCGCCGGAGCGCCGGTCGCAAGGATTAGAGCATCGTACAGCGATTGAAGCTCGGCTATCTCGATGTCCCGACCGATGGTAATATTGCCGATGAAGCGAACGTTGTCGGCCAGCGCCGTCTTTTCGTAGCGGCGCGATACCGCCTTGATGGACTGGTGATCGGGTGCGACCCCGGTTCGGATCAAACCGAAAGGCACCGGAAGCCGATCGAAGATATCGATCCGGACCTCATCCCCCCAAGTCTTCGCCGCCGCCTCCGCGGTATAATATCCCGCTGGACCCGAGCCTACGATCGCGATGTGTCGCATGGCGTCTGCTCCCAATTCTTTCGTTAGGACATCATGATGCAGCGCAGACCCCGCCGGGGCAAGGGCGTTGCCGCCCGCGCGCTCTCCAATGGTTAGCGGTTTGGTAAGCTGTCGCGCTTATCCCGCGATGAAGGAAGGACCCTTGCTGGGCTTTTGGAAAGGGACAGAACGCGAATATGGCCGGATTTTTCTCCCGCGGTCTGCGTGCGGTGAAGAATAGCAGCGAGAGCGATCCTGCTGCATTCTCTCCGATCGGGCAGTCGGACCATATGCGCCGGGTCGAACTGCTCGACAGTTTCGAGAAGGCCGGGCTCGGGTGGTTCTGGGCGACCGATAGTTTGGGCCGGCTTATCTATCTGTCCGATACCGCGCCCGAAAAGCTCGGCTGGAATGTCGATGAGGTCTTGGGCAAGCCGCTCGGCGATCTCTTTATGGCAGAACAATCTGACGATCCGGACCGGCCCGAGCGGCCGCTGGCCTTCCTCCTCAGCGCACGCAATTCGATCACGCAGCTTCCGGTGAAGCTGGCGGGAACGCGCGAGGAAATCTGGTGGGAAATTGCCGGGAAGCCGGAATTCGATGCGAAAGGAGAATTCGCTGGGTATCGCGGCAGCGCGAAGGATATCACTGCCACTCGCGAAACCCAACGCGACGCCGAGCGGCTCGCACAATACGACTCGCTGACCGGATTGGCCAATCGCCACCGCATCACGAAACGCCTTACCTCGACGTTGAAAGCTTATCGCAATTCAAAGCGCACCTGTGCCTTGATGATGCTCGATCTCGACCGTTTCAAGCAGGTGAACGACACGCTCGGCCATCCTGCGGGCGACGAGTTGTTGAAGCAGGTCGCCGCGCGGCTCGATCGTATCATCGGCAATAAGGGAGAAATCAGCCGGCTCGGCGGGGACGAATTCCTCATCATGCTGCCCGATATCGACGACCGTGGGCAATTGGGCGATATCGGCTCCCGCCTAATTCAGATGATTTCGCAGCCCTATTCGATCAACGGATCGCGGGCAATCATCGGCACTTCGGTCGGGATGGCCATCGCGCCCTATGACGGGCTCGACACTGACGAGCTGATCAAAGCTGCCGACCTCGCTCTTTATGCCGCCAAGGGCGGAGGGCGAGGGCAATACCGGTTCTATTCCAGCGACCTGAAGGACGGCGCGAAGCTTCGCCGTCAGACCGAGGAGGATTTGCGCGACGCCCTCGTCAAGGACGAGCTGCGCATGTTCTACCAGCCGATCATCGATGCGAAAACGCACAAATTGAAGGCGCTCGAAGCGCTCATGCGTTGGGATCACCCGGAGCGAGGCAACGTTCCTCCAAGCCAGTTCATTCCAGTGGCCGAGGACATCGGCATCATTAAGCAGATCGGCGATTGGGCGCTACACGAGGTCTGCCGACAGGCGCAGGAATGGCCGCTGGAGTTACGCGTCGCCGTCAATGTGTCTGCGGTGCAATTCGCCCATGACGACTTTCCGCAGGTCGTCCAGCGCGCCTTACAGGCATCTGGGCTCGATCCGCGGCGTCTGGAGCTCGAAATTACCGAAAGCGTGTTCATGGGTGACAATGGTCGAACCCAGCGCATGTTCGAGGAGTTGAAAAACCTCGGTATCCGCCTCGCGCTCGACGATTTCGGTACGGGTTACTCGTCCTTGAGCTACCTGCGCACGGCGCCGTTCGACAAGATCAAGATCGACCAGAGCTTCGTTCGCGGTGCGACCGAAGAGGGCAACAACAACGCTGCGATCATGAGTGCGATCGTCGGTCTTGCCGAAGCGCTCGACATGGAAACGGTCGCCGAGGGCGTCGAAACGCACGACGAATTGCAACTCGTCAAAAATCGCGGCGCCAGCAGCGTTCAGGGTTATATCTTCTCCCGCGCTATTGCCCATGACGAGGTACTCGAGCGACTGGCGCGCGGCGATCTCGAATACGAACCCCGCGGCCCGGCAAAATATCGTGCCGAACGCAAGACCGTATTCCGCCGGGTGGGCTTGATCCACGAGGATCATCGTTACCGCGTAGTCCTTCGCAACATCTCGAAAACCGGCGCGATGATCGAGGGTTTGCTGGACGTTCCGCTTGGTACCGACGTTGTGCTCGATCTCGGTGGAGGGCAGTTGGCGGTAGCGACCGTACGCCGCTCGTTCGCGCACTCTCAGGGACTTGAATTCGAAATACCCCTCATCAGCGACGGGGCTGAAGGTTTCTGCACCCGGCATCGGGTGTCCCCGTACGAAATCGAAGCTGCGGGGAAGCCGCTTTCGGCCCTGCCGCAAGATGCCTACAGCTTGATTGCGGGCAATTCGGCCGGACAATCGCCCCGCAGGTTCATGCAGGTCGATCCGCACCCACCGCGTTGAGCGGCCCGGTACGGGCAAGTTTTAACTCCAAACTAACCATTCGACCCTAAGCCTTTGCAAAGGCAAGAAGCTGCCGGGAAGGATTGAAGCGGGGATGGGGGCAATGCCCTTCTCGGAACTGTTCAAGGGCCGCAAGGCTGCAGACGGAGGTGACGGAAGCCGCCTTTCCGCCTTTGCCGCAGCCGACAAGCTGTCTATCGTGGAGCAGCTCGAGGAAACGGGTGTCATCTCCTTCTGGGCAAGCGACGCCTCGGGCGGTTTGAAATATCTAAGCCCTGCTATTGAAAACGAGTTAGGCGACAATGCTGCGCGCCTCGCCGGACAGCCTGTTCAAAAGGTGTTTGTACCGCTCGCCGACGACAGCGAGTCCCGGTCGCTGGGTCTCAAGCTCGGCACTCGTAAAAGCTTCACCGGGGTCGTCGTCAAACTGGAAGCGCGGGGGATCGATCTCGTACTCAGGCTATCGGGCCGTCCAGCTTTCGATGCGGAAGGCGAATTTCTCGGCTTTCGTGGCAGCGCCGCCGACATCACCGAAGAATTCCGCAGTGAGGAAGAAGCCAATCGCCTCGCGAAATACGATTCGCTGACGGGCCTTTCCAACCGGCACCGGATGGAACAGCGCATCGATGCCACGCTGCACGCCTTTCGCAATGCAGAACGTTCGGCGGCATTGATGATGCTCGATCTCGACCGGTTCAAACAGGTCAACGACACGCTCGGCCACGCGGCGGGCGACCAGCTTCTACAGCAGGTCGCCGAACGTCTTCGGGGGGCCTTGGCAGGCAGGGGCGAAATCGCCCGGCTCGGCGGCGACGAATTCCAGGTCCTCATTCCGGACATGGACGATCGCGGCGAGCTCGGGGAAATCGCGAAGAAGATCATTGCGATGCTTTCCCAGCCCTATTCGGTCGAGGAAGGTCGTGCGACTATCGGATGTTCGGTCGGGATCGCAATCGCGCCCTATGACGGCATAGAGCGAGACGACCTTTGCCGGGCGGCGGACTTGGCGCTTTACGCATCCAAGAATGGCGGACGCGGTCAGTTCCGCTTTTACGCTGCCGACCTCGAGCACGAGGCAAACCTGCGAAAGCGAATGGAGGACGACCTCGCACAAGCGATCGAGGAAGGTCACTTCACGCTCGAATACCAGCCAGTGGTCGAATTGGCCTCGAACCGCGTTGTCGCCTTAGAAGCGCAATTCTGTTGGCAGGACGACGAACGCGGCCGGGTTCCGGCCGAGACGTTCCTGCCCATTGCCGAGGGAAGCCGCCTGATCATTCCGGTTGGAGAGTGGGGTCTTCGCAAAGCGCTCGAAGATGCGAAACGGTGGCCCGACGCACTCCGTTTGGTAATGACCGTCAGCCCCGTTCAGTTCGAGGCGATCGGCTTTGCGGAACTGATCGAGTCCGCGCTTGAAGAAAGCGGCATAGATCCGGCGCGACTCGAATTGCAATTGCCCGAGACAGTGCTGCTCGGGGATGCGGCGAAAGTCGAAAAGGTTCTCGCGGCGTTGTTTAAGCTGGGTGTGCGGTTGACTCTCGATCGTTTCGGTACGGGTCTGTCGTCGATCAGCTATCTGCGCCGGGCACCGCTCAACACTTTGAAGATCGGCGCGAATTTCTTCGAACCGATGCTGGGCAACGAGCTTGGGGACATGGAAATGGTCCGTGCCGTCGTTGCGCTTGCGGATGCAATGGGCATGGAGACGGCGGCAAGCGGCGTTCACGCGATGGCCTTGATGCGCGAGTTGAAGGACATCGGTATCGATCAGGTCCAAGGCTTCGTTTTTGCCGAGGCTTTGCCCGGAGAAGCGGTCGATCAGGAAATTGCGAGCGGCGACTGGCACATCGCACCGAGTGAAGCAGGCAGCCAGCGGGCCAATCGGCGCACTGTTTTCAGGCGGGTCGGCCTCATTCACGAGGACTATTATTACGAAGTCACCTTGCGCAACCTTTCGCGCACAGGCGCAATGATCCAGGGCTTGGAGGATGTGCCGACCGGAACGAACTTCGTTCTGGACTTCGGCGGCGGGCAGCTTGCCGTTTGTACGGTAAAACGTTCGATGGACGATACGCAGGGCCTCGAGTTCGAAAGCGAGCTGGTCGACGATGGTGCAGGGGGGTTGTGTACCCGCCACCGGGTTTCGCCTTATGAATTGGCGTCGGCAGGTGTTCCGCTGCAGGCTTTGCCGGGCGGAAGCTCGGGCCGGGTTCTCGGCGTCTCACCTGCGGGCGGTTTCGCGCAGTTCAAACTCTCCGCCAACGCACCGGCGCAAGGCGGTGGACCGCAGGCGAGCTGACGCGCGAAAGCGGCTGACAGGGGCGGGCGGCGGCGCTACATGGCGCGCGCAATGACCGACCTTTCCAAGATCCGCAATTTCTCCATCATCGCCCATATCGATCACGGTAAGTCCACTTTGGCGGACCGGCTGATCCAAGTCTGCGGCGGCCTGACCGATCGAGAGATGTCCGAGCAGGTGCTCGATAACATGGACATCGAGAAGGAGCGCGGCATCACGATCAAGGCGCAGACCGTGCGCTTGAATTTTACCGCGAAGGACGGTGAGACCTATGAGTTGAACCTCATGGACACGCCAGGCCATGTCGACTTCGCCTACGAAGTCAGCCGCAGCCTCGCCGCTTGCGAGGGCGCACTGCTTGTCGTCGATGCGGCACAAGGTGTGGAAGCGCAGACGCTGGCCAACGTCTACCAGTCGATTGAGCACGATCACGAGATCGTTCCTGTTATCAACAAGATCGACCTTCCTGCTGCCGAACCCGAAAAGGTAAAGGCGGAGATCGAGGACATCATCGGACTGGATGCTAGCGACGCGGTGCTGACGAGCGCCAAATCCGGCATCGGGATCGAGGATACTCTGGAAGCGCTCGTCGCCCGCATTCCCGCGCCGACTGGCGACCGCGACGCGCCGTTGAAGGCGATGCTGGTCGATAGCTGGTACGATCCGTATCTCGGCGTCGTCATTTTGGTGCGTGTGATGGACGGGGTGCTTACAAAGGGGCTCAACGTAAAATTCATGCAGGGCGGCACGCAGCATCTGGTGGACCGCGTCGGCTGCTTCACGCCCAAGCGCACCGACTTGCCCGAACTCGGACCGGGCGAGATCGGTTTCATCACCGCGCAGATCAAGGAGGTCGAACAAGCCAAGGTCGGCGATACGATCACGACGGTCAAGAACGGCGCCGCCGCTCCGCTCAAAGGCTACAAGGAAGTGCAGCCGGTGGTGTTCTGCGGCCTGTTTCCGGTCGACGCCGCCGATTTCGAGAAGCTGCGCGAAAGCATCGGCAAGCTGCGGCTCAATGATGCCAGCTTCACGTTTGAGATGGAAAGCTCGGCCGCGCTTGGCTTCGGCTTCCGCGCCGGCTTCCTCGGGCTGCTGCATCTTGAGATCATTCAAGAACGCCTGAGCCGCGAATACGATCTCGACCTCATCACAACGGCGCCGAGCGTCGTCTATCGCGTCCATCTCGGCCATACGAAGACCGAGGACGCAAAGACGATCGATGTTCACAATCCTGCCGATTGGCCGGACGTGAACCGGATCGACACGGTGGAGGAGCCGTGGATCAAGGCGGTGATTTACGCGCCCGACGAATATCTCGGCGCGATCCTCAAGCTGTGCCAGGATCGGCGCGGGATCCAGACCGATCTTACCTATGTCGGCGGGCGGGCGCAGGTGAGTTACGAGTTGCCGCTGAACGAAGTGGTGTTCGACTTCTACGACCGGTTGAAAAGCATCAGCCGCGGCTATGCCAGTTTCGATTACGAGCAGATCGGACTACGCGAAGGCGATCTCGTGAAGATGAACATTCTCGTCAACAACGAGCCGGTCGACGCGCTCTCGCTGATCGTCCATCGCAGCGTGGCGGAAGAGCGCGGCCGCGGCATGTGCGAGCGACTTAAGGACTTGATTCCGCGGCATCTTTTCAAGATTCCCATACAGGCCGCGATCGGCGGGAAGATCATCGCCCGCGAGACGATCGCCGCGCTGCGCAAGGACGTTACCGCCAAATGCTACGGCGGTGACATCACGCGCAAGA
This sequence comes from Erythrobacter litoralis, assembly GCF_029760855.1. Taxonomy (GTDB): domain Bacteria; phylum Pseudomonadota; class Alphaproteobacteria; order Sphingomonadales; family Sphingomonadaceae; genus Qipengyuania; species Qipengyuania litoralis_A. Next base: position 227,259 of record NZ_SOSI01000002.1, on the reverse strand, counting down.
AGAAGTTGCTCGAGAAGCAGAAGAAGGGCAAGGCCCGCATGCGCGAGTATGGGAACGTGAGCATTCCGCAGGAGGCGTTTATCGCTGCTCTTCGGATGGGGGAGGAGTAGCGAGCAAGGGCGCCTAACGCCGGAGCTTGGCTAGCCAAGCGACAAGTTAGAAGTCGGTGCGCGCCAGCGCATCGCGAGCATCGGCCGGCGGGGCCGCGTAGCGGAACCCGTTCGACGTCACGTGACGCAAACGGCGCGTGGCGGCGCTAGCTCTAGCGGTCCCAATCGCTCCTATCCAATGCCGCCATCGCATCGGTGATCGCATTCGTCTCGACGCTCACCCGCACGACCTTGGCGAGCAGTTCGATCATGCTCTCCTTGTAATCGGCGAAGCGATAGGTGTTGAACTTCTCGCGGATGGTGGGATCGCGCGGTTTCTTTTCCTTGTGCTGGTCCAGCACCCAGTCGATCGCGCTGCGATTGCCAAGGCGATAGTCCCACGCGCCCGCCGGGATGCCGGTGATTTGCGTATCCTCGTCCACCACCACGCTGCCGGTGTCGGCCCCATCAGCAATCACGGATTTGAGCTTGGGCTTTGGATGCGAACCCTCGGCGCGCTTGGGGTTGGGCGTATCGACCCGCTCCAGCGAATACGGCTCGACCTCCTCGTAATCGATATGCAGGCCCAGCAGCGTCTCGCCCCACTGCACCCATTGCGCGAAGTCAGGGTAGAATGGGATACGCGGGAACTCGCGCTTGAGGTTCAGCGCGTATTTTGCGCGATAGACTGGATCGTGCAGGACGGCATAGCAATAGGCGAAGATCGCGTCCTTTGTGACGCCTGCCTTCTTGCCATAGTGTTTGGTAAACTTGTTGAGCGCCCAGTCGCTAATGTTGTCGGTGCGCTCGCCCGACTTTGTGTAGCGGTAACGAGATAGCCCGGTCGCTTTTTCGAGTGTATCGTGATGCCACAACTTCTGAATCGCCAGAGCCTGAAAGGGCTTCGACGCAGGTTGGCCGCTGATCAAAATGGAGCGTGGGAAAGAATTATCACGCTCAATGCGAGCGAGTTGGTAGTGATCCTCGTTGAACTGCCAAAGATAATTTGTCAGTTCGTTGTCAAAAGGTCGATAAAGTGACGAGACCGGATTTGGTGTGGCCTCCAGCTCCGTTCTCGCTGCTGCCAGCTTACGGGTCTTTCTTGTCCACTTGATCCGATCATTGAAATCGATTTGCCGGTAGTCCAATTTACCTTGAGGCAGATCTTGGACCAAATTGCGGTATTCCTTAAGGTGATAATGGTACACCGCCTCAAGGAACTGTAAGGAACGAGAGACTGCCCAGTCGTCGCGGTTCGTTTTGACACCAAGCGAAAACAACTTAAAAATAGCGCGGTCTCCGCGCTTCCCTTCGGCAGACTTTGCTACCTTGTCTGCGATCGGCAGAAAGTCGTCCCATTCGCTGGGTTCAATCTGGTTAAGCCAAGTGCCTTTGTCATTGGGTTTGATCGTTTGAGTATCGAGTTCGTCGATGAGGTTCTTGCCAAGCCAAGAGAGTTTATCTTCTGCGTGCTCTTCCTCTGGCCGCCGAACATACTTTATCCGAGGCCGACCTTTGGACTTGCTCCGAACAAGGAACATGATTGCAACACCGGTTTGTATCGCAAAGACGTTATGGGTGGGACCGGATAGCTTGGGGTTGACCCGCACATCACCGCCCAAATCAACAATCCGAATGTCGTCAAAGTTTGCGGCCACCACCTTGCGAAACCCATCAAAGGTCCGGCTCTCGATAAAGCTACGGTTAGTGATGAACGCAATTATTCCCTCATCGCCCAGCCGGTCACTCGCCCAGCGATAAAAACGCGAATACATATCGTAGAGCTTGGTCTTCTGCGCCGTGCTCTCCTTGATGTAGGTCCGCTTTATCCGGTTATCGATATGCGGATATTCGCGATTCTTGTTGTTGTCGTTCTCGTTCCGCTGGTTCGCATTGTAAGGCGGATTGCCGATAATCACGCTGATCTTCCGCCGGTTCTGCCGTTTTACGCGCTCGATATTCTCGTCGCTCAGCGCGCCCAGCATGTCGAACTGGTGGCCCGAATGGATGCCCAGCCCATCAACATTGTCCAGCGTATCGACAAGGCATAGCCCCTCGAACTCGGCGAACTGACCGGTGATCGCCTGATAGGTCGCTTCGATGTTCAGGTTGGCGACGTAATAGGGCAGGATCGCCACTTCGTTGGCGTGCAGTTCCTCCTTGTATTTGTGCCGCAGCTTGTTCGGCTGGCCGCGGAAATATTCGAGCAGCTCGACGATATAGGTCCCTGTGCCCGTCGCCGGGTCGAGGATTTCGACGCCCTGATCGACGAGGTTCTTGCCGAAGTGCTTTTCGCACAGCCAATCCGCGCTGCGGATCATGAAGCGGACTATTTCTCCCGGCGTGTAGACCACACCCAAACGGTCGGCGGCCTTGGGATTGTAGACCTTGTAGAAATTCTCGTAGAGCGATTTCAGGAAGTTCTGCTTTTCCGAATGGCTCTGGATCAGGTGCGCGGTTTCCTCGATTCCGGTGTAATATGGCCGCAGCGCCTGTAGCAGCGAGCGCCGGTCGCCATATTCGAATAACTTCTCGTCCAGCGCATAGAGTTGCTTCGCGATGTTGTTGTCGCGGTGGTAATCGCGCATGTCGAACACGCGGTTGAAGATGTCCTCGGTCAGGATGTGCTGGATCAGCATCTCGGTGACGTCGGCCCGCTCCAGCGCGGGATTGATCGTTTCCTTGACCTGTTTGAGGAAGGCCTCCTCGGCCTTGGCGAAGTCGGGGCTGGCCTCGCGCTTGTCGCGAATGCGTTCGCGCAGCGCGTCGAGGATGGCGGGCAGGTCTTCGGCGAACTTGGCGATGGCCTTGCGGAAGTCGCGGATCGCTTCCTGCTCGTAGGCGAAGAAGCGGGTGAGAAGCGTGTATAGCTCCTCGGTCTCGGTCATGTCCGCTTCGGCAGCGCGCTTGCCGTCCTGTATCAGGATCGCGCGCCGCGTATCTTCGTAAATGATATTCGTTTTTGGATAGCCCTTGGCTTCCTTCTTACGGATTTCATCTTCGAGATCGTCGCGGCTGTCTTTTGCTTCCCAATAACCGAAAGGAACGCGGATATCGTAAACCAGCGCGCCATCAACCCAGATATTGCCGCCGCTGCCGGTCATCTTGTGTTCGGAAAGGTAAGTGAGGTCTCTGGAACGGCCCCAGCTTTTCAGCAGGCCTTGGAAGGCATCGCGCACGGAGCCTTCGTTCAGGCTGCCGCCAACCTTTACGATGCGATCGAGATCGCTGCGATATTCATTGATAAGCTGCCGGCTCATATGCCCTCCATGAGCCAGCTATTGAGTAATGGAGTGAAAAAGCAAAGGTTTTGCTCCGCATATAGTCGAGCGGGAACGCCGTCACGCGCCGTTCCGCGATTGCTGGCGCAATCGTTCCATGCGTCACGTAACGTCGATCGGGTTCCGCTGCGCAGACCCGCCGGCCGGCGTTACAGCTTTTCGCACCAAGCCTGCGGTTTGCTTTACAAACGCCTGCGCTATTCGCGGGGCTTCACTCCCACCCCTCATCCTTGACCCGCCGCCAGCGCGGGTTCTCCGCCTCGCTCTCCTCCACCTCGCGTTTGCGCCATTCGGGTGGGGGTAGGGGGATCGGGGTGCCATCGTCCTCGTCGTCGAACGGGGCGTGGCGGTCTGTATAGGCTTCGTGGTCCGGGTCGTCCCAGCACAGGTAGCCAGTGTCCTTGTCCTCCTGCTCGCAGCGCTTGTATTCGTCGTAGGCGGCGCGGGTGCGGGGGCTCATGGCGTTGAGAGAGCGCGCGTGCATGTCGGCGAGCTTCGCATCGATGCTGGCGATCACGGCGTCCTCGTCCTCGCCAGCGCGGGCATTGCGGGCGGCTTCCCATTCCCTGTGCCACTGCTTTTCCAGCGCCGCGCGGTCCTTCGTACTGCCCGGGCCGGGGGCGGCGGCGTTGCGCCATTCGCCGAAGCGATCGGCCGCGCGGTTGCGCAGGAGGAACATGAGCAGCCGGTCGTTGTAGACGCGGCGCGTGCCGACCAGCTCGCCGCGGTGATAGACGGGCTCCTCCACGCCGTTGAGCGCGCGGTCCATGGCGACGTCCTCGATCCGGGCGATGCCGCAATCGAGCGCGGCTTCCCATGCCTTGCGAAAGCCGTCGGCCTCGGGGTGGCGGCGCAGCTTGTAGATATGGTGCTCGCCCACGCCCATGCGGCGGCAGGCGGCGCGCACGCTGCCGGTTTCGGCGAGCAGTTCGATGAAGCGGCGCTGGCGCTGGGCGCTCCACCCGCCGCGACGCATGCGCTGGCGCGGGACGGGGGCGAAATCGGTGAGGGCGGGGCGGGGGTCGGTCTGGGTGTCGGGATCGGTATCGGGCATGCGGGCTTTCCTCGGGCCGGGGCGGCGGGGCGCGGGGGCATGCCATCGCTGCGCGAAGGTAGGAAAGCGGAATAGGAGGGGAGGGGTTGCGGCAGATACGAAAAGGGCCGCGGGAGAGATCGTCCCCCGCGGCCCTGATTGTGCGTTGTGCGCTCGCTTACATGTCGTAGTTGAGCGTGACGGTGGCCTGGCCGCCCGTGTCGGTCACTTCGAACATGGCGGGCTGGAACTCGGGCGCGCCGCCGGTCTGCGGCGAACCGCTGATGCCCCACGGCTCGTCCGGGCCGGTTTCGCCGATGTTGATCGAGCCATCGCTGTTCGCGTCATGCACCACGGCAGCGACATAGCTGCCCGGCGTCACGCCGTCGAAGGTGGCGGTGACGGTTTCGCCGCTGGCGTCGACCGACTGGGTATAGGCACCGGCGGACTGGAGGAAGTTATCCTCGCCCTGCAGCGCGACGAGCAGGGGCGCATCGCCCGGCTGCACACCATTGATGGTGACGGTGACCTGGCCGGCGCCGGCCATCGGATCGGTCATGCCGGTGTCCATGGCGGCGGTGTCGTCGGCCATCGGCTCGGCTTCTTCGGTGCTTCCGCAGGCGGTGAGCGCAAGGGCGGAGGCAGCAGCGAGGCTGGCAAATGCGAATTTCATAAGTCGATTACCTTCAGTTATCTACTCGATCCGGTCGCCCGAGAGGGGCTTCCGAAAGAACCGGCGGTTCATGGCAAAAACGTGGCAGAAATAAATCGTTCCGAAAAAGGTTAATCAGGCGCGGACCTGACCGTTGCCGTGGACGAGGTATTTGAAGCTGCACAGTTGTTCGAGCCCGACAGGACCGCGGGCATGCATCTTGCCGGTGGCGATGCCGATCTCGGCGCCCATGCCGAATTCGCCGCCGTCGGAGAACTGCGTGGAAGCGTTGTGCATCACCACGGCGCTGTCGATCGCCATGAGGAACTTGCGTGCGGCCTCGTCGTCTTCGGTCATGATGGCGTCGGTATGGTGGCTGGAATGCTCATCGACCCAGGCGATGCCTTCGTCGAGGCCATCGACGATCTTCACGCTGGCGATCTGGTCGAGATATTCTGTGTCCCAGTCGTCGTCGTTCGCGGGCTTCAGCCGATCGTCGATCTTCACCGCTTCTGCGTCGCCGCGCAATTCGCAGTCACCGCTCATGGCGTCGGCGATTTTGGGGACGGCGGTTTCGGCGATGGCGCGGTCGATCACGATGCTCTCGGTCGCGCCGCAAATGCCGGTGCGGCGCAGCTTGGCGTTGCGCACAACCTGGACGGCCTTGTCGATATCGGCGGCTTCGTGAATGTAGGAGTGGCAATTGCCATCGAGGTGCAACAGGGTGGGCACGCTGGCCTGGTCGCGTACCAGCTCGACGAGGCCGCGCCCTCCGCGCGGAATGACGAGGTCGACGAACTCATCGGCCTTCAGCAGCGCGGCGACGGCAGCGCGGTCGGTGGTGCCGACGGTTTGCACGGCATCCTTGGGCAGTCCTGCGGCGTCGAGCCCTGCCTGCATGCATTCGACGATCACGCGCGTCGAGTGGCGGCTTTCGCTGCCACCGCGCAGGATTACGGCATTGCCCGATTTGAGGCACAGGGCGGAAGCGTCCGCGCCCACATTCGGACGCGATTCGTAGATCATGCCGATGACGCCGATAGGCACCGCCACCCGCTCGATCTTGAGGCCGTTGGGGCGATCGAAGGTCGCAAGCTCGCGGCCCACGGGATCGGGCAGTTCGGCGATTTCCTTCAGCGCGCTCGCCATGCCTTCGACGCGGTCCTCGGTGAGGCGCAGCCGGTCGACGAAACTTTCGGGCTTCGAGCCCTCGACACCGGCAACATCCTCGCCATTCGCATCGAGCAGTTCGCTCATTCGCGAACGCAGCGCCTTGGCCGCTTCGCGAAGCGCCATGTTCTTCTGGTCGGTCGACGCCGTCAGCAGCTTGCGCGAGGCGGCGCGGGCACGACTGCCCAGTTCGTGGATATGGATTTGCGGATCGAGGGTCTGGTCGTTCATAACGGTCCTTCAAGATTAGCGCGGGAGGTTCGCGAGGAACCTCGACCGGGCGTGGAAACGGTGGCTAAGCAAATAGGAAAGTCGGAGCCGATGGTTGCGGTTCCGAAAGCGCGGTAATTCATCGCCGGGTTCGTCTCGGCCCTTGCGCGATGCGCCACAAATTGCTTGATCGCTGATCGAGAAAGCGGCGGCACCGAGTGAATACCAATGCCCCGCCTTGTTCGAGCGTGTAATATTCTTATACCTCACCAGACGAAAAATTTCAAGCTGACAGGTTGAATGCCTAGTGACGGATAAAAGAAGCATCGTAATCAAGATCGGTTCGGCCTTGCTGGCCAACCAGGATTTGCTGACCCCCCGGTTCGGATTTCTCCAGCGATTGCTGGAAGATGTCGCCAGGCTGCGGGCGGATGGATGGAGCGTGATCCTGTGCTCGTCCGGGTCGGTTGCGCTGGGCCTCAAGATCGTCGGCGAAACGCCCGAAACCGCCGGGGTCAGTGACAAACAGGCCGCTGCTGCGTGCGGGATGCCGTTGCTACTCAATGCCTATAAGCAGGTCGGTCATGAATACGGCTTCGAAATCGCGCAAATCCTGCTGACGCTCGGCGATTTCGAAGATCACCGCCGCTTCCTGAACACGCGCAACACCGTGCATCGCCTGCTCGAAGCCGGTGTCGTGCCGATCGTGAACGAGAACGACTCCATCACGACCGAACAAATCCGCGTGGGCGATAACGACCGCCTTGCCGCGAAGGTTGCGCAGATGGTCGGCGCGAGCGACCTCATCATCCTCACTGGCGTCGATGGACTGTACGACCGCAATCCCGACGATCCCGAAGCGCAATTCGTACCCGAGGTCGAGGATGTCGGCCTGTATATGGATGCGACCAAAGGCAAGAGCACGCTCGGCACGGGCGGCATGGCGACCAAGCTGCAGGCGGCGAACATGGCGCAGGAAGCCGGCGTCGTAACCTGGATCGCGCAAGGCGAAGTCGATCGTCCGCTCTCCACCGTTCTTTCCGGAGAGCGCCGCTCGACGAAGGTTCTTGCCAATCCCAACCCGCTTTCGGGGTGGGACAGCTGGATCGCAAATCGCCTGCAAATGGCAGGAAGCCTCGTTATCAGCGACGAGGCCGCGAAAATGCTCGGGGCGGACGATCGGCCGATCACCCGCAGCCAGATCGTCTCGATGGACGGCGATTTCACGCGCGGCGACGTGTTGCACATCTACGACCAGGCCGGGACCGAACTCGCACGCGGATTGAGCGACTTTACATCGGAAGAGCTGCGGGTGCTGACGGTCAATCCCGATACGCCTGCCGAACAATTGCTCGGTTATCGCAGCAAGGGCGAGGTGGTACGGTTCAACAATCTGGTCATGCTCCAGAGCCATCACCTGCAGTGGGATGCGCCCTCCAGCATGGTGTACGAGGTCGCGCCGCCCGACGAGGATTCGCCGCTCCGCAACGCCTGACGCGGCAGAATTGGCGGGGGACAACTTCACTTGGCGTTCAGCGGGCGGCTGGCTATAGGCTGGCGCCTATGAAGACACATTCGCGCACCGTCCGGTCCATCGCTTTCGCCACGCTTGCCGCCACCACCATGCTCGCGGCATGCGGCGGCGGAAACAGCCGTCCGCGCGATACGGCCTATGTCGCCCGCGACGTGGAGACGCTGTACAGCGAAGCGAAGGCCCGGCTCGATCGGAACCAGCCCGCGCTCGCCGCGGCATTGTTCGACGAAGTAGAGCGCCAGCATCCTTATTCGCCCTGGGCTCGTCGTGCGCAGTTGATGAGCGCGTTCAGCTATTACGTGGCGGCGGATTACAACCAGTCGATCCAGGCGGCACAGCGGTTTCTCTCGATCCATCCGGGCAATAAGGATGCGCCTTACGCATTCTATCTGATCGGACTGTCCTATTACGAGCAGATCAGCGACGTGCAGCGCGACCAGAAGGTTACGGAACAGGCGCTGACCGCGTTGCGCGAAGTCGTTCGCCGCTTCCCCAATACCGAATACGCGTCGGATGCCTCGCTGAAGATCGATCTCGTGCAGGATCATCTCGCCGGCAAGGAAATGGAGATCGGCCGCTATTACGAACGTTCCGGTCGTTGGATCGCCGCGCAGATCCGCTTCCAGAACGTGGTCGACAATTACCAGACGACGAGCCACGCGCCCGAAGCGCTGTACCGCCTCACCGAAACCAGCCTTGCGCTCGGCATCCCAGAAGAAGCGGTGAAATACGCGGCGGTTCTCGGCGCGAACTATCCGGGCACGGAATGGTACGAGAAGGCATACGGCCTCGTCGAGGATCACGCGAGCGGCGTGACCGCGAGCTGACAAATCCGCAGGGCGGGGGCGTTAACCGCATCTAGGTAAAATTGCGGTAGTGCGCCGGACGATGTCCGGTCGGGTTCTGCTGTTTTTTTGTGCGTGTTTCGCAGCGCTCTTCGCGCATCCTGCGACTGTGCATGCTATCGAAGATACGGTTCATATCACCGGCAGTCTGGATGGCTCGCATGATCGTATCAATACCGCCACCATCGAAGTCGCGATCAACGGCCATAGAGCCGAGCGAGTAGGCGAAGCCGGCTATCGTGCCGAAGTCCCGATCGCGCGGTATTATTTCGTCGAGATCGGCGGGCCCGCGATCTTTCCCACGATGCAAACCTTCGGGAACGGCGAAACCTACGATGCGGAATGCGCCTGCCTCAAGGTCCCGCCGATCGAACTGGTAGCGCGCAAGAAGGGCCGGATCGAGCTGTTCTTCGGCGGGGACAGCATGGCCGGGCGGCGTTTCTTCGAAGCGGACGAAGGCGAGCAGGCCGTGCTCGACCGCGTGACGCTCGATCGCGATCTCGACCGTCTGTTTACCGCGATCCGCCCGTATTTCGCACATAGCGACCTTGCCTCGATAAACCTCGAATCCGTCGTGGCGGCGGAGCAGCCCGGGCCACCGGCGCCGAAGAAATACCTGTTTTTCTCGCCGCCCGAACTGCCGATGGCACTGGCCCGCGCAGGCATCGACCACGTTTCGCTGGGCAACAACCATACCGCCGATTATCGCGCCGCAGGTTTGCGCACGACCTTCGATGCGCTCGATGCGGCGGGGGTCGCCTGGTCGGGTGCGGGAATGGACAAGGCGGAAGCCGAACGCGCATCGCGCTTCGATCTCGGCGGGCAGAAGATCGGCGTTTATGGCTTCGTCGGCTGGCGTGGCACTTGGGAGCCCAACCAGACCGCGACCGAAACCAAGGCGGGTGCCGCATGGGGCCTCGCCAGCGTGGTCGAAGATGTGACGGTGCGCGAGCGTCGCGCGGGCTTCATCCCGATCATGCAGTTCCACGGCAACTTGGAATATGCCGACCGGCCGAGCGAAATGTCCCTTCCGCGCTATCGACGCGCGATCGAGAAGGGGTCGCCGCTGGTGGTGGGACACCATCCTCATGTCACGCACGGGCTGGAGCTTTATCGCGGCGGTTTGATCGCGCACTCGCTCGGCAACTTCCTGTTCGATCAGGAACATCCCCACACCCACGTGACATACGGGCTGAAGGTCTGGCTGGAGAAGGGCCGCTTCCTGCGCGCCGAGGTCGTGCCGATCCAGATGCTCGATTATCGCCCTGTCCCTGCAACGGGCGGCATGCGCGAGGCGGTGCTGCGCCGCCTGTACTGGTTATCGGCGGAGATGGGCACGACCTTGCATCAGAGCGGCGGGCACGCTGCGGTCTGGCGCAAAGGCAAACGCGCCGCCGATCCTGCCTGCGCGCCGCCGCAGCCGTTCCGCCTCGCATCGTTAAGTCCGGCCTGTGTCGGTGGCGCGCTCGAATACGGCCGCAATCTCGTACCCCGTGGCGATTTCGAGAATGCACTTGCCGGTTATGCGCGGGACCGATTCTGGGCGGCGCGCGGCGCGGCTACGGATTTTCGCGGCGAGGTCGGAAACACGCACCTCTTCGTCCTTCCGGAAAGCGCCGACAGGGCCTTCCATCTGTATTCGAAGAGCTACATCCGCGATATCTACGCGCGCCGCTTCACGCTCGAGACGAAGATCCGTGTGCCGCGCAATGCGACGGTGACCTTGCTCGTCAAACCGCGACCCCATGAGGGCGATCCGCCATCGTCGTCCATCGCCGGCGAAAAACTCGCCACCGTCGATGTCGCCGCAGCATCCGAGGGGGAATGGCAGACCATCCGGCTACCCTTCGAACTGCCCGAAGAAGCACCCGGCACCGCCCGTGCGTTCCGATTCATCCTCAAGTTCGCCTTCGAAGATGGCCAGGAAACCGGTACCCGCATGGTCGAGCTCGACGATTTCGCGCTGGTCGAATGGCCCGAATACGCGGCACAGTCCGATCCGACACAAGCATGGCGGTGGACCCACGCGCGCCCCTCGCAGGCGACCGCGCAGCGCTAATACACAGGCGGGTGCGCTTGGACGGTGACGGGCCCGCCGGGCTGGTATAGAGCCTCGGCGCGCAATGCTGACTCGTCTCGCCATCCGCAATATCGTGTTGATCGAAGCCCTCGATCTCGATTTCGCGCGCGGGCTCGGCGTGCTGACCGGGGAAACCGGGGCGGGCAAGTCGATCCTGCTCGATGCGCTCGGGCTGGTGCTGGGCAATCGGGCCGACAGCGGCTTGGTGCGTGCTGGCGAGGACAAGGCGAGCGTGACCGCCAGCTTTGAATTTGCCGCCTTGCCGCCCGCAATGCTCGAACTGCTCGACGATAGCGACATCGATCTGGAACCGGGCGAGCCGCTGCTGATCCGCCGCCAATTGCGCGCCGACGGCAAGAGCAAGGCCTTCGTCAACGATCAGCCCGCCGGCGTCGCGCTGCTGCGCGAACTCGCGCCGTTTCTCGTCGAACTTCACGGGCAGCATGACGATCGCGGCCTCGTCAATCCGCGCGGCCACCGCGATCTGCTCGATCGTTTCGCCGGGGCGGAAACGGGCAAGGTCGCCGCGGCGCATGCCGCATGGCGCAGCGCCGAGGCGCAGCTTGCCGAAGCCAGAAAAGCGCTCGAACAGGCGAAGCTCGATCAGGATTTGCTGCTGGCGCATCTCGCCGAATTGACCGCACTCGAACCGCAGGCGGGCGAGGAGGACCGGCTCGCCGCAACCCGCGCCGATATGCAGAAGGGCGAACGCCTGTCGGGCGATCTTGAGGAATTGCGCCACGTCTGGGAAGGCTCGGATTCGCCGCTCGCCAGCCTGCGGGTTGCCGCCCGCCGGCTCGACCGGATCGCGCCGGAACATCCGCTGCTTGCCGAAGCGCTGGCGTCCCTCGATCGCGCAGTGATCGAAGCGGGCGAGGCGGAGGAGAAGCTGCAGGCTGCCGCCGAAGCGCTCGACCACGATCCACAGGCGCTGGATGCGGCGGAAACACGCCTGTTCGAACTGCGCGCGCTCGCCCGCAAACATCGCTGCGAGGTAGACGAGCTCCCCGAAAAAATGCGCGAATTTCGCACTGCCCTCGATTCCATCGAAGGCGGGGAGGCCGAACTCGATGCGCTGGAGGGGGCGGTCAAGGATACCGGCGCGCGCTACCGGGCGAAGGCGGAAGCGCTGCATGCCACACGGATCGCCGCCGCGATGAAACTGGACGAGGCGGTGACGCGCGAACTCGTGCCACTCAAGCTCGATGCCGCCCGGTTCAAGACGGCGGTGACCGAACTGCCGGAAGAGCGCTGGGGTCCGCATGGCATGGACGCGGTTGAGTTCCTCATCGCGACCAATCCCGGCGCCGACTTCGCACCGCTTACGAAGATTGTCAGCGGCGGCGAACTCTCGCGCTTCATCCTCGCCCTGAAGGTCGCGCTGGCGGAGCAGGGCGGGGCGGCAACCGTGATCTTCGACGAAATCGACCGCGGCGTCGGCGGCGCGGTCGCCAGCGCCATCGGCGAGCGGCTCGCGCGGCTGGCGGACAGCGGACAATTGCTCGCCGTCACTCACTCGCCCCAAGTCGCGGCACGTGGGCGCACGCATTACATGATCGCGAAGTCATCCGACGGCACCGTCACGCGAACGAGCGTCGCCTTGCTTAACGAAGCGGATCGACAGGAAGAAATCGCGCGAATGTTGAGCGGTGCCGAAGTGACGCCCGAAGCGCGTGCCCAGGCGGATCGCTTGCTGGAGGGGGTGTGAGCGATCTTTCGGAACCCGAAGCTGCCAACGAACTGATGCGGCTTGCGAAGCAAATCGCGCGCCACAATCGGTTGTATCACGCCGACGATGCGCCGGAGATAACCGATCAGGAATATGACGCGCTGGTGCGGCGCAATGCCAAGCTGGAAGCTGCGTTTCCGCACTTGGTGCGCGCAGATTCGCCGAGCCAGGCGATCGGCCACGAGGTCGCCGCCTCGCCGCTGAGCAAGGTCAGCCACGATGTTCGCATGATGAGCCTCGACAATGCGTTTGCCGAGGAGGAGGTGGCCGAATGGCTTGCCCGCGTGCGGCGCTTCCTTTCGCTGGAGGAGGGCGCACCGATCGCGGTAACGGCGGAGGACAAGATCGACGGTCTGTCCTGCTCGCTGCGCTACGAAAAGGGCAAGCTGATCCGCGCGGCAACACGGGGCGACGGGCAGGTCGGCGAAGACGTGACGCCGAACGTCGCGCACATCGCAGACATTCCGCAAACGCTCGACGGCGAGGCGCCGGACGTGTTCGAGATCCGCGGCGAGGTCTACATGGCCAAGGCCGACTTTCTCGCCCTGAACGCGGCGCAGGAGGAAGCGGGCGGAAAGCTGTTCGCTAACCCGCGCAACGCCGCCGCAGGGTCGCTTCGCCAGAAGGATCCAAGCGTTACGGCGGCGCGGCCATTGAAATTCTGGGCACATGGCTGGGGCGCGGCGAGCGCGGTTCCGGGTGAAACCCAAGAGGAGGTCGTGCGGCAAATTGAAGCTTGGGGCTTGCCGGTTTCGCCGCAGTTCGTGCTAGTCACGGATCTCGAAGCCATGCTCGCGCATTATGCGAAGATCGGTTCCGAACGTACTGACATGCCATATGAAATCGACGGCGTAGTCTACAAGGTCGACCGTCTCGACTGGCAACAGCGGCTCGGCTCGGTCGGCAAGGCGCCGCGCTGGGCATTGGCGCACAAGTTTCCCGCCGAACGGGTCGAGACGACGCTGGAGGCGATCGACATTCAGGTCGGGCGGACGGGCAAGTTGACGCCTGTCGGGCGGCTTGCGCCGGTACTGGTCGGCGGGGTCACCGTCACGAATGTCACGCTTCACAATCGCGACGAGATCGCGCGGCTCGGCGTTCGTCCAGGCGACCGCGTGGTCGTTCAGCGGGCGGGCGACGTTATTCCACAGCTTGTGGAAAACCTGACGCCCGAGGCCGATCGCAAGCCTTTCCAGTTTCCCGACCACTGCCCTGAATGCGGCAGCGAAGCGGTTGCCGAGGAAGACGAGGTCGATGTACGCTGCACAGGCGGTCTCATCTGTCCGGCGCAACGCACGGAAAGGCTGAAGCATTTCGTCAGTCGCGGTGCGCTCGATATCGACGGTCTGGGCGAGAAGACCATCGACCTGTTTTTCGCTCTGGGGTGGCTCGAAAGCCCCGCCGATATCTTCCGGTTGAAAGACCGCCGGGCCGACATCCTTGCTCTCGATGGCTGGAAGGAGCGGTCTGTGGATAACCTGTTGGCAAGTATCGAGGCGCGGCGATCACCCGATGCCGCGCGCCTCCTGTTCGGCCTCGGCATCCGCCATGTCGGCGCCGTGACGGCTCGCGATCTGATGAAGCATTTCCACGAAATGCCGGCACTGCGGAAAGCGGCCCAGAACGCACGCGCAGGCGACGAGGGTGCGGAAAACGAACTGACCGCCATCGACGGGATCGGCGGAGCGGTGGTCGAAGCGCTCGGCGACTTCTTCCACGAGGATCACAATATCGCCGTATGGGACGATCTCCTCTCCGAACTTTCGCCGCCCCGCTACGAGGTCGAGACGCGTGACAGCGCGGTGGCGGGGAAGACCGTGGTGTTCACCGGCAAGCTCGAAACCATGAGCCGCGACGAGGCGAAGGCGCAGGCCGAACGGCTCGGCGCGAAGGCGAGCAGCGCAGTGAGCGCGAAGACCGACCTCGTCGTCGCCGGGCCGGGCGCGGGTAGCAAGATGAAGAAGGCCGCCGAACTGGGCATCGAAGTCATCGACGAGGCGGCATGGGCGAAGATCGTTGCCGATGCCGGCTAAGCTTTTGAATTTGCAAAAACGGGCGAAGCGCTTCACCTAGCGCGCAATCGTGTCCCGCACCTTTCTCGTCGCCTTTCTTCTGCTGCTGTTCTCGGGCATTTTCCTGCTCGCGACCTGCATCCCCGAACCCGCGGCGCAGGTGGAGCATGTGCGTGTGGATAGTGCGCCGATCCCCCAGATGACACTTTCGCCCGAACAGGAGGCGCTCGAGGCGCGGCTAGCGGAGATCGGCGAAAGCTTTCCGGGCGTGGTTGGCATCGGCGTCGCCGAAGTGAGCAGCGAAGCGGTAATGAGCTATAACGGCGATGTGCCGATGCCGCAACAAAGCGTCAGCAAGCTATGGGTCTCGATGACCGCGCTCGATCTGGTGGATCGCGGGAAGCTCGATCTCGCCGAGCCGGTCGTTATTCGCGCGCAGGACCTCACGCTGTTTCACCAGCCGATCCGCGAAATCGTGAAAGCGAAAGGGCAGTTCGTCACAACCTATCGCGAATTGATGCAGCGGGCGATCACGCAGAGCGACAACACGGCCAACGATCGCATATTGCGGCGGGCGGGTGGCCCGAAGGCGGTCGATAAATTCATCGCGAAGAACCATCTCCAAGGCGTTGCCTTCGGGACCGACGAGCGGACCAAGCAGGCGGCGATCGCGGGCCTTTCCTGGCAGCCGAGCTATTCCGTCGGCCGCCGGTTCTACGATGCCCGCGAGGCGGTGCCGGACGAGCGGCGCAAGGCCGCCTTCGAAGGCTATCTCGCCGATCCCATCGATGGAGCGACGCCTTCGGGCATGGCGGAGGCGTTGGCGAAGCTGGCGCGCGGCGATTTGCTCTCGAAGCGCTCCACCGAATTGCTAGTCGGCATCATGAATAAAACGAAGAGCGGGCCGAGACGGTTGAAGGGCGGGGTGCCGCCGGACTGGGCGATCGCGCACAAGACGGGCACGGGACAGGTCTATGCTGGCGAGCAGTCGGGCTATAACGACGTCGCAATCCTGTTTTCGCCGACAGGACGGAAATACGGCGTGGCGGCGTTCATCCAGCGTACGCGCAGTTCCTATGCCGAGCGGTTCGCCATGATGCAGGCGGTGACGCGCGCGGTGGTCGCCTATGACGAAGGTTTCGCGCCTAGCGTTCCGGCTGCGGGATCCACTTCATCACGCCCCCCGCAAGCGGCGTCCACACCCCAATCCTGACACCGGCATAGGCGAGCGTGTCGTTGGTCCATTGGTTGCAGGTGTTTGCCAGCGTGTAGCGCCCGGTCGCATCGTAATTCAGCGTCGTCGGATCGAAGCCGGTACGGGATCGGCGCGGCATTCCGGAGGGTTGGGGCGGAAGCAGGGTTTCCACCCGGTCGACGAGCCGGGCATATTCCGCGGGTCGTAACCGAATGGTGCGATAGTATTCCGACGGCTGTGGATTGACGTAATGGCCGACGCGCACCAGCCCTTCTCCACCGCGTGTCGCAATCCGTATTGCTGTGGAGAGCTTCAGATCTCCCCATGTCGGCGTGTTCAGGAAGACCTCGCGCTCACCCCAGCCGATGGCGATATGGGTCGGCATCCAGCCATCTCGCGGGCGCGGTTGCCCAGCGGAGGGAAAGGTCGTGCGCCAGTCCTTCACCGGTGTGACGACCGGAAGCACGAGCTCTGTATGTACGCCGTTGCTGGCGACCATGATCGGGATGCCGTCCGCAGGTTCGGTCCAGTCGGAATTGCGCGGGATCGAACTGCCGATCCATGCGGCAAGCAGGAACGCTGTCACTAGCGAGAGCAGCCCTGCGACAAGCCAAAGCAAGATGCGGCCGGTCTGGCGCAGGATCACCACGCGGTGCGTTTGCGCAGCCACAGGATCGACCAGTCGCCGTTCACCATCCTGCGCGCAAGGCGGAACCCGGCCTTGCGATAGGCGCGGCGCACCTCGGCTTCCTGTGTTTCTAGCAGCCCGGCAAGAAGGATGTTTCCGCGTGCTGACACGCTCGCGGCGAAATCGTCCGCCAGTTCGATCAGCGGGCCGGCAAGGATATTCGCGATCAGGAGGTCGAACGGCGCGCGCGCCTGCAACAGGCTATGCTCCATGCCGTCAGCGATCGTCATGAGCAAAGCACCGCGTCGCGGACCAGCGCGCATTCCGTTGAGGTTGAGATTATCGGCGACAACGCCGGCGCATACATCGTCGATATCGGACGCCGTCGCTGCGGCATTCGGCCACAGGCGCAGAGCGGCCATGGCGAGAAGACCGGTTCCGGTCCCGATATCCGCCAGATTGCGAATACCCACGCCGCTGCGCTTCATCAGGTCGAGCATGGCGAGGCAGCCTGCGGTCGTCGCGTGCTGGCCGGTACCGAACGCCTGGCTGGCGGGGATGACGAACTCGATGGCGGAGGGATCGGGCGAATGGTCCGGGGTGCGTACGCGAAACCGCCCAGCGACGATTGGGTCGACACCCTTCTGGCTTTCCGACACCCAGTCGGAGTCCGGCAGTTTCTCGGCGCGCAGCTCGGGCGCCTCGTCTTCGAACAGCGCCGTCACCTTCGCGATGTCCGCCTTGGAAGGTTTGCGGTCGAGATAGACCTCGAAGGTCCAGTCGTCGGGCCGGTCCTCTGCGATTTCCATGGCGGTGACCACCCAATCGTCGGGCCAGTCGGCGGCGAATTCCTGCGCGACCAGCGCCGCCTTGGCCACCGGTTTGGATACCGCGCCGACGATCTTCCAGCTACTCACCGGCTTCCTCCGCCAGCCGCGCATCGAGGCGCTTCGCTATACTATCGGCATAGGCGGCGCATTGGCCCTGACCGAGCAGTCCACCCTCGCGCAACCGGACGAGCATATCACTGGCCGATGGGTGCGGGGTCAGCAAAAGATCACAGGGCAGGGCACGCACGGTGTCGATGCTGGTTCGAAAAGCCGCCACCGCTTCGGAGTGTTCGGTGAAGCGATAGGCGTCCGCCGATATCGGCGAGAGGCTGTCGACATAGGCAACACGGCGGCAGACGGGGGGATCACCGGGCAAGGAGCAGGCCCACCACGTCCAGCTCATCGCGCCGGGCGAATGGCCGGGGGTCAGGTGGGCGGTCAGTTCGAGATCGCCCAGCTTTACGGTCTCGTCATCGCCGATTTCGCGAACCTTCCCGACCGGCGCAAACGCATCGTGCATCCCTGCTTGCGGATCGTCCGGATGCGCTTCCCCATTGACAAATACCTGCACAGCTTCGGGGGATACGATGACGGTCGCCCCGGTGGCGGCGGAAATCTTCGCATGGCCACCGACGTGATCGAAATGCTCATGACTGTGCAGAAGATAGCGCACATCGCGCGGGTCCAAACCGAGCGCGCGGATATTGGCCAGCACCACGTCGGCTCCCGTATCGGTCCCGCTGTCGATCAGAACGTGCCCTTCCTCGCCGACGACAAGAATGGCGCTGATGCCGCAGGTGCCGACGTAGAAGGTGTTGCCAAAGATCTGAAAGGGCGGGGCGGGCTTGTCCCATTCGTCCCAATCCTTGCAAGCAGCGAGGAAGTCGGCGGAGTTACCGCGCTCTGCACGATCGGGATAGTACCTGGATGCCGCTACGTCGGCCACCGGCATGGCTTCTTCCGCAGTCGCCACGCATCCTGCGGCCGACAAGCAGGCAGCGAGACCGACTATCCTAGCGAACATAGCTTGCCCCGTTGGCATCCAAGGTCGCGCCGGTCATGCTGGGTGGGGCGTCGAGCGCGCAGAAGGCGATGATGGTCGCCATTTCTTTCGGTTCCGCCACCCGGCCCAGGGGAATGTCGGCCAGTAAGCCGCTGCCGCCCCGGCTTTCGAGATAGTCGCCCGCCATCGCTGTGTCGGTGAACCCGGGCGTGACGGCGAAGCTCAATATGCCCTCGGCGGCGTAGGCGCGTGCGATGCTCTTGTGCATGGCCAGCATACCGCCCTTGCTCGCGGCATAATGCCAGTGGGCTGGCGAATCCCCGCGATGGCCTGCGCGGCTGGCGACGTGGACGATGCGGCCGCCCACCCCGCGCTCCTGCCATAGCCGCACCGCGAAACGCGAAAGCTGGGCGGAGGCGGTGAGGTTGATGCGCATGGTATCTTCCCACGTATCCAGCCATTCGATGTCCGACCCATCGAGCGGGCTGGGTGAGAAAAGGCCGGCATTGTTCACCAGTACGTCGATCGTGCCGCCGGCGCGGGCGAGGGCGGCGTTCCATAATTCGGCCGGCGCACCGGGATTGCGGAAGTCTGCGGGCACGGTATCCGTACGGTCGCTCGTCGTGGCCTGTCCGATCACCTTGGCGCCGCGCGCTTCGAGTTCGGATTTGGCGGCGGCGCCGATCCCGCGCGAGGAACCGGTGAGAAGAATGCATGTCATGCAACGCGCTATTTCCAAATTTGCGACGTTTGTCGAGGCGGCGCGCCTTGCCTCGCGGCGCATCTTCGCTAAGTAAGCCGCAGAAATTCACCGAACGGACGCAATTACGCATGGCCAATCGCCCGCTTTCGCCGCATCTGCAGATTTACAAATGGGGGCCGCACATGGCGCTCTCCATCACGCACCGTGTCACCGGCAGCGCGATGGCGTTCGTCGGCCTGCCGATCCTGTTATGGTGGCTCGGCGCGATGGCGGCAGGTGCAGGCGCGTACGACACGTTTGCCTTCGTTATGGGTTCGCCCATCGGAATTATCGTCCTCATCGGTCTGAGCTGGACGTTCTTCACCCATATGCTGAGCGGGCTGCGCCACTTCGTGCTCGATATCGGCGCTGGGTACGAGCTTTCGGTCAACAAGACATGGTCGATGGTGGTCTTCGCCCTCGGCATCATTCTCACGGTCCTGTTCTGGGCCGTCATTTTCTTGAAGTGAACGGATTATGGTAGACGGTACTCCTATCGGTCGCGCACGCGGGCTGGGTTCGGCGCATGAGGGTGTGCATCACTGGCTGACGCAGCGTTTTACCGCGGTCGGCAACCTCGTCCTCATGCTGTTTCTGACGATCAGCCTCGCGCTGCTTCCGGAATACGATTACGCAACCCTGTCCGGCTGGGCTTCCCAACTGCTTCCGGCAACCGCGCTCGCGCTGCTGCTGGTCAGCGTGTTCTGGCATGCGCGGCTCGGCGTGCAGGTCGTGGTCGAGGATTACGTTCACGAAGCCGGCACCAAGTTCGGCATCCTCGTCCTGCTCAATCTCGTTTTCATCGGCGGCGCCGCGTTCGGCCTGATCTCGATCGCCCGGCTCGCCTTCGGAGGAGCCGCCTGATGGCCCGCACGGAAACTTTCGAAATCGGCGGTCGCGCCTATCCGATCATCGATCACAATTATGATGTCGTCGTAGTCGGCGCGGGCGGCAGCGGCCTCCGCGCGACCATGGGTAGCGCGGAAAGCGGGCTGAAGACGGCAAATATCTCCAAAGTGTTCCCGACCCGCAGCCATACCGTGGCCGCGCAGGGCGGCATCGCGGCGAGCCTCGGCAACAACACGCCCGATCACTGGTCGTGGCACATGTACGATACCGTGAAGGGATCGGACTGGCTGAGCGACCAGGATGCGGTTGAGTATCTCGTGCGCGAGGCGCCGCAGGCGGTCTACGAGCTCGAACATGCGGGCGTACCGTTCAGCCGCAACGATAATGGCACGATCTACCAGCGTCCGTTCGGCGGACACATGCAGAACATGGGTGAAGGCCCGCCCGTGCAGCGCACCTGCGCGGCGGCGGACCGTACGGGGCACGCCATGCTCCACGCGCTGTACCAGCAGAGCCTGAAATACGATGCGGACTTCTTCATCGAATATTTCGCGCTCGATCTGATCATGGAAAACGGCGCGTGCCGCGGCGTGATCGCCATGTGCCTCGATGACGGGACGATCCACCGCTTCCGCAGCCATGGCGTCGTGCTGGCGACCGGCGGATACGGCCGCTGCTATTACACGGCGACCAGTGCGCACACCTGCACCGGCGATGGCGGCGGCATGGTACTGCGTGCGGGTCTGCCGCTGCAGGACATGGAATTCGTGCAGTTCCACCCGACCGGCATTTACGGCGCGGGCGTTCTCATCACCGAAGGCGCGCGGGGCGAGGGCGGGTACCTCACCAATTCCGAAGGCGAGCGGTTCATGGAACGCTATGCGCCTTCCGCGAAGGACTTGGCGAGCCGCGATGTCGTATCGCGTTCGATGGCGCTCGAAATGCGCGAAGGGCGCGGCGTGGGGCCGGAAGGCGACCACATCTTCCTGCACCTCGACCATATCGATCCGAACATCCTCGGCGAGCGTCTCCCGGGCATTACCGAAAGCGGCAAGATCTTCGCCGGCGTCGACCTGACGCGCGAACCCCTGCCGGTGACGCCGACCGTCCACTACAATATGGGCGGCATTCCCTGTAACTATCACGGCGAAGTCGTTGCCGGAGACAAGAGCGATCCGGAAAAGGTCGTGCCTGGCCTCTTCGCCGTGGGCGAGGCGGCCTGCGTGTCGGTTCACGGCGCGAACCGCCTCGGCTCGAATTCGCTGATCGACCTCGTTGTGTTCGGTCGCGCGACCGGCCACCGTCTGAAGGAACTGATCAAGCCGGGTACGAGCATGGACGAGCTGCCGAAAGACAGCGCGGACCTGTCGCTCAGCCGTCTCGACCATTTCCGCCATGCGGACGGTGGCTCGCCGACCGCACAGATCCGTGCGCAGATGCAGAAGAGCATGCAGACCCATGCCGCCGTATTCCGCGACAGCAAGCTGCTGTCCGAGGGCGTCGAGCAGCTGAAGGACGTCAACAAGCGCCTGGAAGACGTGCACGTCACCGACCGCTCGCTGGTCTGGAACAGCGATCTGATCGAAACGCTCGAACTCGACAATCTGATGGCGCAGGCCAACGTCACCATCGCCAGCGCGGAAAACCGCAAGGAAAGCCGCGGTGCCCACGCGCACGAGGATTATCCCGAGCGTAACGATGCCGAGTGGATGAAGCACACCATCGCCTGGTTCGAAGGCTGGGGCGGCAAAGGCGGCAAAGTCCCGATCGATTATCGTCCGGTCCACGAATACACGCTGACTGACGACATCGCCTATATCGAGCCCAAGAAGCGGGTGTACTGAGCATAGGAGAGCCGGTTTTCCGCGTGCGATGCGCCGTCTTCGTGGCGGCTTTTGCGGCTCTCCTCACATCCTGCGTGGCTGGGACATCGGCTCCGCCGGGGGCACTAGGTGCCGAACCGTTCTACGCGAAGTATGTCGCGGCGGATGGCATTCCTATCCTCTCTTCGTCACGCGTATCGGACGAAGCGTTGTTCGCTGCGCGCGATATGGCGGAGGGCATGCTGGCCCATCGGCCGGATCTGGCGCAATGGCTTGCCGCTAACGACTATCGTATCGCACTGATTGCCGAAGACGAGGCGCTGCTCGATCTACCGGACAAGGCGCACTGGACGAAGCCAGCCCGCGACGATCCCCGCCTGACGCGGTGCGAACTCAAGCATTACGACGCGCGCATCGGCACGCTGTCCGACCGCGAATACTGGGACGCGCGCGCCCGCGGCATCGGCGGGCAACGCATGGCGGCGGCGGAGGAGGACGTGCTGGGTCTGCCGAGCAGCCGCTATTGGGGCGAGACAATCTTCGTTCACGAAATGGCGCATAGTGTACTGTACGCCATAGAGGGGGTGGACCCTGCGCTCTACCGTCGGATCGAGGCAGCCTATGCCAATGCGCTCGCGAACGAGCTCTGGCTCGACGAATACACGACAACGACGCTACATGAATATTGGGCCGAGGGGACGCAATTCTGGTTCGATTCGAACCGGTTGCAGGCTTTCGATGGTCGCCGCATCCTGAACCACGGCGACGTGGAAGCCTACGACCCGCAGCTCTATGCCGTTCTGGCCGCGGCCTATGGCGACAACCATGCGCTGAAAGGCGACCCCTTCCGCCTCACTGCCGCGCGGGTGCCGCCCGGCCCGCCGCCCGAAAATACTGCCGAGGTCTGTTAATCCTCGTCCGCCACACGGCGCGCTTCGACGATCGTGACGGGTTCGGCCAGCATCTGGCCCTTCATCCAGCCTTCGCCCTTGTCGGGATCGGTCGGCATCGCGTGGATGGCGCGCACGACATCCATACCGTCGACCACCCGACCGAACGCCGAGTAGCCCTCGCGAACCTCGGGATCGTCGCTATCTGGATCGGCATCCATCGAAGGCTGCGCGCGAAGCAGGATCGAAAAATCACCGGTTGCTGTGCCAGGCGCATTGCGCGCCATCGACAAGGCACCTTCGGTATGGAGGACGCCGGTATCGCTCGTCCGCTCATGCGCGATGGGATCGAGCACCCGGTCGGGATCGTATTGCACGCCGCCCTGGATGAGGCCGTTGGGCTGCTCCCAGTCGAGAGCCATAGCCCGGTAGAACACCGTGCCGTCGAGGCGATCTTCATCGACATAACGCAGGAAATTCGCCGCAGTGATCGGCGCGCGCTCGGTCTCGATCTCAACGACGATATCGCCGGCGGTCGTTTCGAGAACCACGCGGTCGGTATCGAAGGTTTCGGCGGTGTCCTGCGCCATGATCGGGGCGGACAGGAGGCAGAACGCGGCAGCGAATCGTTTCAGCATCGCGGCAGAATGCCAGAAGCGCAGGCTAGATAATATCGGCAATCAGCCCGCGATCCTTCGCCTCTTCGCAAGGGATATACCAATTGTCCGGCGCGCGGCGCTGCAATTCCTCGAACTCTACTTCGGAGCCTTCGATCAAATCGCGAAAGCCCGCTTCCTCGATTGCGATCGACTGTTCGATTTCGTTGAGCGAAGCCTTGAGTTGCGCGGTGCAGCTTTTCAGGGGGCCGGAGAGATTGATAGTCTTTGCAATCTGCCGCTCATGTACCAGCAGGGTCGTGCCCTTCGTGAGGAACCGGCATTCGACGGGAAAGCCGGCCATAAAGGTCGCGCCTGCGGAATACACAGCCGCTTTGCCGAGGAAATAGATCGTGCGACCCGCCTCGCGCAAAAGGCGAACGTCGTCGGCCATCGCGCGCGCGACTTCGGGATTCCCGCCCAGCGTGGTCAGCGCGATCACGAGGATCCCATCGCCGGGCGCGGCCGCGAGCTGGTTACGGAATTCGTTGTACATCGCCTCGTTGACCTGCCCGATCAGGCGCAGTTGGGGCGAGGTGAGAACGTCGTTGCAGGTGCTTTGGTCGATAGCGATAAATAAATTTCCTAGCTGAGATTCGTGATGGCGTCGCAGGCGGTATCGTCGCCCCGCAGGCCCAGCCGCAGAGCCTGGCTGCGCTGTTCGCTCGTACCGTGAGTGAAATTCTCGGAACTGACCCGGCCTTGGGTCAGCGCATCGTCGCCGATGGCGGCCGCGGTCTGCATTCCTTCCTCGATGTCACCCGGTTCGATCAGGTTGCGGTTCTTGCCCGCCCAGACGCCAGCATAGCAATCCGCCTGCAATTCCATGCGCACCTGCAACTGGTTCGCCATGCGCGGGTTCTGCTGCTGCACACTGCGGATTTGGTCGGAGATACCGGTGAGGGTCTGGATATGGTGGCCGTATTCGTGGGCGAGCACATAGTAGCGCGCAAAATCGCCGCTGCTGCCGCCCATATTTGCGAGCTGGTCGTAGAAGCTCGTGTCGATGTAGATCGTCTGGTCGGCCGGGCAGTAGAACGGGCCTACGTCCGACGTCGCGCTTCCGCACCCTTGCGTTCTCACACCGCCGCTGAACAAATCCAGCGTTGGTTGGCGGAAGCGATCGCCGACGCCCTGCTGTTCGAACGTCGCGGCCCAAGTCTGGTTGAGCGATTGAAGCCCATTGCAGGCTTCGCGCGCATATTCGCTGCTGGTGCAGATTTCCTGCTCGTTCGTATTGGACGGGCCGGCCTGCTGGCTGCCTTGCTGCACACTGTTGACGGTCGCCGCAGTTTGGAACGGGTCCAGACCGAAGACGAAATAGCCCAATGCCGCGATGACGATCGTGCCGCAGCCCAGCCCCCCGGCCTTGCCCACGCCGCCGCCGCCCGAAGAGCGAACGTTGATATTCCCGGTATCGAACGGATTGAGTTTCATCCCATAACCCCCATGAACCTGTCACGCCGACGCTTTACAGCGCGCCTATCCTCGGCGACATCTGCGCCTCGATACTGCCCCAACGCTCGGAGCCTAAAATGTTTCTTGAAGGAAAACGCGCCCTCGTCACCGGTTCGACCAGCGGCATTGGTCTCGCCATCGCCCGTGCCTTGCATGGTGAGGGTGCCGAGATCGTCCTCAACGGCTTCGGCGAAGAGAACGAGATCGCCAAATTATGCGAGGAATTGGGCGCCAGCCATAGCGGCGCGGACCTGACCAAAGTCGATCAGGTCGAAGACATGATGGCGGAGGCGGGCGGGATCGACATCCTCGTCAACAATGCGGGAACGCAGCACGTCGCGCCGGTCGAGGAGTTCCCGGTCGATAAGTGGGACCTCATCATCGCGCTCAATCTGAGTTCGGCGTTTCACACCGCGCGGCTTGCCGTGCCGCACATGAAGGAACGGGGCTGGGGCCGGATCATCAACACCGCGAGCGCCCATTCGCTCACCGCCTCCCCGTTCAAGAGCGCTTACGTCGCCGCGAAGCACGGCATCGCGGGACTGACCAAGACGCTGGCACTCGAACTGGCCGAGCATGGCATCACGGCAAACTGCATCAGCCCGGGCTATGTGTGGACGCCGCTGGTCGAAAACCAGATCCCCGATACGATGAAAGCCCGCGGAATGAGCCGTGATGAGGTCATCGACAAGGTCCTGCTCGCCAAGCAGCCGACCAAGAAGTTCGTCCAGCCCGAAGATGTGGGCGCGATGGCGGTCTTTCTCTGCCGCGACGAGGCGCAGAACGTCAACGGCGCGAACTGGAGTATCGACGGCGGGTGGACGGCGGAATAGCTTGCCGTAATCGAAATGGCTTGACTCATCGGCTGCCCCGCGGGCAATTATGGTTAACCTGGAGTTAACTTGAAGAGGAGATGTGTCATGTCGCCTGTATGGAAGTTTGCCATAGGAACGGTTGCCCTCGCAGGAATAGCGCATCCAGCGCATGCGGAGGTCGGATTTGCCGATAGAGTAATCGAGTTCTTCGACGCCGGAAATGGACCGATCGTCGGTCCTTATGGGGGAGACGACAACAACTTCCCCGTCCCCGTTTCGCCGGATGTCGTGCTTGGCCCTCCTACTCCCGACAATGATTTTCTATCTCTGCCAACCGGTAGTTTCGTAACCGTAGCCTTCGATGACGAGATTGTCGTCGATGGCGAGGGCAATGATATTTTCATCGCCGAACTTGGCAGTGCTTCGGAATCAGCAGGCATTTTCGTCTCTGCTAATCTCTTGGACTTCGTGTTTCTCGGCTTCGCGAACAACGCCGATGGCGTGTCAAGTTTCGACCTGGGTTCCATCGGATTTACCGAAATCGTTCGCGGCGTTCGCATCGTCGGCAACGATACCTTCGGTGGCTCCCCCGGCTTCGATCTGGACTACGTTCAAGCCCTACCCGGTGCTTTCACGCCGGGGAACCCGGGTGCGGTACCCGAGCCAGCGGCATGGGCTCTCCTGATTCTAGGCTTCGCTTTTGTGGGTGGCGCGATGCGCTGGCCGCGAGGCGTTACGAAAGTCAGGTATACCTGACCGCACAATTTCAGACATGGAGCTGCGAGACATGTGTCTTCGCAGCCCCAGTCTGTTTAGTCGTTCTGTTGACTAGCGCCTCCCCCCAACCGTCGTTACATGGGCCGCCACCTCATTCCCCCCGGCAGGCGATTCTTCACGTGGCACAGTTCGACATTCCCCTCGGTCTCACTTTCGACGACGTTCTCCTCGTTCCCGCCGAAAGCGACATCCTGCCCTCGATGGCGAAGACCGCCACGCGGCTGACGCGGGACATCGGCCTGAACATTCCCGTCGTATCTAGCGCGATGGATACTGTGACCGAGGCGGACATGGCGATCGCGATGGCGCAATTGGGCGGCATCGGCGTGTTGCATCGTAATCTCGAGGTAGACGAGCAAACTGCGGCGGTGCGTGCGGTCAAGCGGTTCGAGAGCGGCATGGTCGTCAATCCGATTACCATCCATCCCGATGCGACGCTGGGCGAAGCGCAGGCGACGATGACCGAGAAGCGGATCAGCGGCATTCCGGTGACCGATCGCGGCGGCAAGCTCGTCGGCATCCTGACCAATCGCGACGTTCGTTTCGCTGAAAATCCGAACCAGCCGGTCAGGGAATTGATGACGACCGAAAACCTCGCCACCGTGCCGCTCGGCACCGGGCAGGACGAGGCGCGGCGGATGCTGCATCAGCGCCGGATCGAAAAACTGTTGGTGGTGGACGACAGCGGGCGCTGCGTCGGCCTGATCACGGTGAAGGATATCGAGAAGGCGGTTGCCTATCCCGATGCCACAAAGGATGCGACCGGGCGCCTGCGGGTGGCGGCGGCCACGACGGTCGGCGACAAAGGGTTCGAGCGCACCGAGGCGCTGATCGATGCCGAGGTCGACGTGGTTGTGATCGATACTGCGCATGGCCACAACAAGGATGTCGCCCGGTCGGTCGAGCGGGTGAAAGCGTTGTCGAACAGCGTGCAGGTGATCGCCGGCAACGTGGCCACGGCGGAAGCGACCAAGGCGCTTATCGGGGCGGGGGCGGATGCCGTGAAGGTGGGCATCGGGCCGGGCTCGATATGCACGACGCGTGTCGTCGCTGGTGTCGGTGTGCCGCAGCTCACGGCAATCATGGATTGCGCCGAGGCGGCGGAAGCTGACGGCGTCCCTGTTATCGCGGACGGCGGCCTTCGCACGAGCGGCGATGCGGCGAAGGCGCTCGCCGCGGGTGCGAGCGTCGTTATGATCGGCTCGATGCTGGCGGGCACCGAGGAAGCGCCGGGCGAGACCTTCATTTACCAGGGCCGTAGCTACAAGGCTTATCGCGGCATGGGCAGCGTCGGTGCCATGGCGCGCGGCAGCGCCGACCGCTATTTCCAACAGGACGTCAGCCAGCAGAAGCTCGTGCCCGAAGGCATCGAAGGGCAAGTGCCTTACAAGGGGCCGGCGGCGGCGGTGGTCCACCAATTGGTCGGCGGGATCAAGGCGGCGATGGGCTATACCGGCAGCGGCACGATCGAAGACCTGCGCAAACGCGCGAACTTCGTGCGCATTACCAATGCCGGCCTCACCGAAAGCCACGTCCACGATGTCGCGATTACGCGTGAAGCGCCGAACTATCCGACGCGCTGAGCCATGACACCAGCGGCGCGGGTACAGACCGCGATCGAATTGCTCGACCGCATCATCGCCTCGGCGCGAGAAAAGGGGCCGCCCGCCGACCGTATCCTGGCCGACTGGTTCAAGAACAATCGCTTCGCCGGATCGAAGGATCGGCGAGCCATTCGCGAACTGGTCTACGGTGCTGTGCGTGCTTGCGGGCCTGTGCCTGAGAACGGCCGCGCTGCGATGCTCCGATATGCCGAGCGTGAACCGGCATTGGCCGACTTGTTCGATGGTTCGCAGTATGGCCCTACAACGCTATCGGACGACGAACCTATCGCTGCAGCTGGTGTCGCGCCGGAATGGCTGGAGGCGCGGTTGCAAGCCTCCGGCATCGAGGAAGCCGGGAAGGCTGCGCTGCTGGATCGCGCTCCGCTTGATATTCGCGTGAATGCGCTGAAAGCGAACCGCGCAAGCCTGATACTACCGGAACAAGCGGAACCGACCGCTGCGCCTCACGGCCTGCGCCTCGAGACCGGTACCAAGGTCGAACAATGGGACGCCTACCGCGACGGGTTGATCGAAATTCAGGATACCGGCTCCCAGCTGGCCTGCCTTGCCGTCGGCGCAAAACCCGGAGAAACCATTGTCGATTTGTGCGCGGGCGGGGGAGGGAAAACCCTGTCGCTCGCGGCCGCGATGCACGATACCGGCAGGCTCATTGCAAGCGATACCGATCGCGGGCGGATCTCTCGCCTGCAGCCCCGGGCCGGGCGAGCGGGCGCAACGATCGTGGAAACCCGCCTGCTCGATCCGAACAAAGAGGCCGAGATGCTTGCGGATCTCGTCGGCGCCGCGGATGCCGTCCTGATCGACGCGCCTTGTTCGGGCACCGGAACGTGGCGGCGCAACCCGGAAGCGCGTTGGCGGTTGGACGAAGTGGAGATCGCGCGCCTCGTCGATCTGCAGGCGCGTTTGCTGAATATCGGTGCACAATTGGTAAAACCGGGCGGCCGCCTGATCTACGTCGTCTGCTCGCTCTTGGACGAAGAAGGGCGGGACCAGTTCGCGGCCTTCCTCGCCCGATCGCAGGATTATCGCCCATCGTTACCGGACCTCCCCGGCGGTGCACCACGCGGGGAGGGTATAAGGCTTACGCCTTCCCACGACGGGACGGATGGATTTTTCATCGCCCGTGCAGAAAGATCGTGATACCCCGCGTCCCACGATGGCTCGATCCACGCTCGCTTCGTCCGACACAATCAAGGAGACGCTGATGCGTTTCGCTCCGCCTGCCGCCGCCCTTTCGCTCGTCGTCGCGTTGACCGCCAGTGTCAGTTGGGGGCAGCAGCGTGATCCCGCACCGGGCGCGCAGGTCCTGTTGTCGCAGGGCGAAACCGCGCTGGAACAAGGCGAGGTTCAGGCGGCGATCGATGCCTTCGAGGCTGCTCTTGCCGTCGATCCGGGGTATACGCCGACGCTCATTCTTTTGGCCGAAGCTTCGCGCGCCGAGCAGTTGCAAGGCAAAGCTATCGGCTATTATCGCGAGGCGCTGGCTCGCGAACCGCGCAACATCGCCGCCATCGCCGGCGAGGGCGAGGCGCTGGCCGAGAAAGGTGCGATCGCCAAGGCGCAGGAAATGCTCACCCGGGTCGAAAGCCTGTGCGGTGGCGACTGCCCGGAAGCGCAAGCTGTTTCCGCCGCGATTGCCGCCGGTCCTGTGACGCCTGTCCAGACAGCGGAAGTGACCCTGTCGGAAGAACAGAAGGCGATGATGAACTAAGCGCCGCCGCGTTCAGACCAGCTCGCGGAATGCATCCACCACGGCGCGATAGACGCGCTTCTTGAACGGTACGATGAGGTCCGGAAGCTGTTCGGGCTCGACCCATTTCCAATCGCAGAATTCGGGCGGGTCGTGCGCCTCCAGGTCGATATCCGCATCGCTCCCGGAAAAGCGGGCGAGGAACCAGACCTGCTCCTGCCCGCGATACTTTCCGCCCCATAGTTTACCAATCAGCTCTTCCGGCAGGTCGTAACGCATCGGTTCGTCCATCTGGCGGATAATGGTTACGTGCTCCGCCTTTGCGCCGGTTTCTTCGCCGAGTTCGCGCATCGCCGCTTCGCGAAGGTCCTCCCCTTCATCGACGCCGCCCTGGGGCATCTGCCACCAGTCGCCTTCCTTGTTGTCGATCCGGCGGCCGACGAAGACGCGGCCCTTGTCGTTCACCAGCATCACGCCGACGCAAGGGCGATAACCGAGTTCGTTCATTTATACCGTTCCACCATGAGGGCGACCGCGTCGAGAAACGCGTCGAGATCTTTCTGACCGCTGGGAATGGCTTTGCGCAAGGTGGTAAAGCCATGGATAATTCCGGAAAATTCCAGATAGCAGACGTCGGTTCCCAACTTGATCAAATGACTCGCGTACTCGCGTCCGGAATCGCGCAGGGGATCGAGCCCGGCGGTGCAGACGACGGTGGGCGGTGTATTCGCGCAATCGCCGACCATGGGTGTGTGGCGCGGGTCTTTCGCATCGCCGCCATAGGATTGCGTAAAGAACGCCATGGCTGCCCCGGTAAGCAGGAAACCGTCGGCAAACAGCGAATAGCTTTCCGTTTCGCTGATATCGCTGGCCACCGGATAGATCGGCGCCTGGACGATCACCGGCACATCGGCGGGTTCGTTCACCAGCTGATTGGTGGTGACGATGGTGAGATTGCCGCCTGCGCTGTCGCCCGTGATGACGAGTCCGGTGACCTCGCGGCCCAAAGCGTCCGGCGAGGATGCGACCCAGCGTGCCGCCGCCTCGCAATCGTCGGGTGCGGCGGGGAAGGGGTGCTCTGGCGCGAGACGGTAATCCACCGAGACGACCGGCAGATCGAGCCGGTCGGCAATTTCCGTGCAAAGCGCGTGATAGACTTCGAGGTCGCCGATCACGAAGCCGCCGCCGTGAATGAAAAGGACGACCGGCGAGGCTCCGCGCGTCTCGCGTTTGTCGTAAAAACGGAGCGGGATCTCGCCCGCCGGGCCGGGGCAGGTCAGATCTTTTACAACCGCCAGGTCCTTCGCCGGTGTTTCGGCCAACGAGCCCATCATGCGCATTTGCTGGCGCCCTTCGACCGCGCCCACTTCCTCCACGCCCTTTCCACCCAATTTTTCGAGCATGTCGAGGAAGCCGCGCACATCCTCGCGCACATAATGTTCGGTATCGGCCATGTTCGCTCTCTCCAATGTATTTCGTGGCCGAAGACTAACGCACCCGCTTCGCT
Source organism: Erythrobacter litoralis (assembly GCF_029760855.1). GTDB lineage: Bacteria > Pseudomonadota > Alphaproteobacteria > Sphingomonadales > Sphingomonadaceae > Qipengyuania > Qipengyuania litoralis_A. The sequence goes on along the minus strand of NZ_SOSI01000002.1, from coordinate 196,136 downwards.
TTTCCACGGGGGTTTTTCCCGCTAGAGCAGAAAATCTTGTTTGCGAGAGGATGGGCGGCTTCCTAGGTGGCGCCCTCGATACACCGAGCGCCGCATTCGAACGGCGCATGACGAGGAATTTTATCGGTATGGCAACAACCGCCAAGCCCGAGCAGGACGGATTGTCCCAAACGCCCGAAACCGTCGTGGTCCGCTTTGCCGGCGACTCCGGCGACGGGATGCAGCTGACCGGCGGTCAGTTCACCCTGTCCACCGCGCTGGCCGGCAACGACCTTGCGACCTTCCCGGACTTTCCTGCGGAAATTCGCGCGCCCCAGGGCACGTTGTTCGGTGTCTCCGCCTTCCAGATCAATTTCGGCAGCCGCCGCATCAACACGGCGGGCGACGCGCCCGATGTGCTGGTCGCGATGAACCCTGCCGCGCTCAAGACCAACATCGCCGCGCTGAAGCCCGGCGGGCTGGTGATCGCGGACACCGGCGCCTTCACCAAGCGCAATCTCGACAAGGCGCATTACGACGCCAATCCGCTGGAAGACGGCAGCCTTGCCAAGTTCGACGTGCTGGCCTTCGACATCAGCGAAAAGACCATTGAGGCGGTGAAGCCTTTCGGCCTCGGTAACAAGGACGCACTGCGCTCCAAGAATATGTGGACGCTGGGCCTAGCCCTGTGGATGTTCGACCGCGACCGCGCCCCGCTACACGACTGGCTGCGTCAGAAATTCAAAAGCAAGCCCGACATTGCCGATGCCAACATCGCGGCGCTCGATGCGGGCCATGCCTATGGCGAAACGGCGGAACTGGCCGGGCCGCTGAAGCAATTGCATGTCGATCCGGTGCCGAGCGATCCCGGCCTTTATCGCACGGTAACAGGCGCCGAAGCGGTCTCGCTTGGCCTCGTTGCGGGGGCGCAGCTTGCCGAACTGCCGATGTTCTTCGGCGGCTATCCTATCACGCCGGCTTCCGCCATCCTCCATCACCTCGCGCGGCTGAAGGAATATGGCGTTACCACTTTCCAGGCGGAAGACGAGATTGCCGCCATTTGTGCCGCCATCGGCGCGAGCTATGCCGGGCAGCTTGGCGTCACATCGTCGTCCGGCCCGGGCATCGCGTTGAAGACCGAAGCCATCGGCCTTGGCATCATGACCGAACTGCCGCTGGTGATCGTCAATTCGCAGCGCGGCGGCCCGTCGACCGGCTTGCCGACCAAGACCGAGCAGAGCGACCTGTATCAAGCCGTCTACGGCCGCAACGGCGATGCGCCCATGCCGGTGATTGCCGCGCGCAGTCCGTCCGATGCGTTCGAGGTCGCAATCGAGGCGTGCCGTATCGCCACCCAGTACATGACGCCGGTAATGCTTCTGACCGACGGCTACATCGCTAATGCCGCCGAGCCGTGGAAGGTGCCGAATCCGGCGGACTATGAGCCGTTCCCCGCCTCCTTCCTTGAAGAACCGCGCGACGAGCGACTGCTACCATACAAGCGTGACGGGAAGGGCGCGCGTCCGTGGATCAAGCCCGGCACGCCGAACATGATGCACCGCATCGGCGGGATCGAGAAGCACGAGGGAACGGGCAATATCGACTATTCGCCCGACAACCATCAGCGCATGACCGACCTGCGCAAGTCGAAGGTCGAGAACATTGCGGTGCCCGATCAGGAGGTTGCGCTTGGTCAGAAGACCGGCGCTCTGGCCGTGGTCGGCTGGGGCTCGACCTATGGGCCGATCCATCAGGCGGTACGGCGTAGCATAGAGAAGGGCTGTTCGGTCAGTCACATCCATGTGCGCCACATCTGGCCGCTGCCGAAGAACCTCGGCGAGATGCTGAAGGGCTTCGACAACGTGCTGGTGCCAGAAATGAACACCGGCCAGTTCAAGACGGTACTGCGCGACCAATTCCTCGTCGATGCGCAACCGCTTACGAAAACGAGCGGACAGCCATTCCAGATCGCGGAACTCGAAGCGGCGATCGCGAAGTATTTCGACGGGATCGAGGGCAACGAGGGGGGGCAGGTTCCGGCGAACGATCAGCAGCTTCCTAGTACGGAGGTTTGAAGTTATGCTCCGGCATCTCAATCCATTCGCCCTTAGCCCTTCGAAGGGCCGCATTACTTCTCCCAACAAGTTCTCAAAAGCAGAGCAGGGCTTCGATAAGGTAAGCTCAAACGGATCAGGCAGGTTTCGCTATGAATGAGATGACCAAAATCGAAACCACGCTCAAGGATTGGGAAACCGACCAGGAAGTTCGCTGGTGTCCGGGTTGCGGGGACTATGCGATCCTCAAGGCCGTGCAGCGTACGCTGCCGCAGCTTGGCGCGGACCCGAAGAACACCGTGTTCATCTCCGGCATCGGCTGTTCGAGCCGCTTCCCCTATTACATGGAGACCTACGGCTTCCACACGATCCATGGCCGCGCGCCGGCGATCGCGACTGGGGTGAAGCTCGCCAATCCAGACCTCGATATCTGGCTTGTGACGGGTGACGGAGACGGTTTGTCCATTGGCGGCAATCACTTGATGCACGTTCTTCGCAGGAATGTGAACATGCAGATCATGCTGTTCAATAACGAGATTTACGGTCTCACCAAGGGGCAGGCTTCGCCGACCAGCCGGGAAGGCACGAAGTCGCCCTCCAGCCCGCTCGGCAGCGTCGATCATCCGGCGAAACCGGCCGCTTTCGCGCTCGGAAGCGGAGCAAGGTTCGTGGCGCGCGGGTTCGATGTATCGAAGAAACTACCTGAAGTGCTTACCGCCGCGCACGCCCATCAGGGTGCTGCCTTCATCGAGATTTTCCAGAACTGCATCGTCTACAACAAGGACGTGTTCGACGATTTCGCCGCGCCCAAGGGGGCGGAGGATCGCCAGCTATGGCTCGAGAATGGCGAACCCTTGCTATTTGCGGGCGGCTCGAAGGGCATCGCAATGGCCGAGGGCAAACTGGCTCTGACAGTCGTCGATGTGGCCGATGGCGATTGGGAAGGGGCGGGCGTGCTGGTCCACGACGTGACCGACCGCATCCTCGCGCATATGCTGGTCGAGATGCCGTTCGGCCCGTTCCCGATGGCATTGGGCGTTCTTTACGACGACCCGCGCCCGACATTCGAAAGCGCCGTCATCGCCGAACGCGAGCGTGCCAGCGAGGGAAAGACCGCCAATCTGGCCAAGTTGCTCGGTACGGGGCAAACATGGACCGTCGACGGTACCGCGCAGGACCCGGTCTGATCACAACCGTGCACGGGAATCTTGCCGTAAAATGAACGATCGGGCGTCTTCTTCGTAAATGCATCGTGAGCGGTATCGATGCCGCCGCAGTCAACAGGAGGACACCCTTGAAAGCTTTTACGATTTTCGCCGTATCGACCGCTGCACTTGCGCTGGCGGCTTGCTCCGACCAGCAGGACGAGACCCCCATTACGCAGGAAGCTGCGGATGATATGGACGTTGCCGCTATGGATGACGATGCCATGCCGGTCGGCGGTGAGCTCAATGAAACGCAGCAGGCATCCTACGACGCGATGGACCGCCAAGCGGTTAGTGACGAATACGATACCAATCGCGATACCATGATGGCCGAAAGCGCGAATTCAGGAGCTATGGCGTCGAACACGTCTATGCAGTCCGATATGGAGGGTGACACAGCGACCTCTTCGACCCCGGCACCATCTGCAACCAACACTGCGGCGCCCCTCCCGGCACGTTCGCAAATGGATTTCGCCTATCTCGATCGCAATGATGACGGTCAGCTATCGGTAGCCGAATATGCCATCTGGGCGGTTCGGGCCAATCCCAATACCTCTGTCGCGAACGATCAGACGAAGCCGTATATTTCGACCGACCAGATTAACGAGGCCGGTCAGACGTTCTTCTACTTCGACGAGGATGGCGATAGCTATCTATCGAATTCAGAATTCACGACAGCCCGCAACAGCTCACGAACCCCAAACACATCCTCGATGTGAGTTGATCGACGAACACGGAAAGGGTGGCGGAGAACCCGCCGCCCTTTCTTGTTGAATGGCCGGTGATTGGTCTTGCCTTTAGAGGGTCGGCAATTGACAAACGCGCATGGACAATCTGACCCATAGCCTCGTGGGCGCGCTGATCGGGCAAGCGGGGCTGAAGCGCAAGACGGGGCTGGCCATGCCAGCGCTCATCATTGGCGCGAACCTACCCGATGTGGATGCCGCCTGTTTCCTATGGCTCGATGGGACTGAACATCTCGGCTTCCGCCGGGGAATAACGCACGGTCCGCCAGCGTGGATACTCCTGCCGCTTATTCTGGCCGGACTGCTTTGGGCGTTCGACCGCTGGCAGGCGAAACGCGGCAAGCGGCCCGATAACCGCCTTCCGGTGCGGTTCGGTTGGCTTTACGCATTATCGCTTATCGGATGCCTCACCCATCCGGCGCTCGACTGGCTGAATGTCTATGGCATTCGCCTGCTTATGCCGTTCAGCGACCGCTGGTTCTATGGCGACATCCTGTTCATCATCGATCCGGTGCTGTGGCTCGGCATGGGCTTCGCGACGTGGTTCTCGCTCCGGCGCGAGAAGCGGGGCGGGGAATGGAAGCGGCCTGCGCGCGTCGCGCTGTCGGCAGTACTCGCCTATATCGGAGTGCAATCCGCGATAACCTGGAATGCCGAACGTGCACCTGTCGATACGCCGACGGGCGCCGATGTCGTGATTGCAAGCCCGCCTCCGCTACGCACTTCCCGGCGCGAAGTTATCACGGGCGGCAACGGACTCTACGCAATCGACGGCACCGTTCTGCCTGGCGTCCCGCTCGAACTCTGCGATCTGGCGAGGGCGCGCCAAGGCGACGCCGGGATCGACGCATTCCTGATGTGGTCACGTACGCCGTTGATCGAACTGCGCGAGGATGGCTCCCAATGGCTGCGCGATGCGCGATTCTACGATCCGCGTGCGGGTGACCGGTTCTCGGTCCAGCTTCCGCCCGGCACCTGCGCGGTTTCCTGAACCTTAGCGGTGGTGCACGGCCCGCGAGAACAGTGCCACCGAAGCAAGTGCCCAGCCCGCTCCGCCGAGCCAGCCTGCGATCACGTCGGTTGGATAGTGTACGCCGAGAAGCACGCGGCTCCATGCCACCATCATCGAGACCACGACGCTGCTCGCAACCACGGTGATGCGGACGGTCTGCCGCCCCGAAAGCGAAGAAAAGGCCAGCGCCATCCCGATATAGACCACCGCCGCGCCGAAGCTGTGACCCGAAGGAAAGCTGCCCCCGCCCGCCGCCATCAGATGCGGGACGATTTCCGGTCGCTCCCGCCCGACAAGCAGCTTGAGCAATCCGCTTACCAACCAGCCGCTCGTAACGGTCAGGAAAAACAAAAGCGCCTCCCGCCGCAAACGGAGGAACAACAGGGCGGCTATCGCGCCCAGCACAAAGAGATTGCGCAGGAATATACCGCCAAGCGCAGTTGCATCGCGAACGGCTTCGAACACGCGCTCCGGTCCGCCGAAGGCGAGGCTGTCCGCCATGCGGTAGGACAGAAGGCCCCAGCGATCGAAAGCACCCGTCGCACCGTTCAGAACAAGATAGGCGATTACGCCGAAACCGGCCCAGCATATGAACGCCAGCACCGCTGAGACCCGCCTGCTTATCGGCGGATGGCGATGCGGCAATTTGCTGATACGCGACGAGCCTTTCATGCGAGGGGAACAAGGGCCCGCCGGCTTCCGTTCCGTGAACGATGAGCAAACCCCAGATCGTCTGGCTCCGGCGCGACCTGCGCCTTGCCGACCAGCCCGCCCTCCATGCCGCCGCCGAAGCCGGTCCCGTCATTCCCGTTTATGTCTACGACGACGAGCGGGGTGGGGATCACAAGCTGGGCGCCGCATCGAAGGTATGGTTACATCATTCGCTGGAGAGCCTGGACAAGAGTTTAGGGGGGAGGCGGTCGAAGCTCGTCCTGCGCCGCGGTGATGCCCCGCAGGTTCTGGCGTCGATCGCCGACGAGACGGGAGCTGAATGCATCCACGCCATGCACCACTACGAACCATGGTGGCGAGAGGCAGAAGACGAGCTTCGCGACGCGTTGGGCGAGGATTGCAGTCTGTGCCTTCATGACGGCAACTACCTGTTGCCGCCCGGCACCGTCACCACGAATGACGGCAACCCGTACAAGATTTACACGCCGTTCTCGCGCGCAATGCTGGAGGAAATGCCGCCGCGCGACGAACTCGGCGAGCCTGATACCATCCATTCGCCCGATAGCTGGCCCGAAAGCGACGATCTGTCCGATTGGGACCTGCTACCATCCGACCCCGACTGGACAGGCGGCATCCGCGAGTTCTGGGAATTCGGCGAGGCCGCCGCGCATAAGCGGCTCGATGCGTGGGAAGAAGACGTCAGCGAATACGACGATGCCCGCAACCTTCCGGCGAAAGATGGCTCTTCCCGCCTGTCGCCCCATCTTCATTGGGGCGAGATTTCGCCCGTCACTGTGTGGCACAAACTAAAAGGCCGCCGGGGAAAGGGCTGGGATACATTCGCCAAGGAATTGATCTGGCGCGACTATACCCAGAATGTGATCATGCAATATCCGGACTATGCCCGCGAAAGCTATCGCGATTACGATGAGCGGACGTTGTGGCGCAATCCGAATGCCGGGCACCTCATCGCGGAGGATTTGACGGCATGGCAGAAAGGCATGACCGGCTATCCCATCGTCGACGCGGGGATGCGGCAATTGTGGAACATCGGATGGATTCACAATCGGGTGCGGATGATCTGTGCCAGCTTTCTCGTAAAGCATTTGCTGATCGACTGGCGGCATGGCGAGCTGTGGTACTGGGACTGTCTCGTCGATGCCGATTACGGTAATAATGGCGTCAACTGGCAGTGGATTTCCGGCACCGGGGTGGACAGCAACATGTTCAGCCGCATCATGGCGCCGCTAAGCCAGAGCGAGAAGTTCGACGCCGCCGATTATATTCGTGCATACGTTCCCGAACTGGCCGATCTCTCGGACGAAAACATCCATGATCCGCCCGACGAAAAGCGCGGCGACTATCCCAAAAAGATCATCGCTCACAAGGAGGCCCGTGAGCGGGCGCTGAAAGCCTATCGAGCGAGTAAGGACTAGCGGTACTTGTACGGCGGCGGCGCGGGGGGCATAGCGCGCGGCTGATGGACATGCCGGTATCAGACAGGGGGCGCGATCTTCGTGCAAGCGCGAGACGTTTTGCGCGTAAACCGAGCGTATTTGCGCGCCTGATTGCGCCGGGTTTTTCGAAGATCATCGACCGGATCGACCTGGCGCTGACATCGGGCGCGCTTCATGCGGTTCTTCCCGATGGAACACGGCGTACGCTTGGCGGCAGGACGCCGGGCTTCGAATGCACGGTCGAATTGCGCAGCTGGAACGCGCTGGTTCGGCTTGCAAGCAACGGGTCGGTCGGCTGGTATCAGGCGTGGGAAGCGGGGGAATGGTGGAGTCCCGATCCGGTGCCGCTGTTCGCCCTGTTCATGCAGCATGCCGAGCGGCTGGGCGATACGGCACGCGCCAAGGGTCCGTTCCGCCATGCCCTGAAGCTCGCGCACTTCGTCAATCGTAACACGCATCATGGCGCTCGCAAGAACATCTCCGCCCATTACGACTTGGGCAACGACTTCTACGCCGCTTGGCTGGACGAGACTATGAGCTACTCTTCGGCGATCGAGGTCGGTGAGGGCGATCTGGCGGCGGCACAACGAAGCAAGTGGGACGCTTTGGCGTCACGCATCGCGGGCGCGAAGACGGTGCTCGAGATCGGATGCGGGTGGGGCGGGCTCGCCGCCGATCTCGCCGCGCGCGGAATGGACGTGACCGCCATCAGCCTCTCGGAAGAACAGCTTGCCTGGGCCCGCGCGCATCACGACATCGGCGTGAATTTCCGCAAGCAGGACTATCGCGACGCCGTCGGGCAGTTCGACGCCATCGTCAGCGTCGAGATGGTCGAAGCACTGGGCCGCGAATACTGGCCCGCCTACATGGACTGCGTTGCCGAACGGCTGAAGCCAGGTGGACGGTCCGCCATCCAGTATATCTCGATGCGTGACGATCTGTTCGAGGATTATGTTCAGAGCGCCGATTTCATCCAGGCTTATATCTTCCCGGGCGGTCTGCTCATCCGGACCAGCGAGTTCCGCCGACTGGCCGAGCAGCGCGGATTACGTTGGAAAGATCAGGTCGATTTCGGCCTCGATTATGCAGAAACGCTGCGCATCTGGCGGGAGAATTTCGATACCGCCTTGTCCACAGGACGGCTTCCGCCGGGTTTTGACGCGCAATTCTGTGATTTGTGGCGCTATTACCTGATGTATTGCGAGGGCGGGTTCCGCGGTGGCGGGATCGACGTCCACCATGTGACCCTCGAGAAACCGGAGAGATAATCCATGCGAATCTTTTTGGCAGCAAGCGCTGCGGTGGCGCTGACAGGCTGCGCCACGTCGACCGTTCCGCCCGCCGCATCGGACGCCCCGCCGCGCGTTACACAAAGTAATCCGGCGACCGCGCCCAGCATGGCCCCGCAGGATTCGATCCTGTTCTGGGATGCTGATCGCCGCTCCGCCGCATTTCGTGCAATGCAGGGCTATTTTACCGGCCTGAACGTCGCACCTGCGAACGAGGTGCGCCAGCTGCCCGAGGGCAATGCTCTTTCGCAGACCCAGCAGGACGCCCTGCGGGCCTATATGGCCAAAACCGATGCAGCCGGCCTGATGGTGCTGCAAGATGGCAAAGTCCGCTTCGAGGATTACGGCCTCGGCTTCCGGTCCGATCAACGTTGGACCAGTTTCAGCGTCGCCAAGAGTTTCACATCGACATTGCTCGGCGCGGCCATTCGCGATGGCCGGATCAAAAGCGTCGACACGTTGGTGACCTCCATCCTGCCTGAACTGGCCGGGACGGCCTATGATGGCGTGACGGTCGGCCAGGTGGCGACCATGACTTCGGGCGTGGCCTGGAACGAAGATTACAGCGACCCGAACAGCGATGTCGCAAAGATGCTTGCCGTCGCCCCGGTTGCGGGCGAGTCGCAAGCCGTCACTTATGCCAAGTCGCTGTCACGCGAAGCGCCAGCCGGTGAGAAGTGGGTTTACAAGACGCTCGAGACCAATTTGCTGGGGCTGCTCGTCGAACGGGCCGTCGGCATGCCGCTTGCCGAGTATGCGGCGTCCAAGATCGTCGAGCCGGCGGGGCTGGAGGGCGGCATGTTCTGGATGCAGGATCTTACCGGCGGCAATATCGCCGGATGCTGTATTTCGCTGCGCCTTTCGGATTACGCTCGCTTCGGCCAGTTCGTGCTGGAGGGTGGCGGAGATGTCGTGCCGCAAGGCTGGTTCGCCGAGGCCACCGCGCCGCAAGTCAGTTTCGCGCCGCGCGCGCCGGGCTTCGGCTATGGCTATCAATGGTGGACCTATCCCGGCGGCGCGTTCGGAGCACAGGGCATTTTCGGGCAGGCGGTGACGATCGTGCCTGAAAAGAACCTCGTCGTGGCCGTCGTCAGCAACTGGCCGACGGCGACGAGCAATGCCTATCGCGACGAATTTCGCGCGCTGGTCGGCGAGTTGGCGGCGAGCCCTAACTGATGTGACGGAGTGGTGACGGGGGCCGTCAAGGCTCCCCGCCACCGGCGACGGACTGCCAAGCGCGGTTCAGGCCGGGCCCGGAGGCCGCCACCAAGATGCGAGCATGGTCGTCGCTATTTGGTGCGCTCAGTACGAGCGGTACGCACCTTGGCCCGAATAGCGGGCGAGGATATTGTCGTGCACTATTGGGGAGAGCAATTCGCTGAAGGCACAGCCGACCAGGCAATTCTCCCACCATACGACCTGCGCCTGAAGCGATTCGAGGCCGGGCAGGGTGAGCCAGCAGAGTTGGCCTTCATGCATGCGGTTGATGGCCGCAGCGGAAAAGCCGGAGATGGAAAGATCATGCACGACGGTCTGGAAGGCACGCCCGCCGCTCGCACGCAATTGGCCCGGGATGGTAAGGCGCGTGCGCGGCGCGCAGCGGTCTTCTTGCGCGGCGAGCGTATAGCGGTCTGTGGTCTGATAAGTCATTGGCCGTCCGATCCCCGTTCTAAGCCGGTTGTTGTGGGCGATCCGCCGAAGCGCCCGCATTACGCATTCTCGCGTAATCGGCTTGAAGAAATCTAGCGCGAATTGGTTAACTCAGCTCTCGATCCGCTCTCGATGACCGACGGGAAAATCGTTAACGAGCAGTTCGACGAGCCGCTCGCCGACGACTTCAGGCGGCTTGACGGTCTGCGGATCTTCGCCGGGATAGGCTTTGGCCCGCATTGCGGTGCGCGTCGCGCCGGGATCGACGATGGCGACCCGCACATTGCCGATCTTTTCGACCTCGCTGCCGTAGCTCTCCAGCAGGTTGTCGAATGCCGCCATGGTCGAACCATAGGCCGACCAGTAGGCGCGCGCGTTATCTCCCACGCTGCTGGTCAGGCCGATCACCCGGCCAGCATCAGCCCGCTTCAACAAGGGATCGAAATTGGCGAGCAGAGCCTGCGTAGCAAGCAGGTTGACAGTGACGGCACGACTGAACTGCTTGCCGTCGATCTGTGTAACCGGTGTAAGGGTCGGCAAGTAAGCCGCAGAAATGATAAGATAATCCAGCTTGTCCCACCGTCCAGCGACGGCCGAGGCGAGCCGCGCGATCCCGTCACTCTCTTCGAGATCGACAGGCGCGATGGTCGATGCGCCGCCGACATCGTGGATCCGGTCCTCGACCGTTTCCAGTGCCCGCACGTCGCGGCCGGTCAGAATGACGTGCGCGCCAGCCTTCGCCAATTCCACCGCTGTCGCCGCGCCGATGCCCTTGCTCGATCCGGTTACGAGGGCGAGACGTCCATCGAGTTGTCCGGCCATCAGGCCACCTTTCCGACCGGCAAGGCCAGTTCCTGCTGCCGATCCTCGCGTCGGGCGAGATCGGTAAGCGATGTGGGATAGTCCCCGGTGAAGCAGGCATCGCAGAATTGCGGGCAAGCCGCATCACGCGCCTCGTGCCCGACCGCGCGATATAGGCCGTCTATAGAGATGAAGGCCAGGCTGTCGGCCTTGATAAACTCCCGCATCGGTCCGACGTCCATCCGGGCCGCGAGCAGCTTGGAACGTTCGGGCGTATCGACGCCATAATAGCAGCTATGCGCGGTCGGCGGGCTGGCAACGCGAAAATGCACTTCGGTCGCGCCTGCATCGCGCATCATCTCGACGATCTGCATCGACGTTGTCCCGCGCACGATCGAATCGTCGATCAAAACGATGCGCTTGCCTTTCACAAGGCCGCGATTGGCGTTGTGCTTGCGGCGGACCCCGGCATGGCGCGCGCCGTCGGATGGTTGGATGAAGGTTCGTCCGACATAGTGCGAACGGATGATCCCAAGTTCGAACGGCAGGCCCGAAGCTTGCGCATACCCGATTGCCGCCGGCACGCCGCTGTCGGGGACTGGGACGACCAGATCGGCCTCGACCGGCTTTTCCTTCGCCAATTCCATCCCGATCGCCTTGCGCGCCTCGTAAACGCTACGCCCGGCAAAAACGCTGTCGGGGCGGCTGAAATAGACGTGCTCAAAAATACAGGGGCGCGAGCGGTGATTACCGAAGGGATGAAGCGAATCGACGTTGCCGTCGAAATCGACCTTGATGAGTTCGCCCGGTTCGACTTCGCGTATCATTTCCGCTCCGACGACGTCGAAGGCGACGCTCTCGCTGGCGAACAATGTCGCATCGCCGATCTTGCCCATCACCAGTGGCCGGATGCCAAGCGGGTCGCGGCAGGCGATCATGCCTTCCGGTGTCGTCACGATCAGCGCATAGGCGCCTTCGAGCAGGCGCAATGCATCGATCAGCCGGTCGACGATGGTGGGATAACGGCTCGTCGCGACGAGATGAATGATGACTTCGGTGTCGCTGGTCGACTGGAAGATAGCGCCGCGCTGTACCAGCTCCTGCCGCAAGGTTCCGGCATTCGAAATATTGCCATTATGCGCCACGGCGAAGCCGCCGCTGGCAAGATCGGCATAGAGCGGTTGCACGTTGCGCAGGCCCGAGCCGCCGGTGGTGGAATAGCGCACATGGCCCGCCGCCATCATGCCGGGAAGTTCGGCGATAGCTTCGCTGCTCGAGAAATTCTCCGCGACGTGGCCGAGGCCGCGGCGCGATCGGAATTCCGCTCCGTCGAACGCCACGATGCCCGCCGCCTCTTGCCCGCGATGCTGCAGGGCATGGAGACCGAGCGCGGTGGCGGCCGCGGCATCGGCTGCGTTCATCGCACCGAACACACCGCATTCCTCGCGCAGGGTGTCGCCATCCTCGTCATTAAACGGGTGGGTGAAGTTCATCGCTGGTACCGTCGCCGCAGGCCGTGGGGGGAAGCGCTCCAATGGCGATGTTACGGTCCGATTACAAGGCTGCCCACGCGCCGGATGGTGCATGGGCTGCGAGCAATTCATTGCGCGGCCAGCATTGACTGCCTAGAGGCGCCACAAGCAGACGGACAGATACGGACCCGCCTTGATCCTTTCCCCCTTCGAACGCACGATTGCCAGACGCTATCTGCTGCCCGGGCGCAGCGAGGCGTTCATCGCGCTCGTAGCGGGCATATCGATAACCGTCGTGATGCTTTCGGTCGCCATGCTGGTGATCGTAATGAGCGTGATGAACGGATTTCGTGCCGAATTACTCGACAAGATCGTGGGTTTGAACGGCCATGCTATCGTGCAAGCCTATGGCGGACGGCTCGACGATTGGGAAAGCGTGCTGAACGAAGTGCGGCAGACGCCCGAGGTAACGAAGGCCGCCCCGCTGATCGAACAGCCATTGCTGACTACCTTCAACGGACGTGTCGAAGCGATCCTGCTACGCGGGAATACGATGCAGGATATCGGCGATCTCGCGCCGAACGTAATCAGCGGGAACCTGTCTGAATTGCAGCCCGGTGCCAGCAAAGTCGCCATCGGATCGCGGCTTGCGGAAAATATCGGTGCACGGGTTGGCGATACGATCACCGTCATCAACCCACAGGGCCGCTCGACGCCGTTCGGCACGGTTCCGAGGCAGGTCGGCTACGAAGTAGCTGCGATTTTCGAGATCGGCATCTACGATTACGACGGGGCTTATGTGGTCATGCCTATGCAGGATGCGCAGACGCTGCTGCTGATCGGCGACGCGGTCCAGATGATCGAGCTTTCGGTCACCGATCCCGACCGGGTGGGGGAAATCCTCGCACCGTTGCAGCAGAGGTTGGCAGGCAGGGCTGTGATTCAGGACTGGAAGACAATCAACGGGACCCTGTTCGAAGCGCTCCAGGTCGAGCGCGCAGCAATGGCATTTGCCTTGAGCTTCATGGTCTTAGTGGCGGCGTTCAACATCCTTTCGAGCCTTGTCATGCTGGTCCGAGCAAAGACCCGCGATATCGCCATCATGCGCACGATGGGCGCCGCGAGGAACAGTCTAGTGAAGATCTTCGTCACGACCGGTTTTACGGTCGGCGCGATCGGGACGCTGGCCGGCTTGGCTCTGGGCGCGCTGGTCCTCGCTTTCCGCGAACAGATCGTGTGGCTTATCAGCAAACTGACCGGGCAGAACCTGTGGGATCCGCAGGTTCGCTTCCTCTCTACCATTCCTTCCAAGGTCGATCCGGTCGAGATCGTCGCCATCGTCGGCTTGGCGCTGGTGATGAGTTTTCTTGCAACGCTCTATCCGGCGATCAAGGCGGCGAACACCGATCCGGTGCAGGTGCTGCGTTATGAGTAGTCCGGTCGTCGAGCTTCGCGGGCTGACCCGCAGTTTCGAGCAAGGTGGCGTCCGGATCGACGTGCTGCGCGGAGTGGACCTCGCAATCATGCCGGGCGAGATCGTCGCCTTGCTGGGCCCCTCGGGATCCGGAAAGTCCACCATGCTTCAGGCGGTTGGCCTGCTCGAAGGCGGGTTCGGCGGTGAGATCAGCATTGCAGGCCAGGCTGCGGAGAAGTCCGATGCCCATGCCCGAACGGCACTGCGGCGCGATCATCTCGGCTTCGTGTATCAGTTCCACCATTTGTTGCCCGATTTCGACGCGACCGAGAATGTCGTCCTGCCGCAGCTGGTTGCCGGAAAACCGAAGGCCGAAGCGGAAGCGAGGGCGCGTGAATTGCTGACAGCGCTCGGCCTCGGCCATCGGCTCGACCATCGGCCTAGCCAGCTCTCGGGCGGAGAGCAGCAGCGCGTTGCGGTCGCCCGCGGTCTTGCCAATCGGCCGAAGTTGGTGCTGGCCGACGAGCCGACGGGCAACTTGGACGAGGTCACGTCGGACAAAGTGCTCGGCCAATTCCTCGAACTTGTGCGCGGAGAGGGCAGTGCGGCGTTGATCGCTACCCATAATGAGCGGCTTGCTGCGCGGATGGATCGCGTGGTGCGCCTGCACGACGGACATCTCGAATAGCGTCGTGCCCGCTGGACCCGCACGCGTCTTGCCGCGTTACTGGCAAAAAGGAGTATTCATGCCCGACCATCCGACGACCTTCGATGCCGAACCTGCCGTAACCGGCCAAATCTCGTGGGAAGATCGCGCCTCGCTTCATCGCGCCGATGATGGACAAGGCGTCCTCGACGGTGGCAAGGGCCTGCGCAGCGGCACCTTTGCCGACATCATCAATCACATGCTGTTGCTGCCGGAAAACGAGCGTGACCAGTACGTAATCCAGAAGGCCGGCGACCGCGCCTACACTGCCGCCGAAGCTGAACGGCTCGCCGCCCGCGATGATTTTCCGCGCCGCGACGCCGAATGACATCGCTTCACGATTTCACCGTCGAGGCGAATGACGGATCGGCGGTGAACCTTTCAGACAAGCGCGGCAAGGTGCTCCTGATCGTAAACACGGCCAGCAAGTGCGGATTTACGCCGCAATATGACGGTCTTCAGGCGCTATACGAGCGGTTCGGGGCGCAGGGCTTCGAAGTGGTCGCCTTCCCATGCAACCAGTTTGGATCGCAGGAACCGGGTAATGCTGCGGAAATTGGCGAGTTCTGCCGGGTGAATCATGGCGTCACCTTCCCGATCATGAGCAAAGTCGACGTCAACGGATCCGATGCGGCGCCGCTGTTCGACTGGCTCAAGGCCGAAGCGCCGGGTGTGATGGGCACGAAGGCGATCAAATGGAACTTCACCAAGTTTTTGATCGACCGCGAAGGCAAGGTCGTCTCCCGTTATGCGCCCACGGACAAGCCGGAAGACCTCGCCGGTGATATTGAAAAGCTGTTGTAATTGCCATGCTTGACGCGATGCATCAGTGGTTCCTCTCGCTCGGCGAGCAATATGGGGTGAACCCGTATATATTCGGCGCGATCTATGTCGGCGCCATACCCTTTTTCCTCGCCTCGATCGCGTGGTTGGTGAAACGCGCGCGGGCCGGGCGCTCGACCCTGCTGCCGACCATGCTGGCGGGGTTCTTCTTCGTCTCGGCCTATCTCTATCTGGCCGTGGTGGGACGGAATATTCCCGTTTGGGTCTGGCTGTTCCTCGCCGCGCTGGTTTTGTACGGCGCATGGACCACGGTGCGCGACACACGGCGCAAGATTGCTGCGGAGAAGGACAAACCGACCGTCTGACCTGTGGAGAGAAAGCGTGCTTCGCGCTTTGCGATTCCCGGCGAAAATTCTTAAATACGCGGAATGCCTTTCAAGCCGTTCGTTCCCTTGCGCATCCTGTCTGCCTATTCGATGCTCGAGGGGGCCATCGATCCCAAGGCGATGGCGAAACTGGCGAAGGAGCGCGGCTTCCCCGCCATTGCCATCGCCGATCGCAACGGTCTGTATGGCGCGGTGATGTTCGCCTCTGCCTGCAAGGCGGAAGGGGTGCAGCCGATCGTCGGCGCGCTGCTCGGTGTGGGGCGTGGGGACGACGGAAAGGTCGTCGACTACCTGCCGCTCTATGCGCAGGACGAAACAGGATACGACAATCTGTGTCACCTCGTTTCGGTCGCCCACCTCGAACGCCCGCTGGAATTCGAACCCCACGTTAAATGGAGCGATCTAGAAGGCCGAACCGAGGGCCTGCTGGCGCTGACAGGCGCGAGCGAGGGCGGGGTGACCCGCCTGCTCGCCGAAGGGCAGGCCAGCCGTGCCGCCGCGATGCTGGACGAGTTACAGCGCCTTTTTCCCGAGCGGCTCTATATCGAACTCGCCCGGCGCGGCGATCCGGTGGAAGAGGCGGCGGAAGGCGCGTTGATCGATCTTGCCTATGCCCGCGACCTGCCGCTGATCGCGACCAATCCCGCCAATTTTGCCGAACCGCACATGCACAAGGCGCATGACGCCATGCTCTGTATTGCCGGCTCGACGCACATCGAGGCAGAGAACCGCGCGAAGTCGAACCCTGAAAGCTACGTGAAAACAGCGTATATGATGGAGGAGGCGTTTGCGGACCTTTCGGAAGCAACGGCCAACACGCTCGTCTTCGCGCAGCGGTGCGCCTACGCGCCGCCCTATCGTAAGCCGATTCTGCCGAGCCTGGCCGGCGATCTCGAAGGCGAAGCGCGAATGCTGGCCGAGGATTCGCGAAAGGGGCTGGAAGCGAGGCTCGCGCTTTATGGCGATCTCAGCGAGGAAGAGCGCGAAGCGTATTTGGATCGTCTCGAATTCGAAGTCGGCATCATCAACCAGATGGGATTTCCCGGCTACTTTCTGATCGTTGCCGATTTCATCAAATGGGCGAAGGAGCAGGACATTCCGGTCGGACCGGGGCGCGGATCGGGTGCGGGCAGCCTCGTCGCCTGGTCGCTCACCATCACCGATCTCGATCCGATCAAGCTCGGCCTGTTGTTCGAACGTTTCCTCAACCCGGAACGTGTGTCGATGCCCGACTTCGACATCGATTTTTGTGAAACCCGCCGCGGCGAGGTGATCCGCTATGTGCAGGCAAAATACGGCCACGACCACGTCGCGCAGATCATTACCTTCGGAAAGCTCAAGGCACGTGCAGTATTGCGCGATACGGGCCGCATCATGCAGATGAGCTACGGTCATGTGGATCGCATCTGCAAGATGGTACCCAACCATCCGACCGACCCGTGGACCCTCCCGCGCACGCTCAACGGCTCGGCAGATTTCAAGCGCGAATACGATAACGACAACCAGGTGAAGCGCCTTGTCGATCTGGCGATGCAGTTGGAAGGCTTCCCGCGCAACTCCTCTACCCATGCGGCGGGCGTGGTGATCGGGGACCGGCCGCTGGCGAAGCTGGTGCCGCTCTATCGCGATCCCCGGTCAGACATGCCGGTGACGCAATACGACATGAAGCATGTCGAGACGAGCGGGCTGGTGAAGTTCGACTTCCTGGGACTGAAGACCCTTTCAGTGCTGAAGAAGGCAACCGATCTTCTGCAGAAGCGCGAGATCGCCATCGATCTCTCCCAGCTTCCGCTCGACGATCCGGAAGTGTTCGAATTGCTGAAGTCCGGCAACACGGTGGGCGTGTTCCAGCTTGAATCGGAAGGCATGCGCCGCACGCTGACTGCGGTGAAGCCGACCAAGTTCGAGGACATTATCGCCCTCGTTTCGCTCTACCGTCCTGGCCCGATGGACAACATCCCGCTGTTCGGCAAGCGCAAGGGCGGCGAGGTGCCGATCGAATATCCGCATCCCAAGCTCGAAGGCATCCTGGCCGAGACCTACGGCATCTTTGTCTATCAGGAACAGGTCATGCAGGCCGCGCAGATCCTTGCGGGCTATTCGCTCGGCGATGCCGACCTTCTGCGCCGCGCAATGGGCAAGAAGGTGCAGGCGGAAATGGACGCGCAGCGCCAGCGCTTCGTTGACGGTTGCCGTGAGGTCTCGGGAATCGAAAAGGCCGAAGCCAATGCGCTGTTCGACTTGATCGACAAGTTCGCAGGCTACGGCTTCAACAAGTCCCACGCCGCCGCCTATGCGCTGCTCGCTTATCAGACCGCGTGGCTTAAGGCGCATTACCCCGAGGAGTTCTTCGCCGCATCGATGTGCTTCGATATGCACCAGTCGGAAAAGTTGGCGATTTTTGTGGACGATGCCCGGCGGCAGGACATCGTGGTCGCTCCGCCCTGCATCAATGCGTCGGAAGCGGAATTCACCGTCGAGCAGACAGACGATGGGTTCGCCGTTCGCTATGCCCTCGCCGGCATCCGCAATGTCGGCGAGAAGTCGATGGAAGCGATCGTGGCGGAGCGCGAAAACGCAGGGCGGTTCGCGAGCCTGCAGGATCTGTTCGAGCGTGTCCCTAAGGGCGCGATGAATTCCCGGCAGCTCGAAGGTCTGGCTTGCGCTGGAGCGCTTGATTCCTTGGAGCCCAATCGGGCCAAGGTCTTCGCCAATGCCGATATGCTGCTCGCCGTCGCCGATGCGGCGCAGCGCGAGCGGACGAGCGGGCAGGGCGGCCTGTTCGGCGGCGAGGATCAGGCGGGCGAGAGCGTGCGCCTAAAGGAAACCGAGGAATGGACACGGGCCGAGCGCATGGCACGGGAGCGCGAGAATTTCGGCTTCTATTTCTCCGCCCACCCAGTCGCCGCATGGCGCGATGTCGCTTCGGCCAATGGCGCGCGCTCCTACGCCTCGTTGATGACCGGCGGGGCACCTGCGGGCGGGCGCGCGAATGCGGTCATGGCGGCGATGGTCGAAAGCGTGAACAAGGGCACGACCCGGCGCGGCAAGCCCTTCATCCGTGCCGATTTTTCCGATGCCTCGGGCCAATTCAGTGCCGCCTGTTTCGAAGAAGGCATGGTCGAACGGTTTCTCAAATGGGCGGAGGAGCAAACCTGCATCCTTCTACAGGTCGAACTGGATTCGCCCAGCCCCGACGAGCCGCCCCGCATCACCGTGCGCGGCGGCACGCCGCTTGCCGAGGTGCGGGGGTCGACGCCGATGCTGCTGAGCCTCGATGTAACCGACCCCGCTGCGATTGGGACGTTGCAAGCCGAACTCGCAGAGGCACGCGGCGGAAAGGATGAAGTACTGCTGACCCTGCGAACCGGGGGCGAGGACGAGCCGATGATCCGCCTTGGACGCGACTTCGCCCTCGATGGGGAACTTGCGGAACGCTTGGCAAGCGTCGCCGGGCTTGCCAAGGTGCAGCTCGATAAACGGCGCGGCGGGGCGCATCTTCGGCTCGTGGCGTAGCATTCTTCGCGACGTCGTCGAGCTGAGGTACCTCGATCGGCCTTAAAGGGAGAGAACAATGCTCGGAGCGATGCAGGAATGGCCGATGCGCGTCACCCATGTGGTGGATTATGCGGCGCGCGAGGCGGGCAACCGCGAAATCGTCACTCGCTGGGCGGACGGCAGCGAAACGCGGACGGACTGGGCGGGCATCCGCCGGGATGCGCTGAAAATGGCGCAGGCGCTCGAGGCGCTCGGCATGAAGAAAGGCGACAAGGTCGCCAGTCTCGCGATGAATCACTCCCGCCACCTTGTCAGCTGGTTCGGCGTCGCGGGCATGGGCGGCGTTCTCCATACCGTGAACCCGCGCCTGTTCGAAGATCAGCTCGAATACATCGTCAATCACGCCGAAGACCGCGTGCTGCTTTACGATGCGGCGTTCCAGCCCATCGTCGATCTGATGCGCGACCGCTGGCCGAACGTCGAACACTACATCTGTTACGATCCACCTGAGGGCGGGGACGTACAGGGCTTCGAAAGCTGGATTGGCGAGCAGGACGGCGACTACGCATGGGTCTCCGGCGACGAGCGCGATCCGTGCATGATCTGCTACACCAGCGGCACGACCGGTAACCCCAAGGGCGTGCAATACGAACACCGTTCGACCCTGTTGCACGCGATGGCCGGTCTTCAGCCGAGCGCTTTCAATTTCAGTGCGTCGAGTGTGATGCTGCCGGTGGTGCCGATGTTCCATGCGGCGAGCTGGGGGTTGCCGTATGCCGGCGGCATGGCGGGCATCAAATTCGTGTTCTCCGCCGTCAACGAGCCCGCCGTACTGCACGAGATGATGCTGAAGGAAGGGGTGACAGACAGTGCCGGCGTGCCGACAGTTTGGCTCGCCCACTTCCAGTATTGTGACAGTGAGGGCCTCGACCTGCCGCCGCTGAAAGCCGCGACCATTGGAGGCTCTGCGGCGCCGCGCTTCATGATCGAGCGGCTTATGCGGAACGGTACCCGCGTCCAGCACGCCTGGGGGATGACCGAAACCTCGCCTATCGGCACCGTCGGCGGGCCGACGGGCAATTGGGACGAACTCAGCTTCGAAGAGCAGGTGGTGAAGACGATGAAGCAGGGCCGTCCGGTCTTCGGCGTCGAGCTGCGCACCGTCGATCTGGATGATTTTACAAAAGTGCTGCCGCGAGACGGCAAGACGGCAGGCGCCCTGCAGATCCGCGGGCCTTGGGTGGTAAAGCGATACTTCAAGGCGGAAGAGGACGCGACTACCGAGGATGGCTGGTTCGACACCGGCGATGTCGGCATCCTGCACCCCGACGGCACATTGCAACTGACCGACCGCACGAAAGACGTCATCAAGTCCGGCGGCGAATGGATCAGCTCGGTCGAGCTGGAAAATGCGGCTGTCGGCCACCCCGCCGTCGCCGAAGCAGCCTGCGTCGGTATGTATCACCCGAAGTGGGACGAGCGGCCGGTGCTGTTCGTGGTGAAGAAATCGGGCGCGGAATGCGATGCAGAGAGCGTTATCGCCTTTTTGTCGGACAAGGTCGCCAAATGGTGGCTGCCCGATGCGGTCGAGTTCGTCGACGACATTCCCCACACTGCGACCGGCAAGATCAGCAAGAAGGATTTGCGCGACCGGCATGCGGATTACGTGCTTCCCGAAGCGCGCGAGGGGTGAGCCAGCTGGTCCTGCTGAACAAGCCGTTCGGCGTGCTGTCGCAGTTCACCGGCGGGAAGGAAGGGGCGGACGATACGCTGGCGCATCTGGTCGATGTGCCGGACGTCTATCCCGCCGGGCGGCTCGACAAGGATAGCGAGGGGCTGTTGCTGCTTACCGATGATGGGTGGCTGCAATCGCGCATCGCCGAGCCTCGCCACAAGATGACCAAGACCTACCTCGCACAGGTCGAAGGAGAGGCGGACGACGCTGCGCTGGAGAAGCTGTCGCGCGGCGTAATTCTCAAAGATGGGAAGACCCGGCCCGCCCGCGTCAAACGGATCGACCCGCCGCCTGTGTGGGACCGCGACCCGCCGGTCCGCTATCGCGAGAGCGTGCCGGATAGCTGGATCGCGCTCGAAATCACCGAAGGCCGCAACCGCCAGGTCCGCCGCATGACCGCGGCCGTCGGCCTTCCCACCCTGCGCCTTATTCGCTGGCGCGTGGGCGACTGGAGTGTGGACGGCATCGCGCCCGGCACCTATCGCATGATCGACGTTTGAGGAGAACCCGCATGACTGACCGCTATATCGATCCAAGCCGCGAGAACTTCGATGCCTTCAAGGCGCTGCCCCGCGACGAGCCGATCCATATGCTCAACCTTCTCCAATATCGTGATAAGGCTGCTTACCCGGACGGCCAAGAGAACACCGATAAGGGCTGGAGCGGTCGCCGCGCTTACGAGGAATACGGTAAGACGAGCGGCCCGATCTTCCGTCGCGTAGGCGGCAGCATCGTGTGGCGCGGCGCTTACGAGGCGGTCGTTACCGGACCAGAGAACATGCACTGGCATGATGGCTTCGTGGCTAGTTACCCCAGCGCGGCTGCGTTCTTCGAGATGATCAGCGATCCGGAATACCAGAAGGCGGTGGTGAACCGGACGGCGGCGTTGCTGGACAGCAGGTTGGTACGGTTCAAGCCGGGCGCAGCGGGTGACGGTTTTTAGAAGATCCCACCCAACAATTCGAAGTTTGGGCCCCGCGGCTTGCCGTTTCCCGTTTGCCGGCCATGAAACATTGGATTTGGCCCGGGGTTACGTTTCTTCTCATTTGCACGTTCGGTTATGGCGCGCGGCAGGCGATCGGCTCCGTATACGGTTCCGGCGAAGCGATGGTGCTGCTTGAATCGCTGGCACGCTCCGGTCTCTATCTAGGATCAGCCACGGCTACCGCTTCGGCGACGACCTTGGCATTGATGCTGACCCTGATCGGGATGGTACGGCGAGCCGATCAGGAATTCGCTCACCGAATTTACGGCAACGTCGAGCGGATCGCGCGACTTTCGGTTATTTCCCTGATGACCAGTCTTATCTTGCTCATGATTCTCGTGTTCCCCGTAGGCGAGTTCGACGGCATGCCGAGCAACTGGTATCCGATACTCTACGAGACGCTGTTCGGCGGCGTGGTCCTTGTTATCGCTCTGCTGGGGGCAACGGTCATCATGCTCTATCGCACTATCCGGCACGTGATTGCGAAGGTCACCCCGGGCGATGAGGTTTGACGACGTATCGGCTTTTCATGCCCTTCGCAGCGACAATTGGAGATTAAAAGATAGTTAACGGGTTTCAAAACTGTTAACTACGCGCGAATCTTCCAATCTGGTCGGTTCGTTGCGTAAGGATCTTTCGTCATGAAAAGACTAGCTACTGCACTTGTTATCACCCTCTGCACTGCGAGTACGGCAAACGCTGCAACCATCGTCGGCGTCGATGAAAACAATAACCTCGTCACCTTCGATTCCAGCACACCGGAAAGCTTCGACAGCAGCACTCGCATTTCCGGAACTACAGCAACCTTCCTGGCTCTGGATTTTCGCGACAGCGACGGCTTGCTGTATGGCCTTGCTGATGACCTGCGCGTCTACACCATCAACATGATGAGCGGTCTCGCTACTGCGGTGACCGACGTACTCAACATCACCGGAAGCAATTTCGGCTTCGATTTCAATACGGTGGTCGATGCTATCCGCGTGGTCAGCAATGACGACAGCAATTACGTCGTGAATCCCGAGGCCGGAACTGCGTCGCAATTTACGGATGTCGCATACGGTGCCGGCGACCCCAATTTCGGTACGGACCCGCAAGTAACCGGGAACGCGTATCTGCACGGGACGACCCAGCAATTCGCCATCGGTACGAACACCGACTCGCTCGTAATGCAGGCTAACAATGCCGGCACTTTGACGACGGTCGGTTCGCTCGGGCGTGAAGTCGGGCCACGTGTCGGCTTCGACATCGATTTCGATGGCACTGCCTACCTGTCGGATGTGAGCACATTCCACACCGTCGATCTTTCGACCGGTACCGCTACGCTTATCGGCACCCTCGAACGTCCGGTATTCGGCATTGCAGTCGCACCGGCTATGGGCGCAGTGCCGGAACCGGCAGCCTGGATGATGATGATCCTCGGCTTCGGTTTCGTCGGCGCGGCGGTGCGCGGCCAGAAGCGCAGAAGCGTACAGTCGAAAGTCGCTTACGACTTCGCTTGAGCCTTGGCGGCGGGGGAGGGACTGTCTCTCCCCCGCTATTTCACAGTAACCGTAGTTGACCACCTACCGTCGGCGGGCGGAACTGCGTGCAATCGAGTTCGAATTGCGTCTTGTCCAGACCGGCGCGTTTACAGGCCAGGCGGAAGCGGGCGCGGAACAGATCAGCCCATACGCCGACCGGACGCAGACGGTTGAAGAAGCTCGGATCGTTGTCCTTCCCGTCGCGGATCGAGCACACGATACTCATTACCTTGTCGCTGCGATCGGGGAAGTGGACCGAGAGCCATTCCCGAAACAAAGGCGCGACTTCGTGCGGCAAGCGCAACGGTATCCAGCCTACGCTTGCCACGCCGAGCGCGGCGGCGCGCTGCACGATCTCTTCCATGAACTCGTCGGTGATAGCCGGTATCACCGGGGCGACCGAACAGTGCGTAGGCACCCCAGCCTCCGACAATTTCGCCAAGGCCTGCAACCGCTTGGCAGGCGAAGCGGCGCACGGTTCGAGCTTGCCCGAAAGCTTGGGATCGAGACTTGTCACCGAAATCGCCACCGCGACGAGCCGCTGCTCCGCCATTTCGGCGATCAGGTCGAGATCGTCCAGTACCCGGTCCGACTTGGTCGTGATCGTGACCGGATGTCGCGCGTCCAGGCAGACCTCCAGCACCTGCCGTGTGATGCGATAGCGACGCTCGATCGGTTGATAGGGATCGGTATTGGTCCCCATAGCGATCGGCTTGGGTCTGTACTTGGGCTTGGCGAGCGTGGCGCGTAGCAAGTCCGCCGCATTCGGCTTCGCGAAAAGCTGCGTCTCGAAATCCAGCCCAGGCGAAAGGTCGTGATAAGCATGGGTCGGCCGGGCGAAACAATAGACGCAGCCATGCTCGCAGCCACGATAGGCGTTTATTGAACGGTCGAAAAAGATATCAGGCGACTGATTGAAGCTGAGGATCGTCTTCGGATGTTCTTCGGTCACATGGGTGCGTAGCTTGACCGGCGGACCGTCCAATGCCTCCATGTGATCGCGCCAGTCGCCATCCGCTTCGCGCTGGTCCAGTCCGAAGCGTGTCGAAACCGCGGCGGATTGCGCTCCCCGGCCCGTGATCGGCGACTCGTTGCTCGGCTCCATGCAGGAGAACATACACGGAACATAGGAATGGTGGAAGTGGCCTTAGCGCTCCTGCAATCGAGGCATGAGTTCGACGAAATTGCAGGGCCGATGGCGGCTGTCGAGTTGCAGAGCGAGGATCTGGTCCCATCCATCTTTCACCGCGCCGTTCGAGCCGGGCAGGGCAAAAATATAGGTGCTTTGCGCTAGCACCGCGCAGGCCCGACTTTGGATTGTACTAGTGCCGATGCTGGCAATGCTGATGTAACGAAAATATTCACCGAAGCCCGGAATGTCCTTGGTTTTAACCCGTCCGAGCGCCTCGGGCGTGACATCGCGTCCGGTCAGGCCTGTGCCCCCGGTGATGATTACGGCGTCGATCTCGCCGTCGGCAATCCAGCGTTCGAGCAGTGTGACGATCTCATCGACGTCGTCACGCAGAATTTCGCGCGCGGCAACGCTGTGACCAGTTCCCTCGATCCGCTCGGCTAGAATATCGCCGGAGGTGTCATCGTCCCGTGTACGCGTATCCGAAACCGTCAGAAGCGCGATATTGATTGGCTTGAAGGCCCGGCTTTCATCGATTGGCATCACCGCGTCCTCGGAAAGCTAGGCCAACGGTTCTGGGCAAGTTCTTCGGCACTGGGCCGGTTCGCCTCGGCCTGACGGAGATACATCCAGTAATTGCGCATCACGATGGCAACATAGCCGCGCGTCTCCCAATAGGGGATCGATTCCATCCAGAGTAGTGGATCGTTCTGATCGTTCACCTCGGTATTCCACCGTGTCACGGGGGTAAGGCCGGCATTGTAGGCTGCCATCACCTTGGGCAGATGGCCGCGCGTGGCTCCGGATTGGCTCAGCGCTTCCAGCGTCCGCTGTCCGAAGGCGAGATTGGTCTTCGGATCCTTGAGGTCGGCCGAAGCGCTGAGATTGATAGACGAGGCGTATTCGCGCGCAGCAATCGGCCTGATCTGCATGAGGCCGATGGCGTTTGCAGGGCTGACCACGCTTTCGCGAAAGTTCGACTCCTGCAAGGCGTGGGCGAAAGCGAGTGCCGGATCGACCTGCCACCCGCCATGCGGCGTATGATAGGCCACCGGCCAGCGCAGACTCGGCGGCGAGACCGCACCGCGCGGGGCGTTATACGCCATGAAGCTCTGCGTGCCAGCAAGACCTAAGGCGCGAGCAAGCCGGGTGAGGGCCGGGTAGTCGCGCACATCGATGCGCCTAGCCTGCCAGCGCAGCGCCTCGTCCGCTGCATCGCGCCGGTCGATCTCGGCAAGCATCACCGCCTCGCGCACGGCCGGTTCGTCCTGCAAGCGGCGCCAGTCATCCGCCGTCAGGTCGGGCGTCGCGTGGTCGCCCGGCATATCCTGCCCGAGCTGTTCAAGCGCGAGCATACCGTACAGCGTCTCGTCGTAGCGCGCGGCAGCGCGGAACTGCTCCTGCGCATCGATCGGCTTGCGACACCGGGTAAAGGCGCGGCCGGCCCAATAGCGTGCGGCGGAGGTCAGTTCCTGATTGGTCGAATTTTGCGCGGCGGCGCGGAAACCGTCGACCGCTGCGTCGCAGTCGCCTAGTCGCCAGGCGGCGAGACCCGCCACCCACTCGCCCTCCGCGACCCATGCGCCGCTGCCTTCGCGCACGAGGTTGGCCATGCCCCAGGCATCGGCGTCGCGATTTTCGATATAGTAGGACCACGCGACGCGCTGCCGCCACTCTGCCCGCGCCTCGCGCGAGAGCGAATTGTCGATCCCGTCGAGCAGTAGGCGCGCACCATCGGGATCGTCCGCGACGATGCGCTCCAAGATCGCCGTGCGCAGTTCGGCGGGCATGGTGCCGTCCTCGACCGAACGCGGCAGGATGCGCTTCGACATGCCGGTCTGCCGGACGAGTTGCCGTTCCGGAGGAAGAGAAGGTGGATTCTCCAACCCGCGCGTTTGGCCGAGACGGATGATGCCCTCCGCTTCCGGACTGTCGCTATAGCGTGCGAGCCAAGACTGTACGCGCTCCAGCGGAATGCGCGGACTGTTCGGATGAAGGAAATATTCGGCCAGCGCAGCGCCGTGCAGCGGACCATCCTCGCGCTGCAGCAGTAGCACTTCGACCCGGTCCCAGTTCTGCCCGTCGATCGCCTCGAACAGCGAGCCGTAATAGAGGCGGTCCTCTGTCGAAAGGAGGCGCGGAAGGGCAGCGGAATGCGAGCGCGTGAAGTAGGTCGTACTATCGGCATAAACGGGCTGCGCAGCCGAGGCGACGGCGATCAACGCAAAAGCAGCGAGAGATGAGCGAAGCGAAGTCATGCGGTCCATTCGAGCCAGCGGTTCCAGAAAGTCTTGCGGCGCTCGGGTGAGCGCATGAGGTCGGCGAGGGCGGGGGCGAGCATCAGGGGCATCTGCCGTGCACCGAGTTCCAGTACAGTCGGCGTGCGCGCCGCGCTCGGTCCGATGTCGAACAGCGGCGCGAGGCCCCGGTCGAATACAAGCAGGCGCTTCGGCTGTGCCAGCGCCATGTGGTGCCTCGTCAGAGCGGCCAGACCGCGCGATCGAAGCTCTTGCCAATCGGGAAGGCCGATCGCTGCCGGCACCGCGCTGGCGCGATAGACCTGCATCTCCTGCGACCCGAACGCGCGCAAAATTGCGGCGAGAAAGTCCTGTTCGTTCACTTCAAGCGGAAATGGCGTCAGCACTGCGATTTCCGCGCCGCGCGCGCCGATCGGTGGTTCACGACGGTCTTCAGACGCGTCACTCAAACTTTTTTCGGTCAGCCACCAGTTGTGAAACGCTGGCAAATCCTGCGGCCAATCCCGTTCATTTCCGCCGATCCTGCCCGCATCTTCATCGCCCAGCGCACGTTCGAGCGCTGTCTTGCGTGCGGGCTCTTTTGGAAGCGGCACGGGCGGCGACGTTACGGCCTCGTCCGTTTCATCGGCCCGAAGCCATTGGTTCGCCGTGTCGGCATAGTCGAAATCGACCCCGGCTTCGCGCCACCAGTCGAACGCGGCGGCGAGCGCGTCCTTTCCCGGCAAAACGCCGTTTTTATAAGGCTGTGCAACCATCATCCGTCCGCCGCGGGTCTTGACCTCAAACGCCCCAGCAATCAAGTGAACAGGCACAAGCTTGCGACGAGAAGAGAGAGACATGAGCGAACGTGAATCCATGCCTTGCGATGTCGTCATCATCGGCGGCGGCGTGGCCGGTCTGGCAACGGCGATCCGGCTGAAGCAGATCAACGACGAACTCGAAGTCATCGTGCTCGAAAAGGGTAGCGAGATCGGTGCGCACGTATTGTCCGGTGCGGTGGTCGACGGGCGGGCGCTCGACGAGCTCCTGCCCGACTGGCGCGAGATGGATTGTCCGATGGCGGAAACGCCTGTGGTGGAGAATCATCACTGGGTGCTCTCGAAAACGGGAAAGTCCAACCTGCCCGAAATGATGCTACCGCCCTTCATGGGGAATGACGGCAACTACACCGGTTCGCTCGGCAATCTGTCGCGCTGGCTGGCCGAGCAGGCCGAGGGATTGGGCGTCATGGTCTTCCCCGGCTTCCCGGCATCCGAGGTCATGTTCGACGAAAGCGGCGCAGTCACCGGTATTATAACGCAGGATATGGGCGTCGCTGCCGACGGTACGCACAAGCCGGAATATGAACCGGGCATGGAAATTCATGCAAAATATACCGTCTTCGCTGAAGGGGTGCGGGGCAATCTCACGAAGAAGATGAAGCAGCGCTTCGATCTGGAAGCGAACTGCCAGCCGCAGGTCTACGGTCTTGGGATCAAGGAATTGTGGGACATCGAGCCGGACAAGCACATGCCCGGCCGTGTCATCCACACGCAAGGTTGGCCATTGTCCGAAAGCGGCACCTGGGGCGGCGGGTTTATCTACCACCAGTCGAACAACCAGGTGGCCATCGGCTTTGTCACTGCGCTGGATTACCGCAACCCCTACGTTTCGCCCTACCAGGAATTTCAACGCTTCAAGCACCATCCGGAGATCGCGGCAATTCTCGAAGGCGGGAAGCGGGTTGCCTATGGTGCGCGCGCGATCAACGAAGGCGGTTGGCAAAGCGTGCCAAAGCTCGCCTTCCCCGGTGGCGTGCTAGTCGGCTGCGCAGCCGGCTTCGTCAACGTGCCGCGCATCAAGGGCAGCCACACCGCGATGAAGAGCGGAATGCTGGCGGCAGAAAGCATGGCTGCCGCGATCGCCGCGGGCAAAGAGCATGCCGAACTGATGGAGTATGACGACGCCGTTCGCTCCAGCTGGATCGCCGACGAATTGAAACTGGTGAAGAATGCGCAGCCCGCTGTCGCGAAATATGGCGAGGACATTGGAACCGTGCTCGCCGGAATCGACATGTGGATGCGTCAGCTCAAGATCGGCCTTCCGATCACCATGAAGCACCACCGCGACTACACCATGCTCGAACGCATGGATCTGCATGCGCCAATCGATTATCCGAAGCCTGACGGTAAACTCAGCTTTGACCGGCTGACCAACGTCGCCTACAGCTACACCAACCACGCCGAGGATCAGCGCAATCACCTGCAAGTCCAGGACATGGAATTGCAGCGGGAAAGCGAGTTGGGCGTCTATGGCGGCCCCTCGACGCGCTATTGCCCCGCCGGCGTCTACGAATGGGTGACCGAAGGCGAGGCCGAGCCGAAATTCGTAATCAACTCGCAGAACTGCGTCCACTGCAAGACGTGCGACATCAAGGACCCGAACCAGAACATCGAATGGACCACGCCCGAAGGCGGCGGCGGTCCGAATTATCCGAATATGTGACTTGCCGACGACCGAAACCGCCTACGCGAAGATCAACCTCGCGCTGCACGTCCGTGCGCGCCGCGATGATGGCTATCACGAACTCGAAACGCTATTCGCCTTCGTCGACCAAGGCGATGTTCTGACGGCGCATCCTGCTGATGCCGATGCGCTGCATCAACAGGGTGAGTTCGCGGACGATCTCGGACTGCCTTTCGGTAATCTCGTGGCGCGGGCGCTTGGCAAATTGCCGCGGCCGACGGGGCTGACGATCGCACTCGACAAGCGATTACCCGTCGCGGCAGGGCTTGGTGGCGGATCGGCGGATGCCGGTGCGGTGTTCCGCATCGTGCGCGAAATGTACGGCTTGCCCGACGATTGGCACGCGCGCGCTGCTGCCCTAGGCGCCGATGTGCCGGCCTGCGTCAAAAGCCGCACCTGCATAGGTCGGGGGACGGGAACGGAACTCGAGCGTGCTGACGACGGGCTCGCCGGAACCCCGGTTCTGCTCGTCAATCCGCGAGAAGGGCTGTCCACCGCCGATGTGTTCGCACGATGGAGCGGCGGGGATCGCGGCCCCCTGCCGGAAGGTGACGCGCGACGGATCGCGCTCGACGGGCGCAACGACCTCGAAGATCCCGCCATCGCCCTTTGCCCTGCTATCTCGGAGATTCTTGACGCACTGCGCGGAACTTCGCCGATTCTCGCCCGTATGTCGGGCTCCGGTGCCACGTGTTTCGCTTTGTACGACGATGAGAAAAGGCGCGACCAAGCAGCGGAGCAAATTGCCAGCAGCCACTCTTACTGGTGGCAAATGAAGGGTTCCCTGCGATGATGATCGACAATCTTCCTTACCGCCAGGTCGGCGTGGAAGATGCGCGTGCGGGCGGCATCCTGTGCGTTGCCGATCACGCCTCGAACTATGTCCCGGACGATATCCAGTTAGGCATCGATCCTAAATTGCTGAACGCGCATATCGCAGTCGATATCGGGGTCGGCGGTATGGCCGATCGCCTTGCACGCAAGCATGGTCTCCCGGCGCATATCGCAACCGTTAGTCGCCTTGTTTGCGACCTTCACCGCAAGGAAAACGAAGCGGCGGTGGTTCCCAGCGAAAGCGACGGACATCTTATTCCCGGCAATATCGGCGCGGACCTTGCGATGCGGCTCGAACGCTTTCACCGGCCCTATCATACCGCGCTCGGCAAGCTGATCGACCGGTTGCAACCGCGCCTTATCCTCGCGCTACACAGCTTTACGCCGAGCCTGGAGACAAGCGACGAAACGCGGCCATGGGAAGTCGGCCTCCTCTACAATCAGGACGACCGCGCCGCCCGCCACGCAATCCGTCTGTTCGGCGAGCAGGGCCTGACCGTCGGCGACAACGAACCTTATTCCGGCAAACAGCTCAACGCGACGATGGATCGCCATGCGGAAGCGCGCGGCATTCCGTACTGCACCGTGGAGATTCGGCAGGACCAGGTGAACACGGCCGCCGGGCAATCGCGCTGGGCGACCTTACTGGCGGACATCATGGGGCGAGTGGCGCTCGAGGTTTAGAGCGTATCAGTAATCCTATCGAAAAGACTGTTCGAGCTGAGCTTGTCGAAGCCACGCCTTTTCTTCTACCGCCTGCAAAATCATGAGAGTCCTTCGACAGGCTCATGACGAGCGGATAGGAAGCGAGCGCGATGCCCAAATTCGATAAATCGAAACTCCCCAGCCGCCACGTTTCGGTCGGCCCGGAGCGCGCGCCACACCGGTCCTATTACTATGCTATGGGCCTGACCGAAGAAGAGATCGCGCGGCCTTTCGTCGCTGTGGCGAGCGCGGGCAACGATAGCGCGCCGTGCAACACTACGCTCGATGCACAGGCTGACATCTGCCGTCGCGGCGTGGACGAAGCGGGCGGAATGCCGCGCCGTTTTAACACCATCACCGTGACCGACGGGATCGCGATGGGCCATCAGGGCATGAAAAGCTCGCTCGTCAGCCGGGAGGTAATCGCGGATTCGGTCGAACTTTCGGTGCGCGGCCATTGTTATGATGCGCTGATCGGGTTCGCAGGCTGCGACAAGAGCTTGCCGGGCATGATGATGGCGATGCTGCGCCTGAATGTGCCGAGCATCTTCGTCTATGGCGGCTCGATCCTGCCGGGCACTTACAAAGGTGAAGACGTCACGGTGGTCGATGTGTTCGAGGCGGTAGGGCAGCATGCCGCCGGAAATTGCCCGCTGAAAGACTTGACCGCGTTGGAGAAGGTCGCTTGTCCCGGGCACGGGGCGTGCGGAGGGCAATTCACCGCAAACACCATGGCATGCGTCGGGGAAGCGATTGGATTGTCCTTACCGAACAGCAATATGGCTCCCGCACCGTATAAATCGCGTGAGGAAATTGCGATGGCTGCGGGACGGCAGGTGATGACGCTTCTGGAGCGCAATCTGCGCCCGCGCGACATTTGCACTCGTGCCGCCTTCGAGAATGCCGCGCGCGTCGTGGCGGCGACCGGTGGGTCCACCAATGCAGCGCTCCATTTGCCGGCCATGGCGCACGAGGCGGGGATCGCATTCGACCTTCACGACGTCGCCGAAATCTTCAAATCGACCCCGTACATCGCCGATCTGAAGCCCGGCGGCCGCTATGTCGCTAAAGATATGCACGAGGCGGGCGGCGTTTACATGGCGATGAAAACCCTGCTCGACGGTGGTTTTCTCGATCCCGAACCGCTTACGGTGACCGGCAAGACGCTCGGCGAAAATATCGACGAGATTACGTGGAATCGCGATCAGAAAGTCTTTTACGACGTCAAGACGCCGATCACCCCGACTGGCGGCGTGGTCGGCTTGAAAGGTTCGCTGGCGCCCGAAGGTGCGATCGTGAAAGTCGCCGGGATGAAACGGCTTCAATTCACCGGTCCGGCCCGCGTGTTCGAATGCGAGGAAGACGCTTTCCGAGCGGTGGAGGATCGCGACATCGCCGAGGGAAGCGTAATCGTCATCCGGTACGAAGGACCGAAAGGCGGCCCCGGCATGCGCGAAATGCTTGCCACGACTGCCGCTCTTTACGGGCAAGGCATGGGCGAGAAAGTCGCACTTATAACCGACGGGCGCTTCTCCGGCGCGACGCGGGGTTTCTGCATCGGCCACGTCGGGCCGGAAGCTGCCGAAGGCGGCCCGATCGCCCTGATCGAGGACGGCGACGAGATCGCCATCGATGCCGAAGCGGGAACCATCGACCTCAACGTCGAACCGTCCGTACTCGACGAGCGGCGGATAGCGTGGCAGCCGCGCCAGAACGATTACCAGTCAGGCGCTTTGTGGCGCTTCGCGCAAAATGTCGGCCCTGCATCCGAAGGCGCGGTGACCCACCCCGGCGCGGCGCGCGAAACGCATGTGTTCGCCGATATCTAGCCTGCGATCATGAGCAACGCCGTCCTCTCCGTTGCGGAAATGCGTGCCGCCGAAAGGGCAGCAACGGCGGATGGTGTGTCCGAATGGGATTTGATGCGCCGCGCGGGCGAAGGCGCAGCAGAATGGGTTCGACGCATGGCGGCGGGCAGAGCGGTCACCGTTCTGTGCGGGCCCGGCAACAACGGCGGCGATGGCTACGTCATTGCGCAAACTCTGGCGATTGGCGGTACGAAAGTCCGCGTCGTGGCACCCGAACTGCCGAATACGGACCTCTCCAAAAAAGCGCGCGCGCTGTACGAAGGCACGGTCGAACGGGATGGCGATCTCTCGGATCCCGTGATCGTCGACTGTTTGTTCGGATATGGCCTTTCGCGAGCCGTTGAAGGGCCTTACGCGCAGCTCCTCGAACAGCTCTCGAACATGGATGCCTATCGGATCGCCGTCGACGTACCGAGCGGTGTCGTGGCCGATAGCGGCCAACTGCTCGGAACGGTGCCGCAGTTCGATCTGACCCTCGCGCTGGGCGCGTGGAAACCTGCCCATTTTACGATACCTGCGCGACAATACATGGGTACGACCCGTCTAGTACCGATCGGGATCGATACGAAGGACACGTTTAAGCGCTCTTCTTCCCGGCCGAAGTTCCAAGTGCCGCAAGCTGACAGTCAGAAATACATACGTGGGTTGCTCGCCATTGCGGCGGGCGAGATGCCCAGTGCGTCACTCCTTTCGGCGGAGGCGGCGATGCGGGCCGGGGCAGGCTATGTGAAACTTATTAGCGAGCATTCGCATCCGGCTGCTCCGGCCGACCTCGTCGTCGACGAGATGGAGCTTGCAGAAGCGCTAAACGATAGGCGGATTGATGCCTGCCTCATCGGACCGGGCCTCGGCCGGTCTTCACTGTCGCGAGACAGGCTAAGCGCCGTCCTCGATCAAGGCATGCCAACTGTCCTTGATGCCGACGCCCTCCATCTGATCGATAGCGACACGCTTGAAGGTCTCGACGCCACCAAACTCGTATGTACGCCGCACGAGGGCGAATTGGCGGCCTTGTGCAACACCTTCGATATCAGGGACGAAGGAAAGGCGAACCGCGCCCGTGCGCTTCATGCGAAAACCGGCATGACGGTTCTTGCCAAGGGACCGGATACAATTTTGGTCGGCGAGGATGGCATGCGTTATTTCCCGGCGGCAACCCCGTGGCTGTCGGTCGCAGGAAGCGGCGATGTACTAGCTGGCATCATCGCCGCGCGGCTTGCGATGGATGGCGATCCGTTCCAGGCGGCCGAGGAAGGTTTCTGGCTCCACGCCGAAGCGGCGCGCCTTGCTGCTCCCGCGTTCACCGCAAGCGAACTGACCCACTGTGTCGGATCGGCGATGAGGGCGTTCCTGTGAGCGAAAGTGAAGCGGTCATCCGCATTGCCGCGAAAGGCGATGGCGTCACAGCTTCGGGCCGACATGTTCTTGGCGGTGTCACCGGCGATGTCGTTGAGAGCGACGGCACTCTTTCATTCGGTCCGCACCATGTCGAACCACCGTGCCGCCATTTCCCCGAATGCGGCGGATGCCAATTGCAGTATGCGGACGAGAGTGTACTCCGCCAGTTCGTGACCGACCGGGTGGTCAACGCGGCGGAGGGACAGGGTCTCGCAATCGGGACACTGCTTGAAACCCACCTGTCGCCGCCGAAGTCCCGCAGACGCGCGACGCTACATGGCATGAAAACGAGGTCCGGCGCGGTTCTGGGATTCAAGCAGCAACGTTCGCACCACGTTCTCGATTTGCGTGAGTGCCCGGTACTCGATCCGGCGCTGTTTCGCCTGATCGCCCCCTTGCGCGACGCGATCGCACGATATGCCGGGAAGCGGCCGGTCGATATTTCACTGACGCTGGCAGATCAGGGCGTCGATTGCACGATCAGCGGTATCGAACTGGACGGGCTCGCGGCGACCGAGGGTATCCTCGAGCTTGCTCGAACCAATAGCTTGACCCGATTGACCGTTCACGACGGCTATACGCCTCAGACGGTGTGGGAGCCGGAACCCGTCACCGTTTCGCTCGGCAGGACGCCTGTCGGTTTGCCGGTCGGCAGCTTCCTCCAACCCACGCAGGACGGCGAGCAGCGCTTGTGCGCAGACGTTCGCGAATTTGTCGGTTCGGCCACCACCGTCGCGGACTTTTTCGCAGGTCTTGGCACTTTCGCGTTCTCGGTTGTCGGACCTGCCAAAGTCCTCGCCGTCGAAGCCGCTCGCGATGCGCATCTGGCTTGCAAGCTCGCCGCGGACCGCGGCCAACTTCCCGTCCACACCATGCACCGCGACTTGTTCCGCAACCCTTTGCAGCCGCAAGAAATCGGCCGATTCGATGCGGCAATACTCGATCCGCCCCGCGCCGGCGCGCACAAACAGGTGACACAGATAGCGCAAAGCGATATCGAGCGCGTCGCATATGTGAGCTGCAATCCCGCAAGCTGGGCGCGCGACGCGAAGACTCTGATCGATGCCGGTTTCAGGCTCGAAAAAGTCCGACCGGTCGGACAGTTTCGCTGGTCTACCCATGTCGAGTTGACCAGTCTGTTCATGCGTTAAGCGGTAACTGTTTTGGCCTCTACGAAGGCGAGCAGGCCACCATAAGTTTCAAGCATCTCGCCATCGACATCGTCGTCGTCGATCACGATATCGAGCCTGTCTTCCATCTCGGTGAGAAGCCCGGCAACAGCCATGGAGTCCAATTCCGGCAAATATCCGAACAAACCGGTATCTGCGTCGAATTCGGCGACTTGCGAAGGCGGCAACGCGAGTACATCGATAAGGATCTGACGCAGCTCGCCATCGATCGCCTCACGGCTCGGACCGACTGCCGATGCGGTTTGCGCGGTTTTCGCTGTCATGCTCGCATTCTCCTGCGAGGCCGTCTACTCGCCGTGAAACCACGGCGCAAGCCGATCCGATCGTGAAAGCAGGAGCACTTGCGCCTAAAGGCGCCAATGCGGATATGCACGAACGATGGATAGCAGCTTGCCAAACCCCGAAGCCTTTCCACTCGATCACCTTACCGAGCGGGGCAAGCCGAGCGATATCGCGCTGATACTTCGTGACCGATCCCTTACTTATGACGACCTTTCCCGGAATGTCGGGCGCCTCGCGTCCTGGCTGACTTCAAAAGGGCAAGCGGGCGATCGAGTGGCGAGTTGGGCGGCGAAAGGCGAATTGACATGCTTCATGCCGCTCGCGGCAGCGAGAGCTGGAATGATACATGTGCCTATCAACCCATTGCTCAAAAGGGCCCAGGTTGCCCATATCCTTCGCGATAGCGGCGCGCGGCTTATCGTGGGAACACCATCGCGGTTGACCTTGCTCGAAGCCGACGACGTTCCTGCAAATTGCGAACTTGTCGAGGAAGAGCGAGCGCTAGGATCGGCCCGCGAGTTCGATAAAGCGCAGCTGTCTGCGGTCGATCCAAACGCGATCGCCGCGATCCTCTATACGAGTGGATCGACAGGAGCACCGAAGGGGGTCGTGTTGTCCCATGCCAATATGTGGCTCGGCGCGGCGGCGGTGGTGCAATATCTCGGTCTTGCTCCCTCCGACCGTACACTGGCGGTCTTGCCGCTTAGCTTCGACTACGGCCAGAACCAGATCCTCAGCGCATTCTACTCGGGCGGATCCGCGGTGCCGTTCGATTATCTTTTCGCCCGCGATGTGCCGAAGGCATGCGAGAAGTACGGCATTACGACGCTTGCGGCTGTTCCTCCGCTTTGGCGACAGTTGACGGAGGTCGATTGGCCTGAAGCTGCGATCGATTGCATGAGGCGGATCACCAATAGCGGCGGTGCATTGACGACAGATCTTGTCCATCGTCTGCAGTCCGTCTTCCCATCGACGGAAATCTACCCGATGTACGGACTGACGGAGGCGTTCCGTTCGACCTATCTTCCGCCGCATCTTGTCGATAGCCATCCGACTTCAATGGGATCGGCTATACCGTTTGCAGAGATACTCGTGGTTCGAGACGACAATAGCCTTTGCCAACCGGGGGAAGAAGGCGAGCTGGTGCACTGTGGCCCTCTGGTTGCGAAAGGTTATTGGCAGGATGAAGAGAGGACCGCCGAACGATTCAAACCGGCGCCGCCTGCTTCGCGCTATGGCGGCTTAGCAGTCTATTCGGGCGACAGGGTCATTTCTGATGAAGACGGGCTGCTGTATTTCGCTGGACGGCGCGATGCCATGATCAAGACCATGGGTAATCGTATCAGTCCGCAAGAGATAGAAGCGGCGGCAGTGGCGACCGGGTTCGTGGCAGATGCGGTCGCTTTCGGGATCCCGGATGAAGAGAAGGGGCAGGGGATAGTGCTGATCGTGCGGACACTGGGAGGTCGCGATGCCGATGAGGCTTTACGGGGCGCACTGAAGCGAGAATTGCCGGGGTTCATGCAACCGGATGCGATACATTGGCGGTTTGAAATGCCGATAAACCCCAACGGCAAGATCGACAGAGCTGCTTTGATCGCGGAGTATTCATTGTGAAACCGGTTGGCCCGATACCGCCGGGGTTTGCTGACCAGACTGGCGAACTCGCGATAGGCGGCAGACCAGTGAGCTCGCTTGTTTCCGAAGCCGGTGCGACGCCGCTATTCGTATATTCCGCGGATATGATCGCGCAGCGTATCTCCGATCTGCGTGAGCATTTGCCAGCGTCAATACGGCTTAATTACGCCATCAAGGCAAACAGCTTCGCACCATTGCTAAACCGGATGGCGGCGCTGGTCGACGGGTTCGATATCGCTTCCCGAGGCGAATTGGAGATGGCGCTCGCAAGCGGTATGAAACCATCGTCGATCAGTTTCGCAGGGCCTGGTAAGGGCGATGACGAACTTGCCGCCGCAATCGAAGCTGGCGTTACGATCAATCTGGAGAGCGAGCACGAAGCGGAACGTGCTTTGGCAATCGGTCGAAGGGGCAATCTAACGCCCTGCCTGGCAATACGGGTCAATCCCAGGTTCGAGCTTCGCGGCTCGGGCATGAAAATGGGTGGGGGCGCGAAACCGTTCGGCATCGATGCGGAACGCATCCCCGCACTGGTTCGGGAGTTGGCGACACAGGACTGCGAATGGCGAGGCCTGCATATTTTCACCGGCAGCCAGTCACTCGACGCGCAGGCGGTTCTCGAAGCACAAGCGAACGTATTAGCTCTCGCCGATCAGATCGCGCGCGATTCCGGCATCGGTATTCCCCTGCTCAATATGGGTGGCGGCTTTGGCATCCCATATTTTCCAGGCGACAAGCCTCTTGACCTTGCAAGGCTCGGACAAGGTATTTCGGTCGGGATGCAGAACCTTCCATCAACTTTGTCCGATACCGAATTTCACATAGAACTCGGTCGATACCTTGTCGGCGAGGCGGGCGTGTATCTGACACGCATACTCGACCGCAAGGAGAGTTATGGCGAAACGTACCTCATTACGGACGGTGGTCTGCACCACCAACTGGCGGCCTCAGGCAATTTCGGAACGGTCGTAAGGCGAAATTACCCCGTCGGCATCGCGACGCGCTTCGATAAGCCAGCGGAAGAGACGGTCAATATCGTGGGGCGCCTATGTACGCCGCTCGACAGGTTGGCTGACAAGGTGCGTATGCCAAAAGCGGGGGTAGGTGACATCGTGGCGGTTTTCTGTGCTGGAGCATATGGCGCAAGCGCATCGCCGAGTGCCTTTTTGGGACATGGCCCCGCTGCTGAAATCCTTGTTTGAGACACCTACGATGTCGGCGCTTCCGAAGAAGCGGTTTCTGATAAGGAAGCCGCCATGTACGAGGAATTCTACGGATTCGACAAAGCGCCTTTCCGGCTGACTCCGGATCCCGAGTTCTATTTCCAATCCGCCACGCATCGTAAAGCCTTGAGTCACTTGGATTACGGGCTCCAGCAGCAAGAAGGGTTCGTCATTATCACCGGTGAAATCGGTGCAGGTAAAACAATTCTTGTCGAGCGTTTCGTTAACGAATTGGCTTCCGCCAATGTAACCATCGGCAAGGTCGCGGCCAGCGCGTCTACAGGCGAAGCGATGCTGTTCGCCGTCGCATCGAGCTTCGGTCTCAATAAGGCTCAGGAACGGCATACGGCGCAGGCTACCATCGAGCGCTTTTTACGGAACGAGGCTCTCGAAGGTCGGCGAACGATGCTTTTTGTGGACGAGGCTCAAGCGCTGTCCGTAGATGCGCTGGAAGCCCTTCGGATGCTATCGAACACTCACCTGTCCGGCCAGCCGATAATCCAGGTGGTTTTGCTCGGCCAACCCCGTCTTCGGGACGAATTGGCGGAGGCGGGCCGGCTCGAGGAGCTTCGCCAGCGGATTATCGCGTCGCATCATCTGGAAGCAATGAGCGCGCAAGAGATCGAGCCTTATGTCCTGCACCGACTCACGCGGGCTGGATGGCGCGGTTTGCCAACATTCGATGGCGAGCTTTGGCATCGGTTGGGCGAAGTAACCGGCGGTATTCCGCGCAAAATCAATCAGGTTATGACCCGGCTTCTGCTTCTTGGAAGCATCGAGCAAGCAGACCGGCTAGATTTGGCGATGCTGAATTCCGTCTTGGAGGAAATGTCTCCCGACGGGAACGCGCATCGGTCTGTTGAAAGTCGGGAAAATCTGGCCACAAGCCGGGGCGAGGATGCTCAGGAAGTAGAAGGTCGGACCGACGAAGCTATCTCGTCCGATATCGAGGATACCAAATCTTCAGCCGACAAGGTCGAGGAAGAGCTTAGTGCTACAGAGGAGATATCTGGGAGTGACGATTACGCGGACCTGCGTAAGGTGGAAGAGATTCAAGAGCAGCTCGATGCGATCGAACTGGCGTTCGCAGAACGCGACGCGCATCTGCATGCATTGAGGGAATTAATTGAAAACACCGCAGACGCCCAACCAGCCCGTCCATCCTACGATGATAGGTTGGACCGGCGCTTGAGCGACTTGGAAGACAGAGTAAGCGAACAAGAGCGTTCGCTTAGAAACATTCTGCAAACGATGATCGAGCATTTCGAGACGCGAAGCCCGTCCGAAATGCCCTGACCTGCAATCAACGCGCGTCGACTAATACGATTTCCGAGTCTTCCTCCGCCTCGACGCGAATTTGGGTTTCGCCGGTTATGGCGATGCCATCCCGGGGTTCGGCCCTTTCGCCGTTGACGATTACAGGCCCCTTCGTGGCAACCAGATATTGATGTCGCTTTCCGGATGTCTCCCAAACGGCCGCCTGGCCTTTCTCGAGTGTCGCCGCCGCCACCTTGGCGTCGCAGCGGATCGAGAGCGCATCGTCCACATTCGGGGTTCCGCTCGCTAGGACGACGAAATTGCCGTCGCGTGTGGCGGCAGGAAACTCGCGTTGGCCCCATCCCGGAGCTTCACCGTTGCGATCGGGCAGGATCCAGATCTGGAACAGTGTCGTCGCCTCGTCCTCTAGATTGAATTCGGCGTGCGTAATGCCGGTGCCAGCACTCATGACTTGTACGTCGCCCGCGCCGGTGCGGCCTTCATTGCCGAGACTGTCGCGGTGACTGATTGCTCCATTGCGCACGAAGGTCACGATTTCCATGTCGCGATGCGGATGGGGCGGGAAGCCGGATTGCGCAGCGATCGTATCGTCATTCCATACGCGGATGGCGCCCCAGCCCATGCGCGAAGGATCGTGATAATTCGCGAAACTGAAATGGTGTCGGGCATCGAGCCAGCCGTGATCTGCATGGCCCAGACTGTCGAACGGTCGAATATCGATCATAGAAATTTCCACATCGGCGGGAGAGCGAGCCGCCGGAACGGGTGCGAGATATGGTCTGTGCAGCGGCGCTTCAAGCGTCGGCGCCGTGGCCTTGCGCCATGTATTGGCTGCTCTGCATTTCCTTCAGCCGGCTGACGGTCCGTGCGAACTCGAATGCTCCGTCGCCTGTCACGTAAAGGTCTTCGGGTTCGGCTTCGGCCGCCGCGAAAAGCTTAACCTTGTTCTCGTACAAAGCATCGATCAGCTTGGTGAAGCGGATCGCTTCATTACGATTGTCCGGACCCATGCGCGGGATACCCACGACGATGACGGTATGATAGGCGTGAGCGACGGCGAGGTAATCGGCCGCCCCGCGATTTTCGCCGCACAACCGCTTGAAGCTGAACACGCCGACGCCTTTCAGGCTCTTGGGAACATGCAACGTGCGCCCGCCGCCGAGATCGAGTTCGGCGGATGGCACATTGTCCGCATCTTCCGGCTCGTAATCGGTCAGGCGGAAGAATGCCTCACGCACTTGCCCGGTCGCCGCTTCGCCCAAGGGCGTATGCCAAGTGTCAAGATCACCAAGTCGGTCGAGCCGGTAGTCGGTGGGCCCATCGAGCGGCAGCACGTCGAGTTCCGCCTCCACCAGATCGATGAAGGGCAAAAATAGCGAGCGATTGAGCCCGTCCTTGTAAAGGTCCTTCGGCGGACGGTTGCTGGTAGTGACGACGATCACCCCCTCGTCGCGGATGAGCGCGGTAAACAGGCGGGCCATAATCGCCGCATCGGCAGTATTGGTGACAACCATTTCGTCGAAAGCCAGGCAACGTGCCTCACTGGCGATCTTCGCCGCGACCGGGGCGATCGGATTGCCTGCGCGCCGCGTACGTTCGTGACTGATCAGCCGATCAACCTCGAGCATGAACGCGTGAAAATGCACGCGGCGCTTTTCATTTATGTCCAGCGTTTCGACGAACAGGTCCATCAGCATGGATTTCCCGCGCCCGACGCCGCCCCACATATACACGCCGCGTAATTGGTGTTTCTTCCCGCCGAACAGGTTGGAGAAGAAACCTGTGTCTTTGCGCTGTTCGAGCTCGTCCTGTAAAAGCTGCAATCGCTCGGCCGCCGCCTCCTGATCCGCATCCGCGTGCAATTCGTCCCTTGCGACGAGATCGCGATACCGCGCGAGAATGCCGCTCATGATGGGATCGCGCGCCGGTTCATCTTGCGAATGATGCCTGAGAAGGATGCGACCACATCGCTTTCCTGCTCGACCATGCCGCGGATAAAAACGAGCTTGCCGGTTTCTCGCACGATTTCCGTTACCGCATCGAGGGGGCGTTTGGGGTCGCCGCCACCGACAAACTGGGTCGAAAGTTCGAGCGTTACAGACGGCCCCGCATTGCCGCTGCCAGCAAAATGCATCGTCGTGAACAGGGCTATGTCAATCAACGACAGCGTTACCGCGCCGTGGACGATACCCTGAAGGTTCTCGTGCCGCCGCTCCGGCACCATACGCAGGCGCGCTTTGCCATCATCGTCGCGCCGTGCGATCAGCGGACCCATCACCGCGCCGTTGAACAGCGTCGAGTCTCTCAGGTTCCAGTGACGCCAGCCGGGATTGTCCGGATCGGGACCGGTATCGAACAGCTCTTCGGGCGGCACGTCAGATAGCGCGTTCGGCCATCATCTTCTTAGTTTCGGCGATGGCCTTTGCGGGGTTCAGACCCTTCGGGCAGACGTTCGCGCAATTCATGATGGTGTGGCAACGATAGAGGCGGAAAGGGTCCTCGAGCTGATCGAGGCGTTCCCCGGTCATCTCGTCGCGGCTGTCGGCCAGCCAGCGATAGGCCTGCAGCAGGATCGCCGGGCCGAGGAATTTGTCGCTGTTCCACCAATAGCTGGGGCATGCAGTCGAGCAGCAAGCGCACAGAATGCACTCGTACAGCCCGTCAAGCCGTTCGCGCTGCTCAGGTGACTGAAGGCGCTCCTTGCCGCTCGGCGTCGGCGAGACGGTTTGCAGCCAGGGACGGATCGAGGCGTATTGCGCGTAGAAATGCGTGAAGTCCGGCACCAAGTCTTTTACCACTTCCATATGCGGGAGCGGAGTGATGCGGATTTCGCCCTTCAAATCGTCGATCGCAGTGGTGCAGGCGAGACCGTTCTTGCCGTTCATGTTCATCGAACACGAACCGCAGATGCCTTCGCGGCAGGAACGCCGGAAGGTGAGCGAGGGATCGATCTCGTTCTTGATCTTGAACAGGGCATCGAGGACCATCGGCCCGCAGGCGTCGAGATCGACCTCGAAGGTATCGTAGCGCGGGTTCTTCCCGCTGTCGGGGTCGTAACGATAGATTTTGAACGACTTAACCCGGCCCGCATCTGTCGCCTTGTGGGTTTGCCCCTTGCTGCTGATCTTCGAGTTCTTGGGAAGGGTGAAAGTCGCCATCGCTGAATCCGTTCTATCTGCCTGCAAGCTCTCTAGCGAAACGTGTCCGCCACGCAAGGTTTGCAACCCCAATTCGGTAGGGTTCGCTTGAATTTCAAGGCGCACCCTGCCACGCGCCGACTATGCGCAAGCTGGCAATTTACGACCTCGACAAGACGCTAGTCCGCCGCGCCACATTCACGCCCTTCCTTGTATTTGCCGCACGAAACCGTGCACCGGTTCGTCTATTGCTCCTGCCGCTTTGGCTGCTCGCTATGGCTGGCTACAAGATCGGTTTCTGCTCAAGAAGTGCTTTGAAAACCTTCGGTATGCGCCTGATGATCGGATCCGTTTCCGCAGACGAACTGGAATACCTCGGACAATCATTCGTAAAGCGTCTTGAGACCGGTGACTTCATGACCGGTCCGGTTGAAATGCTTCGTTCCGATCTTGAGGAGGGCACAACTGTGCTACTCGCTACCGCAGCGTTCGAGTTTTATTCGCGCCGTTTCGCGGAGCGCTTGGGTATCGAGCACGTCGTTGCCACAATTTGGGAGAATGGTGAGATATGGGGCTCGAATTGCTATGGAACGGAAAAATTGGCTCGCGTTCGGTGTTGGCTTGCAGAACAGGGCGATGACGCATTCGATCATATTAAGTTTGTAAGCGACAGTTTCGCAGATGCGCCAATGCTGGATTTCGCTGACGAACCGGTTTTCGTTTCAAGGTCCGAACGAAAGCGTCTGTCTGCTCAGTCTCGTGGATGGGAGGTCATGCATCCACTAGTATCTCAGCCGCAAGAATTTCTTCAAGCGCTCTAGCACCGCGTTCGCTCGCCGAATGCTTAGGATCGATGTCCATCGTGTATTCGAAAAGCGCCTTCTGTTTAGCGACAAAGGTGGTGCTCCATTCATTTGCATCGATCAGTTTCGTCAGTGCCTCCACGCCTGAATTTACGACTGGCCCGTTCTGCCAGAACTGGTACGCTTCTTTACCGTGACCGTTTGCATCTATGAAAACGCTTGGTTTCGGAGTGCGCAGAAACTCGTAAATCTGGCTGCTGACGTCACCGAGGTAGAAATCGGCTGCAGAGGTATAGGTCATATCGAACAAACTTGGACTGTCCGTATCGATCAGGATGTTCGGCGCATCGATGGCTGCCTGCGGTATCTCGGGCCTTAGCCGAACTGCGCGATGCTCGAGCGAAACATGCAATTT
Source organism: Erythrobacter litoralis (assembly GCF_029760855.1). GTDB lineage: Bacteria > Pseudomonadota > Alphaproteobacteria > Sphingomonadales > Sphingomonadaceae > Qipengyuania > Qipengyuania litoralis_A. The sequence continues at coordinate 152,106 of NZ_SOSI01000002.1, read as the reverse complement.
CTTTCTGAAGAGCATTACATGCGGCGCAAAAATAATATTCAAACCGTCGGGAATTTGAGCGGCAAGGCGCAGGATGTCAGGTCCATGATCATACCATGACGAGAGCGCCGGATCGAAGTGGGGATTGTAAACGACGGTCGGTCGGTCGTTTTCGAACAGCTTGTTGGAACTTTTGGGCGAAGCGGTGTCGAATTTTGCGTATCCCGTGATGAAGCACTGGTCAGCCTGGGCAATTCCGTGAGCGACGAATTCGTCTTTCACTTTTCGACCGCTCACCAGGAAGTAGTCGAACCCCGCAAGATCGGGATGATAGGTTACGCTTCGGTCTCCTGCCCCGTGCGGCACGAACACGAACGGCGGGGAGCTTCTATGCTTTATGATCAATAACCGCTTGATAGCAAGACAGGTTCTTTCCGGCGAAACAACCAGATCGGCAGATTCGAAAAGGCTAATCGATCGACGAAGGCGCGCAAGACGCTTCACCGGTGCCAAAGAATTGAATGGCGTCAAAGCAGCATCGAGAGTCCCCGAAAGATCAAGTGATCGCCATTCTATTTTCGTTTGCTGATCCGCCGGAACAAGAGCGCGAACCTGCCTCTCGATATCAGGCGTTCCTACTGCGGCCTCAATTCGCCAATCCCGCCGATATTCGGCAAGAGTAGCCATGATGCCGGCAATGTGCGCTGCCTGATGCGCTGCATCGTGATTGAAAAGAAAAAGGACCTTAGGAATGTTCGTTATCCTTTCGGCCAATTACGCACGAACGTCTCTATGAGATCGGCACCGTAAACAACGGAGTTTGGCGACGTATCGCCTAAGGAACGCTCTGCCGCCTCTTTCTGGCGCGCGACGAACTCCGAATGCAGCTTAGGAGCGCGCCGAATGGCAGGAAGCAGGTCTTGAGGATCATCAATCACTTCGCCCAAATGCCACATGGCGTAGGCCGGATCTTGCTGCCACTGAACCTTGTGCGCGTTAAGAAAAATGCAGGGTCTTGGATTTGCAAGAAACTCGTACACCTGACTGCTCACGTCACCGACATAGATATCTGCTTGCTCGAGATACGTACCGTCGAGCAATCGATCGGAGCCAAGATCGATCTTAATGTTATCGGCAGTGCGCGACTCGATCCTGGCACGATAGCCGGAGGGTCTCCGACGAAACAACTTGATATGGGGAGCCACGACAAGATTGCGATCTGTATGTTCTTCGAAGAGATGCACCATCGGTTTGAAGAACCGATCCCAGCTGCGTTGGCGCGGTTCCTTGTGTGAGTTGTACAGAACGGTAGGATTGCTGTTAGCGAAAAGGGGCTTGTCGTCACGGCCCAAAGCTAAAAGGGAGGTGAATTTTGGATAGCCTGCCGCGACGATCTTGCCTGGCTCCGAGTGACCTTTCTCGAGATGAAGGGCGACGTCCCGTGGGCCCTTGGCAAGAATAAGGTCGCAGTCTCTGCGTTTCTGGCGATCCGGGACTGCTCGTGCGTCCGCTCCATGCGTGATCAAGATGCGCGCCGGGCGATTGGCCTCCTGCAAATCTCGAAACAGGGCCGTAATTCCGTCCTCAGTCGAAACGATGGCGTCGTACTTTCTCAGCTTAGCTTCATTTTTTCTAAGCACCTGCGGTTTCGCCAGACCGAGGATGCGAACCGACTGGATGGCGGCCCCGGCAAGACCGCTCGGCAGACGGGTCATTTCGAATGACGCCGCATTGTGCGTTTTTCGCAATCGCTCGAGCGCAGCCGGTGACGCCGGATCGATGTAGAACACGTCGACCGTGATATCCGAGCGCCTCATCAATTCGAACATCACCGCGGCCGCATGATATACCTGATAGGCTTCGGCGATGAAGAGAAAGGCCAGGCGCAAGGGTTCGCGTTCCATAAGTCGAGGGCGGCTACATACGATGTGTCCCGCAAACCGCAAACGGTGGACCGACTTGTCTTGCCCGAGCACTTCGTCCAAGGCCACGTAATGGCGGGAAAGCTGGAAGATATTCACGCTTCTGAGGGGCTGCGCCGGATCATCAGAAACATCGGGTGGCTGCTTGGCGGCAAGGGCTTCGCCGCGATCGTCAGCCTGGTCTACCTCGCCATACTCGCTCGATCCCTCGGACTGAAAGGGTTCGGGCACTTCTCGCTGATATTCGGCACGGCGCAGGCGATGGTTGCCATCGCGGGTTTTCAAACCTGGCAAACGATCGTTCGGTTCGGCGCGCGCCACCTTACAGCCAAAAAGGAAGATCGGTTTGCGCGCCTCGCTGTATTTGGAGGGGCAATCGACATCATCGGGTCGGTTCTAGGTACGCTTTTTGCCGGTATTGTCATTTACGGTTTCGGCGACCAGCTCGAGCTCAACCCTCGCTATGTGACAGCAGCTTTCTTATTCATTGCGACGCTCCTGTTTGCTCGCGGAACCGCGCCGACAGGAATCATCCGCGTTCTCGACCGATATGATTTGGCGGTAGCAGCAGGAGCGATCACGCCCGTGGCGCGCCTCTTTGCTGCGCTCTATATATGGAATACGGGCGCCACAGTCGTTCGATTCCTTCTCGCTTGGGGGGCAATCGAATTGTTCTCGGCGGGGTTATTATGGGCGATTGCCTATCGCCTCCAGAAAGGGAACCTGAAGTTCTCCGACATAACGCAATGGCGGCGAACCGTAAGAGAAAACCCTGGATTACTTGGCTTCCTCGGTGTGACTTATGCAAGCCAAACTATTCAGGCTGTTCTGCAACATGGCCCGCTGCTGGCTGTAGGTTATTTTCTCGGCACCCGTGCGGCCGGTGTCTACCGGATTGCGGATCAATTGGCGAAAGCTTTGAGTAAGCTCGCTACGCTCGTAACGCAGGCGATCTACCCGGAAGTGAATCGACAGAAACACCAGGCTCCTGAGGCCGAATTTCAGAGGCTTATTACCCGCATAAGCCTGATTGTGTTCGGGGCAGGAGCTCTCATCGTCCTGATCGCATTGTTGGTCGGTCGGCAAGTTCTCGAACTTATCGGGGGACCGGAATTTTCCCAAGGGGCACCGTTATTGCTGCCTCTTGCGATCGCAGCGTCTTTTGACCTGGCTGCGGTTGCATTCGAGCCGGTCCTTCACGCTCACGGAAAGGCGCATTGGTCACTAGGCGTTCGTTTGTTCGGAGTAGCAGCAATGACCTTATCTACCGCGCTATTCGTCGGCTTTGGTGTGATCGGAGTGAGTTGGGCGGTGGCTCTTGCATTCGCGGTGATCTACCTTGCTTTCGCGATCGTCGTTCGCCGCGCTATCCTTTGCTCACGGGGTGGGGCATGAGGAAGATCGCCGCCCTAATCCTTGCCGGGACGAGAGCAGAGGGCGACGGGCTTGCCGAAGCTCATGGCGTCTCGCACAAGTCTTTGATCGAAATCGGCGATCAGCCGATGCTAACTCGTGTCGTAGCTGCGCTGAGGGCGGCTGGGATCAAGCGGATCGTAGTGTCAACAAACGATGCTCGCGTCCGGCATTTGGCAATCGGGCAGGGGTGCGAGGCGATGGCAGCCGAACCAGGACCGAGCAAGAGTGTTGCTGCTGCGATTGAGATAATAGGCACGCCGACAATCATCACTACCAGCGACCATGCGCTGCTGGACGCGGATATGGTTCACGATTTTCTCGATAGCGCACCTGAAGATGCGGACGTCGCAATACTGATGGCGCATAGAGACCGTGTCCAATCTGCGATGCCCGGGTCGGCGCGGACTTATCTATCTTTCGCCGATGGCGACTGGTCAGGATGCAATCTGTTCCTGTTGCGAACCGAACGCGCTCAGGCGGCTGTTGGCTTGTGGCAAATGGTCGAAGCCGATCGCAAGCAGCCATGGCGTATCGCCGCAAAACTCGGTTTGTCTACGCTTGTCATGATGTTGTTTAAACGGCTCGACCTTCAGGAGGCCATCAGTCGGTTGGGTCTTCGTGCCGGCATCAAGGCGGCAATGGTGCCCGCCAATAACGGTCTCGCTGCTGTCGATGTCGATAAGGAGAGCGATCTCAAAGCGGTTCGCCAAAAGATCGAAACCTGACGTTCGGGGCTAGCCGGTCCCGACGGAAGACGGGACCGGCTAGCGTAATTATTCCCCGAAGGTTCGCTGCCACCATCCGCGGCGCGGTTTGGCAGGCTCAGCGCTCAAGGATGCTTCCGTCTTATCCGCGTCCGGAGCGTTCTCTACATCGGCAGAGGCATCGTCCTTGGCGACAACCTTCGTATCATCGGCTGCGGACGCCTCGACTTTTTTGCGACGACTGCGCTTCGGCTTTTCGCTTTGCGCGATTTCGGACTGCTCTTCGCCTGCTGTATCCGCGTCGGAAGGCACAGCCTTTTTGCGCCGCGGTTTCCTCACTGCAGGTTTATCTTCGGCCTCAGCCTGCCCAGTATCCTCGCTGGTCGCCGAAGGCGTGTCAGCCTTTTTGCGGCGGGGCGCACGGCGCTTTGGTTTCGCCTTTTCCTCCTCAGCAGCTTCCTCCGCCGTTTCGGGGGCATCGTCTGGTCCGGCGACGACCGCCATGTCCTCCACGATCTTATCCGAAACCTCTTCAAGGTTTTTCGCGTCTTCGGCGGTCACATTTGCTTCGTCCTTCTTGCCGCGACCGCGGCCACCGCGACGACGTCCGCCACGGCGGTTCTTCTTCGTCGTATCGTCGTCCTGCGTATCAGACGCGTCTTCGCGTTCGTCGTCTTCATCGCTATCGGCGTCTTCATCCTGATCACGATTGCGATTGCGACCACGGCCCCCGCGACGGCGACGGCGCTTCTTGCGCGGCTTGTCGTCACCATCGCTGCGAGCTTCGTCTTCGCCATCATCGCCGGCTTCGACGACCTCGTCCTCTTCGTCATCTTCGACGAGCGGTTCGAAACGAGGAGCCTCGGCCGGTTTCGGGCCGTGGCTGGTCACCGCCATCTTGGCACCTTCATCCTCGCCTTCTGGCACCACTTCCACCGATACGCCGTAGCGCTGTTCGATCTCCATCAGGTCGTGGCGTTTTTCGTTCAGAAGATACACGGCGGCCTCGGTGCTCGCCGCCAGACGAATGCGCGTTCCCTTCCCGCGGGCCGCTTCCTCTTCGATCAGACGCAGGGCGGACAGCCCGGCGGACGAAGCCGTACGCACCAAGCCCGTACCGTCGCAGTGCGGACATTCGCGGGTAGTTGCTTCGAGTACGCCGGTACGCAAGCGCTGTCGGCTCATTTCCATCAGGCCGAAGCTGGATATGCGGCCCACCTGGATGCGCGCCCGGTCGGACTTGAGCGCGTCTTTCATTGCACGCTCAACCTTACGGGTGTTGTTGTTGTATTCCTGGTCGATGAAGTCGATCACGACCAAGCCGGCCATGTCGCGCAAGCGAAGCTGCCGGGCGATCTCCTTGGCTGCCTCGATATTCGTCGAAAGGGCGGTCTGCTCGATATTGTGCTCACGAGTAGAGCGGCCGGAGTTGATGTCGATGGAGACCAGCGCTTCAGTCGGGTTGATGACCAGATAGCCGCCGCTCTTCAACTGCACGACCGGATCGTACATTGCCTTCAACTGGTCTTCCGCGCCATACCGCTGGAAAAGCGGCACGGGATCGGCATACTGTTTTACCCGCCGTGCATGGCTGGGCATGAGCATCTTCATGAAGGCCTTGGCGGATTTGTAGCCCTCTTCGCCTTCGACCACCACTTCCTCGATCTCACGATTGTAGATGTCGCGGATAGCGCGCTTGATAAGATCGCTGTCTGAGTGAATTAGATTCGGGGCCGCCGAAGCCAGCGTCTTCTCGCGTATCTCATCCCATAGGCGTGCAAGATAGTCGAAGTCGCGCTTGATCTCGGTCTTGGTGCGGCTGAGACCCGCAGTGCGGACGATCAGGCCCATCGAGCGCGGTAAGCTAAGATCGCCTACGATCTGCTTGAGGCGCTTGCGGTCACTAGCGCTGGAAATCTTGCGGCTGATGCCACCACCATGGCTGCTGTTCGGCATAAGCACGGTGTAGCGGCCAGCGAGGCTAAGATAGGACGTTAGCGCCGCGCCCTTATTGCCGCGTTCTTCCTTGACGACCTGGACCAGTAGTACCTGGCGGCGCTGGATGACGTCCTGGATCTTGTACTTGCGGCGCAAGGCGAGACGACGCGAACGCGCATCGTCTACATCCTTCGCGCGCGCTTTCCCGCCGCCCTGACGCCGCCCGCGGCCTTTGCGGCCCCGACCACGGCTCTTGCCGCCGTTCGCATCGTCTTCGCTGTCGTCGTCCTCGTCCGCATCGTCTCGGTCGAGCTGGCCTTCTTCGATGGTGGCGACATCGTCCTTGTCCGACGTGTCCACTTCTTCCAGACCATCCTCGGCGAGATCTTCGGCCAGCGCTTCGGCGCTTTCGTCCTCGGCGTCGTATTCGTCGCCGGGCATCTCGCCGCGCTCTTCCTCTTCGGCGCGGAGGCGAGCTTCCTCTTCGGCGACTTCCGCTTCTGCAGCAAGAAGCGCCTCGCGGTCCTCCTTGGGAATTTGGTAATAGTCGGGGTGAATCTCGCTGAAAGCGAGGAAGCCGTGGCGATTGCCGCCGAAATCGACGAACGCCGCCTGCAGCGACGGTTCGACCCGCGTAACCTTGGCTAGATAGATATTGCCCTTGATCTGCTTCTTGTCGGCAGATTCGAAATCGAATTCCTCAATCCGGTTTCCCGTGAGAACCGCCACCCGGGTTTCTTCCTGGTGGCGCGCATCGATAAGCATGCGCGTTGCCATGTATTCGTCTCCACACACGGCCGGGCGGAGCAAAGCCTGCCGACGCACCGTGCGATTGTTCATGTTGTGAATGATAGTCGCCGCGACCGGCGGAAGCGACGATGGTTTGCGGCCGGAAGCGCACGTGTTGGCGCGTCCGGCGATTCGTGACTGCAGATTCCGTCCTGCGCCGCGCGCTAGCGCCGAGCCGCTCACCCGCGCCGCCGATGGCGGAGCGGAATGCGAGCGGAAACGTGCTTGTTTCGGACATGGACTGCATCAACCTGGTAAGCGAGGTCGCTCCGGTATCGGACCGACCTGCCGCATAGCGGCGACCCTCTTCGTCGCGGTCGAAATCGCGCCGATCGGAGGCGCCGGTCATCCGGCATCTGCTCGCTAGCACCGCACAGGATCAACGGCAACTGTATTGCAAACTTACGCAATGGGGGGGTAATCGCCATATCGATATGCGAGCCAGAGGCGACCAATCGATATACCCGGCAGCAGGCTTCGCGATTGTCGGCGCGTTCGCCGTACTGCTTTTGATTACACAGGCGATTTGGCTGCGTGCAGATCCGGTATTGCGGGTCCGTCTGTCGGATGTCGGCAGCGCGACAACCGGAAAAGAGGTTGCGCCGGGTCAGGAGAATTGGCCGCTTGTCGTCATCGATCCAGGCCATGGCGGATCGGATCCGGGCGCTTCGGGTAGCGGCTTTCAGGAGAAGGACGTCGTTCTGGCTCTTGCGCGCGCGATCCGCAACCAACTGGAAAGCGAAGGCGGCGTTCGCGTCATACTTACGCGCGACGACGATGTGTATCTGCCCCATGCCGAACGCTACGAAATCGCGCGCCGGGCGGGCGCGTCGCTGTTCCTCTCGCTGCATGCCGATAGCGGCGGCGAATATGACAGCGTCGGGGGCGCGAGCATCTATACCTTGTCCAACCAAGCCTCCAGCGAGGCGGCGGCTCGTTTCGCGGCGCGCGAAAACGCAGCCGATCTCGTCAACGGGATCGACCTTGGCGGGCAAAGCGACGATGTGAACGGGATCCTCGTTGATCTCGCACAGCGCCAAACATCTGAACAATCGGATGCGTTTGCCCAACTGATCCGCCGAGAAGGGGAGGGCGTTTTGAAATTCCATCCGCAGACCCGGCGGTATGCCGCGCTACGGGTACTGCGCGCGCCCGATGTGCCCTCGGTGCTGTTCGAAAGCGGGTTCATCACCAACGCGCAGGATGCGGAGCGTCTGACGAGCCCGCAAGGCCGCAAGCAATTTGCCGAAGCCATGGCGCAGGCGATACGCATCTATCTCGCCAGCGAGGCATAAACCGGGGCGCCACGCGTTCTTGTTCTGGCGAAGTTTAGATAAGCCGTGCTAAGCGCCCGTCCGATCATGTCAGATACTCCGACGCTCCCCTACTGGCGCAACCGCTTGGCCGGCGATCCGCGACGATTCCTTGTCTGGATGCGCGAAAACTGGAATTATAGCCGCCGTCTGCGGATCGCGACCTATCTTGTAGGTATATTTCTTGCGCTGCTGGTTTTGGCTTGGTCGACGCTGGCGCGAAACCTGCCCGAAGCCAGCACCCTGCTCGATTACGAGACTCCGCTTCCCACGGTCGTCCGCGGCATCGATGGTGAGATCGTCCATAGCTATGCTCGCGAACGCCGCGTGCAATTGCAATATGTCGATTTTCCCGCGCCACTGATCGAAGCGTTCCTCTCCGCCGAAGACAAAACCTTCTTCACCCATGGCGGTGTGGACCTGACCGGGACGCTGAATGCCGTACTCGACTATGCGACCAAATACGGATCAGGCGAGCGTGCGGTCGGCGGCTCGACCATCACACAGCAGGTGGCGAAGAACCTGCTTTTGTCGGACGAATATTCCGTCACGCGCAAGCTGAAGGAAATGATCCTCGCGCGGCGCATCGAAGAGGTTCTGACCAAGCAGGAAATCCTCGAGCTCTATCTCAACGAGATCCCGCTCGGACGGCGCAGCTTCGGCGTGCAGGCGGCGGCGCGGGCCTATTTCGATAAGGACGTCGAAGATCTCGATCTTGCCGAGACGGCGTTCCTCGCAATTCTTCCGAAAGCGCCTGAGCGCTACGGCCGCTCGCGCTACACCGACATGGCGATCGAGCGGCGAAATTTCGTTCTCGATAAGATGGCAGAAAACGGCTTCGTCACTGCCTCTGCGGCCAACGCTGCGAAAGCCGAACCGCTTGGGCTCGTCCAGCAGCGGACGGAACGCTCGGCGGATGCAGGCTATTTTCTGGAAGAAGTCCGGCGGCAGTTGATGGAGCGGTTCGGTGAGACTGCGGATGACGGACCGGACAGCGTGTATGCCGGCGGCCTGTGGGTCAGGACGTCCCTCGACGCCGAATTGCAGGATGCGGCACGCGACGCCCTGCGTGCCGGTTTGCTGCGCTATCAGGGCAACCGCGCTTGGTCGAAACCGATTGCGACGCTTAATCCCGATAACGGCGACCTCACGTCGCAGCTCGCCTCGTCCAACCTTTCGATCAACTACGAGGACTGGCGGGTCGGTGTGATTACGGAAGGCGGCTCGCCCCCGACGATCGGCTTTACCGACGGCGAGACCTTTCCGCTATCCGGCGCCCCTTCCGCGATCAAAGTCGGCGACGTCGTCGCTTCGGAGAAGTCCGGCAGCGGTTATCGCTTGCGGACCGTGCCGGAAGTTTCGGGCGCGTTCCTCGTGGAAAATCCCCATACCGGGCGGATCATGGCCATGCAGGGCGGGTTCGACAGCCGGCTCGGCAGTTTCAATCGTGCGACGCAGGCGCTGCGGCAGCCGGGATCGACGATCAAGCCTTTCGTCTATGCCACCGGGCTCGACACCGGGATGACCCCGGCGACCCAAGTGCCGGACCAGACCTATTGCTTCTGGCAGGGTGCCGGCCTCGGTGAGAAGTGCTTCCGCAATTTCGGCGGCGGCGGAGGCGGTACGCACACGATGCGATGGGGGCTCGAACAGAGCCGCAACCTCATGACCGTTCACATTGCGATGGATGCGGGAATGCCCGCGGTGAACAAGATGTTCTCGCGCGTTGGCATCGGCGATTACGAAAACTATCCAAGCTTTGCTCTTGGTGCCGGGGATACGACTGTCGAACGCATGGTCAATGCCTACGCCGCGCTCGCGAACTGGGGCCGCCAGAATGCCCCGAGCGTTGTCGACTACGTACAGGATCGCCGTGGCAAGGTTATCTGGCGCGCCGACAGTCGGCAATGTGACAGCTGCAACATGCCCGAATGGGATGGGCAGCCGATGCCGCGCTTCGAACCATCCGGCAAGCAGGTGATGGACCCGCGTACGGCGTTCCAGGTCGTTCACATGTTGCAGGGCGTGGTAACCCGCGGCACGGCGGTACGCCTGCGCAGTCTCGAACTTCCGATTTTCGGCAAGACCGGCACAACCAGCGGACCGACCAACGCGTGGTTCGTAGGCGGATTGCCCGACATGGTGGCCGGCACCTATATCGGCTACGATCAGCCTCGCAATCTGGGGGGCTGGGTGCAGGGCGGGAATACGGCCGCGCCGGTGTTCAAGCAATTCGTCGAGGAAACCAAGGAACGCTGGACGAGCGACGATTTCATTGCGCCGCCCGGCGTGCGCATGGTCAAGATCGACCGGCGCAGCGGCAAGCGGGTTTTCGCCGGAACGCCGTCCGACGATCCCAAAGCTGCGGTCATCTGGGAAGCGTTCAAGCCCGATACCGAACCGCCGCGTTCCACCCGAACCGACGAACTCGCCGCGCGTCGCAGCGAAGTACTCGACCTCATCCGTCGTGCGCGACAGGGGCCCCGATCCGCGGCGGCGGTGGCCCGAAGAGAGGAGCCGGTCGAGGATTTCGTGGAAGAGCAAGGCGGCATATACTGAGCCGTCCGCGCTCCGCTCGGCTTTACAAAAGGCTGGCGCGCACTAGGTGAGCGGCTTCACTGATCGAGAGGAAAGTCCATGCGTGCCGAAGGGCAGGCCAATATCGACCGTATCGAGGCTGCATTGGCACTGGTGCGCCAGTCGCTCGATTGGGAACGCGCCTTGCGCCGCCTCGACGAGCTCGATGCGCGTGTGCAGGATCCCAATCTCTGGAACGATCCCAAGGAAGCGCAGGCGATAACGCAGGAACAGAAGCGCCTCGAAACTGCGATCAAGACAGTGCGCGAGATCGAGAGCGAAATGGACGACGCCATAGAATTCGTCCAGATGGGCGAAGAGGAAGGCGATGACGAGGTCGCGAACGAGGGCGTAGCGACGTTGCAGAGGCTGGCGGACCGGGCGGACAGCGACAAGGTACAGGCCTTGCTATCGGGAGAAGCCGACGGAAACGACACGTATCTCGAAATCCATGCCGGCGCGGGCGGGACCGAAAGCCAGGATTGGGCTGAAATGCTTTTCCGCATGTACGCGAGGTGGGCCGAACGACGCGGCTTCAAGGTTGAGACGGTCGAATACCAAGCCGGAGATCAGGCCGGCATCAAAAGCGCGACGCTGCTGATGAAGGGCGAAAATGCTTATGGCTATGCAAAGACGGAAAGCGGCGTCCACCGCCTCGTTCGCATCAGCCCGTATGATAGCAGCGCGCGGCGGCACACCAGTTTCAGTTCGGTCTGGGTCTACCCGGTCATCGACGACGATATCGATATCGAGATCAATCCGTCCGATTTGAAAATCGACACCTACCGCGCGAGCGGGGCGGGCGGGCAGCACGTCAATACGACTGATTCCGCCGTGCGCATCACGCACCAACCCACCGGTATCGTGGTGGCCAGCCAGAACGACCGCAGCCAGCACAAGAACCGCGCCACGGCCATGAACATGCTGAAAGCGCGGCTGTTCGAGCGCGAAATGGCGGAGCGCGAGGCGGCGGCAGGCACGGAATACGAGAGCAAGACCGAAATCGGGTGGGGACACCAGATCCGCAGCTACGTCCTGCAGCCATACCAGATGGTCAAGGATTTGCGCACTGGCGTCACTTCTCCGACACCCGACGACGTGCTGGACGGCGCGCTTGACCCATTCATCTCCGCGGCGCTTGCGCAGCGGGTAACCGGCGAGACCGTCGAAGTGGAAGATACCGAATGATGCGGGTCGGTGCGGCAGTGCTGTCCTTTGCGCTGCTTGCCTCCTGCAACGCGGCGGGTTCCGACGGAAGCTCTGCGGCCAACTTTCCGCCGCCCGATCGGCCCGTTTCCGGTCTCGGATCGAACCAGTTCTCGACCGAGGACCAGCGCGACAGCCGCGGCGAAGCACAGACGGTGATGGAGTTGGCCAAGATCGAGCCGGGCATGACCGTCGCCGATATCGGCGCGGGCAATGGCTACTATACCGTACGCCTCTCCGAACGGGTCGGCCCCGACGGGCGCGTCCTTGCCCAAGATATCGATCGCGAAGCACTCGACCGCCTTGCGCGCCGCGTCGAACGTGAACGGCTTGAAAATATTTCGATCCGCGGTGGAAGTGAGGGCGACCCCAAGCTTCCTCCCGACAGTTTCGATCGCATTTTCATGGTCCACATGTATCACGAGATCGCGCAGCCTTACGAGTTTCTGTGGCGGATGTGGCCAGCTTTGCGCGATGGCGGGCAAGTCGTGGTCGTAGATATCGACCGGCCGACCGATCAGCACGGCATCGACCCGCTTCTTCTGTCCTGCGAATTCCGGCAGGTCGGATACGAACTGGTCGCCTTCCGAGATGCGCCGCAATTGTCGGGCTACTATGCACAGTTCAAGGCAGGCGCTAACAGGCCTGTACCGCAAGACATCAAGCCGTGCCGCAATGAAAGTTCGCAAGCGGGCGGATAACCGGTCGCGAAGGCGGGCGAGGAAGAAAGAGTATCATGAGCTTCAAGGGTCTCAACCCCATCACCTACGGCGGCCGCGAAGTCTTGCCGCTGGTGGAAGGCGGCAAGGGCGTGTCCGCCACCAATCACGCCAGTTCCGGCGCATGGGCCGCGGCGGGAGGCATCGGGACGGTCAGCGCTGTTAATGCCGACACCTATGACGAAGACGGGAACCCGATCCCGCAAGTCTATCCGCAGGCCACGCGTAAGGAGCGCTTCGAACAGCTCGTTCGCTACGCCATCGACGGCGCGACCACGCAGGTGAAACTTGCGCACGAGATCGCCGACGGTCGTGGCGCGATAAACATCAACGTCCTGTGGGAAATGGGCGGGGCGCAGCAGGTGCTCGAAGGCGTCCTCGAAAACTGCCCCGGCCTCGTGACGGGCGTCACCTGCGGGGCGGGAATGCCGTACAAGCTTGCCGAGATTGCCGCGAAGTACAACGTCCATTACCTGCCGATCATCAGTTCGGCCCGCGCCTTTCGCGCGCTCTGGAAGCGCAGCTATTCCAAGGTGCCCGAGCTTATGGCGGCGGTGGTCTATGAAGACCCATGGCTCGCCGGCGGTCACAACGGCCTATCCAATGCCGAAGATCCGCGCAGCCCCGAAGATCCCTATCCGCGCGTCAAGGCATTGCGGGATACCATGAGGGCCGAGGGTGTGTCCGAAGACGTCGCCATCGTCATGGCGGGCGGGGTGTGGTTCCTGCGCGAATGGAACGACTGGATCGACAATCCCGAACTCGGCAAAATCGCCTTCCAGTTCGGCACGCGCCCCCTGCTGACCGAAGAAAGTCCCATTCCGCAGGTTTGGAAGGACATGCTCCGCACGGTGGAACCGGGCGACGTGCTTCTGCACAAATTCTCGCCAACCGGTTTCTATTCCAGCGCAGTGAAGACGCCATTCCTTTACGATCTGATGCACCGCAGCGAGCGGCAGATCCCGATCTTCAAACGCGACGAGGAGGAAGGCACCATACCGCTCGCCGATCACGGGAAGGCGAAGTATTTCTTCGTTCACCCCGGCGACCAGCGCAAAGCGCAGGCATGGATGCATGAAGGGTTTACCGAAGCCTTGAAGACGCCCGACGATACGGTCGTATTCACCACGCCCGCCAGCGCCGAGCAGATCCGCGAAGACCAACAGGCCTGCATGGGCTGCCTCTCGCATTGTCAGTTCTCGAGCTGGAAGGATCACGACAACCACACCACCGGCCGCCTCGCCGATCCGCGCAGCTTTTGCATTCAGAAGACCTTGCAGGACATCGCCCACGGGGGCGACCCGGACGAAAACCTCTCCTTCGCCGGCCACGCGGCCTATCGCTTCAAGCAAGACCCGTTCTACTCGAACAATTTTACGCCGACAGTGAAGCAGTTGGTCGAGCGGATTTTGACGGGGGACTAGATCCAGCGGTTCAGGCCAGCCCGCTCAACACTTGATCGGGCGGCCTGTGACCATCCGCCCACATGCGGATGTTGGCGATGACTTTCATTCCGGAGTCCTCTCGCCCTTCGCGCGTCGCGCTGCCGATATGGGGCAGGGTCATGACATTCGGGTGGCGCAACAGGCGCTCGTCTACATTCGGCTCTTCGGGATAGACGTCGAGTCCAGCCCCTGTGAGGTGCCCGCTTTCCAGCGCAGCGATCAGCGCTTCCTGATCCACCAGATCGCCGCGGGCGGTATTCACCAGGCTCGCCCCGGGTTTCATCAGGCCCAGACGCCTCGCATCGATCATGCGTAGGCTGTCCGGATTGGCCGGGCTGTGCAGCGAAACGATATCTGCCGTGCGCAGAAGATCGTCGAGACCTTCAAAATAGGTTGCGCCGAACATACGCTCGACCGCTTCTGGCAGGCGCTTGCGGTTGTGGTAGGCGATTTCAAGCCCGAAGGCGCGGGCCCGGTGCGCCACCGCTTGTCCGATCCGGCCCATGCCGACGATCCCGAGCGTCTTGCCCGCCAGCTTCCGGCCGAGAAGCGCGGTCGGCGCCCAGCCGGTCCACTCGCCGCTTCGCACCAGTTCCACGCCCTCGCGCACACGGCGCGGCACGCCGATGATCATCGCCATCGCAAGATCGGCGGTATCGTCGGTGAAGACGCTGGGCGTATTCGTCACGAGGATTTTCGCCCGTGCCGCCGCTTGGAGGTCGATATGGTCGGTGCCTGCGCCGAAGCTGGCGATCAGCTTCAGGCGCGGTCCGGCATTTTCGATCAGGTCCGCATCGATCGAATCCGTAACCGTGGGCACGATAACATCGTACTTCGCCATCGCCTCACGCAGCATGTTGCGAGAGAACGGCGTATCCTCGGCGTTGAGGCGTGTTTCGAATAACTGCACCATGCGCGCTTCGACGGCCGGTTCCAAATGGCGTGTCACGACGACGTGCGGCGTGCGGTCTAGTCGGGAATGTCCGGGCAAGTTCGAAGGCAGTGGAGTGTCCATTCCCGCTGGGCTAATGCGGCGGCACGGGCGCGGTCAAGTTGCTTGCGAGGCCCAACCGCGATCCGTAAAGGGCACGGACATGAAATCGCTCCGTTTCTCCTTGGCCATGTTGGCGATATCCCTCTCATTTTCGTCGCTCCAGGCGCAGGATCGCGAAGTCCCTTACTGGGCGACAGTCCGCGCAACCGAACTGAACATGCGGGTAGGGCCGAGCGCCGAGTACCGGGTCGCCTGGGTGTATCGCCGCGCGGGGCTGCCGGTCAAAGTACTGCGCACTATGGAAGGCTGGCGGCTGATCGAAGATTCCGACGGGGACAAAGGCTGGGTTGTCGCCCGTTTGCTGAGCCCAGATCGCGGGGCCATCGTCGTTGGCGATGGCCTTGCCGATATGCGCGCCGATAGCAGCGATACGGCCGAGCTGAAATGGCGGGTCGAGCCGGGCGTATCGGGCGCGCTCGGAAAATGCGAGGACGGGTGGTGCGCTGTGGAGATCGATGGCCGGAGAGGCTGGATTGAGGAAAACCGGCTATGGGGCGACGGCGCGCCCTAATAGCCGAACATCAAATGGGCCGTCTCAAACGAAAAAGGGCGGCCTTGAAAGACCGCCCTTCATCGGTGTGAAGCGACATTGTTACGTAGCGCGCCGGATTCCGTTCCGACTAACTTGGCAATTCGATGCCGCTGTCTTTTTGTCGGACGTTTCGCTCAAACCATTTCGACCGCGACCGCCGTGGCTTCGCCGCCGCCGATGCATAGCGAAGCCACGCCGCGGGTCTTTCCTTGCTGCTTCAGCGCGTTGAGCAGGGTCACGATGATGCGAGTTCCGCTTGCCCCGATGGGGTGACCGAGCGCGGTGCCGCCGCCGTTTACGTTGATCTTGTCATGCGGAATACCGATGTCGCGCATCGCGAACATGGCGACGCAGGCGAACGCCTCGTTCACTTCCCACAGCTCGACGTCGTCGGCTTTCCAGCCGGCCTGTTCGAGCACTTTCTCGATCGCGCCGATAGGGGCGGTGGTGAACTTTTCCGGCTCGTGCGCATGCGCCGCCAGCCCGACGATCCGGGCGACCGGTTGCTGGCCATTATCGTTTGCACAGCTCTGGCGCGTGAGAACGACGGCGGCCGCACCGTCTGAGATCGAGCTGGACGTCGCCGCGGTTATCGTGCCGTCCTTCGCGAAGGCGGGGCGGAGCTGCGGGATCTTGTCCGGATTGCCCTTGCCGGGCGCTTCATCGTGCTCGACGGTGACATCGCCTTTACGCGTCGACATGGTGACCGGCACCACCTCATCGGCGAAGGCACCGCTTTCGATCGCGGCGTTGGCGCGGCGAAGGGACTCGATGGAATAATCGTCCATCTCCTCACGCGTCATCTGGTATTCGTTGGCCGTTTCCTGCGCAAACGTACCCATCGCGCGGCCCTCTTCGTAAGCATCTTCCAGCCCGTCGAGGAACATGTGGTCGTAGGCCGTATCGTGGCCGAGGCGCGCCCCCGAGCGGTGCTTCTTGAGCAGGTAAGGCGCGTTGGTCATGCTTTCCATGCCGCCGGCGACGACATAGTCGATCGAACCACTGGCCAGCGCTTCGGCACCCATGATGACCGTCTGCATGCCGGAGCCGCAGACCTTGTTCACCGTGGTGGCCTGCACCGATTTCGGCAGACCGGCCTTTATGCTCGCCTGCCGGGCGGGCGCCTGGCCGAGGCCCGCGGGGAGGACGCAGCCCATATAGGTGCGGTCGAACTTATCGACCGGCACGCCCGAACGCTCGACCGCCGCCTTCACCGCCGTCGCTCCGAGGTCGGTCGCCGAAGCGTCGGATAAAGCGCCTTGCATGCCGCCCATGGGCGTCCGTGCGTAAGATAGAATGACGACGGGATCGTTCGCGGCGAACTGGGTCATGGTTGTGCTGGTCCTCGGTTTGTGAAACGCATATCGCTTGAAGCGATGGTGGATATGCCGCAGGATTTAGGCCGCGGACCGCACGAAATCAAATGGAGACGATGATGGCAGACGACCGGACGAACGAGATGAACGCCGTGCTGAAGCGGCAGCGGGCCGCCCATCATCAGATGCGTCCCGAGCCGATGGCGCTGCGGCGCGACCGGATCGAGCGCGCGATCAAACTTCTGAACGACAATTCTTCCGACCTGTGCACCGTGATGGCGGAAGATTTCGGCAATCGCTCACCCCATCAGTCGATGAAAACCGATATCGAAGGAACGGTCAATTTCGGCAAATACTGCCTGAAATATATCGAGAATTGGGCCAAGCCCGATAAGCGCAGCCTGCAATTTCCGCTAAGCTTACTGGGCGCGAAGGCGGAGGTGCGGTACGAGCCCAAAGGCGTCGTCGGCATTCTCAGCCCGTGGAATTTCCCGGTCAACCTGACCTTTGGGCCGCTGATGCAGGTGTTTGCCGCGGGTAATCGCGCGATGATCAAGCCGAGCGAATTCACCGAGAAAACAAGCCTTTTGATGAAGGAATTGGTCGAGGAATTTTATACAGCCGACGAATGCGTTGTCTTCACCGGCGGCCCGGAAGTTGCGCAGGCCTTCAGCGGTCTGGCCTTCGACCACCTCGTTTTTACGGGTTCGACTGCCACGGGGCGCAAGGTGATGGAAGCCGCGGCGGCCAACCTCGTTCCGGTCACGCTGGAGCTGGGCGGTAAAAGCCCTGTGATCATGGGCGAGAGCGCGGATTTCGCGAAGGCCGGCGAAAAGGTCGCAATGGGCAAGATGCTGAATGCCGGGCAGATCTGCCTCGCGCCCGACTATCTGTATGTGCCGGAAAGCAGGCAGGACGAAGCGATCCACGGTATCTGGCAAGGTACGGCGAACATGTATCCGAGCCTGTTAGACAACGAGGATTATGCGAGCGTCGTGACCGACAAGCATTTCGACCGGTTGAAGGGTTTGATCGAAGATGCCCGAGAGAAGGGCGCTGAAGTTATCGAGATCAATCCCGGCGACGAGAATTTTTCGAACACCAACAGCCGCAAGATGCCGCTCACGATCCTGCGTAACGTGACCGAGGACATGAAGGCGATGCAGGAGGAAATTTTCGGGCCGATCCTCCCGGTCAAGACCTATAGCCGGATTGACGATGCGATCGATTACGTGAACGACCATGACCGTCCGCTCGGCCTGTATTACTTCGGCGAGGATAGCGGCGAACGCGAGAAGGTTCTCGAACGCACGATTAGCGGCGGCGTCACGGTCAATGATGTTATTTTTCACGTTTCGATGGACGATCTCCCGTTCGGCGGCGTGGGTCCTTCAGGCATGGGCAGCTATCATGGGGTGGAGGGCTTCCGCGAGTTCAGTCATGCGCGCAGCATCTACACGCAGGCCAGGGTCGATGTCGCGAAGCTTGGCGGGCTGAAGCCGCCCTACGGCCGCAAGCGCTAATCCGGCCGTTCGAACACGCGACAACCCATGACACGATCGCCCGGCGAGCGGCGCGGCCTGCTGTTCCAGCTTCTGATATCGGGTGCGATGAAGGGGGGCGGGGGGCTGCTGACCTTCGCCTGCTTCATCTTTATCGCGCGCGCCGCGTCGGCCGAGCAATACGGCTTGTTCTCGATCCTGTTCTCGATCGCGATGCTGGCCTGTTACGTTATCGTGGGTGGCCAGCACACGGCGATCCTGAAGGTCTACCCGCGCGTCAGCGAGGAAGGACCGATGTCGGCGGCGGGAGGTTACGTCACGGGGCTGGCCCTGCGCAGGATCGGTCTGATCGCGCTTGCCGCTTTCGGTGCCGCCATCCCGGTGTGGTTCGTGCTCTCCGCTCTGGCTGGCGATATCGGACTAACGATCGATTTGCCTTTGGTGCTCTGGACCGTTGCTCTGAGCATTTTGCTCGGCCTAGCGGAATTTTTTTCGAGCTTTTTCCGCGCCCGCGGCATGTTGCTGGCAGGCATGTGGCCGCGCGATATCCTTTGGCGCGGATTTATGATCGTTTTTTTCGGCGCTGCCCTCTTCCTTTACGCCCCAATCACCTTTCGCGCGGACCTGTTTTCCGCATCAGCACTGATCGCATGGACCGCCGCCCTCCTGCTTATCGCGCTCGGTATACAAATTCTCCGCCTCGCTATGGACTGGCGCCGTATCGTCCGTGACGAGGGCCTCGATCGGAATGGCTTGAACGCGGATATGAACGCGTCGTTCTGGTCTTTCTGGGGCCTCGGTCTGATCTGGCCCGCTCGGGGGCAGCTCGGAACGATCGTCGTCGGGCTCATGATCAGCCCGGAGGTTGCCGGAGCGTTTTTCTCTGCTCAGCGGCTCGCTTCGGTTCTGCTAATGGTTTCGGTCGCGATCAATACGGCGATGGGCCCGCAGATTTCGCGCGCCTTCGCGGCGAACGATTTCGACAAAGCGAAGCGGGTCTTCGGCACCGCGTCCATTGTCGCCGGCGGGACGAGCGCCGCCTTCATGATCGTCCTGCTGTTCTTCGGAGCCGATCTCCTAGCCCTATTCGACCCAGCCTATAGCAACTTCGCACCTGTCCTGCTCGTCCTCGCACTTGGGCAAGCGCTCTTCAATGCCTGCGGCCCCCTTGGCGTGCTACTTACCCTGGCGGATCGCGAACGACAGGTTCTGTGGAGCGCAATTGTCGCGACCGCAGCGACTTTGATCGGCGTAATTGTGTTTACCGGACGGTATGGCGCAATGGGCGCGGCCGTCGTAATGGCGGTGGTGACGGTCGCACTGAACCTTTATCTCGCCGGTATCGGTCGCGAGGTTTTCGCATCTGCGAAAAAAACCCACAGCAAGGTCGACGGATAGGCGCATCACCCTGGTTGCGACCCTTGCGTTTCAGCCCTCCGAGGCCTAGGTGCAGGCCGGAAAACAGCTTGAAATTTGGAATCGCGCGTGGTCGATCTCGGTCAATACCTACCCATACTTATTTTCCTGTTCATCGCGGTCGCCCTGTCGGCGGCGTTCGTGTTCCTGCCGATGGGCGTTTCGCGCCTGACCGGTAGCCACCATCCCGATGCGGAAAAGCTGAGCGAATACGAGTGCGGCTTTCCTGCCTTCGAGGATCCGCGCAGCCAGTTCGACGTGCGGTTCTACCTCGTCGCGATCCTGTTCATCATCTTCGACCTCGAAGCGGCGTTCCTGTTTCCGTGGGCGGTCAGCCTCGATCTGACCGGTTGGCCAGGCTGGATTACGATGATGGTGTTCCTCGGCGAACTGATCGTCGGCTTCGCCTATGCTTGGAAAGTCGGCGCGCTGGAGTGGGAGTGATCCGATGGCCGAACAGATGACCACCAGCCCGCATGGCCGCGACGCCCATATCCAGCCGACGGCGAAGCCCGGCAATGTGCGCCAGCCGGACCAAGAATATTTCAACGCGCTCCAGACCGAAGTGAACGACAAGGGCTTCCTTGTCGCCAGTACCGAGGACCTGTTCCAGTGGGCGCGCACCGGCTCGCTATGGTGGATGACCTTCGGGCTTGCTTGCTGTGCGGTCGAAATGATCCACGTCAATATGCCGCGCTACGATATGGAGCGGTTCGGGGTCGCCCCGCGCGCCTCCCCGCGTCAGAGCGACGTGATGATCGTGGCGGGGACGCTGTGCAACAAGATGGCGCCTGCACTGCGCAAGGTTTACGACCAGATGTCGGACCCGAAATACGTCATCAGCATGGGTAGCTGCGCCAATGGCGGCGGCTATTACCACTACAGCTACAGCGTCGTGCGTGGTTGCGACCGGATCGTTCCGGTCGATATTTACGTGCCGGGCTGCCCGCCCACGGCCGAAGCCCTGCTGTATGGCGTGATGCAATTGCAGCGGAAGATTCGCCGCGTCGGCACGATCGAGCGTTGAGGTTCAGGCGATGACGACGCTGCACTCTGCCCCGCGCTTCACGCAGATCGACGGGCTTCAGGCAACCTTGTCGAACGCGATCGGCGATGCGCTCGAGCATGCGCACGACGAGCATGGCGAGTTGATGTTTCGCGTGCGCCGCGAAAGCATCGCCGACGTTTTACGGATGCTCCGCGACGAATTCGAATACCAGCAGCTCATGGAAATCGCCGGGGTCGATTATCCGGGCAGGCCGGAGCGGTTCGAAGTCGTATACATGTTGCTTTCGGTGACAAAGAACAGCCGCATCATGGTCAAGGTCCGGGCGAGTGAAGACTCCCCGGTGCCGACGCTTACCGGCGTTTGGCCGAATGCCGGGTGGCTGGAACGCGAAGTGTTCGACATGTACGGCGTGCTGTTCGACGGCAACACCGACCTCCGCCGGATCCTCACCGATTACGGGTTCGAGGGACATCCTTTCCGTAAGGACTTCCCGCTTACCGGCTATGTGGAACTGCGCTATTCGGAAGACGAAAAGCGCGTTGTGTACGAACCCGTCCAGCTCGCGCAGGACTTGCGCCAGTTCGATTTCCTCTCGCCTTGGGAGGGCGCGGATTACGTGCTGCCCGGCGACGAAAAAGCGTCCACCCCGCCAGTCGACGATCCGAAGGTAACGGAAAGTACGAAGGACACCGGAGCTGGTCCAGAAGCCGATGCTAAGGCCGATGAGAAGGTCAGCGCCGGCTCTCCTGCCGAAGAGAATGGCGGTGAAGATCGCACCCCGCCGCCCGAGCCGACCGAGGACCGTCCCGATCGTGCAAAGCGCGAGGGTGAAACTACTGATACGCCGGCTGCTACCACGCCGAAGGAGGTCAAGGACTGATGCGGTTTACCTTCGCAATGGTCGCAGCATGTGCGCTTGCCGCCTGCTCGCAGGAACCCGCAGCCGAACAAGAAGGTGCCGACGATTTCGCGGCGCGCATCGGCGGTGGTGAACAGAGTGGCGCGCCTGAATCCTCGCAGCGAAGGATGGATCTGCCTAACACAGCCGAGACCGCACCGCCGCAGGGCGCCGATGTCACCCAGCTCCAGCAGCTCGGCGATATCGCCAACGTCAATCTCGGCCCGCGCGAAGGCGGCTGCACGTTCATGGAAGGTTCGCGCGAGATGCTTATAGCAGCGGGCCTTCGCGACGGCAGCATTCCCGGCAAGGCCGTGATCCGTGTAGGTGACGGTCTGACCTTGCTCGACAGCGGGCCGGGCGGCCTCGACAGCATCAAGAACGGCACGACCTTCACCGGAGAGGGCGTGACCGTTTCCGTCCAGCCCACCGGTGCCGCCGGACAAAGCCGGCGTGCCCGGATTACGGTCGCGGATGCGGCGGGTACGCGGAAAAGCTACTCCGGCAATTGGATCTGCGCATGAGCCACGCCCTGCAAATCGAAGAGTCGCCCACCACCGGTGACGAAACGATCACCAACTACACGATCAATTTCGGGCCGCAGCACCCTGCCGCGCACGGCGTTCTGCGCATGGTCATGGAACTGGACGGTGAGATCATCGAACGCGTCGATCCGCATGTAGGCCTGCTGCATCGCGGCACCGAAAAGCTGATCGAGAACAAGACCTATCTGCAAGCGCTGCCCTATTTCGACCGGCTCGATTATTGTAGTCCGCTCTGCATGGAGCATAGCTACGTCCTCGCGATCGAGAAGCTGCTCAACATCGAAGTGCCTGAGCGCGCTCAGTATCTACGCGTACTTTTCGCCGAGCTGACTCGCATCTGTAATCATATGCTCAACATCGGTGCGCACGTCATGGACGTCGGTGCGATGACGCCGAACCTGTGGGTGTTCGAGCTGCGCGAAGATTGCATGAACTTCTTCGAGCGGATGAGCGGCGCGCGGATGCACCATGCCTATCTGCGCCCGGGCGGCGTCCACCAGGACGTGCCGGAAAAGCTGCTGGTCGATATAGGAGACTGGCTCGACAATCGCCTTCCCGAACTGTTCGGCGATGCGATGAGCCTCGTCACCGGCAACCGCATCTTCAAGCAGCGCAATGTCGATATCGCCGTGGTGAGCAAGGAAGACGCGCTGGCATGGGGCTTCTCCGGCCCGATGATCCGCGCCGCCGGCATCCCGTGGGACTTGCGCAAGTCGCAGCCCTACGAGGTGTACGACCGGATGGAGTTCGACATCCCCGTCGGCACGAATTCCGACTGCTACGATCGCTTCATGGTTCGCGTGAACGAGGTTTACGAGAGCAAGAAAATCATCAAGCAGTGCCTCGCACAGATTCCCACCGGACCGATCGCGAGCGACGACCGCAAAGTTGCTCCGCCAAAACGTGCGGAGATGAAGCAGTCGATGGAAGCACTGATTCATCACTTCAAGCTCTACACCGAGGGCTTCCACGTGCCCGCCGGAGAGGTCTACGTTGCGACCGAAAGCCCCAAGGGCGAGTTCGGCGTTTATCTGGTAAGCGATGGGTCGAACAAACCCTATCGTTGCAAGATCCGCCCGACGGCCTTCAGCCATTTGCAGGCGATGGACATGATGTGCCGCGGCCATATGCTGCCCGACGCGACCGCCATTTTGGGCGCGATCGACGTGGTGTTCGGGGAGTGTGACCGGTGAGCAAAACAAGTTTTCTTGATTTGCTCGACAAGTTGCGGTGCGCGACGGCTGGCTCCTACCTTACCTTGATCGGACTCCGCCTTGCCGGATACGGTGGCCTCGAAGGCTTTTCCCGGACCGTGTTTGCGGTGTTTACCCTGAATTTGCTCTTTTCAGTATTTGTAAGACGGAATCGTTCTGCTTTGAGATATACCAATGGCTGACCGTTCCCCGGCACCCGACACTCCCGAACTTCGCGATCGCTGGGGAGGCTTTGCGTTTACGGAAACCTACAAGGCAAAGGCCGACGAGGCGATCGCGCGTTATCCGGATGGACGCCAGAAATCGGCGGTAATGCCGCTGCTTGACCTTGCCCAGCGGCAGGTCGGCGAGGAGACGGACACGCAGGGTTGGTTGCCGCTTCCGGTAATCGAATATGTCGCCGAGTATCTCGACATGCCGGTAATCCGCGTGCTCGAGGTCGCGACCTTCTACTTTATGTACAATCTGAAGCCGGTCGGGAAGTATCACGTGCAGGTTTGCGGCACGACGCCGTGCATGCTGCGCGGCTCGGATGCTTTGTTCGAAACCTGCAAGAAGCGCGGCATGGTGAAAGGCCACGTCTCGCAAGACGGCCTCTGGACCCTTACCGAGGTCGAATGCATGGGCAATTGCGCCACCGCGCCGATGGCCCAGATCAACGACGATAATTACGAAGACCTTACGCCGGAACGTCTCGACGCGGTTCTCGATGCGCTGGCCGCCGGCGAACAGCCGAAGCCCGGCACACAGGAGCCAGGCCGCCACACCAGCGAGCCGTCAGATGGTGTAACGACACTGAAAGAGATGGTCGACGCTAACTACGATTATCGGAGCGAATGGTGAAAAAACGCAATTCGCCGATGATCTGGATAGGTGTCACCCTGATCGTGGTCGGCATCCTGATCGATGTCTTCAGTACATCCTACGTAATTGGCACCGCACTGATTGTAGTCGGAGCGCTTCTGGTCGCGTTGCAGGCTGGTAAAGGCAAGCCGAAGGGTGGGGAGAGCGACCACTGATGGACATCGTTACCATCATTATCGCGCTGGTCGCGGTTTTCATCGCATGGAAGGTGCTCGCGGGCGTTGTTAAGACTATCGCGCTCGTAGGCATTCTGATCGTCGCGGCAATCGTCGTATTCGGAGGAATGGGCTGATGCTCGCTGACAAGGACCGTATCTTTACCAACCTCTACGGATTCCAGGACTGGGGCCTGAAAGCGGCGCAGCAGCGCGGCGACTGGGACGATACGAAGGCACTGCTCGGCCGCGGGCAGGATGCGATCATCGAAGAGATCAAGGCGTCTGGGCTACGTGGCCGGGGCGGGGCGGGCTTCCCGACGGGCCTCAAATGGTCGTTCATGCCGAAGGAGAGCAAGGACGGTCGCCCAAGCTTCCTCGTCATCAATGCCGACGAATCCGAACCCGGTTCCTGCAAGGACCGGGAAATCATCCGCCACGATCCGCATAAGCTGATCGAGGGCGCTTTGGTTGCCGGCTACGCGATGCGGGCACGCGCCGCCTACATCTACATTCGCGGCGAATATATTCGCGAGGCCGAGACATTGCAGGCCGCGATCGACGAGGCGTACGATGCCGGACTGATCGGCAAGAACGCCAGCGGTTCGGGCTACGATTACGACGTGTTCCTGCATCGCGGGGCAGGCGCCTATATCTGCGGCGAAGAAACTGCGATGATCGAAAGCCTCGAAGGCAAGAAGGGCCAGCCGCGCCTTAAGCCGCCCTTCCCGGCGGGCGCTGGTCTTTATGGCTGCCCCACCACGGTTAACAATGTCGAAAGCATCGCCGTAACACCCACGATCCTCCGGCGCGGCGCTTCATGGTTTTCCAGTTTCGGGCGTGAGGGCAATGCGGGCACCAAGCTGTTCCAGATCAGCGGCCACGTCGAACAGCCGTGCGTCGTCGAAGAGGCGATGAGCATCCCGTTCAGCGAACTGATCGAGAAGCATTGCGGCGGCATTACCGGGGGGCGCGACAACCTCCTCGCGGTCATTCCGGGCGGATCGTCGGTGCCTTTGGTTCCGGCTGAACAGATCTGGGATGCGCCGATGGACTTTGACGGGCTTAAAGAACTCGGTTCAGGCCTCGGCACGGCGGCGGTCATTGTGATGGACAAATCGACCGACATCGTCCGTGCAATCTCGCGTCTCTCCTATTTCTACAAGCACGAGAGCTGCGGCCAGTGCACCCCCTGCCGTGAAGGCACGGGGTGGATGTGGCGCATGATGGAGCGTTTGCGCGATGGCGATGCGGCAATCGAGGAAATCGATATGCTGCAGCAGGTCACGAAGCAGGTGGAAGGCCACACCATCTGCGCACTTGGCGATGCTGCGGCCTGGCCGATTCAAGGCCTGATCCGTCACTTTCGCCCCGAACTGGAACGTCGCATCGAGGAGCATAATGCACAATTCGCGGAGGCGGCGGAATAATGCCTAAAGTTACCGTAGATGGCCAGGAAATCGAAGTTCCCGACGGCGCGACCGTCCTGCAGGCTTGCGAGCTTGCCGGGAAGGAAATCCCGCGCTTCTGCTATCATGAACGTCTCAGCATCGCTGGCAATTGCCGTATGTGCTTGGTCGAGGTGAAACCCGGACCGCCAAAGCCGCAGGCAAGTTGTGCGCTTCCGGCGGCGGACGGACAGGAGATCCGCACCGACACCAAGATGGTCAAGACCGCGCGCGAAGGGGTGATGGAGTTCCTCCTCATCAACCATCCGCTCGATTGCCCGATCTGCGACCAAGGCGGCGAGTGCGACTTGCAGGACCAGTCGATGACCTATGGTCGCGGCGCTACGCGCTATCATGAGAACAAGCGCGCTGTAACCGAGAAATATATGGGCCCGCTGATCAAGACGATCATGACCCGCTGCATCCACTGCACACGCTGTGTCCGCTTTTCCGAAGAGATCGCCGGGGTGGACGAGATCGGCGCGGTCGGCCGCGGCGAGGACATGCAGATTACAACCTATCTCGAACAGGCGGCGGAGCATGAGCTTAGCGCCAATGTGATCGACCTGTGCCCGGTCGGCGCTTTGACCTCCCGCCCTTACGCGTTCGAGGCGCGTCCGTGGGAATTGAAGAAAACGATGAGCATCGACGTATCCGATGCTGTCGGCGCCAATATCCGGCTCGATAGTCGGGGCCGCGAAGTGATGCGCGCCCTGCCGCGCATAAATGATGCGGTCAACGAGGAGTGGTTGAGCGATAAGGGGCGCTACCAAGTCGATGGGCTTGGCAAGCGGCGGCTCGACAAGGTGTTTCTGCGCAAGGACGGGAAACTCGCGGCAAGTACGTGGGACGAAGCATTCGGGACGATCGCGGACCGGCTTGGTTCGGACAAATCGTCCATCGGGGCGGTCGCAGGCGACATGCTCGATTGCGAGACCATGTTCGCTGCCAAGGCGCTTATAAAGGCATGCGGTTCCTCGTTTATCGAAGGTCGCCAGACCGGGATGAACTACGATGTGTCCAACCTCGCTGCCGTAAACTTCAACAGCGGGTTAGCCGGGATCGAAACTGCCGATGCGATCTTGATCGTCGGTAGCCATGTGCGTTGGGAAGCGCCTCTCGTGAACGTTCGCCTGCGCAAGGCGGCGAAGCGCGGTGCGAAGATTTTCCTCGTCGGTCCGCTCTGGGATACGACCTTCCCGGCAGAATTCCTCGGCACCGATCTTGCCGTGCTGAATGATCTGCCTGGCCATGTCAGTGATGCCTTCGAAGCGGCGGAGCGGCCTGCGATCATCATGGGCGGCGCGGCACTGGCGCGCGGCGCGCTGAATGCAGGGCTGGCTTTCGCCGAGACGTTCGGTCTCGTGAAGGAGGATTGGAACGGCTTCAACGTCCTGCATTTCTCGGCGGCGCGAATGGGCGGTTTGATGCTCGGCTTTGCGCAAAGCGGGGGCATGGCGGATATTGCAGCCGCAAACCCTAACGTGCTTCTAAGCCTCGGTGCGGACGAGACGGATTACGCGCCGTTCGCAAATAGCCTGAAGGTCTATATCGGCCACCATGGCGACAAGGGCGCACACGCGGCGGACATTGTTTTGCCGGGTGCCAGCTTCGCGGAGAAGGACGGTACATACGTCAACACCGAGGGCCGGGTGCAATTCGCCGAGAAGGCCGTGTTCGCTCCGGGCGACGCACGTGAGGACTGGACGATTCTGCGGGCACTCGCCGATGCGCTCGGCGTAAAGGTCGGGTTCGACAGCTTCGCCGAGCTTCAATCGGCGATGATCGCGGAAGTGCCGGCACTGGGCGAAGAGGGTGTTGCGTCCTTCGGTGCATTGCCGAAAGCCGACATGAATGCGAAGGCGGAAGGCTCTATCGACCGGTATCCGATCGCGGACTTCTATCTCACCAACCCGATCGCCCGAGCGAGCGCGGTGATGCAGCAATGCTCCGCCGAACTTTTCCATGGCGACGAACTGGCGGAGGCTGCGGAATGACCGCATTCTTCCAATCTCTCGGCCTCACTTACGAGGCGGCGTGGACCATCGCGACCATCGCGGGCATTCTGCTGATTGCGCTGCCGTTGATGCTGGCCGTGGCCTATGTAATCTATGTCGACCGTAAGGTGTGGGCGGCAATCAACTTGCGGCGTGGACCTAATGTGGTCGGCCCCTTTGGCCTGCTGCAAAGCTTTGCCGACGGATTGAAGGTGTTCCTCCAGGAAACCATCATCCCGACTGCGGCGAACAAGGGTATCTTCATCCTCGCGCCGATCGTGACTTTCACCGTGGCACTCGCCGCGTGGGCGGTGATCCCGTTCAGTAGCGGCGCGGTACTGGCGGACATCAATGTCGGCCTGCTCTACATACTCGCGATCAGCTCGCTCTCGGTGTACGGCGTGGTGATGGCGGGGTGGGCGAGTAACTCAAAATACCCGTTCTTCTCCGCCATGCGCGCCGCCGCCCAGATGATCAGCTACGAAGTCTCGATCGGCTTCATCCTGATCTGCGTGGTGCTCTATGCCGGTACGTTCAACCTCAACGAGATCGTCGCCAGCCAGCTCGGACACGGCTTCGGCATTGTGAACGCCTATGCTTTCAACCTGCTGCTGTTCCCGATGTGGGTGATGTTCTTCATCTCTAGCTTGGCCGAAACGCAGCGTGTGCCATTCGACCTCACCGAGGCTGAGAGCGAGCTCGTTGCCGGGTATCAGACCGAATATTCCAGCATGAGCTTCGCGCTGTTCTGGCTCGGCGAATATGCCAACATCCTGTTGATGTGCAGCCTCAACACGCTGCTGTTCTTCGGCGGATGGCTGCCGCCTTTGAACATCGACCTGATCCCCTGGTTCGACATTCCCGGCATCGTGTGGTTCCTGTTGAAGACGTTTTTCTTCTTCTTCATGTTCAGCTGGGTCATGGCGACAGTGCCGCGCTATCGCTACGACCAACTCATGCGGCTTGGTTGGAAGGTTTTCCTGCCGCTGAGCTTGCTGTTCGTGGTCCTGATTTCGGGCTGGCTGATGCTGACGAGGTTTGGATGATCACGTTCAGGTACTTGGCAATATGTGGGTTGGTCACGTCAGGCGCTGTCTGGGCGCAAACTGCGGTCCCGCCATCTGGGCCAACGCCTGAATGGTCTTTTATAAACTACTCGGAAATTTCGACGCCTCCGAAACTCTTCGTAGAATGTGATTTTCGCGATACAAAGGACAAACTCTACAACCTCGTTTTAGAACAAAATGGTGGTACAGTTTATGTCGTAGGAGGTTTCGAAGCATGGAAGGATAGGTCAGAGCGGACCATCCGCGAACTTCCAAAGCAGACTCGTATAATCCATGACGATACAGGGCTGTTTGCAAACGCCGATCTTCCGAGATTTGACGAGTGGTCAGAACCGGTAACTACTAAAGATAAATGGCATACCTTTGAACTTAAGACCGAAAATTTTATGCTTCCGCAGCGTGAAGAATTGCCAACGGTCGTCACGGCTTTCCGAATTCCACCGCCAGCGCCTTCCATCACAAGATCAGGCAAAGTGATCCAATCCGCTGAAGAGGCGCCCGAAAGACCTTTGGCCCTTGCTGGCTTTTGTAAAATTACCGAAGAAATTAATATCTTCACATTCAATGAATTGAACAAGTTAGGATTACAGGCGCAATGAATGTCGCCCATCTCGTAAAGTCGTTCACCCTGTGGGAGTTCGTGAAGGCGCACGCCCTCACGTTGAAGTATTTCTTCAAGCCCAAGGTGACGATCAACTATCCGTTCGAGAAAAACCCGCTCTCCCCGCGCTTTCGCGGCGAACATGCGCTTCGCCGGTATCCTAATGGTGAGGAACGCTGCATCGCGTGCAAGCTGTGCGAAGCGGTCTGTCCGGCGCAAGCGATCACGATCGAAAGCGAGCCGCGCAACGATGGCAGCCGCCGCACTACGCGCTACGATATCGATATGACGAAGTGCATCTATTGCGGCTTCTGCCAGGAAGCGTGCCCGGTGGATGCCATCGTCGAAGGCCCGAACTTCGAATATTCGACTGAAACCCGCGAGGAATTGCTCTACGACAAGGCGAAATTGCTCGCCAACGGGGACAAATGGGAACGCGCCATCGCCGCGAACCTTGAAGCCGACGCGCCCTACCGCTAACCGCCGCCCAACGAATCCGGGGCCACATGATCCAGACCATTGCCTTTTACCTGTTCGCGGTACTCGTGATCGCTTCCGCCGTGATGGTCATCACGGCGCGCAATCCCGTGCACAGCGTGTTGTGGCTCATCCTCGCCTTCTTCAATGCGGCGGGGCTGATGGTCCTTGTCGGCGCCGAGTTCATCGCGATGCTGCTGGTAATCGTTTATGTCGGCGCGGTCGCGGTGTTGTTCCTGTTCGTGGTCATGATGCTCGACATCGACGTCGCGGCCCTGCGGGCGGGGTTCGTCCGGAATTTCCCCCTCGGCCTTGTCATCGCGCTGGTGCTGCTCGCGGAATTGGTGCTGGGCATCGGCGCCTATCGCGCAGGCGAAATCGCATTGGGCACGCCGGTGGCGGGCGCGGCGCAGCCGGTCGTCGCAAGCAATACGGCGGCGATTGGTGCGTTGCTCTATTCGGAATACCTGTTTTTGTTCGAGGCGGCGGGTATCATTCTTTTGGTCGCCATGATCGGAGCAATTGTGCTGACTCACCGCCCGCCCAAGACGCAGCGCGGCCACCAGAATATCTCGAAGCAAAACCAGCGCCGGCCCGAAGATGCGACGGTGATGCGTCAGCCCACGGTGGGCGAGGGGGTCGAGCTATGATCGGTATCGAACATTACGTCGTTGTCAGCGCCATCCTGTTCGTGCTCGGCGTGCTGGGCATTTTCCTCAACCGCAAAAACATCATCGTCATTCTTATGGCGATCGAACTGATCCTGCTTAGCGTGAACCTGAACCTCGTCGCGTTCAGCGCCTTCCTGAACGATCTGGTCGGTCAGATCTTCGCGATGTTCGTGCTGACCGTCGCTGCGGGCGAGGCGGCGATCGGCTTGGCCATCCTCGTCATCTATTTCCGCGGTCGCGGCACCATTGCGGTCGACAGTGTCGACAGGCTGAAAGGGTAGGGCGACCCCCATGATCAAGATCATCGTCTTCCTGCCCCTGCTGGCAGCCATCGTCGCGGGCTTCATCAACAAGTCCGCACCCAGCGTGGTCGCTAAGGGTGTGACCACGGCGGCGCTGTTCATCTCGTGCGCGCTGAGCTGGCCGATCTTCCTGACCTATCTCGGTGGCGGCGTCCCGGCCACCGTCGAGCCGGTATTGCAATGGGTGCAATCGGGCGAACTTCGCTTCGATTGGGCGCTCAGGGTCGATACCCTGACGGCGGTCATGCTGGTAGTCATCACGACCGTATCAGCCTTGGTCCACCTCTACAGCTGGGGCTACATGGACGAGGATCCAGATCAACCGCGCTTCTTCGCCTATCTCTCGCTGTTCACCTTCGCGATGCTGATGCTGGTGACGGCAGACAATCTGGTGCAGATGTTCTTCGGTTGGGAAGGCGTCGGCCTGGCCTCCTACCTTCTTATCGGCTTCTGGTTCAGAAAGCCGAGTGCCAGTGCGGCGGCGATCAAGGCGTTCGTCGTCAACCGTGTCGGCGATCTTGGCTTCATGCTCGGAATTTTCGGTACGTTCTGGGTCTTCGGCACGGTGTCGATCCCCGAAATTCTAGCCGCGGCGCCCGGCATGAGCGGAGCGACGATCGGCTTCCTCGGCATGCGCGTGCAGACGATGGATGTGCTGTGCATCCTTCTCTTCATCGGCGCGATGGGTAAGTCGGCGCAGCTTGGCCTCCACACCTGGCTCCCCGACGCGATGGAAGGGCCGACGCCCGTTTCGGCGCTGATCCACGCGGCGACTATGGTAACGGCCGGCGTGTTCATGGTATGCCGCCTTAGTCCGATGTTCGAGACCGCGCCGGTGGCGCTCGGCCTCGTGACGTTCATCGGGGCGGCCACCTGTATATTCGCCGCCACCGTCGGCACGACCCAGTGGGACATCAAGCGCGTCATCGCCTATTCGACCTGTTCGCAGCTGGGCTACATGTTCTTTGCCGCGGGCGTCGGCGCATATGGCGCGGCGATGTTCCACCTCTTCACGCACGCCTTCTTCAAGGCGCTTCTGTTCCTCGGGGCGGGCAGCGTGATACACGCGATGCACCACGAGCAGGACATGCGCTATTACGGAGCGCTGCGAAAAGAGATACCGTTTACCTTCTGGGGTATGCTGTTCGGCACGTTGGCAATCACCGGCGTCGGCATCTATCATCTCGGCGTGGGTTTTGCGGGCTTCTGGTCGAAGGACGCCATCATCGAGGTTGCGTTCGCGCGCGGCACCGAACTTGGCACATTTGCCTTCTGGATGGGTATTTTCGCGGCGCTCTTGACGAGTTTCTACAGCTGGCGCCTGATGTTTCTGACGTTCTGGGGTCGTCCGCGCTGGGCCGATAGCGAGCATATCCGGCACGCCGTCCATGCGGGACATGGCGAACCGGAAGAACACAATCCGGCGATCCAGGAAGATGCCGGACATGATGTCAGCCACCACGTTCCGTCGCCGAATTACGAAGCCGGTACAGGCGGCTATCATCCGCACGAAAGCCCGATTACAATGCTCGTGCCGCTCGGCGTTCTTTCGTTAGGTGCCATCCTGGCAGGCCAGCTGTTTGCGCCTGCATTCCTGGACAGCGCAGCCTTCTGGAACGGTTCGATCTTCTACAACGAGCCTTTGATCCACGCGATGCATGCGACGCCGTATCTCGTGAAATACGCCGCCGCGATCGTCATGCTGATCGGGCTTTTCGTAGCTTGGCTGGCTTACATCAAAGATACGACCATACCTGAGAAGGGCGCGGACCAACTCGGACCGGTCTATCGCTTCTTCTACAACAAGTGGTATTTCGACGAACTCTATCATTACCTCTTCGTCGTACCCGCCTTCTGGCTCGGTCGGATCTTCTGGAAGTTCGGCGATGTCGGCACGATCGACCGGTTCGGCCCGAACGGCATTGCCTGGATCGTAGAGAAAGGGTCGGTCGGCGCGCACAAGTTCCAGACCGGTTATCTTTACAGCTACGCGCTGGTGATGCTGCTGGGCCTTGTCGCTGCGATCACATGGGTGCTGTTCTGATGGATTTTCCGATCCTCTCGATCATGCTCGCCATTCCGTTCGCAGCGGCGATCGCCTGCCTGTTCCTGTCCGGTCCAGCCGCGCGTATGGTGGCGCTTGGCGCGACGCTGTTCGATCTGGCGTTGGGCATCCTGCTGTGGCTCACTTTCGACATCGGCGGGGCGCAGTGGCAGTTCACCGAGCGTGCCTCGCTGTTCGCAGGTTTCCAGTACGCCCTTGGCATAGACGGGATCGCGCTGTTGCTCATCATGCTCAGCGTGTTCCTGATGCCGATTTGTATCCTCGCCAGTTGGGACAGCATCACCAAACGCGTCGGTGAATACATGGCCGCGTTCCTCCTGATGGAAGTGTTGATGATCGGCGTGTTTGCCGCACAGGACCTTTTCCTGTTCTACATCTTCTTCGAGGCGGGCCTCATTCCGATGTACCTCATTATCGGCGTGTGGGGAGGCGACAACCGCATTTACGCGAGCTACAAGTTCTTTCTCTATACGCTGCTCGGCTCGGTCCTCATGCTGATCGCGATGCTTTGGATGGCGAATGCCGCCGGTACGACCGACATCCCGACGCTGATGCAGTATGACTTCGCGGCCGGTGCGCAGACATGGCTGTGGCTTGCCTTCTTCGCGAGCTTTGCAGTGAAGATGCCGATGTGGCCGGTGCATACCTGGCTCCCCGATGCGCACGTGCAGGCGCCGACCGCGGGTTCGGTCATTCTTGCAGGCGTGCTGCTGAAACTCGGCGGTTACGGCTTCATCCGTTTCAGCCTGCCGATGTTTCCCGATGCGAGTGCGCAGCTTGCGTGGCTGGTTTTCGCCTTGTCGATGGTTGCGGTAATTTATACGTCTCTCGTCGCTTTGGTGCAGGCGGACATGAAGAAGTTGATCGCCTATTCGTCGGTTGCGCACATGGCGATCGTCACCGTAGGCCTGTTTGCGTTCAATGCGCAGGGGCTGGAAGGCGCGATGATGGTCATGCTCGGTCATGGCCTTGTTTCCGGCGCGCTGTTCCTGTGCGTAGGCGTTATCTACGATCGGCTGCATACGCGCGAAATTGCGCGCTATGGCGGGCTCAGCATCAATATGCCACGCTATGCCCTGTTCTTCTTGCTGTTCACCATGGCGAGCATCGGCTTGCCGGGCACCAGCAATTTCGTCGGCGAGTTCCTGGCACTTGCAGGCATTTACCGGGTTTCGACCTTCGTGACGCTCGTCTGCACGACCGGCATTATCCTCGGCGCGGCATACATGCTCTATCTCTATCGCCGGGTCGCATTTGGCGAGCAGAAGAATGCCGATGCAGCGCGGATGCCGGACCTTAACCTACGCGAATGGGCGATGCTCGGGCCGATTGCCGCGGCGACGCTGTGGATGGGTATCTACCCCGAAAGTTTCCTGGCGCCGATGCGCAGCGATATAGCGATGCTCGAAGCGCGGCTCGCGCCTGTCTCGCCGCATTACGATAGCGAACTGGCGGTCGGAACGCCGCGAGAGCGGGCGGCAAATTACGTCGTCGCCGAAGAACACGGCTCGGAAGGGGCGCATTGATGGGGTACGCCAATTCCCTTTACCTGACCTCGGCGGAGATCGGGCTCTCGATCACGGGCCTTGTACTGCTGTTGGTTACGGCATGGACCGGCCGCGGCGCTGCGCGGATAATAACCATTGCGGCGGCGGCTGCGCTGTTCGGCGCGTTGGTTTTCACCGCGTTCATGATGGACGACACGATGCGTGGTCTTGCCGGCTATGCTTTCGGCGACCTGTTCCGAGTAGATGCTTTCTCGTCCCTGTCGAAAATACTGATCTACATCGCGACCATCGCCTGCCTCGTCCTGACACCGCATTACTTCGACCGTCGCGGTGAATATCGCGGTGAGTATCCCGTGCTGATGCTGTTCAGCGCGGTCGGCATGGGCATGATGGTCTCCGCCACCAATCTGATGACGCTCTATATCGGACTAGAGATGTCCAGCCTCGCGTCCTACGTCCTTGCGAGTTTTGCCCGGTCCGATAGCCGGTCGAGCGAAGCGGGCCTCAAATATTTCGTCCTCGGCGGTCTCGCCTCGGGTATCATCCTTTACGGTATAAGCCTGGTCTACGGTTTTTCCGGCACGACGAGCTATGACGGCATCCGCCTGGCGTTCGACACACAGTTCAACACCGGGGCAGTATTCGGCGTTGTATTCGTTCTGGCTGGCGTCGCTTTCAAGGTTGCCGCCGTGCCGTTCCATATGTGGACGCCCGACGTATACGAAGGTGCGCCGACGCCCGTTACCACCTTCTTCGCCAGCGCACCGAAGGTTGCGGCGGTGGCGATGCTGGTTCGCCTGGCGTTCGAACCTTTTGGTGGACAGTCCGGAAGCTGGCAGCAGATCGTCATCTTCGCGGCGCTCGCATCGATCGTGGTGGGTGCGCTTGGGGCTATCGGTCAACAGAACCTCAAACGCCTGCTCGCTTACTCGTCGATCAATAATGTCGGCTTTATCTTGATCGGCCTCGCTGCCGCCACGCCGCAAGGTGCTAGCGCGGTGCTGGTCTATCTTGCGATCTACGTTTTCATGACGCTCGGCAGCTTTGCCGCGCTTCTGATCCTGCGCGATCCCGAAGGCGACAAATTGACAAGTTTCGCCGACATTGCAGGTTTGGCCACACGGAGCCCCGCGCTTGCGTGGTGCCTCCTCGCGTTGATGTTCAGCCTCGCGGGCATTCCCCCGCTTTTCGGCTTCTGGGGCAAGTTCGTGGTGTTCCAAGCCGCCGTCCAAGCCGATATGCTCGCCCTCGCGGCGATCGGTATCGCCGCGAGCGTGATCGGCGCATTCTATTACATCAAGTTCGTCAAGGTGATGTTCTTCGATGAGCCGGGCGAAGTGCGCAGCTTCTCGGCTCCGGTCGGCCATTGGGCGGTACTCGCCTTAAGCGTGCTCGTGGTTTCTCCGCTGGGCTACCTGCTCACGCCGTGGCTCGGCCGTATGGCGGATGCTGCCGGTCTTACGCTGTTCGCGATACCTTGATCGAGACGGTCGCCGAAACCGGTTCGACCAATGCCGACTTCCTGGCGCGGATCGACGCGAACGAAGTGCTGCACGAGGGGACCTGGCTCGTCGCCGACAGGCAAGGGTCGGGGCGCGGACGGCAAGGCCGCGTATGGCAGGATGCGAGCGGCAATTTCATGGGCTCGACGCCGGTCGCGGTAAAGCCCGATGATCCGCCGCCGCATACCCTCTCGCTCG
The DNA here is from genome assembly GCF_029760855.1 of Erythrobacter litoralis. Lineage (GTDB taxonomy): Bacteria > Pseudomonadota > Alphaproteobacteria > Sphingomonadales > Sphingomonadaceae > Qipengyuania > Qipengyuania litoralis_A. Next base: position 115,758 of record NZ_SOSI01000002.1, on the reverse strand, counting down.
TCGCAGGACTGGCTGTTTATGAAGCGACCGCGCCCCTCATTCCGCCGACAGCGAGAGCGGCGCTCAAATGGCCGAACGACCTGCTGCTGAACGATGCGAAGCTTTCAGGCATCCTTCTTGAACGGAGCCGCGATACGATTATCGTCGGCATCGGCGTCAATCTCTTCAAGGCGCCCGTACTTCCGGAGCGAAAGACCATCGCGCTTTCGCACTTTGGACCTGCACCCGATCGCGACATGTTCGCCCAAAGCCTTGTCGAACGGTTCGCGCAGGAACTGGAACGCTGGCGGACCTACGGGCTCGACCTTCTCATCCGCCGCTGGATGCAGGCTGCCCACTCCCCCGGCACGCTGCTTACTGTGATGCCGCCGGGCGAGGAACCGCTGTCCGGTTCCTTCGCTGGATTGACGAACGAGGGCAACCTTTGTCTCGCGCTGCCGGACGGCGGGGAGCGCGTCATTCATGCAGGCGATGTCGTGCTGCAACAGGAGATCCGCTGATTATGCTGCTCGTTGCCGATGTCGGAAACACAAATGTCGTTTTCGCGCTCTTTGCGAAGGCTCAGGCTGAAGGCGGCACGCCGGACATCAAGGCCCGCTGGCGTATCGCGACCGACCCGCGCCGTACGGGCGACGAATACGCAGTCTGGCTTCTCCAATTGCTCGCTATCGAGGGCTATGCGCGCGAGGATATCACGCGCATCATGATCGGCTCTGTCGTCCCACGGTCGCTGCATAATCTCACCGTACTGTCGCAGAAATATTTCGGTGTCGAACCGATGATCGCGGGCGAGGGCGGGGCGGCTTGGCCCATCTCCATCGATGTTGACGAGCCGCGGTCGCTTGGCGCGGACCGCGCGCTCAATGCCATTGCGGCCCATCGCAAATATGAGGGCGACTTGATCGTGATCGATTTCGGCACGGCGACAACGATCGACGCGGTCGATTTCAACGGCGCCTATAAAGGCGGCATCATCGCGCCGGGCATCACCCTTTCGCTCGACGCCCTCGTCGGCAACACGGCTAAACTCCCGCGCATCGCGATCCGCAAACCCGATAGCGATAGCGTTATCGGTCGCAATACCGAGGACCAGATGCAGGTCGGCGTCTTCTGGGGCTACGTCGCGTTGATCGAGGGCCTGATCGAGCGAATGCGGCGCGAAATCGGCCGCCCCGTGAAGGTCGTTGCGACCGGAGGCCTTGCTATCCTGTTTGACGAGCATACCTCCATGTTCGACGCAGTCGATAGCGACCTCACCATAGAAGGGCTGGCGATCCTCGCCGGAAACGCCGCCACATGAAGAAGAATTACGCGCCCGAAGACGAATTGCTGTTCCTAGCCCTCGGGGGATCGGGAGAGATCGGCATGAACGTCAATCTCTATGGCTGTCAGGGCAAATGGCTGATGGTCGATCTTGGCATGACCTTTAGCGGCGGCGAATATCCCGGCGTCGATCTAGTCTTCGCCGACCTCGAATTCATTGAAGACCGGCTCGACCAGCTTGAAGCTCTCGTCGTCACGCACGCGCATGAAGATCACATCGGGGCGATCCCGTATTTCGCCGCCGACCTCGGCGTGCCGATCTATGCAACGCCCTTCACGATGGACCTCATAAAACGCAAGCTGGCGGAAGCGGGGCTCGACGGCGAGATCGAACTGCATACGATCGACGAGGACCACGGCATCTTCGATGTCGGGCCGTTCAAGGTGACCTATCTTCCGCTCGCACACTCGATCGCGGAAGGGAACGCGCTTTTAATCGAAACGCCGCATGGAAAGATCTTCCACACAGGAGACTGGAAGCTCGACGAAGATCCAATCATCGGCGAACCAACGACCGAAGACGAGCTGGCCGAGATCGGCGACGAGGGCGTTCTCGCATTGGTATGCGACAGCACCAATGTCTTCAATCCGGCCCCCAGCGGATCGGAAGGTGCGGTATACAAGGGCTTACTTGAAGAGGTTCAGAAGCACTCGGGCAAACGTGTGCTGGTCACGACGTTTGCAAGCAATGTGGCGCGGCTACAAACTTTGGGCGATGTAGCGCGGGAGACCGGACGGCAACTATGTGTCGCGGGTCGATCGCTCGACCGCATCATGGAGGTCGCACAGGACAATGGCTATCTCGCCGAATTTCCGCAGGTTATCGATTGGGACGCAGCGATGCGCCTCCCGCGTGGCGAGGTGCTGATTCTCGCGACGGGAGGGCAGGGAGAACCGCGCGCCGCGCTTTCGCGAATTGCGGAAGAAAACCATCCGATCGAACTCGTTCGCGGGGATGTAGTGCTGTTTTCCAGTCGCCAGATACCGGGCAACGAGATCGCCATCGGCGCCATTCAGAACAAGCTCGCCGAACGTGGGATCACGATGGTGACCGATCGGCAAAGCATGATCCACGTTTCGGGCCATCCGGGGCGCCCGGAACTCGAAGCGCTTTACGGTTGGCTCCGACCTGAAGTTCTCGTGCCGGTGCATGGGGAGATGCGGCACATGCAAGAGCAGGCGCGGCTCGGCAAGGCGAACGCCATTCCCCATGCTGTCGTACAACAGAACGGAGACATCGTTCGCCTCGCTCCCGGCAAGCCCGAAACCGTCGCGCAGGTTCGCGCAGGACGGCTTGTGCTGGACGGCGATCTAATTGTGCCTGCTGATGGAGAGACAATGGCGATGCGCAGGCGCTTGATGCGCGACGGTGTGATCGTAGTCGCATTGGATCGCGCGCTCGAGGCCCAAATAGAGACACTCGGTCTCCCGCTAGATGAAGATCATGACGACTTCGTTGCCGAAGCGCGTGCGGATATTGGCAAGGCAATCGCCAAACTAAAAGGCGCGGACCGCAAATCACGCGACGCCATTCACGAGGCGGCGCGTCTCGCCACTCGTAGGACGGCGCAGAGGTGGTCGGGCAAGAAGCCACAAGTTCGAGTCCTGCTCCCGGCAGCATAAGCGCGATGTCGTTACCGATGCAGTGGACGTCGATCGTCGCGATTTATGCCCTGTTCTGGGTGGTGAGCGCGTTCGTTATCCTGCCATTCGGGGTAAAAACGCATGACGAGGCGGGTGTCGAAAAAGTCGCTGGTCAGGCGGATAGTGCGCCCGTTAATTTTCGTCCAAGTCTAGTGGCCAAACGCGCAAGCGTCCTCGCCGCTGTCCTGACGTTCCTCTACGTTCTGAATTACGCCTATGGCTGGATCGTGGCTGAAGATCTCATCCTTTGGGGGCCAGGCATGAAAAGCTGATCAAGCCTATTGCCGCAAACGTTCCAGCGCCTGCGCAAGAATAACATACAGCTTGCCCATGTCGCTCGAGAGCATGGTGACGCTCAAAGCATTGCCGTCACGCGTCGAGAGAAGGGTCCGCAGCATCGATTCGAAATCGTGGATGTAACGATTGACGTGCTCGCGGAAATCCGCGTCGTCATTGTAGATCGCCGCAATCTCGCGCGCTTCGCTGTTCTCGATCAGGCGAACTGCGCGGCGGGTGAAGATGCCGCGATCGCCCTTGAGGTAGCTCGTCCATGCGGTGTCCGAAACGTCGGTCGAGAGGGCTTTGGCGACGTCGATTGAACTCGAATTCAGGCTTTCCGTGATCAAGGCGACGCGGCGGGAGAAGTCATTGTCAATCCGTTCCTGCGCTTCGGTTCGCGCACGGGCCACGCGGGTCTCCAGATTATCCGTCAGCTCGTCTATTTTCGACAGCTGATCTCGCAATTGCTCGGCAGCATCCTGCGCGGCGGAACTGGATCGTTCGCGAGCAAGATCGAGAGAATTGAGCGCACCGTCGAGATGCTCGGTAACAGCGCTATCAATCGCGGCAGCACTATTGCGGCCAATCCGATCCGCAATTTCTTGAATTCGAGCATCGTGCTCATCGCTGAATGAAGCCAAAGCGTCCCGCGCGGCCTTCTCCACGATTTCGAACGATGCGCGAAGATCGTTTTGGGTTTTTTCCGCTACTTCGTTGTTTTCATTCGCTAAGTCGCGGACAGCCTCGCGAAGTCGATCTATTTCAGCGATTTGTATTTCCGTACCGTGTCCGAATTCGGACTGGAATTTGCTTATGAAACCGATGACACCCTGAGTACGTCCGTCGATCGAAGATAAACGCTCGTGTAGAGCCTCCCCGGATTGTTGAGCGTCTTGAATGACGGAGCGAACTTGCTTCGAACGTTCTTCGATTGTTCGCAGATGATCTTCCGAAGAGGAGAGGGCCGACGGCAATTCATCGCGGCTTTGCCGTGCACTTGCCTGCAAGAGTTCGAGGAGCCGAACGCCTGCGTCGGTCAAAGCGGCGATCGCCATGTCGGTCCCGTCTAGCGCTTCCCGGCTTCCATCGAGCGTCGCTCTTAATTCGGTAATGGCAGCCATAAGCGTACCTTGCGTCTCGCGCGTTTGTTCGGAAACCGCTCCCAAAGTTGCACTCGCCTTATCGATACGGTCGGCGACTCCCTCCGCCTCACGCGCGAGGTCTTCCAGTCTATCACGATGGAGTACCCGTCGCTGTTCAAGACCCTCATCGATCCCGGCAATTTTGGTCTTGGCCTCGTCGATTGCTTCGTTCAGCGCAGAATGAAGCTTCGAAGTCTCCTTACCTATTCCCGTCAGCAGCGCGCGGTGCCGGTCCTCGACTTCCTCGATATGACCAAGCCAGGCGTTGCGAGCAGCCTGATTCTGCTCTGACAGCATACGCTCAAGGGCGTCGGCGTCTTGCCGCACATCGGCCAATCGCGACTTGAAAATTTCCAGGGATACTTCGCCGCTTTTGCGCGATCCCTCATGAACCTCATCCAATAGGTTTCGCATTGCTTCGGCGCGCGAGCGTAATGCTTCAAGATTTGCGGCTTCTCTCTCACCGAGTGCTGCGGAAAAGGTATCGGTTTCTTCCCTTAGCGCCACAAAACGCGCGGATACCGTTCCTTCGATTTCACCTGCCCGCAGTTCCAACGCTTCCAGAGTTTCGTTCACCTGCTCACGCAGGGATATGACTTGCCGCTCGCTAGCCGTCCCGAACTCGTTGAGGCGTTCGAAGCCGTTAATCAGATGTTCCAATTGATCCGACGCGATACGCCCGGCATTCCCGATCTGGTTGGAAACGTCGCGCGAAGAGTTTGCAATGACCGGGAGCTGGTCGCGCAACTTCTCCATGTTCGTCAGAGCGTTTTCGCTGACACTTTCAATCGCCTCGAACTGCCCGCCGTTTTCACGAAGCAGAGTTTCAAGAGTTTCCGCGTGTCGTGTAATGCCCTCGGCCGCTGCTCGTCCGAAGTAACTCAGTTCCCTGGACTGAGCGGAGAGAAACTCTCGAGCGAGACTGAGTTCGCGGTTCACCGTCGCCAGTCGCGCTTCAAGGATGGCAGATTCATTCGAGAGCGCAGCGGCGATATTCGCGAACCGCTTGGCTTCTCGTGTCGAAGTACGAAGGATTAGCAAGCAGATTGCGATCACTAGAAGAACGGGAACGGCCCATGTCGCGATCCAGTCTACCCATTGCGCGATTGGTGCTCCGCCCAATATTTCCGAACGGTTGCTCCAGAAGAACAAACCTGTCCACGCTGTGACCGCTATAAGTGCGAGTATCGATACGGCCGTGCCGGTCGATGTTCCGCCGGCTTCCTCTACATCTTCATACGAGGAGGCTGTCCAAACGTCAGACGCGGTGGGGTCATCGACCTCAGCGGCGTGTTCTTCAACGGGGTCGGCTTCGGGAGGAGGGGGGCCTTGTCGCTGAGACGCTGCTTCTTCGACGGCTCTGATATGCGAACGCTTGTCCATGGCGATCAGATCTACGCGCATTCCCTTTCGCCTAAAAGAGATTTTAACGGGTTATGCAGAGCGCTTTGCATGCTCCGTCCATGGCGTTTAGGCATGAATGCATGTCGGTAGGAATGCGTACAGCGATTATCTCTTTCCAAGATCGCGAGCCTGGATCACCCACGCTGGCCCGATATCTCGGAAGGACGGTTCTCGAGCATCAATGTGACATGGCGATAGCGCTGCAATGCCAAAGAATAGTGTGTTTCGCGAGTGGATCTCACGGGACCCTCCAAAAGCTGGCCGATCGGCTCCACGCCTCACAAGTTGATTTTGTCGTCGCCCTTTCCACGCCCGATCTTGTCTCGAAACTGCCGATCGATGGTGAGCTGTTGCTGTTCGAAGAGGCGGTCTTTCCTGAAGAGAGGCTTCTGGAGGAGTTGTCTCATTCGCCCTTCGTTGCGGCGGTTAATTCCGAAGTTGGCGTTCCGATCGGCTATGAGAGGATAGATCCGCAATGGGCGTGGGCCGGTGTGCTAATGGCACCAAGTGCGATCGCTCGGTCCTTTGTAAATCTGCCGAGCGATGTTGCGCCTGTGCCGACTTTATTGCGTTTGGCATTGCAAAACAGGGTGCCGATCAAGCCAATTGATAGCGCCCTAATCGACTGTGGATATTGGATGCGGGAGAGCACTGCCGTCGATCTTCGAGACAAAGAAAAACGATGGCTCACCTCGCAAGCGCGGGAAACAGACATTTGGGCCCCATGCTTGTTCATGGCCGAAAGAGTTGGACTGCGACTGGCTCGCGACGTGATTAGCACGCGCTACGAACGTGGTCCGACGCTCGTTTGTGCGATACTTCTCGTTCTAGCATGCGCGCTTGGTTCTATCGGATGGTTTGCCACCGCTTTCGCGACAATCGCGTTAGCGTTCATTTCAGGGCGCTGCGGGGAGACGATTGCTCACCTCACCAATCAGGACGATCGCGGGTTCCGGTTCCTGTCTTCCGCAGCTGAAATTGTGATTTGCGGTCTGATCTTCTTGTCGGCGCCGATGATATATGGCTTCACCCGCGTATTCGTATCGCTCATGCTGTTTGCGGTTTTGATTTTAGCGAAGGCGAAGGCCCAAACGCCTATATCATCTCTCGCCCGCGATACTGCGTTATTGGCGATTACTCTATCTTTGGGCCAACTCGCCGGTTCGAGCTTCGTTGTGGCCGCCATTCTATGCGGTATAGTAACCGCAAACCTGATTTGGATCGAGTATCGTGGATCACACGCAAACCATCACTCTGAAAGAAATGACGCTACGAGGTAACGAGTTTAAAACGGTAGCTTCGAGTTTCATTAACCAAATTATGAGCTAACCAAGACGTGTAGCAAGGTTTAATTTGGCGCACTCGATATGACCAATTCTGAAGATGAAAGACCGGTCTGTGGTGTGACGGACGCCGATGATCGTCTGGTAGCGGCGGATGCTCGGCTCGCCATGTTGCAAGCGACCTGTGGCGGAAAAATTGGATCAATCGTTGCAGTGCCTATGCTTCTCGAACTGGTCGAAAAAGCGCGTTCAGAAGCGAAGACTGTTTCCGAAGAATTCCAAGCTTACGATGGCCTGCAAACGATAAAGGCAAGAGCTGAGATCGTACCAAAATATTCAGGCACGAAAATCTCAATCATCGAATGGAGTGCCGAGCCAATCGGAAGAGGAAGTAATATTCTCTCTCGTGAGATTGACCGTAATCTCGCCGAATGTGCGATGCGGGTAGATCTCGAACATCGTATCGTTTCGATCGAGACTGAATCAGACGACCTTGCGCAGTTCCATAAGCGCGGAACTGCCGCTATGGGGCAAGATTGGCGTACCATTCTCGATTTTTCTATCGAGATCTCGGGCAACTTGGACTGGCGGCAGTTAGATGGCAAAGTTGCCCGCATAGCTGGCTCGCGAAGAAGTTGGACGGTCCACATTGAAAGATTGGACGAGGGCGAAGAACAGGCAGGTTTCGTCGTTTACCTCACTGCAAATGAGGCTTTGTCCAGCGACCTCGCGACCGCTCCCGGAAATCATGCGTATTCGCCTTCTCTTGGCCGTGATCTCACCCCCGCACTTCGTCAACCTGTCGATCGGATAATCAGCCACGCGGAGACCATTCGCTCGAAGCTCGCTGGTCCTCTTTCGGACAATTACAGTGAGTACGCGAAGGACATTGCGGATGCAGGGCAGCATCTGCTTGGTCTGATCGACGACTTATCGGATTTGGAAGCGGTTGAAGCGGAAAACTTTACGACGGCTCCCGACCGCATCGATCTTGCAGAGGTCGCCCAGCGCGCTTGTGGCATTCTTGGTGCACGAGCGAAGGAAAAGCAGATCACCCTTGTCCCTCCCGTGGAAGGGGAAAGCCAGATGGCAATCGCCGAATTTCGCCGGGTTCTTCAAATCCTTCTTAACCTCGTCGGGAACGCCATCCGCTATTCACCGCAAAACAGTCAGGTTTGGGTTAGAACGGATGCCGGGGAGGGGTACGCTTCGGTCACCGTCGCCGATCAGGGGCACGGTCTGGATGAGGAGCAGCAAAAGAAGGTTTTCGAAAAGTTCGAGCGGCTTGGTCGTAGCGGAGATAGCGGTTCTGGGCTTGGGCTGTATATTTCGCGCCGTATCGCGTGTGCCATGAATGGCGATCTCATCGTCGAGAGTGCGCCGGGGCAGGGGGCCCGCTTCACTTTAAAAGTGCCGGATGCGGCGTTGTACACCTAAGAAAAAGGGCGCCGGAGCGCCCTAGTTCTCTTCAATCCCGAACCCAGCTTATCGCTTTTCGACCGGCACGTAGTCGCGCTGCGTCGGGCCGGTATAAAGCTGGCGCGGACGGCCGATAACCTGGCCGGGATCGGAAATCATCTCGTTCCACTGTGCGACCCAACCCACGGTTCGGGCAAGGGCAAAGAGAGCCGTGAACATTGTAGTCGGGAAGCCAATCGCCGAAAGGATGATTCCCGAATAGAAATCGACATTCGGGAACAGCTTCTTTTCGGCGAAATAGTCGTCGTTCAGAGCGATTTCCTCAAACTGCAGCGCAGTTTCAAAAACCGGATCCTTTACGTTCAAGGCTTCGAACACCTCGCGAACGGTCTTCTGCATGACCGTCGCGCGCGGATCGTAGTTCTTGTACACGCGGTGGCCGAAACCCATGAGGCGGAACGGATCGCTCTTGTCCTTTGCGCGCTCAATGTAATGCGGGATACGATCGGGCGTGCCGATCTCCTTCAGCATGTTCAGCGCGGCCTCGTTTGCCCCGCCATGTGCCGGGCCCCAGAGGCACGCGATGCCGGCTGAAATGCAGGCGAACGGGTTGGCGCCAGAGGACCCCGCAAGGCGAACGGTGCTGGTCGAAGCGTTCTGTTCGTGATCGGCGTGAAGGATGAAGATCCGGTCCATCGCCTTTTCGACGGCGGGAATTACCTCATATTCCTCCGCCGGAACGCCAAAAGTCATACGCAGGAAATTGCCCGTGTAGCTCAGGGAGTTATCTGGGTAGAGGAAGGGTTGACCAACCGAATATTTATACGCCATCGCCGCGATCGTTGGCATTTTGGCGATCAACCGGTGGCTGCTGATCTTTCGATGCTCTGGGTCGGCAATGTCGGTGCTGTCATGGTAGAAGGCCGAAAGCGCGCCGACCACGCCGCACATAATTGCCATCGGGTGCGCATCGCGGCGGAAGCCTTGGTAGAACTGCCGCATCTGATCGTGCAGCATGGTATGCCGCGTGATTGTGTTGTCGAAATCGTCCAGTTCATCAGCACTCGGCAGTTCGCCGTTCAGCATCAGGTAGGCGACTTCCATGAAACTCGATTGTTCGGCGAGTTGGCCGATCGGATAGCCGCGATGGAGCAATACGCCTTCTTCACCGTCGATGAATGTGAGCGCGCTTTCACAGCTCGCGGTCGATTTGTAGCCCGGATCGTAGGTGAACTTGCCGGTCGATCCATAGAGCTTGCGGATGTCAACGACGTCCGGTCCGCAGCTGCCTTCCAATACGGGAAAGTCCTGCGAGGTATCGCCGAAATCGAGAGTTGCCTGTTTATCGGCCACGGTTGTCTCCTTACTTTGAACCTACCGGTTTTTCGGAACGGTCTGCTCATCGATACGCGCGAGCGACTCTTCCTTTCCGAGAAGCACCAGAACATCGAAAATGCCGGGCGACATCGTAGATCCGGTCAAAGCCGCGCGCATCGGCTGCGCCAGCTTGCCGAGCCCTATGTCGAGCTTTTCGGCATACGATTTTGTAGTGGCTTCCAGCGCGTCGGATGTCCAGTCATTTTGCAGGTGCAGCATTTTCGACAGACCCGACAGCCTTTCACGCGCTTCCTCGTCCAGGAGCGCTGCGGCTTTATCGGTCATTTCTAAAGGTCGTGTAGCAAAAAGGAACCGAGCGCTTTCCGCCAATTCGTTTACGGTTTTCGCGCGGGGCGTGAGAACCGGCATGGCGCGTTCCAGCAGATCCGTTTCTGCGCCTTGCCCGATTTTCTTGGCGACAATTTCAGCCAAATGGGTCGTATCGGCATCTCGGATATAATGCGCATTCAGATTCAAAAGCTTTTTGATGTCGAAACGCGATGGGCTTTTTCCTACGCCGTCGAGATCGAACAGTGCGATCGCGTCTTCACGAGTTATCTCTTCCCTATCGCCGTGACCCCATCCGAGGCGAAGGAGGTAATTGAATAAAGCTTCGGGAAGGATCCCTTCATCATCACGGTAAGCTTCCACGCCTACCGCGCCGTGCCGCTTGGAAAGCTTCGCTCCGTCCGAGCCATGGATCAGCGGGACATGGGCGTAGACCGGATCGGGCCAACCGCCTTCGATCCGATCCATGGCCCGAATGATCGGCAATTGCCGAAATGCATTGTTGAGGTGATCGTCACCCCGGATAATGTGAGTGACACCCATATCGTGATCGTCGACTACCACCGCCAGCATATAGGTCGGCGTCCCGTCTGCGCGTAGCAGGATATAGTCGTCGATCTCGCTGTTGTTCACCGTAACTCGGCCCTGCACGGCGTCCTCGATGACGGTTTCGCCCTCGATCGGTACCTTTAGCCTGATCGTAAAGGCCGTATCCGAAGGCATTTCAGCCGATTCTCGATCGCGCCAGCGGCGATCATAGCGCATTGGCTGCTTCGCGGCGCGCTGCTCTGCACGCATCTGCTCGAGTTCCTCAGAGGTCGCGAAACATTTATAGGCATGACCGGCCTCAAGCAGCGCGTAGGCGACTTCTGCGTGCCGTTCAGCGCGATCCGACTGGAAAACGGGAGGGGCGTCATAGTCGAGCCCGAGCCAGTCTAGACCTTCGAGAATTTTGTCGATTGCGTCCTGGGTCGATCTTTGGCGGTCGGTATCCTCGATCCGCAACAAAGCTTTGCCTCCATGATGACGGGCAAACAGCCAATTGAAGAGAGCAGTGCGCGCTCCGCCGATATGTAGAAAGCCGGTTGGGGAGGGTGCGAAACGTGTGACGACTTCGCGATCAGAGCTTTCGCCGGCATTCACACTTTTACTAGCCATTTCTCGTACTGCCCTTCCATGTCGGTATCGTCCGCATCTGATCCACCCACCATTCCCGGCGTTTCGATGTCGGGGCGGGATGATGCTGCAGTGCGGCGCATTTGGCCCATGCGCACGGTCTTGTCCAGATTGGCGGACCGGATCGAAGGGTTCCTGTCGCTATCCGGTTTCGACCGGGGACCTTGGCTGGCTGTCGCATTCGCGGCCGGTATCGGCGCATGGTTCATCCTGCCGCTACAATGGCAGTGGGTGGCATTTAACGGCGTTGTGGCGAGCCTGGCTGCACTTTCTTATACCATTTGGCGTGGTAGATCCGACAGGACTCTTATCCTGCTGTCGATCGTTACTATCACGGTAGCAATTGCGGCAGGATTGGCGACGGTCTGGACCCGGTCGGCGATCGCTGATGCCGAGCCTATCGAACACCCCGGCTTCTTACGCATGGAAGCCACTATCCTCGAGCTTATCGAACAGCCGGCGGAAGAACGCGTGCGGATTGTCGTTGCCGCACGTCAACCGGACACCGGCAAACCGATCAAGGTTCGCATCAATATTCCCGAGGATCGAGTGGTCGCAGGAATGGTCGAAGGAGCCCGGGTGCGCTTAGGTGCGCGTCTCATGCCGCCGTCCCCGCCATTGCTTCCCGGCGCATACGATTTTGCGCGTGCCGCCTGGTTCGAAGGTTACGCCGCGACAGGGAGCCTCGCAGGAGAGGTCCAGATCGTAGGCGCGGCCCCTACAAAACGGAATCATATTGCAAGCATACAGCGTAGCTTGGCCGCCCACGTTCGCGAACGGCTCGACGGTTCCGCCGGAAGTATCGCGGCCGCTTTCGCCAGTGGTGACCGCGGTTCCATCTCGACTGCCGATGAGGAGGCGATGCGTGATGCCGGATTGACGCATCTGTTATCGATCAGTGGACTTCATGTAAGTGCCGTAATCGCCGCGATCTACTTTCTGACAATCCGTGTCCTCGCGCTTTTTCCAGCTTTGGCTTTGCGTGTTCGTTTGCCCCTTATTGCTGCTGCCTTGGGCGCCGCAGCGGGCATTAGTTACACCCTTCTAACTGGTGCGCAGGTTCCGACCGTTAGAAGCTGCGCCGGGGCGATCCTCGTACTGGGCGCCCTCGTTCTTGGGAGAGAGCCGCTTTCACTGCGAATGGTAGCCATAGCGGCCATCTTTGTTCTCCTGCTATGGCCGGAGTCGCTCGTCGGGCCGAGCTTTCAAATGAGTTTTGCGGCGGTCTTAGCGATCGTGGCGCTGCATAGCAGTGAGCCGGTTCGGAAATTCCTAGCGCCGCGCGAATGCAGTTCAGTGGAGCGGCTCGCTCGTAAAACCGCAATGCTATTTGCGACAGGCGTTGTGATCGAGCTCGCACTCATGCCGATCGTTCTGTTCCATTTCCACCGCGCCGGGCTTTACGGGGCGTTCGCCAACGTCCTCGCTATACCGCTTGTCACCTTCGTCAGCATGCCCTTGATAGCGCTTGCTTTGTTTCTCGACCTGTTCGGTCTTGGCGCGCCCGTCTGGTTCTTTGCAGGACTTTCGCTGGACGCGATGCTGGCACTTGCGCACTTTACGGCGACGCGGCCTGATGCGGTCAAACTCATACCGCAGATCGGCCTGTTTACTGTCATGCTTTTCGTATCCGGTGCGCTGTGGTTGGCCCTATGGCGCGGCAAGGTTCGGCTCTACGGACTGCTGCCGGCCAGCTTCGCGGCAGGACTTGTGGCTTTCACTCCGACACCGGATATCCTCATTACTCGCGATGGCCGCGATGTCGGATTGGTCGACGACAGCGGCAAGCTTTTCGTGCTGCGAGATAGCGAAGGTAGCTATGCGCGAGACATTCTCGTCGAACTTTCCGGGTCTGAGGCATCACCGATGCTATTGGACAATTGGCCGGGAGCGCGATGTAGCCGAGACTTCTGCAGTTTGACGATCTTACGCGCAGATCGGCCATGGCATATTTTGGTTGCGCGAAATCGTCAGCGGCTCGACGAACGTCAACTTTCGGCAGCATGCGAAAGGGCGCATATCGTCATCGCGGATCGTTGGTTACCGCGCAGCTGCCGCCCACTATGGTTGAAAGCCGATGGACGCTTTCTGAAAGATAATGGCGGAACTGCGATTTATCTCGGGGAAGAGCATATAGTCACGAGCGAGCCACCCGTAAGCGATCACGGTTGGAAGCAATCTGCCGGATCACGCTATCAATGATAGCGCCGCAGTAGTCCCGCAAGCTTGCCCTGCACCTGAACGCGAGAAGGAGCATATACCTGCGCTTCGTAGGTAGCGTTGGCCGGATCGAGACGAACCATGCCGCTTTCTTTCCGCAGATATTTGAGCGTCGCTTCCTCGCCGTCTACGAGAGCAACGACGATCTCGCCGTCGCGCGCCGTTTCGGTCCGCTTCACCAAGGCGAAGTCGCCGTCAAAGATGCCCGCCTCGATCATCGAGTCCCCTGATACTTCCAGGGCATAGTGATCGCCGGGGCCGAGCAAAGCGGCCGGCACCGGCATCGAACTTTGTCCCTCGATGGCCTCGATCGGCGCGCCTGCCGCGATCCGGCCGTGCAAAGGAATTTCAATTACGTCGTTCGCAGGTTCGGCAGGAACGCGTTTGACCGCGTGGCTGGAAACGATGGTGTCGTTCGCAGCAGTCTTGCCAGAATTGGCAGACCCTTTCGCCGTGACCGCATCTTCAGGCAGTTTCACCACTTCGAGCGCACGTGCGCGGTTCGGCAATCGCCGGATAAACCCTCGCTCTTCGAGAGCCGAGATAAGGCGATGCACCCCCGACTTGCTTTTCAGATCGAGCGCCGCCTTCATTTCCTCGAATGACGGCGATATTCCGGTGACTTCCAGACGCTGCTGAATGAAGCGAATGAGTTCGTGTTGTTTCGCGGTCAACATGATGTGGGCACTCCGAAAAGCGTTCTCTGAGGAACGAATACGGAACAATTAGGCAACCAACAAAAATAAGTCAACCGTGCGCAAATCACGCTGAAGACCAATCAAGCCCCTGCCAGATCTCGCCGCCAAACGCCGGATTTCCCGCCCCGTTTTTCGACCAATTGGATGTCTCCGATAGTCATTGCCTTATCCAAGGCTTTCGCCATGTCATACAAGGTAAGAAGGGCGACACTGACTGCCGTCAACGCCTCCATTTCCACGCCCGTCTTACCGGTAAGGGAAGCGGTGCCGGTAACGGCCACGCCTTCATCCTCGAAAGCGAATTCGAGCTCGATCGCATCCAATCCCAGCGGGTGGCAAAGAGGGATGAGGTCGCTGGTCCGTTTGCCGGCCATAATCCCGGCAATGCGCGCCGTAGCTATCGCGTCGCCCTTTGGTCCGGACCCTTCCCGAATTGCGGTCAGGGCATCATCGGACATCGAAATACGGCCACGCGCAATTGCGACGCGTTCCGTCAGGGCTTTTGCGCCGACATCGACCATGCGGGCAGCGCCCTCGTCATCCAGATGAGTAAGGCGGGTCATGCCGTGCCCGTGAGTAGGTGTCGGGTCGCAGCTTCGATATCCTGCTGCCGCATAAGGCTTTCCCCGACTAGGAAACAGCGGACGCCAGACCGTGCAAGTCTCTCGCAGTCGTTGTGGGTCGCAATACCGCTTTCGCCCACAATCAAGACGTCCTCCGGCATAGATGCGGCCAGCCTTTCGGTCGTAGCGAGATCGGTCTGAAAGGTACGCAGATCGCGGTTGTTGACGCCGATTAGCCGGGAGCGAAGATCGAGCGCCCGTTCCAGCTCTCTCTCGTCATGGACCTCGACAAGCACATCCATGCCCCGTTCGATCGCAGCCGCTTCGATTTCCCGCATCAGGGCATCTTCGAGAGCGGCGACGATAATCAGGATGGCATCCGCACCTAAAGCGCGCGCTTCGGCGACCTGCCATGGATCGATCATGAAGTCCTTCCGCAGGGCGGGCAAATCGGACGCTTCTCGAGCTTGAACGAGGTAAGAATCCTCGCCTTGAAAATATTCATGATCGGTCAGGACCGACAGACACGTTGCCCCGCCGGCTGCGTAATCGCGAGCATGCTCGGCAGGATGAAAGTCATCGCGGATCAGTCCTTTAGACGGCGATGCTTTCTTAACCTCCGCAATCAGTCCGAAGCCCGCTCGCGATGCGGAACGCAACGCTTGCTCGAACCCACGTGGGGCGGAGACATCGGCCGCTTTCCTGTCGAGTTCGGATACGGAAACCTCGACCTTGCGAGCGGCAACGAGTTTCTTTTTGGTCGCGCAAATCTCTTCCAGCTTGTTCATTGCGCCATTCCGATCCAGCGCGACAACAGGGAATTGGCAGCGCCGGAGTCCAGCGTTTCAGCGGCAATCGACACGCCCTCGTCCCACCCTTCCGTACGGCCAGCGACTATCAAAGTGGCCGCTGCGTTAAAGAGTACGGCATCCCTGTACGCTCCCCTGCCGCCAGCGAGTAATTCCTTGAGCGCTTGCGCGTTGTGTTGAGCGTCGCCGCCCCGGATGGCTTCGATCGGGGCATGCTGGATACCCGCCATCTGGCCATCGACCCGCCGCATCTCGAAATCCTGCCCAACGACGTCGGCCAACTCGTTACCACCCGCAAGGCTTAACTCGTCGAGGCCTTCGTCGCCGGAGACGATGAAGGTTCGCGTCGTTCCAAGCTTCGCTTTGGCTTCGGCATAGATCGGCACATACGCCGGCCGGGCGATCCCTATCAGCTGCCGTTCGACCCCGGCAGGGTTCGACAAGGGGCCCATAAGATTGAAGATCGTGCGGACGCCGAGCCTTTGCCGGATGGGCTGTATCCTGCCCATCGCGGGATGATGGTTCTTGGCGAAGAGGAAGCAGATGCCGAGTTCGGCCAGCGTCTTTTCGGCCGTTCTGCCTGCGGCCTCCATGTCCAGCCCCAAAGCTTCGAGCGTATCGGCCGCGCCAGACTTGCTGCTGGCTGCACGGTTGCCGTGCTTCGCGACAGGGGTTCCGCTTGCCGCGACGACCAAGCTTACCGCAGTGGATACGTTGAGGGTGTGATGCCCGTCGCCGCCGGTCCCGCAGCAATCGACCGCGCCTTCCGGAGACACCACCGGCACCATGCGCTGTCTCAAAGCCCGTGCCGCTCCTGCGATTTCCTCGGCGGTTTCACTGCGGCGGCTCATAAGAACGAGAAAATCGGCGATTTCTCCATCTTCGACGTCGCCGTCCAGAATGGCCCCGAAGGTTTTTTCCGCCTCGTTCTCGCTTAGATGGGTGGTAGCATCTGGGAGCCTGTTCATGCAGCGGCCTTCCGAAAATTCCCACAAAGACGAAGGAAATTTGCAAGCAAGGCATGGCCATGTTTGGTGGCGATGCTCTCTGGATGAAACTGCACGCCATGAATGGGAAGGTTGCGATGCCGGAATCCCATGACGCAGGTTCCGTCGAGGTTCGGCGTCGTGCTCGTTGCATTGACGACGAGAGAGTCAGGAATGTCTTCCACGACGAGCGAGTGATAGCGCGTCGCTTCGTAGGGGGAGGGGAGACCTTCGAAAACGCCGGTTCCATCATGTTCGATCAGGCTGGTCTTGCCATGCATGAGACCGCCCCGCACCACGCGACCGCCAAAGTACTGACCAATGGCCTGGTGACCGAGACATACGCCCAATAGCGGGAAGTTCGTGTCGGCACAGGCTGCCACGGCATCGAGGCTCACCCCGGCTTCGGTCGGAGTACAGGGGCCGGGAGAAATAAGACAGCCGGCATATGCTCCACCAATAATTTCGGCAGGCTCGATGTCGTCGTTCCGGCGAACAGCGACGTCCACATCCAACTCCATGAGATAATGCACGAGGTTGAACGTGAAGCTGTCGTAATTATCGATGACGAGAATGGGTTTCATTGCATTATGCTTTTGCGAAATGGACCGGGTCTGAAGAAGCTATTGACCGCTAGCGGGTTTTCCAGCGAGCTTGTCGGTCGCGCGCACCAGGCCATCGACGATGCCGGGCTCACTCGCACTGTGCCCCGCGTCGTCTACGATCCATAACTCGGCTTGCGGCCAAACCTTCGTCAGATCATAGGCGGAGACCGCCGGAGTGCAGATGTCGTGCCGGCCCTGGACGATTATGCCCGGAATTTCCGCGATTTTGTCCGCGTTTTTGAGCAGTTGCGCCTCGTCGAGCCAGAAGTTCTCGAGGAAATACTTCGCAGCGATCCGCGCCATCGGGACCGCTTTCGATGGATCGGCGAAATCTTCGATCAACGCCGAGTTCGGCAGCAGGGTGGCGACATGCCCCTCCCACATCGACCAGGCGACCGCCGCTTCGTTGCGCGTGGCTTCATCGTCCGAAACGAGGCGACGGTAATATGCTTCCACAAGGTTATCGCGATCCGCTTTGGGTATGACCGAAACGAACTCATCCCATGCTTCGGCCATGATTTCGCTCGCGCCGTAGGAATAGAGCCAGTCCTTTTCCTTCTGACGGGCGAGGAAAACTCCGCGCAGAACGAGTTCGCTGACACAGTCGGGATGCGTCTGCGCATAGGCGAGTGCCAGCGTCGCCCCCCAACTTCCGCCGAATACCTGCCATTTCTCGTGCCCGGCCATTTCGCGCAGGCGCTCGATATCCGCGACGATCGACCACGTCTCGTTCGCTTCCAATCCGGCGAAGGGTGTCGATTTGCCACATCCGCGCTGATCGAACAGGATGATATCGTAAAGCGCCGGATCCCACTGCCGGCGGTGCGAAGGGCTCATGCCGCCGCCCGGGCCGCCATGCAGGAAAACTGCGGGCTTTGCTCCCTTGGTCCCGACACGTTCCCAATACAGCGAGTGACCATCGCCGACATCGAGCATGCCGGTATCGAAAGGTTCGATTTCGGGATAAAGGCCGCGGCGCTCTGTCGTCATTCTTCCGTCTCCTTGCGAACGGCATAAACGATAGGGCCGATGGGCGCGCCCCCGTCGAGCCGGTCGGTTGCCGGGTTCCACAGTGCCGAAACGTTTCCATCGAGATAGAGGGCGTTAGGCGTTTTCAGCTCGTCGCGCATGAAACGCGCAAGTTTGCCGAACGACAGAGGCCCGTTCGAGATGACGAAATGCGCGCGCCCTTTTTCGTCGATGCCGACTGCATTGCGCACGAGCTTGGAAGGACCATCGGCCTGAATGTCGGGATGGATCGCGCCATCGATCACCAGCATCGGGCCCGATTGCGTCCCGAACTCCGGACGCTCCGTGACATTAGACAGGAAGGAGTCAGTCGAACGAATTTCCCACGTGTCGCCCGTGCCGTAGAAGACCCCATTGGGCTTCATATGGAAATTGCCCTCGCCATCGGCCGTGTTGAGTTCATGCAGGCGATCGGAATTCTCTACGAAATAGCCGATCGGATTGCCGTCATCATCGAACATTCCGGCGTTCATCGCAAAGGCGATCCGACCTTCGCCGCGAGCCTCTGCGAACGCGGCGAGACTGCGATAGGGCGCTCCGCCATCCGGCCCGAGATCCATGGCCAGTCTGTGGCGTGAAGGAATGGCGAGGCAGTGGGTCAGCGGCGAATTTTCGAAGATGATCGAGCGACAGGCGGATTGCACTTCCGGCGAGACGCCCGGGGCCGAGGCTTGGGTAACCGGCGAAGCCTGCCCGTCGATCCGCGCGCGCGTTACCGGCTCGCCTTCGCCATCGGCGTCGCATGCGGTCAGCATGAGAAGGGCAGAAAGAAGCGTAATTCGGATCATAGACTTCCTTCCGGCGTAGCCGCGAGCCTAACGGCTTCCCGCGCCGCGGCAAACAGGGCCCCGGCTTTCGCTTCGCATTCCCGCTGCTCGTAGGCCGGATCGCTATCGGCGACAATTCCCGCTCCGGCCTGCACATGCATCGTGCCGTCCTTTATCACCGCCGTTCGAAGCACGATGCAACTGTCGATCGAACCATCGGGTCCGAAATAGCCGACGCCCCCGGCATATGGTCCGCGTGAGACTGGCTCAAGTTCGGCGATGATTTCACATGCGCGAAGTTTCGGTGCCCCGCTTACCGTACCAGCCGGGAACCCCGCGAACATGGCGTCGATCGCGTCATGCGCTTCGGATAGCTTGCCGCTCACTTCGCTGACGATATGCATGACGTGACTGTACCGCTCGACCGTAAAGCTCTGCGTCACCCCGACGGTGCCGCGCTCTGCCACCCGGCCGACATCGTTTCGACCGAGGTCCAATAGCATGAGATGCTCCGCGCGTTCCTTCGCATCGTCGAGGAGTTCGCGCTCGTTCCGGTCATCTTCCTCGGCGTTCCTACCCCTCGGACGTGTGCCGGCGATCGGCCTGATGGTAACATCGCCGTCGCGGACCCGCACAAGAATTTCGGGACTCGATCCGACGACGGCGAACCCCGGAAAATCGAGAAAGAACATGAACGGGGAAGGATTGACGCGGCGCAATGCGCGATAAAGCGCCATCGGTGACAGCGTGAAAGGCGTCGTGAATCTCTGCGACAGCACGACTTGAAAAATGTCCCCCGCCGCGATGTACTCCTTGGCGTGTAAAACCATGTCGCGATACCGGTCGGCGGATAACGCGTGAGTTTGGGCGATTTCTACCTGCTCTGCAGCTTCCGGTTCGAGCGAAGACGAACGACCCGTTTTCAGGCGGTCGACGACTTCCTGAATGCGCCTCCCGGCCAGATCGATGGAGGCTTGGGCAAGGCCTTCTTTCGGCCAGATCGGAACCACGCAATAAAGCGTATCGGCCAATCCATCGAAAACCAGAAGAACTGTCGGACGCATGAAGAGCATGTCCGGTATGTCGAGAGGGTTTTCCTCACGCCGTGGGACTTTCTCTACGAGGCTAATGGTTTCGTATCCGAAATATCCGACGAGCAGGGGGAGGGCAGGCGGCAACGCCTCATCTACCTCTGTGCGACATTCTTCCAGCAGGGATCGAAGGCTTTTCAACGATCCCATTGTTGACGGCCGGAAGGCGCCCTTATCGGTCTGCCACGACCGGTTAATGTGCGCCTGATCCCCATCTGCACGGAAGACGAGGTCGGGGTCGAGGCCAAGGATCGTGTAACGACCCCGCGTTTCCCCGCCCTCGACGGACTCGAGCAAAAAGTCTCCGCGGCCCTCTTCCATGAGCTGCGATGCAGCTCCGACGGGCGTGACGGTGTCGCTCACCACCTTGCGCCAAACTAAAGCGGGCTGCCCTCGTTCGAATGCTTCCAGCGCCGCATCGCTTCCGCCCAACGAAGATGACATTGAGGGTCTCAGTTTTCGCCCAGAAGCTGCCGGCGGACGGCTTCGATCGCGTCCGCATTGCGCTCGACGCCGACATCGGCCTGCATGGCTGCGGCGAGTTGTTCCCCGTATTCACTGCCCCACGCCTGGCCCAGTTGGCGGTTGGCTTGGGCAATCAGGGGATCGCTATCATCCAGCCGATCGAGTTCGACGTCCTCGAGCTCGACGACGAACCACCCATTGTTCCGCGGAATCTCGAGCTTCTTTACCGATCCTTGCGCCATGCCGAAGAGCAGGGCGATCGGAGCCGGGACTTGCCGATCCCCCAACTGCGCCAATTCCTGTCGGCTGATATTCACATCGTCTATCGGAGGCAGAGTGACGTCCTCGCTCGCGAGGGCTTGCGAAAGGCTCGCTCCGGCTTCGACCTTCTTCACGATGCGGGCGGCGGCCTGTTCGGCGCGCTGCGCACCTGTGAGCTGTCGCCAATCGCGGATAACCTGATCCCGAATTTGTGCGAGCGGCGCCGTTGCAGACGGTGCAATATCTCCAACCTGATAAACGACATAGGACCCGCCGCCGGGAAGCGCTCCGATTTCAGGTTCGCCTTCCTCCATTTGGAAGGTCACGGGTATAATCTGTGCGAGGGCTTCGGGCGCGTTTTCCTGTCGGCCATATAATTGGCCATTCGCCAGAACAGGCGGCGTTCTCTGAACGCTCACACCCCGTTCCCTGGCGACTTCCGCGAGCGTCGCGCCGTCGGCCAACTGATCTTCGATTGAGATCGACAGATCGGATAGCAGTGCAACGCGCTTTTCTTCCCGAAGAGCAGTCACGATTTCATCGCGGGCCTGCGCCAGCGTTCGCGCCGGAGTCGTATCGACTGAACGAACCTGCGCGATATGCCACCCGAGAGGGCTGCGGGCAGGGGACGTAACCGCGCCCTGCGCAGCGGCGAAATAGGCGCTCGCAACGGCTTCCGAGGCCTGTTCACGTATGTCCGCGCGGCTCGCGTCGTTGACAGCCGTTGTCCGAAGGCCACCACCCTGAGCCGCTTGCGCTAAGCTGGTTCCCCCGCGAACGCGTTCCGCAATCGATTGCGCAGCCGCTTGGGTCGGCACGATCAACTGCGTGAAACTGCGGGTCTGGCTCGCCGCGTAACGCGCAGCGTTCTGGCGGAAGTACGCGGTGATTTCGGCGTCTGTCGGCTCTATCGCATCTCCGAGGCTCGATGCATCGAATAGCGCATACTCGATCACGCGACGCTCGGGGCGTACGAAGCGGGAGCGGTTTTCCTCGTAGAAAGCAGTCAACTGAGCATCTGTGGGCGCGCCGGTCGGGGCAAAGGCCTCGGCAGGCAAAAGCGCGACCGATCCTTCTCTGCGCTCTTTGAAGGACCGGGCGTAGGTTCGCGCGATCGATTCCGGGATCGTCGCACCGAAACCCGCGGGAATAAGCGTTTGCTGCGCGAGAAGGCTCGCTCCTAGCAATTCGCGAAGACGTTGGTCGGTCAATTGCTCTCGCGCGAGAAAAGCGCGGTAGCTGTTCTCGTCGAACGCCCCACTCGGCCCGGCGGCCGCCGGAATTTGCCTGATCTCGCTGTTCAGGAGATTGTCGCCAGCACGTAGACCGAAATCGCGGGTCCACTCAACCAATGCGATGCGGTTGATGAGACTGGCAAGCGCGTCATTCAACCCGTCGCCCGCCAGGAAGGTCTGCATCGTAGCGGTCGGATTTTCCTGCCGTACCCGCTCCAACTCTTCCGTCGCGGCGCGGGAAAGCTCGGCTGTCCCGATTTTCTCGTCGCCCACTACGGCCACCCTGTTTCCGCCGGCGACACCGCCGAACGCGCCCGTGCTGGACACGTCCATGCTGGCAAAGGCAAAGCCGATCAGGACCAGAAATGCCAGGACCAGCGCAAGGCCGATCTTGGTTTTGAAAAAATTACGGAAAAAGGTGAGCATGGGTTGCTTAAGGTTCCGATTTTCTGCTTAGGGCGCACCCGGTTCGGGGACTGCCGCGCGATTATGCGAACGGGCCTTTATCCTTCCTGCGGCCTGCCCGCAACAGGTCGCGGAAGGCTTTCGGAACATCGTCGTCTGATGACTGGCGAAGTCGGCAACGCGCTCTATATAGCGCCGAGCCGAACGGGCACGGAAATTGGGATTTGCTTATGGCCGAGCGGCCTTACATCGTTGGAAACTGGAAAATGAACGGCACGCGCGCGATGCTTTCCGAAGCGCGCGCGATCGATCGGGCAGCGCAGCGCTACATGAAGGTCGAGGTTGCCTTGGCGCCGCCTGCGACCTTGATCCACGCCGTGCATCGCGAAGCCGAACAGATCGGTATCGGCGCGCAGGATTGTCATCCAGGTGAAGCCGGGGCCCATACCGGCGATGTCTCGGCGGCAATGATTGCCGATGCCGGTGCGAAGTTCGTCATCCTCGGACATAGCGAGCGGCGGCAAGGGCATGGTGAAAGCGATGCGCTGATCGCCGACAAGGTGCAGAGCGCAATTGCGGCGGGACTTCGTGTCATCCTGTGCTGCGGCGAGAATGCGGAAACGCGCGATGCCGGCAAAGCGGAAGAGTTCGTACTCGGCCAACTGCGGGCCGCGCTACCCAAGATCGAGGATGCCGGTGATCGGCTCACGGTCGCCTATGAACCTATCTGGGCCATCGGCACCGGACGCGCTGCGAAGCCGTCCGATATCGAAGCGATGCATGGCGCGATCCGGGAATTGCTCGACGAGATGTACGGCGAGGCGGAAAGTGCCAAGATCCGTATACTTTACGGCGGCTCGGTCGATAGCAAGAATGCGCCGACCATCCTCGCTGTGCCTGAAGTCGGCGGCGCGCTCGTCGGTGGGGCCAGCCTGACGGCGGAGAAATTCCTCGGCATCGTCGTCGGCGGATCCGAGACGGTCGAGGCGTAACCCGCTTCCCTTGCCCATTTCGCCATCGCGCCCTAAATGCGCGGCTGAACACAATCCAACGCTCAGGCTAAAGCTTCATGTTCCTTTTTCTCACCGTCCTCCAGGCGATCGTTGGTGCCGCACTTGTCGGCGTCATCCTCATGCAGCGCTCCGAAGGCGGCGGGCTCGGGATCGGGGGCAGCCCTTCCGGCATGCTTGGCGCACGGGGTGCGGCGGATTTTCTGACCCGGTCGACCAAATGGCTGGCGGTTCTGTTCGTCGTCCTTTCGATCCTATTGGCAGCGATCGCGGTCGAGACCGGCGATACGACGTCGATCGAATCCACGCTCGACCGGTCGACCTTGCCTGTTCAAACGGCCGATCCTCTCGGCGGCCCAGCGGCGGCTCCGGCCGAGACGGCTCCCACCCCGGCCGATGACGACCCGCTGGGCGACGTCACCAACTGATCGTTCTAAATTGTCGGAAGCTGTGGACTGCGTGCGTTTCGCGGCACGCAGGGGCTTGCGGCATCGTACCCTCTTTCCTTAAGGCGCGACTCCCATGGCGCGGTATATTTTCATCACCGGCGGCGTGGTTTCCTCGCTCGGTAAAGGTCTCATGGCGGCATCGCTTGCGGCGCTCTTGCAGGCGCGTGGCTACAAGGTGCGCATTCGCAAATTCGATCCGTATCTGAACGTCGATCCGGGCACGATGAGCCCGTATCAACACGGCGAAGTGTACGTGACCGACGATGGCGCCGAAACCGATCTCGATCTCGGCCATTACGAGCGCTTCACCGGCGTTTCCGCGCATCAGGGCGACAATGTAACCTCAGGCCGCGTCTATCGCGACATCATCGCGCGCGAGAGGCGCGGCGATTATCTCGGGGCGACAGTCCAGGTCGTGCCGCATGTTACCGACGCCATCAAACAGTTCGCGCTGGCGGACCAGAGCGACCACGACTTCATCCTGTGCGAGATCGGCGGTACGGTCGGCGACATCGAAGGCCTGCCCTTCATGGAAGCTATCCGGCAGCTTCGGAACGAGCTCGAGCCGATGCAAACGCTGAGCGTCCACGTCACACTCGTGCCGTATATCGCGGCGGCGGGCGAGCTAAAGACCAAGCCGACGCAGCACTCGGTCCGCGAACTTGCGAGCCTCGGCATCAAGCCGGACGTTCTCCTGTGCCGCGCGGAACATCCCATTCCGCATTCCGAACGGCGCAAGATCGCGCAATTCTGCAACGTTCGCGCAGAGGCCGTCATCCCCGCTCTCGACGCGTCTTCGATCTATGCCGTCCCGCTGCAATATCACCGGGAAGGGCTCGATACCGAAGTGTTGCGCGGTTTCGGCATTACCGATGCGCCCGAACCCGATCTCTCCCGCTGGTACGACGTCATGGATCGCCATTCCAACCCGGAAGGCGAAGTCACCATCGGTGTCGTCGGGAAATATGTCGGCCTGCAAGATGCCTACAAATCGCTTAACGAAGCGCTGATCCACGGAGGGATGGCGCACCGTGTCAAGGTCAACGTGAAATGGATCGATGCGGAAATCTTCGAGCAGGACGATAGCGATATCGCCGCGCAGTTGGAGCCGATGCACGGCATTCTCGTGCCTGGCGGTTTCGGCGAGCGTGGATCGGAAGGCAAGATCGCGGCAGTTCGGTTTGCCCGCGAGCGGGGCGTGCCCTTCTTCGGCATCTGCCTCGGCATGCAAATGGCCTGTATTGAGAGCGCGCGTTCGGCAGGGTTCGGGGCGGCATCATCGACGGAGTTCGGTCAGACCCAAGAGCCGGTGGTCGGCGTAATTACGGAATGGATGACCGCCGAGGGTTTGGAAACGCGGGAGGCCGACGGCGATCTTGGTGGCACCATGCGCTTGGGAGCGTACAAGGCGGCGCTCGCGCCGGACAGCAAAGTATCCGCAATTTACGGCGGCGAGACCGAGATATCCGAGCGGCATCGTCACCGGTACGAGGTAAACAGCCACTATATCGAGGCGATGGAAAAAGATGGCCTCATGTTTTCAGGCATGTCGCCCGACGGCCTCTTGCCGGAGATCGTGGAACGGCCCGAGCACCCCTGGTTCGTAGGTGTACAGTTCCATCCCGAACTGAAGAGCAAGCCGTTCGAGCCGCATCCCTTGTTCGCGGAATTCATCGGCGCTGCGTTAAATCAGGAACGCCTCGTCTGACATTTTTTGGGCTTGGAACTTCGTTTGTAGGCAACAATAGCATTGCTTGCTTGGACAAGAGCGACAAAAATATTCCCAAGCTTTATCTTTTGATAAGACTGCGCCATAGTGTTCAAAGGTGGGCATTCAGATCAAAATTCATTCGGCCTGCTGGTACACGAGCTTGCTCCGAACCCGGTCGTCTTCTGCGACCCGGACGGCCGAATCCGGAGCTCGGCGGCGCTAGACGTCGCGAGGGCGAGACCACCAAGGTGGGCTCGCCCTCTATCCTATGAGCATCTAGCTTTTATGCAGCTTCGGTCTCATCGTCGTCTTTCACGATTTCGAGGGGTTTTTGCCCGCCGATCGCGATCTTCTTCGGACGCATCGCCTCGGGCACTTCACGTACCAAATCGATGACGAGCAAACCGTCGCGAAGGTCGGCATTCTGCACACGGACATAATCCGCCAGTTCGAAGCGACGCTCGAACCCGCGATTGGCGATGCCGACATGCAGCAATTCGCCTTCGGGTTCTTCGTCGCGCTTGCGACCCTGAACGGTCAAAAGGTTCTGCTGCGCGGTAATGTCGAGGTCGCCGGGGCGAAAGCCTGCAACGGCAAGCGTGATGCGGTAATCGTCATCACCGCGCCGCTCGATATTGAAGGGCGGATAATTATCGCCACCCGCATTGCGGGCCTGGCGTTCCATCAGATCGAATAGCCGATCGAACCCGACGGTTGAGCGGCGATAGGGTGTAAAGTCCATACGGTTCATCGTTACAAATCCTCTGTTTGAGCAATTTGAAATCCCGGAACCCATACTGGCATTCCGGACCGACGAGGTCGGCAATGAAAAGATAATTTCGCCGGTCAGGCTTTCAAGCCTTTCGCGCATCCGATATGGCGCCGACCCAAACGAAAGGTACGACCGATCATGCCGCATATTGATATCTATACGAAATTTGGCTGCGGATACTGCGCACGGGCGAAACGCCTCCTCGACGAGAAGGGCGCACAATACGAGGAGCACGACATCACCATGGGCGGGCCGGACAGGGACGCCATGCTGGAACGTGCACCGCAGGCCCGTACAGTTCCCCAGATCTTTATCGGCGACCGTCATGTCGGCGGGTCGGACGATCTGGCCGCTCTCGAACGCTCGGGCGAACTCGACACATTGCTGGCGAGCTGAATGACTCGCATCGCTGTTTTGCAGATGACGTCCGGCATCGATCCGGATGAGAATTCTGCTACGATCAGCGGCGCAGCCGAGCGGGCGGACGGCGAGGGCGCGGCGATGCTCTTCACTCCGGAAATGTCTGGACTTCTGGACAGGGATCGTGGGCGTGCTGCCGGCCGGATCGTCGATGAGGGCAATGATCGTACGCTGGCCCGGGCGCGTGAGGATGCCGCGCGGTTGGGTCTCTGGATCTGCCTTGGTTCGCTAGCTGTCGCCGTAGGCGACCGTTGGGCTAATCGCTCCTTCGTTATAGATGCCAAAGGCGATATCGCCGCGCGATACGACAAGATTCATATGTTCGACGTCGATCTGGAAAGCGGGGAGAGTTGGCGGGAGTCCAACGCTTACCAAGCCGGGGCAGAGGCCGTCACCGTCCAAACGCCAATCGGCAAGCTCGGATTGGCGGTTTGTTACGACTTGCGCTTCCCGGCTCTTTTCGACGCGCTGGGGCAGGCACACTGCGACGCCATATCGATCCCAGCCGCCTTCACGGTTCCGACGGGGCGCGCGCATTGGCACGTATTGCAGCGGGCGCGCGCAATCGAGGCGAGTGCGTTCGTGATTGCGGCCGCACAATCCGGCCATCACCAGGATGGACGCGAGACGTTCGGACATAGCCTGGTGATCGATCCTTGGGGCGAGGTGGTGTTGGACATGGGTACGAAAGCCGGCCTGTCTTTTGCGGAAATCGACCCGCAACGAACCGAAAAGGCGCGGCGGCAGGTTCCCAGCCTTGCCAATCGCCGCCCGATCGCAAGTTCGGCGCAATGATCGTTTTCGACCTCGTCTGCCCTGACGATCATCGGTTTGAAGGCTGGTTTTCGTCCTCTGCGGATTTCACCGAGCAGGGGGATCGTGGGCTTCTCACTTGTCCAGTATGCGGCGCTGCCGACATTCGCAAAGCGCCCATGGCTCCCGCCGTCTCAACGCGGGTATCGGAGAGACAGGGCACGACCGACAGCGCCAGAGGAAAGCAGGTTGCAAATATCGAGCTTCCCGCGGAACTCAAAGACGCATTCGCCAAAATTGCGAAGGTTCAGGCCGAAGCGCTGAAGAAAAGTACCTGGGTCGGTAAGAAATTCGCCGAAGAAGTGCGCTCGCAGCATTACGGCGAAAAGGACGAGGCCCCTGTGCACGGCAAAGCGACGAAAGAGGAAGCCGCGTCGCTGGCCGAAGAAGGCATCGCCATCGCACCGATCCTGTTCCCGATGGCCGATCCCGACGAACTCAACTGATTGCTCTCGCCGCGCGAGCCGTTATAGCCGGACCCGGCCGCGCCCGTAGCTCAGTAGGATAGAGCATCGGATTCCTAATCCGGGGGCCACAGGTTCGAATCCTGTCGGGCGCACCATTCCCTTCGAGCGTTTTAAGGCGTCGGCTTGTTCTGCTGACCGATCTGGCTGACCGGCACCGTTTCCTTGAAGGTGTGCGTGACGTAAGGGAAGGGGATCTCGATACCCGCATCGTCGAGCGCAGCCTTGATCGCGCGGACGACCTTGTCCTTGCTTTCCCACCCGGCTCGCGGAGTCGAACCAGCCCACCAGCGCACAAGGAAATCGACCGAGCTGGAATTGAATTCCTGCGCAAAGATATCGATGCCCTTGCTGGCGAGAACGTCGTCCACCTCTTCGACCGACCGGCGAATAACGTCGGCGGCATGATCGAGATTGGTGTCGTAGGATACACCGACGACGACCTCATGCCGGCGCTGGTCAACGTCGGTGAGGATTTCGACCGGATTTTTGAACAGGATGGAATTCGGCACGACGGTCAATTCGCCTGACAGGCGGCGAACGTGGCTTTCACGCAAGCTGATATGTTCTACCTTGCCGGTGATGCCCTGGCATTCGATGACGTCACCGATACGCATCTTCTCGCGCACCATGATGAGGACGCCGGCGAGGAAATTTTCAAAGATGTCCTGGAAAGCGAAACCGATCGCGACCGCGCCGATGCCGAGACCTGCTAGCAGGCTGGCAGGCGTGAGATCGGGCATTACTACGACGGCAGCGATGAACAGGCCGATGACCCAGATGGCCAGCTTCACGACCGTATCGATCAGGTTCTTGAGGCTAGGCCGGATATCCGTTTTTCCGACAAGCATGTCGGACAGCTTCGTCGCAAAGCGCGCGACGATCCACGTCAGCAAGATGACAAAAAGCGCAATTGCGAAGCTGGGCAAGGCGGCAACAAACCCCGTGGCCATGCCCTGCAATTGGTCGCGCAAAGTTGCGATGTAATTCACCGTCCAGTACCCTCCGTGTTGCACCTGCTAACGTTGCGCGGCGGCGCGGGTTCCGCAAGGTTTACTTGGCAGCGCGTTCCTTGCGCGCGATCTCATGCAGCCAATCTGCATGGCGAGGCGCCTTCTTCGTCTCGCTCCATTCTTCGAGCATCGGCATCGCCACCCGTTTCAATTCGGCATACTGCTCATCGGTACCGATATCGGCGGCGAGTTCGACGCGGTGTCCGTTCGGATCGAAGAAGTAGATCGACTTGAAAATGCCGTGATGGGTTGGCCCGAGCACGTCGATGCCGAGGCTCTCGACATGGGTCTTTGCCGCCAGCAATTCATCTTCGCTGCCAACCTTGAATGCGAGATGCTGTACCCATTTCGGCGTATTCTCGTCCCGCCCCATATCCTTCTGATTGGGCAGTTCGAAAAAGGCGAGGATATTGCCGTTTCCGGCATTGAGGAAGACGTGCATATACGGATCGTATTCCCCGGTAGAGGGCACATGGTCCTCGCTAAAGGCGCTGGTATATTCCATGCCCAGCACGTCGCGGTACCATTCGACCGTTTCCTTGGCATCCTTGCAGCGATAGGCCGCATGGTGGACGCCGCCGAGCTTGACCGGGTGGGAGGACTGATCGTTCATTCGGCCGGCTCCTTCTCGACGCTCTTCGCTTCGTCCACGCTCAGCGTGCCGCGCTTAATCTGGTCGCGCTCCATGCTTTCAAACAGGGCCTTGAAATTGCCTTCGCCAAAGCCTTCGTCGCCCTTGCGCTGGATAAATTCGAAGAACACGGGGCCGACTTGCGCCTCCGCGAAAATCTGGAGGAGCAGGCGTGGCTGTCCGCCTTCGGTCGTACCGTCGAGCAGGATGCCCCGCGCCTTCAACTCATCGACCGGTTCGCCGTGATCGGGCAGGCGTTCGGGAAGCATCTCGTAATAGGTTTCCGGCGGCGCGGTCATGAAGGGCACGCCGAATTCCTTCAGCCGGTCCCAAGCCTTGACGAGATCGTCGCAGATGAGAGCGATGTGCTGGATGCCTTCGCCGTTGAATTCCTTCAGGAATTCCTCGATTTGACCCTTGCCGCCTTCGCCTTCTTCATTAAGGGGAATGCGGATTTTCCCATCGGGAGCGGTCAGCGCTTTGGAGGTCAATCCGGTATATTCGCCCTTGATGTCGAAGAAGCGGATTTCACGGAAGTTGAACAGCGTCTCGTAATAGTCCGCCCAGTACTTCATTCGCCCATTATAGACGTTATGCGTGAGGTGATCGATGACGTCGAAGCCCGCGCCTTCGGGATGCCGCTCGACGCCTTCGCGATATTCGAAATCGATATCGTAAATCGACAAGCCTTCGCCGTCTTCGCTCTCGTAGCGGTCGATCAGATAGATGATTGCGTTGCCGATCCCGCGAATGGCCGGAATGCGCAGTTCCATCGGGCCGGTCTCGACGGTCACGGGCTCGGCCCCGCGCGCCAACAGTTCTTCATAGGCTTTCGCCGCGTTCTTCACGCGGAAGCCCATGCCGCAGGCCGACGGACCGTGTTCGCGCGCGAAGAACCACGCGGCGCTTTTCGGTTCGTAGTTGAGGATGAGGTTGATCTGGCCCTGTCGCCACAGCTGCACGTCCTTGCTGCGGTGATCGGCAACGTGTGTAAAACCCATGGCTTTGAAGACCGGCTCGACCATTCCGCGCTCCGGAGCGCAGAATTCGACGAATTCGAAGCCATCGAGGCCGATCGGGTTTTCGAAAAGGTCGGGCATGTTTATCCTCTATCTTGGTTGGTTACATTAGTAACTAAATAGGTGGCGTCACGTCGAATGTCAAGAATCCAACGGGCCGCACCATCTGCCAGTTCCGGCGGATTGCGCCCTAATGCCGCTCGGTCCATGGTAGCCCGATGGATGCTGTAAAACCTTCCGAACGCCATTCCGACATTCGCGATGCGGTGCGCCAGGTATGTCGCGATTTTCCGGCCGAATACTGGCGTGCGAAAGATCGCGAGCGCGCCTACCCGACGGAGTTCGTTCGCGCGATTACCGAAGCCGGTTTTCTTGCTGCGTTGATCCCGGAAGAATTCGGCGGAAGCGGGCTCGGCCTCGATGCGGCCTGCGCCATCATGGAGGAAATTCAGGCAAGCGGTTGCAACGGCGCCGCCGCCCACGCGCAGATGTATGTAATGAATACCCTGCTACGCTACGGATCGGACGAGCAGAAAAATACCTATCTTCCCGGAGTGGCAAGCGGCGATTTGCGGCTTCAGGCATTCGGCGTCTCTGAACCGACCAGCGGTACGGACACGCTCAGCCTCCAGACCTTCGCAAGGCGCGATGGCGAGGAATACGTAATCGACGGTCAGAAGATCTGGACCAGCCGGGCGGAGCATTCCGACCTTATGGTGCTGCTTGCGCGGACCACACCTCGCGACGAGGTCGAGAAGAAGACCGAAGGTTTGTCGCTCTTTCTCGTGGATATGCGCGAAGCGGTCGGCAACGGTATGACGATCAAGCCGATCCGCACGATGATGAACCATTCGACCACCGAGATTTTCTTCGATGGCCTGCGCATACCCGCCTCGGCTTTGATCGGCGAGGAGGGGAAGGGCTTCCGCTATATCCTCTCGGGCATGAATGCCGAACGCATTCTCATCGGCGCGGAATGCATCGGGGATGCGAAATGGTTCATCGACAAGGCCAGCGCCTATGCCGGCGATCGCTCGGTCTTCGCACGCCCCATCGGCGCGAACCAAGGCGTACAGTTCCCGATCGCGCGTTGCTATGCGCAGATGTGCGCCGCCGAATTAATGGTCCACCATGCCGCTGCCCTCTACATGGAGGCCGGCAATGCAGGGGCGGAGGCTAACATGGCCAAGATGCTCGCCAGCGAAGCGAGCTGGGCTGCCGCCGATATGTGCGTCCAGACCTTCGGCGGCTTCGGCTTCGCCGAGGAATACGACGTCGAGCGCAAGTTTCGCGAAGCGCGCCTATACACGGTCGCCCCCATCAGCACGAACCTCATCCTAAGCTACCTGGCCGAACACGTTCTCGGTCTGCCGCGCTCCTACTGAGCTTCGCCGTTTTCGTCTTGCTAACCATACCGGTTTGTGGCTGATATGCGGGCATGGGACGGAAGGGCAGATATCGTAATCGCGCGAACGGCAAACTGCTGCGCCGGACGGCCGTCGGCGCGTTGCTTCTGATGGGCGGGATTGCCGTCGCCGGACCGTCGGGTTTGCTTGCGTGGAGCGACAACCTGCGGACGCTCGATCAGCGCAAGGCGCAACTTGCCGCGATCGAACACGACCGCACGGCGCTCGAGAACAAGGTCGCCCTTTTGGACCCCGATCATGCCGATCCGGATATGGTCGGGGAATTGCTGCGCAGCCAACTCAATGTCGTCCATCCCGACGAGGTCGTCGTCAAGCTCGACGACTAGCCTGCGGACGCGCGCTTTCCGTAAGGGTTTTTCGTATGCATGGTTGTTGCGCAGCACTTGCCGCTGTGCCTATAGCCGCGCGACATCTTGACGAGATAAGGACACCATCCCTTGGCCAAAGCCCCGGCAAATAACGATCCTGCACTTTCCGAGCAGGATCAGGATTTCGCGCTGCGCTCGCTTCAGGAAAGCTTCGAGCAGAACAAGCGCTACGATGCCAGCAAGGAAGAAATGCTGCGCTTCTACGAGCAGATGCTGCTCATCCGCCGGTTCGAGGAACGGGCTGGCCAGCTCTACGGCCTTGGCCTGATCGGGGGCTTTTGCCACCTTTATATTGGGCAGGAAGCGGTCGCGATCGGTCTGCAAAGCGCGCTCGACAACGACACGGACAGTGTGATCACCGGTTACCGCGATCATGGCCACATGCTTGCCTACGGCATCGATCCCAAGATCATCATGGCTGAACTGACCGGGCGACAGGCCGGCATATCCAAGGGCAAGGGCGGCTCGATGCACATGTTCAGCACCGAGCATAAGTTTTACGGCGGCCACGGCATCGTTGGCGCGCAGGTCGCGCTGGGTGGCGGCCTGGCGCTCGCACACCAGTATAACGACGATGGCGGCCTGTGCCTTGCGTACTTCGGCGACGGGGCAGCAAACCAGGGGCAGGTCTACGAAACGATGAATATGGCTTCGCTGTGGAAGCTGCCGATCGTCTTTGTGGTCGAGAACAATCAGTACGCTATGGGCACTGCAGTCAAGCGCAGCTCGGCCGAAACGGAATTCTACCGCCGTGGTACCGCGTTCCGCATCCCCGGCATGAATGTCAACGGCATGGACGTGCTCGAAGTGCGCGCCGCCGCCGAAACCGCCTTCGCCCACGTGCGAGAGGGCAACGGTCCGGTGTTAATGGAATGCAGCACCTATCGCTATCGCGGGCATTCGATGTCCGATCCGGCGAAATACCGTACGAGGGAAGAAGTGCAGG
This sequence comes from Erythrobacter litoralis, assembly GCF_029760855.1. Lineage (GTDB taxonomy): Bacteria > Pseudomonadota > Alphaproteobacteria > Sphingomonadales > Sphingomonadaceae > Qipengyuania > Qipengyuania litoralis_A. The sequence continues at coordinate 82,246 of NZ_SOSI01000002.1, read as the reverse complement.
ATTATCGCGAGCATCGCGATCCGATCGAGGGTCTGAAAAAGACGCTGATCGAACAGGGCAGCAATGAAGACGATCTGAAAGCGATCGACAAGGAGATCCGCGCTCGTGTTTCCGAAGCTGCGGACTTCGCCGAGAACTCGCCCGAGCCGGAACCGGCGGAATTGTACACCGACGTTCTGGTGGAGGAGTATTGAGCCATGGCGATCGAACTCAAAATGCCCGCGCTCTCTCCCACCATGGAAGAGGGCACACTTGCCAAGTGGCTGAAATCGGAAGGTGACGAGATCGTTGCCGGCGACATCATCGCCGAGATCGAGACCGACAAGGCGACGATGGAATTCGAAGCGGTGGACGAGGGCACGCTCGGCAAGATCCTGATCGAGGAAGGTACCGAAGGCGTAAAGGTCGGCACCGTCATTGCGATGCTGGCGGGCGAGGGCGAGGATGCCTCCGACCTCGAAGCGCCTTCTTCTGCTTCGACCGACGAGGTGTCCGGCGAAGGCAAGGATGTTGGTCAGGCGGAAAGCGAAGCCGAGATCACGAAGCCCGAAGCGCAGGCTCGCCCGTCCGACCCCAAAATCCCCGATGGCACGAATATGGCGACCGTCAGCGTCCGCGAAGCCTTGCGCGATGCGATGGCCGAAGAAATGCGCCGCGATGAGCGCGTATTCATCATGGGCGAGGAAGTCGCGCAGTACCAAGGCGCCTATAAAGTGACGCAGGGTTTGCTCGACGAGTTTGGCCCGAAGCGCGTGATCGATACGCCGATCACCGAATACGGGTTCGCCGGCATCGGCACCGGTGCTGCGATGGGCGGCTTGCGCCCGATCGTTGAATTCATGACGTTCAACTTCGCAATGCAGGCGATCGACCACATCGTGAACTCCGCCGCGAAAACGAACTACATGTCGGGCGGCCAGATGCGCTGCCCGGTCGTGTTCCGTGGCCCCAACGGCGCGGCAAGCCGGGTGGGCGCGCAGCACAGCCAGAACTATGGGCCATGGTATGCCAGCGTTCCTGGCCTGATCGTCATCGCGCCTTACGACAGCTACGATGCGAAGGGCCTGATGAAAGCGGCCATTCGCTGCGAGGACCCCGTGGTCTTTCTCGAGAACGAACTTGTCTACGGCCGCAGCTTCGAATTGCCCGAACTGGACGATCACGTGCTTCCCATCGGCAAGGCGCGGATCGTACGCGAGGGCGACGACGTGACCATCGTGACCTATTCCATCGCGGTCGGTCTGGCGCTCGAAGCGGCGGAGGAACTGGCAGGCGAGGGGATCGAAGCCGAAGTGATCGACCTTCGCACGCTGCGCCCGCTCGATCATGAGACAATTCTGGAATCGCTGAAGAAGACCAACCGTCTAATCATCGCCGAGGAAGGCTGGCCAACCTGCTCGATCGCGTCCGAGGTGACGGCGATCTGCATGGAGCAGGGCTTCGATTATCTCGATGCGCCGGTCACCCGGGTTTGCAACGAGGACGTACCTCTGCCCTATGCCGCCAATCTGGAGAAGCTGGCGTTGATCGACAGTGAGCGGATCGTGAATGCGGCGAAGAAGGTGTGCTATCGCGACTGACCGAGAGTATACTGGTCCGCGAGCAAAATGAGCGATCTTACCGACGAATGCGACGAGCTCGGCAAACTCGCGGTTACCCTCGCGCCGGTCGGCTTGCGTGAAACATTCGCCGCGGCCTTCGCCCTCGACCACCGCCTGTCGCGAATAGCTACGAACGCCAAAGAGCCGATGCTCGCGCAAATCCGTTTGGCGTGGTGGCGCGACCGGTTGGGTGAGGACGTCGAAGCCCGGCCACGGGGCGATATCGTGCTGGACGCGATCGGGCGATCGTGGCGCGGAGAGGAAAGTTGTCTTCGCGATCTTGTGGACGGGTGGGAGCAAGCGATCGGCGAGGCGCCCGGCTCGCCGGCAGCCGAGGCTCTCGGCAGCGGGCGTGCATCTACATTCGCGAGCCTGTCACGGCTTGCTGGATTTACCGACGCTCAGCGCGATGCTGCTTTTCACGGCCATGTGTGGGGGCAGGCGACAGTTGCTCTTGTTTCGGAAGCCCGACCGCAGATCGCAGCAGAGTACGTACGCAAAAGAAATAGCCTGCCGGTTCTGCCGCGAGCGCTTCGCCCTATTGCCCTTATCGGGCAACTATCGGCTCGCGCCTTGAAGCGCGGGGGAAAACCTTTGCTCGGAGACCGGCTGAGTCCGCTCGTGGCGGCGCGTATCGCCGCTGTGGGGCGTTGACCAAACCTTTACGCAGGCTGGCGTAGTGCTGCCTGCATGCCTCGCGGGATCGTTCTGGGCGCAGTCGGCGCATTGACCCTGACCGGGGTCGGCATGTTCTGGTGGCAGGGCAGGGCGGAAGTCGAGAACGCTGCGCCTCCGCCAGGCTTCGTGCCGTATGCTCCCGACAAGGTGGATCCGGAGTTATTGCCGGTTGCCGATGTCTCGGACCTGCGCGGCCCCGCGCCGCCCGAAGCGACTGAGCTGACCAAGGAAGAGCAGCGGTTCTTCCGCTACGACCGCAATCGCGACCGGCGAATCACGCGTTCCGAAATGCTTTCGACCCGAAGCGACGCATTCCGCAAGCTCGACAAGGATGGCAACAACTTGCTCGACTTCGAGGAGTGGGCGGTCACGACGGTCGAGAAATTCGAAGGCGCGGATGCGGACGGCGACCGCGAGCTTACGCCACGCGAATTTGCGACAACCAAGCCGAAGCCCGCGAAGAAGAAACCGCGCTGCGCCTGCTGATTACGCGGCGAGCGCCAAGGCGCCGTGCAGCCATTCGCCGAAATCGCTTTTCGCGCGCGAGGTATAGGCTTCCTTGCGTTGCTTCTTCGGCACGTCGTGAAGGGGCGGAAAAAGCCCGAAATTGACATTCATGGGCTGGAAGGTCTCCGCTTCCGCATCCCCCGTTATATGTGCCAGCAGCGCTCCGCAGGCGGAGGTACGCGGCGGAGGCGACCAGCTTCGGCCCGCCAGCTCGCTCGCCGCCATCAGGCCGGTGAGCAGACCGACCGCCGAGCTTTCGACATAGCCTTCACAACCGGTGATCTGTCCGGCGAAGCGAATGTTCGGCGCATTCTTCAAACGCAGTTGCCGGTCCAGCACGATCGGGGAATTGAGGAAGGTGTTGCGATGCAAACCTCCAAGCCGCGCGAATTCGGCATTCTGCAGCCCCGGGATCGTGCGAAACAGATCGACCTGCGCGCCGTATTTCATTTTCGTCTGGAAGCCGACCATGTTCCATAGCGTGCCGAGCTTGTTGTCCTGACGCAGCTGCACCACTGCATAGGGCCATCGCCCTTGCGGAAATTCCGGTGTCGTATCGCGAGGATTGTCCAGCCCGACGGGTTTCATCGGACCGTAGCGCAGCGTCTCGACGCCGCGTGCCGCAATGACTTCGATCGGCATGCATCCGTCGAAATAGGGCGTATCGGCTTCCCATTCGCGGAACTCGGTCTTTTCCGCATCCAGTAAGCCTTGGTGGAAGGCGAGATACTCGTCCTTCGTCATGGGGCAATTGATGTAATCGCCTTCCTCGTTCGACGCTTCCGTGCGCTTGTTCCAGCGGGACTGGATCCAGCAAATGTCCATATCGATGCTGTCGCGGTGCACGATCGGCGCAATGGCGTCGAAGAAAGCGAGCCGGTCCTGCCCCGTCGCCGCGACAATGCTTTCCGCAAGCGTTTGCGCCGTGAGCGGGCCAGTGGCAATGATCGCGGGTTGGTCGGACGGTAGGGCATCCACGCGCTCCCGAACGACCGTGACATTGGGATGCTCGATAAGCGCGCGCTCGACCGCAGCAGAGAACACATCGCGGTCCACTGCCATGGCGGAACCTGCCGGAACACGTGCCTCTTCGCCCGCACGCATGACCAGACTGTCCATCCGCCGCATTTCGTGGTGCAGCAGACCAACCGCGTTCTTCTCATCGTCGTCGGAGCGGAAGCTGTTCGAGCATACGAGTTCGGCCAACCCGCCCGTCTGGTGGGCAGGGGTCGTCTCGCCGCTGCCGCGCATTTCGGAAAGCCGGACTTTGAAGCCGCGCTGTGCGAGTTGCCACGTCGCTTCGCTGCCGGCCAGACCGCCGCCGACTATTTGTATGTCATGTACCATGGCGCGCACCTAGGCCTTGCACGGGGGGCGCTTCAAGCCCTAGCGGTTCGCGCGAAACAAGGAATGCATTCATGCCGCGTCGCGCCTTGGCCGAACACCGGCCTTATCTTTTGCTGAGCCTGATTGCGGGCATATCCTACTACTTCGTAGTGGACGATCCGATCGGCGGGCTCTGGCTCATGCTATGGAAGGGGCTCGCCGTCGGCTTTCTCGCCCTCTACGCTGCGCATCGCGGGCTTGGGCGGGACAGCATGCTATTGAGCGTCGTATTCGCGCTAGCCGCGCTCGGTGACGTAATGCTGGACGTCAGCCTTCTTTATGCCGGCATTCTATTCACGCTCAGCCATAGCACTGCCATCATTTTGTACATACGGAACCACCGTGAGAAGACGACGGTGAGCCAGAAGCTCGTTGCCGTTGCCTTTATTTTTCTCGTGCCGGCTATCGCGTTATTTCTCACGCTTTCTTCTTCGAACGCGATCCCGGCGACCGCCTATGCCGCCCTGATTGGCGCGATGGCCGCAGGTTCCTGGACAAGCCGGTTCCCGCGTTATCGCGGCGGCGTAGGCGCGGCGCTGTTCGTTGCCAGTCACCTCCTGATCATCGCACGCGAAACGAACCATGTTCAGGCAGACACTGCAAACCTCTTCATCTGGCCGCTCTATTTCGTAGGCCAGTTCCTGATCGCCACCGGGGTGGTGCAAACGATCAGGAAAAGTCGCAACGTGGATTAACTCAGCCGCCCGGTTCGTCGTCCATATTTCGGTCGGAATGCGCGGTCGTGTGAGGGGTGGTGGCGGTCAGGCCGCCACGCGCGGCGATCTCATCGGCCACCTTTTCTTCCGCTTCGTTCTCGGGTTCCTCGGTCTCATCGATCAGGGCCGCGCCGACAATCGTCTCGTTCTTACCGACGTTGAAGATGCGTACGCCCGAAGAGCCGCGACCCGAAATGGAGTAACCCGAATGATTGTCGAACCCGCCATCGACCATATGGCGGAAGTCGATCGGCAAGCGAATGAGCTTAGCCTGATCGGTCACCAACATGAGCTGCGAGCCGTGCTTCACCGGGAAGCTGGCGACGACGGGGCCGTTGCGATCAGGATTGCTCGACGGTTCGCCGATATTGGTCAGTCCCTGGCCGCCACGGCCAATCGTGCGGTATTCGTAAGATGACGAAATCTTGCCATATCCGCGTGCGGTTAGGGTGAGGATAAATTCTTCCTCGCTTTCCATTTCCGCCGCAAGATCGGGGTCGATCGAGTGCTCGGTGTCGTTGTTTTTCCAGACGGCCGCCCGAAGATAGGCATCGCGCGTTTCGGTATCGCCCTTGCCTTCGTCGAGGACCGCCATCGAGACGACCTTCTGCCCGTCTTTCAACTTCATACCACGCACACCGATGCCGGTGCGGCTCTTGGTTTCACGGGCATCGCTGGCGGAGAAACGAATTGCCTTGCCGGCATCGGAGGCGAGGAAGATTTCCTGCCCTTCGCTAAGCAGCTTCACACCAATCAGCCTGTCGCCACTGCCTTCGACGAACCCCATGGCGTATTTGCCGTTCGAAGGAACATTGGTGAACGAATCCATCGAATTGCGGCGGACCATACCCTGTTCGGTCGCGAACACGATATTGAGATCGGCCCATTCGCCTTCGTCTTCGGGTAAGGGAAGAACGTTGGTCACGCGCTCCTCGTCGCCGAGCGGTAGAAGATTGACCATCGGGCGGCCCTTAGTCTGCGGACCGCCTTCGGGCAGCTTCCAGACTTTCAGGCGATAGACACGGCCCGTGTTCGTAAAAAACAATACTGGGTTATGGGTCGAAGTTACGAACAGTTCGACAACCGCATCTTCGTCCTTCGTCGCCATGCCGCTGCGGCCTTTGCCGCCGCGTGCCTGCGCCCGGAAGGTATCGAGCGGGGTGCGCTTGATGTAGCCGCCGTGCGTGACGGTGACGACCATGTCCTCGCGCTCAATCAGGTCTTCATCTTCTAGACCGTCCCATGCCGGCGCGATCTCTGTGATGCGCGGTGTAGCATAAGTCGAGCGGATTTCCTCAAGCTCTTCGCGCATGACGCCGTAAAGCTTCACCCGGTCGGCGAGAATGGAAAGGTATTCTTCGATCGCAACCGAAAGCTCTTTCAGTTCGTCGCCGATCTCGTCGCGGCCCAGGGCCGTCAGGCGGTGGAGGCGAAGGTCAAGGATCGCCTTCACCTGCCGCGCGGAAAGCCGATAGGTTCCGCCATGCTCTTCGTCGCTCGGCTCTATGGCTTCCACCAGCGCGATATATTGCGCAATGTCGCCGATGGGCCATTCTTTGGCGAGCAGCTTGGCACGCGCGTCAGCCGGATTGGAGGCCCCGCGGATCATCGCGACCACTTCGTCGAGGTTCGACACCGCAACCACGAGGCCGAGCAAGATATGCGCCCGATCACGTGCCTTGTTGAGCTCGTATTTCGTGCGGCGGGTTATGACTTCTTCGCGAAAAGCGATGAACGCCTGCACGAATTCGCGCAGGGTAAGCGTTTCAGGGCGGCCGCCGCGAATGGCGAGCATATTTGCGGGGAAACTTGCCTGCGCCGGGCTGTATCGCCAGATCTGGTTCAGCACGACTTCGGGCGAGGCGTCGCGTTTCAAATCGACGACGACGCGAACGCCTTCGCGCGAGGATTCGTCGCGAATGTCGCTGATCCCCTCGATCCGCTTTTCTTTTGCGGCTTCGGCGATCTTCTCGACCAAAGAGTTCTTGCCGACCTGGAACGGGATCGAGGTCAGCACGATGGAGCGGCGGTCGTTGCGCCCGGTCTCGATGTCGTGCCGCGCGCGCATCAGGATCGAGCCGCGCCCGGTGGTGTAAGCGGCGCGCGCACCGGATTTGCCTAGGATCAGCGGCGCAGTCGGGAAATCTGGGCCCGGAATGATTTCGAACAGTTCTTCGCTGGTAATAGCCGGATTGTCGATGAAGGCGAGACAGCCGTCGATCACTTCGCCGAGGTTATGCGGCGGGATATTGGTCGCCATACCGACAGCGATGCCGCCTGCCCCGTTGACCAGCAAATTTGGGAAGCGAGCCGGAAGAACCGTCGGCTCCTGCCGCGATTGGTCGTAATTATCGACGAAATCGACCGTATCCTTGTCGAGATCGTCGAGTAGCGCATTGGCAACGCGCGCCAACCGCGCCTCGGTATAACGCATGGAGGCCGGCGGATCGGGGTCCATGCTGCCGAAATTGCCCTGACCGTCGATCAGCGGCACCCGCATCGACCAGTCCTGCGTCATCCGCGCGAGCGCGTCGTATATCGCCGCGTCGCCGTGCGGGTGATAGTTGCCCATGACGTCGCCAACGATTTTGGCGCTCTTGCGATAGGGCCGTCCGGCGACGAAGCCGCCTTCCTGGCTGGCGAAGAGGATGCGGCGATGTACAGGCTTCAACCCGTCGCGCACATCGGGCAAAGCGCGGCTCACGATCACGCTCATCGCGTAATCGAGATAGCTCGTCTTCATTTCATCGACGATATCGATGCGGGCGTAATGGCCGCCTTCGGGGGCGGGGGGATCGAGAACTTCGGTTTCGTCGGCCAAGATTGGATGTCCGTAACTTGGTTTGATTTATGCGGGAGGGTCTAGGCTATCACGAGGCATCGTGCCACCGCGTATCGGGAACCAGATGATCGAGTGAAGCGCTTTTCCACACAATCGAGACTGGGTTAGTTGGAGTTCATGCAACCGGCATTCAATCGGTATTCAGGCGGAAAACCTAAACTTTCCCTCAGATTTCTCGCGTTGCACGGCGTTAGATCATCGTGTGTACGCGCCCATTAATTCACTATCGGAGATCCAATATGTCCTTGCAATCCAAGCTTGTACGCAAGTCGATTTCGAAGTTCGCCCTGGCCGTTGCGATGGCGACGACAGGTGTTGTCGCTATGGGCGCAATCGAAGCCCCCGCCTTCGCGCAGAAGAAAAAGAAGGACAAGCAAGAGGCTGCACAGACGAACTATTCTGAAGGGTTCGTTGCGACTTACCAGCCTATCGCCACGCAGATCGAAGGCGGAGCGGATCCGGCCACGCTGACCGGTCAGGTGCCTGCCGTTGTCGCAGCTGTGGAGACCGATGACGATCGTATGGCCGCTGGCAACTTGATCCTTTCGATGGGTCAGAAAGCGCAGGATCCGGCGTTGCAAAAGCAGGGTCTTGAAATGATGCTGCAGAGCGGGAAGGTCCCTGCGGCGAATATTGGACAATACAATATGTTCGCGGGGCAACTGGCTTACAACGCGAAGGAGTATCCCGCTGCACGCAACTATCTCGAGACGGCTTTGGCCAATGGCCAGACGAGCAACGATCTCGAAGCGCTCATTGCCGAAAGCTATTTCGCTGAAAACAACTATCAGGAAGGTCTGACCTACCTTAACCAAGCGATCGAGACCCGTAAGGCAGCAGGCCAAACAGTCGATCAGGAATGGATCAAGCGCGGCTTGGCCGTAGCCTACAATAACAAGCTTTCACCGCAGACAAGCAACTTTGCGACGATGCTCGTCGAAAACGAACCCACGCCGTCCAATTGGGCCGATGTCGTAATCCTGCAGATGGGTGCGGCGAATTACGCGAACCCCGAACTGCTGGATTTGCTGCGTCTCGCACGAGAGGCAGATGCTCTTCGCGAGGAGGGTATGTATCTCGATTACGTCGATGCAGCGGACTACCGTAGGCTTCCCGGCGAAGTCATGGCTGTGATCGACGAGGGAAGGGCCGCGGGGAAGCTGGATCAATCGGCGACCTATTTGAACGACATTCGCAGCCAGGCAGAAGGCCGGGCGACCGAGGATCGCGGCGATCTCAGCGGTATTCTATCTTCTGCGCGCAGTTCGAGCGATGCGACTACGATCGTAAACGGCGCCAACCTTGCTCTGAGCTATGGCGATTATCCGGCCGCCGAGATGCTTTATACGAAGGCTATGGATATGGCTGGTGTCGATAAGTCGTTGGTGCAGACCCGTCTTGGCATTGCCCAGCTCGAACAGGGCAAGGCAGCCGAGGCGAAAGCTAACTTCGATGCCGTAACGACAGGCGATCGCGCTTCCATCGCACGGCTGTGGGCTCTTTATGCGAGCCAACAGCAAGGGGGCTGAAACCTCGATAACTCCTTACATAGCGGCGCGAGACCAACTAGGTTTCGCGCCGCTTTTCTATTCAGCGTAAGCGTTTGACGTAGGCTCCGGTGCCGTTGCGGCGTTCGACCTGGAACTGCGCAATCGACTCGAAAAGATCGGACAAGCGCTTGAAGCCGTAGTTTCGGACGTCGAAGCTCGAGCGGTTGCCTGCGATCTTTCCGACTTCCCCTAATGCTGCAAAGCCATTTTCGTCCCGCTTCGCCGCTTTCCACGCCGTTCCCAGCAATTCGACGAGTTCTTCGTCCACTACGTCCTTGCCGCGCGGTTGCTTGCTTTTCGGCGTATCAGGCTCATCCGAAGCACCTTTGATGAGCGCATCGATATCGATGAAACGGGTGCACGCACTCTTGAACGCGCCCGGAGTCTTACTGACGCTGCCAAACCCGTAAACGACCAATCCGTCCTGCCGGAGCCGCGTGACCAAAGGCGTAAAATCGCTGTCGGAACTCATGATCCCGAAGCCATCGACCTTCCCTTGATAAAGCAGGTCGATGGCATCGATCGTCATGGCCATGTCCGTGGCGTTTTTCCCCGCCGTAAGATCGAATTGCTGCTGAGGGCGAATTCCGTATTTGTGGGTGATCTGATCCCACTTCGCGAGATTGTTCTTCGCGAAGTTGCCATAGGCCCGCTTGATATTCACCTGGCCCAGTTCGGCCATTACGGTCAGCACAGGGTCTATGCCTTTCGGCGACGTGTTGTCCGCATCGATCAGTAGCGCGATGTTCTTCAGAGATTCGTCGGTCATGTTCGTGGCCATGGCCATATCGAGAGAGGCGCGCAAGATGTCGGTCCCCGCAGAGACGCGGCTTGCGACAGCGAAGCCGCACTCCTAGATGGAACACGCAATGAACGATCTATCTTCCGTCCCGTCCCCCGAAAGCGACCGTCCGATTTCCCGTCGCAAACCCGATTGGATTCGCGTCAAGGCTCCGGTTAGCAAGGGCTATCACGAGACGCGCAAGCTGATGCGCGATCTCAACCTCAATACGGTGTGCGAAGAAGCAGCATGCCCGAACATTGGCGAGTGCTGGGACAAGAAGCACGCCACTGTCATGATCCTCGGTGATGTGTGCACGCGCGCCTGCGCATTCTGCAACGTGAAAACGGGAATGCCGCGGATCGTCGATACGATGGAACCGGAAAATGTGGCCGTCGCGGCGGGCCAGATGGGCCTAAAGCATATCGTCATTACCAGCGTCGACCGGGATGACTTGCCGGATGGCGGCGCGAGCCAGTTCGTTAAGGTAATCAAGGCGCTTCGCCGTGAGACGCCCGAAACGACCATCGAAATTCTCACTCCCGACTTCCGTAATAAGATGCGCCCCGCCGTTGAAGCAATTTGCGAGGCGGGACCGGACGTCTACAACCACAACCTCGAAACCGTACCGCGCCTATATCCCACCATCCGACCGGGCGCGCGCTATTACGCCTCGCTGCGGTTGCTTGAAGAGGTGAAGAGCCACGATCCAATGATTTTCACCAAGTCCGGCATCATGCTCGGTCTGGGTGAGCAGCGGCTCGAAGTGCACCAAGTCATGGACGACATGCGCAGCGCCGATGTCGACTTCATCACGATGGGCCAATATCTTCAGCCGACCCCGCGCCACGCCAAGGTGGAGGATTTCGTGACGCCGAAAGCCTTCGCCGCTTACGGCTCCATCGCGCGGGCGAAAGGCTTCCTGCAAGTCGCATCAAGTCCGCTCACCCGGTCGAGCTATCATGCAGGTGACGACTTCGCACAGATGAAGGCGGCGCGCGAGGAACGGCTGACTAAGGAGCGGGCGAGGGCACAAGCCTGATGCCTGGCATTCGCGAAAAGCGCGTTCTTCCTTACAGCGCCGAACAGATGTTCGACCTCGTTGCCGATGTCGATAAGTATCCCGAATTCCTACCGTGGGTGGTTGCGACCCGGGTCCGCAGCAATTCCGAAGACGTGCTCGTCGCCGACATGCTGGTGGGCTTCAAGGCGATCCGCGAAAAATTCACTTCGCGCGTGACGAAGAACCGGCCGGACAGCCTGGAAGTTAGCTACGTTGACGGTCCGCTACGCGACCTGCGCAATAGCTGGAAGTTCGAACCGCGGGACGACGGCGGTTGCGAAATCGATTTTTGCGTGGATTTCACGTTTCGCAATGCCGTTTTCGAAGCGCTGGCCGGCCAGTATTTCGACAGGGCGTTCCGAAAGATGGTTGGCGCCTTCGAACAGCGCGCCGAGGAGCTTTATGGCAGCAGCAGTTCGAGCGCGCAAAGCGTCGCCTGACGGCGAATCTCCCCCCGACTGTCCGAATCGAAGTGCCGCATCTCGCCATCGGGCTGCGCGGTTTCGCCGCGTAGGACACGGGCAAAGACGACTGTCCCTACAGGCTTCAACTCCGTCCCGCCGCCCGGCCCGGCAATGCCGCTGATCGCCACCGCGACGTCGGCCCTCGACTTTTCCAGCGCGCCCTTCGCCATCGCCCAGGCGCAAGCTACCGAGACTGCGCCGAAAGTTTCGATAAGATCCTGCGGCACTCCGAGAGATTCGATCTTCGCTTCGTTCGAATAGGTGACGAACCCGCGTTCAAGGACAGCCGAAGAGCCCGGAATGTCGGTCAGCGCAGCCGACACCAATCCCCCGGTGCAACTTTCAGCCAGCACGACCTTACGGCCGCTCTGCGCATTCTGTTCGACGACCTTGTGCGCAAGAGCGACGATGTCGGGCGGCATGAGGGCATCGGCGTACATGGCGGTCCTTCCGTCAATTGCTTAGCAAGGTGGCAACCGCCTGCGCCGCAATACCTTCCTCGCGACCGGTGAAGCCGAGCCTTTCCGTGGTCGTGGCCTTTACCGACACAAGGTCGATGTCAACCTCGACCAGTTCGGCGATCCGTTCCCGCATCCTTTCGCGATGAGGTCCGATCTTGGGCGCTTCGCACATGATAGTAAGATCGATATTGCCGATACGATAGCCTCTCGCGTCCGCAAGTTCGACGGCGTGTACCAGAAACCGGTCGCTGCTCGCGCCGCGCCATTCGGGGTCTGACGGTGGGAAATGAGACCCGATATCGCCCGCCCCGATCGCCCCCAGAACGGCGTCGGTAAGGGCATGGAGCGCGACATCGGCATCGCTATGGCCTGCAAGGCCGCGGTCATGCTCGATCCGGACGCCGCCGAGCCACAGTTCCTCACCGGACGCGAGCCGGTGTACGTCGAAGCCGGTTCCGACCCGCACAGAGGGCGCTTCGCGGAAGTCTTCGGCAAAAGTGAGTTTTCGCAATCGTTCGTCTCCTTCGACCATCGCGACGACTCCTCCATTGGCGCGCAGAACCTGTGCATCGTCGCCTGCGTCAGAGATACCGCCCCATGCTTCGTGGGCGTCCTTTATCGCCCGAAGATTGAACGCCTGAGGGGTCTGCACCCTGCGAAGAGCATTTCGATCCGCGCTTCCCATCATGATCGTGCCAGCGCCGGTTGCCAAACTGTCCACTACCGGAAGGACCGGAATAACGCCGGCGTAATCTTGCAACGCAGCCAAGAGCCGGTCAACCACTTCCCCCGGAACAAACGGCCGCGCCGCGTCGTGAATCAGGACCGCCTCAAATTGAGGCGATATGCGCGTCAGCGCCGCAGCAACCGATTCCTGTCGCGTAATCCCACCGGCCACGAACTCGACAATGTCTGAAGGGCCGATCATGTCCGCAGCGAGCGCTTCATAGCCTTCTGGTACGGCAATTACGATCTTCCCAGCGCCTGCCTTCACTAAACCCTCTACGGAATGCCGAAGGACAGACTTCCCGCGATAGCTCGCGAACTGTTTCGGTACGCCTTGCGCGGCCCTCTCACCTTTCCCGGCGGCGACGACGACGGCTGCGAAACGGGACGGGGGAGGTGGCGCGGTCATCCCCTTCGCCGCTAGCGGCTTGCTCCGCTACCAGCAACGCCCTATGTGGCTGCCTATATTTTGAGCATACGATGACAGACATTTTGCCTCCCCCGCCTCGCAGCCCCATGCCGATCAAAGTCGGACCAGTGACGATCGACACGCCCGTTGTTCTCGCGCCGATGACCGGGGTGACGGACCTGCCGTTTCGAAAGATGGTGCGCCGGTTCGGCTCGGGTTTGAACGTGACCGAGATGATCGCCAGCCAGGCCGCCATTCGCGAGACGCGCCAATCGGTTCAGAAAGCCGCTTGGGATCCTATCGAGGAACCCATTTCGATGCAGCTTGTCGGCTGCGATCCAGTCAGCATGGCCGAAGCCGCGAAGCTCAATGCAGACCGCGGCGCGGACATTATCGATATCAATTTTGGGTGTCCGGTCCGCAAGGTCGTGAATGGGTTAGCCGGGTCGGCCCTGATGCGTGAAGTGCCATTGGCGACCAAGCTCATGGAAGCGACGGTGAAGGCGGTAGACGTACCGGTGACGGTGAAAATGCGCATGGGCTGGGACCATGCCGACCTCAACGCGCCGGACCTTGCGCGCATCGCCGAGGATCTTGGTGTAAAGATGATCACCGTCCACGGTCGCACCCGTAACCAGATGTATAAGGGCAGTGCGGACTGGGCTTTCATCCGCAAAGTCAAGGAAGCGGTGTCGATCCCCGTGATCGTTAACGGAGACATCTGCAGTCCGGAGGATGCTGGCAATGCGCTTGCGCAGTCCGGCGCGGATGGCGTGATGATCGGGCGCGGAGCCTACGGCAAGCCTTGGCTGCTGGCGCAAGTTATGCATTGGTGGCGCACGGGCGACAGCCTTTCTGCGCCGTCGGTCTCTCAGCAATACGGTACCATTACTGAACATTACGCCGATATGCTCGAACTCTATGGCAAAGATGTTGGTGTGAAAATCGCGCGCAAGCATCTGGGCTGGTATACCAAGGGCCTTCCCGGTTCCGCCGAGTTCAGAAACCGGGTGAACTTCATCGATGATGTCGACACGGTTCGTTCGGAATTGGCGCGCTTTTACGAACCGTATTTGGAACGACAGGCTGCGTGATTGAGCAGACTACGAGCTTGCCGCCTTATGAGGCGCAGGTGGCGGGGATGGTTTTCGCTGTGCTGCTTATCGATGCCGACGGTGTGGTAGTTCAGGCAAACCCCTCTTCCGAAGAAATGCTCGGGCTGAGCGCGTCGCGCCTAGTCGGCCGTAAATTCGACGAGATCGTGAGAGTAGAAGATCCTCGGGTCGAGCGGGAAATGGCTGAAGGCAACGCGCGGCTAATCGCTCGCCATGTCGAAACGGAAATCGAAAGCTCGAGCCGGGTTATCAACCTGACGTCGTCGCCACTCGCAACTCATCGTGGGTGGCGAGTGATTACATTGTCCGACATCGGGCAGGGCGAGGCGGCGTTCGATCATGGGCAATCCGCAGCCTCTACTCCATCGATCCTCGCACATGAAATCAAGAACCCTCTCGCTGCCATAAAAGGCGCCAGCCAGCTGCTCGAACGGCGGAGTGAAGAGAACAATCGTTCGCTCGCTCGAATGATCATCAAGGAAGTCGATCGCATCGCTTACTTGATCGATCGAATGCAGCAGTTGGGCAGTCGGACCGCGCTGCAAATGGAAAATTGCAATGTCCACGAAATCGCCCGTAGCGCGCTTGGCGTGATCCGCGCGAGCCGAAACAGCCAAATTACCTTTCGGGAGGAGTTCGATCCATCTCTGCCCGAAGTGCAAGTAGACCGAGAAGCGCTCCGACAGGTTCTCATCAATTTACTGGCCAATGCCTGCGAGACGCTCGAAAATAACAACGACCGGCAGATCGAGATACGCACGCGCTACGAAAGCGGATTTGTGTTCTCGGCCTTTCGCTTAGGTCAATCTACAAAGTTGCCGATCGAAATTTCGATTATCGATAACGGTCCGGGCATTCCGCAGGATTTGCAAAGCCGTATATTCGACCCGTTTTTCTCGACGAAAAGGGGTGGGCAAGGTTTGGGGCTGGCGCTCGTGGCCAAACTCGTCGCCGATATGGGCGGTCGGATTGATCACTTTCGTGACAATCGAAACGGAACGACGAATTTCCGGGTCAATCTTCCAGTCGCAAAGCTGAAAACGCATGACCTCTAGAATTCTTCTCGTCGAGGACGATCCCGGCATAGCAACCGTGATTGGGGAGGCTTTGCGGGAAACAGGATACGACCTCGTCACCTGTGCCAGCGTTGCAAAGCGTGACCTTCATTTATCGCAAGACTGGTTCGACGCCATGATCACGGATGTTTTCCTCGAAGATGGCGACGGTTTGGCTTCGATCGAAACGGTTCGAGAAACAGCGCCTGGCTTGCCTATCATCGTTCTTTCCGCGCAGAACACACTCGATACAGCCGTTCGCGCAAGTGCCAGCGAAGCCTTCGAGTATTTTCCAAAACCGTTCGATCTCGATGAGCTTCTTGCGGCGGTAAAGGCTGCAATTTCGCGTAGTCCATCGGGCGGTTGCGAAAGCGGGACCACACCGCAGCAAGACCTGCCGCTGATCGGGCGAAGCCCGGCCATGCAAGAGGTGTATCGCCTCATTACGCGCGTTTTAAACAACGAACTGACCGTATTGATTACCGGCGAATCCGGCACCGGAAAGGAACTGGTGGCCGAGGCCATCCATCAGTTAGGCAAGCGCCGAACGGGGCCGTTCGTCGCAATCAACGCCGCGGCCATTCCGCGCGACCTTATCGAAAGCGAATTGTTCGGTCACGAACGGGGAGCGTTCACAGGAGCGATCACGCAGCAGATCGGTAAATTCGAACAAGCCAATGGCGGAACCTTGTTCTTGGACGAGATCGGCGACATGCCGATTGAGGCGCAAACGCGTCTCCTGCGGACGCTGCAGTCCAGTCGTATTCGGCGCGTCGGTGGGCGACACGAGATACCCATCGACGTACGAATTATCGCTGCAACCAATCGCGATCTGCAGCCTGCTATTGCAGAAAATCGTTTTCGCGAGGATTTGTTCTATCGGTTGAACGTCGTTCCCATTCACCTGCCGCCGCTGCGCGAAAGGTTTGGGGATATCGAACCGCTTGTGCACCATTTTCTGATGAAAGCGACGGAGCAGGGTCTTCCGAACCGCAAGATTACGAACAGCGCCTTACAGATCCTCCAGGGTCGTCGCTGGCGAGGTAACGTTAGAGAGCTGCAGAATACGGTTTTCCGTTTGGCCTTGCTCGCGCGAGACGAGATGATCGACGAGGCGCTGGTTCACAACTCTCTCGGCGAGGAAGAGGCCGCTCAAGGAGACACTCTGCGCGATTGGCGATCAACTATTGATCTATGGTACGATGCGGCAGAGCCTATAGATGGTCAGGTATATCACGACGCGCTTGCAGCTTTCGAAGCGCCATTGCTCGAGCGAACACTCGAGGAAACGCACGGAAACCAACTGAAAGCAGCCAAGGTGCTCGGGATAAACAGGAACACGTTGCGAAAGAAAATATCCGAACTCGGAATAGATACGTCGGTTTTTATCGAACGCCAATAACACGCATCTCGTCGCTTTTTCGCTTGCATGAAAGGCACAGGAGCGTTGTAAGCCTGCAACAATGGCTACACATGCCTCAACTTCCCTGAGTTCCAGTCCGCGGTGGCGGCGAAAGTTCGTCGTGGCTTCACGTCGCGCGAACCTATTCACCTTTCTCGAAATCGCGGCACTTGCCGCCTTTCTTATCATGATCGGTAGTACGTGGGCCGCATTCGACGGTGCGCCCACTGATGGAAAGCTGTTACCCAATCAGCAAGTTGCAGCGCTTCTCATTGGAACGCTCATTCCGGCGATGGCGCTCCTGATCCTCGCAGGTCGGCGGCTGGCCTTACGCCGTGCGGCCGGTAGCACCGCGCGCCTCCATGTACGGCTGGTGTTCTTCTTCTCCCTGATTGCGGCCGTACCGACGCTGCTCGTCTCCGCATTCTCCGCTTGGTTGTTTCAATCGGGAGTGGATTTCTGGTTCTCCGACAATTCGCGTGGCCTGATGGAGAACGCGAACCAGCTCGCCGAAAACTATTACAACGACAACCAGCTCGATCTCGCTAACGAAACGGTCTCGATGGCGATGGACATGCGGGCGATCCTGCAGAACGTGTCTGTCACGGATCCAAACTTCATGCTGGTATACGAGTATCAGGCCCAACCGCGGGAGGTGATTGAAAGCGCAATCCTTCAAGCCATGCCCGATGGCAGCATCAGAACCGCGGTTGTGTACGGTATCGAGCAGGACAGCGATCCGCGATCGTTTGCCGAAGGAACGCTACGGCAGCTTCGCGCTGGTGAACCGGTCGCCGTGCGTGGCAGCGCCGAAAGGATAGAGGCGGTCGCTCCGATCGATCGACCGGCCGGTATCTACCTGTACACAGCACGCAACGCCGAAGCGCGCGGCTTCCAGAGCTGGCAAAGCGCTCGTGAAATTTCCATCGCCTACGATAGCTTGACGACACGCGCCCGGGCGCTCCAGCTAAGGTTCAACCTCGCTCTATTTTTCGTAAGTTTGGCATTGGTGGGATTGGCAGTCTGGTTCGCTTTACGCTTCGCCGATCGACAAGTCGAACCCCTAACCGAATTAGTGCTGGCTGCTCGTAAGGTCGGGCAAGGTAATTTCGCGATGCGAGTGGAAGGACGCACGGGGGCGGATGAAATCGGGATGCTAAACCGCGCCTTTAATCGCATGACGTCGCAGCTCGAGAAACAGACCGATGCGCTTTTGTCAGCCAACACGCAACTCGAGGAGAGACGGAGCTTCATCGAAGCCGTCCTGGAATCGGTGAGCGCCGGGGTCATCTCGATTGATCGGCAGCGCAATGTGTTGCTGATGAACGGACCGGCAGAATCCATGTTGCTCGAAGATCCGGATGCCACAGATCGGCCGACAAAACTCGATGCGCTCGCGCCGCAGATTTCGGCGCTCGTTCAGTCGGGCCTCGACAGAGGCGTCATCAGCCATTCGAGAAGAGGAGACCTCCTGACCCTCGCCGTCAAAATCGGTGCGGATGCGGACGGGTCCGTCATCACGTTCGAGGACATAACACGACAATTGCTGGACCAGCGGCAAGCGGCATGGTCGGACGTGGCCCGAAGGATCGCTCACGAAATCAAGAACCCGTTGACTCCTATCCAATTGGCAACGGAACGGTTGAAACGCCGGTATCGCAAGCAAATCGATCTCGATGTGGAACTGTTCGACGAACTTACGGGAACTATCGTGCGGCAAGTTGGCGACCTGCGGAAGATGGTCGATGAATTTTCGAGCTTCGCAAGGTTGCCAAAGCCGGTGTTTCGTCCGGAGGATGCGATCGACCTTATCAGACAGTCACTGTTTCTTCAGGAAGTTGCAAATCCAGAAATCGAATATTTCTTGGATACGGATGTCACGTCGGAAGCAAAGATCGATGCGGACCGTCATCAACTTGGCCAGGCGCTGACCAACGTTTTAAAAAATGCGGCCGAAGCAATCGAGGGCCGCGCAGCGCAGGAAACCGAACCCTATCATGGCCGTATCAAGGTTGGAGTAGAACTTACCGAAACGCAGCTTGTCGTAGCGGTGGAAGATAACGGTGTTGGCCTGCCGAAAGATCGCGAACGACTCCTCGAACCGTACGTAACCACGCGTGAAAAAGGGACGGGGCTAGGCCTCGCAATTGTTAACAAGATCGTCGAGGAACATGGCGGTACGATGGTGTTCTCCTCCCTCGAGCATGGGGGAACGCGGGTGACATTATCGTTCGCGCGAGACCCCACGCGACCTTCGAACACTCCGACCTCGCAAGAACTCGAAATAGGAAACTGACGCATGGCGCTCGACATTCTCGTAGTCGATGACGAACGCGACATCCGCGAACTGGTCTCAGGCGTATTGAGCGATGAGGGCTATGAATGCCGCACCGCTGCCGACAGCTCGGGAGCGCTGGAAGCGGTCGATAAGAAGCGACCGAGTTTGGTGCTTCTCGACGTATGGCTGCATGGCAGCAAGATGGACGGCCTCGAAGTTCTCGACGCCATCAAGGCCCGTGAACCGGAACTGCCGGTAATCATTTTCTCCGGCCACGGTAATATCGATACGGCGGTGTCGGCCGTAAGCCGTGGCGCAGTAGATTTTCTGGAAAAACCGTTCGAAACAGAGCGTCTCCTGCATCTCGTGGAGCGCGCTACTGAAACGGAAAGATTGAGGCGCGAAAATACGCGTCTGAAGCAGGACACCAGCGAGGAAGGGGAATTCACCGGCAATTCGGCGTCGATCAACGCCGTGCGAGCCACTTTGAAAAGAGTGGCAGGGACGGGCAGCCGCGTGATGATCAGTGGTCCTGCGGGTTCCGGCAAAGAAGTAGCTGCCAGGCTCTTGCATAACTGGTCGACGCGCGCTGACAAACCATTCGTAATTGTCAATTCCGCACGAATTACGCCGGAGAGGTTCGAGGAAGAGTTGTTCGGTGAAGAGAGCAACGGCAAGCTTGTTCGTCGTGGTCTCTTGGAAAGTGCGGATGGCGGGACGCTCTTTCTCGACGAAGTTGCCGATATGCCGACATCGACCCAAGCGCGTATCCTGCGGGTCCTGACAGATCAAAGTTTCGTAAGGGTAGGGGGCTCGCGGCAGATTGCCGTCGACGTCCGCGTCGTATCCAGCACTGCGCGGGATTTGACTCTGGAAATGGAGGAGAAACGTTTTCGAGAAGACCTTTTCTACCGATTGAATGTGGTCCCAGTCGAGGTCCCATCACTGACAGAACGGCGGGACGATATCCCGGCGCTCGCAAGGCACTTCTTCGCCCGGTACGCATCGGAACAGGGCGTTCCACCACCCGAAATAAGCGAGGAGGCGATAGCAGCCTTGCAGGCGTATGACTGGCCTGGAAATGTCCGCCAGATGCGCAATGTTGTCGAACGTACGGTGATTCTGACACCGCGCGAGGAGATGCAAACCATCGAGGCAGACATGCTGCCGGAAGAGATCTCCGGTAGCGGGTCGGGATCTAGTGGCATTGCGGCCTTGATGGGCGCCCCGCTGCGCGAAGCTAGGGAAAGCTTCGAGCGAGAATATCTCGCCATCCAAATACGACGTTTTTCCGGCAATATTTCAAAGACCGCCAATTTCATCGGAATGGAACGTTCGGCATTGCACCGCAAGTTGAAGCTTCTGGGCATGGCAGAGCGTGGAAAGAAATAGCCGCACGTCTTGGAGGGAATTTTTCGCGATCTCGAAACCGAACGGTGCAATAGGCTTTACAAAATAAGGGAGTACCCACTTCAGATATCGGACGCGGTGGTTGTGTCCAGATTGCCGCGATAAGATGTGCGGCCAAGAAACGGAGAACGTACATGCCAAGCGAAAGAACGCTGACGGCTAGGCCGAAGTCGGTCAAACCGGCAGAGCCGAAGACGAAAGAGAAACGCCCCGGGCTGCAAGATGCTTTTCTGAATTTACTCCGAAAGGAGAAAATGCCGGTAACGATCTTTCTTGTTAAAGGCGTAAAGCTTCAGGGTATCGTCACGTGGTTCGATAATTTCAGCATCCTGTTGCGACGAGACGGTCAATCCCAGCTCGTTTACAAACACGCTGTCAGCACTATCATGCCGAGCCAACCCGTCGATGCCACGCAGTTTGGTAGTCAGGGCTCAAATGCGAAGCAGAGGCTTCTTCAGGATGTTTTCCTCAGCCGGGTCAGCGAGAGCGAAACGCAAGTTACGATGTTTCTTGTCAATGGTGTAATGCTACAGGGCGAAATCGCTGCATACGATCTGTTTTGCATGCTGCTCGAACGCGATGGTTATGTGCAACTCGCATACAAGCATGCGGTCTCAACGATCCAACCTGCGACACCTGTAGACCTGTCCGAAGATATATCCGAGGAAGACCACTGAGCTTCGACGACGACCTTCTCGGCGAAGTAACGCGTGGCGCATGCGCTCTCGTGGTGTGTCCGGATATTCGTGGGACGAATTACGACCTCGATGCTCGAAGCCGTCTCGCCGAGGCAGAAGGCTTGGCATTGGCGATCGGCATCGAGATCGCCGAAAGTTTTGTCCTGCCGGTTCGAGAAGTCAGGCCGAACCTCCTGTTTGGGTCTGGCCAAGTCGAGAACATCGCGACCGCATGTGAACAGAACGAGGCGGAACTCGTCGTGGTCGACGGTTCGCTTACGCCGATCCAGCAGCGCAACCTCGAGGAGAAACTGTCGCGCAAGGTCATTGATCGAACGGGTTTGATCCTCGAGATCTTCGGAGAACGTGCGGACACGGCGGAGGGTCGCCTGCAGGTCGAACTGGCGCATCTGGATTACCAGCAAAGCCGGCTCGTACGTAGCTGGACTCACCTCGAACGTCAGCGTGGCGGCTTCGGCTTTCTCGGCGGTCCGGGCGAAACGCAGATCGAGGCGGACCGTCGAATGATTCGACAGCGCATGGGACGGTTGCGGCGCGATCTGGAGCAGGTTCGCAAAACTCGTACCCTTCACCGCGACCGGCGCGAGCGAGCACCATGGCCCGTCATCGCGCTGGTCGGCTATACGAACGCGGGCAAATCGACGCTGTTCAATCGTCTCACAGGCTCGGATGTGATGGCCGAAGACCTTCTTTTTGCTACCCTCGATCCGACGATGCGTGCGATCGCACTGCCGGGTGTCGAAAAGGCGATTTTATCGGACACGGTAGGCTTCATCTCGGACCTGCCGACGCAGCTCGTCGCCGCATTTCGCGCGACTTTGGAAGAAGTGACCGGGGCAGATGTCATCTGTCACATTCGCGATATGGCCAACCCCAACGCGGCGGCCCAAAAGGCTCAGGTTCTTCAGGTGCTTACTGATCTCGACGTCATCGAGAAGGGGGAGGGGGGCGAAAGCACCATTCCCATCCTCGAAATCTGGAACAAATGGGACGCGTTGAGTGAAGACGCTCGCGCGGAACTCGAACCGCTTGCAAACAGCGATCCCGATGTCGTGGCGGCTTCGGCGCTAGATGGAACAGGCGTTGGCGATGTATTGGCGCGGCTTAGCGAAATGCTGACCGAAAAAGCCTTGGTCAAGACGTTCGAATTGCCGACTTCCGATGGTCGCCGGATCGCTTGGCTTCATGCGCATGGCGATGTTCTTGAGGAAAGCGATGCCGGGCAGGGCGTGGATGGCCCTCTGCGTAAGTTCGTCGTGCGGCTTAATCCGAAGGAACTGGGTCAGTTCGAAAGCCTTTGAAGTCTATGCTTCAAGTTCGTGCTTTTCGAGGCTTTTGACCTTCACCCATAACACTTCCTGCTCCGGTAACGGCAGATCGGAGAAGGGGCCATCTGCCTCTCTCTCCATCGCACGGAACCTGCGCTCGAATTTGGCGCTGGCTTGCTTGAGTGCTTGTTCGGCGTCGACGCCATAGCTCCTCACCACATTGACCGCAGCGAATAGCAGGTCACCGGCTTCTTCCTCGACCGCGTCCGGGGCGGCGGTTTCGAGCTCCTCCAATTCTTCGATAACTTTGGCTCTCGGCCCGGCTCGATCAGGCCAGTCGAACCCATCGCGCGCCGCGCGTTTCTGCAGTTTTTGCGCGCGAAGCAAAGCTGGTAGGGCGTTCGCCACACCATCCATGGCGCTGGTCGATCCCGCGTCCAAGCGTTCCCGCGCCTTCAAGTCCTCCCAGCGCGAAGAATCCATTGTTCCGCCTTCTGAGCCGAAGATATGAGGATGCCGCGCTTCCATCTTCCTGGAGACAGCCTCAGCAACATCGTCGAAGTTGAAATGACCCTCTTCTTCGGCAATTCGTGAATGGAATACGACTTGGAGTAGCAGATCTCCCAATTCCCCGCGGAGGTCGCTCATGTCTTTTCGTTCGATCGCATCGGCAACCTCGTAGGCTTCCTCGATCGTGTAGGGAGCGATCGTCTCAAAGGTCTGCGCGACATCCCATTCGCAGCCAACATCCTTGTCGCGCAAGCGCGCCATGATCGCGAGAAGTCGATTGATGGAAGGACTGACTTGATCGGACATTGAGATACTCAACTGCATCGGAATGATAATCGATATTATGTTAAATAGTCGAGATTACGATACGCCGAGGACACCGCTGACCAAAAGATATCCGCCACCAATAATTCCGATCCAGATAAGCGCAATAACCGCGATACGTTTCGTATCCAGTCCGTAGCTGCGTACACCGCGAAGATAGACGACGACGAGCGCGGCCATGATCGCCGCATAGGCTGCGTAGCCCCAGCTCACAATTCGATCTCAAGACCGTCATAGCCGACCGTAACATTGCTCGGCGTTAAGTCCGCCACAGTTCGGTAATCCATGCTCTTGTCGAGATGTGTCAGGACCATTGCCCGCGCATTTGTGCGGCCTCCGAACTCCAACGCCATCTCGTAATGCGCATGTGTCGGATGCGGCCGCATCCTCAGGCAGTCGCATACTAGCAGATCTACCCCCTCAAGGCATTCGACCATAGCATCGGTTATCTCGCTGAAATCCGTCGCGTATCCGATTGATCGACCATCGCTTTCAAAGCGAAAACCCGTACTTTTCGCTGGCCCGTGCGGCATTTCAACCCAATCGAACGAGAAGCCGGACACCAGTCTGGCATCCTTGACGTCCCGTAATTCGACGAGCGTCGGATAACCGAACTGGCCTGCGAAGATGTAATCGAACCGTCGTTTCAACCGCTCGCCGGTTACGGTCGTGGCGTATCCGGGCAAAGGATTGCTGCGATCGTAGCGCATGACACGAAGATCGTCGATTCCGTGGCAATGATCGGCATGGTCGTGGGTCCAGAATACGGCATCGACTTTCTCGATACCGTTCGCCAGCAACTGGTTGCGCAGGTCGGGCGACGTATCGACAAGAATGCGCTGACCTGCATTGCTCTCGACGATGATCGAGACCCTGCTTCGCCGATTGCGCGGCTCTTTCGGGTCGCATTCGCCCCAATCCTCGCCGATCCGCGGCACGCCGGTCGACGTTCCGCTGCCGAGCATCAGCAGTTTCACGGTCGCTGCGCTTTGGAAAATAGACGATAGAAGTTATCCGTCGTGTACCGTGCTAGGTCGTCGGGTTCCTCGTTTCGTAGTTCGGCAAGAAAAGCGGCGGTGTCGCCGACGAAAGCCGGTTCGCACGTCTTGCCGCGATGCGGAACGGGCGCGAGAAACGGGCTGTCCGTTTCGACCAAAAGCCGGTCTTGCGGTAGGGTCTTTGCAAATGCCTGCAAGTCTTTGGCATTCTTGAAGGTCACGATACCGGAGAGTGAAATCGACAAACCAAGTTCCAGCACGTGTTCGCCGAATTCGGCGGACGCTGTGAAGCAGTGAATCAGAGCCGCGAAGGTCCCCTGCCCCATTTCTTCGCGGAGGATTGCGAGTGTATCCTCTTCTGCGTCGCGCGTATGGATGATCAACGGCAGGCCGGTTTCTCGACTTACCGATATGTGCATGCGGAAAAGTCGCTTCTGCGCTTCGCGATCGGAGTGATCGTAATAGTAGTCGAGGCCGGTTTCACCGATGCCAATCACTCGCGCATTGCGAGTGGCTTCAAGCAGTTCCGCGCGGGTCAATTCCGGATGGTCATCGGCATTGTGTGGGTGGATGCCGACGCTCGCCCAAACGGTATCACGCCGGTTTGCCGTGCCGACGACCTGCGCCCATTCCGACTGCTTGGTCGAGATATTGAGAAACGCACCGACGCCGCGTGCGCGAGCCCGGTCGAGGACATCGTCCTGACTTTCGACCAACCCTTCGTATTCGAGATGGCAATGACTATCGACCAGCATCACGCCGTCTCCGCTTCAGACAGTTCGAGCCGGGGGAAGATCGGCGACGGCTTGTCGAGCGTCTTGCCGGTCGCGACGCGCGCATCGAACCAGCTCTCGTCGGAAAGCGCAGCGAAGTCCCTTGCATTGTCTGGCACATCGAGTTGGTCGAGGACTGCAGCGGCCTTGGTCGGGATAACGGGCTGAATAGCGATCGCCAGATCGCGGATCGCGAGTACGAGAGTCTGCAACACGACCTTCATTCGTTTAGGATCGGTCTTCTTGAGCGACCACGGCGCCTGTTCGTCGACATATTGGTTGCAAGCATAGACCGCGCGCAGCCACGCTTCGATGCCTGTGCTGAACGAAAGACTGTCGAACGCGTCTGGCAGTGCATTACGGCAGGCAACCTGGACGATTGTCAGCAAGGCCTTGTCCTCGCCCGAAGTCTCGAAACGTTCGAGCGCGCCGTCCATATTCTTTTGAACCATCGACAGGGTGCGCTGTGCAAGATTGCCGAAGCTGTTCGCCAGTTCCGCATTAACTTTGTTTACTAGAGCTTCGGCGGAATAGCTGCCATCTTGCCCGAAGGTGACTTCCGCCATCAGGAAGTAGCGCAGCGCATCGACCCCGAAGCGATCCGCCAACTCGCCCGGATCGGTGACGTTACCAAGCGACTTGGATTCCTTCTGCCCTCGATTGAGCAGAAAGCCATGGCCGAACACCTTTTTCGGTAACGGCAGGTCCGCGCTCATAAGGAATGCCGGCCAATAGACCGTGTGGAACCGCACGATATCCTTGCCGATCAAATGGAGATCGGCGGGCCAGAATTTCTCCCACATCTCCCCGCCATCCGGATAGCCAACTCCGGTTACGTAATTCGTGAGGGCATCGACCCATACATACATGACGTGATCGTCGTGACCCGGTACCTTCACGCCCCAATCGAAACTCGTCCGGCTGATCGAAAGGTCTTTCAACCCACCCTCGACAAAGGCGAGCATCTCATTCCGCCGGCTTGCGGGTTCGCAAAATCCGGGCCGGTTGAGCAGCTCTATCAGGCGATCCTGATATGCAGAAAGCCGGAAGAAGCAGGTTTCCTCCTCGGTCCATTCGACAGGCGTTCCTTGGGGCGAAAGGCGTTCGCCGCCCTCCCCTTCGACCAATTCCTTTTCGTCATAAAAGGCCTCGTCCCTGATCGAATACCAGCCTTCATAGCGGTCGAGGTATATGTCGCCCTTCGCTTCCATTGCCCGCCAGATTGCACGGCTTGCCTCGTGATGATCGACATCGGTGGTGCGGAGGAACCGGTCGTAAGAAATATCGAGTTTATCGAACAGTGCTTTGAAATAGCCCGACATTTCGTCCGCCAAGGCGCGCGGGGTCTGACCCAGTTCGCGCGCTTTCTGCGCCATTTTAAGCCCGTGCTCGTCGGTTCCGGTCTGGAAGCGCACCTCACGACCGCGCAGGCGCTGAAACCGCGCCATCACGTCGGCGGCGATCGTTTCGTAGGCGTGGCCGATATGCGGCTTGCCATTGGGATAATGGATCGCGGTGGTAATGTAATAAGGATCAGGCATCGACCGACGCGCTAGCGGCCCCCGCTTTTGCGAGCAAGGTTCCGATTTCCATTGCGAGAAGACCGGCGTCGTAATTGAAGATTGGCTGTTCGGCGGTCAGCCGCACGAGCTCGCCGTGCGCATCGATCAGCGGCGAGGGATCGCGGCTTGCCTGCTCGACCTCTTCCGCAAGGGTCGATCTGGCAAGATCGAGCACGGCCTGCAAACGGTCACGATCCGGCCGAGCGCCGATCACGCCGGCCAACGCACCTCGCAACGCGAAGCCGCGGTCCCCCTCCTTGAGGATCGAACTCATAAGCGTGGCAGCCTCGCCCAAATCCATTCGGACGAAAGAGATTGCGGCTCCGGGAGAGCCGGCGGCAGCCTTCACCGCAGCCGTTCGTGTTTCTGCCTCCGCGTCCGGTGCCAGATCGCGAAGCAATTCGTCCATCACTTGGTCGGACAACGAGGGAAACCGCAGCGTTCGACAGCGCGAACGGATCGTCGGAAGAAGTCGTGCCGGACGATGCGTAATGAGCAGGAAGGTGGTGCCCTGCGGCGGCTCTTCCAAACTTTTCAACAAAGCATTAGCGGCATTGCGTTCGAGATCGTCGGCAGCGTCGATGATGACGATGCGTCGATCGCCGAGCGTCGGCTTGGTCGTAAGGCGCCGCTGCATGGCGCGCACCTGCGCAATACGGATGCTGCGGGCGCTTTCATACGCTTTGCCGTCCGCTCGCTTGCGCTCCTCCTTGTCGTCCTTCGCGCCATAGGTCAGCGATAGGATATCGGGATGCAATTCAGTCCCAGCGCCAAGCAATCGGCGCGCGGCTGCTTGTGCGAAGCCTGCCTTTCCAAGCCCTTTCTTACCGGCAAGTAGCCACGCGTGATGCATCCGCTGGCCTTTGGTCGCGCGCGTCCAACTGTCCCACGCCTGCTCGTGACCGATATAGGTCATAGCTTGAATGCATCTATAAGGGGCAGAACCGCATCCATTACGCGGCGGTGGACGCCCTCAACGCCGCCCTCTCCCGAAATAACCGCAAATCGCGAGGGTTCGCGTTCAGCGAAGTTGAGAAACGCGCGATTTACCGCTTCATGATATTCCCGACCCCGCCCGCCGATCGCGTCGCTCGTATCGCCATCGCGCTGGCGCAAGCGGAGCGAAGACGTCGCCTCTTCCGCCGCGAGCACAATGGTCAGGTCGGGCAGAAGATCTTGGCTGCCTATCTTATGCAAGGTGCGCACCGCTTCGTCTCCGATGGAAAGTGCAAACCCCTGATAGGCGCGGCTGCTATCGAGAAAGCGGTCGGACACAATCCAGGTCCCGCGCGCCAAGGCAGGACGAATGCGCTTTTCGACATGATCCGCCCGGGCGGCGGCGAAAAGGAGCGCTTCAGAGGGCGCGCCCCACCCCTCTCCCGGAGGGTCGAGTATCAGCTGACGGATCGCTTCCGCACCCGGCGTTCCACCGGGCTCTCTCGTCGCGTCGACCTCAATTCCGCATTCCCGCAGCGCCGAGGCAAGAAGCCGGGCCTGTGTCGATTTGCCCGCCCCCTCGCCGCCCTCGAGGGCAATGAATTTTCCGTGCATCACGAGAACCAGCCGAGAATGGCGTTGAATGTCCGCCAAATAGGCGTTGCTTCGTCGACATTCGCGGTCGCCGCCAACGGAATTTCGAAGGTGCCCAGCGGCCCTGCCGACACTTCCAGATGCGCCACGGTCTCGCCCTTGGCGATCGGCGCGCGCAGCGGCCCCTCATATACGATGCGCGTCGTCATGGTCGGCGTCCGATCATGCGGAAGATTGATATGGACCCCCTCCCGAGGAGCCAGCCCAACATAACGGTCCTTTCCTCCCTGTACCTCGGCCGTACCAATCTCGACGCCTGCCGTAGCCAACACCTTTTCATCGAAATTCGTAAATCCCCATTCGAGCAAATCACGGGCGGCGCGATTGCGTGCGGTTCCGCGAGGGCTTCCGGCTACGACGAGAATAAGCCGACGATCGCCGCGCCTTGCCGAGCCGAGATATCCATAGCCTGCCTGGTTGGTGAACCCGGTCTTGATACCGTCCGCGCCGGGCACGACGCCGCTCAACGGATCGTGATTGGGCTGTGTGATCTCATTGAACCGGAATTCCCGTTTCCCGACATAATGCGCATACTTCGCCGGATGACGTTCGATCATCGTATGTGCCAGCGTTCCAAGGTCGCGAGCGGTTACGAACGTGCGACCCTCATCCATCCACCCGTTTGGAGTGCCGAACCGACTGTCGGACATGCCAATATCCTGAGCCTTCGCATTCATGGCATCGACCCATTGCCTGACGGAGCCGGCTGCCCCTTCCGCCAGCACAGCCGCCCCGTCATTCGCCGATACCGTGGCGATCCCGTGAATGAGATCGTCGATGCGCACCTGATCCTGCGCGTCGAGGAACATCGTCGAGCCGACACCGCGCCATGCCTTGAACATAGCAGGGCTGACGGCGACGCGTTTGTCCTGGGTAAGTTTGCCCTCTTCCATCATTTCGAATGCAAGAAAGATGGTCATCGTCTTCGTGATCGAGGCCGGCATGAATCGCCGGTCCGCCTCGCGGGCGAAAAGAACCTGTCCATTCGCAGCGTCGATCAGGTATGCGATCGGAGCATCTTCGGCCGATGGTGGACTGGGTGGGTCGGACAGCTGAGGCTGCGCCGCGCTCGTCGCCGGCACGCTTATCGATAAAAGGACGGGGAGGTATCGCTTGATGAAAGTGCCCAACATCGCTCGCGTCATAGGTTGGCGACAGCTCTAGGTCGAGAAGGATGAAGGCATCCTTCCGCGTTTAACCGTTCGATCAGGACCCTATCTCACTCGCCAGAAGGCCAACGCTCATCGCGTAATAGTTAGAACAGTTGTATTCGAGGATAACGCGATAATTCGACGTCAGCAGCCATGCGGGTGAACCCGGGCCATCCGGTTGGAACAGCGATACGAGAGTTCCCGGTGCGAGGGGCCTTTGCGGCTGGACACCAAGCGCCTGCCATTCGTCGACCGTCTTGTATTGGCTATGCCGACTATGCACTCGTTCGCAGACCGGCGCATCGAGTTTCGTCGCGTAGCGCGATGGAGTGAAATCGCGCGGCACATAAGCGCTGACGCCCCATGGCTGTCCGGGACGCCACCCGGCATCACGGAAGTAATTGGCGATCGATGCCAACGTATCCGCGCGATTGTTCATGATGTCCGCCCGCCCGTCACCGTCCCCGTCGGTCGCGAGGCGGAGATAGACGCTGGGAAGGAATTGAGGATAGCCGAAAGCGCCGGCCCAGCTGCCCTTCAACTGCGAACGACTATAACCCTTGTCGGCGACCTTCATCAACGCGACGAACTCTTCCTCGAACAGATCGCGTCGCCGCCCTTCCCATGCGAGGGTCGCAAGCGCCTGCGACAAATCGAAACCGCCGGTCACGTTGCCGTAGGCGGTCTCATGGCCCCAGATAGCCACGAGGATCTCGCCGGGAACACCATAATCCTGTTCGATCCGCGCAAGGGTGCTTCGCGCATTGCGATATTCGCGTTGTCCGCCGGAGATACGCGCCGTGTCGACATGAGACGCTATGTACGGCGCCAGAGGGGGAAAGCGGTTGCTTTGCGACGTCCCACCCGGTTGCGATTCATCGAGTTCGATCACCCGGTTGCTGGGTGACAGTCCTGCCGTCATCCGCGAAATCGTTGCTTCGCTCACACCTTCGGCGCGCGAACGTGCCTGCAGGATCTGGACATACTGATCGAAGGACATGTCCTGCGCCGCCAGCGGTACGGATGCCGGCAGGCTGAAAAGCGCAATCAAGGAAGCGAACGACCGTAGATATTTCATGCTGTCTCCCTTCGCATATCGTACCTGAATGGCCAATGCGAATGATTGCGCCCATGCAGCGATCCATCTTTTGGTTTTGCGTGACACCTGCCGTCCATATCGCTAGCGCGGATACGACCGAGAGCGGACAGGTGGCAGAGTGGTCGAATGCAGCGGTCTTGAAAACCGCCGTGGGTTCACGCCCACCGTGGGTTCGAATCCCACCCTGTCCGCCACCCCCCTATATCATTAAGCGTCAGGACGTGCCATAAAGTGTCACGTTTCTGCGGTTTTGTCCAAATCAGACGCGCATCGCGTGTCAGGACGTGTCATGAATTGTCAGGTCGCTGGGGGCACACCTGGGGGCATCAAACGTCAATTTGGGGGCACCGATATGTTGAGCGATGCGAAGGCGCGGAAGGCAAAGCCGGGCGAGAAGGATTACAAGCTCGCCGATGAGAAGGGGTTGCACCTGCTCGTGCGGCCGAACGGGTCGAAGCTCTGGCGGCACAAGTATCGCGTGAACGGCAAGGAAAAGCAGGCGAGCTACGGCGCCTATCCCGAAGTGTCGATTCGCGCGGCGCGCGACCGGCGAGACGAGACACGCGAAATCTTGCGCGCCGGTAACGATCCGGCAATCGAGGCGCGCAAGGCTGCTGCATCCGCCATCACGTCTTCCGAGCATTCGTTCGAATCGCTGGCCCGCGAATGGTACGAGATCAATCGGTCGCGCTGGGTCGATCGACACGCCGAGGACGTCATTACCAGCCTCGAGCGCGACGTGTTCCCCATGCTGGGAGAGTTTGCGCCGGGCGAACTAACCGCGCCTCTTATCCTTGCCTGCCTTCGCCAGGTCGAGAACCGCGGCGCGATCGAAACGGCGGGACGTCTGCGCAGGGCCGTATCACATGGCTGACAAGCCGCGGTGCGTTCGGCAAATCGGGCAAGATGGACATCGAGCTCGAACATGTCGAAGTGGATGGACGGATCGTTCCGCTCAACAACACCTATTGTCAGGAAGGCGAAGGGGCCATCATGGCGACCGTCGGCGGCGTCCTGCTCGCCGGCGTCTTGGCCGGCTTCATCATCGGAAAGTCGGGCCGCATTCCCGAATGCCGCGAGCTGATGGTTAAGACGGAAGAGCCTCTCGAACTCGCCGTCTCGGCCAGCGCTGTCGCCTAGTCGAGCCGGCAGGCTGCATTCGCGCCTCCTGCTCCCCAGGTTGCCACTACGGGCGGAGCCCCCGCTTCCGCGACCGCGGACCTCGGCACGATGGCAGTAGCTGGCGAATAAGCAAAACAGGCTGGGCGCATGCACGTTTGCGTTCCCGCCTGAAATTGTTGCTGCCACTCGGCGCGCTTTGTAATCTAATCAGCGCCGCACGTCGCAAAGGATTGGTGTCGTAGCCGTAACCCAAGGGGGATAGGACGGCGTAGCAGTTCGCCAGCCGGGTGGCACCGGCCGCGGCGTCTGACTGGGTTAGAGACTCAATCTGAGCGAGATCGCAGGGGTCCGCCAATTTTGCTGCATTGCAAGACTGTTTGGTTTTCAAGGCTTTAGAATCGGCTTTCGTTGCGAGAATGCGAGACCAAACCTCAAGGCTTCACGCGGGATACATATAAATCGCATAGGCAAACCCCGATACTCGTTCGCCCCCAAATGAAACCGGTTTTTTCATGTACGTTGACTTTTAACCGGGGAAGGCCATTCAAAACGCGCGCTGCGGCGATCGACTGAACGATCGAAATCTTGGAAAACTCAGCATTCACGCCACTCCCTCGCGCTCGGACTAGGTTTATAAGTAATGATTTCTCGCGATAGCATAGACTCGGATAAACGAATGCCTCTCTCACCCGAAGGGACGCGGCATCAAAACTGGAGGACGATTTTTGCGGCGAACGCTAGAGGGCAAAGGCAACCGTACTGCCTTAATTACCGAGAGCGGGACATCACGCGCTATCGCGAGCATCCATATGCGTTCATCTTTGGCACGTGGAGTATGCTTACCTTGTATCGCCGGTTTGAAATGAAGATACCGTCCAACGCGTCACTCTAGGACTAGTGATTCCATGCTGTTGAAATTGAAAGGTAAATTGAACCGCGATCTGCTGGGGGAACTCACTAGATTTGCTGTTTGCGGTGTGGCGAACACTGCGACATGCTTTGTACTTTTATTTGTCCTCACAAGCGTCGACTTGAACGTCTGGCTGGCGAGTTTTTTTTCTTACGGTATTGCGACCGTACAGAGCTTCTTTCTCAATAAAAGCTGGACCTTTCGGGCCGCAAAAACATCTTCCCAATTTACTCAGTTTGTTTTGCTGAATGTCGTTTCAGCTTTAGTTTTCAGCTCTCTCACCGATTGCCTTACTTCCATCATCACCCTTTTTCCCGCTGCAGTTTTCGCAACAGGTGTCAGTATGCTGGTAAACTTTGTCGCCATGAAACTGATTATATTTAAAAAGGCTGCTCATGTGTAATCACGCACGCCCTCGCAGGTCTTACCCAAGCGTTTCAATCGTAGTCCCAGTTTACAACGAAGAAACCGCCATTTCCCTTTTCCTCGAAGCGGTCATCTCGGTCTTGGAAGCTGATTCCAAAAACTGGGAGATTATCTTCGTCAACGATGGCAGTTCCGACCAAACATTGTCCGTTATTCGCAATCATTCTATCGAAGATCCGCGGATAAAGGGCGTCGATCTTTCGCGCAATTTCGGTAAGGAAATTGCGCTGACGACCGGCTTAGATTTTGCAAGCAACCAGGTCGTCATCCCGATGGACGTCGATCTGCAAGATCCGCCTCAGCTGATCCCAGAGATGATCGATCGCTGGCGCGACGGCTATGAAGTCGTCCTTGCCAAGCGTTCCGACCGCAAATCTGACTCGTTTGCAAAGCGCCTTTCGGCTTCGATGTTTTACTGCACGATGTCTCGTCTGACCAAGATCGACATTCCCGCAAATGTGGGCGACTTTCGATTGCTTGGTTCCGATGCCATGGCGACTTTGCGCAAATATCCCGAACGCGAACGTTTTATGAAAGGGCTGTTTGCTAGTCTGGGATTCAAGACGGCGACTATCGAATATGTTAGGCCAGAACGCTCGACCGGAGAGACCAAGTTCAATCCGTGGAAGCTTTGGTCTCTAGCGCTTGAAGGAATCATTTCCTTTTCATCAACGCCGCTCAAGATTTGGACCTATATCGGTATTACCTGCGCAACAGCGTCGGCGCTTTACCTTCTGACCATCCTTATAAAGACGATTATACTTGGCATCGATATGCCAGGCTATGCTTCACTGATGTGTGTCGTTTTGTTTATGAACGGTCTCATTTTAACAGGTCTGGGTGTCATTGCCGAATACATTGCGCGGATTTTCAATGAGGTGAAAAACCGCCCCCTTTATGTCGTACAGGAATGCATCGGTAAGTTCGATCCTGACGCTCTCGTACAATGCGCAAGCGCTTATACTGAAGGTCAGCGATGGCGGCCGTCGTTATGACCCTTCGATCACTCCTACTCGAAACCGACGCAGTAGAAAACGATCAAAATTACCGTATGATCATTTCTGTCTGGGCACTCATCCTTCTGGTGCCGCTCGCCTTCTCACCGGTGATCCCGTCGATAGACCTCTATTCGCACATCGCAAGATATTGGGTGCTCGCCAATATCGACGATCCGGTATTACAGGAGAATTACCGATCCGCATGGGCGATCCTTCCGAACCTCGGTCTAGACCTGATCGGGGTAATTCTTGTTAGCGTGGTATCTCCCGAAATAACTACAAAAATCATCGTCGGCGGCGTTTTGCTGATTCAGTACTTTGGTGCCTTGTATGCTTCCAGGCTTCTTTCGGGGAAGGATAACCCGAACCTCCCACCGCTGCTATGCATTCTTGCCTATAGTTATATTCTCGGTTGGGGGTTTTCAAATTTTCTGTTCGGCTTGGGTCTTGCCTTCTGGAATTTCGCCCTTTGGGTGCGCTTTCGCAAACGAGTTTTTCTCGCGACTATGATTTGTAGCATGGGAGCATTCGTCGTCTTCCTCGCACACGGACTAGCCTTTGCACTCTATGGTCTGATAGTGGGATGCTATGAACTCTCGCGCTGGTATTTAAAGCGTACCCGGCATCTTGAGGATCTGGCGAGCCGAACGGCATTGCTAGGCGCGCAAGCCCTCATCCCTGCATCGTTGTTTTTTCTATCGAAGACCTCCGACGCAGAAGGGCAAACTGGCGGTATCGCCGCCAGCATCGACCAACACATGGCGGCCGGTTCGCTAATCGATCGGTTGTTCGATCTCTTTGCTCATAGATCAGAATCTTTTTTTCGCTTAGCCGAAGGTCCCTATCTGGCGCTCGACGTTGTAACCGTGCTTTGCCTAGCTGGCCTCCTTACATACGGCCTTACCAAAAAGGCCCTACGCATCCTTCCGGTGCAAATGCTCGCCATCGGTTTGTTTACGGTTTTGCTGGTGCTCACGCCGCCCAACTTATTTGGTGTGGGTTATATCGCCGACCGGATACCGCTCGTGCTTGCGTTAGTTTTCTCAATATCACAAATTTCGCAACCCTACCGCGCAAACAAGGCCGTTCGCCATATCACGCTCGGACTATCGCTTCTTGCTGTCATTCGCATCGGAACGGTAAGCTACGGCTACTCGAAATACAGCGAAACCTATCGGGATTTTGTGGAAATAACTCGTTACATACCTACCGGATCTATAGTTCTCGATACAAGTTACCCTTCCAAGTCGCGCAAAACGTTCGCCGATCGTTGCAACAGTTTTTTGCCACTCGTAATTGCCTCCCGAAAGGCTGCGGTCCCGATTTTCGCCTATCCTTCCCAGCAGCCTATCGCGGTAATTGGACCCTTGCGGCGAGCTGTTACAGACCGCAAGGAAACCATAGCGCGGACGCATGACAGTCAAGACGTCTCGACAACAATCGAGGCGCTCACAACCTACGATACTTTCGATTTTCTTTTTGTGTGCGATCACAAAAGGATAAAGAAGCCCCTCCCGAATGGTGTGTCCGTCGTTGCAATCTCTGGGCAAATGCTGCTTTTGAGAAATGAGGGACGAGTAAACCGTCACTCGATTTGATTGTTAAGAGAATGAAGAAGGCCGTTATCGCGACGCGTGCCAGTTTTCTGCACGCGAACCGTTCATCCTGTATTGCTGCCTTGGCCGACAAGCAGGAACAGTACCTCATTGCCCTTGTAGCGCGAAGTTCGTTGACCGGTGTGCCCGTAAGCTGTCCAATCGCCTTACCCTCAGACTCTTGCCCATAGCATGGAGAAGCAGGAGAGATGCGAGAGGCGATCCTCAGAAACAAACAAAACGCGGCCCTTCCCTCCTCCGGTATATGTAGCAAAAATACCCCGAAGGCCAATGGCGGTGCTGCCAGTCTAATCGTAACTTATCTCTAACAAGCGCAATTATTCCTTCGTCGCGCATTGAAAAGGACATACGGTTTTGTTGATCGGCCGCCGTGGCCGAGTAACGAGCCTTACAGGTATGTCTGCCGACAGGGTGCCTTACTTGGACAGCTAATGGGCCGGAATCGGACTGTCCGATTTTGGAAGGCAAACGGTGCAAAGCTGCCTTTCGACTTACGACTCCATTGCTGACATTCGAGTGAAGTGCCAATCATAGCCGATGTGGACGCGTCTAGTTGCTTTTGGATTGCTTGCCGGTTGCGCCGAAGACCGCCCGCCGACTGTATGCGGCGCAACATTCTGCATGACAGCGGAAGCTGTATTGATTGGTAAGCAGCATGTTGCCGACTTCAACCTTTATCAAGTGCGTTTCGATGGACAACGGTTTGGCATATACGAAGGCGACTTCCCTGACTTCGACGATGCCGAAGCCGAACACGTCAATATTCCCATGGACGCAAACGCGCGGCTGATAA
Organism: Erythrobacter litoralis; assembly: GCF_029760855.1. Taxonomy (GTDB): domain Bacteria; phylum Pseudomonadota; class Alphaproteobacteria; order Sphingomonadales; family Sphingomonadaceae; genus Qipengyuania; species Qipengyuania litoralis_A. Next base: position 45,964 of record NZ_SOSI01000002.1, on the reverse strand, counting down.
TGCAAGAGGAAGAGTCTCAAGTCCTTGCTTTCGTAAGCAAGAGCTCACCGCGCTATGTTCACGTAACTGGGCCATGCGCATCCGGCAGCTCATGTCCATTGTTGGACATCGCACGCTCAATGACGCGGCAGTAGCCAATGGCGGGAAACCACCCCAATTCCGGTCGCCCGACCGCGCCAAGCAGATGCTCCAAAGCGGTCGACCGAGGATCGACGGCCGACCGCTCGATAAGTCAGATTTCGGTGCGCTCTGCCAGGAGTAAGGCGTCTTCGACGTCCACACCGAGATAGCGGACTGTGTTCTCGATCTTTGTGTGACCCAGCAAAATCTGGATAGCCCGAATGTTGCCGGTGGCCCGATAAATCATCGCGGCCTTTGTCCTTCGAAGCGAGTGTGTTCCGTATTCAGACTTCCGAAGACCAATCGCAGTCACCCATTCGTCAACGAGGCGGGCATACTGGCGCGTGCTCATGTGTCCGGCATGATCGATCCTGCTTGGAAATAGATGATCGCCCGTTGAGCCGCCCCGACGTTCCAGCTAGGCTAGTAGCGTCGCTCGCACATCGGCGGTGAGTTCGAATTGCACCGGTCGACTGGTTTACTGTTGAATGACGGTCGCGCGATTGCGGATGTCAGAGCCGGCAACGACGTCGCCAATCTTGATCTTCATCAAATCGCAGCCGCGCAATTTACTGCCGATGGCGAGATCGAAGAGCGCCTTGTCCCTCAGGCGTCCTTCCCGATCCAGGTGAAAGCGGATTGCCCATATCTGTTTCTGCGTCAGCGGGCGTTTGGTGCCGACATTCTTGCCAGCGTTACAAGCCACGCGTCCCTGCATGGCAGGGTCAAATCGTGAGTATCCCATCATTCTTCTCCTTGGCCGTCATTGGCCAAGAAGATAACGTTCGGCGTGTCGTCGTTTGGGCCCATCCAGCCTGTCGGCTTTTCATCAGGGGGTCACTGACCCAGACGGATCGAGGATTGCAGCATCTTCGAAGTTAGCCTCCTGCAAGGTCGGCATAAAATGTGGCACCCGCGAACCGTTTCTGCTACGGTCGCTTCTAGACAAAATGCTCGCTGGCGGGCGCGGGAGCCGGGCAGTGGGCATACTCGAGCGGAACAATGTGAATCTCCGCGGCCTCGGCGAACGCTCGATGGTGTTCGCCCACGGGTTCGGCTGCGACCAGAACATGTGGCGCATGGTCGCGCCTGCTTTCGAGAACAACTTCCGGACAGTGCTTTTCGATCACGTCGGCGCCGGGGGCTCGGACCTCTCGGCCTACAATGCACAACGCTACGCCTCGCTCGATGCCTATGCCGACGATTTGGTTGAGCTGGGCCGCGACCTGGAATTGGCCGGCGCCGTGTTCGTGGGCCATTCGGTGAGCGCTATGATCGGCGTTCTCGCGTCGCTGAAGGCTCCGGGCATGTTCGCCGATCTCGTCCTCGTCTCGCCCTCTGCGCGCTATATCGACGATCACGGCTACCGCGGCGGCTTCTCGCGCGCAGATATCGACGAACTTCTGGCCTCGCTCGACGACAATCACCTTGGCTGGTCGAACATGATGGCGCCGGTGATCATGGGTAATCCCGACCGGCCCGAGCTGGGCGAGGAACTGACGAACAGCTTCTGCCGCACAGATACGGTGATCGCCCGCCAGTTCGCCGAGGTAACGTTTCTGTCCGACAATCGCAAAGATCTCGCCAGCGTGGCCGCACGCACGCTCGTCATTCAGTGTCGCGACGACGCCATTGCCCCCGTTGAAGTCGGCGAGCATGTGCGCGATTCGATTACGGGGAGCGAAATGGTCCTTCTCGAAGCGACCGGGCATTGCCCTAACCTCAGCGCGCCCGATCAGGTGATCGCGGCCATTCGCGCGTTTGTCTGAGGTAGTCGTCACGCCGTACGATCCCGACCATGTGCCGTGCGGCCTGATGTCGCTGTCACCCGATGGCCGGATCGCGCGCGCCAATAAGCGGATGTCGGACAAGACCGGCTATGGCAGGGATGAACTTGTCGGAATGCCGTTCCAGACGCTGCTCAGCGTTCCCTCGCGCATATTTTACGAAACCAACATCTCGCCGCTGCTGCGGATGCAGGGCTTCGTCGATGAGGTGGCGATGGACCTGCGAACGAATGATGGAAAGCCGGTGCCCTGCTTGGTCAACGTGGCCGAAAGGCGGGACGCCGACGGTTCGCTGTTGTTTACCGACGTCGTCGTACTGCGCGCCGTCGAGCGCCGCCGGTACGAACGCGATCTCGTAAGAAAGCGCGACGCGTCGCGTCGCGAGCTTGATGCGGCAGCCGAAACTGCCCAGCTGCGCGAACAGTTCGTCGCCGTGCTCGGGCACGATCTGCGCAATCCGCTCGCGTCGATCAGCAGCGGCATCCGCTTGCTCAGCCAGCGCGAGGACCTGAGCGAGCGCGGGCAAACCGTGGTCTCGCTTATGGCCGGAAGCGTGCTGCGCGCGTCCGAATTGGTGGACAACGTGCTCGATTTCGCGCGCGGGAGGCTTGGCGGCGGGATTACGCTGAGCCGCAACGCAGACGGGCCCCTCGGGCCGGTTCTCGAGCAGGTCGTGGCAGAGATCCAGTCGGTCAATTCCGGCCGGGTGATCGACTCCAAGATCGATCTGGACGAGAACATCGATTGTGATCGGGTGCGGATCGGCCAGATGCTGTCGAACCTGCTTGGAAACGCGATCACCCATGGGGCGAGCGATCAACCGATAGAGGTGCGCGCGCTTTCGGACGCTGGGCTGTTCGTGCTCGAAGTGGCAAACGGCGGCGCCCCGATTGATGACGCGGCCAGACGCAAGCTCTTCCAACCATTCTTCCGCGGCGAGGTCCGTCCCAACAGCACCGGCTTGGGGCTCGGACTGCATATCGCTTCGGAAATTGCCAAGGCGCATGGCGGCCAGATCGACGTCACATCGGACACGCAGGCGACGCGGTTTCGGTTCGAAATGCCGCTCGTCGTAGCCCAGAGCTGAGGACCGCTATCCGAAAGCCATCGTGTGAAACGTCGCCCCGATAGCGCGCCGATCCATAGGCTTGCGAAAGACATTACTCGGCGGATCGCGCTGGAACTCCGCGTCCGGGGTCGCGGTAACGAAAATTACCGGAATAATACCGTGGCTCGCGCGTATCTTCGCAACCGCCTGGGGACCAGTGCCGGCCCGTAAAGACACGTCGGAGACGATGAAATCAGGAACCCGCTGATCGGCCGCGTCGATTGCATCGCCCTCGTTGTCGGCAAAACTGAAGCTCAATGCGCCGTGATCCGTCAGCACATCAGCCACATCGAGCGCAATCAGCGGCTCGTCTTCGATAATCAGTACATGGCACAAGAATAATTCGTATCGACCTTCTAACGCGCGCTCCTTGCCATCGGGCCCAAGGATTTCACTGGGGCGGGATGTTCCAACGTCTAAAAATTGCTGAACGCAAGGAATTGGGCCGGAAGCGCACCGTCCGCTTTTGGCAACACTTGCGCCAATACAGACATCTACGGGGCCATAAGTCGGTGCGGGACGTTGCCGTTACATGACCATGCACCATACGCGCGCGGGGCGCGGAAAACCCCTTCTCCTTGTCCACGGGCTGGGGGCTACCTCGGGTTCGTGGGACACGATCTCGCCTGCGCTTTCTCAAGTCAGGGAGGTAATTGCCATAGACCTGCCCGGCCATGGGCAAGCACCCGACGAGGCCGACAGCGGCACGTTTGACGGACTTGTGCGCAGTCTGGACAACTGGCTCGGCGCGGAGAATCTCACAGGTATTGATATGGTTGGCAGCTCGCTGGGGGCTCGCCTGGTGCTCGAGATGGCGCGGCGCGGCCAAGCGGGCGCGGTTGTCGCACTCGATCCGGGCGGCTTCTGGCAAGGGTGGGAGCGCACCTTCTTCAAAGCCACCTTAATGCCATCGGTTGCTCTGGTTCGCGCACTGCGACCGGCGCTTTCTGCCATCACCGGAAATGTCGCAGGCCGGACCGCGCTCTTGGCCCAGCTCTCTGCTAGGCCGTGGGCGCTCGATGGGGCATTCGTCGCGCGCGAATTGAAGTCGTTGGCTGACACGCGCACCGTCAATTCGCTTGTGAAGGATCTCGCCAACGGCGCGATGCAGGAGGGTCCTGCGAAAACGGCTGCGCCTGTTGTCATAGGCTGGGGACGCAAGGATCGGCTGTGTCTACCGCAGCAGGCGGATCGCGCGATGAAAGCTTTCCCTGAAGCGACGCTGCACTGGTTCGAGCGTAGCGGGCACTTCCCGATGTGGGATCGGCCAGAGGAGACTGTCCGCGTGATACTGGATGCAACGAGCATCTAGGAATCGAAAAAATACTGCCACTGGGTAATTAGCAAAATGAGGGCCTATGCAGGGGCCGGCCCCATTGCAAAGTCCTTTGTTGGGCCGGAAGCTGACCGTCTGCTCTCATGCGCTTAGCCGCTACAAAGAGACATCCGCACGAAGTCGCCTTTGCAGCGTGGACCAGCCCGTTTAGGGCCACATTTGCCCATGGTTTCCAGTTTTCACCGCGATGATCTCATTACGCTCGCTAGGGCGCACCGTCGCCGCAAATTGTTGTCTCCGGTCGGCCGTGACTTTTCCTCGAACGACTATCTCGCATTTGCCGGGTCGCAATCGCTCCGCGATGCCGCCGTCGAGGCAATAGATCGCGGAGTGGCAGTGGGTTCTGGCGGCTCGCGTCTCCTGCGCGGCAACACAGCGGAACATGAAGCGCTGGAAGCGCAGGCGGCGCGGTTCTTCCACAGCGAGAGCGCGTTGTTCGTCGGATCGGGTTTTGCTGCCAATAGCCTGATCTTCGCCACACTGCCTCAACCGGGCGACCTGATCGTGTACGACACTCTAATCCATGCAAGTGCCCACGAAGGGATGAAACTTTCGCGCGCGCCATGCAGCAGCTTCACCCATAACGACGTCGGCGCAGCCGCTGATGCGATCGACCGGTGGCGCGCCGCCGGTGGCAAGGGGACGCCGTGGATTGCTGTCGAGACACTTTACAGCATGGACGGCGACTGCGCCCCGATCGAGGATTTCGCAGCGCTGGCTGATCAGGTGGACGCGATCCTGCTGGTCGACGAAGCGCACGCGGCAGGGGTGTATGGTCCCGGTGGGCGCGGACTTGCAGCCGACTTTCTGGGTCGCGAGAACGTCGTCTCGATGGTGACCTGCGGCAAAGCGTTCGGCTGCGAGGGTGCCCTGATACTTGGCCCCGCCGTGTTCCGCGACTTCCTGCTAAATCGTGGGCGCAGCTTCATCTTCTCTACCGCACCCTCTCCCTTGATTGCCTCGGTCGTGCGGGCGAGCCTGGGCATCGTGGCGCGGGCCGAAGATCGCCGAGAACGCTTGCGCGCACTGGTCGTCGAAGCCGGCCGCGCATTCGAACGTTTCGGCTTTGCCCCCAGCGGAACGCAAATTCAGCCAATCGTGATCGGTGACGAGGCCCGCACGATGCGGATCGCGGAGACTTTGCAAGGCTGCGGTTTCGACGTGCGCGGCATCCGCCCGCCGACCGTGCCGCCGGGCACGGCGCGGCTGCGTATGTCTATCACGCTCAACAGCGGGGAAAGCGATATCCGCGAGTTCGCGGCCGCGTTGGCGAGGTTGCTGTGAGCCAGACATTCATCGTCACCGGCACCGATACCGATATCGGTAAGACTGTGTTTGCGGCAGGGCTGACACGCGCACTGGGCGCGATCTACTGGAAACCGGTGCAGGCCGGGCTTGATGATGGATCGGATAGCGAGCGCGTTGCCTCTCTCGGCGTGCCCCGCGCGTCGATTCTGCCTGAAGCGTACCGCCTGACGACACCGTGCTCGCCACATCGTGCCGCCGAGTTGGACGATGTGGCGATCGATCCCGCGTCACTTGCGCTGCCTCAGGTGGCCCGTTCGCTGGTGATCGAAGGCGCGGGTGGCGCGTTGGTGCCGGTCACGCGAACCCTGCTTTACGCCGACCTGTTCGCGATCTGGGGTGCACCGGTGGTGATCGTCGCGCGCACCGGGCTTGGCACTATCAACCATTCGTTGTTGACGATCGAGGCGCTGCGTACGCGCGGCGTTCCCATTCTCGGCATGGCGTTCGTCGGCGCGCCGCAGGAGGACAGCGAGAGGACCATATGCACGATCGGGGGCGTCGAGCGGCTCGGCCGTCTGCCGATCCTCGACCCGCTCGATGCGGCGACACTCGCTGCGGAGTTTGCCGAGGGCTTCACGTCGGAGCATTTCACATGACCGAGGCGCCCATCTGGCACCCCTTCACCCAGCATGGGCTTCAAGAACCCATCCCGGTGGTGTCCCACGCCGAAGGTGCCTCGCTGTTCCGCAAGGATGGCAGCGAGGTGATCGACGCGATCTCATCCTGGTGGGTGACCACGCACGGCCATGCGCACCCGCGGATCGCCCAGGCGATCGCCGAACAGGCATCGCGGCTCGACCAGATAATCTTTGCTGGCTGGACGCATGAGCCAGCCGAAGAGCTGGCGCGGAATCTGCGCGCACTGATGCCCAACACCCTCACACGCGTATTCTTTTCCGACTCCGGCTCCACCAGCGTGGAGGTCGCGCTCAAGATGGCGCTCGGCTACTGGCTTCATCGCGGTGAAGCGCGGCATCGGATCGTGGTGATGGATCACGGCTATCATGGCGATACGATTGGCACCATGTCGGTCGGCGCGCGCGGTGCATTCAACCGGGCCTACGAACCGCTGCTGTTCGACGTCACTTCGATACCCTTCCCGAGCCCGGGTGCGGAGCAATCCACGCTCGATGCGCTCGACCGAGCATGCCGTGAAGGTGCTGCCGCCTTCATCGTCGAACCGCTGGTTCTGGGTGCGGGCGGAATGCTGATGTATTCCGCCCAGACCTTGGCAGAGATGCGACGAATCTGCGCCACGCACGGCACGCTGTTCATCGCGGACGAGGTGATGACCGGATGGGGCCGGACTGGAACGCTACTGGCGTGCGATCAGGCGGACATCGCGCCCGATATCCTCTGTCTCTCCAAAGGGCTGACCGGAGGCGCGATCCCGCTCGCGGTGACGATGGCGAGCGAGCCTGTGTTCGATGCGCATCTGAGCATCGATCGCGCGCGGATGTTCTTCCACTCTTCCAGCTACACCGCCAACCCGATCGCCTGTGCGGCAGCGAATGCGAATATCGCGATCTGGCGAGACGAGCCTATGATGAAACGCATCGCTTCGCTCGCCGAGCGACAAGCGGCGCATCTGGCACAGCTTGAACGGCATTCGCGGGTTCAGGACGCGCGACAGGCGGGGACCATCGCCGCGTTTGAGGTGAGCATCGCGGACGAGCCGGCCGGCTATCTTTCCGATATCGCGTCACGTATGCTGGCCATGTTTCGGGAACGCGATGTGCTGCTCCGACCGCTGGGCAACACGATCTACACGATGCCGCCCTATTGTATAACGCCGGACCAACTCGAAAGGATCTACGCCGCGATCGGCGAGGTTCTTTACTTACTCGGCGATACGCGATGATACGGGCGAACCCATCCCATGCGGGCTTTCCGTTTTGCGGTCGGATGAAACGACGGATATGTCAATGCGATAGGTGGACGGCTTCGAAGACTGGAATCCCGAAGCCGGCATCTCCGCACCCGTCCGCACGGCATCGACCCTGCGGGTTCTATACCGGAAAGGGCCGTTGCCTGTGACGACCATAGCCAAGGAGATTTGCCAGTCTCACCCCCTGGTCATCAACTGGATCCGGCAGTTGAAGGCGTTGGGCATGGTGCGATCACGCAGTCATCCCCGCGATGCGCGCATGTCGATCATCGAGCTAACGGATTTGGGCCGCGAGAACGCAGAAAGCATGATCGCGGCGGACGAGCCGATCGAAAAAGCCTATCGAGCGCTTTTTCACTGAGGCGGATGCCGATTGCTTCGCCGCGTTATGGCGTATCGAAGCGGCCTGTCGCAGAAAAGGGATGACCGAGCGGCTCGCCGAAGCTCAAAGCATTGGCGATTAAACGAGAAGCGAACCGGCCTACGGCGAGACTTCCTATTGCTTGAGCAAGTTGACGATCCACGCTTCTATATTCTCGGTGGAGCGCATGTCACCGGCGAATGCATGAACAGGTGTCCATGGCTCGTTCGATCCGCGAGCCCGACCGCGATACACCTTCATCGGCATGCCGACCTTCGACAGACCGCTGGGCAGCGGGTCCTCGCGGATATCCATGTAGAGTGTGTCGGCGCTCGTTTCCTGTCCCACCTGGATCGCGCCGAGGGAACGCCACAGATCGACCGCATCGAGGCAGGCCGAAGCGCAGGTCCAGTCGGTAAGAACGTAGACTGGTCCTTGCGGAGCAGCGTTGCTAGTGCCAGCGCTGTCAGACGAAGGCGACTGAGCGGACGAAGGCTCGCGCCATAGCGGCTCGCCCTTCTGCAAAGCTCCCTGCATCCCGGTGACCGCGGTATCCAGCCAACCGCGCACGTCTTGCGATGCATCCGGACTATTCTCGTATTCCTGCCGGTATTCGTCCAACGCGGCGATATTGCCAGCTGAGGCGCGCCATTCGACATAGTCGGAACCGCTTTCTACCGATTCTACCGTATCATCGCCCCAGATAATCCGTGCAATCTGCTTCGACCAGTCCGACGAGCCGCCTCCATTGCCTCTGAGATCCAGGACGATCCGCGGCGCCGAGCGGATTGCGTCGCCATCGCTGCGCATATCAGCAATCAAGGCCGTCAGCTGCTTGCTCGCTTCGCTTTCTGGCTCACCATCGAAATCCGACAGCGAATACCACCGCGTGCCGCTATCGAAGGTCCGCGCGCCAATCTCCGGACTGAACCTCAGGCCAGTGGCCCCGAAACGATCGGCCAGTTCCTTATCCGATATGTCGCGCCACTGCAGGGTTGTCGTCACCCGTGCGCCATCCACCGAGAAAACGCACCGGTCGGGCCGGCTTACGAAGGGATTTCCGACATCCATGAACAGGCGACCCCCGTGGATCATGCGCTGACTGAGCAGCTCCCATCTACCGCGGAAAGCGCCGACGTTTTCGGCCATCAATTCCGCAGCCGGGGTGTCGTCGCATTGTACGAGTTCCGAGCCTATTGGCACCGTCCCATCGTCCGCTACGGTCCGAACTACCTGTCGGCCGTTGTCATCGTATCCAGTAAGAAAGCCCGGCCATCGAACCGCTAGGTCGGGTGCGGCCTCGGTCGAACGAAGAAGGACATGGCCGTCGTCGAATGCGGAGATGTAGGCGCGCATCGCCCAGATGTAGCCAGGGTAGTCACTGATGCGCTCGGCCCGGTCGAGCGCGGTTCGCAGGGCCTCCTCGTTGCAATCCGTGAAGCCGGGATCTAGCGCGTTGACCGGCCCAGGATGGTTCTGCTTCACCAGATCATGCAGTGCCTGTGCGTCATCGCGCAAAGCAGACGCCCAATCCCGATCGGCGGGGCCAGCGGCGATTAAAAGAAACGCCAATCCTGGTGTGGTGAACTTCGCGAGCCAGTTTGCCATCATCGTGATTTAATTTGACCGGCGCGCGTCGGCAATTGAATTGAGAGCGGAGGCAACGCCTTCGATCGCTTCTGTCAAACGGCGTCTTCCACGGCGATTAGACACTCATCAGAATTACAGAGATCGCGGCGAAATCTCATCAGTATCGCACCGGAACGAATATCCGCTTTTGGGCAATCCGCTCTTGCCCCAGAATGACCGAAATTGGGGCGCTTTGTTGCCATAGACCTTTTACCCGAATATGCGGTGTTTCTAGGGTCACAGCAATAGTCGATCCTAAAGAAATACTTCGCCTAGTCTGACATCAAAAGCGTCTAACTCCATCGAACTAATGCTCACAAGGGCACATTTGGGGGTACAAAGCGGAATGACGATGCATGAACTCGCGCAGTTCCGCCCTTACTCACTCACCTTTCGACGGACACCCTGTCCGCCAAATGGTTCAAGTTCATACCCCGAATACGCCGGTTTCAGCAGCTTCGAGATCCTGCTTCGTATCAATATCGACAAGAGCACCGCTTTCAAAAGGCTCGATCGTGTCTGCCCGGTCCCAATTGATGCTCGCGGCGCCGCGATCTCCTTCCAGCATCATCAGACGGTCGTACGAAGTCTCGGGAAACGCAGCCGGGGCGCCTCGCGTCCCGTCTTTCTGCGTGGTAAATACGACGCCTTCGCTGCTCGCTAAACGGCGAAGGTGGTCTGCTCCAATGAAAGGCATGTCTGCCAGACCGATGACGACGCGTTTCGCCGATGATGCGTGCGGAAGTCCTATTCGGATCGATGAAGCCATTCCGCGCTGCGGCTGTTCGTTGACCACGATGGTCCATCCTTCGGACTTGAATCCGGCCAGATCCGGCCCGATCACGAGGACGCGGCGAGCAAATCCGGCAGCTTCGGCGGTGTGCAAAGCAATATCGATCAAGCGCCGCCCGTCGATTTCCGCCAGCAATTTGTCGCCACCGAACCTCGTGCTCCGGCCGGCGGCCAAGAGGACATAGGCGATGGCATCATCCAGCGGTTCCATAAGCCCGTTCATACCGTTCGACGATCTGGGCTATGGCGGACAAGGCCAAGGTGTCCGCGCGTTTGCAATTCGCGATGAGGCCGACCGGACTCACGATACGGGCGATCTGCTCTTCCGGCACTCCCCGCTCCATCAAAGCAACAGAACGCGCCATCCGTGCGTTTTCGCCGCCTTGTGCCCCGATGAAAAACGTCGGACTCTTCAACGCTTCTTCGAGCAAAGCGGCTTCCCATTCGTGATCATGAAACAGAAGCAGCACTGCGGTGAATGCGTCCGCCTCTCGAAGGCCACTAGGAGAGCGAAGGGTCAGGTCGTTCTTCGCGACAATCTCAGTCTCGACGCCTGCCGCTTGAGCCAAGGCGAAGAGCATTCGCACTTCGGGCCCCTCTCCGAATACCCGGATCCGAAGTGCCGGATTGTATGCGCGCTCGCAGAGAAAATCGTTTTCCGGAAGGCGCAAGCGTGCCGGCTGGCGCTTTTCCAAGCTATCGACAGTTCGACAGATCGCGATGCGATCGGGTGACGGATCGAGCAGTATATCGACGCCCCCGCCGCACGGCAGTTGAAAATCGATAACGGATGACCCGCGACCGTATCTACGAACGAATGGCGCGTCGGCGTTAGCGATATCGCTTACGAGTTGGTTCTCGAGGCATCCGTCGGCCAGATCGCCGATCACATTGCCATCCGGCAAAATCGCGAGTTGCGCTCCGATGGCGCGCGAAAAGCTACCCTCAACACCTACCACCGTACACAGGGAAACGCCCGGGTCACACGCAGCGACGAGCGCCGCGTGGTCCCGGGCGACTAGATTGTCGCGCACGTCCGTCTGCATCAATCCGGCATTGCGGCAAGTACGCGGTCCGGCGTCATCGGGAACGAAAGGACACGCGCGCCGCAGGCATTGTAGATCGCATTAGCGATTGCGCCGGCGCCGCCGCACATTCCGAGTTCGCCGATGCCTTTGGCCTGGATCGGACTGGCGACCGGATCGCGTTCATCGACCATCACTACCTCGCAGTCCGGCACGTCGCGGCAGACCGGCACGTGATATTCGGCAAGGTTGTGGTTCACGATGTGTCCGTCGTTCGGATCGAACAGCAATGCCTCGGTCAAAGCCGCGCCGATGCTCCATGTGATACCACCAAGGCATTGCGAGCGTGCGGTCTTCTCGTTCAGCACCCGGCCGAACCCGAACGCACCCAGCATCCGATTCACGCGCGTTTCCCCGGTGAACCGATTGACGCGCACTTCAGCGAAGAACGCGCCGAAGCCCGACGCCACGTAGTCGTCCGAGATATCGCCTGGCTCGTATTCGCCGACCTGGGAAATGTCTGAGCCATCGAGGATGTCGGTCAGGCTGCGCCCATCGTGCAGCTTGCCATCCTGCAGGCTTGCATCGTCGGAGTTGACGCCGGCCTTTTCAAAGACAGCATCGCGTACGGCGTTGCACGCAACGAAGGCAGCAGAGCCGATCGAGGCCGCGCCCCAGCTTCCGCCGGAACCCGAGCCACGCGGAAACGCGGTGTCCCCGAGCCGCACTAGGACCTTGTCCGTTTCGAGCCCAAGCATCTCGCCGACAATCTGCGCCAGGATCGTATAAGTCCCGGTGCCGAGATCGGTCATGTCGGTTTCGACGATAGCGGTGCCGTCGGCTTTCAGCGTGACGCGGGTCTGAGCCTTGGAAACGTTGTGGACGCGGGCGGCGCTCGCCATGCCGGTCCCGATCCACCATTCGCCGTCGCGTGTCTGACGCGGGGTGCGGCTTGCACCGTCCCATCCGAAAGCTTTGGCTCCCTGCCGTAGAGCCTCTTCCAGCTTGTGCGAGGAGAACGGTTTTCCATTGGCCGGATGTTTTTCCGGGATGTTCCTGATGCGCAGTTCCACCGGGTCGACGCCCGCCTTCTCCGCTAGCATGTCCATCGCGATTTCGAGCGCCGGCATGCCGATCGCCTCGCCCGGCGCGCGCACCGAGCCCGCGGTCATCCGGTGAATGCGCGCGACTTCCAGTTCGAGCAGGCGATTGTCGCCCTTGTAGAGAAAATCGCTCGATTGCAGCACCGGCTCGGCGAATTCCTCTTCCGGCAAATTCGAGACGCGCGCCTGGTGCCCGAACCCCGACAATTCGCCATCGTCGTTCGATGCGAGACGGAGGCGCTGGGTCGATTCCGAACGGCGCATCACCATCTCGAAAACCTGCTGGCGCGTCATCACCACACGCACCGGCCGCTCCAACTGCATGGCGGCAAGCGATGCGGCCACCACATCCTCGCTGATACCGAGCTTCGATCCGAACCCGCCACCGACATAGCGCGAAACGATGCGAATCTGGTCTTCCTCCAGATCGAGCGCATCGGCGAGTTCTGTGATGTTATAGTTCAACATCTGAAGCGAGGCGTGGACCGTCAGCGTATTTCCGTCCCACTCCGCTATCGTCGCATGCGGCTCCATGGCTGCGGAAGCATGGCCTTCGGTTTGAATCGTCGTATCGACCGCGTGCTGCGCCTCGTTGAGAGCATGCGGCACATCGCCCTGTCGTGTAGCGCCGTCTTCCTGCACTTCGGCTTCGACCTTTTGCGGATCGAACGCGATATCCTCTTCGGCATTATACTCGATCTTCGCCTGCGCCGCGGCGTTGCGCGCATCTTCGAAACGTTCGGCAACGACAAGTGCGATCGGCTGCCCCAGATAATTCACGGTTTTTGGTTTCTGGACTGGAGCCTCGTTCGCGGTGCCTTGAGCGGCGCGAGCCGTTTGGCGTGAATCTTCGATGACCGCGACAACGCCCGGCATTGCCAAAAGCGCATCGGTATCGATGGAGGTGACTTCGCCTTTGGCGAAGGGTGCCTGAATGAGAACGCCTTCGAGGCAGCCATCGATCTTGTACTCGGCCGAATAGGTCGCCATGCCGGTGACCTTCGCCAGTCCTTCCACGCGGGAGATCGGCTTACCCAGAACGCCCTGCTTCATGCCGTCCAGCACGTTGCGAGTATCGGGTTCGTCCTGCTTCATCTTGACTGTCATATTTCTGTTCCCGTCGCTTGCGCGAGCACTGCGGACAAGGTCCGGCGCGCAAGCGGTATCTTGAAATCGTTCTCGCCGTAGCCCTGCGCCGTATCGAGCAGAATATCGGCTGCCTTGTCGAACAGGGCGGCAGACGGTTCGCTACCAACCAGATGATCGGACAGGCGCGGATCGTGCCACGGCTTGTGCGCTACGCCTCCGAACGCGAGGTCAGCGCGCGAAATGCGGCCGTCTTCCATGTCCACGATTGCTGCGATCGAAACCAGCGCAAACGCGTAGGACGAGCGTTCGCGAACCTTGCGATAGATCTGCGTTCCGCCGATTGGCTTCGGCAGGGTGACGCCGGTGATGATCTCGCCGTCCTTCAACACATTGTCCCTCCAGGGCTCGTCGCCCGGCAGACGATGAAAGTCGCGCACGGAAACCGAGCGGCTGGTGTCGCCCTCCCCCGCGATCTCGACCGTTGCGTTGAGCGCCGCCATCGCCACGGCCATATCGCCGGGATAAGTCGCGATGCACTGGTTGCTCGTGCCGAGGATCGCATGGAGCCGCGCGATCCCGTCGATCGCTCCGCAACCCGAACCCGGCTCGCGCTTGTTGCACGGCTGCGTGGTGTCAGTGAAATAATAACACCGAGTGCGCTGGCACAGGTTGCCGCCCGTCGTCGCCTTGTTGCGCAATTGCTGCGTCGCTCCGGCGAGGATGGCTCGCGAGAGGACCGGATAATCCGCCTTCACACGCGGATGTACGGCGGTGGCGGTGTTGGTAGCGAGCGCGCCAATGCGCAAACCGCCCTCGTCCGTGTCCTCGATCTGCGCCATTGGCAGGCGGGAGATATCGACTAGCGTTTCGGGGGTTTCGACCTGCAATTTCATCAGGTCGATCAGGTTCGTACCGCCCGCAATGCTCATCCCGCTTTCGGGCATCGTCAATTGCGAAGCGTGTTCGAGCCGCTCGGCGCGTTGATAATCGAATGGCCTCATGCCGCCATCTCCTTGGCTGCCGCCTTGATCGCGGCGACAATGTTCACATAGGCTCCGCAGCGGCACAGATTGCCGCTCATCCGTTCGCGGATTTCCTCATCGCTCATATCGATCGCCGCTTCGAGGTCGTCGCTGGCGTCGCTCGGCCAGTTGTTCGCGAATTCGTTCAGCATGGCAGTCGCGGAACAGATTTGTCCCGGCGTACAGTAGCCGCACTGGTATCCATCGTGTTCGAGAAATGCTTTCTGCAGCGGGCTGGGATCGGTTTCGGTACCTAGACCTTCGATCGTCTGCACGGTGTCGCCATCGTGCATAACGGCGAGCGACAGGCAGGAATTGATCCGCATTCCGTCAACGAGAACCGTACACGCCCCGCACTGGCCGTGATCGCAGCCTTTCTTGGTGCCGGTCAGACCGATCTCGTGACGCAGAAAATCGAGCAAGCTGACGCGCGGATCGTCGGGCAGGTCGTATTGGGTATCGTTGACGGTTATCGGCACGGTTTGCTCCTGGCGGATAATAAGCGAAGGCGCAGAGAAGGCGCGGCAGTCAAAAAGGGCGACTGACGTGAGCCGCCCTCAGAAAAGTCGGTGCGGATGCCGAAGGTCACTTTTTCGATTTCGGCGTCACCAGCGATTGCGCCTTGCGTTCTTCGGTCGGATAATCGTCGGCCTTGACGCTCGACTGGTTCTTCAACGCGATGTGATCTTCCACGATACCGCCATCACGGTCACCTTCGTGATCGTCACGCTCGCCCTGCGGATCATCCTGAATTTCGAATTCCATTGCTCGTCTCCTCGAACCAGTAACGGTCGGGAAACCAAAGCGTTTCAAGTAGGGACGACGAAACGCCCCACGGTGGGGGCGAATTTCGCGATGTTGATCTTTGGCAACCTGCGGACGATCAGATGTGTAAAGCCTTGCCGTAAGCAGCAAGTACGCTCTCGTGCATCATTTCGGAGAGCGTCGGGTGCGGGAAGACCGTATTCATCAGTTCGGCCTCTGTAGTCTCCAGTGTCTTGCCGACCGTATAGCCTTGGATCAGTTCGGTGACTTCCGCCCCGATCATGTGTGCGCCGAGCAGTTCGCCGGTCTTCGCGTCGAACACCGTCTTGATGAAGCCTTCCGCCTCCCCAAGAGCGATCGCCTTGCCATTGCCGATAAAGGGGAAGGTGCCGGCCTTCACCTCGTGGCCCGCCTCCTTCGCCTTCGCCTCGGTCAAGCCGACGCTGGCGACCTGCGGGTGGCAATAGGTGCAGCCGGGAATGCTGGTGCGGTCGAGCGGATGGGGATGGACGTCCTTATTGCCGAGCTCTTTCGCGATCGATTCCGCGCAGGTCACACCCTCGTGGCTAGCCTTGTGAGCCAGCCACGGGCCGGGGGTGCAGTCGCCGATCGCCCACAGCCCCTTGGATTTCGTGCGGCCGTATTCGTCGATCTGAACGAAACCCTTCTCCATCTCGACCAGCTTTTCCAGCCCAATATCCTCAGTGTTCGGCACGATTCCGATGGCGACGATGCAGTGGGTGAACTCCTGCTCGGACACCTTGCCCTTTGCATCCTTGATCTTCGCCATCACGCCGCCGTCCGACACGTTGATGTCATCCACCCCGGCACCGGTCATGATCGTCATGCCCTGCTTGGTCAGGCTCTTTTCGAGGAAGGCGGAGACATCCTTGTCCTCCACCGGCACGATCCGATCGAGCATTTCGACCACCGTCACCTCGGCACCCATATCGTTGTAGAAGCTGGCGAACTCGATCCCGATCGCGCCGCTGCCGATAACCAGAAGCTTCTTCGGCATTTCGGGCGGGGTCATGGCGGTGCGATAGGTCCACACGCGCTTACCGTCGGCAGGCGCGAAAGGCAGGTCGCGAGCCCGGGCGCCCGTGGCGACGATGACGTGCTTGGCGGTGAGCTTTTCTTCGCCCTTCTCACCTTTCACTGTCATGCTGGTCGGGCCGGTCAGCGTGCCCTCGCCCATGTGGACGGCGATCTTGTTCTTCTTCATCAGGTGGCCGACACCCTGATTGAGCTGGCTGGCGACGCCGCGGCTGCGTTTCACCACCGCTTCCAGATCCGCCTCGATCGCGCCCGCGACCTTCAGGCCGTAATCGCTCGCATGATCCATATAGTGCTTGATCTCGGCCGAACGCAGCAGCGCCTTGGTCGGGATACAGCCCCAATTGAGACAAATGCCGCCCAGCTTCTCGCGCTCCACGATGGCGGCCTTCAGGCCGAGTTGCGCGCAGCGGATTGCCGCGACGTATCCACCGGGGCCGCTGCCGAGAACGATGACGTCGTAAGTTGTACTCATATTGGATTAGCCTTCGGTCGGTCCGTCTGGATGGAACACATGGAACACGGTCCTGCGCCTAAAAAGCAGCGGCCCGTGTCGAGTAATCGCAGAGGCAGTTGGGGCAATGATCGGAAAGCAAGACATGCGGCGTGCGATAGAGCGCCGGCCCGTATGTAGGACAGTCATCATCCTTCGTTCGCCGCTGCCTGCCCCGCCGCGCGCACCGGGCGCGGATTGCCGTCGTCGTCGGCGAGGACGAACACGAACGTGCCCTTGCAGACCAATGTGGTTTCCTCGCCATGCCGGGCGCGGGCGATGCCCTCGGCGGCGATGGTGATCGAGGTGTTCCCCTCGCGCACGATCTCGCAATAGACGTTGAGCTCGTCACCCAGGTTCATCGCGGCGGGAAAGCCGAAATCCGTCGCCGCGACTACATTCGCCCGCCCCTCGCCCACCCGGCTGGCAAGCGACCCTGCGCCGAGCGCCATCTGGCTCATCAACCACCCGCCGAACACCCCGCCATAGGGGTTCATGTCGGTCGGCATGGCGGTGACGCGGATTTGGGGGGAGCGGTCAGTCATTTACTAAACCTGCCTCACTTTGATGCAACCAAAGCCATACGGGAGAGGCCACAAATCCAGCGATAGCGCCCATCACCGCCCACGCCCAAAGGCCAGCCAATATTACCTCTAAATTGCCTTGCCAAAATCCGGCGCTGAGCAAAATTCCGCCAAACGCCCCAACTAAAGTGCCGATAGAGGTGACAATCCCCATTTCTCTCGCCCACCCCTGACGCCTCAAGAACCAGAGTGTGGGAAGCCCAAATATTAGGCCTCCAATGATTGCGAGTACAAAGCTTATGGCACCGACGGCGAAGAAGGCTTCAATTGAAAAAGTCTCTCCAGTGAACAATGACGCCATTAGAAAGGACGCGGGAATAGCTATGGCGACAGCCAAGGCAGTCACAAAAAAGCGGCCAAGCTCGATCAATATTGTCAAACCACCAGCCCCATCGGGTTCTCGACCAGCTGCTGGAACGCCTGCATCAGCGCTGCGCCGTCTGCGCCGTCGATGGCGCGGTGATCGAAGCTGCCGGTGGCGCTCATCACGGTTGCTACACCCAGCGCGCCGTCAATGACATGCGGGCGCTGCTCGCCCGCGCCGACCGCGAGGATCATCGCCTGCGGAGGGTTGATCACGGCGTCGAACTGCTTGGTACCGAACATGCCGAGATTGGAGAGCGAGGCGGTGCCGCCCTGATACTCATGCGGCTGCAGCTTGCCGTCGCGCGCCTTGCCGGCAAGCTCCTTCATCTCGGACGAGATCTGCGCAAGGCCCTTGCGCCCGGCATCGACGATGATCGGCGTGATGAGGCCCGAGGGTGCGGCGACCGCGACCGAGATATCCTCCCGCGTATACTGGTGCAGTTCGTCGCCCTGGAAGCTGACATTGCATTTGGGCACACGCTGCAACGCGCGGGCCAGCGCCTTGATCAGCAGATCGTTGACCGAAAGCTTCACCCCGTCCGCCTCGAGGCTTGTGTTGAGTTCGCCGCGCAGCTTGAGCAGCGCATCGAGGCGCACGTCGACGGTAAGGTAGATGTGCGGAATGGTCTGCTTCGCCTCGGTCAGGCGGCGCGCGATGACTTTGCGGACATTATTGAGCTTTTGCGCTTCGTACGGTGCGCCGAATTCGCTTTCCGCCGGAGTCTGGCTCGGCGTCCGCGGCGCGTCCATTTCGCCGAGGCCATCGGTCTTGCCGGCGGATGTTTCGGATGCCTTGCCCGGTTCGGCGTTCTCGACATCAGCCTTAATAATGCGGCCGCGCGGACCGGAACCCGAGACCTGTGAAAGATCGAGACCCTTCTGCTCGGCTATACGCCGGGCGAGAGGCGAGGCGAAAATCCTGTCGCCCTTATCGGACTCTGTTTTGGAAGTGGAGGACGAGCCTTCGGCAGGCTCAGGGCTAGCTGGAGAAGCAGAGGTTTCCTCCGTCCGCCGCTCCTCTTCGGAAACCTTTTCCTCGCGTTCTTCCTTCGCCGCCGTTTCGTTCGCAGCATCGCCGGACGGTGCGGCCTTCGCGGCTTCCTCCACATCCTCGCCTTCCATGGCGAGCATGGCGATGACGGTGCCGACCTTCACGCCGTCGGTCCCTTCCTCCACCTCGATCGAGGCGAGCGTACCCTCATCGACCGCTTCGAATTCCATCGTCGCCTTGTCGGTCTCGATCTCGGCCATGATGTCGCCGGCGGAGATCGCGTCGCCCGGCTTGACCAGCCACTTGGCTAGCGTGCCCTCTTCCATGGTGGGCGAAAGGGCGGGCATCTTGATCGGAGTAGGCATGCGCGACGTTACGTCCTTGCTGGATTAGACTGTCCCACCGCCTCTGGCCAAAAGCGGCGCGCGCCGCAAGGTGCTTGCGCAGAATACGAATGAAGGCGTAGGCCGCGATGCGGAGAGGAACCTGGCAAATGCGTATCTACCTCGTGGTGATGGACGAGACCGAAGAGGCCAAAAGCGCGCTGCGCTTCGCCTCGCTTCGCGCGGTGAAAACCGGCGGATCGGTGCATATCCTCGCGCTCGTGCCGCAGCAGACGTTCAATGCCTTCGGCAGCGTGCAGGCGACGATCGAGCAGGAAGCGCGCGAGCGGGCCGAGGTGATGGCCAACAATGCCGCAGGAAACATCTTCGGCGAGATGGGCAAGATGCCGATCATCGCCGTTCGCCCTGGCGCCGCGGTGGATGTGGTGCGACGCTATCTCGAAGAAAACGATGAGGTCGCCGCGCTGGTGCTGGGCGTCGGGCTGGATGGCGGGCCGGGTCCGCTGGTGAGCTATTTCGCCGCTCACGCCACGGAAATTCCCTGCCCGCTCTATCTCATTCCCGGCAGCCTTTCGCGCGAGCGGATCGACGAACTGGCCTGACGCGGCTCAGGTCGCCATGCCGCGTGGCGGGTAATCGTTCTTCTTGATGATATCCAAACCGTCCATCAGTTGATCGAGGTCGGGCCGCGTGAACGGCGCGCTCTGGACCTGCGCGAAATAGACGGTCCGGTCCGGGCGGATGAGAAACAGGCCGGGTTCGGAAAAGGTATCGGGTTCTTCGCTGCCTTCTCGCTTGCTCGAAACGAACAGGCCCCATTCGCGGGCCATATCCTCACTCATGTCGTAGGCCAGAGGCAAATCGCCGGTGTTCCATTCCTTATCGACCACCATCGCGCGATCCTCGTCGTCCATCGAAACGGCAAACACGTTGACCCCGCGATCGGTGATTTCGCGCAGGCGGCTACCGATTTCGGTCAGATACTTCTTGCAGATCGGGCAGTGCTTGCCGCGATAGAACACCAGCATGGTGAACTGTTCGGGGCTCTGGTCGGACAGTTTGAAGCGCGCGTCGATGGTGAGCGGCAGGTCGATATCGGGGGCGGTGTCGCCGGGCTTGAGCATGGGTTTCTCCTTTGCTCATCAAGCGCCCGGCGGCCCGGTGCGTTCCGCTATTTGCGCTTGCGCCCCTGGTGGCGGATATTGCCGGGGCGGCCGCGCTTGTTCGGGTCGTGCTTCTGCCGCGGCGCGCCCTTCCCCTTTTCCGGACGCTTCTTCGGCGGCGGACGATTGCCGCGCTTCTCGATCGGTTTGCCTTCGCTGTCCGGGACCTCGAATTTGAGTGCGCCAGTCAGCGCATTGGCTTCGGCGAGCTTCAGTTCGAGCTTATCGCCGACGGCATATTGCGTGCCGCTGTTTTCGCCCACGAGCGTTTGAGAGGCTTCTTCGTAGCGAAAGTATTCGCGACCTAGCGTGCTGACGGGTACGAGACCGTCGCCCCCCAAACCCTCAATGGTGGCGAAGAACCCGAAGCCCTGTACGCCGGTGATGCGCGTCTTGAACGTCTCTCCGACCCGTTCCGAAAGGTAGGCTGCGACGTAGCGGTCGATCGTATCGCGCTCCGCTTCCATTGCGCGGCGTTCGGTCTGGCTGATGGCGTCGGTGATATTGCCCAGAGCGCTCTTGTCGCGGTCGGAGAGACCGGTGGTGTCCGGAATGTCGCCCTTCGGTTTTGGCTGCTCAAGACCGTATGCGTCCACCAGCGCGCGGTGCACCAGCAAGTCGGCATAGCGGCGAATGGGCGAGGTGAAATGCGCATAGCTGCCGAGGGCGAGGCCGAAATGGCCGGAATTGGCAGGGCCGTAATAGGCCTGCGTCTGGCTGCGCAGCACCGCTTCCATAATCAGTGCCTTCTCCGCCGGATCGGAAACGTCCTTGATCAGACGATTGAACAGGCCCGGCGTGATGACCTGACCCATCGCGAACTTGCGGCCTTGCGATTGCAGGTAATCGCGAAAGGCGATGAGCTTCTCGCGGCTCGGCGTTTCATGAACGCGATAGACGACCGGCGCCTTCTTCGCCTCCAAAGCCTTTGCGGCCGCGACGTTAGCGGCGATCATGAAGTCCTCGACTACGCGGTGCGCGTCGAGCCGTTCGCGCAGCGCGATTTCGGCAATGCGGCCCTTGTCGTTCAGCTTCACCTGCCGTTCTGGCATGTCGAGATCGAGCGGGTCGCGATCGTTGCGGGCCGTGAAAAGGAGATCCCACGCGCCCCACAGGTTCTTCAGGTTCTCGTCGGCGCTGCCGTCGTCGATAGCCTTCTGCGCATCCTCGTAGGCGATATTTGCCGCGAGCCGCACGATGGCACGAGTAAAGCGCCACTCGGTAATCTTTCCCTCGGGTGAAATCCGCAGGTGGCACGCCATTGCCGCACGGTCTTCGTCCTCTACCAGCGAACAGATGTCCGCGCTGAGGATTTCGGGCAGCATCGGCACGACGCGGTCGGGGAAATAGACCGAGTTGCCGCGCTTCCTCGCCTCGCGGTCCAGCGCCCCGCGGGGCCGCACGTAATAGCTGACATCGGCGATCGCGACGATGGCGCGATAGCCGCCCTCGCCATCCGGTTCGGCCCAGATCGCATCGTCGTGATCGCGCGCATCGGCGGGATCGATGGCGACGATCGGCACATTGCGCAGGTCCTCGCGCTTGTCCTCGGACAGCGGCAGGTCAGTGACCGCTTGCGCCTCGTCCAGCGCTTCCTGCGGGAAGACGTGCGGGATGCCGTGCTTCGCAATGGCGATCAGGCTAAAGGCACCGGGCGCGAGCGGATCGCCGACCACCTCGACCACCTTCACGCTCGATCGCGCAGACTTGCCGGTTCGTTCGCACAGCACCAGTTCACCTTCCTCCGCACCGCCGAGGTCGGAGATGGGCGAAGAATTTCGCACCCGCTTGTCGACCGGGGCAAGCCATGGCTTGCCGCCGCCGTCGAACTCGACGACACCCATCAAGCCTTCGCTACGCGCGGGCAGCTTCTTCATCGGATGGGCAATCCATCCCTTGCCGCGTTCCTCGGTCCGGGCAAGGAAGCGGTCGCCGCGCTTTAACGCCGCAACTTTCTTCCCTTCCTTCACCGTTAGGCGAGGCGGCTTTTCGGGCGCATCCTCGGGCCAACTTTCCGGCTCGGCGACGGGCTCGCCGTCCGCGATCTCGACGACCTTGAGTACCGTTACCTTGGGGACGCCGCCCATCCGGTGATAGGCGGTTTTCTTGCCGTCGATCAGGCCTTCTTCGGCCATGTCCTTCAGGCGCTTCTTCAGCGCGATCTTGTCCTGCCCCTTGATGCCGAAAGCCTTCGCGATCTCGCGTTTGCCGGCAGGACCGTCCGCAGTTTGAATGAATTCGAGTATTTCTGTTTGCGAGGGAAGCCCCTGCTTCCCTCGCTCTTTGTTCTGTTTTGTCATGCTGCCTATATGGGGACGGGCCTACGCGCTGTCATCCTCGGCGATCGCGATCGGCGCGAACTCGCCGGCGGGAACGGCACTGGAAACGGGGCTGCATACCTCGCCGTTACAGGACTGTACGCCAAACAGCCAATCGTCGCCGCGCAACGGCACGGCGATGGAAAAGCCATCCGCCGCCCCAGCCGATGCCGCAACAGTGGGGCTCCATTCGATGCCGTTGTTTCCGTCCGGCGCTTCGTCTAGCCAGCCGGCGTCGGTCGTGCGGCGCACGCGGATACGATAGCTGTCCGCCCCGGCAACCGGTTGCCAGCTTAGCCCCGTATCGACACGCACTGCGGCATCCGCTTCCACCACCGGCGGCATCGGTACCTGCGCCAGACGATCGAGCGCGCGAACATTCAACTGTGCGGCTCGCGTGAGGTAATCCCAATCCAGTTCATCGGGCGTATCGCCATAGACGATGCCGTCCTCGGTCCGCAAATCCTGATGTTGGTGCTCGTAATCCTCGACCGACACAGTCAGGCGCACGGCAGGATAGCCGCGGTCGAGAAACGGTATCTGGTCGCCGCCCCTGCCCATCCGGTCGGTCCGCCAGATTTGCCGGACCTGCATCCCTTGCGGATAGTCCTGCGCCAGATCGTCGAGCCAGCGCGAGAGGTTACGGCCCGGGGAATCGTTCTCGCCGCCAAAACGGCGCTGGCTTGCCCGGATGTCGTCTGTCAGGTCGGCGCGCGGACCTTCGGAGAAGATGCGCAGATGGTCGGGATCGCAGAACCCGTCGCTGCCGCAGCTATTGCCGATCATGTCGTTGTTGAGGACCGCCTTCACTGTCATTCCTTGCTCAGCGACCCAGTCAGCCAAGATGCCGGCGCCATAAAGCCCCTGCTCTTCGCCGCTCAGAAGAGCGTAAATGATCGTGGAGGGGTACTCTTTTTGCGAGAGGATGCGCGCCGCCTCCAGAATCATGACGCTGCCCGAGCCGTCGTCGTTCGCACCGGGCGCATCGCTCGTTCCGTCGAGGGCATCCGTGACCCGGCTGTCGTAATGGCCTTGCACGATGATGACTTCGTTCGGGCGCTCGCTCCCGCGCTGGATTGCGACGGCATTGCGGATGAGGGTCGGCTGCGGAATGCGCCGCCCATCCGCTTCAACGGTCCGTCCTACCGGCATGACTTCGAGACAATCGCCACAATTCGCGCCGATCCGCCCAAATTCGGCCAGCGCCCAGTCGACCGCGGCGCCGATCCCACGTTCGGGATCGGTCTGCGTCGAAAGCGTATGCCGGGTGCCGAAGCCGACGATGGTGTCCATATCGTCTTGCATCCGCTCGGTCGAAACCTGCGGACCGGGATCGTCCTGCGCGCACAGCGGGGCGGAAAGGACGGCGATGGCGAGGAAGGGAAGTTTTCTCATACCCCCTGTCTCGACCCATTCGCTTGCCGAATCAACCTAGTAGGCTTTGCCGATCAGGATCCTCTCGACCGCCGGATTGCCCGAGAAGATACAGCCCCCCTCCACCGGAGCCGCACCTATCGGCACGTTGCGGATCGTGAGTTTGTGCGCCTTGAGCTTTTCGACGACCTGATCGAGCGCATCACCCGTCGGTTTGGACCATTGCACCTCGATCCACCCCGGATAGCGCGATCCTGTGAAGAACGCCACCACCTCGTCCCACGAACCGACGCCGCGGGTGATATTTGCTTCGCGCCGCTCCGCCGCTTGAGTAAGCAGCGCGGCCTGCATATCGCCAAGAATGTCGGGCACGGTCTGGCCGGCTATGTCCTTCGTCGGGGTCTGGAAAGCGGGCTTACCGGTGGCCTCGTCCCACAACCGGTCGCGGCGGAGCAAGCTGACGACGCCGTTTTCCATATCCCGACCGCCCACCTCGATAATGACCGGTGCGCCTTTGCGCACCCAGTCCCACCGCTTGGCCGCGGCCTTGCCCGGCTTCGTATCGAGCAGCACACGCACTTTCTCACCCAGTGCGGTCTGTCCGGCGAGCGTGGCGCGAAGGCCTTCGCAATAGGAGATTAGCGCCTCGTCTTCGGGCTTGTCGCGCAGCATCGGCAGGATCACGACCTGCTGCGGTGCGATTGCCGGGGGCAAGCGCAACCCATCGTCGTCGCCATGCGTCATGATGACGCCGCCGACCATGCGGGTGGAGACCCCCCAGCTGGTCGTGTGGCACAGGTTCTCTCCGCCGTCGCGGTTCTGATACTTGATGCCGCTGGCCTGACTGAAATTGGTACCGAGATAATGGCTTGTGCCGGCCTGCAATGCCTTGCCGTCCTGCATCATCGCCTCGATTGACCAGGTCTCGACGGCGCCGGGGAAGCGCTCGTTCTCCGGCTTCTCGCCCGCAACCACCCCAAGGGCCAGATCCTCGTCCGCGAACGCGCGATAGACTTCGAGCATGGTCTGGGTGTGCTCGCGCGCTTCGGCCTCGTCGGCGTGGGCCGTATGCCCTTCCTGCCAGAGGAATTCGCTGGTGCGCAAGAACATGCGGGTGCGCATTTCCCAACGCACCACATTGGCCCACTGGTTGAGCTTCAGGGGCAGATCGCGCCAGCTCTGCACCCAGCGCGCCATTGCATCGCCGATGATGGTTTCCGACGTCGGGCGCACGACCAGCGGCTCTTCAAGCTTCGCTTCCGGATCGGGCACCAGCCCGCCATCTTTGCCCGCGATAAGGCGATGGTGCGTGACGACCGCCATTTCCTTCGCAAAGCCTTCGACATGCTCCGCTTCGCGCTCGAAATTCGACAGGGGAATGAAGAGGGGGAAATAGGCGTTGTCATGTCCGGTCGCCTTGATCCGGTCGTCCAGCAGGCGCTGCATCCGCTCCCATATGCCCCAGCCCCATGGGCGAATGACCATGCAGCCGCGCACACCTGATTCCTCGGCCATTTCGGCAGCGGCGATGACTTCCTGGTACCAGGCGGCAAAATCATCGGCACGCTTGGTGGTCAGCGCATGGCGGATCTGGGCCATGTTTTCGGTATTCCTGTCTTGTGTTCGATAATGCGGCGAGCCGCGCCGCTTACGTCATTTACCGAGTTCGTCGAGCTTCTTTTGCATTGCGGCAAGCTGCGCGCGCATTTCGGACAGATCGTCGGCCTTGATCTCTGCCCCTTCCCCGTCTTGGCTGGTTTTCGGCATCGTCCCCGGCATGAACGCCTGCGCCGCGCTGCGCATCATGCGCAGGTTCGTTTCCGCCATCGCGGTGAAGGGGTTGGCACCCATTCCGGTCTGGAAAACCTCTTGCAGCTGCTCGCGGTTCTTGCGGAAGGCGATCATGCTGGCTTCGAGATAGGTCGGCATCATTGAGGACATCGAATTGCCGTACATTCCGATGAGATCGCGCAGGAAGCTGACGGGGAGCATTTGCGAGCCGCCGCTGGCTTCTTCTTCCACGATGATCTGCGTGAGTATCGTGTGCGTGATATCGTCGCCGGTCTTGGCGTCGAGAACCTGAAAGTCCACATTCTCGCGCACCATTTCGGCCAAATCGTCGAGCGTGATGTAGCTGCTGGTGTCGGTATTGTAGAGCCGCCGGTTGGCGTATTTCTTGATGATGATCGGTTCGCCTTCGGCGGTCTTCCGGGCCATGCGCAGATGCCTCCCCATTGTGCAGCTTATTTGCCTTCTTAGCACCTGCACAATGAAGCGTGCAATGGCGCTATGTCCGTGCGAAGCGATTGCCCAATAGCGTCAGCAATTCGTATTGCGACAGACCGGTTTGTTGCGCAGCATCGGGAAGGCGATACGGGAGGTTGACCCAGTCACCCTCTCCAATATCCGCCGCGTCGGCGAGATCGAGCACGATCATGTCCATCGAGACCTTGCCAAGAATGGGCAGACACCGCCCTTCATGCGCGAGCGCCGCCCCGCCCCATGCGCGCAGGATACCGTCCGCATAGCCGAGGGAGACGACACCGATGCGCATTCGTTCGGTAGCACGAAAAGTCGCATTGTAACCGACGGCTTCCCCGGCCTCGATCCACCGCGTCTGAAGAATAGCGGCGCGGGGGTAAGCAACCTGTCGGATCTTGCTGGCTAGTTCCCTACGCGGAACCCCGCCATAGAGGGCGAGACCCGGCCGGGTCAGATCGAAGCGGTAGTCGTCGCCAAGACCGATGCCGGCGCTATTCGACAAGCTGGTTTCGCGATGCGGTATGTGCGCGCGTACGTTTTCGAAGGCGGCGAGTTGCTGCGCGTTCATCGCTCCATCGACATCCGCATCCGCGAGGTGGCTCATCAGGACGCTTACGTCGAGCATTCGGATCGCAGGGTGATCGGCCTCTTCCGGCCGAATACCGAGCCGGTTGATCCCGGTATCGACCATCAGGTGGCACGCCCCGCCCCCGTTCGCGGCCCAGAGTTCGGCTTGGATCACGGAGTTGATGACAGGTACCGCGCCCGTCGCTTGCGCATATTCGCATTCGGCGGCGCTGATCGGACCATGCAGCACGGCAACCTGCGCGGCCGGGACGTGTGCGACGACGCCAGCAACCTCGCTCCAATGCGCGACGAAGAAATCGCGGCAACCCGCATCGCGCAGGACCGGAACGCACCGGTCCGCACCCAATCCGTAGCAATCCGCTTTTACCGCAGCGCCGGCACGTGCGCTGCCGCTCACCTCGTTCAGCGCGCACCAGTTTTCGGCAAGTGCGTCTTCATCGATCCGCAATTGCAACGTCGGAGAAGGGGGCTCGATCACGCCTCTTCGAAATCCCGCGGCGGGCCCGACGGTAGGCCCCACCATGCCACGACCAGGCCGAAAGCGACCACGCCCCATGTATACCATAGTCCCGCGTAAACATCGCCCGATCGCGCGACGATGATGCCGGAAATCAGCGGCAGAAACCCGCCGAGATACCCCGCACCGATATGGTAGGGGATCGACATGGAGCTATAGCGGATGCGGGGCGGAAACATTTCGGACAGCAGCGCTGCGACCGAACCGTAGGTGAGCGCGGACAATCCGCCGAGCACCAGCAGCAATACAACGATGCCGACGATATTAATGACGGGAGGAACCTGCGTCGAGAAATCGAACCCGGCGGCTTCGAGCGCTCTTTGCAAACCATCGCGCCGCGCCGCGCCGTCCGCGAACCAGTTAGATTGGAGGGCCACGGTCCGCTCGTCGACGGCGACGGTCAGGTCGGTGCCTTCCTGCACATCGTAAGCCACCCCGCTCGCCGTAAGGGACTCCAAGATTTTGCCACAGTCCGATTGTTCGCGGCCGAACAGTTCCGCGAATGGATCGGTGGAGCAAGTTTGACCGGATACGACCACGGGTTCAGCTTGGGCGGCGTTTGCCAGACTCGGATTGGCAAGTGCACCCATGCCCCAAAAGACCGGGAACAGCAGGACGAGGCTGGCAAGCGCACCAATAAGGATTGGTTTGCGGCGACCGACCCTGTCGCTCCATCGGCCAACGAGCAGATAGAAGCCCATCGAGATCGAACCTGCGACCATCAGGATCCATTCGACCAAGGTCTCGTCCACTCGCATCGGACCCCGCAGGAAGCTGAGACCGGAGAAGAATGCGGTGTACCAGATCGTCGTCAACACACCGGTGATACCGAACAGCGCCACGAATATGCGCTTGGGGTTTCCCGGATAGGTCAGGCTTTCCTTGAATGGATTGGACGATGTCTCACCCGCAGCCTTCATCGCCTGGAACACCGGGCTTTCGGAAAGCTTCAGGCGCATCCATAGCGAGATGCCGAGAAGGATCAGCGAAAGCAGGAATGGGACGCGCCAGCCCCATGCCGCAAACTCGTCCGCCGGGATAAGCGCACGGCAGGCGATAACCACGATGATGGAAAGCACGAACCCGCCCACCACGCTGGCTTGGATGAAGCTGGTATAGAACCCCCGCTTTTCCGGCGGGGCGTGTTCTGCCACGTAGATTGCCGCGCCGCCATATTCACCGCCCAACGCGAGGCCCTGCAGGATGCGGAACAGGATGACGATGACGGGCGCGGCCAGACCGATCGTCGCCGCGTTTGGCACCAAGCCGACCCCTGCGGTCGCTATACCCATCAGGGTCACCGTGACGAGGAACGTGTATTTCCGTCCAAGCCGATCGCCGAGAAAGCCGAACAGGATCGCACCCAACGGCCGAAAGCCGAAACCCACGGCGAACCCCGCCCAGACCAGAAGGATCTGCAGCGTCTCGTTACCGCTCGGGAAGAAGGCTGCTCCGATAAGGCCCGCGAGTGTTCCGTAGATGAAGAAATCGTACCATTCGAAAATCGTGCCTGCACTGCTGGCGGCAATGACGAGGCGGATTTCCTTGTCTGACGGCTGGCGCTGGCCCACGGCGTTATCGGCAATCATCGTCTGGCTTCCCTGCTCCCTCCGCCTCCCTTAGCTCCCCTGATTGCGAGGAGAAAGAGCGTCGATCGCGGCCTTCCACGGCAGAACGATTGCACCATGACGGGCAGGGTATGCGCGCGCCGCCTCGATAGCATCCAAGCCCGGCCATTCGGGCTTCGCGTCCGAGCCGGAGAGCCAGGCCTCTATTTGCGAAAGAGCTTGCTCGTAATCGCTAACAGTACGCCCCTTGGCAGAATGGAGGAAAAGAGCGGCGGAAGCCTGGCCCACAGCGCAGGTCGATGCGCGCAGTCCGATATCTATCAGGGACCTCTCGGCGCCTTCGTCGGCCGATAGGCGCAATATACTTCCGCACGCCCGCGAACGCGCCTCTCCTTTCAATTTGGCACTCTCGTTGAAAGGATGGTCCGCAAGTTCGGTCGAGAGCCGAAGCATTTCCTGCGAATACAATGCCCGCCGATTGGCTTGAGTCACGAAGCCGTCTCGCCGAGCAGCCTTGCTTTTCGCTCGGCCAGAACTTCGACAAGGGCCCGGGATGAACTGTCTACCAGCTCATATGTTCGGGCAGTAGTCATCCATGTCGGCCGCCCGCGATAATCCCACACCGTATCGTAGCCGAGAACGAGAAGGGAGAAGGCGATGACGACAATTAAAACACCTTTCACACCGCCGAACCCGAACCCAAGGACACGGTCGATCGGCCCGAGGACGCTATCGCGAGATACCCGGCCGACGTTCGTCGCGATGACCTTCATCGCTGCATAGGGAATGAGCAGGAGCAGGGCGAACGCGAGAACGGACGTCGATACGCCCTGTCCGATATAGGGCCGAATGGCGAGCGTAAGGTCTGTGTGCAGGAAGCGGATCGCACACGCAGCAAGGACCCACGCAGCGAGCGAAAGAATTTCCTGCATGAAACCCCGCAGGAAACCGCCCACCGCCGAAACGCCGACGATCAATAAAACAATAAGATCGAAACCCGTCATAGCGCGTCCCATAGAGCCCTATGGTTAAGAAATCACGCGGTCAACGAGGTTCGCCAATTGCGAAAGGCCGGCGTAGGTGATGCCCGGCGCATTTCCGCCTGTCTCCGCAGGGCCATAACCACGATCGAAGCCGAGTTTCGCAGCCTCGCGAAGTCGCAGGCCCGCATGAGCAACCGGCCGGATCTCACCAGCGAGCGAAATCTCGCCCAGCCAGACACTGCGATCGGGCAAGGGCTTGTCGGCCAGCGCACTAACCAAAGCCGCCGCTACGGCGAGATCCGCGGCAGGGTCGGCCAGGCGATAGCCACCGGCAACATTCAAATAGACTTCGGCGGAGGAGAAGTTGAGGCCGCAACGCGATTCCAACACCGCCAGCAACATGGCGAGTCGGCCGTTGTCCCATCCCACGACGGCCCTGCGCGGCGTCGCACCGGATTGCAGCCGCACGATAAGGGCCTGTATTTCCACCAGGACCGGCCGCGTCCCTTCCACAGCCGGAAATACCGCGCTGCCGGCGAGCGGTTGCTCCCTGCCGGACAGGAACAGCATCGAAGGGTTCTCCACCTCTTCCAGCCCCTCGCCCGCCATTGCGAATACGCCGATCTCGTCGACCGCGCCAAAACGGTTCTTCAGGGCGCGCAGAATGCGGTATTGATGGCTTCGCTCGCCCTCGAAGCTCATCACGACATCCACCATGTGTTCGAGCACGCGGGGCCCGGCGATAGTGCCGTCCTTCGTCACATGCCCGACCAGCACCAGCGCAACGCCGTTTTCCTTTGCATAGCGGATCAGTTCGAAGGCACAGCCCCGCACCTGGCTGACCGTACCCGGTGCGCCTTCGATCGTGTCGGAATGCATGGTCTGGATGGAATCGATCACCAGCAAGCTCGGTTGCGGCATGGTGTGAAGCGTCGTCAGGATGTCACGCACGCCAGTCGCGGCAGCGAGCTTTACCGGCGCATCCGAAAGGCCGAGCCGCGCGGCGCGCATACGAACCTGCCCCGCCGCTTCCTCGCCGCTGACATAGACCACGCCCCGCCCTTCGCGAGCGACCTTTGCCGCCGCCTGAAGCAACAACGTCGATTTGCCGATCCCCGGATCGCCGCCCATCAGAATCGCGCTGCCCGGCACGAGCCCGCCACCCAGCGCCCGGTCGAACTCGGCGAGGCCCGTCTTCTGCCGCACCGGCATTTCGCCCGGTTTGTCGAGATCGACAAACTCGACCGCCCGCCCCCCGCTGGAAAGATCGTGCTTTTGCGAGAAGACTGTCGCCGGCACGTCTTCCGTCAGCGTGTTCCATTCCGCGCAGTCGCCACATTGTCCCTGCCAACGGTGTGACACACTGCCGCAAGCTTGGCAGACATAGCGTTTCTTGGGTTTCGCCATGCTCGTCCGATAGCGAGAACATTTTAGGAACGCAATTGCCAAGGGTTCTCTGCATCGGCATGGAGGGATCGATGCGGCAAAAAGAATTGCGGATAGCCCTGATCTGTTACGGCGGCGTCAGTCTTGCCGTCTACATGCACGGCGTCACGCGCGAATTGTGGCAGCTTGCCCGTGCCAGTCGCGATCATCATTCGGGCGTGGAAGGGCGCGGCGGCGTTCATCAGGTCTATTGCGACCTCCTCGGACTTATCGAGGACGAACAAAGCCTGCGATTGCGAGTCCTACCCGACATCATGAGCGGTGCGAGCGCGGGTGGAATTAACGCCGTGTTCCTGGCGCAGGCAATCTATTCGGGGCAAAGTTTAGAACCGCTGACCGATTTATGGCTCGAAAATGCGGATACCGAAAAGCTGGTGGCGCCCGAGGCGAAACTGCGCTGGCGGTTCGCCAAGCTGTGGGCGCAGCCATTCGCCGAATGGGTACTGACCCGCCCCGGCAATGCGATCGCCGAAACGGTCGCTCCTGAAACGCGCGAGGAAGTGCGGCGCAAGGTCTCGCACCTCATTCGAGGGCGCTGGTTCGAGCCGCCCTTTTCCGGGCTCGGTTTTTCCAAACTGCTCGAACAGGCCTTCGCCGCGATGGCGGCCACGACGGCCGAAAGTCCACTCTTGCCACCGAACCATCCGCTCGACCTGTTCGTCACGGCGACTGACTTTTACGGCCATCTCGAACTGCTCCGCCTACATAGTCCGAAAGTCGTCGAGGACACGGAGCATCGCACGCCGATCGTGTTGCGCGAACGTACGCCGAATTCGGGGGGCAGCGACCTCGCTGATCGGCTCGAACTGGTATTCGCGGCGCGGGCGACAGCGAGCTTTCCGGGCGCCTTTCCGCCATTGAAGGTAAGTGAGATTGATGCGCTGGCCGACGACCGGGAACTGGAATGGCCGGGCCGAACCGACTTCCTCGAGCGCGTCCTTCCCTCCCACGTGACGCGCGGGAATGTCGAGAACGTATCGCTGATCGACGGCTCTGTTCTCGTCAACAAGCCGTTCGGCGGAGCGATGTCGGCGCTTCGCGGTCGCCCCGCCCAGCGCGAGGTCGACAGGCGGTTCGTCTATGTCGATCCGAGGCCCGACCGTTTTACGGCAAGGCGCGCAGAACAGCAGCGCGAGGTCGGTTTCTTCTCCGCCATCTTCGGTTCGCTTTCGACCTTGCCGCGCGAACAGCCCATCCGTGACAACCTCGAACAGATCGAAGAGCAGAGCCGGGAAGCCGAACGGCTCGCGCGCATCCTGAAAACGCTCCGACCCGAGGTTGAAAAAACCGTCGAGCGGCTATTCGGCTATACTTTCTTTCTCGACCGCCCGACGCCGCGCCGACTGAACGCGTGGCGGCAGAAGGCGCAGCAGGCCGCCGCCGAGCAGGCCGGCTATGCCTTCCATTCCTATGCGCTTGCCAAATTTTCCGGCATCGTCAATCGCCTCGCGCAAGCGACATTGCGGGCCGTCCCCGATCTCGATCTGACGGCGGTCGAGAGCGTTTTACGCGCCGAACTCGAACGGCGGGGTCTCGATCACCTAGCCGCTTCTTCAGGGGGTGCAACGCCGGAAGCGATCGCCTTTTTCCGCGAGCATGATATCGCGTTTCGTATCCGCCGTTTGCGCCTGCTGGCTCGTCGATTGGCGCGCGATTGGGAGGCCGACCCGGAAATCCCCGACGAGGCCCTCGAGAAGGGGCGGGAAGCGATCTACGCCATCCTCGCTCTGTATTTCGATCGCGAAGACCCGACGCAGTTCGGTGAAGGTTTCGCTGAAGCCGCGAAGGATGTGCTGGAGGATCCAGGCCGCGTTCTCGACCTTTTGCGGGAACGCCGCCTGCTGCCTTCGGTCGACGATACCGCCGAAGAAATGCTGGCCGAAGCGTTCGAGACGATGCCTGGCAACCTCAAGCGCCGGATGCTGTTCGCCTATCTCGGTTTCCCGTTCTACGATGCGGCGACCCTGCCCCTGCTCCGGAACGAAGGTTTGACCGAATTCGACCCGATCAAGGTCGATCGCATCAGCCCGGACGATGCGAAATCGATCCGCGAAGGCGGCACCGCAGCGACCCTGCGCGGTACGGAGTTCTACAATTTCGGCGCATTCTTCAGCCGGGCCTATCGCGAAAACGATTATCTATGGGGCCGGCTTCACGGCGCGGAGCGGATGATCGATCTGGTTCTGTCGACCGCCACCGAACCGCTCGGTCATGCGACCGCGCGAGACTTCAAGCGCCGCGCGTTTCTTGCCATCCTGGACGAAGAAGCAGCAGCCGAGCGTTGCGATGCCGCCCTGCTGGACGACATACGCAACGAAGTGCTCGAGAGGCTGTGTTGATCTAGGCGCCGAACGCCGTCTTGATCTTGTCGAAGAAACCGCGGCTTTCGGGGCATTCGTCCCCCGTTTCCAGTTCGCGGAATTCTTCCAGCAAAGCGCGCTGTTCGCGGGTGAGCTTGGTCGGTGTCTCGACCGCGATCTCGATGACCATGTCGCCCCGCCCGCGTCCTTGCAGAACAGGCATGCCGGCTCCGCGCTGGCGCAATTGCTTGCCGGACTGAATACCCGCGGGAATTTCCAGACTCAGGCTTTCGCCGTCGAGGCCCGGTATCTCGATCGATCCGCCAAGGGCTGCCTTCGTGAAGCTGATCGGCACGCGTGTCGCCAGCACCGTGCCTTCTCGCTGAAAGATTGTGTGGGGTTTAACGTGCACAAACACATACAGATCGCCCGGAGGGGCGCCGTGCGGTCCGGCCTCGCCCTTTCCGTTCAGGCGGATACGCGTGCCGGTATCGACGCCCGGCGGAATGTCGAAATCGATCGTCTGCGGAACGTCTACGCGCCCTTCGCCCCGGCAGTCCCTGCAAGGCGAGGTGATGACCTCGCCCCGGCCATGGCAATTCGGGCAAGGCCGTTCGACGACGAAGAAGCCCTGTTTCGCACGGACTTTGCCGTGTCCGCCGCAAAGGTTGCAGGTACGAACCTGAGTGCCTGGCGTCGCACCCGATCCCTGGCAAGTGTTGCAAGTCTTGCTGACCTCGATCTCGATTTCCTCGGACTTGCCGTGGAAAGCCTCCTCCAGATCGATCTGCAAATCGTAGCGCAGGTCGGCTCCGCGGCGCGCCTGCTGGCGCCCGCCGCCGAAACCGCTGCCGAAGATCGTTTCGAAAATATCGCCGATATCGCCGAAGTCCTGCGGCCCGGCGCCGCCCCCGCCCTGCTGGAAGGCGGCATGGCCGTAGCGGTCGTATGCCGCACGCTTCTGTGGGTCTTTGAGGCAATCGTAGGCAACGCTGATCGCCTTGAACTTCGCCTCGCTCTCTGCGTCGCCCGGATTGCGGTCCGGGTGATGCTTCATCGCGAGTTTGCGATAGGCACTCTTGATGGTCGAACCGTTGGCATCGCGGCTAACCCCGAGCAGTTCGTAAAAATCTATTTCAGTAGCTGACATATCGGCCCCGTCCGGTGAAAAGGTTACCGCCACCGGAGCGCTGGGCACCGGTGGCGGCTTCTGTCTTCATCGAGACGATCAGTTCTTCGCGTCTTCGTCGACTTCGGAGAACTCGGCGTCAACCACGTCTTCTTCCGCGCCGCCTTCGCTGCCCGCAGCCGCACCGTCGGTCGGCGCGTCGGCGGAAGCGTTGGCCTGCTCGGCTTCGTAGATCGACTGGCCCATCTTCATGGCCGACTGCGACAACTCCTGGGCCTTCGCATTGATGGCTTCGTTATCGTCGCCTTCGAGCGCGGTCTTGAGCGCCGCAACCTTCTCCTCCACTTCGCTCTTCAAGGATGCGTCGAGCTTGTCGCCATGCTCTTCAAGTTGCTTTTCCGTGGCATGGACGAGGCTGTCCGCCTGGTTGCGGGCTTCGGCCCCTTCGCGGCGCTTCTTGTCCTCTTCGGCGAACTTCTCGGCATCCTGCACCATCTGTTCGATGTCGCTATCGCTGAGACCGCCCGAGGCCTGGATCTTGATCTGCTGTTCCTTGCCCGTGCCCTTGTCCTTGGCACTAACGTTCACGATGCCGTTCGCATCGATGTCGAACGTCACCTCGATCTGCGGAACGCCGCGCGGTGCCGGGGGAATGCCGACAAGGTCGAAATTGCCGAGCAGCTTGTTGTCCGCCGCCATTTCGCGTTCGCCCTGAAGGACGCGGATCGTCACCGCCTGCTGATTGTCTTCGGCAGTCGAATAGGTCTGCGTCTTCTTGGTCGGGATCGTGGTATTGCGATCGATCATGCGCGTGAACACGCCGCCCAGCGTCTCGATGCCGAGCGAAAGCGGCGTCACGTCGAGCAGCAGCACGTCCTTGACGTCGCCCTGCAGCACGCCCGCCTGGATGGCGGCACCCATCGCAACGACTTCATCGGGATTGACGCCAGTATGCGGCTTCGAACCGAAGAAGTTCTCAACGACTTCACGCACCTTGGGCATGCGGGTCATACCGCCGACCATGATCACTTCGTCGATCTGGTCCTTGGTCACACCGGCATCGGACAGCGCCTTCTTGCACGGATCGAGCGTGCGCTGAATCAGATCGCCGACCATCTTTTCGAGGTCCGACCGGCTGATCGTTTCGACGAGGTGCAGCGGGGTGGAGCTTCCGCCTTCCATGCGCGCGGTGATGAAGGGCAGGTTGACTTCGGTCGTCTGCGCAGAGCTTAGCTCGATCTTGGCCTTTTCAGCCGCTTCCTTCAGACGCTGAAGAGCGAGCTTGTCGGAGCGGAGATCCATGTTCTCCTTCTTCTTGAACTGCTCCGCCAGATATTCGACGATCGCCTGGTCGAAATCTTCGCCGCCGAGGAAGGTGTCGCCATTGGTGGATTTCACTTCGAACACGCCGTCGCCGATTTCGAGGATCGAGACGTCGAACGTACCACCGCCAAGGTCATAGACGGCAATGGTTTTGCCGTCTTCCTTGTCCATTCCGTAGGCGAGCGCGGCAGCAGTCGGCTCGTTGATGATACGCAGGACTTCGAGACCGGCGATCTGGCCGGCATCCTTGGTCGCCTGACGCTGTGCGTCGTTGAAGTAGGCGGGAACGGTGATGACGGCCTGCGAAACGGTTTCGCCAAGATAGCTTTCGGCGGTTTCCTTCATCTTCTGCAGGATGAAGGCGGAAACCTGGCTCGGCGAATAGTCTTCGCCTCCGGCTTCGACCCACGCATCGCCGTTCTTGCCCTTGACGATGTCATAGGGGACGAGGTCCATGTCCTTCTTGGTCATCGGATCGTCGAACCGGCGGCCGATCAGGCGCTTGATTGCGAAAAGAGTATTGTCGGGATTGGTGACCGCCTGGCGCTTCGCCGGCTGGCCGATCAGGCGCTCGTTGTCCTTGGTGAAGGCAACGATCGAGGGCGTCGTACGCGCGCCTTCGGAATTTTCGACGACCTTGGGCTTGCCCCCGTCCATGACGGCCACACAGCTATTGGTGGTTCCGAGGTCGATGCCGATAACTTTGCTCATGGTTTCCCCATCTGCTTGCATTGATTGGACGCCGCACTTTCGGTCCCCCGCATTGGCAAGACCCCTCGGCGGCTCGGTTGAGAGTGGTGTGTTACGCGGCGCGATATAGGGGCGCTTTTTCTTGGCACAAGGGACGCTCTGCGCTAGCGATCCGCAACGTAAACAGGAGGGGTTAGATTATGAATTCACGGCTATTCGCAGCTGCTTTTCTATTGGGAAGTGGGACCGTTCTCGCCTCGTGCGGAGGGAATTCGGAAGAACCGGTGGAGCAGCAGGCGCCCGAGGGGGTCGAGGGCTTGTCGATCGAGAATCCGCGTCTGATCCTGCCCGCCGTCGCCGGGAATCCGGGGGTCGTGTATTTCGATCTCGTCAACGATTCCGACCGTAACTACGCAGTGCGCCGGGCCGATGTCGAAGGCGCGGGGCGTACGGAAATGCACGGCTCGATGGAAATGTACGATGGCGAGATCGCGATGTCGCCGGTCGGGCCACAAACCGTAATGGCGAACGACACTTTTACGTTCGAGCCCGGTGGATTTCACGTAATGGTATTCGATCTTTCGCCCGAGCTTCAGGCAGGCGGCGAAACGGAAATGACCCTGACCGTCGCGGGAGGCGACAAGGCAAGCTTTGCTGTTCCGATCCAATCTCCGGGTGATGCGCGCTGAGCGAACGCGGCAATAATCTGAAGGTCGAAAGCCATGACGAGATTGTCGCCCCCCGCTGTGCCGCGGGTGACGAGCGGCCTCTGACATCCGGAGAAATCACGCTTGCGCAGACCGTCTTCGGAACGGCGCTAGATTATGCGCGGGTCACGATCAAACGACGGAAGTGGTTTCCGTTTCAGCCGCGCCGCGTCACGATGGCTCCACGCGGGCACCTGCACTTTCATCCCGCGAGCGAGAACTACTGCGACGATTTCTCACGCGAGAGCGTCATCCGGCAGGGCCTGCTAATCCATGAGATGACCCACGTCTGGCAGACGCAGACTCTCGGGGAATGGTATCTGGTGACCCACCGGATGCCTTGGGCTCGGTACGATTACAGCCTGAAGCCGGGTTGGAACCTCCAGCGCTATGGCATCGAGCAGCAGGCAGAAATCGTCAAACATGCTTTTTGGCTGCGCAATGGAGTCCGGATTGCAGGTGCTGCCGACGTCGCAGCCTACGATTTGCTGGTCGCTTTTCCCGGCGCGAAATAGCGATAGCAAAAACGAAAAGGGCCGCTCCCACCGGGCGGCCCATCGTTTGTTTTAGGTGTCGCAGCTATCAGAAATAGCGCGCGTAACGATCGTCGTAGCGGCAATCGTCATCGACATAGCGGCCATTGTCATAATAGCCGTCGCACTCATCGTTCTTGTCCTTGAAATAGCCGACGACACCGCCGACGGCTGCGCCTGCCAAGGCATAGGTCGTGATATCTTCACCGGTGATCGCGGCTAGGCCAGCGCCGGCAGCGGCACCGAGGCCCGCGCCTTCCGCGGCATAGTTTTCGGCGCACGCGCCGAGGCTCATGGTCGAAAGCGCAAGGGCCGGGGCGAGAATGAGTTTCTTGTTCATGGTGGGATGCTCCATCATTGTCCCTGTAGAACCATGAATACAATCGAGACGCGCTTGCGGTTCCTCAGTCGTAGGGGACCCCCGGCAATCCTTCGCCGCCATCCGCGATGAATGCCGCGATCCGATCTTCGAGAGCCGGCAACGGAACCGAGCCGAGCGACAGGATGACGTCATGAAACTTGCGAATGTCGAATTGCGGACCGAGCGCGTTTTCCGCCTCGCTGCGCAGCCGCCGGATGGTCATCTCGCCGAGCTTGTAGGCCAGCGCCTGGCCGGGCCAGCTGATATAGCGATCGACTTCGGTGCCGACTTCGCGCTCCGACAAGGCGGTATGCGATGCGAGGTAATCAATCGCCTGTTCGCGGCTCCACCCGTAATGGTGAATGCCCGTATCGATCACGAGCCGCGCCGCGCGCCACATTTCGTAGGATAAGCGCCCGAACCGTTCATACGGCGTACGATAGATGCCCATCTCCTCGCCGAGATATTCGGTGTAAAGGCCCCACCCTTCCCCGAAGCCGGAAAAATAGGTCTGCCGGCGAAAACGCGGCGCTTCGTCCTGCTCCAGCCCGACCGCCATCTGGAAGCTGTGACCCGGCGCGCATTCGTGCAGGGTCAAGGCGGGAATATTGTAGAGCGGCCGCGAGGGCAGATCGTAGGTGTTCATCTGGCAGGCATCGAGCCCGCCCCGCCCCGCAGTGTAGAACGGTGCGATCGACGGGGCGACCGGGCGGATGGTATAGCGATGGCGCGGCAGGAAGCCGAAATAGTCGGCCAGTTGGCCGTCCACCCGCTTGGCGACATAGGCGGAAACGCCCATTAATTCGTCACCGGTCCTGGCTACGAACTGCGGATCGGTGCGAAGGAAGGTTACGAATTCCGCGAGCGTGCCTTCGAAACCGGCCTGCTGCTTGACCTCTTCCATCTCGGCGGTGATCCGCGCGACCTCCTCGAGACCGATCTGGTGGATTTCCTCGGCAGTGAGATCGAGGGTGGTGTATTGCCGGATCTGCTGCGCATAATACGCCTCTCCGTCGGGCAAATCGCTTGCTGCAAGCGACGTTCTCGTGGCGGGAAGATACTCGTCGCGAAAGAAATTCAGCAAGTTGCGATAGGCCGGGATAACATCTCCTTCGATAACCGCGCGCGCCTCGGCTTGAAGGCGTTCCTGCTCGGCTTGCGGAATGCTGCGCGGCATTTCAACGAAAGCGCGAAAAAAATTGCTCCCCCGACCGTCTTCTACAAGATACGAGTTGATCGATGCGTCGCGGCCTTCAAGCGTCACACGCGGCACGCTGAAACCGCGTTTAAGCCCTGCGCGGGAATTGGCGATTTGCTCTTCAAAATAACGCGGAATATCGCGCATGCGGCCGATATAATTTTCGTATTCTTCGACCGTCGAAAAGCCGCTTGGGGCCGCAAGATAGGACCAGAAGTTGGAATCGCTATCGAACGGCATCTCCCATTCGGAAAAACGCGCATCGCCAATTTCCTGTTCGAGCAAGGTGCGAAAAACGGCGGCATCGATCCGTGCATCTTCCGTAAACTCGCTTTTGGGCAAAGCCTCCAGTCGTTCAAGATAAGCGGAATACTGCGCGGCCCGCGCTCGCTGCGCTTCCGGCGTAACCGACCACAGCCGGTCGCCCTGTTCGGTATCGCCGCTCGCCGTTTCACTCTGTCCGAATTGCTCTAGCCGGTAATAATAATATTCATCGGCTAAAGCCGACAGTCGCTCGTCCGCGCTATCCTGCGCCGCGAGCGGTCCGCCCACACAAAGTGCGAGAGCCGCACCGAGCCGCAGCGCAGACTTCGCTATCATTCCGGCTTCTTCGCCACGCCGACCATGGCCGGGCGCAGCAAGCGGTCCTTGATCATATAACCCGCCTGCATTTCCTGCACGACGGTGCCTGGTTCCGCCTCGTCGGTCGGCACTTCCAGCATCGCCTGGTGCTGGTTCGGGTCGAGCGGCATGCCCTTGGCCGCAATGCGCGTGATGCCATTCTGGTTGAATACTTTGTCGAGTTCGCGCTGGGTCGCTTCGATGCCGGCGATGAAACCCTTCAGCTTCTCGTCGCCGCGCAGGTCCTGCGGAATCGAGTCCAATGCCCGCCCGAGATTGTCGGCCACGCTCAGGATATCGCGTGCAAAGCCAGTCGCGGCATAGTTGCGCGCGTCCTGTACGTCCTTCTCCATCCGGCGCCGCACGTTCTGCGTCTCGGCTTTGGCATACAGCGTTTCCTGCTTGGCCGCTTCGAGATCGCCGCGGAGGCTGGCCAGCGCGTCGTCGAGCGCTTCTTCTGCGCTTTCGTCCACATCATCTTCGCCATCGTCGCGCAGATGTTCGGGCACGCCGTCCATCTCGCGTGCCGCTTCTTCGTCGAGAGCGCTCGTATCGCGCTCGTCCATCGGTTCGTCGATCATTTTTACCTGTCAGCTGATGAGTTTGCCCAGCGAGCGGGCGGTGAAGTCCACCATGGGGACAACCCGGGCGTAATTCAACCGAGT
This sequence comes from Erythrobacter litoralis, assembly GCF_029760855.1. Taxonomy (GTDB): domain Bacteria; phylum Pseudomonadota; class Alphaproteobacteria; order Sphingomonadales; family Sphingomonadaceae; genus Qipengyuania; species Qipengyuania litoralis_A. The sequence goes on along the minus strand of NZ_SOSI01000002.1, from coordinate 5,051 downwards.
CGGCCCGATCACGCCCAGCACCCCGACCACGTTCCCCTCCCGGTCTCGATAGGGGGCGGCAATGACGGAGCTGCCGGAAAGCGAAAACAACCGGTTCTCGCTGCCGATGAAAATGCGAAGCGCCTCCGCCTCACGGGCGTTCTCCAGCAGGCTCGCGACCGATTGTTTGCTTTCCAAGTCATCCAACAGCGAACGCACCCGGTCGATGTCAGACAGCGCCGCTTCGTCGAGGAGATTGGCCTGCCCGCGCACGATCAGCACCGGCCGCTCTGCCGCGTCCCGCGACCATACCGCGAGGCCACGAGCGACGAGATTGCGGCTCGCTTCGTCCAACGCGCTGCGATCCGTGGCGATCTCTTCGGAAATCAGGCGCGATGCGTCCGCCATTGTCCTACCAGCGGCTCGCGCGGTGAGATAATTGCTCGCCTGTTCGAGGGAAAAACCGAACGCGTCCGGTGGCAGGTCCAGGACGCGGTTCTCGATCTGCCCGTCCTGCGCGACGAGAATGGCAAGTACGCGATTATTGCCGAGCGCCGTCAGCGAAACCTGCTCCAGGAGCGGCTCGCGGCGCGGCACCATCACCATACCCGCCGCGCCGGAGAGGTCCGACAGCATAGCGCTCGTTTCCTCCAGCGCCCGCTCGATCGGCCCCGGCGAGGACAGACGCTGCTCGATCGCCTCACGCTCCTCGCGCGACGGCTCGGCGACCTGCATCATTGCATCGACGAACAAGCGCAGCCCGCTATCGGTCGGCATCCGCCCGGCACTCGTGTGCGGAGCGGCAAGAAGCCCGCGCTGTTCGAGATCGGCCAGAACCGAGCGGATCGAGGCAGGCGACAGGCCGAGCCGCTTCTCCCCGCTCAGCGCCTTCGATCCCACCGGCGAACCGGTTTCGAGATAGCCCTCGACCACCAGCCGGAAGATATTCCGCGCGCGGTCGGTCAGATCGTTGAGGGGCGGCGAATTCATATCCCTTACTTAGCGCAACCGCTTGCGCCCTCAAGCCCGGCCCGTCTACTAGCGGGCGACTTCACTGAATAAGGATACAGGATGCGACCCTCAGGACGCGCGCCAGACGAAATGCGCGCCATCTCGATCGAGACCGGCTACACCAAGCATGCAGAAGGATCGTGCCTCATCAGCTTCGGCGATACGAGGGTGCTGTGCACCGCCAGCGTCGAAGACCGCGTGCCGCCGTGGATGCGCGGCAAGGGCCAGGGCTGGGTTACCGGCGAATACTCGATGCTTCCCCGCGCGACGCATACTCGTGGCCAGCGCGAGGCGGCGAAGGGCCGGCAGAGTGGCAGAACGCAGGAAATCCAGCGCCTTATCGGCCGGTCCTTGCGCGCTGTAGTAGATATGAAGAAGCTCGGCGAGCACCAGATCACGCTCGATTGCGACGTCATCCAGGCCGATGGCGGCACGCGCACGGCGTCGATCTCCGGTGCGTGGGTGGCTCTTCAGCTTGCTGTCAACGGGCTGATGAAGTCCGGTGCCATCGTCGAGAACCCGGTGACTGCCAAGGTCGCGGCGATCTCGTGCGGGATTTACAAGGGCACTCCCGTGCTCGACCTCGACTACCCCGAAGACAGCAGCGCCGATGCCGACGCGAATTTCGTGCTGATCGATGGCGGCAAGATCGCCGAGGCGCAGGCCACTGCCGAGGGTGCACCCTATGACGAGGAGGGCTTCCTGCGCCTCCTGCGCCTCGCCCAGATCGGCTGCGCGCAGATCTTCAAGGCACAGGACGAAGCGGTCCGGAAATGACACGCCGTCTGGGTTCGGGTTCGCTGGTCATCGCCACGCACAATGCGGGGAAATTGAAAGAGATTTCATCGCTGCTCGAACCTTATGGCGTCAAATGCCTGTCCGCCGGATCGCTCGGTCTGTCCGAGCCAGCCGAGACAGGCACCACCTTCATCGAGAATGCGCTGATCAAAGCGCGCGCCGCCGCCGAGGGGTCCGGCATGGCGGCTCTTGCCGACGACAGCGGACTTGCGGTGGACGCGCTTGGCGGACGCCCTGGCGTCTACACGGCCGACTGGGCCGAGCGGCAATGGTTCGAAGGCGAGCCGGGGCGCGACTGGTACATGGCGATGGGCAAGGTCGAAGGAATGCTCCAGCAAATCGGACGCGATGCCGACCGTTCCTGCGCCTTCCACTGCACATTGGCGATCGCTTGGCCCGACGGGGAACACGCCGTTTATGAAGGCACGGCACCCGGCAGCCTCACTTGGCCACCGCGCGGCGAACTCGGCTTCGGATACGATCCGGTGTTCGTGCCGAAGGGGCGCGAGCAGACCTTCGCCGAGATCGATCCTGCCGAAAAGCATGCCATCAGTCACCGCGCCGATGCCTTCGCAAAACTCGTGGCTGAGCAATTCGGCTGACGCCCGAAGGACCGTGTGGTAAGGCGCGGCGAAGTTATGGCGCGCGCACTTTACATTCACTGGCCCTTCTGCCTTTCCAAATGCCCCTATTGCGATTTCAACTCGCATGTGCGCGACGGCGCAGACATCGATGCGTGGAAGGCCGCGCTGCTGGCAGACATGCGCCATGAAGCCGAAGAAGGCGCGGCGGAAGTGCCGCTCGACAGCATCTTCTTCGGTGGGGGCACACCGTCGCTCATGCCGCCCGCCCTCGTCGGCGCGCTGATTGCCGAGGCGGAGAGCCTGTGGAGCTTCTCCAACGACATCGAAATCACACTCGAAGCCAACCCTTCCTCCGTCGAAGCGTCGAACTTCGCCGCTTTGGCGAACGCGGGCGTAAACCGCGTCTCGCTCGGCGTACAATCCTTCGACGACGAGGCGCTAAGCTTCCTCGGCCGCCTTCACGGGGCGGACGAAGCACGCCGTGCGATTGCAACGGCGCAGAAAAATTTCAGCCGGGTTTCGTTCGATTTGATCTATGCGCGCCCGGGACAGACCGCGGAGGACTGGGACGCCGAACTGACCGAAGCGCTCGCCATCGGCACCGGTCACCTATCGCTTTACCAGCTCACCATCGAGCCTTCGACCCGCTTCGCCAGCGACGTGCGCCGCGGCATCTTCGATCCGCTGGACGACGATCCGGCGGCGGACCTTTTCGCTCTTACACGACAGATTACGAGCAGCGCAGGACTTCCCGCGTATGAGGTCAGCAATCATGCGCGACCCGGCAAGGAAAGCCGGCATAACCTGACCTATTGGCGCTATGCCGACTATTGCGGGATCGGGCCCGGTGCCCATGGCCGGCGTGGCGGTGTCGCGACGATGCGGCATCGGAAGCCCGAGAATTTTCTTTCTGCAATCGAACGCCAAAGGCACGGTGTTCAGGAAGCTCGAGCGCTATCCCTGCGGGAGCAGGCTTCGGAAGCGTTACTGGTCGGCTTGCGCCTGAACGAAGGCGTCGATCTGCAAGCCCTATCCCGGCGCTTCGCTATTCCAGCTACCTCTCTCGTCGATCCTGAAAAAATCGCGCTCTATCGATCGCTCGGGCTTGTGCGAGAGGAAGGCAACCGCCTTGCGCTCACAGATGCGGGGATGCCGCTGCTCGATGCGTTGCTGGGCGAACTCGTAGCGGGCGAACTCGTGTCGTCGTGACGAGGCCCGAAATGCTCGAGGCGTGGCACTGCCATCTTGTTGAAGGTCGTCGTCGTTCTCCGCATACCGTGCGCGCTTATGTCCGCGCGGCCCAGCGCCTGCTCGATTCGCAAAGCATTCGGAACTGGGACGGCGTCGCGCGCTTACCGACGGACAAGCTCCGTGCGCACCTTGCCAAAAGGCGTGACGACGGCCTTTCCAATGCGTCGGCAGCCCGCGAACTGTCGGCGCTGAAGAGTTTCGTCGCCTTCGCCCGATCCGAAGCGGGGTTCGAACATGGCGAAACACCACGCATGCGCGGGCCGCGTCTCAAAAAAGGGCTCCCCCGCCCCGTAACGCCGGACGATGTGCTGGGCCTCGCCGATATGGTACGGGATAGTGCGGGCGAAGCCTGGATCGGTGCGCGCGATCAGGCCGTCCTGCTGCTACTATATGGCAGCGGCCTTCGCATTGCGGAGGCTCTTTCGTTGAAAGGGTCTGACCTGCCGCTTAGAGAATCACTCCTCGTCACCGGGAAAGGCGGCAAGCAGCGTATCGTGCCTATTTTGCCGATCGTAGCCGATGCGGTCGAACGCTATGTGAAAGCCTGCCCCTGGCCGCTAACGCCAGAAGGACCGTTGTTCCGAGGGGCGAAAGGCGGGCCGCTCAATCAAGGCATGGTCCAGAAAGCCGTCGCGCATGCACGTAAGGCGATGGGTTTGCCGGACAGTGCCACCCCGCATGCCTTACGTCACAGTTTTGCGACCCATCTGCTGGGCGCAGGCGCGGATTTGCGGAGCCTTCAGGAACTGCTCGGTCACGCCAGTCTGGGCTCCACGCAAATTTATACGAAGGTGGATGCGGCAAGCCTGCTCGATACTTATCGAAGCGCGCATCCGCGCGAACGTGGCTAGGGCCGCTCGCTGCGCGGTTTCCACGTCGCCACGCGGAAGAGATACCAGCCGACCGCGACCGCGATAAGCCCGCCTACGATGTAACCGGCGATCGCTTCGTATTCTTGAATCGCTCCGGCAAGCTTTTGACCGCCCCAGATCAGCAGGGCATTCCAAACAAGCGAACCGAGGAAGGTAAATAGCAGAAACCGCCAGAGCTTCATTTTCGCGAGGCCCGCAGGGAGCGAGATGATCGTCCGCAGGAATGGCGAGAACCGCAGTACGAAGACCACCCAGTCGCCATGCTTGCGGAACACCTGAGCGGCGCTTGTGAAGTCCTGCCATTCCATCGTCAGCCAGCGCCCACGTTTGTCGACGAAGCGCTTCAGGCGCGCCTCGCTCCAGCGCGAGCCCATCCAGTACCAGACGTAGTTGCCCGCTACCGTTCCCAGCGTACCGATCAGCAGGAGCGTCGCGAAATCGAAGCGGCCCCGGGCGACCAGGACGCCGCCATATCCCATTATGATTTCCGAGGGAATCGGCGGGAAGATATTCTCCGCCGCCATCAGCAGAAAAATGCCGAAATAATCACACCCCC
>NZ_SOSI01000001.1:610000-635901 GCF_029760855.1 Erythrobacter litoralis | reverse complement strand
GTGCGACCGGCGCTGGCTGGCTGCGGCCCCCGAGGTTGAGGTTCAGGGTCGCCAGAAGCGAGTGCGAACGCCAATGTGTCTCGAAGGCGTCGGCATCGAAAGACCCGCCGAATTCATAGTCGGGTATGTTGAAGAAGCGATACTTCAAGCCGATATCGACCGCGTCGGACAGGGGATACCGGACGCCTGCGAGGGCCTGCCATGCGAACTCGTAGGTATCGCCATTGGCGATGTTTTGCTCGGCCCCGTCGACGATCGACGAAGCGGCGTGTTCGACATAGGCTACGCCTGCGCCGCCCCCGGCATAAAACTGCACGCTATCGTCCGACCCCAAATCGAACAGAGCGTTGACCATCGCGCTTGCAGCCGAGGAATCGCCCAACAGGACATCGCCATCGATCACACCGGCTGCCGTCGTCAGTGCATCATTTTCCAGTTGGCGGTAGCTGCCTTCAAGTTCGAGGCGAAAAGCGCCGAAATCGTACCCCAGTATGCCGCCCACATCGAAACCGATTTCCGGTTCCAACGTCGCAAGAGTATCGTCTTCGTTGCCACCCGCTGCTTCAAGATCGAAGTCTTCGGCAAGCACACCGCCGCCATCCAACTCGAGATAAACCTCGCCATCGCGGCCGAACGCGTGTGTCGAAATAGCGGTCGAACAGAGCGCCAGGCTGAAAAATAGTTTGCGCATCGGAGCCTTTCTCAAAAAGATTTACGGCGTCCGGTGGCAGACCAACATTACAATTGAAGGCGTACTGACGGTGATCGGTAACAAAACCTTCATAAGGTACGGCAAGGTCGCTTATCCGCGCTTGCGGGCCTGCATGTAGCTTCCGAGCAAGCGCACCTCGTTGGTCTGGAAGGCGAGCTCCTCCAGCGCCGCATCAACCCGCGGATCACCCGGCGCGCCCTCGACGTCGGCGTAGAACATCGTCGCCGCGAAGCTCGCGCCCTTCTGATAACTTTCGAGTTTGGTCATGTTGACCCCGTTGGTCGCGAAGCATCCCAGCGCCTTGTAGAGCGCAGCGGGCACGTTCTTCACTTCGAACACCATTGTCGTCATCGTATCGCCGGCATCCAGCGTCGAGGGCTCCCGCGCAGCGTTCGCCAGAACGACGAAGCGTGTGGTGTTGTCGTGCGCATCTTCCACTTCGCGTTCGATGATGTCGAGATCGTAGAGATCGGCTGCGAGCGGCGGCGCAATGGCAGCGAGTGCCGGATCGCCGCTTTCGGCCACGAAGGCCGCAGCGCCCGCCGTATCGGCATGGCTCAATCCGGGAATGCCGCGCTCCTTCAAAAACAGACGCGACTGCCCGAGCGCCTGCGGGTGGCTGTAGGCGGCACGGAACGGGCCGGGCCCCGTCGCCATAAGCGCATGCGTGATGCGCATGAAATGCTCGGCCACGATGGCAAGGCCGCTGCCCGGCAGCAGGAAATGAATGTCGGCGACCCGCCCATGCTGAGAATTCTCGATCGGGATCATTGCGCAGCCCGCCCGCCCCTGCTTCACCGCATCGAGCGCATCGTCGAACGAAAAGCACGGCAGCGGCAGCGCCTCGGGCGCGAATTGCATCGCCGCCTGGTGCGAATTCGATCCCGGCGCGCCGCCGAATGCGATCGCCTGCTGTGGCTGCGCTGATGCGGCTTTGCGCATGGTATCGACTAGAAGGGCGGCGGGGCGGGCGAAGGTCTGCATGGAACCGTCGGCTGCTAAGCCGCGTAGAACACCGGGGCAAGGCCAAACGGCGCGCCGCCCTCTTGCGCGCGGCGCGGCCCTTGCCTAGAGCCGCCGCGTATACGCGCAAATCTGGATTCTCGCAGGTAACTTCCAAATGGACGATCGTTTCAATACCGCCGCCGGTTGGGTCTTGTTCTCCGGCATCGTTGCCTTGGGCGGCTCCATCGTATCGGGCATGTATTTTCATGCCGACAATCCGGAAATGCCCGAGCAGCCCGGCAAGATCATCGAAGGCGTAGCCGAGGGCGAGGGCGGCGATGCAGGTTACGATCTCGGTACCATTCTCGCCGCCGCCGATCCGGCCGCGGGCAAGAATGTGTTCGCCAAATGCACGGCGTGCCACACGATCAACCAAGGCGGGGCGAACGGTATCGGCCCGAACCTTTATGGAATTATCGGCAAGCCCGTCGGTCAGCACGCCGCAGGTTTCGCCTATTCCTCCGCGCTTTCGGGGCATGGCGGGGTTTGGGACTATGCCAATATGGACGCGTGGCTCGAAAGTCCGCGCGCTTTCGCGTCGGGCACCAAGATGAGCTTCGCGGGCCTGAGCAAGCCGGAAGATCGCGCCAATGTCATCGCCTACCTCAAGGAAAACGGCGGCGGCCCGCCCTATCCGGAGCCGGCGGCGCCTGAGACTGAAGAATTGAGCGACGAGGCAGCGGCGGACGCACCCGGCGCTGGCCTCGGGCCGGTCGAAGGCGCGGAGACAGGCGAAGCGGAAGCGGCGACCGGCATGAGCGGGGACCAGCCTGTGGCAACCGACCAGACGGCAACCTCGAACAGTGGCGGCGCCAAGACCGGCGACTGATCGGCAAGCCGAGGGAATTTGAAAGGCCTCGCCGGGCGGCGGGGCCTTTTTCGTGTTCAAGGCCGCTTATTGCCCCTTGAATCCCTTCGCGATTACGTACCACTCGCTCGATCCTTTGCGGCTCGCAGGGGGCTTGGCGTGCTTCACGCTGCGGAAGTGCTTCTTAAGTAGATCGAGGAGTTCCTGATCGGTTCCGCCCGCGAGGACCTTGGCAACGAAGCTTCCATTCGGGGCGAGGTTCTCTACCGCGAACCACGCCGCCGCTTCGACCAGCCCCATGGTCCGCAAATGGTCCGTCTGCTTATGGCCAACGGTATTGGCAGCCATATCGCTCAGTACGAGATCGGCTTTGCCGCCCAACGCCTCCTGAAGTGCGTCGGGCGCTTCGTCGGCCATGAAATCCATCTCGAAGATCGTGACTCCGTCGATGGGCTCCGTGGGCAGAAGGTCGATGCCTACTACGGTCGCTTTCGGAGCCTGTTTGCGGACGACCTGGCTCCATCCGCCGGGTGCAATGCCGAGATCGACGATCCGATGTACACCCTTCAATAGCGCGTACTTCTCGTCGAGCTCGATCAGCTTATACGCCGCGCGGCTGCGGTAGCCATCGGCTTTCGCCTGTTTCACATAGGGATCGTTGAGCTGGCGTTGCAGCCAGCGCGCCGAAGACGGCGTCCGCTTCTTCGCCGTCCGCACCCGCGTTTCGCGGTCCTTGCCCGACCGGCTCACAGGTTCTGCTCGCGCATGCGCTGGATCTCCGCGCGGCTCTTCTCGCCCTCCGCATCGGCTGCGATCAGGCTGCGCAGGATGCCTTCGCGTATTCCGCGGTCCGCCACTCCAAGCGTGGGCGAAGGCCAGATATCGAGGATCGATTCCAGAATGGCGCAGCCCGCGACGACGAGGCTCGCCCGGTCGTTTCCGATGCAGGGCAGGGTCTCGCGCTCCGCCGGGCTCATCTTGGAAAGGCGGTTCGAGATTTCGCGCATCGCGGAGGAGTTCACGATAAGGCCATCGACCGCTTGTCGATCGTATTGCGGAAGCCCTAGATGGACGCTTGCAAGAGTGGTGACCGTGCCGCTCGTGCCGAGCAGGCGCACGCCTTTCGGATCGTTGGCGAAGTCCTGCACCCGCTCGTAAAAAGGCGCGAAGCTTTCACGCACGGTCTGCCGCATCTCGCTGTACCGCGCATGCCGTTCTTCCGTCGTAGCCTCGCTCCCGCCGACCGTGTCCGTTAGCGAAACGACGCCATATGGCACGCTCAACCAGTCGATGATCCGCGGCACGGCGCCGCTCGGTTCGACCAGCACAAGCTCCGTCGATCCGCCACCGATGTCGAAGATGACCGCTGGCCCGGGTCCGTCCTCCAGCAGCACGTGGCAGCCGAGAACCGCCAGGCGCGCCTCTTCCTGCGCGGAAATAATGTCGAGCGCGATGCCCGTTTCCTCGCGCACCCGCTCGATGAACGCCTCTCCGTTCTCGGCACGCCGGCAAGCTTCGGTCGCTACCGAACGCGCTAGATGGACATGTCGCCGACGCAATTTTTCTGCGCACACGCGAAGGGCGGACAGCGTCCGCTCCATCGCCGCATCAGACAGCCGCCCGTTAATCGCCAGACCTTCGCCCAGCCGAACGACGCGGCTGAACGCGTCGATCACGGTGAAGTTCTCGCCCGACGGCCGCGCGATCAAGAGCCGGCAATTATTTGTGCCAAGATCGAGCGCAGCATAGGCCTGCTTTGGCAGTCTCTCCTGCCTATGGTTCGCCCCATTGTGCGGCGAACGCGCCGCAGAGACGCTTTTTTCGGGCCGGGAGGGGCGTTTGTAGCGGAAATCGGCTACCTTGCCGGACGATCCGCCCCTTCGTGTTCCGTGCCCCCTGATACTGTCCGGCGGAGATGTGTCCGCCATGGGGTGTCTTTCCAAATACCTCCCGCGCGGAATATGGGGCGCGGGGACCTGAAGCCGATGCTAGCGGGCAATAGCGCGGCGGGCAAGCGACCTGCTCGCAGGAGGCTTGACCTTCCCGCACGCCGAACCTAGATGGCCGACCTTCGCACGGCGCCGCTCCTCGGCTGGCGCATCGATGATGCCCCGTCGTCTAATGGTAAGACTACGGACTCTGACTCCGTCAATTGAGGTTCGAATCCTCACGGGGCATCCACTTACATATCCTTTGACAATAAAGCCTGCCCGCTTTGACAAAATTCTGCCCTCGTGCAGTTGTGGGCGGGCGGAAAAGCCGTGCTTATGGGCAATACTGATGCCGCCCGTTCGAGGGTGAGCTTTCAAATCCCAAATATTTGTCCGCTAGAGCTACCGAAAATAAAAATTTCCAGAGACACCCTACCGGACAGATCGTGAGATACCTGAAATTTCAATCAAGTTGGCGTAAAATATGAGGCTTTATTGCCCCGAACCCAATATAGATTTGGAACCAAGTAGTGTCGCCTTCGCTGGTCCTTCGTCGAGGAGAAGCGAATGACCCGCATAATGAAAACCGGACTTGCCAGCCTGGCTGTCACCCTTGGAGCTGTTGCTTTTGGCGGTTTCCTGGCCAACCGGCATAGAAACAGGGACGGAGACGATGCACCCGATTTTGCACGGCGTAATCCCAATGGCGCGTTAGCGAAGGTCGGGCGGTCGGTTACAATTCGCAAGCCTCGTGCCGAACTGTTCGCCTACTGGCGCGATTTTGCGAACCTCGCCGGGTTCATGGAAAACCTGGAAGCGGTCGAAACGAGCGGCGGACAGGAGGGCGTTTCGGTTTGGAAGATCAAGGCGCCGGCCGGTCAGACCGTCGATGTGAAAACCGAGGTCGCAAATGAGACGAAAGACAAGCTGATTGCCTGGCGAGCGGTGGAAGGCTCAGACATTGAAACCCGGGGGCAGGTCAGCTTCGAAGATGCTCCGGGAGACCGTGGAACCCGGGTCAGCCTGACACTCGCATATGATCCGCCCGCAGGGGCAATCGGTCGCGCGGCTGCAAAACTGTTTCTGCGCGAACCCCAAGTGCAGGCTCGTCACGATCTCAAGCGCTTCAAAATGCTAATGGAAACCGGCGAGATCGCAACCTCGGTCCGCACCCGCGACGAAACCCGTGCGGCTAAGCAGGAGAACGCATGATGCGCGCCCTTACCTGGCATGGAGCCAAAGACGTCCGCGTCGACACCGTCAGCGATCCCAAAATCATCAATTCGCGCGATGCGATCATCAAGATCACCAGTACGGCAATCTGCGGGTCCGACCTCCATCTTTACGACGGGGTCATCCCGGCGGTTAAGCCGGGCGATGTTCTCGGCCATGAGTTCATGGGCGAGGTGGTAGAGACCGGCCCGGACAGCACGCTCGAAAAGGGTCAGCGCGTCGTCGTACCGTTCACCATCAGCTGCGGCGGCTGTTTCCATTGCAAGCAGCAGCAATATTCGGCCTGCGACAATTCCAACCCGGTCGAAAAGCAGGATATGTCGGCGACGCTGTATGGCCAACCGATGTCGGCCTTGTTTGGCTATTCCCATTTGACCGGCGGATATTCAGGCGGGCAGGCAGAATATGTCCGGGTGCCCTTTTCCGATGTCGGGCCGATCGTCGTCCCCGACCATCTCGAAGACGACAAGGTCCTGTTTCTGTCCGACATTCTGCCGACCGGTTGGATGGGCGCGGAGAACGCCGACATCCAGCCCGACGATACGGTTGCGGTTTGGGGCTGCGGCCCGGTGGGCCTGTTCGCGATCCAGTCCGCGATCGTCATGGGTGCATCCAAAGTGATCGCGATCGATCATTACCCCAACCGCCTCGCGCTGGCCAAGCAGCTTGGTGCCGAAACCATCGACTTCCGCGAAACTGACGTGCGCGAGGCATTGATGGAAATGTCGGGCGGGATCGGCGTCGATGCGGTGATCGATGCGGTCGGCATGGAATCCCACGGCTTTGCGATCGACAATATGATCGACGTGGTGAAGCAAAAGGTCGGTATCGGTGCTGACCGAGCGAGCGCGCTGAAGCAAGCGATCCTAGCGGTTCGCTTTGGCGGCAAAGTCTCGATCCCCGGCGTCTATGGCGGGATGACCGACAAGTGGCCACTTGGCGCGATGATGGAAAAGGGTCTTCAGATCCGCGGCGGCCAAACCCACGTCCAGAAATACACCAAAGATCTACTGGCAAAGATCGAAGACGGTACGCTCGATACCACCTTCCTCATCAGCCACCGCCTGCCGTTGGAAAAAGCTGCCGAAGGTTACAAGAACTTCAAGGAACAGCAGAACGAATGGACGAAGGTCGTCCTCAAGCCCGGAATGGAGAATTGAGCGTGAGCAAGGAAATCGAAAAACTGTCCGGCCTGTGCGTAATCACCGGCGCGTCGAGCGGAATCGGACTGGAACTAGCAAAGCTTGCCTCGGCCGACGGCTGCGACTTGATACTGGCCGCGGACCGCGATCTTTCCGAAGGGCAGCGGGTAGCCATGGCTGCTGGTGCTGCATCGGTCGAGACGATTGAGGCTGATCTCGGTACCAAGGACGGGATCGATGCGCTCCTTGCCAAGATCGGTAGTCGTCCGGTTGATGTATTAATGGCCAATGCCGGACACGGCCAAGGTGGCGCTTTTCTCGACCAGAACTGGGACGATATTTCGCATATCATCGATACGAACGTGAAGGGCACCGTTTCGCTGATCCACCAAGTTGGCCAGAAGATGCGGACGCGCAATACAGGCCGGATCCTCGTCACCGGATCGATCGCAGGTCACCTGCCGGGCGCATTCCAACTGGTCTACAATTCGACGAAGGCCTTTATCGATGATTTCTGCGTCGGGCTGCACAACGAGTTGAAGGAAACTGACGTCGTAATAACGTGTTTGCTGCCAGGCGTTACGGACACGCAGTTCTTCAAGCGCGCCGATATGGAAGATACCAATGCTGGCCAGTCGGACAGCAAGGCAGACCCGGCAAAGGTAGCAAAGGATGGTTACGACGCATTGCTGGAAGGCGATACGCAGGTAGTGAGCGGACTTATGAACAAAGTACAGACGTTGTTCGCCGACATTCTCCCAGACGATGTGGTTGCGCAGATGCACCGTCGTATGGCCGAGCCGAAGGGCAGATGACGCTGACGGTCCTGAACTACCCGCGGCTCTCTTGGGTGAGCAAACATTGGCACGGTTGCCGATAATTCACTTCAGCCTTCACGGACCGAAATCAGACCTTCCGCTTCAAACTCATTCGGCCTTGGCGAAGCGAAGATATCATCGCCGTAGAGTCCCTTTTTGATGTCAAAAGAGGTGGGTGCTCAGCAAAGTCGATCTTCAGGTCAAGCCGCTCGAACTGCGTGCATCCGTTGCAGGTAACGGGCGATTGTGTCGATCTCGAGATTCACGCTATCGCCTTGTGCCAAGGTGCCAAGGGTCGTCACCTCTGCCGTATGCGGTATGAGGTTAAGGGAAAAGCGTACTTCGCCGCTCTCTTCGTCGACGACTTCGTTCACAGTCAGTGAGACGCCATCGATCGTGATCGAGCCTTTTTCGGCAATGAAAGGCGCTAGTGCGGGTGGGGCGAGAATGTCGAGGCGGACCGATCCGCCAATGTCACGTATTTCCACCACGCGGCCAACGGCATCGACGTGACCGGTCACGAGATGACCGCCCAGTTCGTCACCGAGGCGCAGAGCTGGCTCCAAATTTAACTGCGCGCCTTCCTTCCAGTCATTCTGCGCCGTGCGGGCGATGGTCTCGCCGGAAATATCGACTGCGAACCAAGCATTGCCCGGCTCGCCGCCGCGTTCGACGACGGTCAGACATACGCCCGAGCAGGCAACCGACGCGCCGATATCGATAGCCTGGGGATCCCACGGACACGCGATGACGGCGCGCATATCTCCGCGATCTTCGGTTTTGATGATTGTCCCGATGGCGGTAACAATACCTGTGAACATTCCGGCGGCCCCTTATCGTGTGCGGGTATAGGCTTCGAACAGGTCGCTACCAAGCCGTCGCTGCTCGGCCAAGCGCCATCGACCGTGCGCGTCTTCCAGCGATGCCAGGCCGAGATCGGCGACAGCGGTCTTTGCGCTGCCGATTACGATCGGCGCGCGGTAGAATTCGAGCCGGTCGACAAAATCGGCTTTCAGGAAACTCGCGGCAGCATGCGCGCCTCCCTCGACATAAAGATATTGCACGTTTTCGAGTGCGACGATCTCTTCCGGGTCGGTGATGACCGACACATCGTCTCCGAGGGTGCTACGAGTAAGAACAATGCGTATTGGACTTCGGTCGGAAAGACCTGGCAAGCGGACGTCGAGCCGGGGCTTGTCGTCCCGCCATGTTCCTCCGCCAACCAAGATCGCATCGTGCATCGCCCGGCGCGAATGGACATGCGCTCGCGCCTCGGTACCCGTAATCCACTGGCTGGAGCCGTCCATCATCGCTACATTTCCATCGAGCGAGATCGCCAGCTTCAGCGTGACAAATGGCCTCCCGCGTTCCGCCCGGATAAGATAGCCCGCAAGGCTCTCTCGGCAGGAGGGATGATCCGCAAGTTCGACTTCGATACCATGGTCCCGCAGCCGCGCGACACCCTTGCCGGCCGTGCGCGGATCGGGATCCTGCGTGCCGATTGCTACCGCCGCGACACCGACATCGATCAGAAGATCGGCACATGCGGGACCCCGTTCGCTTCGGTGAGCGCATGGCTCAAGGGTTACGTAAACGACTGCGCCGCGCGCGCGTTCGCCCGCTTCTCCCAACGCAACCGCTTCGGCGTGGGGGCGCCCGCCGGGCTGCGTCCAGCCTCGCCCGACGACGATCCCGTCGCGTACGATTATGCAGCCGACGGCGGGATTGGGCGCAGACATCGGTCGCCCGCGCGATGCAAGCCTCGCCGCCGCCGCCAGCCAGTCGAAATTATTCCGCAGGAGCGGCTTCCGTTTGCGCTGCGGTCTTGCGATCGGGGAAAAGGCGATCGAGCCGAGCCTGCTCCGCGGCTTCCGCACGTGCCCGTTCCGCTTCCGCCTCGGCTTCCATAGCGTCGACGTCGAGCCCGGTCGCGCGGCCGAGCATGCGATAACGCTCGCGCTTACGTTCCTCGCGGGCGGCAATCTCCGCCTGGCGCGCTTCCTTGCGGCGCTGGTTCTCGATATTGGACTGGCGGATTTCCTCGTCCGTCCGACCCTCTTCGAAGGTTGTAATATAGGTCACGCGCGGAGGCGCTGGCGGGACGAAATACTCTTCCTGCGTCAGCCAGAAAAGCAGGCTTCCGCTGGCGAGTAGGGAAGCTGCGAGAACCGGCCAGCGATACGGCGTCGGCCGGCGAATTTCGTTCCAGAAATCGGCAACGCCGCCGACAGGGTTCATTCGACTCATCAAGCGCATAGTCGGAAGATAGGGCTTCGTAGGAAAAAACGCTAGCCGAAGGCCGCGTATAGCCCCCGCCCGTGAGCGGACAGCCAGTGATTTGCGCTATCGATGTCCGCTTCGAAAATCCGTCCGAGCAGCGCATGAAACGCCGGCGAATGATCGAAATGCCGGAGATGTGCGACTTCGTGTGCGACCACGGAACGCCGCACCGCATCGGGTGCTTGGATGAGACGCCAATTCAGGCGAAGTGTGCCATCGCTCGAACAACTGCCCCAGCGACGTCTGGCTCGGGTGAGGCGGACATTGGCGTTCGGCAGGTCGGCACGCTGGCAATAGAAGGCGGCATCGCTTTCGAACAAGGCGAGCGCTTCGCGTTCCAGCCAGGTGGAGAGACGGCGGTTCACTGTGTCTTCGGGGCCGCCGATATGAACGGCGCCGCCCTGCAAAATCGGTTTGCGTCGTCTGTCGGGCGACCATTCGACACGTAGTTCGGCACCACGATAGAGGAGCGTACCGGTCGCGGCGGGATCGCGGGGTTCGGGCACTTTCGCCAATTGCTGTAGGAGCCATTCGGTGCGAGCATGCGCGAAAGCGACCGCATCGCGCGATGGGCACCATGGCGGCAGGGTAATCCGCACCGCAGCGCCATTCGGCGCAAGGCGCAAAGTCAAACGCTTGGCCCGCTTCATCCGCCGCAATTCGATCGGAAGCGTGCGACCGGCGAGTTCGATATGCGGCGCGGCAACGTCTTTCCGCAGCCAGTCGATCATGCAGCTTCGCTCTCGCCCTCGCCATCGTCCCATTCGACGATGTGATGTTCGAGCGGCCCCGCATCGTCCTCGCTGATGACCCGCCCCGCCACGGAAACGCCCGCGCGGATAACGGCCTCGCGATCGCCGGAAATCAGGTAATGCCAGCTCGGCAAAGGTCGGTCGTCGGCGCGCCGGCGATAGGCGCAGGTATCCGGCAGCCACCGCACCTGGTCAACCAGCTTCAGCGTCAGGCGCAGGCAATCCGGGACGAATGCCTTGCGCCTCCCGTAATCGCGGCATTGCGCGGTCTTGCAGTCCAGCAGCGTGCAGGCGACATTCGTGTCTTCGATCTCACCCGTATCCTCGTATTCTACCTTGTGCAGGCAGCAGCGCCCGCATCCGTCGCACAAGGCTTCCCATTCTTCGCGATTGAGGCTCGCGAGCGGTTTTTCCCAGAAGCGGTCTCTCAGCGCACCCATTTTTCGAGCTCCGCAGTCACCGCTTCGGCCCCCTGATCGGTCGGAAGCATGGTGATCGGTTCGCCTTGGCGCCCGAACAGGTAGGTATAGCCGTAATGGTTCATCAGGTATCCGCCGCCGGCGGACGTCTCGCCACGCGAGAAGGTCGTTCCGAAATCCTTCGCCACCTGTTCGAGGGTTTCCTGATCGCCAGTCATGCCGATGAGGCGCGGGTGAAAATTGTCGGTGAATTCGCGCAGCACGGCCGGCGTATCGCGTTCCGGATCGATGCTGATGAAAAGCGGCTGGATGTCCGCGCCGAGTGTCGGATTGTCCGCTTCGAACCCCTTCAATCCCGCCATGGCGCGTTGCACGTCGGTGGGGCAGATATCGGGACAGAACGTGTATCCGAAATACACGATCCGGTATTTTCCGTCGAACTGGTTCCAGCTCACAGGCTGCTTGTCCTCGCCAGTAAGCGTGAAAGCGCCGCCGATCGTCGCGCCTTCCAGCGGTGGCGGCTCGGAAGGGGCGGAAGCGGATTGCTGACACGCGGTAAGCGACAACGCAGCGGCGATGCTAAAGGACAGGCGATAAGGAAGCGGCATGACAAGGCGGTTCATGGTCTGCTAAAGCATTGTGTTCAAGAGATACCGGGGCTGCGGCCTACGGAATTTATGGCTAATGGAGTGTTTGGGGTGCGCGCAATATCAGGTCTCGGTAAGGCAGGGTTGGGGTTCGCGGCATTGCTGCTCGCGGCCTCGCCCGCAGCCGCACAGATGCAATCCGACGGATACAAGTTCCTCAAAGCGGTCAAGGATCGCGATGGCACGGTCGCGACCGAGTTGTTGAACCAGCCCGGAAGTACGATCGTAAACGCTCGGGACATCGCGACAGGTCAGAGCGCGTTGCATTATGCCGTGCAGCGGCGCGATCTCGCCTGGATACGCTTTCTTCTCCAGAAAGGCGCAAATCCCAACATCGCAGACAAGAGCGGCGTTGCTCCGCTCCAGATTGCCACACAACTCGGTTTCATTGAGGGACTTGAGGCTTTGGTGGACGGCGGGGCAACGGTCGATATTGCCGATTCGACAGGTGAAACGCCCTTGATCGGCGCGATACACCGGCGTGATACCGCGATGGTGAAGTTGCTGCTGGAAAACGGTGCCAATGCCGATCGAACCGACAATTCGGGCCGCAGCGCACGCGATTATGCGATGCTGATGGGCCCCTCGAGCACGATGATGCAGACCATCGAGGGCGCTGAAAAAGACCGCGGCGAAAAGGCGCCGGTCTACGGTCCGAGCTGATGGATACCGATGCTCCCGATATCGACGATCTGACGTTGGAAGAACTGCGCCTCGTCCTCGCGCCGGCCATCGCCGATTCCGCCGTGTTCGACGGTTGGGGGGACGCTGCACTCGAAATGGCGGCAGACCAGATGGATGCGGATCGCGATGTGGCGCGGCTCGCATTCAAGCCGGACTTCGGCGGATCGCGGGCGATGGAAATGATTTCGGCCTGGATCGAGGCGATCGATATGTCGATGGCCACCGCCATGCCGCCCGAAGAGCTTGAAAAGCTCAAGATCCGCGACCGTATTCGCGTCCTCGTGCAATATCGCCTCGATGCCGTGGCCGGGCAGGAAGAGGCTTTGCGCCGCGCGCTGGCCATCATGGCGATGCCGCAGAATGCGCCTCGGGCCTTGAAGCTTGGATGGAACAGCGCGGATACGATGTGGCGCCTCGCAGGGGATACGGCGACGGATTACAACCACTATACCAAACGCGCCATTCTCGCGTCGATCTATGCGGCAACCTTGGCCGTGTATCTGGAAGACGAGAGCGAGGGCAAAGCCGAGACATTAGCATTCCTGGACCGCCGGATCGACGGCGTAATGAAGTTCGAGAAAGCCAAGGCGAAGCTTTTCAGTTCGGATCGCGAGACTTTCAGCGTGACCCGTTTCCTGGGCCGGTTGCGCTATCCTGCGCGTTAATTCGCTATTGATAACGAGTTGCAATTAGCGCTTGGCTCTGACAGGGGCTATTCATGACATTGGACGGGTTCGAATCCGGTAGATCCGCACGCATCCTTTCGGTCGACTGGGCTTCGCTAGCGGTCGACGAGGGTAAGCGGCTGAAGGCGCTCGGCGTGGACGAGGGGGCGGAAGTCGCCATTCTCCATCGCGGCGTGTTCGGGGGGCGCGACCCGATCGCGCTTAGGCTCGGCAACATGACTATCGCCCTACGCCGCGCGCACGCCCACGCCATTGAGGCGGAGCCCGCATGACACGCCGCCGCAGCGCCGCTCTGGTCGGCAACCCCAATGCCGGTAAGTCCGCTTTGTTCAATGCCCTTACCGGCGCGCGCCAAAAGATCGCGAACTATGCAGGCGTCACGGTGGAGCGCAAGGCGGGCCGCTTGATCCTGCCTTCGGGCGAACCGGTCGAACTTCTCGACCTGCCGGGCTCCTACAGCTTCGATGCCGCAAGTCCCGATGAGGAAGTGACGCGCCAGGTCGTCCACGGCGAGTTCGAAACCGAAGCGGTGCCCGACGTAATCGTCTTGGTGCTCGACGCTGCCAATCTGGAACAGCATCTGGTGTTCGCGCAGGAGGTGCTCGAACTCGGCCGACCGACGGTGGTCGCGCTCAACATGGTCGATCTTGCGGAGCGGGACGGGCTGACGCTCGATCCCGCAGCTCTGTCGGAAGCACTCGGCGTGCCGGTCATACCCACGGTGGCGGTCCGTCGGCGCGGGATCGACGATCTCAATCGCGCCATCGCGGAAGCGGAAAGCCATGCCGGCGAGGATAGCCGCTCGCGCTGGCACCTTTCGCTTCCCGAACGTCGACTAGCGGCAAAACATATAGCGCGGGGCGCGATCCTGTCGAAATCCGCGCGGCATATGATCGAGAACGGGATCGATCGGCTGCTGCTCAATCCTTGGCTCGGGCCGATCATCCTCTTCGCCCTGCTGTTTGTCATCTTCCAGGCTGTGTTCGCGTGGGCGACGCCGTTCGCCGATGCACTGGAAGGAGGGGTTGCCGCGATCTCGGCGGGGGTGACCGATGTTTTGCCGGATGGATTAATACGCGATTTCCTGACCGAAGGCGTCTTGGCGGGCGTCGGCTCGGTCGTCGTATTCCTTCCGCAGATCGTCATCCTTTTCGCCTTCATCCTCGTTATGGAAGCGAGCGGCTACATGGCGCGCGCCGCCTTCCTGATGGACCGACTGATGGCGGGCGTGGGCTTGAGCGGTAAAAGCTTCATCCCGCTCCTCTCCAGCTTCGCCTGTGCCATTCCCGGCATCATGGCGACGCGCAGCATCAGCGACCCGAAGGACCGACTCACAACCATCCTGATCGCGCCCTTGATGACCTGTTCGGCGCGACTGCCAGTCTACGCCGTGATCATCGCGGCGGTCATTCCCGAAACCAGCGTCGGCCCCGGGATGGGCCTGCAGGGGCTGGTGCTGTTCGCATTGTATGTCGCCGGGATCGTCGGCGCGATGGTCGTCGCGCTCGTGCTGCGCCGGACCGTCACCAAGGGCGCGGCAAGCGGATTCATCATGGAACTGCCGCGCTACCAGTTGCCACAAATCAAGGATCTCGCGATCGGGTTGTGGCAGCGTGCGTGGGTGTTCCTGCGCCGGGCCGGTACGATCATCTTCGTGGCGACCATCGCGCTGTGGGTGCTGCTGTCGTTCCCCCAAGCGGAACCGGGCGAAAGCCAGCTCGATGCAAGTTACGCGGGCGCGGTTGCTGACGGGCTTCATCCCGTGCTCGAGCCCGTCGGCTTCAATCGCGAAATGAGCCTGGCTCTGATCCCGGCGCTCGCGGCACGCGAAGTCGCCGTGTCGGCGCTGGCGACAACCTATGCCGTCGATGCGGAGGACGAGGATGTCGCCGCGCAGGGCGTGACGTCAAAGATCGCTGCCTTCTGGAGCCTGCCGACCGCGCTGGCCTTCCTCGCCTGGTTCGTGTTCGCCCCGCAATGCCTCTCGACCATCGCGGTCGCCCGGCGCGAGACGAATGGCTGGAAATGGCCGATCGTCATGGTCGTCTACCTGTTCGCACTCGCTTGGATCTTCGCGGGCCTGACCTTCTGGATCGCGACCGCGCTGGGGTTGTAGCGCCAGCTGTCCAAAACGGGCCCTTCGCCACTGGCCCCGCGCCCCGCCATCCGATAGGCCGTGCGCCAACAGATTACGAAGGGACGATTCGATGGCCGGAAGCCTCAATAAAGTCATGCTGATCGGAAATCTCGGGCAGGACCCGGAAGTCCGCAGCTTCCAAAACGGCGGCAAGGTGTGCAACCTGCGCATCGCGACGACCGAGAACTGGAAGGACCGCAATACCGGCGAACGGCAGGAGCGGACCGAATGGCACACGGTCGCGATCTTTTCCGAAGGCCTGGTGAACGTCGCCGAACGCTACCTGCGCAAGGGCTCGAAGGTCTTCGTCGAAGGCCAGTTACAGACGCGTAAGTGGCAGGATCAGTCCGGTAACGACCGGTATTCGACCGAGGTCGTCCTGCGCGGCTTCAACGGAACGCTGACCATGCTCGACGGGGCCGGCGGTTCCGGCGGCGGAGGCGGCGGACAGCGCAGCGGTGGAGGCGGCGACTGGAACCAGGGCGGCGGCCAAGGTTCGGGCGGCGGCGATAATTGGCGCAGCGGCGGCGGTTCGTCGGGCGGCAACGATCAGGGCGGTGGCTCGAACTACGACGACCTGGACGACGACATTCCGTTCTGAGTGCTTGGCCCGCCGCTTGGTTTACTCACCTTTGTCGGTTCGCAACCCTGCCAGAGCTTCCGCTAGAGGACCTTTCGGCGCGGCGTCGACATCTTCGTCGCTCTCGATTCCGGCGGCCGCGCGCGCTTCGTCCGCATCCGGTCCTTCGCGATAGGGATCGATGGCGAGGCCAAGGGTCTGGGCGAGTGCTTCGCCTAGATCGAATACGTCGCCCTCGTATTCGATTTCGTCCGGCGCAGTGCTGTCGAGTTCGACCTCTTCGTCTTCCTCGTATCTCGCCGCCTGGCCTTCGGGTACAAACAACAGAGCCACACGCTCGTGCACGACGTAGTTGAAATCCTCGCGGGTGACGGCGCAGGGCTGCACGATCTCGGCATCGAGCGTGCCGGTCGCAACGATGCCAGCGTCGGTTTCTTCCAGCGCGATGTTCGCGGACAGAGCCGGAATGGACGAGACGGAAAAGCGTTCGGCCAACGCTTCGCGCTCTTTCTCGGTGGTCCGAAGCACGAAATGTTTCGGGATAGCGCGAACCCTTATCGGCCGCCGCAATTCGGTAGGTCCATCCGTCATGAGAATTCGCCTGCGCGCAACTGGTCAGCGCTGGTCCGCTCAAGCCGTGCATCGAGCCGCATCATGCGTTCGGCGAGGGAATAGGCTTCGTCTTCCTGCGCCAACGTCACATTCCGGCGCAAGGCTTCGGCAAACCCGGCACGGTTGCCCGCATCGATAGCCGTGCGATAAGCGCCGAGCCGGCCGCCCATGCTGCTCATCAGCTTGCCGATCTTCTTGCCCACGGTGGGATCGCCGATGCCCGCCTCGCGCAACTGGCCTTCCATGTCCTCGATGAACAGTTCGGTCACCAGCGCCGTATGCGCCCTCAACTCTGAGTTATCCTCCATCCGCATCAATACGATGCTGAGCACCAGCGTTACCATGTCGAACCGACCTTCGATCGTATCGGCTACGCCGCACATCCGGTAATAGTCCGGTTCGCGGGCTTCCTCGACGATGCGATGCCACAACGGGCGCCATTGTTCGCGCGGATCGGGCGTCGAGCCGAAGAGGCGGTTCAGGAAGGAAATCGAAAGCATAGGCTCCGGGATCAGAATATTCAGCGGCAATTCAAGCCACCCCCCGCATCCGCCTCCGTCAAGCATTTGCAAGCGGCGGCGCTGCGGTTTAGGGCACGCCCCGGAATATAGGTCGCGCGGCGGTTTGCGCCAAGGCGGACCATGGACGGAGATTACAGGTTCTCATGAAAGCCGCCAAACTCGCCGGGCTCGCCACGCTGGCCGTCATTGCCGGGGGGACCGCCGGATGCTCCTCGATCCGCGAATCGCGCGGTTATGTGGTCGATGCGGCGCTGGTCGATGTCGTGCAGCCGGGCATCGACAATCGCCAGAGCGTCGAGGCAACGCTCGGCCGGCCGACCTTCACCAGTCAGTTCGGCGAACCCACCTGGTATTACGTGTCGAGCGTGACGGGCCGCAAACCCTTCGTCCGCCCGCGCATCCAGCAACAACAGGTGCTCGCGGTACAGTTCGATGCCGCAGGTAACGTAACCGCGGCGGACCGGACCGGGATCGAGCAGGTCGTGTATCTATCTCCCGACGGAGATGCCACGCCCACTCTTGGTCGGGAACGCAGCTTTCTCGAGGACCTGTTCGGCAATATCGGCACGGTCGGCCAGCCTGGCATGGGCGGCGGTGCGGCGGGGCCGGGCGGGCCCTAGTCCTTCGCAGTCCTCCGCTTGACCCGAAAGGCCGCGCCCCCATATCGCGCGGCATGACAGATACGCAGGATCGCCACGGCCTTACCCAGTGGCACGGCACCACCATCATCGGCGTGCGCCGCGAGGGCAAGATCGTCATTGCGGGCGACGGCCAGGTCTCGATGGGCAACACGGTGATGAAGCCGAACGCCCGCAAGGTCCGCCGCATCGGGAAGGACGACAAGGTCGTCGCCGGGTTCGCAGGCGCGACCGCCGATGCCTTCACCCTGTTCGAGCGGCTGGAAAAGAAGCTCGAGCAATATAGCGGACAATTGCTGCGCGCTGCGGTGGAACTCACCAAGGACTGGCGCACCGACAAGTATCTGCGAAATCTGGAAGCGCTGATGATCGTGGCGGATGCGGACAATCTTCTCGTCCTAACCGGCAATGGCGACGTGCTGGAGCCAGAGGGCGGCATCGCCGCGATTGGCTCGGGCGGCAATTATGCACTCGCCGCGGCCAAGGCCATCGCCGACTACGAGGACGATGCGGAAACCATCGCGCGCAAGGCCATGCAGGTCGCCGCCGACATCTGCGTCTTCACAAACGGCAACGTGACCGTCGAAACGGTTTAAGGACATCATGGACAATCTGACCCCAAAGGCGATCGTCGCATCGCTCGACGATCATATCATCGGCCAGAAGGACGCCAAGCGCGCGGTCGCGGTCGCATTGCGCAATCGCTGGCGACGACAGCGGCTCGCGCCCGAATTGCGCGATGAGGTGACGCCCAAGAACATCCTGATGATCGGCCCCACCGGCTGCGGCAAGACCGAGATCAGCCGCCGCCTCGCCAAGCTGGCCGAGGCGCCGTTCGTGAAGGTCGAGGCGACCAAGTTCACCGAGGTCGGTTATGTCGGCCGCGACGTCGAGCAGATCGCACGTGACTTGGTCGAGGAAGCGATCCGGCTGGAGAAAGAGCGCCGCCGCGACGCCGTTCGCGAAAAGGCGAGCGAGGCGGCTATGGAGCGGCTCTTGAATGCCCTCGTCGGCGAGAATGCCAGCGAGGCGACGCGTGAGGCGTTTCGCGAGCGCATCGTCCAGAACGCGATGAACGACACCGAGGTCGAGATCGACGTAAAGGACCAACCGACCAACTCGATGGAAATTCCCGGCATGCCCGGCAATGTCGGTATGATCGACCTGTCCGATATGCTCGGCAAGGCGATGGGCAAGGCTCCGACGAAGCGGCGCAAGCTGAAGGTCCCCGATGCGTGGGACAAGCTGGTCGAGGAAGAGGCCGAGAAGCGCATGGACCAAGACGACGTCAATCGTGTCGCGCTGGAGAATGCTGAAACCAACGGCATCGTGTTCCTGGACGAGATCGACAAGATTGCGGTGTCCGATGTGCGCGGTGGCAGCGTGTCGCGCGAAGGCGTTCAGCGCGATTTGCTGCCTCTGATCGAAGGCACCACGGTCGCCACGAAATACGGCCCGATGAAGACGGACCACGTGTTGTTCATCGCAAGCGGGGCGTTCCACGTCTCCAAACCGTCGGATATGCTACCCGAACTGCAGGGCCGTCTGCCGATCCGGGTCGAGCTACGTGCGCTGACCGAGGAGGACTTCGTCCGCATCCTCACCGAAACCCGCGCCAATCTCGTGCAGCAATACAAGGCGCTGATCGGGACGGAAGACGTGACGCTCGACATCACCGAGGAAGCCGTGGCCGAAGTCGCCAAGATTGCCGCCCGGGTAAACGAGAGCGTCGAGAACATCGGCGCCCGGCGTTTGCAGACGGTAATGGAGCGCCTGCTCGAAGATATCAGCTTCGATGCGGAGGAACATTCCGGGGAAACTATCACCGTCGATGCCGCTTACGTCCGTGAACGGCTCGACGATCTGGCGGGCGATACGGATCTGTCGAAGTATATCCTGTAGAGGGTTACTTCACTGCCGATCGCCGGAGTATCTTGATCCAGTCGTTTAACAAATTAACCCTGCAAATTTACCTTCGCCTTACCCCGTTCGTTGTCGCAACGTAGAAACATCGGCTCCTAAAAGGGTTGTGGGGACGCTAAGGCTGTTCCGAACGATTTCGCTACGGCTTTGCCGAACGTCTGTATTGAAGACTGAAAAGTCCGAAAGAAGGCGCTCCGGCTGTGCTGAGTGGTTTCGCTACGGATTTGCCGAACGTCCCCAACCCTATTCGCCGTCTTCTAAAGAGCGGTATTAGGGATGCGGCGCAAGTCCGATCTCGACACCCGTCTTGTCGGTCAAAGCGAACTTATCGACCAGGTCGCTACTGGCGCGGTTGAGGCCTCGTACCTGCACGCTGCGACCGTTGCGGCGCATACGTTCCACCACCTTGTCCAGAGCGCCTACCGCGCTGATGTCCCAGAAATGCGCCTTGCGCACGTCGATCACTACGTGGTCGGCGGGGTCGGGTTGGGTGCTTTCGGGACCGAAGGCGGCTTCGAAGCGGTCGACACTGGCGTAGAACACCTGTCCTTCGGCGCGGTAGATCGCCTTGTCGCCTTCGCGAACCCGGACGACTTCGAACATGCCCATCACCTTTTGAGTGAAGAAGATGCCCGACAGGATCACCCCGGCCAGCACGCCTAGTGCGAGGTTGTGAGTTGCCACCACGACCACCACCGTTGTCAACATCACGACCGAGGACTGCCACGGGTGCTTTGCAAGATTGGGGATCGAGTTCCATGAGAAAGTGCCGATCGACACCATGATCATGATTGCCACCAGAGCGGGCATGGGCACTCGGCCTACGATGCCGCCGAGAAGGGCCAGCAGAACCAGCAGCGTTGCGCCCGCCGTGAAAGTTGAAAGGCGCCCGCGTCCGCCGCTGGTGACGTTTATGACCGATTGGCCGATCATCGCGCAGCCGCCCATGCCGCCCACCAGCGCGGCGGCGACATTGGCAATGCCCTGGCCTGCACTCTCACGGCGCTTGTCGCTGCCGGTATGCGTCATGTCGTCGACGATCTGCGCGGTCAGTAGCGATTCGAGCAGACCGACCGCCGCCATGGTTGCGGAATAGGGGGCAATGATCCGCAGGGTTTCCCAAGTGAGCGGCACGTCGGGCAGGACGAAATAGGGCAGGCCTTCGGGCAACTCGCCCATGTCGGCCACCGTATTGACCGGCGCAGCGAGCCACACCGACAGCAGGGTAAGAACGATGATCGCGATGAGCGGGCTCGGCACGGTCGTTGTCAGGCGCGGGATCAGGTAGATCATCGCAAGGCCTGCCGCGACCATCGCATAGGCTTCCCATGTCACGCCTGTCAGCTGCGGGAGCTGCGCCATGAAGATGAGAATGGCGAGCGCGTTGACGAAGCCCGTGATGACGCTGCGGCTGACGAATTGCATTAACAGGTCGAGTCGGAGCAGGGCGGCTATGCCCTGGAACACTCCCATCAGGATCGTCGCGGCGAACAGATACTCGACACCGTATTCACGCACCAATGGCACCACCACCACGGCGACGGCGGCCGTGGCTGCCGAAATCATGCCCGGCCGTCCGCCGGTGAAAGCGATCACCATCGCGATCGCCACCGAGGCATAAAGGCCGACACGCGGATCGACGCCCGCGATGATCGAGAAGCCGATGGCTTCGGGGATCAGCGCCAGCGCGACGACGATCCCTGCAAGGATGTCCGCACGGATGTTCGAGGTCCAGTCACGCTTCATCGCGCCGAGGTTCGGCATAATCTTCAATCCGTCCATGTCTTGAGATCGGCGCAGCGGCACCGAAGGTCGACGTCCTATAGCCTTATGCTGCGTCGCAGCACAAGACTGGCGCTATTCGGCGGCTTCGGCTTCCTCGCCATCGGATTGCTGCCGCGCCCACATATCCGCATATAGTCCGCGACGGCGCAGCAGGTCGAGATGGGTGCCGCTTTCCGCCAATCGCCCATTTTCCAGCACGAGGATCCGATCGGCATCGGCAATTGTCGAGAGGCGGTGTGCGATCGCGAGGGTAGTACGATGCTCGCTCACCCGGCGAAGGGTGCGCAGGATGTCCTGCTCTGTGCGCGAATCGAGCGCGCTGGTCGCTTCGTCCAGCACCAGAATTGGCGGATCTTTCACCAGGGTCCGCGCGATGGCGACGCGCTGCTTCTCTCCGCCCGAGAGTTTGAGGCCACGCTCGCCGACCTCGGTATCGAACCCGTCCGGCAAGCGCTCGATGAACGGCTGGATCGCCGCCGCCTTCGCCGCGGCGACGATATCGTCATGCACCGCGCCTTCGCGCCCATAGGCGATATTGTACCCGATCGTATCGTTGAACAACACGCTGTCCTGCGGGACGATGCCGATATGCCGGCGCAGCGAAAGCTGGGTGACCTCGGCAATGTCCTGCCCATCAATCAGGATGCGGCCCGACTGCGGATCATAAAATCGGAACAGCAGCCGCGCGATCGTGCTCTTACCGGCGCCCGACGGGCCGACGATGGCAATATGGCTTCCGGCTGGTACCTCAAAGCTTAGGCCGTGCAGGATCGTGCGGTCCGGCTCATAGCCGAACTCGACGTTGTCGAACACGACCGAAGGTTTGCGCACTACCAGCGCCGGGGCGCCGGGCTTGTCCGCCACCTCGACCTCCTGGTCGATCAGGTCGAACATCGCGGCCATATCGATGATGCCTTGGCGAATCGTGCGATAGACCCAGCCCAGCATGTCGAGCGGCCGGAAAAGCTGGGTAAGGTAGGTGTTCACGAACACGAGGTCGCCGGTGGTTAGCCGCCCCTGGCTCCAGCCCCACACGGTGTATCCCATTGCTGCCGCCATCAGCAGGTTCATGATCAGCGCCTGCACCATGTTGAGCAGGCCGAGCGAATTCTCGCTCTTGATCGCGGCTTCGGCATAGGCGTCGGCGGCGCGAGCATAACGGCTGCGCTCGCGCTTTTCCGCACCGAAATATTTGACGGTCTCGTAATTCAGCAAGCTGTCGACCGCGCGGGCCAATGCCTGCCCATCGAGATCGTTCATCTGTTTGCGCAACTTGGTGCGCCATTCGGTTATCCAGCGTGTGACCGCGATATAGGAAACCACGGTCAGCGCAGTCGCCATGACCAGCCCCCAACCGAAATTGATGTAGAAGATCACGCCGACTGCGATCAGTTCGACGATGGTCGGCGCGATGTTGAACAGCAAGAAATACAGCATCGAATCGATGCTTTTGGTCCCGCGCTCGATCGTCTTCGTTACCTCGCCCGTTCGGCGCGAGAGGTGGAAGCGAAGGGAAAGGCGATGGAGCCGGGCAAAGGTGTCGGACGCAAGGTTACGGGTTGCTTCCTGACCTACGCGCTCGAACACGATGTTGCGTGTATTGTCGAACGCGACTGAGGCGAACCGTCCCCCGGCATAGGCGATGACGAAGGCCAGCGCGACCATCGCGGCCTGATTGGCCGGCGTCGTCATCGAATCGACCGCCATCTTGTAGGCATAGGGAAGAGCTAGCGTGGTCGCCTTGGCGAGCAGTACCAGCACCATGGCCCCCACGATCCGCTTCTTCAGTCGCGCCTCGCCCTTCGGCCAGAGGTACGGCATGAAACGCTTGAGGGTGGACCAGTTATCGGCGTCCTGCCGCTGATCGGAAGTTATCGTATCGGGGGGCATCGCCTTTCAATCTGGGCAGCGCGCCTTGTCGGGGCAAGGTGCCGGCCGGTCACCATCCAATATGCGAGGCGTAATCGCTGCGGCGCAGCAGGTCCCCAGCCAGGACGTTGGACGGCACATCGAAAAGGATCTTTCGATTCGAAAAATCGATTGCAACACGATCGAATACGCGAAGGTTGCGCATGCCGAGCAGCATGGCCGGTTTGTCGCCGAACCCGAGCTCGGTGAAGGCGGGCCCGTCGGCAAAGCCTACCGGAACGTTCGATAGTTTCAGCTTGCCGAGCTGCAACGACTTCAACATGCCCCGCAGACTTTCGATCTCGACCCCGTGAACATCGATATTGCTGAGCAGGTCTTTCTCGCTCGTGCGTGTGCGTAGCTTCTTCAGGAGGGCGAGGTTGGCGATCGAGTTCTGGGCACCGGTATCGATGATCACCGCCGTCCGCACGCCGTTCACCCGCGCATCGGTAATCACCATTTGGCCAAGCTTGGGGCGCGCGCGGACGACGATCTCGTAATCGGAGCCGCTCAATCGCTCGCTCGCATCGGCGACCGACATCGAGCCATCCCGAAAATCGATTAGCACTCGAAGGTCTTGCAAGCTGTCGAGACCGAGGATGCCGTCCGCACCGAGATGCTCAGTCATCAGAAGCGGACTGACGAGACCGTTCATGCTGCGATTGGCGAATGCGAACTCGTCCACCTCCACGGTCTGGACGACTTGGGAAGAACCCAATGCGACGAGTCGCGCGCTGCCCGTCGGTTCGAGGCCGGTGACTTCCAAAATGTGCGGGGTGATGGCAGTCGCCTGCGCACCCGTGTCTATGAAGAAGCGGAAAGGGCCGTGTCCGCCGATCGTGACCGGGACCGTAAGTCGTTCGTTGCGATCGCGAAGGAACGCGAGCTGGTCGATCACCATATCCTGATCGGACGGCGGGGTCGTCTCTTGCGAGGATGCCGCTACCGACAGGAAAGCAGTCCCTGTCAGGATGGCGATCTTCAGGCGGCGGAAGAATGCTTGGGCCATCCATCCTCTATAGCACGATTCGTCCAGGCGAATGTGATTCCGGGCGATTCCACGGAATCAGCGTAGCGGACCCGGGTTCGATTCCACCAAAATGAGAAAATTTCAGAGATCGGAACGCCGATTGGCGGGATTTTGCCCCGGATGCGTTTGCTAAGACCGACTTCGACCCTTCACAAAAACACCTCCAAAATGGCGCAATTCCGCCATTCTGAAAAAAAGACGCAACAAAATTGCAAAAACCCGTTGACCGAATCCCGAGTGCCCCCTAGATGGCCCTCACCGACGCGGCGCTGGCGGCTTCCACCGCCCACCGCATCGGTCGCCAACAGATTTGGATAGCCGGCTCCCCCGGTGTAAATCGGGGAAGCAAAGGTTGTCCGCTTTAACTGTCTCGGCGGCTCTTTGACATTGTTGATTGATGATGAAGGGACATGTGGGCGACGGCGCCCGGTCCGGGGACCTCAAGGCTCCGGTAACCGGTTAACCTAAGCCGACGCCACATCCTTCCAGACTCCACAGTCTGGTTGTGATGATGCATGTTCATTCGTATCCATTACGTTTGACAGTGCAGGTATCGGCTCCTTGATACTCTGGCTAGTCGGGCTAGCGGGTTTTCCCGTGCTTGATTGGTTAGTTTCACAAACTTGAGAGTTTGATCCTGGCTCAGAACGAACGCTGGCGGCATGCCTAACACATGCAAGTCGAACGAACCCTTCGGGGTTAGTGGCGCACGGGTGCGTAACGCGTGGGAACCTGCCTTTAGGTTCGGGATAACAGTTAGAAATGACTGCTAATACCGGATAATGTCTTCGGACCAAAGATTTATCGCCTTTAGATGGGCCCGCGTTAGATTAGATAGTTGGTGGGGTAATGGCCTACCAAGTCGACGATCTATAGCTGGTCTGAGAGGATGATCAGCCACACTGGGACTGAGACACGGCCCAGACTCCTACGGGAGGCAGCAGTGGGGAATATTGGACAATGGGCGAAAGCCTGATCCAGCAATGCCGCGTGAGTGATGAAGGCCTTAGGGTTGTAAAGCTCTTTTACCAGGGATGATAATGACAGTACCTGGAGAATAAGCTCCGGCTAACTCCGTGCCAGCAGCCGCGGTAATACGGAGGGAGCTAGCGTTGTTCGGAATTACTGGGCGTAAAGCGCGCGTAGGCGGCGATCCAAGTCAGGGGTGAAATCCCGGGGCTCAACCCCGGAACTGCCCTTGAAACTAGGTTGCTAGAATACTGGAGAGGTGAGTGGAATTCCGAGTGTAGAGGTGAAATTCGTAGATATTCGGAAGAACACCAGTGGCGAAGGCGACTCACTGGACAGTTATTGACGCTGAGGTGCGAAAGCGTGGGGAGCAAACAGGATTAGATACCCTGGTAGTCCACGCCGTAAACGATGATAACTAGCTGCTCGGGCTCATAGAGCTTGGGTGGCGCAGCTAACGCATTAAGTTATCCGCCTGGGGAGTACGGTCGCAAGATTAAAACTCAAAGGAATTGACGGGGGCCTGCACAAGCGGTGGAGCATGTGGTTTAATTCGAAGCAACGCGCAGAACCTTACCAGCCTTTGACATCCTAGGACGGTTTCTGGAGACAGATTCCTTCCCTTCGGGGACCTAGTGACAGGTGCTGCATGGCTGTCGTCAGCTCGTGTCGTGAGATGTT
>NZ_SOSI01000001.1:0-605000 GCF_029760855.1 Erythrobacter litoralis | reverse complement strand
AATTGGCGCCTAACGATACCGCTTAAGTTGCTCGAACCAACACCTCGCGGATTTCGTCGAAAGAGCTGGGGTCAAAGACCAAATTTTTAAAGCGTGGATTCCACCGCGCTCTACCTTTGCATGCTGTTTTGACTACGGAAATCAACTCTTCATTCGGAGCGTTTCTAAGAGCCAATCGACCATCTGGTAAGCGGCTTATTGTTACAGTGCCATATACCGTCTCGATAGTTTTCAGGGGGGTGTGGCTGTGGTGCTCTCTAATTGGAGTTTCATCGCTTTGCACGACACTCGCGCTATCTGGAATACCAAGACGTGCCCGCCAATCTCGATTGGCAGGAATGTGCGCTCCTGCCAGCCGGTGACCTATCGTTTCAAGATCCGCGCTCGACATGCTGTTGGCAAGATGTCGGCCAAACATTCCGAGCGCACGCTTCACACCGATCTGTTCTGCTTGCTTCGACCACCATTGCGCAAAGTTATCAGATTTGACGACATGCGCATCGGCGGGAAGATTTTTACGGTTTATGCTGGATGTTGGAGAGATCAGAACGACCGGCGTGATTGTCCGGATCGTCGTCACATCTTCTTTGTCGAGCCACCGACGAAGCAAGATGATCTGCCGACGGGCCTGATTGACCGGCGATGCGATCGGGGTAGGCTTCTTTCCATACCAAATTGTCCAATCGCCATGTTCGTCGCAGCTTAAATTGCCTGAGTAGTTCTTCGATTCCAGAACCCAGGCCGCTTGTTGAACGCGATGGATCACGAGATGGTCGATCTGCGCGACGTCGCCCTCTACCTCGAGCCGGAGATCGTGCAAAATTCCTATTCTATCGGAAGCCCCAAGTTCCCTATTGAGAAAATGCGCTGTAGTTTTTTCTCCTGCCTCGCCTTTACGCAACCTAGCAATTTGGCTGTCGATCTTAGGTCGGTACTCTGGAGAAACTTCCGTCCTGAGGTCCTCCAACTGCTTAAGATCATTAGAACTGCCTTCCGCCTGTTTCAGTAGCATCGACGTGACCCTCTCCGCGACCCGATCTCGAGCTCTGTACACGCGAAATATTAAATCATCTTAGTCCAGTTGAGTCATTCTTCGATTGTATTTGGTTTTAGATGCGTATGATGAGGGAATTGTTCTTGGCTTGGCTGGGCCCGCCCTTTTGTGCCTCCGAGCGCTGCCCATGCTCAGTTGTTTTTGGGCCAAGCGCACGTTGTCGATGGCGACACCTTGACGTTTGGCGATCAACGTATCCGCCTTGCGGGTATCGATGCTCCGGAGAAGCAGCAGACGTGCCCACGTAACGGTATCGAATGGGCGTGCGGCCAGGAAGCAACGGAAATTCTCACCGGCTCTCTCGACGGCAAACAGCTGCGTTGTACAACGGGAGGCCATGATCGCTACGATGGCGCCTTAGCAACATGCATCGTCGGGCAAGCGGACATTGCCCGTATGATGCTTGCAGCTGGCTTTGCCTTTGTGAGCGAAGATGCCTCTGAAGAGTCCAAGGCTGCATACCAACAGGCCATGGATACAAAGCTGGGCATCTGGGACGGTGAAGTGCAAATTGCGGCGGAATGGCGTAGCGCGCATCCGCAGCCTACGTCTCCTGTGCGCAATATCGCTCGGGCTACATCGATGAATACCGCTGCACGAAAACCACGTTCGCATGGCGGCTCTACGGTCAATGGCTAGCGTACAATCAAAGGCAATTGCAGCCCTCGGGGCGAGTGGATCTATCACCTCCCTGGTCGGCCCTACGATGTTCAGACCTGGGCCGAAGAGTGGTTTTGTTCGGAAGCTGAAGCACAAGAAGCCGGGTATCGACGGTCAAAGGCTTGATGATCGAGATTGAGGTCAATGCAGCGTACTGCTGGGTTTGGCGACCAGTTCGTTGATCCTCCGCACGATGGAGGCAAAGGCTTGCGCCCCGGCCAAATCGGATGCGGCAAGAAGTTCATCTGAGCGCGCGGCGGCGCGGAGCGGGGCATCGGTACCATACCGGCTGACGAAGTGCGCAGCGCAGGCCCACGTTTCCCATGCGTTGATCATGTAAGCACCATCTTGATTGCTGCGTAGACTGCGTAAAGGTGCAAGACGGCAAGTAAGGCGAACTCGAGTTTGAGCCTCGCCTTGCCACGATGGTTCTCTTCTTCTCGATCTGCCCATTGGCTCATTCCTTCCGCATGACAGTGGCCGGTTAACGAACGCCTCTTTCCTACAGAGAACAAAATGTGAACAAACGAGCTTCCCAAATGAGTCGGAGGCCAACATGCTTTATCTCGATCCGCCCGCTATCCTTGCTTTCTCCGCCCTTGTTACCGCTGTGTCCACCTTGGTCTGGTCTTGGCGGCGCAAACCATGAGCAGCAAGCGACTGGACGACGTCGGTGACTTCCGCCGCCACGGCTACACACTGCGGATCGACTGCCTTACCTGCAAAAGGGTAGCTGTGCTTGATCCAACGGCGATCGTGACCCTTTGCCAACGTAAGGGTTGGTCACGGCAAATGGCTCTGCTCGAACGGCGGCTGCGCTGCTCGGTCTGTGGTTCGAGGGAGGTTCGGTGCGGGCCCGGCCTAGCAAGCAAAGCGTGATGACCGGTTCATAGGCAATAAAGCTGCAGGTTTTGATTAACCGATTAACGAAGTAAGAAATGTCCGCTTCGCGCCCCAATTTCGGTCATTGCGGCTCGCCTGGCGATTGCCTGAAAGCGGACAAGGTTACCAGCTTGGCCGAATGGCCCGGTTTGGGACATTGCCGACGGTCGCCACAATGAGAAGGAGCGTCTTGTTAGGCCAAAACCGGTCATTCGGAACGCCGCGTAAGCCCTAACCCCTATCTCCAGGTCGTCGGACGATTCGAACAACCGGCTTTGGGTATGAAAATGCAGATGGCCACCAACGCTGTTCATTATCAGTTTGGCGCGGAGGAGCTTATTTTGTAGTTCCGTGGCCGGGGGGAACCAAATGGCTGTTGCTCAGATCAAGAAAAGCGCCATCGGCAAAGTTGCTACCTTGACCGACGCGAGTCTGACAAGGCCGAGCCAGAATATTTCAAATAGGCGGCATCGTGCGTGTCACTCCGAGCGTCGGGGGTAATCTTCAAATGCCTCCACCAGCCGCCGCTACTATAACGGTCCGCGCCACGCTCGCCATGCTCGACGGCCCCAAGCGAGAAATTGCTGAGGGTGTCGCCAATGACGAATATGTTTTCTGGCTAGGCTCGGGCATCTCGCGCGAACGCATGCCGGACTTGCGCGATGTCGCGAAGCGCGTTCTGGTAACGCTCCAGGCACGGATTAACCAATCCGATCCCTCCTGCCGATTCAAGCAAGCCCTTGAAGGTGTCGTGACCCTCGCCAACCCGAGCCCTGATGAATGGGGGCGGATTGCATTCGATCAACCAGCTGACAGTTGGCCTGACTATGAGGCGCTGGCTGCTCGCTTAGTCGGCAATTATGCTCGCATGCTGGACGTGCCGGTCGATGGGGAGGAAGCGGACTATCTGCTGTGGGATGTGCTCGACGCCGCCAATGTCTACGCGAACCCAACGATCGAGCCCGATGCCGAGCATCTCTGTCTCGCGGCGCTAGCAATCGAGGGCGTGGCCTCGGAATTGCCAACCGCCAACTGGGACAATCTGATAGAGCGGGCCGTCGAGCGGCTGGCTGGCGCTCAGCCGGTCCTGCGCGTCGTGGTCGCGCCCAACGAGATTCGGTGGAACCGGCTGCGCGCGAACCTCTACAAATTCCATGGCTGCGCCAGGGCGGCGCAAATCGACGCGGCGCAGTTTCGCGGATTGATGGTTGCGCGCCAGAATCAGATCAATGGCTGGAGCGCCCGAAACCCCGTCATGGCACCGTTTTTGACCGGGCTGATCACACGGCGGCCGACGCTTATGCTGGGCCTGTCGGCCCAGGATTCCAATATCCAGAATCTGTTCGCTGAAGCCCAGGCGGCGATGGCCTGGCCATGGCCATCCCACCCGCCCGCCTATGCTTTCTCGGAGAATGCACTGGGCATCGACCAGCGCGGTCTGCTGCAGAATGTCTATCATCTCCATTATGGCCCGGCGAATCGCTCAGCCATGGAGTCCGAAGCACTTGTTCAGGCCTATGCCAAGCCGCTTCTCCTCGCTCTGCTGCTTTTCGTCGTCACCGCGAAGCTCAAGCGGCTGGTAGAGATCGGTAGCCCAGATCTTGCTACGGCCGACCGGAACAAGCTCCATGATGGCCTCGAGCACGCCCGCAATCTCGTCGCCGATGGGCTGAATCCGAACGCCGCCGAGGTAGGCGATCTCATACTTCAGTGGGGCCGCGCCATGTCTATGCTGCGCGGTGGCCGCCTGCCCGATGTCGCCAGCGGCATCTATGCGCCAGTCACGACCGAGCCGCTCCACCGCATGCCCGCGGATCCTTCCTTGGCCGATAGCGGCGTCTGCCAGTTTGCAGCGGCCGCCGCGTTGATCGGCCTCGGTATCGATCGCGGGCATTGGACGGCAACGCCTGCGGATACGACCAATCCGGCCTCGGGTGCACTTGTCCTGACCGGGCGTAGCGGGCCAGCGAAGGTGTATTTTGCCGCCACCGCGCAGGCTGCAATCCGGCTCGGCACCAACGGGCTCGTCGCCGACAATGACGACGTGGTCATCATCCATAGCCATGAGACTCCGCCGGCAATGCAGCGCTATCCGAGGCGCGCGCCAGGCCGGGTCGGACTGGCGTCTTTTCGGGAGGCGAGCATGGAGGAGCTGTTATCGGCCGGTACCGAGGTCGAAGACCTCCTCGGCCGATTCCGCAGCAAGGTGGCGCTGTGATGGCCGCAGGTCCCACCGAGCGCGTCGCTGACCTGCTTCTCGCAGCGAAATACAAGCGCATGCCACTGCCCCTGCAGGTGGCTGGTATCGATTTCGACGTCGCCGGCGCGTTCGTGGCCGTCGGACATTTTGCGGATCTCGTCGTGATCGGCGACATGGCGGCGCAGGGCGAACGGAAGGTTCTGCAACAGGTGGAGGGCATTGCCCGAGCGCTCGATGTCATGCGCTCGCGGCGACCGCTCACGACCATCGCCGTGGGGCCAAGGCCAGTGGGCAAGACGCTGGAGGCACTAGCGCAGGTGGGACGGATCCTTTCAGTCGAAGAAGCCAGCGATCCTGCGGAGCTGCGAGATCAGCTGGCGGTGTTGCTACCGCTCGAGCTTCCCGCCACTTTGTCCGCCGACCGCGATCTCGGCGCAGGCGAGGCACTCGACTTGTCGAACCATCCGCTTGCCATCCAGTTGGTCGAGACGTCGAAGCGCGGCGAGGTGGCTGTCCGCGATGAGTTTCATGAAGCGCTGAGCGCCGTTTTCGCCGAGACCGAGGCCGAAGGGGATGATGACGGGGAGGCAGAGGAATGATTCGGCTGAAATCCCTTTATGTGAAAGACTTCCGCAGTATCGACGGCGAGATCAACGTCTCGCTGGATGCACCGATCGTGCTCATTCACGGACCGAACGGATCGGGCAAGACGAGCCTTCTCTCGGCCATTGAACTGGCACTGACGGGCGGTGTCCCATCGTTGTCCCGGGCCGAGCCCGACTATCTGAGCTTCTTGCCGCACAAGGACCGGCCGTTCGGCGAGGTGCGCCTCGAAGTCGGCGGTCCGGATGCGCCGCTGAGAAGCGCAGCGGTCCGCGTCACCACGAACCAGGTCACCGGCGTACCGATCCTTGGTGCGGAAGAAGCCCGTTTCTTCAGCGAAAGAAGCTATCTCGCCCAGTCTACTCTCGGACGGCTTCTCGAAATCTACCAGCATGCCGACAAGAAGGCAGATTCGCCCCTGACGAAGTTCGTGAAGGAACTGCTTGGCCTCGATCGAATGGAAGCGTTGATCAACGGTTTGCACAACGCCGGAAATATTTCTCGCTTGAAGGCGCCGGTGCCCGATTATGGAGAGGTTCGCGACGCGATAACAGCCAAGGAAAAGGAGATCGGCGACCTCGAGACGCGCGAGCGTGAAACGGCCGAGAGCATCCGCCTCAAGGAGTCGGAATTTCGGGAATCGCTTGCCAGGATCGATCCTACGCTCCTCGATCTCGATCACGCGGCTCTCCTCTCGCGTCTGACCGAGGATCCTGAGGAGACAGACTTGGTGGCGCTCGTGCGCGCCCGGCGCGAGCTTGAGGTTTCCGAAGAAAGCTGGCGAGGCGCGATTGTCAGTGATGTCGGCGATCGCAGCGCATTCGAGAACGCCAACAAGACCGCCCGTGAGGATCTGGACCGCTGGACGGCCGAGCATGGTCCTGCGATCGACGCGCTGCTCGCGCGCGGCGTCACCTTCTTCGCCGATCTCACGGTCACGGCGGAGGGGAGCTTTGGCGAACGCGCGCGCAGTCTCGCCAGTAGAATCAGCGGGGATCTCGAGCGCGTGCAACGTGTGCTCGGCGCGCATGAACTCGCCCTGCAAGACAGAGACGATCTTGCGCGCCAGCTACAGGAGTCGCGGGCCAGACTGGCGCGGGTCGACGGCGAGATCAGCTCGGCAGCCGACGCCAATCAAGCCATCGCACAGACGCTATCCAATCTCAGCTCTCATCTCGACGGCGAAATTTGCCCGGTCTGCGACCGAGATTATTCGGAAGTCTCCTCTATGCCGCTTGCGGCTCATCTCGCCACCAAGATTGCCGCGATGGTCGAGCAGGCGGGCAGGCTTCAGGCGTTGACCCAATCGCGCGCATCGAACCAGGCCGAAGTGACGCGGCTCGATCGCGATTTGCAAGCAGCGGCGAGCCAGCTGATCGACGAAGCGGAACTCACTCAGCTCAAGACGCGCGACGCCGATCTGAATGAATTGCAGCGGCAACTTGCGGACGCTGGTGCCGTCATGGCCGAAGGCGATCGGCTGCGCGCCGAGGCGAATCGCGCGGCCCAAGCGTTGCTGTCGCTTCAGAATGCGGACCAGTCGGCAATCGCTCTGCGCAACAGCTTAGACACACAGGCCCGCACGCTGGGCGTCGCCATCGTGGATAGTCTGCCGACCGACGCACTATTGACCCTCTTGCGCGAAACAGCGGAGCAACGCGAGGCGGCCCTTACGGGTCGGCAGGAGGCGCGCAGGAACGCGCTGGAAGCAGCCAATGCTCTTGCAACAATCCGCAAGGAGCATGGCACGCTGACCGGAAGCATAAGCGCCGCGCGCGATGCGTTGGATGTCATCAAGCGTCAGAAATCCTCAGCCGACGCGATCATCGAGGTTGGCAGGGATATTGCCCGTAAGACTCGGGAGGCGCGGGGCCGAGTGGTGAGGCGGGTCTTCAACGACGAGCTCAATTCCGTCTGGCGCGACCTGTTCGTTCGTCTTGCGCCCGAGGAGCCCTTCATTCCGGCCTTTGCGATCCCCGAAAGCGCGGGCGCTGACATCGAAGCGGTGCTTGAGACCCATCACCGTCGCGGCGGCAAAGGCGGAAATCCGCGCGCGATGCTGAGCGCGGGCAATCTCAACACGGCCGCACTCACGCTCTTCCTCGCGCTGCACCTCTCGGTAAAGCCGAAGCTGCCCTGGCTCGTGATTGACGACCCGGTCCAGAGCATGGATGAGGTCCACATTGCTCAGTTCGCCGCGCTCCTGCGCACCCTATCGAAGCAGATGCAGCGACAGGTCATAATCGCTGTCCATGAGCGATCGCTGTTCGACTATCTCGCTCTGGAACTCAGCCCTGCTTTCGATGGCGACCGGCTCAACCTCATCGAGCTTGGCAGGAGCGCCATCGGGCAGACGACGAGCCGGTGGGATCCGAAGCTCTATGTCGCCGATCGCGCGATCGCGGCATGAGCTGTCTTTGGTAGGCATGAATCTCATCGCCCCGGATCCCGATAGGACGAGGTTGAAGGTGCGTTCTGGACAATTGCCGGAATGACAGATTATCTCGTGACGGCCGCGCCTCCAGCCATAGCAATTAACATGGATGCTGAAACGGCCGGCCGGCGTGCGATTGCTGGCTTCCTTTTGCAGATCCTGCGCAGCATCAAGCTGGGTCTCGACATGAGCCTCTCCTTTATCCCGCTGGGCGAAGGATCGCAGCTGATCTTGCATCTAGAACCTGCGGAAGGCGGTGACGCTCAGGTCGTTGGCGGTCCTCGCGATATCGTCGAGCAGATAAAGATGCGCAAAGATGCCAGGATGTGGGACAGCGGCCAGATCGCCTCCAAGGTCTTTCCCGACCTTCTGAAAGCAGTTTGTTTGGGACAAGAGCAGGAATTCCGCTTCGTCACCAACAATGGCAAGGGCCTCGGCCGCCTACAGGACTATATTGCGGCGCGCGCCCAAGGCTCGGAACGACAGCACAAATGGGGCAATTCGAGCCTTTCGCGCGACGCCTTTGAGCTTCGGCTTGCAAAGTCCGCAGGCCTTGCTTCGGTTACCCTAAAGCTGCGCCATCTGCTCGACCGTTTCCGCATCGAAATCATCGATGTCGATGCCACGCAGGACGATATCGACAAGCGGCTGACCCCGCTCCTGAAGCCGGGGGAGTTCGCAAGCGACAAGCGCCACCAGCTCATCGGCCAGCTGATACAACTTGCCACTGACGGCGCGAAGCTGACGCCACAGGACCTTCTCGCGCTCATCAGCCCGGATGCGCACCGTCGCCTCGCCCATATTCAATCTCTGCCCAAGCTGCTGGCGCGCCATGTCGACGAGGACACGAAGCTCCTCGGCTATTTATCGGAGCAACAGGCCCGTCGGGGATTGCCCAACATCGCGACCAGCTTCGCGATCCTCTCCGGCGAATCTGGCCAGGGCAAGACCTACACGCTGGCCCAACTCGCCTTCGATCAGATCGCGCGCAGCGAGCTTGCCATCGTGATGCGGTCCCCCGCGAAGATCGAGGACGTCGTCGCCTGCATCAGCGAACGGATCTGGGAGCCCGCCTATGGCGTGAAGGGGACGCCCGCGATTGTGGCGAAGAGCCTGAAAGATGCATTCGCACAGGACAATGGCATCTGGCTGACCGTCTATATCGACGACGTGCAGGATCGCGTGTTTGCGGAGCGGCTCGCTCGGCTCAAGTGGCACGAGTACGGGATCCGGGTCATCGTCGCGGCCCAGCCGCGGATCACCAAGGTTTTTGCTGGAATCCGGAAGGACCCGGAGGTCATTGAGATCGGCAATTTCCGTAGCGCCGATCTACATCGCTTCCTCGCACATCACGAACGCGCTGAGGCGCTGGATACGATGCCGGACGATGTGTTCGAACTTCTCCTAAAGCCCGTTCACGCGAGCATCTTCGTCAAGCTGCCGAAGCGCGAGTCGTGGGCCGGCGTCTCCGAGTACGAGCTCTTCAGCGCCTATTGGGAATATGCCAGCAGCGAAGCACGCGCGCAGGTGGACCATCCCAGCGACAAATATGCGCTGCGGGCGCTCGCCTCCCAGCTGCTGAGCGGTAAGAGCAACTATCCATGGCGAATTCCCGACCTTAAGGCCGTCGACCTCAACGACGAGGCGATCCTGAGGTTGGAGCAGGTCGGCCTGCTCCGCCGGCCGACGTCGGACCGCATCCAGTTCGCCACCGACCGGATGCTCAACTGGGCGATCGCCGAAGCGGTCGCCGAGGAGATTCAAGAGGATGGTCTGACCGCGCCCCAGGCCGAGGCGCTCTTTGCCTCGATCGATGGCCTGATGGCCAAGAACAAGGAGCGGATCGGCAACCGCCTGGGCTATGTCTATTTCGATGCGCTCTGGCTGTTGGCCGAGCAATGCGAGCCTCAGTTCGTTGCTGACCTCACCTGGGAGCATGTTGTCCGCCTGCCTCAGGAAGTGCGTTCCGAGGACAAGTGGCGCAGAGGTTTCGGCAGCATTGGGGCGAACATCGTCCCCGCCCTTGAGTTGCTGAGCAAACGCGCGTTCGACGAGGAGCGCGACTGGGATGTTCCGTGCAACATCCCCTTCGCGCTCGCAGCTGTCGCGGAGGCAGACCCGGCGCCCGTGCGGGAGCTGATCGCGCGGCAGGTTGCCTCTGACGAGGAGCGTGAAGTGGTGATGGGCCTCAGGGCTGCCCGCCTAGTTCCCGCTGGAGCAGCGCTGGACGCGATCTGGAATGTGCATCTGGCACGGTCGATCACCTTCGAAGCCTCCAAGGGCGACGCCGATGTCGATAACCGATCGCGGGTCTTCCATGCGTATCAGCTGAGCTCGGAGGCGTTTCACAATTCGGTTCGCGCCAACCCTAGCTGGGTCAACGCGAAGCTCGCCACCGAAAGCCAAGCCGTGGCGATCGACCAGCTTCTTTGGGTGCTCAAGGATATCAGATCAATCGACAGCGAGGCCGCCGCGGAAATCTGGGTCCGTCATCGCGAGCGGATCGCCACGCTGATGCCGACGCCGAGTCCCGCCCTGATCGCAGCGATCGGCCATTTTCGCGAGACGTCGCTTTTGCCGGCCCTCGATAAGGCAGCCGCCGACGACGACGAATGGACTCGAGATCGGGTTCTACGCAGCCTCTCGCGGCTCAACCCTCAGGAAGCCATCCGCCACATTGCGGAAGGCAGCGACGTCTATGGCTGGCGCGCCGCGAACTGGTGGTTCGACGATCTTCATGCAGCGGACCCGACCGCGCTGGGCGCTGCCATCCGCACGCGGGTCCGGGCTGGGGACAAGCCCGATACCGACGCGGTCTTGTAC
Organism: Erythrobacter litoralis; assembly: GCF_029760855.1. Taxonomy (GTDB): domain Bacteria; phylum Pseudomonadota; class Alphaproteobacteria; order Sphingomonadales; family Sphingomonadaceae; genus Qipengyuania; species Qipengyuania litoralis_A. Next base: position 594,344 of record NZ_SOSI01000001.1, on the reverse strand, counting down.
TATCGCTTCAACCCCGAAGCGATGGACCCGCAGACCCTCGCCCTTCTGCTCGACACGCTCACCGAGAACCTTTGCACCTTCAATACGATCAATGATGATCCCGACGGGCGCGAAGACGGCCCCAGCCATCCCTTGCGGTTCCTGCCGCGCCTGAGCGAGCCTTGGCAGTTCGAGGCGTTGCGAGCCCGCGCCGGAACCGAGCTCGAGACCCAGCTTGTACGTTTCGCCTCGTCGCGGCGCGGACGCATGTCGATGACCCGCGACACCACCGGAAACGAATGTGAGCGCATCCTCGCGATGATCGCCGGGGAGGGTTACGACCAGTTGGTCCTAGCCGAACTCGGCAGGCCAAATATGTTCGGGCGCCAGGACGGCTACATTTCGTCGCTCTGGTCAAGCTCGAGCACCGTCTCGTCCGCGCTACAGAAGGTGCCGCCTGACGCAGGCGCCCAGCCTTACGGCGAAAGCAAGCGCATGGGCGCGCTCGCAGTCCATGGTTGCGACGCGCAGCTCGAAGCGATGGTCCGTGTTGGCGCCAGTGTCTACATAGACGCTTCGGAGATGCGGAGCTCCGCCGGGAGGGACTTGTCCGGGCTGCGCGTACGGATCGCCGAGCTCCTGGCGCTCGGCGATCCGGAATCGCTGGACATCGCTGCCGCACTCACCGGGTTCCTTTTGGATGCTGACGACGCGAAGCCGCTGGTCGCCATTTACCTCGCGCCGGAGACCCCAGTTGCGCTTCGCCGCAGAATCCTTGGTTCGTTCAGGGCATTGCAGTTCTACACGCCCGAGATCCTTCCGCTCACCCGCGCGCTGCTGGAGGGCCAGTTCGATGATGAGGCCCAGTTCGTCGCGACCTATCTCGCCGAGCGGGGCGACAAGGATGCCAAGCAGGACGTAATCGACTGGCTGTCTGGGCAAGACCTCGGCACCAACTCCGCCTCCCGGCGCGGCTATCTGGATGTCCTGGTGAAGGATCCCGCGGGCAAGACAGCTGTCATCCAGTTTCTTCGGCGCTCGCGCGAGAATGGGCATCTGCTCATCGATGGAAGACAGTTGCAGCTACTTGCCGAGGCCGGCGACGCATGGGCACAGGACGAGTTGGTGCGGGCAAGCTACCGATATTCGGGCTTCGACCGTGGTAACGCTGTCACCGCCATCGATTATCTGCGCCAAGAGGAGCCCGATGAAGCCTTTTTCGCTGCGCGCCGCCTCCTGCTTCGCCATGATCTCGCCGTTGCGGCCGACCTCATGCTCGAGATCGATCCTAAACGTGCCGGCCAAGAACTGATTGAGCGGTACCGCGGCGCCAAGCCCTCACTCCGCCTGGAGCTTGAGCGGCGGCTGCGCATCCACCTCGGCGGCGAGGGCCTGGCGGCCTTGGCCTCCCCGCTAGCTACGGCCTCACGCGCCAAGGACCGGACCATAGCCGCCCGGCTTGCCGCGGTGATTCCTCCCGCTGTCCCACTGCCATGGCTCGATATGCTTGCCGGGGATATTTCGCCCGGCGTTCAGGAAGCTGCTCGCGATGCCCTCCGGCGGCGCGCGTACGAAGCTTCAGCGATGGAGCATATGGCACTCCTAATGACATCGCCAAAGCCGCTTCAATGGGCCAGGCTATTGGCGATCATCGAGCTGGTGGATCCATTCTTTCTCTGGTCACGACACGACCCTTCGAGCCTCGGGGACGTCTTTGACGCACTGCCTTATGAGTTCTTCGACGAGGCCGGTCAGGTCCGGAAGCAGCAACTCAAGCACCGCGAGGACGCAGCCAAGAAGGCCGACAAGGATCACTGAAGAATTGGCGGAAGCTTCGGAAAGATTCAAATTCGACTCCTGCGATCGCGCGGCGGACAGAATGAGGGCGCGTAGCAGTTTGGCTGGTCGCTGGAACGAGAGTGGCAGGCTCCGGGAGAAACAGCCGTTCAATACCGAATTAGCGAACGACTTGAATTGGTCGGCAGCCGCCCTTTCTAAGGCGCTAATCGAACAGCGGCTTTCCGCCTCTCAGCGCCCAGAACCAGCCATTCAGGAATCGGCCCAAAAGCTGACACGGGGCGGCTGGCGGTAGCGACCGCTGGTCTCAAACCGTTAGTGAAGCCGGTTTACACCTTCTTCATACTTGCCGTTATTATCTTCGACGACTTTGCGATCTTCGAGCGATTGCGTAATCAAGCGTAGTGAGAAGAAAACCAATGCCCGATACCGTGCGGCTCGTTGCCACCGACGTTGAGTGGGCCGAGTTCCTCGTGTGGAGCGCGCAACCCAAGCCGATGATGCTAGACCGTTATGGTAGATACCCGGACGTTCCGCATGATCTAGCTGACAACTTGTTCGCGCGTCTAATAAAGCGATTGAGCGAAGGCGAGCTTGTCGGTTTCGGTCGCTGGGGTGAAGAGCCCTCATTCCAAGAAATCGGGCCCATGCATTGGGCGACAATGTACTACAATATTTGGTTCAATGAACTTGGCTATGCGGAAGGTGGCCGGGTCGGCTTTAGTTCGATCTGCATCGAACAACGCACCGTTCAGAAAATTCCGCCCGAGTTGCCTCAAGTGCGCTCCGCAGTACGTCGGGTTATGAGTAATTGGCTCAAAGCAAATCCAGTATCTTTAATCACAAAAAAGGACATGCTTGAGCGAGTGCGTGCAGAGCTGGGCTTAGAATATCATGTGTCTGAAACCTTTTCAACGGCGTCTGGCAAACTGAATTTCCTAAGCAAAACAAGTACAGGAACCGCCCGCCAAAGTGAGTGAGCTGTAAGGCTGGAGCCTATTTAAAGCCTTGAACCACTTCCTTGCCTCTTAGCTAGCGCCCGTCTGCGTAAGTCACTCCCGCCTTAGTCCAAGGCGAGGTAATCACGTGGCAAACACGCAGATGTTTTTAACAACCAAAGAGCTGGCGCACCGCTGGCGCATAAGTCCGCGTACCCTTGAGGGATGGCGCGATAAGGGGATTGGTCCCCAGTACAACAAAATTGGCAATCGAGTCCGTTACCACATCGAAGTCATTGAGCGTGCCGAACGCGACTGGTCGACCGTATCACCTGAAGTTCTCTGAGAAATGCGTTGCGCGGCTTTGCCGCGTATGGCGCATTCGTTTGGCTTAATCCGTTTGGGGATGCGCCCAAAATAATCCCGCTACCAAATGGGGTGAGATCATAGCGGGAACCCGAGTCCGAAAGGCAGAGCGGGGATCTCCGGAACGGCACAAAGTTTCGAGAAGCAGCTGCTAAGCGGGTGGGCCGGTGCCGGCACCACTTGCGCCCGAATGCGACGGCTGGCTCCGAGGAGCATCTGATACGCAGTAGGGGAGGACCAACCCAGCCATTTGGCGGGGGTTGGTCGTCCTATGCTCTCCGCTCCGACTTCACCAAGAATCATCAACAGGATGTGGGAAGCTCGGCATAGGGAATGCCTGCGACGCGGGAGCAATCTAAACGGCGGAGCGTCGTGGGCATTCCCTTTGGCGATACTGAAGAAAAAAGCTCGGTGCTTGGAGACCGGCATGTGTGCCTTGCAACGACAGGTATGGGAGGGGGGGTTTCTAAAACCTTGGCGCCTTTGTTCCGGACACCGGCGGGGGGCAAAAAAAAATGCAAAACCGAAAAATGATAGGGGGGGTAACCGTACTACCTATTACGAAGCGGTCCCCCCAATTGCGTTGCGCAACGTTCAAATATGAAGCTGAAGTACGCGAACTTTCGACACAAAAGTGGCCCCCCGAACCAGATGCGCGATGTCGACGTGCTTTTGTTCAAAGTGCGGCTCGGCACATGTTGGACCGAGTCAGCGCTAGATGTGGCTTTGGCAAACCTGGCGTGTTTGCGGGGCGTGTGTCAGGGCTGCGGCCAAGCGCTTAGCTGGTTATTCGGCGTTGCAGGCTTTTGTGGCCTCTACTCTACAGAACAAGTCGCTGGTGCCGTTCCCGATGGTGAGCCGTGGAGCGCTCACCACAATCAAGCTTAGTGAGCACATCCGCATGGTAGTGAACCTGATCGAACGCTCTGTGGGAAATGTTTGTTGTTTCTCGAAATTTACCAAAGAAAAGTATTTCGTAGAACGTCGCGAATTAACGGGAATTGGGCCGATTGTTGCCCGTCTGCTTGCGGTGGAGAAGCGCGCAAAGCAACGAGCTTATCGGCGCGCTAAGCTATGGGGGCCATCCCGCACTTCACCAAGAAATCCCAGATATCGTTGTAAGCCGCGATCGGTCGGGTTCGGTCAATATCCGAACCAGTTGGCACAAAGACAACCATACCTTGGCGGGCCCGCGTTAGCAGAACGCGATACGAGTTCGCGATGAAGGCCTTGCGGCTTTGATCATTGACCGCCTGCCACTGGGTCCCGCGAAACTGGAGCGCTTCCCAAATGTCGCCTACTCGTCGGAAATTCGCGTCCCAACAAACGCAGCTCCAGTCGAGCTCTAGGCCCTGCACATCAAATTCACCGGCGGCATCCTCGAGCGTATGTGACGAGCGCACGTCATCGCCAGGAGCAAGAAACCACTGCGACGGTTCGATCTTTGCTTTGACGAAGATACCGTGAGGTTTGAGCCGGGCCGCATTTGATGAGGCAAGCAAGCCGGCGCGCTCGTTACCGCGCGTCTTACCGCGAAGCCAAGAGCGAGCGGCCTCAAGGTCTCGAGTGATTAAGAGCGGGAAGCCGGTAAGCTCATTGCTGATCGCTCGCGCTGCCTCGGCGTCGCCTTCGATGACTTTCCCAACGAAGTCAGAAAGGCGTTCGGCGCGAAAGGAGCGCAACGAGGTCGCAAGGTGTAGCGCCGGAGCCGTTGTCTCGCGCTCAATCGGAATGGTATGCTCCAGAGTGGCAGGCAGATGCGCTTCCCAGTGCGGAAAGGAGCGCTGCAAAGCCCGTAGCCATTCTTCGATGCCAGCCTCGCCGGTGTTGATTTCTTGGCCGCTGCCAACGAGACAAATGATAGCGCACCAGCCATTGTGACGGTCCATGATGCTGAGCAAGAACTCGGGCTCTGACATCGAAAAGCCGAGTTGCCCTTTCTTCTGCTGCATGAACTTCGAGGTCTGTTCCACGTCCCAAGCGCGCTGGGCTTCATCGAAGATGGCGACCCGCTCAATCGGCGGCTGGTCGGTTGCCAGAGCATCGTCGCGGAAGTGATGAATGTTTTGGATAAAGGCAGACGCACGGCGATGTTCGTCAGTGGTCGGCTACTTCGCTAGTAAATTGCAGATATGGGTCGCTGTTGCAGTCTTTGCTAGCGCATATTGATCAGCAAACTCCTCAACACCCTTGGCATTCGCGGCACTGAAGTGTCGATTGTATTGGTCGATATGATGCCCGACTTCGTGAAACAGAATGCCTTGCAGATAGAACTTACGAAGTGATGGGACCGTCCACTCCGAGAACCACTCCCGACCACGCTTCCTGATGACCCCACCATAGCGAGCGGTTTCGTTCACGATCCTGTTCGAGGGGCGTTTCTGCCCGAACGACAACTCCATCGAGTTTGGCCAAGGATACAGTGTAATGACCCGAACTCCGCTCCCACAGGCAAACCAAGCCAATGGCTGAGAGCGGTTGATAAAATCAGACTTCTTTAGCCGCCGAAGCCAGACGTGTGTGATGCCCTCGCAGTCGCGCTTTGGAAGCGATCTAAGAGCCTCAAGCACTTCCTCACCACTAAGCGGAAAGAAGAAGTTTTTTGAGGGATTTTCTTCGATCAGGATAGGCAACTGATCTTGCGCGTTTGGCCGCTCAATTGAATGTGCTCGTTGGAATATGTTGTCGGCGAACTTTCTGCTCTGCCGACCACCATAGATGTCGCCGAAGGTCCTACTCTTCTTCCAAGGTGTTGGGGTTGTAGGCATTTGAGGCTTTTCAGCATCATTGAATGCTTGGTCAAGCTATGTCCGCTTTCCACCCCAATTCCAGCCGTTCGATAGGGGCGTACGAACCGCCTAAAAGCGGACTAGCTGCTTTGCTGCGATTGGACCCGGAACCGGACCTACTGACCGACAGCCGGCTATCGATTGGGCGACAAACGGAGCTCAGATGGAACAACCTCAAATTCGAGTTTATCTTATCCAGTAGTTTGGATTAAGTATAATTACTTGGGTTGACTTCGTTTTAGTTTTGATTTTTATTCTCTCATGACATGATTTGAAACAGAGACATGTCTAGAAAAAAAATAATATTCGGAGATGGAATATGAAATTTGGCAAGAAAACTGCTATCGGTACAGCTGTAGTCACAGCTGCGATCACATTCAGCACAGCAGCTATGGCGTATGTGCCTCGGGACTACTGCAATAGCCTTGGCAACTCGTGGCGCGACTGGGTAGACTGGGTCGTTATGTGTACCTGATCGTTTATTGACGTTCCTGAGCGCACCGTGGCGCGTTCACATGCACGGCGAAGGTCGCGATCTTCGCCGTGCTGTTTTTATGGTCGGCGAATTCTATCGGTGCCCGCCACCAACCTTTTCGCCCAAATGCCTGCGCGGTCATTCACACCATTTATGATCGACTGTCGCAGAAGAATGTTGGCGATCAAAGTTCGACTACCTTCAGGTCTTGGGGGATGGCCCGTTATTTATGGGGGCCATGACAGCTTTCTGGATTTAATCGCATATCCGGTCGAAAGGTTCGAACTGTTGCTACCGCACCGGAGAAGCCTCAAAGGTCGTCAAGACATACCCGAGGTCGTCATCCAGTTTGCATCGTAGCATAGCGATGATAAATGCGCAGGTATCGGTCAGCCTGAAGGAGCGTGCAATGGAGGGGTCGGGCAAAGCCAGTGAAGAGAGCCCTATCGCATCGGGCTCTGCAGAGACAAACGATTTCCGGCAGCGTATGACTCGGCTGCTCGAGGATCTCGACGCTGCCGGCGAGACACTTGCTGCTGTCCATGTGGAAACGGCCCTTGCCAAGCTTGGTAAGTAGCTGGCCCGCGAAGGACGATACGCGCTCTGGACCAGACCACCATTCACACGTTACAATATCTGAATGTCAGACGCCCCCGACATTGATGCGGTCTATCGAGGCTTAACGGAAAAGCAGACCGAGACGCTGGACATGGTCGGTGAAGGGCTCACCCATAAGGAAATTGCAGCAAAACTTGATATCTCCGCTTCGGCCGCCACGCAGCGGATCGAAACCCTTCGCGCGAAATTCGGGGGCGTAACCAAGGCCAGGCTAGCTCGCCTGCATCGCGCGCGCTGCGAAAAAGCCACCTGTAAAACTGTTACAGGTAAAAAGTCTCATCTGTTCGCCAGCCCGGCCAAAGGGCCACTCGGGACCCGGCACGACGACAGTTTCAACATGTCGCTTTCGGACAGTGCGCCGGTTTTTCGGCGCGACATTCCCTGGAGCGAGATGAGGGAACCGCGCGTGGTGCCGGAGGTGCTCGACGGCAAACACGCCTCGACGTTTCGATGGGCCGCTGTTGTGATTATTGCAGCCGGCTTGCTGGTACTCGTTCTGGTTATGCTAGCGGTTTCCCAGGCCATCGGATCGCTACGGTGACGTGATTGCTGCCTCCGATACCCAGCAGACCGGTCTGAGCGCCCGGTCTTCGGAGACGAAGTTATGTTGCCAATCGAACTCGCCGGCAAACGGATTGCCGAAGACCTTGACGCTGCCGAGCGGCTTGCGAATGAATTCCTGCGTGCTGCCGCCAAACTGCAAACGAGCATGATGAATGCCTGCATCGATTCCGAACTGTCGCCGCATGACGGACAGGTTGCCGTGGCAAGGGTGCAGGAAGCGCAGAGCCAGATCGTCGGCGCACGCGCAAACCTGCTCAAGGCGCACAAGAGCATGCGCAGCGATTTTATCAGGATCGTCGGTCTGCCGGATACCTTTACCCGTTGTCCGACCGGAACGCTTGAAGACCAGTCGAAAGTCGCCTGACACGATCGATTGCGGAAAAGGGACCTCCCTTTTGAAAGCCGCATGATCGACGATCTGATCGTCTATCGGGCCGCGCTTCAATATGCGCTTGTTTTCGGAACATCTGCCTGGGCCTTCGCACGGGGCGATGGGCCGGAGAAAAGCGTCGGACTTGTCCTTTCGGGAATGATTATCGCTTTCCAGCTGGCAACCTGGCTACTGCCTGCCAGCCTCACCTACGGCGAGGTCATTCCCGTATATCTCGCGATCGATCTGTCTGTTTTCATTGCCTTCACACCAATCGCAATGCGTGCAAACAGGATTTATCCATTATGGCTCTTGGCAGCCCAGCTTATCGCCCTGTTGATGCATTTCCAGCGCGATCTCTTTCCGAGCATCGAACCGCTCGCCTACTATGCGCTGACTCACGGCCCGTCATGGGTGCAAACGTTCGCGTTTCTTGGCGGGATGATCGCCCATCGGCGCAGGCTACGACGGTTCGGCTCATACCGTTCCTGGAAAACATCATCAGTCCGATCATAGGCAAGGATGCGGGATCCGTATCGCGCCAGTTGATCCACAGCTTCGGTTCTATCGGGCGGATACTGTCCGTTTCCGATAGCAGGCTTGCAGCCGCGCTAGCCGATTATCCGGATGCAGTCGGCGCCATACGTGCGGTACGCGATCTTGTTCAAGTTAGTCATACTGGTCAGTTCGAGGGCGCCGTCGTCACTGTCGATGATCCGGCGCTTCAGACTTATCTCCTATCTCAGCTGTGTAATCCGGACGAAGAACGCCTCTTTGCAATTTTTACGGACGAACACGGGCGCTTCCTGAACGGAGAACAGATGTCGCGTGGTAATCGGACCGGCGTGACGCTTCATCCCAGAGCAATCGTTCAGAGAGCTCTGGACCTGAGTGCCACCGGAATCATTCTCGCGCATAATCATTGTTCGGGCGATTGCCGGCCAAGCGCCGAGGACATCGTAACGACACGAAAGCTGCAAAGCCTTCTCGAAGGAATCGAAATTGAACTGATAGATCATCTTGTCCTGGGCGGGGGCAAGATCTTCAGCATTCGCGAAGGAGAACTGCTTTGACACGCCTCCAGATCGCGGCCCGGCTGCGAGAGACCGCCTATCGCTTGCTCGAGTCCGCTTCCGAGCTCGAGAACGAAGCCGCGCCCCTCGATCTGACGAGCTATGCTTTTTATGAACCCTCACCGCTGGAACTGCGGACTGAAGCCCTGCGATTGTACGGCGCGCGCCGAAAAAGAGACAAAATTATGTCCAGGGAGCTTTTCGGCGAACCGGCGTGGGATATGCTTCTCGATCTTTTCATCGCTAGCGTAGATGGAAAGGATCTGGTCGCAACGAGCGTGTACAGTGCCGGAGATACGCCGCCAGCTACCGGGAAACGGTACCTGGATGTTCTGTCCGAACGTGGTCTGATTTTCTCGCGTCTGTGCCCGACAGATTTTCGAAAGATCTTCTACAGTCTGACGCGAACCGGTTATGCCGCAGTAGGAAATGTCCTGGCTGAATCAATTCGCCTGCGGATGCCGAAGGACGCATCACGGTGGCAGGTACAAACCACTTCGCACAAGCGAGAGGCTCTGAGCGATATCTGAATCGCTCGCCTAGTGAATGCGGGCAGTCGAGGGGGTGCGATGAGATGCCCGCGAGAGCCTGCTGGCTTCATGCATTACTAGGCCAAGTATCGCCGCGGCGAATGCAACGGCTTCCCATTGATGCTCCTGCGTTACTTCGATCCCGTAATCAGGCAGACATGCCGTGGCCATAAAGGCTCCAGCGATGGATCGACTTGTGATCCAGCTTACGGTCGTCGGATTGTACAGGCGCCGTGCAGCGCTTTCCTCTGCTCCAACAGCGAGCAGCGAGTCAAAGATATCGGCGCTGGGCAAAACTCCGACAATGGACGGGGTTAACGCCGGACCGTTTTCTAGTGCGGCTCTGACCTCGCGGAGAAACTCTGTCCGAGCATAAGCCGTATGGCAATGATGAGCATCGACGAGCAATTGCTCCGCGGTACAGAACCATCTTACAATCGCGTCATAATCTTTCTCATTTTTAGGCGGCATGCGAGCTCTATGCATGAGTTTATCACGCGAACAACTCCGTGATCCCTCCGTGCGTGATTGTCTTGTGGTGCCTTTGTCTCGTAGCAGCCCCACGGATACGGGCGGCAATGGTCGCGGAACTGGTCGCCAACGCGTTCCCGTCTCTGAGCTTCTCCGACAACTGAAGGACTTCCTGCGGTGCTTGATAAGCCGGTCATAGTATTCGATGGTCATTGCGTTCTATGCTCGGCCAACGCCCGTTTTGTTCTGCGCAACGACCGCTACGGTCATTTCCGGCTTGCTGCGATGCAGGGCGAGGTGGGCGCAGCCATTCTCGAGCGCTGCGGTGTCGATCCGGCAAACCCCGAAACGCTGATCGTCGTCGATAATGAAACCGTCTTGCGCGATAGCGACGCGGTCATCGCGATCTGGTCGAACCTGGGCTGGCCCTGACGCGCGCTGACGGCGGCCCGAATTGCCCCCCGTTGGCTGCGCGATCCGATCTATCGCTGGGTCGCGCGCAATCGCTACCGCCTGTTCGGGCGCAACGAAGAGTGCTTCGTGCCTGATCCTCGCTGGGCGGACCGGCTGCTGTGACGCGCGTTCTGGTCCTCGGCGGTTATGGCGGTTTTGGCGGGCGGATCAGCCGCCGGCTGGTAAGGGCGGGCCACGAAGTGATTGTGGCTGGCCGATCGCTCGCAAAGGCGGAGGCATTCTGCGCGGGAAAAGCCGGACTGATGCCCGCGCGAATGGGCCGCGATGACATTTCCGAAGGTTTGTCGAAGTGGCGGCCTGCCATCGTGGTCGATGCATCCGGTCCGTTTCAGGAGATGGACCTTGCCGTGCCGCGCGCAGCGATCGCGGCCGGAGTGCATTATTGCGACATAGCCGACAGCACGGCGTTCGTGACCGCCATCGCAGCGCTCGATGCCGAGGCGAAGGCGGCGGGTGTTGCGGTATTCTCGGGCGCGTCGAGCGTTCCTGCCCTCTCGGGAGCGATTGTCCGCGATCTGGCCGAAGGGCTCGACACCGTATCGCAGGTCTGCATAGCGATCAGTGCCTCCAATCGCGCAACAGCTGGCGGGTCGGTGGCCGCAGCGATCATTGGCCAGGTCGGCCAGCCCTTTCGTCTCTGGCGCGGGAAACAGTGGACAGGCGTGCATGGCTGGCAGGAGCCGCGCCGGCAGGATTTCAGCATCGCGGGACGGAAGCCACTGAACCGGCGCCTCGTCGCATTGGTCGACGTGCCCGACGTGGCGCTGTTGCCCAGTCGTTTGCCGGGCGGGCCTACGGTGGAGTTTCGGGCCGGTGGTGAGCTGGCATTTCAGAACGCCATACTCTGGCTGTTATCATGGCCGGTGCGCTGGGGCTGGATAGCCAGCCTCGCACCGCTGGCCCGCTGGCTGCTGCCGTTTCAGCGGCTGACTGCCTGGCTTGGCAGTGATCGTTCGGCGATGATGGTGAAGCTATTCGGGATGGCCGGAAGCAAGCGCATCGAACGATGCTGGACCTTGATCGCCGAGGATGGCGACGGGCCGGAAATCCCTACGCTTGCCGTCGTGCCTTTAGTTGCGAAGATGCGGGCGGGCGAAATGCCGATCGGCGCGCACGATGCCGGCGATGCGCTGACCCTGGACGACTACGCTGCGGCGTTTGCTAAACTCTCCACCGCTCAGGCGCGGACAGAACGCATCCTCCCGCCGCCTCTTTATGCGTGTGTGATGGGAGATCGCTTCCATCGGCTGCCCCCGTCCGTCCGTGCGATGCATTCCACTTTCCGCGACGGTGGTGCCACAGGAAAAGCACAAGTCACTGGCGCAGCGAATCCGCTGGGGGGATTGATTGCACGCATCGTGGGTTTTCCTCGCGCGGGGCATTATCCGCTCCACGTTACCTTTGCAGAGGACGCTACGGGCGAGCGGTGGACCCGCAAGTTCGGGCAAGACAGCTTTCGAAGCTTCTTGGGCATGCACAACGGTATACTGTCCGAGCGGTTCGGCCCGCTACGCTTTCTGTTCGATCTGCCCACTAATATTAATGGTTTGACAATGGAGATGAAAGGCTGGTCGGCATTCGGCATACCTTTGCCGCTCGTCCTCGCTCCGCGATCGCTGGCGTCGGAGTGGGAAGAGAAAGGACGTTTTTATTTCGACGTCCCCATATCCTTGCCACTGATTGGCAGGCTGGTGCACTATCGTGGTTGGTTAGAACAGAAGATGCGCTAGGACGGCCCTTCTTGGGCCGTTGGCGGACTGTCCGCTTTCAGCGTTTGCCCCAGCACTAGCGGACGATAGGTTCGCGACCGGATTGCGGACGATCATCATTTAGCGCCTTGATCGTAAAAGCCGACGGGAGCATCCTCTCATCAAGGAGAGACGATATGCATGTTCCACAAGGCTTTGCGGTCGTTACCCCGTATATTTTTTCGATGGCGGCGAAAAATATGTCGAGTTTCTCGAAGCTGCGTTCAATGCGATCGAGATCGGCAGAAGTACGGCTCCCAACGGGCGCATCGCTAATTGTCAGTTGAGGTTCGACACCGCAACGATCATGGTAAGTGAGGCGTCAGAACAGTTTCCTGCAAGTTCGGGTGCTTTTTATCTCCATGTTGAAGACGCCGATGCGTCGATGGAGAGAGCACTTAAAGCGGGCGCCGAGAAAATAATGGACGCTGAAATTATGCCATACGGCGATAGGCAGGGTGGCGTCCGCGATCCATCCGGGAATATCTGGTGGGTTTCTCAGCGACTAAGCGCAGAACCATATTTTTAAAGTCAGCTCAGCCAGTCCGGTAGCTCAAACCTTTCTGACCGCTTCCCACCCCAATTCCGGCCGTCCGACTGCGCGAAGCGGATGCTTCAAAGCGGTCGACCGTGTGTCGACGATCGACCGCTGAATAAGTCAGATTTCGGTACGCTCTGCCAAGAGTAAGGCCGAGGCCGCTCACCATGTACCATCCTCGATGCGCCTGCGCCGCGCGACCTCGCGGTCGCTGGTCGCGGCGATCGGCGCTTCGTTGGGATAAGGCGGCAGGTCTCCGCCCGGCTTCCAGTGGGCGACCACGACGCCCTGGCTGGTGACGTGGTGGTCGGTCATTTCTAGTTTCGTGACCGGGGTGCCGGCGCCGAACAGGCGTTTGCCGCGGCCCAAGATCACGGGGTAGGTCATGGTGATGAGTTCGTCGATCAGGCCCGCCTCCAGGAGGGCGGGGTAGATCGTGCTCGATCCCTGGATGATGATGTCGGCGCCCGGTTCGGCCTTGAGCAGCGCGACATCGTCGACCCCCGTCACCCGGTGGCTGTTCTGCCATTCGAGCGGCTGGTCGCCGCGGGTGAACACGTATTTGTTCGCCGCGTCGAAGGCGTCGCGCATCGGCCGGTTCTCCGGCTCTTCGGCATAGGGCCAGTAGGCGGCGAAGATGTCGTAGGTGCGGCGGCCGAGCAGCAGGTCGTAGGCACCCGAGAACAGCTGCCCCAGCGTCTCGCCGACCTGTTCGTCCCACAGCCTGAAGACCCAGCCGCCTTCCGCGAAACCGCCTGTGGGGTCCTCGGTCGGGCCGCCGGGAGCCTGCATCACGCCGTCGAGCGACAGGAACGCGGCACCGGTGATCTTGCGCGCCATGGCCGTCTTGTCCATCTCAGTCCTCCTTGCGCGGGCCGACGAGGCCGAAGGCGACACCGTGGGGATCGGTGCAGACGGCGCTGAACTCGCCGCCCGGGATCTGGTGCGGTCCGTGGACGAGCTGGCCACCGCCGTCCGTCACGGCCGCGACCGCCCGGTCGATGGCGTCGACACCGATCGAATAGACCCAGTTCGACTGCGGCATGCCGGGCGGCTTTTCCATCACCGCGCCGATCATTCCCTCGCCGCGATAGAGGAACTTGTAATCGACCATTCCCGGCATCGGCATTGCGCCGTCCTGACGCCAGCCGAACAGGTCGGTGTAGAAGGCAATGGCCCCGTCCTGATCGGTCGTGGATAGCTCGTTCCAGCGGACATGCTGCGCCTTCTCGTAATCGAACACGTCGCTGCGCGCGTCGGGATCGTCCGCGGGCGGGGTGGGGGTCATGACATAGAGCGGCGCGCCCTGCCCGTCGGTGACCAGCGCCATGCGGCCCACGCCTTCCATCGTCTGATCGAAATGGACCGTGCCGCCCGCCGCCTCGAACGCCTGCTTTGCCGCATCGACATCGGCGACGTGGACGTAGCCGTACCACGCGGGCCGGGCGCCGCCGTCCTGCATTTCCTGCGAGAGGGCGAGGACGCCGCCCGCCATGCCGCCGTCGGAACGCAGGATCATGCGGTAGTCCATATCGCCCTGGCTCGCGACGCGCGGGGCGATGTCCCAGCCGATCACCGCGTCGTAGAACATCTTGGCGGCATCGGCGTCGGGCGTCATCAACTCGTACCAGATGAAGGCGCCGGTATCGGGATCAGTCATCGGTTTTCTCCTCGCGGGCTTCGTCGGCCTTTTCGAAATGGGCGAGCTGGTCGGCGTGCGCCTTCCGGAAGGCGGGGCGGGCCGTCATGCGTTCGATGTAGGCCTCGCTCGCCGGGCGCGTCCCGTGCTTGCGGACCAGATCGACGCGCAGGACATCGGCCATGACGAGATCGGCGAGGGTAAAGCCGTCCCCCACCAGCCAGTCGCGCGCTCCCAGCACCGCCTCCATCTGCGCCAGCCGGTTGTCGAGCCAGCCGGTGATCGCGGGCACGTCTTCCTTCGACCATTGCAGCACGACCCAAGGCATCGTGACCATCTCGAGCGTGTTGAGCCCGGCGAAGGTCCATTGAGTAACCTCGGCCCGGGCTTTCTCGTCCGGCGGGATCAGCGTCTCGCTCTTGCCGCCGAGATGGATCAGGCCCGCCCCGCTCTCGAACAGGCGGATGGCGCCATCCTCCAGCATCGGTACCTGGCCGAAGGGCTGGCGATCGAGATGGTTCGTCTCGCGCCCGTCGAAGGGCACGCTGGCGATGCGATAGGGAATGCCCGCCTCCTCGCACGCCCAGCGCAGCCGGATGTCGCGCACGAAACCGCGCGGCATGTCGGGCACCCAGTCGTAGGTCCAGATGGTGACGGGATCGGCGGACATCATTCCCCTCCCAGCAGGTTGAGCGTGTTGCTGTCGGGATCGGCGAGGGTGGCGATACGCAAGGTGGCGAAGCCGGGGACGGCCTGCGGTTCACCGACCGCGATGCCGACGGCGCGGAGCCGCTCGATCTCGCTCTCCAGGTCCGGAAGGCGCAGCGATACAGTGTCGACCGCGCCTTTCTTCGGATTGTCGAGCACCTGGAACAGCACCCTGTCCGTCAGGTCCCACTCGCAGCAACTCGGCATCGGGCGGCGGTCGGGTCTGCGCCCCAGAACCGTGCTCCACCAGTCGCAGCCGGCAGCATGGTCCTCCACGCCTAGCGAGACGAAGACGTTGGCAACGTCCATCGCTCAGGCCCGCTTGTAGACAACGGTTTCGAAGCCGCCGTAGATCATGCGCTTTCCGTCGAACGGCATCGCGCCGAAATCTTCCATCCGCGGGTCTTCCATCATTCGCTTTTCTGCCGCTTTGGCCGTTTCGCGGTCGGGCCAGGTGACCCAGCTGAAGACGATCTTCTCACCGTCCTGCGCCTTGGTCGCCATGCGGAAGTCGGTAGTGTGACCATCTTTCACGTCCGCTTCCCAGCACTCGATCTGGCTCAGCGCGCCGAACTCCTTGGCCAGCGTCCAGAATTTCTCAGCAGTGTCGATGTAAGCCTGCTTACTGCCTTCGGGCACGGCCAGGACGAATCCGTTTACATAGGTCATCGGTGTATCTCCCCTTTTGAGTTCTTGTTCAGTCGGCTGCAGGCGGGGCCCAGTCCTTGTCCATCCACATCGTTTCCCAAGTGTGACCGTCGGGATCCTCAATGGCACCGCCGTACAAGAAGCCTTGATCCTTGATGGCGCGGGGTTCGCTGCCGCCCGAGTTTTTTGCCGCAGCGTGGAAGGCGTCGACAGCCCGCTTGTCGTCGAACGACAGGCAATTGAGCACGGCGCTTGTTGCGCGAGTGTCGGCGATCGGCTTGTCGGTGAATGTGGCATAGAACGCATAATCCAGCAGCATCACGCTGATTGCATCGGACCAGACCATCGCGCTTGCCTGTTCGTTGGAGAAGGCATCATTCTTCTCGAAGCCCAAAGCCTCGTAGAAGGCGGTCGATTGCAGTACATTACCAACGGGCAAGTTCACGAAGATCATCTTGGTCATTAGCATCCTTTCAAGGATCTGGGCCAGGTCTGCGACTCGACTCTTGTTAAAGCTGCCCTAATAAGTTACATAAAGCAACAATGGACTTACGAGAAGTAACAAAACCGACTAAGGCGAAACATGGCAAATGGTATAGCGATGCCTGTGGAACCGCCTTCGCAATGGAGCTTGTCGGGGAGCGTTGGGCACTTCTAATCATTCGCGAACTGATGTTCGGACCGCGCCGCTTTTCCGATCTGCGGACCAGCCTGCCCGGCATCTCGGCCAAGGTGCTGACAGAGCGGTTGGCCGGCCTTGCGGATGCGGGCGTGCTGGCGCGCCGCAAGCTGCCACCGCCCGCTGCCGCGCAAGTCTACGAGTTGACGCCCTGGGGTTACCGAGCCGAGCCCCTGATTCAGGAGCTTGGGCGATGGGCCGCGATGTCGGAAGCGCATGATCCAACACTGCCTCTGTCCCCCGTCAGCTTTATGCTGTCGCTCCGCACCATGTTTGATGCAGCCAAGGCAGGCCACTGGCATGCACGCTTCGGCTTCCGCTTCCCCGATGCGGTCTTCACCGGCACAGTTGCCGACAGGGCGTTCACCGTAAAGCGCGAAGAACCAGTCGATACCGATGCGGTGTTCAGCGCCCCCGAGGCTTCGCCGCTCGCCGCGATGGTCTATCTAGGAATGCCAGCGTTGGACGTAGGCGTGGAGATGACGGGCAACCGCGAGGCTGCCCGCCGCTTCATGACATTGTTCGATCTGCCGGAACAGATCGGCTAAATTTGGTTGAAAAATTTGAGGGGGATTGACGTAGTCGTTCATCGAGTGTCCGCTTTCGAGTACTTCATTCATTAGCTGGAACGGCTAATATGGGGCGCTTTGCAGCCGGTCTCTAATTGGGCTTGAGGCAGGCTGATTGCTTCTATCTAGGTGTTAAGCAAACCGGCCTTCGCTCGCCCAATCATCCGCAATCAATTCAATGGCGACCTACTCGCCAGAGACGCAATTACAATTATGTGCGCTTCAAAGACCAAACCACCGCGCAATGTTGTACGATGCGCAAATGCCAGCATCGAGGTTATATCCGGTCGCCGCGCCGCATTGCATTGTACCGGTTCCGGGATCGACGGGCTGACCGTGACCCATGCCGCTGATCGTGAAGGTCTCGACTACGGCCATTCCGTTACTGTTCCGGTAAACCCTGTGAGGGTAGCCACTTACCGTATCGGTGGTGTCGGCTGCCTGGTTCGTACCGTGCACGTTCGTCCACTGCTCCATGGTCTCTTGGAGGTTGGCGATATTGACGGTGAGATCGTTCGTTCCATGCCAGATCGATACGCGCGGCCATGGGCCGGACCAGTTCGTCGCGCCGCGTACCAGATTGCCCCATTGCTCGGATGTCTTGGTCACCGTGCCTGTGTTGCACAATAGCGATGAGCCGACCGTAGTCGCACATTTGAACGGCACCCCAGCGACTGGCGCACCGGCTTTGAACACATCCGGATAGGTTGCCAGCATGACGTTGGTCATGGCTGCGCCCGAACTGAGCCCCGTGATATAGACCCGCCGTTCGTCGAGCCCATGCAATGCGACCGCCCGGTCGATACCCTGCTTGATCGAGAGCGGTTCGCCGGCACCGCGCTGATAGTCGCCCCTGACGAAAAAATTCCAGCAATTGCTGCTATTGTTTGCGCTCTGCTGCTGCGGGAAAAGCAACGCGAAGCCCATTTGATCGGCCCACTTGGTCCAACCCGTTTCGCTATCCATATCGGCCGCCTTCTGCGCACAGCCGTGAAGAACGACCACGAGGGGGCGGCCGGCTGTCAAGTTCGCCGGAATATACTCGTACATTAGGATGTTGCCAGGATTGGAACCGAACCCGGTGACTTTTGTCAGCGCTGCTGCCTGTGCGATCGGTGTCGCAGCCATAAGCGACGTAAAAGCCGCTGCGGCCAAAACCTTCTTGAACAGACCTATCATGACCCTTCTCCCTTGGGCTCGTGTTTTGTATAGTCGTCTTTTCAGCGCTCCACCTCGACGGGCTTCCGGCCAAATTCCCGGCGTAGTGTCAATTTGTCGATCTTACCTGTCGCGGCGAGCGGAACGGCGTTCATCGCGATGATCTCGTCCGGCAACCACCAGCTCGGACAGGTTTCGCGAATACGTGACAGCAGGTCCGCATCACTCGGCGAACGACCTTCGACCGGTTCGATCAGCAGGATGGGGCGTTCACCCCACTTGGGATCTTCGCGTCCTATTACGGCAGCCATCGCGACATCGGGGTGTGCGGTGACTGCCGCCTCGATCTGCGCAGGATTGATCCATTCTCCGCCCGATTTGATGAGGTCTTTCGAACGTCCGGTCAGCGTAAGGTTGCCGGCGCTGTCGATGCGCGCAAGATCGCCCGTTGCGAACCAGCCGCCGCGTGTCGCCTTTTCCGTCTGACCGAAATACCGATCCACGACAGAGGGGCCGCGAACCCACAAGTGACCTTCGGCTTCCCGCTGCCGTTTGAGCGGCTCTCCGTTCTCGTCCGTAACGAGAAGATCCACCCCGAAAGCCGGTTGGCCTGCTGTTAACGGATTGCGATCTTTATCGCCAGGCGGCGTTGCAGTGCCGAGTGGCGAAAGCTCGGTCATGCCCCACGTCGTCTGAACTTCGATCCCGCGTCTCTCAATCCTCTCCATCAATGCTTGGGGCATCGGCGCACCGCCTACCATAATGCGCCGGAGCGACGGAATCTCGAGAGCATGCGCATCGAGATGATCGAACAATGCCAACCATACGGTGGGAACGCCCACTGCAATTGTGACGGCTTCCGAGCAGATCAGGCGCGCGAGACTTTCCCCGTCGAGGTGCCTACCCGGCAGCACGAGTTTGCCGCCCACCGCAGGTACGGCGAAGGGCAAGCCCCATGCATTCGCGTGAAACATAGGAACGGCGACCAGCACCGCATCGCTCGCGCAGATCGCTGCCACGTTGGCCTGCAACAAGCGTAACGTATGGAGGTAATTGCCTCGATGCGTGTATGTGACGCCCTTGGGGTCACCTGTCGTACCGGAAGTAAAGCACAGGCCGCACGGCGATAGTTCGTCGAAATCGCCCCAATCAATCCTGGCATCGGCCAGAGCTTCGAACGGGGGCAAGGTCGCCTGCGCACCATCGATGATGAGGACCGCTTCTATTTCGGACGCATCCTCCGCAATGTTGCGGGCGAGGTCGGCGAGGTCCGCGCTTGCAACCAAGAGGCGTACGCCCGCCTGGCGCACCATGGCGGCGGACACGGATGCAGTGAGGCGGGGATTGAGCGTCTGACAGACGGCCCCCATCCCCATGATCGCAAACCACGTCTCGACATGCGCACGGCTGTTCCATGCTAGCGTCGCGACCGTATCGCCGTAACCAATACCCAGTTCCGCCAGTCGAGCCGATAAACCCTGCGAACGGGCCCGCACATCTTCATACCCGGCGCGATCGACAGCACCGTCCTCACCCGCGGTTACGATTTCCGCCTTGGGATGCCATTTGGCTGCGTGGTCGAGGAACTTGTCGACCGTCAGGCCATAGGATTGCAGGCTTCCCGGAGTCATCGGCATTGCTCTTTCGCGGGGCTCATCGGCGGCGCAGCGATGCCGACATTCCAGTTCCACGGGACCGACCCATCGGCGCGTCGCCGACAAACCGTTTCTTCATAGAGAGCGAAGCGATCGCCCAGGGGGTCGCGCGCGACGGCGGGTACATCGGCGAACAGCATGTATCGCTTGCTCTCATCGAAGGTTGGCCAGTCAGGTCCTCCTTCCGCACGCGGGATGCCCGTGCGGGCGAAGGAGAGCCAGTACGACATCATGGCGTCGGAAAACGCGCGCTCATCAGCCGTTTGCGGGATGGCGGGCCAAGCAGGCGCGGTTTCGTGAATAGTCCCGAACATGTAAGGAATTTCAGATGCGTGAAAGGCGTGCAAGCCGGCTTGATCCGCTGCGGGATAGCCATGGTCGAACAGGTAGAAATAGGCAGTCGAACCCACCCGCCGCTGTGCCTCTGCCATGCGCTGCGCAGTCCATCCGTACAAGGCATCCCGAGGCGCAGCGAGAATGCTTTCTTGCAGGTCCGAGGCTGGGTACAGCTTTAGAAAGCGTGTCGCCTCACTGCCGTATACGCGTTCGATCGCGTTCTCGTATTCGTCCGTGCTTTTGGGAACGGGCGGAACGAGGCTACGCAGCGACCGAGTCTCGCCATCGTTGAAACCGACCAGCAACGGCACGGCGGCCTGCTGTCCTTCATCGAAAATGTCGGTGATCTGATGCGGCAGGACGTTCCCGTCCACGGTAGCCTGCGGATAAAAACCTGCAGAAGGCGCGTTCGCCACCAGTTCCTCCGCCGGCAATATCCGCATAGCCCTTAGATCTGCCGCGCCGACCGCCTGCTGCACGGCCATACCGACCGCCTCCGCTGGCGGTTGACCGTTCAGTGTCTCGCTTAAACCCGGCACCGAGACCATGTAGGCGCTTTGGGCGATCGCCTTGTCGAACAAGCCACGCGCTTCGGGTGAAGCCAAAAGATACATGACACTCAGCCCACCGGCCGATTCCCCAGCGATCGTTACGTTCCCGGGATCGCCGCCGAATGCGGCAATGTTCCGCTGCACCCAACGCAACGCCGCCACTTGATCGAGCAAGCCGTAATTACCTGAGACCCCATCGGGCGATTCCGCGCTCAGCGCAGGATGGGCTAGGAAGCCGAGAACGCCGAGCCGGTAGTTGATCGAGACGACGACCGCGCCCTTTCGCGCAAGGTGCGCGCCGTTGTACATGCCAAGACTGCTCGATCCGCTGACCAGCGCACCGCCGTGGATCCAGACGAGGACCGGTGCATTGCCAATCCCTTCTTGAGACCAGACATTGAGCGACAGGCAATCCTCGCTCAGCGGCCCGGGATCGTCGAAGTAGATCTTCGTAAGGTCGGCGCGGGCCTCCGGCTGGACGCAGGCATCGCCGAATTGCGTCGCCGTTACCTCCCCGATCGCATCTGCCATCGCGACAGGCGGCTTCCAGCGCAGGTCGCCGGTCGGTGCCTCGGCATAGCGAATGCCGCGCCAGATACGCACGCCGCCATCGCGTATTCCGCGGAACGCTCCAGCGGGCGCTTCGGCGAGCGGTCCGTTCGGTGAAGGTGACGGGAGGCTTGCGCACCCTGTCACCGCCACTAGTGCAGCTGTTAGCAGGCTGGCTTTCAGGATCGTCATGTCGAGCCTAGAAATCGTAGCCGATGCGCACACCGAATGTGCGCGGACGCAGGCGGGCGTAACGGCTGTCGAAGAATGATTCGGGATGGACGTAGGTGATGTCGTCGGCATCGAGCAGATTCTCGACGTAGGCGGTTATCTTCGCCGCGCCGAGCTCCACTCCGGCAAGCAGGTTCACCACTTCGTAGGAGTCAGTAAAGTCGAAAACCGGATTACGGACAGCGGGATTACCTGGCAGATTTGGAAACAGACCCGGGAAGCTTCCGACATGCTGGATCGTGCCGGACACGAAGGCATCGGTATCGTCGCCGATCGGAAAATCGTATCGTGCTGTAGCCGACCCCTGGAAGTCCGGCCCCGACAGTTGCAGGCCCTCCAATGCGCCAGAAATGGCCGCTTCCTGCTCCGTCAGCTCGGTAATCTTTGCATCATTTATCGAACCATTGGCGAGCAGGCTGAGGCCCGGCATCGGACGAACTGCCAGTTCGAATTCGATACCCTTGCTGACCGCCGCACCAATATTCGTCGCGAACTGTAATTGGTCGGAGGTGCGGTTGACCTGCACCTGGATGTTCTTCCAGTCGATATAATAGGCGGCTATCGCGGCGGACAGTTTACCGTCAAGCCAACTGCCCTTCACACCGATCTCGTAATTGGTCAGATCGTCGGATTCGGCGCCTGGGGGGATGACCAGATCGTTTGGATTGACGACGCTGACCCGTCCGGCATTCGCGTTGACGACCGGGCTGCGGAATCCGGTGGAGATCGTAGCATAGGCAGTGGTACTCTCGACCGGCTTGAAGGATACGCTGGCTTTGTAGGACCACTGACCATCCGTCAGCTTGCGCCCTTCCGCTTCCGGGATTGGCGTCACCGTTAAAGGGATATCGCTCAACCCAACGATGCCTGCGACCAGATAATTGCTGTTGTAGCCGCCCTCCTCGGTAAAGCCCTGTGTTTCGTTGGAGGTATAGCGTACGCCACCGGTGACCCAGAATGCATCGGAGAACCGGTAGGTCAATTCGCCGAATCCAGCGAGCTCGCTCGAATTGATATGGACGCCGAACTGATTGTACACCTCGCCCGGCAGACCAGTAAGCCCGTGCGCATCGAGGAATTCCTGCCGCGAGCGGTAGTTGTAATCGACGTCGCGTCGCTTGTCGTAATAGAACCCGCCAATCAGCCAGTCGAAATTGCCGCCGCCCTGCGATGCCAGTCGCGTTTCCTGAACGAAGATATCGTCATAGGCGAAGGCATCAAGCGCGAACGGGAACGCCTGCGCGAACGTCCCGGCGAGATCGACCACGAAAAGCTGATCGAACGTGGCGTAGGTCGACGAGCTCGTGAGATTGGCGAAGCCGAGATCGGCATCCACCGTTAGGTTCGCGCTGGTCAGCTTCGCCCAGAACCGGTCCGGTCGGTCGGAACGCCGGACATAGGTTCCGAGCAGCGGATTGGTGAGCCCGGAATCTTCCGGCTTGCTGTTCTCGTGGATCAGGGTCGCACGAACGGTAACGCCGTCGAAGGGTTCACCGAGAAGGGAAGCGCGTCCGCCATAGGATTTCAGCGTATTCGCGTTGTCGATGCCCGTTCCGACATTGTCGACCCAGCCTTCCTCGTGGCGATAGAAACCGACCCCGCGGAAAGCCAGCCGACCATCGACGATCGGAATGTTGACCATACCGTTATAGCGCTGGCGGAAAGCATCGTCGTCGGTCAGGCCAAAATCGACCAGAGCCGAAGCTTCGAACCGGTCCGGATCGGGCGCATTCGTGATAATGCGCATCGCACCTGCCAACGAGTTCGCACCGAACAGGGTGCCCTGCGGACCGCGGAGGAACTCGACGCGCTCGACATCGAACAGCGAGGGGTCAAGAATGGTCGAGTTGCCGTTCGCCGAGATCGGTAGCTCGTCGATGTAGATGGCGACATTGCTGGCAAGGTTGGCGCCATACCCGTTCGTGGCGATGCCGCGGGCGGTAAAGTTATTGAAATTGGCCGTGGGCTTGTTGACCACCACGCCCGGTGTTTCACGTGCCAGATCTTCGTATCCGACCTGACCCTTCTCGCTCATCGCTTCCTGCTGGAACGCGGTGATCGACAACGGAACGTCCTGCAGGCGCTCTTCGCGTCGGGTCGCGGTAACAATGATGACGGAGTCTTCGTCGACGGCTTCGGCAGCCGGCGAAATGTCCTCGATCACATCTTCCTGCTGGGAATCGTCGGGCGCCCTCGTGCTGGCGGTTTGGGACTGTGCAGTCGCGGTTCCGCTCCACAGAACGGCCACGGCAGCAACTGAAACGAGCAGGCTGCTCTTCATACTTTCTCTCCCCGAATCGCGACGCATCTCCGGCGTCGATCCATGCACAGAAACTACTAATTCACTGGTGTGTCAACCTTCACTCTCATGTGCGAGAGTGTTTTTATGAAGTCGCATATCTGCTGATCGGATCGCTCTTGCGAGCATCACGAAAAGGGCGATGGCGATCGCGTAGAACGGCGTCAGCGTGTACAAAGCGAGTTGCAGGGAATTGGCGATGCTGCCCCTTGCTGCGAACCAGTCGCTGGCCGCTCCGACCCACGTCGGCCCCAGACCCAGACCGATGAAATTCATCACCAGCAGGAGGAGCGCTCCTGCAAGAACCCGCTGGTTGGGCGAGACCTCTTCCTGCACCAGCGTAATGGAACAGGAGAGATAGAAATAATTGAAGAACATCACGATGGTGAGGAGACCGAGGGCAAGTTCCCATGACGGTGCCCAGACGAAACCGAGATAGAAAGGCGCTGCGACGGCGAGCGAGGCAGCGGGCGCGGTGGCGAACGTCGTGCGGGATCGCCTGCTCAACCGGTCGATCAGCTTGCCCGATGCGATCATGCCGCCGCCCATTCCGACGATTATCGCCAAAGCGTACCAGAATGCGATCTCGGACAGCGTCATCCCCTTCTCGCGCATGAGGAACAACACCGCGAAATTGCCGAGCCCATAGGTAACGAATTGAGTCGCTCCGCTTCCAAGCGCAGCCAAAGTCAGGACGGGATTGGCGAAGAATGCGCGGACGGTCGTCCAGAACGGTGCGGCTTCCGGTTTGCTGTCGACATCCATCTCATCCGTCGCACCTCGCTTCGGCTCGGGAATGAGAAAGGGAAGCGCCGTAGCCGTTATAAGACCCACCACGCCGATCGCGATGAAAGCGTCGCGCCAGTCGAATACCGCAGCAATGGTTGCACCCAGCGCGATGCCCAGCGCCGCCCCTATCGGAGGCCCGAGATTGAATATTCCGAACGCGAAACCCCGCTTCCCGGCCGGAAAAGTATCGGTGATGAGCGCGTAAGACGGTGGAACCCCGCCTGCCTCTCCGAAGCCCACCGCCATTCGTGCAACGACCAATTGCGGATAGGTGCGGGCAAGTCCGCAGGCGATCGTCGCAGCGCTCCAGATACCGCATGCGATCGACAGGACGCCGACGCGGTTCGTACGGTCGGCCAACCAGCCTACCGGAATGGCGATGAAGCAGTAGAACATCGCGAAGTACAACCCGCCGATCAGTCCGAGCTGGCCGTCCGTGATTTGTAATTCGTCCTGGATCGGCTTCGCCAGAATGCCGAGCAGTTGCCGATCGAGAAAGTTCAGGATGTAGACGACAGTAAGCGCGGTCAGCACAACCCCCGGCCGTCGCATCTTTCTTTTGGTCGCAAACGCAGGCGCGCCTCCGCCGATCTCGACTTGCTGCACCATCTCTCTCCCATTCTTTTCTGCGACTCGTTTGACACCCGAAACCGCCTTCTGTCAATATACGCTCTCTTGTGTGTGAATGTTTTCGTGTTAGCGTTGTTGACGTGGCGCCGCTTTGTCGGGAGGGAGAACGGGATGGGTACAGTCAAGAAGCCGGTTCGGCGCTCGCGCAAGGCGGAACAGCGTGCTGAGACGCTCGAGCAGATCTACGATGCTGCCGAAGAGCAATTCTCCCAGCATGGATTGCATGGCGTGACGTTAAAGGATGTCGCCAAGCAGGTCGGCGTCCATCATACCCTGCTCAACTATTACTTCGACGACAAGAAAGCCCTGTTCGATGCGGTATTCGCACGGCGTGCAGTCGTTACCAGCGAGCGTCGTCAGCGAGCGCTCGATGAATATGAGGCCGCCGTTGGTGACGATGTGACCGTAGAAGGTGCGTTGCACGCGTTCCTCGACACCGATCTCGATACCTATATTGAAGGCGGACCCGGGTGGCAGAATTACGCCAAGCTCGGCGCGCAGGTCTCGAACACCCCCGAGTGGGGCGCGGAATTGATGGACGAGCATTTCGATCCGCTGGTGCTCAGACTGATCGGATTGCTGAAGAAAGCGCTACCCGATGCGGCCGAGGAAGACATCTTCTGGGGCTACCATTTCACCACCGGCGCTTTGATGCTAACGCTCGCGCGCACGGGCCGGATCGACAAGCTTTCCGAGGGTCTTTGCCGATCTGACGATTTCCCTGCCATAAAAGCTCGAATGGCAGACTTCATGGCAGCAGGAATTCGCGAAATCTGCGCACGGTAAGCTGGCCCCTGAGTTCGCTATGACGTAGGCTTGGTGTTTGCTCCGAGCGCAGGGCACAAACTGTTTAAAGCCCTTTGTTTGAGGCCATAATTGCCTTTCAATTAGTCCTGAACGAACGACGGCTTTCGGGTGGCGTCGCCAACCGCTCTAATGTCTCAATTGGGGCGCAAAGCGGACCCCGCCGGTCCCAAATTTAAACTGGGACTACTGGTCACCCCTTCGGATCTAGGCTCTTCGCTATCAAGTCGGACACATCATTTGCTGCTTGGAGCACCGGCTGGTTTGCTAAATGGGCGTACCGTGCTGTCGTCTGAACCTGTGTATGGCCGAGGAGCTTCCCAATCATCGGTAGGCTTTGACCGTGGCTGACAGCAACCGAGGCATAAGTGTGGCGCAGGTCATGAATTCGAGCATTCTTTAAACCTGCTCGGCCACGCAAGCGCTGCCAGAACGGCTGGAGATCGGTGAGGTGGGCGCCGGGATTGCGACCTTCGATCACAAAAGGGTTATCGGCTGCGGGAGTGATCTTCTCCAAAACGGCGAGCGCAGCATTGCCAAGATGGATTTCCTTCGCACCAGTCTTACTGTCGGGAAGGCGGAGCAGTTTGCTCTGGATGTCGACGTATTCCCATTTAAGCGTCATGATTTCATTCAGACGGCATCCGGTGAAAAGCAGGAGTCGAACAGCGGCGATGGCAGAGGGGAGCTCAATCCGCTCTTCTTCCATTTCGCCGAGCACACGACCGATGGACTGCAGTTCTCCTGCTGAATAATAGCGTTCGCGCTTCTTCTCTGGGTATTTTTTGATGTGCCGCCGAGGGTTGGTACCGTCCGGTCGCAATCCCCAGAGTTCAGCCAAATTGAACATCTTTGAGATGATCTCGAGATTGCGGTTGGCTTGGTAGGGACGGTGCCGCCAGTCGTGATGATACTTTGCAATATCGGCTCGGGTAACATCGACGATCCGCAAGTGACCGATGGCCGGTAGAATGAAGAGCTTAAGGTTGCGGCGGTACTCCTTAGCCGTGCTGGCCTTCAGGTGGATCGCGATATGCTCCTCATCGAAGCGATCTGCGAGTTCGCGAACGGTGAGGGCGGTGCGCTTAGCGCGCTTTTCGGCCATGGGATCGATATCTTGGCGGATTTTTACCATCGCCTCGAGAGCAAGGCCGCGTGCTTGGTCTGGTGTTATCGCGCCAAAGCGTCCCAAGCTCATCCGTCGTGATGTGCGACCGTAGCGATATTGCAGTACAAATTGTTTGCGTCCTGTTGGAAAGATCCGGACACCGAGGCCCGAGAGGTCCCCGTCCCAGACAAAGTAATCTTTGTCGGCTGGTTCAAGCGATTCTATCATGCGCTTAGTGAGCTTGGCCATTACGCCTCCTGTTACCAGTAGCGGTTTCGAGCCCCGACCCGTAAGCAAATAGGAAGCAGGCGGGAGCAAAGCATGGCGAAACCGTGCGTAGACACACAGTCCCAAATCCGTTCGACAGTCAATCTAACCTGTTGAAATTAAGGGCCTAAGCGTAAGAGCCAGTATTCAACGGTATTAAGACAGTGAAGCCCTCATAACCTGAAGGTCGTTGGTTCAAATCCAACCCCCGCAACCACAGAACCATCGACGCTATTGGGACAGCTCGCCTTGCTACTTACAGCGGGGTTTTTGGTGCGCATAACCGTAAGCATATAGTAGGCAGACTCTGAGCCACTCCCCATATCGCACGTTATGCAATTCGCGTCCGCTTTGCGTCCTAATCTAATATGTCCGCGGCGATCCCGGATGCGGTCATTCATTAGGTTGGTCAGCTAAGCCGCGATACGGCGCAGACAACCCCGCCATTCTAGGCGAACTATCTCGTCGCCTGGTCGACACGATGAACGGGCGGTTCAGCCTGATCGAGAGATGGCGGGAGTTCACCCTCGTGCCGTGAAGGCCCGCCGTGAACGGTGTTAGAAAAGGCGTGCAGCGTCAAGTCCGCGCGTCAGAAGGCTACTTGAGAAGCACGAGTGACTTAAAGGCATCGTTCGCACGGCTAAACTCTGCGTGAGCCGGCAATAGGTTCTCTGTGCTCTTCACGCATCTGAACCGCTCCCTTTGTAAAGGTTGCCTTAAAGCCTTTAAATTCATCGGCTGGCCTTACGGCCACCTTCGGCCATTTGTGCACGTTGTTGGCCGGCGCTCTGAGACGTTGAAGCGTTGTGTACTCAACGCTGAAGAATTCGGTTGCGATAGATCTCAATGCACCGCCCAGTAAGCCAATGAACAGTCGCTGGAGATTTTTCGGTTTGTGCCGGAGGACGGTCGCGTGGTCGATCGAGGTGAAGATGACGTGTAGCTTCGTTCTCTTCGAATAAGCAGGCGACGATCAGATCGAACTGAGCACAGAGTCTTTCAGGGAATGGAGAATGCCGCACCATGGGAGCTCTTAACTCCATGGGGAGAGGGTATTTTGGATATACAATTTTCTCGATGTCGGCTTTCGATAATTAAGGCGTCGATTTCCTCATGTCGGCGCGGAAATGTTGCGGCACTCCCGCTGCGGTCATGAAAAGTATGGTGATGTTATCGGAACCCTCGGCCTTTGATGTGGTCGGCGAAGCGCGGTTACCTTGCGCTTGCGTTACGGTCACGTCGCAGTCTGTCGAACGTCCGCAATGGTATTGCTTACCGAAATGCAGTTATCGGCTCGAAAAATTCCTAAAAAATTGTAACAATTACGAAGCGGAGTGCGACGGAGACGGTCTCGAGCATTTTTGTGAGGCTCGCTTAGGACTGTCCTACTCTCCTACCCGGCGCACGGGCACCGGAATGTTGCAGATGTCCGCCCCGCCTGCAGGCACTATAAAGAACGGGTCGCGGCGGTTGGCGCGGGCCTCGGCGTAGCGGGCGAAGGTCTCGCCTTCGGTCGAAAGGTACTCGAACCTGGGTCGCTGATCGGCAGGCAACTCGCTGGCGACGCGGATGGAGCGGATGGGCACACGCTTGGCTGTGTCCTCGTAAAAACCCAATGTGCCCTTGCCGCGGGGGAGGGACGAGAGATGCTCGATCCCCTCGACCACCCGCCCGATCAGCGCGATGTTGCGGTCGAGATGGCGAGGGGCGTGGCCGATCACGGTGTAAAGCTCGGCGCCGCTGCCCGTATCGGGCGAGAGGCTCCGCCCGACGCCGACCATGCCATAGCAGTGGACGGGCCATGCTTGCTCCAATGGCTGCGATCGCTCGTCTAAAGAAAACGGGGGGTCTTCCGTCAAACGTATTGGCGGGGGAAGGAGGGTTGTGGTCATCGCGATCGGCCAACCATTGCGATGAGAAACAAACCCAGCGTAAGCATCACGGCGCTTCATACGGTGCAAATTGGGTGTCTCGCGGCCCGTATCAGGCTTGGGAAGCTCCTGTGTATACTCGTCCTCCCCCATCACCCGCAGCCCCTCCGGCAGCGGCTTCGCCTCCCCGTCCGCTTCCGGGTTGTCGTAATTCGGATCGCCCCACTGAACGACGTAATTGTCCTGCACCCGGTTGACACTAATTCCGTCGTACCAGCCTGCGCGGGCGAGGGTGCGGATGTTCACCACCCACCCCTGGCTGAAGGGCGGGGGCATGAGCTGGATCACGACCTCGCGCGCCGACCCGTCCGCCGCATCCGCGAGGGTCATGACCAGCAGGTCTTCCGGCGCGATGGACGTCCATTCCTCCGGAAGCGCCTCGGCGACGATCTCATTGGGGCTGGGCGGCGCATCCGGCGCATCTTGCGCGAAAACGGCGGTGGAGAGCGAGAGACACACGGCGAGGCAGGTGAGGTGCGTTTTCATCGCGGGCGAAGGTGCCACGCCCCGCCCGCAAGCAAAAGCCCCTTTCCACGCATTGTGCCGTGCGGACAGGGGCTTTCCGGATAGCGTTCGCCGGGAATGCCGGGCCGTGGAGCGCCATCGAGACGGGTCGTCGGAGAAACGGCGGTCATAAAGGCGGGTTCGACCGTTCGTCGCATCGCTTGCGCCATCCCCGCAACCTCGCTAGAGGCGCGCGTTCAGCCAAGCAGGCAAGCGCCCGCGCAGCATATGCGCCGGCGCGGCTGAAATGCGGAGCGGTGGCCGAGTGGTCGAAGGCGCACGCCTGGAAAGTGTGTATACGGTAACCCCGTATCGTGGGTTCGAATCCCACCCGCTCCGCCATGGCCTCTCTTATCCATCGCTTCAGGGTAATCTATTACGATCTCTCGAATAGTGTTCGCTGTGATTCACAGTATCTACCAGCGACTTCAAAATAGTTGACGATCTAAATGTCGCTTGAGGAGAGAACGAATGTACAATCTTCTAGCCGAATTAACCTGAAATTGTCAGCTTGTGGCAAGCATTAATAAAGTTTCTAAAGTTGAATTGAGAGTTTATTGGATTAAAGATGATAGCTCGAGTATATACGCCATTATCCTGCAGCTTATACAAATTGAATACAAACCCGCCTAATCAGGTGCATAGGCATAAGGGCCGATCACCAGTCCGGTAAACAGCCCAGCGTGGACGGACGCCAAGGGCTCGACTTTGATCGGGCTGCACAACATCTGCCATTGATCCTCTTGCGCGCCCCGCCATGAAAGTTGTGCTGAACCCCCTCGTAGGGCGATCTGGAGTTCGAGCGGACCGTTCGTTTGAAGGGGTTGCTCTGCCACCACTTCACCTGTTTCATCTTGGGCAACATCGGTCCGTAAGCGGACAACGAGCCTCCCCTGTTCTTTTCCGACGGCAAGGAAATGGTTTTCATCCATAAGAGCCAACAGGCCGGCAAAGGCTCCCGGCCGAGATGGCTCGAAATCGATCCGCATAACGATGTCCGCGGAATGATGCCGTAGGCGACGCCCGACAAACGCCGGTTTGCCCGAGCTTCCGGCAGCGGCGGATCCCGCCACCAATTGCAACACGCCATCCGTAGTATCGACCGTCAGCTGTTGCTCCGGACCCGGGGTGCGCAGGCCGATCCACTCATCCGAAAGAGGGGAATTGAAATCGTCTCGCCACGAAGAATAATCGACAGGT
Source organism: Erythrobacter litoralis (assembly GCF_029760855.1). Lineage (GTDB taxonomy): Bacteria > Pseudomonadota > Alphaproteobacteria > Sphingomonadales > Sphingomonadaceae > Qipengyuania > Qipengyuania litoralis_A. The sequence continues at coordinate 563,359 of NZ_SOSI01000001.1, read as the reverse complement.
TGGCTCGAAGGCAAATTCGGGCGGGGCAGTTCCATCGGAACTGGCTCGCCCTGTTCCAGAAAGCGCGGCCAGCCATCCTTCCATTCCAGAGGCAGCAGGAATGTCTCGCGTCCCAACAATGTCGATTGTCCGACGAAAGGTCGGGTGGCAAGAAACACACCCCACCAGGTACCATCCCCCAACTGCACGATATCAGCGTGGCCTGTCGCTTCCACCCTATCCTGCCGGTCGGCGGGCAAGTCTCGCTGCGTTAGGATCGGGTTGATTGGCCCCGGCCGATAAGGACCTTGAAGCTCCCGGGAGCGGTAGATCGTCTGCGAATGCTGGTACGCCGTTCCGCCTTCGGCAGTCAGCAAATAATACCATCCGTCAATCTTATAGATATGCGGTCCCTCGGCCCAGACCGGATTATCGGAAGGGTTTACGCCGCCGTCGACCAGCAATTCGCGTTCTGCCATCATCCGCATCGTGCCGGGGTCGAACTGCTGTATCCATATCGCCCGGTGCCCTTCGTATCGCGGGGGTCCGGGGGGTGCATCGTTATAGGTAATCCACGCCGTTCCGTCGTCCGCAAAGTAAAGCGAGGGATCGATCCCGCCGAAATCGAGCCACACCGGATCGCTCCATGGACCGGCCGGATCGGTTGCCATGATGACGAAATTGCCGCCGCATTCGATGCACGTATTTACGATCCAGAATTTGCCGTTGTGGTATGAAATTGCGGGCGCAAACAACCCGCGATTGGTGCCCAAGCCCGAGAAATCTACTTGACTGGGGCGGTCGATCGCATTGCCGATCAAGCGCCAGTTGACGAGATCCTTGCTGTGTAGGACCGGCAAGCCTGGAAACCAGCTGAACGTGGATGTTACGGTGTAGAAATCGTCACCTACACGGACGATCGAAGGATCAGGGTGAAAGCCGGGCAGGACCGGATTACGAAAGGTGTTGCTGGATGGGACAGCGGCAGCTTCCATGCTCGCTTGCGCGTTGGATGGAACGTCTACTGCAGCGTATTCCATATAATCTATGGTCGCAGTCGGCCCGGCAAGCGCCCCTTGAGAAAAAGCTGCCAGAAGAACAATCCCGCCCATTCCAATCGATCTCAGCATGCCATCCCCATCGCCGCCGCCAGGTAAATTCGGACTTGTTCCGCCCGTTCGCGATTAATATGATAGCGCTACCAACAGGGAGGGCAAGAGTTTCGATATGGCCTACGGAATCTTCGTTAGCCGGCTGATGGAATGTCCTTACGGCAGATTACTTGCCTACGTTCGGTCGTCAGAGATTCTACCTTGACCGGAATAGGCGCATCCCGCGGGTGTTGTTTTGGCAAAGGTAAAACGATGATGCGTCATGTGTTGGCATTTGCGGGATTTATCCTTTTTGCACCAACCCCAGTTTTTGCCGCGCCAACGCTAGGTCCGGCGTACGGCGATGGCATGGTGCTACAGCGCGATACTCCCGTGTTGCTGGAGGGACGTGCGAAGGCCGGCGATATTGTCACTGCGAGTATAGGCGGCGTGACCGTCCAGACGACGGCCAATGCTGACGGGACATTCAATCTGGCCATCCCTGCACGTTCGGCGTCCACAGTGCCAACGACGCTCTCGCTGAACGATACCACCGGGAACATCGAGTTTCGCAATATTCTGGTGGGCGACGTATTTTTGTGTTCCGGGCAGTCCAACATGGAGCTTCCGGTCAACCGCGCTCTGGATGCGTCGAACCAGTTGCGGATGGCGACCGACGACGCGATCCGTCTTCTCAAAATCGATCAGGCCACGGCAGCCGTGCCGCAAAGGGACTTCAAGAACCCGGTCGAATGGAATGCTGCGCATACAGAAACTGTCGGCGAATTTTCGGCTGCCTGTTTCTATATGGCGAAGCAACTACGGGCAGACGATCCTGCCGTGCCGGTGGGACTGATCCATTCCAATTGGGGCGGCAGCGCGGCGAGAGCCTGGCTTACGCCCGAAGGTATAGAAACCCTCTACGGAACAGAGGCACTGGAATTACTGCGCACCTATTCGGCCGACCCGCTGACGGCGACGCAGCGGTTTGTGCCCCGATGGTTCGACTGGTGGCGAGATCGAGATGAAGGGCGAGAACCGTGGGCCGATTCCTCGATCCTCGACTGGAAACCGATCCCGGAATTTTCTTTCTGGAACGAATGGAAGGGTACGGGCCTCGATACTGAGCCAAGGGCGAACGTCTGGTTGCGGCAGACACTGACGCTGACTGAGGAACAAGCGGCTGAGGAAGGGGCTCTGTCGATCGGAGCGATCGACGACTTGGATCTGACTTTCGTCAATGGTCATCCGGTCGGCTACACATTCGGCTGGGGCGTAGAGCGAACTTACAAGGTGCCGGCCGAATATCTGCGCGAGGGGCAAAACGAGATCCTGATCGCGGCAAACAACATGTGGGACACGGGCGGGTTCTATGCAGGACCGGAGAAGCTCTTCTTCATTTCATCCAGCGGGGATACGGTACCGCTAGGGGCCAATTGGGAATATTCGGTGGCGCGTGTAACCGGCGCCCCCCCGCGTGCGCCTTGGGACGCGAATGCCGGGCTGGGCGTGATGTATAACGCCATGATCGCACCGCTCGGTCCGATGCGTTTGGCAGGCGTCGCGTGGTATCAGGGCGAAGCCGATGTAGGACAGCCGAACTATGATGCGAAGTTGCGCGAGTTGTTCGCCGGCTGGCGCGACCAGTTCGGACCGAGGGTGAAGATGTTGGTCGTGCAGTTGGCTAATTTCGGAGGGCGTCAGTCCATGCCGAAGGAGTCCGCTTGGGCACAGCTCCGACAGGAACAGATCGACGCAGTTCAGACGGATCCTAACGCGGCTCTTGTGACTGCTATCGACATAGGCGAGCCAACCGATATCCACCCGGCAAACAAGAACGAGTTGGGTAAGCGATTGGCTTATGCATTCGAAGAAAAGGGGATGCCGATGCCTTCGGCGGCTGTGCGCCGGGGCTCTACGATCGAGGTGACATTCACCGGCATCGAAGGCGGGCTGGTCGCACTGGGCGGCCCGTTTCCGCTGGGAGTGGAATTGTGCGGCGCTGAAGAAAATACGTGTAGGTGGGCCGTGCCTCGTATCGAGGGCGCAATGCTATCGGTGCCTGTCGCAGGGGGCGTATCTGCCCTGCGCGTACGGCATGCCTGGGCCGACGCCCCGATCGTCAATTTGTATGATGGTCGCGGAATGCCGGTTCCGGGCTTCGAACTGGAAATCGCATCTTCGGACTAGCCAGTGTTAATGCGACTAATGCTCCGGTTTGTAACTGCGCTCTAAACGGCTAGGGCAGCGCGCTGCTCGACCTCACGAATTAGCCAAATACTTGCCACTGGTTACTGTCGCTCCAAGACTCGCCCCGGCGAAGCTAGTTACGTTCGGTTTGGCGCCAGCCCGTACTTCGCGCCGGAATGGACGTTGGCATGACGCCAAGAAACGTTCGCCGCGGAACCGCTGACAAGAGCGACGCGCCTGGCTAAGGCGTTGGCGTTAATGCAATCCCTGCGTGCCTTGATTCGAGATCATCGTCACTTGGCGCTTGCGCTGCTGGTGATGGCGTTCTGTATCAAGGCAACAATCCCGACGGGTTTCATGGTCTCGGCGTCGTCCGATACCGTATTGACCGTGAAGATCTGTTCCGATGCGACCGGCAATATCGAGCACGCACGCATCGTAGTTCCACGCAAGGAGCGAAGCGGCGAACATCGCGAAGGGGCGAACAAAGGCGAACACTGCGCTTTTGCGGGTCTCGCCAAGGTTGCGGTGGGCGGCGCTGATGCATGCCTGCTGGCGTTGGCTATTGCCTATACGCTCATGCTTGGCCTTGCCCCGCTGCGCCGTCTGTCGTTCCAGGAATATGCCCGTATCCGCCCGCCATTGCGTGGGCCTCCGGCTGCAGCCTGACAATCCAAGCCTGATTTGTCGGCGCTACCGGCTCGCTCCTGCGTTCGGACTGCAATTTCGCATCCGAAACGCAGGCGGCGACCGAGATGCAGTCTGCCATCAGTCGGATTGCCGTAACCAATCCATGGTCGCGTGAGGCGGAGGAAGGCCAGGATAAAAGCCGGCCCTCCATCCCAATTACCAACAGCGGCACGATCTCCAGCCAAAGCGCGCTCACCAAGTCCGAGCGGCTGGCCGTTTGACTAAGAAAGACACGTTCAGATGAGAAACGCCATTATCGCATCCTTTCTCGCCACCAGCGTTCTGGCTGCGCCGGTATCCGCGCAGGATGTCGCAGAAGACGAAGAACAGACCGGCAGCTGGCTTGCGGATACCATCGTGGTAACCAGTAAGCGGGAAGGATATGTTGCGCCTTCGTCGTCAGCATCCACCCGCACCGACACCCCGCTTATCGAGGTTCCCCAATCGGTTCAGGTCATCACCGACACCCTGCTGAGGGAGCAGGATCGCCGCCAGTTGAACGAGGCGCTGGTCAACGTGTCCGGAGTTACGCCGACCCGGTCCGAGGAAAACGTATTCATTCCGCCGATCGTGCGCGGCTTCCCGGCCGAGGTCTATCTCGACGGCCTGCCGATCTTCGCCGGAAACCAGCAGGCCTATGATCCCAGCAGTATTGTCGGGGTGCGCCGCATCGAAGTGCTCAAGGGGCCCACCGCAACCTTGTATGGGGGTGGCCTAGGGACACCGCTCGGCGGGCTAATCAATGTCGTAACGGCGCGGCCCGACGATGAGACGGGCGGTTATGTCGCGTTACGTGCTGGAAGCTTTTCGACGATCAATCCCTATGGCGACCTCAATCTGCCGCTCGGCGAAGGTATCGCCGCGCGGATCGTCGGCGAATACCAGAGCAAAGATAGCTGGATCGATCTCGTCGATGGAGAGCGCTGGTCGGTGCAGCCGAGCGTCTCGTTCCGGCCCGGGCCGGACACCGAGCTTCTGTTGCAGGGCCAATTAAATCACCGCAGCAGTCTCGAATATTCGGGCATCCCCGCAGGGCAAGCCTTGGCGGGCGAGATAGATCGCAATGCCTTTCCCGGCGCGCCAGTTGGGCAGCCGCGGACCGAGAACGACAACCGGATGGGCACAGCCAGCCTGCGCCATGCCTTCTCGGACGGGTTCGTCCTCAATGTTACCGGGCGCTATTACTCCGGCGAGATCGACGAGTTCGGCAGCTTCGTTTCGCCCTCTTTCTTCCCCGGCGATCCGGCGACCCCCACGGTCTTCCCGGTCGCACCGGTGACGATGGACACGCGCACGAAGGAAGCGACATTCGACGCGAACCTGATGCTGCGCACCCAAGCTCTCAGCGGCGAACACACGTTCCTGCTGGGTGCGAGTTATGACTGGACGAGCTTCTACAGTGCCATGGGCTTGTTCGTCAGCAACACGCCTTCGGGAACGATCGACCTCGCCGATCCGGCCTACGACTTGATCTACACGCCGCAACTTCCGGTGAATTCCTTCACCGACGACCGTTTCGAGACCTTCGCGGTCTATCTGCAGGATCAGGCGACCTACGGGCCGTTGCACCTTACCGGCGGTGTGCGGCTCACCTCGCTCAAGTTCATCGAAGACAGCAATATCGGAGTGGACAACGATTCCACCTATACGCGGCTTTCCCCGCGTATCGGTGCGACTCTCGACGTCGTTCCGGGCATCGCCCTCTACGCAGGCTATGCCACTGCCTTCCGCGCACCGTTCGGCTTCCTCGGCTTCGACAGCCCGCGACCCGAAAGCTCCAACAATGTCGAGGGTGGGATCAAGCTGGCGCTTCCCGAAGCGGGCGTATCCGGCACCATCGCTGCCTTTCGCCAGGTTCGCGAGAACGTGACCATCTCCGATCCCGACAATCTCGGTTTCTTCATCCAGAGCGGACGGCAACGCGCCAGTGGTTTTGAGGTCGATCTGGTCTGGGAGCCGAGCCCGGCTTTCTCGCTGCTGGCGAACTACGCCTATACCGACACGCGTGACGACGGCGCCGCGCCGAGCGATGAACTGACCCGCGTGCCCGAAAGCAGCGGGCGCATCGCTGCTCGCTACCGCGTGCTCGATGGACCGCTCTCCGGACTTTCGTTCGGTGCCGGCGTAACCGCCTTCACGTCGCGCGAACTTACCTTGCCCAACACCATCGCGGTGCCGGGCTATGCCGCGATCGATGCGCAGGCGTCCTACGATCTGGGTCGCTTCTCGCTTGGCGTATCGGTCATCAATCTCGGTGGTCGCGATGCATTCGATCCCTTCTCCTATTTCGGCGATGCTGTCGTCGCGCCCAATCAGCCGCGCTCGGCGTTCGTCACTCTCAAGGCGGAGATATGATGATGATCGGCAGGATAAATGCAGCGCTCGGCAAGCTGGCGATGATCGTTGCCGTGGTAGCGGCAGGTCACACGGCGCTGTCCGCACAAGAGCCCGGAATGGTGATACCCCTCTACGAAGAGGGGGAGATAGCGGCGCTTGGCGTGCCCGAAACACAGGTGCGGGTCGAGGAGATGGGCGAGACATTGATCTTCAATGTCAGCAACCCAACGCTGGAGCTGTTCCGCCCGGCGGAGGGGACGGCGAACGGCGCGGCGGTGATTGTCGCACCCGGCGGCGGCTTCGTCGCCATCGGTTACGAACAGGGCGGGACAGCCATAGCTCGCAGGCTGGCAGAGCACGGGATTGCCGCAGTCGTCCTGAAATATCGCACCATTCAGAGCTCGGGCGATCCGCAAGACATTCCGAAAGTCCATCTCGATGAAATGAGCGCGTTGATGGCACGCGCGCAATCCGGGACGCCAGAGGCGATCCCAACATTCGCAGGCGAGGCAGCTGGTATCGAGGATGGCGCCCGAGCTGTGCGCTTCGTAAGGGACCATGCCGTGCAATGGGGCATCGATCCGGAGCGCATTGGCATGCTCGGCCTTTCGGCAGGAGCATTCATTGCTGCAGACCTTGCCACCGGACCGGTAGAGAGCCGACCAGACTTTGTTGGCATGTTATATGGGGGAGTGCGGAATCGGGTCCCCGCCGACGCACCACCCGGTTTCATCGCAGCTGCGGCCGACGACGAGCTTCTGCCTATGGATAGCGTTCGTGCCTTCGCCGCGTGGCGTGCTGCTGGCGTACCTGCGGAACTGCACATCTACGATAGTGGAGGGCACGGCTTCGATCTTCGTCCAACGGGCGCGACTAGCGATGCGTGGTTCGATCAATTTCTTTTTTGGTTAAGCGCCCGGGAGATGCTCGCCCCTCAGAAATCGAATTAGGTTTTCTACCGAGGTAGGCGTCCTTGCGGTATGTATCAAAAAGCCGGGGGGTCAGTTCGACTTGAATGAATGCGTCGTGCCTTCGTGCGACGTATGCATCCGGTCGCTCAAGTCGGACATGATGTACCACGTGCCCCCGGCCATGATCGCCAGCAAGGTAACGGAGAACAGGACAAGCAACAGGTCCTCGCGCGATTGTTCGCCGGAGAAGCTGAGGTGCAGGAAGTTGCGCAAGTGTGTGACGATCTGCAGCAGTGCCGCGATGCAGATGAGAAGTACTTTCATCGTAGCCGATATGTCTGACATCGCGGCCGTAAATGCTCCGAGAGTGAGCAGCAGGCTGACGGCAAACCCGATGGCGTAGCTTTTGATCTCGGCCGCCATGCCGTCTTGCGGATCGACTTCTCCGGTGTTCGGCCGTGTCATGCGAGGGGGACCAGGAACACGAAGGAGAAGATGCCGACCCAAATAAGGTCGAGGAAGTGCCAGAATACACCGAGCATCGACAGGCGGACCTTCACCACGTCGTCGAGCCCGCGCACCGCGATCTGGGCAATCATGGCACTGATCCACAGGATGCCAGAGAATACGTGGACACCATGAAGGCCGACCAACGCCCAGTAAGCACTGAGCCAGCCGCTGGCCTGCGGCACGCCGCCCTTGCCTGCTTGGGTGATAAAATCCTTCACTTCGAAGAAGAGGAAGCCCGCGCCGAGCGCGGCGCATAGTAGCAGCGATGCTATCACTACGGTCCGGCCATGCTCGTATTTCGTGCCGATCGATACACCGCCATAGGCGACCCCGCCGACCAGAAGGAATGCGGTCTGAATGGCAACGCTCTTGATGTCGAATAAGGTCTGCGGTCCCGGGCCGCCCGCCATGCCGATGGGGTCGAGATAGGAGGCATAGGAGGCAAACAGGATGCCGAAGATGAAGAGGTCGCTCATCACGAACACCCAGAAGCCGAACACCGTCGTCTCTGCCTGATCGTGCGCCTCGCCGTGGCCGCTTCCGAGGTTGAGACCGGGATAGAGGTTGGTTTCGCTCATCCGGCGAACTCCGAAACATCGGGCACGCCGCGGTTGCGCGACGTTTCCTCGTCCGCGCGAGTGACCGCGGAAAGGTTGGCGACCTGTTGCCGGAAACGGCAATCGGCCTCCTCGACCTCGGCCGCCTTGATGATCTTAGGCTCGATTATCATCATGCCGCGGAGCGCGATCAGGCCGGGGACCGCGAGAAAGCTGAGTATTGCGAGCCACCAGATGTGCCAAACCATCGCAAAAGCGAAACAGAAAGACGCTCCTGCAATCAGCAATCCGTGCGGTGTGTTGGAAGGCATCTCGATATCACAGTATTGTTTCGGGGCCCTCCATGGATCGTTCGATCGCTTCGTCTCTCCCCAATCATGCCTTGCTTGAACATGCGGAATACGGGGAAACGTCCACTCGGGGGCCGGGGCAGGCGTCGACCATTCCAAGGTGGAGCCATTCCAAGGGTCTCCACCGGGAACCGCGAGCGCTAGCCGGTTGCGATAGCTGGTCCAGAAGGTCCAGAACAGGCTCGTCAAGGCGCACAGCATCAGCACCGCGCCGAAGCCTGCAATATACATCCATGGCATGAAATCGGGGTTCTGGAACGTCGGCGATCGACGAGGCATCCCCATCAGCCCCAGCACATAGAGCGGCAGGAAGGTGAAGACGAAGCCGCCGACGAAAAGGAATGCGGTGCGCCGCCCCCAGGCCTCGTCCAACCGGAAACCGAAGGCCTTGGGAAACCAGTAATGGATGCCTGCGAGCATGCCGTACAGCACGCCCGGAATGATGACATTATGGAAGTGCGCGACGAGGAAGGTCGAATTGTGAACCTGATAATCGATCGACGGATTAGCGAGAATGATGCCCGAAAGCCCCCCGATTACAAACAGCAGGAAAAAACCGGTAAGGTAGACGATTGGCGCCGTGATACGCACGCGTCCGCGCCACATCGTGGCCATCCAGTCATAGATTTTTACGCCCGTCGGAATGCCGATGATCATGGTGGCTATACCAAAGGCGATGTTCACCCCCGCGCTTTGTCCCATGGTGAAAAAATGGTGGAGCCAAACGGTGAAGCTGATGACCGCTATGCTCATGCTGGCGATCACCAGCGAGGTGTAGCCGTAGAGCCGTTTTCCCGAATAGGTGGAGCTAATTTCCGAGAAAACGCCAAACGCGGGCAGTATCAGGATGTAGACTTCGGGATGGCCGAACATCCAGAAGATGTTGGCGTAATTCATCATGTTCCCGCCCGCTTCATTGGTGAAGAAGTGGAAACCGGCATAGCGGTCGAGAGCCAGCATCGCGCTCGATACGGTGAGCGCAGGCATCGCGTATATCATCATGATTGCAACGCACAGGCTGGTCCAGCAGAACAACGGCATGCGCATGAAATGCATGCCAGGCGCGCGTTCCTTGAAGATGGTCACGGCGAAATTCATACCCGTGAGGGTCGAGCCGATTCCCGAAATCAGAATCGCCCAAAGCCAGTAATCGACCCCTTCGCCCGGGCTGTATTCAATGCCGGTATAGGGCGGATACATGGTCCACCCACCGGTCCCGAATTTGCCGATCAGCAACGAGATCATCACCAATGCCGCACCGACGGTTGTAAGCCCCAGACTAACCTGGTTGACGACCGGAAAGGCCATGTCGCGGGCACCCAGTTGCTGGGGCAGGACAAAGTTGATCAGGCCAATCAGCAACGGCATCGCGACGAAGAAGATCATGATCGTACCATGCGTGCTGAACAGTTGCGCGAAGTGATCCGGAGCGACGAGACCGCTTTCCTGTTGTGCCAACGTCCCTAATGCGGTCGCTTGATGCGTGCGCATTACGAAGCCTTCGATGATCCCGCGCGCCAGCATGATAAGGGCTAGCGCAATATACATGATGCCGATTTTCTTCGCGTCGGGCGACGTCAGCCAGTTGCGATAAAGCGGGCCCCACCAACGCATATAGGTGAGGAGCGCCACCCCGGCGATCGTCCCCAGCACCAGCACGCTGGCCGCACCGGCACCTACGATGGTGCTACTGTTCACATCGCGGAGCAGGTCGGTGTAAGGTGTCACCTGCCAGTTCAGGTTTCCAAAGATCGGGCTGGTTGCTTCGTTCATTCTGCGGTCTGAACCGAATTGTCGGATGGCCGCCCCGTGCCGCCCCACCCGTGCGCTCGCCGGCCGCTAGTGTGGTATTTGGCGACGATACGCTCAAGGATGCCGTCCTCGGTCGCCCTCATCCTGATCGGCTGTGCGGTCCCTTCCAGCCCAAGGTCCTGCCGCGCTTCGGCCAGCACTGTTTGGCGGCGCAGTATCGTGTACGTCGCTTCATCGAGCAGCAGGCCGCCGCCACCGCCCGCCGTCCACGTCGCATAATCGGTGGGCGTCATGGCACGGACGGTGAATTTCTGGCGCCCGAAGCTGGTGCCGTTGAACTGCGTGTTCTCGCCTTCCGCAACGCCGGGGCGGGTAGCCGCAAAGTTCAGCTTCGTCGTCATGCCCGGCATCGCGTAGATCTGCCCAGTGAGCGAGGAGATGAGCAGGCTCTGCATGACCGTATCGGTCGTCAGCGTCAGTTCCACGGGCCGTCCGACAGGGAGGGCAAGCTCGTTGACCGTGGCGATGCCTTCGTCGGGATAGATGAACACCCATTTCCAATCGAGCCCTATCGCCTGCACCTGTAACGGCTCCGGTCCCAATGGCTCGTAGGGATCGAGTTTCTGGGTCGAATACCACAGCCAGCTGGCCAGCACGACGACGACGAGTACCGGCACGCCCCATAGCACCCATTCGAGCTTTTTCGAAAATTCCCACCGCGGGGTGTATTCTCCAAGCGGCGCGGAATAGCGGTATCGCCACAGGATCAGCGGCACTCCGACAAGCACGGGCAGGATTACCACCATGGTAATACCGATCACGCGCAGCAGATGATTGAACTGCTCGTCGGCCACCGGCCCCATTGGCTGAAGGAAACTTTCGCGCATAGGCTCGGCTGCGCACAGGCCACTGGCCGAGCCGGCGATCGAAGCAAAAAGGAAGCATCTAGCGATCCATTTCGCCTCAACCATTTTCAATGCCTTCATTCAACTTTTTACGGCAGTCGCAATGGCGCGCAACGCGAGCAAAACGGCCCGTCAGCGATGGCACACTAAAGCCCGGCAGGCTTATCGCAAGAAGTTGTTCTTGAGCAAGTCCACGACTTCCCCGGTCCGGCCGTCGAGCACGGCTTTGACGCCGAACAGAGCGGTCGCTGCCACTTGCGAGGCCTCGATCTTCGGCGGCATGACCAGTTCCATTTGATTGACTTTTACATCCAGCAGGGCCGGCCCGTCGTGTCGCAGCCATGCGTCCATCGCCGGCTCCAGCGCGTTGGCGTTCTCGACATGCCAGCCTTCGATACCGCATGCTTTTGCAAGCTTGGCAAAATCCGGATTGTGCAGCCCGGTATAATGATCGACCAGCCCTTCCACGCGCTGTTCCATTTCCACGAAGCCGAAGGAGTTGTTGTGGAACACGATCAGTTTGAGCGCGATGTTCTCCTGCACCAGCGTTAGCAGCTCGCCCATCAGCATGGTCAGGCTGCCATCGCCGCACATGGCGATGACCTGGCGATTGGGATAGGCGAGCTTGATGCCCATCGATTGCGGCATTCCGCTCGCCATCGTGCCGTGAAGCAGTGTGTTAAGAAAGCGACGCCGTCCGGTCGCCTTGATGTGACGCAGCATCCAAACCATCGATGTACCCGCATCGGATACGAAGATCGCGTCATCCGCTGCCTTCTCATCCAGCATATGGGCGACGAACTGCGGATGGATCAGGTCGGGATCGACTTCCCCGCCCTGATTTTCGTAACCCTCGAGATCCTCTTCCCATTGCTTCTTCTGCGCTGTCAGATGTCCCTCATTCGATTTCGCGCCGACGAGCGGGAGCAGCGCGGCCATGGTGGTTTTCGCATCGCCCACCAGTCCAAGGTGAATGGCCGATCGCCTTCCCAAATGAGTGGGTTCGATGTCGATCTGCGCGATCTTTTTCGCTTCCGGATAGTACTGGGTGTAGGCAAAATCGCAGCCGAGCGTAATGACGAGATCGGCATCCTCCAGTGCTTCGACCCCGGCCTTGTTTCCCAGAATACCGTTCACACCGACATTGTAAGGATTGTCCGGTTCGAGAAATTCTTTCGCCCGCGTCGTGTGCACCATCGGTGCCTTCACCTTGTCGCAAAACGCGATAATCTCTTCGCGTGCGTCACGCGCCCCGATCCCGGCATAGACCGTGATCTTTCCTGCCGCATCGACCATTGCGGCCAGTTCCGCCATTTCCGCGTCGTTCGGGCGGCAGACCGGCTGGGGGCGATAGACCCGCCAGTCCATCGCATCGTCATCTTTCTCGGTGAACATATCGCCATTGACGATTACGACCGCCACGCCCCTTTTCGTCAGGGCGGCCTGCGCAGCCTTGGTAACGATGCGCCGCGCCTGCGACGGGTGCGAGATATATTCGCAGAAGTGCGAATGCTGTTCGTAAACCTTCTTCTGGTCGACCTCCTGCGGGAAATTGAACCCCTTTTCCGTGCGTGCGACATCCGATGCGATCAATAGCACGGGGGCACCGTTGCGATGGCTTTCGTAGATGCCGTTCACGAAATGCAGCGATCCCGGTCCGCAGGTTCCGGCGCAGACCGAAAGCTCACCGGTCATGTAGGATTCGCCGCCCGCCGCGAACGCACCCGCTTCTTCATGGCGAACGCCGACCCAGCGTAGATCGCTCTTGGCGACGGCGTTGGTGAAATGGTTGATCGTATCGCCGGGTATTCCGTAAACGCGCTTAGCACCTGCCTTCTGCAAAGCATCGATAACGATTTCCGCAACAGTTTTCAAAGTACACCTCTCTTAGTCGAGTGGATCACACACGAGCTCGAGACGTCGATCAAGAAGTCAGTTGCATGGCGCGGTACAATCTTCCCCGCCTACTGGAACCGTAGCTCTCATCCGATCCGTTCGACGATCACGTGCCGCTGCAATGGGTTCAAAGCTTTCACACAGTGCCGGGTTCCGGCGTACTGAACAATAGAAGCGCGCCTGCTTCTTGCATCGATCGTTTTCGTGGATCGTGACCGGCTTACTTACGGTAAACGAGATTTCGGTAGAGAGTACGTCTTCCTGTGAGTTTTAATGGAATCTGTCGATGCGACCGACCTAGCACGAGGAATATCGCCGGCAGAAAGATCCATATCTGCCGGTAGTTTACCGCTTCTTGATCGGACCTCGTTTGTTTTTCCCTCGGCCGCGACTGCCGTCTTTTCGCCCCGGACCCTTACCGTCAGACCTGTCACCGCCGTTTCGATTGAAGCCATTCCGTTCACCGTGCTTGCGGTTCTGACGTGCCTCGATCCGCGGACCGTCGCTGCTTTCTTCGATGGCGATTGCATCCTGCGCGTCTTCGGATTGGGATGTACGAGCCACCGCATCGGTAAATTTGGGGACAATCGCGCGGGGTATCTGGAACCAGCTCTCGCGTTGACCGATCCGGATCGCACCGATCTCGTTTCGCGTAATGTGCCCCCTTCGGCAGATCATGGGAAGCAACCAACGAGGTTCGGCGTTCTGCTTGCGGCCAATGTCGATCTTGAACCAGACCGTATCCTCGAAGCCGGGGCGATGCCGCTCGGCTTTGTCCTTTTGCCGCGCCTCTGGGGTGTTGGCGATCAGTTCTTCCGGTTCCGGGAGTTTGGCCCGGTGCGCCCGTGCCAGTGCCGCCGCGATATCCGCAGGCGACATACGCTCCATCAGATCCTTGGCCAGCGACAGGTCTTCATCTTCGAATTCAGTTTCCGCGGTAAGCCGCTCGAGCAATCGCGTTCGGTCCTGAGAGCGGATTGCATCGGCTGACGGGGCCTCGGTCCATTCGGCTACGATTTGCGCGCCTCGGAGCATCGATTCCACGCGCTTGCGACGGTTGTACGGCACCACGATGGCCGCCGTGCCTTTCCTTCCCGCCCGGCCCGTCCGGCCGGAACGATGCTGAAGGGTTTCGGCATCACGAGGGATTTCGACGTGGATCACGAGGCTCAGGGTAGGCAGATCGAGACCCCGGGCCGCCACGTCGGTGGCGACGCATACTCGTGCGCGGCGGTCACGCAGTGCCTGCATCGCATGGTTGCGTTCGGATTGAGAATGTTCGCCGGACAATGCCACAACCGCGAACCCTCTGTTCTGCAAGGTCGCATGAAGCCTCCGAACGCTATCACGCGTGGCGCAGAAGCAAATCGCGGTTTCGGCCTCGTGATAACGCAGAAGGTTAACGACAGCGTTCTCGATTTCCGACGGGGCAACCGTCACCGCCTGATATGCAATGTCGCCATGGCCGCGGCTTTCCCCGGCGAGCGATAGGCGCAACGCGTCCTTCTGATACCGCTCGGCCATACGCACGATAGGGCGCGGCAGGGTGGCGGAAAACAGCAAGGTGCGACGCCGGTCCGGCGTGGCATCGAGAATTTCCTCGAGGTCTTCGCGAAAGCCCATATCGAGCATCTCGTCGGCCTCATCGAGCACGACCCCAATAAGACCGGACAGGTCGAGCGCGCCGCGTTCCAGGTGATCGCGCAGCCGGCCCGGCGTCCCGACGACGATGGCCGGTCCGCTACGCAGCGCCCGCCGTTCCTTGCTCGCGTCCATTCCCCCAACGCATGTGGCGATGCGAAGCCCGGCCTTCGCGTATAGCCAGCCGAGCTCTCGGCTCACCTGTAGAGCCAATTCGCGTGTGGGAGCGATCACCAGGGCGCTCGGTTTTTCAGCGTCGGTGGAGGGCGCAGCTTGCGCGAGCATTTCCGGGGCCAGAGCCAGACCGAAGGCGACCGTTTTGCCAGAGCCGGTCTGAGCCGAAACGATGAGATCGCGACCTTCGGCATCGCCACCGGTCACGGCAGCCTGAACCGGGGTGAGCGCAGTATATCCGCGCTCGGCCAAGGCATCGCCGAGTATCGGCGGTAAGTTCTCAAAAGACATGTCTACTCACGAGGGAAGGGCCGCACCGCATTGCAACGGGATGAGCGAGGAAAAGGATTGCCCGGCGTTTGCACATCGCAGAAGCACGCGTGGGCGAATTCCCTTCGCACATAGCGTTCGTAGACGAGAAAAGCCCGCGTTTATTTCAGCTTTTTAGAGCGATCCGCACAAAGGATGGTCTGCTTTGCCGAAACGATACGGGAAAAGGTATCACGACTTCAGTGGATTGCGCCAGCAGATCGCACTCCCCGGCGTTGGAAGAACGCAGTAACCGTTCCCTCAACGAGTAACGACATCGCCGTACATCGGCGCCAGTTTCGCCAGGAAGCGGTTTTGCGCGACGAAGGAAACATCCGCTTCCCGCATGGCTTTTTGCAGATTTTCGACAATCGCATTGAGATCCGGTTTACGCGTACCAAGACCCTGGTGTGCGGTCGCCATATCGCGGCCGGTATATTCACAACCCGCATTGAGAATGTAGCAGAACTGCTCGTACAGAGTTCGGCGAAGGCGAACATGGTCGTGGCCGGCGAATATCGCGGCTACGCGAGGGTCGGAAATGTTCAGGTCGACAAATCGATCGGCGATTTGGCGAATACCGTCTTTCCCGCCGAAATCGGCTGCGATGCTGCTGCCGGAGAATGGCTTTGCACCCGCATTGGCATTGTCGACGTCGTAGGGATCCACTGGAAGCTCGCCTGTTTGCGGATCCCGTACCGCCTCTTCGACACCGAATGCTTCGTCCCAGTCCGTATTTTCTGCAGGCGCTTGCTGCATCATCAGAAAGGTAAGCGCGAGCTCGAACATATCGTAAATCCTTAGAATGCGAGCTGGGCTTGGGCGAACACGCCGCGTTGCCCCTCGAACGTCGCGATGGACCCGAGATCGGCATAAGCTGCCGTCACGGTAATATTATCGGTCGCGCCCCAGGCCGCAAAGATATCGATCCAGTCATCTTCGCCGAGACCGAGATTGTCCGGCTTGCTTCGATATTCCGCGCCCATGACGAAACGACGGGAAAACTGGTACGCGAGCGCCCCTTCGAACTGAACCGAGTAGTCATCATTGCCGACGCTCCCGAAACCGAGCAGCCCGTTCTGGTTCGCTTTGGTCATTCGCGCCGTCGCATCCAAGAGTATGCTTCGTGCGAGGAACAGCTTCGTCGCGCTGACGACAAAGTCGACGCCTTCGTCGTGTGCCGCCCCGACGGC
Organism: Erythrobacter litoralis; assembly: GCF_029760855.1. Classification (GTDB taxonomy): domain Bacteria; phylum Pseudomonadota; class Alphaproteobacteria; order Sphingomonadales; family Sphingomonadaceae; genus Qipengyuania; species Qipengyuania litoralis_A. The sequence continues at coordinate 546,874 of NZ_SOSI01000001.1, read as the reverse complement.
AGCGGCAACGCCCCCGTCGAGCGACCGCTTGTACTGCACGCCTACGGCAATCTGCGGCAGCAGAGGGGAGCCGTATACCGTGTCTCCCGCGACCCGGAGCTTCGCGCCCCAAACATCCTGATTAAGGACATAACCCTGCCCAATTCCAAGTGCTGCACCGACATCCTGCGTATCGAAATTCTGCCGCGCATAGGAAAGTTCGACGCGGTCCGCTATTCCGACCGCTATTCCGTGGCTTTGCCACAGATAATCGGGCAACACCGCTCCGCTGACATGTAGCTGGACGCCGATTCCGCGATCGGATTGCCTGCCGGCTATGGTCGCCCAATCGGAGATTCCGCCGCCGCTGGCGCCGCCAATGGTTGAAATGCCATTCGTAAGAAGCAGCTTGGCATTGTAGTCAGCCGGCGGGGGCGATTCCACCAAGACGGATGGCGCTTCATCCACCTGTGCGGTGGCGGTCTGCGCGACGGCAACAAAATATGCGGTCTGCGCGAACGCTAAGACCCGAGCGACTCTTTTCATGAGTAGGATTTCGCAGATCGTGGTTTCAAAGTGATTAACCCTCGAGGGACGCTTTCTTAAGGGTTTCCGCCGTATTTCGGGCGTGCCATGAAACGCCTCGCCTTCGCTCTCGCCGGTCTATTGGTGCTTACTTCCGGCCTATTGCAGGCTGCGGCTCCGGTTCCGGTCAGGGTGCAGATCGTCGACGAGCGCGGAATGCCCGTTCGCGATGCTGTCGTGGAAATCCTTTCTTCCGGTGCTTCGACAGGGCGCATCAGTTTTCCCTGGCGCATGGCCATGGCGCAGAAGGGCGAGCAGTTCGTGCCCGGCACCCTGATCGTGGCGCGCGGAAGCACGGTAGCCTTTCCCAATCTCGATCGGGTGAGGCATTCCGTTTACAGTTTTTCCAAACCCGCGAAATTCGAGATCGAACTCTACGGTCGTGACCAGACCCGCACGCAAGGGTTCGCAAAGGCCGGGACCGTCGCGCTCGGCTGCAACATTCACGATCAGATGCGTGGGTATATCCGAGTGGTCGACACCCCATTCGCGTCAAAGACCGATGCGAATGGCTATGTTGCCTTGGATAACGTGCCGGGCGGGGCGGCGCAGATCACGGTATGGCATCCCCGCCTTCGTGCTCCGGCCGGCGAACTGCGGCGCGATGTATCTATCTCCGGAGCCAATAACCGCCACAAGATCGCTGTCCGGTTGCGCTGATGCAGTTTTCGGACCGACTTGCGCGATTGCGCTTCGGCTCGCTGCGGCAGCGGATCGCGGCGCTTTACGCCGTCCTGTTCGCCATCGTGCTCACCGTCATGATCATGCTGGTTAGCGCCGGCATCGAGCAATTCGGCGAGCACAGTGCGCAACGGGATTTGGCCGCCAATGCCCGGGTATTCGACGAAATCATCGAACTGCGCGCGCGCCAGATGCGTGGATCGGCGGATGTTCTCGCTCACGATTTCGGTTTCCGCGAAGCTGTCGCAACGGGGGATGGTCCCACGATCTCGAGCGCGTTACGAAGCTTGGGCGATCGGACCCACGCATCGTCGGCTTTCGTCGTCGATCTCGATGGATCGGTGACGAGTGCCGGTGGCACGACAACGCCCGATGGCGAAAGCATATGGTACGCCCTCGACGAGGGGCGGGAGCGGGGCATGGTCCGGATGGGTGATGGCCTCGCTCTGGCTGCGGCCGCTCCCATCGAAGCGCCGGACCTCTTGGGATGGCTAGTTATCGCGCAACCGCTCGACCAGAACGAGATGGCGCGGCTCTCCAAATTGGCGGCGGTAGAGACTTCCGCTACAGTGCGGGATATCGGCAATCTACCACAGGATTTGGCACTTACGCCGGTCGGCGATATTTACGAAGAGAATGGTGAAGCCCGAAACCTCTATCTGCTGAACGCATTGCCAAGTCTCGAGGATGGCCTTTCGCCCCGCCTCGTCCTCCGCCATTCACTGGGGGAGGCGCTTCAGGCCTATTCCGGCCTGAAATATACGCTGTTCGCTGTCGGCTTTGCCGGGCTTGCTCTGGTGATTGCTCTTGGCGGAAGGGTCGCGCAGGGCGTCGCCGGGCCGATCGCCAAACTCGATTCAGCCGTGCGACGTTTTGGCCAAGGGGAAACGGTCGAATTGCCGCAGCAAACCGATGATGAGGTCGGCAGGCTTGCCAGCAGTTTCGGTTCGATGATGGAGGCGATCGAGGAGCGCGAGCGAAAGATCATCCATGTCGGTTTGCACGACGGGCTAACCAATCTTCCCAACCGTCGCCTGTTTGCGGAACAGCTCTCCCAACACCTAGCGCGCCGTTCCAACGGGGAGCGCATACTCGTCGCCTATTGCGATCTCGACGATTTCAAGGTCGTCAACGATACGATGGGACACCCGGCTGGCGACACCATGCTTCGCCATGTTGCAGAGTGCTTGCGGCAAGAACTTCAGGATGCCGTGATTGCGCGGCTGGGCGGCGACGAATTCGCCATTCTGATGATCGAAAAAAATCCGAACGTTTCCCTGTTCGATCACGCCAGGCGCATCAAGGATTGCTTCGAGCGTCAGATCCGCATCGAAGGGCAATTGGCAGATTGTTCGGCAAGTATCGGCATCGCCATCGCGCCTTCGGACGGCGAGGATGGTGTCACGCTGTTAAAGCATGCCGATCTCGCGCTTTATCGGGCAAAGCGCGACGGAAAAGCGAATTTCCATTTCTTCGAAGCATCGCTGGACGAACAGGCGCGCCGCCGGCGGGAGATGGAGCTCGATCTTCGGCTCGCTCTGAAGGAGGGGCAGTTCGCGCTGCACTTCCAGCCGCTTTATTCCCTTCGAAAGAACGAATTGACTGGATTCGAGGCCCTTATCCGGTGGCAACATCCGACCAAGGGAATGATAAGTCCTGCAGAGTTCATCCCTCTTGCCGAAGAAACCGGCCTCATATTGCCGATCGGCGAATGGGTCATCCGTGAGGCTTGTCATGCCGCTTCGCAATGGCCGGGCAATTTCTCGGTTGCCGTCAATATTTCCCCCAAGCAGTTCTCGGCGCCGGGTTTGTCCTCGATTATCATGCAAGCCCTGACGACGTCCGGCCTCCCGCCTCAGCAACTCGAACTGGAAATCACCGAAAGCGTCTTCATCGCCGATGTCGACAAGGTGCTGAGCGTTCTGCACGGCGTTCGCGACCTTGGCGTGCGCATTTCCCTGGACGATTTCGGCACGGGCTACTCGTCGCTAAGCTATCTGCGCCAGTTCCCGTTCGACAAGGTGAAGATCGACCAGAGTTTCGTGCGCGATCTTTGCCAAGAGGGCAAGAATGCCCACGCCGTCATTCGCGCCATAACGACGCTCGCTGAAGCTCTGGGCATGGAAACGCTGGCCGAAGGGGTGGAAAGCCCCGAACAGCGTCAGGTTCTGGAAGACGAGGGCTGCGGCTTCGGGCAGGGCTATCTCTTCAGCCGCCCGGTCCCCGCCAGCGCGATGAATGCCATATTCGGCCAAGCGGTTTTCCCGGCGCGGCAATCGGCCTGAGCGCGGTCCGATTGCCTTTCCGGGCTATGCAAGAGGGAATACCAGGCGACGTCGATAGCCGTCATCGGTCGGTTCGCCCGTAGCCTCGCCGCGTAGCTGCCGCGCGGCGGTTTCGACCAGCCGTGTGCCGAAACCGGGCTTGGTATCGTGCGTAGAGCTATCGGTTCCCCCCTCTTCCGACCATTTCATGGCAACCGCACCGTCCTTCTCGGACCAGTGAACCTCGAGGCATCCGTCTTCGATCGACAGCGCGCCGTACTTCGACGAGTTGGTCGCCCATTCGTGAAGAATGAGGGCGAGGGAGGTGAGCTGACGGTCGGAAATCTGTATGTCGGGTCCCTTGACGACGACGTCCTGACCTGACCTGTTCGGTGCAATGACCGTCTCGATAAGATCGCCGAGAAGAACGACGCCCGCATCGTCTCCGGTAGTGCGCGTGGTAAGCGAATGCGACTGATCGAGCGCATGAATTCGGCTGCGTAGGCTTTCTGCGAAGCTCTTCACGTCCTCCGCGTTGCGCGCGGCGATAGTGACCATGGCCGAGATTACCGAGAACAGGTTCTTCACCCGGTGGTTCATCTCGCGAATCATCAATTCGCGTTGATCGAGCGCGGAATGTTCGGCGGTCACATCGAATGTGACACCGATAAATCTCTTCCGGTTTCCGGTTTCGATCAATTTGCCGAGACCGTGCAGCCAACGGAACTGCCCGTCATTCAGCGGCAGCCGGAAAATCTCGTTGAAGTCCCGATCGCCTTCCATCGCCATGCGAAGGGCACGGTTGATGCGGTCCCGATCCTCGCCAGGAAGCCTCGAAAGGATGGGTTCCATCGTATCCGCATCGTCTTCGACACCGAGGTCGAGAAGACTGCGCTCTTTCTCGTCCAATACGAGTTCGTCGGTGGAAGGTTCGTATTCCCAAATTCCGATCTTCGCGACATCCAGGGCGAGGCGTAACCGCTCCCTCTCTTCCTTCAGGTCACGTTCCAGCGAAAGCGCATTGGTGACATCGTTGAACACGATCGTCGCGCCGTCGATTTCTCCATCCGCCAATCGGTAGGGTGTCGTCCGCAATATATATTCGGCGCTCAAGGCCTCCGACTGTACTCTATGTTCCCCTGCTTCCCCGCGACTGGCCGCGCGGCGCGCAAGATCGACATAGGATTTTTTTTCGAAGCGGGTCGGCAGGTCGCCCAACCTGTCGCCGATCCGGTCGCGACCGATCGGGAAAAGTTCCAGCGCCGCGTCGGTAAAGCTGCGCAATTTCAGGTCGGCATCGACTACCAGCACCGCCATCTCGGTGCTGTCGAAGAAATTGCGCAGATCGGAATTGGCGACGGTAAGTTGATCGACCTTCGATTTCAGCTCATCGTTGACCGTGGTCAGCTCCTCGTTGGTCGATTGAAGCTCCTCGTTCATCGACATCATTTCTTCGTTGGAGCTTTTCAGTTCCTCGTTCGTCGTCTCGAGTTCTTCCACCGTCGATCGCAGTCGGTGGCGGGTCGCCTGCAATTCTTCTTCGAGAAATTGCTGCTGCTCCCCATCGATTTCGAATATATCGAGATCGTCGTCCGCCAATTCGAGTGATCCTGTTTCCTGAATGACGATCAGGAAGGTCGCGTGTTCGAGCGGTTCGCATACGATGCGCGCTTGCAGGCTGCCAAAATCCGTGCGGATTTCGACGTCCTTCGCGCCGATCCGGCGACCGGTATCCGAAGCCTTGCGAATCAAAGGACTGACGAGTTCGCGCAAACCAGGACGGGCGAGCGATGGCACATGAATATTGCGTTCGAGCCGTTCGGGAAAATCGAGATAGCGACCGGCGGCACCCCAACGATCGATCAGCAAGCCTTCGCGATCGACGAGCAGGCTGACGGGGGCATAGCGCTGAGCGATGAGCTTAAGCGCGGCGGTTTCGGTACTGTCGTTCCCACGCGGCGGCGGGCTCGGCGGCGAAAGCCGGCGGGGCTTTTGCGACATGCCGACATTGCCCGACAATTGCAGCGTATAGCGGCCTTTCACGTTCTTGCGCCGGAACAGGCGGTTGGCCTGATCGACGACTTCGAACAGGTCCTCATACCGACCGATCGCTTCCGAAGAGCCGAGGAAGAGCTTGCCGTCCTCCTTCAATGCGAAGTGGAACAGCGGAATCACGTTTTTTTGCAGCGTATCATCGAAATAGATGAGGACGTTACGGCAGGAGATTAGATCGATCTTGGCGAAAGGCGGGTCGCGCACGACGTTATGTACGCTGAAACGCACCATATCGCGGATGTGCGGCGCGATCGTAAAACGCTCCGACGAACCGATGACTGCTTCGTCGCGATATCCTTCGGGAATGTCGGTTATCGCAGCGATAGGATAGGTCGCGCCGCGTGCGATCTCGAGCATCTTGTCGTCGATGTCGGTGGCGAAGACCTGAACGTAAGGGCGCTTGCCGTGCTTCTTCATCGCCGCGTCGAACAGGATGGCGATCGTGTAGGCTTCCTCGCCGCTGGAACAGCCTGCCACCCATACGCGGATTTCCTCTGCGTCGCGTGCTTTGGCGACCAGTCGATCGATCACGACTTGATTCAGTGCTTCGAACTGGTCGTCGTCACGGAAGAAGCGGGTGACGTTGATCAGGAGATCCCGGAACAGGGCATCGCATTCACCCCGGTCGCCCTTCAACCGATCGAGATAATCCACCCCGTTCTCGATGCCGAGAACCTGCATGCGCCGTGCGATACGGCGATTGAGCGTACTGCGCTTGTACCGCGAGAAATCGTGGCCGACCGCATCGCGCAACACATCGCACAAATTGTCGATATGGTCTGCCACATCCGAAGCATCCTCGAGGTCGTCTTGCGAGAGGTCGCCGCGTTCGAAGAACTTCGTGAGGTAGGGCACGATGTCGCTCGGAGCGCTAACGATATCGACAAGTCCGGTGCCGATGGCCGAAGCGGGCATGCCGTCGTAAGCGGCGCTTTCCGGCTCCTGTACCAGACAGATGCCACCATGCTCTTTGATGGCGCGCAGGCCGCGACTGCCGTCGGCACCCGTGCCGGACAGGATGACGCAGGCCGCCTGTGTGCCGCGATCTTCGGCTAGGCTCTCGAAAAAATCGTCGATCGGGCGACGCATGCCGCGCGATTCCTTGAATTCGGTCAAGTTGAGCACGCCATTGTCGAGCGCCAACCCGTGGCCCGGCGGGATCACATACACGTTATCGCGCTCGATCGTTTCGCCTCCGCTCGCCTGGCGGACGGACATGGCGGTGTACCGTTCGATCAGCTGCGCCATCAGCGACTCATGCGTCGGATCGAGATGCTGCACGACGACAAACGCCATACCGGTCTGCCCGTCGAAGCCGCCGAACAGTTCGCGTAAGGCTTCGAGGCCGCCGGCCGAAGCGCCCACGCCGATGATTGGAAAAGGTTTGCTGACCCCCGTCACGACTACTCCGTCACTATTCGATCTTGGATTGCGCGATGATCGAATGGCTCGACGCAAGCGCTTCGAAGCTGCCGAGCAGCGCCCAATTGTTTTCGTTCGTAAGGACGTTCATTTGCCGCAGGTCTTCGGCCAATGCGCGATCGTACAAAGCAGGCGCCTGCCCGTCCTTTCCGCGTACGGCGAATTGTGAACCGAGAATTAGCTCGACTTTCCCCTTGCGGGTGAGTTTCGACATGTACACGAGGTTCAGGAAGCGCCGACCGTCCTTGGTGATATTCGGAATGAGAAACTTGTCGTCGGTCTGCCCCTCGTCCTGCAGAAAGGCGCGCATGCGATCCCGCACCGGACCTGCTCCATTTTCGGGCTGAAGGAAGCGGCAATTACGCCCCAGCACTTCGTCCGGCCCGTATCCGCTCAATTCGCAAAATTCTTCGTTTACCCCGATCAAGGGGCAGTCGGGCGAGGTGTAATCGGCAAGCGATAGAGAAATATTGCTCCGTTCGAAAACGCCCTTCAGGCCATCGGGAACGGTTGCATCAGCGAGGAAGGTTTCCATTGCCGCGTGCGTGGCACACAATGCTGGCTGTGAAAAGTATCGATGAAGCCTAAAAGCGCGGTTTTCTGCGCCATTGTAGCTTATGTTACACCTTGGGCGGGCGCTTGCTAAATGCGCGTGCCAATCCCTTTGCGATAAGGGCATTCGCCGCTTGTGCGATCTGATCGATCGCGGGATCGCCTTCTTCGCGCCAGATGGCGAAACGCAGGCCGAGGAATACGTTCATCCCCATCACCGCCCAGGCTTCGATCTCTCCAGCACTCTCCACGAACTTGCCATCCTCTGCCGCCTTTCGCAGCCGCCCAGTGATCCGCTGGGCAATAGTGGTGTAGTGGTAGCGATAGATTTCGGGATCGACGAATTCCGCTTCGTCGATGATGCGATAGATTTCCTTATGCTCGGCTGCAAAACGCAGGAACGCGGTCAACGCTTCGCGCTCGATCGTAAGCGGATCTGTCTCCTCGGCGATAGCGGCGCTGGCGTCCGACCGGATCTGCCCGCTCAGGTCGTGGATCAGTGCGCGAAACAGCGCGTCCTTGCTGTCGAAATAGGTGTAGAAGCTGCCGAGCGCGATCCCGGCACGCGTAGTGATCGAGCTTACCGACGCTTCGTGAAATCCACGCTCACCAAATTCGGCCGTCGCGGCATCCAGCAGTTTGCGCATCGTCTTCTCACCGCGCTTTGTTCGCGGTTGCTTGACGTCGATTTTCGGCCCTTCGGTCATGTAGCCTCCCATGGCGGTATCTAACCAGCCTAACGACAACCCTCAATCTAAAACTTGAAAGCCGGTTCAACTTTCAGTATCGCGGCAAAAAAGAGAGTTTGGGGAGAGAGACATGACGCTTCGTTGCACACGCCATTTGCTGCTGGGTTCCTCCGGGGCGCTCGCGCTAGCAATGTTCGCGCAGCCTGCTGCCGCGCAATCTACCGCGCCGCCTATCGACGATGAGGCGGACGTGGCAGTCGCGACGGACGAGGGCAATGTGATCGTCGTTACAGCACGGCGGCGCGAGGAACGGCTTCAGGACGTTCCGATTGCAGTCACGGCGCTCTCGGGTGATCAACTGGAAGCACGCGGCGCGATCGATATAACCGATGTCGCGCTTACGACGCCCTCGGTCACGCTCGAAGCATCGCGCGGCACCAACAGCACGCTGACGGCCTTCATTCGCGGTGTAGGGCAGCAAGACCCGGTCGCCGGTTTCGAGGCCGGGGTCGGGATTTATCTCGACGATGTCTATCTCAACCGCCCACAGGCCGCCGTCCTTGAGATCTACGACGTCGAACGGATCGAAGTCCTTCGCGGTCCGCAGGGCACGCTTTACGGTCGCAACACGATCGGCGGGGCAATCAAGTACGTTACCAAGCGGCTGGGCGACGATCCGCGGCTAAGTCTGCGCGCAACCTACGGTACATACGATCAGGCGGACCTCACGGCGAGTTTCGCGATGCCTATCGGTGATAGCGGTCTGGCGATTGGCGGCGGCGGCGCAGTGCTGACCCGCGAAGGTTTCGGCACCAATCTCACAACGGGCGAGGAGAATTACGACAAGGCGATCCTCGCCGCCCGCGGCAGCATCGAATACGACCGCGGCGCCGTGTTCGTCCGCCTGTCGGGCGATTACACCGACGACAACAGCAATCCGCGCGGGGGCCATCGTCTCATTCCGGGTCTCCAAAGCGGCACGCCGGTGCTTGACGACGTGTTCGATACACGGGGCGGGCTGAACGACCCGAAGCAGGATGTCGAGGCCTATGGGGGATCGTTGTTCGTCGAAGTGGAGGCCGGCGATGCTGTAACGCTTCGCTCCATCACCGGCTATCGCAAGGACGATAGCGGCACGCCGATCGATTTCGATGCGCTGCCCGCCGTCGATGTGGACGTACCGGCTTTTTACAACAACGAACAATTTAGCCAGGAAGTGCAGGCGCTGGTCGACCTAGGCCGCTTCAACGGTCTGGTGGGCTTCTATTACCTCGACGCCAATGCGCGGACCGTCTTCGATGTGCGGTTGCCCGGCACGGTGACGGCGCTGACCTTTGGTGATGTCGATACCGAGACCTACGCCGTCTTTGGAGATGCCACGTTCGAGATCACACCGCAGATCAGCATTTCCGGCGGGGCGCGTTACACGTGGGATACGCGCAGGTCCGATATCCTGCGGCAGGTGTTCGTGGGCGGCGGCTCGCCCTTCTTCGGCGGACCGGGAGTTCTGTTCCAGACCACGTCCAATTTCGAAGGCGAGCGTGACTTCGAGGAATTCACGCCGCGCGTATCGCTGAGCTTTCAGCCGACCCGCGACCACCTGTTCTATGCGAGCTATTCGAAGGGGTTCAAAGGGGGCGGCTTCGATCCGCGCGGCGTGACGACCGCCGCACCGGACCAGAACGGCGATGGCACGATCAGCGACGCGGAAGTGTTCGAGTTCATCACGTTCGATCCCGAAACGGTCGATGCTTACGAAATCGGTTACAAAGGCTCGTTGCTCGACAACCGGCTCAATCTCAGCCTTGCCGCATTCCGGTCGGACTATACGGACGTCCAGATTCCCGGCTCGGTCGGTGCCGTGGTCAACGGCCAGCAGACCTTTATCGGGGTCACGACCAATGCCGGCGAAGCGCGTATCCAGGGGATCGAAGCCGAAGGATCGGCCATCCTCGCAGAAGATTTCGCCGGGCCGACCAGCAATCTCGTGTTGTCCGGCATGGTCAGCTATCTCGACGCGGAATATCGCCAGTTCATCGACGCCCGCGGGATCGATGTCGCCGACCGACGTGCTTTTCAGAACACCCCCGAATGGGCGGCGAGCGGCACGATCAGTACCAATCTTCCCCTCGGCAGTGGATACGTGAATATCAACGGCACCGCATCCTACCGTAGCCGCACCCAGCAATTCGAACTGCGCAATCCTCTACTCGACCAGGAAGGCTTTACGCTGTTCCAGGCAAGCGTGGTCTGGCATGTGCCGGGCGACCGGTTCTCGCTGGGGCTGCACGGCCGCAATCTGACGGACGAGGAATATATCGTTTCCGGCTACAGTTTCCTCGCGCAGAATCCCGATACCGGTGAGTTCCTCCGTAATGCCGATGGCGGTTTTGTCCCGACGCTTGGCAGTGAGGGGGTGCTCACGGCTTACTACGGCAATCCGCGCCAAGTCTTCGTTACCGCAACGCTCGATTTCTGATCCGAACTTTCGGACATTAACGATTGCAAGGCTTTGGGGGATCGGCTTAACTCCCCCGACTGACCGCATCGGTCGCAACGGGGGCAGGCATGAACGCGAACAGCGAAGCGGATCGGCGAGAGCGGCTTACTGCCGCCATGCGCCGGACCGCGGAAGGCGACCGCGATGCCCTGCATACCGTCTATTCGCTGACCTCGGCGAAGCTGTTCGCCGTGATTGTGCGGATCGTCGACGACCGCGAACAGGCGGAAGACGTCCTGCAGGAGGTTTTCGTGAAGGTCTGGCATCGCGCCGGGCGCTTCGATCCCGCCAAGGGAAGCCCGATAACGTGGCTCTGCACCGTGGCGCGCAATACCGCCCTGAACGATATTCGCGGCCGCGGGATAGAAAGAACGACAGACGCGGCGTCGATGCCGGACATCGCCGATGAACGCTGCATCGCCGCTGACGACTGGCTGTGTTCGCAGGAAGATAATGCAGCCTTGAATCGCTGCATCGAGGATTTACAGCCCGATCATAAGCGGTCGATCAAGGCGGCCTTTTTCGGAGGGTACAGCTACAGCGAGTTGGCGCATCATCACGATGTGCCTCTCGGCACGATGAAAAGCTGGATCCGCCGGGGTCTCGCCAAGCTGAGGGGGTGCCTCGATGGCTGACGACCTTCCCAGCGAAAGCGATCGGTTCGTACTGGCCGGCGAATACGTTCTCGGTGTGCTCGAGGGCGAGGAATTGTCGCAGGCGCGCCGAATGCAGCTCGCGGATCGCGACTTCGCGCAAGCGGTCGAGTGGTGGGAATGGCGCCTCGGCACGATCGGCGAAGCTGCCGGCACGATCGAACCGTCCGAAGGTGTATGGCCCGCAATCGCTGCTCGGCTCGGCGACCGCGACGTATCAGCGTCGCCGACCGAGATCGCACCGCGCGCTACCGGGCCTTCGCGGGCAAGCCTTATCACTTTTGCAGCGGGCGCTGCTCTATCGATCGCCGGACTGGTGCTCTTTCTCTCCGCGCCGGAGCCTGCACCCATTCCACAGCCGACGGCGTCGGAAAGCCCGGCGCTGCCGTCCGGCCTGCTTATCGCACAATTCCAAAACGAGGAAAGCGGCCGGCGGCTTGCAGGTATCGTCGATCCGCAGGCCCGCCGCATCCGGCTCGATATCGCCGGTCTGGAAGCGGAGACAGGCCGGACGGCCGAACTGTGGGTCATTCCCGAAGGCGGCACACCGGTATCGCTCGGCTTCCTTCCGGGCTCTGGCCGGATTGAGCGGGGCGTGTCCGCCGAAGAGGCGCAACTGCTCGGTCAGAATGCGACCTTGGCGGTGACGTTCGAAGAAGACGGCGGTATCCGCCACGAAGCGCCTACCTTGCCCATTGTGCTGAGCGGAAGCGTGAGTTCTGTTTGATCGCCGTCTCTCCGTTCATGAACGGTAGCTAAAAAATAAATTCATAAAAATTACAGCGTTGGCGCATCCATCCAAGCCCCTCGTGAGTAACTGTAGGCATCTCCCACTTTATGGGAGGTGCCGACCGCATGGGTCGGGGGGTGGCGGAGCGACATATCGCCCGCCTTGGATACATACCTTTGTCGTTCGGCTTTCTGGTCCAAAACCACAAGGAAAGCATAATGATGAATTTCAAACCGGCCCGTTTCGCGGCCGCGCTTTTGACTGGGACCGCGATGTTCGCCATCGCCGGCTCCGCACAGGCGGACGAAACGCCCGAGTGCAACGATTCTGAAACCAATGCCACCGAATGCGGCACGGATTCAGACGCGACGTCCGCCGGCGCGACCGCTGTCGGCAACGGCGCGGTAGCGGACGGCGTGGACGCCATCGCCATCGGCAGCGACGATGCAGGCGCCGCACCCACGACCGCGACCGGTCCTTCGACCACTGCAGTAGGCGGCGAAGCGGTTGCCACCGGACCCGGCGCGACCGCATATGGCTGGCAGTCCGGAGCGACTTCGGAACGCGCAACCGCGCTCGGCCATCTTGCCACCGCACAGGGCGTTCGTTCGCTGGCCGTCGGCGAAAATGCAGATGCGCAGAGCGATCTCTCGACCGCCATCGGCAATGAAAGCATCGCCAATGGCGTCGATGCCCTCGCTCTGGGCGACAGCGCCGCTGCAAACGGCAATTCGACCTCGGCGCTCGGCGGCGAAAGCGTGGCGACGGGTCCGGGTGCGACGGCCGTCGGTTGGCAGTCCGGTGCAACTGCGGAACGTGCGACCGCGCTCGGCCACCTTGCCACCGCGCAGGGCGTTCGTTCGCTGGCAGTCGGCGAGAATGCCGATGCACAGAGCGACTTCGCGACCGCTATCGGTAACGAAAGCATTGCCAACGGCACAGACGCTCTCGCCATCGGCGACAGCGCGAATGCCAACGGCAACTCGACCACTGCCGTCGGCGGTGAAAGCAATGCCGAAAACCCGGGCAGCAGCGCCTTTGGTTGGCAGGCCGATGCGAGTGCAGAACGTTCGACCGCGATCGGTCATCTGGCCGAAGCGGCTGGCTTCGCCTCCACTTCGATGGGTGAAGCGGCAGCGGCCTTGGGTCGTGGCGGTATCGCGATCGGCGGCAATGTCGACGGCGGCCAGTATGGTGCCCTCGCAACCGACGAAGCCGGTATCGCGCTCGGCGCTGATTCCGAAGCGCGTCAGGTTGGTGCCATTTCGATCGGTAGCGATGCCGACGGCAACGGTGACGGCGCGGTAGCCGACGGCGTCGATGCTCTCGCACTCGGCGCGGATGCCATGGCGATGGGCAACTCGACCACCGCAGTCGGCGGCGAGAGTGTCGCCACCACACCGGGATCCACCGCCTTGGGCTGGCAGGCCAGCGCAACGGGCATGATGGGCACGGCCGTGGGCCACCAGTCGACCGCTTCGGGCGATCAGAGCTTCGCCGGCGGTGAAGATTCGGTCGCGTCCGGCAGCAATTCCGTGGCGATCGGCAACACCGCGCAAGCGACCGGCGGCGATTCGATCGCAATCGGCGGCAATCGCGACGGGGATGATGGCTTCTCGACCATCGCGAGCGGTCCTTCGACGACGGTCGTCGGCGGTCAATCCTCGGCCGTCGGTGCCGGTGCCACAGCTTACGGCTGGCGCGCCAATGCTACGGCGGAACGGGCTACGGCGCTTGGCCACCTCTCGACGGCATCGGGCGTACGCTCGGTCGCGGTCGGCGAAGCGACTTCGGCCACCGGTGATGGTGCGGTCGCGATGGGTAACGAGGCAGTGGCTTCGGGCACCAATTCGGTCGCTATCGGCAACGGTGCGCAGGCGACCAATGACGGCCAGGTCGTCATCGCCTCGCTCGGCACCAGCACGACCTCGCAGATGGGCCCGCTCGCTTTCGTGACGGCGGATGCGAACGGTACGCTCGGTGTCAGCACATCGGCGGGTACCACCAACCTCGCCAGCTTCGACGACGTACAGGCCAATACGATGATGATCGCCGATCTCGGCACACGGACCGATATGAACAGCATGATGATCGGTCAGAACAGCGCCGCGATCCTCGACCTGCAGGACCAGCAGTCGATGCTGTTCGATCTGGCAGAAGAGAACCGGCGTGAGTCGCGCAAGGCCAGCGAAGGTGTTGCCATGGCGCTAGCCATGGAATCGCCGATCATCATGCCGGGTCAGCGCATGGGCGTCGCCGGCGGCTTCGGTTACTATAACGAACGGGTCGCAGGTTCGGCCTCGGTCGGCTTCCGGATCAGCGACAGCACGTCGGTCAGCGGCGGTGTCGGCGTCGGGTTCGACTCCGGCGAAGTCGGTGCGCGGGCAGGCTTCCAGTCTTCCTGGTAATCACCGACCACGGGTTCACGAACTTCCTGTGGACCAGGAGAGGGGCGGGGCGCTTCGGCGCCTCGCCTTTTTTCGTGTTTGCCGCGGTCTGCGGCAGTGTCCGCTCCATAGCAAAATTTAGTAAAAGCCGGGATCTGGTGGAAAGTCGCCGGCCGCGAAAACCCCTGTAAGCGTCTGACCGCTAGCGCTAGGTCGTAATACGGGCTTCCGGAAAGAGCTCTCACGACCTTTCTATCGACACTCTGTTGTGAATGGATCCACGGCGTCCAGCCTGCCGGGAGCCTATAGCAAGCCTGCTCGCTGCCTTCTCGGATCACACTATGATCTCGAGCCGGTCGCTAACTGCTTGGGGCCGCAATATGCAGAGGTCCGGACGATCTTCGATGATGGATGCAAATATCGACGGAGAGGCGCGTCGAAAATGTCATCGGGGACTGATGACGCGATCGATCGCCCCCGAGGGCTCACTCTACCTCGTAATCAATGAGGAACCGGACCGCGAACGGCTCCTCTCACCGCACTTTCGACTTCTTCATGTGCCGGGCGACGGCGCGGCGTTCGGTTTGCTGCATCCATTGTTCGATCGACAGGCCGCCTTCGTCAAGGTCGGCCAGAACCGCGCCGCGCCGGCCCATCGGCTGTTCGGGACCGGTGGTGGTATCGACGGTGGTCTGGCGCTCGATCTCGGCGTTAAGCAGCGCACCGGCAAGCACGCCATAGCCCGACAGGAACAGCCACATAAGGAAGACGACGATGGCCGAAAGCGAGCCGTAAGTCGCGTTGTAATCGCTCACATAGGCTACGTAATAGGAGAAGCCGAACGAGATCGAGATCCACAGCAGGGTGGCGAGGAGGGCGCCGGGAAAAAGCCAGCGGAACTTCGCCGGTTCGCGGTCGGGGCCATAACGCATGATGACGGCGAACATGAATGCACCCAGCAGCACCGATGCCGCCCAGGCGCAAAGCTTGATCAGGAATTCCGCTTCCGCACCGAACATCGAACCCGCCTGCGTTTGCAACCATGCGAAAACGCCAGCGCTTACGATCCCGGTCACGGCCAGCAGGATCGC
This sequence comes from Erythrobacter litoralis, assembly GCF_029760855.1. Lineage (GTDB taxonomy): Bacteria > Pseudomonadota > Alphaproteobacteria > Sphingomonadales > Sphingomonadaceae > Qipengyuania > Qipengyuania litoralis_A. The sequence goes on along the minus strand of NZ_SOSI01000001.1, from coordinate 531,286 downwards.
GGCCAGGGTCAGCGCTGCCACGCGCAGGGTCTTTTTGATGATGTTACGCGATTCGTGCTCTTCGTTGATGATGTTGAGGGCGCCGATGAGACCGTTCGCCGCCCGCATTCCGCCATATATCGCAAAGGTCAGCGCGATGATCAGCGCAAGGCCTGTCACGCCGGAATTGGCGGTTACGACACCAAGCATCTGGTCCTGAAGCAGCCGCGCGGCATCGGCAGGCAGGATCGTAATGATCGTCTGCATCTGGCGCTGCACCGTCTCGACGCTGCCGATCAGCCCGTAGATCATGACGGTGGCGGCAATCAGCGGTGTAATCGCCAGGAATGTGAAGAAGGCGACGCCCGCACCCAGCAGAGAAAGATTGTGGAATCCCCACATCGTGAACATGCGCTTCAGGATTGCGATCCATGCCGCTTTCGGCATCTGCCATGGTGAATTAGCGGTTGCACCCGGCGCCGGATCGCGCGAAACGTTGTTTTCGTTAACGGTTTGGTCGACGGCGCGAGTGCTGTCGGTTCCATTTTGTGGGTGTTGGGTCGATTCCAAGAAAACAGTCCCCGTCGATTGCTGGATTGGTCGGCTTGTCTGGTTTCGGAACGGAACCGCGGCAGGATCGGTCCCGGAACCTGCGAATTTCCGCCGCCGGGCTTGCTTTAGCTGCAGCGATGACGGCGTCGCCCGGGGTCGCGCAGGATACGCAGGCGCAGGCGGACGTGCAGCAGGACGAGTCCACACCGCTCGATATCCCCGCACCCCCGCCGGGTGCGAATCTTCCCGAAGTCGAACCGATCATCAGCGACGAGGAGTTCGAGGAAAGCGTGCCCGAGCTGGCGCCGGAGGACGATCCGGAACTGGACAGGCCGCTGGAATCGATCGCGGAATTCGAACGCAGGCTGGCGGCCGAAGAGGCGGAGACGCAGACTGCCGAAGGGCAGGCGCCGCCGTTGAACGATCCGGCACTGGCCGATGGCGATCCGGTCGAGGAAATCGGCGATGCGCCCATCCGCGATGCGGAGCTCGCAGCACCCCTGCCGCCGCTTGACCAGTTCCAGGTCGAGCCGGTCGAATTCGCCGAGGATGCCTCGGATGAGGAAACGGTCGAAGTCGCTTACGACGTGCGGGTCGACGGACTGGCGGCCGCCGACGAGGAAACCGAAACCGATCTTCGCGGTCTGTTCGATGGGCTCTCGGCCCTGGAAGAGGGCGACGGCGAGGCGGCGAACGTGGCGCAGGTTTCTGCCCGGCTGACCGAGGATTCCGCGCTGTTGCAGCAGATCCTCGCGTCGGAAGGCTGGTACAGCGCGACGGCGAATACGACGATCGATCGTTCGGACGAGGAAGGCAATCCGGCACTCGTGGCCGTGATAAACGTAGTGCCGGGCCAGCGGTATACAATCGCGGAAATCGTGATCGAAGCCGATCCCGTCGTGCCGGAGGATCTGATTACGTCGAACCTTGCGCTCGAGGTAGGCGAGCCGATCGTGGCCGACCGCGTACAGGGCGCCGAGGCAAAGGTTGCGGTAGAATTGCCGCAGAACGGTTATCCCTTTGCCCAGATCGGCCAGCGCGACATCCTGCTCGATGAAACGACGGGCGACGGTGTCTACACCTTGCCTATCACTGTCGGACCGCGCAGCCGGTTCGGCGGCATTCGCACGACCGGCAACCTCGCTTTCGATGCCGAGCATGTCGAAGTCTTGACCCGCTTCGAACGCGGCGAGCTTTACGACAGCCGCGACGTCGACGATCTGCGCAAGGCGCTGGTCGCAACCGGCCTGTTCAACACCGTATCCGTCGTACCCGAGCAGACCGGCGAAGATGCGGGCGATGGAACCGAATATGCGACTATCGTGGTCGAACAGGATGCCGGTCCGCCGCGCACCTTGGCGGGGAGCGCGGGCTACGGCACGGGGCAGGGTTTCAGGGTCGAAGGCAGCTGGACCCACCGCAACCTGTTCCCGCCCGAAGGCGCGCTGATCGCGGGTGCGGTTCTTGGGACGCGCGAGCAGGGCGCGAACGTCATCTTTCGCCGGTCCAATGCCGGGCGCCGCGATCGCACCTTCCAGCTTGCGGCCGAAGCGCTGCGTGCGGATTACGATGCCTACGAGGCGTTCACCGGGCGGCTTTCCGCGCTGGTCAGCTACGATTCCACCCCGATCTGGCAGAAGCCGTTTACCTATGCCTACGGCGTGCAGCTGATCGCGACGAACGAGCAGGATTACAGCTTCGAGGAAGAGGACCTCATCCGCCGCACCTTCTTTATCGGCGGATTGACGGGACAAGTCGGGATCGACCGGACCAACAGCCTCCTCGATGCGACCGACGGCTTCCGCGTGACGGCGCTTGTCGAACCGGAAGGCTCGCTGCAGGGCGGCTTCTCGCCCTATGTCCGCGCCCGGATCGACGGTTCGGCCTATTTCTCCGCGACCGATGCGATCGTGCTGGCGGGCCGGGTACGAGTAGGCACGATTCAGGGTATCGACCGCTTCGATCTCGCACCTTCGCGCAGGTTCTACGCCGGTGGCGGTGGATCGGTGCGCGGTTACGGCTTCCAGCAGCTCGGCCCCCGTGTAGTGCTCGACAATCCCGATTTCGATCCGGAGGACGAGGACAGCAACGAAGACGAATTCATCTACCGCCCGCTTGGCGGCACCAGCCTCAATGAAGCGGCGGCGGAAGTGCGCTATCGCTTCGGCAATTTCGGCGTGGTCGGCTTCGTCGATGCGGGCCAGGTTTACGAGGGTTCGGTGCCCAAGTTCAGTGACATCCGCTTCGGTGCGGGTCTCGGCGGCCGCTATTACACCAATTTCGGCCCGCTGCGCTTCGACGTCGCCATTCCGCTCGACAAGCGTGAGGGCGAGAGCGGGTTCGCGGTCTATGTCGGCATCGGGCAGGCGTTCTGATGGTGGACGAGGCGATCATGAACGACGAGCCGATGGCCCAAGAGCCGGAGCGCGCGCCACGCCGCAATATCTGGGCACGGATCGCCAAATGGGCGGCGATCGTGGTCGTCGGACTGCTGGTGCTGGTGGCAGCAGCTTTGCTGATCCTCAACACCGGCCCGGGTAAGCGCTTTATTGCCAACCAGATCGCCGGGCTCGAATTCGAGAACGGAATGGAGATCGACATCGGCCGGATCGACGGTTCGATCTACGGCGAGATGGTTCTGCACGATCTTACGGTAAGCGATCCGAAGGGCGCGTTCCTGACTTCGCCCGAAATCCGAATGGACTGGCGGCCTTTCGCCTTCATCAACAACCATGTCGACATCCGCTCGCTGACCTCTCGGCTGATCACGCTGCAGCGCCTGCCGGAATTCAACGAGACGCCGCCTTCCGACGATCCCCTGCTGCCCGATCTCGACATCGACGTGGGCGAATTGCGGATCGACCAGTTCGTCGCCGAAGCACCGGTTTCTGGCGAACGCCGGGTCGCCAGTCTTGCCGGAACGGTCGCCATCGCCGATGGCCGGGCACAGACACGCCTGAACGGGCGCACCATCGCCGGACCGGGCAGGGCAGGGGGCGACCGTGTCGCACTGCTGCTCGATGCGGTGCCGGAAGAGAACAAGCTCGATCTCGATCTCGACCTGAACGCGCCGGGGGACGGCGTGATTGCCGCGCTCGCCGGCCTCACCGAGCCGCTGCGCGTGCAGGTGTCGGGTCGCGGAGACTGGGAGCGCTGGAACGGGCGGCTCGATGCGGACCTCGCCGGTTCGCAATTCGCCCGCCTCGCCATTGCGGCGCGCGACGGGACTTTCGACGTCAAGGGGCCGACCCGCGTCGCCCGCCTGTTCGAAGGCCCAACCGCGCAGCTGCTCGGTCCGATCCTGAACGTCGATATGCGCGCCGCCCTGAACGAACGGCGGATCGACCTTGCGGGCAACCTCAACTCCGATGCCTTCCGCCTGAACACGAACGGCTTGGTCGATCTGTCGGATAACAGCTTCGAGGATCTCGAAGCGTCATTCGTGCTGCTCAAGCCGTCGGCGCTGGCGGAAAATCTCGGCGGCAGCGGCCTTCGCGCCCTGCTGACGCTGAACGGCGAATTCGCAACGCCGGAAGTAGAATACCTCATCAACGCCAACCGCCTCGTCATGAACGATATGGGGCTGCAGAACCTGCGGGCTTCCGGCAATGCGGTCATCGATTCCGATCGCATTCTGATCCCGATCGATGCCCGGGTCGCGCGGGTCACCGGGCTCGACACCGTGGCGGGTGGAACGCTGACCGACGTGCGGCTGGCAGGCGATCTCGCGATCGAAGGTACGCGCATCCTGTCCGACAATATGCGCTTGCGGTCCGACCGGATCGATGCGGGGCTGATCCTCCTCGCCGATACCTCGACCGGGCTCTATACCGGCGCGGTCGACGGGCGGATCGACAATTACCGGCTCGAAAGCGTCGGCATCTTCAATATCGAGACCGACATCGATCTTCGCACCGAACGCGAAGGGTTTGCCATGGCCGGCAGGGTCCGCGCGCGTTCCACCAGCCTGTTCAACGAAGGCGTGCGCGATTTCCTCGGCGGGAATGCGGTTGCGGCGACGGATGTGCGCTACGGGCCGGACGGCGTCGTGCGATTTGCCAATCTCTCGCTCAACGCGCCCGCCGTGCGCATCACCGGCGGGAACGGTTTCTATTCGCCCGACGGCCGCCTTGCCCTCAATGCCGATGGCACGACCGACGCCTATGGCCGGGTTGGCGTGCGCGTCGCCGGGACGATCACCAATCCCCAGGCCTTCGTCACGGCTGAGAGGCCTGACTTCGGCATCGGCCTCGCCAATCTGGAAGCGCGGATCAATGGCGCGCCGAACGGCTACCGCCTCGATGCGACCGCCGATACCGATTACGGACCGCTGACGGCGGATGTGACGCTCGGCACGGGCGATCAGCTCACGCTCGACATCAACAGCGCCAATCTTGCCGGAATCGATTTCGCCGGTTCGCTGCGACAGACAGCGGCAGGTCCGTTCGCCGGCAGGCTCGAAGCCGACGGGCGGGGCCTTCGCGGGATCGTCCGGCTGGACGGGCAAGGGCAGTATCAGGAAGCGCTAGTCAATCTGCGGGCGCGCGACACCACGTTGCCCGGCCCGGCCAACGTTTCGATCGGGTCGGCGATCATCGATGCGCGCGTGGTGCTGTACGACCAGCCCTATGTCGTCGGCGATGTGCAGCTGGGCCAGACCCGCTATGGCGAATTCGACGTTAATGCGGCCCGCGCGAAAATCGATTATCGCGACGGGCGCGGAAACGTCCGCCTGACCGCGGAAGGCACCAGCGGCGTGCCCTTCCGCATCGCCGCGAATGCCGAGCTCGAGCCCGAACTGTGGCGCGCCGCCCTGACCGGACGGGTTCGTGGCATCGATTTCCGCACGGTCAATCCGGCGCGCATCGTGCCCGGTTCGGGCGAATACCGTCTGCTCCCGACCACCATAGATTTCGGGCGCGGTAATGTGCGCTTGGCGGGATCCTACGGTGAAGGCATCACCTTGCAGAGCCGGCTCGACTCGCTCGATCTCGGAATCATCGACGCGTTCGTGCCCGGCCTCGGCGTGAATGGGTCCGCGAGCGGCAGCCTCGATTTCGCGCAGGCCAGTTCCACCGCGTTCCCGCGTGCCGATGCACGCCTGAAGATCAGCAATTTCAGCCGCACCACCGCTGCATCGGTCAGTCAGCCTATCGATATAAACTTTGTCGGCAAGCTGTTGGCCGATGGCGGCGAGGCCCGCGCGGTCATGCGTCGGCGCGGCACGGTGATCGGCCGCATGGTGGCGAGCCTCAATCCCCTGCCGCCCGGCGCAGGCCCATGGACCGAACGGCTGCTCTCCGCCCCGCTCGGTGGCGGCATCCGCTATAACGGCCCGGCCGACACGCTGTTCTCCTTTGCGGGGCAGCCCGACCAGCGCCTGTCCGGCCCGATCGGCGTCGCCGCCGACTTCTCGGGACGGGTGCAGCAGCCGGAACTCTCCGGGGTCATTCGTGCCAATTCGCTGACCTACGAGAACCAGACCTACGGCACCCGTCTGTCCGACATGACGCTGGCCGCGCGGTTCAACGGCGAGCGACTCGAAATAGAGCGACTGCGCGCCACCGCCGGCGACGGCACGGTCAGCGCGCAAGGCTTCGTCAGCCTCGCCGAAGCGAGCGGCTACCCGATGGACGTGCGCGTCACGATGGACGATGCGCGCCTCGCCCGCAGCGAAGCCATCGATGCGACCGCGACCGGCGAATTGCGCCTGACCAAGGCCGCCAACCAGACGGCGCTGCTCGCCGGCGACATCCGCCTGCCCGAAACCCGCTACGAGATCATCCGCCAGGGCGCGGCCGAAATTCCGCAGCTCACCGGCGTGCGTTTCGCGCCGCCCAAGGGGCCGAAGCGCATCACCGGCGACGAACCGGCAGAGCCGAGCCCGGGCCTGTTCGACCTTTTGCGGCTGGATATCGGCCTCACCGCGCCAGAGCGCCTCTACGTGTCCGGCATGGGTCTGGAATCTGAATGGGATGCTGATCTCAACATCGCCGGCACCAGCGCCGCCCCGCGCATCAGCGGCGACGTCGAACTCATTCGCGGCACTCTCGGGTTTGCGGGCCGCTCGTTCGAACTGCAGGAAGGCCGCGTCGCCTTTACCGGCGGGACCTCGATCGATCCGGTCATCACCCTGGTCGCCTCGGAAGATATCGAGGACGTTACGGTCCGCGTGAACGTATCGGGCCGCGCCTACGATCCGCAGATTGCGTTTTCGAGCACGCCCGGCCTGCCGCAGGACGAGATCGTCTCGCGCATCCTGTTCGGCAGTTCGGTCGGCAATCTGTCTACCATCCAAGCGGTCCAGCTTGCCGCTTCGCTCAACTCGCTGCGCGGCAGCGGCGGCGGCCTCAATCCGCTGGGCAAGCTGCGTTCGGCCACCGGCGTCGACCGGCTACGCATCCTTGGCGGCGACGAGACGACCGGCCGCGGCACCGCGCTGGCGGCGGGCCAGTATCTGACCGACGACATCTATGTCGAATTCATCACCGATGCGCGCGGCTTCACCGCCACGCAATTGGAGGTCAGCCTGACCCCGGCGCTATCGATCCTGAGCCAAGCGGGCGGTTCTGGCCAGACGAACGTGAACGTGCGCTATCGGAAGAACTATTGATGCGCCGCGCTTTCGTCATCGCATTGCTGCTCCTTACGGCCTGCCGTTCCGAACCGAGCTTCGACGAACGCTACGAGCGGGCGGAAGAGGAGATCAACGCCAAGGCGGCGGAACTGGACGAGGATCTGGACGAGCCGATGGATCAGGAATGATCTCGCTCCCGTAGAGCTTAATGCCCATTTCCATCACATGCCGAAACTGATTCGAATTCTTCCGCCTTTCGGTACAGCAGCCTTGCTCGCATCATGCTTGGCAGCTTGCAACGAAGCACCGGCGGACAGAGGTGATGCCGTAGCGAAGGCGATGGAACGTGCATGTATAACCCCTTCCGATACCGCAATCCGTATTGAAGGAGGCACTTTCGCTATGGGCCAGGAAGGGGTCTACAGCGAAGAGGGGCCGGTCCGCCAAACGACGGTCGATGGATTTTGGCTGGATGCGCACGAAGTCACCAATCAGCAATTCGGCGAGTTCGTAGAAGCAACCGGGTATGTAACGGTGGCGGAGAGACCAGTCGATACTGCGGCTTTCGGCGTCCCGATTGATCAGATACCGCCTGATCTTCTCAAGCCGGGTTCAGCCGTTTTCACTCCGCCCAATCGACCATCTCAAAACTATGCCGATTGGTGGGAGTATCGCCCCGGCACGAACTGGAAAAAGCCGTATGGCCCCGCCGGACAAGACTATCGATCCGAAGAGCCGGTTGTACATCTCGCCTATGAGGACATGAAAGCCTTTGCGAGTTGGCGGGGCGGACGGTTGCCGACCGAGGCTGAATGGGAATTTGCAGCCGGGGCAGGCGAGCCTTCGAGCACGGACCAACCCGAAGAGGCCAACAGTTGGCAAGGCCCGTTCCCGATGGTCAATCAGGAAACCGATGGCTTCGAAGGTATCTCCCCCGTCGGATGCTATAAGCCGAACCCACACGGTCTTTACGACATGATTGGCAACGTGTGGGAGATGACATCCGATCTGTATCGGGCAGGCCATAACCTAAAGGATCGCGAGAACCCGAGGGGTCCAAGCGAAAACGCTGCTTACGATCCACACAACCCTGGATTCATATCACGCGTAATCAAAGGCGGAAGCTATCTTTGTGCTCCGAATTACTGCCAGAGATACCGCCCCGCCGCACGCAGCGGTCGCGATCCGGGAATGGGCGCAAGCAATGTCGGTTTTCGATTGGCGTACGATGAGAAGCCATTTGCGCGCTGAGATCGGCGGGCTTGTTACATTCGAACGACAGCCGTTCCATTCGAATGGTGGGCGCGGCAAGGATTGAACTTGCGACCCCACCCGTGTGAAGGGTGTGCTCTACCACTGAGCTACGCGCCCGCCCCGGATGTGCCGTCAGGGCAGGGGCGGGCCTTTACGAAAGCGCAGGCGCGTTGGCAAGCGGAAGGTCATCGTCAGTCGGTAACCATTGCGAGCAGTCGGACCAGCCAGCCAGTCGACTCACGCGATCCATGTGTCGCTGCACTGACGGGGGCTGGGCAACCGAGGCAGTAGGCCTGCGCTCCGCTCGTTCCCATGAAGCGCTCCATATCGGCACCCATCCTCGCCAAAGCGGCCTGATTGCGCCGCGCGAACAGCGCGAAGACGTCGGCCCGCTGGACGCTTTCTTCCCCGGAAAGCCACTGCCGTAGCAGGGCATCGGTGGCACTCGGCTGGCGCCCGAGATAGGCGGCGTGCCATTCGCCATCGCCGAGGCCAGCGCGACCGGCAACCCAGGCGAGGGCTTCGTCCATGCCGCCATACTGATCGACCAGGCCGATCTGCCGGGCGCTTCCGCCGTCCCAGACACGGCCCTGCGCGATGCGCTCGACAGCGGCCGGGGTCATGTTGCGTGATGTTGCAACGAGCGAGGTGAAATCGCGGTAGCCGTTTTCAATGCTCGCCTGGAATACGGCTTCCATTTCAGGTGTCAGCCCGCCGATAAGATCGGGCTGACCCGAAAGCGGCGAGGTGCGCACCCCATCGCTGGTTACGCCGATACTAGCGGCGGTCCGTTCGAAAGTGGGGAGGACGGCAAAAATGCCGATCGATCCGGTGATGGTTTCCGGCTCCGCGAAGATCCGGTCAGCGGGTGTGGAAACCCAGTAGCCCCCGCTGGCCGCGACATTCGCCATCGAAACCGCGACAGGAATGCCCTTCGCCTTGTGGCGCTCGATCGCCTCGCGAATTTCCTCGCTTGCCAGTACCGATCCGCCCGGCGAATCCACGCGCACCACCAGCCCCGCAAGGTCGCGGGCCAGCGCTTCGTCCAGCAGATCGGCGATCCGCGTGCCGCCTGCCGTGCCAGGGCCGGCATCGCCGTCGACGATCGGCCCGGCGACAGTGATGACGCCGATCTCGCGCCCGGTCGTCGGGTACGGGTTGGCCTGTAACCAAGGCTGAAACTCGGTGGCGGGATAAGCGCCGGGAAGCTCGCTCCATTCATCGCCGCCGACGAGTGCGACGACCCGTTCCTCGAACGCGGTCTTGCTGCCGATCTTGTCGACCAGCCCCGCCTGAAGCGCCGCGGTGGCGAGATCGCCATCGGCATTCTGCACGAGCGCAACGGGATCGGTCACGATGCGCTCAAGCTGCGCCTTGGGTCGCGCTTTCTTGACGTTGGCCTGCCATTCTTCCCACAGCGCACCGTACAGCGCGGCATAGTTTTCGCGCGCTTCGGGCGACATGGAGGAGCGGGTATAGGGTTCGACCGCACTCTTATATTCACCGACCTTGAAGACATGCGCGTTGACGTTCAGCCGCTCGATCAGACCGGCGTAATATTGCGTTTCGCCGCCAGGTCCGGTCACTACGGCGACGCCTTCGGGATTGACCCAGACCTCGCTTGCATGGGCGGCCAGCATCATCGCGGAATCCGCGTAGGCGGTGGCATAGGTAAGCACGGGTTTGTCGGCCGCGCGCACCCGGTCCATCGCCGCGCCGATCTCCTGCATGTGGACCTGGCCGCCGCCAAGGAACAGGTCGAGATCGAACACGACCGCCTTGATCCGCGCATCGTCCGCCGCCGCGTTCAACGCGTGGACGAGATCGCGCACCTGATACTCGCCGACCGGCGCTTCGGATGCCAGCAGGGCAGAGAGCGGATCGATCTCGGAGCGTTCCTCCACCACCACGCCGTCGAGCTTCAGCAAGAGCGCGCCTTCGCGCACTTCGGCCGGGCTGGGCCGCGAAGTGAGGATGGCGAACAGGGCCCAGAAGAACAGCAGCATTAGGAGGAGGACGAGGCCGTCCTTGATCCCGACCAGCAAGCGCCAGACCTTGCCCGCAAAATGCATTCCGTATCCCTTTGAATTGCGCGTTTCGATCCGCTTAGGCGAGGGTGGGGCGGGGCGCCACCCGAATGTGCTTGAGGGGGCTATGGCACTCGATTAAGGGCATGGCTTTAATGACAGCTTCGTCCGCCCCGCCGCCTGCGACCCGCTATCCGCCGGGTGCACAGGCCTTCCCGCACCGCGACCTGCTCGGCATCGGCCATCTGCAGCGGCACGAAATCCTGTTCCTGCTCGACGAGGCGGAACAGTGGATCGCGCTCAATCGGAAGAGCGCCAAGCACGCCGAAACGCTGGCGGGGCTGACGATCATCAACGCCTTCTTCGAGAATTCCACCCGAACCCTGCTGAGCTTCGAGATCGCGGGGAAGCGGTTGGGCGCGGATGTGGTCAATATGCATGCCGCGACCTCCAGCGTGAAGAAGGGCGAGACGCTGATCGATACGGCGATCACGCTGAACGCCATGCGCGCCGATGCAATCGTCATCCGGCACGGATCGAGCGGGGCGACGGCCCTGATCGCGAGCAAGGTGGATTGCCCGGTCCTCAATGCGGGCGACGGGCAACACGAACACCCGACGCAGGCGCTGCTCGATGCGCTGGCCCTGCGCCACGCGCTGCGCGAACGGGGCGAAACGGCGGACGATTTCACGGGCCTCAAGGTCGTGATCTGCGGCGACATCCTGCATAGCCGGGTCGCACGTTCGAACCTTTTGTGCCTGCAAGCGCTGGGCGCGACGGTCCGATTGTGTGCGCCGCCTGCACTGATGCCCTCCGGCATCGCGGAGATGGGCGCGGAGGTTCATTACGATTTCGATAAGGCGCTCGCCGGTGCCGATGTCGTGATGATGCTGCGGCTTCAGGCCGAGCGGATGAGTGGGCAGTTCATCCCGTCCGAGCGGGAATATCACCATCTCTATGGCCTGACGCGCAAGCGCCTCGCCGCGGCGGCGAACGATGCGCTGGTGATGCATCCCGGGCCGATGAACCGCGGGGTGGAGATCGACAGCGACGTCGCCGATATGCTCGACCGGTCGATCATCACCCGGCAGGTGGAGATGGGCGTCGCACTACGGATGACCTGCCTCGACGTATTGACGCGCCGTCGGCGCGGAATCGCGGGTTGGGGAGACGGCGCATGAAGCAGGCCGCGCCGCTTACGATTGTGAACGGGCGCATTGTCACGCCCGAGGGCTTGCAGGACGGGGCCGTTCGGCTGGTGGACGGCATGATCGAGGAGATCGGCGATGTCGCACCGCTGGATGGCGACGAGACGCTGGATGCAAGGGGAAAACTAATTGCTCCCGGCCTCGTCGATTGCGGGGTGTTCGCGGTCGACAAGCCGGCATTCCATTTCGGCGGGATCACGCGCGCCGCCTTGATGCCCGACCAGACGCCGGCGCTCGATCTCCCGAGCCGCGTCTCGTACATTGCGAAAAGCGGGAAGCCCGATCTCTGGGTGCATCCGCTGGCCGCCGCGACGCGGGATTTGGGCGGCGCGCAGATCGCCGAGCTTGCTTTGATGCGCGAGGCGGGTGCGCGCGGTGTTGCCACCGGGCGGCGCTGGATCGCCGACAGCGGGACGATGCTGCGCCTGCTGCAATATGCTGCGATGCTGGATATGCCGGTCGTCGTCCATGCAGAGGACGGCGGATTGACCGGCGATGCAGTGGCGACGGCGGGCGAATACGCGACGCGCAGCGGCCTTCCCAGCGCCCCTGCCGAAGCCGAAGCCATCGCCATCGCGCGCGACCTTGCGCTGGCACGGATGTCTGGCGCCCAAATACATTTCCGGCAGGTGACGACACGCGCCGGCCTCGATCTCGTGCGCCGCGCCAAGGCGGCAAGCGAGAAGGTGACGGCCGGGGTGACGCCGGCGCATTTCATGCTGTCCGACCTCGCGACTGCCGATTTCCGCACCTTCGCGCGCCTCTCCCCGCCGCTGCGCTGTGAGGACGATCGGCATGCGGTGCGCGAGGCGATCGCGGACGGCACGATCGACATCGTCGCCAGCGGCCACGATCCGCGCGGTCCGGAAGACAAGCGCTTGCCCTTCGCGGATGCGATGCCGGGTATGGCGGGGGCGGAAACGCTTCTGGCCATGGTGCTGGGCCTGGTGCGCGACGGCCTTATCGACACTGTGCGCGCCTTCGACCTTGTCGCCCGCGCGCCTGCCCGATTGCTGGGCGTGAAAGCCGGGATGATTGTTCAAGGGGCGGAGGCGGATATCGCCATCGTCGATCCCGAAAAGCCTTGGATCGTGCAAAGCGAGAAGATGGAAGCGAGTGCTGGCAACACTCCGTTCGACGGTCAGCCGGTGCAGGGCCGGGTCCTTGCATTGTTCAAGGGCGGGGTTCGCATCGAAGCCTGAAAAAAGCCCCCGCAAGTTGTGCGGGGGCGGTTGGGTATTCGGTGGAGGAGTTGGATGCGCGGAGCGTTGAATTACCGCGCTGCTACCCGGATATTTCCGTTGGAGAGTGCACCGGGAAGCGGATTGCTCGCCGCATAGGCAATGCAGCCGCCCCCTTTGCCTTTGACGGTGGAGCACATGGCCCGCGCCGAATGTTTCGCGAAGCCGGTTGCAGCGACCCGGTAGTAGATTTTTCCGCCCACGCGCGCCTTCGTGATCGAACGCTTGGCATTGCCGAGTTCGGGATAGTTCCGCTGGAACTTGCTCCACGCCGCCTGGGCGTCGGACATCGAGAAATACGAGCCGAGCTGAATATTGTAGTCACCGGTGCCGAGCGCGATCTGCGGGACCGGGCTGGGCTTGGCGTTGCGGGGCGTCGTCGCATTGGCGGTCCGGCGCGGTGCCGGAGCGCGCTTCGCCGTGTCTGGCAGCGGCTGGACCACTTCGCGGCTGACGAAGCGCGTACCGCCGACCATTCGGCCCGGCGCGGCCTCCGGTCCTTCGGCATAGGCCACTTCACCTAAATCAGCGGGAGCGGCCGCATCGCTGTCGAGCGCCGGCAGCTCGCTCGCCATGGCGAAGGCGGACGCTTCGGCGGACGTATCTGATGCTGCGAAAGCTTCGGTAGCAAGTTGATCGATGCTGGGATTGTTCGACAGTGCGAGCATCGAAGGCTGGCCCGCATCGTTTTGCATCTCGACACCGAGGAGATGGGCGACGCGAACACGGCTGTTTGCCGGGTTGGCGAGTGCGCCCCATTCGGCCATGCGCGTGCCGAGTTCTCCGGCAGGCACGTCCTGCGACGCCATCAGGCGCGCCTCTCGCCACTGGCCGGCCATCGCGTAGGCATAAGCAAGGTTCTGCCGCGTCTTCGCCGTGTTCTCGCCGCCACGGATGGCGTTGCTCAGGATATGGACACCGCGCTGCGGCTCGCCGGCCAGCGCGATGGCAAGACCGAAATCGGCAGGATCGATCGCCGCTTCCCAGCGCTCCAGCGTTTCGACTGCCGACCGAGAATCCCCCATTCCGGTCTGTGCGAGTGCGAGGCTGATGACGGTGCGCGGCGAGGTGTCGCCAAGCGCGATCGCGTCGGAAAAGCTCGTCGCAGCGGAAAGGAACCGGCCGTCTTCCAGATAGGCGTTGCCCAGCAGGACGCGGGTCTGAGCATCGCGAGGTGCTGCGAGCACCGCCGCTTCCGCATGGCGAACCGCCTTTTCGCCCTTGCCCTTTTCCAAGGCGACCTGCGCCTTCGCGGCCGAAGCCGACGCAGTGGGCGCAACCTTTCCGGTGCAGCCTGCCAGCGCCGTCGTGGCGAGCGCGGTGGTCACGGCGAGGCGGACGAAGCGGGTGTTTCTAGTCTTGGTCATTCTATCCCCCTGAAGGCGATCCCACGCATCTTAAGGTTTCGGTCTTTTGGGCGGTCACTTCGGCTAGCGTTTCACCTGCGCGGCGAGAGAAGCAATTTCCGGCATTTCGGCGAGCACGCCGTCAAGCGCATCGCTTACGAGCTGTTGTGCGCTGCAACCTCTTACAGTGCATGCGAGCTTGAGCATCAGGTGGCGCTGCTGATCGAGGCGGAGCGTGAAGGCCGCACGGCGCGCGCTCGTAATGACGGCCTTGGGCCGCGGCGTCGGAACGGGGTCCGGCTCTGGCTCGGCGGGCACGACCGTCGGCTCCTTGGCTTTCTCTTCCGGTGGAACGGTCAGCGAGGCGAAGACCTTCGGTTCGCTCTCCGCGTCTTCGACTTCCGGCGTCGTCTCCATCTGCTGCGCGATACGGTCCAGCGATTCGCGAACGTCGTTGCGGCTCTCGCCGTCGATTTCCGTATTGTCGCCGAAGGAGATGACCTCGGCGAACTTGTATTCATTCGCCTCATCCGCGGGTTTCGGCGATGCAGCGGTGAGCGCCGTGGCACCTTCGCCCATGTCGTTCCAGCCGAGATCTTCCAGATTCGCGGCGGCGGCTGCGCCGTTCACCAATCCGGGGATGGTCGATTGGGGACGCATGGCGGGCTTGGCCCCGCCCTTGCGCGCAAGCAGGGTCGAGGAAAGGGAAGCAAAACTGGCGTCAGTCATCCGGCAGTCCTCCGCCTGAGCGTGTCTCTTACTGCGCCACCCGGCGACCGAAGCCACCGGCGGGGCGATACGCACCGGCCATCACCGATTGCGAGTTGGGCGCGGCGAAAACCGTGCGGCGGAAATTCTTTTCGAGACGATCCGCGATGTATTTCCACAGCGCGGTGACCTCTGCGGCCGAGCGGCTTTCCGGATCGACTTCCATCACCGTCCGTCCGTCGATCATCGAAGCGGCGAAATCGGTGCGATGATGAAGGGTGATCGGCGCGACCGTGCCGTGCTGGCTCAAGGCCACCGCAGCTTCGGAGGTAATCTTGGCCTTCGGCGTCGCCGCATTGACGACGAAGATCAGCGGCTTTCCGGCCCGTTCGCAAAGATCGACCGTGGCCCCTACGGCGCGCAGATCGTGCGGGCTGGGGCGGGTCGGCACGACGATCAGTTCGGCCACCGAGATTACCGACTGGATCGCCATGGTGATGGCGGGCGGCGTATCGATCACCGCGAGCTTGAAACCCTGCTGGCGCAGGATGGCGAGGTCGTTGGCAAGACGCGCCACCGTGGTCTGCGCGAAGGCGGGCAGTTCCGCCTCGCGCTCGTTCCACCAGTCGGCGAGCGAACCTTGCGGGTCGATGTCGATCAGGACGACCGGGCCTGCACCTGCAAGCTGGGCCTGAACGGCCAAGTGTCCCGAGAGCGTGGTCTTACCCGATCCGCCCTTTTGCGATGCCAAAGCCAGTACACGCAAGGCTGGTCCCCCTGATTGCGCCTGTTCGATCCGATGCCGCATCGAAATTATGCGGCGACTTCGAGAACCGAATTCGCAGACTAGAACTAATTTTGCGTTAATCGCGGACCGGCTTTTCGCGCGGCGGCGGGCGGGGCGTCAGGCAATGTTTTGCTAACCAAGGCGAAACCGCTAAAAGGCGGCGTTCGAACGACGGGGGGATTTCAATGACGGTTCGTTGGGGTTTGAACGTTTTGGTCGGCGCCGTCTTGTGCACGGCCGCACCGCTTGCCGCCGATACGCAGGCCGGCGTCGATGCTTGGGAAGCCGGCGATTACGAGGCGGCCGTGCGCGAATGGGAAGGCCCTGCGGCGATGGGCGATCCCGATGCGATGTTCAATCTCGGCCAAGCCTATCGTATGGGCCGAGGGGTCGAGACCGATACGGTCAAGGCGGAAGAGTTGTATGCGGCCGCTGCCGCCAAGGGCAATCTGCGGGCAGCGGACAATTACGGGATCCTCATGTATCTGCGCGGCGAGCGGAAGGCAGCGTTCGGCCTTTTGCAAGGGGCGGCATCGCGCAACGATCCGCGCGCCTATTATCTGCTCGGCACGGCCTATTTCAACGGCGACGGCACCGAGCGCGACTGGCCGCGCGCCTATGGCTACATGACGCTCGCGAGTCGCGCGGGCCTGCCGCAAGCGAGCGATGCGCTGACGAACATGGAAGAAAACCTGCCACCGGAAGACAAGGTTTCCGGCCTCAAGCTGGTCCCGGCGCTGGCACAGGGCGGCGATATGGCGACGACGAACGTGGCGAGCGCCGAATCACCCGCGGTTCGGCAAATGCCCGAGGGAGGGTTGTCCTCCGAATGGAAGGTCCAACTCGGCGCCTTCGCGGTAAATGGCAACGTCGAGCGGATGTGGCGCAAGGTATCGGGCAGGCCCGAACTGGCCGGAAAGACGCGGCTGGACGAGCCCGCCGGAAAGCTCACCGTGCTTTATGCGACCGGGTTCGCGAACCTTGCGGAAGCCCGGCGCGCCTGTCGTTCGCTGAAGCGCGGCAAGGTCGAGTGTCTCGTGACACGTTAGCAAATGCCGAAGGGGGAAAAATGACGACCTATACGGACGAGGCGGCCGCTGCCGTCGATCAGCCCGAACCGGTGGCGGTGGCCGGCAATCGCATCGGAAGCCTCGATTTCATTCGCGGCATTGCGGTGATGGGAATCCTCGCCGCCAATATCGTCGCCTTCGGTCAGCCGTTCCAGGCCTATATGTTTCCCGGCGCGTTCACTACACCGCATGGCGAAGCGGAAAACTGGATGTGGGTCGCGCAATTCGTGGCGATCGACGGGAAGATGCGCGGGCTGTTCTCCCTCCTGTTCGG
Source organism: Erythrobacter litoralis (assembly GCF_029760855.1). GTDB lineage: Bacteria > Pseudomonadota > Alphaproteobacteria > Sphingomonadales > Sphingomonadaceae > Qipengyuania > Qipengyuania litoralis_A. The sequence goes on along the minus strand of NZ_SOSI01000001.1, from coordinate 514,263 downwards.
GGCGGGGCTGTACCTGTTCATGGAGAAAGCGTGGGAGCGCGGGGCGGGGCGGGGCCTTCAGGCGCGGCGGCTTCTGTTCCTAGGGATTTTCGGCCTGATCCACTTCTTCCTGATCTGGCGCGGGGATATCCTGTTTCTTTATGCCTGCGCCGGACTTGCCGCCCTGCTGTTCATCCGGCTGAGCGCCAAGCGGCAGATGGTTTTGGGGGTCGTTGGCTATATCGGGGGCGCCATCCTGTACGGCATTTTCACGATCCCTTTGCAGTTCGTGGCCGACACGCCGCAGGACGATGCGCCTGCGGCGGTGGTCGAAATGCGCGAGGGGCTGGAGAAGGGCAAGCGGGTGGACCTCGCCGATGCGGCCGTGGAGGATCGACTGCACGAGACCGGCTCCTATGCCGACATCGTCTCCCACCGCGCAAGCGAACACTGGGATGATCTGGCCGCAACGCTGTTCCTGTTCGCCTTTGAGACGCTGCCGCTCATGCTGATCGGCATGGCGCTATACCGGTTCGGCCTGTTCGACGGGCGTATGGATCGGCGCAAGGTCTTGCTATGGGGATGGGCCGGACTGATCGTCGGTGGCGCGCTGACCCTGTGGATCGCGATTGCGACGAAGAATGCCGGGCTTACCTATTACGGAACATTGGCCGCGTTCTCCGGCTGGTCGCCCATTCCGCGGCTTCTGATGACGCTGGGTTTAGCCGCACTGCTCGCGCTGTGGGGTGCGCGGGCGAGCGGCTGGCTGGCGGAGCGCGTTTCGGCTGCGGGCCGCGCTGCGTTCACCAATTATCTCGGTACTTCGGTCGTGATGATGCTGGTGTTCGACGGCTGGGCCGGCGGCCTGTTCGGGGACCTGACGCGGGGACAGCTCTATCTCGTCGTGCTCGCGGCATGGGCGCTGATGCTCGCGTGGTCGAATTCGTGGCTGGCGCGCTATCGCTACGGGCCGCTCGAATGGCTGTGGCGCTGCCTTACCTATGGCAAGCGGTTCGCGCTGCGGCGCTAGGTCCGCTCGCGCCGCCGCTTCATGCGCTCGCGATTACGCAAGGCGGCGGTGCGGGTTTCGAACACGAAGGAAGTCAGACCGCCGATCAGAAAGATCATGGTGAGCATCCACATGCTCGCCACCAGCGTACCCAGCGGAAAGTAGACGAAGGCGCTGACGAACAGCAGCATGATCACGATGCTGATGGTCAAGGCCGCCGCTGTGCTGAGCATGACCGCGCGCTGCGCATGGACGCGGCGTTTCTCGAGCGCGGGCAGGTCCTGCGTCAATTCGCCGGCTTCGCCCGCCTCGTCGGCGATCAGGATGCGGTCGATCCGGTTGGCGACCCAGATCAAGCGATTGGTCATCACGTTCATCACCGCCCCGATCCCGGCCAGAAGGAAAGCCGGTGCAAGGCTCAGCTGCACGACATGCTGCACCCGCACGGTGGAGCTCGTGCGCTCGATCAGATCGAAGCCGAGGGAAGCGGAAAGAAGGAGTTCGAGCGGCGGCATCAGTCGGTCTTGTACGGGTTCTTCGGCGATTTCAGCACCACGCGGATCGGCACATGCTGGAAGCCGAGAGAAGCGCGGATGCCGTTGACGAGATAGCGTTCGTAGCTTTTTGGCAGCGCGTCGAGCTTGGTGCCGAACACCACGAAGCGCGGCGGGCGGGTGCTGGCCTGCGTAATATAGCGCAGCTTGATCCGGCGGCCCTTGGGCGCGGGCGGCGGATTGGCCATCAGGGCATCGTCGAACCAGCGGTTGAGCGCGGAGGTCGAGACGCGTTTCGACCATTCCTCGCGCAGGTCGAACGCGGCGCCGAGCATCTGGTCGAGCCCCTTGCCGGTCTTCGCGGATACGGCGAACAACGGCACGCCGCGAAGCTGCGCCAGCCCTTCGCCGAGCGCGGCCTTGATGCCGTTGAACAGGGACGAAGCTTCCTCTGCCACGTCCCACTTGTTGATCGCGATCATCAGCGCGCGCCCTTCTTCGAGGACGATATTGGCGATTTTCAAATCCTGCGATTCGAGGCCGCGCGTCGCATCGAGCAGGAGGACGACCACTTCCGCGAAATCGATCGCACGGCGCGCATCGGCGACAGAAAGCTTCTCCAGCTTTTCGACCACCAGCGCGCGTTTGCGCATCCCGGCGGTATCGACGAGATGGATGTCGCGCCGCTCGCCTGATCTAGGATCGGTCCATGTCCAATCGACGGCGATCGAATCGCGCGTAATGCCGGCTTCGGGGCCGGTGAGGAGGCGATCTTCGCCGAGGAGCCGGTTTATGAGGGTGGATTTGCCCGCATTGGGTCGTCCGACGATGGCGAGCTTGAGCGGACCGCGCGAAGCTTCGTCTTCTTCCTCGCTATCTTCGACAGGCGTGTCGAGACGGTCGCCGCCCTCGGCCTTTTCGCCGATAATCGGCCATAAGCCGCCGAACAGATCCGCAATCCCTTCGCCGTGCTCCGCCGAAATGCCGAGCGGTTCGCCGAAGCCCAGACTGTAGCTTTCGAAGATGCCCGCTTCGCCCGCCTTGCCTTCCGCCTTGTTGGCGACGAGCACCACCGGCACCGGCTGCGTATGAAGCCAGCGCCCGATCTCCTCGTCCATCGGCGTGAGGCCCGCACGCGCGTCGATGACGAACATCGCCGCATCCGCGCCTTCCAGGCTCACCTCGGTCTGCTGCCGCATCCGGCCGGGGAGGGTTTCGGCGTCCTCGTCCTCCCATCCGGCGGTGTCGACCACGGTGAACTCGAGACCCGCGATCTCCGCATCGCCGAGCCGCCGGTCGCGCGTGACGCCGGGCTGATCGTCGACCAGCGCGAGCTTCTTGCCCACCAGCCTGTTGAACAGCGTGGACTTGCCCACATTCGGGCGGCCGATGATGATGACCTTGGGTTTTTCGGGAGCGCTCATAGCAACAGCGCAAGTGGCCCGTCCTTCGGGCCTTGGCAAGGATTAGCGGTCAGTCCGCCTTCGCGACTGGCGCGTCCTCGCCCAGATCCTCGTACCATGCCTCGACCGGACCATTGAGTTTGAGCGTGAGCGGATTGCCTTTTCGGTCGACCGATTTGCCCGCCTGAACGCGCACCCAGCCTTCGTCGATGTCGTATTCCTCGATATCGGTGCGCTGCCGGTCCTTGAACCGGATGCCGACGCCACGCTTCAGGACTTCGACGTCGAAATGCGCGCTCTTCGGGTTGACCGAGAGATGGCGGGGCGGGGTGTCGGGCTTGGTATCGTCGCTCATGGCCGCGCGCGATAATGCGGGCGCGGCCAAGCGGCAAGATCAAACGGTTCGATCAATCCGGAGGAGGGTGCGTCTCGGGAATGCCGCGATCCGGATTGTCGGTATCGGGTTGCGGCGGTTCGAATCCCGGCGGGTCTTGCACCGGGGTTTCGGCGGGTGAGGGATCGGACGGCATTTCCTGCGGTGCGCCGGGTTCGATCGTATCGGGGGTGGGGTCGGGTTGGGTCGCCATGTCGTGATCCTTTCAATCTGGCGGCAGCATGGTCGCTGCATCCAGCGCCTGCTCGCCCTCGCCATCCTCGCCGCCTTCCACCGAGGCGCGCATGGCCTTCTCCGACTCGATATCGATCTCGTCGGGTTCGGTCTTGTCGGCAAGCACGTCGCCTTCGCGCTCGCCTTCGGCTTCCATTTCCGCCGCGGTCTTGGGTTTGACCTTGGGATCGATGGTCGGCGGGGTGGCGGGGGGTACCTTTGGGGTCTCGTAATCAGTCATGGTATACGCGATCCTTTCGTGATGAGAACGACCGGTGAACCGGCCGCGTTCCCCGATTGCGGCGCAGCGCTTGCCCTTTTCAGCGCATAAGACTAGAGGCACGCGCCTACACGCGCGGCGCATCCCGCCGATGCGCAACTTCGTTCGGGCATGCGGGCGTGGCGGAATTGGTAGACGCGCTGGTTTTAGGTACCAGTATCGAAAGATGTGGGGGTTCGAGTCCCTTCGCCCGCACCAATCTCCGCCCCGGCGCAGGCCTTCGTGCCATTTGAAACAACCGACCTGTCCAAGAGAAGCCATTCATGCAGATCAAAGAAACGACCAATGACGGTTTGAAGCGCGCCTATGCGATCACCATCCCCGCCGACGAAATCGAGGGGCGGGTGACCAAGGAGATCAAGAAGATCGCGCCGCAGGTCCGCATGCCCGGCTTCCGCCCCGGCAAGGTGCCCGCCAATCTGGTGCGCAAGATGCACGGCGAGCAGATCCACGCGCAGGCGGTGAACGACGTGATCCGCGAATCGGTCGACAAGACGATCGCCGACAACGAGCTGCGCCCCGCGATGCAGCCGAAGGTCGAAATGGGCGACGGCTATGAAGAGGGCAAGGACGCGACCCTCACCATGGAACTCGAGGTGCTGCCGCAGGTCGAGGCACCCGATACCGACGGGCTGAAGATCGAACGCCTGACCGTTCCGGTGGACGAGGCGCAGGTGGACGAGACGCTCGAGCGCATCGCCGGCCAGAACAAGAGCTACAAGGATGCCGCCAAGACCCGCAAGGCGAAGGACGGCGACCAGCTGATCATCGATTTCGTTGGCCGCGTCGACGGAGAGGAATTTGAGGGCGGCAAGGCCGAAGGCGCGCCGCTGGTGCTCGGCTCCGGCCAGTTCATCCCCGGCTTCGAAGAGCAGCTGACCGGCGTGAAAACGGGCGAGGAAAAGACGATTACCGTCACCTTCCCGGAAAACTACCAGGCCGCGCATCTTGCCGGCAAGGACGCCGAATTCGACGTGACCGTGCAGCAGGTCAAGGTCGAGGACGAAACCAAGGTGGACGACGAGTTCGCCAAGAACATGGGCCTCGAAAACCTCGACAAGCTGAAGGAATTGATCCGCGGCCAGCTGGAACAGGAAACCGCCGGGCTCACCCGCACGCAGATGAAGCGCGCGCTGCTCGACCAGCTGGCCGCCGGCCACGATTTCGCCGTGCCGCAAGGCATGGTGGATGCCGAGTTCGACCAGATCTGGGCCCAGCTCCAGCAGGAAGCGGCACGTTCCGACGATGCCGACGCCATGTTGAAGGAGATGGAAGACGAGAAGGACGATTACCGGCGCATCGCCGAGCGCCGCGTGCGCCTCGGCCTGCTGCTGTCGGAAATCGGCCAGAAGAACAACGTCCAGGTCACCTCGCAGGAAATGAGCATGCTCATCCAGCAGGCGGCGCAGCAATATCGCGACGAGGACCGGCAGAAGTTCATCCAGTACATCCAGCAGGAACCGATGGCTGCCGCGCAGCTTCGCGCCCCGCTGTATGAAGACAAGGTGGTCGACTTCCTGTTCGACAAGGCCGAAATCACCGACCGCGAAGTGACGCGCGAGGAACTCGAAGCCGCGATCGAAGCGGACGAGGACGCCGAGCAGAAGCCGGCGGAAAAGAAGAAGGCCGCCCCGAAGAAGAAGGCGCCGGCCAAAAAGGCCGCCGCCAAGTCCGACGATGCGGACGGCGACGCCGCCGAGAAGAAGCCTGCCGCCAAGAAGGCGCCGGCGAAGAAGGCTGCAGACGAGGACGACAAGAAACCGGCAGCCAAAAAAGCCCCTGCCAAGAAGCCGGCGGCGAAGAAGGCCGATGCCGACGACAAGGCGCCCGCCAAGAAACCTGCCGCAAAGAAGGCTCCGGCCAAGAAGAAGGCTGCCCCGAAGAAGTCGGACGGCTGATCGGGCTCACGGCAAAGCGACATAGAAAGGGCGGCCGGGATCATCCCGCCGCCCTTTTTCTATGCGCGAAACGGTTTAGCGCGCTTTCACCGTGTCGGCTTCGTCGACTTCAACTGTTTCGGTGTCTTCCTCTTCCTCTTCGTCCTTCCCTGGTATTTCAGCATTCTCGCCGAGATGAACATGGAAGCCGCGCCGTTCGACGGCGGCGATGAAGGGCCCGGCGACGATGCCGTGCACGATGATCGAGGCGAGAATGGTGAAACTGGCGACCGCCCATAATTCAGGCATCTGCAGGAAGTTGCCGTTGTTCTGGCCGTAAGACAGGTAATAGATCGAGCCCATTCCGCGCACGCCCAGAAACGCGATTGCCAGCTTGCCGGGGAAACGCAGCTTGGAAAGGCTTTCCGATAAGAGCCCGGCCAACGGACGGATCAGGAAGATAAGGGCAAGGCCCACCAGCACGTCGTTCCAATCGAGAGCATCGAGCACGCCGCTCGCCAGCATGGCGCCGAAGCCGAACAGGACGGCGACCAGCACAATCTGCTCGATCTGGTCGATGAAATGATGGCTGATCTTGTGATAGCGGCTGCGGTTCTCGCTTTGGCGGGCGGTCACCGCGCCGACGAATACGGCAAGGAAGCCGTAACCCTCGATCACTTCGGCCAGACCGTAGGCCAGCAGCAAGGTGCCGAGCACGATGAGGCCCTCGCTGGTCGAATATTCCGGGCGGCTCGGTTCGTCTTCGCTGTCTTCGTCGATCTCCGTGAGCGGCGCATCGGCCTCGCGCTCGAACACGTACCACGCACCGATGCGCCCCACCGCCCATCCGACCGCGATGCCGATGGCGATACGATAGACGAAATCGAATGCGAACCATTCGAGGGTCCAGCCCCCCAAAGCCGTCATGCCGACCGCGGCTATGGCGAGATAGGTAAAGGGGAAGGCGAGTCCATCGTTCAGCCCCGCCTCGACCGTGAGGCTGAAGCGCACGTCATGGCGCTTGTTCTGTCCGGGCGGGCCGACCTGCACGCTGCGGGCAAGAACCGGGTCCGTCGGTGCCATTGCGGCGCCCAGCAAGATGGCGCTGGCAGGGGCGAGGCCGAGCGCCCACCAGCCGAGGAACGCGACTGCCGCGATGGTGATCGGCATGGCGATCGCCAGCAAGGGCCAGATCTGTCGCCAGTTCTTCCAGCTCACGGGCCGGTCGATCGCGATCCCCGCCGCCATGAGCGACGCGATCACGATGAACTCGGTTACATATTCGAGGGTCAGCGCATCGAACCCGTCGGAAGCGGGATTGAACGAAGGCAGGTCCAGCGGGAGCGACCACACCGCATACCCGATCGCGACATAAAGGATCGGAAGGGAGAGCCAGAACCGCGCGAGGAGTCGTTCGAGCGAGACGGCAAGCATCAGTCCCGCGCCGAACAGCACGAACATCAGAATACGCGGGTCGAGGTCCAGCATCGCCCGTCAGTCCGGCTGCGCGGAGGCAGGGGTCCAGCGCTCGAAGCTTGGTACAGGCAGGGCTGCACTGCGCGCGTTCTCGTAAGCTTGGCCAACTTTCAGCACCGCGAAATCGTCGAACCTCGCGCCGAAGAAACTGATCCCCACCGGCAGACCTTCCACGGCGCCCATCGGCACGGTCAGGTGCGGGTAGCCGGCAATTGCGGCGGGCGAGCCGAAGCCGATCGAGCCATTGTAGTTGTCGCCATTGACGAGATCGCTGGTCCATGACGGCCCGCGCGTGGGCGCGACGAGAAAGGCGACGTCATTGTCCGCCAGCAACATGTCGAGCGTTTCCTCGCCCGCGATCCGCACGGCGTTGGCGCGGGCGGTTTCATAGGCGTCGCGGTCGGTCGTCGCCTCCGCCTGCTCGAACAGGTCCTGATCGAACCAGCGCATTTCCGTGTCCGCATTCGCTTCGTTGAACGCGATGAGGTCGGCGAGGCTGCGCGGCATGGTCTCGCCGGGAAGGCTGGCGAGATACTTCCCCATCTCTTCGCGCAATTCGAACATCAGGACGGCGAAGCTGTCGGCATACATCTGCTCGTTCGGCTCGAACTCGATATCGACCAGCACGGCGCCCGCCTTTTCGAGGTCGGCAAGGGCGGTCTCGAACACGGCGCGCACATCGTCGCGGTCCCCGATCTGGTTGCGCATCACGCCGATCCGGACACCTTGAAGCGAGAAATCGGCGAGGCCGGTGTGATAGTCCGCGCGGCGGTCAATACCCACGGTCGCGCGGTCCGCGGCATCCTCTCCCGCCATCGCGCTCAACAACATGGCGGCGTCCGCCACGCTGCGCGTCATGGGGCCCGCGGTGTCCTGCGTGCTGGAAATCGGCACGACATGCGTGCGGCTGACAAGGCCGACGCTAGGTTTGAAGCCGACCACGCCGTTGATACTGGCGGGGCAGGTGATCGAGCCATTGGTCTCGGTCCCGATTGCACCCCAGGCGAAGCCCGCCGCAACCGCCGCGCCGCTGCCCGAGGACGAACCGCAGCTGTTCCGGTCGATGGCGAAGGGATTGCGGGTCAGCCCGCCGACCGCGCTCCAGCCGCTGGTCGAATTGTCGTCACGGATATTGGCCCATTCGGACAGGTTGGTCTTGCCGAGCACCACGCCGCCTGCCGCACGAAGATTGGCGATCAGCGGCGCATCGCGGCCGGTGCGATTATCGGCGAGGGCAAGACTGCCGGCCGTGGTCGGCCATTCGCGCGTTTCAATATTATCCTTCACCAGCACCGTGCGCCCGGCGAGCAGGCTGTCCGGCGAAACCGCCGCGGCTTTCGCGGCTGCCCCGGCATCGTAGGCGATCACGGCATTGAGCATCGGGCCTGCATCGTCGAGCTCCGCAATCCGCTGAACCCGCTCGGCCGCATCGTCGGGCGAAGCCTCCTGCGCGGTTAGGGGGGAGGCCAGGACAAGGAGCGCGGTGGCGCTGAGCAAACGAAAAAGCATGCCGCCGGTTTGGCAGATCGCCCCGAACTTGCAAGCGGGCCTAGAAGTCGCCTGTGATCGTGACGCGAAAAGTCGGGCCGATCCGGCGGTCGGTCTGCTCTACGAACAGGATTTCGCCATCGGGCCGCGAACCGTCGAACACCGTCCGCTCGAACCGGTTGCGCGCGCCGAGAATATTCCCCACGGCGCCGCGCACGGTCAGGCCGAACACATCCTTGTTCTCCACGAACAGGTCGAGGAAGGTCGGGCCTTCCCAATCCCGCCCGAATTCGTAGCGGCGGGAATAGCCTGCCGGATTGAACGTAAAGAGCGATGCGCCGTAGGCCCAGTCGCTGCGCGGGATGTCCTGCCTGAAATCGCCCTCGAGCTGGTCGATCAGGTCGTAGGAGAATGGCCGCGTCCCGCCGACGAAGGGGTCGGTCACGGTCATCCAGCGCTTTATCCCTGTGAAATCGAGCCGCGCACCGCGCCAGCCCACGGGATCGAAGTTGATCGTGCCGGACAGTTCGAGGTGGGTACGCTCCGCGCTGCCGATATTGCCGCGCGCTTCGCCGCCATCGGGCAGCGGAAACCAGTCGATGAAATCCTCGAACCAGCCTTGCCGTGCCTGGAAACGCAGCGAGCCCCATGCGCCGAGCGTCTTGTTCGCTTCGAGCTCGATGTCCCAGCTTTGATAAGGGACCAACGCATTGTTGCCGCCGTTCTGGTTGTCGTTACCGAGTGAAACGCTGGCGAGGAAATCGCCGAAGGACAGCTGGCTCACCCGGCGGGCAAGCGTCAGCGAGACGTCCAGATCTGCGCGTGGCTTCCATGTCATCGCGAGCGAGCCCTTAGGCCGCGTGAAACTGCGCGAATTGGCGGCGGAACCTGACTGTGTGAGCGTCGAGAATTCCGCCGCGCCGATCGCCTGGAGTGACAGGGTGTTCGACAGTTTTTTCGACACGCTGAGCGAGGTTTCGTAGCGGTCTTCCTTCACCCCGCCCGTGCCGGCCGGGAAATCGATTTCCTCGAACTCGCCGCCAGAACCCAGCAGGAACAGCGACGAGACCCGGTCGAGCCGGTTGTACGCCGCCTCGCCCGACAGCTGCCAGTCCGCCTTCCACATCGCCCAGCCGTATTCGGCGCGCGCGATCCGTTCGCCGATACCGTTGGTTTGCAGGAAGCGCGAGCCGACGGGCGGGGCCTCGCTGCCGAAGGAATCGATCAGGTCGTTGGAGAAGTTGTCGCGTTCGAAGCGTTCCAGTCCGATCAGCTTAAGCTTGCCTGGCCCCAGCGGGAATTCGAAATCCCCGCCGATCTCGTATTCCGGTCCGTCTTCGCGCGAGACGTTGTCGCGAACGCGCACCGGACCGAGGAGGGGGCGCCCGGTTTCCGGATCGGTGCGATAGTAGAAGTCCTCGCCATAGCTCAGGTTGAGATTGGCGATCGTGCGCGGTCCGAAGGTGTAGGTGAAATTTGTGGCCAGCTTGGGATTGTCGAACGCACCCGAGAAGCTTGTGTACTGTTCCTCGATGACGGCGCCGTCCGCCCCGTAGAGGATGGTCGGCCCGTCGGCGCCGAACCGCTCGTTATTGTTGGACAGGGCGACCTTGTAATCAAGCTTGCCGCTCTTGCCGGATAGCGAAATCTCGCCGCCATAGAGCTGCGGTTCGGTGTTGTAGGCGCGAAAGCCGGCGACATAGCGGAACTGGCCCGATGCGCCTGAACTTTCGACGATGACGTTGGCAACGAGGCCGGTCAAACCGGGAATGTCCAGCGTATTGCCGTCGACGAGTTCGATGCGCACGACATCGCTTGAGGGTATACGGGCGAGCTGGTCGCGCACGCCGTCGGACTTGCTGGAAAACCGCTGTCCGTTGACGATGACGTTCTGGTTCGCCTGACCGAGCCCGCGCTGTCCGTTATCGTCGCCGCCGGTGATCGCGAAGCCCGGAATACGCGCCACCATGTCGAGCGCGTTGCGCGGCGCGAAGCGTTCGAAGAAGGCGGGTTCGTAGATGCGACGAGTGTCCGAAGCGTCCTGTTGCTGGACGGGCGGCAAATCGGCTTCCTCCGGACTGTCTTGCGCCAGCGCCGCCGCCGGATGCGAACAGGCGATGAGCGCCATCAGCGCCGTGCCCCGCTTCGATATCGCCCGCATCGTCTCGTCCCTGTTCGTTGTGTATTGCTTGCATAATGCACCTGTCCGCCGCCGCGGGAACGTGCCGTTCGACCAACGGCATGGAAATCCGACAAACGCCACGGGGCCTGCAAAACGAATGCGCCGCGGCGATTGCCCCCTTGAACTGGCGCGCGCCTATCGCGAAATAGGCGCCGATCCATTCGACGAGAGGACTTTCATGATCAACCCGTTCGCTTCCGACGCTTCCACGCAGGACCCGTACATCCGCGATCCGTTCACCGGCGCGCTGGTGCCGACCGTGGTGGAACAATCCAGCCGGGGCGAGCGCGCGTTCGATATCTTCAGCCGCCTGCTGCGCGAACGCATCGTGTTCGTGACGGGGCAGGTGGAAGACACGATGGCTTCGCTGATCGTGGCGCAGCTGTTGTTCCTCGAAAGCGAGAACCCGTCGAAGCCTATCAGCATGTATATCAATTCGCCCGGCGGCGTGGTGACGGCTGGCATGGCGATTCACGATACCATGCAGTACATCAAGCCGCGCGTTTCCACCGTTTGCATCGGGCAGGCTGCTTCGATGGGCAGCTTCCTCTTGGCGGCGGGCGAACCCGGCATGCGCATCGCGCTGCCGAATGCGCGTATCATGGTCCACCAGCCTTCGGGCGGCGCGCGCGGCATGGCGTCCGATATCGAGATCCAGGCGCGCGAGATCCTGCGCATCCGCAAGCGGATGAACGATCTCTATGTGCAATATACCGGCCAGAGCCTTTCCGACATCGAGAAGGCGATGGACCGCGACACCTTCCTCGAAGCCGACGAAGCGATGAAGTTCGGCATCGTCGACAAGGTGTTCGAAGCGCGTCCCGATACCGAGGGCGACGACAAGCCGACCCCCGAGGCCGACAAGGGATCGGGCGGCGCGCCGGAATAGGCGTTCGCCCGAACCACCGTACAATACCGTCGTAGGGATTGAGCAACCTTGCCGCTTCAGCTTGTGGCAAGGGGATTGCTCTACCTATGATGTTGAACCATTCCCCCCGCGCCGTATGCTTGGCGAATCTATGAAGCGGCTGGGACTGGCAGGGCAAAGCAGGATATGACGAAATTGACCGGAACCGATAGCAAGTCCACGCTGTATTGCAGCTTCTGCGGCAAGTCGCAGCACGAGGTTCGCAAACTGATCGCCGGGCCGACGGTGTTCATCTGCGACGAATGCGTCGAGCTGTGCAACGATATCATCCGCGAAGAGACCAAGGCAGGTATTGCCGGGCGCAAGGAAGGCGACGTTCCGCCGCCGTCCGAAATCTTCCGGACGCTGAACGATTACGTGATCGGGCAGGACCGCGCCAAGCGCGTGCTCTCGGTCGCGGTGCATAATCATTACAAGCGCCTCAAGCATGCCGGGAAATCCGGCGACGTCGAACTGGCGAAATCGAACATCCTGCTCGTCGGCCCCACGGGCTGCGGCAAGACGCTGCTGGCGCAGACACTGGCGCGCACTTTCGACGTGCCGTTCACCATGGCCGATGCCACCACGCTGACCGAAGCGGGTTATGTGGGCGAGGATGTTGAGAACATCATCCTCAAGCTGCTCCAAGCGTCGGACTACAACGTCGAAAAGGCGCAGCACGGCATCGTCTATATCGACGAGATCGACAAGATTACCCGTAAGGCGGAAAACCCCTCGATCACGCGCGACGTGAGCGGCGAGGGCGTGCAGCAGGCACTGCTCAAGCTGATGGAAGGCACCACCGCCTCCGTTCCGCCTCAGGGCGGGCGCAAGCATCCGCAGCAGGAATTCCTGCAGGTCGACACGACGAACATCCTGTTCATTTGCGGCGGTGCGTTTGCAGGTCTCGAAAAGATCATCGCGGACCGTTTGCAGAAGCGCAGCATCGGCTTCGGCGCGCATGTCGCCGATCCGGACAAGCGCCGTGTGGGTGAATTGCTCGAAAAGGGCGAGCCGGAAGATTTGCTGAAGTTCGGGCTGATCCCCGAATTCGTTGGCCGTCTGCCGGTCATCGCCACCCTGCGCGATCTCGATATCGACGCGCTGGTGACGATCCTGACCGAGCCGAAGAACGCGCTGATCAAGCAGTACGCCAAGCTGTTCGAACTGGAAGACGTCGAACTGACCTTCAATAACGAGGCCCTGTGCACGATCGCGGAAAAGGCCATCGAACGAAAGACCGGTGCGCGCGGATTGCGTTCGATCGTCGAGGGCATCCTGCTCGATACTATGTTCGACCTGCCCGATCTCGACGGCGTGACCGAAATTGTGATCGACAAGGACGTTGTCGAAGGCCGCAAGGAGCCGATCCAGGTTCACGGCAAGAAGGACGAGAAGGAAGAGGCGGCCTGACGAAGACCCACTTCCTCTTCGTTTGCGGCAAGAACCGCTGGCGAAGTCCGACAGCAGAAACGCTTTTCGCCGGCCGGGAGGATATCGATGTCCTTTCGGCCGGAACTGCGTCGGACGCCGACGTTCCGCTGGACTCCGAAATGATCGACTGGGCGGACCGGATTTTCACGATGGAAGCGCGGCACAGGCGCGTGATCCGCCAGCGCTTCCGCGAGCGGATCGACGGGAAACCGATCGTGAACCTCGCGATACCGGACCGTTATCGTTACATGGACCCGGCGCTGGTCGCGCTTATCGCGAAGAAGATGGCCCCGCATCTGGCGTGACTGCCTTGCCGCCCGCCTCGAGAAGCCGCGTAACCGTGACGGCGCGATAGCCGCGCTTTGCCAATCCTTCCAGGATAAGCGGCAAAGCATCCCGCGCATTCCGGTTGTGCGAATTCATCGCATGGATGAGTACGATGGAGCCCGGACGTATCTCGCGCAGTATGTTCGCGGCGTAGTCCTCGGCGCTATCTTTCGAACCGTCGGGTTCCGCGACATCATACATCACTGTGTGCAGCCCGGCTTCCGACACGGCACGGGAAAGCCCGATCAACCGAATGCCATAAGGCGGGCGAAAATAGCGGGGCGTCACACCCAGCGAGCGCAAAGCCGCATTCGTGCGCTCGACCTCTTCACGATAGAACGCCTGCGGGCGGCCGACATTGGGCACATGGCTATAACTGTGATTGCCGATTTCGTGCCCGGCGGAAACCAGCTGGCGTACGGCTTCCGGGTTCCGCTCGATGGCGTTTCCGATCAGGAAGAACGTCGCTTTCGCATCGTGCCGTGCCAAAGCCTGCATGACCGCATCGACGCCGCGATCCGTCGGACCGTCGTCGAATGTCAGCGCGACGAGCCTTTCATCCGTTTGCACCCGGCAGGTCACCTCGCCGACAAGCTGGAAGCACTTCGCGCGCGACAATTGGAACAGCCCTATCGCCGCCACGCCGGCTATCAAGAACGCGATCGCCGCGATCTTCGCCGAACGGCCGAACCTCAGCATCCTGCCGCGCAGTCTCCGCGCGCTAGCTCTATTTGCACCGTGACGTGGCCGATCCGGTGATGGTGCTTCAGTTCCTCCGCGATATCGCCCAAAAAGGCGTCGCCTGGATGGCCACCAGGCATGACGAGATGGGCGGTCAGTGCCGTCTCGGTCGTGCTCATCGGCCAGATATGCAGGTCGTGCACCGCCGCCACGCCCGGCAATCCGGCGAGAAAGCCGCGCACCTTCGCTTCCGAAATACCCTTCGGCACGGCGAGCATGCTCATCGCTACGCTGTCTTTCAACAGGCCCCACGTACCCCATGCGATGACCGCCACGATGACGAGGCTGACCGCAGGGTCGATCCATGCGGCACCCGTCCAGATGATCAGCAGGCCCGCCACCACCACGCCGAGGCTTACCAGCGCGTCCGCCGCCATGTGCAGGAACGCGCCGCGTATGTTGATATCGTGCTGCCCGCGCATGAACATCGCCGCGGTGCCGGCATTGATGAGGATGCCGATGCCCGCAACGATTGCCATCGTCTCGCCCTGCACCGCCGCAGGCTGCGCCATCCGGTGCAGCGTTTCATAAAGGATCGCGCCGATTGCGACGAGCAGCAGCCCCGCATTGGCGAGTGCGGCGAGGATGGTCGAGCTTTTGAGGCCGTAGGTAAAGCGGCCGCTTGCAGGCCGTTTCGCCGCCACGCTGGCACCCCAAGCCAGCAGCAGCGCCAGCACGTCGGACAAATTGTGCCCCGCATCGGCGATCAGGGCCATCGAGCCGGAGATCCAGCCATAGGCCGCCTCGATCGCGACGAATGCGGTGTTGAGGATGATGCCGATCAGGAAGGCGCGGCCGAAATCCGCCGGTGCATGGGCATGGCCCCCGCCGCCGTGATCGTGCGAATGCCCGTTAGCTGTATGAGTATGCCCTGCGCCCATGAGGCTCAGTCGTAGACGCAGGTGTCCAGTCCGTCACGCCCCACCACGCCGATACGTGCCGAAATGGTATTGCCGTAGCGGGCCAGCCAGCCGCCCGGGTTCTTGACCGAGCGTTCCTTCGGCAAGGGGAGGGCCGCCGCCATCCGCGCCGCCTGAAGTCGCGACAGCGAGCCTGCGGAGATATTGAAATAGCGCCGCGCCCCCGCTTCGACACCATAGGTGCCGATGCCGGTTTCCGCGACGTTGAGATAGACTTCCATAATCCGCCGCTTGCCCCAGATCTGCTCGATCAGGAAGGTAAACCACGCCTCCAACCCCTTGCGGAAATAGCCGCCGCCTTGCCACAGAAACACGTTCTTAGCGGTTTGTTGACTGATCGTGGAGCCGCCGCGAATGCGCCCGCCCTCGGCATTGCGGCGTATGGCGTTCTCGATCGCCTCGCGGTCGAACCCGTCATGGGTGCAGAACTTCCCGTCCTCGGCAGCAATAACCGCGGCGACCATGCTACGGTCGATATTCGAGAGCGACGTCCAGTCCTTGGTAATGCCGTTCTCGTCCATCAGCATGGTCGCGGTGACCGGGACGGGCACGAACTTGAACAGGACCACCAGCAGCAGACTGAGCACAATGAAGCCGCCTACAAGGTACAGGAGGAAGCGAGTGAGCCAGCGCATCGCAATCGGATAAGGCGCACCGCCGCCGCGTGCAACCGGGTGCGGGCTGTGGATACATCCCCGCACCCGCCTCGTTCTCGAAGCAAACCGAAAGGACATGCGATGAAAAACACCGGCAATACCATTCTCGTCACCGGCGGCAGTTCCGGCATCGGCCGCGAATATGCGAAACGATGGCACGATGCAGGCAACACCGTAATCGTGGCGGCGCGCTCAGAAGACGGCTTGCGCGAAACGGCGGAAGGCCGCGAAAACCTGCACTGGCTCGAACTCGACGTGGCAGACGAAGCGAGCATCGATCAATTCGCGCAGACCGTGCGCGAGCGGTTCCCCGACGTGAACGTGTTGGTCAACAATGCCGGCATCATGCCGTTCGAAAACATATCCGGCAGTCGCGACCTGTCCGATGCGGAGAAGGTGGTCGCGATCAACCTGCTGGGTCCGATCCGGCTGACGAATGCGTTGATCGATCATCTGAAATCGAAGGACGATGCCGCAATCGTCAATGTCAGCTCAGGTCTGGCCTTTGTGCCCCTGCCGAAAGCACCGACCTATTCCGCGACCAAGGCGGCGCTCCATTCCTACACGATGACGCTTCGCAAGGTGCTCGAAGGCAAGGTCGAGGTAATCGAGATCGTCCCGCCGGGCGTGCAGACCGATCTTACCCCCGGACAGGCGAACAACGACCAATACATGCCGCTGGACGATTTCATCGACGAGTCGTTCGGCCTCCTCCAGCAGACGCCGACGCCTCGGGAAGTGTGCGTCGAGCAGGTGAAGGCGTTCCGGCACGCAGAGGAAAACGGCAAGACCGCGGAGTTGATCGACATGCTGGCCGATCGATAGCTGGCTGATGCGAAAAAGGCCGCGCATCGTTTGTGATGCGCGGCCTTCGATTTGTTATCCTCGGAGAAGCTTATGCAGCGCCCGCCAGCAGCTTTTCGCTGGCGATCGCCTTCATCGCTTTCTGCACCTTCTCGAATGCACGCACCTCGATCTGGCGGATGCGTTCGCGGCTGACATCGTAGACCTGGCTGAGTTCTTCCAGCGTCTGCGGGTTGTCGGTCAGGCGGCGCTCGGTGAAGATATGCTTTTCGCGGTCGTTGAGGTTGTCCATCGCCTCGATCAGCATGTCGTGGCGGACTTCCTTTTCCTGCGCGTCGGCAACGGTTTCGTCCTGCAGCGGGCGATCGTCGGTCAGCCAGTCCTGCCACTGGCCGCTGCCGTCTTCGCCATTGCGCATCGGCACGTTGAGTGATCCGTCACCGCCCATCAGCATCCGGCGGTTCATGTTGACCACCTCCTGCTCGGGCACGCCGAGATCGGTTGCGATCTTCTTCACATCGTCGGGATGGAGATCGGTGTCCTCGTAGGCATCGAGGTTCTTCTTCATGCGGCGCAGATTGAAGAACAGCTTCTTCTGCGCGGCGGTGGTGCCCATCTTCACGAGGCTCCACGAACGCAGGATGTATTCCTGGATGCTCGCCTTGATCCACCACATTGCATAGGTTGCCAGGCGGAAGCCGCGATCGGCCTCGAACTTCTTGACGCCCTGCATCAGGCCGACATTGCCTTCGGAAATAAGGTCGCTGACGGGCAGGCCATATCCGCGATAGCCCATCGCGATCTTGGACACGAGCCGCAGGTGCGAGGTGACGAGCTGCGCCGCAGCTTCGGAATCCTCGTGTTCCTCGTACCGCTTCGCGAGCATGTATTCCTGCTCGGGTGTGAGAATCGGAAACTTCTTGATTTCGGAGAGATAGCGGTTGAGGCTCTGCTCACCGCCGAGCGTCGGAACGCTCAAGGATTTGGAATTGCTCACGTTACCCTAACCTTTCTGTCGTCGACCGCGGTTGCCGGACCCCTGCTGGGCATCCGGTCTTCGGGCCACTGCATCTATATACACGGAAGCGACCGAAATTTGCACTGCGTTTCGTCGATTTCAACGAGCGATTTCGTCGATCAGTTCCCGCATATCGGAGGGCATTTCAGCCCGGAAATCCAAGCTTTCACCGCTGATAGGATGGCTGAATCCGAGCCGCGTCGCATGCAGAGCCTGACGCGCGAAACCGAGGTGCTCAAGAACCGGTTTCAGCGCTTTCGGCGTGCGTCCGTAGACTGGATCTCCGAGTAGCGGATTGCCGATTGACTGGCAGTGAACACGCACCTGATGCGTGCGCCCCGTTTCGAGCCGGCATTCGATCAGCGCCGCGTGGGCGAAGGTGCGGTCCGTACGGTAATGCGTGACCGCATGCTTACCGCGTTTCGCGCCGGGGGGCAGCACCGCCATCTTCTTGCGATCTTTGTCCGAGCGGCCGATGCGGCCCCCGATCATGCCGTCGCGCGGATTGGGATGCCCTGCACAAATAGCCTGATAGCGGCGGATGATCGAATGGTCGGCGAACTGGCGGGCGAGCCCCTCATGCGCCGCGTCGGACTTGGCGACGACCAGCAGGCCGGAGGTGTCCTTGTCGATCCGGTGGACGATGCCGGGCCGCTCGACACCGTTGATGCCGGAAAGCTGCCCCCGGCAGTGGTGGAGCAGGGCGTTGACCAGCGTCCCGTCGCGATTTCCCGCGGCCGGATGCACAACCATGCCGGCGGGCTTGTTTACGACGATCAGGTCCGCATCCTCGAACACGATATCGAGCGGAATGGCCTGCGCTTCGGTTTCGAGCGGTTCGGGGGCGGGGAGGGCTATGCGATAGGGGGTGCCGGCCTCGACCTTCGCGGAGGGCGAGGTGGCAAGCTTTCCGGCGATCTCGACATGGCCCTGCGCGATCAGCGTCTTGATACGTTCGCGCGACAGATCGGTGCCTTGGGCGAGCGCCTTGTCGAGGCGGTCCGAGGTTTCGGTTCGGCCTTCGAGGATCGTGTCGTCTCCTACCACTATATGCCTCGCGCCTGTCGAAGTGCTCTGCTTATCGTCTCAAAGAGATTATCTGTCGGCTCCGTGGTTAACCGGACGTCGCGACGAAGCATCATGTAAGTCCAGAACGGCATGCCCAGCCTAAAAAGGAAAAGCAGCCCTTCGACAAGTTAAAGGCGAACGGATAACCTTGGGGTGTGCTGGCGATTACAGAAAAAATCCTGAGCGCTATGCTCCACGAAGCAAACCGCGTTCATCCCAACGAATGCTGCGGCATCCTTGTGGGCGAGCCCGGCCGCATCACCGGCGCCATACCGGCCGGTAACGTTCATCCCTTGCCCCAAACGCAGTTCGAGATCGACCCACAAGCGCTGATCGACGCGCACCGGGCCGCGCGCGGCGGCGGGCCGCAGGTCGTGGGATATTACCATTCCCACCCCAACGGCCTCGCCCGGCCATCCGCCACCGACGCACAGCGCGCGGCGGACGATAGGGCGGTGTGGGCCATAATCGCGGCGGGGCGGGTCACGTTCTGGCGGGCGGGGGCTGGCGCATTCAGCGCGCTTCCCTATGAGGTCGCCCCTCGCTAGAAGCCCGCTTACGCACCAATCCAACGGACCACCGATGAACGACAAAAATTCGATCGACCTTGCCGCCATGCTGTGTTCGCGCCTGTGCCACGATATGCTGAGCCCGGTGGGCGCCCTCAGCAACGGGCTGGAACTGCTGGCGCTGGAAACCGACGACGAAATGCGCGAGAACGTGATGGGCCTCCTCGAACAGAGCGCGCGCACCAGCACCAGCAAGCTCAAATTCTTCCGCCTCGCCTTCGGTGCGGCGGGCGGGTTCGGCGACCGGGTGGATATGGCCGAACCCAAGTCGCTGATCGAAGCGCTCCTGGTCGACAAGGGCAACATCACGGTCAACTGGGCGCTCGATGTCGCCAATCTCGGCAAGCCGGCGGTGAAGGTGCTGCTGAACTTCGCACAGATTGCGATCGATGCTCTGGTGCGCGGCGGGACGCTCGATGTCGGCGCCGAAATCCGCGACGGGAATTGCGAAATCGTGGTGCGCGCAGCCGGCCCCAAGATCGGGTTCGACGATACGATCGGCAAGGCGCTCGACGGCAGCCTCGATCCGGCCGAGCTTTCGAGCCGGACGGCGGCGGCGCACATGATCGCGCTGCTCGCCGAACAGCATGGCGGCGGCCTCCAATTCGCCCGCGACGAAGGAACGCTGGTGCTCGGCGCGTTCATGCCCGAAAGCGAAGGGCTGATCGGTTGAGCGATTTCGGCACGCCCGGCGAGCGGCTTCCCTTAAGCAAGGACGAGCTGGTCGACCGCGAGGTCCTCTCGCCCAATCACGACGAACGCACCCTGCCGATCTCGATGGTCGTCATCCATTACACCGAAATGGAGGACAAGGGCTTCGCGATCGAACGGTTGTGCGATCCGGACGCCAAGGTCTCCGCGCATTACCTGATCGGCGAGCAGGGCGAGGTCGTCCGGCTGGTTCCGGAAGAAAAACGTGCCTGGCATGCGGGCGTCTCGTACTGGCGCGGCCATCGCGATGTGAATTCCGCCAGCGTCGGCATCGAGCTCGACCATCCGGGCCATAAATACGGCTATCGCGACTTCAACGAGGCGCAGTTCGAGGCGCTGGTGCCGTTGGTCTCGCGGATCGTGAAGCGCTACGATATCCCGCGCGCCAACGTGGTCGGCCATTCGGACGTCGCGCCGGGTCGCAAGATCGATCCGGGCGAACTGTTCCCGTGGGGCCGCCTCGCCGAATACGGCCTGTGCCTGCCGCGTCCGGAAAAGCTGGAGCGCGGCGATCCGTTCGACAACGACGCCTCGTTCTACCTCGCGCTCGAACGGTTCGGCTACGACATTTCGGACGGCCATAAGGCGGTCGAAGCCTTCCAGCGCCGCTGGCGGCCCGAAACGATCAACGGCACGATCGACGGCGAAGTGCGCGCGATCCTGTTCCAGCTCTTGCTGGACCGGGACCGGGGCCGGACGCGGTAGGCCGTATAGGATGCGCTTAGCGGCCTGACCAATTCGGGCTATTCGCCGATCACCATCTTCGACACCGGCGGCGTAATGCGCCGCAAGACCAGCCGGACGGCGTCGCTGGAGGTCAACTACAGCTGATCTAGCCTATGAAATTATCCGAAGACGCCGCCGGTCCGGAGTGGATCGGCGGGGTTTTTGTATTGGGATACGCTATTTGATCCAAGGGACGCCGGTCTAATGCGATGTCCGCTAACGACCCCATAGCGGGTATCAGGTGCTTCCCTCCTTCGCGCCGAAAGCGGACGAATGGGTTACGGTTGACAGTTGGCTTCGCTATTAGCCCGAAATGAAAATTGCGGTCCTTTCAGATATTCACGGCAACATATCAGCGCTCGATGCAGTGATCGCTCACGCGAACCGCCAGTCGGTGGATCAAATCGTCAATCTTGGAGACATTTGCTCGGGTGCTCTTTGGCCGGAGAAAACGGCTGATCGTCTCATGAAATTGGATTTTCCAACCATACGCGGAAACCACGAGAGGCAGGTCTTGAACGGGACACCCGACCAGATGGGTTTGTCGGACAGGCACGCCAGATTGACACTGCGCGAAGACCAGTTGGCTTGGTTTGCAGCCTTACCTGAAACGCTGCGCCTCTCGGATGACGTGCTGTTGGTTCATGGGACGCCAGACAGCGATCTGATCTATTTTCTAGAAACGGTGACCGAGCAGGGGGTCCGTCCGGCCACGTTAGACGAAGTGGCAGAGAGAGCAGGTACGACCGATGCTTCGCTCATTCTGTGCGGTCATACCCATGTTCCAAGAGCTGTCAGACTTACTGACGGACGCTTGATCGTGAACCCGGGGAGCGTCGGCTTGCCAGCCTATGACGACGACCATCCATTCCCTCACGTTATTCAGAACGGAGCGCCGCACGCCCGGTACGCGATCGTTACCAAGGAGAATGGTGAGTGGGAAGCGAGTTTTCACATGGTCGCCTATGATTGGGAAAAGGCAGCGCGGGAAGCGGAGGCTCACAAGCGCCTTGATTGGGCGAAAGCACTGCGCACGGGAATGGTTTGACTAGCAGCGTCTGGTTCCGATTGAACGGGAGTAGAAACTGGACAGTCCACTTTGCACCCCATTTTCTGCCATTCGAGCGCAGCGCGTTCCATCGCTCGGTTTCCTACCCCCTGCCGATCATGCATTCCGGCTTGCGTGTTCCATGCATCCACTCGCCCTCTCCCGTTGAACTTCAAGCGCCCGCAACCCGCCTGCCATTTTGTCCGCCTGAACCGTGTTCCATGTGTTCCATCGGGTTGGACACCCGCAGTCGAAACCCTCGAACGGTCCAACATTCCATTGGCGGGTTCCGGCTTGGCGAATGGCCGCAAGTCGCCTATCCAAGACAATGCCAGGGGGCCGGGCAGCCGCGTGCTTTTGCGCGAGGAAAGTCCGGGCTCCACGAAACGAGGGTGGCGGGTAACGCCCGCCCGGCGCAAGTCGAGGGAAAGTGCCACAGAGAGCATACCGCCGATGGCTCCAGTCCTTTTGGGACAGGAGATCAGGCAAGGGTGAAAGGGTGCGGTAAGAGCGCACCGGGGCTTCGGTAACGCGGCCCGCATGGCAAACCCCACCCGGAGCAAGGCCGAATAGGGACGGCGCGCCGGAAACGGCAGGGGCGTTTCGCCTCCGATCGTCCGGGTTGGCTGCTCGAGCTGCGGAGCAATCCGCGGCCCAGACGAATGGCTGCCGCCGCGGCGCTGATGTGTTCATATCGGCCGCGGAACAGAACCCGGCTTACAGGCCCCCTGGCATTTCGGGTCTTTCGACCAACGACACTGGACTTCGGACAGGCGAAGGCGGAAGACGGCATGGTTTATCGAGAGAGGACTCCATGATCCGCACAAGCTTCTACGCCTCCACCGCCATCCTTCTGGCCTCCGCCCTGTCGTCCGCCCCCGCCAGGGCCGACGAAGGCATGTGGACCTTCGACAATTTTCCCGCCGAACGTATGCAGGAAACCTACGGCTGGGCGCCCGATCAGGCATGGCTCGACAAGGTACAGGCCGCCGCGGTGCGACTCACCGGTGGCTGTTCCGCCAGTTTCGTTTCGGGCGACGGCCTGATCCTCACCAACCATCACTGCGTCGCGAGCTGCCTGTTCGACAATTCCGATGCCGGGGCGGACTATCTCGATGCAGGCTTCGTCGCCGCCAACCGGAGCGACGAATTGACCTGCCCCGGTCAGCAGGCCGAAGTGGTGACGCAAATCTCGGATGTGACGGATCAGGTGAAGGCCTCGTTCGGCACGCTCACCGGCGAAGCGCTGACCAAGGCGCGCGATGCCCGGATTGCGGAGATCGAGACGGAAAGCTGCCCCGATACCGAAAAGTATCGCTGTCAGGTCGTCACCCTGTTCGGCGGCGGGCAGTACAAGCTTTACACCTATCGCAAATATTCCGACGTCCGTCTCGCCTGGGCACCGGAAGACCGGGCGGCGACGTTCGGTGGCGATCCCGACAATTTCAATTTCCCGCGCTATTCGCTCGATGCGAGCTTCCTGCGCGCCTACGAGAACGGCGAACCGGTCGATACGCCGAACCACCTGCAATGGAACCCACGCGCGCCGGAAGAGGGCGAAGTGACTTTCGTGGTCGGTAATCCGGGCTCGACCAGCCGGCTCTACACGCAGAGCCAGCTTGCCTTCGAGCGCGAGGTACGGCTCCCGATCACGCTGGCGACGACGTCGGAGCTGCGCGGACGCCTGATCCGCGCGATGGACGAGAGCCCGGAAAAGGCGCGCGAAGGGCTCGATACGCTGAACGGGATCGAGAACAGCCTGAAGGTCTATATCGGCCGCACCAAGGCGCTGAACGATCCGCAATTCACGGCCACGCTGGCCGAACAGGAAGCCGAGCTGCGCCGCCGCAGCGCGGGCAATAGCGCGATCGGCGATCCGTGGACGGAGGTGGAAGGCGCGGTCGATGCCTATCGTACGCTGTATCTGCCCGCCCGCTTCACTTCGCCCTCGGGCTCGCTTTACGGCTATGCTCGTGCCTTGGTGTTCGCAGCGCAGGAGCGCGAAAAGCCGAATGCGCAGCGTCTGCCGGGCTATACCGACAGCGCCCTGCCGCTGACGCGCAAGCGCCTGCTCGACGAGCGGCCGGTCTATCCGTGGCTCGACGAGATGACGATGGAATGGAGCCTGTCGAAAGCGCGTGAATATCTCGGCGTGGACGATCCCGATACGCGCCTGTTGCTTGGGCAGGAAAGCCCGGAACAGCTGGCCGAGCGGCTGGTCGAAGGTACGCGGCTCGCCGATGCCGCCTATCGCACGCAGTTGTGGGAAGGCGGCATGGCGGCAATCGAGGCGTCGGACGACCCGATGATCCAGTATGCGCTCAAACTGGCCGAACGGCAGCGCGAACTGGATGCGGCGATCGATGAGGCTTATTCCGGGCCGCTCACCGCCGCCGGCGCGAAGCTCGCCGATGCGCGGTTCGCCGCCTACGGCGACAGTCTCTATCCCGATGCGACCTTCACCCTGCGCATCAGCTACGGCCAAGTGAAGGGCTGGGAAGAGCGCGGCAACCAGGTGCCGATCAGCACCACGATGGGCGGCACGTTCGAGCGGGCGACCGGCAATGCGCCGTTCGACGTCGCACCGGCCTTTGCCGAAAACCGCGCCGATATCAACATGGCGACGACCTACGATTTCGTGACGACGAACGATATCATCGGCGGCAATTCGGGATCGCCGGTGATTGATCGGGCGGGCACCGTGATCGGCGCCGCGTTCGACGGCAACATTCACTCGCTCGGCGGGAATTACGGATACGATCCGAACCTCAACCGCACCGTCGCCGTATCGACCGATGCGGTGCAGGAAGCGCTGAAGACGATCTATCCCGCTCCTGCGCTCGTCGCCGAACTGTCGGCCAAGTAAGCGTATTCGGGCCGCGCGGCATAGGATTGCCGCGCGGCCTGTTTCGGAAGGTTAGGGGCGGCCTACGCTGTCATAAGTGAAGCCCATCGCGCGCATGTCGTCGGCGCGGTAGATGTTGCGAAGGTCGACCAGCACAGGCGTCTTCAGCAAGGTCTTTACGCGGTTGAGATCGAGCGCGCGGAAAGCGTCCCATTCGGTCACGATCGCGACCGCGTCGGCATTCTCGATCGCTTCGTAAGGGTCTGCCGCCATCGTGACCTCCGGCATCATCGGCTTGGCAATTTCCATGCCTTCGGGATCGTAAGCGACCACCTCGACGCCGCAATCGGTCAGGGTCTGCGCCACGGCGATAGCAGGCGAATCGCGCATGTCGTCGGTATCGGGCTTGAACGTCAGGCCGAGCAAAGCGACCTTCTTGCCGCGTGCCTCATCGTGTCCACCCAAGGCTTCCAGCACCTTGCGGCCCATCGCGCGCTTACGGCCCTCATTGACCTTAACCACCGCCTCGATGATGCGCGTCGGACTGTCGTAATCCTCGGCCGTCTTGAGCAGCGCCAGCGTGTCTTTCGGGAAGCAGGAGCCGCCATAGCCCGGCCCGGCGTGGAGGAACTTCGGACCGATACGATTATCCATTCCGATGCCGCGCGACACGTCCTGCACGTTTGCGCCAACCTTCTCGCACAGATCGGCGATCTCGTTAATGAAGGTAATCTTAGTCGCGAGGAACGCATTGGCCGCGTATTTAATGAGTTCGCTGGTTCGGCGATTGACGAAGAGGATCGGCGATTCGTTGAGGAAGAGCGGACGGTAGACTTCGCGCATCACGTCGCGGCCGAACTCGTCCTCGGCACCGATCACGATTCGGTCGGGCCGCTTGAAGTCCCCGATCGCGGCGCCCTCGCGCAGGAATTCGGGATTGGAAACGACCGAAACCTTATGGCTGGTGCCGCTTTCCGACAGGATGCGCTGCACCTCGTCGCCGGTGCCGACAGGCACGGTGGACTTGGTGACGACGACCGCATCGTTGGCGAGGTTCTGCCCGACCTCTTCTGCTACCGCATAGACGAAGGAGAGGTCCGCATGCCCATCGCCGCGCCGGCTTGGAGTGCCGACGGCGATGAAGATCGCATCGGCATCGGCGATGCCTTCCTTGAGGCTGGTGGTGAAGGTGAGGCGGCCCGCCTTCACGTTCGAATCGACCAGTTCGGCAAGGCCGGGCTCGTAAATCGGCATCACGCCATCGTGCAGCCGGTCGATCTTGGACTGATCCTTGTCGATGCAGCACACGTCGTGGCCGAAATCGGCAAAGCACGCGCCCGACACGAGCCCGACATAGCCCGAGCCTACCATTGCGATTTTCATACGATATCGCCCTTTTCGATTTCGATTGTGCCATCGTCCTGTGCGACGGCCTGAATGCGGCGACGCCCTTCGCCTTCCAGAACGAGAGCTGTCAAGCGCCCGGTACGGAACGCGCCGGTATCTATCCCGATTCGGTGCGGTGTCGTCTCGATGTCTTGAAAGATGGTGTGCCCGTGCACGACCACATGGCTGAAGGGTTCTTCATGCCGGAGAAACCGCTCGCGGATCCACAGCATGTCGGCACGTTTCTGGTCCTCCAGGCTATGGGCCGGGTTGAGGCCGGCATGAACGAAGACATAGTCGCCCGCTGCCACATACTCCTCGAATGCGGCGAGAAAGTCGCGGTCTTCCTGTGGGACTTGCTGCCGGATCTCGGCCTGTAATTCTTCCAGGCGCATCCGTGTGTAGTCGGCCTCAGACACACCGTAACTCAGGATCGTCTCGCGGCCACCATGCTTCAGGAAATGGCGCAGCGTTTCGATGTTATCGAAACTCTCGAGAAACATTTCCTCGTGGTTGCCTGCAAGGTAGCGCACCGTCCGCTGCGATCCCCACTCTCGGGCGTGAGCGACAACAGTTGCGCTGTCCGGTCCCCGATCGATCAGGTCGCCAAGCAAGACCACACTCGTATTGGTTGGGGTGTTCGCGCGATCGTCGTCTTCTATGGCTCGGGTCAATGCTGCGAACAGATCCGCGCGGCCATGGACGTCACCTACGATATACCAGCGCTCGCCGTCCGGTACGGCCGCCACCCGCTTTTCGGTGGCGTTGCGGGTCAGGATGCGGCGCAGGGTCTGGAACATAGGGGCTGTGATACATGCTCGAATGTTGGAGTAGGTATCGCCCGATCTATCAGCAAGCGCTGAGCACACGGTGAATGCTTCGCAGTTGCACAATAGCCACGCTTCATGCTGCAATAGCGAAAAGCTTTCGCACGAACATTGCGCACTCGTCCGGATTAAGGCAACTTCCTGTCGAATTTCGCAGTGAGACCTCGAGTAAAAATAACGAGGCCGGTGAAATACGCAGGCGGAACGAAGCAACGCAACGAACCAAGGGAGTTCGATTATGCTTACGTTCTTTCGCGGAGCGACTTCGCTCTGTCTCGCGGCTTCGGCCATCGCAATCGCCACGCCGGGCTTCGCCCAGACGAACAACGATCCGATTGTCGATGAAACCGATCCGGTTGAAGCGGGTGAAATCACCATTTCGGGTAGCGTCGCCCTCGTCTCGGATTACCGCTTCCGCGGTGTTTCGCAGACTGATGAAGAGTTGGCGGTGCAGGGCGGTGTATCCGTTGGCCACAGTTCCGGTGCCTATGTCGGCGCCTGGGCATCGAACCTTGCGGGGTGGGGCACCTTCGGGGGCTCGAACACCGAACTCGATATCTACGGGGGATACGCCGTCGAACTCGATGCGGCTACGATCGACGTCGGGGTCACATGGTACATGTATCCGGGCGGCGCGGACACGACCGATTTCTTCGAACCTTATGTGAAGCTTTCGACGACCTACGGTCCGGTCGAAGCGCTGGTCGGCGTGGCTTACGCTCCCAAGCAGGAGGCGCTCGGAAAAGTCTTCCTGACCGGCGCGGATGCAGCCGCCGGCGTGCCGAACGATCCGGGCGACAAGGAAGACAACCTGTATCTCTGGGCCGATCTCAGCGCCGGCGTCCCCGATACCGGACTGACGGTTAAGGGGCATCTCGGCTATTCGGATGGCAATTCGGGTCTCGGACCCAATGGCACCAGCATTGCGCCGACCGGCACCTATTTCGATTGGCTGATCGGAGCGGATTATGCGGTAGGGCCGCTGACGCTTGGCGTCGCTTATGTCGATACCGACATCTCGCGTTCGGAATCGGCGTACCTTCTGCCGAATTTCCAGAACACGAAGGACGGTTCATCGATCGCATCCAGCCAAGTTGTGTTTTCACTTTCAGCAGGCTTCTGATCATCCTTGAGCGGTGCCGCCATTGTTGGCGGCACTTCCTCTTCATGAGTATGTAATATTCACGGGTGGCGTCGGGCGGCCACGCTCCTATCTTGGCTGCCACGCAGCAAGAGTTCGCAGATTGCCATGACCCGATTTCTACATACCATGATCCGCGTGGCCGACATCGGCGCCACAATTCGCTTTTTCGAACTGATCGGCCTCGAGGAAGTCCGCCGGAAGGAAAGCGAAAAGGGGCGTTTCACGCTCGTCTTCCTCGCAGCGCCGGGGCAGGAAGGGATAGCCGAGGTCGAACTGACCTATAACTGGCCGCCAGAAGACGGAAGCGAGCCCGAAACCTATGAGGGCGGACGCAATTTCGGCCATCTCGCCTATCGCGTGGACGACGTTTACGCGACTTGCCAGCGACTGATGGACGCCGGGCATACCATCAATCGACCGCCGCGCGACGGGCACATGGCGTTCGTACGCTCGCCCGACGGTATCTCCGTCGAAATCCTCCAGGACGGCTATCTCGAACCTGCGGAACCCTGGGCCAGCATGCCCAATACCGGCAGCTGGTAACCCGGAACCGGCGATCTCACGCCGTATAGGGGGAGCGAACGTCGTCCGGGTGGTCGGTAGTCAGGCGAAGAATAACGAAGCCAACAACGGCGGAGACAACCGACCCCATCAGAATGCCGATCTTCGCTTCCTCGATCAGCAAGTCGATGCCCGCGAAGGCCAGCCCGCTGATGAACAGCGACATCGTGAAGCCGATCCCGCATAGAATCGAAACGCCCCAGATTTCCGGCCATGATGCGCCTTCGGGCTTGTTCGCGAAGCCGACCTTGTTCGCCGCCCAGATGGCGGAGAGGATACCGATCTGCTTGCCGAAGAACAGACCCGCGGCAATCGCCAGCGGGAGCGGTGCGAACACGCCTGCCCAACCGAGATCGCCGATTTCCACGCCTGCATTGGCGAAACCGAAGATCGGTACGATGAGGTAGGCACTCCATGGTGCAAGACCGTGTTCGAGATGTTCGAGCATCGTATCATCGTCTTTCCCGCGCATGGGGATCGTCAAAGCCGCGACCACGCCGGCGATTGTGGCGTGTACGCCCGAATTCAGCACGAAAAACCATAGGACGAGCGCGAGCAGGATGAAGGGCCAGTACGCGGAAACCCGCATCCGGTTGAGGGCGAACATCGCGCCTACCGTGGCGATGGCGGCGGCCAGCCAGATCATTTTGATATTCGCGGTGTAAAACAGCGCGATCACCAGGACTGCGCCGATATCGTCCACAATTGCCACCGTCAGCAGAAAGAGCCGCAGCGAAGCGGGGACGCGATTGCCGAGCAGGCCGAGGACGCCCATGGCAAAAGCGATATCGGTCGCGGCCGGGATTGCCCAGCCGCGCGTCAGTTCGGCTGCGCCTTCGCCGTTCACGACGCCCAAGAAGACCAGCGCCGGAACGCCCATGCCGGCCATAGCAGCCAGCACCGGCATCTTGCGCTGATCGACGGTCGATAGCTGCCCCTCGACCCATTCGCGCTTCACTTCGAGGCCGACGACGAAGAAGAATATCGCCATCAGCCCGTCGTTTATCCAGAGATGCAGCGTGTTCAGCTTGAACAGGTTCGCATTGAACAGGTAGCCGTGAAAGAGGTGGTGATAATCCTCTCCGAAGGGGGAATTGGCCGCCAGCATCGCCGCGATGGCGACGAAGATAAGCAGAATACCGGCCGAAGCGTCGCTTACGAACAACGCGCGCACAGGCGCGAACACGAGACGGAGAGTGGAGGGCTTTTCGGACATAATTGCGCGCTCTGTCGAGCAATATTCACCCTCTTTCAAGACTGGTGTGACAGGGGAGGGATTGAAGGGGGCGATATTTGTACGAATCAGGCTTTACGGCAGAGCAATGGATGGCGCTCGCGCAGCATGAATTGCTGTTGTTTGCGGCGGCGTTTTTCGCTCTCGGCCTGCTCGACGAACTCGCAGTCGACATGCTGTATCTCTGGCTGAAGGTCACTGGGCGGGCTCGCACGGGCACCGTACCCGCCGAGATGGAGGTCGCGACGGACCTGTCCGGACCCGCCGCCGTGTTCATCCCCGCCTGGCAGGAAGACGCCGTGATCGGGCTGACGCTTGCCCACGCGGTCTCGTCATGGCGGCACGATGATCTGGCGATCTTTGTCGGCTGCTACCGCAACGATCCCGCTACTCTCGCGAAAGTGGAAGAATGCGCCGCAAAAGACGGCCGGATCGTACCCGTGATCGTCGATGCCGATGGTCCCACGAGCAAGGCGCATTGCCTGAACGTCCTGTGGAGCGCGCTTCGCGAGCGTGAGACCGCGACGGGTCGCCCAGCCCATATGGTCGTGCTGCACGATGCCGAGGACATGGTTGATCCGGCGGAGCTTACGGTCCTCGACAGGGCGGTTCGTGACGCCGATTTCGTCCAATTGCCGGTATTGGCCCTCCCGCTGGCATCGGCTCGTTGGATCGGCGGCCATTATTCCGACGAGTTCGCCGAATCGCATGCCAAGACAATGGTGGTGCGCAATGCGATCGGCGCGAGCGTGCCCGGGGCGGGGGTCGGGTCTGCCATCGGCCGCGCGGCGCTCGAAAGGCTCGCCGATACAAATGGCGGCGCTCCGTTCGCAGAAGATTCGCTGACAGAAGATTACGAACTTGGCCAGCGGATAGCCGCCCAGGGCGGCACCGGCCGGTTCCTCAGAGTTCGCACCGAGAGCGGCAGGCTGGTCGCGACGCGCGCCTACTTTCCCGAACGGCTCGATGCGGCCGTGCGGCAAAAGACGCGATGGACCCACGGGATCGCCCTGCAAGGCTGGGACCGGCTCGGCTGGCAAGGTAGGCTCGTATCGCGCTGGATGATGCTGCGCGATCGCAAGGGGCCGCTAGCTGCTGCGTTGCTCGCGCTCGGCTACGTCTTGGTCGGAACGACGATCATCGCGCAGACACTGGCGTATTTCGATGTGCTTCCGCCTTTGCAACTGACGCCTGTCCTCAAGTTCCTGCTTCTGGCAAACCTCGCCGGGCTGCTCTGGCGCTGTATTTTGCGCGGAGTTTTCACGGCGAACGAATATGGTTGGCGCGAGGGTTTTCGGGCGATCCCCCGCGTTGTTTTGACCAATATGATCGCGATCATAAGCGGTTGGCGTGCGATGCGGGCCTATATGGCCGCGCTCGGCGGCGCGCCTATAGTCTGGGAGAAAACCGAGCACGCAGCCCATCCAACGCAAGATGCGAAGCTTTCGGTTCGATGAGGCCGAAACTGCAATCCGCCCGTCGCGGCCAGCCGCTCACCTTTCTAGCCCTGATCGTGACGGTCTGGGTCGCCGGACGCCTGCTCCTGTGGGAAAGCCCATGGCCGCTCGAGTTTGCGCAGGATGCCTTGTTAGCTCCCGCAGTGGCTGCGAAAAGCGCGAGCGATAGCGTAACAGCCGTACCCGCTGTGGTGCGCATCGCGGAGACGCCTTTGAGGTATCCTGGTCTACCCGCCCGTTATCGATCTCGCAAAACAGGATCAACGACCACGGATCGCGCCGTCGAAGCGCCGATCCGCCGTTCACCAATTCCCTCATTCACGAACCTCGCACCCACGGGCCCGGCAGCTGCGCCCTATCCTGTGAGCGTTGGTAGCGACATCGAACGACGGGCCGCCAAGCGACCCGAGCTAAGGTTTTCGCGCTGGCGGGCCGATGCGTGGCTTTTCTTTCGCGAAGGAAGCAATGCTGTCGCATCCGCAACGCCGCGGCCGTCCTATGGAGCGAGCCAGGCCAGCGTTATCTTGTCCTATCGACTGGCACCGTCCTCGCGCTTCGAGCCCGACATCTATGTGCGCGTTTCAAAAGCGCTCATGGAGGGCGGCGAAATCGAAGCGGCAACCGGTATCAAGGTGAAACCGATCGCCGCCCTGCCGCTGCGAGTTCATGCCGAAGCCCGCGTGACCCGGTTCGCGGACCAAACCGAAATCCGTCCGAGCATCTATGCGACGGCGGGAATCGACGAACAGGACGTCGTCGCCGGCGTCGCGGTACGCGCCTATGCGCAGGCCGGATATGTCGGCGGGCGTTTTTCGACCGGCTTTGCCGACGGCATGGCCGTGGCGGACCGGGAAATCGCGGAGTTCGACATGGCGAAGGTGCGCGTGGGAGCAGGCGCATGGGCCGGAGTTCAGAAGGGCGCGAGCCGTGTCGACGTGGGGCCAAGCGCCAGCGTCGCGATCGACGTCGCTGGGGCTGACATCCGGTTATCAGCCGATTACCGCGTTCGCGTGGCGGGCGACGCAATACCGAACGATGGCCTCGCAATTACCGTGACGACCGGTTTTTAACGCCAAGCCACTTCATTCGTCGACCGGCTTTGGATAGGGCTGCGCGATGGACGTCTACCTGCCTATCGCCAATCTCTCGGTGAACGGTCTTTTCATCGTGACGCTAGGCGCACTCACGGGCGTCCTGTCGGGCTTGTTCGGGGTCGGCGGCGGCTTCCTGACGACGCCGCTTCTGATCTTCTACGGCATCCCGCCCACTGTCGCCGCCGCCTCCGCCTCCACGCAGGTGACGGGCGCTAGCGTTTCGGGCGTGTTTGCGCATGGGAAGCGCGGCGGGGTGGATTACCGGATGGGCGCAGTCCTCGTTGCGGGCGGCATCGTGGGCGCGGGTCTCGGTTCTCTCCTTTTCCGTTTCTTCCGCGCGATCGGACAGATCGATGTGGTGATCAACGCCCTCTATGTCGTGCTGCTTGGTTCGATCGGCATCCTGATGGCGAAAGAAGGGTGGCAGACCCTGCGCGGGTCCAAGACCACCGAGGCGGCGCGGCGGCGCCACCACCCGATGGTCGCGGCGCTACCCTTCCGCTATCGTTTCTACCGCTCCGGCCTCTACATCTCCCCGCTCGCGCCGTTGCTCGTTGGCGTCGTGGTCGGTATCTTGACCATGCTGATGGGCGTGGGCGGCGGCTTCATCCTCGTGCCCGCCATGCTCTACATCCTGGGCATGAGCGCCAACGTCGTCGTCGGCACCAGCCTGTTCAACATCCTGTTCGTCACCATCGCAACCACGATGATGCATTCGCTGACCACGCGGGCTGTCGATATCGTGCTGGTCGGCCTTTTGTTGCTCGGGTCTGTTTCCGGCGCTCAGATCGGCTCGCAATGGGCGGTGAAGGCGAAGCCCGAATATCTGCGCCTAATCCTCGCGGCGATCGTGCTGGTGATCGCTTTCCGCATGGTCCTCGGCCTGTTCTACCAGCCCGACGAAATATACACGCTCGCACCGCTGTGAGGGCGCTGCTTGTCCTGCTCGCTGCCTTCGCCCTGATGGGCCAGCGCGATCCCGTGCTGGTCCCGGAAATCTCCCAGCACGAGGTTCAGGTGAGGCAGGGCTTCACCGGAACCGAACTGCTGCTCTAC
The DNA here is from genome assembly GCF_029760855.1 of Erythrobacter litoralis. Taxonomy (GTDB): domain Bacteria; phylum Pseudomonadota; class Alphaproteobacteria; order Sphingomonadales; family Sphingomonadaceae; genus Qipengyuania; species Qipengyuania litoralis_A. The sequence goes on along the minus strand of NZ_SOSI01000001.1, from coordinate 480,935 downwards.
GGCGCGGTCCTCGATCCGGACGGGCAGGCCGCGAGAGACTATGCGATCGTCGTCGTCCTGAAAGGACCGAGCGAGCCGATCCGCTTGCGCGAGAAAGAGCGCTTCGCAGGTGTCTGGATCAATGCGGAAAGCAGTGATTTCCGATCCGTGCCAAGTTTTTTCGCGGTTGCCGCATCCGAGCCGGTCGAGAACATCGTCGATGAGCGGACCGCCGCGATCTTCGAGTTCGGGACCGACTATATCCAGCTTTCGCCAACGGGCGCGATCGATTCAGACGCCTTATCGCGCTTTGCCGCCGGGCTCGTCGATCTCAAGGAGCGGCAGGGCCTGTACAAGCAGGACTTTCAGGGCGTCACGATTTCCGAGGGCGTGCTGTATCAGGCGCGTATCTCGTTGCCGTCCAATGTGACGACCGGAATGTACACGGCCGAAACCTTCGCGGTTTCGCGCGGCCGGGTCGTGGCTTCGGCCACGACCGAGGTCGACGTTCGCAAGGTTGGCTTCGAGCGTTTCGTCGAAAGCAGCTCGCAGGAATACGGGCTCGCCTATGGGCTCGTGGCCGTAATCCTGTCGGTCGGTATGGGCTGGGGCGCAGGGCGGTTATTTGCACGGCTCTAGCAGCCTGGCGCTCCATCGTTACCCGATCTTAACTGTGTGAGGGCATCACCCTGGTCAGGGCGCGCGCATTAGCGCCGCGTAGACACAGGGCACTCCCGATGAACGACATGCGTAGCGGCAGCTTCCGTACCTTCGATCCGGCGCAGGAACTGGGCGCGGAACCGCCGCAGCCGCGCAGCAATACGCTTCGCGATCGTATTCGCCGGGCGGAAGGCCAGCCGGTCCAGTCGCGTTCCGGCTACGTGCATCGGCCGCAGGAGCAGGCTGAGCCGGAGCCGGTGGCAAAATTCCCGGCAGCCGAGCCGCAAGCCGCTCAGCGTCCTTCCGAACCTCGGCTGGGCCAAGCGCCGCCGCGCCCGTCCGATCTCGCTCCGAAGCCCGAGCCGGTCGAGGACGAAGAGCCGGTCTACGATAGCGACGAGGTCAGCGAGAACGTCTCGCTGCCCATCGGTGTGGTGCTTGAAATCGCAGGGTCGGGATCGATGATCGCGATCGACCTCCAGCGGCTTTCCGAATGCGCGGAGGACGAGGATCCTTCGGTGGCGATGGCGGGACAGGTCGGCAGCCAGATCAAGATCCGCGTCGGCAACTCGTGGCTCGTCGCCAGTGTCCGCAACCAGAGACAGGATCGCAAGGCCGGGTCCATCCTCGCCAATATCGACTTCCTGGGCGAGGGCGTGGAAGAAAAGCTTACCGGCAGGCTGCACGGCTTCCGCCGCGGCGTTACCCGCTATCCCGTGCCGGGCGCGATGGTCTATCCCGCAAGCACGCAGGACCTGCGGCAGATCTATGCCAGCGACGGGCGCAGCGCGGTGACGATCGGCCGGGTCTATCCGACCAAGGACATTCGCGCCGGCTTGTATGTCGATGCCATGCTCGGCAAGCACTTCGCCCTGCTCGGTTCGACCGGTACGGGCAAGTCGACCAGCGCGGCCTTGATCTTGCACCGCATTTGCGAAGCGGCGCCGGAAGGTCACATCGTGATGATCGACCCGCATGGCGAATATTCGGCTGCCTTCACGCAGACGGGTGTGATCCTCGACGTCTCGAATCTGCAGATGCCCTACTGGCTGATGAATTTCGAGGAGCATTGCGAAGTCCTGCTAACCAGCAATGGGAACGAGCGGCAGATCGATGCGGATATCCTCGCCAAATGCCTGCTGAAGGCGCGGCAAAAGAGCCGTCTCGCAGAGGGTATGGGCAAGATCACCGTAGACTCGCCGATCCCCTATCTCCTGTCGGACCTCTCGAACGCACTCAAGGACGCGATGGGCACGCTGGACAAGGCGACGACGTCCGCACCCTATATGCGCATTTCCAGCAAGCTTGAGGAACTGAAGACCGATCCGCGCTACCAGTTCATGTTTTCGGGTATGCTGGTGGGCGATACGATGAAGGAATTCATCGCCAAGGTCTTCCGCATGCCTGCCAACGGCAAGCCGATTTCGATCATCGACGTGTCTGGCGTGCCGTCCGACATCACCTCGACCGTAGTGGCCGTGCTCAGCCGGTTGGTGTTCGATTTCGCGATCTGGGGACGCGAGGAAAAGACCAATCCGATCCTCCTGGTCTGCGAAGAGGCGCACCGCTATGTGCCGAGCGAGAAGAACGCCGACGGGAATTCGGTCGGCACGATCCTCTCGCGCATCGCCAAGGAGGGCCGTAAATACGGGATCAGCCTCGGCCTTATCACGCAGCGTCCGTCGGACCTTGCCGAAGGCGTGCTGTCGCAGTGCGGCACGATCATCTCGATGCGCCTAAACAACGACCGCGACCAGGAATTCGTGCGTGCGGCCATGCCCGAAGGCGCGCGCGGTTTCCTCGATGCGATCCCGGCGCTGCGCAACCGCGAATGCATCATCTGCGGCGAGGGTGTCGCGATCCCGATCCGGGTGAGCTTCGACAATCTCGAAGAGATCAAGCGGCCCGCTTCGGAAGATCCGAGCTTCGTCGAATTGTGGAGCCAGTCCGGCGGCGAAGAGGACCTCGTCGAGCGCACCGTCACCCGCTGGCGCTCGCAGGGATAGTTTTCTCAAGCAAAAGCGAGACGCAGCCACGGATGTAGCTGCGTAAGACACATCATGTCCCGCGCGTGTCGCCGAACAGGTGGATGTGGAGGCGGTCGCTTAGCCGGAGTCCATGTTCGACGCAGAGCGGGGCAAGCCATTTTTCGCGGGCGCGCAGCGTGTCGCTGTCCGTGCCTTCGGGCATGAGGAAAATGCGCTCGTGCTGGATGGAATGGCGGGCAGCAAGCGCCAGAACCTCTTCGATGTCCGAGGGCTGGGCGATCACGAACTTGAACCACGCGCGAGTGTCGTTCGCATAGGCGTCCAGCCGTTCGGGCAGGAGGGCGAGGTTCGCCACATTGCCGCTATGGGCAAGCTTCGGGCTGACATTGAACTGGGCAATGCGTGCATCGAGCGCAGGCAAGGCTTTGGTCGTGCCGTTGGTCTCGACCTCGACGGCAACGTGAGGTAGCGCGTCCAGCATCCGGGCGAGGGCGGGGGCCTGCAACAGCGGTTCGCCCCCGGTTACGACGAGACGCGTTTGGCCGAGCGCGGCGATCCGTTCCGCGACGTCCGTTTCGTTTAGCGAGAGCTGGTTGGCCTTGCGCGCGAAAGTCTTTCCATCCCGATGCGGACGCTGGTCGCCTTCGAAATGCCAGGTGTAGGCCGTGTCGCACCACACGCAGGCAAGATTGCAGCGCGACAGGCGCAGGAATGCCACCGGCATCCCGGCGCTCGGCCCCTCGCCTTGGACCGATGCGAAGATTTCCGGGCCGCCGGTATCGTCTGTCGCTAGAATGAGGGCCACTTCGTCCCAGTCTATCCAAGTCTCGCCAAAGCCGCTCGGAGCCGGTCGATCTCGCTTGCATGGAACGCCGCATCGGCTTTCGCCTTCTCCACCGCTTCGGGCGCTGCGCGTTCGACGAAGTTGGGGTTGCCGAGCCGCTTGTCGAGGCTGCCGAACTCCTTTTCGCTCGCCTCCAGCGCCTTTGCCAGCCGCGCCTTTTCGGCTTCGATGTCGACGATCCCTTCGAGCGGGATGACGATGGCATCGCTACCTGCGCCGACCTGCATTGCCGGCCCGGCGGGGGCCTCACCGATATGCACCGGGGTGAGCCGCGCGAGTCGTTCGACCGCGGCGTTGGCACGTTCCAGTACGCCTGCCGCGACCGGAGAGGGGTTCGCGATCCAAGCTTCCAGCTTCGCGCCGGGCGGAATGCCGAGTTCGTTCTTCGCACCGCGCATAGCAGTGGTGAGCGCGATGACCCAGTCGATCGCCGCCACCGCATCCTCGCTGATATCGGCTCGCGGGTTCGGCCACTTGGCGGTGATTACCGGATAGTCGCCGCGCGCGCCCTGCGCCTGCCACAGCTCCTCGGTCACGAAGGGCATGAAAGGGTGCAGCATTACGAGAATTTGGTCGAGCGCCCAACCGGCGACCGCGCGGGTTTCGACGGCGGGCGCACTGTCAGGATCACCCTGGAAGACCGGCTTGATCAGTTCGAGATACCAGTCGCAGAACCGGTCCCACACGAAATGGTAAATCGTGTTGGCGGCTGCATCGAAGCGTAGGTCGGCCAGCGCCTTGTCCAGCGCCTCGACCGTCTGCTGCACCTCCCCGATGATCCACTGGTTCGCCGCAAGGCGCGCGGATGGAGCGGCAATCGTGTCGCTCGCGCCGATGCCGTTCGCCTGGCAGAAGCGGGTCGCGTTCCACAGCTTGGTGGCGAAGTTGCGGTAACCCTCGACCCGCTTTTCATCCATTTTGATGTCGCGCCCCTGGCTTTCCATTGCGGCCATGAAGAAGCGCAGGGCATCGGCGCCGTAGCGATCGATGAGGCCGAGCGGATCGACCACATTGCCCTTTGACTTCGACATCTTCGCCCCGTCCGCCGCACGTACGAGGCCATGAAGGTACAGGCGAGGCCATGGGTTCTGACCGGTGAGGTGGCGGCCCATCATCATCATGCGGGCATCCCAGAAGAACAGGATGTCGAAGCCGGAGATCAGGAGGTTATTGGGGTAGTGCCTTTCGACCAGCGCGGTTTCTTCTGGCCAGCCGAGCGTGGCGAAGGGCCAGAGCGCGGACGAGAACCAAGTGTCGAGAACGTCATCGTCGCGGGTCAGGGTAACGCCGGCGCCCGCCCAGGCCTGCGCCTCGGCTTCGGTTTCGGCGACGAATACCGCCCCGTCCGGACCATACCACGCCGGTATCCGATGCCCCCACCACAATTGTCGCGAGACACACCACGGCTGGATATTCTCCATCCAGTTGAAGAATGTCTTCTCCCAAGTCTTCGGGACGATCTCGACTTCGCCGGACTTCACCGCCTCAATCGGGTCGACCGCAAGTTTCGCGGCATCGACATACCATTGGTCGGTCAGCCATGGTTCGATCACCACGCCGCCGCGGTCGCCGAAGGGGGTCGCGATGGTACGCGGTTCGGCGTCGAGTTCCTGTTCCTCGCCCTTCTTGGTCTTGGCGATGTGCGGGATGAGGTAGCCCTGCTCCTTCAGCCGTTGCACCACGAGTTCGCGCGCACCGTCCTTGCCATCGCGGGCGAAGCGGTGGAGGCCGAGGAACTCATTCGGCACCTTTCCGTCGGCGGTCTGCGTGACATTAGCATCGCCGTCGAGCATGTTGAGCATATCGCCGGGCTCGATTCCGGCGCGCTTGCCGACCTCGAAATCGTTAAAGTCGTGCCCCGGCGTAATCTTCACCGCGCCACTGCCGAGTTCCGGATCGGCATGTTCGTCCGCCACGATCGGCACGCGCCGCCCGGTAATGGGCAGGACGACATGCTTGCCGACGACGCTGGCATACCGCTCGTCGGTCGGGTGCACGGCCACTGCCATATCGGCCAGCATCGTCTCGGGCCGGGTAGTGGCGACCTCGATGTAGTCCTGCCCGTTCTCGAGCGTCACGCCGCCCTCCAGCGGATAGCGGAAATGCCAGAAATGACCCTTCACGTCCTGCGTCTCGACTTCGAGATCGCTGATCGCGGTCTTGAGTTTCGGATCCCAGTTCACCAGCCGCTTGTCGCGGTAGATCAGCCCGTCATTGTAAAGATCAACGAAGGTCTTGAGCACCGCGCGGCTGAAATGCTCGTCCATCGTAAACTGTTCGCGGCTCCAGTCCATCGAGCAGCCGAGACGGCGGAGCTGACGGGTGATCGTGCCGCCGCTTTCGTCCTTCCATTCCCAGACCTTGCTGACGAAGTCTTCGCGCGAGTAGTTCGTGCGCTTGTCCTGCTTCGCCTCGAGCTGGCGCTCCACCACCATCTGCGTCGCGATGCCGGCATGGTCGGTGCCGACTACCCACAGCGCGTCCTTGCCGCGCAGCCGCTCGTACCGGATCACGATGTCCTGCAACGTATTGTCGAGCGCGTGACCGATGTGGAGGCTGCCGGTCACGTTCGGCGGCGGATTGACGATGGTGTAGGCTTCCGAGTCTGGCCGTTCGGGTCGAAACAGGCCGTTCTCCTCCCAGTGCGCATACCAGCGCGCCTCGATTTCGGCAGGGTCGAAGGTCTTGGGAAGCTCTGTACTCATGGCCGTAGCCCATGCCAGCGCCCCTGTTGCGATGCAACGCAAACGCGCCTCTGCGCTTGCCGCCGCGCCGAAATCGCCGCATAGGCGCAGGAAGATGGACGGTCTGGCGCAATTCGAGGTGGACGAAGGGGCGGACGGGGGCGCAACGCTGGCGCTCTCCGGGCCATATCTTATCTCGACGATTGGCGGGGTGGACGAAGATTTGCGCGGCTTGGATCGCGAATTCAGTAAAGTCGATCTTTCCGAAGTCAGCGAAATCGATACCGTGGGCGCATGGGTCGCGTGCAGCCTGGCGACCGAGCATAACGCTGAAATCGTAGGCGCAAGCGATCGGGCGCAGCGGCTGATGAAGGCGCTCGAAGGTTCGCACGAAGGCGAGGCTGTATCCGCGCCCCGCGCGCAATTGTTGCAGCGCGTACCCGAAGCGATCGGCGAGAAAGTCTATAACGGCCGCCGCGGCTTCATGGGCGTGCTGGGTTTCCTCGGTGCGCTGCTGGTGGCGGCGGGCAATGTCATTCGCCATCCCAGCCGGTTCCGTTCGCTTGCGCTGGTCCGGCAGATGGAACTGGTCGGAGTATCCGCCCTGCCAATCGTCGGCTTGATGAGCTTCCTCATCGGCGTCGTCATCGCGCAGCAGGGCGCGGTGCAGCTTGCGCAGTTCGGGGCGGAGACGCTGACGGTGAACCTCGTCGGCCGGATTACCTTGCGCGAACTCGGCGTGCTGATGACCGCGATCATGGTGGCGGGCCGTTCGGGCAGCGCCTTTGCCGCGCAGCTCGGCACGATGAAGCTGACCGAGGAAGTCGACGCCATGCGCACGATCGGCATTTCGCCGATGGAAGCGCTGGTCATCCCGCGCATCCTTGCTGCGATCATCATGATGCCGCTGCTGGGGTTCTACGCTTGCGCGACAGCGATTATCGGCGGAGCGGTGATCGGCGACGTCATGCTCGGCATCCCGTTCTGGACTTTCCTGTTCCGCATCCAGGAAGTCGTCCCGACCTACGATTTATGGGTAGGCCTAATAAAGGCGCCCGTCTTCGGCCTGATCGTTTCGCTCGCCGGTTGCTATCATGGCATGAAGGTCGAGAACGACTCCGAGCAGGTGGGCCTGCGCACCACGATGGCTGTGGTGACCGGCATTTTCGCCGTCATCGTGCTCGATGCGTTCTTCGCCGTCTTCTTCACCAAGGTCGGGTGGGCCTGATGGCGGACGATCTCCCCCCTCCCGAGCGGCACGAACGGTTTCGCGGCGAATATCCGATCGTCGTCGAGGGCCTGGTCAACAAGTTCGGCGAACAGACCATTCACGACCAGCTCGATCTCAAGGTCAAGCGCGGGGAAATCCTTGGCGTGGTCGGCGGATCGGGCACGGGCAAATCGGTTCTGATGCGTTCGATCATCGGGCTTCAAATACCGAGCGCCGGCGAGATAAAGGTGTTCGGACGATCCATCACCGAAGCCGAGCCAGACGAGGTTCTGGGCGTGCGCGATCGGTGGGGTGTTTTGTTTCAGGGCGGCGCGTTGTTCTCCACTCTTACGGTGGGCGAGAATGTCGAAGTGCCGCTCAACCAGTTCTATCCGGAAATTAGCGAGCATCTGCGGCACGAGATCGCGCGCTACAAGGTGGTCCTCTCCGGCCTGCCGGAAAACGCGGTCAGCAAATATCCGAGCGAGCTTTCGGGGGGCATGAAAAAGCGCGCCGGTCTTGCGCGCGCTCTGGCACTCGACCCCGAACTGCTCTTCCTCGACGAGCCGACAGCCGGCCTCGACCCGATCGGCGCGGCGGCGTTCGACCGGTTGACGCTGGAATTGAAGGAAACGCTCGGTCTGACCGTGTTCCTCATCACCCACGATCTCGATACGCTGCACGAAATTTGCGATCGGGTGGCGGTGCTTGCGGACAAGAAGGTGATCGCGGTCGATACCGTGCCCAACCTCATGGAACTCGACCATCCTTGGATACAGGAATACTTCAACGGCCCGCGCGGCCGCGCAGCGCTGACGGCGCAGGCGCTCGACGAACTCAGGCAGCACATGGACCGACCGATCGCGGCGCACGCGGTCAAAGCGTTGGACAAAGCGGATGCTGCGAAGGATAAGGCTAAGTAATGGAAACGCGGGCAAATCATGTGTGGGTGGGGGCCGTCACGCTGTTGATCCTAGCAGGGCTGGCGCTGTTCATCGTCTGGCTGGCACGGCTAGGCGAAGGCCACCAAAAGGAATACGACATCTTTTTCGGCCAGTCCGTCTCGGGCCTCGCCAATGGCAGCCAAGTGTCCTTCGCCGGCGTTCCGGTCGGGCAAGTCTCCCAGATCGCGCTGTGGGACAAGGATCCCGAATTCGTTCGCGTCCGCATCAAGGTGAAGGAAGAAGTGCCTATCCTCGTCGGTACCACGGCGACGATCCAGGGCAGCTTCACCGGCGTTTCGACCATCATGCTCGACGGTGCGCGCAGCGGCGCCCCGGCCATCACCTGCGAGACCACGGCCTGCACCGAAGGCGTACCGATCATCCCGCCGCAGGATGGCGGCTTCAACGCTATTCTGGCCAACGCGCCTCTGCTGCTCGAGCGGCTGGCAACCCTGACCGAGCGGCTGACCCAACTCTTGAGCGACGAGAACCAGGGCGAGATCGCCGGAATTCTCGCCAACACAAACGAGATAACCCGCGGTTTTGCGCAGGCCGCCCCGCAGGTCGAACGCACGATGGCGGAATTGCAGGTTACCTTGCGAGAGTCAGCCGAAGCGCTCGACGAGTTCGAGAAGGTCACCGCCTCGACCGACCGGTTGATCAATTCCGAAGGCGAGCAGATTGCAAAGCAGCTTCGCTCAACGCTCGAGTCCGCAAGCGGTGCTGCGGAAGCACTTAAGGTTACGCTCGAAGATGCGCGTCCGGCAACCAAGCAGCTGACCGAAAGCACGCTGCCCGCCGCCGAAGCGACACTGCGCGATCTGCGCGCGACCAGCAAGGCGCTACGCGGCGTCACCGAAAAGATCGACGAAAAGGGCGCCGGCGCATTGCTTTCGAGCCAGCCCATGCCCGATTACGAGCCCGACAATTGAGAGATTTCGCGATGCGCAAGTTCAAGACCCTCGCCGCGTTCGCCCCAGCACTGCTGCTCGCAGGTTGTATCAGCTTCGGGCCGGAAACGCCCGATAGCCTCCTGACCCTCACGCCGACCGCCACCGCCCCGGCAGGCAGTGGCGCATCCAGCAATGCAGGCCAGTCGATCGTGCTCAGCGAATTCGAAGCGCCTGCCGCGCTCGACGTGACGCGGGTGCCAGTGCAGATCGACGATACCAGCATCGCCTATTTGCAGGATGCAACCTGGGTCGAGAAACCTGCGCGCCTGTTTCGTCGGTTGATCGGCGAAACGCTGCGCACGCGCACTAATCGCATCATCGTGGACGGCGACGATCCGGGCGCCCTCGCGGAGACGCGGTTGAACGGCACGGTCCGCCAGTTTGGATATGATGCGCGCAACTCCTCGGTCGTGGTCGTGTTCGACGGCGTCCTTCCGGGCGCGGGCAGTTCGGTACGCACGCGCCGCTTCGAAGCGGTCATCTCCGGCGTTGCGCCCGAAGCGGCCGCGGTCGGCCCGGCGCTGAACCAGGCGGCAAATCAGGTCGCGCTCGAAGTGGCGGAGTGGATCGGTTAGAGGGCACGACAGGCAGCCTGCGGCCGGGGGTTCGATACGCTCTGCGCTGCTTTTTGCGATAATCGTCTGCTTGGGAGTTGCCGCCTCCCATTATTTCCGTGCAGTCCACATCGACGGAACGCCGATAAGGGCCGCCCTCGCCGAGAGGCTGGCTTCCGATGCGGACGCACCTTCATCGGGTCCACAAGACGCTTCGGTATCGTTGATCGTCTTCACCGATTATCGCTGTCCCGCCTGTCGCAGAGCGCATCCCGCGATGCTCGAAGCGGTCGCAAAAGACGGGGACACGCGGATCGTCTATCGCGATCTTCCGATCTTCGGTCCACCATCGGAAGATGCCGCCCGTATCGCCATCGCAGCGAACGAACAGGGACTGTACACCGCCGTGCATGACGCCTTCATGCGGGAGCGGCGCCCGCTTACGCCCGCGGTCATGGCGGAGGTCGTCACGGGCCTCGGGGGCAACTGGCAGTCGCTGATGAAAACTATCGAAGCCGGCGGTCCGACGCAGCGCCTCGTCGCAAATCGGCGCGATGCGATGGCACTCGGTATCGTCGGTACGCCGACCTACGTGAGCGGACGCTTCAAATACACCGGTGCCCTCACTGAAACGCAATTCGAAAAGGCAATCGACAAGGCCCGCCAGAATTGAACCAGGCAGACCGGAACAGGATCGTCGCCTTCTACGTTATTAACTTGAGGCAATGTTGCCGATGAAACTGGAGAAAAACGATGGGCGAACTTACCGACAAGGCAAAGGGTGTTGCCAATGAAGTCGCCGGCAAGGCGAAGCAGCAGTCCGACAACCCCGAGACCCGCGCCGAAGGTCATGCGCAAGAACGCAAGGGCGAAGCCCAGAACCTCAAGGGCGAAGTCGAAGGCAAGATGGGCAACAAGGTCTGACCGACCCCTGAAATTTACGAAAAAGGGCCGATTTATCGGCCCTTTTTCTTATCCGGGTTTCACGCTCCGGGCGAAGGCAATGGCATTCAGGAACGCCTTTCTCCGCCCCTCGCGCCGAGCGGCTGCTTCCTCGTCCTTGCCCCACCGTTCCGCCTGCCAATCCTCTTCGAGGTTTGCAGCATTCCACAGGGCATCTGCGTCGGCGCCTGGCTCGAGCGCGGCGAGGCCGATGCAGAGCGATGCGCTGAGCGAGACCAGCTGCTCCAGCGCGGCGAGCTTAAAGGGATCGAGCCGTTCGAGATGGTTGCGCAATGTGGCCAGAGTTTCGCCAGCCTGTGCGCGGTGCAGGATGCCGCTGACGCGGTGGAAGCGGACGCCCTCGCGTGCCTCGGTCTCGGCGAGAAGGGGCTCCCACACTTCCTGCTGCCGCCGATAGAGAGGGTCTTCGGGATCGGCGCGGTAACACAGCGTGTCGGTTTCCGCATAGCCGAGCAGCTTATCGACGATGACGTCCGGCTCCTTGCGCACCACGTCGATCGCATAGTCGGCCATGTCGCGAAACCGGAATGCGGAAGGGTCGATCTCGTCGTCCTGTCCGCGCCATTCGGCTGCGAGCAACTCGGCAAGCTCGACAGAGGGCGCGAGCTGCGGTCTGCCACCTTGGGTCTTGAGCGGACGGTCGTCGAGATGGACGATCCAGCCGCCGGCGGCTTCCTGCGCCGCAACTTGCGCGTAAAATCGCTTCATCCCTTGGCCTTCCAGTGCTTCGCCATCAGAACGGGCAGGAAGAAGAAAGCGACCGCCCCACCGATCAGCAGCACCGCGCCCTGCGCCTGATTGAGGTTCAGCGTTCCGGCGATCGCCATTGCGCCTGCCAGGGCCAAACCGAGGCCAGCGAGCCGCAAGCCCTGCAAAATCCAGAAGCGCCGCATTGCTGTGCGTTCGTCAGACGGCATTGCTAATCATCTGTTCGAGTTCCGCCATATCGTTCGCTACGGCCTCCGCGCCCGCCTCCAGCAATTCGGCGGGTTCATGATAGCCCCATGCGACGCCGAAAGCGCGCACGCCCGCGGCGGCGGCCATTTCCATGTCGAACGTTGTGTCGCCGATCATGACCGTGGATCCCGTATCGGCTCCGGCGTCGGTCATTGCCTGTTCGAGCATGGCAGGATGAGGTTTTGAAGGATGGCGGTCGGCCGTCTGCAACGTGACGAACCGGTCAAGTAGGCCATGCCGTTCGAGGCAAGAGAAGAGCCCGCGATCACTCTTGCCGGTCGCCACGCCCAATTGCCATCCGGCCTGCGACAGGCGTTCGATCAACGCGACAATCCCGTCATACAGCGGTTCTTCCAGAACGCCGCTTGTCCGGCGATCGCGAAATCCGGTCTTGTAATGCTCGAGCAAAGCGCCGTGCTTCGCCTCGTATCCAGGTGCGAGCAAACGGAGCGCCTGCGGAAGGCTGAGGCCGACGATCCTGCGCACTTGGTTGCGGTCGGGCAGCGGGAGATCGGCCTTGGCGAAGGCATCGGCCATCGTGTCGCAAATCGCCGCCTGTCCATCCACCAGCGTACCGTCGCAATCGAATACGGCCAGCCGGTTCACTTGCCTCGACCCTTCGGCTTGCCTCCCGCGCCGCCGCCGCGCCCACGGCGGGGGCCGCGCTGCGATTTGCGATAGGTCTTGGCATGCTGGCGGGCCTGCTGCTTCTTTTCCTCGCGCGATTTGGGCGGTGGATCGTCGCGGATCGGCGTCGCATCGCTGGCGGCTTCGTCGAACCCCAGCTGTTCCATCGACGCGGCGAAATGTTCGGGGAGGTCGGCCACGGCATCGAGCTTACCGCCATCCGGGCTGTCGATGATCAGGCGGCGGGCGTGGAGATGCATCTTGCGGCTGATCGAGCCGGTGAGGAAAGCGTCCTTCCCGCCATACTTGCCATCGCCCACAATCGGATGGCCCATCGCCGCGCAATGGACGCGGAGCTGGTGAGTGCGCCCCGTCATCGGCTGCAATTCCAGCCACGAGACCTTCTTGCCCGCGCTCTCGACCACGCGGTATTTGGTTTTCGCAGGCTGCCCGCCTTCATGGTCGACATGCATTTTCTCGCCGCCGCTGCCGGGTTGCTTTGCCAGCGGGGCGTCGATGGTGCCTTCGCGGATGTCCGGCACGCCGATGACCAGCGCCCAGTAGATCTTCTTGGCGCTGCGGCCGGAAAAACGCTTGGAGAAGAACGCAGCGCTGCCCGGCGTACGGGCAATGAGAAGGATGCCCGACGTATCCTTGTCCAGCCGGTGGACGAGGCGGGGGCGGGGATCGTCCTCCCCCGGCGTGAAGGCATCGAGCAGGCCGTCGACATGGCTCGTCGTATTGGTGCCGCCCTGCGTCGCGAGACCGGGCGGCTTGTTAAGCACGATGGCGGAGGGCGTTTGCTGCACCACCATCCCCTCGGCCTGCTCTACCTCCGCCTGAGTGAGCGGGCGCTTGGTCTTCGGCTTGCGATCGGGCGTATCGCCGCCAGGCGGGACGCGAAGCTGCTGGCCTTGCTCCAGCCGATCGTCAGGCTTGGCGCGCTTGCCATCGACCCGGATCTGGCCGGTGCGCGCCCATTTGCTGACCGTACCGAAGCCGACCTGCGGCAGGTGACGCTTGAACCAGCGGTCGAGCCGGATGCCGTCGTCGTCGGGCGCGATCGTGAACTGACGGACTTCGTCGGACGTCTTCATGCCGTCATCCGCATGACTGCAAGGCCGAACATCAGGCCCGAAATGCCGAGCGCGAAGGACAGGAAAGCATAAAGGCCCGCGATCGTATACTGTCCGCGCTCGATCAGCAGGACTAGTTCTAGGCTGAAGGCCGAGAAGGTAGTGAAGCCGCCCAGCAGCCCGACGCCGAGGAGCAGGCGCAGCTGTTCGGCGGCGCCTGACCCCTGGCGAACGAGCCAGCCGGCGAGGATTCCCATTAGCAGGCTTCCAACGGCATTGACCGCCAGAGTCGCCCACGGGAATGTCATTACGGTCTGCGGCCCGAGCCACTGCGTCATCACGCGGCCCGTCTGGTAACGCAGGGCAGCGCCGGCCGCGCCGCCGAAAGCGACGTTGAGCGTGGCGGCAAAGGGGGATAAATCGGCCATCGCCGGCTCCCTAGCGCGGCTGGCGCATGGTGGGAAGCGCTGCAAATGCTTGCATTGGAGCGGGCTTGGCGATATGTGCCCCTCCGTTCGAGCCGATCCGGAACGGATTCGGCGCGTTACGCGTTTCGTTTTCGAACCCTAATTATTTCAGGAGGCAAACCCCGCACTGGCGGGCTCTGGCCCGTTTGACGAGGTTTTGTAAGTTTATGCAGATTACCGTTCGCGATAACAATGTCGATCAAGCTCTCCGCGCACTCAAGAAGAAGCTGCAGCGCGAGGGCGTCTATCGCGAAATGAAGCTGCGCCGCCATTACGAAAAGCCGAGCGAGAAGCGCGCCCGTGAAAAGGCCGCCGCCGTGCGCCGCGCCCGTAAGCTGGAGCGCAAACGGATGGAACGCGACGGCGTCAAGTAAGCCCGCTCTTGCGAGCTACGACAGCCTAGGCCATGAGGGCGCGGAGATTTCCGCGCCCTTTGCGTATGAGGACGAACTGCACCCATGACCGAGATCACCCGTGTTCCCCTCCGACCCATTGCCAAGGGCTCGCTGACCAAGCTGTGGCTCGGCATCGTCGTGCTCGTCCTGATTGCCGCAGGCGTGGCCTATGCCGCCATGCCCAAGGGGCTGGATATCGAGACGATTACCGCAGGTACCGGGCCAACACCGGAAGAAGGCCAGGTCGTGTTCGTGGACTATGTCGGCACCCTACCGGATGGCGAAGAATTCGACCGCTCGCAGCAATTGCCGTTCCCGGCAGGCGTCCTTCCCGAAGGCACGCCAATGCTTCTCGAGCGTGGCCAGGTGATCGACGGGTTCGTCGAAGGGCTGACGCAAATGCAGGAAGGGGGCACCTACCGCCTCTTCATTCCCGCGGAACAGGCCTATGGCGCCGAACCGCCCCCCGGATCGCCGATTGCGCCCAATACCGATCTGACCTTCGAGATCACCCTGAACGCGATCATGTCGCGCGAAGAGGCGGAGCAGCGCTTCCGCGCTTTGCAACAGATGATGGGCAGCCAGATGGGCCCGCCCCCTGCCGAAGGCGCGGGTCAGTAAGACGCGACTTAGTAAAGCAGCACGGCCTGCTTTTGCTTGAAGCGGCAAGGCCGCCTCGCTAACGCGCGAGGCCATGTCCGTTACTCGAGAAGAAGTCGCGAAGATCGCCTCGCTCGCGCGCATCCGCATGGAAGCGGGCGAGCTGGAGCGTATGGTCCCCGAACTCAACAACATCCTCGACTGGGTGGAGCAGCTGAGCGAGGTCGATACCTCGGGCGTCGAGCCGATGACCGCTGTCATCCCCAATACCCTACGCCTGCGCGACGACGTGGTTGATGCCGACCCCAAAACGGCCGGCGGCCGGCGGGACGATGTGCTGGCCAATGCCCCCGCTGCCGAGCACGGCTTCTTCGGCGTGCCGAAGGTGATCGAGTGACTTCTCGCACAACGTCCCAACCGTTCGGGCTGAGCGCGTCGAAGCCCTGTTTTTCATCTTTTGAGCCTGCGCATGTAAAAGAAGGGCAGCCCTTCGACAGGCTCAGGGCGAACGGATCTTCTACGTGACTGAATTGACCAATCTCGGCGTAAAGGCCATCCGCGACGGCGTCGCCGCTGGCGAGTTCACCGCGCGCGAAGTGGCCGAGGCATTCAACGCCGCCGTCGCCGCGGCCGCCGAACTCAACGCGTTCATCGTCACCACGCCCGATCATGCTTTGGCCGCCGCCGATGCGGTGGACGCGAAGCGCGCGAAGGGCGAACAGCTCGGCAAGATGGCCGGCGTGCCGATCGGCATGAAGGACCTGTTCGCCACCAAGGGCGTGCAGACGACCGCGGCGAGCCACATCCTCGAAGGTTTCTTGCCCCAATACGAAAGCACCGTTTCGCAGAACCTGTGGGACGCGGGCTGCGGCATGCTGGGCAAGCTCAATCTCGACCAGTTCGCCATGGGTTCTTCCAACGAGACGAGCTATTTCGGCAATGTCTCCTCGCCGTGGAAGAAAGAGGGCACCAATGCCGCGATGAGCCCCGGCGGCTCGTCGGGCGGATCGTCCTCCGCCGTCGCTGCTCGCATCGCGCCGGCCGCAACCGGCACGGACACGGGCGGCTCCATCCGCCAGCCTGCCGCCTTCACCGGTATCACAGGCATCAAGCCGACCTATGGCCGCTGCTCGCGCTGGGGCGTCGTCGCCTTCGCCAGCAGCCTCGACCAGGCCGGGCCGATGGCGCGCAACGTTGAAGACTGCGCGATCATGCTCGGCGCGATGGCCGGCTTCGATCCGAAGGATGCGACCAGCCTGCAGATGGACGTGCCCGATTGGGAAACCGCGCTGAGCGCGGACCTCAAGGGCAAGCGCATCGGCATTCCGCGCGAATACCGCATGGATGGGACCGACGCCGAAATCCTCGAAAGCTGGGAACAGGGCAAGGCCTGGCTGCGCGATGCGGGCGCCGAGATCGTCGACGTGTCGCTGCCGCATACCAAATACGCCTTGCCCGCCTACTACATCATCGCCCCTGCCGAAGCTTCGTCCAATCTCGCGCGCTACGACGGCGTGCGCTACGGCCTGCGCGACCTTCCCGAAGGCGCGAACCTGCAGGACATGTACGCCGCCACCCGCGCGGCCGGCTTCGGCGACGAGGTGAAGCGCCGCGTGCTGATCGGCACCTATGTGCTCAGCGCCGGATTCTACGATGCCTATTACACGCAGGCGCAGAAAATTCGCGCGCTTGTGGCGCAGGATTTCGAACGGGCATGGGGGGCATGCGACCTGATCCTCGCCCCCACCACGCCCACGGCCAGCTTCCCGCTCGGCTCGCTCAACGAAGACCCGCTGACGATGTATCTAAACGACGTCTTCGCCGTCCCCGCCAGCCTCGCCGGCCTACCCGCGATGAGCGTACCGGCAGGCCTCAACAAGGACGGCCTGCCGCTCGGCCTGCAACTAATCGGTAAGCCTTTCGACGAGCAAGGTGTGCTGGATGCCGGCCTGGCGATCGAGCAGCGTAGTGGGTTCGAGGCGATGCCGGAGAGATGGTGGTGAGTTTCGTCGTCCCGGCGGACGCTGGGATTGCTGTCCGCTAGTTGGACGTGACTAAGGAAGATCCCAGCTTTCGCTGGGAGGACGTGAGAACGGATATGAGTACTTACCACATCCAAGGCGCAACCGGCGAGTGGGAGGTCGTGATCGGCCTTGAGGTCCATGCGCAGGTTTCCAGCCAGGCTAAACTGTTCAGCGGGGCTGCCACCACGTTCGGGGCTGAGCCGAACAGCCAGGTCTCCCTCGTCGATGCGGCGATGCCGGGTATGTTGCCCGTGCCGAACCGGGAATGCATTCGGCAGGCAGTCCGCACCGGCATGGCGATCGAGGCCGAGATCAATGCGTGGTCGCGCTTCGACCGCAAGAACTACTTTTACGCCGATCTCCCGCAGGGCTACCAGATCAGCCAGCTTTACCATCCGCTTGTGGGCGAGGGGCAGTTGCTGATCGAGGCTGACGAGAAGGCCGGCATTCCCGAAAGCAAGGTCATCGGGATCGAGCGCATCCATGTGGAGCAGGATGCCGGCAAGCTGATGCACGACCAGCATCCCACCATGTCCTATGTCGACCTCAATCGCAGCGGAGTAGCGCTGATGGAGATCGTGTCGAAGCCCGACATGCGCAGCCCTGCCGAGGCCGGTGCCTATGTCCGCAAGCTGCGCAGCATTCTGCGCTATGTCGGCTCGTGCGACGGGAACATGGAGGAAGGCTCGATGCGGGCCGACGTCAACGTGAGTGTGCGCAAGCCCGGCGAACCGTTCGGCACGCGAACCGAAACTAAGAACGTGAACTCGGTGCGCTTCGTCATGCAGGTCATCGAATACGAAGCGAACCGACAGGTCGGCGTGCTGGAGGACGGCGGCACGGTCGATCAGGAAACGCGCCTGTTCGACCCCGGCACCGGGACCACCCGCACGATGCGCAGCAAGGAGGATGCGCATGATTATCGCTACTTCCCCGACCCGGACCTCCTGCCGCTGCAGCTGGACGAGGCGTTCCTCGACGAATGCCGTAGCTCTCTTCCCGAATTGCCGGATGCGAAGCGCGACCGGTACGAAACCGAACTCGGCCTCACGCCGTACAACGCCCGCGAGTTGACGGCCGAGGTGGAAACCTTCGGACGGTTCGAAACGCTGCTGTCGGCGAGCGCGGCCAAGATCGGCAAGGCGGAAGCGAAGGTCGCAACGCAGGTTGCGAATTGGGCGCTGTCGGTCGCGCCGGGCGTGATGAAATCGCTTGGCGACGAGGCCGATCCTTCGAATGCAACCGCAGAAGCGCAGGCCAGTATCCTGGCGATGCAGGACAAGGCCGAGATTTCGGGCGGCCAGGCGAAGGAGATCTACGAGATCGTCCTCAAGACCGGCCGCGATCCCGAAGAGATCGCCGAGGCCGAGGGGCTGAAGCAGGTCAGCGATACCGGCGCGATCGAGGCCAAGATCGACGAAATCCTCGCCGCCAATCCCGATAAGGTCGAAGAATATCGCGGCGGGAAGGACAAGCTGTTCGGCTTCTTCGTCGGCCAGACGATGAAAGCGATGCAGGGCAAGGGCAACCCGGCAGTGGTCAATCAGGTGCTGAAAGACAAGCTGGGCTGACCGACCCCGACCGTTGACCTCCATCGTCCTCGTCCAGCCGGAGATTCCCGGCAATACCGGCGCGGTCGGGCGGACCTGCGTCGCGCTCGATATGGAACTGGTGCTGATTCATCCGCTTGGTTTCGAGATATCGGACAAGCGGGTGAAGCGGTCCGGCCTCGATTACTGGCCGCATATCCGGCTCGTGCAATTCGAGAGCTGGGCGGATTTCCTGAGGGCGCGTCAGCCGCGTGCCGACCAGCTCTTCCTGTTCGAGGAATACGCGGCCCGCAGTTTCTACGAACCCGTATATCCGGACGATGCCTATCTCGTGTTTGGGCGCGAAACCAAGGGGATACCTGAAGAGATCGTCGCCGCCCATCGCGAGAGCCTCGTCGGCTTGCCGATGCGGTCGGACAAAGTGCGGTCCCTCAACCTTGCGAATACGGTTTCGGCGGCGGCTTATCAGGCGCTGCGTTCGCAATTCGTTCGAGCATGACAAAAGCAGCGAACTAGCTAGCTAAACTGACCAACTGAAGACGCGGCAAGTCGCAAAAATGCAAAACGCGGAACGGTTCGTTTACGCCTTGCAACTATTTCGGCCTAAGACATTATCGCGTCGGGATTGTTCCAGGGGGATCACCAATAATGGTATCAATGCGTTTACGCGCGGCACTCGGTGCTGCGCTTTCGATGAGTCTCGTCGCTACGGCTGTTCCGGCCCATGCCGGTTCGATGACTCGCGAGGGTTTCGCCTTCCCGGCGGATGGCGACATGAAAATCGTCGTTTTTCGGCCGGATGTGCATGTCGGCTCTCTTAAAGTCGGCGGAATGGACGAGCCGAATGCGGAGTGGACCGAGCAGGCCCGCGTCAATATCCAGAACCAGCTTCAGGCGCAGGCGGAGGCTCTCAATGCGCAGGTTTCCTTCATTGACGAGCTCGAAGGCGAGAATGCCGAACTGTTGACCGAATATCGCGGCCTGTTCGAAGCCGTTTCGGGCTCGGTATTCCAGCATGTGACACAGGGCGACTCGCTCGATACAAAAAAGGTCACGCAAACCTATGAGAGTGGCGGCAAACCGCGCACGCGCACCGTCAACACGCTCGACTGGACGCTCGGCCCGGGTGCCGCCCAATTGAAGGAAGCGACCGGAGCGGATTACGCTATGTTCGTGTTCACGCACGATTCCTATGGCGATGCCGGCCGCAAGGCTGCCCAAGCTGTCGGAATGTTGGGCTGCATAATTGGCGCCTGTGTGGTGGTGCAGGCTGGCGTTCATGTCGGCTATGCGGGCCTCGTCAATCTCGAAACCGGCAATATCGTTTGGTTCAACACGGACATGTCGATGGGCGGTGACCCACGCAAGGAAGACGGTGCGCAGAAGCGGGTCGGCCAGTTGATGGAAGGCTTCCCGATGCGCAACACCACCGTCGCCATCGCCGACTGATACAGCAGCTTCGCTGAGGAGACGGCGCCATGGTGCGGCGATTTTTGACGACGGCGGCAGTGGTCGGGCTGGTTTTGCAACCGGTCGGCCACGCCGCCGCGCGGGCGAGCTGGGCAGAAATGCCCGAAAGCTATCAGCCCGAAGACGATCTCGAACGCGGCCTATGGCTGCAGATGGACGAATACGAGCGGGGACTTAAGTCCTCGCGCACTGTCATCCACGACGAGGCCTTGAACGCCTACGTGCGCAGCGTTCTCTGCAAGACCGTGGGCGAAGCGGAGTGCGCCCCCATTCGGCTGTATGTAACGCATACGCCTCACTTCAACGCCTCGATGGCGCCGAACGGTATCATGCAGATCTGGTCCGGCCTGTTGCTGCGCACCCAGAATGAGGCCCAGCTCGCGGCCGTCCTCGGGCACGAGTTTGCGCATTTCGAGGATCGGCATAGCGTGAAACTGTTTCGCGATGCCAAGAGCAAGTCGAATGCCGCATCCTGGCTTGCCTTTACCGGCATCGGCCTCATCGCGTCCATCGGCCTGCTCGGTTCGATCTTCAAGTTCTCGCGCGATCAGGAGCGGCTGGCCGACAAGGGCGGTTTGCAGATGATGGCGCGCGCCGGATACGACACGCGCGAGGCCGCCGTATTGTGGGAGCAAATCCTCGACGAGGGCGATGCCACCCGTGTGGGGCGCGGTAAGAAGGTAAAAAAGCGTTCGACCAAAAGCGGTCTCTTCGCAAGTCATCCGGCGAGTGCTGAGCGCGTCGCCTATTTGCGCGAACAATCGCTAGAGCAGCCCGGAACTCCGCATCAAAACGGGGCGGACGCCTTCAAGGTCGCGATGCGCGCCTGGTGGCCGGTCTTCCTCGACGACCAGCTGAAAATGAATGATGACGGAGCCAGCGAATTCCTGCTGGATTCCATGGCGAAGGCAAACGGCTGGACCCCGTGGCTGAACTATGGACGCGCCGAATTGCAGCGCCGGAAGGGCACACCGGCCGATCTGGAACTGGCAGTGCGATATTATAGCGAAGCGATCGCCGACGGAGGCGACTTGCCTGAACTGTGGCGCGGTCGCGGGCTGGCCCTGCGAAAGCTGGACCGGGACGGCGAAGCAGCAGGCGATTTGCGGCGCTATCTGATGCAAGCGCCGGACGCTGCCGATCACGCGATGATTACGATGATTTTAGGAGGGATCGAATGAACAAGTTTATCGGAGCAAGCGCGGCTGCTGCGCTGTTCTTTTCCGCTGCCACTCCGGCTCTTGCTGGCTGGAAGCTCATCGACAACGGCGAGCCGGTAAAAGTCGCAAAGAGTGCGATGGTGGTCACTCCCGGCGAGGATTGGAACCGCTGGTCGGTCCGTCCGGTAAAAAAGAGCGAGATCTGGACCCTCGACGGGATCAATCTCAACGAAATGTATTTCGTCTCGGGTCTGAAGAAGGGCGAAACGCTCTACAAGGATGCGAACAAGAAGGCTCAGCCCCTCCCGAAATTCGACGGTAGCATGGATCTGACCGAGGTTCCGGAATTCATGGAAAGCTCGATCCGGCTCGCTCTGAACACCTCGGCTTTCACGACGACGAACGTCGCACCGACGACGCTGGGCGGCCATCAGGCGGTCCGTTTCGAATATGAATATTCGATCGACGGCAGCCCGCTTTTGCGAAAGGGGATGGCCGTCGGCTCGATCGTCAACGGCGAGCTTCACATGATAAGCTACACCGCGCCGGCGACGTATTTCTACGATCGCGATCTTGCCAAAGCGGAACGGATCATGGCGAGCGTCCGCTTCTAGGATTCCAAGCTTGGAGAAGAAAAAGGGCCGCCGGAGCATATCCGGCGGCCCTTTCCTGTTTCGGCGAAAATGATCAGCCTTTTCGTTCGCCCGTCAACGGCATGTCGCCGAAGGCGCCGGCATTGACGGTGCCGGTCAGCTGGTCGCCATTGACGTCGGCCTTGCAGTCCAGCGTCATCGGCATTGGCGAAGTCATGTCCATCTTCCAGTTCAACGTGTCGCCGTCGATGGTGCCGTCCTTCACGTCCATCGAGCCGAGGCCGCCTGCCATGGATCCGGTAAAGGTCTTGCCGTCATCGCCGGGGACGACGGTGAAGGTGCCCTTCTGATCGCCCATCGGGCTTTTGACGACGGTATCGTAGGTTCCGGCTACGGACATGTGTATTCTCCTCTGATTGCGATCGGCGGATCGATCGACCCGCCGATCTTATTTGCTGACACTTATGTCAATAACTCTACTGTTCGAGCGAACGTTCCTCGACATCGAGGCCGAGGCTTTCGAGCTGCGGGCGCACCACGTCCGCATCGCCCACCACGACATAGACGAGATTGCCTTCGTCGAAATTTTCGCGGGCGATGGCGTCGAGCTGCGGTGCGGTCAGGCTGCCATAGGTTCCCGCAAGCGTTTCGTAATAGTCGTCGTTGCGGTTGTAGCGCACGATATAGGTCAATCCGCTCAGCACGTCGGATGCCGTTTCGAACCGGCCCGGAAGATCGCGCATGTTGGAATTGACGATCCGCTCCAGTTCGTTGGCCTGCACGCCTCGGCTGTCGGTGAAGTCGTTGATCTCACGCCGGATCTCGCTGATCGAATCAGCGGTGCGATCGGCCTGGACCGGTGCGCGCACGCCGTAGAAGACCCGGTCGAGCGCCGTGCCGACGCCGCCGCCCGCCCCGTAGGACCAGCCCTTGTCTTCGCGCAAGTTCATGTTGACGCGGGCGAGGAAGCCGCCGCTCAGGGCCTGGTTCGACGCGTTGAGGATCGTGAGATCGTCCGTTCGGCCACTCAGCCCCAGAACGCTGCCGCCATAGATGATCGATTGCGGCGAATTGGGCCGGTCGATCAACACCACGCGCTGTTTCGCCGCCGGAATGGCCGCGCCATAGTTGCGCTGCGGAATGGCGGTGCCGGGTGCCTGCCAATTCCCGAAGCTCGCTTCGAGAAGGCGGGTGACTTCGGCGAGGTTCGTATCGCCGACGACATAGATGCGCGCATTATCCGGACGCAGCCACGTATCGTGGAACCGCTGGAGATCGGCTGCTTCGAGGTTTTGAAGAGTTACTTCCGTTCCAAGACCGGAACTGGGAAGACCATACGGATGATCGGCATAAAGCGTGCTGCGAAGCGCGCGATCGGCGATGCTGTTCGGGTCCTTCAATTCGGCACTGAGCGCGTTCTGCAACTGGGTGCGCTTGCGCTGGATATCGTCAGCACGAAAACCCGGCTGGCGGATGTATTCTGCCAGTAGTTCGAGCGAAGGCGCCAGATTGGGTGCGAGCCCGGCCAGCGAGAACGTGGTCCAATCGGCATCGAAACCGTTATACAGGTTGGCCCCCAGCCGTTCCTGCGCGATCGCAAATTCGTTCGCGGTAAGGCGCTGCGTTCCCTCGTCCATCGTGCTGAGCATCAGGCGCTGCGTGCCGAGCGTATCGCGCGTTTCGGCGGCGCGGCCTGCATCGAATTCCACAGTGACGGCAACCGTCGGGACGGCATCGCGCTGCGCGAAATACACCTCCATGCCGTTCGAAAGAGTGGCGCGCTCGATGTCGGGGAAATCGAGATTGGAGAGCGGGGCGAGATCGGGCAGGGTCGCCCGGTCGGCCTGCTGAAAGGTCGCGATCGCCATCATGTCGCATTCTTCGGGGCGGCAGTAGTTAGCCGTAGCGATGTCTGCGATATTGGCTTCGCCGACGACCGCACCGCCGCGGTTCTCGCCGCCTTCGGTCCGCTCGCCCGGCTGGAATTCGAGATTGAAGACGGGGCGCGTCAGCCACGTCTGCATCAGGCTGCGGACTTCTTCGGGCGTCGTTGCCGCCATCTGGGCAAGCTGCTTTTCGACGAATCCCGGATCGTTCATGTAAAGCTCGCCCGCGGCTAGCTGCGGGGCCTTGCCGCCGAAGCCGCCGACCGATTCCAGTCCGCGAATGACGCCGGCCATTGTGCTGATCTTCGCGCGCTCCAATTCGTCCGCCGTCGGACCTTCGGCGATGAACTTGGCGATTTCAGCGTCGAGCTTCTGCGCGACCGTGGCAGTGTCCTGCCCCGGAGCGACATCGGCCTGTACAAGGAACACGCCGGCGTCGTTCATCGTAAAATTGAACGAGGATACGCTGACCGCGACCGGATCGTTGCGCACCAGCGCCTCGTCGAGCCGCGAGCTTGCAAGACCGCCAAGCACGGAGGATGCAAGGTTGAGCGGTACCGATTCCTCAGCGCTCTCGCCCGGGACCGTCCACATGCGATAAAGCCGCGTGGTCGAGATGTTGTCCGTCGTCACCTTGCTCTTCGGGGCATCGAGCGTCGGTACCGTGATTTCCGGATGCACGACTTCGGGGCCGCGCGGGATA
The DNA here is from genome assembly GCF_029760855.1 of Erythrobacter litoralis. GTDB lineage: Bacteria > Pseudomonadota > Alphaproteobacteria > Sphingomonadales > Sphingomonadaceae > Qipengyuania > Qipengyuania litoralis_A. Next base: position 456,648 of record NZ_SOSI01000001.1, on the reverse strand, counting down.
TCGCCGAACCACGTCTGCACCTTCTCGCGCGCGGTTGCCGCATCGATATCGCCGGCCAGCACCAGCACAGCATTGTTGGGACCGTAGTGATCCTTGAACCAGTTTTGCACGTCGGTCATCGAAGCGGCGTCGAGATCACCCATCGAACCGATGGTCGAGTGGTGATAGCGATGACCCTGGGGGAAAAGATTTTCGAATATTTCGTAACGGAGCAGGCCGAAAGGCTGGTTGTCGCCTTGGCGCTTCTCGTTCTGCACCACGCCGCGCTGGTTATCGAGCTTCTCCTGCGTGATTGCCTCGAGCAGGTGCCCCATCCGGTCGGATTCCAGCATCAGCACCCGGTCGAGCGCGCCGGTCGGCACGGTCTGAAAATAATTCGTGCGGTCAGGGTTGGTCGTCCCGTTCACATCGGTGCCGCCCATTTGCTGGATATATTCGAACCAGTCGGCCGGCGCGTTTTCGGTGCCGTTGAACATTAGGTGTTCGAACAGGTGGGCGAACCCGGTCTTGCCGGCGGGCTCATCCTTCGAGCCGACATCGTACCACACCGAAACGCCGACGAGCGGGGCCTTGCGATCCTCGTGGACGACGACGGTGAGGCCATTGTCGAGCGTGAACTTCTCATAGGGAATATCGACCTCGGCCACGAGTTCGTCGAGGCTGGCAGGCTGGGGCGCAACATCGGCTGCGGCTTGTGTCGGGCGCTCCGATGCCGAAGCGACCGAGTTGTCCATCGGCGCGGTCGAACATGCCGATAGCGCAAGCGCGGCGGTGCTTGCCGTTACGAGTAGAAAACGCATTGTTGCAACTCCCCTGAAATCCGTGCGGACGGTAGCCTATCGGTTTACCTTTAGTGCGTCACCGTCTTTTACGGATCGACGCGAAACTGCAAGCATAGTCGGACCAACGACATAGAACGCTCGGCATAAGATGGGCAAAACCGCGTGGGGGGCCTTCACGCCGATGGATTCGCCTCGCTAGCCCGGCCACCGTGACAGCCACCATCACCATCGGACACGAAGCGGGCGGCAAGCCGGTCGACTTCGATATCGAGGAACTGCTCGCTACCCGGCTGCTCGTTCAGGGCAATTCGGGCAGCGGGAAGTCGCACCTCCTGCGCCGGTTGCTGGAGGAAAGTGCCCGGCTGGTGCAACAGGTGGTAATCGATCCGGAGGGCGATTTCGCCTCTCTGGCGGACGAGTTCGGCCATATCGTGATCGACGGATCGGCCTATTCCGCCGGTGAGATCGAGGCGCTTGCCCGACGGGTGCGCGAACATCGCGCCAGCGTCGTGCTCGATCTGGAAGGGCTCGAAGTAGAGCAGCAGATCCGCTGCGCCGCGGGATTCCTCACCGCCCTGTTCGATGCGCCGCGCGAACACTGGTTCCCTGCGCTGGTGGTCGTGGACGAGGCTCAGATGTTCGCCCCCGTCGCGGCGGGCGAGATGGCGGAAGATACGCGCCGCATGACCTTGGCCGCGATGACCAACCTGATGTGCCGCGGGCGCAAGCGTGGATTGGCAGGGATCGTGGCGACGCAGCGGCTGGCAAAGCTTGCCAAGAACGTCGCCGCCGAAGCCTCGAATTTCCTGATGGGGCGCACCTTTCTCGATATCGACATGGTCCGCGCCGCCGACCTGCTTGGGATGGAACGGCGCCAGGCGGAGCGTATCCGCGAACTCGACCGCGGCCATTTCCTCGCTCTCGGACCGGCGATCACGCGACTGCCTGTGGCGGTGAAGATCGGGCCGGTGCGCTCCGGCCTGAAGGCGCGCGCAGAGGGCCTGATGGCGCTTCCCGAAACCGCGCCCGCCGATATGGAGGCGCTGCTGACCGGCGACCTTGCTGCAGATATTCGAGAGACCGCTCCGCCGCCTCCGCCCGCTCCGCGCATCGAGGAAGTGAGCGAGGCGATCGACCGGGCCGAGGCGCGGCAGGTCGCGCCCGAACCGCTCGAACCCGATAGCAACCCGAATACGGTGGCCGAACGGATCGCTGAAATTATCGCCCACCTTGCGCGCGACGAGAGCGTAGCCTTTCAGTCCTCCAGCGCGCAATACCAGACGTTCCTCACGCGCTGCCGCCGCGAACGCCTGATTGGCCCCATGCCCGACATGCGTGCCTTCCATCGCCGCTTTTCGATAGCGGGCGCCGGCCTCGCCGAACTGGCGGACCAGACGCAATCGGCGATCCTGCGGCTTGCGGAAAGCGTGGAGGAGGATCTGCTTGCCCCGTTCCTCGTCATCGCCAAGGCGGCCCATGCGGGGGAAACCAAGGTGGACGAAAACGCCATCGCCCGCGCCTACGGCACCAGCTCGCCGGGCCGCATCCGCCGCCTGCTCGATCATCTCGAACGGCAAGGCATCATCGTGGTACGCGAAGAATACGGGGGAGGACGCACCGTTCTCGTCCCCGGGCTGGATCATCTACCCGCCGAATAATTCCGGCACCTCTGGCGATTTGCCGCATTCGACTCCTATATACGACTAACACACCGTTTCATGCGGAGTAGCGTCTTGTGTTGCGATTATGCAACACCATATCGGATGTACCAGTTTCAATGGGGCAATCGACAGTATGAATATCGAAAAATTCACCGACCGCGCGAAGGGTTTCCTGCAGAGCGCGCAGACCGTCGCAATCCGCATGAACCACCAACGGATCACACCGGCGCACCTTTTGAAAGCCTTGCTCGAAGATAGCGAAGGCATGGCTGCGCAATTGATCCAGCGCGCCGGGGGCAATCCCGGGGTGGCGATCACCGAAGTCGATACGGCGCTGGGTAAGATTCCGGCCGTTTCGGGCGGGGGCGCACAGCAAACGCCCGGACTGGACAACGACGCCGTGCGCGCGCTCGACCGTGCCGAGCAACTGGCCGAAAAGGCGGGCGACAGCTTCGTGCCGGTGCAGCGGCTGCTGCAGGCGCTCACCATGGCCGATGACGCTGCGGGCCGTGCACTTAAATCCGCGCACGTGGATGCGAAGGCGCTGGAAGCCGCCATCCAGGAAGCGACCGGCGGCCGCACCGCCGACAGCGCGGGCGCGGAAGAAAGCTACGACGCGATGAAGAAATATGCCCGCGACCTAACCGAAGCGGCGCGGGCCGGCAAACTCGACCCTGTAATCGGCCGCGACGAGGAAATCCGCCGCACCGTGCAGATCCTCGCCCGCCGCACCAAGAACAACCCGGCCCTTATCGGCGAACCCGGCACCGGCAAAACCGCGATTGCCGAAGGTCTCGCCCTGCGCATCGCCAACGGCGACGTGCCCGATAGCCTGAAGGGCCGCACCCTCATGGCGCTCGACATGGGCGCGCTGATCGCCGGCGCGAAATATCGCGGCGAGTTCGAAGAGCGGCTTAAAGCCGTGCTCGACGAGGTGAAGGGCGCGGAAGGCCAGATCGTCCTGTTCATCGACGAGATGCACACCCTGATCGGCGCGGGTGCGTCGGAAGGTAGCATGGATGCAGGTAACCTGCTCAAACCCGCGCTTAGCCGCGGCGAACTGCACTGCATCGGCGCGACCACGCTCGACGAATACCAGAAATATGTCGAGAAAGACCCCGCGCTCCAAAGACGTTTCCAGCCCGTCTATATCGACGAGCCAAGCGTCGAGGACACGGTCAGCATCCTGCGCGGCATCAAGGACAAATACGAGCTGCATCACGGCGTGCGCATCACCGATGGTGCGATCGTCGCGGCGGCGCAGCTTTCCAATCGCTACATCCAGAACCGGTTCCTGCCCGACAAGGCAATCGACCTGATGGACGAGGCCGCCAGCCGCATCCGTATGGAGGTGGAGTCGAAGCCCGAAGAGATCGAGGCGCTCGACCGGCGGATCATCCAGCTGCGGATCGAGGAACAGGCGTTGCAAAAGGAAAGCGACAGCGCCTCGCAGGATCGGCTGGCCAATCTGCGCAAGGAATTGTCCGAACTCGAGCAGCAATCGTCCGAACTCACCACACGCTGGCAGAACGAGCGTGACAAGATCCACGCCGAAGCGCGGGTCAAGGAAGCGCTCGACCAGGCACGGATCGAAATGGAGCAGGCGCAGCGCGCCGGCGACCTCGCCAAGGCGGGCGAGCTGCAATATGGCAAAATTCCGCAACTCGAAAAGCAGCTTGCCGAAGCCAGCGGGCAGACCGAGAACGCGCTTCTGAAGGAGGAAGTGACCGAGGACGACATCGCCGGCGTGGTATCCCGCTGGACGGGCATCCCGGTCGATCGGATGATGGAAGGCGAGCGCGAAAAGCTGCTCGATATGGAAAATATCCTGTCGAAGCGGGTGATCGGCCAGAGCCAAGCTATCGACGCGGTTTCGAAGGCCGTTCGCCGTGCGCGGGCAGGCTTGCAGGACCCGAACCGGCCGCTCGGCAGCTTCCTGTTCCTCGGTCCCACCGGCGTCGGCAAGACCGAACTGACCAAATCGCTCGCCGCATTCCTGTTCGACGACGACCAGGCGATGGTCCGCATCGACATGAGCGAGTTCATGGAGAAGCACGCGGTCGCCCGCCTGATCGGCGCGCCTCCGGGCTATGTCGGATACGAGGAAGGCGGTGTGCTGACCGAAGCTGTGCGTCGTCGGCCCTATCAGGTTGTGCTGTTCGACGAGGTCGAAAAGGCGCACTCGGACGTGTTCAACGTCCTGCTGCAGGTGCTGGACGACGGGCGACTGACCGATGGGCAGGGCAGGGTGGTCGACTTCTCGAACACACTGATTATCCTGACCAGTAATCTCGGCAGCCAGTACCTTGCCCAAATGACCGACGAGCAGCAGGTCGAGGATGTCGAGCCGCAGGTGATGGACGTCGTGCGCGGCCATTTCCGCCCCGAATTCCTGAACCGGCTGGACGAGATTATCCTCTTCCACCGCCTGGCGCAGGAGCACATGGCGCCGATCGTCGATATCCAGGTTGCCCGTGTGCAGAAACTATTGCGCGACCGGAAGATCACGCTCGACCTCACGGAGGCGGCGAAGAAGTGGCTCGGCCGGGTGGGCTACGATCCAGTGTACGGCGCACGACCGCTGAAGCGCGCGGTGCAACGCTACGTGCAAGACCCGCTGGCCGAGCGCCTGTTGCAGGGAGAGGTGCCAGACGGCTCGACGGTGCACATCGACGAGGGGGATGGGGCGTTGGAGATGCAGATAGATTGAGAAACGCTAAGCAAACGTGTCGGCGTCGCTCGAACTCACCCTTAAATTTATGTCAGCGATTTCCCCGATGAGAAGGGGAAGTTCGACCAAACAGACGTGCCGAATTTTTGGGCTTCGTCGTGGCCGGTTGCTTCACACAACAACAATGCGTGGGAATTACGCAACACCCTGATGAAAAGCGAATTGGCGCTTTGACAGTCATCAAAGCTTAACGCAGAAGGAACGTGTTGGGACTGGGGGTCTCTTGCCCGGAAATTTCACGCATCGTGTAGCATTGATAGGAATGTTGCGTGATGCTGGGGGGAGATACAGTCCAGTTGTCGCGACTGGAGTATCAAATGCGCAAAACTCATACGAACACGTTTAGAGGTCTCGCCTTTACAGCCTCTGCTCTGGCTCTCGCTGTGGCGGGTCAGGTTTCGGCTCAGGATAGTGATCAGGCGGATGGCGTTGTCACCAACGATCCGCTGGATGACGAGGTTCTCGACGAAAGCGAAACCGACGCGGCAGGGGAGCCTGCTTCCGGTGCAATCGTCGTTACCGGTTCGCGTATTCAGCGCGACGATACGTATAATAGCATTTCGCCGCTGCAGGTCCTCGAAACCCAGACCCTTCAGGATACGGGGCAGTTCGATACGACTGCTATTCTTCAGCAGAGTGTGGCGGCAGCCGGCCAACAGATCGATGCCTCGTTCCAAGGCTTCGTTCTCAACAATGGACCGGGTTCGCAGACTTTGAACCTTCGCGGCCTTGGTGCGGATCGTACCTTGGTGCTGCTCAACGGGCGGCGATTGGCGCCAGCAGGTGTTGAGGGTGCGCCGACCAACCCCTCTATCAATCTGATCCCGTCAACGCTGGTTCAGCGGTATGATCTTCTTCTTGATGGTGCGTCGTCGGTCTACGGCTCGGATGCTGTGGCCGGTGTTGGTAATATCGTACTTCGCAAAGATATCGACGGCGTAGAACTGTTCGCCAGTGGCAATCTGAATGAGCAGGGCGGAGGCGACGATTATCAAATCAGTGCCGCCTTCGGTCGCTACGGATCCAACTGGAACTTCGGTATTGGTGCGGAGTACGCAAAGCGCGACGAGATCCAGCTTGGCGACCGCGATTTCCTCGCCGGGTGTAATACCAATTACGAAATTACCCAATCAGGCGAAATCCGTACGCTCGGAATTGCAGATGATGCAAACACGCGTGCGGATAGCGGCGGCGCAATCGGCGAAATTCCCACGTCATGCACGATCGACGCGGCCGCGCGCCGGATAATTCCGGGTAGCCCGTTGTTCTTCAGTTCCATTTATTACGATGAACAGGTTTATCCGAACACGGGTATAGCCGGGAACACGGGAATTCCGTTCTTTACCGATGCACTCGATGCGTTTGGCCTACCCGTCGATCGGGATGGCGACGGCCTTCTCGACGTGAATTTTGCCAATGTTACGCGTAACGGCACCGATCTGACGCCTTCCTTCATTTCGCCAGAAGATCGTTACAATGTTCTCGCATACGGTGAGTATACATTCGCAGGTGCGGCGAATATCACTCCGTATTTCGAGGCGAATTACAGCCGTTCCGAGGTTGCTGCCCGTAGCAGCGCCCCGCAGCTTTTTCCCTATGTTCCCGGGAATAACCAATTCAATCCTTGTAATATCGCAAATAACGACTGCGGCGATTTGCAGAACCAGTTCGACGGTCTTTACGACTTTCAGGGAGGTGCTTTCGCGATCCCAACCGGGCGTTCGTTCACAGTTCGGCCTGTCGTAAGTGTTCAAGGTGACCGTAACTTCACCGAATCAACGTTGGAGCAGTATCGCGGTGTCGTCGGCGTTCGCGGCGAACTTCCGTTCATCGACTTCGGTCGCGCAAACGATTGGACGTTTGACGTTTCAGGAAGCTATTCGCGCTCCGAGGGTACGTCCTCGCGTAGCGGCATCCGGAATGATCGACTGGCTCTCGCCTTGGGAATTGATCCGACCGTTTCGAACCCGACTGGGCGGGCAACTCCGATCACCTTGGCGGGCGGCGCTTGCGCAACGAGCGGTTTCTTCGATCCGGACGCGCTTCAGCCCGACGTAATCGACGGCTGTGTGCCGGTGAACCTTTTTGCGCCGTCGCTCTACCAAACCGCCGTGGGTGACTTCGCCACACAGGCGGAGCGCGATTATCTTTTCGATACGCGTGATTTCGACACGACTTACGAACAAACTATCGTGTCCGCATCCGTGCAGGGCAGTCTATTCGATCTTCCCGGAGGCGTAGCGAAAGCGTTCGTCGGGGTGGAGTATCGCAACGACACGCTTAATTCGCAGCCTGACGTTGTAGCTTCCGAAGGTTTGTTCTTCGGCTTCTTCGCCGATCAGGGCGCTCAAGGAAGCAAGAACATCTATGAGGCGTTCGGCGAACTCGACCTTCCCCTGATGGCAGGTCGCACGCTGGTCGACGATCTTCGACTCAACCTTTCGGGTCGTGTAACCGAAGATGAATTCTACGGTACGAACTTTACGTACTCGTTGAAGGGCGGTTGGCGTCCGGTGGAACAACTTCTGTTGAAGTTCTCCTATGGTACTTCGTTCCGCTCGCCGAACCTGCGCGAACTGTTCCTGGCCGGGCAATCGGGCTTCGGTGGTATCACCGATCCTTGTGCCGTACCTACGGATGCGTATGCCCCCTTGAACGGCGGCTACATCGAAGCGAACGACGATCGTGATCCTTTCGTCTTGCGTAACTGTCTCCGCGAAGGCCGCGATCCGACACGGGTGGGTACGGACGGCGCCAATACGGTTCAGGTTCCGAGCGTTGAAATCACGTCGGGCGGTAGCTTCGATCTCGATCCCGAAACCTCGACCTCTATCACCACTGGGTTCTCTTTTGGTGAGAGCTTTGGCGCAGCCGACGTCGACTTCAACTTCAACTACTACGACATCCAAGTCCGGGGTGCGATCGCGGAACCGACGGGTCAGTTCGTCGTCAACGAGTGTTTCCTGAGAGAACAGGAATCCCGTTCGTCATTCTGCGATGACATCTCGTTTGATGACGATCCTGCTTCGCGTCAGCTAATTACGGACGTTTTCGCAGGGTTCGTTAATATCAATGCCGAGTCCGTCCGTGGTCTGGATCTGAATACCAACCTCGGATATGATTTGAACGCGTTCGGCAAGGACATCAGGCTTGGGCTTAACGTGCAGGCCAACCATCTGATCGAACGTACTTCGGTATTCCTCGATGATTTCGGCGTTCCGGATATTGAAGACGAAACTGGAACATTCGGTTTTCCGGATTGGACAGGTCGGGCTACCTTCTCGGCGAACGTCGACTTCGTGACTTTCACCTGGTCGACCCGTTACATAGGCAAAACCGAACAGCAGGCCGACGGGATCGACGATTTTTCGGATGCGTTCGGTCGTGGTCCGGACGGTCAGCCGACCGGATTCATCGGCGATACCTGCCTCGGTAATGGTTCGGGCATCAATGATCCGGTAACCGGTGAATTCATTCCTGATGGCGTGGTGCAAGGTGATGGCGTATTCTGCCGGGATGTCGGGTTTGCCGATGATTATTTCGTCAGCACGGCCTCGCTTCGTTTCGACTTCGACCAGTTCGACGTTCGGGTCGGTGTCTCGAACATTTTCAACGAAAGTCCTCCGCTCGTCGACACGAACGAGGTGCTCGGAATCTCGAACTTCCCGATTGGCAACGGCTATGATTATGATGGTCGCGAATACTTCGCGTCGGTTGGTTTCAAGTTCTGATAGATGTCAGAACAGGACTGATTTCGGATTAGGTTAGAAGTATTTTCGAGCACGCTACGAGCTAACAGTAGCGATCAATAGAAACCCGGCGGGCGACCGCCGGGTTTCTTTTCTTTAATTAACTCTCCGTCCCTTGACACCGGTCTGCCCGTCAATTCGGATGAAATACGAACCTAGAGATGCTTTCCGGAAGATCACGGGATCGCCGACTTCGGGAGGCTTGAGGCGCATGGGGGCGCTGTTGATCTGCCATTCGCTACCTTCGGCAATTGTCAGCACATAACCATTGCGACCGTATCGGCGAACACCGGTTATCGTCGATTCCAGTTCGGTCAGCTCGTCGTCTCCGCCACCGAAAAGGCCTAGCTTTGGCAACGAGAAGCCGAACAAACCCCGCCGGGTTTCCTCAACACCCTCTTTTGAGACCAAGCTAACCGACCCTTCCTCACTCGCGTCGACGAGTGCGGACACCCCTTGATCGTAGCAGGCCAATCTGGCGCGATCGTCGTCCAGCCTTCGGCAACTTTCGAGAGCACTCAGGAGAGTTTCGGGCATTTTCGTTTCGGAGCCATCACCCGAAGATTGCGCTTCAACCGGGGCTGCTACCAGGACGGTTACGGTTAACGCCGCGGCCGTCAAAAGGGCGAGGCTTCCGCCCCTTCGGGGCAAAGACAGTCGGCACAGTCTCATCCTTAAATCCTTCCTTGAATGGCGAGAAAGCTAATCGGTAGTCGACATCCCTGCGTGCGCAAAGCCGCACGGACAAGGGGTGTAACTTCGATGCAACATGACCCAAGGAACGCTCGGCCAAACAGTTTGTGCAGTTGCGGCATCTGAGGAACATCCCGTAAGGCGGCGAAATTCAGCCTATTTCCGAATTGGTTTGCAACGGTTTTCGCCTGCGGGTGAAACAATCCGGGGGACTTTAATGTCTACTTTCAAAAAATCCTCGCTGCTCGCGGGTACGTTTATCGCCGGCGCCATGATCGCCTCGCCTGCCTTCGCGCAGACGACCGACGACAGCACGACCGAGCCTGGCTTCGAAGCTGCGCCGGATGACAGCATTGGCGCCCCCATTGTCGTCACCGGATCGCGTATTCAGCGCCGCAACGTCGAAACGGCTGCGCCGATCGCGGTCGTGAATGCCGAAGAGTTCGAGCTGTCCGGGACGGTCAACGTCGAAAACGTAATCAACACCCTTCCGCAGGTCATTCCGGGTACGACGTCTTTCTCGAACAACCCCGGTAACGGCGCGGCGACCCTTAACCTTCGTGGTCTGGGCGCGGCGCGTACGCTCGTCCTCGTAAACGGTCGACGTTACCTTTCGTACGACACGAACCAGATCGTCGACCTTAACACGATCCCGTCTTTCTTGGTTGAGTCGGTTGATGTTGTGACCGGCGGTGCTTCCGCCGTCTATGGTTCGGATGCACTCGCCGGCGTCGTGAACTTCCGTTTGAAGCGTCTCGAAGGCCTCGAGATCGGTGGTCAGTACAACATTACCGAACGTGGCGACGGTGCGCGCTATAACATCAATGGAGCGATCGGCTCCAGCTTCGACGACGGTCGCGGCAATGCGACGGTCTATGCCGAGTACTTCAATCGCGAAGCGATATTTCAGGGTGACCGCGGTTTCTCGAACTTCGCTCTTGGTGGAAGTCAGGCCAATGGCACTCTATCTCAAGGTGGTTCTTCACTGCCCCCCGAAACACGCTTAACCTACCTGGGTGATGGCGACACGACTGGAACGGCTTTCGATACCAACGGCCTTGCAATCTTTGGAACGCCGGGCACCCTTCGTCCTTTCCAGAGCCCGGGCGATCTTTATAACTATGCTCCTGCAAACTATTTGCAGTTGCCGCAGGAACGTTACCTGTTCGGCGGCTATGCGGATTATGAGATTTCCGACGGGCATTCCGTCTTCGGCGAAGTTACATATGTGAACAACCGGGTCGCGGCCGAACTCGCGCCGACTCCGATCCTCGTGAACATTGGGCTTCCAATTGATCGCGCTGCTCCTTTCCTTAGCGACGAGACCATCGCGGATCTCCGCGCTCTCGATGCGAGCGAAGAGTCGACGCTTCAAGTCGCAACTGCAGCAGTCAGCGGTACGTTCGGCGATTTCGCGATTGGCGACAGCACGCCCGTTGGTTTTGCTCTTGGTGGCGAATACCGGAAAGTTTCGGCGAACTATACGCCGGATGAGTTCTTGTCTTCCGGTGACGTGCAGGGCTTCAACGCTGGTCAGCCGACTGGTGGATCCTACGACGTGAAAGAATTGTTCGGCGAGCTCAATGTACCGATCGAGTTCGGTTCGGCTCGTTTGGAACTGAACGGCGCTGCCCGCTATTCCGATTATTCGCTGGATGCGGTCGGAGGTGTCTTCACCTATGCAGGCGGCGTTCAGTTCGCCCCGATCCCTGATGTCGTCTTCCGTGGCCAGTACCAGCGTGCCATCCGTGCGCCTAACATCGCAGAGCTCTACCAGGGCCTCGCGGTCAACTTCCCGAGTGCACTCGATCCCTGCGCGGATGAAGACATCAACGCCTCCACGGCTGCGTTCTGTATCCTTGCGGGTGTGCCCGAGGCGAATATCGGGGAGGGCGCGCAGGGCCCTGGCGACCTACAACCCGATACGCAGATTCAGTCGCAGCTTGGCGGTAACCCTGCCCTGCAGGAAGAGACTTCGGAAAGCTTCACCTTTGGTGTTGTTTTACAGCCGAGTTTCGTACGTGGATTGACGATCACCGCCGACTATTTCGACGTCAAAATCGAAGATGCGATCAGTACACTGGCATTGCAGACGGCTTTGGATCTCTGCTTCATTCAGGCACAGGATCTGAATAGCCCTCTCTGTGCGAACTTTATCGGTATCCGTGATGAGACGACCGGCGCGTTTAACCGTATCAATCCGCCGCAGCAGATCGGTGCTAACATTGCGGAGATCGGGGTGTCGGGTATCGACCTTGAGGTCAGCTACGACTCTTCGCTACCCTTCTCATTCTTCACCGATACGGGCGAGCAGCGTGTGAATCTCTCGTTCCTGGGAACATGGACCGAAAGTTCGACGTTCAGCCCAGTTCAGGGTGGTGATCAGACCTTCGAATGCTCGGGCTTCTTTGCAGGTAACTGTGGTCAGCCTACGCCGGAATTCAAGTGGGTCAGCCGTGCGTCGTTCATCGACGGTCCGGTCACGAGCTCGCTTCGCTGGCGGCACCTCGACGGCGTCGATGGTGAGGGTATCCGCGCGGCCGAGCGTATTTCGAGCTACGACCTGCTTGACGTGACGTTCTCGTTCCGGGCTGCCGATGCGCTTACCCTGACGGTTGGTGTGAACAACGTGTTCGACACGCTCCCCGATACGCCGCGTTTCGACGCTGCCGGCAACGTGATCAACAATGTGAACAACCTGCTCCAGGGTGATGCTCAGGAACAGGCCAACACTTACCCGAGCACATACGACGTGCTGGGTCGTGACTTCTTCGTATCGGCAGCCTTCCGCTTCTGATCGATCAAGGCGAATGAAAAGAAGGGCGGCGGACTTCGGTCCGCCGCCCTTTTTCGTTATCTTTCAACAAGGGTGTCGCTAAGATAAGTGAGAGTTCACTCGCATCGAGCCTTCAAAACGCGGAAGGTGGCAAAGGCACGACTTTCGCCTGGGGCGCAAACTTCGTTTTCTTGTTGAATAACGAGTCCAGCGTTTTCGAAAGCAGAATTTAAAGCACCTGCATCCCCCGCTTTGTGGCAGGCCTTTTCCAGTGACGCGATGCGACCCATTTCGTTTTCGGCCTGTTCTGTTATCCGGCGCAATATAGCGGCGACATTTGCCGCATGATCGGTAGCACCCAGTTCAAGGGTCTGAGCCACCGCTTCGGGAATTTCCCATGCGGCGCTTCCTGCGCCAAATCGGCGATGTCCTTCTTGCGCGATCGCACGAATCTGCTCCGGGATTGCTGACAGTCCGGTCGCACGTATTTGCAAATGCCGCTGGGCCATTGCGAGAACATTCTTCTCTTTCAAAGCCCATTCGATCTGCCTCCGTCGTCGAAGGTTGTGTTCCAAGATCGGGCTGTCGGGCCGATGCATCAGAAGACCGATCAATCCGCCTTGGACCAGCACGCGAGCCAGTTCACGAGCCGCGATAGACATATCGGCATATTCGAAGCCGAATTGACTGGTCACTGCAGCGAACCGGTTGTCGGGGAATGGCAACTCCTCCATCGAAACACCGGCTTTTAGGCGCGTCCCGCGTGGCGGCTCTGGGAGCCGGGGGGCGAGATCGGTTCCGATAAGCTTTAGGTCTCGGCGCTTGGCCAGCAGATGGGCCATCACCCTGCCATCGCCGGTTGCCACATCCAGTACGCGCGCGTTTCGCGACAGATTTTCCGCAAACGCCCCCCAGACCTGCCTTTGAGCCGCATCTATCGCAGCGTAGGCATCGGGAAGGCACCCGCCGCTTTTTCCGCCTTTCGTCTTGTTTGCCGCCTCACGAGTCCAGAAATCGCCCCAGGCACGCTTCTGGTCCATCACGCAAATTCCCTTGAGATCGACACGTCGAAGGCGACACTCATACGGCTTCCGGACTGGAATGGTCTCGTTCCATGGAAGAAAAAGCTTGGAAACAAGGCAAGCAATCCCGGTTCCGGTTTGATCATGGTCAAGGGCTCCAAGTCGACATTCAGGTTGGGAGGCGGGCGGCCAAGCTCCAGCCATCCCGCCTTTTCGTCAGCTAGTGCGGTGTCGTCGGGAACGCGGACGTACAAGGCGCTCGATAGGACTCCTCCTGGATGGATGTGGGCAGCATGATAAGTTCCGCCTCCCTGCAACCGGACCGACCAGGAACCGCGCAATTCCCACGGGGCATCCCGGTATCGTAGAAATGGATGGCTTGGGTCCGCGGGGGGAAGCATATCACGATACTCTTCGAGGGCGTTTTGAACCGCCTCTCGCAGATTCCCTAATTCCGCTTCGGTTCGATCGAAAAGTATACCACGCGTCTGCGTGCCACCCCGCAGCGACTGACCCAACGGGAATGGCGACCTGTCGTGTAGCTCATCCAGAACCGGAATTGTCGCCGCAAGCAACTGATCCGCGTCCGCGAGGCGAACAGGCCGCGCTAATTTGCCGCCCCCCGCAAGCCAATCTGCCCGTGGATCATCCTTCAATCGCCAGCAAACGAGGCGGAGTGCCCACGCCTGCTGATCCCATGGCTTGCGCTGGAGCGCTGTATCCAGTCGTCGGCAAGCGAGGTAAAGTCGGCCCGTCCTTATGGCGTGCCGTGCCAATTCCACGGCAATATCTCGTTCGGGCATTTCTAGACGTTCGAAAATAGCCGCGGCGGTTTGATGATCTCCGGCAGCATCTCGCGCCGTCGCCTCTAGCAGTGCGAACTGCACGTCGCCATGATGCGACCAATTTTCAGAAGCGATATTCGCTGCATCGTCGTATCGTTCGACCGATATAAGCAACGAGATATGACCCAAGGCAATCCGCGGATCATCAGGCGCCGACTTGGCCGCACGCGCAAAGATTTCGTCGTAACCGTGCTCGCCACGATCCGAGCGAAGCTGCGCATTGAAGCGTAGGCCATCGACAAATCGCGGTGCTTTCTGCGCGAGTTGTTCCGCAATGGCAAAGGCGCCGTCTTTATCACCTATCATGTCGAGCGCTTGGGCTTTGCCGAGCCATAAATTTGGATCTTGCGGTGTTTGCGCAAGCAATTGGTCGTAAAGATGGGTGGCCATCGGTTCGCCGCGTTCCAGTGCAACCCGTGCTCGCCCGTGCAACGCTTTGGTTCTGTGCGGTTCAAGGGCAAGTGCCCGATCGTACCAAACCGCCCCATTGCCTGGTCGCCCGGCACCGCGCTCCGCCGTTCCGCGCGTTGAGCAATAGGAGGCGGACTCTCTTCCCATCTGTTCGCATTGCCGCAACTTTTCGCAGGCAGTTTCGTGCTCGCCTGCTCGCGACAATGCGATGGCTGCGTTGACGACCAGATCAATTCGTGATGGGTCGAGGGCGGCTGCCTTCGAAAACCACTTCGCAGCTTCGATTGCCTGGCCTTGCCTCATACGAAGATTGCCGCCCAGATTATGCAGATCGGCGGACTTCGGATGAGCATCTACCGCTTGGATGGATAGAGCGTTTGCTTCGTCGGTGTCACCAGCGCGCTCTGCATTCGTGATGCGGCTGGCCCATTCAAACGGCGTGGCTGAACTCATCGATCACGTAACCAGCCGGTGATGGCGAAGCGGCTTGCCGGGGCGAATGGAGACACGAACGATACGGCATGAGGGCGAGGCACCAGAAACATGTTCAACGCATTGAACCGCGGTTTGTAACCAGCGGTGATATCGCCGTTCTCGTCGTAAAAATTTAGATAGCCTCCCCAGTCGGGATGCCAATCGTCCGGGGCAAAATTGAGCACATAGGCTATACGCCAGCCTTCGGCGACATGACTATCGATGTGGCGGCCAAGATAATGCTGTGGCCCGAACAGCGTGGCCTGCCCATCCGTTTTCACAAGGTCGGAGATTCCGGTCACCTCGCGTACCAACCCGAGAAACGAAGGGGCATTTAGGTGTTCGAGAAGGATCTCGAAGGGGTTGCCGTCCTGTCTGGCTGCGGCCTCCACCAACGAAAAATGCGCGTAGCGAAAGGCGTAGGCCCCGTTCTGTGATGCTTTGTGGGTCGCGAGTAACAATTGCTGCGCGTGCTCACGTCCGGCTTCACTGGTCAAGAAGGGGGCATCGATCTTTTGCGCGCCTTTGATGCCGCTTCCATCGGCCTGAGCGGCCATTCCCCATGGCGTATGTCGAGACAACACTTCGCGTATCTCCGTCGCGCTTTCGGCCGTCAGAACGTTGCGTACCTGGATGCGATTATCTTCCGCAAACTCCCGCGCCAATGCCGCCCGATCAAGGTCCGGGTTGAGAGCGAACAAGGTTTTCGGTTCCGCCATGAAGCATTCGCATAGTCTGAAGGTTAAGCCGGGAGCAAGCACGGGCTGCACGTCGGACCGCTGATGCCTTGACTCTCTCCGTCGCTCTCCTAACCGGTCTCGAAACGAAACCGACAGCCGGAGAGAGCCATGCCAGAAGCCTATATCGTCGAAGCCGTTCGTACGGCCGGGGGGAAGCGGGGCGGGCGGCTTGCAGGTGTCCATCCGGTCGATCTTGCCGCACACTCGCTCGATGCGGTGATGGCGCGCAGCGGGCTCGATGCGAAAGCGGTCGACGATGTGGTGATGGGCTGTGTCAGCCAGGGCGGTGAGCAGGCGATGCAGGTCGGGCGCAATGCGGTGCTTGCGGCGAAGCGGTTGGGCGAAGGCGTGCCCGCCGTCACGATCGACCGGCAGTGCGGTTCCTCTCAGCAGGCGATCCAGTTCGCCGCGCAGGCGGTGATGAGCGGGACGCAGGACGTGGTTATCGCCAGCGGCGTCGAAAGCATGAGCCGGGTGCCGATGGGCTCGACCGCGATGTTCCATATGAAAGAGGGCCTCGGGAACTACAAATCGCCCGGCCTCGAAGAGAACTATCCTGGCATCCAGTGGTCGCAATTTGCCGGTGCCGAGATGATCGCGCAAAAGCACGGCTTCTCGAAAGACGATCTCGACCGCTTCGCCCTGCACAGCCACGAGAAGGCGGCTCGGGCGACGAAGGACGGCGCGTTCGAGGACGAGATCGTGCCCGTCGAGGTCGACACGCCCGAGGGCGAACAGATGCATACTGTGGACGAGGGAATCCGCTTCGATGCGACGCTGGAGGGCATCCAGTCGGTCAAGCTGCTGAGCCCCGAAGGCAAGATCACCGCCGCCTCGAGCAGCCAGATCTGCGACGGATCGAGCGCGGTGCTGGTCGTCAGCGAGCGGGCCTTGAAGGAGCACGGCCTCACCCCGCTTGCGCGCATCCATAATCTCACCGTCACCGCCGGCGATCCGGTCATCATGCTGGAAGAGCCGTTGTTCGCGACCGACCGCGCGTTGGAACGGGCGGGCATGACGATCGGCGATATCGACCTATACGAAGTCAACGAGGCCTTCGCTCCGGTACCGCTAGCCTGGCTCAAGCACACCGGCGCGGACCCGGAGAAGCTCAATGTGAATGGCGGGGCCATCGCCCTCGGACATCCGCTGGGCGCCAGCGGGACAAAGTTGATGGCCACGCTGATCCATGCGCTGAAGGCGCGCGGCAAGAAATACGGCCTGCAGACGATGTGCGAAGGCGGCGGCGTCGCCAACGTCACCATCGTCGAGGCGCTTTGATCACCGATAATTCGAGAGGATATTACATGGAAGTCAGCAGCAATACCCCCGCCATCGTCACCGGCGGCGCATCCGGCCTTGGTGCCGCCACCGCCCGCGCGCTTGCAGCGAAGGGCGCGAAGGTCGCTCTGTTCGACATGAACGAGGAAAAGGGCAACGCGCTCGCCAGCGAACTCGGCGGCGTGTTCTGCAAGGTCAATGTGACCAGCGAGGAAGAGGTCGACGCCGCCTTCGCCACGGCGCGCGAAGCGCACGGGCAGGAGCGCATCCTTGTCAATTGCGCGGGCATTGGCAACGCCATCAAGACTGCCAGCCGCGACAAGCAGACCGGTGAGATCAAGCACTATCCGTTGCAGGCGTTCGAATTCGTCATCCAGGTGAACCTCATCGGCACTTTCCGCTGCATCGCCAAGTCGGCGGCGGGCATGATGACGCTCGACCCGCTTTCCGACGACGGCGACCGCGGCGCGATCGTCAATACCGCTAGCGTGGCGGCGGAAGACGGACAGATGGGTCAGGCGGCCTATTCCGCATCGAAGGGCGGGGTGGTCGGCATGACGCTGCCCATCGCGCGCGACCTGATGCGCGAAGGCATCCGCGTGAACACCATCCTCCCGGGCATCTTCAACACCCCCCTGATGAACGCCGCCCCGCCGCAGGTGAAGGACGCGCTGGCCGAAAGCGTTCCCTTCCCCAAGCGCCTCGGCAATCCGGACGAATACGCCAAGCTCGCCATGTGCATGATCGAGACCGGCTATTTCAACGGCGAGGACGTACGCCTCGACGGCGCAATTCGTATGGCGCCGCGCTAAATCGCCGGGAGGGAGCGGACTGTCAGCACGGTCAGTCCGCTCCA
Organism: Erythrobacter litoralis; assembly: GCF_029760855.1. Lineage (GTDB taxonomy): Bacteria > Pseudomonadota > Alphaproteobacteria > Sphingomonadales > Sphingomonadaceae > Qipengyuania > Qipengyuania litoralis_A. The sequence goes on along the minus strand of NZ_SOSI01000001.1, from coordinate 438,627 downwards.
AATCCGATCGCGCGAAAGCATAAGAGTATCACACCGAAACTTTCCATTTTCGCCCGCCTACCTGTACCCGGCAAGGTCAAGACGCGGCTGATCCCGGCACTGGGCGAAGAGGGGGCGGCGCGGCTTTATGCGCGGCTACTGGCGATGACGGTTGAGGCGGCACGAGAAAGTGACGTCGATTTCGAATTGCGGGTCACGGGCGGTGCGCCCGAACTTTTCAAGCGCATCTATGGCAAGGATGTTTCGGTCTGCGAGCAGGGCGAAGGCGATCTCGGCGAGCGGATGGCGCGGGTCGAGGCACCGGCGCTCATCATCGGGAGCGACTGCCCCGCCATGTCGCCCGAATTGCTGAACGCAGCCGCCGGGGCGCTGGACGATCGCGATGTCGTGCTCGGTCCGGCGACGGACGGCGGCTATTATCTTATCGGGTTCAACCGGGCCGTGCCGTTCCTGTTCGAGGATATGGAATGGAGCACGCCCAAGGTTTTCACCGAGACCCTTTCGCGGCTCGCGGACCGGCGCATCGGCCCCGCCATCCTGCCCGAGCTTGCCGACATCGATACCGGCGAGGATCTCGCCCGTTGGCCCGAGCTCCAATGAGCGTCACGATTCTGGTGCCGACGTTGGACGAGGAAAAGGCGCTTCCAGCGTTGATCGAACGATTGGCGGCACTGGAACCGGCTCCGAGCGAAGTCCTGCTTGTCGACGGCGGCAGTGCGGATGGCACCATCGCGCTGGCCGAAAGTATGGGATGGCGAATACTCGAAACTCAGGCTGGTCGGGCGATCCAGATCAATTCGGGTGTCAAGGAAGCGCGGGGCGACATCGTCTGCATACTTCATGCAGACACCTTGCCGCCCGCCGACATGATCGCGGTGATCGAACGCACGCTGGCGGACAGGCGCATTGCGCTCGCCAGTTTCACGCCACTGATTCGCGGGCCGCAGCGCACCCGATGGGGCACCACGCTGCATAACTGGGCGAAGACTTGGTACGCGCCGCTCCTAACCCGGCCGCACCTGTTCCTGCGCGGCGTGCGCCTGTTGTTCGGCGACCATGCGATGTTCTTCCGCCGGGACGACTTTCTGGCCGTCGGGGGCTGCACGTCGGGGGACGCGGTGATGGAGGAGGCGGACCTGTGCGTAAAATTTGCCGCGCTGGGCCGGGTGAAGATGGTGCCGCGATTCGTCGAAACGTCCGACCGCAGGATTGCCGCGTGGGGTGTGCTGAAGGCGAACTGGATCTATTTCAAGGTCGGGATGCTGTGGGCGTTCGGTCTGCGGCACCGGATGGCGAAACACTATCCGCATATCCGCTAAGGCGAGGGCAGGAAGCCGGTGTCGATGCAATAGTTGATCAGGCGGCGGATATAGGCGGGGCCGGTCGGCGGGCAGCCCTCGCCGAGCAGGGTTCGCGCATTTCTGTCGTCGAACTGCGGGCTGCGCGCGAAGTAGCTCGCATAGAGGCCCGCGATGCGCGTGTAGAGGCGGCGTTCCAGCGGGGCGAGCGCGGCAGGGTCGAACCGATCAGGCGGAACTAGGTTCGGCTCGTGGAAATGCGGATAGGCGCCGATGGCGGCGGCGAAGCCCTCTACCGGTAACGGTTGAGCCGAGACGAGATGTACGGTTTCGCCGCGCGCATTCTCGCTATCTACCAAGGCGGTAATACCTTTCGCCACATAATCCAGCGGCACGAAATCGAGCGTCGCGCCGGGGCGCGCGGGCATCGAGCGCACACGCCCCTCCGCGATCAGTTTGAAGGCGGCGTAGGTCGTGTCGAACTGGCGGATCGCGCCGCTGTCATATTCGCCGACGACGATGGAGGGACGGGCGATCGTCCAATCGAGACCGCTTGCCCGAACCAAACGCTCCCCCGCCGCCTTGCTCGCCTCGTAGCCATTGGCGAAGCCGGTTTCGGGCAGCGGATCGTTCTCGCTAACGGGGCCATCGCGCGCGCCGCAGACATAGGCCGTGGAGACGTGAAGGAATCGCATCCCGCCTGCCTCGGCCAAGGCGACGGCATGGCGGACCCCGTCCACGTTGACGGCGCGGTAGTCCTCTTCTGCCAAATCGAACCGCACCGTTGCGGCGCAATGGACGATGAGATCGTGCTCGGCTGCGACGGCACACCATTTCGCCTCGTCCCAGCCGAAGCGCGGCCGGGACACGTCGCCACTGAGCGTGCGGATGGGGACGGCCGTGCCGCTATTGGCACGCACATCGGGATTGCGATGGACGAGGCCCGTCACTCGGTGCCCAGCCGCCAGTAGGCGCGCGCAAACCTCTCCGCCGAGCAGGCCGGCGGCTCCGGTGACGAGGACGCTCAGCAACAGGCGGTGTTGGCCATATCGCTCGCGATGCCGTCCGCGCCGAACGGCACCGCGATACCGCAATCGGGAAAGACCCCGTAATGGGTCGAGAAATCGCCGAAGAATTCGAAGTGCGGCGCGAAGCGGGTATCGGCCAGCATCTTCCAGCTATTGCCGCAGATCGGGAACATCCGCCCCGCCTCGATCCGGTGATGCCCGTCGAGCAGGAAAGCGCGCTCCTCACCCACCACTGTGCCCTTGTAGCGGACCGCCTGCCCGTAATCCTCGCACTGGCTGTCGAGGTCCGGTAACTTGAACAGGCGGTAGGTCGCGGAATGGAAGGCGATCTTGTCTAATTTCTCGGCCACCTCGGCATTCTCGATACCCAAGGGTCGGCTGGTGACGAGGCGCGGATCGGCGAAGCCTGCAGCCTTGGCGAGCGCGATGAAGTCGCCCCAATAGAGCGCGCCGGACAGGCATTCGCCGTGCAGCACCGGATCGTTCAGCAAATGCTCGGGCACGCGGCGTTCGGAATAGACGTCGGAGAAGTAGAGCTCGCCGCCGTCCTTCAGCATGCGAAACGCGGCTTCGAACACGGCGCGCTTGTCGGCGACGAGGTTGATGACGCAGTTGGAAACGATGACGTCGAAGCTACCTTCGGCAAGGTCGAGATCGCCGAGCTTCTCGATGTCGCCTTCGAGGAAGCGGACGTTGGACCGGGCGTAGCCGAACCGTTCCCGGTGCCATTCCTCGTGCTGCCGCGCGACGGCGAGTTGCTCGGGCGTCGCGTCTACACCGGTCACGCTGCCGTTTTCACCGACCATTTGCGCGAGGATGTACGCATCCTGTCCGCTGCCGGAACCGAGGTCGAGAATGTGGCATCCCTCGATTGCCTGCGGGGCGACGAGGCCGCAGCCATAGTAGCGGGCGCGGACGTCCTCGTGCACGTTGCGCATTGCCGCCATGACGGCAGGCGGCGGGGCTTCGGCGGTGCAACAGGCATCGGTCTGCAAATCCGCCGAGCCGGTCAGCACCTTGCCGTAATAATCCTGCGAGTTCTGGAGGTTCATGGCCTTGCCCGTTCCGTTTGCGCGGCGAATGGCCGCATTCGGTTCGCATACAACGCAAACTCGGCTACGGGGCAAGAGATGAAATTCACGCATGACGTTATCGTGATCGGCGCCGGGGCCGCAGGGCTTACGGCAGCGGGCGGCTGCGCGCTGTTCGGACTCGACGTGGCACTGATCGAGGCGCGAAGGATGGGCGGCGAGTGCCTGAACGATGGCTGCGTTCCGTCGAAAGCTTTGCTGGCAGCAGCAGCGCGGGCGGCGAAAGCGCGGACGGCGGAGCGCTTCGGCGTGACTCTGGGCAAGCCGCAGGTCGATTGGGCAGGGGTGAAGGCGCATATTCGCAGCGTGATCGCGGCCATCGAGCCGCATGATTCCAAAGAAACCTTCGAAGGAATGGGCTGCGAAGTGTTGCGCGGCTGGGCGAAGGTGACGGGGCGGCAGAGCGTGACGGTAGACGGGCGAGAACTGCGCGCGCCGCGCATCGTGATTGCCACAGGTTCGAAGCCGGCGGTGCCTCCGATAGCGGGCATCGCCAACGTGCCGTATCTCACCAACGAGACGATCTTCGACATTCCAGAGCTGCCGCGCCACCTCGTGATCGTGGGCGGCGGCAATATCGGCATGGAGATGGCGCAGGCGTTTCGCCGACTGGGTAGCGAGGTGACGTTGGTGGAGCCGGGCGAGGTCCTCTCGCGCGACGATCCTGAAAATGCGGCCGTGGTGAAAGCAGCGCTCGAGGCCGAAGGTGTGCGCTTCGTGAAGGGCGAAGCCGGAGCGGTCGAGCGGGCAGGCGGCGGGGTGGTGCTGACTGCGGGCAGCGAACGGATCGAAGGCTCGCACCTCCTGATCGCGGCGGGGCGCACTGCGAATTGCCGAGGCTTCGGTCTCGAAGAGATCGGGGTTGCGATGGGCGACAACGGCATCGCGGTCGACAAACGGCGGCGCACGTCGGTGAAAGGCATTTACGCTATCGGCGACTGCCGCGACGGACCGCGCCTGACCCATCTTTCGGGCTATGAAGGATCCAATGTCGCGCTGGAGATTACGCTCGGGATACCCACCAAGGTCGATTGGTCGGCGCTGCCGTGGTGCACCTATACCTCGCCCGAAATCGCTCAGGTCGGAATGACCGAAAGCCAGGCGCGTGAGCGGCACGGCGATGCGATCACGGTCGTCACCGAAGGCTTCGACGACAACGAGCGCGCGATGACCGAGGACGCCACCAGAGGCCGGCTCAAGCTCATTCTGAAAGGCAAGAAGGTGCTGGGTGCCAGCATCGTCGGACGCAGCGCCGGCGATCTTTTACTGCCTTTCAGCCAGGCGATCACCGGCAAGTCCTCCACCTTCGCGCTCGGAAGCGCGATCATCGCTTATCCTACTCGCAGCGAAATCGCCAAGGCAGCGGCATTCAGTGCATGGGAGCCGACCGTGTTCGGCCCGATCCCGAAGCGTTATGCGCAGTTCATCGCAAAAATGCGACGGCGCTTCGCATGAGCGAAACACGTACCAAGTCCCGCAACGCGCCTGCCGGTGCATCGCCCTTTGCGGTGGAGGCCGGGGCGCTCCCGGCAGAGAAGTTCAGCGATCCGCAGGTGACGGCGAAGGGCGAACCGCGCGCCTCCGTTCCCCTGACCAAGCTTGAAACGCTGTGGCTCAATACCGGCACGCTGTGCAATCTCGCCTGCGCCAGCTGCTATATCGAGAGCAGCCCGACCAACGATGCGCTGCTCTACCTCTCGCAGGCCCATGCGGAGCGGTTCATGAACGAGGCGCGGGGGATGGGAACGCGCGAGATCGGGTTGACCGGCGGCGAACCGTTCATGAACCCTGATATTCTCGCGATCCTGTCCGGTGCGCTGGACAGGGGGTTCGACGTGCTCGTCCTCACCAATGCGATGAAGCCGATGCGCCGGCACGAAGCCGCCTTGCTCGCTCTGCGTGCGGAGGCGGGCGACCGGCTGACCCTGCGCGTCAGCCTCGACCATCACACCAAGACCGTCCACGAGGCCGAGCGCGGACCGAGGAGCTGGGACGCGGCGATGGACGGGCTCCGTTGGCTGTCGGTATGCGGCTTCTCGCTCGCCGTCGCGGGGCGCCTGCTGCCGGGCGAAGGCGAGGGCGAAGCCCGCGAGGCCTATGCCGCGCTGTTCGAAGCCGAGAGCATACGTGTCGACGCGCACGATCCCGCCCGCCTCGTCCTCTTTCCGGAAATGGACGAGAGCAAGGACATCGCCGAAATCACCACCGCCTGCTGGGGTATCCTTGGCAAGCGCCCGGAAGACATCATGTGCGCCACCAGCCGCATGGTCGTCCATCGCAAGGGCGAGCCCTCCCCGCGCGTCGTTTCCTGCACGCTCCTCCCTTATGCCGAGGGCTTCGATCTTGGCGAAACGCTCGCCGAAGCGACAGAGGACATAGCTCTCAACCATCCCCACTGCGCGCGCTTCTGCGTACTGGGCGGAGCGAGCTGTTCGGCCTGATATCGGTTTGTTCGGAGGCAACCCGCCGCGCCATGCGTTGATGCTCTGACACGAAACGGGGCTCTTGCATGTTTTTTACTGATCCTACCGCCGATCTCATCACGCGTGGCATACTGCTGACAGCGTTCGGCCTGATCTTCATCGTCATCATGATCCGTATCGTCGGGCTGCGATCGCTATCGAAGATGACTACTTTCGATTTCGTCATGACGATCGCGCTCGGCTCGCTTCTGGCAGGCGGAGGCCAGGCGACCGACTGGAGCACGTTCGCGCAAATCGCGGTCGCCATCGTAACGCTGTTCTGCGTTCAGGTGACGGCGGCACTGATCCGGCGCAGTTCGGATACGGCGGAATCACTCATGCAGAACAAGCCGATCATGCTGATGCGCAACGGGGTTATCAACGAAGCTGCGCTTGAAGAAACCCGCGTGGCGCGAAGCGATCTCATTGCGAAATTGCGCGAGGCGAATGTGCTCGAGATGTCGAAAGTGCGGGCAGTCGTGCTGGAGTCGACGGGAGACGTCTCCGTCCTGCACGGCGACGTGCTGGAAGATGAATTGATCGAAGGGGTCGAAAAGACCTAAGTCGTCCCATCCAGTTTCCGCGCCAAGGCCACGCCGCCCGTGATGAGGAATGGCACGAGGACGATACTGAGCGCTACCTTGGCTAGCACCTGGCCGATCAGCAGGTTCGTTATGTCGAACTCGCCATAGAAGGCGAGTGTCACGAAAATCACCGAGTCGATCGCTTGGCTGAGCGCGCTGGCGATCGCTCCGCGCGCCATCAGGCCGAGCGTATTGACCTCACCCGAACCGCGCAAGCGGGAGAAAATCCACACATTGAGCAGCAGTGAAACGATATAGGCGGCAGGCCCGGCTGCCATGATCCGCGGCGTTTGCGCCAAAACGGTGTTGAACGCCTCGAGATCGGGACCACGATACGCCACCATGTCGGGCGAGGGGGGCAGCGACAGAACGAGATAAATCAGCGCCGCCGATATCGCGAGCGGCAGGAAGCCCCACCATACGAGCCGGCGTGCAAGCTTCTCGCCATAGAGCTGCGCGATGGTACTGGAAATCACGACCAGCCCGAGAAACGCGAAGATGCCGGATTCCACCGCCAGATCGGTCGGCCAGAGCTGCACCTGCTTGAAGGCCAGCACCCCGGCAATAACGGTCAGCCCGCCATACAGGACGAGGAACACGAACAGGCCGCGGGGTATCGCATTCGCATGGATGCGCGTTTCGTTATGGGGTTCGGGCATGGTCTTGATCCGCTTTCTGGCGCGAAGCTGTTGACGGCCACGCTTCGATTGGCCTGCGGAAATTGACTATGTGCCGCGCACGCGCAAGACAGCGCGGCGATTCTTCCGCAGATTGTCGGGGAACGCCGAATTTGGTTTGAGGGGTCCTCGTGCCGCATATCCTGATCAATATCGCGGGCATCGCGGCCATCCTGCTGATCGCCTTCCTGCTTTCGACCGGCAAGCGGCGCATAAAACTGCGCATAGTCGGCGCGGCTTTCGCACTTCAGGCGCTGATGGCATTCCTCGTGCTGGCGACCGGATGGGGCCGGGCAACGATCCAAGGCATGTCGAACGGCGTGGCCGCGCTTCTGTCCTATGCCGACCAGGGGACGCAATTCCTGTTCGGGCCGAACGAGACGAACCCGTTGGCCAACACCTTCGCGCTCGGCGCACTGCCGGTCATTATCTTCTTCGCTGCGCTTGTCTCGATCCTCTACCATGTCGGCATCATGCAGCGCGTGGTGCGCTGGGTCGGCGGGGCAATCGGTTGGGTGACCGGCATTTCCAAGGTCGAATCGCTCGGCGCGGCGGCGAACATCTTCGTCGGCCAGTCGGAAAGCCCGCTGGTTGTCCGCCCCTATCTCGCGGCGCTCGCGCCAAGCAGGCTGTTCACCCTCATGAGCGTTGGGATGGCCGGTGTCGCGGGTACAATCCTTGCCGCCTATGCGGGGCTGCTCGGCAACGACTACCTACCCTTCCTTCTTGCCGCCGCCTTCATGTCGGCCCCGGGCGGGATACTGATGGCCAAGATCATCATGCCCGACGACGGTGAGCCGTCGCCGCAGGCCGAAGGCGAACTTGCCCTGCCGCGCGGCCGGATCAGCGCGGAAGGACCCGCCGCGATAACGGAGAGCCACCGCGCGCACGAAGTGGAGGTGGCAGAAACCTTCGAAGACGGCGAGAAACCGGCGAACATAATCGAGGCGGCGGCGCAAGGGGCGCAGACGGGCGTGAAGCTTGCCGTCGCAGTCGGCGCGATGGTGCTGGCTTTCGTGGCGCTGGTGGCGCTCGCCAACGGTCTTCTCGGCTGGGTCGGCGGTTTGGTCGGCTATCCCGGACTGAGCTTCCAGATGGTGCTCGGCGCGGTGTTCGCGCCAGTCATGTACCTGCTCGGTATTCCATGGGACCAGGCAGGTATCGCGGGCGGTTTGTTCGGGACGAAGATCGTGCTCAACGAATTCGTCGCCTTCATCGAACTGGGCGCGCTCGATCCCGGTGCCTTGACCGAGCGCAGCCGCGCCATCGTAACCTTCGCGCTGTGCGGCTTCGCCAATTTCAGCTCGATTGCGATCCAGATGGCGGTGACCGGCGGCTTGGCACCGAACCAGCGGCCCGTTATTGCACGTCTCGGCCTCCGGGCGCTCGCCGCCGGATCGCTCGCGAACCTCATGAGCGCCGCGCTCGCCGGCCTGTTCCTGCCCTATTGAGATCCAAGCCATGTCCGATATTGCCACCGTTTCCCTCGCCCGCCCGCTGGAAGATGTGGCCGACGAACTGGGTCGCAGCTTCGAGGAATACGGGTTCGCGGTGGTCCGCGATCACGGTATTTCTCAGACCTTGATCGACCGGGCGGAAGGGCTTTCGAAAGCCTTCTTCGCCCTGCCGGACGAAACCAAGCGCGCCTATCACATTCCGGGCGGAGGCGGCGCGCGCGGCTATACTCCGTTCGGGACGGAAAAGGCCAAGGACGCGAAGGTTCACGACCTCAAGGAGTTCTGGCATGTCGGACGCGAACTGCCCGAGGGTCATGAGTTGGCGCAATACATGGCCGACAATGTATGGCCGTCCGAATTGCCCGAATTCCGCGAAACGTTCCTTTCGCTGTACGATGCGTTCGACGAAGCGGGCGGCCGGGTGCTGGAGGCCATCGCCATCCATCTCGGTCTGGCTCGCGATTTCTTCGCGCCCACGGTTGCGGACGGCAATTCCGTCATGCGCCTGCTCCGCTATCCACCCATCGAAGGCGCGGAAGCCGAGGGTGCGATCCGCGCCGCCGCGCATGGCGACATCAACACGATCACGCTCCTGCTCGGCGCGGAGGAAGCGGGCCTCGAACTGCTCACCGCGCAGGGCGAGTGGAAAGCGATCGATGTGCCCGAAGGCGCGCTGGTCATCAATGTGGGCGACATGCTCGACCGGCTGACGGCGGGCAAGCTCCGCTCGACCCAGCACCGCGTCGTCAATCCGCGGGGCGAGGCTGCGTACCGGGCACGCTATTCCATGCCGTTCTTCCTGCATTTCCGGCCGGACTACGTGATCGAGCAACTGCCCGACTGCCGCGCGGAGCGTCCGGAGAGCGAAAGGCTGCCGCCGATCTCGAGTCACGATTATCTGATGCAGCGACTCCGAGAGATCAATCTCGCCTGATTGTTGCGGTGCAGCGAAAGCTGAAACCAAAAGCTCGATAAACAAATTGAAGCAGTGGTGTGATGATTCTGCCACATGCGTAAATGACGGATTTCAGGCTCTAATTCACCTTATGCTGCGATGCGGCAAAATTGATGGGTGGGCCTGTCTTGACTGTGTAACAAAACCCCCGCTTTGGGCGTCGTCGAACCGGCGACGGGGCCGGTCGGCTTGCCTCGGCAGGCCAAACCGAACGAAATTGACAAGGGATCTTCGTCCATGAAGTGCAAGTTTTTGCTGGCGACCAGCCTCGTCGGCATCACCGCAGCCACCGCTACACCGGTATTCGCGCAGTCGACCGGCTCTGTTGAATTCGAAGAAGACGTGATCGTCGTGACGGGCGCCCGTGCTAGCGACGTCGGTGGCATCAATATCCCTGATACGCCTAAGGCGCAGCAAACGCTCGAAGCTGAAATCATCCAGCGTCAGCGCCCTGGCCAGACGATCAATGATATCGTGAACCTCGTTCCCGGCGTCAGCTTCCAGAACAACGATCCCTGGGGTTCTTCGGGGGGCGGCTTCACCATTCGTGGTTTCGGTGCCGACCGCGTTTCGCAAACGCTCGATGGTTTGCCGCTGAATGATTCGGGCAACTATGCCCTTTATACGAACCAGCAAGTCGATTCCGAAGTACTCGAGCAGGTGAACGTTAATCTTGGTACGACGGACATCGACAGCCCGACTGCATCTGCAACGGGTGGTACGATCAACATTCGGACCCGCGAACCCGGCGACGATTTCGGCATCTTCGGCACGATGACGTTCGGTGACGTGCTCGCTGAAGGGGCAGAAGACACCGTCTTCATGCGCGCATTCGGCATGGTCGACACTGGCGATCTGACCGGCATGGGCACCAAGGCGTTCGGATCGCTCAGCTATACGACCTACGGGGTTCCTTACAATCCGTACGGCAAGATCGACAAGACGCAGGTTAATGCCCGGATTTGGCAGGACATCGGCAATAACGGCGATTTCGTTTCGGTCGCTGGTCACTTCAACCAGAACCGCAACAATTTCGCCGGTTCGGAATCGCTGAGCGATCTCTTGTCCTACTACGATGGCGACTTCACCAAGGAAGAGCGTTTCACCGTTTATGCGAAACCTGCAGAGGCACCGTTTCCCTGCTCAGTTCCGCAGGGGCAGCTTTTCGGTCAGGGCGGTGTCAACGGCGTGGCCGAGCAATACGACGATCGTAACGGTTGTGGCGCGCCCTTCTATCGTCGCTATAATCCGTCCGACACGGGCAACATTCGCGGTGCTTCGCGCTTTACGCTTTCCGATAACCTGATCTTCACGTTCGATCCTAGCTACCAGTACGTGAAGGCAAACGGTGGCGGTCCCGATGATCTTCGCGAAGCATTTTTTAACGTCGGCGGTACCGGTTACACCGGCGCCTTCAATGGCGGCTATTATTTTGGCCGCGACCTAAACGGTGACGGCGATCTCCTGGACCGCGTTGCCGGCAACGATCCAAGCCAGACGCAGACCAATCGTTATGGCGTGGTTGCGAACCTGATTTACGAAATTAATCCGGATCAACGTGTTCGTTTGGCCTATACTTGGGATCGTGCGCGCCACCGTCAGACCGGTGAGACGACTTTCATGCTTCAGAACGGCGAGCCGAGCGATGTATTTGCGATCGACAACCCCGTTCTCGATGTGAACGGCGTGGAAGTGAACAAGCGTGACCGTCTGTCATTCGCCATACTGCATCAGGTCTCGGGCGAATATATCGGTCGTTTCGGAGGCTTCACGGCGAAGCTCGGCCTGCGCGCTCCGTTCTTCAAGCGCGAATTGAACCAAAACTGCTACACAACGTCCGTAAACGGTTTCGTCGATTGTCCCAATCCTGGTGCCGATCTTGCTGCCTACGAAGCAGCGAATCCAGACTATGCGCCGCCTCAGACGCGTACTTATAATTACGATAGAGTCCTTCCGCAGGCCGGATTTACGTATGAGTTCGGTGATGCCTTCTCGACCTTCGTGAACTACGCAAAGGGCATCTCCGTACCGGGCACCGATCCGCTTTATGACTCGCTCTACCTCCCGGACAGCGACTTCGCGCGCCCCGTTCCGGAAACGACGGATAGCGTCGATGTCGGCCTTCGGTACATCACGCGCCGCATCGAAGCGCAGTTGGGAGTATGGTACACCCGCTACGAGAACCGGTTGGCGTCTGCCTTCGATCCGAATGCAAACCGCGGCGAAGGCGCGACGGTTTTCCGTAACCTCGGCCGCGTCGACAAATACGGTCTCGACGGATCCATCGCGTTCCGCCCGACCGACAACACCCTGCTTTACCTGTTCGGCTCCTTGAACGAATCGGAGATCAAGGCAGACGTTCTCGGTGGGAATTGCTCGCTTGATCGTGATGGGAATGTCCAGAACACGGAATTCGGATGCACCCTAGATACTATCGGTGACCCCTTCTTCTTCCCGACCGAAGGTAAGAACGAATCCGGCACACCGAATTACTCCTTCGGTGGTCGTGCGCAGGCAAGCCTTGGCCCCATCGAACTTGGAGTTCAGGCAAAGCGTACCGGACGGCGTTTCGTTGACGACATCAATCGGACCGAAGCCCCGGCTTACACACTGGTCGATCTCGATGCCCGCTTCGTTCTCGGCGAAGGACCGACGGGTGGCGATGCTGCTATCCAAGTCAACATCACCAACCTGTTCGATGAATACTATATCGGTTTCTTCGGTGGCGGGGTGACTGGTGAGGGTTTCGCGCAGATCGGTTCGCCGCGCGCGGGAAGCATCTCGTTCACTCTGGGCTTCTAATCAGCCTTCAAAAAGGTAAACGAAACGGCGGCCTTCGGGTCGCCGTTTTTTTATGTGAAGCGTAAGGGTGAAGCAGGAACGACGCACGTTTCGAGCGAGTATTGTTCGAGTGAACCGAAGCGTGTCCAAATTTTCCGAAGGCAGGGTTCGCCCGAATGTTTGGGTGATAATCGCCACCATTCTCCTGCATCTCGCCATCCTTTACGCTTTCATTCGCGCTCTTGCGCCGGAGACTGTTGCTTCGGTGGAGGGCGAGGTTATGGCGGTGTTCGATGTGTCGGATTCCGTGACCGAGGCAACACCTCCACCCGATCCCGAACCGCAGGCCGATGAAGGGGCGCAAGGCGAGCCGGGACGCGAGGCTGTGCCGCGACCCGTGACGGCACCTCAGCCCAAACAGGTTTTACGGGAAGACCGTCCGGCACCGCGCGCTTCTTCGACCGGCGAGGCATCCACGACTGGAGCAACCGCAAGCGGCGAAGGGACGGGAGCAGGTGGCTCGGGTTTCGGAACCGGCGCAGGCGGATCGGGCAGCGGGCAGGGCAGTGTCGCCGTATCGAAACCGCAATTGTTACAGGACATTCGAGACATCAGGGCGTTTCCCATACCGCCGGGTGGACGTCAGGCGCGGATTGGGGAGTCGGTAATCGTAAGGCTGCAGGTCTCGGCCCAAGGTCGGGCTACTTCATGCTCGATCTATCAGCCGAGCCCTTTTCCCGAAACCGATGCCACGGTCTGCCGCCTCGCTATAGAGCAGACGCGTTTCGAGCCGGCCCGCGATGCAAACGGAGTGCCTGTCGCAGCTTCATTCTATTATCGGCAGCGCTTCTTTAATTGACGGATCGCGTTGCGCTCTTAAGCGTTGAATTTGCTGCCAGAAGGAGGCGCGATAGACTGAATGCAACGCATCCATCCTGTAATTCTGTGTGGGGGCAGCGGAACACGGTTATGGCCGCGTAGCAGACCTGCTTTACCCAAGCCCTTTCTCCGCTTGCTCGGTGAGCGGACCCTGTTTCAGATGGCGCTGGACCGGGTAGAGGATGGGGTACTTTTCGCGGAGCCGCTGATTGTCGCCGGATCGGGACATGCGGATCATATCTCCGATCAGGCCAACACGCACGACCTCATCGTAGAACCTGCCGCGAAGAACACGGCCGCCGCAATTGCTCTTGCTGCACATCGTTTACCCCCCGAAGCACTCATGCTCGTTTGTCCAAGCGACCATCATGTGGGCGATGTCGAAGCGTTTCGCGCTGTGGTGCGTAAGGGCGCGGCGCTGGCAGAGCAGGGTTATCTGGTATCGCTGGGTATCGCGCCGACGCGACCCGAAACCGGTTACGGTTATATCAAGCAGGGGGAACGGTTCGGCGAAGGATTTCTCGTCGAGCAATTCGTCGAGAAACCCGACGCGGTGCGCGCCAAGGCGTTTCTCGACGATGGTGGCTATGTCTGGAATGCAGGGATCTTCATATTTCGCGCGGGAGACCTACTCGAGGAACTCGAACGTTTCCGTCCATCCCTTGCTTCCGCTGTTGCCCGATCCGTGAGGATCGGCCGGGAAGATAGGCACGTATTCTACCCTGATGCAGATAGCTTCGGCAAGGTGGAGGGTGAGTCGATCGACTTCGCCGTCATGGAGCATACGGAACGAGCGGCAGTCGTGTCTGCCGAGATGGGCTGGTCCGACATAGGGGATTGGGATGCGCTGATGGCGGCGCGTGAGGACTGGGACAGGCGCGACTGGTACAATGCCCGCGGCGACGTGGTCGAAGGGCGCAATGTGACCATCGATAGCGACGGGCCGAGGGTGTCGGTTGTCGGGTTGGACGATGTAATCGTCGTTGTGGACGGCGACGAAATACTGGTGATGCGACGCGGCGCGGCGCAACACGTAAGAAACTTACCGGGAGCGAACGGACAATGAGCGCCTTGTTATCAACGAAGCGAGTGGAGAAGCCTTGGGGGCGATCGACGCTGCCGGACCCGTTCGAAAACGCCAATCGCGACAGCAAGACAGGCGAAATCTGGTTCGAACCGACCGCTATGACCGATGCCTTGTTGGCCAAATATTTGTTCACCTCGGAAAAGCTGTCGGTTCAGGTCCATCCGTCGGACGAGACCAGTCCAACCGGAAGGGGAAAGGACGAATGTTGGCTGGTCCTCGATGCGGACCCCGGCGCCGTCTTGGCTGTCGGCTTTCGGGAGGAGGTTTCGCCGGAGCAGATCCGCAAGTCGGCAGAGGACGGTTCGATCGAGGAATTGCTCGAATGGCATCCGGTCAAGGCCGGCGATTTCGTCTATCTGCCCTCCGGTACTGTTCACGCGATCGGCGCGGGGCTGACCTTGCTGGAAATTCAGCAAAACACCGATATCACATACCGTTTGTACGACTACGGCAGGCCGAGGGAGTTGCATCTCGACGAGGCGCTTGCCGTCGCGAAGACTGGGCCTCATCCCGCGGAAAACTGGCAGCAAATCGACCCGGATCGTTCGAAGCTTCTTGTCGATGGTCCGAAGTTCCGCCTGGCTCATATAGCGGGCAATTCGAGGCCCGAAGACTTCGGGTTCGATGAAAACTTGCTCGTCTTACCTCTTTCGGGAACGGTCAGGGTCAATGGGCAAGAGATCGAAAATGGCAGTGCGGCCGAAGCTTCCGCGGCCGCAAAGGTAGAAATCGATAGCGAAGCGCGATGCATGATCGCGTCGGTCGTCAGGAACGCTGATTGAGCTCCGCAATCAATTTCGCGAGTTCGTCCTTGCCATAGGGTTTGGTAAGCAATCCACTTGCGCCGATCTCATCGAGGCGTTCGCTCATCTCGCCGTAACCGGTCGCGAGCCAGAACGGCACGCCCTTTTCGGCGAGCCTTTCCGCGACCCGTTCGCTGCTTTCCTTGCCGAGATTGTAGTCGAGGATAGCGAGGTCCGGCAAACCGCGGTCCAAAGCAGCCAAGGCACTTTCGACCGAGCTTTCCACCTGCACTGTCTTTACCCCAAGATCGCGCAGGCAATCCTCCGTATCCAGGGCAATGATCATGCTGTCTTCGACCAGCAGCACGTTTTCGGGCGGCTGTAGCGTATCGACGTCCTCGCCCGTGTGACCAGATTGGGCCGCGGCGACTTTCGCCTTGCGTGCCTTTGCCGCTTTCCATGTGATGTAGCGTGCCGGGATCATGAAGCGCGCCTCGACACCAGATAGCTTGTATTCGATTTTCGCCTCACCGCCGAGTTCGAACGGGATCGAGCGTTCGATGATCGTGCTGCCGAAGCCCCGGCGGGTCGGCGGCTTCACCGGAGGGCCGCCACGCTCCCGCCATGTAATAACGAGACCGTCGAGATCGTCGCGCGTCACATCGATGTCGAGCATGCCGGTGGAATCGGTCAGCGAGCCGTATTTTGCGGAATTGGTGATCATCTCGTGGATGACCAGTGCGAGGACCGTGTAGGCTTCGGGCGAAACCAGCGGTTCCGGCCCGGTTAACGCCACACGGTCGCTATTGCCCGAAGTGTAGGCTTCGACTTCCGTTTCGATCAGTTCGCTCAATGGCGCGGACGACCAGTTCCCCTTGGTGATATTGTCATGCGCCGATGCGAGCGAAGAAATACGTCCGCCAACAATTTCGGCAAAGGTTTCGATATCCTCGGCCTCGCTGCGCGACTGGTTGATGAGGCCGCGGATGAGATTGAGGATATTGCGCACGCGGTGGTTGAGTTCGGCAATCAGCAATTCCTGCTGCTGCTGCGCTTTCGCCCGCTCCTGAACAGCCTCGTCGGTCAGGCGCAGGATAATTTCCAACAGGGTGACCCGAAGGCCTTCCGCGATGCTCACCTCGGCATCGGTCCAGGGGGAACTACGCCCTTCGACCGATTGCTGCCATGCCTCGAAACTCTTGCGCGGCGTGAGACGCTGCCCGTTCGGCCCGAACTCGACCGGCTTTTCAGGATTGCCAGCCCAGGTCACCGTCTGCGTCAACGGTTTGCGCCACAGAACGAGGAAATCGCGCGGTGTGCGCGAGACCGGAATGATGAGAGCGCCCGTCGCGCGATCGGCGAAGGCTTCCGCGCGCGGCATGCGCTCCGCAACGGAATCAAGCGCGAGCACCTTGCTGGTCGCCGCACTGTTCAATTGCGGGAGCAGTGCGCGAAACTCTTCCTCGTTCGGGGTGCGGCCGCGCGATTGGTAGCGGTCTTCTAGGAAGATACTCGCCCCGTCATGCGGGATGATCTTCTGGATGACCGGATCGAGCGTCGGCAGGCTTTCCGTCAAAGGCGTGCCCGCAGCGATATCGCGCATCAGGCGGTTATGCACTTCGCGACCCTTGTCGCGCAGCGCCCGCTGTTCGGCAGAGATAACACGGTCGAGAACGAGCGAAAACAGTTCGGAGAAGAGCTCCGCCGCCGTGCGCTGCGAATAGGGCAGGACCTTGGGTGAATAATGGTGACAGGCGAACAGGCCCCACAATTTTCCGCCGATCACGATCGAGATCGAGAGCGAAGCATCGACGCCCATATTGCGCAGATACTCGATGTGGATGGGCGAGACGGCGCGCAACGTGCTCATGGAAAGGTCGAATTCCTCGCCTTCCATCGAAGTGCCCGGGACGATGTCGACTGGTTCGCTCTGCACATCGCTGATGATGCGGAAGCGATTGCGCACGTAGAGTTCGCGCGCCTGTGCCGGAATGTCGGTCTTTGGATAACGCAGGCCGAAAAACGTCTCGAGATCGTCGCGCCGCGCTTCCGCGATCACTTCGCCCGACAGATCGCCATGGAAGCGGTAGACCATGACTCGGTCGATCCCGAGCGTCATGCGAAGCTGCCTCGCTCCTTCGGCGGTCAGCGTTTCGACGGAATCGTACTTTTCGAGCCGTGTCATGATCGGACGCAAAACGGCGATTTGCCGGTTCACGTCGCCGTCGACGTGCGGTTCGATTTCGATAACGGAATACGGACCCGAGCAATGCAGCGCGCAATCGAACAGCTTGCCGTTATCGAACAGGTCGACGCCGAACAAACGCTCCGTCTGGTCGCTGTCGAGCAAGGCGGATACGCCGCTGCGCAGCCGCCGGACGGCGGCGGGCGAGAATACGTTTTCCAGCCTCGCACCGATCTCTGGCTGCTGCGAAGCGCCCGTAATCTCGCGGAAATTCTCGGAAAGCTGCGCTAGAAACCAATCGCTGTTGACGGCTAGAAGCGCGCCGAAAGGCTGTATCTTGCCGAGCTTGTGGATCGGTTCGCGATCGCAGTTGGTGAGATCGACCTGCATGTCCTGCGTATTCATTCGACCTCTTCCGCCAATTCCCGTTCCGCCACGCTTTCGAACCGTGCGAACACGGCCTTGGCGCCTTCTATGGCATTCTGCTGATGTTCGGATGAATGGCTTTTCTGCAAAAACGACAACATCTTATGAAAATACGCGGCCATATCTTCCGAAGCAAGGAAGCCCACCGGACCATCGAGATCGCGACGACGACGTTGCTTGAGGAGCATCCGATTGCCGAGAGACGATCCTGCAAGCACCCAAGCCGCTCCGATCCAGCCAGATTTATCGAGTTCAAACGGGGCTTGCACGTTCGGCGTCGGAATATCCAGGACCCTCAAATCTTCCGCAATCAGGCCGCACTGTGGGGGAGGCGCTGCGATAGCGTCATCGTCTAGTCGCTCGAACCATGCTTCGATCGGTTTGCGCGCCCGGTACTGGATGCGCAGGAAGCGCGTGTATTGCGCGTCGTTTCTGACAGGCAAATCGCCCAGGGTTGCATCGAGCCTGTCATGCTCTTCGCGCGTGTGGCGCCGCAGCGCGTCTCTCAGTTTTTCGGTAGCCAACTGCTGCAAAACGACCCGCCTGTATTCCGATCCGGTGATGGGATCGTTACCCCGAATACAACGCGAATCATCATGTCCCAAATCTATGGGGACTGTCTCCAGTTCACAATTCTTCAGCTAGGATTCTGTTCCGCTTCCGATCGGTCTTACTTCGGCGCAAGCAGCTTCTGTCCCTTGCTTTCGATTGCGCCGCGGATCAGCGGTTCGACGAAGGAGAGGGCGAGCGGCAGGTCGACCTCGAACACGACCTGCCGTTCCTCGATCAGGACCCGCCCGTCGACCGATTGGCCGAGTGCACGCACATTCAAGGTCATGCAGTCCTCGTTCGGCCAGGCAGTGGTTACATCTGCCATGCCGCCCGGCACCGCATCCTTGATTTCGGGGCTGCGCGTCCTGAGGCGGTGGCGCACTTCCTCTTTCGAAAGGCTATGCTGGATCGGTACGCGCATCGTCGGGGCCCTTCAATTGCGGTGCGCCATCCTGGGCGGAGCCGAACTTATAATCGAGAAAACGGTGGCGGATGGCGAGATCGTCGAGCGAGCCTTCGGCCAGCTGACGCGTGATCGAATCGATCTCACCGCTGATTTTCGACAGACTGTCGGTCAACTGCTCGTCCGGCGTTTCACCGCTGCGCTTCTCGCCCCGCAGGTTGGCGGGAATACGGCGATAGCTGTCGATCATTTCGGGCAATTGCTCGCCGACCAGGCTGCGCACCTCACGCGCTTTCGGATGGTTCTGATCGAGACCTTGAAGCTGCAAGCCGAGCGCGTCGAGCTGCACGCCCATATCGTCAACGATCCGCGCGGCGGGCGGGGGCAGGGCGGGGCGCTGGGCTTCCAGCCACAATTCCGTGCGAGTGACCATCTGGCCGACATCGCCCTTGTTGAGATCGGCGCGCTTGGGTGTCGCCATTTTTGGGTAGTTCGCGAATAGGGCCACAGCGACGACGCTGGCGACGATCAGCGCCATCACCCCGAGGAAGCCAATCCCGTCGAGCATCATGCCGAGCACGCCGGTCGACACCCAGATTGCGAGCAGGGCGATCGCAATGTTGCGCCCCCGCTTGATCCAAAGCTTGCGCCGCGCATCGGCGGAATGCTTGCCGATCGATTTCCCGCCACGCCGATGGCGCCCGCCCGCACGGTTGTCGTCGCGCACGACCCGCGCGTCCTGCATGATCCGGTCGCTGTCTCGGGTGAGGTCGGCCATCTCAGCCTTCGATGCTTAAGAGGCCGCTTTCGGCAACCTGGCGATCCGCCTGCGCTTGTCCTTCGGCACGGGCGATGTAGCCTTTCGACTTCTCGACCTCGTCGGACAGGACATTGACCGTCTGCTTCATCGAATCGAGCGCGCGCAGTTTGAAGCTGTCGACCTCGTCCATTGTGTCGTAGATGTTCTGGAAGGCGCGCTGCAGCGTTTCCATCGGGATGGTGCTAGACGCGGCCTGTTCGTGGATCTTCGCCGTCTGGTCGCGCAACAGCGTGCCGGTGCTGTCGATGATGCCGGCGGTTGTGTCGTTAAGCGCCGTAATCTGGCCGAGGACAAGGCGCTGGTTGGTCATCGCCTCGGCCACCGTCACTGCCGTGCGCAGCGCGCTGACCGTGGTGGTGCTGGCCCGGTCGACGCCCTTCACCAGTTCCACATTGTTCTTCTTGACGAGATCGAGCGCGAGATAGCCCTGCACGCTCACCGCCATCTGGGTCAGCAGGTCCTGCGTGCGCTGACGGATGTAGAACAGGGCCGTTTCGCGCAGCGCTTTGGCTTTGGCCGGATCGGTCATGTCGAGCTCGGCAGCTTTCTCTTCCAGCCGCGTATCCAGCGTCTTGGAGATATGGATCATCTGTTCCAGATTGCCCATCGCCTCCCACAGCTTCTGCCGCTCGACGTCGATCGCCGCATTGTCCATCAAGAGCTCGTCGCGCCCGCTGGCAAGGTTGCCGAGGATCGACTGGATATGCGTCTGCGCGCTTTGGTAACTGCGGAAATAGTTGGTTAGCTTGTTGCCGAAAGGGATGATGCCGAGGATCTTGCGCGTGCCCGACAGCTTGCCGCGCTTGCCCGGGTCAAGGTCTTCCACCACGCGGCGCAGTTCGGCGAGGTCGGAGCCGACGCCCTCGTCCTTGTCCATCGCGCGCACCGGGCGGTCGAGGAAGCGGTTCGACATGCCGGCCGCGGCCGCGATTTCCTTGCGGCCCATATTGGTGAGCTGGTCGACCTTCTTGCCGAATTCGGGTGAGTTCGCATCCTGCGAGACCAAGTCGTTCACGAACCCGTCCACCTTGGCGTCGAGCTTGCTTTTCACCTCGTCGCTGACCGGGACCAGTCCCGCGGCCTTTTCCGCCGAAACGGTCGGCACGGGATCGGGCGGCGTGAGATCGAAATCGGTCGCCGTGGCGGTCTGCGTCTGGTTCTGGCTCATCGAACTCCCTCACGAACGGTCTCGCGGGGGGATGCCCCGCCTCATTCTGTATTAGGGCGATAAGACAGGGCTTTCAAGTCGCCAGTCGCCGCTAGGCCGCGATGTCGAGCGGCTGCAATTCGCCCGAAAGATACAGCCGCTTCGCCTTGGCGCGGCTCAGTTTACCCGAACTCGTACGCGGCAGGCTGCGCGGCGGAACGAGTTCGATCACGCAACTCATGCCGGTGACCCCGCGCACCTTGTCGGCGATCTGTTCGCGCAGCTTAATGCGTTCTTCGGGGTCGGACACGCGGCAGTGCACCAGCACGGCGGGCGCTTCCTCGCCGTCCTCCGCCTCGATTGCGAAGGCGGCGATATCGCCATGGTTGAAGCCGGGCAGCTGTTCCACGGCCCATTCGATATCCTGCGGCCAGAGGTTCTTGCCATTGATGATGATCATGTCCTTCGCTCGCCCGACGATGAACAGGTAGCCGTTTGCCATGTATCCCATGTCGCCCGTATCGAGCCAGCCGTCGACGAGACAGGCGCGGGTCGCCTCCTCGTTGCGGAAGTAGGAGTGCATGACGCTTTCCCCGCGGCACCAGACCGTGCCGATCTGGTGATCCGCCTTGGCCGCGCCCTGTTCGTCACGGATTTCCACTTCCATACCCGGCAGCGCCTTCCCGCAATTCACGATGGCGCGATAGCGGGCCGGACGGGCAAGGTTGCGGGGCGCGCCCGAGAGGCGTTCCTCCTCCACCAGTTCGACGCGGATGCCTTCGCCCGGCGGCATGACCGTGACGGCCAGCGTCGCCTCGGCAAGGCCGTAACTCGGCGTAAAGGCGGCGGCCTTGAAGCCGGCGGGCGCAAAGGCGTTGACGAAGCTCTGCATAACGTCGGGCCGGATCATGTCCGCTCCGTTCCCCGCGGTGCGCCAGCGCGACAAGTCGAACCGATCGGAGACGCTGCTCTGGCTCGAGATGCGCCGCGCGCAAATGTCGTACCCAAAGGTAGGCGAATAGCTGAGCGTATTTCCCCGGTTGCGGCTGATCAGATCGAGCCATGCAAGCGGACGGCGTGCGAAATGTTCGGTTTTGAGGTAATCGACCGAAGCCTGGTTCGCGATAGGCGAGAGGAAGCAGCCAACCAGACCCATATCGTGATACCATGGCAGCCAGCTAACCACGCGGTCGTTCTCGCCCAGATCGACGCCTGCGGCATGGCCGTGCAGGTTATGCAGAAGCGCCTTGTGCGTCACCGCGACCCCGGTGGGAAACCGCGTCGATCCGCTGGAATATTGGAGGTAACAGATGTCGTCCGGCTGCGCTTCGGGCAGGTCGCATTCGGGATCGGGGCGGGCGGCGAAGTCTTCCCAACTCGTACCTTCGCAGCCTTGTTTATTCGCCGCCGCTTGCGCCATTTCGGCAATGTCGCCGGGATAGATCAGCATTTTCGGATCGCTGCTTTCGAGCTGGACCGAAAGCTGATCGATATAGCTTTCCTTGCCGCCGAAGGTTGTTGGCAGCGGCAGGGGCACGGGCCATGCACCGACATAGGTGCACGCGCAGAACAGCGCAGCGAATTCGGGGCACGTTTCGGCGATGAGCGCCACCCGATCCCCCTTCGC
The DNA here is from genome assembly GCF_029760855.1 of Erythrobacter litoralis. Taxonomy (GTDB): domain Bacteria; phylum Pseudomonadota; class Alphaproteobacteria; order Sphingomonadales; family Sphingomonadaceae; genus Qipengyuania; species Qipengyuania litoralis_A. The sequence goes on along the minus strand of NZ_SOSI01000001.1, from coordinate 416,425 downwards.
GATGCCCGATGCGACGAGCTGCCGCGCAAGCTTCAGCGCATCGCCGCGAAGTTCGGAAAACGGATAGGGTCGGGCGAGATCGCCGCGCATATCATGGAAATTGAGACCCTTCTCGCTTTGCGCCGCATAATCGATCGCTTCGGTCAAAGTCGCGAAATCGGACCGCCGACGAGGCAGGCTGCAATCGTTCGGCGTCGGCGTCAAAGCGTCGTCGGTCATAGAAGTTACCTGCAAAATCCGTGAAATTCTCGCACCCTGCGGTGCTTTCGGCTATTTGTTCAGCCGCCTCTCCCTGGCGGTCGTGTCTTCGATCTTTCCCATTTCATAAGGAACATGGCAGTAATATGGCAAATGGGTGAACCACGAACAACATACGATAAGAAACGCCGCGCGCCTAAACCGCTCGATCCGGTACGGCTGAACGATCTGGCGCTGGCATACGTGGCACGTTTCGCGACGACGGCCGCCAAATTGCAGCGTTACCTTATCCGAAAAATACGGCAGCGAGGCTGGGAAGACGAGACGCAGCCCGACATCGACGGTCTCGTCGCCCGGTTCGTGGAGAACGGATATGTGGACGATGCCGTATACGGACGGGCAAAAGCCGGCGGGCTGGTCGCCCGAGGTTATGGAGAGCGCCGCGTCGAGCAGGCGCTGCGCGCCGACGGTATCGACGAAACCTTGCGGGCGCGCTTCGCTCCGGGCGAATACGAGGCGCGCGGGGCAATCCAGCATCTCGCGCGGCGGCGGAAATTCGGCCCATTCGGGCAGCCGCGCGCCACGCTAGACCGGGAAGCGGGTGCCAAGCTCTACGAAAAGCAGCTTGCCGCGATGATCCGTGCGGGCCATAATTTCGAGATGGCGCGCCGCGTACTCGATGCCGCCACCGAGGAGGAGTTGGACGAATGGGTCGCCGAAGCATCGGATTTGGATTACGAACGGCGGGATTAAGCGCAGCATTTCTCGCGCTTGCGGCCTGTTCGCCGCAGGCACAGACGGCCAATGCCACGCAATCATCCAACGCACCGGCAGAGGCGTCGGTCCACCCGGTCAGCGGGTTAAGCGTCATTCCCCTGACCGTGACTAGCGGAAACACCGTTCACCGCTTTCAGGCCGAACTCGCCGATACGCCCGCGGCGCAGCAGCGCGGTCTAATGTTCCGTACCGAACTCGGCCCGAATGAGGGGATGATCTTCCCCAGCAACCCGCAGACCGCGCGCAGCTTCTGGATGAAGAACACGCCGCTCCCGCTCGACATTATCTTCATCGGACCCGACCGGCGCATTCTCAATATCGCTGCCGAAACCCCGCCCTATACCGAAGAAAGCGTATCGTCGGAGGGAATCACCAGCGGCGTGCTCGAACTGATCGGGGGGCGCGCGGCGGAATTGGGACTGGAGCCGGGCGACAAGGTCGACTGGTAACATGCGGCTCGCGATTCATCAGCTTGGCCAGCGGCGTGTAATCGGCTAACCGGCGGCCCATGAACTTTCTCGGCAAGATATTCACGTGGTGGAACGGCGCCACCATCGGCACGGCGCTTTGGAGCTGGCGCAATGGCGAGCATGTCGGCACCGATGCGATGGGTAACAAGTATTATCGCTCCAAGAACAAGCGCGACAATCTTACCACCGACGGTTCCTATACCGGCAAGGAACGACGCTGGGTGATCTATGACGGCGCCAACGATGCGAGCCGCGTGCCTGCTGAATGGCATGGCTGGCTGCACGGGGCGGGCGAAGATGTGCCCGAAAGCTTCCTTCCTCCGCCGCGTATCTGGGAAACGGATTATTCGCCCAATGCGACCGGCACGAACGAAGCCTACCTTCCGCAGGGCGCCTTGCAGAAAGGCGGCAACCGCGCGCGGGCTGTAGGCGATTACGAAGCCTGGAACCCGGACGCCTGACCATGCGCCGCGCCGCCGCGCTCATCCTGCCGCTTGCGGTGCTGGCGGGCTGCGACGCCGAAGCGCCTCCCGCGCAGCCGACAGAGACGGCTACCGCTATTCCCGCCGATCTCGAGACGGTCGAGATGCCCGATATCCCCGCGGAAGAAGTCGGCATCGGCACCCCGCTTCAGGAGCGGGTGGCTACGCTCGGCATATTGAACAAGCGCAACAATTTGAGCGAGGATATCGAGCTTAGCCCCGGCCAATCCCGCCGGATCGGCGATGTGATCGTGCGCCTGCAATCGTGCGAGCGAACCGCGCCTTGGGAAATGCCGAAGGAGACCGGTGCGTTCGTGCAGGTTCTGGTCAAGCAGCGCGGCACTGAAAATAGCTTCCGAAAGATCTTTTCAGGCTGGCTGTTCAAGAACTCGCCCAGCCTCAACGTGGTCGAGCATCCGATCTACGATGTCTGGATCAAGGACTGCGCGATGGAGTTTCCGGGCGAGGAGTGAGCGTTGAAGGCCGCGACGGCTTCGGGAATGCCTGCCCGAGGTGATCCGCGCGCTTCGATCAACTTCGCGACATAGGCGCTTTGCGTCATGGCGACCGCGCCCATGCTGGCGAGATGGTCCGTCATGAACTGGCAGTCCAAAAGCGCGTAGCCCGCGTCCCGCATCGCCGCGACCAACCAAGCCAGCGCCACCTTGCTGGCATTGTCCATTCGGCTGAACATGCTTTCGCCGCAAAAGACACGGTCGAACGCAACGCCGTAAAGCCCGCCGACCAGCGCCCCGTCCTGCCAGACTTCGACGGAATGGGCATGGCCCTGCTCGTTTAGCGCAATGTAGCTCGCCTCGATCTGGCGGCTAATCCAGCTTTCGGCATGATCTTCGCGCGGGGCGGCACATTCGGCGATGACGGCCTCGAAATCGCTGTCTGCACTCACCTCGAACCGGTTCTGCCGGATGACCTTGCGCAAGGATCGCGATAGCCGGAAGCCGTTCAGGGGAATGATCGCCCGCTCTTTCGGCTCGACCCAGTACACTTCGCGATCATCGCGAAAGTCCGCCATGGGGAAGATACCGCTGCGATAGGCGCGCAGCAGCAGTTCGGCCGGAATCGGGGGCGGTTGCGGCGGGGCATGCATGGGTGCCGCCTTAGCCGAGGATTGTGATCCGCGCATCCCGCTTGCATTGCGCCGCACCCCGGACTAATGCGGCGCGCGCTGCAGGGGTGTAGCTCAGCTGGTAGAGCATCGGTCTCCAAAACCGAGGGCCACGGGTTCGAATCCTGTCACCCCTGCCATTTTCCTCTTGCCGCTTGTCGCATCGGAACGAGCGCTTTATCGCGCCGAGCCATGGACGAAACATCGAAAGACCGCGATCTGGCGGATCGCAAATTCTACCCGGCGGAAAAAGAAGCCGAGTTCGAGAAAACTCTCTCCAAGCAGACGCCGCAGACGCTGCATCCGGCTTACAAGCTGGCGTTTCAGGACAACGATTTCCTGTTGCGCGAGGAATTGCGCCCGGTCCGTTTTCAGCTCGAACTGCTGAAGCCCGAAATGCTGCTCGACGAAGCGGGCGTCGGTTCCACGCTCGTAATATACGGTTCCGCCCGCATCCCGCCGCCGGAAGCAGTGGAGACGGCGCTGGAAGGCGCGAAGGACCTGCCGGACGACGAACGGATCGTGGTCGAGAAGCTGACCGAGAAAGCGAAATACTACACCGAGGCTTACAACCTCGCCAAAATGGCGAGCGAACGCTCGATCGTCGAGAACGGCAAGCGGCAGTTCGTGGTGTGTTCAGGCGGTGGTCCATCCATCATGGAGGCTGCCAACCGCGGAGCGAGCGATGCGGGGGCCGAAAGCGTCGGCCTCAACATCATCCTCCCGCACGAACAGGCGCCCAACCAGTATGTCACGCCTTATCTTTCGCTGAACTTCCACTATTTCGCGTTGCGCAAGATGCACTTCCTGCTGCGCGCCAAGGCAGTGGCGGTGTTCCCCGGTGGCTTCGGCACGTTCGACGAGTTCTTCGAACTGCTGACATTGATCCAGACCGGCAAGATGAAGCCGATGCCGATCCTGTTATTCGGCAAGGACTTCTGGACGCGCGTGATCGATTTCGACGCTCTGGCGGAGGAAGGGACGATTTCGCGCAAGGACCTCGACCTGTTCCGCTGGTGTGAAACGGCGGACGAGGCTTGGGGGCATATCTCCCGCTTCTATGATCTGAAGCGCTGAGGCCGTCAGTCTATTTTGCGTACGGCCTGATGCCCCATCGGTCCGGCGCCTGACCCGAAGCCGGGCGCCGCGCTGATGGCCTCGCGCGTGAAATTACGGGCAAGGCGCACGGCATGTTCGAGCGGCATTCTGTGCCCCAGAAACGTAGCCAGTGCGGCAGACAGGGTACAGCCCGTGCCGTGCGTATGGCGGGTGTCGATCTTGGGATCCGTAAAGCTGGCATAGCGCCCTTCGGGATCGAACAGGCGGTCTGTCACGTCCCGTCCTGCTGCATGGCCCCCCTTTACAAGAACAGCGCAGCCATGGCGTGCAATGAGCAATTCCGCCGCCTCGGCAATTGCCTCGTCGCTGTCGCATTCGATACCGGTCAGCGCGGCAAGTTCAGGGAGGTTCGGTGTGACCACACGGCTGATTGACATGAGCAGGTCGAACCCACGGATCGTCTCGTCGTCTGCCAGAACCGATCCGCTGGTGGCGACCATGACCGGATCGAAGACGACGGGCGCCTTACTATCGACCAGCGCGCGTTCGATGGCGTTAGCAATCGCACGGCTGCCGACCATTCCGATCTTGATCGCGTCGGCGCCGATATCGCTCAAGCAGGCAGCGATCTGATCCGCGATGAACGATGCGGGCAGGGTTTCCACTCCCAAAACGCCCGTCGTATTTTGCGCAGTAACGGCGGTGATAGCCGTCATCCCGTAGCCGCCCAGCATGGTAATGGTCTTGAGGTCGGCCTGGATGCCCGCGCCGCCCGAACTGTCCGATCCGGCAATGGAGAGAATGCGCGGCGGTTTGCGCGTTTGCGATGGCGCCCAACTCATGCCGCGTCGCGCACGGCTTCGCAGATCCGATCGACTACGCGTTCGACCTGCGCCGCATCATCGCCTTCCGCCATTACGCGAATGACCGGTTCGGTGCCGGACGGCCGGATCACTAGTCGACCCGTTCCCGCCAGTTCCGCCTCGGCGTCGGCGATGCAGCTTCTAACGCTCTCCGCTTCGAGCGGCTTGCCGCCGTCAAACCGTACGTTCTTGAGAAGCTGCGGCACCGGATCGAATACGTGGAGCAATTCGCTCGCCGGTTTGCCCGATCGCACCAAGCTTGCCAGCACGCGCATCGCGGCGATGGTGCCGTCTCCGGTGGTCGCGTGATCCAGCAGGATCATGTGGCCCGATTGCTCGCCGCCAACATTGAAACCGCCCTGTTTCATGCGTTCGAGCACGTAACGATCACCGACCTTGGTCCGCTCAAGCGAAAGGCCTTCGCCTTGCAGATAGCGTTCGAGGCCGAGATTGCTCATCACCGTCGCCACCACGCCCCCGCCGGTCAACGCATCGCGCGCTTTCAAGCGCGTGGCGATGAGCGCCATGATCTGATCACCGTCGACCGGCTTGCCCTTTTCGTCGATCACGATCAGCCGGTCGGCATCGCCGTCGAGCGCAATGCCGATATCCGCCCCTTCCTCGACTACGCGCGCGCAGATCGCATCGAGCGCGGTGGAGCCGACATCACGGTTGATATTGGTTCCATCGGGTTCGACGCCCATCGAGACAACGTCTGCTCCCAGTTCCCAGATCGCGGCGGGCGCCACCTGATAGGCCGCGCCGTGCGCGCAATCGACGACGACCTTTAGATCGTCGAACCGCACGTCGCTTGAAACCGATTGCTTGACCGCATGGATGTACCGTCCGCGGGCATCATCGATCCGGCGGGCCCGACCGATGCGCGAGGCCTCGACCAGCAGTGGTTCCTGTTCAAGCAGGCGTTCGATACTGCTTTCCGCATCGTCGGACAGCTTGAACCCGTCCGGCCCGAACAGCTTGATCCCGTTATCCTCGTAAGGATTGTGACTGGCGGAAATCATTACGCCGAGATCGGCGCGCATCTCGCGGGTGAGAAGGGCAATGGCGGGCGTCGGCAGCGGCCCGGTCATAATGACGTCCATGCCGACGCTGGTGAAGCCGGCAACCAGCGCGCTTTCCATCATGTAGCCCGAAAGGCGGGTGTCCTTGCCGATAACGACCCGGTGCCGGTGCCCGCCCCGCAGGAAATGCGTACCGGCCGCTTGGCCGACCTTCATTGCCATCGCCGCTGTCATCGCGCCTTCGTTTGTGCGCCCGCGAATGCCGTCCGTGCCGAAGAATTTGCGTGCCATACGTCCCGCCGTGCCTGTGTTCGGAGAAATCGCGTTGTAAGGATGCGAAGGTCGAAGGGAAGGGGGCAATCGCGTAATCGGCCCGGAATATCGAGGCTGATGCAACCGTTGACCGTCCCGCTCGTTAGGTAGGCAAAGCCCTTTCTATTCACTCAATGGCATTTAGAGGACCAGACTATGGCATTCGATCTCATCGATCTCCCGTACGAAAAGACCGCGCTCAATCCGGCAATTTCGGAGGAGACGCTAAACTATCACCACGGCAAGCATCACAAAGCTTATATCGACAAGACCAACAAAGCGATCGAGGACAAAAGCACGTCCGACGATTCGCTGATCGCGGTAATCAAGAGCGCCCGCGGTAGCGACCAGGGGTTGTTCAACAACTCCGCTCAAAGCTGGAACCACGGCTTCTACTGGCATTCGCTTGCCAGCGAAGAAACGGCTGCGTCTGACGAGTTGACGAGCATGATCAAGAGCGCGTTCGGTTCGGTCGACGAGCTGAAGGATAAGCTGAAAGAGCGCGGCGCAGGGCATTTCGCCAGCGGCTGGGTTTGGCTTGCCGAAAAGAACGGCGAACTGACCATCATGGAGACGCATGATGGCGATACCTTGGCCGATCAGGAAGGCATCAACCCGCTGCTCACGATCGACCTGTGGGAGCATGCCTATTACCTCGATCACCAGAATGCGCGTCCGGAATATCTCGAGCAGGTGACCGACAAGCTCAACTGGAGCTTCGCGAGCGAGAACCTCGCGCGTGGCACGACTTGGGAATATCCAGGCTAAGACTAGAGCAACACGATAAACAGGCCCGTCGCTCTTCGGAGCGGCGGGCTTTTTTATTGCGCTTGGGTTATATCCGCTTCTTCGTCGCCGATTGGAAGGGACGGGAACAATGGTTCGCCGAAAATGAAGCCGATCAGGTTCGGGCGACCGACATGGTCGAACAGAGCCGTCAGGATCAGCAGGATTGGCACAGAAAGTAGTGCGCCCAATACGCCCCAAACCCATGTGAAATAGGATAGCGCGATCAGAATCATGACCGGGTTCATTGTGAAGCGCGCACCGAGGATCGATGGAGTGACAACATTCGCTTCTACGGCATGCAGCCCTAGATAGGCTGTCGCTGGGATGAGGCCCACGATCACCGTTTCGCTCGTTCCGATGCCGTAAAGGGCAAGTAATCCGATCATGACCGTCGGCCCGATATAGGGGAGGAAGTTCAGGATCGCGGCCAGCCCGCCCCACATGATCGGCACTTCCAAGCCGAGCAGCCATGCGCCCAGTGTCACCACCGCTCCCACCAGCGCATTGATCCACCCCACCGTGAGGATGTAGGCGGCAACCCGGTCCTGCACCTCGCGCAGAACGCGGGCGGCCTTGATGCTCGATCCGAAATTGGAGCGACCAAGAAGGAGCTTCTGACGCAGACGGACACGCGCCTCGATCATGAAGAAGGCCATCAACAGCGTGAGTATGGTCTCGACGACGACCGTCGGCGTCGCGAAGGCGACCTCTTCCAGCCAACTCGGCCCTGCGAGAACGACCTCGCGCCCGCCGGATTGAGGAAGAAGCTCGCCGAGCTGCCGGTTGATATCGCCGATCCAGGCGAACTGGTTGCGCAGCTCGGAAAACCGCGCGCCGACCCCGTCGACCAGAACGGGAAGCCCTTCGAACAGAACGACCGCCGGCTGGAGTATCAAGCCTAATGCGGCGAGTACGATCGCAAAAAATACGATCAGCGAAACGAGGGCAGCCAAGCCATTTGGCACGCCGACGCCGTTCATCCGGTCGGCCAACGGAGACAGGATGATCGTCAACACGATTGCCGTGACGATCGGCAGGAACACGACTGCACCGATCGAAAGCACAAAGGGCAGGGCAAGGAATACGCCAAGGCCGATAAGAACGACGAGCGCGGAGACGAGGCGCAGTTCCTGCTCGGCCAAGGCATTACCGCGCCGCTCGGTTTCCTCTTGTGTGTCGGGATCGCTCATCCGGATGTTCGCGGGACCGTCGGCGACATGCCCCGCGTCATCCTGCTATCGCGATACAGAGCCATTCCCGGCGGCCACATCGTCGAGTTCTTCGAGAATAGCGCGATGGGCGGCCGCATCGTCGGTGGATCGTTGAGGAATGCTTCCGTCCGTCAACATGGCATTCAACGCGGCCCTCGCGCGCCCGACGCGACTTTTGATCGTACCGACGGCGCAGCCGCAGATATTCGCCGCTTCCTCATACGAAAAGCCGCCAGCGCCAACCAATAGCAACGCTTCACGCCGTTCGGGCGGCAACGTAAGCAAGGCGCGGTGCATGTCCGAGAGGTGGATCGGTTCTTCCTGTCCGGCAGGCGCGGTGAGGATCCGTTCCGCCACGGTCTCGTCGTAATCGCCGCGGAAGCGATTGCGGCGCATATCGGTGAGATAGGCGTTGCGCAGGATCACGAAGGTCCAGGCGCGCATGCTCGTCCCCGGCTGAAACCGCTCCTGTGCGGCCCACGCCTTCAACAGCGTTTCCTGCACCAGATCGTCGGCCATGTCCGCACGCCCGCACAGCCCGCGCGCAAAAGCGCGCAGGTGTGGAACGACGTCGGTCAGTTCCTGTTTGAAGTCGGCCTTCTCGGAGGCCGTTCTCGTCGTACCCCCCATCAGTCCTTCTTATCCAATCGCGAGAGCAGTTCGGTAAATTGATCCGGAAGCGGTTCTTCCACTACCGAGTCGTATAGCTGACGCAACCCGTTCGTCCAATCGGGTTGCCTGCCGGGCCGTGAATCTTTTTTTTTCGTGCGACCATCGTCGGCCTTCACCGTGCCGCCCGAGGGTTTTCCATCAGTCATGTTCGCAAAAGCGCCCTTTTTAAGGAATTCTGGCGATCGTAAATGTCGTACCCGCTCAAAGTTCGATCCCATAGGTTTGGCCCAAACGCAACGTTCCCGAAAGCGTTCCACACATAAAGATAGGTTGCGACGAAAGGTGGAACGAACATTCCCACCCGCGTTGAACCATAAGGGGCCAGGTCGTTAGCATATGAGAGATTAACTGACTCGAATGGATACACAGCGAAGGGGGCGAGGCACGCGGTGGCTGGTGGAATACCCGCGCGCCGTTCCCATTTTGATTTTTTTGCTCGTACTGAGTGTCACCGTGCTTAGCGTTTTTGCAATCGAGCGCGGCGAGCGTGTCCGCGAACGCGCGGAAATCATCCGTGACACACAGGCAATAGCAACGGCGATCGAGCGCCGCATCTACTCCCATTCCTCTTATCTACGTGCCGGAGCTGCGCTTTTCAGTGCGCAGGATAGCGTGGATCCTGCCACGTTCCGGCGTTTCGTCACCGAATTGCGATTGGATACGGATTATCGAGGCGCTGAGGGTTTAGGGTACGCTCCGGTCATCGATGCAAGCGAAGTTGTGGCATACGAGCAACGCCTGAATATGGGGCGAAATACGACCCGATCGGTCTGGCCCAGTTTGGCACAGCAGCCTCGCGACAAGCTCGTACCCGTCCTTTTCTTGAGGCCGGATACACAGCGCAACCGCCGCGCCTTGGGCTTCGATATGTACAGCGATCCGGTCCGTCGTGAAGCGATGGACGAAGCCGAACGAGACGGGCGACCGACGGCCACCGGTGAGATCGTTCTGAAACAGGAAGGGACGGGAGATGCCGCCGGCTTCAATATCTACATGCCTATATTCAACAATTCGGCAGTCGGGCGCGAACTGAAGGGCTTCATCTACAGTCCATTCAATGCGGCGCAATTTCTAGCGTCGACGTCGGAAAGCAGCTTGGGCGACGATATGGCTGTCCAACTGTCGGACCTCGCAACTGGGGATCTCATGGCACGTCGCGGCGAGTGGCGCGAAGAGGGTACGAGCATTTCCAGGCAGATCGACCTCGCCAATCACCCGGTCCGGCTGACGGTGCAGAGTGCGGTGGATACGACGCTTTCGCCGCTCTCGCTTATTACGTTGCTCTCGGGCCTCGCCGTTGCCAGCCTGCTCACCATTGTCGCACGATTGCTGACAAAACAGGCGGCGGAAGATCACCGATCTTTGCAGTGGTTCGCCGAACAGAATTCGATCCGCAATTCCCTGACTCGTGAGCTCAATCACCGGGTGAAGAATACACTCGCCAACGTGCTGTCCATCGTTTCCATGACACGTCGGCGGGCAACGTCGCTCGACGAATTTGCGGAAGGGATCGATGCGCGCATCAGGGCGCTATCCGCTACGCACGATCTTCTGACGCAGTCCGATTGGGGTACGACGCCGGTACGAGCGGTCGTAGAAGCCGAACTTTCGCCCTATGCGCGCGACGAGGACCAGCAGATCGTGCTCGACGGGCCCGAGGTGGAACTGGCGCCGAACGACGCGCTGTCTCTCGGACTTGCGGTGCATGAGCTTGCCACGAATGCCACCAAGTATGGATCGTTGAGCGTGCCGGGCGGCCGTGTCGAGGTTCAGTGGGATCTCGTCACACCGGCTCTTGCCCAGATCGATTGGCGCGAGAGCGGCGGGCCCGATGTCACCCCGCCAAACAAGCGAGGCTTCGGTACGGATCTGATCGAGAAGATCGTCGCCCATGAATTACGGCAGCCGGTGGAGCTGGAGTTCGATCCGGCCGGTGTGCGATGCTCTTTACGCATCCCGGTCCGCGAGACCGGTGATTTCGAACTACGCAAAAAGAAGCTGTAAGACATTGCCGAAGGACAAAGAAAAGGGCCGCGGGAATTGCTCCCCGCAGCCCTTTCGATACCGTTCGTAATCCGGTTAGTTCAGCGGACGGCTCGATCCGAAGAACAAGGCTTGGCTGATCGCCGCGCGCACCGTCTGCTCCTGGAACGGCTTCGTCACGAGATAGGTCGGCTCGGGCCGGTCGCCCGTGAGTAGGCGTTCGGGATATGCGGTAATGAAGATTACCGGCACGCTGTCGATGGCGAGGATATCGTCCACCGCATCGAGGCCCGAAGACCCGTCGGCAAGCTGGATGTCGGCGAGAACGAGACCCGGGGTCTTTTCCGCAACGACTTCCTGAGCCTGCGTCCGCGTTGCTGCGGTGCCGCAAACTTCGTGCCCCAGCGACGTCACCAGATCCTCAAGCTGCATCGATATGAGCGGCTCGTCCTCGATGATAAGGACGCTGGTCGACGATTCACGATCGATTTCCTGCACCGCTTCCTGCACGAGCTGCTCGATCTCTTCGGTATCGAGATCCATGATCTCGCCTGCCTGCTCGACCGAAAAATCTTCAAGCGTCGTCAACAGCAGCGCCTGCCTGTTAAGCGGTGTGATCGATTTCAATCGGTCTTGCGCTCCGCCGGCACTATCGCTTTCATTCCCGTTATCGGGAACGTCGAGATAGGCGCTGGACCATACTTTGTTAAAGGCACGGTAAAGCGGAACGCGACCGCCTTCGAGAGAGCTTTTCAGTTTCTCGTCCGCAAGAGCGGCTTCGAGTGTTGCGCGAACGAATGCGTCCCCCGTTGCTTGCGAGCCCGTGAGGGCACGAGCGTAACGGCGGAGATAAGGCAAGTTTCTGGCTATTTGGTCACCTAGTGACATAGGACCCCTTCCGTGGTTGCGTGCGATGAACGAGCGCTCCAGCCTTAAGTTCCTTACTGCCGAAGCAATCCGTAGATTTGACAAAACGCCCTATTTTGGCGACGAAAAGGAATAGACGGGAAAGAGGGCGCTGAGGGTGATCGAGGTCGACAATCCATATGTATGCGAGGATTGTCCCCTGGCAAGGCATGAGAGGCTGCATGCCCCCAACAGCCGCCAGCGCGCGTTTCTCGAAACCTTCAAACATGGCGAGATTCAGATTTCGAAGGGTGAATTGCTTTTTGGGCAAGGCGATCATGCCGCCCACCTCTTTACCCTTCTTGAAGGGATACTTCTTCGCTACCGGACCTTGCAAGATGGCCGTCGGCAGATCGTCAATGTCATGTTTCCGGGTGAATTGATTGGTCTGCATGGGGCGTTCGAAGAGCCGCTCGATCATTCCGTCGAGGCTTTGCGACCGGCAAGGCTGTGCGTATTTCAGCGTTCGCGTTTTACCGAACTGGTGTCGGAGAACCCGCGGCTGGGATATGATGTGATCTGGCTCGCCGCGAAGGAGGGTACTTCGCTCGAACAGCATCTCGTTTCTCTAGGCCAGCGTAATGCCAAGGAGCGAGTGGCGTATCTCGCGGTTTGGCTGATGGACCGCGCGCGTGCGACGGGCTTGGCCGACCGCTCCAACCGGCTGGACTTCGCGATTACGCAAACCCAGATTTCCGACATGCTTGGTCTTTCGCTCGTCCATACGAACCGGACCATTCGCGCGTTGGATCAGGAAGGGATCGTCATCTGGCGGGCGAAAGAAATTGACATCCCGAACTTCGACCGCGCCGCCAAGTTCGCGGACTACGAAAGTTCGGAGATGCACGGACGGCCTTTCATCTGAGCCGAAAACAGCGGCAATCTGCGGCTACTCAAAAAAATCGATATTCACGGGAACCCCATTCCGGTCCGGCCATTTCCCTTATGTCACCGCCGAGACCCCCCCCTCCCGTCCAAGCGGCTGGTGATACGATCCCGAAAGGCCTTCGCTCAAAAAAGAGCGGAGGCCTTTTTTTGACCGGAGCCGGGCAGGTTCGAGGTCTGCCACCATATCTGATCGCTAAGCGAGTCGCTCAGCGTAGCACGTTTCTCAATCGCGAGAGTAGTCCCGGCGTCTCTGGCTGACAGATTGCATCTAGCAGCACGCTCTTGTCATACGGCTTTTCGAGCACGATCCCGATCGCTGCAATGTCTTCGGGAATATCTGTCGGACTTCCGGTTGAGAAAATAACCCGTGGCCCCTTCGGGCCGAGCGTTCGGACCAGTTCGGCGACGGCCCATCCATCGTCGCTATCAGCGAGGTGCACATCAAGCACCAGCACATCGGGCGTTTTTTCGCGTAGGGCGACGAGACTTTCCTCGGTTGTCGAGCAGAGGGTGACATCGTTCACGCCCGCCTCACGCAAGATTTCCTCGATGTCGAGAGCCAATACGGCATCGTCCTCCACGACGAGTACGCTAGTCGGAGGATCCGCGCAGTTCGTAGATGTCCCTTTCACCGATCCCTCCGTCATACCGGTCCAGACTTTAGGCGCGGCCAAGCAAGAACGAGGGAACTGGAAGCCCAGTTCCCTTGCGAATTATTCGCGTTCCACGAGCGATTTTTCGTAGATCACGTATTCGCGATTGACCTTGCTGTCGATAGCATCGGCAATGGCCATCATGCCTTTGTTGTCATCGAGGATCCACCCGATCTCCGCCCGTTTGCTGTGGTAGACGTTGCTTGCATTGTCACGAATGCGACTGATGAGCATGAAGGCGAGTTGGCTTGCTAAGCGCGAATTCTGCAATTCTTGCAAGACACCCATCAAAGGTACGCGCATGCCCATGCCGCGGGGCTTCTTAAGCCAACGGAGAAGACGGACCCAGCCGAAGGGGAAGAGCTTTCCATCGATGCGGGCAAGAAGATCGTTGATGTCGGGTAGCGTCAGCATGAAGGCGACAGGGCGTCCGTCCACCTCCGCGATCATGTTGAGATCCTCGAAGATTACGGGCTTCAATTTCTTGCCTGCATAAGCAATTTCGGATGGGGTGAACGGAACGAAGCCCCAGTTTCGCGACCAGGCATCGTTGAGGATCGCGAGAATAGTAGCGACCTCTTCGTCCCACCGCGAGGTATCGACTTCGCGTATCCTTATTCTGGGATTGCGTTCGCCGGACTGTACGATCCGGCGCACGAGGGGAGGTGCCTCCTCGTCGATCTTGAGATCGTAGGTCAGCAGGCGCTTTGCCTCGGCATAGCCGCGCCGTTCTATCCAAGCGGCATAATGCTCCGGATGATGGCCCATCATGATCATCGGCGCATGGTCCTGGCCGCGCACCAGTAGACCGGGTTCTTCCCAGATCGACAGGGAAATCGGCCCGAGCACGCGGGTCATGCTTCGTTCGCGAAGCCATTCTTCGGCGCGTTTGAGAAGTGCGGCGGCGACGTCCTCGTCCTCCGCGTCGAAATAGCCGAACATGCCGGTTCCCGGCCCCATGCCTTGCTCAGGCGGCAGTTCGAGGGCGACATGATCGACATGTGCCGCGATGCGGCCCATCGCTTTGCCGCCGCGATGGGCCATGAACAGCGCGACGGTCGCGTGTTGGAAGAACGGATTCTTTTTCGGGTTCACGAGTTCCAGCTGCTCGGAGCGCAATTGGGGCACCCAATGCTCTTCGCGCGCCGAGAAGGCCCTGCCGAGGTCCACGAAGGAGGCCCGCTCGCGCTTGCTGCGGACCGGAGTGATCACTATTTCGGGGTGGGTCACGGGGTTCCGTTCTCGTTCAGTACCGCCTTGCTCTGGAGGGCCTGCGGTCGAATTGTCAAGAATGGCCGAAGGGCGAACCGATTACTGTTATGCGATCCTTTCGCTATACAGACCGGGATGCCATACCCATCTCCCCGGCATCAGGATTGGATCATGAACGCACATCGAGCCTTGGATACCGGAACTCGCAGACGCGCCGATGCGAGCGGTCGCGGTTGGCACTCCCAAATCGCCGACGATCGGGAGATGCTGCGCGGCGCGCGCGATCTCACGAAGGATATCGCAGATGCTCGTCCGGCCGTCTATTGGCCCGATATGATCCTGTCCGCGATCGTCGGATATGCCGCGATGGCCGGGGCCATCCTCGTATCCAATGTGCTGCTGGCAGTGGGCCTCGGTTTGCTGTCGGCGCTGGCACTGTATCGCGCTTTGCTGTTCATCCATGAGATTTCACATATCCGCAACGGTGCCTTGCCGGGCTTCCGTGCGGGTTGGAACGCGTTTGTCGGAATACCGCTTTTGACCCCGTCCTTCATGTACGAGGGGGTTCACACGCTGCATCACAAGCGTACGCAATACGGAACGGTCGAGGATCCGGAATATCTGCCGCTTGCCCTTATGAAGCCTTGGAGCTTGCCCGCTTTCGTCCTGGTCGCGGTCTTGGCACCAATTGGGCTCTTGTTCCGCTTCGCAGTTCTGGTTCCGCTCGGAGCCATCGTGCCCGCCGTCCGCCGGATGACCTGGCAGCGCTTCTCTGCCTTGGCTATCAATCCCGCCTTCCGGCGGCGCCCGGCGGAAGGCGATCTGCGACCGCGCGTGTTGCGGCAGGAAGCTGCCGGCGCAATCTGGGCCTGGATCGTGATCGGCGCTGCGTTTACGGCAGGCTGGCGACCCTTGCTGATCGCGCTCGCGATCGTCTCGCTGACCGCCCTCCTCAATCAGCTGCGCACACTTGTTGCGCATTTGTGGGAGAACGAGGGCGAGGCGATGACAGTCACCGCGCAATTCCTTGATTCGGTCAATGTACCCCCGCCCGGCATCCTCGCCGAGATATGGGCGCCGGTGGGTCTGCGATATCATGCGCTGCATCATTTGATGCCTTCGATGCCCTATCATTCGCTTCCCGAGGCGCATCGCCGCCTCGCTCGGGAACTGGGTTCCGATTCGACGTATCACGGTGCGAACCACAAAGGCATGACGGTTCTCGTCCATCGGATCGCCCGCAATACGATGGGCCGCAAACCCCAGTAATCGGCGGGTTGAAAGGAAAAGGCCGCCCCCCTCGGTGCAAGGAGACGGCCTTCCTATTCCGCCGAACCTTAAGCGCGACGAAGATAGTGGTGAGGGTTTATCACCCGCCACTTGTCGCAACCTTAAACAGGCCGGTGTTACGCTTCCATAACATGTATTGCAGCCATCCCGTTTCGGGAATGGCTGCGTGTTATTCTTCGGTTCGAACCAGAACCGTCTCGCCGATCAGGAAAAACAGGATGAACGGTGACCAGGCGGCAAGAAACGGCGGGTAGCCGCCGAAACTGCCAAGGGCGAGCGCTGCGTTGTCCACCACGAAATAGGCAAAGCCGAGCGCCATGCCGATAATCGCGCGCACGAAAAGCTGGCCGGAGCGCGCCAGGCCGAAAGCCGCGATGGCGCCGAGCAAGGGCATGAGAAAAGCCGCTAGCGGGCCCGAAAGTTTGTGCCACCATTTCGCCTGCATCTCGCTCGTCCGTCGGCCTGCCTCGCGATAGGCGTCGATCGATGTGCCCAGTTGCCAGAACGGCACGGCGTCGGGCTCGATATTGGCAAGATCGAACTGGCTGGGTTCGATCGACGGTGCGACGGTGACCACATCGGTTTGCGTCGTACTGGCCGAGCCGACATCGAAGCGCGTCGCATCGAGCAGTGTCCAGCCCGGACCGGCAAAACGCGCGCGCGGGGCTTCGATCTGTTCGGCCAGCGTGCCTTGGTCGGATCGGCGATAGAAGGTGACGCCGGTCAGCGCCACATCGGTTCCCTGCCCGGTGACCTGCCGTGCGGTCAGGACGTTCGAGCCGTCGGTGACATAGACATTCGCGCGCACACCGGAATCGAGCGGTATCGGTCCGAAATCGGCTGCGTCCCAAGCGGAAAGCGTCGCGGTGGCGCGGGTGACGACCCGTTCGTTGAACACGAAGCTGAGCCCGGAAAGCACCAGCGCCGTTAGCAAGAGCGGCGCCAGAACCTGATGCGCCGAAAGGCCTGCCGCCTTCATCGCGATCACCTCGCTGTTCTGGTTCAGCGTTACCAAGGTGATAAGCGTCGCTAGGAGGACCGAATAGGGCAGGAACCGCTGGACAAGCTGCGGGATACGCAGCCCGGCATAGGTCAGTAATTCGCCCTGGCCGTTGCCCGGTACTGCAAGGATGTCTCCGCTGCTCGACAGCAGATCGAGCATCATAAGCACCAGCACGAGCATCATCAGCACCGCGACGATGCGTAAAAGGAACATCTTCGCAAGATAGACGGTCAGCGTGCGCGACGGGAAGAAATCTAGCTGCATAAGTCTTATTCGGCCGGCATCGCTTCGGCGTCGCTATTCGGGTAGCGGCGTCGCCGTTTGCGGCGAAATATCCGACTGATCCGTGCGACCAGTTTTCCGAACCATGTTTCGAGCGCCCCGATGGCCTGCCCGCCCGGAACGAACGCCACGCGCCAGTACATCCACAGGATCAGCGCCGCGAAGACGAGGAACGGCCCCCATAGGGCAAGGATCGGATCGACCCGTCCGAGCGTCGCGATATCCTCGCCGTATTGATTGACCTTGTGATAGGCGACGACCATCACGATCGACAGGAACACGCCGAGCGCGCTGGTCGATCGCTTGGGCGGGATACCCAAAGCCACGGCAAGCAGCGGCATCAAGGCCATCATGACCACCTCGACAAGCCGGAAATTGAAGCTTGCCTGGCTGGCATCCCGCACATCGGACGGCTGCTCGCGCGACCAGCCGATCTGCAACAGTTCGGGCAGAATGAATTCGCGCGTTTCGTCGCCGCGCGCACGAAACCGTTCCATCGCCGGAAGGTCGATCGGGAGGTCATGGCGGGTGAAAGTGAGGACGCGCGGCGTGGCGGTGCCGTTGTCCTGAACGATAGTGCCGTCGTTCAGGCGCAGGATGATCGTATCGGGATTGTCTTCCGTGGCGAGAAATGCGCCCTGCCGGGCCGAGATCGACAGGACTTGCCCGTCATCGCTACCGACCCGTGCGAAGATACCGTTGAGCTGACGCCCGTCATCCTCGCTCTCGTCTATCCGAAGCGCCATCTGGTCGCCCAGCGTGGTGAATTCCCCGACTTTGATCGACGCACCGAGCGCTCCGGAGCGCAGTTCGTATTCTAGCCTTTCATAAGTATAGCGCGAGATCGGCTGGATAAAGAAGACGATGGCAACGTTCAGCGCCATCAGCGCGAGCGCGATCATGTATGGGACGCGTAGCAGCCGGCCGTAACTCATGCCCACCGCGCGAAACACGTCGAGCTCGCTCGAGGTCGCCAATTTGCGGAAAGCGAGGAGAATGCCGAGCAGCAAGCCGAGCGGAATGGCGAGGCTGGCATATTCCGGGATCATGGTGGCCAGCATCTTGAATACGACGCCCACCGGTCCGCCCTCGACCGCGACGAAATCCAACAGGCGCAGCATCTTGTCGAGGGTGAGCAGGGACGCCGCAATCGCGAACACGCCCAGCATCGGTACGATGACGAGCTTGAAGATATAGCGATCTATGGCGGGAAGGAAGTTGAACACGGAAGGTCCGCTCGCAGGAAAGGGTTGAACGCGGCCCTAACGAATATCGCGGCGGCCGTCATGCCGCCATTACGTCGTCATGCCTTTTCGAGCGTACATTGCAGCGGATGCTGATTTTCGCGCGCGAAATCCATGACCTGCGTCACCTTGGTTTCCGCGACTTCGTAAGGAAAGATACCACAAACGCCGACGCCTTTTTGATGGACGTGCAGCATCACGCGCGTCGCTTCTTCCATGTCCATGCGGAAGAAGCGCTTGAGGACGATGACGACGAATTCCATCGGTGTATAATCGTCGTTCAGCAGCAGCACTTTGTACTGGCTTGGCTTCTTCGGCTTCGTTCGCGTTTTCGTCGCGATGCTGACCTGACCGTCACCCTCGTTCGGATCGTCTTCGCCGGGTTCGGCGGCGGTGATCGGGAAAAGAGGGTGCTGAATCGTCATGGGTCGCTGCACTATCGTATGGGGGAGGGCGTTCGCAAGCCGCGAGGGGCCTATATGGGGCGAGGCTTGCAATAGAAAAGGGCCGAACGGTTTCCCGCTCGGCCCCATCGGTGCTTCGTAGTGCCCGCCGGGGCGGGCAAGCCAGTTACGCGGCCTTCGAAACCTTTTCGGCAGCCAGGCTCATGCGGTTCGACATCGGAGCGAACGCATCGTTGGCGAGCTTCATCATGGCTTCGGTGTTCTTCGAGGCGGTGGCGACCATCGCGTCGAAGTTGCGGCGAGCGATTTCGCCCTGAAGCTGGAAGAGTTCGGTCGGCGACTTGATCGCGGCCATTTTCTTCACGTCGTCCTGCATCGCTTCGGCGGCGCTGCGCGCTTCCTCGACATAGGTGCGGCCCATGTTCTGCATGCCGGATACGAGGATACGGCTGGATTCGACCATCGCTTCGACGTTGCCCTTCTGGAACTCGACGGCTTCCGAAGTCATTTCGGAGCTCTTCTCGTAAGCAGAGGTCATGCGGTTCTGCATGTCGCTGGCCATTTCCTTGGTCTTGTCGGCGATCTGTTCGGCATTCTGCTGGTTCACATTTTCCATGACGGATTCCTTGGTTTCAATAGGGGGGGTAGGCGCTCGATCAGAAGTGGCAGTTCTGACCACCTTCTTTTTCGAAACGGACTTCTTAGCGGACGGCTTGGCGTTTACCGGCTTTTTGGCCGGGCGTGTCGCTTTCTTTGGTTCAGGTGTTTCCGCCAGGGTAGCTTGGGCATTCACCGTATCAAACGACTCAGACGATCCTGCGTCGGGCGTACTGTCGACCGCCTCTGCCACCTTCTCGGCTTCCGCCGGGGCGGACGTCTTGGCTTCGACCGCTGCCGCAATAGACTTTAGATCGACGGTATCGCCGCTTTGACTATCGGCAGATTTCGAATTCCGCTTCTGAAACTTCCCGGACTTGTTCTGGCTTTCGGCCATGGTTCACCTGCTTTTGTTGCAGTGCACAATTTAGTAATCCGCCAGCTGCGGTCAAGCGAATTATTGTGCACTGCACAAAACGTGCGATGAACCGTGTTGTAGCGGCGCTATCTCGCCATGACGTAACGTCCGGGTGCATCCTCAATCACCCTGTCACCCTTTCCGCCAGGTTTCCTATTGCCATTTGCTGCAACCGTCTCGGGTGCCTGTTCGCGCAGCCATTCAATCCAGTCCGGCCACCAGCTTCCGGGATGTTCCTCCGCTCCGTCGCGGAATTCATCCAATGTGCGAACCGATGCATCATTGGTCCAGTACTGGTACTTCTTCGCGTCGGGCGGATTGACGACGCCGGCGATATGGCCGGATCCGGCAAGGACGAATTTGACCGGACCGCTGAAATGGTGGGTGATCTTCCACACGCTTTCAGCAGGCGCGATATGGTCTTCCTTGCCTGCCTGAACATAGGTGGGGGTCTTCACACTGCCGAGGTCGATCTTCTCCCCGTCGACCGACAAGGTACCAGCCTCGACCAGCTTGTTGTCGCGGTAGAGATCGCGCAGATATTGCTGGTGCCACTTGGCAGGAAGATTGGTGACGTCGCCATTCCAATGCAGCAGATCGAAGGCGGGATATTCCTCGCCCAGCATGTAATTGTTGACGACGTAGTTCCAGATAAGGTCGGTGCCGCGCAGCATGTTGAAGGTCGCAGCCATGTATCGCCCGTCGAGATACCCCTCGGGGCTCAGCGCCTCGACCGTCGCCAGTTGCTGATCGTCGACGAAATTGAGAAGGTCGCCAGCCTCTTCGAAATCGACCTGCGCGGTAAAGAATGTCGCGCTCTTCACCTTGTCGGCATCGCCGCGTGTATGCATCAGCGACAACGTCGCGGTGAGGGTGGTACCGGCAACGCAATAGCCGATGGTGTGGACGTTCTCCACATCCAGTCGCTCGCGAACGACGTCGATCGCTTCGATCTGTGAACGCACGTAATCGTCCCAGACGACGTCTTTCATGCTCGCATCGGCGGACTTCCAGCTGACCATGAAGACGCTCACGCCCTGCTCGACTACCCAACGCACGAAACTTTTCTTCTCGTTGAGATCGAGGATGTAGAAGCGGTTGATCCATGGCGGGAAGATCAGGAGCGGGGTTTCCAGCACCTTCTCCGTTGTCGGCGTATACTGGATTAGCTGATACAGTGGGGTTTCGTAAACGACCTTGCCGGGCGTGGTCGCGATATTCTCGCCCAGTTTGAACGCGCTTGCATCGGTATGGCTGAGCTGGCCTTTGCGCATGTCGGCTAGCAAGTGCTCCATGCCCTTGACCAGGTTCTCACCCCGGCTTTCCAGCGTCCGCTCGAGCACGACCGGATTGAGCATCGGGAAGTTCGCTGGGCTCGCCGCTTCGGTCACCGCCTTGGTGGTGAAGCGCAATTGCTCGCGCTGCTGGGGGGTGAGGCCTTCCATGTTCTCAACCATTTCCGAAACCCGTTCGGCGAGGAAAAGATAGGTCTGGTGGATCAGCGCGAAGGCGGGATGCGCACGCCAGCGCTCGTCGGAGAACCGACGATCCTTGCGCGGTAGGTCCGGCTCGCCCTCGCTCTTTTCCCCCGCTTTCGGACCAAAGCCGTATTGACCCAGGACCTGTTCCCACAGCCGGAACCCTTCTTCCATTAGCGCCTTCTGTTGTTCCGCCTGCGCAATCGGCATCTGCTTGTACCAGCTGGAGGCGAGCGCCATCCAGCGCGACGGGTCGAAATAGGAGACCAGCGCCTGCGGATTGGCCATTTGCTCAGCCTGATACTGCATCCACATCGTCTGCAGTTTCGTGCCGACTTCGGCCCAGTGCTGCATATCCGCGGGCGCGGAGCTCTGAGCCGTCATGTTGCCGAGCATCGGGGCGAACAGCGCCTGGCTCATCTTCATCTGGTCTTCGAACATCTTGGTCATCTGGTCGGCGGACTCGGTCACAGGCTGGCTCCTCTTCGCAGGGATAGGCGACGTGCAAGGCCGCCTTTGGTCTCGTGTAGAAGATACGCGCAACCTTTGCACCAGTGCCGTTGCGCCGTCCGCGCGATGTTCTATCACCGGCGGGCATTTGCCAATGAGAGGGACGATGTCCGAGGAATTCTACCGCATCAAACGCCTGCCGCCCTATGTCATCGCGGAAGTCAACGCGATGCGGCATGCGGCGCGGCAATCGGGGCGGGACATCATCGATCTCGGCATGGGCAATCCCGACCATCCGCCGCCCAAGCACGTGACCGACAAGCTGTGCGAGGTCGCGGCGAAGCCGGGCGCGCATGGCTATTCGCAGTCGAAGGGCATTCCCGGGCTGCGCAAGGCGCAGGCGAATTATTACGCCCGGCGGTTCGGCGTCGAGCTCGATCCGGAACGCGAAGTCGTCGTCACGATGGGTTCGAAAGAGGGGCTGTCTTCGATGGCCACCGCCATCACCGCACCGGGCGATGTGGTCCTCGCGCCAAGCCCGAGCTATCCCATCCACACCTTCGGCTTCATCATCGCCGGGGCCACCATCCGCAGCGTGCCGACGACGCCGGACGAACATTACTGGAAGGCGCTCGACAATGCGATGGCGTTCACCGTGCCGCGCCCGACCGTTCTGGTCGTCAATTATCCGAGCAACCCCACCGCCGAGACGGTCGACCTCGCCTTCTACGATCGGCTGGTGGACTGGGCACGCGAAAATTCGGTGTGGGTCATGTCCGACCTTGCCTATTCCGAACTGTACTACGACGGCAAGCCGACCCGCTCGATTCTCGAAGTGCCGGGGGCCAAGGACGTCGCGGTCGAGTTCACCTCGATGTCGAAGACCTATTCGATGGCCGGCTGGCGCATGGGCTTCGCGGTCGGCAACCAGAAGCTGATCGCAGCCTTGACGCGCGTGAAAAGCTATCTCGATTACGGCGCGTTCACCCCGATACAGGCCGCGGCGGTGGCGGCGTTGAACGGGCCGCAAGATGTGGTCGAGGAAAACCGCAAGCGCTACCAGCATCGGCGCGACGTGATGGTGGAAAGCTTCGGCCGCGCCGGGTGGGACATTCCCGTGCCCCCCGCCAGCATGTTCGCGTGGGCGCCGATCCCAGAGGCTTTCCAAGACGTCGGCAGCCTCGAATTTTCCAAGCAATTGCTCGAACGGGCCGGCGTGGCCGTGGCAGCAGGTGTCGGCTATGGTGAGGAGGGCGAGGGCTATGTCCGCATCGCCATGGTCGAGAATGAACAGCGCATCCGGCAGGCGGCGCGTAACGTGAAGCGCTTCCTTTCAGAAGGGGCGGCCAAACCGGGAGAGACGGAATGAGCGAATTTTCGAGCGATCGGGTCGCGATCGAGGTGAGCGATAATGGCGTGGCGCATGTGCGCTTCACGCGCGGCGACAAGATGAACGCGCTCGATCCCGAGCAGTTCGACGCCATAATCGCGGCGGGGGAACACGTATCGACGCTGAAGGGCGTGCGCGCGGTCGTGCTGTCGGGCGAGGGCAAGGCCTTTTGCGCCGGGCTCGATACCTCCAGCTTCGCCGCTGCTCCCACTGGCGAAAACCGCCCGCTGGCCGACCGTACGCACGGGAACGCCAACCGCGCGCAATATGCCGCGACCGTGTGGCGCGATTGCCCGGCGCCCGTCATCGCGGCAGTCCACGGCGTATGCTTCGGCGGCGGGCTCCAGATCGCCAGCGGGGCAGACATCCGGATCGTTCGTTCTGATACGCGGATGGCGATCATGGAGATGAAATGGGGACTGGTTCCCGACATGGGCGGCTATGCCCTTTGGCGGGGACTGGTGCGCGACGATGTGCTGCGCGAACTCGTCTATACCAATCGCGAATTTTCGGGCGAAGAAGCCCGGCAGTTGGGCCTCGCAACTTTCGTGGAGGAGGATCCGCTCGCCCGCGCCAATGCCATTGCGGATGAGATCGCGACGAAGAACCCGCATGCCGTGCGCGGGGCAAAGCGACTGTTCAAGGCGATGCACGACGAGAACGGCGACGCCATCCTGCTGGCTGAAAGCGAGGAGCAGGATCAGGTGATCCGCAAACCCAACCAGATCGAGGCGGTCATGGCGGCAATGCAGAAGCGCGCGCCGACTTTTCCGGAAGACTAGGTTAGCCTTCCGGAGGACTAGGTCAGCCGAAAATCGCGGCGCTCTGCATCCCGTCGAGCACCTGCTTGCCGTCGACGTTCCACAAGCGCAGCCGCTCGGAAGAATAGCCCGCGTCGGCGTGCTGGCACGCGGCTTCGGCCAGCCACCAGCCGTCGGTCGTCGTCGGTTCGGGATCGAGCAGGTTGAAGCTCCAGTTGATCGAACTTAGCGGTCCCTGCCGCTGCATCGCACGCATCGCGCCGGGCGGCAGGACGTCGCCCATCAGGATGATGCCCGATACGGGATCGAGCGTCTCCCGATCGGTCAGCCGTGCCCAGCGGCGCACTACCGGCTTGCCGGGACCGCGCTCTTCCTGAGCACGGCGGATCTCGAAATTCTCGGTGATGAAGGCAGGGCCCTTGCCGTTCATGGCATCCTCGCGCTCGCCGGGCGGGCCGGGCCAGTCTTCGACCGGGTCCGCCGCGTGCAGGGCGTTCGCTTCGCGCTCTTCACCGAACAACCAGAGGGCCGTCAGCAGCACGCCTTTCTCGCCGACCAGTTCGCTGCGCACCTGGGTGACATTGCGCCCCTGCCGCACGATCTCGCGCCTGACTTCGAAACTTTCGCCGACCGGTCCGACGAAGCCGATCTGGGCTGCGCGCAGTGGTGGCAGGTCGGAAAACGCACGCCGGACCGCCGTATAGGCGACGAGGGCGGACGCGCCGCCGTAAAGTGTGCGGCCCTGCATCCATTTGTCGGCATCGGGGAGGGTGACGGGACCGCCATCGGCGGTAACGGGCTCGGTGAGCGAGGCGATATTCATGCCGGGATGCTTGGCCAATCGCCGTGCCGGCGTCCAGCCCTCAATAGCCGATTGCAAAGGCGCGTCAGACCCGCTACCTCGCCGCTTCTCGCACATCGGGGCCCGATGGCGGAGTGGTTACGCAGAGGACTGCAAATCCTTGCACGCCGGTTCGATTCCGGCTCGGGCCTCCATTCTCCCCGCAGGTCAGACATAGCTTTCGGTTAGCGCCGAATAGATCAGCGTCTTCAGCTGTCTGCGCACCGGATAGGTGGAGGACGGATAGAGCTGCGTCATGAAGACCATGGTGATGCGCTCCACCGGATCGACGAAGAACGCGGTTGAATAGGCGCCGCCCCAATAGAATTCGCCTTTACTGGCCGGCATCAGTGTCTTCGCCGGGTCCATCACCATGGCAAAGCCCAAGCCGAAGCCCGTGCCGGCATTGTTCGCCTCACTGAACAAACTTTGGCTGATTTCGGTCAGGTCCGCCCCGCCGGGCAGGTGATTGGCAGTCATCAGGTCGAGCGTCTTGGGCGCGACGATGCGTGCGCCCCCGAATTCGCCCCTGTTGAGCAGCATGGTGCAGAAGCGGTGATAGTCAGCGATAGTGCCGATCAACCCGCCGCCGCCAGAGTGAAATTTGGCTGGATACACCATGCGAGATTTCGCTGCTTCGTCGACCAGTCGTGGGTCCTTGCCGGGTCTGTAGGCATAGGCGTCGGTCAGTCGGTCCTGCTTGTTTGGATCGACGTCGAAACCGGTATCGGTCATCCCCAGCGGGCCGAAAATGTGTTCCGCAAAGTAGTCGCCGAGCTTTTTGCCCGACAGGCGTTCCACCGCCACGCCGAGTACATCGGTCGAGATCGAATAATTCCAGCCCGTTCCCGGCTCGAATTCGAGTGGAATGGCGGAGAGGATCTTCATGTATTCGTCGGACTCCAGCTGCCCACGAGCGAAATCGAGTTCTGCATCGCGATAGGCCGCATCGATGCTGGAGCGGTTCTGGAAGCCGTATGTCAGTCCGGACATGTGCGTCATCAAGTCGACGAAGCGCATTGCCCGTCCGCGTTTCACGGGGGCGAAGGGGACGCTGCCCCCCCCGCCGGAGTAAGCGCCGACATCCGCCAGTTCGGGCAGCACACGCGCCACCGGATCGTCGAGCGCGACCTTGCACTGCTCGACCAGTTGCATGAATGCGATCGAGGTGACCGGCTTGGTCATGCTAGCAATCCGGAACAGCGCATCCTCGCGCATCTCCGTGCCGTCCTCACGCAAACGGCCTTGATGCGAATAATGCACCGGCTCGCCGTTCCGGGCGACCAGAACCTGGGCGTTCCGGAACCGTCCGGTATCGAGATACTGCGTCTTCAGGAAGGCGTCGATGCGCCTCAGGCGCTCGGCATCGAAGCCATGCGATCCGGCGTCGGCAAGTTCCACTTCAGTACCCGCTCAGAGTGGCGTAGCGGTCCTTGAGGTAGGACGTGCTGCCGAAGCTTGCTTCCAGCACCCGGGCGCGCTTCAGGTAGAAGCCGACGTCGTATTCGTCGGTCATCCCGATGCCGCCGTGAAGCTGGATGCCTTCATTGCTCACGATCCGCAACACGCGGTTGGCCTCGGCCTTCGCCATGGTCGCCGCCTGGGCCGGGCGGAAGCCGGCGTCGAGCGCCTGCAGCCCGCCTTCGACCGCACTGCGCATAAGGGCGAGATCGGCGAAGAGGTCGGCCATGCGGTGTTGTAGCGCCTGGAAGGTCGCAAGCACCTGATTGAACTGCACGCGCTGCTTCAGGTAATCGAGGGTGGTATCGAACACGTGCTGCGCCATGCCGAGCATTTCGCACGCCGTAAGAACGCGCGCCCGGTCGAGCACCTTGTCCAGCAGGTCGTCACCGCCGTCCGCGAGTTTGTCGGCAGGCGCACCGTCGAACATGACGTCGGCATGGCTGCGCATATCGGCCAGCTTGCGATCGGTGAGGGTGACCCCGGCGCCCTTTTCAACCAGATAGAGCCCGTCTTTCGCCGCGACGACGAACAGGGTTGCGCCATGGGCTTCGTGAACGAATTCCTTGGTGCCAGACAGCTTGCCATCGGAGACGCTTGCTTCGATCTTGGACGGATCGTGGCGGCCGCTTTCGTCGATCGCGAAAGTGCCGACCGTTTCGCCAGTGGCCAGCTTAGGAAGCCATTTCGCCTTCTGCTCGTCGCTTCCGCCCAGCATGATGGCGCTGGCGGCAATCGTGCTTGCGACAAGAGGGCTGGCGGTCAGTGTCTTGCCGAGTTCTTCGATCACCAGACCGGCCGAAAGCCAGCCGAAGTCCGATCCGCCATGCTCTTCGGGAACGACGATACCCGTCCATCCCATTTCGGCCATCGTGCCGTAGACGCTATCGTCATAGGCCTTCGGGTCGCCGCTGCCGCGCACCTTGCGCCATTCGGTGACCGGGCTTTCATTGGTCGTCCAGTCGCGCGCCATGTCGCGCAGCATTTCCTGTTCTTCGTTGAGAACTGCCATTGTCCTGTCCCCTCTCGCCTTACTGGTGGTCGAGCATGCCAAGCACACGCTTGGCGATGATGTTGTTCTGAACTTCGGTCGATCCGCCGTAAATCGTGGTGGCCTTGCCGAAGAGCCATGCGCGTGTGCCGTCGAGTTCGCTCTTGGAAAAGCCTTCGCCTTCCCAGCCGAGGCCTTGCATGCCCATGATCTCGATGGCGAGTTCGGCGCGTTCCTGCCCGAGCTTGGTGCCGACCTTTTTCAGGACGGAACTGATTTCGGAAACGCCGCCCTGCGATTTGCTTTCTTCCGAGGCCCGCCGCGCGGTCAGCAGGAAGGCGTTCCAGCGAATGTCGAAATCCGCGATCTTGGCGCGCAATACAGCGTCCGCGATCCGGCCATTCTCATCGGTTTCGACATATTTGCGCGCGATGTCCGCTAGGCTCGACCCCATAAGGCGCGCCATGCTGCCGCCGCCCGACAGGTTGGTGCGTTCGTGCTGGAGCAGGCGCTTGCCGATCGTCCAGCCTTGTCCTTCCTCGCCGACGAGGTTCTTCTTCGGCACTTTCACGTCGTCGAAGAAGGTCTCGCAAAAAGGGCTCATCCCGCTGATCATCTGAATCGGGCGGACTTCGACGCCTGGCGCATCCATGTCGATCAGCATGAAGGAGATGCCCTTGTGCTTATCGCTTTTGTCGGTGCGCACGATGGCGAAGCATTTGTCGGCCCACTGGCCGCCGCTCGTCCAGGTCTTCTGTCCGTTGACGACATAATGATCGCCTTTGTCCTCTGCGAAGGTCTGCAGGTTGGCAAGGTCGGAGCCGGCATTGGGTTCGCTGTATCCCTGGCACCAGCGGATCTCGCCTCGGCAGATCGGAGGAATGTGCTCCTTTTTTTGCTCTTCGCTGCCGAATTCCAGCAGGGTGGGACCGAACATCATCACGCCCATGCCGCCGATCGGGTTCCATGCGCCGGCTTTCGCCATTTCCTCGTTGAGGATGGCCGCTTCCTTGCGGGTTAGGCCGCCGCCGCCATATTCCTTCGGCCAAGTGGGCGTGCCCCAGCCTCTCTCGCCCATCGCCTCGCGCCAGCGCTTCATAGCGGGGTTCTCGTCGTCCGGTCCTTCGACCGAGGACATGGCGTTGCCCTGGCCCTTCAGTTCCTCGGGGAAATTCTGCGCGAGGAACTGGCGGACCTCTTCGCGAAAAGCTTCTTCGTCGCTGTGGACGTCTACGTCAGGTTGCGTTGCCATACTTCTCTCCAAGCGTGAGGGGGCTTTGCGCCCGTACCCTATTTTCGAACTACACCATAGTGTTGCCGCAGCGAAGGTCTAGCACATTCAGAACGGCGGAGCTTTCGTCATTCGTGTCGGAGCGCATCGATCGGATCGAGTTTGGACGCGCGGGCCGCGGGATAATAGCCGAAAGCGATGCCCATAAAGGCGGAGAAGAGGAAACTGGCGATATTGATGGCCGGATCGAACACGAACGGTACGTCGATCACGCCGGCGAGCGACCAGGAAAAGAGGAATGCGAGCCCGATGCCGACTAGGCCGCCGAAGCAGCACAGCACCACCGCCTCGGTCAGGAATTGCAGGCGCACCTCCTTCGCCAAAGCCCCGATGGCGAGGCGGATGCCTATCTCTCGGGTCCGTTCCGTTACCGACACTAGCATGATATTCATGATGCCGATGCCGCCAACAAGCAGGCTGATCCCGGCGATAACCGCGACCATCGCGGTTAATGCGCCCGTCGCAGCACCGATGGCCTGATTGACCTGCGCGGTGTCGATGATGTTGAAATCGTTGTCCGCGCCTTCTTGCAGCAGGCGGCGTTCGCGCAGCAGATCGATCAGCGATTCCTGAATGGACGCGCTGGAATACGCGCTGTCATATTTGACGACGAAATACTGGATGTCGTCGCTGCCGGTGAAGCGACGCTGCACTGTTTTCAGCGGCATCATCACCGTATTGTCCTGATCCTGGTTCGGTCCGCCGCCTTGTCCCCGCTCTGCGAGAACCGCGATGACGGTGCAGGACACATTGCCGATCCGCATGTTCTCGCCGAGCGGGCTAGCGTCCGGCACGAAAATCGCATCGCGAACCTTCGGGCCGATCATGCACACGTTCTGGCCCGAGGCTTCCTCCTCGGCGGTGAAGGGGCGCCCCTGTTCGATGTCGATCGATTGCGCTTCGAGGAAGGCGTTGCCGACGCCTTGCACGCTGGTCGACCAGTCAGCCCCGTTGTGGAAGGCGACGGCGCTGCTCGACACGCTGCCTGCCGTACGCACGACGCCGGCGATCTGGTTGCGCACCGCCTCGACATCGCTTTCGCGGAAAGGGCGGGGGGCAGTGCGGTCCCCGGCGACGGGGAAAACGATGTAGACGTTGGAGCCCAGCGAACTGATCTGGTCCTGTACCGAAGCGGTCACCCCCTTGCCGAGCGTGACCATGGTGATGACCGCGGCAACGCCGATGATGATGCCGAGCGTCGTCAGGAAACTGCGCAGGAGATGGCGGCGGATCTCGCGAAAGGCGAGCAGCAGGGTCGCGCCGAACATGGTGAACATTACACGTCCTCCAGCGGGGCGCCGGACCTGTGGCCGCGCTCCACGCGTTCGACCAGCCCATCGCGGAAATGCACGATGGTCTTGGCGTACGCAGCCATTTCCTCCTCGTGAGTCACCATCAGGATCGTGATGCCCTGCCGATTGAGATCGGTGAGCAATTCCATGATCTCGAGGCTGCGTTCGGTGTCGAGATTGCCGGTCGGCTCGTCGGCCAGCAGGACCGCAGGATCGGTCACGAGAGCGCGGGCAATGGCGACGCGCTGCTGCTGACCGCCCGACAGTTCGGCGGGGGTATGATCGGCCCAGGGTGCCAGCCCGACCTTGTCGAGCGAGCGCATCGCGGCGGCGCGGCGGTCCTTCGCCGTTTCGCCCCGATAGAGGAGGGGCAGTTCGACATTCTCGACCGCCGTGGTGCGCGCGAGGAGATTGAACCCCTGAAATACGAAGCCGAGATATTTCCGGCGCAGCAGGCTGCGCTGATCGCGATCGAGCGATTGGACCTCCACGCCGCGAAAGCGGAAGACCCCGCCGGTCGGCACGTCGAGGCAGCCGAGGATGTTCATGGTGGTCGACTTGCCCGATCCCGACGGCCCCATGACCGCGACGAAATCGCCTTCGGCAATCGCCATGTCGACGCCCTTCAGCGCCTGGAACGCCGCCGCCCCCTGGCCGAAGGTCTTGGTGATACCTTCTAGGTGGATAAGCGGCGCGCCCGTCACTGCGCGCCCGATTCGACGCCGACCACGACTTTCATGCCGCGCTTCAGTTCTGCAGATCGAACGGCGGTCAGGCGGCCGTCGCTCTTGCCGGTGACGACCTCCATCGGCTCCAATGTGCCGTCGTCCATCAGGACATAAACCTGCTGGCGACTGCCTTCGCCAATGGTCGCGCGCTGTTCGCCTTGTTGCAGCCCGATTTCGGGATTGAGCACGCTGCCGCCCTCGTCGGCCCCGGCATCGTCGGGACTGAAGCGCAGGGCGCTGTTGGGCACGAGCAATTGCTCACCGGTGCTCTGGGTCGCGATGGTGGCGGTGGCGGTCATGCCGGGGCGGAGCAATCCGTCGGGGTTGTTGACCGCAAGCCGCGCTTCGTAGCTGACCACCGAATTGCCGCTCGCGGCCGCGGCGGCTTGCTGGCTCGCTTGCTGAGCAGTGTTGGAGCTTGCCTGGTCGACCCGCTCCACGACGGCGGGAAAGCGGCGACCGGGATAGGCGTCGACGGTAAAGGTCGCCTGCTGACCTTCGTCGACCTGGCCGACATCCGCCTCGTCGATATCGACGCGCAGCTGCATGGCCGAGAGGTCCTCGGCGATGATGAACAGGGTCGGCGTGTTGAAGCTCGCGACGACCGTCTGCCCGGGTTCGACCTGCCGCGCGAGGACTACGCCAGAAACCGGCGAACGGATCACCGCGCGGTCCTGCTGCGTACTGGCCGTATCGAGCTGGGCCTGGGCTGCACGCACGCTCGCCTGTGCGGAAGCCAGCGCCGCACGGTCGCGGCGCACGGCGGCTTCGGCCTGTTCGAGTTCGACTTGGCTCGGCACGCGGCCGCCGGATGCCTCGAACACGCCGCGTAGTCGCTGAAGCTGGGCCTGATCGACATCGAGCGTGGCGTTGGCCTGTGCCACCTGCGCCCGCGCTGCATTCACGTTGGCCTGGCCTTGCGTGATCTGATCGCGGATGACGTCTGTATTGATGATCGCCAAAACCTGGCCCTGCGATACCCGGTCGTTCACATCGACGAGCACGCGATCGATCCGGCCGGAAACTTCCGAGCCGACTTCGACCTGATTGGTCGGGCGCAAATTGCCGGTGGCGGAAACCGTGAGGTCCAGCGAACGGGCCGCGACCTCTTCGGTGATGTATTGCGGCCCTTCGTCGCCTCCGGCGCAGCGGGAGATGATGAGGACCAGTATCAGCAGGATCAGGGCCGGGAGCCAGAACTTCATCCAGCGGCGCCAGCGCGGGCGCGGCTTGGTCCCGAGAAATTCGTCGACGGATCCGTCCTGGGGGGCAGAACTTGTGGCGGTTTCGGTCATTGGGCTGTTCTTTCGGAACCGGTCAGAATGATCTCGGGAGGATCGATGGCGAATTCGACAGTTTCGGGATCCCATCCACCGCCGAGCGCCTGCGTCAGCCGGACGAAGGCATTGGCGCGTTCCGCCTCGCTTGCGGCATAGGCATTGCGCGAGTTGAGCAACTGGTTCTCTGCCGTCAGCAGTGCCTGGAAATCGACGAGGCCCGCCTGATACTGGCTGCGCGCGAGGATTGCGGCGACATCGGCGGCGTCGCGCGCTTCAGCGAACAAAACCACCCGCTCGCGGGCCCCGCGAAGGGCGGCGGCGGCCGACTCTACATCTTCCAGCGATTGGAGGATCGTTCGCTCATACGTTGCAAATGAACCGGCAGCGATTGCCTCGGCCACATCGACTTGCGCCGCGAGCCGTCCGCCGTCGAAAATCAGCTGGCTCAACCCCGCGAACAGATTGCCGGTAATCGTATCGAACAGGCCGCCGAGACCGAGCGAGGCGGTATTGATATTGCCGGTGACCTGCAGCAGCGGCAGCAATTGCGCGCGGGCAAGGCCGATCTGCGCCGTATCGGCGGCAAGGAACGCTTCCGCCTGCTGCACGTCGGGCCTGCGCCGGATGACGGCGATCGGCACATCGTAACCTACCTCTTCCGGCGGTGCGGGTATGTCCGCCGCGTTTTCAGTAAGAAGGCTGAGGACGCGGCCCGGCGGTTCGCCGATCAGGGTCGAGATGGTATTGGCGCTGGCGGCAAGATCACGCTCCAGCGCGGGTATCGTCGCTGCGGTCTGCGCGCGCTGCGCACGGGCCTGCTCGACATCGAGGCTCGAGACCAGCCCGGCCTCGTTCCGCCATTCCGCGATCTGGAAATTGTCGTCCTGGACGCTCAGCGTCTGGCGCGCGATGGCAAGTTGCACGGCGAGCGCGCGGGCGGAGACTGTGGTCTGCGCTACTTGCCCCACGATCAGACGCTGAACGTCGCCGAGACCGTATCCTGCCGCAAGGAGATTGGCGCGCGATGCGGCGACATCGTATCGGATGCGACCAAACAGATCGATCTGCCACTGCACGTCCGCGCCCAGCGAAAAAGCGAAATCGTCATCGGCAAAGTCCCCGACATCGCGGCGGACCCCAGCATTACCGAATACGCTAGGCAAATAGCCGGCCCGCGCCTGCCGCACGCCGGCCCGCGCCTGTGCGACGCGCGATGCGGCAACGGCCAAATCGCGATTCCGGACAATGGCTTGTTCAACGAAGTCGGTAAGCAGCGGATCGCCGAACCGGGTCCAATAATCGCCAACCGGCAGTTCGGAACCCTCGGATGGCTGCGACCAGCCTGCGGGAATATCGACCGTGGATGGCGCACTTTCGACCACGCCGCGGCCACCGCACGCAGCGCACAGGGCCGAACCGGCCAGAGCATGGAATAATCCCGATCTCAAATCAACCCCCCGGTCTTTCGAGAGGGCTTCTCTATCCAGCCAGCCGAATAAAGAAAGGCCAAACCTCCGAAATGGAGACGATTATCGACAAAAGGCTTTTTGAATAAGAGTGCCGAAAGAATTTCGCATGCTGCGAACGGTCGAGACTGCAGCGCGCTTCGCCACTGCCGGATTGAAGAGGCGGACCGCCGCCCCTACACTGAATGCGACAGCAATCCGGAGAGACGCGATGACGAAGACCTATGCCAACCTGATCGGCGGCGAAATGATTACGACCGACAGCACGCTCGATGTAATTAATCCGGCGACCGAGGAGATCATCGCGCAGGTTCCCGCATGCGGTAAGGACGAGCTCGATCGCGCGGTCGCCGCAGCGAACGAGGCGTTCAAGAGCTGGCGCAAGACCTCGCCGCAGCAACGGCAGGAGGTCGTCCTCGGCATCGCGAACGCAATCAAGGAGAACGGCGAGGAACTCTATCGCCTGCTGACCAGCGAGCAGGGCAAGCCCCATCAGCAGGCCCAGCAGGAGATTTACGGCGCGGCCGGCCTCGCCAAGGCGCAGTCCGCTCTGACGCTGGACGACGTTATCAACCAGGACGACGATACGCGCCTGTCGCGCACGCGCCGCGTCCCTGTCGGTGTGGTCGGCGGAATCGTGCCATGGAACTTCCCGATCATGATGGCGATCCAGAAGATCGTGCCCGCCCTGATCGCAGGCTGCACTATTGTTCTAAAGCCGTCGCCCTTCACGCCGCTGACGACGTTGCGGATCGCGGAACTGATCAAGGACGTCGTTCCGGCGGGCACGGTGAACATCATCACCGGGGAGGACAGCTTGGGCCCGCTCATTACCGGGCATCCCGATATTGCCAAGATCACCTTCACTGGATCGACCGCGACCGGCAAGAAGATCATGGAATCCGCCAGCGCCGACCTGAAGCGCATCACGCTGGAACTCGGGGGGAACGATGCCTCGATCGTCCTGCCCGATGCCGATGTCGAGAAGGTTGCCGAGCAGCTTTTCTGGTCGAGCTTTTCGAATGCCGGACAGGTCTGCATCGCCGCCAAGCGCATCTACATCCACGAGGATATCTACGACGACTTGTCAAAGGCCATTGCCGATTACGCCGCGCAGGTGAAGGTCGGCGACGGATCGCAGCAGGGCACGGGCGTGGGGCCGATCCAGAACAAGAAGCAGTTCGAGCGTGTGTGCGAACTGATCCAGGATGCGAAGGATCAGGGCTACAAGTTCCTGACCGGCGGCGATGTCGACCCTTCCGGCACCGGCTATTACGTGCCGATAACCATCCTCGACAATCCGCCCGAAGATGCACGCATCGTCGCCGAGGAACAGTTCGGCCCGGTCATGCCGCTCATGAAATTTTCGAGCGTCGACGAAGCGATCGAGCGGGCAAACAATTCGGAATACGGCCTCGCCGGTGCGGTCTGGTCGAAGGACACCGACAAGGCCGTTGAAATCGCGGAGCAGATGGAAACCGGCACGGTGTGGATCAACGAATTCATGCACCTCTCGCCGCTTGCGCCGTTCGGCGGGCACAAGCAGTCGGGTTTCGGTGCGGAATACGGGATCGAGGGCCTAAAAGAGTTCACCTACCCGCAAGTCATCACGATCAAGCGCGACGCCGTGGTCTGATCCTCAGGCGCGGCGGCGGAACGGGGCGACGGTCGGCGACAGGCCGGCCATCCCCCTTGCCACGTCCGGCGTCACTATGAGGTGGGTGTTGAGCATCGCCGTGCTGCTGAGGCCAATGCCGACTTCGAAATAGCCCGGCTCCACCGAAAACCGCCCATCGGTCAGATGCCGCCCGATCGCTGCGGCGGCGATGGCAAAGGTAACATCCTGTCGTTCTCCAGTGCGCAGCGACACGCGCTGGAACCCGGCCAGCCGTGGTACGCCGGCCCTGCCGCGCTCGTCGGACCGGGCGAGATAAAGTTGCACGGTTTCGGTTCCGTCGAAGCGTCCGCGATTGGTGAGGGTAACGGTGGCATCCGCCGTGCGCCCCGACATTTCGATCCGGATGTTCGAGACATCGAAATCGCCATAGGTCAGGCCGTGGCCGAACGGCAGGGCGATCTCCCCGCCCGCTCCACGAACTGCGATAGGAAGCTTTCCGCTCGGACCGCTTTCGCCCGTCAGCACTTCCGCGATCGCATGACCGCTCATCGAGCCCAGCCTGCCTGCATGCAGAATGCAGTCGAGCGGCGCGTCGCCCACGACGGGATCGACCGGCAACCCGCCGGTAGAAACGAGAATCAGGCGGTCGTTCGCGCGGCGCAGGCTTTGGAGTAGAGCCATCTGCGCGGCACCGATCTGTCCCGGCCGATCGCTGTCGCCGAGAACGAGGATCACGGTGCGAGATCGTTTCGCTGCCTCGGACGCCATCGCGATCGCGATCTTGTCCGCTTCGACCAATCCTTCGTATTTCGTGCCTTCCTCGCGCAGCGCGAGACCGGCCGCGTATTTGTGCGGAATGCCCAATTGCTCGAGACCGTCGATAACGCTGGCTGCGACGCCCGCTTTGCCGTCGAGCGCTTCGCGGCGATCTGCCGCCGCTGTGCCGACGACAAGGATGTCTCCTGAATCGACGTCCAGCGGCAGAAGGGCGGGGCTGTTCCGGATGAGCACCATCGACCGTTTCGCCAGCGTCAGCGCCGCTTCCCGGTTATGCGCAGGGGTGGAAAGTCTACGGTCGCCAAGCCTACTCTGAATGCCTAGTGCTGAACCGAACAGGCCGAGAGCGAACTTCGCCCGCAATATCCGTGCCACCGCATCGTCGAGGCGGGATTTCACGATCCGGCCGGTTTGCACAGCGGCAATCAGCGCGTCGACGGAAATATCTTCGAACCCTGTTCCACCGACCGATCCGTCCGCGCTTCCGAGCAGTCGCTCCCATTCCGACAGTATGATGCCCGAAAAGCCGCCCGGACCGCGTAGGAAGGCGAAGGCATTATCCATCGCGGTGCGCGCATGACCGGTCAGCTTGTCGAACGCGATCACGCCGAGTCCAGCGGTTTCGATCGCTCGCTGCGCAATAGCCAGCGCGTCGGTCGCCGTCCGGCTCCCGTTGGGGGCATGCCGCGGCATGATTCCCGAAAGGTCGAGGCTGGCGAGGATGCCATTGCCTTGCAGGCCGCGCACACGTGCCGCCGCTATTTCTGCCGCGAGATGGATGTCGTCGCCGAACGAATGGGAGCCGTCCGGTCCCGCCGTATCGGTGAAAAGGATTTCCGGCGAAAGAGCCCAGTTGATGCCGCGCATGGCCGCCTCGCTCGCCACGACGCGCTCTGCCTGTTCGATCGCCGCCATGTCCCAGCTGCATGCGGACGCAAAATGCGTGGGCAGGACGGTCTGGAAGCCCGTTCCCGTATCATCTGCAAACAATAGCGGGATGCCAAGGCGTGATCTTTCGATGGCGACTTTCTGCAATGCATCGGCTTGTTCCGAAGAGGCGATCCCCCGGATCATGCCGACCCTGCCATTCTTCAACTGCCGTACCAATGCATCGCCCGAGGACCGGTCGGCCGGTTCGTTGAGGTGGTGCACGCCGAGCTGCCCGGCTTTCTCCTCCACCGTCATATGGTTGAGCAGGTCCGTGACCAGCCTGTCACATTCCGCCGAACGGAGCGCACGGGGCATATCAACCGGCATCAGTCTTTCCACGTCGGAAAAACGGCGATCGCGTGCGGTGCCATGCTGCGTTCTTCCCTCGAATGGCCGCGCGGTGGTCGGCGCAATCGTTGCATGCCGGGCGGGCGGGTCCCGCTGCGGTCAGAGAAGAATCTGGATGAAAATGGTTAACGCGAAGTAACCATAAGCGCAGAAAAGCTTTTCGCCCGGTAACGGCGCGGATTTACAGATATAAAAATATCTTTATATCGATCGGGCGATGCGCACCGAAACCCTCTTCCGCGCCCTTGCCGATCCCACCCGGCTTCGGATCCTGCGGCTGCTCGGGGCCATGGAAATGGCGGTTGGCGAACTTGCACAAGCCCTGGGGCAAAGCCAGCCACGCGTTTCGCGCCATGTCGGCATCCTGTGTGAGGCGGGCCTCGCGGAACGGCGACGCGAAGGCAGCTGGATATTCCTGCGTGCCACGGCCGAGCAAGGTTCGCTTTCCGCCGAGATCGGAAAACTCCTCGCGCTCGCCGAAACGCACGATTCCGAATTCGCCAGGCAATGCGGGAACGATCGCCGCAAGCTTACCGAAATCCGCGAGGGGCGCGAACATCACGCGCAAAGCTATTTCGCCGAGCATGCCGACGATTGGGACGAGCTGCGCCGTATGCATTCCTCCGACGAGGCGGTCGAGGCCGAACTCGCCCGGCAACTCGGCGATAATTCGCTCGGCCGGCTGCTCGATATCGGGACGGGCACGGGCCGGATGGCCGAACTGTTCGCCCGCAATGCGAATCGCATCGTCGCGCTCGACAAAAGCCTCGCCATGCTGCGGGTCGCGCGCGCCCGGCTTCAGCATTTGCCCCCCGAACAGGTCGAACTTGTACAGGGCGATTTCACCGAACTTCCGTTCGACGACGGCGCGTTCGATACCGTGGTGTTCCACCAGGTCCTCCATTTCGCGCAAAGCCCGGTGACGGCTTTGGCCGAAGCGGCGCGTGTAACGGCGGGCGGGGGGCGGATCGCGATCGTCGATTTTGCCGCGCACCAGCGCGAGGAACTGCGGGAGCGGCACGCCCATGCGCGACTAGGGTTCGCCGACGATCAGATGCAAGATCTGCTCGAACAAGCAGGCTTTTCAGGCAACGCTCCCGTTGCACTGGACGAGGGACAATTGGTCGTGAAGATCTGGATTGCCGAGAAGCAACCGGCGGGCGACGCCGAACGAAAGGCCGTATCATGAGCCCCACACTCGACCAGATGCGCGAGGCGCAGCGTGCTCTGGAAGCTCCGATGTTCGCCCAGGTGCCCGGCGATATCGAAGTAAGCTTCGAGTTCTTTCCGCCCAAGAGCGAGAAGATGGCCGAGACCCTGTGGGACAGCGTGCAGACGCTCGCGCCGCTCGGCCCCCGTTTTGTGTCCGTTACCTACGGTGCGGGGGGCTCGACCCGCGAGCGTACGCATGAAGCGGTGCGGCGGATCGTCGGGGAAACCGCGATGCCGGTTGCGGCGCACCTTACCTGCGTTGATGCGACGCGCGAGGAAGTAAATGCGGTCGCACAGGAATATTGGGACGAGGGTGTGCGCCATATCGTTGCCCTGCGCGGAGACCCGAGCGATCACGACCGGGGCTATCGGCCTCATCCCGATGGCTATGCCAATGCCGCTGAACTGATTACTGGACTGAAGGAGGTGGCGCCGTTCGACATCTCGGTCGCCGCGTATCCCGAGATGCATCCCGACAGTAGTGACCGTCAGGCCGATCTCGACAATTTGAAGCGCAAGTTCGACGCCGGGGCGACCCGCGCGATCACCCAGTTCTTCTTCGAGCCGGAATGCTTTTTCGACTTTCGCGACAAGGCTGCCGCCGCCGGGATCGAAGGCGAGATCGTGCCGGGCATCATGCCGGTGATGAGCTTCGCCGCCGTCCAGAAAATGAGCGGGCTGTGCGGCACCGCCATCCCGCACTGGATGGAAGGTCTGTTCGAAGGGCTGGACGAAAAGCCCGAAGCGCGCCAACTCGTCTCCGCCACCATTGCCGCCGAACTGTGCCGCCGCCTCTATGCGGGCGGAGTGCGTCAATTTCACTTCTACACCTTGAACCGCGCCGAGTTGAGCTATGCCATCTGCCATATGCTCGGTGTGCGAGCGAAGGCCTGATCCATGACCAAACGCGAAGAATTCGAAGCGGCCGCCACGCGCCGCATCCTGATCAAGGACGGGCCCTATGGCACCGCGATCCAGCGCGCCGGCCTCTCGCCGGAAGATTACGCCGCCGGAACAGACCTTGCGCAGGAGCAGAAGGGCAATAACGACCTCGTCAATCTGACGCAGCCGCAGGTCATCCGCGCGATCTGTGATAGCTATATTGATGCGGGCGCGCATATCCTCGCCACCAACACCTTCAACGCCAACCGCATCAGCCAAGCCGATTACGGGGCCGAAGGGCTGGTGCGCGAAATCAATGTCGCGGCCGCGCGCATCATCCGTGAAGCAATCGAGGCGCGGGGCGATGGCGTGCCGCGCTTCGTGGCTGGCGCGGTCGGGCCGACGAACAAGACCCTTTCGCTCTCGCCCGATGTCGAAGACCCGGGTTTCCGCGAGGTGACGTTCGACGAGATCGTGGAGGTCTACCGCGAACAGTGCGCCGCGCTGCTGGAAGGCGGAGCGGATTTCATCCTGATCGAGACGGTGTTCGATACCCTGAACTGCAAGGCTGCCATCATGGCGGTGAAGCAGCTCGAGCGCGAGTTGGAGCAGAATATTCCGCTGATGATTTCGCTCACTCTCACCGACCTTTCGGGTCGCAACCTTTCGGGCCATACGGTCGAGGCGTTCTGGTACACGGTACGCCATGCTCGGCCCCTGACCATCGGTCTCAATTGCAGCTTCGGCGCGGAGCAGCTTCGCCCGCATGTGCAATTGCTGTCCGATATCGCGGACACCTATCTGATGGCCTATCCCAATGCCGGCCTGCCCAACGACC
The DNA here is from genome assembly GCF_029760855.1 of Erythrobacter litoralis. Classification (GTDB taxonomy): domain Bacteria; phylum Pseudomonadota; class Alphaproteobacteria; order Sphingomonadales; family Sphingomonadaceae; genus Qipengyuania; species Qipengyuania litoralis_A. The sequence goes on along the minus strand of NZ_SOSI01000001.1, from coordinate 376,530 downwards.
TCGGCGAATACGACGAGATGCCGGAGACGACCGCCGCGTTGACGAAGGTGTGGGCCGAGAACGGCCGGGTCAACGCGCTTGGCGGTTGCTGTGGTTCGACGCCGGCGCATATCGCCGCGATGGCTCAGGCGGTGGAGGGCATAACGCCGCGCGAAGTGCCGGACGCGGAGACCGAGATGCATCTCGCCGGGCTGGAGCCGTTTACCATTGCCGCGTGATAAATCACGCAGTCCCAGCAAACGCCGGGATACCGTTCAACCCTGTCCTGCCACTTTGGATAAGATTCCATTTTTCGCCGGGATGACGGATACATAATGTCAGACCTTTCGACCGCCCGCTTCGTCAATATCGGCGAGCGTACCAATGTCACCGGCTCCGCCCGATTCAAGAAGCTGGTCATGGCGGACGATTACGAAGCCGCCGTCGAGGTCGCGCGCGACCAGGTGGAGAACGGCGCGCAGGTGATCGATGTCAACATGGACGAAGGTCTGCTCGACGCTGAAAAGGCGATGACCACCTTCCTCAAGCTCATCGCCGCCGAGCCCGATATCGCCCGGGTGCCCGTGATGATCGACAGCTCGAAGTTCCATGTGATCGAGGCGGGGCTAAAATGCGTATCCGGCAAGCCGATCGTCAATTCGATCAGCATGAAGGAAGGCGAGACGCAGTTCCTCGACCATGCGCGCATTTGCATGGATTACGGCGCGGCAGTGGTCGTGATGGCGTTTGACGAGACGGGGCAAGCCGACACCAAAGAGCGCAAGGTCGAAATCTGCGCGCGGGCCTACGACCTGCTCACCGGCATCGGCTTTCCAGCGCAAGACATCATCTTCGATCCCAACATCTTCGCGGTCGCAACCGGCATCGAGGAGCACAACCGCTATGGCCTCGACTTCCTCGAGGCGGTGGCCGAGATCAAGCAGCGCTGCCCCCGCGCCAAGACCAGCGGCGGGCTCTCCAACCTCAGCTTCAGTTTTCGCGGCAACGAAACCGTGCGCCGCGCGATGCATTCGGTGTTCCTCTATCACGCCATTCCCGCAGGGCTCGACATGGCGATCGTCAATGCCGGTCAGCTCGATGTGTACGACCAGATCGACCCGGAATTGCGCGAAGCATGCGAAGACGTGATCTTGATGCGCCGTGCGGATGCCACCGAGCGTCTGATCGACCTCGCCGAAAGCTACAAGGGCAAGTCCGCGGCCGACGAGAAGGCGGCCGAGGAATGGCGCGGCTGGGACGTCACCCGGCGGTTGGAACATGCGCTGGTAAAGGGCATCGACGCGCATGTCGTCGCCGATACCGAAGAAGCGCGCCAGCAATACAATCGCCCGATCGAGGTGATCGAAGGGCCGCTGATGGACGGCATGAACGTCGTCGGTGACCTGTTCGGCAGCGGGAAGATGTTCCTGCCGCAGGTGGTCAAAAGCGCCCGCGTAATGAAGAAGGCGGTCGCGCATCTCATCCCCTTCATCGAGGCGGAGAAGGAGAAGAGCGGGCTCGCCAACCAGTCCAAGGGCAAGATCGTGATGGCGACGGTGAAGGGCGACGTGCACGATATCGGCAAGAACATCGTCGGCGTGGTATTACAGTGCAACGGCTACGAGGTGATCGATCTCGGCGTCATGGTGCCGTGGTCGCAAATATTGCAGGCTGCGAACGAGAACGATGCCGACATGATCGGATTGTCCGGCCTCATCACCCCGTCGCTGGACGAAATGGTAACGGTGGCGGAGGAGATGAAGCGCGCCGAGATGTCTATGCCGCTGCTGATCGGCGGGGCGACAACCAGCAAGGTCCACACCGCTTTGCGCATCGATCCGGCCTATGACGGGCCGGTAATCCACGTGCTCGACGCCAGCCGCGCGGTGGGCGTCGTCAGCCGTCTCCTGTCCGACACCCAGCGCGACGACTTCGTCACCACCACGGCCGACGAATATGTGAAGGTGCGCGATGCGCGGGCCGGCAAGGGACAGAGCGTTCTCCTGTCGATCGAGGAAGCGCGCGCGAATTTCTACGATGCCTTCCTGTCCGACAAGGCTGCCCCGCCGCTGAAGCCCGGCATCCACAGCTTCGACGATTGGGACCTGGCGGAACTGCGCGACTACATCGACTGGACGCCGTTCTTCCGGGCGTGGGAACTGCACGGAACCTTCCCGAACATCCTCAAGGACGAAGTGGTCGGCGAGACGGCGGAGCAATTGTTCGCCGATGCCAATGCCATGCTCGACCGAATCATCGCGGAGAAATGGCTGAGGGCGAAAGGCGTCTGCGGTTTTTGGCCCTGTGCGCGCGATGGTGACGATGTGACGTTGCACCTCGACAGCGGACATGTGGCGCTGCCTTTCCTGCGCCAGCAGGTGAAGAAGAGCCGCGATCGTGCCAACATGTGTCTCGCCGATTTCATCGATCCGGCAGGCGATTGGCTGGGCGGTTTCGCGGTCGGCATTCATGGCATCGAACCGCATTCGAAGGCTTTCCTCGCAGACAAAGACGATTACTCCGACATCCTCCTAAAATCGCTGGCCGACCGTTTCGCCGAGGCTTTTGCCGAACGGCTGCACCAGCACGTCCGAACCGATCTGTGGGGCTATGCGCCGGGCGAACAGCTCACCAATACCGCGCTGATTAAAGAGGAATATCGCGGCATCCGTCCTGCGCCGGGTTATCCCGCATGCCCGGATCACAGCCTCAAGCCGATCCTGTTCGACTTGCTCGATGTGCCGGGGAACGCCGGTCTCGAACTCACCGAGAACTTCGCCATGCTGCCGACCGCGGCAGTGAGCGGCTTTTATTTCGCCCACCCGGAAGCCGCCTATTTCGGGGTCGCGCGGATCGGGCGCGACCAAGTGGAAGACTATGCACGGCGGCGCGGCGTCGATATGGCGACCGCCGAGAGATGGCTGCGACCCAACCTCGACTGAGCGCCGAGCCGCGCGGGCGATTGGCGGCATGGGGCGCAGGCGCCTTGCTGATGGCCTATGTGCTGGTCTGGATGCTCGCGCCCTTCGATCCGGCACTGATGCGCGATGTGTGGTTCCTGCCGGGCATCGGCGTAATCGGCGCGATCATCGCCAATACCTCGGGCACAGGGGGCGGGGTGGTGTTCGTGCCGGTGTTCAACGCCTTGCGCGAGTGGCGAGTGATGGACTTGCAGCCCTTGCAGATTGTCGGCGTCTCGATGGCGATCCAGAGCTTCGGCATGACGATGGGCGCGCTGCGCTGGACCGATCGCCTGTTCCACCAGCCGCCGCCCGAACCCCTGCACGCCGCTGTAAGCCCGCGCGATTTCTTTATCGTCGTCGGCGCGGTGCTGGCCTTGTCGTTGCCCGTCATGCTGCTGACCCAGCGCGCGACCGCGTTCGGCCAGCATGCGGTGCTGATGGCGTACAAGGCGTTTTCGATCCTGTTAGGCCTTTCGCTCATCGCTACCACATGGACGGTCAATCGCGAGCGGACCGAAAACGCGCGGCTGGCGAAAAGCGATCTTGCCGTCCTTCTCCTCCTTGCTATTCCAGGCGGAGCGATCACCGCACTGTTTTCGGTCGGGATCGGCGAGTTGGTCGCGCTGTATCTCTTTATCCGCCACTATCCCGTCCTGCTGTGCACAGGAGCGGCGTGCCTGATCTCATCGGTGAGCGTGATCGCGGGGAGCGTCTGGCACGTCGAGGCCGGCACGATCGCATGGGAAGTCGTGCTGCTCGCTGCGCCGGGCGCGGTGTTGGGCGGCTTCCTCGCCCGTCCGATCGCGCTGTGGCTCGGCGCGCGGCGGCTGAAGACGCTGGACGGGGCGTGGATCGTACTGTCGGCCTGCTATTTGTTGTGGCTGAACACCTGAAACCGCGCTTCCCCGATTGACCGCACCCGCCGCTTCGCGCAGGGACTGTGCGTCGGCCAAGGAAGCGATTCTAAGGCGGGCGCGCACGGGAGAGCCCGCTCGAAACAGCGGCGCCGAAGGAGCAACCGCCCCGGAAACTCTCAGGCAGCATGGACCGTGCGCGTTCATCGACACTCTGGAAAGCGCTCCGACCACGCGGGTCGGCGCCACCGAAGGGGTAAGCCCCGCGCCCTTGCGCGAGGTCAGTCTCTCAGGTTCTCCGACAGAGGGGGCATGGGTTGTAACGGCGCCTTTACGGGCGTTGCCATGCTTTACTGTAAGGACGGGCTTTGAGCGACGATACCGACACACCCCAAGAGATCGAAACGCTCCCGCTGGATGCGTGGCATCGGCGCAAGGGCGCGCGGATGGTCCCATTCGCAGGTTATCATATGCCTATCCAGTACGAAGGCATCGTTACCGAGCATGACTGGACGCGCGAGCAGGCCGGCCTGTTCGACGTCAGTCACATGGGCCAATTGATGGTGCGGGGCGAGAACGTCGCCGCCGAGCTGGAAAAGCTGCTGCCCGGTGCGATTGCCTCGTTGAAGCCCGGCAAGGTACGCTATTCGCTGTTGCTGAACGATGAGGGCGGCATCCTCGACGACTTGATGGTCACCAATGCCACCGAATGGATCGAGGCGGACGAGGAAGCGGGCACCGAAGGCCATTGGGGCGATCCGGCCTATTACATCGTCGTCAACGGGGCGACCAAGTGGGACGACATCGCCTGGATGCGCGAGCATCTGCCGGATGAGATCACGCTCACCCACATGGACGATCACGCGCTGATCGCCTTGCAGGGGCCGAACGCCGCAACCGCTCTCAATCGCGTGATGCGCAACGTGATCGACGACATGGTGTTCATGGAAAGCGTCTGCCACGATTTCGGCGAATGGCCGCTGCGCATCACGCGCGCAGGCTATACCGGCGAGGACGGGTTCGAAATCTCGCTGCCGAACGAGCATGTCGAGACGCTGTGCAACCGCCTCTGCGCCGAGATCGAGGTGCGCCCGGTGGGGCTGGGCGCGCGGGACTCTCTGCGCCTCGAGGCCGGCCTTCCGCTATACGGCCACGACCTTACTGCCGAGATCGACCCTGTTAGTGCCGACTTGACTTTCGCGCTTACCAAGACCCGGCGCGAGAGCGGTGGCTACAAGGGCCACGAATATGTCAGCGCCGCCCTGCGCGGCGGGACGAAGAACCGCCGCGTCGGCCTTGTCTTCGAAGGCCGCCTGCCCGCGCGCGAAGGCGCCAAGGTGTTCGCCGGTGCCGAAGAAGTCGGCCGCATCACCAGTGGCGGCTTCTCGCCCACGCTCGGCCACCCTATCGCGATGGGCTATGTCGCCAAGGCGCAGGCCGAACCGGGAACCGAGCTCGAGGTCGAGGTTCGTAACAAGAGACTACCGGCGAAGGTCGCGACGCTGCCCTTCGTCCCCCACCGCTATCACAGAGGGAAGTGACACGATGGCCCGCTATTTCACCGACGAACACGAATGGATCGAGCTGGACGGCGACACCGCCACCGTCGGCATCACCGATTATGCGCAAGGCCAGTTGGGCGACATCGTGTTCGTCGAACTGCCCGACAGCGGCAAGACACTGGAAAAGGGCGGTGATGCCGCAGTGGTCGAAAGCGTCAAGGCGGCGAGCGACGTCTACGCCCCGATCAGCGGCGAGGTGACCGAAGCCAACGCCGCACTCGAAGACGACCCGGCGCTGGTAAACTCGGACCCAGAAGGCGAGGGCTGGTTCTTCAGGATGACCGTCGCCGACAAGAGCCAGCTCGATGGCCTGATGGACGAGGCGAAATACAAGAGCTTCGTCGACGGGCTTTGAGGAAATCCGACAAATGGGCAAACCAGAAGCGATCTATCCTGCCGATCCGCACGCGCTGTTTGACGAACATCGTTACTCCCCGGCGATCAAATCCGGCGAATTTCTGTTCGTTTCAGGACAAGTAGGAGCGCGCAAGGACGGTTCGCCAGAGCCCGATGTAGCCAGGCAAACCAAACTTGCTTTTGAGAATTTGGAAGCGGTTCTTGAAGCAGCCGGAGCTTCGTTTGCCGATGTCGTCGACGTAACAGCCTTCGTGGTGGACCCGGAGGCAAATTTGGAAGCTGTCATGCCCGTTATCGGGGAGTATTACGGCGACAAGCCTTACCCCAATGCGACCCTCGTCGGGGTGACATGGCTTTCCGGTTTCGTATTCGAGATCAAGGTTACCGCTCGCATACCGAGTTAGATCCGCGGTCGCAGTGAACCGCGAAGCTAGGAAACACCCATGCGTTATCTCCCCCTGACCGATACCGACCGTTCGGCGATGCTCGAGACGATCGGTGCATCCGACATCGACGCGCTGTTTGCCGACGTGCCCGAAGAGGCGCGGCTGTCCGGCCCGATCGAGGGTCTGCCGATGCATGCGTCCGAAATGGCGGTCGAGAAACACATGCGGCGGCTCAGCAAGAAGAACCTTGCGGCCGCGGATGCGGCGTTCTTCCTCGGTGCGGGGGCCTATCGCCACCATGTGCCGGCATCGGTCGATCACATCATCCAGCGCGGCGAGTTCCTCACCGCCTACACGCCCTACCAGCCGGAAATCGCGCAGGGCACGTTGCAGATGCTGTTCGAGTTTCAGAGCCAGGTCGCGCGCCTCTATGGCTGCGCGGTGGCGAATGCGAGCATGTATGACGGCTCCACCGCCTGCTGGGAAGCGATCAGCATGGCGGGCCGCATCACCAAGAAGCGCCGCGCCCTGCTCAGCCGTGGGCTGCATCCGCATTACGTCAACGTTGTGGAAACGATGGCGAAGTTCACCGGCGACGATATCGCGAGCGACTGGCCCCGGCTCGAAGCGCAGTACGACGAAGACGCGCTGATCGCGCAGATGACCGACGATATGTCCTGCGTCGTCGTGCAATATCCCGACATCCTTGGCCGCCTTCCGGACCTGCAGAAAATCGCCGACGCCGCGCACGATAAGGGTGCGTTGCTTATTGTCGCAAATACCGAGCCGGTGGCGCTTGGCGCAATCGAGGCACCGGGCAATCTCGGCGCGGACATCGTGGTGGGTGAGGGGCAGGCGATCGGCGTCGGCCTGCAATTCGGTGGGCCGTATCTCGGTCTGTTCGCGGTGACGAACGAGAAGCATGTGCGCCAGATGCCTGGCCGGCTGTGCGGCGAGACGGTCGATGCGGAGGGCAAGCGCGGCTTCGTCCTCACGCTGTCCACGCGCGAGCAGCATATCCGGCGCGAGAAGGCGACGAGCAATATCTGCACCAATAGCGGGCTGTGTGCTCTGGCGTTCAGCGTCCACATGACACTGCTAGGCGAGAAGGGGCTGCGCGCGCTGGCGGCGGAGAACCACCGTCTGGCCTGCCTCGCCGCGGACCGGTTGGCACAGGTGCCCGGCGTTACGGTGCTGAATGAGAGCTTCTTCAACGAATTTACCGTGCGGCTGGGGCAGGATGCGCGCGCCGTGGTGCGCCGTCTCGCCGATGACGGGGTGCTTGCTGGCGTCTCGCTGGGCCGCCTCTATCCCAACCGCGAGGAACTGGCCGACGGCCTCGTTGTCGCGGTCACCGAAACGACAAGCGAGCAGGATATCGAAACCCTCGCGGCCGCACTCGAGGAGACGCTGACATGAACGCTCCCAACAAATCGGGCTGGAAGCCGGAAAGCCCCGTTGGGCATGAAGGCGTCCATGAAGGGCCGGCCACCGTCACCGGCAACCGCGCGTTGATGCTGGAAGAGCCGCTGATCTTCGAGATCGGCACGACCGAGACCACCGGCGTGGATTTCGAATTCGCCGGCAATCTCGATCTCGCAGGTGTCGAACAGCCTGCGAAGCCGACGCAGAACGTGCCTAGCCGCCTCGGCAGCCATGCGCGCAAGGGCGAGATCGGCCTGCCCGGTCTGACCGAACCGGAAACCGTGCGCCATTACACGCGCCTCAGCCGCCAGAATTATGCCATCGATCTTGGATTGTTTCCGCTCGGCAGCTGCACGATGAAGCACAATCCGCGCCTCAACGAGAAGGTCGCGCGGATGCCCGGTTTCGCCGACGTCCATCCGCTTCAGCCTGTCGATACGGTGCGCGGCGCGCTCGAGGTTATGAACGAGTTGGCGCATTGGCTGCTTAAGTTGACCGGGATGCACGGCGTCGCGATGAGCCCCAAGGCGGGCGCGCATGGAGAGCTGTGCGGTATCCTGTGCATCCGCGCCGCGCTCGAAGCGCGCGGCGATGCGCGCAAGGTCATCCTCGTGCCCGAAAGCGCGCACGGCACTAATCCTGCCACCGCCGCTTTCGCCGGCTACGAAGTCGAAGACATTCCGGCGACTGCCGAAGGCCGCGTCGACCTCGAAGCGTTGAAACAGCGCCTCGGCCCGGATGTGGCGGGGGTGATGATCACCAACCCGAACACCTGCGGCCTGTTCGAACGCGATATGAAAGCGATCTCCGACGCGGTGCATGCGGCAGGCGGCTTCGTCTATTGCGACGGCGCGAATTTCAACGCCATCGTCGGTAAGGTGCGCCCCGGCGACCTCGGCGTGGATGCGATGCACATTAATCTGCACAAGACCTTCTCAACCCCGCATGGCGGCGGCGGTCCGGGGTCGGGGCCGGTGGTTCTGTCCGAAGCGCTCGCGCCCTTCGGTCCACTGCCCTACACCGCCCGCGATGGCGACGGCGTCGTCCACCTCGTCGAGGAGGAGAATGCGGACGAGTTCGAGCATCCGCGCGCCTTCGGTCGGATGACGGCGTTCCACGGACAGATGGGAATGTTCACTCGCGCGCTGACCTACATCCTAAGCCATGGGGCGGACGGGCTGAAGCAGGTTGCGGAAGATGCGGTGCTCAACGCGAATTACGTTCTGCGCAGTCTGGACGAAGTGCTCGATGCGCCGTTCGGCCCCAGCGGGCCATGCATGCACGAGGCGCTGTTCAGCGATAAGGGCTTCGGCGAGGGGATGAGCACGCTCGATCTCGCCAAGGGTTTGATCGACGAAGGTTTCCACCCGATGACAATGTACTTCCCGCTGGTGGTGCACGGCGCGATGCTAGTCGAACCGACTGAGACTGAGAGCAAGGCCGGGCTAGACCAGTTTATCGCCGCGCTGCGCAGCGTTGCCGAACGGGCGAAGGCGGGGGACGAAAGCCTTAAGGCTTCGCCCTATTACGCCCCGCGCCGACGGCTGGACGAAACGCAAGCTGCAAGAAAGCCGGTGCTGGCGTGGAAGGAACCTTCGCCGCCTGGCGGGCCCGCAGCGCCGAGCGAGGTCGGAGGGCGCTAGGCGCCCGGAATAGTCGGGCATTGCGCATCATCTTCAGCCGCAAGGGGTTCGACAGCGCGGCGGGCGGCGGACCCTCACCGATCGTTGACGGCCGCCCGGTCAGCCTGCCGATCCCCGACACGAAAGGCCTCGCGCCGACCACCTATGGTGAGCGGGGCCTCGGCGAACTGGTCGGCACCGCGAGCCGGGGGCGGCTCTCGCACGCAGACCTGTGCCACGACGATCCGATGTTCCTGCCCGGAGGCCGCTGCATCTTCGGCCAGTGCGGGGGTGCCCAAACCCATCTCGACCGGCAGGGGGTCGGCATCGGCGATGTGTTCCTGTTCTTCGGCTGGTTCGCGGGCGTAGGGCAGGGTGACCATCACCGCATCTTCGGCTATCTCGAAGTCGAGGAAATCGTCCGGCTGGACGGTGCGGACAAAGCGACCCGCCAGCGCTTCGCCGATTTTGGCCACCCGCACGCCTTCGGCTTTCACCACGCCAATCGCAGCGACACCCTGTATGTCGGCAAGGGGCGGACGGCGTCCCATGCCAGCGATGCACTGCGTCTCACGCGAGAAGGCATGTCACGCACGCATTGGAGGGTGCCGGAATGGCTGCACGAGGTCGGCCTGTCCTATCACCGCGGCGCGAACCGCTGGCCTGCGCCAAACCACCTGATCTCGGTGGCACAGGGACAGGAATTCGTGGCGGATATCGGCGGGCGCGAAGAAGCGCTTCAGTGGCTCGCCGCCATCATTGCCGAGATCAATAGGTCTGGATGATCGCCGAGAAGTCGAGCCCGCCATTGCCCGCCCCGCTGAAGTCCTCGTAAAGCGAGGCTGCCCGCGCGCCCAGCGGCACGGCGGCATCCGCCTCATCCGCCGCCGCCATGGCGAGGCGCAAGTCTTTCAGCATTAGCGCAGTCGCGAAGCCGCCCTGGTAGTCGTTATCCGCCGGGCTATCGACGCCGACGCCCGGCATTGGGGTGTAGGCGTTTAGCGACCAGCAATAGCCGGAGGACTGGGAAGAAATCTCGTAGAACTTCTGCGGATCGAGGCCGAGCTTTTGCGCCATCTTCATCGCCTCGGCCGTGCCGATCATGCTGATAGCGAGCAGCATATTGTTGCAAATTTTCGCCGTTTGTCCCGCTCCCGCATCGCCGGCATGGATCACGGCCTTGCCCATGTCCTGCAGCACCGGCTCGGCGCGCTTGAACGCCTCGTCGCTGCCGCCGATCATGAAAGTGAGTGTGCCGCCATTCGCCGCCGCAATCCCGCCGGATACGGGCGCGTCGACCATTGCATAGCCCGCGCCGTCCGCCGCCGCTGCGACCTCTTTTGCGGTGGCGACGTCGATGGTCGAGCAGTCGATCAGCACCGCGCCCTGCGGCGCATGGCCGATGACGCTGTCGATATAGACCGTTTTCACGATCTCGCCATTTGGCAGCATCGAGACGATCGCGTCCGCGCCTTGAACCGCCTCCCGCGCATCGGTGAAAGTCGTGCAGCCTTTGTCCTTCGCCGCGGCGAGCGCGTCTTCGCTAAGGTCGAAGGCGTTAACTTCGTGGCCTGCCTTCGTAAGGTTCGCGGCCATCCCGCCGCCCATATTGCCGAGGCCGATGAAGGCGATTTTCATTTTGAGTTCCTCTCTAGCTTCTTAGCCATTTCCCCAACGCAGCTGCAGCGAAGATAAATGGTAGAATGAATAGCGACAGTCTGAGCAGAGCGCCCGGGAGATAGGGGCTGTCCCAAGGGAAAACCGGAAACAAAGTCGTGCTCACGATAACGGAAGCAAAAAGGCCTATCGACGTAGCTAAAATGATGTTGGTTTTGCCGGTTCTCGTCAAAATCGCACTTACACCGGCGCCAAGAAGAAGCGTTGCTAATGCGACGAGACCCGTTCCCACAAGCTCACCGCCCCTTCCACTTGCCCTCGCGCTTTTCGACGAAGGCGGCCATGCCTTCCTTCTTGTCCTCGCTCGCGGTGAGGATCTGGAAGATGCGGCGCTCGATCGTCAAGCCCTGATCGAGCGAGGTTTCGAAGGCGGCGTTGACCATTTCCTTATTCGCAATCGCGGCCATTGGAGGCATCGAAGCAATCTGCGCGGCGGTCTTCATCGCTTCGTCGAGCAGGCTGTCATGCGGCACGACGCGGGCGACGAGATTGCTGCGTTCGGCTTCTTCGGCGTCCATCATCCGGCCGGTGAGGCACATCTCCATCGCCTTCGATTTTCCGACCGCCTTCGTCAGCCGCTGTGATCCGCCCATGCCGGGGGCTACGCCGAGCTTGATTTCGGGCTGGCCGAACTTGGCATTCTCGCTCGCGATTATGAAATCCGCCATCATGGCGAGTTCACACCCGCCGCCAAGCGCGAAGCCGTTGACGGCCGCGATCCACGGCTTGCGAGTTTTCTTGACGATCTCGCTGGTCCAGGGGCTGAAGAAATCCTCGAGATAGAAGTCGGCGGCCGCCTTCTCGCTCATTTCCTTGATGTCGGCCCCGGCTGCGAACGCCTTGTCGCCCGATCCGGTGAGCACCGCGCAAAGCTGACTGCTATCGGCCTGATAGACGGCAAACGCGGCGGTCAGGTCTTCAAGAACCTGGCTGTTCAGGGCATTGAGCGCCTTGGGTCGATTGAGCGTGATAAGAGTGACAGCGTCCCGCTGTTCGACGGTGATGGTTTCGTAGGTCATTCGTACTCCGTGGGATGACGATCAGGTGCGCGGCGTCCATTCCTCGCCTTCGGGGAGGGGGGCGAAGATGCTATCGAGCAGATCGTCGCTCACGCCTTCTGGGGTCGGCGGGTTCCATTCGGGATCGTTCGTCTTGTCGACGATGACCGCGCGGACCCCTTCGGCGAAGTCGGGCCGGGTCAGCACGCGGCTGGCGATGCGATATTCCATCCGCATGTTGTCGGCGAAGCTTTCCAGTTTCTCGCTGTCCGCGAGCTGCCGCAGTGCGACCTTGCAGGTCTGCGGGCTCTTGGTGCGCAGCGTGGCCAGTTCCTTCGCCGCCCATTCGCTATCGTCGGCTTCCAGGCTGGCAAGGATGTCTTCGTAGCGGTCGGAGGCGAAGTGCCGGTTGATCCGCTCGCAATTGGCTTCGATCCGCGCCTCTGGCGGCTTGACCGACAATTCGGACAGGATGCCGCCGACTCGCGAGGGATTGTCAATGATGCGCGCCTTTGCTTCGGCGAGCTTCTCGGTCGGCAGGTAATGGGTAGCGAGGCCGGCGAAGTGGCATTCCGCTCCGTCGAGCCGGGCACCGGTCAGCGCGAGGAACTGGCCGAGCCGCCCGCCCAGTCGCGAGAGATGCCAGCCGCCGCCGACATCGGGAAACAGGCCGATGCCCGTCTCCGGCATGGCGAAGCGGGTATTCTCGGTTGCCACCCGGTATTTGCAGGGCAGCGCGATGCCGACGCCGCCGCCCATCGTGATTCCGTCCATGAAGGCGACCACCGGCTTGTCGTATTCGAACAGCTGGTGGTTTAGGCGGTATTCGTCGTGGAAGAACTCGCGACCGCTTTTTCCGTCATCGTTCAGCGCGGAGTGGCGCAACAGGTTGATATCACCGCCCGCGCAAAAGCCCCGACCCTCGGCATGGTCGAGAATGACTGCTTCGATCGCATCGTCCGCCGCCCAATCGGCGAGCGCGTCGCTCATCGCACGGCACATATCGTGAGTGAGCGCATGGATCGCCTTGGGTCGGTTCAGCGAAACATGGCCTACGGGGCCATGGGTGTGGATGAGAAGCTCTTCGGTCATCCGATCAGGCCCCCTGCCGCAGCAAATCCCGGCCAACGATCATGCGCATAACCTGGTTGGTGCCTTCGAGGATGGAATGCACCCGCAGGTCGCGCCAGAAGCGTTCGATGGGGTATTCCTTGAGATAGCCGTAGCCGCCGAACAATTGCAGCGCGTCGTTCACGACCTTGCTGCCATTGTCGGTGGCAAGCCGCTTGGCCATGGCGGAAAAGCGCGACTTGTCGGGCGCGTTGTCCGTTACCTTGGCGGCGGCAAGGTAGAGGAGGGCGCGAGCCGCTTCGAGATCTGTCGCCATGTCGGCGAGCATGAACTGCGTGTTCTGGAACTCGGCGATAGGCTGGTCGAACTGCTTGCGGTCCTTGGTATAGGCGACCGCTTCGTCAAGACAGCGCTGGGCGCCGCCAAGCGAGCAGGCGCCAATGTTCAGCCGTCCGCCGTCGAGTCCCATCATAGCGAAGCGGAACCCTTCGCCCTCGTCGCCCACGCGATTGGCGACCGGCACGCGCGCATCCTCGAATATCACCTGCGCCGTGGGGGAGGCATTCCAGCCGAGCTTCTTTTCCGGCTTCCCGAATGAAACGCCCGGCGTGTCCTTGTCGATTACGAGGCATGTTATGCCCTTGGTCTTGTGCTCGCCGGTGCGGACCATCGTGACGTAGACGTCGTTCACGCCGCCGCCGGAAATGAACTGCTTCGTGCCGTTGAGCACATAGTGATCGCCGTCCAGCACGGCCTGCGTCTTCAGGCCAGCCGCATCCGATCCGCTGCCCGGTTCGGTGAGGCAGTAGCTCGCAAGCTTTTCCATGCTGACGAGATCGGGGAGGTAGCGATCCTTCACGTCCTGCCCGCCGAAGCAGTCGATCATCCAGCTCGCCATATTGTGGATCGAGATGAACGAGCTGGTTGTGGGGCAGCCATAGGCCATGGCTTCCATGATAAGCGCAGCTTCGAGCCGGCCGAGACCGATGCCGCCGCTTTCTTCGCTGACGTAGATCGCACCGAAACCCAGTTCGGCGGTGCTTTTAATGACGTCGCGCGGGAAGTGGCTTTTCTCGTCCCATTCGCCGGCATGCGGCGTGATGTTGTCGGCGGTGAATTTGCGCGCCATGTCCTGTATCGCGCGCTGTTCTTCGGTAAGCTGGAATTGTCCTGTCATGGCGCTGGCTCTAGCGGGCGAAAGCCGCGATTGCCAGAGGTGCGCGCAGCAAGAGTCAGTCCTCTGTCTCGGCCGCTTTCTCTACCACGCGCCGATCGAACAGCAGGCTCATCATATCGGTCGACATCCACAAGGGATAGGCGGGCGGCGGCACGTCGCGTTCCCATGCCATCGAACCGATAAGCGTGCCATAGGCATAGGGTACGTCGGGCTGCTCTGCCGCAATCGGATCGGCATAGGCTTCTTCCGCTGCAATGATCGTCCAGCCCTGCTTGCGCATCTCGTCGACGAGTTCGGGGAGGAACAGGGCGGCAAGATCCGTCTCGTGCATCAATAGCACGTGGGCGGGCGAGCGGCCGATCGTGTCGCGCGCCAGCTGGTCGTGATATTCGAGCGCGCTTAGTTGCGCGCCGATATAGAGGCGCGCGAGCTGCGTCATGTTTATCGTTTTACCCGCGGCTTTGGCGTCGAGGGTCAACTGCTCGAGATGCCAGTCCGACCCATCGGCCGTAACATAGCCATTGCGCAAACCGCGTGCGGCAAGGTCGGCGCGAATGGCATCGCGCTTGTCTAGGTCCCTGCCGCCCTCGTCGAGATAGGGAAAGCGGAACCACGGACGATAACCCTCCCTGCCTTTCAGCCAGGCTTCGGCGCGGTCGATATCGGCAAGGTAGGTTTCCACATCGCTGGTGCGCAGGTGGGGATGGCTGAAGGAATGGTTGGCGATCACATGCCCAGCCGCGACATAGGCCGAGATATGTGCGTCCCCGTTGGCCCCGTCAGCGGTCGAAAGATTTCCGGGATTGACGAAGAACGCAGCTTGTTCGACGCCGCTTTCCTCCAACGCGGCGATGATCCTTGCCGTGCGTTCGTCAGGAGAAAGAAATGCGCCCGCCGAACGCGGCACATCGTCGAAGGTGAGCGCAACGCGCTTTTCCGCGAGCGCGGCTGAAGGCACGCCGACCAGCAGGATCAGGCAGAGCGACAGGACGGTGCGGGAAGACATTCCGCGAGAATAGCAAGCGTGGCGTGGGAAGTAAGCCGCCTTCTGCCGCCGTGGGTTCAGCCACAATAGATGCGTTCGATGGAGCCGCCCGCATCGTAGACGATGTTCAACCGGTCTTCGCGGAAGTCCATCGTGAAGGCCGTATCCGGGCCGCCCCAGCGCATGGTCCGCGCGCCGCTCATGGCCAGCGCGCTGCGACCGATCGCTTCGCTCGCCTGTCGGCCGATGAATTGCTGCGCCTCGGTCGCATCGCACGTCGCGCCGGCGGCGGGCGGGGGCGCGGCGTCGAGCGAACCGGTGGGCGGATTGCCGGTTGTCATGCAGGCAGCCAGCGGCAGGGCGAACAGCGACAGGGCGAGGTTACGCATTATCTCCTCCACGATCGGGGCATTTCTTCAATGGCATGGGTTCGTAGGCATCGGCTTCATCCACATGCTCGGGTGTCAGCGTGTTGCCGTTGTTACTCAGGACAAAGCGATTGGTCGTCTGCCATGTTTCACCTTCGCCCGACATGTCGAGCGTAACCAAAGCGGTGCGCGCATCCCGCACCTCGACATTCGCCACCCGTCCGAGCGATTCGTAGAACTCGATCTCGCGCGGGCGAACGGCCATGCGCAGATCGGAACTGGACGAGCAATTGCCGTCGACATTGTCCCATATGCCGAGGAACTGCGCGGGAATTGCATCGGCCTGCCGAGTGACGCCGTCGGTCGTCGGATCGGCGAGCGACTGCCCATCCGGCCCAGCGCCCACGTCTTGCGGATCGCCGTCTGCGCGAACTTCGGTATCGACGGGTGCACTTTCGTCCTGCGACGAACAGGCGGTCATCGTCAGGGCGAGAAGGGCGAACGGGAATGCTGGTTTCACGAGCCGGTTCCTTTCGGACAACGGATATATTGCTTCGTCGACATCTGCCCATCGCCGTCGTCCTCGTTCACCGCCATGGTGTCGTTGGACTGCAGAGCGAAATCAAGGCGCGCCTGTGTCGGCGTATCGGCATAGGTCGTATCGAATGTCGCATCGATCAGGGTATCGGTACGATTGTGCACTTCCATGATCCGCCCGCCGGTCTCGAAATAGCTGTAGCCGTTTTCGTCCACCGTGATCAGGCGATCCCAGTCGATCGTACCGCGAAGCCGTGGATCGCAATCTTCGGCCCCCGGCGCGCGACCGAGATCGTCCTTGTGCCAGTCGCCGCGTAGCCGACTCGGCATCGTTTTCACGGTGGACTGCGAAGCTGCCTCCAACGGCGGAGCGCCGCTCCCATTGCCGCCATCGGGCTCGACCGGCATCATGGTGGGCGACGGTGTCGGCGTGTCCGGCGGTGTCTCCGCAGATTGCGAGCAGGCCGCAAGCGCCAGACACGCACCAACGATCCCGAAGATTGAGGGGTGTGCCATGGCGTTACGTCTCCTTCGGGTCAGCCCATGGTCGGGATGATGAAGGCGTCCTTGTTGTCGGCATCCGCCGTGCCGTCGGGCCAGCGCTGGGTGACCTTCTTCGCCTTGGTCCAGAACTTGAGGCCTTCCTGCCCGTACTGGTCGGTATCGCCGAAACCCGAGCGCTTCCACCCGCCGAAGCTGTGATAGCTGACCGGTACAGGGATCGGCACGTTGATGCCGACCATGCCCACATTCACGCGGTGTGCGAATTCGCGGGCGGCGTGGCCATTTCGGGTAAAGATGGCGACGCCGTTGCCGTATTGATGCTCGCTCGGCAGCTTGAGCGCTTCCTCGAAATCCTTGGCGCGCACGATCTGGAGAACTGGGCCGAAGATCTCTTCCTGGTAGCTCTCCATCTTTGGCGTGACATGATCGAGCAAGGTCGGGCCGACGAAGAAGCCGTCTTCATGGCCTTGCAGCGAGAAGCCGCGCCCGTCGATCACGACCTCGGCCCCTTCCTTCTCGGCCGTTTCGATCCATTGCTCAATGCGGTTCTTGTGCTCCGGCGTAACGACCGGGCCGTAATGCGCATCCTTGTCGGTGGCGACGCCGACACGCAGGGCGTTAATGGCCGGAATGAGCTTCTCGCGCAGCCGCCCTGCCGTGTCCTCGCCGACCGGTACCACCACGGGCAGCGCCATGCAGCGCTCGCCCGCCGAGCCGAAGGCGGCTCCGGCAAGGTCGTTCACCACCTGGTCGAGATCGGCATCGGGCATGACGATACCGTGGTTTTTCGCGCCACCCATCGCCTGCACGCGCTTGCCTGCGGCGACCCCGCGCTTGTACACGTAATGCGCGATGTCGGACGAACCGACGAAGCTGACCGCGGCAATGTCTTCATGATCGAGAATGGCATCGACCATCTCCTTGTCGCCATGCACCACCTGCAGCAGCCCTTCGGGCGCACCGGCTTCGACGAACAATTGCGCGAGGCGGACCGGCACACTCGGATCGCGTTCGGAAGGCTTCAGGATGAACGCGTTGCCGACCGCGATCGCCATGCCGAACATCCACATCGGGATCATGGCGGGGAAGTTGAACGGTGTGATGCCCGCCCCGATGCCGAGCGGCTGGCGCATCGAATAGACATCGATCCCCGGCCCGGCGCCTTGCGTGTACTCACCCTTCAGCGCCTGGGGAATGCCGCAGGCATATTCGATGACCTCAAGTCCGCGCTGAACGTCGCCATGCGCGTCGTCCACGACCTTGCCGTGCTCGCTCGACAAGAGTTCGGCGAGCGCCTGCTTCTCGTTCTCGACCAGCCGTTTGAACTCGAACATCACCCGCGCCCGGCGCTGCGGATTAGTCGCCGCCCATTCGGGCTGCACCTTCTTCGCCGCGTCGACCGCCTTTTGCAGCAGTGCCGCATCGCCAAGTGCGACTTCGGCCTGCACTTCGCCGGTGGACGGGTTCCACACCTGGTGTGTGCGATGGTCGGTTCCGCCGCCCTGATGGTTGGCGATGACGTGGTCGATAATGCGCATGGATAAACCTCTCTTTATTCGCCCAACGGCCTAGGCGCGCGAGAGGTCCTAGAGCAACCGGTTTCGTTTGTAACAAGAGGGCGGCGGTGACCAATCCGGTTGACCATGGAACGGATTACGCGCAAAAGCCGGCGCGCTCTTGCGGGTGTAGCTCAATGGTAGAGCAGCAGCTTCCCAAGCAGCCTAGAAGCCCAGATTTCTGCAGCTCATGCTGTAAACCGCGATCAAATTGGGGCCAATCAAATCAGTAGCTTGTGATTTCGATGAAAACTCGATGTGCGGATTTTCTGCAACGAGTTGCAAGGCAGTTGCGCGACGGCGCGCATTGTCCTGGTTTTCTTAATCGCCCCCGGTATAAGAAACTCCCGTGCCAAGGTTCATCGATCTTTTCGCGGGTTGCGGCGGGTTATCGCTCGGTCTCCACAATGCTGGATTTGATTGCGAGTTCGCCATCGAGCAGCATCAAGATGCGTTTTCCACCTACCGAAAAAACCTGTTGGATGCCGCAAGGTTTGAGGTTCAGTGGCCCTCGTGGCTAGAGATGGGCCCGCATGACGTGACGCATGTTGCTCTTGAACAGGAAGCCAATCTCCGCACTTTGGCGGGAAAAATCGACCTGATTGCAGGAGGCCCCCCATGTCAGGGCTTCTCGATGAATGGTCGACGCGACCCCGATGATCCTCGCAGCAAGATGGTCGGGGCCTATTTGCGGTTCGTAGAACTTGTGCAGCCTCGGCTCGTATTGCTGGAGAATGTTCGCGGGTTTACCTCAATGCCACATGCAGATGGTGGCACTTACGATCAGGTTGTGAAGGAGAGCCTTCGACGATTGGGATACGATGTCTGGTCAGAGGTGCTAGTGGCGTCGGACTACGGTGTCCCCCAAAAGCGACCGCGCTTCATCCTGATAGCGGCCTTAAAGGGCACACTACCCGGCGTCGATCCCCTCGTCAGGCTCCACACATCCAGGCGGCGCTTTCTCCAAGAAAGGGGTCTCGGCACGCGGGCGGTTTCGGTTGGCGAGGCAATTTCCGACTTCGTTGTTGGTGATCGCCAACCACTGTTGGATGAAGAATGGGGAGAGAGGGGCTATTGCGCCGTCAACCGTGCGAAGGACCCGGATAGCGCCTATCAAAATTTGATGCGCGATGGGCAAAACTCGCAGCCCAGTGATCGCAGATTGGCAAGGCACAGCGAGAGAACGATAGCGCGCTTTTTGAGAATACTTGCGACTTGTCCACGCGGGCGCAGCATATCGCCGGAGGACCGTGCGCGGCTAGGGATCGGGAAACGGTCGACGACGCCTCTCGACGAGCAGCTACCTGCACCAACAGTCACCACGCTACCTGACGATATCATTCATTATTCCGATCCAAGAACTCTAACCGTCAGGGAGTTGGCCCGCATCCAGTCTTTTCCCGACTGGTTCTCCTTTTCTGGCCCCTACACCACGGGTGGAGAGCGCAGGAAGACTGCGTGTCCGCGCTACACTCAGATAGGCAACGCGGTGCCTCCACTTCTTGCGGAGGCCATCGGCTGCATGTTAATCGGCTTGTTGCGGGACCAGTCGCCCGTGCAATCTAGTCACGTCCCGCAGGACAATGGCGAACTCTTCTCGATAGCCGATGAAATCGTCACGAGTTAAAGGCTCGCCGTTCTGTTTTCGGACAACAAATCCCTCTGCCGTTCGCTCTTCCACGACGTGCGCGAGGGCATGTCGTCGAGCCGTGAGCATAGGATAGAAATTTTTCTTGATCGATCTATGAAGATCGAGGATTTCGTCATCTCCCTCCCCTGCTTTACGCGCAATGCGTAGGGCTTCTTTCATAAGCGCGGCGGTCGGGACATACTGCTGAAAAAGCTCATCCAGAGTTGTGAGTTTGCGTAGCTCTTCCGCTCGATTTTCGGCATTCTCAACGAGATTATCTCTTAATGACGCGAAAATTTCATCCTTGCGTTGATCATCCTCTGCCGCATTCATGATAATCTTGCGGAAACGCTCGTCACAATCGGCGACGGTCTGTGCGGCAAGACCCCTCATGGAGTTCAGGCGATTGAGTGCCGGGGATAATTCTCCGACCAGTTCCCGAACTCTATTCGGCAGCTCTCTCCGATGGATGCAATAAACGCCCTCTATTCCCGCCTTATACATCAATTGGCGGAGATCAACCTCGTCAGCACCGCTGTAAAACAAGAGGGGCGTTGATCGAAAATGTCGCCTAACCGATTTCGCGATCTCATCGCCCTTCGTCGCGCCGAGCTGCAAGTCCAGAAGGATCAGCTCGTAATCGTAAAACTGCTCCTGCCGATGCGCGAACTCGGCAATCTCCTCCTGTGTCGCGATCCGCTCGATCCTCGGATCAAATCCATTCGCGCGGATGGCTTCCTCTACGCTCTCAACAAATGCATCGCTCGCCTGATCCTCTATCCAGCAAACGTTGAAGGTGAGGTTCATTTCTTTGGCTCTGGCAAGATCATTGCAAACTCAACCCGCCCAGTATGCCTCCTAGCATCTAAGATTAGACCACCGCCCATATCCTCCATGACCTTTTTGGCGTGATACAGTCCCAAGCCTGTCCCCTCGGCCGTCGATGAATATCCCTTCTCGAAAATCCTCTCCGGATCGACCAACTGTTCGTTAATGCCACGCCCATCGTCCGAAATGGCCACATGCACGCTGCCCTTTTTGCTGCCCTTTCGAGCCTCCATGGTCATCATTCGCGCTCCATGTTTCCTCGCGTTGTCGAGCAGGTTGTCGACCACTACGACTAGGTCGACAGGGCGGAAACGGGCGAAAAGTTCGAGGCCATTGGCATCAAACACCACAGTGGAGGTTGCGTCTCGACCACCTCGGACCTGATTTACATATTCATCGAGGAAGGCGATAACGTCTCCTTCGAGAAGATCGGTCTCGAGGTCAAAGCGTGCATTTGATGCGAAGCGTGCCACCGCTATCAATCTATCATTCTCAAGATGTATATAGTCTAGGTCATCGGCCACACGTCGTGCACGACTTCGGATCGCTGCGGCGGCGTCTTCCAAATCTTCATCCTCTACACTCTCGGCAATTTCCACTGCGGCATCGACAATTACACGAGCACCTTTGAGCGAACGATCAATTGCGGCTCCGATATGGCCGGAATAGATCATCACCTGATGTAGAAGGAGTGTCATCTGCTCGACGGTTAGGTCTTGTGTCGAGGCTAGGTATTTCGCTTGGCGCTCTAGCTTTTCGATGCGTGCATCGGCCCGCGCCTTCGCCTCTCGCGCCTCCTTTGCCGCTTGGGCCGCCTCGGCCTCAGCCTTTTCCAGCTCGGCAATGCGAGCCTTGGCACCTTCGATCCTTTCGAGAAGTCGCTCGTCGCCCTGTCTTTCGGCGATTG
Organism: Erythrobacter litoralis; assembly: GCF_029760855.1. Taxonomy (GTDB): domain Bacteria; phylum Pseudomonadota; class Alphaproteobacteria; order Sphingomonadales; family Sphingomonadaceae; genus Qipengyuania; species Qipengyuania litoralis_A. Next base: position 355,144 of record NZ_SOSI01000001.1, on the reverse strand, counting down.
CAGTCAGCGACTTTATGGCCCCGTCGATGGTTTCCACATCATCATCGACAAGATCGACAATCTCTGGATCGAAATAGAGGAGTTCCAAGTCTTTCGTTGCAGCTAGATTCGCAATGATCTGCGCTACACGCCCCTTAGTCTCCCCAAAGCGCAGCCCGCTTGCATCCTCGCGAAACATATCGGCCTTATCGGGCCAGGTCACGCCTACAACATAACGTTCAAGCCTAAAAATCGCCTTCCTACGAATAGCATCAAACAACTCGCGGGAACGTGCATCTTCGATCAACCCGGCATCACGGCTGGACGCTTCACGGAACATACGGTGGGGTGCCGTCACATCGACCCGGCCCATTATGTCGCGGGTTCCTAAATATCTTGATGTGCCCTGTTGCTTCCTCCTGTTGAGGCCTAATGTGTCGTCTGTCTCTTCCCCGATTGGAAAGATGCGGAAGCCATTGAGGAAAAGGAACACGCTACCAAACTCGATGGGGCGGACCTTCATGCGAGAGGTGAACGTGTGCTTGGCGCTCCGATTAAGATAGAATATTTCGATCCGGATCTTGGCGACATCGAGGGTGTCGTAAGCGTTTGCCTCGCGGATGCGATAGATTGTTCGGCCACGGTCTATGAGTTCAGTATTGATGCTGTCGCCTTCGAGGTCGACGACAATCCGCGTGGTTTTTTCCGCAAGCAGCTCTTGGAGGTCGTTGCCGACCTTGCCACTTAATTCCTTTATCTCATCATCGTCGAGCTCGTCACTGACGACAGATATGTAGACCGGAGTGTCTTTTGTTGTTCCGAAGGGGTCGATCAGCTTTTCGAGGTAGCGACGCAACCTGCCGATATCGTCAGCATCCCAATCCATGCGAAGCTGCTTTATGCGTAAGATGGTGCCGGATTTCTTTGGAAGTTTGACGGGAGCCTCGGTGGGAAAAGATGCTGAATCGTCATGGGTCACGTTGACATTTTGGAACAGCTTCTTGCTGTTTGCCTCGAACTTGGCCCATTCGACGTCAAGCCGTTGTACGCTATTGCTCCCCTTCTCGCGGGAATAGAGTTCGAGCTTGGCTCCAAGGGTGTCGCATGAAAACCGCCCTATTCCCTTGCTTCCGGCATATTGGCCCTGTGGCTTGATCTTGTTTCGATAGTCTTGGCTGGCTTCTTCGTCCTCGGAGCCGTCAGCCTTTGCCGAGTAAGCAACGAAGAGCCAGCGGTCCTTGACGCCCGCTTCGTCCATCCCCTTGCCGTTGTCGACGATCCATAGCTCGTCATTGATAAGGTCGAAGGCGATATCCACACGCTTGGCCTTTGCATCGAATGCATTCTTAACCAGCTCGAACACTGCAACGAACTCATTCGTGACCAAGTCACGCCCGATGATATCCTTGAGGTAGGAACTTACCTTGAAGTGCTCGGTGGTAGCCATCTGCGCCTCCATACCCCATGTGAACGCTATGGCCAGAATGAACGATATGCAGCGGCGGGAGCTTATGGCCAGGTTCCGTAGCAAGGACACACGGCCCGAAATGATAGTGAGGCGCGCGCTTCATCGCGCAGGACGCCGCTTTCGCCTGCACAGGAAAGACCTTCCCGGCCGTCCCGATATCGTATTGCCGAAGGATAAGGTCGCGATCTTGGTCCATGGTTGCTTTTGGCACGGGCACGAAGGATGCTCCATCGCGCGGACACCAAAGACACGGCAGAGTTTTTGGATCGAAAAGTTTACGAAAAACCGTGAACGGGACGTGCGCGTGAAAGACGAACTCGAAGGAATGGGTTGGAGGGTCGTCATCCTATGGGAATGTGATGTCAAATCGACCGACATCGAGGAACTTTTGCGAAACAACGGCCTGATCGCCTAATTAAATCCCGATACGGATTATCCCAGTTGGACGCAGCACCCCTGCGGTCACTGTTCGCACATGGATTGGTCCGAAGTTTCGGATGCATGAAACCCCACCCCTAGAGCCTCGTTGGACAACTTGGCCGTCTCAGCGTCGCGATCCACGCCGGCCCAGCATGGGCTTCAACTCACCAGATAGCCAATCTTCGACTGCAAGAACGGTATTTCGAGCAACGTCATCCCCCTCAGGGCCGTCGCCGCGGGAAGGAAATTGCCAAGCCTGAACGAAAAACGCTCCCGAAAGATGGCTCGTCCATTCCGATAGAGACAGAGCATAGGTCCCTTTCGGCGCTTTAATTAGATGTTGCCGAAGACGACTGCGCAACGTCCGCTTCCTCGCTCCCGTCGCGTAGGAACTTCCGACATAGAGAACCGGACCAATATCATGATTGTCTTGGGGAAGTTTCAGATTGTCTCGGCTCTGAGCCTCGAAGAACGCTTCCTTGAAAGCTGAAAGGTCAACATCTCGATCCAGCGTAATGATGTAGATACAGCGATCTCGAACGATTTGCTCGGGGTTGGTCAGGCTTTCGATTGCGTCATCCAATTCCGCCAATGTCGCACCGAACTCAATGCGCTCAACACCAAGTTTCTCTGGGGCTCGGCTTTTCTCGACCATCTCGGCCATCGCACGTAGTTTCGCACCCGTTCCAAAAGTCCAGAGTGTGGTAGCAGGGATTAGTGCATCAGAACTCACTCTAGCCATCCTTCCCTCTTTAGATACATTCTGAACGCGCGGACTTGGAAGCCGCAAATCCACCCAAAAGGTTGGCCAGTGCCTGACCTCCGGAATGGGCGCTGTTCTGCTCATCGGCAATTTGCTGTGCAACTGTTGCAACGCTCTGCCAACTGCGATGGCAACCAAGAGCCGCGTACTCGCCATAAGCGTACGTTGGAGGCGGAGAGTTATGCCTCGACTTGATCGAGGCAAGAGGAAGGTGAGTGTCGATTGCCATTGTCGATGTTAGTTTGTGTCGGTCCGCGGCCCCGAGAAGCAGTAAGCGAGCCGTCTTGAAATTCATGAACCCTAAAGCTGACCTTATGGTCAAACTCTGCTATGGGTTGCGCACTCTGCGTTCCAGATCGCTCGCGTAGGTTCGGTGGATGTCGCACTCTTCGGCTAATTGCTTCTGCGACCACTCACGTTCTGATCTGAGCTCCCTCAGGTTTTTTGCAAGGCGCATGCGAACGTCCATCGCCAACACCGGACACCCGCTTTTGCTATTTCATTAAGTGGCTGAATCTAAACGCAATTTGCGATTGACTAAAAATCGTTCGCTGTTCAATCTACTGCTACGGGCGTTGCTGTTGGAGCAACGCATTCAGATATCACGGATAACGATGCAACGAACAGCGGACCAAAGACGCTTCGTCGGATACTTTCGCGTATCTACAGGAAGACAAGAACAGTCCGGCCTTGGGCTCGACGCTCAACGGGAAGCGGTCTCTCGTTTTCTCATTTCGCGCAACGCAGAACTTCTATTCGAGATCGTTGAGATTGAGAGCGGGGGAAGGGCGGATAGGCCTAAGCTAGCCGAAGCACTCCGATTGTGCCGCGTGCACGGTGCCACGCTTCTGATCGCCAAGCTGGATCGGCTCGCCCGCAACGTCGCCTTCATTTCGAACCTTATGGAAAGTGGTGTCGAGTTTCGAGCGGTCGATTTCCCCTCCGCCAACAGGCTTACGATCCATATCCTCGCGGCAGTCGCTGAACATGAGGCGCAGATGATCCGGGATCGGACTAGAAGTGCGCTGGCAGCAGCAAAGAAGCGCGGTCTGAAGCTTGGGGGTGATCGAGGCAACCTGAGGGGCGTCGCACACGAGGGAGCGCGAATAAGCGCACAACGAAGGCATGACCGCGCTCGGGCAAGAGCAGCCGATCTGAAGCCGATGCTAAGCGAGCTTGTTGGTAGAGGCCTTTCCTATCGGCAAATAGCTGACGAACTCAACCAGCGCGCGATTGCAACTCCTCGCGGCGGGCCGTGGGGGCCGTCGCAGGTCTATCGCTTGGTGCAACTGGTTGCAGCGGCATGACGCTGTTTCCGATGCCGCGCTTTAACCGCGTATCGCCCACCGGTGAAATTCTCGCGCTCGCCTCGCGTGGTCGAGCGATGGGCAACCGTGGCCCGTTGCTCGACGCCGAAGGGAAGATCGCTCGACGATGGGCCTACAAGCGCTGGATCTGCTGCACGCTGCGCGAGGTGAATGGCCGAAAGGTCCGCTTCGACGATCCGGAAGTATATACGCCGCTCTTCTTCACGGACGAAGCAGTCGCGTTGGCAGCGGGACATAGGCCCTGCGGAAGCTGTCGGCCCGATGCCTATTATCGCTGGCTGGTTATCTGGAAGGCCTTGGCGGGCGTGTCGAAGTTCGAACGGGTGCGAGCTTCTACAATGGATCGCGAGTTGCACCGGCGAAGGGCTGCACAACGCACCCGGCCGCCGATCAGGTTGCGCCTGGACGAAGTCCCAAATGGCGCGTTCGTCAAACTCACGGCTGCTCATTCCGGGCCGCTTCTATTGTACGAAGGTCGACTGTGGCCGTGGATAGACGGCGACTACGGCGCACCGACAATAGTCAACCGCTCGCTCGTCGACCTTGAAGCCTTCGTTTTTCCGAACGTCGAGTTCCTGATCAGCGGCTTTCGCTTCGATGACGAGCTCGCCCCCACTCCAGCCGACAGAACCGAAGAAGTAGACCGTGGAAGATGAATTGCGCCGAACTCCTAGACAGCTTTCAAAGCGGCTGATGGCGGGACTGCTGGTGCTGCCGGTCATCACTGTCTGGCTTCTGTTTCGGCGGCGGTATTCGGTTAAGCACCGGCTCGGCGGCCTCGCATTGGCAATCGTCGGATTGGCGATCACGATTTTTGCATTTGCATTGGTCCAAATCGCAAACATGACGTCGGAAGAGCGCCAGAAACTCGATGAAAGGGCGTCAGGACAAGAGGCAGGAAGACGGGAGCGCCGGGGGCAGGAAGAAACTCAGAAGCCTTCAGAAGCCGTCGAGAAAGCAATGTGCGGCGGTGACATCGAGTGCGCCGCAAAACGGACGCGTTCCCGTGCAGAACCGCGATGCACTCGCTTGATCGAGGACATCGCTCGCTATCGTTACGAATGGACAGAAGGCCTCAGCTTTAAGTTTTTCCGGGCGGAATGGTCACACTATGACGTTTACACCAAAGAGTACGGACCCAAGAGGATCATCTGGTTTGCGGCAACTCTCTCCGGCTTGAGAACGGCTTCGGGGCATTCCGGAAAGTCGTCTACGAGTGCGATTTCGACCCGGTTGAGGAGGAGGTGCTCACCGTTCGGATAAAAACTTGGAGTTCGCCGAGTGGCACTCGTCGAATACGAGCGTGAAGTCTCGACATGGGTCACCGAAGAAGAGGAAGCCCTCTTCAAGATGATCCCCGCCGCCGTGCGTCGTAAATGGCTCACGGGTCCAGAAGCCACCGCCGCGACCGCCGACCGCAGCGTGCAGGACATTCTGTTCGGCAAAGACAAGTTCATCATCGACGTCTTGTTCGAGCAGCCGTGGGGCCACCCCGATGGCTTCAAGCTGACCCCGCGAGTATTCACCCCATCCACCGCCGAAGAGGAAGACCTCAACAAGCGCGTCCCGAGCGTCTCGACCAAGGATCACCTGCCTTACTTCGAGAGCGCTGTCGCCAAAGAGGGCACGCCGGGGAACTTCGTCTTCCGCCTGATCCAGTTGAAGAAGGCGAAGAAGCTTCTCTCGACCTACATCAAGGGGTTCTACAAATACATCAAGCCGAGCATGGATGGCTCGAACTACGAGAAGATATACCCCTCCTACAATTTCCGCACGAACACCTTCCGGACCAACCGCCTTTGATGTACCAAGGGTCGCGGGAAGAATAGGTTGGTCATTCTGTATTTGAATTATTTTTGAAATAAATTAAAATACCATTAGATTTTGAGAGTTGCTGTCTACATATCTAGAAAACAAGCAGTAGATGTTTGATTTTATTCTTGAAATCAAGATTTTTTCATTAAATATGATTTTACGGGAGGCGAACAAAGGATAGGGAAGCGGTTTATGAGCTACTCCAAGGTAATTGTGGGAAATCCCATGATCGCAGGCGAGGTCATGCAAATTTACAGAGGGACAAACCATACGATGAAGCAAATCGCCGTACACCTTAAGATAGGTTTGGGGAGTGTTCATGAAATTATTAAACGAAGCACAACGCAGGAAGAGCGAAGGGAACTGAAACGTCGGCGGCTACGTGACAGCAAGTTAGGTAGGTTAAATCCCATGGCGGGAAAGAAGCCCGGAAATTTCGTGGGTAAATGTGACGATGGACGAGGCTATGTGACTGAAGTTGTCGATGGTCGACGCTACTTTGTTCACCGCATCGTGATGGCAGAGATGATCGGTATCCATCCAAGAGACCTGCCGCCGTGTCTCGAAGTCCATCATATCGATGAAAACAAGCGAAATAACGAGCCGGATAACCTTATGCTCGTCACGCCGGCAGGGCACCGGTCAGCTCACTACCTTATGGCGTGGACGAGCGCCCTTAGGGAAGAAGTGGACTGATCGATGCCCATCAGAGCTGTGCAACCTTTTGCAAGGATCAGAGCGAAAGGATCAATTGGACGAAAGCCGTCGGCGTTCAAAAAGGTCGACGTAAAGAGAGCGATTGATGGAGTGAGGAAAGAGGGCCTGGTCGTTGCTTCCGTCGAGATCGGTCCAGATGGGACGATACGCATATTAACACCAGAGGGAATAATGGGGCCGTCTAGCGGCGCGCTCTTTGACCAATGGCAGGATGCGTTGTGACGTCCGCTCCGCATTTCGTCCGCAAGAAGCTTCGCGATGGCATAGTTTGGTATGTGTATGCGTGGCGCGGCGGCCCACAAGTGCTGCGTTCGGAAGGCCCGAAAAAGCCAAAATTGGCGTCTGCCATCTGGGCGCAGATACATGAAGCAGAACTTTCAGAAAGCCGACCGCAAACTGATCTCGTTGGGGGCGCTCTAACGGCATTTCGCGGTTCGACCAATTGGAGGGACTTGGCGGACAGCACCCGGCGAACGTGGGGCAGGCATCTGGACCTGATAGAGGCAAAGTGGGGCGATGTTCCGCTGGCTATCTTCGATGATCCGCGAATGAAGGCGAAGATCGTTGCATGGCGCAACACCATGAGCGCGAAGCCACGGACCGCCGATATATCGGTCACGGTGCTTTCCCAGTTTCTTAATTGGGCAAACCTCGAAGGGCTTTTAATTCTCAACCCAGCGCGGGGGGTGCCAACTCTTTATCGAGCGGAGAGCCGGGCCCCAATCATTTGGCTCGCAGAGGACTTGGAGGCGATAAAGCGCGAGGCTCTGCAACCGCTCTGCGATGCTATCGAATTAGCGACCCTGACTGGGATGCGACGCGCTGATCTTGTGGCAATCCGATGGGACGAAGTTGGCGACCTTGCGATCCAAAGGACCGCCGCGAAGCGGTCACTTCGCAAGCGCTACCGGGTCACAATCCCTCGCTTGCCGGAACTTGATGCTTTACTGGAGACGCTCCGTGGACGCTCAAGAAAAGCTGGCGTCGAGACTGTTCTAGTCAACTGCTATGGCAAGCCGTGGACCGGAGATGGTCTCAACTCCAGTTTCCACGATGCCCGGCGTAGAGCCAATAACGGGAAAGGCATCTGGCATGTTGAGCGCGATCCTGTGTCCGGTGAGAAAAACCGAACGCAGAAGCGGCTTCACGACCTGCGCGGAACCTTTGCAACCCGTATCATGGCCCATCCGAGTGCGAACCTCACCAATCGAGAGGTCGCGGACATCATGGGCTGGTCGCCTGAACAGGTCGATCAGATCAGGAAAAGATACGTTGACGATAGCGCCATCGTGGTGTCAATCACGCGCCGCTTGGCAGGCGATTTGTAAACCGCTGTGTAAACTGCCGAGGTCCGAGGCTGCTAAGTCTTTAAAAAGCGGGTGTAGCTCAATGGTAGAGCAGCAGCTTCCCAAGCTGACGACGAGGGTTCGATTCCCTTCACCCGCTCCAGCCTCAACGATGCAGAACAGTGCCTCAGCTCGAACCGATCGCGGAATGGAATGCCACGAATGAGCTGGCGAGCGCGGCTTCGCTGTCGATCAGCGACTGGCGACTGGCGATGAGCTGGCGCTGAGCGTCCAGCACGTCGAACAGCGATGTGAGGCCCTCGCGATAAAGCGCGTTCGATTGACTGAAGGCGGTTTCGCTTTGCTCGATCGCTTCTTCGAGCGAGGCGTTGCGCTGGCGGTAGGCATCGATTGCGACGAGCGAATTTTCAACCTCGCCCAGCGCAACCAGAAAAGCTAGTCGGTATTCGGCGAGGCGGGCGTCGGCTTCCGCCTCGGCGGCGGCGACTTCGGCACGGCGGCGGCCACCATCGAACAGCGGGAGATCGAGCGCGGCCCCTAATGTCACGAAAAAGTCCGAGAACAAGCCGCCGAGCGAGCCGTCACCGATCGCGAGCGTTCCCGGGATGGTAAGCGAGGGGCGCAGGTCCGCCTGCTCTATGCCGATATCCGCAGCGGCGCGGGCGAGGCGGGCTTCGGCGGCGAGGATATCCGTACGGCGGCGCAGGAGATCTGCCGGGACGCCCACCTCTGGGCCGAGGCCGTAATCGGGGATGGCTGCGGTTTCCGTCGGCGAGGTCGGCGCGAAGGTTCCGGGTTGCTCGGCAAGCAGAATGGCGAGTGCGTTGACGGCATTGGCGCGGGCGATCTCCACCAGACCGAGCCGGGCCTGCGTTTGCGCAAGGTCGGCGGCAGCGCGGCGAACGTCGAGATTGGCCGATAACCCCGCTTCGAAGCGGAGCGTTACGATGCGTAGCGTGCGTTCCTGCAATTCGGTCGATTCTTCCAGTAGATCCAGCTGCGCGCCGGTGCGGCGATATTCGATGTATTGGTTCGCGACCGCTGCGGCGATCAGCCTGCGCTGGTCGGCGACGATGTAATCGGCTTCGGCGTAATCGGCCGCCGCGGCTCGAATTTCCGCCGCCAGCCGCCCGTTGAGGTCGGGATTGAAGAGGCCGAACAGCCCGCCCGTCGCGGCCACGCCGTTATCGGAGCCGAGATCGACGCCCGCTTCGGCCGCTCCGTCGACGCTCGGCAAGCGATCGGCGCGTTCGGCGCGCAGGAACGCGGCGGCGGAGCGCAGGCGGTCGGCGGCGGCATCGATCTCCAGATTGGCGGCTAGGCCCTGTTCCACCAGTGCATCGAGTTCGGGATCGCCGAAACCGCGCCACCAATTGTCGTCCAGCCCGGCGGGGGGCAGGTCGGAGGCATAGACAGGCGGGGGCACCGTAACCGCCACCCGTTCGACCGGAGACGTGCGTGCACATCCGGTGAGCGCGAGCGCGGTCGCAAGGACGAAGCCGATGCGCCTCATGCCGGTGCCATCGTCGTATCTTCGTCAACCGCGTCGATTTCCTCGCGCACCTTGGCGAGATCGACGCTGCGCGGTTTGCCGAGCCGGGCGACGCCGAGATAGATCACCGGGGTGAGGAACAGGGTGAACAGGCCGGCAAGGCCGAGGCCGCCGAAAATCACCCAGCCGATCGACTGCCGTGCTTCCGATCCCGCCCCGCTGGCGAGGATCAGGGGCGTCGCACCCAGCACCGTGGAGATCAGCGTCATCGCGATGGGACGCAGGCGGATCGCCGCCGCCTCTTCCACCGCTTCGCGCACGCTGCGGCCCTGGTGGCGCAACTGGTCGGCGAATTCGACGATCAGGATGCCGTTCTTCGCCATCAGCCCGATCAGCATGACCAGCCCGATCTGCGAATAGATATTGAGCGAGACGCCGGAAAGATACAGCGAGAAGATCGCCGCGGCGAGCGCGAAGGGCACGGTAAGAAGGACGACCAGCGCGCTCGTCAGGCTCTCGAACTGGGCGACGAGGACAAGGAAGACGATGACCAGCGCAAAACCGTAGGTCAGCAGCAGGTCGTTCGAGGTTTCCTCCAGACTTTCCGCCTCGCCCTGGAGCAGCATGTCAATGCCCGGGCCGACGCTTTCCTCGGCCAGCCGCTCTATCTCGGTCACCGCGTCGCGCAGCGGAGTGCCGGGGGCGATATTCGCGCTGACTTCGATCGCGCGGCGCTGCTCGGTCCGGTCGAGTTCGGCAGCGATGCCCTGTTCGTCGATCTGGGTGACGCTGGACAATGGGACCAAAGCGCCATCCGTACTGCGAACGGAGAGATTGCGCAGGTCCTGCGGGTTGGTCACGCTGACGGCTTGTGCGGTCAGGAAGATCGGCACCGCCTGATCGCCGACGTTGAGATCGACGAGGTCTTCGCCCCCAACCATCGCGCGCAGGGTTTGCGAAAGATCGTCGAGATCGACGCCGAGATCGGAGGCGCGCTGGCGATCGATGCGGATCGAAAGCTGCGGCTGGGTCGGCTGATAGGAGATGTCGGCGTTCGAAAGGATGTCGGAATCGGTGTCGATGGCGGTGGCCAGAGCATCGGCGGATTCAAATATCGTATCGTATTCCGCACCGGTCAGCGCGACTTCGATCCCATCGCCGCCGCCGCCAAAATTGAGCGTTCCGCGCCCCCGCGCATTGGTGCGCGAACCGGGGATCTCCTGCAGCGGGGCGTCCAGTTCCTCGACGATTTCGGTCTGGCTGCGGTCGCGATCGTCCCAGTCGGCGAGCTGGGCGGTCACGCGCACCCGGTTGGGATCGTAGCGGCCGACGATGGAGAAGGTGCTCTCGATTTCGCCGCTGTCGAGATAGGGCTGGAGCACCCGCTCCACCTCATCGAGCTCGCCGTCCATGAAATCGATGCCGACCCCGTCCGGCCCCGTCGCGTCCACAGTGATGACGCCGCGATCCTCGTCCGGCACCAGTTCGTTGTCGAGCTGCGAATAAAGGAGGCCGGCGGCCCCCGCGATCACGATCGAGACGATCGCGACCAACTTGGGCCGATCAAGGCATCGTTTGAGCAGGCTTTCATAGCGCTCGTTCGCGGCGGCTCCCCAGCGCCCCAATCGGCCCGGCTCCTTGTCCTGATTGGTCAGGTCGAAGCGCGCCGCCAGTGCGGGGACCAGCGAGAGGGCGACGAAAGAGGAAATGATGACGGCGACCGCCAGCACGAAGCCGAATTCCCGGAACAGGCGCCCGGCTTCCGAAGGCAGGAAGCTGATCGGCACGAAGACCGAGACGAGCACCGCCGTTGTGGCCACCACGGCGAAGAACACTTGCCGCGTGCCGACCACCGCCGCCGCCCGCCGCCCGAGCCCTTTGTTCTGCAAGCGCTGCGCATTTTCCAGCACGACGATGGCATCGTCCACAATCAGGCCGGTCGCCAGCACGAGGGCGAGGAGGGTCAGAAGATTGATCGAAAAGCCCATCGCCCAGATGCCGGCGAGAACACCGACCAAAGCCACCGGAATGGTGGCGCTCGGCACAACTGTGGGCCGCCATGCACGGAAGAAGACGAGCAGAGTGCCGACGACGACCAGAATAGTGAAGCCGAGCGTAATGAGCACTTCCTGCACCGAAATGCGGATAAATTCGGCATCGTCGGACACAACCTGAATCTGCAGGTCGTCGAAGCGCTCGTTCAGCCGCTCCACGCCCTGCCGGATGGTGTCCGAAATCTCGATCGTGTTCGAACTCGCCTGCCGCACCACGCCGAGGCCGACGATGGGCTGCCCATCGAGCCGTACAAAATTGGTCGCATTAGCCGGGGCGAAATCGGCTTCGGCGACATCGCCGATGCGTGTGTTGCCGGAAATGACGACATTCTCGATCAGGGCGGGATCGGTGGCGCTCGCTTCGGCGCGGACGATCAGTTCCTGCGCCTCCGAACGGAACGAGCCGACCGGAACGTCGTACGGCGCGTTTTCGAGCGCGGTCGCGACATCGGCCAGCGTCAGGCCAAATCGGTTGAGGCGGGCGGGATCGACAGCCACGCGCATCTGGCGGGCGCGGGTGCCGAATTCCTCGATACTGGCGACGCCTTCCGCCGCCAGCAATTCGGGCACGATGTCGTTCTCTACGATGCGGGTGAGTTCCGCCTGATCGTAGCGGTTCGATTGCACCGCCAGCGTCATGATCGGCTGCGCATCTTGATCGGCTTTGACCACCGTGACCTGTTCGACGCGTTCGGGAAGGTCCCGCTGCGTCCGGCTGACCGCCTCGCGCACGTCGGATGCGGCGGTGTCGAGATCGATGCCGGGATTGAATTCCACCCGGATACGTGAATTGTTCTCCTCGCTCGATGCGCTGATCTGCCTGACACCCGAAACGCGCGCGACGGCATCTTCCAGCCGGCTCGTCACTTCGGAATCCATCGTTTCGGGCGCAGCACCGGGGAGGGTCGCGGTCACCGACACGATCGGCCGATCGACATTCGGCAATTCGCGCACTTCCACGCCCAGCAGTGCGGCGATCCCCGCGATGACGATCAGCAGGTTGAGAACGCCGATCAGCAGCGGCCGCTCGACCGCCAGCAATGCGAGATCGCGTTTATTCTTCATCGGCTGAAGGGGAGGCGGTGGGCGTGGGGCGGACCTGCACGGTCTGCGTGCCCTGGCTCCCGCCGCGTACGAGGCGGATGTCCTGCCCGTCGCGCACCTTCTGTACGCCTTCCACGATCACGCGATCCTGAGAACGAATAGCGCCATCGACGAAGACCTGCCCCTCGCGCCGCGCGGTGATCGTCACGGGGATACGCACCGCCTTGCCATCGCGCACCACGAACAGGTGCGAGCCTTCGCCGCCCCACACGATCGCTTGCTCGGGCACGACGGGGCGCGCTTCGCCTGCACGCGTGAAAACGACCCGGAAGCTCATGCCGGGGCGCAGGCGATCGCCGGTATTGGGAACGGCGGTGCGCACGATGAAATCGCGGCTGTCCTGCGAAATGCGGTTGTCGGTCGTCACCACACGGGCGTCGATGGTGCGCGACGGGTCGGAGAACGGGCTGACCTGTACCACCTGTCCCGGACGCAGGGCGTTGAACACCGACTCTGGAGCGGGGAAATCGACATAAAGCGTGCCACGCTGGTCGATCTGGGTGATCGGCGTTGTATCGTTCACCCGGTCGCCGGGATCGATTTCGGTCAGGCCGACATGGCCCGAGAAGGGCGCGCGCACCACACGGTCGGCAAGCGCGGTCTGCGCCTGTTCGAGAGCGACACGGGCGGAGGCGAGCGAAGTCTCACCCGCTTCGATCTGGCTTTCAGACAGGGCACCGGTATCCTCGATCCGGCGATAGCGGCCGAGCAATTGGTCCGCTTCGCGCACCGAAACTTCCGCCGCTTCGACGGCAAGGCGCTCCTGCCGCGCATCGAGCCGCAGCAGCGGTTCGCCTTCGCGCACATAATCTCCGGCCGAGAAGAGCACGGAGGTGACGCGGCCCGCAGTTTCCGGGTAGATTTCGGCGGAGGTCGCCGCACGCGCCGTGCCGATCGCTTCCACCTCTAGCTGTTCGGGCAGCACGCGAACCGCTTGCGCGACGACAGGCACAGCCTCGCTCTCCGGCTCCGGCTCCGGCTCGGAGCAGGCGGCTAAAGCAAGGCTGGTGGCAAGGATCGCAAGGCGAGCGAGGGCGTGCGGCATTAGCGTCATCCCTCGCACGGCTTGCAAGGCAGCATCAAGCGAATTGCGCGCTGCGTCAGAAATCCGCTGAGATCGAGGCCTTGAAGGTGCGCGGATCGCCTTGCAACAATTGCCCGCCGAACGATCCGAACGCGGTGAAGGCCGAAGACCAGTACCGCTCGTTCGCCACGTTATCGACCGTGAAGCGCAAGGTTACCGGCGTATCGCCCGCCGCGAAGACATAGCGCGCACCGAGATCGACCCGCGTCCATGGATCGAGTTCGAGCGTGTTCGCCTGATCGACCCATTGTTCGCCTGTATGGACGACGCGGCCCGTCAGTGTGACACCGGGCACGAAGGGCAGGTCCCATTCGGCGTTCGCGTTGATCGTGTAGTCCGGGATGCCGAGCGCGGTATTACCTTCGTTTACGCCGCCAGGCGTATTCGTAAGCTCCGCATCGGTGACCGAACCGCCCAGGATAAGACGGAGGCCCTCGGTCGGTTCGCCGGACACGAAAGCCTCGATCCCGCGATTGCGCTGCTCGCCGAACGGGGCGAAGGCGAGAAAGCCGGGTTGCCCTTCGTTCGGCCCGAGGAAGGCGTTGGGCTGCTCGATCTGGTAGGCGGAAACGCTCGCATCGATCATGCCGAGCGCGAGCTTTGCGCCGACTTCGTATTGTACCGACTTGAAAGGTGGCAGCACCTGATTGGCGTTGCTGACCGGTAGCACGGGGCCATCGGGATTGTCGGGGTCTATCCCGTTGATCGGCGCCCGCTGGCCTTGCTGCAAACCCTCGATCCGGTTGGCGAAGAGCGACAGGCCCGCGACCGGCTTGACCACCAGACCCGCCACCGGCGTGACCGCGCTTTCCTCGTATGCGCTGGTTTCCGCCCCGCTGTTTACATCGAAGCCGCGCACTTCGATCTCCTGAAGGCGCAGGCCGCCGATGATCAGTACGCGCTCGTCCAGAAAGCCGACCGTGTCCGATACGAAAGCGCTCATCAACCGGGAGCGGCTAGAGGTAAGCGGATCGTCGAGATCGCCGCTGGCGAAGGATACGTCGGTCGGGAAAGCGACTTGCGGGGTATCGTAGATATTCGTCGCATAATTGGTTCGAAAATCGAATGCGGTGCGAAACTCCTGCCAGCTGACATTCGTGCCGAAATTGAACTCCTGCGTGACCGCACTGCCGATCTTGGCGCGAAGGCCGGCTTCGATCGCTTGGTTGCTCTGCTCGGCCGGGACGATGGAAGCGCCGCCGCTCGCCGCGCCGGTTACGGCGTCGGTCACGGTGATGCTGCCATAAGTGCCCATCTCCTCGCTCTCAAGCGCGCCACCTGTGACGTAAAACAGGGCGTTGTCGGCGACATCGTATTCGAGCCGGGCGATGCCGAAGAGGCTTTCGAGCTCGGTATTGGTGAAGGCCTGCCCGTAATTCGCGTCCGCATCGGGCACGGCGGGGATGGCGCCGGCGGCAAGGCCGATCTGCGGGCGCAGCCGGTCCACCTCGATGCGCTGATAGGCGAGATCGGCGAAGACGCGGACATTCTCGCTGCGCCAGTCGACGGCGGCGCCGGTCGCCAGGGTTTCGCGAAACTCGTCGTCGATCGACACATCGCCGCTGCGGAAGACGCCGTTTACTCGCACGCCGAACTGTCCGTCTCCGCCGAAGCGGCGCGCGATATCGGCGCTGCCGCCGAAATGGGAATCCGAGGTATAGCCGAGCGTCGCGCGCGTCAGCGGTGTTTCCCCAGCGCGCTTCAACTGGAGATTGACGTTGCCGCCGATCCCGGTGCCGCCGGGCGCCGCACCGTAGAGGAAGGCGTTGGCGCCGTTAAGCACCTGCACCCCGCTATAGAGTTCAGGGGCGACGAGCTGGCGCGGCGTGATGCCGTACAGCCCGTTCATGCCGACATCGTCGCCGTACAGGGGGAAGCCGCGGATGACGAATTGCTCGCCCGCAATGCCGAACCCCAGCGTGGTGCGTACTGTCGGATCGTTTTCCAGCACCTCGCCCAAAGTCTGGGGTTGCTGGTTGAGGATCAGCGACTCGTCGAAGGTTCGCACGGTGAAAGGCACGTCTTCCGCCGGTTTGTCGCCCAGCACACCCACATTACCCCCGGCGACGACTTCCGTCCGGTTTTCGCGCTGCGCCGTAACGATGATGGTGTCCTGACTGTCTTCGGCAGGTGCGCCGGATTGCGCATGGGCGGGAGCGGCGAGAACGAGCGCCAGCGCGGCGCCGGTAAGATGCGGATTACGAAGCACGATTATGAAGGTCCTACTGGTAAGTACGGAAGAGAAAGAGGGCGAGAAGGGCCAGCGGTAAGCCGACCAGGATCCAGGCAGCCACATCGCGCAGACCGTCGCCGGTAAGGCCGAGAACGAGCCCGACCAGCGTCGCCGCGAGCAGAACGAGCGGCATCGCGAAGACGCGGGCCACGGGCTGGGCGGGGCGGCGGCTCATGCGAGCGCCTGCCGCCTGCCGCCGCTGCGGATTTCTTCGATGCGCCGTTCGATCGCGCCGGGGCGGCGGCGCAGCCAGAGCGCGAGGCCGGTCCACAGCACCCAGATCGTCGCGATGGTCAGCAGCGCCCAGACGATCTTGAGGGGCAATCCGCCATAATCGCCGAAATGCAGCGGCTTCGACATCATCAGCGCCTGATTGAGGGCGGGCATGGTGCGTGCATCGACGAAAGCGCCGGATCCGGCATCGACCAGCGCCGGGGTAAGCAAGTGCTGCGTCACCGGACGGTCGCCCTGGAAGAAGATCGCGTAATGGCGGGCCGACGACCAGTCGCCGCCGGGAAAGGCGATGAATTGCGGGCTGCGACCGGGCAGCGCGTCCTGCGCGGTCGCAAGGGCGGCGTCCAGCGAGGCGTATTCTTCGGGGGCGACCGGTGCCGCCTCGCCATATTGCGCGGTCAGGCGGGCAACTTCACCGTCGCGCCAGTTTTCGGTCAAAGGGTCAGCGAAGGCGTTGATCGCCCCGGTCAGCGCGATGACGAGCATCCAGCCCAGCGCGATGATGCCGACAAGATTGTGCTGGTCCAACCGCCGGACGCGCGCGCTGCGATCGGTGCGGTTGGTGCCGAAGGGCAGCCGGCGCATGAATGGCGCATACAGCACCACGCCCGATATCAGCGCGACGACCAGCAAGATGCCGCATACGCCGAGCGCCCACATGCCGCCCTGACCGAGAAACATGTCGGTATGCAGTTGTAGCAGGAAATCCATCGGCGCGTTCACGGGCGCGGGGCCGAGCGCTTCGCCGGTCGCACGATCGAAAAAGAGGAGCGTCATGTCCCCGCCCGCCGCATCGGGCGAGGGCCCGGTGGTGACCGTAAGCAGCGGCGAATCCTGGCTGAACGCCATGAACAGCGGGACCTCTCCCGGGCGATCCGCCAATGCCTGATCGAGGATCGCGTCGAGCGGCAATCCCGACGAAGCTGATGGAGCGCCCGCCAGCGCGGCTTCCGCGTCCGATGCCATCAGCGCATCGATCTCGTCGTGAAATATCAGCGGCAGGCCGGTCAGGCACAGCATCAACAGGAATGCCGTCGGCACGATGCCGCTCCATTTGTGCAGCAGATACCAGAATCGGATGGCGCGGCGCGACATGGCGGGCGAGCTAGGGGCATCCTCCTACTTCGTCAATGAGAATAGTTCGCAATAGCAACGGAGGTATCTCTGCGAGTGTCATTCAGCGTTCACGATGCTAGGGCAAAGGGGCTCGCGACCGACCGGAGTTTAATCGCATGACCATCGCCATTCACCGCCGCCGTTTTCTTTCCGCCACCGGCAGCGCCTTCGGTGCGCTCGCACTCAGCGGCTGCATGACGCGCGGAAACATGGCGACCTCGTCCGCGCGTGCAGTATCATCTTTCGACGGATACGGACCGCTGGTCAAAGATCCGAACGGCCTGCTCGACCTACCCGAGGGCTTCACCTACCGCCTCATCTCCAGCCTCGGCGATGCGATGAGTGACGGCGGGACGGTGCCTGACAAGGCCGATGGCATGGGCTGCCTGCCGCTTCCTGGCGGCGAGATCGCCTTGGTCCGCAATCACGAACTCGTTCCCGACGATGCGCCCGGCGGCACGATTGCCAGCGGATACGACCGGGTCGGCGGCCGGCAGGTTCTGCCGGGTGGGACAACGACGCTAGTGCTCGATGCGGAAACGCTTGCGGTGAAGCGCGAATATCGTTCGCTCGCCGGCACCATTCGCAATTGTTCGGGCGGGGTGACGCCTTGGAACAGCTGGCTTACCTGCGAGGAATTCGTCAGCAAGGCGGATCAGCTCGGCGAAGGCAAGCTCGGCAAGGATCATGGCTGGGTTTTCGAGGTTCCGGCAGGTGCGCCGGGCTTGGTCGATCCCGTGCCGCTGAAGGCAATGGGGCGCTTCAATCACGAAGCCGCCTGCGTCGATCCGGCGACGGGCTATGTCTACCTCACCGAAGATCGCGGCGACGGCGTGCTTTACCGCTTCATACCGCAAACCCCCGGTAAGCTGCATGAAGGCGGACGCCTTCAGGCGATGATCGTCAGCGGCATCGCCGATACGCGCAACTGGGAAGGCCCTGCCATGCCGGTCGGCCAGAGCTATACGGTCGACTGGCTCGATCTTGCCGATGTCGATGCGCCGGGAGACGACCTGCGCATGCGAGCCGCCGCGCGCGGCGCGGCGCTGGTCGCGAGGGGGGAGGGCATTCATATGGGCACGGACGAGCTTTACGTTTGCTCCACCAATGGCGGTGCGAAGAAGCTCGGCCAGATATTCAAACTGGTGCCGGGGCGGGGGCGGCGGGCCGACACCGTCGAACTGTTCTTCGAAAGCGAGCGCGAGGACCAGTTCAATTACGGTGACAATCTCACTGTCGGCCCGAATGGCCACCTCATCGTGTGCGAGGATCAATATACCGACGTGGTCGATAACCATTTGCGCGGCATCACACCCGGTGGCCGAGCCTACGATTTCGGCAAGCTCGACATGCAGACCGAACTGGCGGGCGGTTGCTTCTCGCCGGACGGCAAATGGTTCTTCGTAAACGCCTATTCCCCGACGCGGACGATCGCCATCACCGGGCCTTGGGCTGCGTGAGCGCCTGATCGGCTGCGTCGATCAAACAGACCGCATCACATCGCGAAACCGCGACAACGGTCTGGCGTTATGGGAGGGAACCCAAACACGATAAGACAGAAGGACTTTGTATGGCCACGTCGGGCGACAATTCGAAAAAAGCACTCGTGAGCGCCTTGAACGGCGCACTTGCCGACACGCTCGCGCTTTATCTCAAGACCAAGAATTTTCACTGGCATGTGGCGGGTCCGCGCTTTCGCGACCTGCACCTGCTGTTCGACGAGCAGGCGCTGCAGCTGATCAAGACTGTCGACGATATCGGCGAGCGTGTGCGCAAAAACGACGAATACACGCTAACCTCGATCGGCAGCGTCGCCGCGACCACGCAGATCAAGGATCAGGACGACGTCACGCTCACGCCGGACCAGATGGTTGCCGAACTGCGCGACGACAATCGCAAGCTCCACGCACGCCTCAAGGAAGTGAAGGAAACTTCCGAAGAAGCGGACGACAATGCGACCAGCGGCATCGTCGACGAATGGGCGGACCAGTGCGAAGAACGCATCTGGTTCCTCAATCAGACCAGCAAGTAAGCCTCCGGCTACGCATACGTTTACCGGCCGTCCGCTCTAGGCAGCGGGCGGCCTTTGTTTATAGGTATGCCGCATGAGCAATGTGACGATAATCGAGAACGCCAATAACAGCGCTGTCGCGGAATGGCTCGGCGAGAAGCTGGCTGCGATGTTTGCGCAAGCCGAAGGACCGGTCGCGATAACCGTGCCGGGCGGCTCCACGCCGTTTCCGATTATCGAAAAGCTGCTGACGCGCGACCTGCCGTGGGATCGCCTCATCGTCTGGCCGAACGACGATCGGGTGGTTCCCGAAGATCACGAGGCGTCCAATACCGGCAAGCTGCGCGCCTTGTTCGAGCCGGCGGGGGCCGAGGTCGCGACGCTCACGATCATGGAGAAAATTCCCTCCTTTGCGCTGGCTTGGCTGGGCATGGGCGCCGACGGGCATATCGCCTCGCTATTCCCCAATACCGATCCGCAGGTAGACGAGAAACGGCGCATCCTGCGCCTCACCCCCGATCCCCTGCCGCCCGAAGCCCCGTTCGACCGGATCAGCCTCACTATGCCTGCCCTGCTGGATAGCGACGAGATCGTCTTCGTCGCGCGCGGCGCGGACAAACGCGGCGTGCTGGACGATGCAATTGCCGGGGAAAGCGACCTTCCCGTTGCGCGGCTTCTGGGTGCGGCGCGCCAGCCGGTCACATGCTTCGTCTGATTCCGAAGCCGCTGCTTCACACGGCCTATCGAATTGCCTTTCGTCTCCGTAATATCGTGCGCCGGATCACTGGACGGACGCAGGACGGGGCGAGCGTAATCGCGCAGGATCTCGAAGGGCAGATCCTGCTGATCCGCCACTCCTACGGGCCTGCAGGCTGGGCCTTGCCGGGCGGCGGCATGAAGCGCGGAGAAGATCCTGCAGTCGCAGCAGCGCGTGAATTGCGCGAGGAAACGGGACTCGAAGCACACGGCCTGACCCAGCTTCGCGTAGTCCACGAGCAACTCAGCCGCGCCTCGCATGTCGAACACGTCTATCACTGCCGCGTCGATGCGATGCCGCGGCCTGACGGTATGGAAATCGTCGAGGCGCGCTTCTTTCCGCTCCATTCGCTGCCCGAACCCCTGCTTGACCGCACGCGCGAGCGGCTGGATGTCTGGAAGCGTTCCGGCGCGGACCTAAAGCAGGCTTAACTGCGCATCCGGGCGCTTGGGCAGCGGTTCTTCTCCGTCGCTCTTCGTCTTGGGTTCGAGCTTCGAGAGCGTCAGCCCCATCAGCCTGATCGGCATGGGGAGTGGCAGCACCTCCTCCAGCAAGGCGCGCGAGACGGCTGCGAACGCGTTTTTCTCGCGGATCGGCTGCGGCAGGGATTTCGCGCGGCTGAAGATTTGGAAATCCGTATATTTGAGCTTCAGCGTAACCGTGCGCCCGCTCACGCCATTATGCGAAATGCGGTCCCAGACGATGTCGATGATCGTCTCCAGCGTTTCGCGAAGTTCGCTGCCGCCAGATAGATCGCGACTGAAGGTCCGCTCGCCGCCGACCGATTTGCGCGTGCGGCTACTGCGCACGGGGCGCAGGTCGATGCCCCGGGCCGCGCGGTAGAGGTAATCGGCGAAGCTTCCGAAATGGGCGCGCAGCCACTCGATGTCTTTCGCGGCCAAGTCCGCCCCCGTCTCGATGCCGAGCCGCGCCATCTTTTCCGCCCCCTTCGGCCCGACGCCGTGAAACCTTCGCACCGGAAGCGACTGGACGAAGGCTGCGCCCATGCCGGGGCGGATTACACAGATTCCGTCGGGCTTGTTCTGGTCGCTCGCAAGCTTGGCGAGGAATTTGTTGTAGCTGACCCCGGCACTGGCGGTGAGCTGCGTCTTCGCGCGGATCTCCTGCCGGATCATCTCGGCGATGCGTGTCGCGCTGCCGATGCCGAGCCGGTCTTCGGTCACATCGAGATAGGCCTCGTCGAGGCTCAAGGGTTCGACCAGTTCGGTGTAATGGCCGAAGATGGCGCGGATTTGCTGGCTGACCTCGCGATAGGCGTCGAACCGGCTTTTCACGAAGATCAGGTCCGGGCAAAGCCGCTTGGCCGTTACCGATGGCATGGCGCTTTTCACCCCGAACCGCCGCGCCTCGTAGCTTGCCGCCGCCACCACGCCGCGCCCGCTCGACCCGCCGACGGCGACCGGTTTGCCGCGCAGTTCGGGATTGTCGCGCTGTTCTACGCTTGCGAAGAAGGCGTCCATATCGACATGGATGATTTTGCGCAGGCCCGCCGTTTCGCCCGCTTCGCTGCCTTCCGTGCCGTCGCCGGTTTCGCTGTCGGGCGCCTCGTCCATCGGACGAGTTAATTAGCTTGGCCCGTTGCAAAGCGGAACCGTTCTCGCCACCTATCTTTTTGTGCAGATGCGAAGAGAAACACTGGCCCGCGGCGAACCCGTAACCGCTACGCCGCCGGAAAACCCGGCCAAACCCAAGATCAGCGAACGCTCGCTCATTTGGATGATGGCGCTGCTGATGGCGCTGAACGCATTCGGCATCGATTCCATCTTGCCCGCGCTCGACAATCTGGCTGGCACGCTGGGCGCGGAAGGAAACAGCCGCCAGTTCGTCGTCGGGGCCTACTTAATCGCGGCAGGCTTCGGGGCGCTGGTGCCCGGCAGCTTCGCCGATCGCTTTGGCCGCCGTCCGGTGCTGTTCGCCGGCCTCGGTGTCTACATCGCCCTGTCGATCGCCTGTTCGTTGGCGCAGGACTTCACCACGCTCGTCGTGCTGCGCGCGATCCAGGGGTTCGGCGCGGCCGCGATCATCGCACTGCCGCCGGCCATCATCCGCGACCGTGTGGGCGGCGATAAGATGGCTCGCATGATGAGCCTGATCTTCGTCATCTTTTTGATCGTGCCGGCCATTGCGCCGACCATCGGGCAAGGCATTCTTGAACTTGCCGGCAACTGGCGCTGGATCTTTGCTGCAATGGCCGCTGCCGGCACGGTGATGGCGGTATGGGTCTATACCCGCCTGCCCGAGACGTTGGACGATGAAGACCGCGTTCCGATCCGCTTGCCGGTGATCGTGCGAAACATGCGCCATTCCGTCACCTTGCGCGAGACGATCGGCTACACGCTTGGCAGCGCGCTGGTGTTCGGCGGGCTGTTCGGGTTCATCAACTCCTCGCAGCAATTGATCGGCGAGGCCTTCGGCGCGGGCGAGCTGTTCCCGATGATCTTCGCCATGTGCGCGGGCGCCATGGCGATCTCCAACTGGTCGAACAGCCGCATCGTGGAGCGTTACGGCGCGCGGCGGGTCAGCCATGCCGCGCTGTTCGTGTTCATCGCGGTATCTTCCGCGCAGCTGTGGTTCGCCAATCAGCCGGACGAGAGCCTATGGACCTTCGTGCCGCTGATGGCGGCAAATATGGCGCTGCTCGGATTTATCGGCGCGAATTTCGGCTCGATCGCGATGGAGCCGTTCAAGCATATCGCCGGCGCGGCAAGCTCCGCACAAAGCTTCCTGCGGCTGACCACCGGCGCGGGGCTGGGTGCGCTGATCGGCTTCCTGTACGACGGCACCGCGCGCCCCTTGGCGACAGCACTGCTGATTACAGCAGTCGTTAGCCTGACTTTCGTGCTGTTCTCGGAACGCGGCGAATTGTTCGGCGCGCCGAGGCCGGAGGATGTGGAAGACGGGGTCTAACGCCTTACGCCGATCCCACGGTCCGCTCGCCTTGAGCGTGTCGAACAATCTATCGTCATCCCAGCGGAAGCCGGGATGACGGTTATTCCTCGCTCGTAGGCTCCACCACCGCCAGCACCGCTTCGACCTGCACCTGCCCGCCCTCGCTGGCGTTGAGTTCGGCAACGGTCCCGTCGAACGGCGCGGTGAGCGCGTGTTCCATCTTCATCGCCTCGAGCACCATCAGCCGCTGGCCTGCGGTCACGGCATCGCCCTCGGCCACATCGACCGCGATCACCTTGCCCGGCATGGGCGCGAGGATCGCGCCGTCGCCTGCTACCGCCGCACCGCCGCCCCTCGATGAAAGAGTGAACTCGTGCGCCAGCCCATCGGCGAAGACGACTACGCGCTCGCTGCTGGTGAAGCCGTGCAACGGCTCGAACGGCAGCGCGTCGTGCGGCGTAACCACTTCGGTATTGCCCGCTTGGTCAAGCGCCACAGATAGCCGGGGGGATGCATTCAGGCGAAACCCGGCCAGCGCATCATGCGGTATGTCTGCGGCAAGCAGTACGAGTTCGGCCGCCGCGGCGCGGATTGCGCCGGTCGGTTCGGCGTCGCCGAGAAGCGCGTCGCCTTTGCGTTCGATAAAGCCGGTATCGAGGTCGGCATCGCCGAAGTCCTCGTCCGCAAGGCAATTGGCTAGGAAAGCGGCGTTGGTCTTTACCGGCCAGATTTGCGCGCCTTCGGTCATGTCGAGCAGCAGATCGATGGCCTCGTCGCGGTCCTCTCCCCAAGCGATGAGCTTGGCGATCATCGGATCGTAGTGCGGCGAAATGGCATCGCTTTCTTCAACGCCCGTTTCCACACGACCTTCGCTGCCGAGGTCGAGATGTTCGAGTTGGCCGGTGCTGGGTAGAAAACCCTTCGCCGGGTCTTCCGCATAAAGCCGCGCTTCGATCGCATGGCCGTCAATTGTGAGCTCATCCTGCTTCAGTGGGATCGGCTCGCCGCTTGCCACGCGCACTTGCCACTCTACCAGATCGACCCCAGTAATCTCCTCGGTCACCGGATGTTCGACCTGAAGCCGCGTGTTCATTTCCATGAAGAAGATGCGGTCGGCGCGCAGCCCTTCCGAAGCGTCGGCGATGAATTCGATCGTGCCTGCGCCCTCGTAATCGACCGCTTTGGCGGCGCGCACGGCGGCGGCGCAGATTTCCTCGCGGGTCGCCTCGTCCATGCCGGGGGCGGGGGCTTCCTCGATCACCTTCTGGTGGCGGCGCTGGAGCGAGCAGTCGCGTTCGAACAGGTGAACGACATTACCGTGTGTGTCGCCGAACACCTGCACCTCGATATGGCGGGGCGAGGTGATCCACTTTTCGAGGATCACGTCGTCATTGCCGAAGCTGGCCTTGGCCTCGCGGCGGCACGATTCGAGCGCGGAGAGGAAGTCTCCCTCGCCATCGACCTTGCGCATCCCCTTGCCGCCGCCGCCCGCGACCGCCTTGATCAGCACGGGATAGCCGATCGTGTTGGCCTCCTGCTTCAGGCGTTCGGGCGATTGGTCTTCGCCATCATAGCCGGGGGTTACGGGTACACCCGCCTCGCGCATCAGTTTCTTGGCGGCATCCTTGAGGCCCATCGCGCGGATCGCGGACGGCGGTGCGCCGACCCAGATCAGCCCCGCATCCTTCACCGCCTGCGCGAAATCGGCATTCTCGGAGAGGAAGCCGTAGCCCGGATGAATCGCATCGGCTCCGGTCTGTTTCGCCGCCGCGATGATCTTCTCGCCCACAAGATAACTTTCGGCAGCGGGCGAGGGACCGATATGCACCGCTTCGTCCGCCTGGCGGACGTGCAGCGCCTTCGCATCGGCGTCGGAATACACCGCGACTGTGGCGATGTCCATGTCGCGCGCAGTGCGGATGATGCGGCAGGCGATCTCGCCGCGATTGGCAATGAGGAGTTTGGTGATCATGGGGAGGGACTAGCTTTGCCGGTCCGGAAAGGAAACTCTCTCGAAGCTCTGCTTTTTCTTCCGATGCAAGAAGAGCCCTTCGAAAGGCTTACAGCGAACGAAATCTAGGGGCGTGAGGATCCGGTCACCATCCTGCCACAGGCCGATAATCGTGCCGCGTCCAGATGATTGGTTCGTCCGGCCCTTTCGGCCGGTTCCACAGCGCTTCGAAGAACGCCGTCGCAACGTGCCACAATTTCTCGTAGCCCGGCACCACAACCCGCCGGTCCCACGCTTTCTGTCCGCGGTTCAGCACCTTACGCCCGATCGCGCCATAGATGTTCGCGGCGGACAGCACCGCCCAACGCTGCCGGAACTTCAGCCGCGCCGCGCCGAGCTTGGCCGCATCCTCGTGCTTTTCCATCAGCGCGATCATCCGCGGCATCAGGCTGGCGAGGGCAAAGCGATTTTCCGGCCGCGCGTGTTCGCCGGGCGCGAGGTCCTTTTCCGCCAGCCATTGCGCGGGCAAATAGACCCGTCCGGCCGCCGCATCCTCCACGATGTCGCGCGAGATATTGGCGAGCTGGAAGGCGAGGCCGAGATCGCAGGCCCGGTCGAGCGTGTCGCCATCGTCGTCGGGCACGCCCATCACCCTCGCCATCATCACGCCGACCGCGCCCGCTACGTGATAGCAATAGCGCAGCATATCGCGCTCGTTGGTGGGTGCCCAGCCGGTCGCGTCCAGAGCGAAGCCGCCGATCACGTCGTTCGCCATGTCCGGCGTCAGGCCGCATTCGTCGGCGACCTGGCCGAACCCGTCGAAGGCCGGATCGGCGGTCGGCTGTTCCTCGAAAGCGCGGCGGGTGAGGACGCGCAGTGCCTGTATCCGGTCCTCGGCATTCTTGGGCGTGCCCTGATCGCCCAATGGCCCGCCCTTGTCCTGATTGTCGGCGATGTCGTCGCACCGGCGGCACCAGGCATACAGCAGCCATGCCCGCTCGCGCGTCAGCCGGTCGAACAGCTTGGAGGCGGCGGCGAAGCTGTGCGAGCCCTCCTCGATCGCCTCACGCGCCTTTTCGACCAAAGATGCACGATCGCGCCCACCGCCCGCGCGGGCGAGGGTGGGGCGCATATATTGCGTGGTCAGGGGGCGCTGCGTGGTACTCAGAGGTCTTCCGCCTTCATCCGGAAGATCGGCGTATGCGGACGATAGGCTGCCATTTTGTCGAGCAATCCGGTTAACGCGGTGTCCGAAACGATGATGCCCTGATGCGCCGGCCGCACGAAGCCGACTTCGGCCATGTGGCGGTTGAAAGCGATGAGATGGTCGTAGAACCCGAAGGCGTTCAAAAGGCCGACGGGCTTGGTGTGATAGCCGAGCTGCGCCCAGCTGACCGCTTCCCAAAGCTCGTCCATCGTGCCCACCCCGCCGGGAATGGTGAGAAACCCGTCGGACAGGTCGGTGAACATCTGCTTGCGCTCGTGCATCCCGCCGACCGTGTGAAGTTCGGTGCAATCGCGATTGGCGACTTCGCTACCGGCCAATGCATCGGGAATGACCCCGATGACTTCGCCGCCATTCTCCAGCGCCGCGGACGCAACGGCTCCCATCAGCCCGAGCCTGCCGCCGCCATAGACGACACCGATGCCGCGCTCGGCCAATGTCGCCCCGACTTCGCGCGCCAGCTCGATATAACGCGGATCGGCCGGCGTGGCGGACCCGCAATAGACGGCGACGCGCTTCATCAGTGGACCAGATCCTCGACCATCAGCTTGGCCGTTGCCTTCGCGCTGCCGACCACGCCGGGGATGCCGGCGCCCGGGTGGGTCCCTGCGCCAACGAGATAGAAGTTCTCGATCTGGTCGTCGCGGTTGTGACCGCGGAACCAGGCGCTCTGCGTGAGAACCGGCTCCAGACTGAAGGCGCTGCCCATGTGTGCGTTCAGATCCCCGGCGAAGTCCTTCGGTGCATAATGGAACTTGGTCACGATCCGTGAATGCAGATCGGGGATCAGGCGGCGCTCCACCTCGTCGAGGATGCGCTTTTCCAGCATCGGGCCGATCTCGTCCCAGTCGAGCGAGAGCTTGCCCATATGGGCGACCGGGACCAGCGCGTAGAACGTGCTCATCCCTTCCGGCGCCATCGAAGGATCGGTGACGGTCGGGTGGTGCAGATAGACGGAAAAATCCTGCGGCAGCACGCCGTGATCGTAAATGTCCTCGAGCAGTCCCTTATAGCGCGGGCCGAACAGGATCATGTGGTGCGGAATTCCGGGCCATGTCCCCTCTACGCCGAAATGGACGACGAAGAGGCTGGGCGAGAAGCTCTTGCGATTGAGCGACTTGGAATACGATTTGCCGCGCTTCGAATTGCCGAGCAGGTCGCGATAGCTGTGCATGATGTCGGCATTACTGGCTACCGCGTCGAAACGCTGCCGGAAGCCGGACTCCGTTTCCACCTCGCTCGCCCGGCTGCCCAGTGTGTGAACCTGCACCACCGGATCGCCCATGCGCACCGTGCCGCCGAGCCGCTCGAAATGCGTGATCATGCCGGAGACGAGGCGGTTGGTGCCGCCTTTCGCCCACCATACGCCGCCATCCTTCTCCAGCTTGTGGATCAGCGCATAGATCGCGCTCGTCTTCATCGGATTGCCGCCGACGAGCAGAGTGTGGAAGCTCAAAGCCTCGCGGATTTTCTCGTTCTCGATGAAGCTCGACACCATCGAATAGACGCTCCGCCACGCCTGCTTCTTGGCGAGCGCCGGGGCGGCTTTCATCATCGATTTGAAATCGAGGAACGGCACATGGCCGAGCTTGACGTAGCCTTCCTCGTAAACGCCGGCGGAATAGTCGAGAAAGCGTTGGTAACCGGCGACATCCGCCGGGTTGAGCTTGGCGATTTCGGCGAAGAGATCGTCCTCGTCGTTCGAATAATCGAAGTTCGTGCCGTCAGGCCAGTTGAGGCGGTAGAACGGCATGACCTTCATCAGCTCGACGTCTTCGGCCATGTCGTGCCCCGAAAGCGCCCACAATTCGCGCAGGCAATCGGGATCGGTGATCACGGTGGGGCCGGCATCGAAGGTGAAGCCGTCACGTTCCCAGAAATAGGCGCGGCCGCCCGGCTTGTCCCGCCCCTCGATCAGCGTGGTCGCGATGCCTGCCGATTGCAGCCGGATCGCGAGGGCGAGGCCCCCGAAACCGGCGCCGACGACGCACGCGGTTTTACCGGTTTCGATGAGGTCGGAGGTGGGGGATTGGACGGGCGGGTGGGTCTGGAGGTTCATCGCCTTTCCATATGGACCAGCGGGGCACCCTTGCCAAGGATCGCGCGTATCGCACGGCCTATCTTCACTGGCGGTTTTCCCGAAAGGATGCGCGCTTTGTCTGCCGGGGTGGACCGCGCGGCGTAGAACCGTTCGATCAAGGGTTCGGGCAGGCGGTAGAACCGCTCGAAGATCGTGTAGCGTTTGCTCGGTTCGGCGGCGTCGAACAGCATCTTGGCGAGCAGGCGGTAATAGGCGGTGTCCGCCCAGTGCCGGGTTGCCCGCGCCGCGACGGCATTGGCGAGCGCGGGGCCGGGCAGGTGGGCCATGTCGGCGATGGCCAATGCATTTCGCACCGCAATCGGCATGGTATAGCTGGTAAGCGGATGCGTGAAGCCGCCCCGCGCGCCGGCGAGCGCCACGCCCGGCCGTTCGAGCGAGGCGCGATAGGCCTTGAAATCGCCGCCGGTGATGACGGGAAGCACACCGGCTTCCTCGTGCATGACTTCGGTCCGCCATCCCCTGTCTGCGGCGTAGTTGGCGATGCGTTTGCGCAGGAGGTCCGCATCGAGCACCGGGCTGTCGGCGTAATAGGTGTCCTCGACGAAGATCTCATGCTTGCCGAGCGGCAGGAGATAGATGAAGCGATAGGCGCCCGGCTGCGCAACGGTCGCGTCCATGATGACCGGGCGGTCGATCCCGTGCGGTGCATCGGTGCGCAGCGTCTGGCCGAGAAAGACCTGCCAGCCGCCGGTGAGGTGCGGGCTGGGCCCGGCATCGCGGCAATCGATCACCGCTTTGGCCTGCACGTGCTCGCCGTCTTCGAGCCTGACGCCGTCGCCACCGATTTCGCGAGCGCGGCAACCTGCGAAGATGGCGCTTTGTGGGAGTTCGCGGCGCAGGGCCGCATCGAAATCGCGGCTGTCGAGCGACCGGTAATCGGCTGCCAGCCTGCGTGAATGGGCTGGGAAATGCACGTCGTTCCCGCCGGTCCATACGGTTTTCTCGAACGGCGCAAGCAGCGCCTCGCCCGCCGCGCCGATATCACCCTCGAACCAGCTCCAGCGATGATTGCCGCCGAAACTTTCTCCCGCCTCGATCAGCGCCAGCGACAAATCCGGCCGCCGCTGCGTGACCGCGAGGGCGGTGAGACCGCCCGCCAGACCGCCGCCGACGATTGCGAGATCGAATGCTTCCCGTTCCATGTTCACGCGCTTAGGAGCGGTTGCCGCGTCGCACAATCGCAAGCACCGCCGGAACTGGCGGCAGTGCTACAGGTTTGACGGTAAAACACGAACAGGGATCCGTTCATGAAATTCTACGCACTCGCCGCTGCCAGCGTTCTGCCGGCCTTGTTTGCCGCACCGGCATTCGCACAGAGCCAGGCCGATCCCGGCGTGACATCCGAAGTACCGGACAACACGGTATATGATGGCGACTTCATCAGCGTCGGCATCGGTGCCGCCTACGGGCCGAGCTATACCGGGTCCGACGATTACACCGCCTTCGTCCTGCCTATCGTGCAGGCATCGTACAAGGGTATCGACTTCAACCCGCGCCCCGGCGGGATCGCCGTCGATCTTGTACCCGATGCCGACGAGGGTCCGAACCTTTCCGCCGGTCCTTTCGCACGCATCCGGCGCGACCGCGTAAATCTCGACGGGATCAACGACCGGGTCGTTGAGGCTTATGGCGAACTCGACATGGCGATTGAGGTTGGCGGCACGGTCGGCGTGGGTTTCCCCGCCGTTCTCAATCCTTACGATTCCCTGAGCGCGAACGTCGACATCGGCTGGGATGTGAACGGTGCGCATGGCGGGATGGTGATCGCGCCGAACATCACCTATTTCACGCCGCTGAGCCGCGGCATGGCCGCCTCGCTTTCGGTCAACACGAGCTATGTCGACGACGACTATTCCGAGTATTACTATTCGGTGCCGGAAACCAACACCCTTCTGCCCGACGAGGACGTGCTGCCGGGCTATCGGGCAGATGGCGGGTTCGACCGGGCGGGGGTAAATCTCCTCATCGCCTACGATCTCAATGGCGACCTGACCGACGGCGGTTTCTCTATCGTCGGTCTGGGCGGCTATTCGCGGCTGTTCGGCGATGCGAAGAACACGCCGTTCACCCGTATCCGCGGCGATGCCGACCAGTTCCTGATTGCGGCGGGCATCGGCTACACTTTCTGACGCGGCGCGGCGGCGGTTATTCCGCCGCCACCGCCTGTTCCGCCATTTCCGCAAGTTCGCGCAAGGCGGCCATGTGCTTCGCGAAGCCGTTTCTGCCGTCGCGCGTGAAGCTCGCCCAAGTGCGTTGGCGGCCTTCGCTCTTGGCTTTCTTCAGCTTCACATAACCGGCGTCCGACAGGGCGGAGAGGTGTTTCGACAGGACAGAATCGCTCACTTCGATGATATCGCGAAGGGTGGCGAACTCCACCTCGTCGACCCGAGCCAGCATGGCCGCAATCTGCAGGCGTGCCGGATGATGGTAAGCGGGGTCGATCTGCGGAACATTGCTCATTGGACGCCGCCTTGCCGCAATTCGGCGCGATAGAGCTTTTCCCACCAGATACTCGCGAGCGTGCACCCGACAAAGACGGTTCCTACGACCGGCAAGACGTAAGGGGTCCATTGGTTGGGTCCGCCGGTCAGAACGAGAGCGACAAGTCCGCTCAATACGATGGCTAGAGCAAGCCACGTTGCCGGAAGGGCGGCTCGCGAAGAATACCCGCTGACAAACATCCCGTACCGGCGGCGGTCGTCTGCAACGATCCACCAAAGACCGCCAAGCGCAATGACAATACAGGCTGCCATCGCCGCCAATGGCACGCCCCACGCCAGCAGCAGGAGGGCTTCGAGCGCGCCGAACGCCGCATGTCGCCACAAGGGCCAACGCGCCCGACGTTCTAGTGCGCGGTCGGTTTCCCGAACGCTGTCGAGCGCTTTCATAGCATCGTTCTGATCCATGACGATTCCTTTCTTTCCAACATGGAAAGTTATGGCAATCACTTTCCGCTTTTGCAAGTGATAATATTCCATGTTGGAAAGTGATTGGAATTGCTGTGTGTCGCGGCTTGCCCGGGGACGCTTAAGCGTTCATCGTCCATGCAAAACAGGAGGACAGATCATGCGCACCCCCACACGCTTGCTCGCGGCTGCCGCCGTGCTTTTCGCTGCGCCCGTATCCGCACAGACCTATGCCATACAGGCCGACAGCGTTGTTGCCGATGCGTCGGGCGAGGCAAGTGGTCCGGCCACCGTCACAGTGACCGATGGCCGTATCGTATCCATCGTGGACGGCTTCCAGACCGCGCCGGAGGGCGGCGAAACGATCCGCCTCGAAGGGCAGACCCTCGTCCCCGGCCTGATCGACCTCCACGTCCACCTCACCGGCGATCCGGGCGGCGATTTCTGGCGCGAGGCGGTGGAGCCCGCCGAATGGGGCGTCGTCGTCGGCGCAAAGAATGCCGAGGCCACGGTACGTGCCGGTTTCACCACCGTGCGCGAGGCGGGCAGCGCGCAGCAGACCGCCTTTGCCCTTCGGCGCGGCACCGAAGAAGGCTTGATCACCGGACCGCGCATCGTAGCCGCCGGACCGCCGCTCGCGATCATCGGCGGGCATGGCGACGTCACCGGCTTCCTGCCCGAGATCAACGAAATCCTCTCCAGCGGCTACAGCTGCACCGGCCCGGTCGAATGCGCGGCCAAGGTGCGCCGTGCCAGCCAGAACGGCGCCAACGTCATCAAGATCACCGCGACCGGCGGCGTGCTGAGTCAGCAGGGTCGCGGGCTGGAGGCGCACTTCACCGATACCGAGATGAAGAGCATCGCCGATACCGCGCACTCGCTCGGCCTCAAGGTCATGGCCCATGCGCATGGCGCGCGCGGGATCGAGGCGGCGAGCCGGGCGGGCATCGATACGATCGAGCACGGCACCTATCTCGACGAGGCGGCAGCGCGCGAGATGGTGAAGAACGGCACCGTCCTCATTCCCACGCTGATGGCGTTC
This sequence comes from Erythrobacter litoralis, assembly GCF_029760855.1. Taxonomy (GTDB): domain Bacteria; phylum Pseudomonadota; class Alphaproteobacteria; order Sphingomonadales; family Sphingomonadaceae; genus Qipengyuania; species Qipengyuania litoralis_A. The sequence goes on along the minus strand of NZ_SOSI01000001.1, from coordinate 323,127 downwards.
CAGGGCGTGACCGAGCGGCTGGGGCAGGGCATCTATACCCCCGTGGTGGAAGACAAGATCCGCGCCGTCGCCGAGACCGCGAAGACCTTCATGGGCAAGGCGATGGATTGGGGTGTGCCGATCGCTTTCGGCACCGATGCCGGCGTGTTTGAGCATGGCCGCAATGCCGGCGAGTTCGCGCTGATGAAATCGCAGGGTATGAGCGACCGCGATGCTCTGGCCTCGGCCACCACGCGCGCGGCCGAAGTGCTGGAAATGGAGAACGAGATCGGCCGCATCGCGTCCGGCTATTCGGCGGACATGATCGCCGTTTCCGGCAATCCGCTGCGGGATGTTACCGTGCTCGAGAATGTCGACTGGGTGATGGTGCGCGGCCGCATCGTCGAATGAAGTTTGGAAATCGGAGAGAGACTATGAGTATCGCCCGCACCGTCCTGCTGAGCGCTAGCGCGCTGTCACTAGCTGCCTGTGCCACGACCAGCGAAGGGGTCGAACAAGCCCCCCTGCGCGATGCTCCGGTGAATATGTCCGCAGCTGCACAAACGGCCCGCGTGGTCGCGGAAGCAGCGGAAGCATCGGATCAGCACGATCGTCTCTTCGCTCTCTTCGCACGGTCCGACGCCGCCTATCTCGATCGCAATCCCACCGCCGCCTTCTATCGCGGCGATTTCAGCGATGCGGACCGGCTCGGCGAGTTCACCACCGCCGCCTTGCTGCGCGAGCGGCAGGCCGCGGAACAGAACCTCGCGGCGCTCGGCACCATCGATCGCGCCGCGCTCTCGGAGGAAGACCGCATCTATTACGACGTCTTCCGTTACGGGCAGGAGCGCACGCTGGCCGAAACGTCGCCGGAAATCCTCGCATTCGAGGCCGGGCTTGCGGTCGATCACTTTCGCGGGCTGCATATCAGCTATCCGCGCCTGTCGGCTCCGGGCGGGTTGATGCCGTTCGCGACGGTTCAGGATTACGAGAACAACCTCTCGCGGCACGGCGATTTCGTGCGTGCGATGGATGCCGCGATCGCGCGGATGCGGTTGGGCGCCGCGAACGGCATCACCGAACCGCGCCTGACCGTGGAACTGATGATCCAGCAGCTTGCGACCCAGCTTGCCCTGCCGGAAGAGCGCAATCCCTATTACGCGCCGCTGCGGGCGTTTCCCGACGGTTTCTCGGCTGCCGAAAAGGAGCGGTTGACGGCCCGGTATCGCGAAGTCGTCGGCGGGCAGCTCATGCCGGCGCTTGAAGAGTTCCGCACCTTCCTCACCGGCGAGTACCTGCCCAAGGCCCGCCCGACCGGGGGCGTCGACGGGATGGCGGATGGTGGGGACTATTACCGGTTCCGGATCGAGGAAATGACCACGCTGCCGCTGACGGCGGACGAGGTTCACGCGCTTGGCCTGTCGGAAGTCGCGCGGATCAATCGCGAACTGGCGCAGGCGCGCGCCGAGGCCGGAGACCGCGAGCCGACCTATTATCGCAGCAAGGACGAACTGACTGCCGCGTGGTATGCGCTGGCGGAGCGGGTCGATCCCAAGCTCGACGCGCTGTTTTCGGATTTCCCCGAGACTCAACTCGAGATCAAGCCGTACGAGGAATATCGCGAGGCGTTCAATCTCGCCGCGTCCTATATGTCGGGTAAGCCCGGCGCACGGCCCGGCACGTTCTATTTCAGCGGCTACAACCCGACCGAGCGCGATCTTTCGCCATCGATCGCGCTCTACATGCACGAAGGCAATCCGGGGCATCACTTCGAAACGATGCTGGCGATCGAGAACGAGGATATTCCCGCCTTCATGCGCTATGGCGGGTTCACCGCCTATTCCGAGGGCTGGGGGCTCTATGCCGAAAGCCTGGGTTACGAGTTGGGCTTGTACGACGATCCGCTCGACCGGATCGGGGCGCTGGCGGGCGGCGAGTTGCTGCGCGCGGTGCGGCTGGTGGTCGATACCGGGATGCACGCCAAGGGCTGGAGCCGCGAGCGGGCGATCGAATACATGGTCGAGAACGGCCAGCCGCGCGATTTCGCGGAGAGCGAGACGGCCCGCTATCTGGTAATGCCGGCGCAGGCGCTGGCGTACAAGATCGGCGAACTGAAGATCAAGGAACTACGCGCAAAGGCCGCCGCAGCGCTCGGCGACGATTTCGATGTGCGCGATTTTCATGCGCAAGTTCTGGGCAGCGGCGACATACCGCTACCGGTGCTGGAAGCGAAGATCGATCGCTGGATTGCGGCGGGCGGGGGCTGACTTCGGCCGTTCCGGCGTCTTGCAAGCGCGTTTACCACACTGTTGCTCCGCAGTCCCACCGGGGGACAGAAATGAAACGAAGCGGGAACTTTTAGACCGTTTGTGCGATTACTCGTGCAGGAATTGAGGGAAACGGTTCAAAGGAGGTAACGCAATGTCAAGTCTGTCATTTCGCAGCAGCCGGCCGGACCGATGGTCCAGCCCGAAGCCCTATAGCGACGCAAGCCTGCGCATGAAGCATCACGGCAAGATCCTGCCGATGGAACAGCCCGGCTTCTTCGCGCGGCTTCTCGGCACACGCTGAAATAACTCACTAGCGAAAAAATGGGGCCGGGAGAACGATCCTCCCGGCCCCTTTTCGTATGCACCATGCTACCGGAGGGATCAGTATTCCTCCGGCTCCTCCGGCGTATCGGCGGTGTGGGTCTTGCCCGCGGTCTTGTCGCCGCGCGCCAGCTTGAACACCACGCCGGAGAGCAGGGCCAAGGCCAGCAGGTTCGGCAGGGCCATTGCAGCGTTGGAGATGTCGCCCAGCCGCCAGACGAGCTGCGAAGGCTGCGTCGCGCCGATATAGATGCCGATGCACCAGATCACGCGCCAGATGATGTGCAGCACCTTCTCGCCCCCACGGCTGGAGCCGGGAATGCGGTCGTAGATGAAGGTGATCGCCCGCTCGCCGTAATAGCTCCAGGTAAGGAGCGTGGTGAACACGAACAGGATCAGCGCAATGCTGGCGATCAGCGTCCCGATCGGAATGCTCGCGATCTCGAACGGGAAAGCCGCCGCAAACGCGCCGCTGGTGGTGACGAAGCCGCTCAGCTCGGTCGTGCCGAGATCGGATTGCCAGACATGGCGCACCGCCTCGCCCTGATAGGTGAAGTCGCCCTCCACCGTCAGGATGACCAGCGCCGTCATCGTACAGATCACCAGCGTATCGATGAACGTGCCGAGCATCGCCATGCGGCCCTGCTGTTCGGGATCGTTGGTCTGCGCCACGGCATGGGCGATCGGGGTGGAGCCTTGGCCGCTCTCGTTGGAGAACAGGCCGCGCGCCACGCCCGCCCTCAGCGCGATGATGATCGCCGCCCCGGCAAAGCCGCCCACCGCGCTCTGCGGATTGAACGCGCCGTAGAAAATGCGGCCGAACGTTTCGGGCAGGTCCGCGAAGTTCAGCACCAGCGCGACGAAGGCCATCACGATATAGGTCGCCGCCATGAACGGCACGACCTTTTCCGCTACGTTGCCGATCGACTTGATGCCCCCGATGATGACGATGAACACCGCGATAGCGACCACGAGCCCGCCGAACCAGCGCTCCCACCCGAACAGTTCGTTTAGACCGCTCGCGACTTCGTTCGCCTGGATCGAATTGCCGGTGACCAGCGCGGAGAACAGCGTGCCGAGGCAGAACAGGATGGCGAGCCAGGTCCATTTCGGCCCGAGGCCCATCATGATGTAGCTCATCGGGCCGCCGCGATAGACGCCGTCGCTGGTCTTCTCGCGGAACCGGATGGCGAGGCTGCCTTCCGCGAAGCCCAATGCCATGCCGAAGATCGCCGTCACCCACATCCAGAACACCGCGCCCGGCCCGCCCAGCGCAATGGCCGTGGCGACCCCGGCGAGGTTACCGGTGCCGACCTGGCCGGAAAGCGCGGTCGAGAGGGCGGCGAAGGGCGAAATTTCGCCCGCGCCCGCACCCTTGCGGCCCTTGAACAGGCCGGCAAACGCGCTGCCGAGCTTGACGATGGGATAGAACCGCAGGCCGATCATGATCCAAAGGCCAATGCCCAGCAGCACCAGCGTCATGGGCGGGAAGGGCAGCACCTCCTGCCCGTTCCATGTGCCGACCCAGATGAAATCGGATATATTGGTTACGCGATCGATCAGCGTCGGCGACGCTGCCGTGTCTGGTAGTGCCATGGAACCCCTCGAATTTTCGTCCCGGTTATCGCGCCGCACGCTAGGGGCGTAATCGCGGCTTGCAAAGGGCGCGCGTGCGAAAGTTCCCCCGCTTGCCTTTTCGGCCCCACCGGCCTACATGCGCTGCCGTCTTCCGACATCGGAGCATCATAAAGCCCCTCCCGATCTTGCATCGGGGCGGCGATGATCCCATCCCGGAAGAAACGAGACGATATTCGAGCGAGAGCAAGTCCACGATGGCCGAGAAGACGAACAAGACCAGCCCCGCGGAATTCATCCGTCAGGTCCAGGCCGAAGGCCGCAAGGTCGTGTGGCCTAGCCGCGAGGAAACGATCCGCACGGCGATCTTCGTGTTCATCATGATGACCATCCTCTCGCTGTTCTTCCTCGGGGTGGATTCGCTGTTCAGCACGTTCGTCGGCTGGCTGCTGACCATCGCCTGAGCCGTAGGCTTTCACCGAACCGCACACATTTCGACAGGGTAAGACGTTAGACACATGGCACGCTGGTACATCATCCACGCCTATTCCGGTTTCGAGAACAAGGTCCGCGATTCCATCCTGAGCGAGGCGGAACGGCTCGGCCTGTCCGAAGGGGTGGAGGAAGTCGAAGTCCCGACCGAAACGGTGACCGAGATCAAGCGCGGCAAGAAGGTGCAGACGGAACGCAAGTTCATGCCCGGCTACGTGCTGGCCAAGCTGAACATGACCGACGATATCTATCACCTCGTCAAGAACACCCCGAAGGTGACCGGCTTCCTCGGCAACAACAACAAGCCGCAGGCGATTTCGGAAAAAGAGGCCGCGCGCTATTTCGGCGGCGTGGAAGAAGCGAAATCCGCGCCAAAGCAGCAGGTCGACGTCGATTACGAAATCGGCGATCAGGTCAAGGTGCTGGACGGCCCCTTCGCCAGCTTCAACGGTCTGGTGGAAGAGCTCGATTTCGACAAGCAGAAGGTCAAGGTCTCCGTCTCGATCTTCGGTCGCGCGACGCCGGTGGAACTGGACTTCGAACAGGTCGAACTCAGCAAGTAAGGCGCGCCGCTGCGGCGGGCGGTTGCCAATTCGAACCCCTCGCGCCGTGACCGGCGGCGAGGGGTTTTTCGTTTATTCCGCGTTCTTTGAAAGCGGCGGCAAAGCCATGCGAATTTCCTACCGCGCTCGTGCTCTTTAAGCAGTGTCTCCATGACCTGCCCAAACCGAACCTGTTCCTTTTACCCCTTAGACCCCGCTCCATGTGTTCCATCCGATAGGAACCGTCCTGCGCGTACCCCAACTTCCGTCCAACAGCCTTGCAAATCGGCGGCAAACCGCTATGTGCGCCGCTTCCCAAGCAAGAGCATCGGGATTCGTGCGGAAGGCCAGCCTTTGACCGGTTGGCCGCTCGACCGCTTATCATGACCCGCCTTGCCCATACCGGGCGCGCGGGAACAGTGTGAAAGGAGGCCCTCGTGGCCAAGAAAATCGAAGGCTATATCAAGCTGCAGGTGCCTGCCGGCACCGCCAACCCCTCACCCCCGATCGGCCCGGCACTGGGTCAGCGCGGCGTGAACATCATGGAATTCTGCAAGGCGTTCAATGCCGCCACGCAGGATCTCGAAAAGAGCGCACCGATCCCGACGGTCATCACCGTCTATGCCGATCGCTCGTTCACCTTCGTCACCAAGACGCCGCCGGCTTCGTACTACCTGAAGAAGGCTGCCAAGCTGAAGTCGGGCTCGAAGGAGCCGGGCAAGGTTTCGGCCGGGACCATCAAGGCCAGCCAGGTGAAGGAAATCGCGGAGGCCAAGATGGCCGACCTGAACGCGAACGATGTCGATCAGGCCATGAAAATCATTGCCGGGTCCGCCCGTTCGATGGGCCTTGAAGTGGTGGAGGGCTGAACCGATGGCCAAGCAGACGAAAACGCAGCAGACCCGCGCGAAGCTCGATAACGAGAAGCTTTACACGGTGGACGAAGCGCTCGCCACATTGCGCGAGCACAAAGCGAAGTTCGACGAGACGGTCGAGGTCGCGATGAACCTCGGCGTCGATCCGCGCCATGCCGATCAGCAGGTGCGCGGCATGGTCTCGCTGCCTTCGGGCACGGGCAAGGACGTGAAGGTCGCCGTGTTCGCTCGTGGCGACAATGCCGAGAAGGCGACTGCCGCCGGTGCCGACAAGGTCGGTGCGGAAGATCTCATGGAAGACATGCAGAACGGCAATCTCGATTACGATCGCATCATCGCGACGCCCGACATGATGGGCGTGGTCGGCCGGCTGGGCAAGCTGCTCGGTCCCAAGGGCCTTATGCCGAACCCCAAGCTCGGCACGGTAACCCCGAACGTCGAACAGGCGGTGAAGGATGCCAAGGCCGGCCAGGTGGAATTCCGTGTGGAAAAGCAGGGCATTATTCACTCGGGCCTCGGCAAGCTTTCGTTCGACGATGCGGCGATCAAGGCGAACTTCAAGGCGCTGACCGATGCGGTGGTGAAGGCCAAGCCCGCCGGCGCGAAGGGCAAGTATGTCCGCAAGGTCACGCTGACGAGCTCGATGGGTCCGGGCCTCAAGCTCGACCTCGCCGAGGTCGAAGGCGCATAAGCCTCGCATTCATGGTAATCATGGAAGGGCCGGTGAGCGATCGCCGGCCCTTTTTGCGTCATGGGTGCGGAAAGATGCGGTGCGCCGGGCGTTGTAGGATCGAGCTCAACAAATATTAAGACCCGTCATCGAGGATCGTCATGGATAATCTGGTACCCATTCTCTACTTCGTCGCCCCGATGCTGCTGTTCGCGGCCATCATCTGGGCTTGGGCCCGCAATCGCAACTCGAGCGCCGCCACGGATCGAAAGGCGGAAGAGGGTGCCCGAAACTTGCGCGAGGATATCGAGCAGGACCGCCACGGCAATATGGACCTCTAAGCGGCGGGGTTGCTCCTGAGCTGGCGGGAGTAGAACCAGCCGATCGCGATCAGGCTGGCCCCGAGCGCCACGAAGCTGGCGATGCGGACGAGACCTTCGAGCCCGGCGGTGTCGAACAGGAACACCTTGATCACAGTCACCAGGATCAGCGCGAGCGACCCGAGCCGCCAGCTCCGTTCGCCCCGCCGGCTCCCCAGCGAGAGGAACGCGACCGCGAGGACAATTCCGAGGAGCGAGCGTAGCAGGTCTTCGGTCTGGCCGAGCGGCGCGTTAATCAGGATCGAGCCGGCGAATGCCTGCCGTAACAAGGTAAGCGCTCCGAACGTGACGAGCGCCATGACCGCCGCATCGAACACACCGCGTGGCGCGCTGACCCAGCGTTTGAGCGACAGGACCGCGCCGATCGCCACTGTGTAGGCGGCAAGCGCGAGGTTCGCCAATGGCACTGGACCCACGGCCTGCCGCGTCCAGAGCGGATTGTGCATTAGCCCGGTATAGACGAGGAAATGCGCAAGCGCCGCCCCGGCAAAGACCGCCGCCAGCGTGTTTGAAGGCGTCAAACGCCCGGCACCCCTCGCGGACAACCAAGCGACGGCAAGCAGCAGTCCTTCCCAGACCGTACGCTCTGCCAACCCGAGGCTGACGAACTGCGTGACGGTATCGATGCCGAACACCTGCCGATACAGCGTGTGAACGATAACCAGCGCCGGCAAGACGGCGAGAGCCCCGCGTGGTGCGGCCTTTGAACCGATGGAAAGCCGCCCGAACACAGGAAGCGCAAAGCAGGCCAGGACCGGGAGCACGCGCAATGCGAGCATCTGCAGGCTCGGCAATTCCCCGACACGCACATACGCGCCACCCAGTGTTTCTATATTGGGGCCGAACCACAGGAGGATAGGCCAGACCGACCACCCAGCCGCGATGGCGGCGAAGGTCAGGCCGGCGGCAGGACGCGAGCGCAGGGCGAACCCTGCCGCAAGGGCGGACAGCGCAGCCATCCAAGCGAGCGATAACGGCGAGGCAATCTGCGCCAGCGTGCCGTAGATGAGCACCGCCGCCACGCATTCGGCGAGAAGCGAAATTGTCCTGTCGGGTAGCTTCCACGCCAACGCCGAGAGGAGCGCCGTCGGTGACAACCAACGCAGGACGGCGCGGAGCCTATCAGCGTCCGATACCTCTCCGTACAGCCGCCCGGCCTCGCCGGTGAAGTCCGGCGTCGCCATGAGGCTTGCGAGCACGACGGCACCCGCACCCGACGCCAGTATGACGGCGGCGTCCGTCCTCGTCCGCATTGCAATAGCCAGCAGTGCGCCAGCGACCGCGCTTGCTGCGATGGGCGCGCTCCAGCTTGGCGTCACAAGAAGGAGAGCGGCGAAGGCTAGGCTTGCTACGATGGCGCAAAGAAGAGCCGTGTCCCGGCCGAAATCGGCGCGGCGGAGCCAGGTTCCCACAGCCGGAAGGGCGGCCAGCGTCGTCAAGGCAAACGCCAGCATCGGCATCGCGGCATCGTCGAAATCGCAGAACTTGCCGAGCAGGACCGCGCTGAGGGCAAGCGGTACTGCGCCCACCTGCAACAGATCGACACGCCGCGAGACCCCGCGCCAAAGCGCGGCGAGCGGAACCCCTGCGAAGAGGACAGCGATTGCGGCGGCGATGGCGGCGAAGAAACGTGGATCGTATCCGTGCCATGCCGCCAGAAGAAGGATCGCGACGGTCGCTGCGACGACATTCGCCCCGCGTAATTCGAGCCGCCGCCAGGCGAAAAAGGCAAGCGCTGCCCCAAGCAACAGGTAAAGCCCCCATGCGAGCGGTGCGAAGCCCGCCTGCTCCACCATCAGCGCAAGCTGCACGCTGGCGACCAGTGCCGAGCCGAGCCGTACGGGCCGCTCGAAAGCGGCTCCGCCGACCAGCGCGGGTACGACGGAGCCGAGCACCAGCAGGTACAATCCGAAGGCGAGGATTTCGCTCGCGCCCCAATCGTTGGACAAGAGAAGCAAGCCGCCCCAGCCAAGTCCGCCGACGAGAGCGGCGATACCGAGCCATGATCGGCCCTGCCGCCGACCCGTATAGGCAAGGCCTGCCGTCACGAGGCCGAGATAGAGCGAAAGCAGCGGCAAGTTCGCTTCTTCGCCACCGACCAGCAACGGAGCGGCGAAGCCGCCTACCAGCCCGAGGATCGCGCTCGGGAGGCCGAAGCGGAAGGATAGACCGATGGCCGCTGCCGTAACGAGGGCAAGTCCCAGAAAGGCGACCGTCTGCCCGATCAGCCCGTATTGCGTTCCGGCCAGATAGAAGGCGGCGTAGAGCGTCGCGAGGCCGGCCCCGGCGAGCGCCTGACGTACGCGTTCATCCTGCACGCGGGCTTCGAAGCGGTAAGCCAGTTCGGCGGCGGCGAGGAGCAGCACGCCAAACAGGAAGGCGAAGAACACCCGAACGATCGGGGTCAGCAATCCCTGATCTATCGAATAGCGGACCAGCAGCACGCCGGCGACCGCGAGCGTTATGCCACCGAGCCAGATGGCGAGCTTGCGGAACAGGTCTTCGGGATCGAAGGCACGTCGGGAAGCGACCTCTTCTTCGTTATCCTCCGGTAGATCCGAATTGGACTCCGAAACGCTGCCAAATCGATATGTGACCGGTTCGGCCACTCGCGTTTCTTCTAGCCCTTCATTTGCGCGAGTGGCTTCCTCGACCACGGGTTCGGGTTCCGGCGCCGGCGCAAGGTCCGTCTGCCGTACGAACTCCTGCGCGTCGGCGCTTCGGTATGCATAGGCACGGGGGGCCGCTTCCAGCTCGTCTATCCGGGCTTCGGCTTTTTTCAGCCGATCATGAAAGGCGTAGGATACCGCCCCCAGCAATATGATCAGCAGCCATTCCATTCGAACCCCCTCCGAACGAACCTGGCCTTACGGCATCGCGGGTTAAGAAAATAGCCGCTTAGATGCCGCCTTCGACAAAGGTATAACCCTCTGCGTGCAGTCCTTCGCACAAATCGGCCATGCAGGCATCGAGCGCGTCCTGCTCGGTCGAGCGGACGACGAAGTTCGCGCCGACCTTGCCTTCGCGGAAAAAAGGGTAGCTACCTATCTGGCAGTCCTCGTGCCGCTTCTCGCAATCGCGAAGCAGGCCGGAAATCTCGCTTTCGGGAATGAACCCGCCGACCGTCGCGGCAATCAGCGGCGCCCCGCCTTCCAGCGTTCCGGTCAGGGCATCGAGCATGCCCGCGGTGATATGCGGCACGCCGGCCATAATGTGCAGATTGCCAATCTTGATGCCCGGCGCGCCGCTCATCCGGTTGGGGATCAATTCCGCGCCGTCGGGCACGCGGGCCATACGCAGGCGGCCTTCGTTCACGCCGCCCTTGTCGGCATAGTAGCGCTCTAGAATGGCGCGCGCTTCGGGATGGATCACGACCGGCACGCCAAGCGCTTTCGCCACCGCATCGACCGTAATATCGTCATGCGTCGGGCCGATCCCGCCGGTGGTAAAGAGATAATCGTATTCCTCGCGCAAGGCATTCACCGCTTCGACGATCCGCTCTTCCACGTCCGCCACGACGCGCACTTCGGACAGCCGAATTCCCTGCACCTGAAGCCAGCTTGCGACCTGCGCGATGTTCTTGTCGTGCGTGCGGCCTGACAGGATTTCATCGCCGATCACCACGAGGCCGGCGGTGTAGATGCGCTGTTTTTCAGTCATGCATGGCCACGTAGGGCGCGCGGGTCCACAAGGCTAGAGCGCCGCTTCCCTGGGACGCGAAATCGCACTGTCGGCCCGTTCGGATTTGCGCAGCGCCAACACGCCGTCATCGACTGGTTCGGTTCGCATGAGCTTGCGGTCGACCACGTATTCCTGATTGAGGCGCCACGGGAAGTTCACCGCGTTCTTCGGCATGATGTGCTTCGAACGCTGAATATAGCCGGACGAGAAATCGAAGATGTCGTCGTCTTCCAGATCATGGTCCTCAGGCAAGACCGGAACCGCGATGTCGACGCCTTTCGCCTCCATCTCGTTCAGCACGCGGCAGACGTAATCGGAATTGATGTCTGCCCGCAACGTCCAGCTTGCGTTGAGATAGCCGAACACCACGGCAAGGTTCGGTATGTTCGAGAACATGCATCCCTTGTAATAATAATGCTCGGAGAAATCGACGGGTACTCCGCCAACGGAAACGGCGATCTTTCCGGCGACTGCCAGCTTCAGGCCCGTCGCCGTCACCACGATGTCGGCGGGGAGGAAACGCCCATCCTTCAGGCGGACACCGCCTTTCTCGAACGCGGCGATATGGCCGGTTTCGATGGCCGCCTTGCCCGAATTCATCGCGTCGAACAGGTCGTTGTCGGGTACGAGGCAGAGCCGCTGGTCCCACGGATCATAGGGCGGAGTGAAGGCGGTGCGATCGTAATCGGGACCGAGTACGCTTTCGATGTGGTCGAACAACGCCTTCTTGACCCTGTCCGGTTTGGTTCGCGCGCGTTTGAACATGAAGTCCTGCATCTTCACGTTCTTCCATCGCGTAATCTTATACGCCGTTTCTTCGGAGAAGATTTTGCGCATGAAGTTGGCAAACTTGTCTTTCGCCGGCCGTCCGAACATCCATGTGGGCGTACGTTGCAGCATCGTGACCTTCGCGGCCTTGTCGGCCATCGAAGGAACGATGGTGACCGCCGTCGCTCCCGATCCGACGACGACGACCTGTTTGCCCGCATATTCGAGATCGTCCGGCCAGAATTGCGGATGGACCACGCGGCCTTCGAATTCGCCGAAATCGAACCCCGGATCGTACGGCTGGTCGTAGTCGTAATAGCCCGAACCGAGATAGAGGAAGTTCGCGGTCAGCAGCTTGCGCTCGCCTTCCGCATTTTCCAGCGTCACGTGCCAGCGCGCATCGGCTTCCTGCCAGTCGGCCGATTTTACCGTATGCCTGAAGCGGATGTGGCGGCGGATGTCGCGCTCGTCCACGATGCGTTCGAGATATTCGAGGATCGCAGGCCCATCGGCGATGGACTTCTCGTGCTTCCACGGTTCGAACTCGAAGCCCAGCGTGTGCATATCGCTGTCGGAGCGGACCCCCGGATAGCGGAACAGGTCCCACGTCCCGCCGAGGTTCTCGCGCCGCTCGGCGATGGCGAAGCTGCGATCCGGCGTCTTCTCCTTCATGTGCGCAGCCATTCCGATCCCGGATAGGCCCGCACCCACGATCAGGACGTCGTAATCGGTGGCCTGCGATGTCATTGTTCTCTCCTCTTCCGCCGCAGAGCTTATCGTATAGCTTGGACGTACGCTACCTTCCGTTTCGGTATGCAACCCTTATTCAGGCGAGCCCTCGCCAATGGCTCGCCTCGTGGTATAGGCGACCGAATAGAGGGGCGCGGACAAGCTTATGACGGTAGTAAAGCGGGAGCAGATGCAGCGCGTTACGTCGATCGATGTGGCGGAACGGGCAGGGGTAAGTCAGTCCACCGTCAGCCGCGCCTTGTCGGGATCGGAAACCATTACCGAGGCGACGCGGCGGCGGGTCGAGCAGGCTGCGAAAGAACTGGGCTATCACGTCAATACCCGCGCCGCCGGCCTGCGCCGGGGGCAGACGGGTACCATCGCCATCGTCGTCATCGGCAGGGCGGGGCAGGGCGCGGCTGCGATCAATCCGTTCTACTACAGCCTCCTCGGCAGCACCTGCGCCGCCGCGGCGGAGCGCGGCTACGAAGCGTTGGTTTCCGTACAGGCTGAGGAGAGCGAACTGTTCGGCCATTACGTCGCGCGGCGGCAGGCCGACGGGATGGTGGTAATCGGCACCGCAACGAACGAGCCCGCATGGGATTACTTCCGCGAGGTCGCGGCGGGATCTCCGGCAACCGCTTTCTGGGGCTCGCCCTTCGACGATGCGATGTGGGTGCGGTCCGACAATCTGGATGGGGGGCGCCTTGCCGTCGAGCGCCTTGCCAAGGGCGGCGCGCGACACATCGTTTTCGTCGGCGATCCCAATTCCTCGCAGCGCCAGTATCGCGAACGGTACGATGGGTATTGCGCAGGCATCGAAGCGCTGGGGTTGGACCCCCACGAAGCGATCGTATCCGAAGGAAAGGACCGGGTTTCGCAAGGCCGCGCGGCCGTCCGCTCCCTTGTCGAGAAGGACACGAGCTTCGACGGTTTGTTTTTCGCCTGCGACGCAATGGCACTCGGCGCGCTCGAGGAGCTCGAGCGGAGCGGCATTTCGGTGCCGGACGCGGTCGGCGTCGTCGGTTTCGACGGTTTGGGGTCGGGCGCGTTCTCGCATCCGCCACTCACCACGCTGGAACCCGATTTCGCCGAAGCGGGCCGCCTGCTGGTGGACATCGCCCTAGCATCCGAAAACGACGAGACCCGTCGCCGCGTGCCCGTGCATCTGGTGGAACGCGCGAGCGTCCGCTAACCGATACCAGAATTACTCGTTCAGGAGAGAGCTTCAATGAGAACCAGCATCGCATCCGCCCTCGCTCTGGTGCTTGCCGCCGGCGCGGCCAATGCGCAGAGCCAGGAACCGCAGCCCAGCCCCAATCCGGTGGAAGAGCAGGAAGTCGATGCCTCGCAGGACGAGATGCCGCCCGAAGGCGGGGGCGAACAGGTCGACGCCGCCCCCGCTACCGTGCCGATCGCAGGCGAAGATGCGAAGGACGAAAGCTGGGATGTCAGCGCCCCGCGCGGTGCCCAGCTTCGCGATGTGCCGATCCGCACGGACGAGGGCACGTGGATCGACGTCGACGTCTCGCCCGATGGTCGCACCATAGCCTTCGCGCTGCTGGGCGATATCTACACCATGCCGATCGGTGGGGGCACGCCGACGCGCATCGCGGAAGGTCTGGCGTGGGAAGTTCAGCCCGATTTCTCGCCCGACGGCAGCCAGATCGCCTTCACCTCCGATCGGGGCGGGGGCGACAATATCTGGATCATGAATGCCGACGGTTCGAACAAGCAACAGGTGACCAAGGAGGACTTCCGCCTCCTCAATCAGCCGAGCTGGTCGCCCGATGGCCGCTACATCGTGGCTAAAAAGCAGTACACCACCGAGCGCAGCCTCGGCACCGGCGAAGTCTGGCTCTATCACGTTTCGGGCGGCGGCGGCGTCCAGCTGGTAGAACGTGCAAGCGAGGCGCTGCAGAAGGAATTGGGCGAACCGGTCTACGCGCCCGACGGCAATTCGATCTACTACACCCGCAACATTACCGGCGGGCCAATCTTCGAATATGCGCAGGATTCCAACGCCGGCATCTTCAACATCGAGAAATACGACATCGATACCGGCGAAGTGACGACGGCGGTCGGCGGCTATGGCGGCGCCGTGCGGCCGACGCCTTCGCCCGACGGCAATACGATGGCGTTCGTCCGGCGCGACAAGGACCAGTCGCAGCTGTGGGTGAAGAATGTCGCCACCGGCGAAGAACGCATGGTCTATGGCCAGCTCGATCTCGACATGCAGGAAACCTGGGCGGTATACGGCGTCTATCCGATGATGGACTGGACGCCGGATGGGCGCTCCATCGTCTTCTGGGCGGGCGGCAAGATCCGCCGCGTGAATGCCGACGGTTCGGGCCTTGCCGAAATCCCCTTCCGGATCGACGATACCCGCGCGGTTGCGAACGCTCCGCATCCCGTGATCGACGTCGCGCCGGCAAGCTTCACCGCAAAAATCCCGCGCTTCGCCAGCATCTCGCCCGATGGCCGCACCGTCGTGTTTGAAAGTCTCGGCAAACTCTATGTAAAGCCTGTCGGCGGCAATGGCGAACCACGCCGCTTGACCTCGAACGACGACACCCTCGAACTATGGCCCGCATGGTCGCGTGACGGGGAACGGATCGCCTTCGTGCGCTGGAGCGACGACGAACTCGGCAGCATCGTGACGGTCGACGCGCGCGGCCGCAACGAGCGCCGCGTGACGCAGCAGCCGGGTCACTATGCAGTACCACAATTCTCGCCCGACGGTGAGAGTATCGTTTTTGAAAAGCGCGGTGGCGGCTATCTCACCGCCCCCGAATACAGCGAAAACGAAGGCGTCTATTCGGTGTCTGCCACGGGCGGCACGTCTCGCCTGATCGCGCGCGACGCCTCCAACCCGCAATACGGCGCGGACGGCGACCGGCTGTTCATGATCGCCCGAAATGACGGCAAGCTGCAGCTTCTCTCGAGCGATTCGAACGGCGAAGCCCGCCGCGTCCATGCCGAGGGTGAACTGGCCAACGATTTCAAGGTAAGCCCCCGCGGCGATTACGTCGCTTTCCGTCAGAACTACGAAGTGTTCGCCATGCCGCTCCTGCCGGGCGGGCAGGCCGTGACCGTGGGCGAGAAGGCGAGCTCGCTTCCCGTCACCCGCGTAAGCCGGGGCGGGGCGGACTATATCGGCTGGGCCGAAGACGGTCGCACGCTTTACTGGTCGATGGGGCCGACGCTTTATCGCGCGACTACGGCGGCCCTGACGCCCCGCGCGCCCCAGGCACCGGACGCCGCGCCGCAATTCACGCCGCCCGACAGCGGCACGTCGCTCGCGCGCACGATCCGCGCCGACAAGGCGAACGGCACGGTCGCGATCACGGGCGCGCGCATCCATACCATGGCGGGCGAAGGCGCCGGCACCATCGAGAACGGAACGATCGTCATCGAAGGCGACCGGATCGCGGCCGTCGGTCCCGCGTCGAGCGTACAGGTGCCTTCGGGCGCGACGATGATCGATGCGGGCGGACGGATTATCATTCCCGGTCTTGTCGATGCCCATGCGCATGGGGCGCAAGGTGTGGGCGATCTGGTGCCGGAGCAGAACTGGTCGCTGGTGCAGAACCTCGCGATGGGGACCACCACGCTGCACGATCCCTCGTCCGTCGCCAGCATGATCTATCATGCGGCGGAGCGGCAGCAGGCGGGCAGTCTGCTCGCCCCGCGCATCTTCTCCACCGGCGAGATCGTGTACGGCGCGAAATCGCCCGGCGTCTATGCGCGCATCGACAGCTACGAAGATGCGCTGGCCCATGTACAGCGGATCAAGGCGCAGGGCGGCATCTCGATAAAGAACTATAACCAGCCCCGACGCGAACAGCGCCAGCAGGTGGTCGCCGCTTCGCGGGCGGAAAACATGCTGGTGGTGGCCGAGGGCGGATCGCTGTTCGGAATGGACATGAATATCATCGCCGACGGTAATTCCACGCTGGAGCACAATATCCCGCTCGCCGTAATGTATGACGACGTACTGCAGATGTTCGGCCAGTCGGACACGAACTACACGCCGACGCTGGTCGTCACCTATGGCGGGCTCGCAGCCGATCCCTACTGGCGGCAGGCGACCGACGTGTTCGACAATCCGCTGCTGGTTCACACGCCTCCGAAAATGCTGCTCGCCGAAACGGCGCGCCGCACCAAGGCGCCGGACTGGGCTTTCGTCGACGACGAGGCGGCGCGCGAGGCGCATAAGCTTGCACAGCGCGGCGTACATGTCAGCATCGGTGCGCACGGCCAGCAGGCCGGGATTGCGCCGCATTGGGAACTGTGGAGTTTCGTGCGCGGCGGCATGAGCCCGGTCGAATCGCTGCGCGCCGGCACGATCGAACCGGCCCGCTCACTCGGCATGGAGCGGGATGTGGGCAGCCTCGAAGTCGGCAAACTCGCTGACCTCGTGATCCTCACAGCCGATCCTGCCGAGGACATCCGCAATTCGGACGACATCGCGCAGGTCATGCTGGGCGGGCGGCTTTACGATGCGCGAACGATGAACGAGGTCGAGACCGGCGACGCGCGCCGCCTCCCCTATTGGTGGGAATGATCCACGATGTATTCGCGTCGCCGATCAGGCGGCGCGGATATGCTGTAAAAAGTCGTCCACTTTGGAGCGCAGCACGGAAGCCTGATCTTCGAGCCCGCGCGCAGAATCCAGAACCTGAGAAGCGGCGCTTCCGGTCGCGAGACTGGCGCTGCGCATATCGCCGACATGCGCTGCCACCTCGTCGCTGCTCCGCGCAGCGAGATCGATGCTACGTGCAAGATCCTGGCCCGCTACGGATTGCTGATCCACCGCACTGGCAATCGAGATGCTGGCGGTTTCGAGCTGGCGGATTTGATCCCCGATTGCGCGCAGGGCCTTCACGCTGTTGCCGGTCGAATTCTGCATGTTGCGAACCTGCGCGGCGATGTCGTCCGTCGCACGGCTGGTCTGAGCAGCGAGTTCCTTCACTTCGCTGGCAACCACGGCAAAACCCCGCCCGGCTTCGCCGCCGCGGGCGGCTTCGATCGAGGCGTTGAGCGCCAGAAGGTTCGTTCGCTGGGCAATCGAATGGATGAGTTCCACGATCTCTCCAACCTGCTCGGCTGAATTCGAAAGGGAAGATATGGTGGTATCGGCATTTTCGGCGTCGTCTGAAGCCTTGCGTGCCAATTCGGCGGATTGCGCTGCCTGGCGGCTGATTTCACCGATCGACATGGCGAACTCGTCCGATGCGGCAGCAGCTGCGGTTACGCCGCCGGTCGCTGTATTCATCGCCTCTGCGACCCCGGATGCCTGCTGCGCCGCCTGATTCGCCGCTGCGGACATGGTCGAGGCAGTCGCTTTCAACTCGCTGGAAGCCGCTGCCACGGAGCCGACCACTTCCCCGATACGGGCGTCGAATTCCGAGGCCAAACTCAGCAGTCGCGCGCGACTTTCCTCAGCGGACGCCTGACGAGAAGCAAACAACTCGTCCAGCTTGATGCCCGAGCGAAGAAAGACTTCGAGAGCGCGGGCAAGCTCGCCGATTTCATCCGGCCGGTCTGTTCCGGTAATTGCGATATCCCTGTGGCCTGCGGAAAGGCGTCGCATTTCTTGCATGATTTGGGTGAACGGTTCGATCACGTCGCGCACGATAGTGCGAACACTGAAGATGCTGATAAAGACCGATGCCGCCGTTATCGTAATTACCAGTCCCTTCGAGAAGGGCGTCGGATTGCTGATCGCGTTAACGGCAGCCGAGGCGACAAGTATGGTTCCCGCGATACCGAACCCTGCGACCAGCCAGGTCTTTTCGACAAGCGTCTTTCCAAGCAGCCATTCGCGAACAGCCGATCCGCGGACGCGTTCCCGGGTCGCCTCAATCTCGACCTGGGCAATTTCTTCCGAAAGGCTTTGGGCGGTACCGGTCATCATTTCGTCTTTCCTAGCCTAATCAAATTGGGACGCGCAGGGTCAGGCGGCCCGAATTCCTTGATCGCTCGACGTGGTCGAGTTCGCTTTTGAGGTGAGATATTGTGCAATTTCTTGTGCCGGCATGGCCCTGTAATAAAGCCACCCCTGTATCTGATCGCAACCGGCAGCCCGGACCATCGCGGCCTGTTCTTCGGTTTCGACCCCTTCGGCCGTTACGCCCATTTTCATTGCGCGAGCCACGGCGATGCTGGAAAGCATCATCGCTCGGCTCCCTTCGTCCTCGCTCGCCTGAACCACGAGGCTGCGATCGATTTTGAGTTTTTCGAAGCGGAACTGGCGCAGAAAACCGATCGAAGCATAGCCGGTCCCGAAATCGTCGAGCGCGATGCGCACTCCGAATTGCCGGATTAGCGCAAGATTGCGTTCCGCAATTACTGGATCGAGAACGAGGCAGGTTTCCGTAATTTCCAGTTCGAGCCGGTCGGCATCGAAACCGGTTTCTTCCAGAATGTAACCGAGTTGTACGGGGAATTCCGGATTGCGGAGCTGCGCCGCCGATATGTTGACCGAAAGCGTGATGTCTTTCCATGCCAGGGCATCGCGGCACGCCTGTCGCAGGACCCATAACCCGATCGCGTTGATGAAGCCGGACTGTTCCGCTGCGGGAATGAAAATATGCGGGCCGATGGGTCCGGCAGGGCGGTCCCAGCGGAGCAGACATTCGACCGATACGACGCGCCGGTCTTCACTGGATACCAGTGGTTGGTACACGAGCCGGAATTCGTTTTCGGTAAGTGCGCGGCGCAGATCGTCGTCGAGTCTGCGCATTTCTTCGCGGTTGCGATCGAGGCTGGCACTGTACCATGTGCAGCGCATCTTCCCGCCGCGCTTCGAAGCGGCCATCGCCATGTCGGCGCGGCGCAGCAGTTCCGAGGCCGAACAATTTTCGCCGCGGCAGGATGCGAGGCCGATGCTTGCGCCCATCAACAATTGAACATTTGCAATCTGGACGGGCTTCGTAAGGTATTCGACGATACGCCGACAATGGCCTTCGAGCAAAGTTCCCGACAGCGAGCCTTTCAGGATCAGCGCGAATTCATCCCCGCCGAGACGATAAATCTCTACCTCCGGACCACAAACGTCCCGCACGATATGGGCCGCCGCTAGAAGAGCCTCATCGCCCGTTCGGTGTCCGTGGTTTTCGTTGATGAGTTTGAAGTTATCAAGGTTCAGAAGGGCAATGCCGGTTTCGCTCGTATCGGAACGGGACTGCCGAAATCGATCGAGCAAGGCCCTCCGGTTTGGCAGAGCTGTCAGTCCGTCGTGCAGCGAAAGCTTTTCCAGACCGCGGAAGTAGCGCAGCGAGAGCGTTCCGAGACTAATAGTCACCGCGGTGAAAAACGCCAAACCTGCGAACAGGGTGTGCGGCGTATGAGTTGTGCTTTCAGGGGCTATGAAGACCGAAAGGCTAACGGTCGTAAGGAATATCATTTGAAGAAGGGCGAGCGATCCGAGAATGACGACGCGCCGGAACAGGCGATTATCAATCATCCTTACTTTCACCGCGGTTCCTCCAAGGCCGATGCCGCTCGCATGCCTTTCCGAACACGCTAATCTTTTGATCCTAAAAACACGTAAACTTCGCGAACTCCGGCCGCCTTTCAGGCCACTCGAAGGGCTGTTCGCGGAGCCAAGGTCGTGGGGCGATACAGGCCCGAACCGCATTCTGCAGGTTCGAACCGATCGGTCTGTCCGATTACCGTTTCCCCGGCACCCAGCATCAACAATCCGTCATTTCGAACCGCAGAAGCGAGACGGTCGAATGCCATGCGCCGTGTCGTGGTATCGAAATATAGAAGAACGTTACGGCAAAGAACGAGGTCGAAATCACTCGGCATCGGCGGATAATCGAGAACCGAATGCTGCGCATAGCGCGCGAATTTGCGGATCGAGTCCGTCGCCTGCCATCCGCCGCCATCTTCTGCAAAGAAGGTGATCATCTGCGTCACGGCAATCCCACGCTGGATTTCGAACTGTGAATATCGCGCACGCTGTGCTGCTGCGATGGCTTTCGCGGAAATGTCGGTGCCAAGGATCTGTATGTCCCAGTCCGCCCAGCGTGCGGTATCCTGAGCAAAGATCATCGCGAGGCTGAGTACTTCCTGCCCGGTCGAACAGCCGGCCGACCATATCCTCAGACGCCGGTCTTCAGACCTGCGGTCAGCCAATTCGGGAATGACGCTTTTCTCGAGAACGTCGAAATACGCGTGATCGCGAAAAAAATAGGTCTCGTGATTGAGCAGCGCTTCGACCACACGGGTCGCCAACTGAAAGTCGCCCGGTCGCTCCAGCAAACAGGCGAGCTGGTCGACATTCTCGATGCCGAGTTCACGAAACAACCCGGAGAGCGCGGTCGATACTCGCCACCGCCGGCTCTCGGTCAGCTGTTGTCCGGTACGTGCTGCGAGGAGGTCGGCGATGATACGGTGCGAAGCATCGTCTTCGGTCACACAGTCGCTCCGATGCTCGAAACGATTTCGCGAGCCAGTTCCCCAGGCGGACAGACGGCTGTGGCAATCCCGGCTTCGGTCACCGCCCGCGGCATCCCCCATACCGCGCAACTTTCCGCATCCTGCGCGAAAAGCGTGCCGCCTGCGGCATGGATGGCTTGCGCACCATCGGTTCCATCACGGCCCATGCCGGAAAGCAAGACGCCGGCGACGTTTCCATCATAGGCCGAGGCAAGACTTTCGAACATCGGATCGACGGAGGGCATGCAGCCGCTTTTGACCGGATGATAGGAAAGACCTGCTACGCAGCGTCCACCCGTCTTTCGCACGACCATGTGACCGTGGCCCGGCGCAATCACGAGAGTACCGCGTGCGATCTCGATACCGTCATCGGCCATGACGGCCAGGCGCCCACAGGCTGATTCCATCTGTTTGGCAAACACAGGGATGAAGCTTGCAGGCAGATGCTGCGTGATCAGGATAGGCAAATCGAACGATGCAGGCAGATTGCCGAGAAGCTGATTGAGAGCGTGAATGCCGCCCGTCGAGGCTCCAATCGCGACAACCTCCGGGCGCTTCCGTTTGCCGGCAGCCTGACCAGATGGAAATTGGGGCGCCGATGACTGCGCTTTACCGCCCCTTAAAGCCCTGATTTTTCCAAGCAGAGTGTCGCGATACGTTTCGTCGAAACCCCCGGGGCGGGGCTTGAGCATGGTATCGGCAGCACCCATTCGCAGGGCAGACACAGTATGCTCCGCGCCGTTTGCCGTGAGCGAGGAAATTACGAGGACTTTTGCAGAAGGCGCGCGAGCGAGGATGAGCGGAAGCGCCTTCAGACCGCCCATTCCCGGCATTTCCAAATCAAGCAGGACCACATCGATGTGTGATCGTTCAAGTTCTTTCAGCCCGAGTTCGGCCGTTCCTGCACCGGCGACGACAACCATATCCGGCTCGCGGCCGAGCATCCGGGAAAAAACAGTCCTGACCGTCAGGGAGTCATCGATCAACAGGACCTTGATGGGTGCCGCATCCGGCGGAGCCGCAGATTTGGGTGTCAGCCCGTGAAAGGAGACGGCGTTCATCCCGCAGGGCTCGGTCAGGCCATTCCGACGAGCTGCAGTTTGACCTGCAACGTTTCGTGATCGAACGGCTTCATCACATATTCGTCGGCACCCGCGCTGATGGCTTCGCGAATATGGGCGACGTCGTTCTCGGTGGTGCAGAAGACCACCTTGGGCCGGTCACCGCCATCGCACTGACGCAACCGGGTGATAAATTCGATACCTGTCATCACTGGCATGTTCCAGTCGAGCAGGATCACGTTGGGCATCGCCTGCATGCAGCGATCGAGGCCTTCCTTGCCGTTTTCGGCCTCCTCGACCGTGAAACCGAGCGATTCCAGGATATGGCGAGACACCTTACGGATCACTCTCGAATCGTCGATAATCAGGCACGTCTTCATGGATGCGGTTCCCATTGATTTAACGTCGGTTTTATCGTGCATATGTAACTGTTTGCTTAAGCCGCGACCGATCGTTCGGGATCGATGATTGCTTCGATATCGAGCAGCAAGGCAGGCTCGCCGTCTGTTTCGACCATACCTAGAGCGACCCTGGCCCAGTCATCTCCGAAACCTCCCGGGACGTTGCGAACCGGACTACGCGCTTCGCTTACCTCCTCCGCCTCGTCGAGCAGCAGGGCATAGGGGTGACCACCGATATCCATCACGGCTGCACGCTGATCGCAGCTTAATTCGGTCGGTGTTAAGCCGATGGCGTCAGCGCAGTCGATCACTGTCAACGCTTGGCTACGAAGAGTGGTCAGGCCGCGAACCCAGTTCGGCGTTCCGGGTATGGGCGTCACCTGTCCGATTTCGATGACCGATTGTACCTGCATTGCGGGAAGCGCAATACGCTGTCCTGCAATCCGGCAGACAAGCAAGAGATCACTCATGCCGCGCGCTCCTGCCTGACGCGCTCCAGCGCCGCCAAGATCGCTTCGCGATCATACCTGAAAATTTCTCCATGCTCGGTCTGACCCGGCGCGTTTCGGAGTCTGATCCTATGACAGGCGTCGACATCTTCTTCCTCGGTGCCTTCGATGGAAATTGCGAGATCGGGAATGTCGTCCGAACGGTCTGTCGCGACAGAAAAGCCGACCTGTTCAAGAAGCGGCATGAGAATGGCTCGCGCCCATTCGTCATTCTCGGGAATGCGGCAGATAAGGGGTCGGTTTGATCCGAATGAGCCGTAGCGGGCAAAGAGCGAGAACCCATTTACTATGCCGACCGGGCGACCTTCTATCAAACCCTGGCCTTCCAAGTCCGGGTCGGACCGAACCGGCATCACGGTGCCGGTAAAGTCGAGCGTGTCGACGACTTGGCGCACAGCGTAGGCGACTTCGGCGCTACCGTCGGACAAGCGTAGCAAACGGCACTTTTCCGCTGAAGTCAAAGCAGCGTCGTATCCTTCCAATGGAAGGATTGCGCCATCGACAACTACCTGGGCAAAACCGTTCACCACCGAAACAGCATCCAGAAGGACGGTTTCGATACGTCGTACCAGATCGAGGCGAATGGCGCGTCGCGAGCCGTCACCAGCCACAAATAGCATGAGTGGGATTGCGAGTTTCGGTTCGTCGATCGCGCTTTCCGCAGGCTCGCTTGTTCCGTTGCCGAGCGCGGAAACGAAATCGCTGCGTGTTGCCATCGATGCTACGTCGAGAAGCATCATCGGGCGGCCATCGTCAAGTAACGTCGTGCCCGCGTAAAGCTTCGAAGCCATGATGACGGGTGCGATCGGTTTTACGACCACGTCTTCGTGGTCGAGCACGCTATCGACTGCCAAGGCGAAAATCCGATCGCCCGGCAATCGGATGAGAACGAGGGTCTGTTCACGCCAGTTCACAGTCTCCGGTTCGCTACCGTATAGCATTGCAGCGAGCGACACGCAGGGGATGCGTTTGCCCCGGAAGGTGACCAGCGTTTTCGAGCCTGCCCTTGCAAACTCCACGTTCTCGCCGCCACCGAACACGATCTCTTCGACGAAGCTTTGTGGGATAGCATAGGTTTCCTGACCGGAACGGACCGTCAGCGCGGCGATGATGCTGAGCGTAAGGGGCAGCTTGAGTGTAATGACGGTGCCGGATCCGGGGGTACTCGTGACGCCGATCGATCCGCCGACCTTCTCGATGTTCGCCCGGACCACATCCATGCCAACGCCGCGTCCAGAGACTGCGCTGACGGTATCTGCCGTCGATAAACCGGGCGCGAATATCAGTTGATTGCGCTGATCTTCGCTCATCGCATCGAATTCTTGTTTCCCGCAGACCCCCGCCGCGACTGCCTTTTCGCCCAGACGCGTTGTATCCAAACCCTTCCCGTCGTCGCTGATTACGAGCTGTATCTGATTGCCCGATTGACGCGCTGCGAATGTCAGCAGGCCGATCTCCCGCTTTCCCTTTTCGAGCCGTTCGGAAGGCAATTCGATGCCGTGATCGATGGCATTGCGGATAACATGGGTAAGGGGGTCGCGCACCATATCGACCATTTCGCGGTCGAGTTCGACTTCGCCGCCCTCACAATCTACCAACACCTGCTTGCCGAGCTCGTTCGAGAGATCGCGGACCAGACGGGGCAGCGAGCCGAACAGATGGTCGAGCCTCTGCATCCGCATGCGCGTGATCGAATTGCGCACATCGGCGAGGATCGTCGAGAGACGCTCGAAGGGACCGTCGATAGTTGGCTGTTCGCCCGCTTCGCGCAGGCGCCGCGCGAGGTCGTTTCGCGCCAGAACCATGTCGGACACGCCTTTCATCACCTCGTCGAGCAGTTCGACCGGCAGGCGGATGGATCGCTGGACGGCGGGCGTGTGACGCGAACCCGCCTCCTCGCTCCCTTGGCAGAAGGAGGAAGGCGAGGTTGAATGTTCCGCTTGGGTCATGCAGGCGGCAGGTTCGACGACTTCGCCGTCGGTAGCGAGGGCGGCGAGGAGCGCGCGGTCCCGATCGGTACTCTCGTCGAGCGCTTCGCCGCGCTCCATCGCGTCGGTCATTTCGCCGATCCGGTCGATGATAGCGAGAACGGCGTCCACCAAGGCTCTGTCAGGCTCCCGATGTCCGGCGCGGCATTCGGCAAGTGCGTCCTCGGCCCCGTGGCTCAACTGTTCGAGTGCGGGAAAGTCGAAGAAGCCGCAATTGCCTTTGACGGTATGGACGAACCGGAAGATCGTATCGATACGCGCGCGGTCGGTCGGATCGGCTTCCCATGCGACCAGCTCGCTGCCGCTCGCTTCCAGCATCTCGCGGGTTTCGGCGATAAATTCCGCCAGCAGGTCGTCCATCGTGTCCTCGGCCCTCGTCGACTGTGGGCTTTATGTCAGGCGATGGTTAAGTATTGGTTTTGAGCGCACCCGAGCTGTCGCGGTCCGGTTTCAGCACGCGCCATACGATCGCCGCGGCCACCGCCCCGCCTATCAGGTTGGCGACGAGTTCGGCGGCATAGATCGCTTCTGCGCCCCAACCGCCTCTCAGTAGCCACCCGAACGGCAGCATGACGAGGAACACCCGCGCCGCGCTTTGCGCCAGAGCCCAGCCGGCCTTGTCGACCGCGTTGAGCGCGCCGTTTGCCGTGATGAGCAGGCCGAACCCCGCATAGCCCCAAACCGCAATCGCGAGATAGCGAGAGAACTGATCGACTACCGCGGGGTCCTCGGTAAAGAACCGCGCGAACCAGTTGCCCGTGAAGAACAGGATGACGGCGGTAACTAGGCCGTAGCCAACGCAGAACAGACCCGCCTCGAACATGGCGCGCCGCGCCCGGTCGTATTGCCTGGCGCCCCAGTTCTGACCGACGATAGCGCCGATCGAACCGGAAAGGCCGAGCAGGGGGACAGTTGCGAAACTTTGCAGCCGGCCCGCGGCACCGAACCCGGCGACCGCAGCCTCGCCCTGGCTTGCCAGCAAAGCGGTAAGCACAGAAAGTCCGATGGGGTTGATGGCGTTGGAAAAGGCGGCGGGACCGGCCACGCGCAGGATGGCGGCACTGGAATCGCCGAAATTACTGTTGCGGATTGCGGCGGGATTGATCGACAATTGCGAACCGCGGATCAGATAGAGCGCAACAAGGATGGCGATGGCGAAGCCCGCCACAGTCGCATAGGCCGCGCCGGCGATCCCGAACCCGTCGAAGCCAAAGGCGCCGGTGATCAGCAGCGGGTCCAGCACCCAGTTCGCGGCGGCATAGGTAATGGAAACAATGGAAGTCTTGCGTGCCTCGCCCTGTCCGCGCAGCACGCCGTTCAACCCCATCTGCAGAAGCAGGATCGGAAGGCCGAGCGCATAGGGCTGCATGTATTCCCGGATCAGCGGCAGCAGCGCATCCGATGCCTGCATCAGCCGGAACAGCGGATCGAGCAGGAGATAGAGCAGGGCGCCCATTACCAAGCCGCTGGCGAGCGCGAAGACCGCTCCGAAATTGGCGCGCCGTTCCGCCCGGTCCCGGTCGCCTTCGCCCAATGCGCGGGCGATGACAGAATTGATGCCGACCATCACGCCAACGCCGAGGCTGGAAAGCGCGATGGTGATAGGGAAGATGAAGGCGACGGCGGCAAGTTCCTGCGCACCGAGCTGGCCGATGAAGTAGGCATCGATCAGGCCGACCGACATGATCGCCGCGACGCCGAGCACCATCGGTGCCGTCTGCGTGACGAGATGGCCGCGGATGCTTCCGCTGGTCAGTTTGGCCGTCTCGCTCATTGCTGCGGGCGCTAGCGGGCCGCGCCGCGCTTGCCTAGCGCCGAATAGCGCGGCCTCGCTTGCGACCGTGCGCCGGTCCGTGCGATAAGCAGTGCAAAGGAGAGACACCGATGGCCACGCAGATCAAACCGCAATTCGAATGCAGCGACGAGGAATGGCAGGTCCGCCAGGATCTCGCCGCGCTTTATCGCATCTTCGATCACCTTGGCTGGGGCGAGAGCATCTACAATCACATCTCGGTCGCCGTGCCGGGTGAGAAGGACGTATTTCTCATCAATCCTTTCGGCTTGCTCTATGACGAGGTGACGGCATCGAACCTCGTAAAGATCGACGTCGAGGGAAACAATGTCGGCCAGTCGCAATACATGGTAAACAAGGCGGGCTTTACCCAGCATGCGCATTTCCACCGCGAACTGGGCGATCGGGCGAACGCTATCTGCCACGTGCACACGACCGCCACGATGGCGGTGTGCAGCCATAAGGACGGGCTGCTCCCGATCAGCTTCTACGCCTGCAATTTCCAGGGACAGATCGGCTATCACGATTTCGAAGGCGTCACCGTGCGGGCCGAGGAAGGCGAACGGCTGGTCGAGAATCTTGGCCGCAAGTCGATCCTGATGCTGCGCAATCACGGACCTGTCGTGATGGACAAGACCATTCCCGGCATGTTCGTGAAGAT
Organism: Erythrobacter litoralis; assembly: GCF_029760855.1. Taxonomy (GTDB): domain Bacteria; phylum Pseudomonadota; class Alphaproteobacteria; order Sphingomonadales; family Sphingomonadaceae; genus Qipengyuania; species Qipengyuania litoralis_A. The sequence continues at coordinate 295,982 of NZ_SOSI01000001.1, read as the reverse complement.
GTGGGCATTACAACGGGCTTGCGAAATCCAGATCGCAACTTTGAGTCAGGGCGAGCCGAACGTCGTACAGCAGGATGTAATCGATACTCACCAGCGCGACCTTGCCGTCATGGCGTCGCAGGGCGGGGCCGGCGTACTCGATTTTGAAGCGTGGAAGCGCCGCGTCTCGAAAATTGACGATAGCTGGAAGAGCTAGACTTAGAGACGCAACCGCGCGAGGGCGCCGTCCATGTCCCGCCTGATCGTGAACGACCGTCCGGTCGAATTCCTGATGGAGCCCGATACGCCCTTGTTATGGGCGCTGCGCGATGCCGCAAACCTCACCGGCACGAAGTTCGGGTGTGGCAATGGCGATTGCGGATCGTGCATGGTGTTAATTGACGGGCAGGCCCTGCGGTCCTGCCTCGTGACGATCGAGGAGGCCGAAGGGCGCTACGTCACCACGATCGAGGGACTAAGCGGCGATCGCTCGCACCCCGTGCAGCAGGCAATGGTGGCGGAGCAGGCCGTGCAATGCGGGTTCTGCACGCCCGGTATCGTCATGGCGGCGGCGGCCTTGCTCGCGAACAACGGTTCGCCGGGCGAGGCGGAGATCAAGGCGGCAATCCCCAATATCTGTCGCTGCGGTGTCTATCCGCGCCTCGTTCGCGCAATCGAACGGGCGGGGCGCGTCGCTAACCGGCAGGAGCGGATCAGTGCCGCCCCCGCACCCGGCATCAGCGCGGAAGATGCGGCGGGCGAAGTGCCGGCGCTGCAAACGCCATCGAACCCGTAAGACGAACGCGCTAATCGGTTCGTTCAAATCTGCCGGGTAAGAATGTTCGTGAAGGAGACAGGACGATGAAGGCGACGATCTGGCACAACCCCAAATGTGGCACTTCGCGCAAGACACTGGCGATCCTCGAAAACCTTTCCGGGATCGATCTGGAAGTGATCGAATATCTGAAGCGCCCGCCAACCCGTGAGAAGCTGGCGCAGCTTTATGCCGACGCCGGGATCGCTCCGAAGGATGGACTGCGCTTGCGCGGGACCGATGCGGAGGAGCGCGGTTTGCCGCAAGCCAACGCCGACGCCATTCTTGAGGCGATGGTTTCCGATCCGATCCTTATCGAGCGGCCGTTGGTCGAAACCGAGAAGGGCGTGCGCCTGTGCCGGCCGCAAGACCGGGTGCTGGAGATCCTCTAGCCGCGATCCTGCGTCAATTTCGCATCGCTCTGCAGGGTCAGCGCGCCGTACGCGAACACGATGAGGCACAGCGCAATGATAAGACCGAAGCCGAGGAAATCGGAGTGGTTGTATAGCCACACGCCGAGGGCGGGAGCGTATATATAGCTTGCTCCCGCGACAGAGGCCGTAATCCCCGAAGCCTGACCCTGTTCGGCGCGCGTGACCGCCAGAGAGGTGCCCGATGTCGAACCCGGGCGGAACAGGCCGAAGCCTAGCGATGCGACCGCGAAGCTCAGGGCAATAAGGTAAATGTCGCTCGCTACGCCGAGCATGGCGACCCCCACGGCCGCCGTCGCAATGCCAGATAAGGTGGCGGCGCGCGGACCAAGGTCGAGGCGCGGGATCAGACCCCATTGCGCGAGCAGGGTGGCAAGGGCGCCCGCCATCAACACGAGGCCGACCGGTCCGGTCCCTTCCGCAGGCGTTGCCCGCAGACCGAGGCGGTCGAGCACAAGGAAGCCCGCGATCCCGAGGACCATGGCTTGTGCATGGCCTCCGATCAGGCCGCACACGACCCACGGCCGCAGGCGCGCTTCGAACCAGCGCAGCTTGTGCGGCCCGCCGGGAATCTCGGCATCCTCGTCGTCTTCGTTCGGTACGTTGCCGGGCTCGGCGGTCGGGCTGCCGGAATAGGGCGCATCGTAGGCGGTCCCGCGTGCCGGGAAGCTCGGCTCGTCATTGGGCAGTCGCATCCGCAGGGCGATGAGAGTGGCGATCCCGATGAGGGCGAAGATCAGGAACGGTCCGGTCAGGCCGAGGAAGGGCAGCACCATCAGCGGGGCGAGCGCGGGGCCGATCACGGTGCCAAGACCGAAACTCGAGGCGATGAGAGACAGCGCCTGGGTGCGTTCGGCGCGCGGCGTGCGGCTGGCGACGTAGGCTTGGACGGCAGGCGGTGCCGCACTGCCGAACCCGCCGTATAGGCTGCGGGCGGCGGCAAACAGGCATAGGGCGAAGGCAGCCGGAAGGTATCCGCCAAGCCCCAGCCACAAGGTAAAGCCGCAGAGAGAAAAGCTGACGACGAAGCCGAGCAGGCCGAGCGCCATCATGGCCTTTCGCCCGCGCTGATCGGACCGTTTGGCCCAGAAGGGGGCGCATACGACCCACAGCAAGGCCGACCAGCTATAGGCGAGACTGATCCACACATCGTCGATCTGCAACGCCGTCCCGATGGAAGGCATCACCGATTGCATCGCTGTGTTCCCGGCCGCTGTCGTCAACATGACGGCGAACAACAGCACCATGCGCCCGTTCGGGATCGCCTTTTGCGCAGGCGGCGTGCGGGCGGCGGTGTCCGCGATGGGCTCGATGTCGGCCATGGCCCTTCCGCTACGCCCGACGCCGCACGCTTGCAATGCCTTGGGCAGACTGTAAAACCCTTGTCTTTCCCAACACATCGGCAAGGGTATCAGTTTTGACCGGACATCGCGGTGCGCAGGCTATCGAGCAGCCCAATCTAAAGCAGAAAGCGGCGCGATTCTTCGGCCAGTGGGGCGTATTCTTCCGCGGTTTCGTCGAACATCCGCGCATGGTGGGCTCGATTATCCCGTCCTCGCGCTTCACGATCGAGAAGATGCTGGCGCCGGTCGACTGGGCGAACTGCAAGCTGTTCGTCGAATACGGGCCGGGCGTCGGCACGTTCTGTCAGCCTGTGCTCGACCGCCTGCCGCGCGACGGGGCGCTGATCGTCATCGATACCAATCCGCTGTATATCGATTATCTCAAGCAGCATTACCGCGACAGCCGCTTCCACGCCGTGCTGGGTTCGGCCGCCGATGTGGAAGATATCGTTGCGGCGCATGGTCACGAGCATGCGGACTATGTGCTTTCGGGCCTGCCGTTCTCGACTTTGCCCGAGGGCGTCGGCCCAGCGATCGCAGATGCGACCTACCGTGTGATCCGCCCCGGCGGCGCGTTTCTGGTGTACCAGTTCTCGGCCAAAGCGCGCAGCTACATGGCGCGCAATTTCGAGCGGATCGATAACGGGTTCGAAGCCCTGAACGTGCCGCCCTGCCAGCTGTTCTGGGGCTGGAAAGAACCGAAGACCTAGAAATCGTCCTGCGGAGCTGTGGTCGATCCGCGAACCCCGCCGGATCGCGACAGGCGCCCCAATTGCAGATGCACGGCGGCAAGCACCGCGGTGAACAAAACGATGAGCGCAGCGATGACCGCGGCCGATATGATGATGCCGACCGTCTCTGCGATCACCGCCCCGAACAATGCCAGGATCGCTCCAGTGATCATGGTGAAGACCAGCGCGACGACGATCGCGGCCACGGCCATCAGCACGTAAAAGCCGAGCAGGCGCAATGCATGACCCTTGGTGCGCTTCCACGAATTCGTCAGGAGCTGGATCGGGTTCACGCCGCCTTCGATCGACGCGATGGGCAGGACCAATGAAAACCGCGTCGTCAGGTAGATCGCCAGCGCGAACGCCACGACCCCGCCAAAGAACAGAACGGGCGGCGAGCCGGTCGCGCTGGCCACGAACAGCACCAGCAACATCACGAAATTGACGCCGAGCGACTGCAGGATGAACGCGATCCACGCAGGCAGGATTGCCTTCCCGCCGATGCGTATCGCATCGCCCACGGTGGGGTGGGGCCTGCGCCCGATAAGTGCGAGCATCGCCAATTGCCCGATAGTCACGATGATCGAGACCAAAAGGAACATCCACCAGACCTGGCTATAGAACGCGCTGAGCGCCTCCATCGCGATATCGAAGCTCGCGCCTTCCGGAACCTCAGGCATTTCAGCGACAAGGGGCATCAGGATCAGCATCGCTGCGTAGGGCAAGAACACGAAGATCCCCGACATGGTCGCGAGGAGTCCGGTATTCTCGGTGAGGTAACGGCGCGTGTCCCGCCATGCAGTGTCGAGGTCGAATTTCATCGGGGCTCTTTGTTGTTGGAAAGCGGGCGCCCTTGATAAGCGCGTCGGCAGACGCCACGCAATGGGCGATGTCCCAAACGCTCACACAATCGGTCGAATGGCGCGCCGACAATGCACTCGTACCGTATCGCGAAGCGTTGGCCGCGATGGACGGGCGGAACCGCGCTATTGCGGCGAACGAGGCACGCGAGCTCGTCTGGCTGCTCGAACACCCGCCGGTCTACACGGCGGGCACCAGCGCCAACGGGGCCGAACTGCTCGATCCCCGGTTCGAAGTGATCGAAGCCGGGCGCGGCGGGCGCTACACCTATCACGGGCCGGGCCAGAGGGTTGGCTATCTTATGCTCGATCTGAAGGAGCGCGGTCGCGATGTGCGCTGCTTCGTCCATGCGGTGGAAGGCTGGGTCATTGCGGCGCTCGGCGAACTGGGCGTCAAAAGCTGGCGAAGCGAAGGCCGGATCGGCATCTGGACGCGCGATGTGGACGGTCGCGAAGCAAAGATCGGGGCGATCGGGGTCCGGGTTCGTCGCTGGGTGACGATGCACGGTTTTTCGATCAACGTATCGCCCGACCTGTCGCATTTCGCAGGAATCGTGCCCTGCGGGATTGAGGAATTCGGCGTCACCAGCCTTTCGAAATTGGGCGTGGAGCTTGCGCCGGGCGCAGTCGATGCGGCATTGGCGGTGCGGTTCGGCGATTTCCTCGCCGCCCTCGAAGGAAAGAGCGACCTGCCATGAGACGGCTTCTGATTCCGACTATCGTCATGGCCCTCGGCGCGTGCCAGGGAGAAACGCAGCCGCCCCCCGTCGAGGAAGGCGGCGGCGCGAAAGGCGAAGTGCTGGAAGGCACGATCAGCGACGCAATGCTTCCACTCGATACGATTGTCGTACCGCAGAATGCTTCGCCCGCCGCGACGCCCGGAAGCGGCGATGAGCCGGTGCCGAACGAGGCCTCGGCTGACGGCACCGATGCGGCAACTGCCAGCGACGAGGCCCCTATCGCCGAACCGGTTTCCGAAGAAACGCCCGAAGAGTAATACCTTCGGGCGGAAGCGTGGGGATCGTTATCCGGCAGCTGCCTGCTTTTCTTCGTCGAGCGTCGGGTAATCGATGTAGCCTTCCGGGCCGGGAAGATACCAGCTCTTCGGAACGTCGACATTCGGTTGCAGCGCTGCCTCGCGGCGGAAGCGTTCCGGCAGGTCGGGATTCGAGATGAAATCCCGCCCCCAGCTGATCGCATCGCATCGGCCCGAACGGATGTCGTCCACCGCCTGTTCGGGCGAGTAGTCGCTGTTGAGCACCAGCGGGCCTTTGTAGATGTCGCGGATCATCGGGCTCTGCTTCGGGACGTCGGTGCTGCCGAAGGTGCCTTCCGGGCCCGGTTCGCGCAGTTCGAGAAAGGCGAGATCGAGGTCCTGCACCACCTGTGCAGCTGCGCTGAAGGTCGTCGCCGGATCGCTATCGTCACACCCTTGCGTTTCCCCATTGGGCGACAGGCGCACGCCGACACGGCCCGCTCCCCAGACGCCGATCAGGGCTTCCAGCACCTCGCGCAGGAAGCGGGTGCGGTTCTCCGGACTGCCGCCATATTCGTCCTCGCGCAGATTGGTGCTGTCGCGCAGGAATTGATCGACCAGATAGCCGTTCGCGCCGTGAAGCTGCACGCCGTCGAAGCCTGCCTTCTTGGCGTTCTCGGCAGCCTTGCGATAATCGTCGACCACCCGCGCGATCTCGTCCTTCTCGAGCGCGCGCGCCGGTTGGTAGTCCTTGCGGCCCTCGAAGGTGTGCGCATGACCGGGCGCGCAGGTCGCGCTGGCGGAAACGGGGGGTGCGCCTTCGAGGAAGTCGGGATGGACGAGGCGGCCCATGTGCCACATCTGGAGCACGATTTTGCCGCCCTCTTCGTGCACCGCTTCGGTCACTGGCTTCCAGCCGTCAGTCTGCGCGTCGGACCAGATGCCGGGGGCCGCAGGCCAGCCGAGGCCTTCGATGCTGATACCCGTTGCCTCGCTGATGATCAGTCCCGCGCCTGCCCGCTGGCGGTAATAGGTAGCCATCATATCGTTCGACACGGAACCGGGCTGGGTCGAGCGGCCACGGGTGAGCGGAGCCATGAAAATACGGTTCTTGGTCTCGATATCGCCAAGGGTCAGGGGCTCGAAAAGCGTATCGTGCATGGGGGCGCGGTCCTTTTTCTGTGACGCGAATATTGCCAAGAGCTAGGGCGCGGGCATGAGCGAGACAAGCGGCACGGCTGGCAAGAACGGCTTTCAGGCGAACGCTTGGCACTTTGCCGCATTGCTCGGCGGAAACGCGGCGCTGGCGCTCGGCCCGTGGCTGGTCCGGCTGACGGATACGGGGCCGGTATCCGCCGGATTCTGGCGACTGCTCCTCCCGATCCCGCTCCTCGCATTGCTTGCTTGGCGCGCGCGCAGCCCAGGCCGGATGGACCGCCGGATCCTGCTGATGGTGATTGCAGCCGGCGTCTTCTTCGCATTCGATCTTGCCAGCTGGCATGTCGGAATAGAGCGGACGCGGTTGGGCAATGCGACCCTGTTCGGCAATTCGGGCAGCGTGATCCTGATGGTGTGGGGCGTCATCGCGATGCGACAGGCGCCGAGCGCGAAGGAAGCGGCGGCGATCGCCGCAGCAGTGGCGGGCGGGGCGATCCTTCTCGGCGAGAGCCTCGATATATCCACGACGACGTTAGTCGGCGATCTGTTCTGCCTGCTCGCGGGCCTGTTCTACGCCTTCTACCTCCTGCCGGCCCAGCGCGCTCGCGCTACCCTTGGACAATGGAGTGTACTGCTGCTGGTCTGTGTCTCGGCCGCGCCGGTGCTTCTGGCCATCGCGCTATTGCTTGGCGAGCCGGTGTGGCCGGGCGCTGCTGGGTGGAAGCCGGTCGTCGCTCTTGCGATTTCGAGCCAGCTTATCGGGCAGGGCTTGCTCGTCTATTCCCTGAAGCACTTCCCGCCGCTCATCATCGGCATGGCGTTGCTGACCCAGCCTGCTATCGCCGCGTGTGTAGGCTGGCTGGCCTTTCGCGAAACGCTGACGCCGCTGGACGTTATCGGCATGGCATTGGTGGGCGGCGCGTTGATGCTGGCGCGTACGGCGAAGCCGCTGCCTAGCGCGCGATCTTCGTCTTGAAGGTTTGATATCGGGCCTCGACCTCTTCGAGTTCCGGGCCGACCAGTTCCTCGCGCGCCTGACGCATAAGTTGCAGTGCCTCGCGAGCGATCAGTGCCCGCCGGGACTCGTCGTCAAGAGTCGTGGCCGCATCGAGCATCGTATCGAAGGCGACCTGTGAGGCGATCCGATTGGTGGCGACCCCGCCGCGAACCGCGCCGAACCCGCGATTGACGTAATGCTCGAAATCGTTGTCGAGCAGTTGCACGCGCGGTTCGTCGCCTTCCTTCGCGTAGGTGCGGATCAGCTTCCTGCGAGCGAGTTCGGCGGTCGCCGCGCCGAGCCAGTGGATTGCGGTAATGGCCGTGAACGGATCGTTGATACCCGGAGACAAGGCGCGGAGGGCAATCTCCACCAATTCGTCGATCAGGAATTCCATATCCTGGTTCGGTGTGCGCATGCTGCCCAATGTAAAGCAGGCGCGCACCGCGTCGTCCGGCGTATTCTCGAACGCGTCCATTTCCGCCCAATAGGCGAGCGGAACGTCGGGATGGACGAAGTCGCCGGTGCGCACGGCCAGCTTCAGCATTCCGTTTTCCTTGATCGCCAGCTGTTCCAGCTCGCGGAAAGTAATGATCTGAACGTAACCGGTGCCGTCGCAGATGATCGGTGTGCCTTGCGGGCTGTTGCTGTTGGCTTCGCCGTCGTTCGCATCGGGAAAATCGCGTTCGATATCCTTCAAAAGCCGCGATCCGATGCCTTCGAGCACGGTGTTGATGCGGATCGAGGCGGGGATATGATTGAGGAAGTAAACCAGGACCGCCACGGAGAGTGCCGCAAGGACATAAGCCACCAGCAGCGAAAGCTGGGGTACGAAACCCGGCAGCGCATTCTCGTCCACGAGGAAGGAGGATTCGTCCTCTGCCCGCACCACGCGCAGTACGGTGATTGCGAAGGCGAAGGTTCCGATGAAGGTCGCGAGGCTGAGCTGATTGCCGCGGTTCTCCATGAAATTGGTCAGCAGGCGCGGACCGTAATTGCCGCTGGCATAGGCGACCGCGGCAATCGTGATGGAGAAGACCGTGGAAGCGACGCCGATCATCGAGCCGGCGATGACGGTCAGCATGTTCGATGCACCTTCGGGGCGGGCCGGCTGCAACCATGAGACGTCGTTCAGAAACTGCGCGTATCCGTTGCGATCGAGCCAGATGGTGAAAAGGGCGGCGGACACTGCCGCAACCGTGAACAGGGCGGGGTAGAACCAATAGGATGCATTGACCGTCTTCCAGAAGTGCCAGAGTTTGGTCAGCATCGTGTGGCAGGTTCCATCATCATCCGATCGACATTAGCGAATGCCGCCCCAATGTCTTCCCGATCCTTGCCGGTTTGTGCCCGCGCCTGTGCATGATTGGCTAATTGTTCGGCATAATCCCGCAGGAAGCCGCGAAGGCCGGCAGGGCAGCCCACGACATGCAATTGCGTAATCATCCGCGCGATATTGCCGATCATGCGGATCGAAACCGAAGGATAATCGGCCGCCGCCTGCCGGAACTCGGCAAGCGGGTCTTCGAACAGGCCACGGAAATCCTGGCCCGGCAACTCTATGGCGCGCTTACCGCAACGCACGGGGATCTGCAGTTCGTCGATCCAGTTGCCGCGATGGCCTTGGAGAACCTCGCAAATGGCATCGGCGGCCACCATGGCAGTCCAGAAATCGTTCACCGCAGGCGACATGGCGCGGGCCGCGATCTCGACCAGCAGCCGGATCTGGAAAACCGTGCCCTGATTGTCGCTGCGGAAATTTCCGATAGGAATGCATTCCCGAACGAAATCCGGATTGGAGCATTCGTTTTCCAGCATTGCGATGGTCTGGTTTTCGAACACATGCTGTCCGGGGGCCACGCATACGCGCACCGCGCCCGGCAGGTCGGCTAAATGCTTTTCCAGTTTATCGAGTTCGATGCCTTCGACATAGCCATCCTTCGGAGCGAGGATGGTTTGTGCAAACGTACCTGAAAACGGCCTTTGTCCTTCGACTTCGACCGAGATCGGCTTCGCGTCCGCCGCCAACTGGTCGATTTCCTTGTCGACGAAAATCGTACGCCCGAGATCATGAAGGGCAACGGCCAACATCGCGATATTGACCAGCAGGAAGAAGATGGTGAGCGCGAAACAGAACAGCGGCGTATCTGCCAGTTCCGCATCGGGATCGATCGCCGCCATAGTCAACACGGCATAGATCAGCGTGAACGACAGGCCCGCGATGGAGATCCGGACCAGCTTCTTCGCAAGCCAGCGGTCAACCAGTCGGACGCCGAGATTGCCAGCGGCTATGGTCAGAACCAGCAGCGAGATCGAGAAATACAGCGTGATGAACGCCGCATCGATTCCTGCGACAACGCCCGCCAGATCGCGCGCCGTATCGGCGGTCGCGACGGGCGCCAGATCTTCGCGAAGCAACCAGTCGGTTGCGCTATCCCGGTCGAAAGCGAGCGTCGCGAAGAAGAACAGCGGCGAAGCGATCACAGCGCCAAGTGCGAGCGACCAGTAATTGACCGTCAGGCGATGTGCGATCCAGCCTGTCAGGCCGGTTATGGGATTGTTATTCACAGTCGCGCTCGCCCCTTAACCGACGGTTACAAAGGAACCTAACCTGCGACGGTCCATTTGGTTGCAGCGCACCCAAGCCCAACAGCCTTTGGTGGGGAAGGCAGAAGGTGAGCAACCATTATAAAAGGATACCGTGATGGTCTTACCTTCAATTGCCGAGCAATTCGGCAGCATCGAGAACCTCGTTGCGCTTACACCGGGGCAGTATACGACCGGATCGTTGATCCTCATGGTCAGCTATGGCGCGCATTTCGCGTTCCTGTTGTTCTTCGTACTTATGTCGTTCCAGCTTGCGCCGCGTTACCGCATCGTGCCGATCATGTCGGCGGTGGTCATGGCTTCGGCGGGCCTCAGCCTGCTACGTGAAGCCAATCTGTGGCAGGAAAGTTATGCGCTCGTCGGCACGGTCTATGCGCCGCTGGCCGAAAATACGAGCTTCACCAACGCCTTTAGATATGGGAACTGGACGATCACCGTCCCGATCCTGCTGACCCAGCTTGCTATCGCGTTCGGCCTACCGCGACCGGAATTGCACAAACGGTCGCTGCGCATGATCATCCCGGCGGTCCTGATGATCTGGACCGGGCTTTACGGCCAGTTCGGCGAGACGGGCGACTACTCTCGTCTCAACATCTGGGGTGTCATCTCGACTGTCTTCTTCGTATGGCTGATCCTCGAAGTGCGCGGCGTGATTTCGGCTGGCGTGTCCAACAGCCCGGCGGAACTGAAGCCGTGGCCGAAGAACATCTGGTGGTACTTCCTTGCGACCTGGGGCATCTATCCCATCGCCTACGCCCTGCCGCAGCTCGGTCAGAACGGCGACATCGTCGTCATCCGACAGCTCTTGTTCTCTATCGCCGACATCTCGTCGAAACTGATCTACGGCCTGATCCTCAGCCGCTACGTCCTGCGTCGCAGCGCGCTGGAAGGCTATGTGCCGGCAGCCGAGGCTCTGGAAACCTCGCCGCTCGGTTCGGCAGTGGCGTCCAAGCGCGGAGACTGACCGCTTGCGGGAGGTTTTTCCTCTACCGAGAAAGGGGCCGTGGCACGATGCCGCGGCCCTTCTTTCGTGGGGCGCGATACTTGTGGCGATCACCGCTCAGATCGCCGGACCAAGCTGGTCGACGGCGGCAGGATTGCTGTTCTTCGTCCTGGGATTGGCGCATGGTGCAGGCGACGAGAACGACGGCCGCATCGCGCGCATCACTGTAACCCACGCGGCAGCTTACCTTGTTGCGGGTACAGCCGTGGCGGGCCTGTTCCTTGTCGAACCCCTCAGTGGGCTGGTGCTGTTTCTCGCCTTGTCCGCCTGGCATTTCGCGCGCAGCGACTGCGCGCTTGCCCCGATCACCCGCTATGCCATCGCCGGGCTCGCCGTGGGCGGCAGTGCGCTATTCCGGCAAAGCGAAACGCTGTCGATCTTCGAGTTCGTGACGAACGACGCGGTCCCCTCCGCCTTCATCCGCTTGCTGGCGGTGATCGGCGGTGGTGGCGCCGTATGTGCGGCCATGGCCTTGCTGAAATCGAGGCGCGGCTTCGGCCATGCGATCGTCGCTCTCACCGCCACGGTGTTGCTCCATCCCGTACTAGCGGTGGGGCTCGTCTTTCTCGTCGCCCACGCCGTACCGGTGCAGCAACGCCAGATCGCAGCCTATGGCCGAAGCGCTGTAATCCGTGCCGTCGCCATTCCGAGTGCGATCGCCACCGTGGGCGCGGCGGCGATCATGGGGCTAGTGACCAGCGGGTTGCTCGCCTTGCCTTATGCGGTTGCCTTGGCTTTCGGCATGGCCACCCCGCACATGCTTACGGAGCGGCTGGAGCGCTAGCTACCGCCGTTTCGGTGTCTTGGCCTTCCCCAAGCAATTCGCGGTTGAGAAAAGCCAGCAGCAGCGCCGCCCGCTTCGCATCCTCGGCATGGTCCGCGCCGACCGAATGGCCGCCTTCGCGATATTCGTGGTAATAAACGGTTTGGCCAAGCGCCTCGTGCTTCGCCGCCATCTTGCGGGCGTGGCCCGGATGCACTCGATCGTCGAGCGTGGAGAGGTAGTAGAACGTCGCGGGATAGCCTTCGGCCGCCTTCAGGTTCTGATAGGGCGACCATTCGCGCATGAACGCCCAGTCTTCCGGCACATCGGGATTGCCGTATTCGCCCATCCACGATGCCCCGGCGAGCAGCTTGTTGAAACGCCACATATCGTCGAGCGGGCTGCCGGAAATGACCGCCGCATAAAGATCGGGCCGCTGGTTCGCGAGCGCGCCGACCAATGCGCCGCCGTTCGAGCGACCGGAAATGCCGATAGCCTGCGGTTTTGCAAGATCTGCGGCGATCAGGTCTTCGGCCACCGCATGGAAATCGTCGAAGGCGTTCTGACGCTTTTCGCGCAAGGCTTCCTCATGCCAGCGCGGACCGTATTCCCCGCCGCCACGAATATTGGCAAGGACGTAGCTGTTGCCCTCTTCAAGCCAGAACAGACCGAGCGGGCCGCTGCGATACGGTTCGGCGGTCAGATATTTCGGCGTCTGCGCCGCGCGGAAACCGCCATAGGCATGGATCAGCGTAGCGAGCGGGCCTTCCGCATCGTTGGGCCGGACGAGGTAATACGGGACCTTCGTCCCGTCCTTCGAGGTCGCGAACCGCTGCTCCACTTCGAACTTCGACGCATCGAACTGCGCAGGTTCGCTCGCGACGACGCGCGGCGCGCCGTTCTGCCCGACGGCATACAGCGTCGGCGGGGTCAGCATGCCTTCAACCGTCACGAACGCCATGTCGCTGTTCGTCGCGGTCGCGGCGAGAGAGAGGGTGCTGTTGCCCGGCAGGTCGATCGCGCGCTCGGTCCAGCCGTCTGCAAATGGCGTAAGTTCGATCAGCTTGCCGGATACGTCGTCGAGCAGCTTGACCCACAGCTTGCTGTCGGAGGATGCGACCTCCTCGATCGCCTGGCTCTCGCTCGGGTTCAACACCATCGAGGGGGAAGGTGTCCGGCCCGCTGCGATGTCGGCCAGCGACCATGCGACAAGACTGCCTGCCGGAGCCTCGCCGAGGGGCGAATTCAGAAGCGCGATCAGCTTGCCGTCGAGCACGTCCTCGAACGTCGCATCGTCCGGCAGGGGCAACGCGACGGTCGACCCGTCGTCGCGCACCAGCGAAAGTTCGTTGGTAAAGAAGCTCGGACTGCGATTGACGAGGTGCCAACGCGTATCCCCGTCGAGCACCGAGAAGCCGTTCACCGAAACGTCGGACGCTTCGCCTTGCGCCACCAGTTTCGCCTGCGCGAACGGCGTGCCGCGCTGCCATAGCTTGACGAAACGGGGATAGCCGGACTCGGTCAGACTGCCGTCCCCTTCGTCGGTGCCGACAAACAGCGTGTTCTCGTTGTACCACGCCACGTTCGACTTCGCGGCGGGCAAGGTGAAGCCATCCCTTACGAAGGCTCCGGTCGTGATGTCGAACTCGCGTACCGTATCGGCATCGGTGCCTCCAGGGCTCAATGAGATGAGGCAGCGGATATATTCAGGCGCGAGACAATTTGCACCGTGCCAAACCCAGCTCTCGCCTTCCTGTTCGCCAAGTGCATCGACATCGATCAGCGTGCGCCATTCCGGTTCGCCGGAAAGATAGCTGTCGAGGCTGGCGGTGCGCCACAGCCCCCGCGGATTGTCGGCATCGCGCCACAGGTTCAGCACACGGTCGCCATATACGGCATCGGGCATCGCGATCTGGCGATCGTCGTCGAGGATCTGTTTCGCCCACGCCTGCGCGATGGGATATTCCGGCGCCTTCGTCAGCACCGCCTCGGTCTCGGCGTTCCATTGCTCGACCTGTTCGAGCGCACGCTCACCCTTGATCTCTTCAAGCCACAGATACGGGCCTTCCGCATCCGTCTGCTGTGCGGCGAGCGGCATGGCGGCCAGCGCCAGCGCCGTGGTGAATGCGAAACGTGCGACCGTCATAATCCCTCCGATATTCTTTTCAGACTTTGCCCAGATCACCCTGTCCGATGGTACCGCTGGCCATTTCCAGCATCCGGTCGAGGCTTTGCTTCGCCTTCAGGCGGAGACCTTCCTCGATCTCGATGCGCGGTTCGAGATCACGCAAGCAGACGTAGAGCTTTTCCATCGTGTTGAGCGCCATGTATGGGCAGATGTTGCATGAACAATTGCCGTCCGCACCCGGCGCGCCGATGAAGGTCTTGCCGGGCAGCGCCTTTTCCATCTGGTGGATGATGTGCGGTTCAGTGGCGACGATCAGCGTATCGCCCTCGAAGGTTTCGGCGAATTGCAGGATGCCGCTGGTCGAGCCGACATAGTCCGCATGGTCCACGATAGTCGGCGGGCATTCGGGGTGCGCGGCGATCGGCGCATCGGGATGTTGCTGCTTCAGTTTGAGTAGTTCGGTTTCACTGAAGGCTTCGTGCACGATGCACACGCCGGGCCACAACAGCATCTCACGATTGAACTTGCGGGAGAGATAACCGCCAAGGTGCCGGTCCGGACCGAAGATGATCTTCTGGTCTTCGGGTATCTGGCTGATGATGGTTTCCGCGCTCGATGAGGTCACGATGATGTCGCTGAGCGCCTTCACCTCGGTCGAGCAGTTGATATAGGTCAGCGCGATGTGATCGGGATGCGCCTCGCGGAACGCCTTGAACTTTTCGGGCGGGCAACTGTCTTCGAGGGAACAGCCGGCGTCCATATCGGGCAGGACGACGATTTTTTCCGGGCTGAGGATCTTGGCGGTATCGGCCATGAACTTGACCCCGCAGAACGCGATCACGTCCGCATCGGTCTCGGCCGCCATTTGCGAAAGCTGAAGACTGTCGCCGACGAAATCGGCGAGATCCTGAATCTCGGGCTTCTGGTAGTAATGCGCGAGAATAATCGCGTTCTTCTCCGTGCGGAGACGGTCGATCTCGGCGCGAAGGTCGGTGCCGGTAAGTGGAGCGTTCTGGGCGGTCATCGTGCTGTCCTGTAGCGAAGATGCGGAATGTATATCGGAGGCAAAGAGGGTGTCGCGCTGGTCCTATCGCGGTGTCAGGCCATTTGCCATGTGTCATCCGAACGGGCGACGAGGCCGCGCCGTTCCAGATCGATGAGATGGGCGAGGACAGACATCCTGGCCGCGCCATGCAGCTTCTCGTCGAGGCCGCGATACATTTTCGGGACGAAATCTTCCGCCCGGTGCGGCCCTTCGGCGAGGTGCCGGAGGATCTGCCGTTCGCGTTGGCGGCGATGGCCCAGCATCCCGCGCACGAGCTGCTGCGGCTTTTTCACCGCCTCGCCGTGCGCGGGGTAATAGACCCGATCTTCTCTCATGCCGAGCGCCTCCAGGCTTCGCATGTAATCGGTCATGTCGCCATCGGGCGGCACGACCACGCTGGTCGACCAGCCCATCACGTGGTCGCCGGTGAACAATGCGCCGCTTTCTTCCAGCGCGAAACACAGATGGTTGGAAACGTGGCCAGGCGTGGCAACGGCGCGCAGGGTCCAGCCGGGACCGCTCATCGCCTCGCCATCATGCAACACGCGGTCCGGCGCATAATCGCGATCGAAGCTCGCATCGGCGCGGGGGCCGCTATCGTTCATTACCAGCGGAGCGCAGCCGACGATCGGCGCGCCGGTCCGCTCCGCCAAAGGACGCGAGGCTGGGGAATGATCGCGGTGGGTATGAGTGCACATGATGGCGATCACAGGCTCATCGCCGACGGCCGTCAAAAGCGCATCGATATGCTCGGCTTCGGCCGGGCCGGGATCGATCACAGCGCAACCGTCGCCCGCACTCACGATGTAGGTCTGCGTACCGGTATAGGTATACGGCGAAGGATTGGGCGCGAGGACACGGCGGACCAGCGGCTCGAGTTGTAGCGCATCGCCGGTCGGCCAGGGTTTTGCGGGAAGTGATGCCATCGTTCCCATATGGGCGAAACCGCGCCGAAGTCGAGCGCTCGACATTTTAGCAGGCGCGCGCCATCAATCGGGAATGGGAGAAACCATTCTCGTCCTCGATGCAGGCACGACCTCGACACGCGCCATCCTGTTCGACGCAAAAGGCCGAATGTTAGGTAATGCGCAGCGCGAACTGGCGCAGCATTATCCCCGGCCCGGCTGGGTGGAACACGATGCCGCCGAGATCTGGACCAAAACGCTCGCTTGCATGCGCGAGGTGGCAGGACCCTCCGCCGAAAATATCGCTGCCATCGGCATAACCAACCAGCGCGAAACGGTGGTAGCGTGGGATCGGCGAAAGGGCGACCCGCTCGCTCGCGCAATCGTGTGGCAAGACCGGCGAACGGCTGACTATTGTGCGCGATTGAAGGAACAGGGGCAGGAAGCGAACGTCCAGCGCCGCACCGGCCTGCTTCTTGATCCCTATTTTTCCGGCACCAAGATGCGCTGGATGCTGGAGCACGACGATGCAGTCGGCCCAGCGGCGCGGGACGGGTCGCTGGCATTCGGGACGATTGAAAGCTGGCTGGTCTTCAAACTTTCGGGCGGGGCGCATGTCAGCGATGCCAGCAATGCCAGCCGCACGCTGCTCCTTCCGCTCGACGGGGAGGGCTTCGACGACGGGCTGTGCAGCCTGTTCGACATTCCCCGCGCCGCCCTGCCGGTTGTGATCGATACCCACGGGGAACTGGCCGAAACGTCGAGCGAATGGTTCGGCCGCCGCGTGCCGATATGCGGGTTGGTCGGCGATCAGCAATCGGCGACGATCGGGCAGGGCTGCCTCTCTCCGGGCGAGACGAAGGGCACTTACGGCACCGGCGCGTTCGTGCTGACGAACAAGGGCGAGACGATTCCCCAATCGGACCATCGCCTGCTCGGCACCGTCCTTCATCAGCGCGGCGGCAAACGGGTTTATGCGTTGGAAGGTTCGGCTTTCGTCGCTGGCAGCCTGATCCAATACTTGCGCGATCAGCTTGGCCTGATCGGCTCCGCCGCCGAAACGGAGGACCTCGCGCGGTCGATCGAGGATAGCGGCGAAGTGGTAATCGTACCCGCACTCGCGGGTTTGGGCGCACCGCATTGGCGGCCCGAGGCGCGCGGCGTCATTTCCGGTCTGAGCTTCGCCAGCGGGCGCGCCCAGATCGCCCGCGCCGCGCTGGAAGCCATGGCGCACCAGACAGCCGATCTGGCGAGCGCCTTTGCGAAAGACGGTGCGCCGTGGACAATGCTGCGGATCGATGGCGGCATGAGCGCCAATGAATGGATGGCGCAGGACCTCGCCGATATGCTCGACCTGCCGGTTGAGCGACCGGACTTCATCGAGACGACGGCATTGGGTGCGGCCATCTGCGCAGCCGTCGGCGCGGACATGTACTCCGATCTGGAGGCGGCAGCGCTGGCGATGCGGGGTGGGGCGCGGGAATTCCTCCCCCGAATGGAGAGAGCCGTGCGGGAGGCGCGTTTGGCGCGCTATGCGAAGGCGCTGGGCGCCGCCTGATCAGACGGTATCGAACGCCGTCGCTATCCGGTCCTGCATCGAATGGACCGGCCCGTCTTCCTCGATAGCTGACTGCCGCCATTCCGTATCGAGGCGGGAAACGCGCGCATGCAGTGAGATCGTGTCTGCAATCAGGATGCGCGTTTCCGGTTCGAGAACGGCGAGCGAAGCTTCGTCCGACGGTCGATCGTCGCCAAGAACGTTGCGGCGGCGAAGCTGGCGTGCCGACAGCTCGCCATCGAAGAACGCACGCTGGTTCAGCAGCCAGGCCAGGATATTCATGATCCGGGTGGTCGAGCGAAGGCCCTCGATCGACATGGCGATGCGAACGTCATCGTTGGCGGCATCATCGATCCCAACCGGTCCATATGCGAAGACCGCCCGGACTTGTTCGGCAAGCTGGATCGCCTCGTCGTAAAGCGTCTCGACGATCTGTTCGTTCATGGGGCGCATCATGTCCATAAGATGGCGCGCTTAGATGAATGCCCGAGTGCCGCCAGCGGCGTGAATTTCGCTGTCCCGCATTGGAACTCGCGCGTCCGCGCTCAGGCGATGATATCGGGAATGAGATTGTCCTCGAACGCCGCGATGCGGTCCTTCAATTGCAACTTGCGCTTTTTCAGGCGCGCGATCTGCAACTGATCGACGAAGCCGGCACGCTCCCCGGCATCGCGCAGGGCTGAGATCGCGATATCGAGGTCGCGATGCTCGCTCCTGAGCGCTTCGAGGCGCTTCCTCAATTCCTGTTCGTTCACCCGCGCGACCTTCCCCGAATCTCGTTTCGTCGCATGGCTAGCCTATGGGGGTTTGTAAATTCACAATGCTGTGGTTTGATGTCTCTCCAGCGACACATGTCGCCATCGACATGAGTCGCCTCAACAGGGGTCTTTCAACCCGAGAAGGAGACAACTCGATGCAATCATCCCATGTCGAATCGCTCAAAGCCAAGCACGCCGGTCTCGATGCCCGCCTGCACAAGGAGCAATCCCGGCCTGCACCCGACGATGCGATGATCAAGCAATTGAAGCGCGAAAAGCTGCGGATCAAGCAGGAGATCGCCGCTCATTGAAGCGCGGGGTGCGTGCGGCGGGGCCTCGATTGGCCCCGCTTTCGCATGCTGTCCTTTTTGGTATAGGCTGACGCGATGTCAGCCGCCTCGTCCGCCCGCCAGATCCTCACCCGCTTGCACGAGGTCATGGCAGGGCGCACCCATGCCCAGCACAAGCTCGATCGGGTGGTCGAGATCATTGCCGACAGTCTGTCGAGCGAGGTCTGCTCGATCTACCTGCTGCGGGAAGGCGAACTGGAACTGTATGCCACCCAGGGGCTGAACCCTTCCGCCGTCCACGTTACCAGGCTCGCTCTGGGCGAAGGTCTGACGGGCACCATCGCCAAGAACATCGCGACGCTGAACTTAGCCGAAGCGGCCTCGCATCCCGACTTCCAGTACCGCCCTGAAACGGGCGAGGAGAAGTTTCATTCCTTCGCCGGCGTGCCGATCGTCTATCGCGAGCGGGCCGTTGGCGTCCTGTGCGTCCAGCATGCCGATCCGCGCCGCTACGAGGATGTCGAGATCGAAGCGTTGCAGACGACGGCGATGATCCTGTCCGAACTGATCGCGCACAAGGAACTGGTCGACGATACCGAAACTATCGCATTCGACGAAGTGCACACCGAATGCGAAGTCATGCAAGGGCTGGCGCTGGTAAAGGGTCTGGCATTCGGCAAGGCGGTGTTTCACCAGCCGCGCGTCGAGATCGACCAGGTCATCGCCGAGGATATCGAAGCGGAGCGTCAGCGGGTTTATCGCGCCTTCGACAAGATGCGCGACCAGATCGACGCGATGGGCCGTGAACCCGAATTCGGCAAGGGCGGCGAGCATGTGGACGTGCTCGAGACCTACAAGATGTTCGCCTACGACGAGGGGTGGAGCCGCCGGATCAACGAGGCGATCGACAGCGGATTGACCGCAGAAGCCGCGATCGAGCGGGTGCAGCAGCGCACCCGGATGCGAATGCGCGAGATCGACGATCCCCTGCTGGCCGACCGAATGCACGATCTGGAGGACCTCTCCAATCGGTTGCTGCGCATCGTCTCTGGTCAGCTCGGCACGGCCGCCACGCAAGGCCTTCGGCGCGACACGATCCTGTTCGCGCGCAATCTCGGTCCGGCGGAACTGCTCGAATACGATCGGCGGCGCCTGAAGGGCGTCGTGCTGGAAGAAGGATCGCTCACCGCCCATGTCGTGATCGTGGCGCGGGCGATGGGCATTCCCCTCGTCGGCCGGTTGCCCGGCATCCTCGCCCGGGTCAGCGAGGGAGACGAAATCCTCGTCGATGCCGATATGGCCAGCGTCACCCTGCGCCCGACCCAGGCCCATCTCGACGCGTTCGAAGGCCGGTTCATCAAGAGTCGCGAACGGCAGGCGGCCTATGCCGAACTGCGCGACGTCGAACCTTTCACCCGCGATGGCACGCGCATTACCGTCATGATGAATGCCGGCCTGCGCGATGATATGAGCATGTTGCAGGTGACGGGCGCGGACGGGGTAGGGCTGTTCCGGACCGAATTCCAGTTCCTCGTATCTGCTACTCTTCCGCAGCGAGAGCGCCAGATGCGCCTTTACCGCGACGTGCTTGATGCGGCGGACGGCAAGAAGGTCATCTTCCGGACGGTGGATATCGGCGGCGACAAGGCCGTGCCCTATCTTAACAACGACATAGCCGAACGCGACGAAAACCCTGCGATGGGCTGGCGCGCATTGCGCCTCTCGCTGGAACGCGAAGGCTTGCTGAAGGCACAAGCGCGCGCTTTGTTGGAAGCGGCGGCCGGGCGACAATTGTCGGTCATGTTTCCGATGGTATCGGAACCGTGGGAATTCGATGCCGCGAAGGCCATCTTCGACGAACAGGCCGAATTTCTGCGCGCCCGCCGCAAACGATTGCCGGCGGAGATCGAGTTCGGTTGCATGCTGGAAGTGCCCTCGCTTGCGGAGACGCTCGATCTCCTGGCGCCGAAAGTGTCTTTCATTTCAGTCGGCACGAACGACCTTACGCAATTCCTTTTCGCAGCCGACCGCGCGAACCCCAAGCTTGCCGCGCGCTACGACTGGCTCAGCCCGGCGATCCTAAGGTTTCTTGCGCGGGTTTCGCAAAATCTTGTGGGGACGGATGTCAGGCTCGGCGTATGCGGCGAAATGGGCGGGAGACCATTGGAAGCACTCGCTCTTCTTGGCTTAGGCTACCGTCGGCTATCGATTACGCCGGCGGCAATCGGGCAGATTAAGGAACTGGTCCGCAAGGTCGATCTCGATGAGATTTCGGCCCAAATGCAGACATGGCTTTCGAACCCGCCCGCCGCTATGCGGGCGGCACTTGGCGACTGGGCGCGGGCCCGCGAAATAGACATCGAATAAATTTGGTCGCATACACGGCCCGTCTCGCCTTTCAGCATCGAATGTTATAGGTCACCGCTGGTTGACCTGTGCTGCCGGCTTGTCTTGAGCCGCGTCGAGGCGTCGGGAAACGCCGGGTCATATTGTGTCGGGATTATTATGGAAGATGTTCACTCCGAAGACGACGTAGCGACGCAGCAGGCCTCTGTCGGAACGCAGCTGCGTGAGGCGCGCGAAGCGGCGGGCATGGAACTGGAACAGGTTGCCGCCGAAACGCGCATTCCGCAGCGTCATCTGGTGTCGATAGAGCAAGGCGATTTCGCCGCTCTTCCTTCGCGGACCTATGCGATCGGATTCAGTCGGACCTATGCCCGGCTCCTCGATCTCGACGATCGGGAGGTGACCGACCGCGTACGCGCGGAACTGGCATCGACACAGAACGAACGCCCCGAACGCACGACGAAGCTGGAACCCGGCGATCCTGCCCGCGTGCCGGGGCGTGGCCTTGCGTGGTTCGGCCTGATCGCGGCGGTGCTGCTGATCGGCGGCATATACGCGTTCTACAGCAGCTATTTCTCGCCCGGTCTTGGTCCTGCACCGCTGCAGGAACCCGAGGCGCAAGTTGCACAAGCCAATGGCCGGACGGCTTCGGCGCCCGCGCAAGCATCGGCTTCGCCGGCGCCTACGGGGCCGGTCGTTTTCACCAGCACGATGGACGGCACTTGGGTGAAATTCTACGACGCTAATGGCGAGCGACTTTATGAGGCGCAGATGGACGAAGGCGATACGTATACGATCCCGTCCGATGCCGAAGGACCGCAGGTCTGGACCGGCCGCCCCTACGCGCTCGCGATAACCGTCGGCGGACGCGAGGTGCCGCGACTGTCCGAAGAGGACGAGATCATTCGCGATGTTCCGGTGAGTCCGGAGGCCTTGCTCGCGCGTGGCGAGAATACGGCTGCGCCGAAAGCCAACGAGGCCGGTACCGCTGCTGCGCCAGCAACCACCTGATACGAACGATTTCAGAATACCGACAGTTTTCCGTCTCTAGGCCGATAGGCCAAGATCAGGTCGGATGAGGAGAGATTCACACATGTTCGCACGCACTTTTCGCCGGTTCGCGGTCGGTACGCTTGCAGGAGCGCTCGCCGTGACCGCTATCCCGGCCGGCGCGCAAGACGCCGACCAGTCCGCCCGTATTCGCAAGCTGGAGGCCGAAGTCAGTGCATTGCAGCGCAAGGTCTTCCCCGGCGGGAGCGGGCGCTTTTTCGAGCCCGAGATAACGGCGCCGCAGCAGAATCAACCCGCCACCAATACAGTCACGACCAGTGCGCTGACTGACGTTCTGGCGCGGCTCGATGCACTCGAAAGCCAGCTGCAGCGCTTGACCGCGCAATACGAGGAGGGCAGTAATACCGTCCGCCTCTTGCAGGAACGGGTCGATGCGCTGGAAGCTGGTGGAGCGGGGCCGGCGGCTATTCCACAGCCCGCATCCGGCAGTGTGCAGCCTTCGGGGCCGCTACCGGTGTCCGCCAATCAGCAGCCCTCGACCCCCGCACCTGCCGCGCAACCGTCTCCCCAGCGCCTTGCCGCCGTTCAGCAGATCACCAAGCCGCAAACCGGCGATACGGGCGACGACGAATACAGTTACGGCTTCAGGCTTTGGGACGCCGGTTTCTTTCCTGAGGCGCAGCAGCAACTGACGATGTTCGTGGAACAGTATCCTAATCATTCGCGGGCGAGCTTTGGGCGCAACCTGCTGGGCCGGGCCTATCTAGACGATGGAAAGCCGAGCGAGGCGGCGCCTTGGTTCCTGAAGAATTATCAGGAAAACAAGAACGGCGCGCGGGCAGGCGACAGCCTTCTCTATCTCGCCGAAGCGATGATCGCGCTGAACGACACCAGCCGCGCCTGCATCGCGCTCGCCGAATTCAGCGAAACCTATCCGGCGCTGGCGGCGGGTCGGCTGCAGAACGAATACCAGGCCAATCGCGGCAAGGTCAGCTGTAGCTGATATGGTCGTAAGCCCAAAACTGGTTGCGCGGTTTCGGGACGACCTTGCCGCTCTCTGGCCGAACGCCGAAGACGGGAAAGGGCTGCTCGGTCTCGCGGTTTCCGGGGGCGGGGACAGCTTGGGCATGCTACTTCTCGCGGCCGCGGCAATGCCTGGGCGGGTGCGGGCGGCCACCGTCGATCATGGTTTGCGTCCCGAAAGTGCTGCAGAGGCTGCCTTCGTCGCCGAGAGGTGTACTGAACTCGGCGTGCAGCACGATACGCTCGCAGTCGAAGTCGGCGACGGAAACCTGCAGGATCGGGCGAGGGCGGCGCGATACACTGCGCTTTCGCAATGGTGCGCTAATAGTGAACTAAAGGCTTTGGCGACCGCGCACCAGTTGGACGATCAGGTCGAAACACTTCTGATGCGCCTCAACCGAGGTAGCGGGCTCTCCGGACTTTCGGCGATCCGTGCCGTTCAGTCGATACAGGATAACTTGCCACTGATCCGTCCGGTTCTGGGATGGCGGCGCGAGGAACTGGCGAAGGTCGTGAGGGATGCCGGTTGGCGAGCCATCGACGATCCTTCGAACGGGGACGACCGGTTCGATCGGGTGCGGCTGCGCAAAGTGCTGGGATCGGTCGATTGGCTTGACCGCGCCAACCTTGCCCGCAGCGCCGCGCTGCTTGCGGAAGCGGAAGACAGTCTCGAATGGGCTGTCGAACGCGAAGTCGCGGAGCGTGTCCGGTTCGATGGAGAGCAGGCTTCATATGCTGCGGGAAGCAGCGATGCGCCTGCCCTTATCCGCGTCGAGGTCGTCCGCGCTCTTTACCGGAATTTCGCGACGTCTATCGACCGGCGTAGCGCGGCAGAGGTCGTCACGCGACTGACTGCCGAGCAAGTTGGCAATGTTGCAGGCTTGAAGTTCACCGTAAGCGGAACGGCGGCAGAGCTTCAATGGGTGTTCCGCCGGGAGCCTACCCGCCGGACCGGTTAGGCCAGCGCACTCGCCCTGCGCGCGATCTGCTCGACCTCTGCTTCATCGATGGGCCCGCGCGGGGCGACCCAGCTTCCGCCGACGCATAGCACCGGATCGAAAGCCAGCCATTCCGCTGCGTTTTCTTCCGATATGCCTCCTGTCGGGCAGAATTTGCAATCGCCGAATGGCCCTGCAAGTGCTTTTAAGGCTGGGAGGCCGCCCGATGCCATGGCCGGGAAGAATTTGAAGTGATTCAATCCCAGGTCGAGACCGCGCATGATGTCATCGGCGTCTGAAATTCCGGGCAGAAAAGGAACGCCTTCGCGGATGGCGGCTTTTCCGAGCGTTTCTGTAAGACCCGGCGACACAATGAACTCACTTCCCGCCCCCAACGCCTTTGCCAAGCCCTCCTGGTTGGTTACCGTCCCGGCACCGACGATTGCGCCGTCGACCTTCTTCATTGCCGCGATCGCCGGGAGGGCGGCTTCGGTCCGCAGCGTGACCTCGAGCACGCGCAATCCGCCCGCAACCAGAGCGCGCGCGAGCGGCTCTGCGTGATGCACTTCGTCCACCACGATGACGGGAATCACCGGGGCGGTGCGCATGATGTCTTCGATGGTCATTCGGTGTATCCGTGCTGGCGGTGGAAGGCGGCCGCCGCGCCGAACAAGCCGGGCTGCGGGTGGGTAATGAGCTTGACGGGAATGGTCGCCATCAGTTCGGCGAACCGGCCCTTGGCGCGAAACCGCTGGGCGAAACCGGACTTCGGCAATTGATCGCGAAGCCGATAGCCAAGACCGCCGGCGATCACGACGCCGCCGAACCCGCCCTGTGCCAGCGCGATATCGCCTGCAACGCTGCCGAGCGAGAGGCAGAACCGGTCGAGCGCCGCGGCGGCGAGGGAATCGCTTTCCTTCATCGCGCGGGTCCACACGGAGATATCGTCCTCATCGCGAGTCTTGCGGTTCTCCATCGCGGCGAGGGTCAGGTAAATGTCGGTAATCGCGGGGCCGGACACCACACGTTCGATCGAAACGCGGTTGTGCCGCTTGCGCAGCCGGGCGAGGATCGCGTCCTCGATACTGTCGAGCGGCGCGAAATCGATATGACCACCCTCGGTTGCCTGCACCCTATATTCGCCGCCATTGCGCCACAGATGCGCGACGCCAAGTCCGGTGCCGGGGCCGAGCACGCTAATCGTGCCATGCGGAGTAAGCGGTTCCTCCGGCCCGGTGATGTGCAGGAACTCGTCGTCCGGTGCACGCGCGACGGCGTGGGCCACGGCCTCGAAATCGTTGACGATCGTGTACGCCTCGACGCCAAGTTTCGATTTCACTAGGGCGGGGCGGATGATCCACGGATTGTTGGTGAAGCGGATCACCTCGCCGCCGACCGGTCCGGCGATCGCCATCGAGACACGCGGGGGAAGGGTACCGCCCCGCCGTTCGCGAAAATCCTCCCAGGCGGTCTGGAAGCTTGCATGATCCTCGGTGTGCAGCGTTTCGGGTTCACCGAGAGAGATCGTACCGTCGGGCGAAACGGAGGCGACGGAGAAACGCGCATGAGTGCCGCCGATATCGACGGCGACGACGTCCATCACAGACCTGCCATCGCGAGCATCGCCGACGCGCCTCTTTCAGCCCCGTCGGCACAGGCGCGGAACATGGCGAAGAATTCGCGGCCCATGCCCATGTCGGGTTCCGGCTCCGACGCGGGATCGCGCGCGTCGAGATCGGCCTTCGCCTCGAGCGTACCGGTTTCGGCGCAGACGCGTACGATGTCACCGTCCCGAAGGCGCGAAAGCGGCCCACCGCCAAGCGCTTCGGGCGTGCAATGGATGGCGGCCGGCACCTTACCGCTCGCGCCCGACATCCGGCCATCGGTGAC
Organism: Erythrobacter litoralis; assembly: GCF_029760855.1. Lineage (GTDB taxonomy): Bacteria > Pseudomonadota > Alphaproteobacteria > Sphingomonadales > Sphingomonadaceae > Qipengyuania > Qipengyuania litoralis_A. Next base: position 270,428 of record NZ_SOSI01000001.1, on the reverse strand, counting down.
GAGTGCAACCTTGTAGCCGCGATCCTGCAATACGCCCAATGCTGGGGTCAGCTTGTGGAGTTCGGGCATGCCGTTGGCACGCGGCCCCTGGAAGCGGACGACCACTACGACGTCGCGATCGAGTTCGCCTTTCGTGAAGGCCTCGTTCACGGAATGTTGATCCTGGAAAACGCGGCACGGCGCTTCGATCGTCCAGCGCTCCTCCTCGACCGCGGAAGACTTGAAGCAAGCACGCCCCAGATTGCCCTCCAGCAATCGCATACCGCCATCCTTCTGGAACGGGGCGGAGGCGGGGCGAAGCATTTCATCATCGCCCGATGGGCCGGGATCGCGCCAAGCGAGATCGTCGCCGTCCATGCCCGGTTCGCGGGAATAGCTTTCGAACCCGCCATCCCACACGGTTAGGATATCGGGATGCGCCAAACCTTCGTCGAGCAGAGTGCCGATGACGTAGCCCATGCCGCCCGCATCGTGGAAGTGGTTCACGTCGCCCGAGCCGTTGGGATAGACCCGGCTGACGAGCGGCACGACATGACTCAGTTCGGCGAGGTCGGTCCAGTCGAACCGTATACCGGCAGCGCGTGCGAAAGCGGGAATGTGGATCGCGTGATTGGTCGATCCGCCGGTGGCAAGCAGACCGATGGCCGCGTTCACGATCGCCTTTTCGTCGACCACGCGTGCAAGCGGGCGATAATCGCCGCCATCCTTGTGCAAAGCGGCGAGACGGTGCGTCGCCGCGCGGCTCAACTCCTGCCGTAGCTTCACGCCCGGTTGCACGAAGGCGGCGCCGGGGATGTGGAGACCCATCATCTCCATCATCATCTGATTGGAATTCGCGGTGCCGTAGAAGGTGCAGGTGCCGGGCGAATGGTAACTCGCGCTCTCGCTATCGAGCAGTTCTTCGCGCCCCACCTTGCCTTCGGCATAAAGCTGGCGGACGCGCTGCTTTTCCTTGTTCGAAATGCCGGACGGCATCGGGCCGGACGGGATGAAGATCGCAGGCAAATGGCCGAAGCGCAGCGCGCCCATCAGTAAACCGGGTACGATCTTGTCGCAAATACCGAGCAACGCGACGCCGTTAAATACCGCATGGCTCAAGGCGACGATGGTCGACAGAGCAATCGTGTCGCGGCTGAACAGTGAGAGTTCCATGCCGTCCTGCCCCTGCGTCACCCCGTCGCACATGGCCGGGGTACCGCCTGCGACCTGCGCGGTGGCACCGACTTCGCGCGCCCAGATCTTCATTCGCTCTGGATAGCGGTGATAGGGCTGATGGGCGGACAGCATGTCGTTATAGGCTGTCACGATGGCGAGGTTCGGCCCAACGACGCGCTTGATCGCTTCCTTGTCTTCCTCCGCCCCGGCGAACGCATGGGCGAGGTTCGAACAGGAAAGATTGGTGCGATCAACTTGCCGTTCGCCTTCGCGATCCATCAGGCCGAGATAGGCGGTGCGGCTGTCGCGCGAATTGTCGATCACGCGCTGCGTGATGCGGTGGATGGCGTCGTTCAGCGGCTTACTCATCGTGCCAGGTAACTCCGTCGCGTTCGGTCAGCGCGATGGCCGCGCTCGGCCCCCATGTTCCCGCGCTGTAGGTCTTTGGCGTCATGCCGTGCTCGTCCCAGCGGTCGCGAATCGCATCGATCCAGTCCCACTGCGCCTCGACCTCGTCCCGCCGGACGAACAGCGTCTGGTCGCCTTCGATGAGGTCGAGTAGCAGGCGTTCGTAAGCGATGCGGCGCACTTTGTCTGAAAAGGCATCGGGCATCGCGATGTCGAGCGGAACGGGTCGCAGGCGAATGCCCTCGCGGCCCAGACCTGGCACCTTCGCCATCATCGTAAGCTGGATATTTTCCTGCGGCTGAATGCCGATGACAAGGCGATTGGGGTGGGTACGCGCTCCCCGGCCTTCGAAGATCGAATGCGGTACGCAGCGGAACTGCACCACGATCTCGGTCACGCGCTTGGGCAGCCGTTTGCCGGTGCGCAAGTAAAAGGGCACGCCCCGCCAGCGCCAGTTGTCGACATGGGCCTTGATCGCGACGAAGGTTTCGGTGTCGCTGTCCTTCCCCAGTTCTTCATCATAACCAGGAACGGATTGCCCTGAAACGGCGCCGGCGCAGTATTGTCCGGTGACGACTTCCTCGCCGCTGGCATGGCGGAGCGCGCGCAGGACCTTGACCTTCTCGTCGCGAACCGCGGTTGCATCGAAACTGGTCGGCGGTTCCATCGCGACGAGGGCGAGCAGTTGCAGCATGTGGTTCTGAACCATGTCGCGCAACGCACCACTGTCGTCGTAATAGGCGACCCGCGACTCGAGTCCGACAGTTTCGGCGACGGTAATCTGGACATGCTCGATGTAATTCGAGTTCCACACCGGCTCGAGCATGATGTTGGCGAAGCGCAGGGCCAGAAGGTTCTGCACCGTCTCCTTGCCAAGATAATGGTCGATACGGAAAATTCGGCTTTCGTCGAACGCCTTGGCGACGGCGTCGTTAATTTCCTCGCTCGATTTGAGATCGGTGCCGAGCGGCTTTTCCAAGCCGATGCGCACCTTACCCTCGGTGAGACCCGCATGTTCCAATCCGCCGATCGTGGCTTCGAACAAGCTCGGCGCAGTCGACAGGAATATCGCCAGACCATCGGAATAGTCGCCGATCTCTTCGGCAAGCTGATCGTACCCTTCGGGTGTCGTCGCATCGACCGGCACGTAGCTGAGCCGATTGAGGAAATCGGCCATGCCGCCGCGGCGATTGGGTGTTAGGTACTTTTCCAGCGCTTCACGGGCGAAGTTGCGGTACTCTGCCGTGCTCATTTCCGAGCGGGCGGTGCCGACGATTTTCAGGTCGCTCGCCAGCAGGCCGTCATTATGAAGCGCGCAAAGTGAAGGCAGGAGCATGCGCTGCGACAAATCGCCGGTCGCTCCGAACAGCAACAGGCGGTCGGCAGTGAATTTCCTATCCTGCATCGATGCTCGAAGCTCCATCCTTTCCCACGGTGCTAGCGGTTATCAGGCGAGCGGACCCTGCACCAGTGGACTGCATTCCTATTCAGCTTTGCGTCGGGCCGTCATTGGCGCCGACCGAGACCGAACTCGACTTGAATTCGCTCTGCGCGAAACTGGTCATGAAACTGACATCGGCAGCGTCGCGTCCGATACCGATTTTCACTGTCTGGGCGGGGTCCGCCATGCCGGTAGCATCGACGATTTGCCAGGTTCCGCCCCCGGGCGTTTTCGGATCGCACAGGAATACCTCAGCGACCGCATGGAAATCGGGCGGGTCGACCCCCGGTGCATAACAGGCGACGAAGCGTGCGGGGATGGCTGCCGCGCGCGCCAAGCTGACGAGAAGATGCGCATAGTCGCGGCAGATTCCCTTGCGCTCTACGAAGGTGTCTAGCGCATCGGTTTCCGATCCGGAAGAACCCGGCGTGTACGCCAGCTTGCGGGCAATCCAGTCGCGCATCGCGGCAACCTTCGCGCCGCCTTCCAGCTTGCCGAATTCCGCATCGACAAAGGACTGGAATCGCGCGGCAGGGCAATACCTGCTGTCGAACAGGTACTGCACCGCTTCGCCGGGCATATCGTGCGGTAAGAGCAGATCGAGCGTCGCAAGTTCGGCAAGTTGCCGATCGATCTCAACCTCCGCTTCGTACTCGACTTCGAAGTCGCCTTCGGCTCGGACCCAGATCCGTTCCCCGATGTCGTCTTGGGCCGGAACGCTGGCCCGGTGCTCAGCATCGGACATCGTTGTGTTCGACGAGATGATGCGCTGTTCCGGAATGGCCGCCGCTTCGAATTGCAGGAGGACATCGCCTGTCGAGGGCAGGGCGAAGGCAAAGCGAGAGCGGATCGAGATGGTCATGCGCACCCAACGCACGGAGGGGGTGGGTGTTTCATCGCGCCCATTGATGCGCTCCAAATGAAAAAGGGCCCCGCGAGGAGGCCCTTCTCGTCAGTTGATTTGGGTAAAGCTTAGCGCTTGCCCCACATCCAGTTGTAGAAATTCCACATAGGATCCTCCTGTTGAATACCCAGGAGAAGAATGCATTAACCAGTCTTGGTTGTAAAGCCTTAACTATGTACCGAACGACGCCGCCTTATCGAATGCGCCCTTTTCCAGCAGTTTTGCGAGTGGCAAGGGTCGGCAAAAACCGAACCCCTGAATTTGGGTGCACCCAATCTCGGTAAGAATGCGAATCGTCTCATCGTCTTCGGCGCCTTCAGCAACCACCTTGACCCCGGCACTGCGCCCCAATGCAACCAGGCTTGCGACGATCGCTCGCGCCTTATGGCTGCTGGCAATTTCCGCTGTAAAAATTCTGTCGATCTTCAGTTCGTCGAACGGTAACTTTAGGAAATTCTCGAAATTCGCTGCTCCAACACCGAAGTCGTCTATCGATATCTGAACGCCCAAACCCTTGAGTTCTTCAAGTATCATCTCGGCAGCAGAGAGATCGCCAATGCGGGCGGTTTCCGTGATTTCAAGCATCAGGAATGACGGATTGAAGCCCGTTGCCTCAATCACGTTGCGTACCATTTCGACGATCTTCATATCCGTCATTTGGGTCGCGGAAATATTCACCGACATCGTGAAGGGCATACCGCGAAAGTGCATAAGCTGGCCTGCATTGCAGGCGGACTGAAGAACGTAGCGGGTCAGATACTCCATCCGTCCGGCTTTTTCGCACTGCGCGATAAAGTGGACCGGGGAGATATATCCACGTTCCGGGTCGTGCCAACGAACCAGCGCCTCAACTCCCGAAATCGATTGGGTCTCTACGTCTATCTTCGGCTGGTAAACACAGTAAATCTGGCCTGCCGCCATAGCCTCGTCGATCTTTGCGCGGAGAGACAAGTCCCATAAATCATCTCCATCCATGCGGGACTGGGCTAAAGCAATCGGGCGGAACGCTTCGGACGTTTCTTCAGCGGCTGCGATAGCTGCAGCGAGCGAACTGCGTCCATCTTCGCCCTTCGCTGCGACACCGAATGTGATTCCCACGTCGAACACGTGCCGACCGACCATGACAGGGGCTGCAAATATGGCTCTCAGGCCTTCGAGGTGTTCCTTTATATCGGGGAAACTGGCCTCATTCGTGTGCCATCCGAGAAGATGCGAATCGGTATAGATGGTCAGTTCGGCATCACTGGCCTTCAGGCGTTCGACGAGCTTCAAGACGTAATCTACATGTTCGTCATGCGAGAGTGTTTTGAGGACTTGCTCGAACCCGTGAATTCGAGCGATGATAACGTGCCCATTCAGGTCTTCCGCGCTCTGGAGGCGGTGCTCCAGAGCGCGAAGGCGCGGCAAACCCGTTTCGGCATCGAATAGCGTAAGCTTGCGTTTCCATTTTTCACGGCTTCGCAATGCGAAAAATAAAGCGAGAAACGTGAAGGAGTAAGAAACAGATAAGCGCAACTCGAAAAAAATTGATGCCGCGGTTAGCGCAATCAGTAATAAAGGAAAAGCTGCATACAAAATTGTTCTATGACGCTTTTCGTTTAGAGCAAAGACGCCAATGGCAAATGTGATTAGACAGACGAAAAGTAATCGATCTGCACTTATCTCGGAATAGCTATTTCGAATTAGTGTTTCGGCAGCATAGATCGAAGGGAAAGTACGCGAAAGTATATCACCTTTCGGCGCTGTTGAGGTTTGCGAATATCGCGAAGGAGTAGGACCGATGATGGCGGTCTTTCCCTTCCAGAACCCCGGCTTTTCGGTGCGGATGCTGTTTGCATCGATACGCAGAAATTTGCTTGGCTCGATGCCGTAATTGATCGGGAACTCTTGAACTCCGCGATTGTCGCTGCCCGCGAGCGACGCTGCAAAGGATTGCCGCTGGATGTCGCCAGAAGAAACATTGAAACGATCGTTCCACTTATGACCCAGGAAATCGAAGTTTGCTTCTGCAAACACGCGCTGCGTGTCAGAGACGAAGAAACTGGCTGTTTTGTTTGAAGAGTTTTTTACTTCGTCAACTCGATCGACGACGAAGATATGAGATGAGGGATTCTGCAGAGCCTGTTTGAGCCTGGAATCAACGGCAGCGTTGACACGAGTTTCGAAGGCGAAATCTATGTAGACACGCTCGATCTCGGTTTTTTCAAGCTCTTCAATCGCATTGGCGATGTGATCCCGCTTCGCGATTTCAGAATCACCGCCGTCGGCCTCTTCGATTTCGATAAAAACGAATTGTCCTGAAGGGTCCTGAAGGTTGAGCTTGGACTGTAAAGTCCAGATCGACATGTCCAAAGGATATAGGAGAAGGATGAGGTAGAGCAGAAAGCTTATAGCGCCTGCTATCCCGACGTGTTGCAGGCGTTTCACCTGGTCGGCGGGCAGGCCGAGAATCCAGGCATCGCGCCGCTTCTCGGCGGAAGTGAAGAGGGCCGGTTTCGCCATCGCAGACACCGCTTTCGGCGATTAAGATTAAGAAACCTTTGACGCGTTCGGAGCGGCTGCCGCGACAGGCTGCATTCCTGCGCCTCACGATGGTTAAAACGGCTTCATGCCGCTTGGTTAACGAACGCCGTAGTTAACGTGCATTGCCGACGATCAGGCAACGGCTAAAGCCAAATAAACTCATGCATAGTCCGCGATTGTGCTCGGTTAACGCGAAGTCCTTCCGGACATTCGGACCTACGCAAATCGCGCGAACAAATCATGCGCGTCGGCATCCTCGACGGTTGCTTCCACGATGTCACCCGCCTGCACACGCGACGATGCGCCGCGCAGGAACACCTGCCCGTCGATCTCAGGCGCATCGGCCTCGCTGCGGCCCGTCGCGCCAATGTCGCCATCCTCGTCGGGCTCGCCCACCTCGTCGATAATGACGGGGATGGTGCGGCCGATCTTCGCTTCGAGCTTCGCCGCGCTGATCCGCTCCGTCACATCCATCAGGCGGGCGTAGCGCTCTTCCTTGAGCGCTTCGGGTACTTGACCGGGCAGGGCGTTGGCCTGCGCGCCCGCGACGGGCTCGAACCGGAAGGCGCCGACGCGGTCGAGCTGTGCCTCTTCCAGCCAGTCGAGCAGATAGCGAAAATCGTCCTCCGTTTCGCCGGGGAAGCCGACCACGAAGCTGGAGCGGATGGCGATCTCGGGGCAGATGGTGCGCCAGTTCTTCAACCGTTCGAGCACCTTCGCCTCGTTCGCCGGACGCTTCATGCGTTTGAGGACCGCCGGGCTCGCATGCTGGAACGGGATGTCGAGATAGGGAGTCAGCAACCCCTCGGCCATCAACGGAATGACCGCGTCGACATGGGGGTAGGGGTAGACGTAGTGCAGCCGCACCCATGGCGGAATGCCCTGCGGCGTGCGCAACTGCCCGAGTTCGCGGGCAAGATCGGTCATGTGCGCGCGAACCTCGCGGCCCTTCCATGTCCGTTCCTCATGCCGGGTATCGACGCCGTAGGCACTGGTATCCTGGCTGATCACGAGTAGCTCGCGGGTGCCGGCAGCGACCAGCTTTTCCGCCTCGCGCAGCACCGCGTCGATCCGGCGGCTGGCGAGTTTCCCGCGCAGGTCGGGGATGATGCAGAAGGCGCATGAGTGGTTGCAGCCCTCGCTGATCTTCAGATAGCTGTAGTGCCGCGGTGTCAGCTTGATGTCCGGCTGCGGGATCAGATCGACGAAGGGCCCCTGTGTGGGCGGGGCGGCTTCGTGCACCGCCTCGACCACATCCTCGTATTGGTGCGCGCCGGTGATGGCGAGAACCTGCGGAAAACGGGCGCGGATCGCGTCGGCCTCGTCGCCCATGCAGCCGGTGACGATCACGCGGCCGTTCTCGTTGATCGCTTCGCCGATCGCGTCGAGGCTTTCCTCCTTGGCGGAGTCGAGGAAGCCGCAGGTGTTCACCAGTACCACGTCGGCGCCGGCATAGTCCGGGCTCATGGCATAGCCATCGGCCCGCAGGCGGGTGAGGATGCGTTCGGAATCGACCAGCGCCTTGGGGCAGCCGAGGGAAACCATTCCGACCTTCTTCTGGTCGGGGATCGAGAGCGTCGTCGTGTCCATGATTGCGCGCGCCTCTACACCAAGCGGGCCCGGCGCGCTAGAAGGCGCGCATGGGACCGGTAAACTGGATCGCGGTAGTAGCCGCATGGGCGGTGGCGGCGCTGCTGGGCGTGGCGTTCTACGGCCGGCGGGCGACGCCTGCGGGCGGAGGCGGGCTGCTGCTGCACGGGGCGGCGGCGCTGTTGCTGTTCGCGAGCTGCGCGATGATCGGCCATATGTTCGCCCGGGTGGGCGAGGCGACGTTGCAGGCGAAACCGTGGCTTTATTTCATGATGTCGGGCGGTCTCGCGCTGACCTTCATCGGCCCCGCGCTGTTCATCACGGCGGTGCGGAGAGGGGGCGCGGTGCGGGAATCGCTGTTCGATTGGGGCTATTGGCTGGCGGCGCATCTGGCGATCGGCGGGGTGTTTTGGGTGCTGAGGTAAGGTCTGCTGTCGGCGTAGAAAGCGGACGTTACGCGATGCTCGCTAGTCTGCCGCCTCATCTTCATAGCCATGCCCGTCGCCCCTGCGTTCGCCGCTGACGGTGGGGACGATCTCGACCACGATATCGCCAGCCTGCAGCGCCTCGCATTCCGCTTCCCAGAAGCCGAGCGCCTTGCCGTCGCGATAGATGCGCAGGCCCCGCCCACCCGTATCGAGTTGCGAGATCGATAGGCCGACCTCGCATTCCTTCAGCGGCCGCTCGACCAGTTGCACCCGGCCCGAGATCGAGGCGAGGTCGGCGAGATAGTCCGCGATATGCTCGCCCTTGGCGGAGCCGGCCAGCAGCAGTCCGGTAAAGCGCACCGGATTGATGACGTTGTTCGCGCCGGCCTGCCGGGCGAGCGATTCGTTGTCGTCGGCGCGCACCACCGTGCTGATCGGCACGTTCGGGGCCAGCGAGCGGGCGGTGAGGGTGATGAGGATCGTCGTATCGTCGCGCCCGGCGGAGATAAGGATATTCGCCGCCTCTGCGATCCGCACGGCTTTCAGCGTTTCGTCGCGCGTGGCATCCGCCGCCATTACGTTGCAGCCCAGCGCTTCGGCGTCCGCAAGGCGATCCTCGCTCGGATCGATGACCACGATGGTGCTGGGATCGATGCCGCGCTCGATCAGCTCGGCAACCGCTTCGGAGCCGGAAATACCATAGCCGAGGACCACGATGTGATCGCATAATTGTTCCTGGATGCGGGCCATGCGCCATTGCTCCCATGTGCGCTTGATAAGGAAATTGTAGGCGGTGCCCACGAAGATGAACAGGACGGCGAACCGCACCGGCGTCACGATAACCGCCTCGACCATACGTGCCCGGTCGGTAATCGGCGCGATGTCGCCGAAGCCGGTCGTGGTGATAGAAATCATCGTGAAATAGACGACATCGGAAAAGCTGACATCGCCGTCGAGATTGTCGACCAGCCCGCCGCGATCCCACCAGTGGATCATGATGACGATCATAATGAGAAACAGCGCAAGCCCGAGGCGAATGCCGAGATCGCCCCAGACGGGGATGCGCACTGCACGCTTCAACGGCTGGAAGCGGGGCCCCCGCCGCGTGCCTTTGCGCGGACCTACCCGATCAAGCTGCTTAGGGTCGCTCATCGCTGGCGGTGGTGCGCGACGGCGGGGGCGGGGTCAAGTGGGGTGGGATGGTTGCGTTGTATTCGGCTGATCTCAAGCGATCAGCACAGTCGGGCCGTGTTTCGATGACACGTGAGTCGCGCTGGCCGTTGGCGCATAGCAAAACCCACGGCGCCGAAGCCGAGTATCAACAAAGCCCAGACCGAAGGTTCTGGAACATATGCAATCGACAAACGATAGCCGACCGGTCCGTCCGAAACCACGTTCGCATTCAGGAAAAGGCTGTATGACGTCGCGGTTTCTCCATTCAGGACGAGATCGGAGTACCACGCATTGGCGTCTGCGACGCTCGGATTTAAAGGAAGGCGGAAGGTGAGGTCCGTTAATGGGCCATAGTCTGCGGGAAGCAGACTATATACACCGGGAATATCGACCTCGTTATATTCGTCGAAATCGGTATAAAACCAATAATACGTAGTCGAAGCGAATATTGGCGACAACTGAACCGCGTCGTCGAATTGCAACGAAAATCGAACGCGCCGACCGAAATCCGGCACACCGGGCTCTTCGAACCTGTATTCGGCAGTGATCGTTCCGTCGTCTGCAACACCGTCTTGCGTGAAGATTGGCGCGGCGGCAGCAGGGGAGGCGGTTAAAGCGCCTAGCAAGACAGCGGCGATAGTGGGCAGTTTCATGTTATTCCCCTTTTTCTAGCGGATGGGGTTAAATGACAGTGCAACCGTTAAGCAAGTCACCTGCGTCCGCCTCGCTGGATTGCGCATTCAGCCCGCGAACCGATCCGCCAGTGCGCCCAGCGACGTGTGGTGCGTCAGATCGAGTTGCAGCGGCGTTACCGAGATATAGCCCTCGTCGATCGCTTCCAGATCGGTGCCATGATCGAGCGTGTGTTCGATCGCTTCGAGGCCGAACCAGTAATATTTGAACCCGCGCGGATCGCGGCCTTCGACGACCGTTCCGCGCGAGTAATCGTGGAAGCCTTGCCGCGCGGCGCGGATGCCCCTGATCGCATCGGGCGCGAGGGCGGGGAAGTTCACGTTGACCAGCGTTCGCTTGGGCAGCGGCGTATCGAGCAGCGGGCCGAGCACCTTTGCGCCCCATTCGCGCGCGGCGGCGAACGGTACTTCGGCGCCCATGCCCTCCTTGGCGTAGACCTGGCTGAGCGCAATCGAGCGAACGCCTGCCAGCGCCCCTTCGATGGCAGCGGAGACGGTGCCGGAATAGGTAACGTCGTCAGCCAAGTTCGCCCCGCGATTGACGCCCGACAGGATCACATCGGGCGCGCCGTCCATCACCTTGCGAAGGCCCATCGTCACCGCGTCGGTCGGTGTGCCGGTGACGGAGAAGCGCCGCTCGCCGTGCTGGCGCAGGCGAACGGGGCGGGTGAGGGTGAGCGCATGGCCCATGCCGGACTGTTCCTCGTCCGGGGCACAGATCCAGATATCGTCCGAAAACTGCCGCGCGATTTCCTCCAGCACTTCGAGGCCCGGAGCGTGAATGCCGTCGTCGTTAGTGAGTAAAATCTTCAAGGCGCGGGTTCCACAAGCTGAAAGCTGATCATGAGGCGGGCGAAAGCTTGGTAATCCCGCCCATATAAGGCGCGAGCACGTCCGGCACGGCCACGCTGCCGTCGGCGTCTTGATAATTCTCCATCACGGCCACCAGCGTGCGCCCCACTGCAAGGCCGGAGCCGTTGAGGGTGTGGACGAAGCGCGTCTTCTTTTCGCCTTCCGGACGGTAGCGGGTGCTCATCCGCCGCGCCTGATAATCGCCGCACCAGCTGATCGAACTGATCTCGCGATAGGCACCCTGGCCCGGCAGCCAGACTTCGAGATCGAAGGTCTTCTTGGCCGTCGCGCCCATATCGCCGGTGCACAGCAGCATGGTGCGATAGGGGAGCTCGAGCGCCTCGAGAATGCCTTGCGCGCTGGCGACCATGTGCTCGTGTTCGGCCTCCCAATCGTCGGGCGCGCAGATGCTGACCAGCTCGACCTTCTCGAACTGGTGCTGGCGGATGAACCCCCGCGTATCGCGCCCCGCCGCACCGGCCTCGGAACGGAAGCACGGCGTATGTGCGGTGAGCCGCATGGGGAGGGCGGCGGGGTCGAGGATCTGCTCGCGGACCGAGTTGGTCAGGCTGACCTCGGCGGTGGGGATGAGCCAATGGCCTTCGCGCGTTTGGAAGGAGTCCTCGCCGAATTTCGGCAACTGCCCGGTTCCGTAAAGCGCCTCGTCGCGCACCAGCACAGGCGGATTGCATTCGATATAGCCGCGCTCGCCTGTCTGCCGGTTGAGCATGAACTGCGCCAGCGCCCGGTGCAGCCGCGCCATACCGCCGCGCAGGAAGGTGAAGCGCGCGCCGGACATGGCCGCACCGGTCTCGAATTCCATGCCGAGCGCGGGGCCGATATCGGCGTGCTCTTGCGGATCGAAATCGAAATGCCGCTTCGTGCCCCAGCTTGCGACTTCGACATTGTCGCTTTCGTCCGCGCCTTCCGGCACATCGTCGGCGGGAATGTTTGGCAAGCCCGCCAGCAGTGCGTCCAGTTCGTCGCCCGCAACCTTCTCCGCCGCTTCCCATTCGGGCATGCCTGCCTTGATCTCGGCAACCTCGGCTTTCAGCGCTTCGGCGCGTTCCTTATCGCCCTGGCTCATTGCCTGCCCGATCGCTTTCGACGCGCCGTTACGGCGGTTTTGCGCATCCTGAATCTTGGCCATCGCTTCGCGCTTTCGCGCGTCGAGCGCGAGAATATGGTCGGCCACAGGCTCGCCTCCGCGCGTCTTCATCGCGGCGTCGAATTTCTGGGGGTTGGCGCGGATATAGGCGATGTCGTGCATGGCGCCGCGCTATGCCGATTTGGCCCGCGATTGGCCAGTGGGGAAACGCTGCGGCACTTTCATCGCGGGTTCGGGTTATCACGCCTACAGCGCCGCCTTCGCTTATCTCAGGAGCCTTCTTGCCCGAACCGACCGCCACACCGCCCCGCCGCACGCGCTTCATCGACATGCTGGATGCGGGGGTGCGGGCCGGGCGGAAGCTGGGCCTGATCGGTTCGGCGCGGCTGGATGCCGAGGCGTTGCTCGGGCGGGCGACGGAGGAAACGGGGCTGGGCGATTTCGGTAATCCTTGGTTTCGCGAACCGCTCGAGGTGTTGCTGGAGAGCGTAAAGCGCGAAGCCAACCTCAATGCCGCAGGCGAAGTTTCCGGGGTGGCGACCCTCCACCACCTGCTGCGCGACAGGCTGCTGGCGCAGATGTGGTTCGAGCGGCACCCCGAAATCCTCGCCCGCCCCTTGCGCAATCCGGTCGTGATTGTCGGCCCCATGCGATCGGGCACGACGCGGCTGCATCGCCTACTCGCCAGCGACCGGCGCTTCGCCCATTTGCGCAGCTTCGAGACAATCAGTCCGGTCCCGCGCCCGGAATTCGAAGCGGTCATGCGGGGCGAAGCAAAAGACTTCCGCCCCATCCTCGCCAGGCGGATCATGCGCGTGGCCCGCCTCGCCAATCCGCGGACCCTGTCGATCCACCCGACCGGGCCTTACGAACCGGAGGAGGAACTCGGCCTCATCGCCGCCAGCTTCTACGGCATGAAGTTCGAGACGCAGTGGCAGGTGCCGACCTACGCCCGCTGGTGCGAGGGGCAATCGGGCTTGGCCGCCTATCGCCACATGGCGAACCTTCTGCGCCTGATCGGATGGTCGCAGCAGGAAAGTTCGCTGCGGCCGTGGATCCTGAAGACGCCGCAACACATGCTCGACTTGCCCGTGCTGCTGGAGGTATTTCCCGATGCACGCCTGATCTTCACCCACCGCGATCCCCAACAGGTGGTCGGCAGCGCAGCATCGCTCGCCTGGAACCAGTCGATCATCTATTCCGACGATGTACGCCCCGGCGATATCGGCCGGGAATGGCTCCGCAAGACCGAAACGATGGTCGCCCGCATGCGCGCCGCGCGCGACGCCATTCCGCCAGAACGCATGATCGATGTGCAGTACGAGGATATGGAGCGGGACTGGGAAGGGACGATGCGCCGTATCTATCGCTTTCTCGCGCTCGATATGGAGCCGGCGAGGGATGCGATGCAGGCCTATATGAACCGGACAGCCTCCCTCAAGCGCACTCCGCATAGTTACAGCCTCGAAAGCTTCGGCCTGACCGCCGAGACGATACGCGAGCGCTTTGCCGATTATGTGCGAGCTTACGATGTGGCGACGGGCGAGGCCGTTTTGCCCCGGCCCTCAGCAGCATCGGCCTGATCGTTACCGGAGGAACCGCGATTGCCGCGTTGCGTTCGGTTACCAAAGGAGATTTCATATGATCGGCAAGGTAATCGGAGCATTCGTGGGCGATCGGCTCGCCAAGCAGACCAGCGGGATCGGCGGTGCCGGCGGTGCGGCCCTCGGCGTGGTTGCGGCAACCGTGCTGCGCCGGATGAGCCTGCCTGCGATGCTCGCAATCGGCGCCGGAGGCTATCTGGCGAAGAAGATGTCCGAAAAGGACAATGCGCGAAGCGGCATCTGACCCCTCCCGTAAAAGTAACAAGAAAAGCCGCTCTTCGGGGCGGCTTTTTTTATGGGGACGGCGCGTAGAAGCGCTCGGACGAGATGGCGGCAGTGCGCTTCGCCAATGCATCCTCTCCGCCGAACTGGAAGCCCAGCTGCGACGCGAAACAGCGACACATGGCAAGGCGCTGGATGCGGTCGTAGTCGCTTAATTCATGCACAAAGGCCGGCGGGCTCGATGGGGTGTATTCGGACCGGTCGAGATATGGCCAGTCTTCCCAAAGCAACACGCCCGGAAGGTCTACCATCGCCTCGCGCACGGCATGGTGGTCGACATGATCGCCGATACAAAGCGGACCGAGGACCGCGTCGGGCTGCAGTTCTTCGACCTGTTCGGCGATGGCGGTGCGAAGCCGTTCGACGATATCGTCGTCCTCATGCGATCCGGCGAAGAGGGCGGGGGCGCTGTCGTAGCCGCGATGCGGCGCTTCGAGGAAGGGGAGGTGTATCGGCTTTGCCCCAATGACGGCGCAGGCCGCTTCGTCCTCGGCGCGGCGCAGGGCCATGTAATCGACGTCCGGCCCCAGACCCTTGTCGAGCTGGCAGGCGAGCGCAAAGCCTTCGGGTTGTTCGACATTGCCGGTGAAGCAGGTGAGGATCGTCACTTCGTCTCCGGCCCGCTCCCGGCTGGCCAGATAGCCGCCCGCCGAAAACGCGGCATCGTCGAGATGCGGCGAAATGGCGAGGATGCGGTTCACAGCAGGTGCGGTTCGGCGCGGAAGCGGCACTCCGCGATCGGGATGTGCGGATCGACGCCGCTTGCAGGGGCGCCGCCTGAAAGATCGGCATAGATATCCATGATCTGCCGGCCGACCGCATCCCAGCTATAGACCCGGCGGCATTCCTCCAGCGCATTTTCGGCGAGCCGTTCGCGCAAGGCATCATCGGTTACCAGCCGGGTCAGCGCTTCGACCTGCGCCTCGATATCTCCCGCTTCGATCAACAACCCGTTCTCGCCGTCCCTCAGGCAATCGACAACGCCGACCGAATTGCATGAAAGGATCGCATGCCGGCTCGCCATCGCTTCGAGGATGGTGTTGGAGAACCCCTCCGCATAGGTCGGCGAGACGAACAGGTCGTGTGCGCGGTAGAGTTCGGGAACATCGGCATATTCGGCATAGCCGCTGAACGTTACACGGTCGGTCAGCCCCAAGTCCTTTGCCAGCGCCTGCGCCGCATCGGTATCGGGGCCGATACCTGATACAGTGCAGCGCCAGTCGCCTTCGACCTTCGGCAGGGCATGGAGCATATCGAGCACGCCTTTGCGGCGGTCGACGCGGCCGTGATAGAACATGCGGACCGGTTCGCCAGACTTTCGCGGTTCGACAGGGGTGAAGCGTTCCGTATCGACCGCGCCGGGCACGATGGTAAACCGCTCCATCGGCGTGCCGAGCCGTTCATGCACCTCGCGCGCAAAGCTTTGGCCGCCGATCAGCAGCGCGCCGGCGTTATCAAGCACGCGCTCCATCGCGATGCAGTGCGTGGAACAGCACGAACCGACCCAGTGCCCGTCGCCGCCTTGGATCGAGACGACGCACGGCACGCCAAGTTGCTGCGAGGCGAGCACTGTCGCCCAGCCGGTGGGGTAGCCATATTGCGCATGCAGGATGTCGAACGGCTTTTCGGCGTGTTCGGCCGCGATAGTGTCGATCATGGTCTGCACGTCGCGCTCGAATTCGCCGCCGTCCTGCTCGCCCAGCGCTTCGAGGCCGATCACCTTCACCCCCGGCACGTCGGGTGGCGGGCCGCCACCATAGACGCGGCGCTTGTCGGGATCGCCGTAATACTGGCTGATCATCGTCACATCGTGGCCCGCGCGCTCCAACTGGCGCAGCAGGTTGATGGCATAGATCGACATGCCGGAGATCGCTGGGAAGAAGCGGCGCGAGACGAAGCACACCCTCATGGCAGGCGCGCCTTCAGATACGCGATCGACTCCGGAATGGCGTCATGCGCGCGCGGGCTTTCGCGCGACAGTTCGACGCAGACAAGGCGCTCGAAGCCGATCTCGTCCAGCGCAGAAAGAACAGCGGGAACGTCCATATCGCCGGTGCCGAAGGGAAGGTGGGTGTGATCACCTCGCTTCATATCCTCGATGGCGACGGTTCCGAGCCGCTGCTCATACCGGCGCACCGCATCGGCTGGATCGATATCCTCGGTGACGAGACAATGCCCGGTATCGAGCGCAAGCTTCAGGCGGGGGTGACGTTCGACAAGCCCGTCGTAATCGGCGACCGTTTCGATCAGCATGCCGGGTTCCGGCTCGAAGCTCGCATCGACACCGCGTTCTTCCGCGCAATCAAGTACCTGTTCGAGGCATTCGTCGAGGTATTCGCGCGCCTGTTCGGGGTTCACATCCGCTTGCGGGACGCCCGCCCAGAAGGACACCGTTTCGCTGCCGAGCATATCGGCGATCGCCAGCGCCCGATTGAGGAACGCGACCCGCTTCGCCCGCCCTTCGGGATCGGGATGCAGCATGGTTGGCTCGTGCTTGGCGCGCGGATCAAGCAGGAAGCGTGCGCCCGTTTCGACAACGCTTCCAAGGCCCAGTTCGTCCAGCCTGCGGCGGACCCGGTCGGTGCGCGCCTTCCAGTCATCGCCGAAGGGATCCAGGTGCTGGTGATCGAGCGTAAGCGCCACGCCGTCATATCCAGCGTCGGCGATCATGGCGAGCGCATCGTCCAGCCGATGGTTGGCCGCGCCGTTGGTATTATAGGCAAAGCGCAAACTCATGCGGCGCGCGCCTGTGCGGCTGCGGCGGCATGGTGCGCTTCGGGCTCGCGATAGAGCGGGTAGAGCGGGCCAACGATCTCGTCCGCCAGTTTCGTGTCGAACATCGGCTGACCGCCCAACCGGTCGAGCGCTTCGGGGGGCAGCCGCACCGGTTCCAGCCCGCCGCGCTGCTTGCCGAACTGCACGAGCGGGCTATCCAGATCCATCAGTTTGCGTACACCGCGCTCGCCGATCCGGTAATAGCTCATCGTCTCCACCTCCATGCCGGGGACGATCAGCTTGACGGTAGAGACGGGGCAGCCCTCGGGCGACATATCGACATAGAGCCCGTCGAACCCGGCATCGCTGACGCGCTCTATGGCGATCCGTCCCCGATCGCGGGGGCCGGGGCAGGGCGTATGCGGCAGTTCGGCGAACGGCTTGCGGGTCGTTTCAGCAAGCATGTTCGGCGCGAGCCAACCGCGCAAATCCGATGCCTCGCGCGATTGCCAGTCGATCATCGTATCGAGCGCGCGCTTGTCCGAGCTCTTCGCCGCACCGCCGCTTTGGGCAAGGAAATGATCGACATATCCCGCCGGGCTCAAGCGGCGCGTATTGCCGTCATCGCCATGAGCATAGGCCTTGCGCGCCCGGCTGGCGGCATATTCGGCGAGGCATTTTTCGAGAGCCGCATAGGCATCGGGATGGCATGCTTCGCCGCAGGAGCTGACCATGATCGGTTCGGCGGGCGCTTCGCCTTCGTCGACGCCGACGCAGTAGATATTCGTGAGGCCGAACTCGTCAGTTGCGAATTTGGGGATCGGGCGAACGCCAGCGGCACGATATTTGTCGAGCAGACCGGCCACGACTGGCGGCACGTCGTCCGGCAGATCGAGCGCGATGCCGCGATCCAAGGCGCGGAACAGCAAGCCGTTGCCGTCGCGCTGGAGGATTTCGCACAGACCATGGCCGACCGCCCAGTCCCGGTCCGGCCCGGCACCCATGCCATTGGAAATGATGGTCGTGAACGGCTTGTACCCATCCGAAAGTTCGGCCGAATTATAGGCGGCGAGATCGATGGGCACGAGTACGGTCGAGCCGTCGGCATGGCGCACCGCCTCGACCCATTCGAGCGCCGTATCGCGCCCGACCGGCGACCCGGCAGGTAGGCACAGGGTCAGCGGATCGGCGATAGCCCGCTCGCCGACATTCGCTTTCAGGTCGGCATAGGAACCGCGCACCTTCTCGCGTTGCGATAGGGAGAGGGCGGGAAAGACCATTTCCGCGATCTCGCCCATCGCGCCCAGGATCGCCTGTCCCTCGTCCGCACCGTAGCCGACGCCGTAGGGCATGACACCGTCGAGCAGCGGCTGATCTTGAGGAAACAGGGCGACGATCCACACGGGGATGCCGACCCGGTCGATCGGGTCGATCGGAAATGCCACGATCTCGCCCTTCGGGAAGGCGTCGAGATAGCGGCGGGCGGCTTCGGGCAGGTCGCTCGGCAGACCGGTATTCTTCACAGCGCATATCTCCTGACTTGGGGCGGGCGCGAAAGGGCTTCGTCGAGCACGGCGAGCGCGGTGTCGCGGCCGATCTCGGGGGCGTATTCGAAGGGCGTGAGGACCGCGTCGAAGTCCAGCGGGGCGATCACTTCGCGGTAGTGCGCGAGTTCGCCGTGGGTCAGCGGAATGTCCTTGTGGAACGCCTTGTGGCTCGAAACATGCGTCGAGCGGCCTTCGATCTGATCGACCTTGAACATATCGCCGCAGAACAGGCGTTTCTCCGTGGCGTCATGAAGGCAAGCCTGTCCTTCGTAATGGCCGCCCACATGATGCAATGTGAGGCCCGGCGCGAGGTCGAGCGTGGCGTCATAAGGCGCGGTCACGCGGAACGCCTTGGTGAGTTGCAGATCGTCCTTCTGGATCGCGACCACCGGCGGCTCGAACTCACGCTGGAGCTGGAACAGCGCGCCATAGCCGTGGGCATGGCTCGCCGCCAGCGCCGTGATACCGCCAAGCTCGCGGATCTGATCCAGCATGGCTTGCGAATAAAAGGGGGCGGCTTCGAAGGCGACGTTGCCTTCCTCGCGCACCATCAGCCAGCCGGTCCCGCCAAGGCCGAGATGGGGCGTTGTCGTAAAGGCCCAGAGGCCGGGCGCGACCTCCTCCGCCGCACCGGAATGCGTTTCGCGCACCTCGTCTTCGGAGAGGAAATGCCAGCCGTCCTCGGGCAGGTCGTTGCGAACATCGGTGCAGACCGGGCAATCGGGCGGCGCGAAATGGTGCTGCCAGAAGCCGCAATTGGCACAAGCGAACCAGCTCAAAGGCATTGACGGGCCTCCCTGTAGGCGCGGTCGAACAGGCGCATCAGATTGAGATCGCGCGCGGCGGAGAAATCGTGCGGTTTGCCGGCGACTGCTGCTGCGAAGGCAGCGGCCTGCGCGGCGAAGGGGCCGGTCTCGGTGTCGAAGGCGATGGCGGTTTCCTCGCCGCTCGCGCCGCAGCGCTGGGTTAGCGTTCCGCCCGCCGTCTGCCCCATCGTGTCGGTCGCAGCGAGCAGGCCCTTTTCGCCCAGTACTTCCAGCCGGCGGCGGGGCAGGACTTCGGGGCAGTTATAGGCGACATGGCTTTGCAGCAGCGTTCCGCTTGCCGTGCGGCCCGACAAGACGCCGCCATCGTCCACCGGATAGGCGTGGATGCGGCGCTGGAGCATGATGGCGAGGTCAATCAACGGCTCGCCAAGCAGGTATTGCGTCAGGTCGAGTCCGTGGAGCGCAAGATCTATCACCGCGCCGCCGCCGGCCCGTTCGGGATCGGCCCGCCAGTTATCGTGTGGTTCTTCACCGGGGGACCACGCCGGATCGACCCAGCAGGCATAGACGATCCGCGCCGCGATCGGGCGACCGATCGCGTCCTGCGCGATCTGTTCGCGCAAGGCGGCGTGGGCGGGGTGGTGGCGCTGGTCGAAGGCTGTTCCGTAGAGCGGGCCACCTTCCACCGCAGCGGCGATGGCTTCCGCTTCGCCGAGCTGCGCCGCCATCGGCTTTTCGCACAATACGGGAATGCCCGCCGCCGCCGCCGCGCGAACCGGCGCGAGGTGGGCATGGTTTGGCGTGGCGACATACAGCGCTTCGCAGCCGCTTTCGGCGATCAGCTGTTCGGTCGTTTCATAGGCCGCGTAGCCTTTCGCCTCGGCCGCCGCGCGTGCCTGCGGCGAAGGGTCGGCGATACCTGCGATGGTGCCGCCCGCAGCTTCGATCCCGGGCGCCATGTAATCGCGCGCCACCCAGCCGAAACCTGAAATACCCCAGCGCATCACCATCGCTCCGGCAGGTCGACTTCGCGGCGGAGGCGAACCGGGTCGGCGGGGAAGGGCAGCGCTTCGTCCGGCTGTGCCCAATAGCTGCGGCGGGCGTATTCCTCGCGGTATCGTTCCGATGGCCAGTGGGGTTCGGCGCCGCCGTTCAGGAGAGGATTGCGCCGGGTGTTCGCGCCCGGCGCCGGCATGGCGAGGCCGGCATCGATACGCTGCGGCTCCCCCGCTCCTTCGGCGACGGACCAGGCCTCGATGTCGGAATTGTTTTCGAACGCTGCGTGCTTCGGTGCACGCTGCTCCATCAAAGCGGTGAGCAATTCGTCTTCGTCATAGACCCGCGCTTGCGGGAACAGCGTCTGCCATTCGGACGGCTCGAGCGCTGGCCCCATTGCGCCGCCCGTCACACCCGCATTGTGCAGGTGGCCGACGAGCAGCGTATCGGCGGCGGCTCGAAGGCGATCCGCAATCCGCTCTTTCTCGGGCAGGAAGTAAAACGCATCCTGACACACTGCGAGATCGAAATGGCGGTTTGAAATCGGCCACGGGCTCGCCGCATCGAACACCACGTATTCGGCATCCGGCGCGACCCAGTTCTTCGCCACCCAGCATTTGGCGAAAACGATATCGCCGCCGAGGCACGCGACGCCGCGGCGGGTCAGTTCGCGCAGGTAATGGCCGATGCCGCAGGCCAGTTCGAAAGCCGTGTCAGGTGCGGTCCAGTGCGCTTCCATCAGGGCGAGCCCGGCAAGGTAGGTCGGGTCGCTCCAGCGGTAGGCGAAATAATCGGCGACGGGGCCCCAGGCGAGCAGGCGCATCGCCTCCCGCAAGGTCAGATCGTCGCGCCCGGAAACAAGTTCGTGGAGATCGTCGGCCGAGGCGGTCGGGCCGGTCCACCAGTCGTCTTGGTCGGCGAGCAGGCCGATGAGCGCTTCGTCGGTCCGACCAGCATCAAGATGATCGAGCGTCGTGCGGACCAAGCCCTCGCGATCTGTCCTTAGGAGCGGAATGCCTTCCACCACCGGCCAACGCTCTTCACCGTTCGCCAGCGAGTGCGGCGTATCGGCTTCGAGCGGATCGCCGGACAGGGGCGAGAGCCACGTCACCCGAGCCCTGCCTCCGCCAACACGGTATCGTGGTAAGCCTTCACCGGACCATCGTGAACCAGCCCGTATTCGCCGAGGACCAGATCCATCGTCACGGCTGCGCGGGTGAGATGCTGCTCGATCTCGAACACCCGATCGAGCACGTCGCCGACATGGAAGGCGCGCGCTTCCGGCGTTTCGTCGCTCGCGATCGGCTCGAGCGCGGCGCGAATTGCCCCGAGAAGCGGTTCGTCCAATTCGCGCATCGCCGCTTCCCGCGCATTTCCGATCGCGGCATCGAGCTTGTCGCCGAGCAGGATTTCGCCCGAAAAGCCACTGTCGGGCATCATCGCGCTGTGAAAATGATGCGACATTCCGGCAAGGAACACCTCGGTCGGATCGGCATCCTGCCACGGCGCGGCGATCACGCCGTACAGCGTCACCAGCATGCAATGTTCGGCGTGATTCTCCGCCGGGGTCAGCATGATGCGCGGTTTGCCCGGACAGGTGACGCCGGCGCGCGGTTGACGCGCGAGGGTCAGCGCGAACTCAGGCGGCTCGCCATCGAAGCGTGCGCCCTTTGCGAGCGCCGGATGCAGCCGCTGCGCCAAGGACGGTTCGAGCAGACCTTCGCCAATCTCGTCGAACGCACGCCCGAGGATGGCATCCGCATCGTCCTCCAGGCCGAGTTCGACAAGCTTCGCCCGGTCTAGGTCGCCCAGACGCCCCGCCGCAATCGCCGCCGCGCACACCCGCGCCATCACCTCGTCCGGTGCGACGCCCGCCGCCAGCCCGCGCCAGCCGTCGACGAACAGGCGCTCGGCGATGGAGCCTCCGCGGTCGGCGGAGAAGATACGCTTCAGATCGCCGAGTTCGCGTAAGGGTGGCAGCTTGTCGGGACTAAGCCTTCCGCTCACGCCGGTTCAGTCGCGAGCCAATGGTCGAGCGCGGCCTGCTGTTCGGCGAAACCGTGGACCGGATCATTGCCGTTGGCCGTCTGCGGCAGCTTGAAGAACAGGCCGAGCTGTTCCTGCACCCCGCCTTGCCCGCGCTGGTGCGCAAGATCGAGGCAGCGCGCGATCTCGATGGCAAGCGGTGCGGCCAGCACCGAATCCTTACACAGGAAGTTCAGCTTGAGCTGCATCTTCTGGCCCATGAAGCCGGTGAGATCGATATTGTCCCACGCTTCCTTGTCGTCGCCGCGCGGCTTGTAATAGTGAATCATGATGATGTGATCCTCCACTTTGTAGCCGAGGATCTGATCGAGCACGCTGCCCTTGGTGCCGAGCTTCGATTGCAACGATTTGGGATCATCCAGCGCCAGCCCGTCGGAATTGCCGAGGATGTTGGTCGAAAACCAGCCGTCCACGTGCAGCGCCCGGTCGCGCAGGGCGGGGGCGATGACGGTTTTCATGAAGGTCTGGCCGGTCTTGCCGTCCTTGCCCGCCACCGGCACGCCGCGTTCGGCCGCAAAATCGGCGATCGGCGCGCAATCGCTCGCCATCGAAGGCGTGAAGTTAGCGTAGGGCGTATCGGCATCGATCGCGGCATAGGCATAGAGCATGGCGGGGCTGATCGCCTCGTCATTGTTGTCGAGCGCCTTTTCGAAGGCATCGCGCGACGCTAGCGCCGGGCTGTCCGGATCGGGCACGCGCTCGGTCGAGGCGAGGTTGACCACCACCACCCGGTCGAGCGATTTCTCGTCGCGGAACCGGGCAAGATCATCTTTGATCTGCTGCACGGCGGCGCGGTGGCCGCCTTCCAGCTTGTTGTTGCCGTCGATATTGGCGCAGTAATTCTTGCTGCCGACCGCTTTCCACGCCCGCATGTCCTTCATGCTGGATGCGCCGTCGGCCAATTCCTTGTCACCGATAACACCGTGACGCAGCGCGCAATCGGCCAGGCTGTCTTCCGCAAGGTCCCAGCCACCAAATTCGATGTCGCGATAGGCCGCCATGCCGCGCACGTCGCGATCGGCCAGGGGCAGGCCGGCAAGGCTGTTGGAGCCCGCCTTGATCATCTCGATACCGGCGATCGCGGTCGTCGCCACTGCACCGCCTACGCCCACGACTGCTACACCAAGCCGTTCTGCCATTTCTTCAATCCTCGTCCATATCGGCAATCGTGCCGTCGGCCGGGAGTTAACGATAATGAACGGATAGACAGAAATGAAAAACGTCGCGCACTAACGAATATCGTACCCAGCGGCGACATAAGTCAGCAGCGAGCAAAAAGTTTATTAATAGCCGACTATTTGGGAACTAATGTAGACTTAGTGCTTTTGCGCGATCCAGCTCGTGTCGATATGCGCATGGCGGTCCTTGAAATCGACGATATCCGACAAGGCATTCACATCCGTGATACGGATAAGGCGACCCTCTCGTTCGACGAGCCCGGTTTTCTCCAACGCCTTCAGCGATCGTCCGATATGCGTCTTGGTCAAGCCCACGGCATCGCCCAAATCCTGCTGCGTTAGCGGGACCTCGAATTGCGAACCCGATATCTCGCCCACGGCCCGAAGACGCGAACGGATATCGAGCAGGAGCGTGGCGATGCGCGCCATCCCGTCGGTCCGGCCGATCGACGTCAACCGGTCCGCCATGGCGACCTGCTCCGCCGCCGCAACCGCATAAAGTAACGCACCAAGCCGCGGATATTCGCGAAACAATTGGCCAAGGGTTGTGCGTTCGAACCCGTACAGCGTGCAGCGACTGACCGCAGTCAGTGTCGCCGCCGAATATTCCCAGGCGACGCTGAACATCGTCGCGATCTCGCCGACGAAGATGAACCGCAGGATCTGCCGGGCACCGTCCTGCAAATGGGTCGATGCATGAAGCCAGCCGGACCCGACGATATACATGCGCTCAAGCGCTTCGTCCTCACGCGCGATGATATCGCCCGGTTCGAACTCGTGGCGCTCCTGCTCGAGCGCGCGCAAGGCGTCTCGTTCCGAGTAGGTGAGATCGAGATATTGCGACAGGCGGCGGGCGAGCGGGCTCTCCGCATCGGGCGCGGCGGTGATCGCGGTTTCCCTGTTCATAACGGGGCAGAGCCTACTCCAAACCTGCGCAATCTGTCGAGCGGTCTTGACGACTGAGGGGCGCACCCGCACCCAACGCGAAATCTTTTCAAGGAATGCTACCATGCCCGACCGGACCCGACCCCTTCCGAAAATGCGATCGTGGCTGTTCGCGCCGGGCGACAGCGAGCGCAAGATGACCAAGGCGTTCGAGAGCGAGGCGGATATCGCGCTCTTCGATCTCGAAGATGCGGTGGCGGAGGCGAACAAACCGGCAGCGCGCGATGCGATCGGGGGATTTCTGAAGGATCGCGGCGCGGAGGAGAAGGCACGGCTATGGGTGCGGGTCAATCCGCTGGACGGCGAGCATACGCTGGCGGACCTCGCCGCGATTATGCCGGGCGCGCCGGGCGGGGTCATGCTGCCGAAATCGCGCGGTCGTCACGATGTCGAGCGGCTCGACGCCTACCTGTCCGCCTTCGAGGCTGCACACGGCCTGGAACAACGGAGCACCCCGGTCATCGCGCTGGTTACCGAAACCGCCGAGGCGATGTTCACCACCGGCAGCTATTCCGGCGCGCCGCGCCTGGTGGCGATGACGTGGGGCGCGGAGGATCTTGCCGACAGCCTTGGCGCGCAAAGCAACACCGATGAGGACGGCGCATTTACGCACACGTTCGAACTGGCCCGGAGCCTGTGCCTGCTCGGCGCGGCGAGTGCGGAAGTTGCGCCGATCGAGACGATTCAGGGCGATTTTCGCGATCTTGAAGGGTTGGAGGCGCGCGCGAAGCGCGTCCGCCGCCAAGGCTATCGCGGCATGCTGGCGATCCATCCGGCGCAGGTTCCGGTTATCAATGCTGCCTTCACACCGAGCGACGGGGAGGTGGCGGAAGCGCGCGAGATCGTTGCGCTCTTCGAGGCCAATCCCGGGGCGGGTACGCTTGGTTGGAAGGGCGGCATGCTCGACCGCCCGCATCTGTCGCGCGCGCGGCAACTGCTCGCGCAGGTCGACTAAGCGAGCGCGGCGACTTCCTCGAGGACGCGGTCCGCCCACTCCGGGCGGCAAATCAGCAAGTCCGGCATATAGACGTCCGACTGGTTGTAGACGAGCGGGCTGCCGTCGATGCGGCTGGCGTGAAGGCCGTGCGCCACAGCCACGGCGGCCGGCGCCGCACTGTCCCATTCGTACTGGCCGCCGGTGTGGAGATAGATTTCCGCCTCGCCGCGCACCACGGCCATCGCCTTCGCGCCCGCCGATCCCATGCCGACGAGTTCGGCCCCGATCTTTTCCGATACCTTGACCGCTTCGGCAGCGGGGCGCGTCCGGCTGACGACCATGCGCGGTTTGTCGGCACCATCGTCAAGAGGGCGGGGCTGGTCGGTACGCAGCACTTCGCCAAGGCCCGGGAGGGCCACTGCGCCGATTTCCGGCTTGCCACCGATGCAAAGGGCGACGTGCACCGCCCAGTCGGTCCGCGCCTCGCCATATTCGCGCGTCCCGTCGACCGGGTCGACGATCCACACCCGTTCCTTCTCGAGCCGTTCCTTCGTGTCCTTGCTTTCCTCGCTCAGCAGGCCGTCGTCGGGCCGCTGGGCGCGCAAGGCATGGACGAGGAACTGGTTCGCCGTTTCGTCGCCCGCATTGCCGAGCGCCTTGCCCTCGAACATCCCGCTATCCCGCACCTCGATCAGGATACGGCCCGCCACTTCGGCGAGATGGGCGGCGAGTTCGGCATCGGTCATAGCAAGGACATCCGTCGGTCAGAAAAAGAAGGGGCCGCATGGCAGACCTGCGCCGCCATGCGAACCCCGGACTTGCATGCGCGTATTCAGGCGGGACGGCGCGCGAAAATACCGAAGCCTGCGATGATGGCATAGCAGATCGCCGGAAGGATCAGGGCGAAGGCGAGGCTGCCGCTGGTATCGGCAAGGACACCGAAGAGGAGCGGCACGACCGCCCCGCCGAAAATCGCGACGTTGATGATGCCCGAACCATCGGCGGCGCGCGGCCCCAGCTTCTCGCAGGCGAGCGAGAAGATCGTCGGGAACATGATCGAATTCATCAAGCCGACGGCAAGGAGCGTGTAGCCCGCCAATTCGCCGTTGGTCAGCGCGCTGATGGCGATGAGCGTGATCGCGCCGATGGCGTTGAAGGCGAGAATCCTGCCCGGCGAGAATATCCGCAACACGGCCGAACCGATGAACCGGCCGATCATCGCGCCGCCCCAGTAAAGGCCGATCATCCAACCGATCACGCTTTCCGGTTGCCCCAGTATGCGATCTTGCGCGAGGTAGTTGATGACGATCGAGCCGATCGAAACTTCCGCGCCGACATACAGGAAAATGCACAGCGCCCCGTAACCGAAGCGGCCGCGTTTCAACAGATCGAGACCGGCCAGTCCGGACGAGGCTTCGTGCTTTTCGCCCTGCAGACGGTTGCGGAACAGCCATACCGCCAGCGCGACGAGCGCGATGAGCACCGCGACGCCGAGGTAGCCTTGCCAGATCGCCTCGCTCTCCGCCTGACGATAGGCCTGCAGTTCCGCGCCCGAAAGTTCGTCCGCCGTTACGTTGGCAAGGCTGCCGAGAATGACTGCCGCACCCACGATCGGAAAGACGGTCGTGCCGAGCGAGTTGAACGCCTGCGCGAAGGTCAGCCGGCTATGCGCCGTTTTCTGCGGTCCGAGCAGGGAAATGAGCGGATTCGCCACGACCTGCACGATCACGACGCCGCTCGCGAGAATGAACAGGGCAAGCAGGAAGACCCAATAGGTCGCGTTCTGGCTGGCCGGGATGAACATCAGGCAGCCGACCATCATGGTGACCAGCCCCGCCACCGCGCCGCGCATGTACCCCAGCCGCTTGACCAGTTTCGCGCCCGGAATGCCGATCACGAGATAGGCGGTGAAGAAGCAGAACTGCACCAGCATCGCCTGCGTATAATTGAGCGTGAACAGCTCGCGCAGCTTGGGAATGATGACGTCGTTCAGCGAGGTGATGCCACCGAAGATGAAGAACAGGCCGAATACGAAATATTGCAGGCCGGGCGCGTTGATCGGCGCGCCTTCGTCCTCCACCGGATGCGGGTCCGTGCTCGCCGAAACGTCAGGTGCCAGTGCCATAATGCTCTCCCTCCCGAATGGAAGCCGAATTGCGTTTGCCCGGCTTTCTCGTTTGCGCGGCTTGTGCCGATAACCCGTATTCCGCCAAGCCGAATACGAATGCGCTCGCGCTGGCAAGAGAGCCGCATATGTTATTTCGTGCGTAACTTACCGGCGCTTCCGCTTGATGCCTAAAATCAGGATGAAAGAAATCGCGGTAAGCCCTGCCAGAACAAAGGCGAGTCCGCCGAAGCCGACCTGCGGAACGAGCAGCAGGGTCAGCCATGGCATCACCAGCGACGGTATCGTATTCGTGAGATTGAAAATTCCGAGATCGCGCCCCCGCGTCTGCGGGCGCGGCAGGACGCGGAGCGTTTGTGCCGAATGCAGCGCCAGAAACACGCCGCTCGACAGGCCGAAGACGATATAGCCTGCTTTTGCCGCCTGTATATCGCTCGCGAACCCAAGGAGAACCAAGCCAATCATTCCGAAGCTCAGGGCGCCAAGTAGGGGAACGAAAGGCTTCCGCACGCGGTCCGACCAACGACCTGCCATAAGCGAAGCGGGCACGGAAAGGGCGATGACGACTGCAAACAGGCGAGCCGCGTCGTTGCCGCCGAACGTCGGATCGATGTCGCGAAACCAGAGCAGCAGATAAGCGAACAGGGCCGCTTCGGAAATCTGCAATAGCAACCGCGCCAGCCACATCCGGGGCAGCGCACCGGCCGATCCTCCCCTGGTCTGCTCCACGGTGGGAATGGGGCTGAGCGGTTCCATCAGAGCCGGCATAGGGCGCGGGTTACCGAAGAGGCAGAGCGGCAGGACGAGAGCGCACACGATACCCGCAACCAGCCACAACCGTCCCTGCGCGTCGGCAAGATCATCGATGGTGACGAACGCCCCCGCCAAAGCTGCCAAAGCGGGGGCCACCGACAGCAAACCGCCGAGGGTGCCTTTCTGCAGGTCCGGAACGAAATCCCCTCCCATGGCGGAGAGCGGGGCGAGCATCATGTTCAGCGCCAGTTGCCAGACGAGGATCAGGCCGATCAGGCTTGCGATCGATTGCGGGCGCAGCATGAGGACGAGGAGCGAGGAGCTGAGCACCAGCCCCGCGAGGATCCAGGGAATGCGCCGCCCGGTTCGGTCGCTTATCCAGCCGAAGGCGATATTCCCGATGCTCGCCGCGATGGCGCCGCCGAACGCAATGTAAGCCACCCCTTCGATCGCGCCGTTTTCGGCGATTTCGGAAATGCGCAGCGGCAGAAGGATGGTGAGGAAGGGGAGATAGGCCGTCGCGCCTCCGGCGACAGCCAGGGCGTATAGCGCGAGGAACCGCGGCGACTGCAGCGGACCGTCGCGCGTCGGCGTCATGCCTGTCGCCTATCGATGATGCGCCTGCCCATGTCTGAAAGAGCTCCCTCTCCGCGGCGTGATGCTCGGCTCTGACTGTCCCCGTGCGGTGTCACATCCGACCTTCAGCCCGCGGCATACGCATTGCTCCTTTCTCGTAGTCGAACCTGCACCGAAGACAAAGAATTGCCGTTGAGGCGCAAATTCGGTTTCGACTCCAGCCTGACCTTGCCCGATGCCGGGAAGGGCGATAGCGCATACCCGATGTTCGACGCCAAAGCCTTTCGCAGTGCCCTCGGCAGTTTCGTGACCGGAGTCACGATCGTCACGGCGCGCAGTGCGGACGGAAAGCCGTACGGATTGACGGCCAACAGCTTCAATTCGGTCAGCCTCGATCCGCCGATGGTTTTGTGGAGCCTCGCGCTCAGCTCGGCCTCGCTGCCCGTGTTTCGTCAGGCGGAAAGCTGGGCAGTGCATATTCTCGCGGCCGACCAGCAGGCGATGTCTGACCGGTTCGCCGCGCCCGATATCGACCGGTTCGCCGGTCTCGACTCGCAGGACGGGGCCGAGGGTGCGCCGCTGATCGAAGGATGCGCGGCGCGCTTCGGCTGCAAGGCGCAGTTCGAGTACGAGGGCGGCGATCATGCGATTTTCCTTGGCGAAGTCATCGACTTCCATCGCAGCGACATGGAACCGCTGATTTATCACGGAGGCCGCTACGGCCGTGTCATGCGCGGCGCCGACGAGGACGACCTCGAACTTCAGGGGTTGGCCGAGCGTGAGCATGGCGACCTCGCTTTGACCGCGCGCGGGGCGGAATTGCTCGAGGCGTTACAGGCCCTGTCCGACAGCCGAGATTGAGATTCAAAAGAAATGAGAGGAACCGATCATGAAAACCCGCATCACCGAGATGTTCGGCATCGAACACCCGATCATCCAGGGCGGCATGCATTATGTCGGCTTTGCGGAAATGGCGGCGGCGGTCTCCAATGCGGGCGGGCTCGGCATCATCACCGGCCTGACGCAGGGCACGCCTGAAAAGCTCGCCAACGAAATCGCGCGCTGTAAGGACATGACCGACAAGCCGTTCGGCGTGAACCTCACTTTCCTGCCTTCGCTCAACGCACCGGATTATCCCGGTCTCGTCCGCGTGATTATCGAGGGCGGCGTAAAGATCGTGGAGACGGCGGGCAACAATCCGGCGCAGGTCTTGCCGCATTTCAAGGATGCCGGGGTCAAGGTGATCCACAAATGCACCAGCGTACGGCATAGCCTGAAGGCGCAGTCCATTGGTTGCGACGCAGTAAGCGTGGACGGGTTCGAATGCGGCGGCCATCCGGGCGAGGACGATATCCCGAACATGATCCTGCTGCCGCGCGCGGCAGACGAGCTGGACATCCCCTTCGTCGCCAGCGGCGGCATGGCGGATGCGCGCAGTCTCGTTGCGGCGCTCGCGATGGGAGCCGATGGCATGAATATGGGCACACGCTTCATCGCGACGAAGGAGGCGCCGGTGCACGAGAACGTGAAGCAGGCGATCGTCGATGCAAGCGAACTCGATACGCGGCTGGTTATGCGGCCGCTGCGCAATACCGAGCGGGTGCTGACGAACGATGCGGTCGAGCGCCTGCTCGAGAAGGAAAAGGAACTGGGCGACGACCTCAAGTTCGAGGACATCGCCGAGGAAGTCGCCGGCGTCTATCCGCGCATCATGAGCGAGGGCGATATGGATGCGGGCGCATGGTCGTGCGGCATGGTCGCCGGTCTCATCAACGACATACCGACCTGCAAGGAACTGATCGACGGGATCATGCAGGAGGCCGAAGCGCTTATCCGGCAACGCCTTGCGGGCTTTGTCGACGGCAAGGCGGCATGACGCCATAGGAGAAGTCCCGATCGAATACGTCAATCTCGGCCCCAGCGGCCTCAAGGTTTCGCGCTTGTGCCTCGGCTGCATGAGCTACGGCGATACGTCGCGCGGCTGGCATGGCGACTGGGTGCTCGATGAAAACCAGAGCCGGCCTTTCATTCGCGGGGCGGTGGAAGCGGGGATCAACTTCTTCGATACCGCCAACATGTACTCGCGCGGCGCGTCGGAGGAGGTGGTCGGCAAGCTGCTTCCGGAATTCGCGCATCGCGACGAGATCGTGCTGGCGACCAAGGCGTTCCTGCCGTGGCGCAATGCGCCCAATGCCGGCGGCCTTTCGCGCAAGAGCCTGATGCAGGCGATCGACGACAGCCTCGGGCGGCTGCAGATGGACTATGTCGATCTTTATCAGATCCACCGATGGGACGAGACGACGCCGATCGAGGAGACGATGGAGGCGCTGCACGACATCGTGAAGTCGGGCAAGGCGCGCTATATGGGTGCGTCCAGCATGGCGGCATGGCAATTCGCCAAGGCGCAGGAGGTCGCGCGGGCGAATGGCTGGACGCCGTTCATTTCGATGCAAAACCAGGTCAACTTGCTTTACCGCGAAGAAGAGCGCGAAATGATCCCGCTTTGCCGCGATCAGGGCGTTGGCATCATCCCGTGGAGCCCGCTGGCGCGCGGAAAGCTGGCGAGAGGCTGGGATGAAAGCACGGTCCGCAGCGAGACCGACGGGTTCGGAAAGACGCTCTATACCCAGAACGTCGATGCGGATCGCGATATCGTGCAGGCGGTCGGCGAGATCGCCGAGGCGCGCGGCGTGCAGCGTGCGACCGTCGCGCTGGCCTGGCATTTTGCCACGCCCGGGATCACCGCCCCGATCGTCGGTGCTACGAAGGACGGGCATATCGCAGCCGCGGTTGCCGCGTTGACCCTCGATCTCACCGAGGACGAGGTTGCCCGCCTCGAAGCGCCCTATCGCCCGAAGAACCCGGTCGGCGTGGAATCCACCGCACCGACCGGACAGACGCTTACGACCAAATAGGTCGTTTTCGCCTTAGAAAGTAAGCGCTGCGCTTACTGTGAACTCACGGCCGATATCGAACGTGTTGATGTCGATCCGCTGGGTGCCATTCGTTTGAAATTCCTCGTTGCCGCGACCCGTGAGGTTGCGGGCTTCGAGTTTTACCTGCAGGTCCTTGCCGAACAGGTCGAAGCCCTGCCGCGCAACGACATCGAGCGTGAAACCGGGATCCTGAAGGATATCGGGCAGCGGCCCCGCGCCGCGCGCCGTTACTCGCTCGCTGGCATAGTTGAGCAAGACCGTAAGCTGGCTGAGCCGGTCGAGATCTTCGATGCCGAGTTGCAAATTGGCCAGATGATCGCTTTGTCCTGTCAACGAAACCCCATCGATAAACAGATCGGAAGCGGGCTGGTTCGGCGCGCCGACGATGGGCGCGAAATCGTCATCGCTGACCTTCACGCTCGATTGGGTGTAGGTGTAGTTCGCGATTGCGACCAGTCGCTTGCTGGCGAACCAGTCACCAAAATCGGCAAGGTCGTAGAAATATTGCGCTTCGACTTCCGCACCGTATAGCTCGGCCTTCGGAGCGTTCGCGAAGCTGCTGATTTGCTCGTTATCCGAGAAGCTGGAGAAGACTTCGATCGGACGGTCGATTTCCTTGTAGAAGCCCGCAATGCTGACCCGGCTCTCACGGTCGAGGTAATATTCCAGCCGAGCTTCGGCATTGATCAGTTCGCTGTCGACCAGGAACGGGTTGCCGTTGAACTGGCGATTGGTTTCCGGATCGAAATAGGTCTGGAAGATAAGTTCGCGAAACTGCGGCCGGGCGATCGTTTTCGATGCGGCGAGGCGCGCCTGGAAATCGGGTGTGATTTCATAGGTCAGGGTGGCGCTCGGCAGGAAATAATCGTTGTCGAGCATCGTCTGCCGATCGTTGTTCGGAGACTGGCGCGGCACGGCGAATACCTCGACCGGGACGACCGACTGGTCTGCCGTTTCGTAACGCACACCGATATCGAGGGTGAGTTCCGGCACCGGCACCACGGTTGCCTTGGCATAACCGGCATGAATGCGAAGCGCTGCGGCGAATGCAGGGTCGTTCTCGGTCGTCTCGAAGATGCTGAATTCGAAGGGGCCGATCCCGGCTGCATTCTGGGCGTCCCGATCGAAACCAAGCTGCAGGAGACTGTCGCCGAGCAGGGCGTCGGGCCGCAGCCCGCCGAAGACTGCCGGGAACCCGGTCGATGCGCGCAAGTCGAATTCACGACGCGTGGAGAAACGATCGGTATCCGTATACGCATAACCGACAGTCGCGGTCAGCCAATCCGTCAGCAAATAGCTGACATCGACACCGCCATAATAGAGGTCTTCCTCCAGATCGGAGAAGGCGACCGTCGCACCGCCGCGTTGCGGATCGAGTGTGTTGAGAAAGAGATCGCCCAGCGGATCGTTCGCATTGTTCGTACGGGTATAGGTGAACTCATACTCGAACGGCGCTTCGCGCTTGGTTTGTGCGTATCCGGCGCGAAGATCGATTTCCAGATCGCCGAAGCGCAGTTCGCCGACACCCTGCGTGTTGAACAGCTGTCGCTCGAACCACGAGGTGTTCTGGACGAGGTCGGTATCGTCGTTCTGGAAATCTTGGCCTTGCGAGAGCGCAGCGCGTTTCAACGTGTCGTGAATATAGACGTTGGTGAAGCGGAACTGGTGCTCGCCGACTTCGAGTCCGAAGCCCAGCAGGCCGTTGACCAGCACGCGATTGTCGGTGACGAAATCACGGAAATCGGTGTCGAGATCGAGCGCTTCGTTGACCGCGGTCTGCGAAATGATCGAACGATTGCGCCATTTGTTGCTGATCGAACCGGTCGCAATCACGCCGAACCGGCCATCGGAGAAAACATCGCCTGCCGTACCTGCCGTAAAGCCGGTGGAAAAATTCACCGGCAGATCGTCGATACGCTGTACCAGCACGAGGTTGGGATCGCCGAGATCGTCGAGAATGCCGCGCGTATCGACGCCCGGGTCGTTCACACGGGCGCCGCTTTCGAAGAATTCGCGAAGTCCGGGGCGGGCATCCACATCACGCCGTGCGTCTGCATAACCCGTCCAATCGTAATCCCCGCCGTAGTAGGTGTAGCCGGGGCTGAAAGTGGTTTGCGTATCGCCGCTGACCGATCCGCTGATCGTTACGAAGGTTTCTTCGGGGATGGCACGCGTCGTCAGGTTGATGACGCCGCCGCCGAATTCGCCGGGAAAGTTCGCGCTGTACGTCTTTTGCACAAGGCTCGATGCGACGACGCTCGTCGGGAAAATATCGAGCGGCACCACACGGCTGAGCGGCTGCGGGGAGGGGAGGGGGAGGCCATTCAACAACGCAAGCGAATAACGATCGCCAAGACCGCGCACATAGACGAGGCCGTTGCCTGCTTGCGAAAGACCGGTCACGCGGGTCAATGCGCCGGCGATGTCGCCTTCGCCGGTACGGGCGATGCTTTCCGTATCCAGCACTGTTACCACCTGGCTCGATGAACGCACCGGATCGCGGCGGCGCCTGCCGGTCACGACGATTGAACCGCCCGGCAGGGAGACATCCGGCTCGGCGACGGTTTCGCCTTCGAATGTCTCATCGCCGGGAACCACGCTTCCGGGGATGGTGCTATCGATATCCTGCGACTGTTCCTGATCGGGAACTTCGCTCTCGGTAGGCGGGGGCCCTTCCGCTCCGGTCGATTGCGCAAATGCGGCAACCGGCCAGACGATCGCGGTGGAAAGCAGGAGCAGTGCGGATACCCGCTTGCCGGTGGACATGAGGTGACCCCCTAGATTGGTCGCTATGGAAGAGAGAACCCCGCCGTCGCGGGGAGATATGGTCGGGGCCGCCTGGCTTCGGCGGCCCCGCCTATTGCTCAGGTGTCGCTGCTATAGATCGGCAGGCTGGTGCAGCTCGATACCGCACTGTCGAACGTGGCGGTGGCGGAGTTGCAAGTCCAGCCGTTCACCCAGTCCGAATTGCCTTCGAACACCGCGCCGATATTGTCGACCTCTTCGAAGAAAGGCGCCCACTGCGTTACGTCGTAAACCGGCACGCCGTTCTCGTTCGATCCGTTCACGAACAGCATCTGCAGGGTATTCGTGAAGTTCGAATTGTTGTTCGAGCCCGCATCGAAAACGTTCTGGACATCGGCCGCAGTCGCGCCCGAACCGTCGCGGAACGGTGTATCGCAGTCGAGAACGACGCTGTCGAACGCGACCGGGCCGGCTTCGTCCGGACCGTCGGTACGGGTCAACTCTTCCTGCCCATCCACTCGGATACAGGGCGTGTCGTTCTGCGAAACGATGACCGAATTCGCGATCGAGTAGTCGGCGAAGCCGCGGATACGAACCAGCTGGTCACCCACCGAGCTGTTGCCGACGAATGTCGCGTTGGAAATGCGCGTATTCTGCCGCGGCGTCGAATCGTTGAAGGCGTTGTCGCTGTCCGCTTCGATGATCGTATCGCCAGCGCTCGGACGCTGGATGGCGATGACATACTGCAGGTTGGCCTTGACGCCGGTGTCGGTGTCGAGACTGTCGTCTTCCGCGCCGACCACGATCAGGTTCTTCACATTCACCCGGCCGCCGAAGAATTCGACGCCATCGTCGGAGCTATTGTAGCTCATGATGTGATTGAGCGTGGTTCCCGAACCGACGCCGCCCGTGGTGAGCGACTGCAATTCGCTGTCGCCTGAAAGGACGAAGCCGGAATAGCGGATCTGGACATACTGCATGCTGCCCGAACTATCGCCCGGTGTCGCGCCGCCGAACAGGGCCGGATCGGCCGCACCTTCGACCTGGCGCTGGCAGTTGACCGTGCCGGGTTCCGCATTGGCTGCAATGCAATCGGTTGTCGGTGCGCGGCCGGAGAGCACGACGCCGCCCCACTGACCCGAAGAGTTGTCGCCGTTGAGACCTTGTACGTTGTCGCGGCTGGTGAAGATGATCGGGCGCGAGGCCGTACCGTTCGCTTCGATCGTGTTGCCACGATTGACGTTCAGGAAGCTCGACCCGCTGGCGAATACGATGACGCCCGGCTCGATCGTGAGTTCGACATTGGTGTCGCTGGCGCCATCGGTATCGTTCGCGCTCGGTCCGCCATCGGTGCCGACATCGACGCGGCCGTTGAGACGATAGAGCACACCTTCGATATAGGGCAGTGTCGTGCTTGCATTGATACGCGCGGGCAGGGTGCAAACCCGATATTCGCCGGTCGGACCCGAAATGGTGCCGCTGTCGGTCAGGCCCGTCGGATCGGAAATGGTCGGGCAGCCGGCCGCCGCTTCGACGGTTGCGGTCGGTGTCGGCGTCGGTGTCGGCGTCGGAGCAGGCGTCGGCGTCGGGTTGTTGATGATAATGTCGCCGCCCGTGCCGGGCGAGACGATTTCGTCCGCGCCGCAGCTGGCGAGAGCCAGAGCGGAGCAGCCGAGAACGAGTGAACGATGAATATTGGTCACGCTGTCGGTCCCCTCAAAAAAACCGGTGATTCGAATGCGAATTCGATGTCGCAAGAGGTCCGTTAGGCGCGGGATGTGACAGTTTTTGTCGTTCGGTTACGACAATGTTTCAGTTTCCACACGATCTTCGAGCATTCCGATCAGCGGCGGCTTCGCAAAGCCAAGAAGCGGTAAATTACGAAAATATGACAAATATGACAAATTTGTTGCAGCGCGACGGTTTTCGTGAGATGCAGGACCCATAGAACTGGAGAGTTTGCATGAATATTTTCGTTATTGCCGCAGCGCTGGCCCAGGCAGGGGCTGTCCCCGCAACCGCACAGACCGAGACTGTCGGCTACGTCGAACTCGCGACTGGCGAAGATGCCGCCGCCCTGACGGCGATCGAGAATTCGATCGTTGACGAACAGGACCCCGCATTGCTCATCAACGAAGGCATCGCTCTCGCGCGTCTCGGAATGACGGATGAAGCGGTGGCGAGATTCGAAGCTGCGATGGATTCCCCGGAGCGGGTTTCCCTCGAGACGGCAACGGGCGAGTGGGTCGATTCACGACAGCTTGCGCGTCGGGGCTTGCGGATGGTCCGGAATGGTGAATTCCAGCAATATGTTGCCGCGAACGCACGTTGATCACGCGCTATAGGAACGTGTTTCTTCGCGCGTTGCGAGGACGCGTGCGCCAAAAGCGCTGATCCGAAGGAACCGCGCGGCAGTTCACCTTTCTGTCACTAGCCCGTCATGTAGTATGGGCAACGGGATCGAAAGGAGGGTTCGCCATGATTCGCGGGCACATCGCGGCATTCGCCATTGCCGCCATCGCCGTTTGTTCGGCGAACCACGCAAAAGCTGACGTTCTCGAGATTACCGATGACGGTGCGAGGTGGGTCGCCGGCGGTGAAGGACAGGCCGTCGAGCCGCTGCAGATCGCGCAGTCTTATGACGACGCGCTATCTGTGGACGTCCCTGCTGATGTTTGGGTGCCCGACCATATCGTGGCCGACCCCGATGCTCACGCCCTCAGCGTCCCCGAATTGTATCGCGCGAAGGTCGCTGAACTTTCCAAACGATTTGACCTTAGCCCGACCTTGATCGAGGCGATGGTCTGGCAGGAAAGCCGCTGGCAGGCCAACGCGGTGTCGCCCGTCGGGGCAAGGGGGCTTGCGCAATTGATGCCGGGCACGGCCCGCGATCTGGGCGTCGACCCTAGCGATCCCTTCGCCAATCTCGAAGGCGGCGCACGCTATCTGCGCGCGCAGCTCGATCGGTTCGACGGCGATCTGGAAAAAGCCCTTGCCGCTTACAACGCCGGGCCTGGCCGCGTCATGAAGGCGAACGGTATTCCGCGTATTCGGGAAACGCAGTTATATGTCGCGTCGATAATGGGTCGTCTGTCGAATTATTCGCGATCGGGCAGTTAAGACGTAAGGACGGAGTACCTCAGTGAAATTCAAGTTTTCGCCTTTTGCCGCCTTGGCCTTTCTCTTGGTACCGAGCGCCGCTTTCGCGCAGGCGCAGGCCGATCCGGCCGGGTCCGGTCCGATCGTGGCCGCCTTAGGCTGGCTACAAGGCACGCTGCTCGGCAACGTGGCGACGGCGGTGGCGGTAATGGCGGTGGCGGCCGTTGGCTTCATGATGCTGACCGGCCGGCTCAACTGGCGGTTCGGCGCAACCGTTATCATCGGTGTATTCATCCTGTTCGGTGCGGCGTCCATCGTTGCCGGCATTCAGGGCGTGGCGCTCTGAGATGACCGCACTCGTCCGCCATCCCGTTCACCGCGCGCTCACTCGCCCGCAGATGTTCGCGGGCGTGACGTTCAACTATTTCATCATCAACGGCGTGGTCACGACCGAGGCTTTTCTCATCACAGGCAGTTGGCTCGCTTTGCTGGCCGCCGTCGTGATGCATGGCATCGGCTATTTCGCCTGCCTGCGCGAACCGCGCATCTTCGACCTCTGGATGACCAAGGTTTCGAAATGCCCGCGCGTGAAGAATTACAAGCGGTGGGGCTGCAACAGCTACGCCGCCTGAACCGGCCACCTGGAGGGTCGATAATATGAGCAAATGGATCGGAGCGGCGTCTTGGAGCGCCAAGGAAGCGCGGGTCGGCGACCGGCTTCCTTATGCGCGGCTGGTCGACGAACACACCGTGCTGCTGCGCGACGGTTCGGTGATGACGGCCATCCAGGTGCCGGGCCTGTTGTTCGAAACCGAGGACAGCGAAGCACTCAATGCCCATGCGGCGACGCGCGAGGTAATGCTGCGCTCGACCCTCGACGCACGCTTCGTCATGTATCATCACGTGATCCGTCGCCGGGTTTCGGTCGAGCTGGACGCGCAATTCCCCGAACCGATAAGCCGCCATATCGACGGGCGCTGGAAAGAACGATTGGGGTCGGGACAGCTCTTCATCAACGACCAGTTCATCACGCTGATCCGCCGCCCAGCGCGCGGCAAGGCGGGTCTGGTCGAGCGGGTCGGCAAGACGGTCAAGCGGCGCAAGAAGAGCGAACGGCTCGAAGCCGATCCCAAGGATTTGCGCAGTCTCCGCGCCGCCGCCCAGGGCCTTGTCGCTTCGCTCCAGGCCTACGGTGCCTCGATGCTCGGTGAATATGTCGGGCCGCAGGGCAACACCAATTCCGAGATGCTGGAACTGCTTTCGGCACTCTACAACGGCGAGATGCGTCCGGTACGCAAACCGAGCGAGGACGTCGATCTCGGGCAGATGCTGCCCTATCGCCGGGTCTCGTTCGGGCTCGATGCGCTGGAGCAACGCGGCTCCGGCTCACCCGATTTCGCGACCATCCTCGGGCTCAAGGATTATCCCGAGGCAACGACGCCAGGCCTGCTCGATGGGCTGCTGCGTCTGCCTTACGAAATGGTCGTTTCGGAAAGCTATGCGCCGACCGAACGACAGACCGCGCGCGAGCGGATGGATCTTGCGATCCGGCGGCTGAAATCCGCCGACGAGGAAGCCGCCGCCGAACGCGCCGACATGCTTTCGGCGCGCGATGCGCTGGGGAATGGCGCGGTCGGCTTCGGCGACCACCACCTTACCGTGATGGTAAAGGAGCGCGACCTCGCTCGCCTCGACGATGCGACCGCCGCCTGCGCCGCCGCCATCGCCGATACCGGCGCCATCGCCGTGCGCGAGGATACCAATCTCGAGCCCGCCTTCTGGGGCCAGTTCCCCGGCAATGAAGGCTATCTCGTGCGCCGCGCGCTGATCTCCAGCGCCAACATGGCAAGCTTCGGCAGCCTGCACGGTTTCGCATTGGGCCAGGCGCAGGACAATCACTGGGGCGAGGCGGTGACGCTGCTGGAAACCACCAGCGCAACGCCGTTCTTCTTCAATTTTCACCACGGCGATCTCGGCAACTTTTCAGTCATCGGGCCGAGCGGTTCGGGCAAGACCGTCGTGATGAATTTCCTCGCCGCGCAGGCGCAGAAGTTCAGCCCGCGTACCATCCTGTTCGACAAGGATCGCGGGGCGGAGCTGTTCGTGCGCGGTATCGGCGGCCGGTATGACAGCGTGCGGGCGGGCGAGCCGACCGGGTTCAATCCTCTCTCGCTACCCGAAAAGCCGGGCAACAAGGCGTTCCTGCGCGACTGGCTTTCCGTCCTGCTCAAGGCCGAAGGACCGGAGGAGGACCAGACGATCGCGGCCGCGGTCGATGCGGCCTACGCCAACGATGCGAGCCTGCGTCGTTTGCGCCACTTTAAGGAATTGCTGTCCGGCAGCCGCCGCCCCCAACCGGGCGATCTGGCGGACCGACTCTCGGCCTGGATCGGGGAAGGCGAGAACGCCTGGCTGTTCGATAACGCGAAGGACGAACTCGATCTGTCGGCCCGCGTCCTCGGGTTCGACATGACCGCGCTGCTCGAGAACCCGAAGCTGCGCACGCCGACCATGATGTATCTCTTCCACCGCATCGAAGAGCGTCTGGACGGCAAGCCGACCATGATCCTGATCGACGAGGGCTGGAAAGCGCTCGACGACGAGATTTTCGCCGCACGCATCCGCGACTGGCTTAAGACCTTGCGCAAACGCAACGCGCTGGTCGGTTTCGCCACCCAGAGCGCGCGCGATGCGCTGGAAAGCCGGATCTCCACTGCGCTTGTCGAGCAGACGGCGACCATGGTGTTCATGCCCAACAGCCGCGCCCGGCCCGAGGATTACTGCGATGGCTTCGGCCTGACCGAACACGAGCTGGCGCTGATCCGCACGCTGCCTGCGCATAGCCGCTGCTTCCTCGTGCGGCAGCCCGATGCGAGCGTCGTCGTACGGCTCGACCTGTCCGGTGCGCCCGAAGTGCTAACGCTGCTCTCCGGCCGCGAGAGCACCGTGCGGCGCCTCGATGTCCTGCGCGAGGCGCTGGGCGATTCGCCGGCCGACTGGTTCCCGACGCTGACGGGCCATGCCTGGCCCGGCGGGGCGAACGACCAGTCGCCCGACGATTACGAATTCGGAATGGCCGCGGAATGAGTGCAACCTGTCAACAGGCCGCCGAGCAGGTCGGTAACGGCGTTGCCGCCGCCCTTCGCGGGGTGGACTGCATCGCAGGCGAAGCGTCCGCCGCCGCATTCGGACGGCTGTTCGCGCCCGGCGGTTCGCTCGGCACGGTTCTGACGCTCGTTCTCACGCTTTATATCGCCATCTTCGGATTCCTGCTGCTGACCGGTCGCACGAATATCGGCGTGCGGGCGCTCGTACCGCGCATGATGACGTTGGGACTCGTGCTGACCTTCGCGACAAGCTGGGTCGCCTATCAGAGCGTGGTGTGGAACCTGGCCGTCGGTACGCCGGACTACCTCGCAGGCGTCCTTACGGGAACGCGCGGCTCGGCAACCGATGTGTTCGCGCAGAAGATCGATGTGGTGTTCACCGCGATCCAGGAAGCGAGCGGCGAGGGGCAGGAGGACATCTCCGCATTCTCCCCCAAGGGGATGATGTGGCTCGGTGCGATGCTATTTATGCTCGGCACGATCGGGCTGTTGGTGACGACGAAGATCGCGCTCGGTGTGCTGATCGCGCTCGGCCCGATCTTCGTGGTGATGGCGCTGTTCAACGGTACGCGCGGCCTTTTCGGTGGCTGGGTCAAGGGCGTCACGATGTGCGCGCTGGCGCCGCTTTTCGCCGTGCTTGGCGGGAGTGTCATGTTGGAACTTGCCGTACCGATCCTGTCGGCTCTCACCGCACAACCGGGCATCGTTCCGGCGCAGGCGGGGATGGCGTTCTTCATGATCGGCGCGGTCCATGTCGCGCTGATGATCCTTGTGCTCAAGGTGGCGGGCACGATGGTGGCGGGCTGGACCGTCTTCGGCCTTGCGCCGTCGAAAGAAGAGAAAGCCGCCGCGGCGATCGCCGCCGCTGCAGGCCAGGCCCCCGCGCCTCCACCGTCGCCCCAGTTGACGCAGGCGCAGGCGGCCACGCAGGCCAGCGCCAATGCCCGGCGGATCGACGTATCGGCCATGCCTGTGGCAATGGCGGCAAACGATGGCGGCATGGATGGATCGGGCGGCGGTTCCGGGTCGCGCACCACCAAGGTATACGCCACCGCTTCAGGCGGCGGTCAGGTCTCGCCGCTTAACGGAACGCCCAGCCGGACGCAGGGGATCGGCAGCCGCTTCAAGGCCGCCCCGCCGCGTTCGCTCAAGAATTCGACGGAGAAAACGGCATGATCCGCGTGTCTGCATCCCTTCTCGCCATAACGCTGGCCGGCATGGCGGCGGCACCGGCCCACGCCGATGCGCGCCTCTCCCAAGTCATGTACGACGAGGCGAAGGTGTTCCGCCTCGATGGCAAGCTCAACGTTCAGGCAAGCATCGTTTTCGGCGACGACGAGGTGATCGAGAACGTCGCCATCGGCAATTCGCAGACTTGGCAGGTCACGCCGAACAAGCGCGCCAATATTCTGTTCGTGAAACCACTCGAAGCGCGGGCAACCACGAATCTCACCGTGGTTACCAGCAAGCGTACCTATCTGTTCGATCTTGTCGCCGGCCCATCGGCCAAACCGCTTTACGTGCTGCGCTTCGACTATCCGCCGGAACCCGAAAAGCCTGCGGACGCACAATTGGCGAGTGCCGATGGCACGGAAGCTGCCGCGCCTAATGCGCCTGCCGATCCGATCGAGACCGTCGATCCCAGCGATCTCAACTTCGCCTGGTCGGCAGAGGGCGATGCGAACCTCTTGCCGCAGCAGACCTTCGATGATGGAAATGCGACCTTCCTGACCTGGTCCGAAGGCAC
This sequence comes from Erythrobacter litoralis, assembly GCF_029760855.1. Classification (GTDB taxonomy): domain Bacteria; phylum Pseudomonadota; class Alphaproteobacteria; order Sphingomonadales; family Sphingomonadaceae; genus Qipengyuania; species Qipengyuania litoralis_A. Next base: position 228,049 of record NZ_SOSI01000001.1, on the reverse strand, counting down.
TGCGGTCCCCGCGATCCTCGTCACCAATTCCGAAGGCACCGAAGGTCCGGTGAACTTCACCGTGCGGGACGATGTCATCGTTATCGACGGCGTGCCGCGCATCATCGTCCTGCGTGCTGGCGAAGATAGCGCCACGCTGACCAATACCGGGCCCGTACGCGCGTCCGCATCCTCCCAATCGGGCGCGCCTGCCGCGCTCGCTTCCAGAAAGGCCGACTGATGCGTCTAGCCAACAAGTTTCCGGAAAAGACGCCTTTAAAAGGCCCCGCGAACGACGTCGATCCGCGCGAGGAGACCGATGCCGAGATCATCGATCTTGCGCAGCGCAATGCCTTCCCGGCCGTTGCCCGGCCCGGCGGCGGGAAGTCCGACGCGCTCGGTATGGTGGCCGGTCTCGCGATCATAGCGGGCCTGGGTGCGGTGACCTTGTGGAGCATGAACTCCGCCCGCCTCGATCCTCAGCCCGAAGGCGTGGGAAGCGATCAGGTGGCGCCGCCGCAACAGGCGCAAAACGCGCCCACGCCGGCGCCGTTCGAAGGTGAGCCGGACTATTCCGCCGTTGAGTCGCAGGGGTTCGAGACCTATCCCGATCCCGCGCCCGCCCCGATCATGTCGAACGATCCGATGGCGCAGACCGAACCACGCGCAGAACGCTACAACAGCCCGACGGTTGTGTTCGATGCGGGCACGGCGCGGGACCTCGCCGGAGCGCCGGGCGTGGAAGGTGCAGGAGACGCCGCACAGAACGCGCCGGCTGGACGCGGCGAAGCATCGGACTTCGCCAGTCGCGTCGGCGGGGTGGGCGGGGCGCCCGCTCGCGCAACCGCGATGACCAACCCCTCGACCACGGTTACGCAAGGCACGCTTATACCCGCGATCCTCGAAACCGCGATCGATACCAATGTGCCCGGCTTCGTGCGCGCCGTAGTCAGCCAGGATGTCCGCAGCTTCGATGGAAAGCGCACCTTGGTCCCGCGTTCGAGCCGCCTGATCGGACAATACCAGTCCGGCATGCAGAACGGGCAGCGCCGGGCCTATGTCATCTGGACCCGGCTGATCCGGCCCGACGGTGCCTCGGTCAACCTCGCATCGCCCGCGATCGGGTTCGACGGAACTACTGGTCTGGCTGGCAAGGTTTCCGGCAATGGCTTCTTCAAGCGCTTCGGTTCGGCGATGTTGCTGTCCGTCGTTGGTGGCCTTGGCCAGCTGGCGACTGGCGGTGCGGGCGTGATCCTCGGCGGGGCGGGCAATTCGGCCGCTGCCACCGCGGCGGAACAGGACGGCCAACGTGGACCGACCGTACGGGTGCGGCAGGGCGAACCGATCCGCATCTTCACCGCACGCGATCTCGATTTCTCGACCGTAAGCTGAGCGAGGCGGCCGCTGGAATGAGCGCCGACGTGGCATCTCTCGTCCAGGGCGATATCGACGATGCGCCGCGCGTCGATTTGCCTGGCGAGCGGAGCGTCTATCTCGACGCCTATCTTGAGCCGTTCCGCGAATGGCTCGATCGCGACACGGTGACGGAAATCCTCGTCAACGGTCCGGGCGAGGTCTGGATCGAAGATGCGAGCGCCGGTGGCGGGATGCAGCGCGTGTCGCGACCCGACATTGACGACCGGCTGATCCAGCGATTGGCCGAACAGGTCGCGCGGGTCAGCCATCAGGGCATCAATCGCGAGCATCCGCTGCTCGGCGCGACTTTGCCCGACGGCGCGCGTGTTCAATTCTGCGGCCCGCCTGCCGCGCGCAAGCACTGGGCGATGGCGATCCGCCGCCACCGCCGGCTCGACCTGCCGCTCGATGCCTACGACACCGGTCCGCTCGCCCCGCCGGTGGAAGGGGCGATGCCCGATCCGCAGGCCAATCCGGTCGCGTTCTTGCGCGAGGCGATCAAGCAGCGCCGCACCATCCTCGTTTCCGGCGGCACCAGCACCGGCAAGACGACGTTCCTCAACGCCATGCTCGGCGAAATTCCCAAACAGGAACGGGTCGTGCTGGTCGAGGATACGCCTGAACTGAAGTTCCCGGGTGCGAACGGCGTCGGTCTCGTCGCCGTAAAGGGCGAGCTCGGCGAGGCGAAGGTCACGGCCAACGAGCTGCTTCAGGCTGCTCTTCGCCTCCGCCCCGATCGGATCGTGCTGGGCGAATTGCGCGGTGCGGAAAGTGTCAGCTTCCTGCGCGCAATCAACACCGGCCACCCCGGCAGCTTTTCCACCATCCATGCCAACAGCCTGCGCGGCGCGCTGGAGCAGCTTTCGCTGATGGTTATGCAGACCGGCATCGGGCTGACCCGCTCCGACACCATCGCTTATGCCGCCAGCGTGATCGACGTCATCGTGCAGCTTGCTCGCGATCCGAACGGCAAGCGCGGCATCGCACATATCGCGAAGAGTGCCGACCTGCTCGACCTGTGACGGAAAAGTGTTGTCTCACGGCAACGCAATCAGTCTTAGAATTGCGTTAAATGCGCGAAACGTTGTTGCGCAGCGTCGCTCGCTTGCCACGTTTTAATTTCCTGATACCCTGATCGCGACGGGAGCGCCCTGTAAGAGGCGCCCCTCGATACGAGGAGAGGTTGATGAAGATCAGGGCATTCCTGATGGCGGGCGCGTGCGCCGGAGCCATCGCAACACCGGCATTCGCGCAAGACGTTACCGGCGACAGCAGCGAATCCGGGATTGCGGAAGAAACGACGACGCAGAATTCCATGCCGGTCATCATCGTGACCGCACAGCGCCAGGCGCAAAGCCTGCAGGAAGTGCCGATCGCAGTCAGCGCCTTCGATACCGAAGCCTTGGAGGCGCAGCAGATCGAAAATTCGAGCGATCTTCAGCTGACCCTGCCCAACGTCTCCTTCACCAAGTCGAATTTCACGTCCTCGAGCTTCACCATTCGCGGCGTCGGCGATCTGTGCGTCGGCGTCACCTGCGACAGTGCGACTGGCATTCACGTCAACGGTTCGCCCCTGTTCGGCACGCGCCTGTTCGAAACCGAATTTTTCGACCTCGAACGGATCGAAGTCCTGCGCGGTCCGCAGGGTACACTGTTCGGCCGGAACGCCACTTCGGGAGTGGTCAACGTCGTGACCGCGAAGCCGGACCTCTCCGGCTTCGGCGCGCGTGCGGATTTCGAATACGGCAATTACAATAGCATCCGCGCGAAGGGCATGGTCAACGTACCGGTCGGTGATGCCATCGGCGTGCGGCTTGCCGGGTTCTACCTCAACCGGGACGGGTACACGACCAACCTGTTCGACGATTCCGATATCGACGGCCGCGACATGTATGCCATTCGCGGCTCCGTCCGCTTCGAGCCGACGGACAGCACTGTCATCGACGTAATGGGCTATTACTTCCGCGAGGACGACGATCGTCTGCGCATCCAGAAGCAGCTTTGCCAGCGCGACCCCACGGGCGTGCTGGGATGCCTGAACAATCGGCTCGATTTCGACAGCACCAATGCCAACTCGACCCTCGCAGCCGTGCTTCCGAGCGTCGAATTGTTCCGCATCCAAGGCATCCCCGAAAGCCTCGCACTGGGCAGCGTGTATGGCCAGGACGGATACGCGAACTTCGACGAGCCGAACGACGTTCGCACCGTCAACACCGCGTTCACGCCCGAATACTTCGCCGACGAATTGCAGGTTCAGGCGCATCTCGACCAGAGCTTCGGCGCGATGAACCTGTCCGTCACCGGCATCTATCAGGAAAACAGCGTCGACAGCCGACAGGATTACAATCTCGGCATCCTCGACCGGACAGGCTTTGCGCAAGGTCTGAACACACTTGCGTTCCTTGCAGCGAACGGCATTCCGATCAACGATCCGACCACCGGTGCGGTCGTCGGCTTCGTACCGGGATCGAACGCGTATTTCGCGCCGATCGCTCAGGCCCTGATCCCCAATGGGCCGAACGGCGTGCTTTGTACGTCCGACAATGACGACGGTAATCGTGGCGCATTCGAAGGTAATTCGATCTGCTCCGATGTTCCGCTCGCGTTCGATCGTTCGAACCAGGACCAGAACGCCTGGTCTGCCGAAGCCATCCTTTCGAGCGATTTCGATGGGCCGTTCAATTTCCTGGTGGGCGGCATCTATGCCGAGACCGAAATCATCGACAACAACTACTATGTGAACTCGTTCGGTCTGGATTACGCGGCCGGTATACTCGGCACGTTCTCGGCTTTCGCGAATACGGATGATGACGGCGCACCGGCTCCTTTGCCGCCGTCCTATCTTGCAACCTCGATGTATCGAAATAATTCGGCGAACTACAAGCTGGAGAGCTATGGGCTCTTCGGCGAAGTCTATTTCGACATCAGCGACCGGTTGCAGCTCACCGGCGGCCTACGGTACAATAACGATAGCAAAACGGTGACTGCGCGTACGACCTTCGCCAATTTCCTCAATCCGTTCTCGAACGACGGCGCACCATTCGACTCGCCCTTTGCAGGAACGTTCGATGCGGATCAGAGCACGCCGGGCAACCAACCATTCCAGGTTCGGGATGCCTCGTTCGACGAGTTCACCGGACGCGCGGTGATCGACTTCAGCATCACGCCGGACAACACCATTTATGCGTCCTATTCGCGCGGTTACAAATCGGGTGGCATCAATCCGCCCGTGCCGCCGGAATTCCAGGTTCAGGAGTTCTTCGATTCCGAGATCGTGGATGCATTCGAGATCGGTTCGAAAAACACGTTCGCCAATGGCGCCGCGCAGATCAACCTGACCGGCTTCTATTACAAGTACAACGACCTGCAACTCAGCCGGATCGTCTCGCGAACATCTGTTAACGATACGATCGATGCGAACATCTGGGGGCTCGAACTCGAAACGATCTTGGCACCCAGCCGCAACTGGTTGGTCAATCTCAATGTGAGCTATCTCAACGCGGAGGTTGCCGGCGACCAGTTCTTCTCCAACCCGCGCGATCCCGGCGGTGGCGATCCCAATGCGGTGATCATCAAGGATATCTCCAACGGATCGTTCTGTGCCGTTACCGGTGCGAATGCGAATGGATACGTCGCTGCGATAAACCAGAACCTCGGCCTGCGCGCACCGACGGCCTTCCCGTCCGACAGCGGTATCGCATCGACCGGGGCGTTCAGCATCTGTAGCGCGCTGAATGATTCGACGGCGCTTCCTGTCGATGCCGTAAACTTGCCCGGCGTCACCCTAGGTCAGGCATTCGGCGGCATCGCGGTTCTGAGCCCGGGTGTCGAAGTGAACCTGAAGGGCAACAAGCTGCCCCAGGCTCCGGAATACAAGGCATCCGCCGGCGTCCAGTATACCGCCGATTTCGCCAACGGCATGACCCTCGTGCCTCGCTTCGACGTCGCCTTCACGGGCGAGCAGTTCGGCAATGTGTTCAACGGCCGGGTGAACCGGATCGAGCCGTTCGTGCAGGCGAATGCGCAGATCCAGCTCAATAGTCCGGATGAGCGTTTCTATGTGCGCGGCTTCATTCAGAACATCTTCGATGCGAACTCGATCACCGGCCTTTACGTGACCGACGCCACTTCGGGGAACTTCACGAATATCTTCACGCTCGAACCCCGTCGCTACGGCATCGGCGTTGGCGCTAAGTTTTAAGCTGGTATCTCGGATCGACAGGGAAGGGCGGCCTCGCGGTCGCCCTTTTCCTTTTCAGGACCCCGCTTTGGCGAAGGGGGAGAAATCGGTGTCGGTATCGAAGACGTCCACCCCTTCCGCGCGTTTCAGGCGGTTGACGACGAGATACGTGACCGGCGTCAGAAGAGCTTCCCATGCCGTCTTGATCGCCCATTGCGACAGGACGACCTGCCAGATCAATTCGACCGGCCAGCCCGCCAGGCCCCAGAACGCCAGAGGATAGAAGATGAGGCTGTCGAGCCCTTGTCCGACCACGGTGGATCCGATGGTCCGCGTCCACAGGTGCTTGCCCGCTGTCCATACCTTCATCTTCGCCATAACGAAGCTGTTCGCAAACTCCCCGGCCCAGAACGCCACGATCGACGCCAACACGATTCGCCACGAATTGCCGAAGACGAACTCGTAGGCCTCCTGCCCCGGCCACCCATCCGCAGGCGGAAGCGCAACCACCACCCATGCCATGAACGCCATGAACAGCAGCGCTGCGAACCCGGTCCAGATGACGCGCCGTGTGCGGGCATAGCCGTATACTTCGGTGAGAACGTCGCCGACGATGTAACTGACGGGAAAGAACAGCACCCCCGCGCCAAACGACCAATCGCCGACGAAGGGAAGCGTGACGGCGGCAGGCTTCGCCGCACCGATCAGGTTGCTCAGCAACAGGATGGTGACGAAGGCCGCCATCACCAGATCGTAGAAGCGGAAGCTTTGCGGGGCGGCGGCCTTTTCCATATGCTCCGATTATCCGCGATTGGCGCGGCGGGAAAGCGGCGTTATGGCATTCCCGGCGCGCGCCCGTAGCTCATCTGGATAGAGCGCGAGACTTCTAATCTTGAGGCAGCAGGTTCGAGTCCTGCCGGGCGCGCCATTATCCCTTAACGAATAGGCGTTACTTCCGCACCCACACAATTGCCGAGATAACTGCCAGATAGATTGCTTCGAAAATTTGCAAGGCAGGGTTGCATCCGTGGTTACGGGATGCTCAATGAATGCGGGATCTGATGGCTGCTGGGCGGCCCTCAATTTAGAAACGGGAACTATGCGCCGCTACTTTTGTCTTACCCTCGCTTTGGGGTTGCTTGCATGTGGGGGTGACGAAAGTAATGTCACACCACCTGTCGGAAATGTTGGGAACCCTAATCCGGCACCAGCTCCCTCACCAACGTCCGAGCCTTTGCCGATAGCTGACGGTCCGAATATCGTCTTTATCATCGTCGATGATTTGAACGATTACGTGGAGGGCTTCGGCGGTCACCCACAGGCGTATACGCCGAATATTAAACGCCTTATGCAACGCGGGGTCTCGTTTACGAACGCGCACGCGAATGCCCCACTTTGCTCGCCTTCCCGCGCGAGTTTGCTTTCAGGTTATTTGCCGTCAACCACGGGTAAATATCATAGCACTTTAGATTTCAGACAACATGAGCTGCTTAGTAACGCGAAATTAATGCCGGAGGTATTTCGCGATGCCGGCTACGCAGTATACCTTGGTGGCAAGGTATTTCATGGCACCGAAAACGACCACAGGTTATTTGGAACTAATCAGCGATCGACGCAGCCCAAGTCCCGAGAAGGAGTGGAGGGAGGATATATTGGTCCTCGATCGAGTTTTGGTCCGATACCGTGGGATGGCCAGACGACGTATTACGGTTTTCCCTCGCATTACATTCCTAAAGGTGACCTCGGCAAGCATTGGGAATATGTAGACGACCGCCAAAGAGTTGACCTTCTCCCCGACGGAGAATGGAATTCAAATCCCGACCTTCCCAACGCTATTCAATCTTGGGTTTTCGGCTATGGGAGAATCTCGCAGGCCCCGATATTTCGAGCCGGAATGAATAGCAGTTATCCTGTTGGATATAATTACGCCGGATTTGCCGAATACTTAGGGCAGGGTGAATTTTCTTATCGCAATTCCGAAAATCGCTCACTTATGAGTGACGAGAAGGTCGCAATCTGGGCGAGTGATTTGTTGCGCGGACGTGTTGCGCGTTATGGTCGAGGTCCTTCGACCGCGCCTCTCACCGATCGTTCATTCTTGATGATGCTGGGATTGGTTAAAACGCATGCGCCCTTGTACGTTCCAGACTCCTATTTTGACGAAGTCATTACGGCAAATGGCATCAAGACTATAGACGACGTTTCTTTGCCGCCTTTGTACGAAGGTCAGCTTAAAAACGCGGACATCAAAGATATACCATTATCGGCCCGCTTCGGTGAGGGGTTTCCTCGTTTCAAAACAATAATGGATGGGGGGGCAGAGAATGGGACTATCCCAGACCTGATCAATCCCGGAAGCTTCATTGCAAATAGTCAAGATAGATTGCTAAAGAGTATGATCTTGTCGTATCTTGCGGCGGTTAATCAAGTAGATAGCCAGGTCGGTGTAATTTTGGACGCATTAGATGCTAACCCTGACCTACGGTCAAATACTATCATTGTTTTGACGTCCGACAACGGATGGAGTGCCGGTGAGAAGAATTATTGGGGGAAGAATAATCTATGGAACGAGGCGACCAGAATACCATTAGTCATCGTCCATCCCGATACAGCCTATAATACCTCCCGCGGTTCTTTAAGCGAAGTTCCAGCTTCGCTTGTTGATCTCTATCCCACCCTTTTAGGTATGGCGATCGCTGAATTCGATGAAATGGTGAGCGGCCAAGCGCCGTTCGATGGGCAAAGTTTGATTCCAGCTTTAGTCGATCCTGTGAAGCCGGAGATGATGAGGTGGCCCCTAGCGATCAGCAGCTTATTTTCCAGGGTTGCTGATAAACCCGAACCAGGGAATCCCTCATCTCGCAACCACAGCGTTCGCTCCGCTTCTTGGCGCTATACGCTAACGAGTGAGGGCGAGGAAGAACTTTACAACCAAGACCAAGATCCCAACGAATGGTACAATATCGCGAACGATGTGCGGTATGACGAACGTAAAGCCACCCTTCGCCGCGAACTCGAAAAGCGAGTTCGCATTGCTGACGAATAATCAGCCCCTTCTCACGACCGTGAATTCTTCCTCTGTCACCGGATAACCCAGGTCGTCGGGAATGCGCAGAACCTGAACTCCGGCGACCTCAACGATTTCCGGCGTAATCGTGCGTTGCGGGTGGGCGTCCGCGTGGGCCTTCGCGTCCGCGAAGGAAGCGAACTGCGCCAGTCGTTCAAGATTGCGACGGGTTGGGAAAATCAATTTAATGTCGCCACGATCCGCCCGGTCGAGAGCGTCTTGCGCGGTGATCCAGAAGAGGTTCGTATTTTCCGTTCGATCGACCGCGATCTCGACGTTGCCGGTCCCTAGATCGGCGAGATAGAAGCGGGTGTCGAAAATTCTGTCATGTGCGAGGCCGAGGGGCAGCCAACGTGCGAACGGCGTAAGCGTGTCTGTTTTAAGGGTAAGATCGAACGCTTCGAGGACCGGCTCGAGCGCGCCTTTTTCGAGAAGGAGGCGGCGGGCTTCAGCTGCTGTGTCTGCATCGAGATCGCCAGCTAGCCCGATAGCTAGCCCTGTCTCTTCCAGGGTCTCGCGGATCGCCGCGATGCGATGCGCTTCCTCGTCTGTATCGCCGCCCTCCGCCAACTTACGTGCAAGCGCGTAATCCTCGGGATCGACGCGCCCACCGGGAAAGACGGCCATCCCACCCGCAAAGACCAGTTCGCGCGAACGGGTGACCATGAGGATTTCGGGCGGCCCGTCTGCCGCGCCGGTCCGGAATATGACGACCGTAGCGGCTGGGATAGGCTCGGGTGCATCGCTCATGCCGGCGAACACCCTTCGGCCGCCCCTCTGTCGGAATGTTTTACAAACCCGCGAGATATGGTTTGCGGATTAACCATCGAAACCCGTGCAGAGCCAGTGCGCTGGTGGAATTGGCACGGGTTTCGCATAATATCTCGCGTCCCTGAAGTCTTCGCGATCGCTGCAGCCGTTCCCATCGCAGCGCCGCAAGCAAAAAGGCCCGCCCGGTCGTCCCCCGGGCGGGCCTTTCCTGTTATGAAGAGGGACGCCACTCAGCTATCCGCTTTGGCGACCTGCTTTTCGTCCATCAGCTCTTTCAATTCGCCGGCCTCGAACATCTCCATCATGATGTCGCTACCACCAACGAATTCGCCCTTCACGTAAAGCTGTGGAATGGTCGGCCAGTCGGAATAGCTCTTGATGCCCTGGCGGATTTCCATGTCCTGCAAAACATCGACGCTGTCATACGCGACGCCGCAATGATCGAGGATCGCTACGGCGCGGCTCGAAAAGCCGCATTGCGGGAACAGCGGTGTGCCCTTCATGAAGAGGACGACGTCGCTCTTGCCCACGATGTCGGAGATGCGGTCGTTAACTTCGGCCATGTGTAGCCTGCCTTCCGTGAGAACTGAATTACGGGAAGTCAGTTGGGTGCTTCGGTGGTGAGTTGCAAGGCGTGGAGCTCGCCGCCCATCCGTCCGCCAAGCGCATCGTAAACGAGTTTATGCTGCGCGACGCGTGTCTTGCCTTTGAATTGCGGGGCAACAACCTTCGCCGCGTAATGATCGCCATCGCCCGCGAGATCGCGAATTTCGATCTCGGCGCCGGGCAGCCCTTCGGCGATCAGTCGTTCGATCTCTTCCGCCTTCATCGCCATCGGATCAGCCTTGGTCCGACATGAACTGGCGACGCGCCTCGACCGCGCATTCGTCTAGCTTGGCACGGATGTCGGCTTCGCTGACATCGCAGTCCGCTGCCGTCAGGTCACCGAGAAGCTTGCGGATCACGTCTTCGTCGCCCGCTTCCTCGAAATCCGCCTGTACGACGGCTTTCTTGTACGCGTCGGTTTCCTCGTCGGTGAGGTTCATCAGACCGGCGGCCCACTCGCCCAGCAGGCGATTGCGGCGGGCCGCGATCTTGAACTCGTTCTCGCCGTCGAAAACGAACTTGGCTTCCTCGCCCCGTTCGCGATCCTTGAAGTCCATCGTGGTGTCCTCGCTGAATTGGTTATCGGCGTTCAGCGATAGGGGCGCGCCGCAACGCCCGCAAGCCGCTACATCGTAACGACGAGCTTACCGACGGCCTCGCGATTTTCCAGCTTGGCGATGGCTTCGTGGGCTCGGTCGATCGGATAGGTTTCGCTGATCAGCGGGTTGATCTTGCCCGCCTTCCACAGATCGAACAGCTCCGCGATGTTATCCGCATTGCGCTTGGGTTCGCGCGCGACGAACGCACCCCAGAAAACGCCGCGAATGTCGCAACTCTTGAGCAGCGTGAGATTGAGCGGCATTTTCGGGATGCCGGCGGGAAAACCGATTACGAGGAAGCGGCCTTCCCAGCCGATGGAGCGGAGCGCCGGTTCGGAATATTGGCCGCCCACGATGTCGTAGACGATGTCCGCGCCGTTCGGGCCGACCGCATCCTTGAACTTCTGCGCAAGGTCCTTCGACGCTGCTTTGTCCATATCTTCGCGCGGGTAGATCACCACCTCGTCGGCCCCGGCATCGCGGGCGACTTGTGCCTTTTCCTCGCTGGAGACAGCGGCGACCACGCGGGCGCCATAGGCCTTCGCAAGCTCGACGCAGGACAGGCCGACGCCGCCGGCCGCGCCGAGGATCAGCACGGTCTCGCCGTCCTTGATATCGCCACGATCCTTCAAGCCGTGGATCGTCGTGCCGTAAGTCATCAAAAGGGCGCTTGCCTGTACGAGGTCGATGCCCTCCGGGACTTTGAACATCCGGTTTGCCGCGACCGCGACCTTTTCGCGCAACCCCCCATTGCCTGCGCTGGCAAGGATACGGTCGCCGACCTGCCAGCCCTCGACCCCTTCGCCGATCGCGCTGATCGTGCCGGAAAACTCGCCGCCGGGCGAATAGGGGCGTTCCGGCTTGAACTGGTAAAGATCACGGATCATCAGCGTGTCGGGATAATTGATCGCGCAGGCCGCGACATCGACCACGACTTCGCCATTGCCCGGCGTGGGTTCGGCAACATCTTCGACGACCAGCGTTTCCGGTCCGCCGACTTCCTTGGTCAGCACTGCTTTCACGCTCTCTCTCCTTGCTCGGTGTCAGGTTTACGGGATCAACCAAGGCTTCTGCCGGGCCATCCGCGTTTCGAAATCCGAAATCGCGGTATCGCGCGCCAATGTCAAACCCACTTCGTCCAGACCTTCCAGAAGACAGTGTTTCCGGAAGGCGTCGATTTCGAATACGAAGCGGTCCTGGAACGGGGTGGTCACGGTCTGTGATTCGAGATCGATGGCGATCGGATCGGTCCGCGCAACTTCCAGCAGGCGATCGACCTGCTCCTGCGGCAGTTCCACCGCGAGAATGCCGTTCTTGAATGCATTGCCAGAGAAAATGTCGGAAAAGCTCGGTGCGATCACCGCGCGCAAACCCATGTCGAGCATGGCCCATGCGGCGTGTTCGCGGCTCGATCCGCAGCCGAAATTGTCGCCCGCGATGAGGATTGGCGCGTCGGCGAAATCCTCGACGTCGAACGGATTGCCGGGGGCAGCGCGAATAGTTTCGAAAGCTCCTTTGCCAAGCCCTTCACGCCTGACCGTCTTGAGCCAATGTGCCGGGATAATGACGTCGGTATCGACATTCTTGAGGCCGAGCGGGATGGCCCGACCTTCGATCGTCGATACCTTGTCCATCAATCGGTCTCCGGCTTTTCTTTCGTGTCGTCGAAATGGGGCGCCGTCGAAGCGCGCGGCGGATGCGTATCGTCGGCGTCCCTGTTGCGGCGTTTATTCACATAGAGGAGGGCGGCGGCAATGGCTGCCGAGCCGACCGCGCCGGCAATGGCGGCTGCGGTGCTGGTCTTGTCTTTCATGGTCTCATCCTTCCCGAATTGGCGTTTGGCCAATCAAGCGCTGTCATTCGCCGAGGTTCCGAACATCGGTGAGGTGCCCAACGACTGCGGCCGCCGCGGCCATGGCGGGGCTGACGAGATGGGTGCGGGCGCCGGGGCCTTGGCGCCCGACGAAGTTGCGATTGCTGGTCGAGGCGCATCGTTCGCCCGGCGGCACCTTGTCGGGGTTCATGGCGAGGCAGGCGGAGCAGCCAGGCTCACGCCATTCGAAGCCGGCTTCGGTGAAGATGCGGTCCAGCCCCTCGGCCTCGGCCTGCCGCTTCACTAGGCCGGATCCCGGCACGACGATCGCCCAGCGGACCCCGACCGCCTTTCGGCGACCCTTCAGCACTGCGGCAGCGGAGCGAAGATCCTCGATCCGGCTGTTTGTACAACTGCCGATGAAGACATTCTCGATCGCGACGTCTTGCAGCGCGGTGCCGGGTTCGAGGCCCATGTAGTCAAGGCTCTTGCGGACGGCCTCCTGCTTCGAGGGGTCGGCGAAGCTTTCGGGCAAGGGGACTGCGCCGGTGATCGGCGCGACGTCTTCCGGGCTAGTGCCCCAACTGACCGTGGGCGCAATGTCGGCCGCGTTAATGGTGACCGACTTGTCGAACACAGCCCCTTCGTCGGAATTGAGGGTGCGCCAATATTCGACCGCCGCGTCCCACTCCGCCCCCTTGGGACTCATCGGGCGACCTTTGAGATAGTCGAACACGATATCGTCCGGCGCGATCAGACCTGCGCGCGCGCCGCCCTCTATGCTCATATTGCAGACGGTAAGGCGACCTTCGACGCTCATGCGCTCGAACACCTGCCCACGATACTCGATGACATGGCCGGTGCCGCCTCCGGTGCCGATGACGCCGATGATGTGGAGGATCAAGTCCTTCGGCGTGACGCCGGGCCCCAGTTTGCCCTCGACCCGGACCTCCATCGTCTTCGAAGGGCGCAATTGCAGCGTCTGCGTGGCGAGCACATGCTCGACCTCGCTGGTGCCGATCCCGAAGGCGAGCGCGCCGACGCCGCCATGCGCGGCGGTGTGGCTGTCGCCGCAGACGATGGTGGTGCCGGGAAGCGAGAAGCCCTGTTCCGGGCCGACGACGTGGACGATGCCCTGCTCTGGCGCGACCGCGTCGATATAGCGGATGCCGGCGGCGGGTGCGTTGGCTTCCAGCGCGGCGAGCTGCGCGGCGCTCTGCGGATCGGCGATGGGCACGCGGCTGCCGTCGGGCGCGGTGCGGGCGGTGGTCGGCAGATTGTGATCGGGGACGGCCAGCGTCAGGTCCGGGCGACGGACCTTGCGGCCCGCCAGTCGCAGCGCCTCGAACGCTTGCGGGCTGGTGACCTCGTGGACGAGATGTCGGTCGATATAAAGGAGGCAGGTACCGTCCTCCCGCCGCTCGACCACATGGGCGTCCCAGATCTTTTCGTAGAGTGTGCGCGGTTTGCTGGCCATCGCCAACGGGTGTGCGACAAGGCGGCACGGGATGCAAAAAGGCAAATGCAGAGTCTTGGAAACTTAACCTATTCCGCCTAACTGACACTTATGTCAGCAAATCCTTTCGCCTTCCCGATCAAAGTCGTACCCGGCGATATCGATTTCATGGGCCATGTGAACAATGCGCGCTACCTGAACTGGGTTCAGGATGCCGTGCTCGCCCATTGGAACAAGATCGCCCCGGCCGAAGAAGTGGCGAGCAAGGCTTGGGTCGCCCTCAAGCACGAGATTACCTATCGCAAACCGGCGTTTCTCGATGACGAGGTGATTGCCCGCACCGTTCTGGAAAAGGTGCAAGGCGCACGGGCGTTCTACTCCACCGTCATCAAGCGGGGCGAGGAAGTGCTTGCCGAGGTGCAGAGCGCATGGTGCTGCATCGACGCGGAAACCCTTCGTCCGGCGCGGTTGCGCGAGGAGGTGACGCGGTTCTTCTTTCCCGAATGACCGACCAGCCACGGGACTTGCCCGGATAGGCCAGAGCGCTGTATGATGAGGGCCATGCCCGCAGATCGAACCTCGTTACGCCGCGATGGCGGCACGCTGCGGCAATCGATCGTCGGACTTGGCCTTGCGGCGGCGGTGTTCGCCGGATGGCTCGCAATTCATGTTTACGCGATGTTCGCCTTCGATCTGACATGGCGCAGTTTGCCCATCGCTTTGGTGATGGCCGTGCTCCAATGCTGGCTTTCGGTCGGCCTTTTCATCGTAAGCCACGATGCCATGCACGGATCGCTGGTTCCGCGCGGAGATGCAATCAACGGCGCGGTAGGCGGGGCGCTCCTGTTTCTTTACGCCGGTTTCGGCTGGCACCGGATGAAGCGTGCGCATTTCGCGCACCATAAAGCACCCGGTACGCGCGACGATCCCGATTTCAGCGCCGATCATCCGACTCGTTTCTGGCCATGGTACAAGACGTTTCTCATGCGCTATTTCGGATGGCGCTCGGCTCTGTTCGTCTGCACCGTGGTTGCCGTGTACTGGTTCGCGCTGGGTGTGCCGGTCGAGAAGATCGTCCTGCTATACGGCATGCCGGCCATCGCTTCGTCGATGCAGCTTTTCTATTTCGGGACTTATCGACCGCACCGGCACGATGATGCCGGGTTCGCCGATCGCCACAATGCACGCAGCGAGCGGTTCGGTAGTGTTGTATCGCTCGCCACCTGTTTCCATTTCGGCTATCATTGCGAGCATCATCGCGCACCGAACGTTCCCTGGTGGGGGCTGCCTGAGGCGCGGCGCAAGACCTTACAGACCGAGCATAAAGCATGAGCCTGCCCGCCATCCTCCTGACTGTATTCCTGTCCATCCTGGGCATGGAGCTGTTCGCATGGTGGGCGCACAAATACGTGATGCACGGCTGGGGCTGGGCATGGCACCGCGACCATCACGAACCGCACGATAATGCGCTGGAGAAGAACGACCTCTATGCGGTGACGTTCGGCTCGATCGTGTTCCTCATGTTCGCGGCGGGATATCTTTGGTCCGAACTCCTGTGGTGGGTGGCCTTCGGCATCACGTGCTACGGAGTGATCTACGCCATTATCCATGACGGTCTGGTGCATCAGCGCCTGTTTCGCTGGGTCCCGAAAAAGGGCTACGCCAAGCGGCTGGTGCAGGCGCACAAGCTCCACCATGCGACCGTCGGCAAGGAAGGCGGGGTGAGCTTCGGTTTCGTTTTCGCACGCAGTCCTGCGGCACTGAAAGCCGAGTTGCGCCGCCAGCGCGATGCGGGCGAGGCGGTGGTGCGGGAAAGCGCCGGAGCCTGAGACGTCAGACGCTTAGACGGACTTTTCAGCCAGCCGCTTATATGTAACGGCCGAGATGGCGACGACGGCAATACCTCCCATCTCCAGCAGCGAACCGAACTTCACCAGTTCGAGCCCGCCGCGCAAAAGCTGATCGGTATGATGGAACGACGCGGCGCGCAGCACCACGTAGATTGCGATCGCGACGAAGCCGATCATCGCCAGCCGGACCGGCCAGAGGGCGTTACGCAATTTCCACAAGACCAGCGCCGCGCCCAAAAGGGCGGCAATGCTGAAGATCACCATGAACCATAGCTGGAAGCTGCGTCTTTCGCGGTACCAGCCCTGTTCGCGCGCCAGCGACCGTCCCGTTGCCGTCAGCACGGTCTGAAGGTCGAGCAATTCGTTCAGGCCGAGGAATAGAAGCGCCATGGTCGCTGCGGCCCAGAAGCTGCGTTCCGCTTTCCTGTTCGGATCCGTAGCGCTGTGGAAAGCGCGCCGGCAAAGGAGGGCTGCGATCAGACAGGCGAATATCGCCGACCAATCGCCTGCGCCGAGTTCGGCCCATTGTTTCGAAAGGTAGTCCAACCGGTGCGCGCTATTCGTTGCGCGTCGCGATCCAGCCGCCGGCGACGATCAGGATAGCGATGGAAATATAGTAATACGGCGCTCCGAGCGTGTACCACGTGAACACCGCACCCACCGCCATGGCGAGGATGGCGATTGTCTTCGATTTGCGGCTGATCGCCCGCCGTTCGCGCCAGTCGCGCACTTGCGGCCCCCAGGTCGGGTGGTCGAGGATACGCTGCTCCCATTCGGGATTGCTCCGAGCGAAGAAATATACCGCCAGCAGCAGGAAAGGCACGGTCGGCATGATCGGCAGCACTGCGCCGATCGCGCCCAGCGCCACACACAGCAGGCCGAGGACGCGGTAGAGCGCCCGGGTCATCTCATCCCGCCGCGATCCGCGCCGCGTGTTCTTGCACCAGCGCGATCATATTGGGCACGCCCTGCGTACGGTTGCTGGATAGCTGGTTTTCGAGATCGAAGGGGGCAAGGCGCGCCCTCACATCCATCGCCGCGACTTCGGGTGCCGGTTTGTCCTGCACCGCCGCAATAACGAGGGCGACGATGCCCTTGGTGATCGCGGCGTTGCTGTCGGCGACGAAATGCAGCTTGTCCGCTTCGCCGGTGGGATAGACCCAGACCTGCGCCGAACAACCGCGAACCTGGGTTGCATCGGTCTTGAGGGCAGGGGGCATCGGATCGAGTTCTCGGCCTAGTTCGATCAGCAGGCGGTAGCGTTCGTCGCCTTCGAGAAACTCGTATTCTTCGGCTATGTCATCGAGCGATCTCAAGAAATTCTCCGTTCACCCTGAGCGTAGGGAAGGGGTGCCGCTAACGGGAAAAGCGTGTTGCGGGCAAGCTCATGACGAATGGAGCGCAGAATGGTTCACAAATCCACCCCGCTCGCGATGGCTTCGAGCTTGCGGATGCGCTCCTTCAGGTCGGCGATCTCTATCCGCGCGGCGCCGAGCGGGCTGCCCTCGCGCTGGTGACCGGTCGCGGCATCCATTCGGCCGCGCTGCAATTCGAGCCAGCCCTGCCAGATCCGCAGCAGCGTGACGGCGACGATAACCAGACCGACCAGTGCGGCGGCGGCGATTACGAATGTCGGTTCGAACATATCCTCATGTGCTCCTTGAACCCGGGTTTCAATGGGCGCGCGGTTCGCGCAGGTCTTCGATTTCGGAGGCGAGATCGGCGCCCCGGGACGTGGCGATGCGTTCCAGCACGCGGACCCGGTCTTCCAGTTGCTCGGCTTTCGTTGCGTAGTGGCTGGCCTGCTCCGCTGCCTTGTCGGCCATCAATTCCATCTGCTTTTCGCGATGCTTCAGCACACGGCTCAACATTTCGTTGCCGACGCCCATGACGATGGCGACCAAAGCAACGACGAAGATGAATATCGGTAGATAGTCCCAGTACATCAGCCTTGCTCCTTGTCGGGCCCGGTTTCGTTGCGCAAAGCCTCGATTTCGGCGGCGATGCGGCGGGTCTCGCGGGCGTCGGGCGTGTTGCCGTCGGTCGCGATGCGCTCAAGCACCCTGATGCGTTCGCGCAGTTCCTCTATTTCACGTTGGGCTTCGGCATCGTGCAGATCGCGTGCGGAACGTTCGTCCTGCCAATCGCGCAGGTCTCGATCGTTCCCGCTTCGGTTGCGGCCCATCTGGACGATGCCCCAGACCACGATGGCGACGATCGCTACGAATGCCCAGCTGGTCATGCCCGCTCCTTCTCTCCATCGCGCAGGCGGTCGAATTCGCTGTTCAGATGGTAGCCGCTATCGGTCACGATCCGTTCCACCGTGGCGATACGATCCTTCATCCGGGACAGGTCGGCGCGAAGCTGCGCGTTCTCGTCGCTCAGCCGTTCGAGTTGCTGGCTGTTTTCCTTCGGAAGGGGATGGGCCGGATTGCCCCAGGCGTCGCTGAGCGGATAGCCGTTCTTGATGCGCAGCCATGTCGTGGCGATCCAGCCGATCGTCAGCGCAATTACGACCACGATGATGATCGGCGCGAGTTGGTCGAGATACATCAACCAGTCGGGTCCGCTATCCATATAGGCGACCATATCGTGGTCCATCGGTTCAGGGCCGATCATCGCGCCGTTTCCTTGCGTTCGAAGCTCATGGGCGTTCCATTATCACCACGGGTGACCTCTTTCGCGTCACGCAGGGCTTCGATCTGTGTGGCGACGTCGTATCCTCGATCCGTCACGATACGCTCCAGCACTTCGATCCGGCCTTCCAATTCGGCGATCCGGGTCGCATGGCGTGCGGCTTCTTCCGCACTGTGCGAGGCGGTGGCATTCAGCCGCTTTTCTTCCAGCTTGCGCTGGCTTGCGATCCATACGATCGCCACGACCATAATGAACGGTGCCAGCGGGATCATCAGTGCCAATATGCCTTCCATATCGTATCTCCAGTCCTGATAGTTTACCGTAGCCGTTCGATCTCGGCATTGAGGCGCGGATTGCTGCTGACGTAATAGGTCTCGACGTCGGCCAGGCGGCGGTCGATGTCCTTCATCTTGCTGCGGATTTCACGGGCCGTGCGCTTCGGGTTCTGGCGCACGCCCTGCCAGTATCTCTGCTCTGCGGGCTCGCTGTAGAGATAGGGCGGCTTCTTATTGAGAAGCAGGCCGGCGAGAAAGTAGAACGGGATCACCGCGCCGCCGGTCATGAAGAGGGTCATCAGGAAAGCGAGCCGGATCCAGAGGGCGTCGACCCCTGTATAGTCCGCGATGCCGGAGCACACGCCCATCAGCTTCGCATTTTCCTTGTCGCGATAGAGAGTGGTGCGGGGGCTGTTCATCGTGCGGTTCCTTTCTTCTCCGCGATAAGCTGTTCGAGCTCGCGGAGCTGCTGATTGTCCTGTTCGCTGTCGTGGACGAGGCGGGCGGGTTTGAAATCGGGGTTGTCGGAAGCGACCAAGCGCTCGACCGTGTCCATGCGCTCGTCCAGCCGCTTCGCGAGGTTGTAGAGTTCCTCGAGCAAAACCTCGTCATCGGTGGTGATAGAGGCGGATGTCTTCCACTTCGTGATGTAGTGTAGGATGATCCAGGGAAGCGCGATGAAGATCGCAGCTATGGCAAAAAACTCTTCCATCGATCAGTCCTCCGTCTTGTCGCCGCTCTGGCCGAGCGCGCGTTTCATTTCCGCCAGTTCGTCGTCGATCGCATCGGCGCCTTCCAGCGCGGCGATTTCATCGGAGAGGCTGGGCTTGTTGCCGTCAGAGATGCTGAGCGCATCGGCGCGGCCCTCGGCATAGTCGACCCGGCGTTCGAGCTGGTCGAACCGGGTGAGTGCATCGTCGACCCGCTCTTCGGTCATCAGGCTGCGTAGCTTCACGCGGTTCTCCGCGCTTTCCAGCCTTGCAGCGATTGCGGTCTGTCGGCTGCGGGCTTCGCGCAGGCGGTTCTGCAACTTGTTGATGTCCTGCTCGTAGGCGCGCAGCGCATCGTCGAGCACACCGATCTCTTCCTTCAGCTGTTCGGACATGTCCGCCGCCTTCTTCTTTTCGACCAAGGCGGCGCGGGCGAGGTCTTCGCGATCCTTCGACAGCGCGAGCTGCGCCTTGTCCGCCCAATCGGCCTGCAGCTTGTCAAGCTTGACCGTGTGGCGATGCATCTCCTTCTGGTCGGCGATGGTGCGCGCAGCGCTGGCACGAACCTCGACCAGCGTTTCCTCCATTTCGAGAATGATCATGCGGATCATCTTTTGAGGATCGTCCGCCTTGTCGAGCATGTCGTTGAAATTGGCTGCAATGATGTCGCGGGTGCGGCTGAATATGCCCATGAAGGGTGCTCCGGTTGAAAGAAAATCGTTGATCTTGGCGCTGACCTTTTCGCCGTCGAGCCAATCGGCGGCGCCCGTATCTTCGCGGCGGCGCGGCGACTGGGTCGGCGTCGGCGAGCGGCGGAGGCGTTCGACCTCGTCGTCGATGCGGGTAAGTCTCACGCTCGGTTTGGGTTTGTCGGGCTTGCTCATGCGATTTCCGTAATCTGCAAGGTCGCCAGGCTGGCCGACGGTGCGGTCACCGTAATGTGCGAACTCAGCGCCGCGAAGACGGACATGGCGAAGACGCTGGCCAGCGCGGCCCGGCCGAGCTTGGTTTTGAAAAAGCGTTGATCGTACATGGTTGGCTCCGTTGGTTCGTTCGTAGCATACACTGCAACGGGCGTGCCAAACGACGAAAAGGCCTGCAACTGGGGGATTTTTCGCGCGGCCCGGCGGGCAGCCATCGGTGAACGTTGCCAAGGTATGGTGTAATTCCCTATAGGTTGGGAATGGAGCGGGAAAATCAATTCATCGGTCAATCGGGCGCATTCCTCGACTCGGTCGAGCGTGCCAGTCGGGCGGCCCCCATGCGTCGTCCAGTGCTGGTGATCGGGGAGCGGGGTACCGGCAAGGAATTGATCGCCGAACGTCTCCATCGATTGTCCCCACGCTGGGGCGAACCGCTCGTTACGATGAACTGTGCCGCGTTGCCTGAAACACTGATCGAAGCCGAATTGTTTGGACACGAGGCGGGCGCGTTCACCGGCGCGACCAAAGCGCGAGCCGGCCGGTTCGAGGAAGCCGACAAGGGCACGCTGTTCCTGGACGAACTGGGCACTTTGTCGATGGGGGCGCAGGAGCGGCTGTTGCGGGCGGTCGAATATGGCGAGGTCACCCGTATCGGTTCGAGCCGGCCGATGAAGGTCGATGTCCGCATCGTTGCTGCGACCAACGAGGATCTGCCGCACAAGGCCGAACGTGGCGAATTTCGATCCGACCTGCTCGATCGCCTCAGCTTCGAGGTCATCACCCTGCCGCCCCTGAGGGTGCGCGAAGGGGACATTGCGGTGCTGGCCGATTATTTCGGCCGTCGCATGGGCGCGGAACTCGGCTGGGAGGCGTGGCCGGGCTTCGCCGATCACGTGCACCAGCAACTCGAGGACCACCCGTGGCCCGGAAACGTACGCGAATTGCGCAATGCGGTGGAGCGTGCCGTCTATCGGTGGGACGATTGGGACACGCCGATCGGGCATATCGTCTTCGACCCGTTCGACAGCCCATGGAAGCCCACGCCGCCGCCGTCTAGATCGAAAGGCACGCCGGACGCGAAGGCCGAACCGCAATCTGCCGCCCCGGACTTCGACAGTGTCGACGATCTGCGCGCCGCGGTCGATGCACATGAGCGCTCCATCGTCGAACACGCGCTCGGCAGGAACCGCTGGAACCAGCGACAGACCGCCAAGGCGCTGGGCCTCAGCTACGACCAGCTACGCCATTGCATCAAGAAGCACGGCCTGACCGACGATGATTGAGCCTCTTGCTTTTCGCAGGACTTGCGTTTATCTCGCCATCCATCCCGACATTGTCGTGACTTTGTAGGGCTGGCGCCGCGAGGGGCCGGCACGAAACCTCGTTGTCGCATTCGCGGTGTATACTGGAGAACCAATGGCCGATCTGGCGCGTCTTACCGAAATGATCGAACCCGAAGCGCGCGCGCTTGGTTTCGAGCTGGTGCGCGTAAAGATGATGCCGTCCGAAGCGGGCGATGGCGGGCAGGCGCTGCAGATCATGGCGGAGGACCCGGCAACAGGGCAGCTGGTGATCGAGCAATGCGCAGCGCTCAGCCGCCGCGTGTCGGACCGGATTGACACGCTGGAAGAGCAGGGCGAAACCCTGATCGACGGGGCGTACCACCTCGAAGTGTCCAGCCCCGGTATCGATCGTCCGCTCACCCGCGACAAGGACTTTGCCGACTGGGCGGGTCATGAAGCCAAGATCAGCATGGACAAGGCTTTCCACGGGCAGCGCAACTACAAGGGCGAATTGCTCGGTCTCGAGGGTGGGCAGGTCGTTATCAAGGACGCCAAGGCGGGCGAGGTTTCGCTTCCCCGCGAACACATGCATTCGGCGAAGCTCGTCCTGACCGATGCGCTGATTGCCGCCACCCAGCCGCTCGATACGAGCGGTGCGGATGATGTGCTGGAGGACGACGATAACGATTAGTGTCCGTTCGCACGAACGGATTTATAGGTAGGTTCCTGCATCCATTCGCGATGCTTTAAGAAGAAGGTAGTCAATCGATGGCCAGTGCCATTTCCGCCAACAAGGCCGAACTTCTCGCGATCGCCAATTCGGTCGCATCGGAAAAGATGATCGACAAAGCCATCGTGATCGAAGCGATGGAAGAAGCGATCCAAAAAGCCGCGCGCGCCCGCTACGGTGCCGAGAACGACATTCGCGCCAAGCTCGATCCGCAAAGCGGCGATCTTCGCCTGTGGCGCGTGGTCGAAGTGGTCGAAGAGGTGGAAGACTACTTCAAGCAGGTCGACCTCAAGGCCGCGCAGAAACTGCAGGACGGCGCGAGCGTCGGCGATTTCATCGTCGATCCGCTGCCCCCGGTCGATCTCGGCCGTATCGACGCGCAGAGCGCCAAGCAGGTGATCTTCCAGAAGGTCCGCGATGCTGAGCGCGAGCGGCAATACGAAGAATTCAAGGACCGTGCCGGCGAAGTCATTACCGGCGTCATCAAGTCGGTCGAGTTCGGGCATATTATCGTCAATCTTGGCAGGGCCGAAGGCGTCATCCGCCGCGACCAGCAGATCCCGCGTGAAGCGGCGCGCGTCGGCGAACGCATCCGCGCGCTTATCACCAAGGTGGAGCGCAACAATCGTGGTCAGCAGATTTTCCTTAGCCGCGCCGCGCCCGATTTTATGCGCAAGCTGTTCGCGCAGGAAGTGCCCGAAATCTACGACGGCATCATCGAGATCAAAGCCGCCGCCCGCGATCCGGGCAGCCGTGCCAAGATCGGCGTGATCAGCCACGATTCCAGCATCGACCCGGTCGGCGCCTGCGTCGGCATGAAGGGTAGTCGTGTGCAGGCGGTCGTACAGGAATTGCAGGGCGAGAAGATCGACATCATCCCTTGGAGCGACGACGGGGCAACCTTCATCGTCAACGCGCTCCAGCCCGCCACCGTCAGCCGCGTAGTGCTGGACGAGGATGCGGAGCGGATCGAGGTCGTCGTGCCCGATGATCAGCTGAGCCTCGCGATCGGCCGCCGCGGCCAGAACGTGCGTCTGGCCAGCCAGCTGACCGGCAACCAGATCGACATCATGACCGAGGAAGAGGCGAGCGAGAAGCGCAGCAAGGAATTCGCCGAACGCTCCAAGATGTTCGAGGAAGAGCTCGACGTCGACGAAACGCTCAGCCAGCTGCTGGTCGCCGAGGGTTTTGCCGAGCTGGAAGAAGTCGCTTATGTCGAGCTGGACGAGTTGGCCGGCATCGAAGGGTTCGACGAGGAGCTGGCCGAAGAACTCCAGAGCCGTGCGCAAGAAGCGATCGAGCGCCAGGAAACCGCACACCGCGAGGCCCGCCGCGAACTCGGCGTGGACGACGCGCTCGCCGAAATTCCGCATCTCACCGAAGCCATGCTGGTGACCCTGGGCAAGGCGGGCATCAAGGATCTCGACGATCTCGCCGATCTCGCGACCGACGAACTCATCGCCAAGAAGCGCGAGGCACCGCGTCGCCGGAATACCAATCCCGACGGCCCGCCGATGCGCAGCGATCGCCCGCAGCGCGAAGCCGACAAGGGCGGCGTGCTCGGCGAATACGGCTTGAGCGAAGAGCAGGGCAACGAGATCATCATGGCTGCGCGCGCCCACTGGTTCGAAGACGAAGAGCCGCAGGGCGCTGCGGACGAAGGCACTGCGGTAGAGAACGCCGAGACGGCCGCCGAAGCCGAAGACCAATCGCAGGAGGCCGCCGATGCGGACTCCACCCAATGAGCGTCTGACGTCCGACATCGCTGAAGATGGCAAGGCCCGGAAAGCTTCCGGGCCTGCCAAGTCGCGTCCGGAGCGTAAATGCGTGCTCACCGGGGAGACGCATCCGCGCGGCGCCCTGCTGAGGCTGGTGGCGTCCCCCTCCGGTCTCGTCCTGCCCGACATGCAGGAAAAGGCGCCCGGCCGCGGTGCCTGGGTGTGCTCTTCGCGGGCAGCATTCGAAGAGGCTCGGGCGAACGGCAAGCTGAAGGCGGGGCTTGCCCGCGCGTTCAAGACCGGCGATCTCGAAATTCCCGAAAACCTGCCCGAACGGATCGAGGATGCTCTGACACGCGTCTTTCTCGACCGGTTGGGACTCGAAATGCGCGTCGGTCGTCTTATCTTGGGGACCCAGCGCATTGCCGAGCAGGCGCGCGCCGGGGCGGCGGCGCTGCTGTGTCATGCGAGCGACGCGAGCGAGGACGGACGCAAGAAGCTCGACCAGGCATGGCGCGTGGGGCGCGATGCGGAAGGTTCGGGCGAGCGGGGTATCACGCTTCCACTGGACCGGCACGCCCTGTCTGTGGCATTGGGCCGCGACAATGTCGTCCATCTGGCGCTGGCCGATGATGCTGCGGCCGGGCGGGTGATGAAGCCGCTGGTGCGCCTCATGCATTATACCGGGCACGACCTGCCCGCCGAATATTCCGAAGCGCCCGCCGCGGCGTTTCAGGACGACGAACGATTGAGTGAAAGAGAAACGAGCTAGATGAGCGACGACACGAAGAAACCCACCCGCAAACCGCTCGGCCTCAAGCGGTCGGTCGATAGCGGCGAGGTCAAGCAGACCTTCAGCCACGGCCGTACCAACAAGGTGGCGGTCGAGGTGAAGCGGCGTCGCAAGCTCGTGAAGCCGGGCGAAGCGCCTGCTCCGACACCCGCTCCCGCTCCCGCTCCCGCTCCGGAAGCGGCACCGGCTCCTGCGCCGAAGCCCGCACCTACGCCAACCCCGGTAGCCAAGGCGCCCGCGCCGAAGAAACCCGCGGCCAGCGACGAGACGCCGCAGGAGCGCGTCGCTCGCCTTCAGCGCGAAGCCGAGGAAGAGCGGCTGCGCCTTGCGGAAGAAGCGCGCAAGCGCGACGACCAGGCCGCCAGGCAGGCAGTCGAGGACGAGAAGAAGCGCGCCGAGGAAAACCGCAAGGCCGAAGAGGCTGCGGAAAAGCAGGCCGAGGAAGACAAGCAGCGCGTTGCCGAAGAGGCGGCCGCCCCTCCTGCTACTGAGGAAACATCCGAACCCGCTGCCGACGAACTTGCCGCTGCCGAAGCAGCCGAGACAGCGAGCGAGGCCGCCGCGCCCGCACCACGCCGCTTCACGCCCGTCGCGCGTCCCGAGCCGAAGAAGCCGGAACGCAAGAAAAAGGAAGAGAAGCCCGTCAAGACTGCCGAGAAGCCGGACAAGCGGCGCTCGGGCAAGCTCAGCGTCAACAAGGCGCTCAACGAGGACGAAGGCCGCCGTGCGCGCAGCCTCGCCGCGCTCAAGCGTGCGCGCGAGAAAGAGCGCCGGATGCAGGGCGGCGGTTCGAACAAGCCGCGCGAGAAGCAGGTGCGCGATGTGATCGTGCCCGAAGCGATCACCGTGCAGGAACTTGCCAACCGCATGGCTGAAAAGGGCGCGGACCTGGTGAAGGAGCTGTTCAATCTCGGCATGATGGTCACCGTCAACCAGACGATCGACCAGGATACGGCGGAGCTTCTGGTCGATCAGTTCGGCCACAATATCCAGCGCGTCTCCGAAGCCGATGTCGACATCAGCGCCGAAGAGGACGTTGATCCCGAAGAAACGCTGAAGCCGCGTCCCCCGGTCGTCACGATCATGGGCCATGTCGATCACGGCAAGACCAGCCTGCTCGATGCGCTTCGCGGTGCCAATGTCGTCAAGGGCGAAGCCGGCGGCATCACCCAGCATATCGGCAGCTATCAGGTGAAGACGAAGGGCGGCGACAAGATCACCTTCCTCGATACGCCGGGCCACGCCGCATTTACCGAAATGCGCCAGCGCGGTGCGAACGTCACCGATATCGTCGTGCTGGTCGTGGCGGCCGATGACGGCATCATGCCGCAGACGATCGAGGCCATCAATCACACCAAGGCGGCCGGAGTTCCGATGATCGTCGCCATCAACAAGATGGACAAGGAAGAGGCCAAGCCGGACAATATCCGCAACCGCCTGCTCGAACATGAAGTCATCGTCGAGAAAATGTCGGGCGATGTTCAGGACGTCGAGATCTCTGCCAAAACCAAGGCTGGGCTCGATGAGTTGCTCGAAGCGATTTCGCTTCAGGCCGAGCTGCTCGAACTGAAAGCCAATCCGGACCGGATGGCGGAAGCGACCGTGATCGAAGCGCAGCTCGACAAGGGCCGTGGGCCCGTGGCGACCGTGCTGGTCACGCGCGGCACGCTGAAGCGCGGCGACACCTTCGTGGTCGGCACGCAGAGCGGCCGTGTGCGCGCCGTGGTCGATGACAGCGGCAAGCAAATTAAGGCGGCAGGGCCCTCAATGCCGGTCGAAGTTCTCGGCCTCGGCGGCGTGCCGGGTGCGGGTGATCGCCTGACGGTGGTGGAGAACGAGCAGCGCGCTCGCGAAGTCGCCGAATATCGTCAGGAGAAGGCGACCGAAAAGCGCACCGCGCTTGCGCCGACCAGCTTCGATACGATGTTCAACAACCTCTCGTCCGATCTCGTCGAGTTCCCCGTGCTGGTGAAGGCCGATGTGCAGGGCAGCGTGGAAGCGATCACGACCGCGCTGCACAATCTCGGCAACGATCTCATCAAGGTTCGCGTGCTGCATGCAGGCGTGGGTGCGATCACCGAGAGCGATGTCACGCTGGCGGCGGCATCGAAAGCACCGATCATCGGCTTCAATGTGCGACCGAACGCCAAGGCTCGCGAGCTCGTCAAGCGTGACGGCGTCGAGATGAAGTATTTCGACGTCATCTATCACCTGACCGACGAGATCGCGAAGGAGATGGCGGGCGAGCTTGGTCCGGAGCGGATCGAGAACGTCGTCGGCCGTGCGGCCGTCAAGGAAGTGTTCCGCTCGGGCAAGCGCGACAAGGCGGCTGGTCTGCTGGTCGAGGAAGGCGTCATCCGCAAGGGTCTGCACGCCCGTCTCACCCGCGAGGACGTCATCGTCTCGGCGACGACCATCGCTTCGCTGCGGCGCTTCAAGGACGACGTGGACGAAGTGCGTGCCGGTCTCGAGTGCGGCGTGGTACTGGCGGACACGAACGACATTAAGGCGGGCGACCAGCTCGAAGTGTTCGAAGTGGAGGAGCGCGAGCGGACGTTATGATTATTGCGGGATCAGCAATTTCAGTCATATTCGCTGCGATTGTCCTCGCGGGGATCTACCGGGAAAATCAACGCCAGACGAGAGCGCTTGAACGTATAGTAAAGCACTTCGACGGTCAGGATCCGATCACCTAACATGCAAAAGGCTGCAATCGTTTCAGACTTTATTGGGTAAACCGATGGCGAAGCACGCCTCCACTCCCGAGCAGCAATCGGTGCGCGTCCTCAAGGTGGGCGAGCGGGTTCGGCATATCCTGTCGGAACTGCTCGCGCGCGGGGAAGCGCATGACGAGACGCTGCGGGCGACGAACATCTCGGTAACCGAGGTGCGGATGTCGCCCGATCTGCGCAATGCGAAGGCGTATGTGAAGCCGCTCCTGGGGCGTGAAGAAGCGGAGGTGCTGAAGGCGCTGCGGACCAATACGGCCTTCTTCCAGAAGGAAGTCGCTAAACGGCTCGGCCTGAAGTTCGCGCCGAAGCTGTCGTTCCAGCCGGACGAAAGTTTCGACGAGGCGGAGCGCATCGAAAGCCTGCTTAAAAACCCCAAGGTTGCCCGAGACCTCGGCGACGAGGGCTGATGGCCAAGCTCTATTTCTACTATGCCAGCATGAATGCGGGCAAGAGTTCGAACCTGCTGCAAGCCGCCTTCAATTACGGTGAGCGAGGGATGGATGTCTCTCTCTGGACCGCCGCGATCGACGACCGCCCCGGCTTCGGTGCGATCTCAAGCCGCATCGGCCTGTCGAGCGACGCCCACCGGTTCGATGCGGAGACGGATATCGCCGCGCGGGTTCTGGCCGACCATGCCGGATCCCCGCTCGCTTGCGTCCTCATCGACGAGGCGCAATTCCTCACGCGCAGCCAGGTCTGGCAATTGGCGAAACTGGCCGACGACGATGGTATTCCGGTCCTCTGCTACGGTTTGCGTACCGATTTTCGCGGCGACCTGTTCGAAGGTTCCGCCGCCCTTCTTGGCATCGCGGATGAACTCATCGAACTGAAGGCCGTCTGCGATTGCGGACGCAAGGCAACGATGAACATGCGGATTGACGAGACGGGCAAGGCGGTGCGCGAAGGCGCACAGACCGAAATCGGCGGTAACGATCGCTACGTCGCCATGTGTCGCCGGCATTTCGTCGAGGCGGTAGGCGGCGTGTGATGCATCACACGCGCGCACTCCCTATCTTCGATAGATGATCGAAACCCTCACCCTCGCGGCGATCCTGATCCCGTGCTTGATCGTCGCCATCGTGCTGCACGAGGTGGCGCATGGCTGGATGGCGCTGGCGCTCGGTGATACGACTGCGCGCGATCTCGGACGGCTGACGCTCAATCCGATCAAACATGTCGATCCGGTTGGCACGCTGCTGGTGCCGGGCGCGCTGGCGCTGTTCGGAGGTCCGATCTTCGGCTGGGCCAAGCCGGTACCGGTCAATGCCCAGCGGCTCGATAATCCGCGTTACGGCATGATGGCAGTCGCGGCGGCTGGGCCGGGAACAAACATCCTTCTGGCTTTGGTCGGCGCCGTGTTTATCGGGCTCGCCTTCGGACTATCCGCCCAGACCGCCACGATGCTACCCGAATGGGTAATGACGGCGGGCGGGGCGTTCATCCTGATCAACGTCTTCCTCGCGCTGTTCAACCTGCTGCCAATCCCGCCTTTCGATGGCTCGCATATTGTCGGCGGCCTGTTGCCCCGGCGGTTCGCGAAACACTGGCAGAAGCTTCAGGCGATGGGGATGATCCTGTTCGTCGTGCTGATCGCGGCGACCTGGGCCTTCCCCAATGCCGGCTTCATCGAGAATACGGTGCTTCCGCCAGTCCTGTGGATGCAGGAGCAGTTCTTCGCCATCGCCACTTATATCGGCGATCTGGTGGCAGGATGAGCGATGCGAAGCGGCAACCGCATGGCTGGCTGATCCTCGAAAAGCCACGCGGGCTCGGCTCGACGCAGGCGGTGGGCATGGTCAAGCGCGTGCTGCGACAGGGCGGTTATCCCAAGACCAAGGTCGGCCATGGCGGGACGCTCGATCCGCTGGCTGAAGGGGTGCTGCCGATTGCGCTGGGCGAGGCCACCAAACTTGCCGGGCGGATGCTCGATGCGAGCAAGGTATACGATTTCACCATCCGTTTCGGCGAGGAAACGAGCACGCTCGATACCGAGGGCGAGGTGGTCGCGACCAGCGATGTGCGCCCGAGCGAGACGGATATTGCCCGCAGTCTAGAACTGTTCATGGGCCTGATCGAGCAGATCCCGCCGGCCTATTCCGCGATCAAGATAGATGGCAAACGCGCTTACGACCGGGCGCGGGCGGGGGAAGAGGTCGAAATGAAAACGCGAGCGGTCGAGATTTTTGATCTGGCCGTTCTCCCTCCGACGAGTTCGGACCAAACGGATGACACGACCTTGGACTCCGTCACCCTGCGCGCCCAAGTGTCGAAAGGAACCTATATCCGCTCCCTTACACGGGACATCGCACACGCGGTTGGAACGGTGGGCCACGTCACCTATCTTAAACGTATCAAGGCTGGCCCGTTCCATCAGGATCAGGCGATTTCGCTGGACAAATGCGAGGAAATCGCTAAGGGCGCGCCACTTGAACACCTACTCCTGCCGCTAGAGGCGGGGCTGGACGACATCCCGGCTCTCTCCCTCGATCCCGACAGCGCGCAGGCGGTCCGCCAGGGCCGGGTATTGTCGGATCTGCCCCAAGCAGACGGGCTTCACCTTGCATCCCTGCACGATGTGCCGGTGGCGCTAGTGAACCTGGAAGGCGGGACGGCCAAGGTCGTCCGGGGTTTCAACCTACCGGATGTCGCGGAGTAAATGAATGTCGGTCACCGCCGAACGTAAAGCTGAGATCATCAAGGACAATGCGCAGGCCGATGGCGACACCGGTTCGCCGGAAGTCCAGGTTGCCATTCTGACGGAACGCATCCGCAATCTGACGGAGCATTTCAAAAGCAACCACAAGGACAATCACTCGCGTCGCGGGCTTCTGATGATGGTCAACAAGCGCCGTAACCTGCTCGCCTATTTGAAGAAGATCGATGTCGAGCGGTACAACGCGCTGATCCAGAAGCTGGGTCTTCGCAAATAAGAGTTTCTCGAAGGGGCGGCTCCAAAGGCCGCCCCTTCGTTTATCCGGCCCGTGCGCAATCCGGCGCAACGGGTCCGACGAATGGGGTGCGAACCAGGCCCCGAACCGGACCGGGACGGTATCCCCGGCACAGTAGGCCCCGCAGGAGCAATCAGGCGTTGCGGGTCATAAGGAAAATACATGTTCGACACGAAAACCGTATCGCTGGAGTGGGGCGGAAAGACCCTCACTCTGGAAACCGGCCGCATTGCCCGTCAGGCAGACGGCGCGGTCCTCGCCACCTATGGCGAAACCGTGGTGCTGTGCGCCGTCACCGCCGCGCGCAGTGTGAAGGAAGGGCAGGACTTCTTCCCGCTTACCGTCCACTACCAGGAAAAGTTCTCCGCCGCGGGCCGTATCCCGGGCGGCTTCTTCAAGCGCGAAGGCCGCGCAACGGAGAAGGAAACGCTGACCAGCCGCTTGATCGACCGCCCGGTGCGGCCGCTCTTCCCGGAAGGCTTCTACAACGAAATCAACGTGATTGCGCAGGTCCTGAGCTATGACGGCGAGACCGAGCCCGATATCGTCGCCATGATCGCCGCCTCGGCCGCGCTCACCATCAGCGGCGTGCCCTTCATGGGCCCGATCGGCGCGGCGCGCGTCGGCTTCCGCAATGGCGAATACGAACTCAATCCGTCGCTCTCCAGCGCGCTCGACGAAGAAGGTCGTCTCGACCTTGTCGTTGCCGCGACGCAGGATGCGGTGATGATGGTCGAATCCGAAGCCAAGGAACTGACCGAAGAGGAAATGCTTGGTGCCGTCATGTTCGCGCACGAGGAAAGCCGCAAGGTCATCGGCGCGATCATCGATCTGGCCGAGCAGGCCGCCAAGGATCCGTGGGACCTGCAGCCGGTCGAAGACAAGTCGGCCACTCTGGACGAGCTGCGCGGTATCATCGGTGCCGATCTCGAAGCGGCATACAAGATCACCGACAAGGGTGAGCGTCAGGATGCAGTCAACGCGGCACGTGCCAAGGCGCGCGAGCATTACGAAGGCCTCGATAACAGCGATCCGGCCGAGTATCTCGGCAAGCTGAAGTTGGTGAAGAAGCTCGAAAGCGACATCGTTCGCGGTTCGATCCTGAAGGACGGCACCCGTATCGACGGGCGCAAGGTCGATCAGGTCCGCCCGATCGAAGCGATGGTCGGCCTGCTTCCCCGCACCCACGGTTCGGCCCTGTTCACGCGCGGCGAGACGCAGGCGATCTGCACCACCACGCTAGGCACCAAGGATGCCGAGCAGATGATCGACGGCCTCGAAGGCCTGAGCTATTCGCCCTTCATGCTGCACTATAACTTCCCGCCTTATTCGGTCGGCGAAGTTGGCCGCTTCGGCTTCACCAGCCGCCGCGAGACGGGTCACGGCAAGCTTGCGTGGCGCGCGCTGCATCCGGTGCTGCCGAACCATGAAGACTTCCCGTACACCATCCGTATCCTGTCGGACATCACGGAGAGTAATGGCTCGTCCTCGATGGCGACGGTGTGTGGCGGCTGTCTGTCGATGATGGACGCTGGCGTTCCGATCGAACGTCCGGTTTCGGGCATCGCGATGGGCCTCATCCTCGAAGGCGACGACTTCGCCGTCCTGTCCGATATCCTTGGCGATGAAGATCACCTCGGCGACATGGACTTCAAGGTCGCGGGTTCGGAAAAGGGCATCACCTCGCTTCAGATGGACATCAAGGTTGCCGGCATCACGCAGGAGATCATGAAGACCGCGCTGGAGCAGGCGAAGGCCGGCCGTTCGCACATCCTCGGCGAAATGACCAAGGCGCTCAGCACGGCGCGCTCGGGCGTCTCCAAGCATGCGCCGCGCATCGAGACGATGCAGATCGACAAGTCGAAGATCCGCGACGTAATCGGTACGGGCGGCAAGGTGATCCGCGAGATCGTTGCGGAAACCGGTGCCAAGGTCGACATCGACGACGAGGGCACGATCAAGATTTCGTCGAGCAATGCCGACGAGATCGAGGCGGCGAAGCGCTGGATCGAAGGCATCGTCGAAGAGGCGGAAGTCGGCAAGGTCTATAACGGCAAGGTCGTCAACATCGTCGACTTCGGTGCTTTCGTGAACTTCATGGGTGGCAAGGACGGTCTCGTCCACGTCAGCGAAATGAAGAACGAGCGGGTCGAAAAGCCGACCGACGTCGTGTCCGAAGGACAGGAAGTGAAGGTCAAGGTCCTCGAGATCGACAATCGCGGCAAGGTTCGCCTGTCGATGCGTGTGGTCGATCAGGAAACCGGCGAAGAACTGGAAGACACCCGCCCGCCGCGCGAACCGCGTGGTGACCGTGAAGGCGGCCGAGGTCCACGTGGCGGCGGCGGCGGCGATCGTCGCGGCGGTCGTGGTGGACGCGGCGGACCGCGCCGCGATCGCGGCGACCGGGACGGCGGCAGCCGGAACGAAGGCGAGAGCGGCTCCGGCGAGGCGCACGTGCCGGACTTCCTCAAGGACTGATCCGTTTAGCCAAGAACAGGAAAGGCCGCGGGGAGCGATCCCCGCGGCCTTTTTCATGGCCGATGCCGCGTGAGCCTACGACATTTCGAGGATCGGCTTGAATACCTTTCCGTCGTGCAAATCCTTCACGGCCTCGTTGATCTTGTCGAAGGGATAGCGCTTCACCAGACGGTCGAACGGGAAGAGGCCGCGCTGATGGAGCCGGACCAGTTCGGGAATGAACTGCTTCACCTTCGCGTCTCCTTCCACGCAGCCGACGATCTTGCGGCCGCTCATGATCTGTTCGTTGGCGTCGAACGCATATTCCGTGCCGGAAGGCGGGGCGCCGACCACGACCAGCGTGCCCCTTTTTGCCAGCGCTTCCCATGCCGCGCGTGCCGCCTTGTCGTTGCCGCTACATTCGATGGCGAAATCGACGCCTTCTTCCACGATCTGGCGCACCGCATCGGGAACATCCGTGTCCTTTCCGGCTACGATCGTGTCGGTCGCGCCAATTTCCCTGGCGAGTTCCAGCCGCTCCGCATTCGTATCGACCGCGATGATCGTGCTGCACCCGGCAACTTTCGCGCCCATCACCGCGGACATGCCCACGCTGCCCACTCCGGACACCAGCAGGGTCGACCCGGCTTTCGGCTGCGCGGTCCGCATCACGGCGCCTGCGCCCGTTTGGATTCCGCAGCCGAGCGGACCCAGTAGCGAGATGTCCACATCTGCCTCGATTTTCACGACATTGCGTTCATGCGCGATCGAGTGGGTGGCGAAGCTCGATTGCTGGAAGAATGCCGCATTCGGTCCATCTGCGAATACGGGTTTGTCGCTTCCCTGCCGCTCGTTCATGAAGTTGAGCGCTTCGAAATCGTTGCAATAGGCGGGATCGCCTTCCTGACAGGGGCGGCAGCGGCCGCATGATCCATAGGACAGAACCACCCTGTCGCCTTCGGCAAGGTCCGAAACATGATCGCCGACCTTCACGATCGTACCCGCGCCCTCATGACCCAGAACGACCGGATAGTTGGTGGGCAGATCGCCTGCCTGAACGGCGAGATCGGTGTGGCAGACGCCCGTCGCCACTAGCTTGATGAGAACCTCATGCGGGCCCGGGTCGGCGATTTCGCGATTTTCGATGGTATAATCGCCGCCGGCTTCGGGAATGACGGCGATACGGGCGTCTGTAGGCATGAATGTCTCCGTGGGTCTGCCCGCTATCAACGAACGGAGACCCTTGCGTGTCCCGGGATCCGCGATTGCGCAGTCGCGCGGGGGTGCTAGGCACTAATGATGCTACCACGCGAAACCCTAGCCACCGCCGCCATACCGGGCGGAGATACGCTCACGCTCGTCAGCCACGGGCGCGATTACATCATCATGCTCGGGCGCGACGAGTTGATGGGAACGCGCATGCAGTTCAGCGAAGAGCAACTCGCCGAATTGACGCTGGAGCGGATGAACGCCGACACGCCCCGCATCCTGATCGGCGGATACGGGATGGGCTTCACCTATCGAAAGGCGCTGGAAAAGCTGCCGGAGGGCGGACGCGTGTTTGTCGCCGAAGTGGTGCCGGAAATCCTCGAATGGGCGGAAGGTCCGCTGGCGCATCTCACAGGCGAGACGCTGGCCGATCCGCGCGGCGAGGTTGTTCTCTGCGATGTCGCTGCCTTGATCGACGACGCGATCGACGGGACTTGCGCAAAATGGCATGCGATCCTGCTCGATGTCGATAACGGGCCGGATGGTATCGTGCGCGACGGCAACGAACGGCTCTACTCGCGTACCGGGCTGGCGAAAGCGCGCGATGCACTTTGTTCAGGCGGTATCCTCGCCGTTTGGTCGGCGGCGCCCGATCACAAGTTCAGGACGCGGCTGAAGGATGCGGGCTTCGACGTCGAGGAACGCACCGTGCGTGCGCGGCCCAACAACAAGGGCCCCCGCCACACGATCTGGTTCGCCCGAAAGACCTAGCTCTGGAACATCGGGCCGGCCGGGTTGCCCATGTAATCCCGCTTGCCGAGCGGCACGCCCTTCATGCGCAGGATGCCGTAGAAGGTCGTCGCATGGAATTGCAGGTTCGGCATGTTGAAGCCCAGCAGGAACCGTTCGCCGGGAAGGGTGAAGCGCGTTTCGCCACCGAGGACGAAATCGATCGGTTTTTCGGCAAGTGCCGCAATCTCGTCCGATGTTGCCCTCGCCATTCGTTCGGCCGCCGCGCCGACCATGCTGCGCATCGCACCAAAGTCACCGGGAATGTCGGTGAAGTCCGGCGTGAATGCGCCCCCGGCCAACTGGTCGAGCGCGTAACCCGTGTGCATCCAGCACGCCCGGACATGCCAGGGAAGCGGCCACATATCCTCCGCCAGCTGCGCCTCGTACAGGGCGTCGGCGGAGCAGTTCCCGTCCTGCGCATACTGTTCGGCCTTGTCGATCACGCCCGGCATGGCCTCAAGCAACTGACGGGCGGTCGGGACGAAAGCGGCATAGAGATCGAAGGCCATCGGCAGTTCCTCGGAATGAAAAGGCCCGCCGACAAAGCGAAGGCGGGCCTTTGGAATGATCGGGTAGCGTACTCAGCGAACGCGCGGTCCGCCGAACGGGAGGGGGGGAGGGGGGCGGCGCGCACCGCGGGGCAACTGCGCCTGATAGGCCCGGCCGCAGTGTTCGACGCAATAGGGGAAGCCAGGGTTCACCGCCTCGCCGCAGAAATGAAAATCGGGTTCACCCGGGTGGCCCATCGGCCAACGGCAGACCTTCTCCGATAGATCGAGCAGGCTCGTCTTGTCGGCGATCGCCGGATCGGGCTTCGCCGGCACCAGTCGACGCGGCGGCGCTGGCGGAATGGGCGGCTGCTGATCGCCTGGTCCCTGCCGTAGAAATCCGCCCGGGCCGACCGAGACGATCTTGGGCATATCGCCTTGCTTGTTCGGCATCGGCTGGCTCGGCGAAGCATCTGCCTTGGCCGCGGGCGGTGCGGAAGGTGATGGCGCAGGAGCGGGGGGCGAAGCCGGCTTTGCGGCGACCGGCTTGGGTGCGGCAGGCTTCGGCGCGCTCTTCGGAGCTGCTGGTGCGGGCTTCGGTGCCGGCTTCGCAGCCTTCTTCTCGCCCGCCTTCACGGGCGATGGGCGCGACTTCAGCCCGAGCCGGTGCGCCTTACCGATGACGGCGTTGCGGCTCACACCGCCCAGCTCATCGGCGATCTGGCTGGCAGTAGAACCGCCCTCCCACATCTTCTTCAGCGTTGCGATCCGTTCGTCGGTCCAGCTCATCGTTCGTCCTGCAATTCCTGTATTACCCGTCACCGCGCTTGCCAGCGAGGGGTGCTTGGCCCTAGGCGCGCCGCCATGGCCGATCAAGTCCAACCCGCCGCGCCCACACCCGAACCGAGCGACGGCGCCTTCACGCGAGACGACACCGGAAGAACGCCAAGGTTCCCCCCGCAAGGGCAACCGGTCATCACCGGGATCAATCGCGTCGGGCTATGGAGTTTGTATGTAAAGGAGGTCCGCCGGTTTTTAAAGGTCCAGACGCAGACGATCTGGGCCCCTGCGGTCACGACCCTCCTGTTCCTCGTGATATTCACCGTCGCGTTGGGACGCTCCGACCGCGAAATTCTCGGGGTCAACTTCGCGACCTTCGTTGCGCCCGGCCTGATCGTGATGGGCATGATGCAGAACGCCTTCGCCAATTCGAGCTTCTCCCTGCTCGCAGGCAAGATCCAGGGGACGATCATTGATCTGCTGATGCCGCCCCTCTCGGACGGCGAATTGATGGCGGGCATTACCGCCGCGGCCGTCACGCGGGCCGTCATGGTAGGCTTCGCAGTCGCAATCGCGATGGCGTTCTATCCCGGCGTCGACCTGTCGCTCGCGCATCCGTGGGCGGTCGCCTGGTTCGGCCTGATGGGCGCGATCATGCTATCCCTGATGGGCTTGCTCGCATCGATCTGGGCGGAGAAGTTCGATCATAACGCCGCGATCACCAATTTCGTTATTGCCCCGTTGAGTCTCCTGTCTGGCACGTTCTACGTGATCGACAATCTCGCGCCTCTGTTCCAGGCGATCAGTCGGGTGAACCCGTTTTTCTACGTGATCTCGGGTTTCCGCTTCGGCTTCCTCGGCGAAAGCGACATCGGGAACACCAATCAGGCCGTTATTCACAGTGCGATCGGTTTGGGAATCGCGAATGCCGCTTTCGCCTACCTCGTTTACCGCGTGCTCAAATCAGGCTGGAAAATACGCAGTTGAGCGATCAATGCGTCAGCTTGCGGCGCATCCGGTAGCGACCATTTTCGAACACCTCGAAATAGTCATGCACATCCGGATGCGAAATCGGGCCGGCGCGCGAATCCTCGATCAGGTTCTGCTGGCTGACATAGGCCACGTAATCGTTCTCGTCGCTTTCGGCGAGAAGGTGGTAGAACGGCTGGTCGCGATCGGGCCGGATTTCCTCGGGAATGGAAGAATACCAC
Source organism: Erythrobacter litoralis (assembly GCF_029760855.1). Taxonomy (GTDB): domain Bacteria; phylum Pseudomonadota; class Alphaproteobacteria; order Sphingomonadales; family Sphingomonadaceae; genus Qipengyuania; species Qipengyuania litoralis_A. Next base: position 190,626 of record NZ_SOSI01000001.1, on the reverse strand, counting down.
TCTTCGCTATTGGCGAAGACAGGATCGACATCGAAGATCACGCCGCGAAAATCGAACGCCTTATGCCGTACGATATCGCCGATCGCGAAACGCGTTTCGAGATGGCGCGGGACTTCGATAGTGCGACCGGCCTGGGCGGAAAAATACGTGGTTTTGTCCATGTTCTTCATGAATATGGGATACAAGCCGCATAGCACAAGCGTTCCGTAAAGACTGTCCCCATCCTGCCTGCGCAAAAAAGGTTGGCAAGGCTCCGCGCGTAAGCTAGTCGGCGCGCTCGCTTCGACCGGGGCCCTCGGCCCGACAAGCGCACCCAACATGCGGAGAGGTGGCAGAGAGGTCGAATGCGCCGCACTCGAAATGCGGTGTACTGGCAACAGTACCGTGGGTTCGAATCCCACCCTCTCCGCCAATTGCCCTTTTCAGGGTTTCCAATTCCTTTCGAATATATACTCAAACCGTTGCAAATCTGCGGTTTGCGGCTCCTATTCACTCCAGTTCGATCTACCCCTAGCCAAAAGCATGTCGGGGTATTCTGGGGGTAACGAACCAAACCGCATGGGGGTATTGGATGCTGACGGATAAGGCCGTGCGCGCGGCTGCTTCGCGAGACAAAGCTTACAAATTGACCGACAGCCGCGGACTGCATCTTCATGTATCTGCGAGCGGCCACAAAAGCTGGCGGTACAAACATCGCTTCGAAAGCAAGGAGCGTTTGCTGACCTTGGGCGCATACCCCGAAGTGTCGCTCGCCGATGCTCGCGAGAAACGCGATGAGGCGAAGAAAATCTTGCGGGATGGCCGTGACCCCCGGCACAGCGTCAAGCGTAGTCGTCTCATAGGCCGAAGCGATGCGGTAAAATCGTTCGAGGAGGTGGCCCGCGAGTGGCATGTCCTGCAGGTCGCGCGCTGGAAGCTGGTGCATGCCGGCGATGTCATTACTAGCCTCAAGCGCGACGTCTTTCCGCATCTGGGCACGATGCCGCTGGCCGAGATCGACAAGCCGCTGCTGCTCTCGGTCCTGCGCAAGGTCGAGAAGCGCGGTGCGATCGAGACAGCGCGGCGGATTAAGCAGCGCGTGGCGACGATCTACCGCTACGCCAACGCCGAAGGCGCCGGTCTCGAAAACCCGGCCACCGACATCAACGACGCGCTCTTACCGCTGCCGCCGGCCAGGCGATATCCTGCCCTTATCAATGTCGATGCGATCCGCACGATGATGGGCGATATCGACCGTGCCGGCGCTTCGCCGGTAAACCGCTTCGCTGCGCGCCTGCTGGCGCTCACCGCACAGCGTCCGGGCCGTACTTAGTTAGCGGCAGTCTTTGTTGAGTTCGAGAAAGAGGAAGAATGAAGGCAAAATGCTGGATTTCCATCAGAACTTGGAGCTGATGTAATTTCTCGTCTCTACCGAAAAAATTAAGTCCGACAATTGTTCACGAACTTTCTTCCGATCATCGTTTGTACCTTTTCTCTCTGCGACCCTTAGCAAGCTGTCCCGGAAAGTCCTGATCGGCGACTCCTCATATGCTTCGAAAAGACTCGATCTTTGGTTGCCCAGTAGTTCTCTTTGATTGCTCGCGATCAATCCCAGAATTAAGTAGGACGATAAGAGTGGGTCAGGGCTCGGGTTCGCTAGCGCGATACTCCTAATCCTTTCGTTCCAGTAAGGTCGAAATTGCGATACAGCGTCGCAGCCGTAAGCATCGATAATTACAGATAATTCGAGGGTAGGATATGTGCGACCTCGTGAGAACGCATCAGTAGCATAAGCCGCAGCTTCGCTGCATTTGCCTGAAGCGATAAGAAGTTTTGCTGCAACAGCGTTTGCATAAGGATTCTGTGGTTCTTTACGGAGGATCGTAGAGATCGAGCGCCACGCCTCGTCCGATGGAGCTACTTTCCCCCCGCCAGACAACACCGAACGGGCGCGCGCGAACGCTTGTCGTGCCTGTAAGTAGCTTGTATAGTCGCCTTTCGGGAATTGTTCGATGCAACTTTCCAAAAAGGCCGCTCCATCATCGCCGATAAGACGATTTGCCTCGACAGAAAGAAAGCATTCGAAGCTGTTGCGAGGTTTGTCATCCAACCGTGTAAGAAGATCGTCGGCTAGGTAGCCCACCGGCGAAATCACGCTAAGTATCTGATCCTCTACTATAAGCTTAAATTCTGCAAAATCGGAAACAGGACCAATTCGCCTTTCGAATATCACTTCCTCTGTGTCGGAGATTAACATCAATTGCCCAACCAAACTATCGTTGGATGCAGTCCTCACAGTCAATGTCAGGACGTAATCTGCACTTTTTGGCGATATGGTATTCATTCTGCTAATCATAGATTTTCGGAGCAATGTCTTTACATCGTAAATCAACTCCTTCTCATACGATGCCGGAACAGAACCTTCGCCTACTCCCAGCGCAGATATCGATGCATAGATCGATGGCGGTTCCGCTCCTTTATCTCCAACAGCGTTTTGACGCTCACTCTGATTGGACCGCAGACCGAAGGCAGCCAGCGCTGCTAAAGATGCGGCGCAAAAAATGAGCAAACCGGTTTTCAGGAAGGCAGGGAATGCTTTACCTGTTATGGGTGCCTCCCCGTTAGTTTGGGTGGGTAAAGGGTACCTTCTCTGCGCATTCGTTCGCGATTGTTCGTCGACATCGACAGCTTTTGGTGGAGGGCGCCGGGTCGAAGTCGACGGGTCTTGGGGTTCACCTTTGGTCTTCGGATCGGTTCCCGCTCGAAAGGCGTTGAGGTCAGGGTAAGCCAGAGCCAACTTAGCGAAACGCAATCGATACTCGCCGCTGCGGAAATGAATGCACATCTCGGCTTGCGGCTGATGGACGAGGTAATAGTCTTTAAGTGACTTGCGTAAGCGCGACATAGCTACGCGTACGCTGCTATCTGCCGCGTCGAAATTAGCAGCATCCTTTCCCAAAAATTCCAGCGCAATATCGGTCTGAGAAGGTTCGCCCCTTTGTTTCAGTTCGAAATCGACGAGGTATCTCAGCAAGCCGCTGGAAACACGCGAACGAGAAAATTGAGGTGAATCCAAAACGGAGTTCATCTCTCTTCTAATTGCTTCGTCCCGGTTCATGCCCCGGCTTTCCCCGTTAGAAACGCCCACGAAAGCGTTTCTTTGCCGTTAAATCTCCCCATTCAAGATTGAGGGCCCTAACTAATTTGAACCGAGGATTCAAGCGGTTGCGTCTCCTGTAACGTTACAGATACTGCAAAACTCTGTCGGTGGCACAGTCTTCGTCACACAATGCACTTCATCGACGGCTCCCACCGAGTGGAGCAACTTTTCGCAGATGAGAGGGCAGCATGGATCGACACTATTCCCAGGAGAGGCGACAGCTGGATCGCCTCCATCGTATCTACAAGCCAGCATGTCTTTTGGTCGATGGCCGGGAAAAACCAGCGCTGCTGCGGGATATTTCCAGCTTTGGTGCAGGGCTTGAAACCAATCAGCGTTTTGGGATTGGAGAGGCAATCCAATATCGATGGGCTGATGAGCAATTTCGTATGGGCAAGGTCATTTGGAGCCACTGCAACCGAATTGGAATTGAGAACGTCGATGAACTAAATTCCATTTCTAGTTCGACCAAAACCTATCGATCCGTCCGTTTTAAAGGCGAAGCGCCGGTCAGCGTCTTTGCCGACGGACGGCGCTATGAGGGTGAACTTGTCAATCTCGCCCAGCGTGGTGTCTGCGTTGTTTCGACTGCTAGCCTGCGGCGCGGCGTCCTGGCGACAGTGCAGATCGGCAAGCACTCACTGGAAAGTCTGACTGCGAGATGGAGTTCGGGAAACAAGACCGGTTTCAGTCTGCCAAGATCACTGAAAATCGAAAACATGGCTGCCATTCTGGAGGGTAAGTGAAATGAGACCACTCAACTACGTAGACATACTCTCTATGTCCGCAGCCGAAATTTCGGCGATAGGTTCGGTATGTCGTTCGGACATTGCACGATGCTCCAGTTCCTCAAGAACGTCCGACCAGGCGCATCTTTTGGAATGCGAACGCATACTCGCCATGATTTAATCGACGCAGGCACCGAACAATGTTTGCCCAAATTCAACGTCCTACGCCAGGTTTGCAAGCTGATATGAGTGGCAACACCGGCGGGGATTTCCGTGTGAAAACCGAAGGTCATCGGAATGGCTCATTTTCTGAAAGAGACCTCGGGTTATTTACGTTTCAGCTGACGCCACTTCGGGGTGATACAATAGTCCTCTACCATGATGGCGAGTTTAAGAAGCTTCGAGTGGTGGGCCTCGAACATCACCCGCTCGAAAATCCGGTTGCATATCCTGAAAACGAGAATTGGCGAAAAACTTTTCGTACGACGATACGTACCGAGGAAACTGAATATTAGATTGAGGGAGGCAGTAATGCCAATCTATCCTAAAATTTTCGCTATTGGTCTATTGGTTTCATGCCATAGCATTGAGTTGCGAGCCGAAGATTTGAAACCAATTCAAGCCGCGAACAAACAGTCATCGCAGGCTCTTGCCCCGGTAAATGTGACGCGAAGCCATGAGGTAAATGGGCCGTTCGGTTCTTTTACAATCCCGGGGGCGCGTGTGGTGCATACAGTCGTAATCTCAGTGCGAGGTCCAGAGACTGTTCACGACCTTCGCATATCCAACCCTCTTCCGGCGGGCACCACGTATGTTACCGGGTCCTTAGCGCTGAACGGTGAGCAATTAAGCGATGCAGCGGATGACGATGCCGGAATGGTGGACACGAAGGATATCGAGCTTGCATTAGACAGCGCCCCCGGAGGCTCGGTAAATACTTTTACCTTTCAGGTGACGGTGGACGGCTAATTATACGAACTCGAACTCTCCCAATAGTTTCGAGGTTTAGACAAATTAAAATTTCCATCCACCTCGCACATAGAGGGTGGGTCGCGTCTTCAAATAACTATATAATTGCTCGAATAGCCTGTACCAAAGCCTTTACGAACCACTGGGCGAACGAGCGGCCCTCGGTTTCGATTTGTACAGTGCCCGGAGTGGTCTGGATCTGCCCGCCTTCGCGGCTGAGCTCGCCGCGTTCGGCTATCAGGCGCACCCGGTAATAAGCTTTGCGTGGGGTAAGCGCATCGCCGCTCCGATCAACGGCGATCGGTCCTCCGTTTACCGAGGCAAGAATGGGTTGCTCGAGCCGCTCTATTGCGGCGGATGACGTTTCTACCAGTTTGGCCCGGCGAGCAGGGCCACCTGCATCGGCCGCAACGAACGTACCTAGGGACGCGGGTTCGATCCGCCACATTTCGTCTTCCTCGATATAGGCATGAACATCGTAGTCGGCGGGCGTAACAACTTGTGCGATTACTTCTTCGCCAGAAATCCAGCGTCCGGCATGTATTTCGGGACTCAGGTCCGATACAATTCCTGCAGTCGGTGCGGTGAGAATGAGTCCGCTTGCGCGCCGTTCGAGACCGGCGAGAGCCTCCTTCTCAAGCTGCAGCTCGCGCTCTATAATACCGCGGTTTGATCGATCCCGGGTGTCGGCAGCGCTGCGGCCAAGCTGCATTTCCAGCTGCGCTATACGGACCTTGGCCGATGCGGCTTGCGCGTTCAGTTCGGGAGCCTCGAGTTCGACGATCGGCGCGCCGCGTTCCACGAACTGGCCATTGCCGGCCATCACCCTTACGACGCGGGCCGGTTCTCCCGAAACGATCGGTGATGTCCCGACCGGGGTCAAAACCGCGTAACCCGAAACGTGCCGGTCGAACGGGATGAAAGCCGCAACCAGCAGTGTGCCTCCTATCCAGAGCCATACCTTGCTTCGCTTATCGCGCAGTATCCGGTCGCGGTTTTCGAACCAGACGGACAGTTCGCTGAAGACAGGTCGGCCGATAAATACGATGAGTTCGATGCCCGCGAGAATAAGACCCAGAGGCTGGAAGAAGAGTGTGTGGACGAGAACCGCGATCGCCACGAACAGGAACAGGCGATATGTCCAAGTGGCAAACGCATAGGCGATCATGCCGCGCTGCAAACGCCGCGGAACGTCTTCTGGTGGGCGTTCTCCCAAACGGAAAAGCAGTTCGCGTAGTTTCCACCGGGCCAGTGCAAAGGCCCTCGATTGCAGGTTCGGCACATTCAGCAGGTCGGTCAGCACGTAATAGCCGTCGAACCGCATGAAGGGATTGAGGTTCACAGCAAGACTCATGATCCAGCTCGTCGTTGCCAAAATGAAGGCCACGCTGCGGAGGGTGCCATCGGGAAGGATGACCCACAAAAGTGTGGCGATAGTCGCGACAATGAGTTCGGCGGCGACGCCTGCGCAATCGATGGCAAGCCGCTTCCTGCGGGAGGTTAGTTTCCAAGCCGCGGTGGTGTCAGTGTAGAGAACGGGCATCATCACCAGAAAGCTGACCCCCATCGTCGGGACCCGGCATCCGTAGCGCGTGGCAGTATACGCATGCCCCAGCTCATGCAGGATCTTCACGAAGAACAAGCCGAGCCCGTAAGCGATCAAGCCTTGCCACGTGAAAAAATACAGGAACGATGCGACGAAGGCATCCCATTGGCGGGACACTAGGAAAAGGCCGAAAAGCCCGAGGAATGCGAAGAAGACCAGTACCCGGGGAGACCACAGCGGTGCGACAAAATCAGCTGTCCGGGACAGGAATTTGGCCGGCTTGAACAGAGGGACGCGCAGGAAGAGATAATTGTCCAGCATCCAGCGCCACGCAGCCTTCTGGCCACGCGCGCGTTGCTCCATGAAAGCCGATACGCAATCCTGCCCCGAAGGAGATACCGTCAGGCCATTGGTCGATGCGAACTCCACGACCGAATGAAACGCCTGATCGGTTTCTTCCTTGCTCAAGCCGCGGTCACGCAACGCACCGACGATGTCCGGCAGCCTTCCGGTGGCCCAGAAGGACAGGACAATATATTCGATTTTGCCCAGCTGATAATAAGTATGACGTACGGGATCGAACAGGACCCAACTTGGGGCTCCGCTTACCAGAGGCGCGCCGCGCTCAATCCGTAATTCTTGACGGAGTGCAGGAATGCGCGGCGTCTTCGCGAGCTCTGGCAATTCGATTGGGATTGCTGCAGCGGTCATATGCCCACAAATTGTCGCATGGCGGACATCGGTCGACGCAGGACGGAATAGACCAGCGGCACCCAACGGCCATATACCTTCGCCGTGCCGCGCGATCCGATGCGTGGTTCACCCGATGTAATCGTTGCGTTGAGCGCGAACGCCAGCGTGCCTGCTGGCGTTTGCCGGGCTTGGAAGCTGGCGGTCTGTAGTTCACCATCGATTGCCCAGAGGGGTTGTGAATCCAGCCACATCTTGATGCTGTCCCCCTCGTGGAGCGACATCTGTTCAGCTGCCGGGAGATCGATTCGTATCGTCGTTTGGCCGGGATCGACGACCTGCATGATCGGTTCGCCGACATTGACGGCCCGTCCTTCCCAGTCGCGCCGATCGCTGAAGAGCGCCATCCCATCCACAGGAGCTACGATGCCTGCCTGATCCGCGAGCTGCGAAGCATAGTCGAATTCGGCTTGTGCGACTTCCAGCTCGGCCTGTAAAATCGCCATGTTGGACGTTTCATCCTCGCCGCCGAACGCGGTACTGGTCGACCGTTCGAGGCGCGAGCGTGCGACTTCCAACTGTTCTCTGGCCAGTTCGAGATCGTTCGCGAGACGAACGTCGTCGAACTTGATCAGCAATTGCCCCTTCTTCACTGGCGAGTTGGGCGGAACTTCGATCGATGCAACTCGGCCGTTGAACGGAGCGGCGATAACAAAGGGGCGTTCGGCGACGATCTCGGCAGGCGCCAGGGCGCTCAACCGCACGGGGAAAAGCAGGACAACGGCAAGACCGCCGGCAATCCACCGCTTCTTCCTCGTGTCCAGCTTTGGAAGACTGCGAACGGGCTGGTTCCGTGTCAACGCAAGCCAGCTATGCGAAGCCGTCTCGGCAACGCGGACGAGACGTGCAGCCTCCGCTTCGCGCATGGGCTCTTCACGCGCGATCAAAAGGCCTCCGAAAACCACTTGGTCTCTATCGACCAACGGCTGCCAATGGAGATTCGTGAAGGGATAATCATCAAACGCCTCGTCGGAATGCAGACTTCCTGCCACGAAGCTGCGCGCCTTTTCGGGACCGTGCGCGGCGATGAGATGTTCAACGGATTGCTCCAGGGCATGAACCAGCGGCGCATTGCGGTCGACGTTCGCCATGGACGATGCGCATTCGATCCGCAGCCCTTCTGTAAAGGTCGCACGACGAAGCACGAAGATCTGTTCATAAGGAAGGATCGGGCGTAGCTCGTTTGCCAGGAAGTATTGCAGCTCGTTCACGGAAGATTGCCGCCGCAATTCGGCTTCGAACTGCAACAATGCGGCGAGCCTGGCCGCATCGCCGCCGGCCGGCAGCGGCTTGACGGCCGTGACCCGGCCGCCCTCGCTTACAAGTTCAGGCTGCGTGGTGGCCATGGCCTTACGCTTCGCTTTCCGGTTTCTCGGCGGGCGCCAGTTTCGCAGTCCTCGGTTTCCCATCGGGCTGCGCAAAGGTTGCGGTGCCACTCATTCCGGGCAAGACCATGGCATCGCCGGGATCGATATCTGCCGTGACGCGGATCGTCTTGCTTACCGGGTCGACGGAAGCACCGAGGCGTTTCGCCGTTCCTGTTATTGTTGCTCCGGTCTCGTCGATCAGGAAGTGGAACGTCGCACCAGGTTTCAGCCAGGTGAGCCAGTTGCTCGGAACGATCAGTTCGGCTTCCAGCTGTCCGCCGCTCTGTATGCGCATCAGGGGCTGCCCACTGGCGGCGACTTCGCCCGGATTGGCGACAGCCTCGACCACCGTTCCCGAGAACGGCGCATAGACCGCACAATCGTTCAATTGGGCTGCGATGGCATTGGCTTCGGCCTGTGCGCGCCCCAGATTGGCGTGCGAGACCTGAACCTCGTTCTTGCCGACCGCTTCGTAGGTGTCGAGTTCGACATTGGTTTCATAGGTCTTGCGATATGCGGTGGTCGCCGCGCGCGCGGCGGTCAGCTCGGCCCGGATGGTCGAACAGTCGAATTTCGCGAGTAGGGCGCCACGCCGGAAACTCCGGCCTTCCTCGAACGGCATGGCACTGATTCGTGCGGTGACGCGCGATGCGATGGTGGACTCGTTCGCGGCGGCGACGACCCCGCGCGCTTCCAGCGCAGCGACCGGTTCCGGTGCGTTCGCTTCGGCTACGCGGACTGGTTCGGCCGGGCTATCCACGACCCTTGCGGATTGATTGGTCGACCATTCCGGTTCTGCGGCATTCGCGAACCAGAAGGCTCCGGGAACCACGGCGAGAACGGCGACACCGCCGGCCAGCCAGTATTTGCGATTGGGTTTTGCGTTTTGCATTTCGACCTGCGCTTTCGAAGTTTCTTCGGTCATGGTTCAAGATCCTGAAAGACGGACGGCTTGTTCGCGGTCCTGCCACATTTCCTCGAGCGACGCGCGCAGCGTGCTCACGTCTTCACGTCCGGTCACGTCCGGGCTGAATTCATCGATCCCCATCGAGGCGAAGAGGTTCGCGTAGGCATTCTGGGCCTCGGCATAGGCAATGTCGTATTTGACCTCTGAGACCAGCGTGTTCATTTCCTCACGCAAGAGCGTCTGCCGGCTCATCGCTCCGGCACGGTGCCCCGAACGGATCTGGTTGAGGATCCTGTCCTGTACCTGCATCTGGCGACTAGCGGTCTGCAGTTCCGTGCTGAGGTGCCCGAAGCGTGCGCGGGCCACGTGCACCTGCGTCATTACGGCCATCGTGAGGGCAAGCTCGCGCTGCTCCAGCAAGGCGTCCTGCGCTTCGACTGCTTTTCTTTGGGCTGGCAGGCGGAAAAGGTTGAGCACGTTCCAGCTCGCGCGAGCCCCGTAATTTACCCAGTCGTTGTTGAACAGGAAGTCGTTGGAATCGACATTGACGCCGAGGATGCCCCGGAAGCTGGGGAGGGCGGACAGAAGAGCAACATCGAGTTCGCGCGAGTTTATTCTCTGCCGATAGCTCACTTCGCGAAGTTCCGGACGGTTCAGCAAGGCCGTCATCATCATGTCTTCTCCGGCGTACTTGACTTCGGGCAGTTCCTGCGCGCGATCGGGCAGGACCAGCGAAAACTGCGTGCCGGGTCGCAAGTTCATCAGTGCGGCGAGTTGCGCCTTCGCGACCACCAGTTCGCGCTGCAATTTGCGTATCTGCGACTGGATCTCCAGCAATTCGCGCTGGTAGGTCAGGGCAGTCAGCGGAGCGGACAGGCGGCGCTCGGCCAGGCGTTCCGAATTGTCTAGCGTGGTCGTGACCGAACTTTCGAGTTCCAGCAGCTTGGTCAGTAGGCGTTCGGCACTGACGGCGCGCCAATAAGCCGAGCGGACATCCTCGATAACGCGGTTCGCAACCTTGCGGCGGCGCTCCTGCGCGATCAGGACTTCGTCGGCGCCCTGCTTCGAACGTACGTAGGACAGACCAAAGTCGAGAACGTCCCAGCTCAGGGTAAGGTCCGCCGTAAAAAGGTCGCGCTCTTGCGAGGTCGAAGGCTCAAGCGACTGGCGCCGCGTAATGAGCGAGAGCGAGCTCGCGCCGGCGAAATTGTTCCGTCCGGCATAACCCGCGCTGGCGACAAGCTGCGGCAGCATGTCGTAACGCTGCACATCGAGCTCGCGGTCGCGAAGAGCGATCTCCATCATCTCGACCTTGTAATCGAGATTGTACTTCAGGGCCCGCGCCATGGCTTCGTATAGGTCGATCGGTGCCGTGACCGGCTCCTGGTCGATATCGAGGCGCGTGAAGTTACGCTCGGCCGTCGAATTCAGCTCGGTCGCGGTGAAGGGCTTCGGCACTGTGGTACAGGCCCCCAGGGCCATCGTCGAAACGGCCGCCAATGCAATTTTCCTGATCATGAGTACTCTCTTGATTGTCCCTGTTTCTACTTGAAAGCCGACAGTAGATCGGCAGCTTCGTCGTTCGCATCGCTGTTGAGCTGCGCCATCATTGCATCCAGCGTCACCGCGGTCGCTCTTGCGCTCTCGGTCGGCGTATCGAGCTGTATCTCCCCGGTCGCACCCTGAATCAGGACCGGTATTTCGAGCGCACTGCCTTCCTCATCGATTGCCCTGACGATCAGCCGCAACGTCTGCGTATCCACCGGCCGTTCGGCGATGGCGAGGCCCCTTGCATCCATGCTGATCCAGTCGGGAAGGGGCGAACCGTCGCGTGTGAGCAACTGGAATTCCTGAATGCGCGGCTCGTCTTCCGACCCGATGTCCCGCATTTCGACGTAGATGACATCGTTGCGAACGATAGATTCAATTATGACCCGGTCGCTGCCGGTATCCAGCTGCCGCACCGAGAACCCGGTCAGGGCTTCGGGCATGAAGTCGCCGAAGCGCGGATCGAGCGTGCGATCTATACCGAAGCGCAGGTCGCGGATGTCATCGAGATAGCGCACGACTTCGCCAACAGGATTGTCTCCCTGACCGAAGCTGCTGATCCCGTTGAGCGAGCGCAGGCCGTTGACCATCGACAGGAGCGGACGATCGACGTTCAGCGAAGGGGTTCCACCCAGGCTACGGAACTCGTTCACGGTGTCGAGAATGACCAGTGGTGCCGAAATGAAGCTGCCCGTCCGATCAGGAGCAAAGTCATCTCTGCCCCAATTCAAGAAGCCAACATCTCGGCCCTGTTGCAGGAGGAAGGTCACGTCGGCACCGCTTTCGGCGACCGTAACAAACACGCTCGATTGCACGGTTCCGCCATTACCATCCGAAATAACGTAGGTAATAGTCGCGACGCCATCGAAGCCAGTCGGCGCGACGTAGCGCAGAGTGCCGTCGGGGTTGATGATGACTTCACCCAGATCCGCCTGTGCGGAGATAACCGTCAGGGTATCGCCATCGGCATCGAAGGCGTTTGCGAGAACGTTGATATCAGTGATGGTGCCGCCGATAACGCCGACCGTTTCCGATTGGTCGACCGGCGTTTCGTTCGTGTCTTCGACCGTAACGGTAACCGTCGCGGTCGAAGTGCCGCCGTTCTCATCGGACACTGTATAGGTAATCGTATCGCTTCCGACGAAGTCGGGATTGGGGACATACGTGATCGTGCCGTCGCCATTGATCGTAACGGTCCCGTTCGGCGCTTCCGCTGTCACGACGCTCAGGGGGTCGCCATCCGGGTCTGCGTCGTTTGCGAGGACCGGGATGACGATTTCATTATCCTCGTCCACGACAGCGGTGTCGTTTACGGCGACCGGCAGATCGTTGACGGCATCTACGCTCACCGTGACCGATGCGGTATCGAAACCGCCCATACCGTCGCTCACCTGATAGGTGATTATGTCCGTGCCGTTGAAATTAGGCAGCGGCACATATGTGATCGTGCCGTCGGGATTGATCGTCACTGTACCGTTTGGTGCATTGGCCGATACGATCGAAAGTACGTCGCCGTCCGTATCCGTATCGTTTGCCAGCGGCGCGATGGTGACCGGCATGTCCTCATCCGTAGTCGCCGTATCGTTCGCTGCGACCGGGGGATCGTTGACCGGCCTTACCCCGACCGAAACGGTCGCAGTGGCAGTTCCCCCCTGTCCGTCGTCGATTGAATAGGTAATCGTCGTCGGACCGTTGAAATCGGCATTGGGCGTGAACGTGACGGAGCCGTCCGCATTGACGGTCACAACGCCATCGGGTGAGCTTGCCTGCGTGATCGCGAGGGGATCGCCGTCTACGTCCACATCGTTGTTCAGGACCGGGATGACCACCGATGCGTCTTCATCGACTGTCGCCGTATCCGGCGCAGCGACCGGCGCATCGTTGATCGGCAGAACGGTGACCGTGACGAAGGCCGTATCGGTTCCGCCATTACCGTCGTCGACCGTGTAGCTGATCGTATCGGTGCCGTTGAAATCGGCATTCGGCGTGTAAATCACGCTACCATCTGCAGCGATCGTTACCGTACCATTGGCGGCCGTTACGGCGGTAACTGTAAGATTATCGCCATCCGGGTCGCTATCGTTTGCGAGCAGCGGAATGGTGATCGGCGTGTCTTCGTTCGTCGTTGCCGTATCGTCGGCGGCGACCGGAAGATCGTTCACCGAATTCACTGCGACTGTGACGGAAGCGCTCGCGGTGCCGCCATTCCCATCGCTGATCGTGTAGAAGATCGTGTCGATCCCGTTGAATTCGGCATCCGGCGTATAGGTGATCGTACCGTCGGCCTCGATTACGACGGTTCCGTTTGCGGCGCTTGCCTGCGTTACCGTCAGCGGGTCGCCATCGGCATCGCTGTCGTTGCCGAGGACCGGGATATTGACCGGGGTGTCTTCGGGCGTCGCAACGCTGTCGGACGCAGCGACGGGCGCGGGATTGGTGACCGCCCACGAGAAGGTCGTGGATACCGTGCCGCCGTTCCCGTCGTCGGCGGTGACGGTAACTTCGTAGGTCCCGTCGCCATTCGGGCCGCCCTGAGATGCCGCGGGATCGATGGTGCCGGTAATAGTTCCGTCGCCGTCGATCGTCAGACCGGCGGGCAGGCCCATGGCGTTGAAGGTGAGAGTATCGCCGTCCACATCGTCGAAGGCCGCCGAGACGTCGAGGTTCACTGCTTCCGCATCCTGGCCAGCGCGCGCCGGGATCGGCGACGCCGTTGGCGCATCGTTTTGCGCCGCCACGCCGACGGTCACGATACCGGTCGAAACGCCTCCCTCGCCATCGTCGACCCTATAGGTGACGGTATCAGTGCCGTTGAAGTTGGCATCGGGCGTATAAGTGATCGTCCCGTCGGGATTAATCGTCACCGTGCCGTTCGATGCGCTGGCGGTTGTGATGGTCAGCGTATCGTTGTCTGGATCGATATCGTTACCGAGCACATCGATGACGACGGGTGTGTCTTCATCGGTCGCGGCGGCATCGTCCACCGCTGTCGGTGCCGGATTGATCACCCGCCAAGAGAAGGACGTTGAAACCGCCCCGCCCTGGCCATCGTCGGCAATGACGCTGACCTGATACGCCCCGTCGCCCACAGGACCGCCCTGCGATGCGGAAGGATCGATGGTTCCTGTCACGATACCATCGGCATTGATCGAAAGCCCGGCAGGCAGGCCGATAGCCGTGAAGGTCAGCGTATCGGCATCGACGTCGGCGAAGCCTGCTGAAAGGTCCAGCGTAACTACATCTGCGTCTTCACCGGTCTGTGCCGGGATAGGCTGGGCAGTCGGAGCGTCGTTCTCAGCAGAGACGGTGACCGCGACGTTCGCAGTCGAGGTACCGCCCTGACCGTCCGAGACTTGGTACGTAATGGTGTCGCTACCGTTGAAATCCGTATCGGGCGTATAGGTGAGGCTTCCGTCGGCCTCGATGACGACCGTGCCATTCGGCGCGGAAGCACTGATGACTGTCAGGGTATCGCCATCGGGATCGGTATCGTTGCTCAGCACCGCGATGTTAAGCGGCGTGTCTTCCAGCGTCGATGCGGCGTCGTTGACGGCCGTGGGAGCCGGATTGCCGATCGTCCAGACGAAGGTAACATCGGTGATGCCGCCATTGCCATCATCGGCCGTAATGGTGGTCTGATAGACGCCGCCGTCGATCTGTCCGGCATCGGCGGAGATCGTGCCGGAAACCACCCCGGTCGCCGGGTCTATTGAAAGGCCCGCCGGAAGGTTGCTGGCGCTGAACGTCAACGTATCGCCTTCGGGATCGCTGAACAGTGCACCTGCATCTATTGCGACCGTATCGCCTTCCAGATTGTCGCGATCGGGCAGGACAGCCGCACGCGGCGCATCGTTGACCGGAGCTATCTCGATCGTTGCGATGGCCGTCGCCGGGTCGCCATTGGCGTCCTCGATCGTGTAGGTAACCGTAGCCGTGCCGTTGAAATCGGGGTCGGGCGTAAACGTAATCGTGCCGTCGGCATTGACAATTGCTGTGCCGTTGGTCGCCTGCACATCGATGATGGTGATCGGTCGATCCGGATCGGCATCGGGGTCGATGTCGTTGTCCAGCACGTTCAGCACTTGGGGCGTGTCCTCCGTACCGGTAAAGCTGTCGTCGATAGCGGTCGGAGGCTGGTTGTTTATGGTCCACACGAATGTCGTTTCAGCGAACAGGCCGACCGGGTCGGTCGCCCGAACCGTGACCGTATAGATACCATCGCCGCCCGGGCCGCCCGAAGATGCGGTGGGATTTGTGGTCCCGGTTATCTGTCCGGTTGTGGGATCGATCGACAGTCCATCGGGAAGACCGGTTGCGGTGAAGGTAAGCGGATCGCCTTCCGCATCGCTGAAGGCCGGGGCAAGCGCGACCGAAATCGCCTCATTATTGCCATCGGTCAGATCGGGCAGGCCTGCGGTGACCGGCGCATCGTTGAGCGGATTGACGGTCACCGTAACCGATGAGGTCGCGCTGCCTCCCTCGCCATCGTCGATTGTATAGACAATGGTATCGCTGCCGTTGAAATTCGCATCGGGGGTGTAGGTGATCGTCCCGTCGTCGTTGATTTGAACGATCCCGTTGGCGGCCGACGCGTTGATGACGGTCAGCGTGTCTCCGTCGGGGTCGGCATCGTTTGCCAGGACCACGATATCGACCGGCACGTCCTCGCCGGTGCTCGCCGTATCCTGGACTGCAGCGGGTGCGGGATTGATGACGGTCCACAGGAATATCGAGCTGGCCGTGCCGCCATTACCGTCATCGGCGGTGACGGTAACGGTATAGATGCCGTTGGCCTCCGGCCCCCCTTGCGAGGCCGAAGGATCGATCGTGCCGGTGATTATGCCGGCCGCATCGATGGCGAGGCCGGCGGGAAGGCCCGTTGCGGTGTAAGACAGAATATCGCCATCAACGTCGGCGAAATTGCCCGAAACGTCGAGCGCGACCGTATCAGCGTCGTCATCAGTCCGGTTCGTCAATTGGGGATCGGCGACCGGTGCATCGTTCTGCGGATTTACCGCGACGGTTACGATAGCGGTGTCAGTGCCGCCCTGACCGTCGCTGATCTGATAGAAAATCGTGTCCGTGCCGTTGAAATTCGCATCCGGCGTATAGGTAAGGGTGCCGTTCGCTTCGATAGTTACGGAGCCGTTCGCCGCACTGGCGGACACAATGGAGAGGGCATCTCCATCGGGGTCGGCATCGTTGGCGAGGACGACAATGTTCATAGGCATGTCTTCATCGGTGGCCACATTGTCGTTCGATGCGACCGGGGCGGGGTTGGCGACCGCCCATTCGAAGGTAGACTGCACAGTGCCGCCGTTCCCGTCATCGGCCGTAATCACAACGTCGTAGATGCCGTCGCCCGCCGGGCCGCCCTGTGAAGCGGCGGGATCGATCGTTCCCGAAATTACGCCCGAAGCATCGATGGCAAGCCCCGTGGGAAGGCCGCTTGCGGTGAACGTCAATACATCCCCATCGATGTCGTCGAAATTGGCCGAGACATCGACAGCTACTGTGTCTGCATCCGCGTTCGTCTGGTCGATCAACGCTGGGTCGGCCACTGGTGCATCGTTGACTGGATCGACGGTCACGGTCACCATTGCGGTACTCGTCCCACCCTCTCCGTCACTGATTACGTAGCTGATTGTGTCGGTGCCGTTAAAATCGGCGTCGGGCGTATAGGTGATGGAGCCATCCGCCTCCACGATCACGGTTCCGTTCGCCGCCGTGGCAAAGGATACGACAAGTGCATCCCCGTCCGGATCCGTATCGTTGGCCAGCACAGGGATATTGACGGGCGTATCTTCGGACGTCGTCGCATTGTCGTTGTTCGCGACCGGGACCGTATTCTTAACCGTCCAGGCGAATGTCGTCGACGTGATGCCGCCATTGCCGTCGTCGGCGGTGATGGTGACTTGATACACGCCGTCGCCATCAGGCCCGCCCTGCGACGCATCGCTGGCGATGGTGCCCGTAATGGTTCCGGCGGCATCGATCGCAAGCCCGGCGGGCAGGCCGGTTGCGGTGAAGGTCACCGTATCGCCATCGATATCGCTGAAATTGCCCGATACGTCGAGCGCGACGGGAGTATTGTCATCGTTATTCTGCGGCGCGATCGCGCTCGCCACGGGCGCATCGTTGACTGGATCGACCGTAATGGTCGCGGTGGACGTTGCAAAGCCGCCCCGTCCGTCGCTGACGGTATAGGTAATCGTGTCGGTGCCGTTGAAATCGGGATCGGGCGTGTAAGTGACCGACCCGTCTCCATTTACCGAGATCGTGCCGTTCGGCGCAGTCGCTTCGGTAATCGTCAGCGGGTCGCCATCGACATCGGCATCGTTCGTCAGCAGGGCAACGGTGACCGGCGTATCCTCAACCGTCGTTGCAATGTCCGGATTTGCAACCGGGTCATCGTTGATCGGATTGACCGTGATATTGACGGTTGCGGTCGCAGTTCCGCCATTGCCGTCCGACACTTCATAGGTGATCGTGGTCGTTCCGGTAAAGTCGGCGTTCGCAGCGAAGCGAAGCGTGCCGTCCGGATTGATCGTGACTGTTCCATCGGGCGAGGTTGCGGCGGTGATCGTCAGAGGGTCGCCATCCACGTCGCGGTCGTTGCCGAGCACGCCGATCGTGACAGGGGTATCCTCATCTGTCGTCGCGACGTCGTCGTTGGCGACGGGCGCATCGTTGATCGGATTGACCGTCACCGTCACGGCGGCGGTCGACCGGCCGCCATTGCCGTCGCTGATCGTGTAGGTGATCGCATCCGGGCCGTTGAAATCGGCGTTCGGCGTGTAAGTAAGGGTGCCATCCGGTTGGATCGCGACCGTGCCGTTTTGTGCGGAAGCGGAAATTACCTGTAGCGGATCGCCATCCGGATCGACATCGTTCGGCAATATTGCGATGTCGACGGAGGTATCTTCGTCCGTGGTCGCGGTATCATTGGCCGCAGTCGGGGCAGGGTTCGTTATCGTCCAGAGGAAATCCTGTGATACCGTTCCGCCATTGCCGTCATCGGCCGTGAGGGTGACTGTGTAGATTCCGTTTCCGGCAGGTCCGCCTTGGCTCGCATCGCTTGCAAGTGTTCCCGAAATCAGCCCGGTCGCCGGATCAATCAGCAGCCCCGGCGGCAAGCCGATGGCATTGATTGTCAGATCATCGCCATCGATATCGGCGAAGAAGCTTTCCGTCGTCACCGAGACCGCCTGGCCGTCTTCATAACTTAGGTCGGGGATATCGACGGCAGTCGGCGCGTCGTTCTGTGGGATGACGTTGACGGTCAGCGTAGCGGTGGCCGTGCCGCCCTGACCATCCGAGATCACGTATGTGACGTTTGCTTCGCCGTTGAAATTCGCATCCGGCGTGAACGTTAGCGTTCCGTCCGGATTGACAGCAACCGTGCCGTTATCCGTGCTGGCAGATGTGATTGCGATGGGATCACCATCCGGATCGCTGTCGTTCGAAAGCACCGCGACTGTCACCGGCGTATCTTCCGGAGTGGAAACCGTATCGTCCTGCGCAACCGGCGGAACATTCTGAACCGAATAGGCGAACGTGGCACTTACTTCCGCGCCAGATGGATCCGTTGCGGTCACGGTAACGGTGAACGGGCCGCGCTGGGAACTGTCCGCTGCCAGCGTGCCGGAAATAACGCCGGTATTGGCATCGATGGAGAGTGCCGGCGGCAATCCGTCGGCTCTGAAAGTCAAATCGTCGCCGTCTATATCGGTGAATGCGGAGGCAGTCGGGATACGGACGACCTGGCTATCGCGTCCTCTCTGATCCGGAAGTCCTTCCGTTGTCGGAGCATCGTTGACCGCGGTGACCGTTATATCAACGCTGGCGGAAGACCTGCCCCCTTCGTCATCAACGACGGTATAGACGATCGTGTCTGTACCGTTGAAATTCGAATTCGGCACGTAGGTCAGCGTTCCATCCGCATTGATGGTGATCGTGCCGCTGCCGGCCGCGGCTTCGATGACCCGCAAATCGTCGCCATCGGGATCGACGTCATTGGCGAGGACGGCGTTATTGACCGGTGTATCTTCGGAAGTCGTAGCCGTGTCGTTCGCGGCGATGGGCGCCTGATTGGCGACGGCCCAGCTGAACGATTGCGTTTCCGTTCCACCCCTGCCGTCCGATACCGTGATGGTTATCAAGTATACGCCGTCGCCTGCCGGACCGCCCTGGCTTGCGCTGTTGTCGATAGTGCCGGAAATTATGCCGGACGAAGGATCGATGGTCAGCCCGACCGGCAGACCGGCCGCCGAGAAGGTCAGGGTATCTCCGTCAGGATCGCGGAATGCGTTGTCGACAGGCAGAGAAACCGTTTGACCATCAAGATTCGACTGGTCGCCGACAGTACCACTTTGCACCGGCACGTCGTTCACGTCCGCGATCGACACGGTCACGGTCGCGATTGAAGTGCCGCCATTCCCGTCGGAAATCTCGTAGGTGATCGTGTCCGTGCCGTTGAAATTGAGGTTCGGCGTGTAGGTCAGCGTTCCGTCGGCCTCGATCACCACCGTGCCGTTGGGGGCATTTGCCGAAACCACCGTCAGTGGATCGCCATCGGGATCGTTGTCGTTGGCCAGCACGTCGATATTTACCGGCGTATCTTCCTGCGTGGCGGCGTTGTCGTCCGTCGCAATGGGCGGCGGGTTGGCAATATTGAACGTGATCGTTTCGCTTGCGGCGCCGCCATTCCCGTCCGCCACTGTGATGACCGCAGTGTAGATGCCGTCGTCGGTCTGACTGGCATCGGACGCGATCGTACCGCTTATCAGACCGGTCGCAGGATCAATGACCAACCCGGGCGGGAGGCCCGTTGCGCTGTAGGACAACGCGTCGCCATCGACATCCTGGAATGCATCGGCAACTGAGACGGATACGGTCTCGCCATCCGCTACCTCTTCCGCCGGTATAGGGGCCGATGTGGGTGCATCGTTCACAGGGTTCACGGTGACGGCGACTCGCGCCGTGCTGGTGCCCCCCTCACCATCGCTGATGCTATAGGTGATCGTGGCCGTGCCGTTGAAATTGGCGGGCGGCACGTAATTGATCCGATTGCCGACCAGCGTGGCCTGACCGATCGAAGCTATCGCAGAAACGACATTCAGCGCATCGCCATCGGGATCGGTATCGTTCGGCAGCACGTCGATGAGGACGGGCGTGTCCTCGTTGGTGCTCGCGGTATCGTCGGCCGCTACGGGCGCGGGATTGGTAACGTTCCAGCTGAAGGTCTGTTCGGCCGAAAGGCCTTCGGCGTCAGTCGCAACGACTGTCACCGCATAGACGCCGCCAGTGCCGCCTTGGCTCGCCGAATTGTCGATGGTACCGGTTATCACGCCGGTGGCCGCATCGATGGACAGGCCGGCGGGCATACCGGTTGCACTGTACGACAGAGTTGCGTCGTCGCGATCGGCAAAGCCGCCTGAAACATCGACGTTGACACCAGCCGTCGCATCGGCATCGCTTTGCGAAGGCAGACTGCCAACCGCGACCGGAGCATCGTTTACGGGATCAACGGCAACCGAAACCGTGGCCGTACTCGTGCCGCCTTCACCATCGCTAACGGTATAGGTGATAGTATCGGGTCCATTGAAATCGGCATTGGGCGTATAGGTTATCGTGCCATCGGCATTGATGACCACGCTGCCATTGGCTGCACTTGCCGAAATTACGCTCAGCGTATCGACGTCGGGATCGGCATCGTTCGCAAGCACATCGATAGTGGTCGACACGTCTTCGTTCGTATTGGCGGTATCGTCGGCCGCTACCGGCGCCGGATTGGTGACCGTCCAGCTGAATGTTTGCGACGCAGAAAGCCCGCCCGCGTCTGTCGCCGTGACCGTGACCGAATAGACCCCACCGGCGCCGCCCTGGCTTGCCGAATTGTCGATCGTCCCGGTAATCGCGCCGGTCGACGGATCTATGGAGAGACCCGCGGGAAGGCTGGTTGCGCTGTAAGTCAGCGCGGTATCATCGACATCGTCGAAGCCACCGGCGGTCTGCACGCTGATATCCGCTGCGGCATCGGTATGGACCTGGTTCGGCAAGCTTTGAGTGGCGACGGGGGCGTCGTTCACCGGGGTGACCGTAATGGGAACGATCGCGCTCGAAGTTCCGCCGCGCCCGTCGCTGATTGTATAGGTGATCGTGTCGGTGCCGTTGAAATCCGCGCGCGGCGTATAATTCAGCGTTCCATCGCCGTTGATCGTCACCGTTCCGTTCGTTGCACTCGCACCGATTACGGTCAACGGGTCGCCTTCGGCATCCGTGTCGTTGCCCAGTACGGCGATATTGGCAAGCGGCGTATCTTCGCCTGTGGTCCGTTGCGGATCGTCGACGGCAACCGGCGGATCGTTGACTTCCACCACCGAAATTGTCGACGTCGCGATGTTGGACGAAAACGACGCGTTCGCAAAATTGATATCGATTGACCGATCGGTCTCGATCGGTTGTTCGCCCGCGGTAACGAACGTAATGGCGCGCAAGGCATTCTGATATTGCGCGGCGGTCGATGCGCCGGTCAGCGTCACCTCGTTCGCCGTACGGGTATAGGAAATTCCGCCAGCCAGCGTTCCGGATGCGGCGGCCGATCCCCCGACCAGCAGCGCATCACCCGCTTGTGCATTCGTCAATACAATCCGCGCCGATTGTACGTTGCCTTGCGGGTTGGTGACCGAAACGTCTGTATCGACAATCGAAACGCCCGCGCTGTTCTCTACATACGTGCCGCGATAACCCGAATCGGCAGCGGTGCTGTTGTTAGCGTCGAGATCTAGACGCGGGATCGATACGGTCGTCCCTCCGGCGCCGAGGTCGAAGTCCAGATCGCCGTCGTGCGAGAAAATGGCATTCGCCGAGACTGTCGGCACGAGATTGTAGGTGATCGTCCAACTGCTCGTGTCGAGCCAGTTGAAGCGGGCGGCAGACGGAACTTCACCATTCTCGTTGCTTGTGCCCGAGGCGGTCACCTCGCCTGGAATGGAGGTGTCGAACAAAACCCGCGAGCCATTGGAAGCCTGGAAGGACGAAAGCGTATCGGTATCGACGGTTACGAATTCACGGCTGCGCGGCAGATTACCCACACCATCGATGTCCGCGACCGTATAGCTAATGTCGATTTGCGCCGGTGCGCCCGTGGCGGTGTAGAAAACATCCCACCTGATCTGAACCGTAGCGTTTTCCGTGGCTAAGCCCCCGGCGAACAGCGCGATGGTCGGGTCGTCGCTGACTACGCCGGGCCGTTCGAATCGAATCGTATCGCCGTCGCCCAGCGATACCACCGTGGCGCTGATGCTGATGGACTGTCCGTTTACCGTTCCGACATTCGCCCAGGTCGCTACGCCGCCCGCCGGAACTTCCGGCGAGAAGCGGCCGAACGCCGCGAAGCCAGCGGACCCCTGCGCCAGGATCGCACCGTTTGCATCTCTTACAGTCAGGGAGTCTGCCGGGGCGGAAATCGCTGTGGGAGCCAACAGTCCTTCCCAGCTCTCGGCAACGAGCGAA
The DNA here is from genome assembly GCF_029760855.1 of Erythrobacter litoralis. Taxonomy (GTDB): domain Bacteria; phylum Pseudomonadota; class Alphaproteobacteria; order Sphingomonadales; family Sphingomonadaceae; genus Qipengyuania; species Qipengyuania litoralis_A. Next base: position 168,155 of record NZ_SOSI01000001.1, on the reverse strand, counting down.
GCTGTCTCTACCGATCCAAGGCGGTTTTCGAGCACCCAGTCCCCACCGCGCGAAATGGCGCCGGTATCGTCGATCGATGCCGCCATGTCTGCGCCGGTGATGGCAGCCAATTCGTCGAGAAGGATCTGCCCGGCATCCCCCGCGCCGGTGTCGCAGCCATATAGCAGAACGTCCCCACCATCGGTGAGCTTCGAGCCGATCCAGGCGAACGATGATGCAAGTTCTCCGGTCAGCGCGTCGGAATCGACGCGCGTGCTGCCCAGCCAGAACACACCGCGCTCGCCATGGCTGACGATATGGATCGCACCGACGTCCTCCGCTCCGGCCATTGCGGCAAGTACCTGGTCGACACCGTCCTGTGCGGCGTCGATCAGTACGATGGTGCCGCGATCCTCCCAGGTTCCGACCAGTTCCTGATAGTTTTCGATACTCGTATCGATGAAGATGAAGTCGTTTTCGCTTTGGCGTTCCGACAAGGGAGAAGGAAGGGTCTCGCCCAGCAGATCGACAACTTCGCCATCATGCCGGAAAATCTTTGGCAGTTCGTCTCCGCCGGATAGAATTCCGATGCCGGCAGCGTCCAAGGCCAATCTACTCGGACGCAGCGCCAGAGGCAGAAGGTCGGCAGTGCTAGCTGATCGATATGCGTTCCGATCATCGGCATCGGCATCGCCATTCCATGCCAGCTCGCGTAAAGGACTGTCTCCGGATACGTCTGATCGTTCTGCCAGATATGCAATCGTTTCGCCTTGCTGTTCGCCGACATTTTGCCAATCCGCGTTAGCCGATACTTCTCCGGCACTCTCGGCAATCGAAGACGAGGTGGCTTCGAAATCGAGCAGGCCCGGAGCGAAATGAAGGGGGTCATTCCCTATGAGCGAATGAGGCCCAATAACGGCGACGTCCGGAGAAAAACTCTGCGTCAGGGCCTGCGAACCACCAGCATCCGTTGCGAGCGCAGTTACCATGCCCGCCCCGTCAAACATCATGCGCGGCTCAAGGGCCATCAACTGCAACTGATAAAAGCTCTTACCCGGCATATTTTCGCGACCCCCGAAAGGTTCTGATTTCTGGGAGAGCATTGCCTCCGGCAGCGCACCCCACTTCCTTAGTTCCGGGTTAACCTTAACGGGCAGGGCATTACCAAATTGCTAATATCGGCATGAGTACAAACGCGAACATGGCGGAATTCTCACGAATTTCGTCAGTAGATGCGTCGACTATGGCAGCGGCAACAGGCGAGAAGGTCAGGCAAACATGAAATGAAAAAGAGAGTCTTCAAAGCCATATCGATAAGGAGGTGGACCCCTCGGAATCGGGAGACATGTCTAATGCGAAACGGTGACGTGCAAGACTGGGTCCGCCATCCACCAGCTGACAAAGTCGACTTTTGGGCCGATAGCGGAATGACCGCTTCAGAGCGCCTGCCTGCCCGAACCGGACAGACCCGGGCCCCCATTCTTTGTGTTAGAGTGCTGCCGGATAGCCGGCTCGATATATGCAGTTCGAGGAGCGCCAGCAGTGGTAAGGAACCACATTTAGCGCTCCCCAAAGCTCGCTACATTCCAGCGGCCGTCGGCCGGACGATCACCTCGTTGATGTCGACGCCCTCCGGCTGCTCGAGGGCATAGCGGATGGCCCGTGCTATTGCGTCGGGCGTGAGCGATTTTTCCCGCCAACCCTTCAGGGCGGTTGCTATCTGCGGGTCGGTTATGTCGCTGCCCAATTCCGTCGCCACGACACCGGGCGAGATGATCGTTGTGCGGATTTCGTCGTGCTCCTGCCGAAGTCCTTCCGTGATCGCCCACACCGCATACTTCGTTGCACAGTAGACGGCCGCGCTCGGCATCACGAAATGCGCAGCGATGGAGGCGACATTGACCACGTGCCCGGACCCCTGGTCGATGAAGCGCGGCAGGACCGCCGCAATCCCGTTCAGCACGCCGCGAATGTTTACATCGATCATCCGGGACCACTCGTCCTGTTTCAGAGCGGCAAGGGGGGAGAGCGGCATGACGCCGGCGTTGTTGACGAGCACGTCGATGCTCCCGAACCGTTCGTGCGCCGCTGCCACGAACGCCTGAAAATTATCGCCATCCGTCACATCCAGCGATTGCCAGGCCACCGCGTCACCCAATTCGTCGGCTAGAGCTTCCAACCGGTCGGTGCGGCGTGCGCCGATGAACAGCTTCGCGCCGCTTCCAACTAGTTCGCGCACCGTTGCCTCGCCGATCCCGCTGGAAGCTCCGGTGATCAGCACGGTTTTGTCGATTGTCTTTGTCATGGCAGTTCCTTTCGATCTGTCTGGTGGCAAGCCAGATAGATCCGCGCTCGGGCAAGCGTGATCTCGATCCGCTGGAATCCTTGCACGATCCTCCGAACTTTACATCCGGCGGATTGCGAAGGAGCTTCGGGAAATGGCAGGAAGGCGGGATGAGCAAGCATTCCGAACTGGCGTCACACATCGCACGGCACGTCAGCCGCACCGGGATGGTCGACACAGCAATAACGCGACTGTCTCTGTTTCGCGCCGACGAGCCGACACAGCCGCTGCCCGCGGTGTACGAAGCTTCCCTTTGCCTGATCGCCCAAGGGTCGAAGCGTGTATCGCTTGCCGATCAGAGCGTGACATACGATGCGGAGCATTACCTGCTGGTGTCGCTGGACCTGCCGCTGATCGGGCACGTGACGCAGGCGAGGCCCGATGCGCCTTACCTCTGCGCGAAAATCGATATCGACCAATCCGCGCTGGTGGACCTCATTATGGAAGAGGGCGAACGCGCGCCGATGACCGACCTGCCGGCCCTCGCCGTTTACCGAAGCGACGACGATCTGGTGGACGCCGCCTGCCGACTGGTGCGCTTGCTCGATCGACCGGCGGATATTCCTGCTCTGGTCCCGCTGATCGAGCGGGAAATCCTCTACCGCCTGCTGACGGGTCCGCATGGGCCGACCCTTCGCTACATGGCGGTGGCGGACAGCCATCTCAATCAAGTGAGCCGGGCCATACGCACGATCCGGTCCGCGTTCGATCAACGCTTGCGTATTGACGAGATCGCGGCTGCGGCGGGGATGAGCCCTTCTTCATTGCACCAGCACTTCAAGACGGTCACGCGGATGACGCCCCTGGAATACCAGAAGCAACTGCGACTTCAGGAAGCGCGTCGGCTCATGCTGACAGAGGGGTCTACCGCAGGCTCGGCGGGGGTCGCGGTCGGCTACGACAGCCCGTCCCAGTTCAGCCGCGAATACGCCCGCCTGTTTGGCGCCCCGCCGCGACAGGACCTCATGCGCTTGCAGGACAGCGGGAATTTTCTGACGCCACTTTGACATTCAACAGGATGATTGGAGATGGGCCGGTAGCGGACCTTCCGCTTTTGGCGGGGACAATACTGAAGCAGACTGTAGCAACGGGCCAGAAAGTCGCAAACCAGTCCCTTAAGGCGCAGCATCGTCGGTCCACGTGCTTTGGTTCGGAGATAGCACTTGAGGGCACCACTGGCGGGCGAGTAGCCCGCCATGCTTTTTATGCGCCGAAGGCTCCGTCGATGGTGTGCATCGCTCCGGTCACGAAGCTAGCTTCCGGTCCAGCCAACCAGGCGACCATGCCCGCAACCTCCTGAGGCTGCCCATGGCGCTTGATAGCCATAAAGCTATGCATCAGCTCTTTCATCGGCCCGTCGGCGGGGTTGGCGTCGGTATCAATTGGTCCGGGTTGCACGATGTTGATCGTAATGCCACGCGGTCCGAGATCGCGTGCCAGCCCACGAGCAAGGCCCTGTAGAGCCGACTTACTGAGGGCGTAGGACGCCATGCCGGGAAGCGGCATCCGATCACCGTTCACTGAACCGATTATAATGATCCGCCCGCCTTCCGGCATCGATCGTGCTGCTTCCACCGAGGCATGGTAAGGCGCATGAACATTGACCCGAAACAGCCGGTCTATCTCGTCGGGGTCCTGTTCCAGCGCATCACCGAAAATCGCGAACCCAGAATTGACGGCGAGGATATCGAGGGGGCCGGTGTCACGGACGCAGGCGATCACCGCGTCGCGATCTGCGCTGTCAGTTTGGATGGCTATGCTGCCGGTCTCCGCCGCCAGTGTTTCCGCCGCCTCCTGCGAGCCGGAATAGGTAAAGGTCACCTTTGCGCCGTCCCTTGCGAAGCGCCTTACAATTGCTGCCCCGATGCCACGACTACCGCCGAGTACTAGCACGGACTTTCCTTGAAAAACCGCCACGTTGTTCTCCTTGAGATATAATGTAGGGCGCACTACATAAAGTTTCAGACCCCGTCGTCAAGGAGTTATGTAAACGTGACTACAAAAATGGCTCGTCCAAGGGGTCGCCCGCGCCGCTTCGATCTCGACGAGGCAGTAAGAATTGCGCAGGAGCTTTTCCATGCTCACGGCTACGATGCGGTGAGCGTTGGCGACATCACAAAGGCTCTGGGGATCAATCCGCCCAGCTTCTACGCCGCCTTTGGCAGCAAGGCGCAGCTCTACGCCCGCGTGTTGGAACAATATGCCCGGGTGGGCGCAATTCCGCTCGATCGATTGCTGCGACCCGATCGGCCCGTTTGGCAATGCCTACTTGAAAGCCTGGAGGAAGCCGCACGCTTTTACTCTGATAACCCGGACGCGGCGGGTTGCATGGTTGTGGAAGGAACCCGCTGTGGCGATCACGATGCGCGAGAGGTCGCTATCACGTATAATCGCGCTGCTGAGGACGTGATCCGCATGTATATTGCGCAGCGGCATCCCGAAGAAGCCGAAGAGGTAACGGATTTCATCGCAACGGTTATGTTTGGTCTGTCTGCGAAGGCCCGCAATGGACACAGCTCGGACCAACTGATCTCTAGCGCACGAATAGCTGGCGCAGCTGTCAAAGCAATGTTGGAAGGCTAAAGCCTCACAGAAGTTATCTAGCAAGTGGCACTTTTTGGGCCGTAAGGCGACCGTCCCCTTGTAGTGATCGAACGGGCTAAGACAGACGGTTGCTTCGGCTATCCGACGCCGTCATGCGCCGCCTTCGGCGGGTCTGGCGATTACGTCAGCTCCCCCGAACACCATCTGGTTGCGCGCTGCCGGTTGGAAAAATCCATAAAGGAACCTGCCACCTTCACCGCTTGCGGCATCAAGAGCAGCTATCGCTTTCGAAGGTAACGACAGGCTCAGCGCCCCGATATTGTCGGTTACTTGATCGGCGCGGCTCACGCCCATCAGCGTCGACGCGACGCCGGGACGTCCGGCGACCCATGCGAGCGCCACACGCGCAGGGGTCTCGCCCATGTCCGCTGCTACTTCCCTCAGTGCGTCCACAATGCGCCAGTTGCGATCGGTGAACAGTTGGTCGCCAAAGGGATTGTCACCATCGAGGCGCTTGTCGTCATCTGGCCGGTCACCGGTATCGCCTCCGCTATTCGGCACGCCGCCGGTACGCGGGCCGGCCTCGACCGTCGCCCGATCATACTTTCCGGTGAGCAGTCCGTAGGCAAGCGGGCTCCATGGAACGAGGCCCATGCCAAATTCCCGCGCCAAGGGTACGTGCTCGTCCTCCACCCCGCGCTCGACCAAGGAATAGAAATATTGCAGCCCGATTGGGGCAGGCAGGCCATGTGCGCGCGCCAAGGTGGCAAGCTGCGCCACGAACCAGGCCGGGCTGTTCGACAAGCCCCAATAGCGAATCTTTCCCTTGGCGATGAGGCCGGTCATCGTCTGCAACAGTTCGAGGGCGGGGGTGATGCCATCCCAGATGTGGATCCAATAAAGATCGATGTAGTCGGTCTGCATCCGCTTGAGCGAGCGATCGACCGCGGCTTCGAGATGACGTCTGCCCTGACCTCCTTCGTGCGGACCGTTGCCAGTGTTGAAGCCGGACTTAGTGGCCAACACCATCCGCTCTCGCAAAACACCTTCGGCGACAAACTTGCCGACCATCTCCTCCGATGCGCCACCGGAGTAGACATCGGCCGTATCGACAAAATTACCGCCCAGTTCGACATAGCGATCGAAGACCGCTTTGCTTGCAGCCTCGTCCATGCCCCAGCGCGGTGTGCCGAAGGTCATGGTACCGAGCGCGAGGGGGCTAACGAGCAGTCCGGACGATCCGAGCGGGCGAAGGGCGGCGAGGTTCATGCGATGTCTCCAAGATTGTCTTGGGAAAGAGATGGAGCGCATAACCTAGATTGATTAGGGCTCGGAAGTAGGATGGGTTGCTGAAGGATTTTCACGAATGGACCGTGAGGTATGGTCGGGGCTGGCGGTGTTTGCAGAGATCGTTGATGCGGGAAGCTTCGCGGCGGCTGCCAAGCGATCGGGCATATCTCCTTCTGCCTTGAGCCATGCGCTGCGAAATCTCGAAACGCGTCTCGACATCCGTCTGCTCAACCGCACCACCCGTTCGCTCGCCCCGACCGAAGCTGGCCAGGTCCTGCTCACCAAGTTGCAGCCTGCGATGACTTCGGTCGAGGACATCCTCGGAGAATTGGATAGCGTCCGCAGCCGGCCGGTAGGGCGCGTGCGTGTCAATGCCCACAAGCCCGCCGCCGCCTATCTGATCCTGCCGCGACTGCCCAACTTCTCGCGTGACCATCCGGATGTGTCGATCGACCTTACCGTGGACGATGGTCTGGTCGATATTGTCGCCGAGCGCTTCGATTGCGGAGTGCGGCACGACAAGGCGCTGCAGGCCGATATGGTCTCGGTGCGGATCAGTGAGCCGCTCAAGCTCGTATTCGTCGCGTCGCCCGAATACCTCGATCTGAACGGAAACCCGATGAACCCTGAGGATCTCGGGAGCCATCGGTGCATCAGCTTTCGACACGCGACATCAGGCGCGCTGCACCGTTGGGAATTCGAACGCGATGGTGCGCGCTCGGACCGGGCAGTCCCCACCAGCTTCGTCACCAACGATATCGACATCATGCGCGATGCCGCTTTGCGAGGCCTCGGTGTCTGCTGCCTGCTCATGGCACAGGCTGCGGCGCACCTCAGATCCGGCGACCTGGTCGAGATATTGTCCGGATGGGCACCTGCGCTTCCACCATGCCACGTCTATTATCCCAGCAAGCGGCAGCCTACGGCCGCCTTCCAGGCTTTCCTTAAAGCGATGCGGGACTTCTGATCATTTTCGAAGGCCGATAAGCAAGACGATCGACTGTTGCTGGGCCGGTAGCGGACTGGCAGCTTTTAATACACTTGCATTAGCATGCAGACCTTCGACCATGACTGCCTGATATCTCCGCTCAGGTCGTTCCTCGGACCACCAGTTTGGGTTGCATGACGATGCTTTCCGTGGCCTCCCCGGCGATCCGTCTCAGCAGCAAGTCCACCATTGCGTGGGCGCCGTCCGCGATGTCCTGGCGGATCGTAGTAAGTGGTGGTGAGGTCTGGTGAGATATCGGGAGGTCATCGAACCCGATTAGCTTCACCTCGTCAGGCACCCTGCGTTTCAGCTTCTGCAGTTCGCCGAGACACGCCAGCGCAAGCAAATCCGTAGCGGCGAAAAGCCCGTCGCAGGTTCCGCCTGCATCCTGCATCAGACTTGCAATCTCGTCAGTCATGCCCGAAGTCGCCAGGTGAGCGGGAAATTCGCGCAGATCCAGGCCGAATGCATCAGCGACTTGCCTCGCACCTGCGAAGCGGGCAGCGAATTCAGGGGCATTCGTCTCACCGACAAATCCCAGTTTTTTCGCGCCCGACGCGATGAGCCGCTCCGCCGCAAGTTTCCCGCCGAGGTGATTGTCCGAGCCTACGACGCAGTGCCGCTGGCCCTCGCGATGCTGACCCCAGACGACCATTGGCCTGTAGCCGTCGGCAATCTCTTCCAGATGATCGAACTGATCGGACTGGCCCACGACGATGACGCCATCGATCATTCCTGAACCGATGAAGGGGTCCAGCCAGTCTTCATCGCTGGTTGGAACGACCCGCCGCAGCATCAGATCGTAACCCTGTTCCGTCAATTCGTCAGCCAAATGGCCAAGCAGGGTAAGGAAGAAGGTATCGGATACCTGCTGCTTCTGTTCGTGCCCTAACGGAATGATCACCCCGATCACACCAATCTTCTGCCTTCGCAGACGACTAGCCATCTGATTGGGCCTGAAACCATGCTCTCGCGCGAGCGCCTCGATCTTCTCGCGCGTCTTGGCCTTTCGGTGACGAACTGGTTCACTCGATCGGCGACGGGAATGTCGAGATTAACGGGCCGAACGTGGCCGTCAGTCCGTCATCTGCACAAGGTCTGTCGATGGCCCTGCACGAACTCAGCACCAATGCACTCAAATACGGTGCCCTGAGCATGCCGAGTGGAAAGGTGTCGATCGAATGGACCATAATTTCCGAAGGTGACGAACAGCATCTGGAACTTGACTGGGTTTAGTCCGGTGGGCCGACCGTCAAGCCGCCAACGTCCCGCGGTTTCGGCTCCTTTGTGATCGAGCGTATCCTGCGTACCCAACTGCTAGCGAAATCGGAAATACGATACGATCCCGCCGGGCTGGAGGTACATTGCCGTTTTCCCATGTCCCGCATCACCGGGTCTGACAATGTCCTCGCAAAGGCACGCAAGGACGAGTTTCCGATCTCGAAAAATTGCGTGGTGCGAAAGTTCTCGTTCTCGACGACGAATGGTTGGTCGCAGAACAGACGGCTCAGTATCTCAGCGACGCCGGGGTGGACGTTGTCGGTCCATATCATTCCCTCGGCGAAGCCAGAATGCGCGCACAGGAGGATCCTGTCGACCTCGCGGTACTTGATTACAACATCGACGGTTTACCAGTCACTCCCCTGGTCGAGGATTTGCAGAAGCGTGATGTCCCCAAAATCATCGTTTCGGGATACGGATCGCGCCTCGACTTGCCGATAGAGACCCTGGGCGTCGATTTCATGCCGAAGCCAGTGTATGGCGCATCCTTGATCGACAGGGTCGCTCAACGGTTGAGCGTGCGCAGCGAGACCATGCCCTCTGTCAGCGAACCGGCGAAGTGAGTAACCGTCGCGACATCGTCGGGATTGGGGCCAGTGCAGGGGACTGCCCGCCCTCATCGGCCTTTTGAAGAATTTCTCCCCCGCTCAACCAGCCACGCTGTTAATCGTCCTGCATCGATCCGACGAAGCAGGGCACCTTGTCGACATCCTTCGGCACAACACCTCATATCCGGTTCGCGAGCCCACCGTTGGCGAGGAATATCAGCCTGGGCATCTATACGTCGCCCCCAACGACGCGCACCTTATCCTGGGCGAGCGGCATCTGCATCTGCGCCGCGGACCACGTGAGAACAATTTCCGTCCCGCGATCGACCCCCTGTTCCGCTCTCTTGCGGTGTTCGGTGGCGGCCGCGCGACGGGGGGTGATCCTGTCCGGCTACATGGACGATGGTGCATCCGGGGCGCGCGATCGTCTCGGGCGGAGGTCGGATACTCGTGCAGGATCCGCGCCAGGCAACGTCGCCCAGCATGCCCCGCGCCCGCCATCTCGGCCGTCGGCGAACCGGAAATGATCGCCACCGCGGAAGAGCTGGGTGCGAGGTTATCCTTGTTGGTCGCCGAACCGGCCCTGCCAGACCGGCCGGTAGACGAAACGGTCCGGATTGAACTGCTCATCGCCGGAATGGAAAACGCGACCATGGCCACCGAAGAGAGACTGGGCGAACTCGTCCCGTTCAACTGCCCCGACTGCAATGGGGTGCTGTGGGAGATATCGGATGGGCCGATCCGCCGGTTTCGCTGCCACACCGGTCACGCTTACAGCCAGATGGCGCTCGACGAGAAGCAGGAGGAAATGCTCGAGCGAAGCCTGTACAACAGTCTTCGCTCACTGCGGGAAAAGGCTGCCCTGTTGAGGGACATTGCTATTCGCGACGACATCAACCGGTCACGGCTCATGAAGCGCGCGGAGGGCTACGATCAGGATTCAGCTACCGTTGAAGCGCTGATCCTGTCTCGCCGGAAGTCTGCAGCCTGAGCGATCTTCAGCCGTTTGGGTGGCAGTCGGCCATTGTCTGTCCGATCCCTTATGGCAGCTTTCGGTCAAATTTTGTGATCACCTGAATGACCGGAATTAGGGCGCTTTGCCGACCGACAGCTTTCATCAAAAGCAGCCTATCGGATTATGGGCCGATAGCGGACTGTCTCATTTCGGCGGTTTAAGTGCAGAAGGCGGACGCGTTGGTTAAGAGCTTAAGCGGTAGATGGTCTTGTGCGTCTAGCTTGTAGAGCCCAATCAATTCCCGCCAAAATAATTGCTGAGAGCGCTGTGAGAGGAAACGTCAGAGTTCCGAGAAGGATGACCAGCACGCCGACCTTGCCAGCCCGTTTGCTAGCATAAGGCGGGGTTCCTAGCTCGCCTCTTTTGCGACGCATCATCCATGACATGATCGCAGCGATCGTCAGTCCGATCAGCGTCAGGCAGGCGAAGAACATCAGCCACTGGCTGAACCGGCCGTACTCCTTGCCCATATGCAGGCTCACGCCCCATTCGATCGCCTGCGAAGCGTCGCCGTAATCGGAGAAGGAGAAATCATTGACGACTTCGCCGGAGAACTGATTGATCTGAATGACACGAATGCCGGCTGCCTTGTCGGGAATGTTCGTCGCGGCGAAGATTCCGTCGGGCGCGCCGGGAGCATCAATGCGATACCCGTCGGAAATACCTTGCAGTTCCGCTACCCGCGCCGCTTCGGCCAGCCCGATAGAAACTTGCCGAATGTTACCGGCGGATCGAGGCTCCGGCATGCCTCGCACGGTCCATGAGAGTTCCCCCGGATGCTGGTGACTGCCATCGGTCGTCTGAGCGCTCGGCTTCCCGTCGGAGGTGGGCGGCGCGTCCCATATGACCGAAGGGACCCCTTGGCCTATCGCGCGCAGGCTATTGTGTACCCAACTGCCCCAAACACCCGACCACATCAGGCCTGTAATCGCCAGGAATATGCCGAATATAGCGACGCCAGCACCCAGAACGGCGTGAAGATCTCGCCAAAAACGCCGAGACCGTAGGCTTCCGCGGATAGCGAAAAGGCCACCTGCTTCGCGTCTCTGCCACCACAGGTACAGTCCGGTGCTGCACAAAATGACTACCCATCCAGCGACCGCTTCGATCACTCCGTTTGCGATCGGGCCGAACAGCGCTAATCCATGTAGACTTCGCACGAACTGAGCGACCCGCCAATCGCCGTCGAGCATCCCCAGAACTTTACCGGTACCAGGATCGATGAACACTGATGCGCCCGCACCATCCGCACCGGCGACCAAAATTTCGGCCGATCGATCAGCGGCGGACGGCGACAGGAACGCCTTAGCGGGGTGCCCCGAATAGTTTTCTGCCGTTTCGATAAGCTGACCTGTCGGCAGGCGATCGGGTGTGGCAGGGACTTTCAATACCGGACCGTGAAGAGCGAATTCGATTTCGTCTTCGAACAGATAGATGGAACCAGTGATCGCCAACCACAGCAGGAATGGTAGGGTCAACAGACCCGCCAAGAAATGCCATCGCCAGATCGCTTGGTACAACGATCGCCGTGTTGTTCGGGATGATATCATCGCAGTCCGCGAAACCGGAAGTTAAGCTCAGAAACCAGAGGCCGTCGCGCCTACTGACATCTTCCGGACTGCGATGCCATCAGAAGCTGACGCTCAAACTCGTCTCGAACGTGCGCGGCGTCCCCAAGAAAACCTGATCGGGATAGAACGGGTCGCCGTAGGATGCATAACGCTTGTCGGTGAAATTCTTGAGCCGGAACGTCAAACGAACATCGTTCGAAGGCGAGAGCAGGCCTTCGGGCAAGTTCACGAACGCGAACAGATCACCGATCAAGTAGTCTTCCAGTGTGACCGTATCAAGATCCGTGCTGAAGCGATCGCCGACATGGGAGAAGCTCCCCCCGATCTCGATCGGTAGCGCGAGCTCACCGAAGCGGTAGGAGCCGCCCCCGTTCACGATCCAGGTCGGGATGTTCGGAGGCGTATTTCCATCATAGGAAACGCCCCCCTCGGTGACGTAATTATCATACCGTGCGTGGGTGTAAGCCGCGTTCCCCCACAGGTTGAGGCCATCAACCGGACGGAGCGAGGCCGTGAACTCTACTCCGCGGGAGTTGAGTTCGCCCGCGACGTTCAGCCGCTGATTGGCCGCCCCACCATAAACGTTGCTGCGCTGAATGTCGTAAAGTGAAAGCGTCGCCTGCCCGCGACCATTGAGGAAGGTGGCTTTCGCGCCCGCCTCGTAGCTCCGCCCGGTCGATAATTCCATTCGCTGCGTAGGACTCAAGAAGAAATAGCTTCCTACCGCGATGTCGCTGGCGGTGGCGTATTGTCCGTACAGCGTGACCTGCGGAATGATATCGTAGGTAAAGCCGATGCGCCCGGTCACGGGATCCCAGTCCATTTCCAGGGGGAACCCGGTACGAACTTCGCCGGCCGTATCGAACGCGTTCCGCTCAACGTCGAACGCGTTGTAGCGAAGGCCGCCCACGATCGCGAATTCCGGAGTGATTTCCAAACGATCTTCCAGATTGATCGCATAGCTTTCGACGCCTGCAAGCTGGCGCGAAGTGGTCAGCACGCCGTAAGTCCCGCGCTCGGGATCGACCAGTGAGACGCTGTCGCTGGGAAAGTTGGCCGCGCCTGGCCGGGTGAAATCCATATCGTAATACTCGAACGCCACGACCAAGCGATTTTCCATGCCGCCCAGCTGGGTGCGCCAGGCGAGGTCGATATTGTTGCCGATCTGCTCCTGATCGTGACGTACGAAGAAGCGTTCGCGATCGACGAGGTTGGTGTCGGAGTTGAATGAGGTAACCTCGTTGTTCTTCCATTCGCGATTGGCGTCGTAGTAGTAGAACAGGTTGCTGAGGGTTACGTCGGAGCCGAGCTCCCACTCAAAACCTGCGCGCACCCAGGTCTCGTCGAACTTCTTGTAGCCGTCTGCCACGTTGTAGTTCGTGTCAAGCGTGCGGCGGTCGATCGTGACCGCACCCAGATCGGTTCCATTAAAGGACGACACCTGCGTTCCGGAGACGATGTCGGTCGAGTTTTCACCGCTAAAGGCGACGGGCGAAAGCGGCGTGCCCCAGTAAATCTCTCCGTCGAGATCGCGATACTCAGCTGCGACGAAGACCTTGAGCGAAGGCGAAACCCGGTAGTCCAGCCCCCCGGACAGGTGAATATATTCGACCTGGCTGTCTTCGATGAAACTTTGTTCATTGTACCGGCTCAGATCGACGCGGTAGTCGAGCCCGCTATCGCCGATGCTTCCGCCCGAGCCAATCCCCGCGCGGAAAGACCCGCGTTCATCGACACCCAGAAAGACTTCGTTCTTGATCGGGCCGGGACGCGGCGCCTTGGTAACGAAATTGATTGTACCGCCAACCGAACCTTGCCCGGACGAAATAGAAGACGGCCCCTTGAGAAACTCCACTCGGTCAAGATTGAAGGTGCCCAGATTCATGCCTGTAAAATCGGTCGAACCAAGATTGATACCGTTCTGGGTGACGCTCACCTGTGCCATCTGGAATCCGCGCATGGCATACGGGGTATGCGCGCCTGTATCGGCGGAAACCACACCCGAAGCGGTGCGAACCGTATCGACAATCGTGTTGATGCCCTGCTCGCGGATGGTCTCGCTATCGATGACCTCGACGGTCGCGGGCGTTTCGCGCGCAGTCAGATCGAGTCGGCTGCCGATTTCGGCGATCGGGGCAAGGAGCCGCTCCCCGGTAACGACGATCGTCTCACCATCCTCTTCGAGCCGCGCCTCGGCCTGGGCATAGGCTGTTTGCGCGAAACCAAGTGTCGATACGACGACAGCCGTGCGTGCGGCGCACGCCAAAAGGCGAGAATGCGAAGAGAATGATATGTTGAAGGTCCCTGGAACAATGCGCCACGACGCTGGCGGTCGGCAATGGCGGACCCGATAGTCTTACCAAAAAGCATTCGTCAATGGAATAGTATAACACACCATTGACGTCTGACACCGTGCGCTCCATCGGGCGATCTCGATGGAGAATTTCATGATCTCAAATAATGCGGTAATCAGCCTTAGCGAAATGATTGTCGCTTACGACGCGCTTCCCGTGTTGGATGGGCTGACTCTGGGGGTGCCTGCAGGCAGCATCACGGCTTTGCTCGGAGGAAACGGAGCGGGCAAGTCCACGACGCTCGCCACATTACTGGGCTTCGTGCAAGCCCGATCGGGTACGGTATCGGTTTGCGGTATCGACCCCGCGATCGATCCCGATGCTGCGCGGCGCAAGATTGCTTACCTGCCCGAGAACGTTGCCCTCTACGATCATCTGACAGCGCAGGAAAATGCCGAATATCTCCTTGCGCTCTCCGATCAGAAGCCTGACGCTGACGCGATTTCAAGGGCATTTGCTTCTGCAGGACTGCAGGAGGGCGCCTGGAGGCATAGGCTGGGCGCCTTTTCCAAGGGCATGCGTCAGAAGGTCGCGATTGCAGTAGCTCTTTTGAGAGAGGTACCCGTCCTGCTGCTCGACGAACCGACATCGGGTCTCGACCCGGCTGCGACCGCCGATTTCAACGCGCTCCTGTCGCAGGTACGCGACCGTGGCACGGCGGTTTTGATGGTTACGCATGACCTCCTTTCGGCTGCCGATGTGGCGGACCGCATCGTTTTCCTGGAAAGCGGGCAAGTGACCGATGATGTCGCCGCAGATGGCCCCGACCGTTTCGACGTGCGCGCGCTTCACGCGCGATTCCAGTCCGCACGTGGCCCGGTTGCAGCATGAGCGCCGTTCGCCTTATCGCACGCGACGAACTGCGCCTGATGGCCCGCAATCGCGTAGCCGTGATCGCTTTCGTATTGCTGGTCCTTCTCACACTCGTTGCCGTTGCCAGCGCGTGGTCGCACCAGCGCAATATCGCTGAGTTGCGAGAGCGTAACGCGCACGCTGCCGAGAGTGCGTTCGACAGACAACCGGACAGACATCCGCATCGCGTCGTCCATGCTGGTCACTTCATCTTTCGGCCGCTGGGCCCCCTTGCGGCCTTCGATCCCGGCGTCGATGCATTCACCGGCAACAGCATGTTTCTGGAAGGGCACCGCCAAAACACCGCCAATTTCGGCGATGTCCGCCAAAGCTCGCTCTTGGTGCGGTTCGGCCTGCTGACCCCGGCCTTCGTGCTTCAGGTCGTCGCCCCGTTGCTCCTTATCTTTCTGGGCTATGGCGTGCTCGCGCGGGAGAGGGAGCGCGGGACGCTGCGGGTGCTCCTGTTGCAAGGGGCCGGTCGCGGAGAGGTGGTTGGTGGTAAGCTGCTGGCTGTCGGAACGGTGGCAATGCTCGCCGGGCTGCCAGCAATGATCGGTTTCGCGCTAATTGCGGGACAGCCGGGTGCACTTGTTCTGCCGATGCTGACCATCGCGGGGGGATACCTGCTGTATCTTGCCCTGTGGGTGTTGCTGATCGTGCTTGTTTCGGCGCTTGTCCGCCGAAGCCTTGACGCCCTCCTCGCACTTTTGGCCCTGTGGGTCGTGACCGTCGTGTTGCTTCCACGTCTCGCGCCGGACGTTGCTGGCGCGGCGGTACCGCTCGACAACCGCCTGCAAACCGATGTGGCAATCGCACGCGACCTTAGGGCGATGGGCGACAGCCACGATCCAGATGATCCCTATTTCGACGAATTCAAACAGTCCGTTCTCGAACGCTATGACGTGGGGACGGTCGAGGAACTGCCGGTCAATTACCAGGGCTTGCTCGCCATGGAGGGCGAACAGATGACGTCCAAGTTGTTCGACCAATACGCCGACAAAAGCTACAACGCGCAAGAACGACAAAACTGGATGGTCGAGTGGCTCGGCGTCTTGAGCCCGGCAATATCCGTACGGTCCGTCTCGATGGCGGCTGCAGGGACGGATTTTGCAGGCCATCGCCGTTTTCTCGATCAGGCCGAGGCTTACCGTTACGAACTGGTGCAGCAGCTGAACCGGCTCCAGGCCGAAGCGGTAAGCTACGCTGACGATATCGCGGAAGACCCGGGAGCCGATGACCGACGCCGCGTTGCAGCGGCAAACTGGGCAAAGATGCCCGATTTCGGCTTCCGCCCGGCCACAAGCGCCGAACTGGCACGTGCGGCGGTGCCAGGCTTGCTGATGCTGGTTGGCTGGCTCGTTCTGGCGGGGCTAGCTCTTGCCTCGGCGACCCGAAGGCTGGGATGGGCGAAATGAACCTGCTGAAGCACGAATTACGCCTGCTGTTCCGGCAGCGTCTGACGAGTCTGTCGCTCATGCTACTGGCATTGCTGACCGTCACGTCCATCCTTGCCGGAATTGCCGAAGTCGATCGGCAGAGGGCTGATATCGCAGCCATTCCGGCAGCACAGAACGAAGACATTTCCGCAATCGCATCGTGGATCGACGAGGACAAAGATCCTGGCAGTGCCGCCTATTACAGCTTCCACCCCACTTGGGACGAGCCATCTCCGCTTGCCTTCGCGGCGATCGGAATGCGCGATGTCTCACCCTACATCCTGCGGGTCCGCGCGCTCAGCCTCGAAGCGCAGATCTACGATGGCGACACGTTCAATCCGGAACTGGCGCTTCCGGGCCAGTTCGACTTCGCCTTCGTGCTGGTGTTCCTCGCGCCGCTGTTCGTCATCGTTCTGTTCCATGATCTGGTGTCCGGGGAGCGAGAAGCACGCCGCGCGCGTACTTTAGAGGCGTTGCCACGCGGTGGCCGCGCCTTATGGCGGCGGCGTTCCGCGCTGCGCTTCGGGCTGCTGTGGCTCGTTCTGGCGGCGCCGTTCACCACTACCGCGATCATCGAAAACGTGGGCGCCGCGCCGATAGCTCTCATTCTCGTTACCATCGCAGCCTATCTGTTCTTCTGGGTAGGACTGGCCGCGCTTATCGACCGCCTCCGCTGGAGCTCGGTCGCCAATGCCGCGACGCTGTCGGCCGCATGGCTCGTCCTTGTACTCATCGTGCCGACGCTCGCCAATGTGGCGATCAATCGGGCGATTCCGGTCAACCAGGGAACCGAGATCGCGATGGCCAATCAGGAGGTCGTGCACGGCGCGTGGGAAATTCCGCGCGAAGACACGATGGAACGGTTCTACGCCAACCATCCCCGATGGTCTGATTCCGAACCGCTCGGGCCGGATTTCCATTATAAATGGTACTTCGCGTTCCACCAGAACGGTGACGAAGCCGTGGCACCGCAAGCGCGCGCCTATCGTCAAGGGCTGGAAGGCCGTGACGCCCACGCTCGCGCCTTGGGATGGGTTCTGCCCTCCGTCGGCGTACAGGCGCTACTGACCCGTATTGCGGGGACCGATCTGACCGCTCAACTGGCATACCAGGATCGCATCCGCGCCTTTCACGAGCGCCTTCGCAATTTCTATTACGAGTATCTGTTCTACGACCGGCCCTTCGGGAAGGACGACTTCGACCGCGCTCCGCGTTTCGGTTCGTCCTGACGAGAAACGGAAGTTGTGGACCGTCGTCGGCTATTGTTGATCGGCCGTCTCATCCCGGACGAGAGAAGATACGCGGAATGGGGGCGTTTGATCGAAGAGGTCTTCAGATGGGCAATTCCACGCGAGGAGGAAAGGCGAGCGACTGTTTGCCAGTCAGAAAACGAGGTTTTCCGTAAGGCCAAACGCGGTCTTCGACGGTTTCAGCTTACAATCCTTCCCCCTTCGTCCATTCAATATCCGCTAGCTTGTCCATCTTTGCGCATTTCGGTGGCTCCCACGTACGTGCCCGTTGAGGGATCGCGAACGATTGCCTGATAACCGCCGAACGGTATGCCGGTCGTCTCGACTTCGACGCGATGTCCCATTGCGCGCAGCGCCTCGACTGTGATTTCCGGAATACCCGGTTCGACATAGAGGACACCCAGATCGTCGATCTGAGACACATCTGTCTCGCTTCCGGCGAAGGCATCGGTAGGCTGGCGACCGCCATCGTGCATCAACCTTGCCGCGTCGCCCGCTTCCTGCAGATTCATGCCATAGTCGACGAGATTAATCAGGATTTGCACATGGCCCTGCGGCTGCATGCCTCCGCCCATCAGGCCGAAACTAGCGAACGGCTTGCCGTCCTTGCGAATAAAAGCCGGAATAATGGTGTGGAAGGGGCGCTTTCTCGGAGCATAGACATTGGGGTGCACAGGATCGAGGCTGTATAATTCGCCGCGATCTTGGAACATGAAGCCCAGCCCGTCCGCCACAAGGCCGCTGCCCATACCGCGGTAATTGGACTGGATAAGGCTTACCATCATACCGGTTCGATCCGCCACGGTAAGGTACGTCGTGTCGCCCGGCCCTTCCAGTTTCGGAGCACGCAGCGCTCCGGCGCGAAAGGCAGGTGTCGCCTTTTCGGGATCGATCTCGGCAAACCTGGCGCGCCCGTAAGCGTCGCTCAGCAGCCCTTCCGGTGCGGCGGAGAATGCGGGATCGGCGTAAAATCGGGCGACGTCTTCGAATGCGAGGCGTTTGGCTTCGGTAATGTAGTGAATGACTTCGGGGCTGCCTCGCTCCCACTGCGCTAAATCAACGTTTTTAAGGATGTTGATCATTTGCAAGGCGGCAAAGCCTTGGGAATTCGGCGGCAGTTCACACAACTCATAGCCATTACGGTAGGTCACACACGATACGTCGACCCATTCACTTTCATGGGCAGCGAAGTCCTGGATAGTGAACGCACTGCCTTGCCGGCGCAGATAGTCCACCATGATACGTGCCGTTTCTCCTTCGTAGAACTCGTCACGACCGGTTTGGGCAATGCGCTCGAGCGTAGATGCCAGATCCGGATTTCGAAACACTGCTCCGGGCTCCGGTGCGCCGTCCGCGAAATACGTCGCACGAGCATTGCCGAACTCGAACTCGCTGTTTTCGAGGCGCGCCTCGAAAGAACGTAGACTGCGATCGAGATACATTGCGATGACGGGCGCCACCGGATGCCCTTCGCGCGCGTAGCGAATGGTAGGAGCGAGATTGTCTGCCATCGATAATTTACCGAAGCGTTCGTGCATGGCGAACCAGGCATCGACCGTACCGGGGACGGTAATCGGCAAAGGCCCGACTGGGGGTATCGAAGCGGAATTCGGGTGCAGTTTTTCGATCAACTGCTCGAGTGTTTGCCCGGCGGGCGACCGCCCCGAACCGTTCAATCCATAGAGCTTGTCGGTTGCGGGATCGTAGATAATGGCGAACAGATCGCCGCCGATCCCGTTTCCGGTAGGCTCCATCAGTCCGAGTGCGGCGTTCGCTGCGATAGCCGCATCGACAGCGCTACCCCCTGCCTTGAGGATATCGAGCGCAACCTGTGTTGCCAGAGGCTGCGCTGTCGCTGCCATGCCGTGCGGCGCGAGCACGGGGCTACGGCTCCAGCGCGCGCCCACCGGCCGGGCGCCGCCCCCTATCCCCTGTGTAGCTTCGGCACTCGTATCCGCGACGTTCATCGTGGTGTCGTCGGCGAGTGCCGGTCCTACCAGAAGCGCGCCGACCGCTATTGAAACCAATGCCTTCCGCATCTCATTCTTCCCTTCGCCTTATGCCTGAGCAACCTGCTTTGTGATGCATGCATCGATTTTTCCGAGAGGGCAAAAATAAGACGTTGCAATATATGAACAGATGTTTATACATCAACATGTGTTCACGTGTTGGATCGTATCATGACCCCTGACCAAGCTTCCGAATTGGCCGAGACATTTCGCCTGCTGGGCGAGCCTAATCGGTTGCTTCTCGTCACTGAATGTCTCGATGGACCGCGCTCCGTCACGGAGCTGACCGAAGCAATCGGAGCAAGTCAGTCACTGGTTTCGCATCATTTACGGCTTCTGCGAGCGGCCCGATTGCTGCGACAGAGGCGAGATGGGAAGAATGTGTTCTACGACCTGCCCGATTGTCATGTCGCCACGATGCTGACGAACATGATGGAACATATTGATGAATCCGATAATGAAACAGAAGGACTTATAAAATGACAATGACTATTGAGATGGTGAAATGTGCGTGTGCCGACTGCGTCTGTATTGTTGGTACCGATGCGGCAATTCAGGCTGAAGGTCGGATGTTCTGCAGCGACAGTTGCGCCAACCATCACGAAGATTCCGCCGGCTGCGAGCATGGGGGTTGCCCCTGCCACGGCTAATCATTGAGACGGCAGGTGACTTGTCCGCCTGCCGTTTCAAAAATTCATTTCGTTCTTCAGGCGACGCAATAATCACCTTCGCCTTTTTGCCCTGGGCAGCGTCACGAAATTATACTTTAAGTTCTGTTTTAGGATTAGGAAACCGGCGGCTTCATTCTCCACTTTCGGCGACTAACTCCAAGATAAATGGCGGCCGGATCGCCGAAAAGATCGGAAATGATCCTCTAGCTTTTGCTGAGCAACATAAGCCTAAGCCGTTGGCCAAGCGTTCTCGCTTTCAATTCGCTATACAATCTGGACCGCAAAATCGTCACGCGTTGTCTCGAGCCTGTCACGCATATTGGCAAAGCTCGGTTTCCGATTACGGCGATGTAGTCGGCTCGAGGAGATACGATGTGACCATCCGCATAACCCGGCGGGCTGTCTTGGGCGCTAGTGCCGCGTTCGCCGCTACGCCGGCGGTTTTGCGCGCGCAGCAGATATTCAAGGATTATCCGTTCCGCCTCGGCGTCGCCTCAGGCGACCCTTCGCCGGACGGGTTCGTCATTTGGACCCGCCTCGCGCCCGACCCCCTGGATCAGCACGGCGGGATGCCGATGGCACCGATCGAGGTAGAATGGGAAGTCGCGCGCGACGAAAATTTGCGCGACATCGCAGCGAGCGGAACCGCCCTTGCGCGCCCCGAACTGGCGCACAGCGTCCATGTCGAGGTCGCGGGACTCGAACCGGGGCGACCCTATTGGTATCGCTTCAACATTGGTCGCGAACGATCGACGCGGGGCAAGGCACGAACGCTTCCGAGGGTTGGCGCTTCGATCGACCGGGTGCGGTTCGCCGTTGCCGGGTGCCAGCATTACGAGGATGGCTATTTTACGGCCTTCCGCCACCTCGCCGAAGAAGATCCGGAATTCGTCTTCCATTACGGCGATTACATCTACGAATATCGCAGCTCGCCGCTGCGCATCGGATGGGACGGGCGACCACGCACCTTCGTGCGCGCACATGAGGGGCAAGCGCTCTACGATCTCGGTGATTACCGCCAGCGCTACGCGCAGTACAAGATGGACCCGGACCTGCAGATGGCGCATGCTGCCGCGCCCTGGTTCGCCAGTTTCGACGATCACGAGGTGGAGAACAACTGGGTCGGCCTGCAGGATCAGCAGGACACCCCGCCCGAACTCTTCGCGCTGCGCCGCGCCATGGCGCTGCAGGCTTGGTATGAGCATATGCCGGTTCGGCGCAGTTCCCTGCCGGGGCAGAACGGCATCGCCGACTATCGGCGCGCGCGCTTCGGCGGGCTGCTCGACCTGCACGTGCTCGACACGCGCAGCTTTCGCAGCGACCAGCCCTGCGATGATGGGTTCAAGACCGTGTGCGACGGGGTGCGCGATCCGCAGGCCTCCGTGCTGGGCGAGGCGCAGGAGCGCTGGCTGTTCGACAATCTGCAGAATGGCGGCGCGCGCTGGAACGCGATCGCGCAGCAGGTCATGGTCATGCCGCTCGACCGGCGCACGGGCGACGAGCCCGAGGAAATCCGTAACATGGACAGCTGGGGCGCCTACGATGTCCCCCGCGAGCGCCTGTTGCAGCAATTGCGCGGCAAGAACGCGGTCGTCCTGACCGGCGACGAGCACCAGACCTTCGCAGGTGAATTGCGGACCGATGCGGGCGAGGGCGAGGCGGTCGCGGTCGAATTCGTGACCAGCTCGATTTCGTCGGGCGGAGACGGGGCGGATGTGCGGAACGGCGCGGACCGGATCGCGGCGCGCAACCCCTTCCTTAAATTCACAGGCGACCGACGCGGCTACACGCTGTGCGAGGTGACGCCCGAAAATTGGCAAAGCGCGTTCAGGATCGTGCGATCCGTTACGACACCAGATGCACCGATCGATACGCTGGCCACGGCAACCGTGCCCGCTGGCGAGTCTGCTCTTATTGTCGGATAGGATCGGATACGAGGCCTCCTGTCTGGAGGATGACCGAGAAGCGCCAGAGTGTTTGTTAGCGAGCGAAGCGCCGACGCTTCCCTGCGCTTATGAATTTCGCAAAATACATAAAAACCGGTCGAGACGACATCGCGGGTTGTTCATGATATAAAATATCCTTAACGAGTGTCCGATCGTTTTGCTGTGAGCACTAAGCCGCAATTCGAACGCGGCGGCGGTCATCTCGCGCACGAAAAACCTGAGGCTTCACATGTTCAATACCGCCATCCAGACGCTCGACCCTGAAAACGGAGCTGCGACCTTGGGCGACGTCGGGGTGTACCGTCCTTGGGAGGATATCCGATCACATGATTATTATCTTGTGGTCGAAGCGCG
Source organism: Erythrobacter litoralis (assembly GCF_029760855.1). Taxonomy (GTDB): domain Bacteria; phylum Pseudomonadota; class Alphaproteobacteria; order Sphingomonadales; family Sphingomonadaceae; genus Qipengyuania; species Qipengyuania litoralis_A. The sequence goes on along the minus strand of NZ_SOSI01000001.1, from coordinate 145,723 downwards.
GGATCCCGAACCGTTGGCCACCGCCACTGATCTTCTGCTCGATCGGGCACCTTTTTCATGGATCGGCAAGGGCTCGGCTGATGAAGCGCTTGCAGAGCTTCGAAGTCTGCCACCGGCCATCGCGCAGGACATTCGCAGCCTCGCTTCGCGCTTCGCGGACTTGACCGGGTCCGCGTCCATACGCATCCGCCTGGAGCAGATCGTCACGAACTCCTGCCGCAAGGTTCACGTCGATTATACCGATCTACGCCTTATCACAACATATGCTGGACCAGGTACACAGGTCGCAATTGGAAACGATCCGAAGGCGCAATCCTTGTATGATATTCCGACCGGTCACGTCGGACTTTTCAAAGGACGTCGCTACGCAGAGGGGCACGAACCGTGCTATCATCGATCGCCCCCCGTGGGCGATACGGGGGAGAAGCGACTCGTCCTCGTAATCGATACGGCTGTTTTCGCTACCGACGAGAAGTGCATGTAATGAGGGCTCGTAGAGCGTCCTCTTGGCTCGATGGGATCGGAATCGGCATTTCCAGTCTATGTGTCGTGCATTGCCTGCTTCTGCCGCTTGTCATCGCACTATCTCCGGCATGGTCAGCTTGGCTGAATTTGCCTGAAAGCATTCACCTCTGGATATTGATCGTCGCGCTTCCGTTCAGTGGCACGGTCCTCTGGCGAAGCGCCCAGAACTCGGCACGCGGACGCGCGTCCTTCGGCATCGGTATGATGGGACTGATGCTGATGGGCGCTGGCCTTTTTGCCGAACGCGAAATTGTGGAGGTGGCCATTACCATTTCAGGTGCGTCACTTGTTGCAATGGCGCATCTGCGAAATTGGCGCTGTCCCGGACGACGCAATGGTTGAAAGCCCCGTGCGGAAAAACCCGCCACCGCTCGAACTCAATGACGTGACATTCTCCTACGGCAACCGCCCAGTGCTCGATTGCTTGGATCTGGTCGCGGAAAATGGCGAACATCAGTTACTGATCGGGCCATCCGGTTCCGGCAAATCTACCCTCATCAACCTTATTTGCGGCTTTCTGACACCCGATCGCGGCACCATCCGCATTGCCGGCGAACCGATCTCCGAGGGAAGTGAGACCGAGCGCGACGCCATCCGGCGCGCGCATATCAGTGTGGTATTCCAGTCGCTTCGTCTGGTGTCCGCGCTTTCGATAGCGGACAATCTCGCTTTGGCCGCGCGACTTGCCCGGAAGCCTGTCGCCCGGGCCGACATTCATGCGCTTCTCGACGAGCTCGATATCGGCTCGCTCGGAGCGATGAAGCCAAGCGAATTAAGTCAGGGCGAGGCGCAACGTGCCGCCATTGCGCGCGCGCTTATTGTCCGCCCGAATTTGCTGATCGCCGATGAGCCTACGTCGGCTCTGGATGATAAAAACGCCGAGATCGTCGCCAGTTTGTTATTGGATCAGGCCGACCGTCACGGCACGACGCTTCTGCTTGCTACTCACGACGCACGGCTCCGTTCGGCTTTTGATACCGTGGTCGACCTCAACAGCCTGCCCCGTACGGTAACAGCGTGATACGTCTCGTTTTCGCCTATCTCAACGAGCGACGCCTGACGACGGCACTGAATGTCCTGCTGCTCGCGATCGCCGTGGCTATGCTGGTGATGCTCCTGCAATTCGCCCGGCAATCGGAGGCGCGCTTTCTCGACGGTGCGGAGGGGATCGACCTTGTGGTCGGGGCGAAGGGCTCGCCGCTGCAGCTCGTGATGTCGAGCGTCTATCATCTTGATCAACCGACGGGCAACATTCCGCAGGATGCTTTGAACGACCTTCGCGGCAACCCCATGGTTGCGTCGGCCACTCCGCTCGCGCTTGGCGACCAGTTTCGCGGTTTCCGGATCGTCGGCAGCGACTACGGCCTGTTCTCGATCTACCGAGCCGAGCTCGCTGCCGGAAGACGGTTCGATGCGCCGCTAGAGGTCGTGCTTGGCGCAGGTGTAGCCCGTGAGACAGGGGCAACACTGGGGCAGCGGTTCGTGGGCAGTCATGGCCTTTCTGCCGAGGAAGGTGGACAGGGCCATGAGGCCACGCCGTTCACCGTTACAGGGATTCTGGCACCGACTGGAAAGCCGATCGACAGGCTCATCGTGACGAGCATCGAAAGCGTATGGGACGTACACGGTATTTCACACGAGGATGACGCCCGGCTTTCCGTCGAACACGAACACTCCGATCACGACGAGGACCTCCATGGCGAGCACGAGCCGGAAATCACCTCGATCCTCGTAAGTTATCGGAACCCGGCCGCAGCCGTCCGTCTGCCCCCGGCCGTCAATCGTAACACCGCGATGCAAGCCGCATCACCTGCGCGCGAAAGTGTCCGGCTTCTTCAGTTATTCGAACCGGCCATAGAGGCAGTTGGCTTTTTCGCCGCGCTGCTCGCTGCAACAGCGGCATTGGCGATCTTTATCGCTCTGTGGAACGCAATACGTGCGCGGGAGGGCGATCTGGCACTTCTTCGGGTTATGGGGGCAAGCCGCGCGCAGATATTCATGACGGTTCTTCTGGAAGGCACGGTCACAGCCCTGCTTGCGGGTGGACTGGGCGTCGTTCTGGCGCATGGGGCGCTCTCATTGGCAACTCGATCCTTTGCCAGTCTATCGGAAGCCGGGATTGAAGCCTGGCGACTGGGTCTGGATGAGGCTATCATCGTTATCGTAGCCCTATTCCTCGGCGCGGTAGCAGCCGCAATTCCAGCCTTTACGGTCACTCGCAAGAAACTCGCACCAACGCTTAGCCGCAACCGTTAGGTCGAAGGAGCTTCATCGATGAAACGCTGTATCGCTTGCATCGCAATCGCCGCAATGGCCTTGCCAATTGGTCCCGTTTGGTCCGCACAAGCGCAAAAACAGGATGTCTGGCAGCCTGCTGCCACCCCCAAAGGTGGCGTGTCCTGGCGCGTCCTCGAAGCCACAGGCGAAAATGCCAGAACGGGGAGCGATGGCTATATTCGTTCGAAACCTGTCTTTACGCCGCAGGTTCGCGCGCTCGAAGGGAAGCGGATCACTGTCGCCGGCTGGATGGACGCTTTCGAACCCGGACGGCGCCAGACCCATTTTCTGTTAATGGCGTACCCTCCCGGCTGCCCGTTTCATTTCCATGCTGCTCCCAATCAATACATCGAGGTCAAGGCTTCGAGCGCCTTCCCGCTGAATACCAATCGGGTCATAGCCGTTACCGGAACGTTGCGCCTCACCGGCCAGGACGAAAGCGGGATCTTTTATGTTCTGGAGAATGCCCGCCCCAGCTGAAACAAACTCTATCAAGCCGCAGATCGCGGATTGGATAGGATACTCAGGCAACCAATACGCGGCTTCTTTCAGGCCGCTCCTCAACGTATTAAATCACGATTACAAAGACGGATGTGAAAGCCCGGGGGCACGGAAGCGAGCCTCAAAACTCAGACCCAGCGGAAGGCGGATTTATGAAGCGAATGGCCAGTATTGTGAGTTTGGGCGCACTTGCCTTGTCATCCGTAAGCCTTGCTGCGCAGGAACCGCAACCGACGATACAGGCTCCAAAACCACAAGCTGCTTCCGCCGCCGGGACCGTACGCGAGGGTCCCGAAAGGCGCTTCACGGGCGCGGATCTGTTCGATCTTGCAATAGCCTCCGATCCGCAGATCAGCCCCGACGGTTCACAGATCGCCTATGTGCGCCGTTCGAACGACGTGATAAGCGACAGCACGCGCAGCGCGATCTGGCTGGTCGATGCGCGTACGGGCGAAGAGACGCCGCTCGCCGGACAGGATGGAGATGCCTTTTCGCCCCGCTGGTCGCCCTCGGGCGATCGCTTAGCTTATGTCTCGACGAGCGGAGGAAACGCACAGCTCTGGGTGCGTTTCATGGATGCGGGCGAGGCGGTGCGGCTGACCGGGCTGCCGAACAGCCCCTCGAGCATGGCATGGTCGCCCGACGGCCGCTCGATCGCCTACACGATGCTGGTAGAAGACGATGCGCCCAAGCTCGGCTCCGCGCCCGCCAACCGGCCCGAGGGCGCGGAGTGGGCCGACCCGCTCGAAGTCTACGACTTGCTGACCTATCGTGCGGACGGCGCGGGCTATCTGAAGCCGGGCTTCGAAAAGATTTTCGTCATTCCGGCAACCGGCGGGGCGCCGCGCCAGCTCACCTTCGGGCCGAACCATGACGGGGGTCCGCTATCCTGGTCGCCCGATGGCCGAACGATCTATTTCGGCGCGAACCGCAACGAGGATTGGCAGACCGACCCAGTGGAAGGCGAAATTCACGCGCTCGACATTGCGACAGGCAGAATAAGTCAGCTCACCAGTCGGGACGGGCCGGATCACAGTCCGCGCGTTTCACCCGATGGCAGGACAATCGCCTATCTCGGCTTCGACGATGCGCTGCGAGCTTACGAGAACGACGATCTCTATGTCATGGATGCCGATGGCTCGAACCGTCGCCTACTGACCGGAGACTGGGACTTCAGCCCCACGGGCATCGAATGGGATGCCGATGGTCGCGCGATCTATGCTCAATACGATGTCGCAGGCGAAACCCGCGTGGCGCGCATCGCGCTCGATGGATCGGTGCGCGACGTAGTCGCGGGGCTATCCGGCGGCGGTCTCGACCGGCCCTATACCGGCGGCAGTTTCTCCGTATCGCAGGACGATGCGATCGCCTCGACCGGCGGCCCGCCCACACGCCCTGCCGAATTGCGGGTCACCCGCAGCGGCGACACACGCATTCTAACCGATCTGAACCGATCCCTTCGCGAAGTGAAGACGATGGGCGAGGTACGCAAAATCACGACCGCGTCCAGCCATGATGGTATGACGATCGAAGGCTGGCTGACATTGCCGCCGGGCTATGTCGAAGGGCAGCGGGTACCGTTGATCCTCGAAATTCATGGCGGCCCCTTCGCCGCTTACGGTCCGCATTTCGCAACTGACAATCAGCTTTATGCAGCGGCAGGCTATGCCGTGCTTTCGCCCAATCCGCGCGGCTCGACGAGCTATGGCGAAGCTTTCGCGAACGAGATCGATAAAGCCTATCCAGGCAATGATTATATCGATCTCATGAGCATCGTCGACGAAGCGATCGCGCAAGGCATTGCCGATCCAAACGCATTATTCGTCACCGGCGGATCCGGCGGCGGCGCGCTGACCAGCTGGATCGTCGGCAAGACCGATCGTTTCGAGGCGGCCGCTACCCAAAAGCCGGTCATCAATTGGGCAACCCAAGTGCTGACCGCCGACGGCGCGGCATTTTTCGGCACTTATTGGCTGGGCGCGCAGCCTTGGGAGAACCCCGAGCTCTATTGGTCCCGCTCGCCGCTCTCGCTGGTCGGCAACGTCGAAACGCCCACGCTGGTTGTCGTCGGGAGCGAGGATTATCGCACCCCGGTGAGCGAATCCGAGCAGTACTATACCGCATTGCGCCTGCGCGGCGTGCCCACCGCGCTGGTCAAGGTTCCCGGTGCAAGCCACGGCAGCATCGCGGCGCGCCCCTCGCATAGCGCAGCCAAGGCTGCGGCGATCATCGCGTGGTTCGAACGGTACAAGCAGGGATGGCGACGCAGCGACTAGCGTTTAACGGCTAGTACGACGGTTCCTGTCGCCTCATCAATCGTAGACAAAGTTGACGCGACCGATAATTATGCTGATCTGACCGTAGAACGCGCAGCGAAACCATCGAGGCGGAACAGCAGCGACTGGAAGCACGCCCCGACAATTTCGATAGTCGCGCCGACCAGCTCGAGCGAGAGCTAGAACGCGTCGGCCTTTGATCGAGTAAAGCCAGCCCGCGTACTGCAGACCCGGCCGCGCTTATTATCCTTCGACCAGCCCTGCTTTTTGCAAACGGTAAAAGCTCGCATGAAGGCAGAATGATCTTTACCGTCGAATTCTACGGCCTCTACGTCCGCGTAACTGGCTCATCCGTCGCAGCATTCGCATGCTTATACGTATCAATCTCTACGATCCAACCGGAGTGGATACATGAACGAGCGGCAGGTTCTGGAAAATACTGTAAGCACCTCGAATAACGAAAATTGGGTCGCCTAGCCGCCGCCCTTCCAATCATCCTGAACGAACGGCAGCTTTCGGGTCGCAGCGCACGGACCTTGAATGGCCGAGATTAGGGCGCAAAGCTGCTATCGAGCGATGGTGTCTATTGTACGTCAAGCTAATTCGTAGGTAATTGGAATTACCTCCCTGAAGGCGGGGTACTTGTAAGGGTATGGAATACTGATGACCGAAGATCATCAATTAAAATTTAAGAGGTTATGTTCTTAGGTGGATTCCCACCCTCTCCGCCACCCGGTTCATGGGTTTTGCTCTCTTTCTAAGGAGTTTTTTCGGTAGCGGTGCGGAACTCTAGCATCTGGCTTGGCCTACCGTGCTGGAGTATTAGTCGGACCGGATTAGGACCGTAAAAGGTGGACTTTCCAAATAACCAAGTCCTGTAGTCTTGGCGTCACACGTTCTTCTTGCTTTCATTCCAGCAAACTCGGCAAGCGCCTGTGACTAGACCCCAAGCTTAAAGTGCTGCGAACTCCGCCCTTCAATTCCTTATTTCGTAACTCATATCGCCGTTTCCCTTCAGTATCGGAAGGCGATGGAAAGGATTGCTTGGCGTCCTTGGCCGGGCACTCCAAAATGCGGATTGCGAAGCTTGGCGATGTAGCGCTCGTCCCCGATGTTCTTCACATTGAGGCGCAGTCCGACATTTTCGTTGAAGGCATAGGCGGCAAAGGCATCGAACCGGATATAACCATCGGCGCGGATTTTATTGCCTGATACGGCGCGGGTTATCGGATCCCTCGTGATACCGTCGGCGAACCTTTCCGATTGGGCATAGGCTCCGCCGCCAAAGCTGAAGCGATCATCGACATTGACCGATGCGGTCAGCGAAAGATTGTGTTCGGGCGTGTTGGGAAGGGAAAAGTCGGTCTCGGCAATATCGCTATCCAGATAGGTATAGCCGCCGAAGAGTGAGACCGGACCTGCGGTCCCCGTTACACCGACCTCGAACCCGCGAATTCGGGCGTAATCGATGATGGGGCCCGTCAGTTCGCCAAGCGGGTCCGTATCGATGATGTTTCCGCGATCCACCTGGAAAGCGGCCGCCGAAACCTGCATCGCGCCCCCAAAGAGTTCCGCTTTGCCGCCGATTTCGTAATTCTCGGTTTCTTGCGGTGCGTAGGTATCATTGCTGATCGCGATGTTGCCCGATCCGGCGCCGACATCGGTCCCGGGGGGATTTTTCGCATTGGCGTAGGAGGCGTAAAGACTGATCGAAGGAGCGGGCTTAAAAATGAGCCCGGCCTGATAGGTTACGAAGTCGGTTTCGAGTTCTCCACTGAATGGCGTACCGCGCGACGAACCCGAGCCGCTCGCCCGGTAATCGGTATACCGCACACCGGCATTGACGATCAGCTCCGGTATCAATGTGATAGAGTCGAACAGATAGATGCTCAGATCCTCGGCTCGAGCGAGACCGGGAATGCTCGCAGCCGTTATCGCACCCGTCCAGGAATCGGTCGGATCGGGGTTCATTAGGTCGGTACAATTGAACGAGGCGAGTGCCTCGGCCGGACAGTTGCGGTCCCCCGTGTCTACGTTGTAATTGAGATTGTAGGTATCGGCCCAACTGTATTGGACACCGGCGGACAGGCTGTGAAGCACCGAGCCGGTCGCGAACTTGCCGGAGATATTCGCGTTCGCCGCCAAGGTTTCGGTGTTCGAATTACGGCTTTTCGTCGCACGCCAGACCCGTCCGTCTTGCACGTTTCCTGCGCTGTCGTCAGGATTGGTGACGATATAGTTCATATCGGAATCGGAATACCGAAGCAGCGCCGATGCGCTCCACCCGTTCCCCATGTGATGATCGAATTGGAAGGTCGTCGCATCGATGCGCGTATCCTGAAAATCGCGGGCCAGCAGGCCATAGAAATTGTCGTAATCTACATCCGCCGGCCTGCGCTTCCCGTCAGGAAGCTGATCGCGCGAGGTTACCGGGATGCCGTAATCGGGGAGTTGGTCGCTTTCGAAATGGTAGTGCGTCAGGCTCGCCACGGTCGGGCCGCCGACCCCGAGCGCGATGGAGGGCGATACGCCCCAGCGATCGTCGTAGACCGCATCGCGGCCGGGCGTCTCGGAGTCGTGGAACAGACCCACCAAGCGCACGGCCACCGTATCGCCGACCTCCTGGTTCACATCCGCGGTCACACGATACAGGTCCGATGTGCCGATCGTGCCGGTCGCGGAAACGAAGTTGCCCGCGCGCGCCGTCTTGCTGACGATATTGATGCCGCCAGCCGCCGCGCCGCGACCCCCGAAGGCGCCGCTCGGCCCCTTGAAGATCTCGATCCGCTCCACCGCGAAAGTCTCGCGCGTCTGCACCGCGATATCGCGTGCGCCGTCCACGAACACGTCGCCGGTCGCATCGACGCCGCGGATCAGCGGGATGTCGGAGGCCGACGTGCCACCCTCTCCGGCTCCCAGCGTGATGCCGGGCACGGTACGCAGGGCCTCTTCGAACGAATACGACGCAGTTTGCTCCAGCGTTTCCTCGGTGACGACATTTACGATGCGAGGCGTGTCGAGGATCGGCGCGGTGCTTTGTTCGAGCTCCAGTTCGTCCGCGCGCTTCCCGGTCACGATAATGTCCGTCGGTTGCGACGCTGCCGCCCCATCCGTCGCATCTTCCGCAAAAGCGGGGGCGCTGGCGATGAACCCGACGCAGCCGATAGCGAGATACGTGGCCGAGCGCTTCGTCGGGATGGTGGGGGCGGTCGTCATTGCTGGTGTTCCCTGTCCGTTATGTCCGGCGCCTATGGAAAAGCTGGGAAAGGGAGTCAATGAGAATGATAACTATTCTCATTTGCAGTGTAAGGTGGGTGATAGCGCGCCGCGTATCGGGTTAGGCGTCGGCCCAATTACGCATCAGATTATGATAGAGATTGGTCAGTTCGATCACGGCCTCGTCGTGCGGTCCGCGGTCGACCGACAGGATCCGCACGGTTCGGTCTAGTCGATAAAGCTGTTCGCGATGCATCGGATCGCGGACCATGCTCTGCAGCCAGAAAAAGCTCGCGACGCGGGTGCCCCGCGTGACGGGTTCGACCCGGTGAACACTGGAAGCGGGATAGAGCACGAGGTCGCCTGCAGGCAGCTTTACCCGGTGTTCGCCGAACAGGTCTTTCACCACCAGTTCCCCGCCATCATACGTGTCGGGGTCTGTCAGAAACAGCGTTGCGGATAGATCGCTGCGGATGCGGAAATCCGTGCCTTCGATGCGCCGGATGGAATTGTCGACATGATCGCCGAATGCCTCTCCGCCTTCGTAGCGGTTGAAGAGCGGCGGGAAAACCTTGAGCGGTAGCGCCCCTGCGATGAATTCAGGCGCTAGCCCCAGAGCGTCCAGCACCAAGCGGCCCGCTCGATGGGCAACTTCGCTGCCGTGGCGCAACTGGCGGTTGCGCTTGGCCGTTCGGGATTGATGCCCCGATGTCTCGTTCCCGTCGACCCATTCGCCCGCGTCGATCAGGGTGCGCAACTCTGAGACGCTATCCGGCGACAGCACGTTTTCGACCCTGAGCATCATGGACGGTCTCTCATCCTTTCCAAGCCCGCCATGCCGCGCTTTCGGCGGCGCCATCGGGACCGGCGATGCGGGCGGGCAGCTTGTGACGATCCGCGAAGTGGATACCTTCATCCATGCCCATGACGATGAGCGCGGTCGCCAGCGCATCCGCTTGCATGCAGCCGGGATGCAGCACCGTGGAACTGAGCGCATCGTTGGTCGGCGAACCGGTGGCCGGGTCAAGCGTGTGCGACCACGAACGACCCTTCGCTTGGCGCCGCCGCTCCCAATGGCCGGATGTCGCCACGGCCCAACCGGTCAGGCCGATCCGTGTGGCAGGCGCCGCGGAACCTGGCGGCACGGCGAGATCGACCCACCATGGTAGTCCATCGGCGCGCAAACCGATCGCCTTCAATTCCCCGCCGATATCGAGCAAAGCATGTTCAATACCGAGCGCATCGAGGCTTGCGATGGCAAGATCCACGGCAAAGCCCTTGGCGATACCCGACAGATCGAGTTGTAAGCCGCCCGGCTGTAGGATCGATCCCGTTTCGTCGATCACTGTGCGCCTGCGATTGCGACCGACTGTTGACGATTGTGGAAACTGATTCTCAGCGGCGTCGGGACCGAAGCCCCAAGCCTCACTTGCCAATCCCAGCGCAGGATCGAACGCACCGCCACTCGCTTGCTCTATGTCGAACGCGCATTCGAGAACCTGCCGAAATTGCGCACCGATCCGATGCCTGCTTCCCGCCGCGCCCTTGTTGAACCGGGTGATCTGCGAATTGCTCTGCCACTGGCTCATCTGGTCGATCACGCACGCAAAGCACTGCGCAAGCACGGCTTCGACCCGATCCGGTGAGATGGTCCGAGGCGCGACCGCTTCGAGCGTCCAGCCTGTCCCCATCGTCCGCCCCGACAGGGCTATAGGCTGCGCGCCCGCGGGAGCCGGCGCGCGAAATCGCGCATCCGGCGGCAGCAGCAGATCGAACGGATCGTCTGCCTCTTTAAAGGCAACTGCCGCGCTCAAAGCGGCATGAATTCGAGAACGGCCGTGTAGGACAGACGCCGGTTCGGCGGCCCATCCTCATATTCGCCCCGGCCTGCGGATGCCTCGAGATAATAGAGACCCGGTTCCCCCGCATCCAGCGTAATCATGCCGTCTGCATCGGTGGTAAGCGTCTGTATGCCCGGCTCATCGCGATAGCGCGTGCCGCCAGCCACGAATTCGATTTCGATACCCGCGGCAGGTGCGCCGTCCATGAGGAACCGCATTTGCGCCGTCTCACCGGCAATGAGATCGTTGGGATGGGTCACGGGGATCATCTCGAGCCCCACATTGGTCGGGGCGAGGGCGGTTTCGTTCGGCGCGCCCAAGGTCACGAAGGTCTCGGTCCGCGCTACGTTCTCGCTGACCGAGACATTAATTGCGCCTGCGGGTATGCCGCTGGCCATATCCTCGCGGCTGCCGCGCCACCGGCGCCGCTCGCCGTCGAGCTCGTACGATCCGATCATGCCATTGCTGGCAATGGCGATCCGGTAGGTTCCCTGCCGCTCCAGCTTGAGATCGAATACGCTGCGATAGGAACCGGTGCCGATCACATCCGGCTCCACGACCTGCCCGTCCGGCCCGGTCACGACAAGATCGTCGAGGCCGAGGGGGCGATGCTCGAATATGAACAGGCCGTTGGAAGCGGCGGCGTCGACGGTGATCGTCTCTTCCTCGCCCGCCATCACGGTACTGGAAGGGAGCAGCCAGCGGCGATGGGCTTCGGCGGCGGTCGGCAGGAAAGCGGAGAAGCCGAGCGCGAGGCTGGCAGCGAATAGCGAGGGCTTGGCGAACATAAGTCAGTCGATCCTTGCGAGGAAAAAGTCAGGGTTTGATGGAAAGGCGGACGGTGCCGAGTTCTTTCGATCCCCATTTCAATCCCGTCATCGGCTTTGCCGGTGGCCATTGGAACGGGATGCTGATCAATTCACGCCCGCCGACCTCGCGGGCCGCTTCCACCTGAAGAACGTAGGATCCGGCTGCGAGCCGGGGGAGCGGTTGACTGCCTTCGCTGAAGCGCAGCGAATACCGGCCGGGCGGCTGGGTCGGCCCGCTGATACCGTTAGCCGGCATCGTACTGCTACGCCCGGCACGTCGCCACCAGGTCCGCATATCGGGCAACCATTTGCGCGGATCGTCGCCGCGCAGATCGACATCGTACCACACGTCGAGATTTGCGACCGCCTTGCCGTTCGCGTCTTCGAGCCAGACGGCAACGTAAGGATTATGGTATTCGGCCACGCGGAGGCGCGGGATTTCGAGCTGGACCTGCAATTCTCCCGCGGCGGCTGGCGCAGCGATTGCGGCAGCGGTCAGGGGAAGGGTCATTCGGGCGGTAATGCGCATGGACGTTCCTCGTTCGCGGGATCAGTGCATCAGGAAAAGGATGAGAAAGAGCGGGATAACCAACCCGGCACCGACGATCGGCCAGGTCGAGCGCCGCTTGCGGGCGTGGATCTGCAACAGCAGCAAACCGGTGATGCAGAAGACGACGCAGGCGAGGGCGAAGATATCGATGAACCAGGACCATGCGGGGCCTGTATCGCGGCCTTTGTGCAGGTCGTTCAGAAACGCGATCGGTCCTCTATCGATATCCTCGTACAGCGTTTCACCGGTCGTCAGGTCGACAGCGATCCAGCCATCGCCGCCGGCACGCGGCAGGGGCACGTAAAGCTCGGCGTCGGACCATTCCGGTCGCCTGCCGTCTAGTTCGATGTCGAACTCGTTCTCGAGCCATGTTTTGGGGGCATTCTGCAGATCGCTATGCGGCGCGCCGCGCAATTCGCTCAGCAGGGCGGCAGGCAGGGTGGCTTCGCGGGTTTGGGTGTCGGGATCCGCTTCGATGGCACCCGCATGATTGAGCGTGATGCCGGTGATTGCGAAGAGGACCATCCCGACCAGACAGATCGCGCTGCTCATCCAGTGCCACGTATGGAACTGCCGCTTCCAGAAAGGCGATACGGATGCGCGCGTTTTCGTGCCAGTTTGTTTGGGGGACGGAACCACCGAATGCATTAAGAGACCGATCAAAATTACCGGCTTCGGTTAGATGCAAATGAGAATGCGTGTCAATAACAGATCGCCTGAAATCTGGAATCGCACTAAGCCGGTCGCTTCAAATGGCTTAAGAAGGTACAGTCGGTCCCGAACATGGTTCGACTGTAGTGCGATACCGATAGGAAGGACCTTACCTCGGGCTCGACAGGACAATCGAAAGGGCTGGAAAACACTTATGCGCATCACACCCGAAACCTCGACAAGCCAGCGCGTATGGGCAGCTAATCATTTGAATGGGTTGATGAACCTGTTTCTGCCGACGTTTGTCCCCGGGGGAAAGGAATTGGATGAACAGGCGATCCGTGCCGACGTCCAGCATGCGATAGCGCATGGATTTTCCGGAACGATGCCGATGATCAATTGGACGCTGCCCGGTGATCCGAAGTGGAAGGAGTTCTATTGCGTCGTGCTCGACGAAGCGCGGGGGGCCCTGCCAGTCCACGGCATCGTCGCTAGCGGCAGCCTCGAACATGACCTGCGCCAGCTAACCGATCTGGAGGAAATGGGGGTGGACCTCGTCCTTCTCGCTTCGACCTATCCGCGCGACATCGATGCAGCAGGCCTTTACGATCTGATGGCCAAGCGTATCACGGCGACCGAACTGCCGGTCATGCTTTACGCCGCGACCGGACGCAGGGCCTTTCCCCATCTGGGGCCTGCGGGGCAGCCGCTGGACGTGTATGACCGCGTGGCCGATCTGCCCAACGTAGTCGCGATGAAAATCTCGCAGCCCGTTTCGCTAACCTCGACGATGCAACTTGCCCAAAAATTGGGCGATCGCATTTCCATCGGGCCGGTAAACCTCGACTTTCTCCCGGCGCTCGCTCGCCAATTCGCTATTACCTGGAGCGGACAATGGAACTGCGAAGCGGTACAGACGCCCGGTCGCCAACTGGGAAATGAAATGCTCGCAGTATCGGCCACAGGCGATTTCGAAAGGCTCGATGCATTGGCGGTCCAGATCGAACCGGTCCTCTCGCACTTCTTCGCGGTACAGGCGCCCGTAATTCGCAAGGGAGCGCACCCTTGGCAGCACAACCGGTACTATCAATGGTTGGGCGGCGGGAATGGTGGTTTGTTGCCGGCAGATCCTCACGCGCGTGAAGGTGCGATCCCGGTTCTTGACAAAGAAGCACGCGCCGCGATGCGCAACGCGTTCGAAAGAGCCGGACTAAGTCCGACCGACGCCGAAGATGACCAATTCGTAGTCGGACGCGCGGCGTGGGAACGCGGCGTGCGGCCCTGCGATATTGGCGCTACCCCTTATTACTCAATAAATTGACGTTTCAGCCACGCGACTTGCGGGTTCCGTTGATCGAGGGACGTTAGTTCTCGATTGCAACAGCAGCGCATCGGTAGCGAAGTCGGTTGGTTTCGCGCAGTTACATCATAGCGCGAGCGAAACGGCGCCGATGATGCGCGGGGATTTATCGTCGGTGTCGTAACGCGGTCCCGTCAGGGGCAGGGCAATCTCCACATCGAAACCAAGGTCCCGTGTGATTGCCGTGCGTAGGCCTGCTCCGCCGGATGCAAGCGAACCGCCGCCGCGTCCGCCTTCCAGATTGCCGACGGCGCCGGCATCCGCGAAAGCATAGAGCTGAGTGCGCCGTAGCACATCGAACGGCGCGTCCCAGTCGTAGCGTAGCTCTATGGAGCCCATCGCACCGTAATCGCCGGTCCGTTCGCTGAAGTTGTAGCCGCGCAGGAAGCTGTTGCCGCCAAGGCCAATATCCTCGGTAATCAGAAGCGGCGTAGTCGATGCCTGACCGCGCCCGGCAAGGGCGAGACTGAAAGACTGGCTCAGCCCGCGCTCCCACGCGAACCAGCCGGACAGGGTCGTGAAATCCGGCGAGGCATCGTCGCGCGATGCCAGCGGATCGCCCGTTTGCGTCGCATCGAGAATATCGAGACCCTGCGCGAGCGTCAGCCCGCCGCGAAGCGATCCATCGAACATCAAAGCCTGGCTATAGAGCCCCAGGCGCACGGCGGGAATACGGTCGTGACGAGCGCGGACATCGAAGCGATCCTGTCGCAGATCGCGCAGTTCGAATTCTCCATGGGTCCACAACGAAAACGCGCGGGACCGCTTCAGGGGGTGCCGGATCTTTGCCGAAACCCTCATTGATTCTCCGAAAATATCGCGATCCTCGAGATAGGCGCCCGGCCGTGTTTCGGAATAGGAGCCGGACACGGACAGTTCGGTTCCGCCCGGCGATACGACGATCCCGTACCGACCGGCTGCAAAGAGCAATTCCGAGGGTTCCGTCGGCACGGTCGAGAATGTCAGATCGACCTCGTCGAATGGCGATATCAAACCGTTTGCGTCGAGGTCGAGCCTTGCGCGAACGGGTCCAATGGGTTTTGAGCCGTCATTCGTCAGTTCGGCGCGCCCTGAAAAATCGCTGCGGCGCGCTTCGACGATAAGAATGCCGTTGTCGCCTTCCCGCTCGTAGCGCGGGGAGCGCAAGCGCACGCCGGACAAATCGTCGGCGATGAGGATTTGCCGCTCGAGCCTGCTGAGTGTCACAGGATGGCCGTCTTTTAAGGGCGCGAGCTGCGCCACGATCGCGCGGTCCGCATCGCCGGTCACCCGTATCTCGTCGATCACGCCTTCGTCGACCCGGACCCGGAGGTATCCCCCCGAAAGGGATTGCGGCGCGACCGCGGCGCTGGCGAAGATGTATCCGCGCTCGCGGGCGCGGCGGGCGATGCTATCGGTAAGGGCAACAAGATCCATCGCAGTGAGCGAACGGGCGGAATAGTCTTCGATGATATCCGCGAAATCGGCCGGCGTAAGAGCGATGAGGCCATCCAGCACGATGGCGCCGATATCGTACCGCCCCTCATCGACAACGTTTGCCGACTTTTCGACCCGAACGTCGTCGACATAAACTGATTCTTCCAGTTCCTCCGGCGGTGTCTCCGGATCTTCGGCTTGCGTGGGATCGGTCCGGTCGAGCGCGTCCTGCGCTGCCACCGAATAGGGTGCCGCGAGGGCCATTAGGAAAATGCTATTCATTACATGCGACCGCATGACCATACTCCGTCAGTTCGACGCGAGCCTTGAACGACAAACTCTTTATTTTTCATCAATTTCAGTCGGCGTTTACCAACTTTCTGAACCAGTTTGACGCCCGTCCTTCGGTAACACAGTGTTCGAAGGAGAAATTCCGTGCGTTCAACCATTGCCAAACTGACCACGCTTGCAGCCCTGTTCTGCAGCACAAGTGCCCTGGCTCAGAGCGGCCCCTGGCAAGTCAGCGAATTGCAGGGACAGGTGACGATCCAGAACGGGTCCGAACCGGTCGCGGCGCGGCAAGGATACCAGGTTCCGGCAGGGGCGGTGGTGCGGACCGGAAGCAACGGCAGCGCGGTTCTCGTCAGGGGGCGCGAATTCGTTACTATCCGTCGAAACTCGCAAATCCGGATCCCGGCGGCGAACACCGAACGATCAATCATCCAGATCGTCCAGGATTTCGGAAGTGCGCTCTTTAATATCGGCAAACAGCCGGACCCGCATTTCGGCGTAAAGACCGAATACCTCGCCGCCGTCGTGAAGGGCACGACGTTCACCATCACCGTCGCGCCTGAGGGCGCGTCGATGCAGGTGCTCGAAGGTGCGGTCGAGGTTTCGACCGATGACGAAGGCGCGCGCGACCTGGTCTTGCCGGGCTCGGTCGCGATGGTTGCGGCCGATGACCGCTACCGTCTCGTCGTGGAGGGATCGGAGCGCAAGGTACTCGACTCTCCCGCTCGGCCAGCAGACGGGAAGGCTCCGGCCGCCACGGCGCCTTCGGCAGGAAGCACGCCGGTGTCGACGCCGCAGGCCGCAGCGATACCAGGATCGTATGGCACCGAAGCGCAGCCTGCGCAGTTCATCAACGCGGCGTTCGGAAGCTCCGCCGCCGATCTTTCCGAGCTGTCCGGGGGGTTGATTGACGGGGAAACCTTCGAATTCGCCGCGCAGATCGTCGCCGAAACCGCTGCTTTGGCCGGGCGGGGGGGGCAGGACGCTCTCGAAACTGTTCCCGATATCGTCGATGTACCGGAAGATCTTGGCACCGTGCCGCCGGAACAGGAACCTGACCCGCAGCCCGAGCCGGAGGATCCCGATCCTCAGCCGGAGCCGGAAGACCCTGATCCTCAGCCGGAACCGGAGCCCGAACCTGAGCCGGAGCCCGAACCGGAGCCAGAGCCAGAGCCTGAGCCTGAGCCGGAGCCAGAACCTGAGCCCGAACCGGAGCCCGAGCCCGAGCCCGAAGTCGGGGGTGGAATGGACGACGAGGCGGGCGACGACGGGATGGACGACGGAGCCGGCGACGAAGACTTCGACGAAGACGAAGTCGATGAGGGCCGTGACTGCTTCATCGAAATCCTGGGCTACTGCATTGGTGACGGATTTGGCGGCGGCGATGATCGCGACGACGATGATGATCGTGACGACGACGACGAGGACGACGACGATCGGCGCGGCCCCGGAAAAAAGGGGCGCGATGACGATGGTCGCGACGATGACGATGATCGCGATGATGACGACGATGATCGCGATGACGATGACGATGATGACGACGACCGGGGCGGGCGTGGCAAAAAGGGGCGCGGCGATGATGATTGAAGCGCTCGCCGTCTGACTCCGAAACCGTAATGCCGGGCATCCCCTATCGAATGGGTCTTCGGGGCCGCTCGGCGTCGTCCGTCATGCGTTTCGCGGTCGCACTCGCGATCGTCGCGGCTGCTGGCGTTCTCGCGGCCCTCGGGGCGTTTCGTCCGATCGAAAACGGGTTGGAAGAGCTCGGTTTCGCGCTTCGTTCGAAAGAAGCGAGCGGCCAGGTCCATGTGGTCGAGATGGACGCGGCGAGCCTCGCCGCGATCCAGCGGTGGCCGTGGGATCGCTCTTACTATGCGCGCGTGGTCGAACGCCTGGACCGCGCCGGGGCGCGCACGATCGCGTTCGACGTCGATTTTTCCGCCTCGTCCGATCCGGTCGAGGATGCGCGCTTCGCCCGATCGCTCGCAAATGCATCGGCGGAT
The DNA here is from genome assembly GCF_029760855.1 of Erythrobacter litoralis. GTDB lineage: Bacteria > Pseudomonadota > Alphaproteobacteria > Sphingomonadales > Sphingomonadaceae > Qipengyuania > Qipengyuania litoralis_A. The sequence goes on along the minus strand of NZ_SOSI01000001.1, from coordinate 128,007 downwards.
ATCGTGCTCCCCGTGTTCGGTCAGCAGGCGAGCGCGGACGATCAGCGTCAACTGGACGCCTTGCCGATCCCCGAACTTCGCGAACATGTCCTTCTGGGTTCGGTCTCGGTCGATCCCGATCCTTCCGGCGTCGTGCGCGATATGCTGATCGGTACGTTCAACTCGAATGCGCCCCGACCGTCACTATCGGCGCAACTGGCGCATCGCTCCGGGTCTGCCGATCAGTCCTTTCCGGTGGATTTTGCGATCGATCCCACCAGCCTTCCGCGTCACAGCTTCATTGCGGTGGAGCGGGGCGAGTTCGACCCCAAAGCATTCGCCGGCAAGGACGTGATCATAGGCGCGACGGCAATCGAAATGGGCGATCGCTACGCCGTGCCGCGATACGGGGTCATACCCGGTGTGATCGTACAGGCACTTGCGGCCGAGACGTTGCGGGGCGGCGTCCCGAACCGGGTCGCATGGCCCGTTCTCCTCTTCCTTGCTTCCGGCCTCGTCTGGTGGGTCCTGGCAGCGCGAAAAGGGATGCAAATCCTTCTTCGTGCAGGCATGTCGTTCGCCCTGCTGACAGGCATCCTGCATTTCGGCACAGTGTTCGCAAATCAGGTCTTCGCGGCCGCGCCTGCAATGATGGCGGTGCTTTTCTCTGCCACCGCACGCTGGATCAAGCTCGTCCATTCGGAATTCGAGAAAACCCGCTTGGTCGACCCGGAAACGGGAATGCCCAATCGCCGCGCTTTCGAGAAAGAAGCTTTGAGCGAACCGAACACCCGCGTCGTCGCCGCCATGATCGACGGATTCGATGCAATCCGCATGGTGGTCGGCGGAGGCGAGATCGGCAACGTCTTCGGCCGCATCGAAGATCGCCTGAGAGTATCGGGATGCAATGCGCAGATCTACCGCGTCGATGATCGCGTGATCGCCTGGACCACGACGCTAGAGCCGTTCGAGGTCGAGGGCCAGCTTCAGGCGCTGGCGGCCATCATGCGGCATCCTCTGGAAGTTGCCGGGCGCCGCATCGACGCGAAGCTCGCTTTCGGGATCGCGGATGCGCTGGCCTTGAGCGATGCGGTCCACGCCGCCAGCCGGGCTTTGCGCAGCGGGGCCTGCTTCACCTACCACGAGCAGGCGCAGAAGGTGGCTCTGAACCAGCAGCTCTCTCTGATGGGCGAACTGGACGAAGGCATCGCGCGCGGCGAGCTCGAAGTGGTCTACCAGCCCAAACTAGACCTGCGAACCGACCGGATCGGCAGCGCCGAGGCACTGATTCGCTGGAACCATCCCACGCATGGCTATCTACGGCCGGATACCTTCATTCCCATGGCGGAACAGGCCAATCGCATCGACGATCTGACGGCCTTCGTGCTGCGGCGGGCGATCCACGATATTGTCGTCTGGCAGGAAGCCGGTCACGCTTTGAAGGTCGCGGTGAACGTTTCGGCAGCCCTGATTTCGTCCCAGACCTTCATAACGCGGCTATCGGACATTCTTCGCGAAGAAGGGGTGCCGCGCGAGCGCCTGACTCTGGAAATTACCGAATCCGCAGAGATCGCGGATTTCAAGACCGCCCGGGCCGGACTGGAAGCCATTCGCGATCTCGGCGTCTCGATCTCGATGGACGATTACGGAACCGGGCAATCGACCCTTTCCTACCTGAAAAGCCTGCCTTTGAGCGAACTCAAGATCGACCGCAGCTTCGTCCAGTACGCCCATCGGGACCATGGCGACGCCCTGCTCGTCAGCTCGACCGTCGAACTGGCGCATCAACTCGGCCTGGAAGTCGTGGCCGAAGGGATCGAAGACGCCGAATGTCTCGAGTTCCTGCGCTCGGTGAACTGCGACTACGCGCAAGGCTATTACATCGCCAAACCGCTAAGTGCGGTCAGCCTGCTGGATATGGTTCGGAATATGAGGCCGAGGGTTTTGGACGAAGCGGCTTAGGCGACGGCATTTGGCCGAATGAGGCGCAGCGATATATCACGTAACGACCGTTCTATGGGGTAAGAAGCGGACGGCGGATGCTTCACTAATTAAATAGAGGAAGCAGTAGCGGTCAGTTCGGTTCTGGTTCGCAAATCGTACACAGCAGGTGTATTGAAGACAGTCACCTAAGCCGAGCAACTCGACCTATTTGCTCTGGCATCCCTTTCATTAAATCATAGAGGTGAATGCCAGAGCCGAGGTGCACCTTAGGATGTCTTCGCTTGGTCGTCCCAGCCGCTTACAATGTGACCACCATGGACCATTCGGCGGGTGTCGCGCGAAGTCAGTGACGCGCTGAACCCCGGCGTCGGCGCGCTTGCCTCGTCAAGCCGCGCAAGCTGATCCCGGCTAAGTTCGAACTCGCTGGCAGCTACGTTGCTTTCGATCTGCGAGATCTTGCTTGCGCCAATCAGCGTAGAGGTGACGCCCGCCTGTGCCAAAGTCCAAGCAAGAGCGACCTGTGCAACCGGACGTTCAACTTCACTGGCGATATTCTGGGCGGTATCGAGAATATCCCAATTACGATCCGTAAACTTGCTGTCACCGAATGGGTTGGCCCCGCTTAGCCTTCCGGTGTTGGACGTATCGTCGCGCTCGTACTTGCCTGTCAGGAAGCCGCCCGCCAGCGGGCTCCAGGGCATGATCCCCATACCCGCGTCACGCGCCGCCGGAAAATGTTCGGCTTCGACATCGCGGGCAACCAAGGAATATTCCAATTGCATCGCTTTTGGGCCGGGAACGCCTCGCTCGGCGGCAATTGCTGCGGCCTTGGCACCGACCCAAGCAGGCATATCGGAGAGACCATAGTACCGAATCTTGCCGGAGCGGACGAGGTCGCCGAGCGTCTGGACGATCTCCTCGACCGGGGTGACGCCGTCCCAGATATGCATCCAGTAGAGGTCGATGTAATCCGTGCCGAGGCGCTTCAGCGACCCTTCCAGCGCACGGTGGATGTTCTTCGCACCGGCCCCGCCCGCGTTCGGATTGCCCGCGCCCGACCGGTTCGCGGCGAGCGGGCTGGCCGATCCGTTGAAGCCGAATTTTGTCGCCAGCACGATCTCGTCGCGCGAGCCTGTGTCCTTGATGAACTTGCCGACCATTTCCTCGCTTTGGCCGCCGGAATAGATGTCTGCCGTGTCGATGAAATTGCCGCCTGCATCGCGATAGGCGTCGAAGATGGCGCGAGACGATGCTTCGTCCGCGCCCCATTCCCCGGTCCCGAAAGTCATGGTGCCGAGAGCGAGCGGGCTGACGACGAGGCCGGAACGGCCGAGCGTGCGAAAATTGGTGAGAGACATGTTTATACCTTTATAATGATCGTTACAGAACTACATGGGTATGGCATGATCACAGTCAACCGAATTTTGTAACGATAATTATGGAACCCATGACCGAAACCAGTGAAGTCAATCGTCGCAAAAGCGGCCGACCCTTATCGTTCGACCGCGACGCCGTTCTCAATAAGGCCATGCTGGCTTTCTGGCGGCACGGTTACGAAACAACCTCGATCAGCGATTTGATCCGGGAAATGGGCATAAAAGCCCCGAGCCTTTATGCAGCGTTCGGCGACAAGAAGAACCTGTTCTTCGAAGCGGTGCGGCTTTACGCTGGCGAGCCGAGCGCGGTTCGGCAGGCTATCGAGGCCGCGCCCAGTTCTTACGATGCAGCACGATCGGTTCTGGCGAACTCTATCGAAACCTTCACAGGCGTAGATACGCCGCCCGGCTGCCTCCTTGCGAGCTCGACGGCCAGCGGTTCCGCAGCGTCAGAAGATGTACGCGCCACCGTTGCGGTCTATCGCCGCGAACTGCGCGATAGCCTTCAGGCCCGGATAGAGCGTGATATCCAAGAGGGTCTCGTGGCGGGCGATGTCGACGCTGTCGCACTGGCGAACCTAGTGGTCGCCTTGCTTCAAGGGCTTTCGGTTATGGCTCGCGACGGTGAGGATCGTGCTTCGCTTACGGATGTCGCCGAAGCCGCTATGAAAGCCTGGCCGGACAACATGAAAGCCATCGGTCATGGAAACTCAGTCCGGACTTAAGATGAAATGGTGGGTTGGGTCAAATGACCGTCCTAAGTCGTGACTGTACAGAACGATTTCGGTATAACGCGCGATAAAGGCGGTGCCAGTCGGAAACGTTCTTCGAAGAAAAGACCTGGTTGGCATGCTCGAGCTGGAGTCTCGTGCCCAAGGCTGCGGTCGCGCGCTTCGTTTCGGAATTGACCAGGGATTTGGCCAATGGGCGGTGGGACGAAAAATACGGTCATTTGCGGACACAGCCATTCTTCGACGGGCCTTTGCGCCTCGTGATAGGGACGACTGATTGAGGCCGGCCGGCTTTCTCTTTCCTACGACTTCACAATCCATCTATGCCGCAACAATGCAGCAAGACACCTCTCCTCTTTTCGATCTGGGGCGCTCCTAATAGCAAGCAAGGGCCTAACCCTTTTCCTTGCATAGATCCTGTTCCATGTGTTCCATCGGGCAGGGCTTACAGGAGGGAAATCCAATTTATGTCCTACACGCAGATCACGCTTGATATTGCCGACGGCATCGCCACGCTGACCCTCAACCGGCCGGAGAAGATGAACGCCTTCACCTCGACCATGATGGCCGAGATGATCGACGCGATCGACGCCACCGATGCGGATGACACCGTCCGGGCCGTTATCATTACCGGTCACGGGGAACGGGCGTTTTGCGCGGGCGCTGACCTGACGCCGGACGGAGAAAGCGGCAATGTATTCGCACGGCACAAGCCGGTGAACGATCTGTCGGACGAGCGGGTGCGCGATGGCGGCGGGCGGCTGGTGCTCCGGCTGTTCAATTCGCAGAAGCCGCTGATCGGCGCGTGCAACGGCGTTGCGGTGGGCGTGGGGGCGACCATGCAGTTGCCGTTCGACATCCGCCTCGCCAGCGACACGGCGCGCTTCGGTTTCGTGTTCGCGCGGCGGGGGATCACGCCCGAGGCCTGCTCCAGCTGGTTCCTGCCGCGCCTCGTCGGTATGCAAACCGCGCTGGAATGGTGCATGACGGGGCGGGTGTTCGGCGCCGAGGAGGCGCGGGACCGGGGGCTGGTGCGCTCGCTTCATCCGCAGGGCGAGCTGATGGATGCGGCGATGGAGCTGGCGCGCGAGATCGCCGAGAACACCTCCGCGGTATCCGTTGCCATAACCCGCGCGATGCTGTGGCGGCTTTCGGCCACCGAGCATCCGATGATGGCGCACAGGGTGGACAGCCGCTCGATCTACCGGCTCGGCAAGAGCGAGGACAGCAAGGAAGGCGTGCGCAGCTTCCTCGAAAAGCGCCCCCCGAACTATCCCGATACGGTGAGCGCGGACATGCCCGATATCTATCCATGGTGGGATGAGCCCGCCTATAAGTAGGTGGTTGCAAACGTAACGGCCTTGCGCGGCGGCGGGGAGCGGGTAAGATCGGGGTATGGCCACTCGCAAACCTTTCGAACGTCTGGCGGACTTCCTGCCGTATCAGCTCTCGATCGCCTCCAATGCGGTCTCGACGCGGATCGCGGACCAGTATCGCAAGCGGTTCGCGCTGAAGACGACCGAATGGCGGGTGATGGCGGTGCTGGGCGACAGCGGACCGATGACCCAGCGCGACCTTTCGCAGGCGACGCTGATGGACAAGGTGCCGGTCAACCGGGCGTGCAGTTCGTTGGAGGATCGGGGGCTGATCGCGCGTAGCCCGAACGAGAAGGATGGCCGCTCGCACCTGCTCGACCTGACGGCGGAGGGCAGGGCGGTCCATGCCGGGATCATGCCGCTGGCGCTGAAGATCGAGGCGGAAATGTTTTCGGTGCTGAGCGCGGAAGAGCGTGCGGCGCTACGCGATATGCTGGCCCGGGTGCGCGAGAATGCGGGCGAGTTCGACGCGGAAAGCCTGGCGGGCGGCTAGGCCGCGCCAGGCTTTCGCGCTTCGGGATAGTCCCAGTGCGGCTCGTCAGCCGATCCCGCCGCTGAAGGCGTCGGAAATCGAACAGGCCGCCGGGCCGAGGATGACGATGAACAGCACCGGCAGGATGAAAAGGATCAGCGGCACCGTCATGATGGCCGGAAGGCGCGCCGCCTTCTCTTCCGCACGCATCATGCGCTCGTTGCGGAATTCGGCGGACAGGACCCGCAGGGCCGAGGCGAGCGGCGTACCGTATCGCTCCGTCTGCACCATGGTGGTGACGACGCCCTTCACCGCTTCGAGATTCACGCGGTAGGCGAGATTGTCGAACGCCTTCTTGCGCTCATTGAGAAAGGACAGCTCGATCGCGGTCAGGGCGAACTCGTCGCCGAGTTCGGGATAGGCGCGGCCCAGTTCCTTGGCGACACGGTTGAAGGCGGCATCGACGGTGAGGCCGGCTTCCGCGCAGATGACGAGGAGGTCGAGGGCATCGGGCAGGCCTTTCCGGATAGCATCGGTCCGCTTGGTCGCCTTGTTCTTGAGCGCGATTTCCGGGCCTTTGTAGCCGATGAACATCATGGCGGCGAGGGCGGCAACGCGCTTCATCTGCCAATCGGGATAGATCTCGACGACCCAAAAAAGGATGAAAGCAAGCAGGCCTAGGACGACCGGCGCAGCCATGCGCACGCCGAGCAGGATGACCGCAACTTCCTTGTTGCGATAACCCGCCCAGGCGAGCTTCTGCTGCATCATCTCGACCTGGCTCTGCTGCAACACCTTCATGTTGCCGAGCGTGTCGCGAACCTTGTCGGCGGTGTCGTTCTTGCGCACCAGGCTTTGACGTTTTTTCGCGCTGGCGGTGACGAGCCCCATCTTGAGCTCCTCGCGCCGCCCTTCGAGCGCTTTCACGCGCTTCGCCATCGGGTCCTTGATGGTGACGGCGGAGTAAATCGCGACGAAGACCGCAAGGGCGGCAATGCCGGCGAGGATCGAGCCGATGAAGATGACGTCGAAGCCGAGCAGGGTCGGACCGGTGGCACTTTCCATGGTGGTATTCCTTCCCCGCCGCTCAGATTTCGAAGCTGACCATCTTGGCCATGATGAAGACGCCGACACCCATCCAGGTGAGCCCGCCGAGGCCCGTCACGATGAGACGGTCGTCTTCGAAAAAACCGCCGACATAGCCCGGATTGATCCACCAGATCATGACGAAGACGATAAAGGGCAAAGCACCGACGATATAGGCCGAGGCTTTCGATTCCGAACTCATCGCCTTGATCTTGAGCTTCATCTGAGCACGCTTGCGCAGCACTTCTGCAAGGTTGGACAATGTTTCGGCCAGATTGCCGCCCGTTTCCCGCTGGATCGCGAGCGTGATGCAGAAAAAATTGAACTCGGCGATGCCCAACCGGTCGGCGGTGACCTGAAGCGACTCTTCCATTGTCCGGCCGATCTTGATCCGCTCGACGATCATCTTGAACTCCTGGCCCACGGGTCCAGGAACTTCCTGCGCGACGACACCGAGGGTCTCGGTCACCGGAAGACCGGAGCGCAAACCGCGAACGAGCAGTTCGATCGCATCGGGAAATTTCGTATTGAACTGATTGGTGCGTTTCTTGATTGCGCGGTTGACGACCAGATGCGGAAGACCCGCACCGACAAAGACGCCAACCGCAAGGGAAAGGGGAAGCGAACCTGTCTTGAGGAACAGAAGCAGAGCGATGACCAGCCCGAGCCCGAGCGACGTGTAGGCATACTGCGAAAGGGTCCAGCCCTTGCCGGTCCGATCCAAGCGAATGGCGAGGGCATCGATCTTGGATCCCGAGCCGGCTGTTACCTGAAGCTTCGGCTTCCGCGCGGCAATGGCCTTCTTGAGCTGCGATTCCACTTTTGCATCAGTGCTCTCGGAGTGACGATAGCGGAGTTGCTGCAGACGGCGCTGGCCTGCCTTCGAAGCGCTGCCGGCAAACACTAGGACATAGCCGATCCCGGCAAGCACGAAGAGCCCCACGGCTAGCAGCATCATCTGGATCATCGGCATGGTTTTACTCCATCATGTCCCGAGGGATTTCGGGCGGCGAACACCCCCTGTCCGCCGCCCTGCGCGTGTCAGTGCGCCTGCTGGGAAGCGGGCGTTTTGTCCTTCTTCGCCAGCAGCGATTTCAGATCGAAAGAACCGAGCAGCGATTTCTTGTCCGAAGACGATTTCGTACCGTCCTCGTCGTTCTCGCTTCCGGCACCGACGATTTGGGCCGCCAATTCCTTGATGCCTGCGGTCGCCTTGCTTCCACCGTTGGCGGCCGCAAAGGTCTGGCCGAGTTTCGCTGCATTCGTGGCAGCCTTCTGATCGTAGGCGATCGTGATATCGATCGAGCGCTCGATCGAAGCCTCGAAATCCGCCTTGCTGATTTCCGAAGCGCCGGGCTGGACCTTGTTGGCTACAACAATCGGTACGGCATGCGCCGCGTTCGTTTTCAGCCACGATAGCGCCCGGATGGTATCGCGCGCCGAGGCGAGCGTCATTTCGGTCACCAGCGTCACGACGTTCACATCCGAAAGAACGTGAGGGAAATTGATCAGCATATTTCGCGGCATGTCGATCAAGGTCATCTCGAATGCGTGGCGGAATTCTTCCTGCAATTGCACGAAGGCGGCACCGTCCGTCATCAATGGCGAATTGATCGGCGCTTCTGCAGAAAGGATGGCCAGATTGTCGTTCGCGCGGATCATCGCCCGTTCGATAAACAGGCCGTCGATGCGGCTGGGATTGTCGATTGCATCGATCAGGCCGCGGCCCGGTTCGAGATCTAGCGTGAGCGCACCCGTGCCGAAATGGACGTCCAGATCGAGCAGCGCAGTCGGCATCTTCTTGTCGTGGCTGAACATCCACGCAAGCGATGTCGCCAATGTCGATGCCCCGACGCCGCCACGCATTCCGACGATAGCGGTTGAGATATGGTGGCGCTGTTGATCGGCTTCACCGGCCCTCGGGGCCATGAACACGGCCTGCGCCTGGTTGAGGGAATCGCGCAGAACGCCGGCCGAAAGCGGCTTGAGCAGGTAATCGTGAATGCCACTCGCAAGAAGATCGCGATACAGGCGGACATCGTTCACCTGACCGATCGCGATAACGACTGTTCCAGGCTCGCAGACCTCGGCCAGAGCGTTGATGTCGTTCAGCGGATCGCCGCTTTCCGAAAGGTCGACCATCAGGATGTTCGGACTGGCCGATACCGATAGCGATTGGACCGCGTTACGCAGGCCGCCCTTATTGCACTTCTCAGGCTGCCAGCCGAGCTCGATGACAACGGGCCGGAGAACATCCAGCGCCGTTTCATCGCAGATATAGGCTGCGAACTGATCGCGATTTCCGGGAATTGCCGATTTAAGAGACGCGCTCATGGCTCAGTTGCCTCCTGTTTGCGTGCTGGTTTCGGGAAGGCCGCCCGCACCGGTCGGCGCTTGGCTGCGATAGGACCGGATCGCCTTCGTCGACGTGGTCACGATCGTCTCGCCGGTGCCCTTCTGCCCTTCGACGAGATCTTCCGGGTTCGCGACCATTGCAGCGAGGTTGCTGTTGTTCGCGCAACCGTAGTTCGGGTTCGTGCCGTTCAGATGGTTGGCTTCCGCAGTATGCGACCAATCGGGACAGTTCGGCACCGATGCAGTCGAACGGGTAAGGACGATGCGAGCCTGTCCGGGCCCTACGAACCCTTCGGTCACTGGGGCTCCTTCAGCCATAAGTATTCCGTAGCGACCAGCCAATGCGGCTACATCTTCCTGAACGGCCGGGTTCTCCACGGCGCTTTCGACGGAAAGGCGGTCGCCATATCTCAGGTCCATGCCTTCGAACCATCCGGTCAGCCGCTGCTGCTCGGCGAAGGGCAGGCCTTCGGACGATGTGGCGACATCGATGGTATAATTCGAGCGTTCGACAACCGGCTGCTTCACGCTGTAGAGCGAGCGGTTTTCCATGTTCATCTTACCGCACGCGCCGAGGGCAAGAGCGAATGTCACAGCGAGCGTTCCTGCGCGCTTACAATTCATGTTCACAAGCATCTCCATGTCCCCTTATTCGAAGCTGAAGCCGGGTGTGGCAGCGGCGGTCTTCTCGTTGCGTCGCGCCTCATCCGGCATTGCGAGACTTCCGGATTGCGGTTCGGAACGGCTCAGATCGGGCGTGGCGCTGCCGCTTTCTTTTACGGTCGGGCCGGGGCGTTTGCCTCCACTTACGCCGTCGGACTCTTGATAGCCGAGAATTCGAGTGCCCTCGGTCGGCTTCAAGTAACCGTCGGTCGGCAGCCGTATCTCGCTAGCGTCCACCGGTTTCACGAGATACGGCGTGACAACGATGACGAGTTCGGTTTCGCCCTTTCGCCAAGTCGTGGACCGGAAAAGGTTGCCGAGGATCGGAATATTTCCGAGACCGGGAGCTTTCTCGATCTGGTTCTGCGCATTGTTCGAAAGTAAGCCGGCGATCATGAAACTCTGGCCGGAACCAAGTTCCACGGTTGTCTCGGCACGGCGGGTTGTCAGTGCGGGTATCTGAAAGCCATCGAAGGTGATGGCACCCTGCGACGATAGTTCTGAAACTTCTGGCCGCACACGGATCGAGATCCGACCGTTCGAAAGGACGATTGGCGAATAAGCCAGGCTGATGCCGAACTTTTTATACTCGATTGTGGTCGTTCCGAGACCCTGGCTTATCGGAATTGGGAATTCGCCGCCGGCTAGAAACTCTGCTGTTTCTCCTGACAGAGCCGTGAGGTTCGGATTTGCAAGCGTCGTCACCAAGCCTTGGGTTTCCGCAAGATCAAGTGCGGCTGCGACATCGAGACCGAGTAGCCGGCCAGCAAAACCAAGGGTTGACCCGATATCCGCGCCATTGATGTTCGTGCCCGGTATCTCTTCGATTTCTCCCGTAATCGGATTGAGGACCCGATCGATCACCTGGCGATCTCCCGACCCTCCCACGCCGAATGTGCGCCCGGGAGTAAAAGTGGTAGGGCCGCGTCCCTGGCCTACACCGAACTTGAAACCGTTGCTCTGATCAAGCGAAGTCAGGTTCACCCCGATCGCCTTGACGACGCTCCGGCTGACTTCGGCGATGCGAACCTGCAGATTGACCTGCAGCGGCGTCGCCATCTTGAGGCGGCTGATGACATTCGTCTCTTCGCCGACGAATGCTTCGACCAAAGTCTGCGCTTCGGCAGCATCTTCCGGCGCGGCGACCGTACCGGTCAGGAGGACCGTATTGGCACCCATCGTCGCGACGTTGATCTTCGCTTCCGGCATTGCGAGATTGAGCATCTGGTCGATGCTGCCGATGTTCGATCCGACCCGTACGTTCGTCGACCAGATGATGTCACCGCGGGCATTGCTGGCATAGACCGTCGTCTCTCCGCCAGCCTTGCCGAACAGGTAGAGCTGGCGCTGCGACTTGATCTGCACGTCGGCGATCTCGTCGTTGGCGATGAAGACGTCGGCCATCGTGCCCGGCACGTTGACGAGTTCGCCGCGGCCGATCGAAAGGACGATCTCCTGGCTTGGGCTGACGGTCGACTGGGCCGTTGCGGGCGCGGTCGCCATGCTGGTCAGCGGCGCCATGGCCAGGCTGGCAAGCAGCAGTTTTGTGTGTACGCGACGGTTCATGGAAATGCCCCCTGAATGGCTTCCTGTGTTTCTGACGATCAGCGAGCGCTGACTGCGACGTTTTCGGTGTCTTTGCCGCGCGTCACCCGGACGCTCGGACCGCTATGGACCGGAGCGGAATTCTGCCGCGGTTCCGCGGGTCCTGAGGCCGGCATCACAGCAGCGGCCGCAGGCTGGGCATTGCCCATCGAGGGCATCGAACTGCGCTGGAAGCGCGAGACATCGCCGCCCGTCACATAGCTGCCGCGGCTGTCGTCCGGGCGGGCCATTGCTTCGCGCAGCAGGCGCTCTTCCTCTTGCGGTGTGGCGTTATCCGGGATGCTGACCGAGCCGGATGCGATGGCGCGTTCAAGCTCGCTGTGGCTATCCGAAATGGCGCGGAGGGTGAGGCTAAGCGTCCCGATTGTCTGGGCGACGGTGATCTTTTCGACGATCGTTGGGGTTGCTTCGAGCGTTACGGTGCTGAACGCCTTGACCTGGGTCACACCCTCTACGGTTTCCTGCTCGGTCGACTGGTCGGTAGCGAGGACGCGCAGATTGCGAATGAAGGTTTCGGACGCCTTGAGATCGGTTCCGTCGTTGCCGGAAACGGTTTGCGTCAGAACGAGGTCTACCCGGTCGCCGGGAAAGACGAAGCCTGCCACGCCGCTTTTCGCGTCGACGGGTACGGTAATCGCACGCATTCCGGGTGTTAGGGCAGCGGCTAGAAATCCGCGATCTCCGGGGCTGACGAGCGAACCTTGGGTCACCGGTTCACCGGCTGTCACCGGGTGACGGACCACCGTTCCGATCAGCTTGCTGATGTCCGCTTCGCCATCGAGGAAGTAGGCATCCTTGACCAGCTCTTCCGGCCAGCGCTGATAACCGATCGCATCTGCCGTGATGATCGTACCCACCGGCAAGGCGCGCTGGGCGACAAGGACTTTCGGGCCCTGCGGTTCTACCTGTGCGGCTGCGGCTTGCGGAGTGGCTGCCCCGGCGAACATGCTCCGGGCGAGCAGGGCCGTTCCGATCGCGACGATCGCGGCACCTACCAGCAGAACCAGCTTCTTCCTGTCCATGGCTATTCTAGCCCCCTTTGATGACCCGCGAGATTCGGATGCGGGTTGCTATGGTTTCACTCGTGTAGAGCGCGATTGGTTAAGATCGGGTATTCAGCCTGCGATGGTGTTGCTCGGCAGGTTAAAAATCGTGCTACCGACGATGATCGAAAGGCCGGCGATCGAGATCGCGAGCCCGTAAGGCACCCGCAACTGCTGTTCGTGGCGCTTGATGATGCGGATCGATGCGAGCGTTACACCGGCTAGGAGCAGGATCGGGGCCATCGCCGCGACGAAAAGCATGCCGATGTCGTCGCCCAGCCCGCCGACAAGGCTCGACGGCAAGGTCAAACGCGGTCCGCCAACTACGCCGCTGGCGAAATTCGCCGCGACGAGCGTAAACGCAATGAGCATTCCCGTGTCACGGATCGGACGAGCGCCGACGACCTTCGAGTTCGCCACTGCCCATGCGCCCATGATCAGTGTGAGGACCCAGCCCAGCATTGCGGTGATGACGACGACGCTGAGAAAATTGCTCGGCGGCATCCACAAGGCGAGGGCGGTGAGAAGCTTGACGTCGCCTCCGCCCATTTGTCGAAGCGCGAAGAATACGCAGCACACCGCGAAGGTGGCGGCGGCTACGGCCAACTGGATCGCGACACCCGGCCAGAGGGACATCTCGCTCGCCCACCAGAACAACGGAGCGCCCGCCGCGATGGCGAGATTGAGTTTGTTGCCGATGGTCCGGCTCTTCAGGTCGGTGGCCGCAGCGACGACCAGCGCGATTGCCAATGCGCCGAGCAGAACGTAGGTGAAAACTTCGTGGTACATGGCATCCCCGCAAGGTCCGAGATCGGCATCCTGCTAGAGAAATATGCTTACCAAACGGTAACCCCGGAACGGCGGCGCACGATAGAGGAGGCGCGTATCCCATCGCAGACGTTCGATGCGCAATCGCAGCCTGACCCGATCGACCGCCGCGCCATACCGGCAGATGCCCGCGAATCCCTCTGGCGCGCGTCCGACGGGCACGAGATCCGACGGATCGATTGGCCGGGGCGGCACGCGTCGCCGCGCGGATCGATCCTGTTCCTTCCGGGACGGGGAGATTTCTATGAGAAATATCTTGAAACTCTGGAGGATTGGCACCGCGCGGGCTGGCGCGTCACGGCGGCGGACTGGCGCGGGCAGGGCGGCTCGGGGCGGCTGGGCGGTCATCCGCATACCGGGCATGTCGAGGATTTTGCTGACTGGGTCGCGGACCTCCAAGTTTTGTGGTCGGTATGGACATCCGGGACGCCAGGCCCCCACGTCCTGCTCGGCCACTCGATGGGTGGGCATCTGGTCATGCGCGCTTTGACCGAAGGCGCAGCTTCCCCCGATGCAGCGGTGCTGGTTGCCCCGATGCTCGGCATGGCGGGGCCGCCACTGCCATTGCCTATCCTGCATGCCGTCGCGAAATTGATGACCCGGATCGGCGATCCGCGTCGGCAGGCGTGGAAATGGAGCGAGAAGCCGGGCGAGGACCTTGCCGGACGGCAGGACCTCCTGACCCACGATATCAACCGCTACCAGGACGAGCTTTGGTGGCGTATTCACCGCCCCGAGGTTCTTATGGGCCCCGCGAGCTGGCGCTGGGTCGAACGCGCCTACGCCTCTACCCGCATCTTGGAAGCAGAAGGTGCGCTGGAACGGGTGACGATTCCTGTCCTGATGATTTCGACCGCGAACGACAAGCTCGTGCGGCACGACGCTGTCTTACGCGCGGTACAACGCTTACCGAATGGAGAACTGCTCGAATTCGACAAAGACGCGCATCACGAACTCCTGCGTGAAGTCGATTCGGTCCGTCACGGCGCGATGGAAGGCATCGCGCATTTCCTCGACTTGCATGCGCCTGCCGAACGATGATCTACGACTTCGCCATCACCGGTGCCGGCATAGCCGGGGCGAGCATCGCCGCAGAACTGGCGGAAGGGGGGGCGCGCGTCGTCGTCCTGGAAGCGGAAGACGCGCCCGGATACCATGCAACGGGCCGCTCGGCCGCGTTTTGGGAGGAATGCTATGGCGGGCCAGAACTCGTTCCGCTCACGCTCGCTTCGGGGCCTTACCTGCGCGATCATGGGTTCCTGACCCAACGCGGTGCCCTGTATATAGGACGGGATGCGGACGAGCCGAAGCTCCATGGGTTTCTGAACCGCTTCGCAGAGACCGGCGCTACGATCGAGAGATTGGAGCGCGGCCCGCTTGAAGCCAAGCTGCCCGGCTTACGCGAAGAATGGACAGGGGCGATCTGGGAACCGGCGTGTGCGGACATTGACGTCGCCGGGTTGCACCAGCACTATCTGTCGCGCGCCAGAAAGGCCGGTGCCAAGATAGTATGCCGGGCACGGTTGCGGCAGGCAAAGCGGCGGGAAGCCGTTTGGAACCTGAGGACAGTAGGTCTCTCATTCGATGCCGCCACGCTCGTCAATTCGGCCGGCGCATGGGCGGATGGCGTCGCGAAGCTGGTTGGGGCCGAACCCTTGAGCATTGCGCCGCTGCGCAGAACGGTCGTCCAATTGCGGCTCGCCGCCCCGCCGCCGCCCGACCTTCCGCTGACGCTCGATATTTCGGGGCGGTTCTATTTCAAGCCGGAGGCGGGAAGGCTTTGGCTCAGTCCGCACGACGAAGAGCCGAGCCAGCCCTGCGATGCTGCGCCCGAAGAACTGGCAGTGGCCGAAGCGATCGCGCGGCTGGAGGAGGTCGTCGATTGGCAGGTCGAGGCGGTCGAACGTAAGTGGGCAGGCCTGCGCAGTTTCGCCCCCGACCGGCTGCCCGTGTACGGCTACGATCCGCAAGTCGAGGGCTTCGCGTGGTTTGCCGGACAAGGCGGGTTCGGCATCCAGACATCGCCTGCCGCCGCGCGGCTTGCCGGTCAATTGCTGTTGAACAATGTCCGCGATGCCATGACCGAGGGCCTCGATGCCTCCCTCTACGCGCCGGACCGCTTTTCCTGATCAGGTCAACGCTTCGGCCGCATCGCTGGCGAGCTTGTCCACCCGTTCGTTTTCCGCATGTCCTGAATGGCCTTTCACCCAGTGCCATTCGATCTCGTGCCGTGAGCTCGCATCGATCAGTTCGTGCCACAATTCGGCGTTGCGCACCGGCTTCTTGCTGGCGTTGATCCAGCCGCGTTTTTTCCAGCCGTGAACCCACTTGGTAATCCCGTCGATCACGTATTTGCTGTCTGTGTAGAGATCGACCCGGCAGGGTTCGATCAGGGCACAGAGGCCGCGGATTGCGGCGGTCAGTTCCATGCGGTTGTTGGTGGTGTCGGGATCGCTTCCCGACATTTCCTTCTCGTGCGGCCCCATGCGCAAGAGGACGCCCCAGCCGCCCGGGCCTGGATTGCCCTTGCAGGCACCGTCGGTAAAAATCTCGACCTGTTTCATGCGAACAGCGCGTTGCCCTGTTTTTCGTAGAAGCGCCAGCGGCGGACGAAATCCATCGGGTCCTTGCGTGTCACCAACGCGCCGGCCGGTGTGTCGAGCCAATCTTCGACACGGCTGGCGACGAAGCGCAGGCAAGCACCTTGAGCCAGAATGCGCATGGCGCTGCGTTCGTCTGCAGAAAGCGTCCGCACGCTTTCGTACCCTTC
The DNA here is from genome assembly GCF_029760855.1 of Erythrobacter litoralis. Lineage (GTDB taxonomy): Bacteria > Pseudomonadota > Alphaproteobacteria > Sphingomonadales > Sphingomonadaceae > Qipengyuania > Qipengyuania litoralis_A. The sequence goes on along the minus strand of NZ_SOSI01000001.1, from coordinate 111,779 downwards.
GATCAGGGCCGCGCCCACGTCCTCATGGTAGGTTTGGCCTGCCTTTCCGAACGACCACGCTGCGTGGGTTACGGCCAGATCGTAGGCCATGAAATCGGTGCAGGAGAAATAGAAGTCGATCAGCCCGCTCACGTCGTTGCCGAGCATCAGGACATTGTCGGGAAACAAGTCCGAATGGATGATCGAGCGCGGTAAATCTTGCGGCCATTGGTTTGCCAGACTTACCGCATTATCGGCGACCTGGGGCAGGTCGGGATCGATCAAGGCCAGCGCGCCACCATCGAAGCTTTGCATCAGCGCGGCGCAGTGGGGCGGTGAAAGATCATTCGGGCGCTCGCTCGCGTAATTGCGGGTTGTCTGGTGAAGCCGGGCGAGGACGCTGCCGGTCGCATAAGCTTGCGCGGACGAGGGTGAGCCCGGCGAGACACCGGGAAGGAATTCGATCAGGGCGACCGCCTTGCCGTCCACCATCCGGAACGCCGCGCTGTCACGGTCGTGAATTGTCCGAGGAACGGGAAGCTTCGCGGCGGAGAGATCGTCGAGCAAACCAAGAAAGAAGGGCAAGTCCGAAAGATCGATCCGGCGCTCGTACATGGTGAGGATGAAGCGCGAACCGTGCGTGCTGCCGCTCGTTTCGATCAACCAATTACTGTTCGAAACGCCCTCCGCGATGCCTTTTGCCGAAACCAGCGTGCCGACATCCCATGCGCCGATCAGCCGAGCGAGGTCTTCGGCACTCAAATCGGTATAGACGGCCACCCTAGTCGGCGAGTTCGCGCGGCAGCTTGAAGACCATTTTCTCTTCGGCGGCGGTAATCGTCCGCTCGCGCACGTCGCGCCATTCGCCCAGCTTGGCGACGACCTCGCGAACCAGCATTTCCGGGGCCGAAGCTCCGGCAGTCAGACCGAGCGTCCCAACACCTTCCAGCCATGCCGGATCGATCTCGCTGGCGCGCTGAATAAGTCGAGCTTCCGTCCCCAGCCGTTCCGCCACTTCGACGAGGCGCAGGGAGTTCGACGAATTGGGCGCACCGATGACCAGCAGGAAGTCCGCACCGCCGGCGATCTGTTTGACCGCTGCCTGCCGGTTGCTGGTGGCATAGCAGATATCTTCCGCCTTCGGGCCGACGATCTGCGGATAGCGCGTCTCCAGCGCCTCCACGATGGCGCGGGTGTCGTCCACCGAGAGCGTGGTCTGCGAGAGATAGGAAAGGTCGTCTTCCTTAGTGAAGGGCAGTTCGGCGACGTCATCCAAGGTCTCGACCAGTGTGATCCGGCCTTCCGGCACCTGGCCCATCGTACCGATCACTTCGGGATGGCCGGCATGACCGATGAACAGGATATGCTGACCCTTCTCGATCTGCCGTTCCGCCTGCCGGTGGACCTTGCTGACCAGCGGGCATGTCGCATCGACATAGACCATGTTCCGCCGTTCGGCCTCTGCCGGAACCGTCTTCGGCACCCCGTGCGCGCTGAATACGACGGGCGCATCTTCGGGAACTTCGTCTAGTTCCTCGACGAAGATCGCCCCCTTCTGCTTCAGGCTGTCCACGACGAACTTATTGTGGACAATTTCATGCCGGACATAGACCGGTGCGCCGTATTTCTCGAGTGCGCGCTCCACGATTTCGATTGCCCGATCGACCCCGGCGCAGAAGCCGCGAGGGGCGGCAATCAGCACTTCAAGCGGAAGGAGCGGTTTGGCGGCGGCGTCTTGAGCGGGAAAGGGGGCGTTCATGCATGCCCCCCTAGCGCTTTGCGGCGCGCCAAGCTAGGGCACGCGCGCCCTTGCCAGGGCCACGCATACGAACTTTCAAGGATAGCCGCCGACATGACCATGCGCTTTCGCCTCCTGACGACCTTGGGAATTGGTCTCGCGCTGGCTGGATGCAGCAGGGAAGGCGAACTGGTGGTGAACCAGGGCGTCGGCATCACGGCGGTACGCACGGCGTGCCCGGCCGTCGGCATTCCGGACTATACCGGCGACATTACGCTGTTCACTTCGCCCACATCGAAGACCCTGGCCGATTTCGACATGACCGCGGCAATCACCAATCTGCGTTCCACCTGCAACGAAAGCGGCGAACGGGTCTATTCCGAAGCGACGTTCGACGTCCTCGCCCGTCGGGCGAACACCAGCGGTGCGCGGACCGTGGAATTGCCGTTCTTCTCGACCGTGCTGCGCGGCGGCGGTTCGGTGGTTACCAAGCGGGTCGGCACGGTCACGGTGAATTTTGCCGACGGGCAGGAGCGCGCGCAGGCGAGCGGCAAGGCCGGTGCGTTCGTGAACCGCGCGGATGCGACGCTGCCGCAGGAAATTCGCCAGCAGATTACCCGCAAGCGCGATCCGGGCGATCCCGATGCCGCGCTCGATCCGTTGGCCGATCCGGAAGTGCGCGCCGCGATCAACCGGGCTACCTTCGAATTGCTGGTCGGTTTCCAGCTTACCGAGGACCAGTTGCGCTACAACGCGACGCGCTGACCTCGGTTAACGCCATCTTGCGATTTCGCGCCATTCGTCTAGGCGCGCCGCGATGGCCGATACACAGACATTGCACGCAGGCTTCGCCGCCAAGATCGATGCCGTTCTCAATGCGCTCGAGATGGAAGGCGACCTGCCGAAGGACACCAACCGTTCCGGCGTGACGGTCGAGCCGCCGCGTGATCCGTCGCATGGCGATCTGGCAACGAACGCTGCGATGGTTTTGGCGAAGCAGGCGAAGACCAATCCGCGAAGTCTCGCGGAAAAGATCGTCGAACACCTAAAGCGCGAGCCCGACATCGTCGAAGCCGGTATTGCGGGCCCGGGCTTCATCAATCTTCGCCTGGCCGACGAAGCATGGCTGCGCGAACTCGATGCGATAGCTTCATTGGGAATGGAATACGGTCGCTCGCAGATGGGTGTGGGCACGACCGTCAATATCGAATACGTTTCCGCCAACCCGACCGGGCCGATGCATATGGGCCATTGCCGCGGCGCGGTGGTCGGCGACGCGCTGGCGGGACTGCTCGAGTTCGTCGGGCACGAGGTCGTGCGCGAATACTACGTCAACGATGCTGGCGGGCAGGTCGATGTCCTCGCGCGTTCCGTACATCATCGCTATCGCGAAGCGCTTGGCGAAGATGTTGGCGACTTGGCCGAAGGCCTCTATCCCGGCGAATACCTCGTGCCGGTCGGCAGGTATTTGGCCCAGGAATATGGTGACCGTTACGCCGCCGCGCCCGAGAGCGAATGGTTGCCCTTGTTCCGCAAACGCGCCGTCGCCGCGATGATGGACATGATCCGCACTGATCTCGCATTACTCGGGATCGAGCACGACGTGTTCGCCTCCGAAGCGGAATTGCAGGCTGCCGGAAAGCCGGAAGAAGCCGAGAAATGGCTGCGCCAGCACGGCTTCGTCTATGACGGGGTGCTGGAAGCACCCAAGGGCAAGGCGCCGCCGGAAGACTGGGAGCCGGTCGAACTACCTCTGTTCCGCTCCACACAGTTCGGCGACGATCAGGATCGTCCGATCAAGAAGTCGAACGGAGCATGGACCTATTTTGGCGCCGATCTCGCCTATCATATGCAGAAGGCGGAGAAGGCCGATGCGTTGATCGATATCTGGGGCGCGGACCATGCCGGCACGGTCAAGCGGATCAAGGCCGCCGTCGCCGCATTGTCGGAAGGGCAGGGCGCGGCGATCCCGTTCGACGTCAAGCTGGTGCAGATGGTCAACTTGCTGCGCGACGGCGAGCCGGTGAAGATGTCCAAGCGCTCCGGCACTTTCGTTACGCTGGCCGAGGTTGTGGAGGAAGTGGGCAAGGACGTGGTTCGCTTCACCATGCTGACTCGCAAGCCCGAAGCGCACATGGAATTTGACTTCGCCAAGGTGGTCGAGGCGAGCCGCGACAATCCGGTTTTCTACCTGCAATACGCCCATGCCCGCATCTGTTCGACGATGCGGAAGGCGGGCGACGTCGCGCCCTCCGCCGAGCATCTCGATCGGCTCGGGGCTGACGAACTTGCGCTGGTGCGGGAAGCGGCGCAATTTCCGCGCGTGGTCGAAGGTGCCGCGAAGGCACGCGAACCGCACCGCATCGCGTTCTTCCTTGGCGATCTTGCCGCTGCCTTCCACAGTTTCTGGAATGCGGGTAACGACGATCCGGCAAAACGGATCATTCAGGATGGCGATGCCGACCTTACCTCGGCGCGCCTGTTCGTAGCGGCGCAAGTCGCGCAGGTGATCCGCAACGGGCTCGGCATCCTGGGTGTCGAAGCAGTGGAGGAGATGTAACGATGGCACGCAGCCCCTATGCCGACGATGCGACGTGGGACGCCCGCGGCGACGGAGACCTGCTCGGCGAGGAGCGTTTGCCTTGGCTCGAATCGGACGACGATCTCGATTACGAACCGGGTTTGCCGACCGGCAGGCTGATCGTCTTAGGCCTGATCGCCCTGGCGGCGCTGGCCATCCTTATTGGCGGCATCTGGTGGCTGTTCGGTCGCAATGCGGGCGAACCGCCGGCGGACGGCAGCATCATTGCCGCCCCGGCAGAGCCTTACAAGGTCCGCCCCGACGATGCGGGCGGCAAGACCTTCGAAGGCACGGGCGATACCAGCTTCGCGGTGGGTGAGGGGCAAACGCGCGAGGGTCGCCTGGCGGAACGCACGCCTACCCCGGTGCCGACACCCACGGCTGCTCCCGCCCCTTCGATCGCCTCGACAATCAGCGACGAACCTACGCCGGCTGCGAAACCGTCGCCCACGCCCACGCCGAGCGTGGAAGCCATTCCTGCCGGCACGGCGGTTCAGGTCGGCGCTTTTCCGCGCCGGGATGTGGCGGAAGAGGCGTGGCAGCGCCTGACGCGGCAGACCGAGGCGCTGTCCGGGGTGCGGCACCGTGTGGTAGAAGCGCGGGTCGATATCGGCCGCGTCTACCGCCTTCAAGCCCTGCCGGGCGACCGTGCCTCGGCCCAGCGCCTGTGCGATGCGCTCAAGTCCGACGGGCTTGCCTGTTTCGTGAAATAGCCGGAAGGCCCGTCCACATCGCCGGGCAGCGGCTCGCTTGCCAGCGCGCGGCAAACCTGCAAATCCGCGACCTATGACGCCTGCAATTTTCGGCATCGCCGGTCCCCGCCTGTCGGATGACGAGCGCGCATTCTTCAAGGATAGCGACCCAGCGGGATACATCCTGTTCGGTCGCAATTGCGAGACCCGTGATCAGCTTCGCGCGTTGACCGATGATCTTCGGACCATCCATGGGCGCGACCAGCTGATAATCTCGATCGACCAGGAAGGCGGCCGCGTCGCCCGGATGAAGCCGCCCGAATGGCGTAAGTATCCCGCCGGCGAGGTATTCGCGAACCTTTACGACGTCGCGCCTGCGACCGCGATCGAGGCGGCACGCGTCAATGCCGTGGCCATGGGCCGGGAACTGGCGGATTGCGGCATATCGGTGAACTTCCACGCCCCGTTCGACGTTCGCCGGCCGGAAACGGTGGATGCCATCGGCGACCGGGCACTAGGCAGCGAGCCGATGCAGGTGGCGGCTCTCGGCCGCGCGGTGTTGCATGGCCTTGGCGAAGCAGGCGTGGTTGGCTGTCTCAAGCATATGCCCGGCCACGGCCGCGCGACATCGGACACCCACTACGACCTGCCGACCGTCACGGCGGACGCGGAGGAACTGGAAAGCGACATTGCCCCGTTCCGTACCTTATCGGCCCATCCGCTCGGCATGAGCGCGCATATCGTGTTCGAGGCATGGGATCCCGACACTCCCGCGACCCTGTCGTCCAGAATCATCTACGATGTGATCCGCGGCGAGATCGGCTTCGACGGATTGTTGCTGACCGACGATATCGACATGCAGGCGCTGAATGGCTCCATACCCGAACGTTCCGAACGCGCGCTGGCTGCGGGATGCGACGTCGTCCTGAATTGCTGGGCCAAGCTGGAAGAGATGCGCGACATCGTCGAACGTTGCCCCGACATGACCGCGAAAGCGCTCGAACGGCTCGATCGCGTGCACGAGGCGATGGGCGAACCGGCGGACGGCATGCCGACCGAAGATCTGCTGGCAAAACGCGACGCCCTGTTGGCGGTCGAACCGGAACGGGCGGGGTGAACCAAAACACCCTCTTCGCCGACTCGCCCGCTGCCGACGAATGGGCCGGCATCGCGGGTGACGCGCGCGACGAGGATGCGCTCTATCTCGAGCTTGATGGATGGGAGGGGCCGCTCGATCTGCTGCTCGATCTCGCGCGGCGGCAGAAGGTCGATCTTCGCGAGATTTCGATCCTCGCCTTGGTTGAGCAATATCTCGATTATATCGACGAGGCCGAAGCGCTGAAGCTCGAACTGGCGGCGGATTACCTCGTGATGGCGGCGTGGTTGGCCTACCTCAAATCGGCGATGCTGCTACCAAAGGAGGAGCAGGAAGACCCCTCGCCCGAAGAACTGGCGCTGAAGCTGCAATTGCGTTTGCAAAGGCTCGGTGCGATGCGCGATGCGGCCGCCCGGCTGATGGGCGGCGACCGGATCGGGCGTGACGTGTTTTTGCGGGGTGCGCCGGAAGGGCTGGAGATCGCCCGTAAGACCCGGTGGCAGTGCGACCAGTATGCGCTGATCGAAGCCTATGGCCGGGTGAAGGCGCGCACCGCGCCTGCGATCCACATGGTGCGCGAACGGCCGGTAATGACTTTGGAATCGGCGCTCGATCGGGTGTCCGCCATGCTCGGCGTGACGCTGGAATGGATCGAATTGCGCGATTTTCTCCCTCCCCATGCCGAACCGCGCCTGCGCAAGTCGGCGCTCGCCTCCAGTTTCGTCGCGGCGCTCGAACTGGCGCGGCGGGGCAAGGCGGAACTGGCGCAGGATGAGGTGTTCGGACCCGTGCGGCTGCGACGTATCGCATGACCGACCTGGCGCGCGCGGTGGAGGCGGCGCTGTTCGCAGCCGAAGAGCCAATGTCGCCCGAAGCGCTTTCGAGCCTGCTCGGCGATGCGGAGGTGGCCGACATCCGCACGGCGTTGCGCGAACTGGCCGCGCATTACGAAGATCGCGGCATCCATCTGGTCGAGCGGGGGAAGCGCTGGCATTTCGAGACCGCGCCGGACCTCGCGCATATCCTGCGAAAGGAGAAGGAGCAGCTTCGCCGCCTAAGCCGCGCGGCCACCGAAGTGCTCGCCATCATCGCCTATCATGAACCGGTCAGCCGCGCGGAAATCGAATCGATCCGCGGCGTACAGACCAGTGGCGGGACGCTCGACGTGCTGATGGAAGCGGGTTGGGTGAAGATCGCCGGCCGCCGTGAAGTGCCCGGCCGCCCGACGATCTACGCGACGACGCCTGATTTTCTCGCTCATTTCGGCCTCGAAAGCCGCCGCGACCTGCCCGGCATCGCCGAACTGCGCGCGACCGGCCTGCTCGATCCGGTAGACGACGCGTACGATGCGCTGATCGGTCCGGAGGAGGAAAGCGAAGACGAATGAACCGGCGCGACTGGCATCATTCATCCCGACCGTCTATATCGCGCGCAAGCAATTCGCATAAAGGTTACGTCCCATGTCCCTCGGTCCCTGGCAGCTCGTCATCATCGCCGTCCTCATTCTCGTTCTGTTCGGACGGGGGCGCATTTCCGAAATGATGGGTGATTTCGGCAAGGGCATCAAAAGCTTCAAGCAGGGCATGAACGAGGACGAGGAGAAGCCCGCCAAACAGATTCAGCACGAGGCGAAGCCGGCGGACGAGAACCTGAAGGAAGATCAGGTCAAGACGCCTACGCAAACCAAGTGATCCGCTGAAGCGGGCGAAAGGCACGGCATGTTCGATATCGGCGCCAGCGAATTGCTGGTGATCGTCGTCGTGGCGATCCTGGTGATCGGCCCGAAGGACATGCCGGCTGCCATGCGTGCTGCCGGACGCTGGATCGGCAAGATGCGCCGCATGTCCAATCACTTCCGTGCCGGGGTCGACGAGATGGTCCGCCAAGCGGAAATGGAGGACATGGAAAAGAAGTGGGCCGACCGGAACGCCGAGATCATGGCGAAATATCCGAAAGGGTCGGACGAGGAAGGCGGCGCCGCGCCGGTCACGCCCGAACAATTGCTCGGCGAGGACATGGAGCCGCTTGCCGCATCGGGTAAGGCGCCGGACGCGGATGCCGCCGCCGAAGCCGCTATCGCCCGCGCCGCGCCGCAAAAAGCGCCCGAGCACGGCGGGTCTCCGGCAGTCGAGGACGAACCCGGCTTACCGCTCGACACGCCGCCCGCCCCGCCGAAGAAGGGTGAGTGAAGCGTGGCGTTCAATCTGAAAGACATCGATGAAAGTCAGGCGCCGCTGCTCGATCACCTGATCGAATTGCGTACGCGGCTGGTGCGCTGCGTCGCGGCGTTGGTGGTGGCCTTCGGCATCTGCCTCTATTTCGCCGACCCGATCCTCGGCTTCCTCGTCCAGCCCCTGAAAGGCGCATTCCCGGACGGAGAAGGGCAGCTCATCTTCACCAAGCTTTACGAAGTGTTCTTCGTCGAGCTGAAGGTGGCACTGTTCGCCGGCTTCTGCCTGAGCTTCCCGATCATCGCCAACCAGCTGTGGGCGTTCATCGCGCCGGGCCTCTATGCGCGCGAAAAGAAGGCGTTCCTGCCATTCATCGTCGCCACGCCGGTACTGTTCCTGATGGGCGCGTCGCTCGCCTATTACGTCGTCATGCCAACGGCCTTTCGCTGGTTTCTCGGGTTCGAGGGACAGGCTGGCGGGCTTGCGATTCAGGCCCTGCCGACAGCGAACGAATATCTCGGTCTGGTCATGCAGTTTATCCTGGCGTTCGGAATGAGCTTCCTGCTGCCGGTCCTGCTGTTGCTGCTACACCGTGCCGGAATCGTAACGCGCGCACAGCTTTCGGGTGCGCGGCGCTACGTCATCGTCGGCGTGGTGGCGGTAGCGGCAATCATCACGCCGCCCGATCCCGGCTCGCAACTGCTGCTGGCCGTGCCGCTTTTGCTGTTGTTCGAAGGCTCTTTGCTGCTGATGCGGTTTTTCGACAGCCGCGATGCAAAAACCCCGGCCGAGAAACCGGAAGCGGATCAGTCCGCTTCGTAAACCTTCTGCCCGCCGACCCATGTCTGCAGCACCTTGGTCGCACGGATCTCTTCCGGCGTGGCGAGCAGCGGGTCGCGGTCGACCAGCACGAAATCGGCTCGTTCGCCTTCGGCGAGCCGTCCGAACCGGCCCTCGGCGAACCCGGCATAGGCGGCGTCGGCAGTGAAAGCGGCAAAGGCTTCCTCGCGGCTTACGCGTTCCTGTGGTAACCATCCGCCGAACGGTTGGCCGTTCGCATCGGTGCGGCTGATCGCTGCGGCGAAGCCGGCGAAGACGTCGGGGGTTTCGACAGGCGCGTCGGACCCGAAGGCAAGCTTCGCGCCCGCTTCATGAATCGAGTTCCACGCATAGGCCCCGGCGAGGCGGGTCGGGTCGAGCCGCGCTTCGGCCATGGTCCGGTCGGACGTCTGGTGGGTCGGCTGCATGCTCGCGATGATGCCGTGCTCGCCGAATTTGGGGATATCGGCCGGGTCCACGATCTGCGCGTGTTCGATGCGCCAGCGCAAATCCTGCGGAAAGCTCTCGGCAATCTCGCCAACGGCATTCAGCGCCTCGGCATTGGCCCGGTCTCCGATGGCGTGGATGGCGGGCTGGAATCCGCCTTGTGCCGCACGTACGAGAATATTGCGGAACTGGGCGGGGGCGAGCAGGGGGAGGCCGGTGTTCTTGGGATCGTCGGCATAGGGTTGCTTGAGCCACGCGCCCCGGCTGCCCAGCGCGCCATCGAGATAGAGTTTCACCCCGTTCATCCGCAGCTTGTCGTCATAGAGCCATGGCGTCGGGCCCGATCCTCCGATCAGCACCATCTGTTCGGGGCCGGCGGCATAGGACATGATCCGCACGTTCAACGTGCCGTTATCGCCCGCGCGGCGAAAGGCCTGCCAGTCCTCGATCGTCGTGCCCATATCCGCGACGGCCGTAATGCCGAAACTGTGCAGCCGGTTCTGCGCTTCTCGCAGTGCGAGGTCGCGTTCGGCCGGGCGGGGCGCGGGGATCGCGTCCTGCATCAGCGCCTCTGCAGCATCGACGAATATGCCCGAAGGCTCCTGCGATCCCGGCAGCCGCTCGACCCGCCCGCCGGCCGGCGATTTGGTCTGTGCGGTAATACCGGCGGCTTGGAGAGCGAGCGTGTTCGCCCACCCGGCATGACCGTCGACCCGTTGAAGATAGACAGGCCGGTCGCCCACCGCGCTATCCAGTTCCGCTGCAGTCGGAAAGCGGCCGAGGCCCCACTTTTCCTGGTTCCATCCGCGTCCGAGAATCCAGGGGCGGCTGTCGTTCTCTACCGCGAAGCTACGGATTTTCGCGAGCGCTTCGTCCAGCGAATTGGTGTCCGAGAGGTCGAGGGTCAGCGCTGCGAGGCCGAGCCCCATGACGTGGACATGCGCGTCAATTAGACCGGGCAGCATGATGCGGCCTTCGCCATCTTCGCGATAATCGGTGCGTGGCCGTTCCTCGCCGCGTTCGAGCACACGCGCGATCTTGCCATCGTCATCGATCACCAGCGCTTCGAACCGCTCGATTTCGCCGTTTTCGCCTACGGTGATGCCCTGCACGTTGTCGACCAGCGTATCCGCGAGTGCGGGCGTCGCCGTCAGGAGAGCGAGAGCGGATATGGCGGCGGTGAGAAGCGGCTTCATGGTATGACGACCCCGTTTGCGAACGATGCTTTGGCGCGGATGCCTAAGCGATAGCTTGGCGCGGTGAAACCCTTTCCGCAATTGCGCGCGTCGCGGGCGTTCCGTAGGGCAGCGGCCATGACCGAGGCCCAAGCCGCAACGCCCGCGCCGACTGCGCGCGACCTCCTGACGCTGGACGACGTGCGCGAAGCCGCCCGCCGGATCGAGGGGGCGGTGGTCAAGACGCCCATGATGCGCTCCATCACCCTGTCTGAAATTACCGGTGCGGACATCTGGCTGAAATTCGAGAACCAGCAATTTACCGCCGCCTACAAGGAACGCGGCGCGCTGAACGCCCTGTTGCAATTGAGCGAAGAGCAGCGCAGCCGCGGGGTGATTGCCGCGTCGGCCGGCAATCATTCGCAGGGGCTGTCCTATCACGGGCGCAGGCTCGGCGTTCCCGTCACGATCGTGATGCCGCAGACCACGCCGAGCGTGAAGGTGATGCAAACCGAAAGCGTCGGCGGTAATGTCGAGCTTTATGGTGAGACGTTCGACGAAGCCTATGCCCATGCCCGCACCCTCGAAGCCGAGCGGGGGCTGACCTTCGTCCATCCGTTCGACGATCCGAAGGTCGCCGCAGGGCAAGGCACCGTCGCGCTCGAGATGCTCGAGCAAAAGGACAATTTCGATTGCCTCGTCGTGCCGATCGGCGGGGGCGGGCTTATGAGCGGAATGGCGACGGTGGCGGACGCGCTGAACCCGAAGATCGAGATGATCGGGGTGCAGGCGCGGCTATATCCCTCGATGTATTCCCACGTCACCGGCGATGCCCAACCTTGCGGCGGCGATACGCTGGCGGAAGGCATCGCGGTAAAGGCGCCGGGCGCATTCACCTCGCAGATCATCGGCGAATTGGTCGACGAGATCCTGCTGGTCGAGGAGGCCTATCTCGAACATTCGGTTTCGCTGCTGCTGCAGATCGAAAAGACGGTGGTCGAAGGGGCCGGCGCGGCGGGTCTGGCGGCAGTGCTGTCGAACCCGGAAAAGTTCGCGGGCAAGACCGTCGGCCTGGTGCTGTGCGGCGGCAACATCGATACGCGGCTCCTCGCCAATGTCTTGCTGCGCGATCTCGCCCGGTCCGGTCGCCTCGCGAGGCTCCGCATCACCTTGCAGGATCGGCCCGGCGCGCTGTTCAAGGTGATGCGCGAATTCGATGCGCATAACGTCAACATCATCGAGATCTATCACCAGCGCATCTTCACCAGCCTTCCCGCCAAGGGTCTCATCACCGAGATCGAATGCGAGGCGCGTGACGGATCGCAGATCGATCGCCTGTCGGACGCCTTGCGGGCAAAGGGCTATCACGTAGAGCTAGCCGAGCTGGACTGACCGTCGGGCGGAGCGAGAATTTTAACGATCCGCGAATTTTCGTGGTTAAGAGCCTTTTAACGGATGGCCCGGTGGGGCATATAAGCGTCGAGAGAACAGCAATTTTTCCGACGTGAAAGGACGCGCGATACCGTGACGGCCCCCATCCGCTTCCCCCGCTTTTTCGTGACCAGCCCTTCGGCCTGCCCCTATCTGCCGGGCAAGTTCGAGCGCAAGGTCTTCACCGAATTGCGGGGCGAGAATGCGGACGAGCTGAACGAGGCACTGGGCCGCATCGGGTTCCGCCGCAGCCAGACAGTCGCCTATCGCCCCTCCTGCCTCGATTGCCAGGCCTGCGTTTCGGTCCGCGTCGTGGCCGACGAATTCAAGCCGTCGAGCAGCCAGAAGCGCACGATCAAAGCCAATCGCGACGTCGAGGTCAGCGAATGCCGCCCCTGGGCGACCGATGAGCAGTACGACTTGCTGCGCCGTTATCTCGCCGCACGGCATCCCGGCGGCGGCATGGCGGAAATGGACGAATCCGATTTTGCGGATATGGTGGAACACACGCCTGTTTCCAGCTACATGGTCGAATATCGGGAGCCCGGCGTGGGGGGCGAACCTGGCAGGCTAATCGGGGCTTGCCTCACCGATATCCAGGGCGACGGGCTGTCGATGATCTACAGCTTCTACGACCCGGACATTGAGGATCGTGGCGGGTTTGGCAATTTTATCATTCTCGAGCACATCCGGCGTGCGGCCGCCCACGGTCTGCCCTATGTGTATCTGGGCTATTGGGTCGATGGCTCGGAGCGGATGCAGTACAAGGTCCGCTTCCGTCCGCTCGACCGGCTTACCCGCAGCGGATGGGAGCGCATGCCCGAGGCCGAGCAGAAGCGCCGGATCGCCGAAGCGACCAAGCCGCGCGTCCGCCATGGTGCGGACAGGCTTCCCGCAAAGGACGGCTCGCGACTGGATTATACGCTGGCCGAATAGGGCATCGGCCCTAGCGCTGTGCGCGGGGCTTCAGATCCTTCTCGGGTCTGCGTCGGATGCAGCGGCGCAGGACCGGCAAACGACGCCGAACCTTGAAGACCTCATTCCCGACAGCGCGGTCGAGAACCCGGAGGATTGGGCGACCGAAACGCTGCCTGCCGTTCCGCTCGATCAGGACGTCATCGAACCGGAACCGGACACGCCGATATCCGAAGTTCCCGGTGCGATCGTCCCATGGCCGACCGATATAGCGATCGAAGGGTTCGAGCCTCTGGAACCGGAAGAAGAGGTCGTATTTGCCGATCTCGAAACCGATGCGCCCGATATCGCTTTCGCCGATGCGGAGATCGAGCGGCTCGGCGACAATCTCGTCCTCGCATTTCCGCAAAAGGAACCGCCCTTCACTGAGCGGGGCGATTTCGTCGATCGGTTCGCGGCACTCTCGACAATCGAGGAGCTGGAAAGCGACGACGAAAGCATCGCGCAGCTCGGCGCTCGCGCCCGGTCCGACGAGGACCTGCTCGCCAATCTCCTGCGCGTATACGGCTATTACGACGGCGAGATCATCCGCTCTGTCGGAGTGGAAGAAAGCCCGACCGAGACATCGGCGGCGACCGATCCGACCGTGCGGTTCGATATCATTCCCGGACCGCGCTATCGCTATGGTGCGATTGATCTCGGCAATCTCGACAGCGCACCCGACTATGCCAGCTTGCGCGAGACATTCGCGATCCAGTCCGGCGACTTCCTTCAGTCCGACGTTCTGGTCCAACAGCAATTCGCGCTGGACGAGGCGCTTGGCGAAACCGGCTATGCCTTTGCCGAAATCGCCGCACCGCGCCTGCTGATCGATCACGCGCGTAGCGAGGGGGATCTCACGCTCACGGTGCAGCCGAACGGGAAATATGTGTTCGGTGAGGTTACGAGTGACGACCCGCAATTTCTTTCCGGCGAGCATCTCGGCTCGATCGCGCGGTTCGAACCCGGCGATATCTACCAGCGCAGTCTCGAACTCGATCTGCGGCGCGCCATCGCGGCCACAAGTCTCGTGTCGTCGATCGAAATCACACCGCGCGAAGTATCAGCGCCGAACGGGGACGAGCCCGGCATCGTTGCGCTCGATGTGGGGCTGACTCCTGCAAAACTGCGCACGATATCGGGCGCCATCGGTTACGGCGCGGAGGAAGGCGTTCGCGTCCAAGCCGCGTGGGAACACCGCAACCTGTTCCCACCGGAAGGGATGCTGCGCGTCCGCGCCATCCTCGGCACGCGCGAACAGTTGGGCGGGGTGACCTTTCGCAAGAACAACTTCACCGGCCGGGACAAGGTCCTCACCCTCGATACCTATGCCCGCGCCGTCGATACCGAAGCCTACGACGCGAACACCGTTGCGGTGCGCGGAACGTTCGAAAAGCTTTCTACCCTCCTGTTCCAGAAACCTTTCAGCTGGGGATTGGGCGCGGAAATCCTTGCCACGGACGAGCGCAACCGGGTGTTCGAGGGCATTCCGCTACCGCGGCAGACCTATTTCATTGGTTCGGTCTTCGCGCGCGGAACTGTCGATACGTCGGACTCGCTGCTCGATCCGACCACCGGCTATCGCCTTACCGGCTTCGTTTCGCCGGAGTTCTCGCAGACGGCGGGCCGCAGTTTTCAGTATGTCCGGCTGCAAGGTGATGCGAGCTATTACCGCCGGGCGAGCGACCGGATCGTATTGGCGGGGCGACTGCGCGCGGCTACTATTCAGGGCGCGGAACTGTTCGGGATCGCGCCTTCCCGCAGGCTCTATGCAGGCGGCGGTTCCTCGGTTCGCGGCTATGGTTACGAGACGGTCGGCCCGCGCGACGAGCTTGGCCAGCCGCTCGGGGGACGCAGTCTCGTCGAAGCTTCGATAGAGGCGCGCATCCAGACCGGACTGTTCGACGATTCACTATCGGTCGTCCCGTTTTTTGATGCCGGCGCCGTATCGATTTCACCGACGCCGGATTTCCGTTTCGTGAAATACGGGGCCGGCGTCGGTATCCGGTACCTTACCAGCTTCGGACCGATCCGTGTCGATGTCGGCACACCGCTCAACCCCGAGCCGACCGATTCGCCAGTCGCCGTTTACGTATCGCTTGGGCAGGCCTTCTGATGGAGGGCGCGGACCTTCCGGCGCAAAACGACACGCCGCGGCGCGAATGGGGCAAGCGCGTCGTTAAATGGGCGTGGGGTCTTGTCGCCGCGGCGGTGCTCTTGGCCATCGGGGCGGTCGCCTTGCTGAATACGCCCCTCGGGGAGCGGTTTCTTGCCAACCTCATTACCGAGCGGACCTTCCCTAACGGCCTTAATGTCCGCATCGGTCGTATCGACGGCAACATCTACGGCGAGGCCGTGTTGCACGATGTCGTGCTTTCCGATCCGCAAGGCCCGTTCGCAACGGTTCCGCGTATTGAGATCGACTGGCATCCCCGCGGTTGGCTTAGCAACCGGTTGGACATCGACAAGCTCGCCCTACGCCGGGCGACGCTTGCACGCCTGCCGAAATTTCTCGCCAGCGAGGAAGACAATCCAATCCTTCCCGGCTTCGATATTTCGGTCGACCGGCTGGAGGTAGAAAATCTGATGCTCGCGCCCGGAATCGCGGGTGACGTAGCGCAGCGGGTCGATCTGCTGGCGAATGTGCAGATCGACGACCGGCGATTGCTTCTAGATGGCCGCGCGATCGTGGGCGAAGAGGACCGGCTCGCCATAATGCTGGACGCCGCGCCCGATCGCGACCGGTTCGCGCTATCACTCGACCTGGCGGCCGCCCGGCAAGGCCCGCTGACGCGTTTGGCAGGGCTTGAAAATCCTTACACGGCGCGCGTTCGCGGTTCGGGATCGTGGCGGGAATGGAACGGGGTGCTGGTTGCGCGATCCGAAGGGCAGCGGGTCGCGGCCCTCCAATTGTCCAACCGGGCAGGCCGCTTCGGCGCGCTGGGAAGGGTCGACCTATCCGATTTCCTGACCGGGCTTGCTGCGCGTGCGCTTGGAGAGGATGTTGCGCTGGATGCAAATGTCCGGATCGACGATCGCACGTTCGACGGCTCTATCGTATTGGGCGGAAGCGGAATCTTCGCGACCGGCGAGGGGTTGATAGACCTTGCCGAAAACCAGTTCGGCGATTTCCGTGTTTCCGGAAGGGTGCGTAATCCCGCCCTGTTGAGCGAGGGGCTTCGGCTCGCCGATACGCGGTTCGAGGCCGTACTCGACGGCGCATTTGCCGACCTTACGCTCCGGCACGACTTGAGGGTCGGGGAACTGCGCACCGGAACGTTTCGCTTCACAGGCCTTCGCCAGAGGGGGACTGCACGGCGCGGTGGGGCGCAGTGGATCATTCCGCTGGACCTTGGGGTACAGCGGGTGACGAGCGGCAATGCGTGGGTCGATCCCCGCCTCGTAAACGGTCGGGGGAGGGGCAATCTCGTCCTGTCCGGAAGCCGCCTGACCGGCGACAATCTTGCGCTTGCATTTCGCGATCTGGGCGCGAACCTCTCGCTGCGCGCCGATCTCGGCGCGGGAACGTACCGCGTGGCCGGCCCGGTGCGGGCGCGAGGCTTGCAGTTCGATAATATAGGTGTCGCTAATGGAACTGCGCGGATCGACCTGTTCCTCGGACGTGCCGGAGCATGGCGCATCGGCGCCGATCTCAATGGCCGGATCGCTCGCGTCACGAATTCGACGCTGGCCGCCCTTGCCGGGCCGAGCATCGCAGTAGGCGGCTCGCTGGCGACCGGTGCAAGTAGGCCTATTGAATTTGGCAATGTCCGGGTCACCGCCGCAAAACTCGCGATGACACTCGACGGGACGGTACGCGATGGCCGCACCGTCCTTGCGGGTAGGGGGAGGCAGTCCCAGTACGGCCCCTTCACCGTTGAGGCCGGCATCGACGACAACGGGCCGACGGCAGCCTTCGTATTCGCCGAACCGGCAAGCGGCCTTTCCGATGTGCGACTTTCCCTTGCGCCCTCGCAGGACGGGTTCGCCATCGATGCGAGCGGAAGCTCGGTGCTCGGCCCGTTCGACGGTGCCTTCGGTCTTACTTCGCGGGCAGGCGGCCCCACCCTTATCGACATCGAGCGGTTGCGCGTCTCGGACACCGAGGTCGACGGCCTCGTCAGCCTCGTCGATGGCGGGATACGCGGTACGCTGTCGCTGACAGGCGGCGGTCTCGACGGAACGATCGGACTGGCTCCGCGCGGCGGAGGGCAAGGCCTGGTCCTCGATCTCACCGCGCGCAATGCGCGGTTCGAAGGCACCGGTGGCCTCGCCATTGCGCAGGGAGAAGTGGATGCGCGCGGCGTGATCGCGGCAGGACGGACGACATTCTCCGGCACGGCGAATGCGCGGGGGCTATCCTACGGCTCGCTCTTCATCGGGCGTCTGGCGGCGCGCGGCGAAGTGACCAACGGCACCGGGCAGGTCGATGCGAACATTTCCGGCTCGCGGGGCAGCCGGTTCGCGCTCAATTTGAACGCGCAGTTCCGCCCCGATCGGATCGGCGTCGCTGCGCGCGGGTCCTTCGCGGGGCGGCGGATCGCTATGCCGCGCCGGGCGATCCTCCAGCGTGTGGGCGATGACGGTTGGCGACTTCAGCCAACACAAATCATGTACGGCGAAGGCGGAGCCTTGCTGACCGGCACGACTTCGAACGGCCAGACCCGTGCGCAAGTGAAGCTGGCCAGCTTGCCGCTTTCCCTAAGCGATGCACTCGTCTCCGATCTCGGCCTCGGGGGCACGATTTCCGGCGTCATCGACTATGCTGATACGGCAACAACCCTGCCGACCGCCGATTTGCGCGTGAAGGTAGACGACCTTACCCGCTCCGGCCTGATCCTGACTTCTCGCCCGGTTGACTTGTCCCTCGTTGCGAGGCTGGAGCCGACGCGGCTGGAAGCGCGTGCGGTGCTGAACAATGCCGATATCCGGCGCGGCCGCATCCAGGCGATCATCACGGGGCTGCCGCCGACCGGCGATTTGACGCAGCGACTGCGACAGGGGAGGCTAGCCGCGCAACTGCGCTACCAGGGAGCGGCGGAAAGCCTGTGGCGGCTCGCGGCTGTCGATGCGATTGATATCACCGGGCCGATCGCCATCGCCGCGAATGCCAGCGGGACGCTGGCCAACCCGGCGGTGCGTGGCAGTCTGTCGAGCGACGATCTGCGCGTTCGCAGCACCCTGTCCGGAACCGACCTGCGCAATGTCGGCGCGCGGGGCCGGTTCGCCGGCTCGCGCTTGCGGCTCGAGCGGTTCCAAGGCGAGACGAGCGGCGGCGGGCGCGTCACCGGTTCGGGGATCGTCGATCTCGCCGGTCTGGGCGAGCGGGTCGAACGACGCTTCACCGAAATTCGCGGCCCAACGCTCGATCTCAAGGCTTCGGCCACGAATGCCCGCCTCGTCAATGCCAACGGCCTCAGCGCAACGGTGACGGGCCCGTTGCGTATCGTGTCGAACGGGCTCGGTGGAACGATCGCCGGGCGAGTGCGGGTGAACCGGGCGAGCTGGACGCTCGGCACGGCGGCGGACGATCTTCGTCTGCCGCAAATCGCGACCCGTGAAATCAACCTTCCTCCCGATCGTGCGCCGGGGACTGCGACGTCGCGGCCATGGCGGTATCTTATCGATGCGCGCGCCAACAATCGCATCGAAGTGGACGGCCTCGGCTTGGACAGCGAATGGGGCGCCAATGTAGTGCTACGCGGCACGACTGCCGAACCGCGTATCGGCGGCACGGCGCAATTGGTGCAGGGCGAGTATACCTTCGCCGGGACGCAATTCGATCTGGTCAGGGGCGAGATCGCCTTCGACGAAACCGCTGCGATCGATCCGCGGCTGGACATCCGGGCGGAGACCGACCGTCAGGGTCTGACCGTCGTCGCTACCGTGACAGGGACTTCGGCCGAACCGGAGATCGTCTTCTCCTCCGAACCCGTATTGCCGGAAGAGGAAATTCTCGCGCGCCTGCTGTTCGGCGGATCAATCACCTCCCTGTCCGCCACGGATGCGCTGCAATTGGGAACGGCGCTCGCCAGCCTGAGGGGCGGGGCGGGGCTCGATCCGATCAATCAGCTGCGCGACGCTATTGGTCTCGACCGGCTGCGGATCGTCGCGGCCGATCCCGTGCTGGATCGCGGAACATCGGTCGCGCTGGGCAAGAATATTGGCCGCCGTATCTATGTTGAGCTGATCACCGACGGGCGAGGCTACAGCGCGACCGAAGTCGAGTTCCGTGTCACCCGCTGGCTATCCCTGCTGGCAAGCGTCTCGACCGTTGGACGTGAAAGCGCAGTTGCAGAGATCAGCCGCGACTACTGACCAGATACGCAGCCGGTTATGAACCTAAAAGGCGAAAGAGGCGCCCGGATTGCTCCGGACGCCTCCCATCGGTGCTTCGATTTTGCGCGCGATCAGGCGCTGTAATAGAGATCGAATTCTGCGGGGCAGGGCGTCGTTTCCACGCGCAGGACCTCTTCCCATTTTAGCTCGCAATACGCGTCGATCTGGTCCTTGGTGAAGACCTCGCCCTTGAGCAGGAATTCGTGATCGGCTTGGAGGGCTTCCAAGGCTTCGCGCAAGGAACCGCAAACCGTCGGCACGTCGGCCAGTTCGGCAGGCGGAAGGTCGTAAAGGTTCTTGTCCATCGCTTCGCCCGGATGAATCTTGTTCTGGATACCATCGAGACCCGCCATGAGCAGTGCCGCATATGCAAGGTAGGGGTTCGCCATCGCATCGGGGAAGCGGAATTCGACGCGCTTTGCCTTGTCGCCCGAGCCATACGGAATGCGGCACGAAGCCGAACGGTTGCGCGCCGAATAGGCGAGCAGCACGGGCGCCTCGAAGCCCGGCACCAGCCGCTTGTAGCTGTTGGTCGTCGGGTTGGTGAAGGCGTTGAGGGCCTTCGCATGCTTGATGACGCCGCCGATGTAATAGAGGCAGTTTTCGCTGAGGCCGCCATACTGGTTGCCAGCGAAGGTCGGCTTCCCGCCATCCCAGATCGACATGTGGGTGTGCATGCCCGAACCGTTATCGTCCTTGATCGGCTTGGGCATGAACGTCGCCGTCTTGCCGTACACATGCGCGACCTGGTGTACGACATACTTGTAAATCTGCATGTTGTCGGCGGTTTCAACGAGCGTACCGAAGGTGAGACCGAGTTCGTGCTGCGCGGCAGCGACTTCATGGTGATGCTTGTCGCAGTTCAGTCCCATTTCGATCATGGTCGAAACCATTTCGCCGCGAATATCGACGGCGCTGTCGACCGGAGCGACCGGGAAGTAGCCACCCTTGGCGCGGGGGCGGTGGGCCATGTTGCCCGCTTCGTATTCCTTGCCGCTATTGGTCGGCAGTTCGATATCGTCGAGTGCGAAGCCGGATGCCGCGTAGCCGTCCTCGAAGCGCACGTCGTCGAACATGAAGAATTCGGCTTCTGGTCCGACATAGATCGTATCGCCAATGCCCGAATTCTTGAGATAGTTCTCGGCGCGTTTGGCGGTCGTGCGCGGATCGCGGGCGTACCACTCGCCGGTCGAGGGTTCGACGATGTCGCAGAAAACAATCAACATCGGCTCGGCACTGAAGGGATCGACATAGACCCGTTCGAGGTCCGGCTTCAGGATCATGTCGCTTTCGTTGATGACCTTCCATCCGGCGATCGAGGAGCCGTCGAACATCAAGCCGTCTTCGAACTCGTCTTCGCCGAGAATCTTGGCGACCATGGTAAGGTGCTGCCATTTGCCCTTCGGATCGGTGAAGCGCAGATCGACCCATTCGATGCCTTCGTCTTCGATGCGTTTGATGATGTCTTTCGCTTCGGCCATTTTTAACTCCGTTGGATTGGATGTCGTTTGAATAAGGGGCGGACGCCTAGATAGCGTCCTCGTCGCGTTCGCCGGTGCGGATGCGCAGGGCGGTTTCGATCGGGGTGACGAAAATCTTGCCGTCGCCGATGCGGCCCGTTTGCGCGGCATTCGCCACCGCTTCGATGGTGCGTTCGGCGAGGGCTTCGGGGACGACCACTTCGAGTTTCACCTTGGGCAGGAAATCGACGACGTATTCGGCACCGCGATAGAGTTCGGTATGGCCTTTCTGGCGACCGAACCCCTTCGCTTCCGTAACGGTGATGCCGGACACGCCGATTTCGTGCAGCGCTTCCTTCACTTCGTCGAGCTTGAAAGGCTTGATGATCGCCTCGATTTTCTTCACGTCTTTGCCCCGGGAGATAGCGAGGGCCGATGCGCCCGTCCTAAAGCGAATGAACCCTTGCGCGCGATGTTCCAAGTTTCGTGCCAAAGCGCGATTGGCGATCTTGCGGCGTTGTTCGGCAACGATGCCGCTTGCTGTGCCCAACCGGTAGGCACGCGGTGCCTCAAATCTAGGCACCGGGGAGGAGAAGCCCTTCGGTTTCCGGCAAGCCGCACATGAGATTGAGCGACTGAATCGCAGCTCCGCTGGCGCCTTTTCCGAGATTGTCGAGCCGCGCGACGAGACGGGCGTTCCAGCCGCCCTCATTCCCGAACACGAACAGGTCCATCGCATCAGAAGCCGGGACATCGCGATCGAGCACGATCTCTGACGGATTGGGCTCAGGCTGAACGGTAACGATATTCGACCCGGCATAAAAGCGCGCCAATTCGCTGCGCAGATCGTCTGAATGGGGGTTCGTTGTCATCGCACCGAGATGCAGCGGCACTTCCACGATCATTCCGCGATAGGCGGGCGCTACGGCAGGCGCGAACAACACCGGACGCGCAAGGCTCGCATGAGCTTTCATTTCCGGCAAATGCTTGTGGGCAAGATCGTAACCGTAGGCGCGAAAGGCGGGAGCACCTTCTGCTTCGTACCGTTCGATGAGAGTTTTGCCGCCGCCGGAATAGCCGCTGACCGCATGGACGGTGAACGGCCAATCGGCGGGCAATAGTCCGGCACGCACGAGCGGTGCGACAAGCGCAAGGAAACCTGTCGGATAGCAGCCGGGATTGCTGATGCGTTCGGCACGGGCGACCGTGTCCCTGCCGACGAGTTCGGGAAAGCCGTATGTCCAGCCCTCGGCAACGCGGTGCGCGCTCGAGGCGTCGATCACGCGCGTGTTCGATCCGCCATCGATCAAGGCGACCGCTTCGCGCGCGGCATCGTCCGGCAGGCACAGGATCGCGAAATCCGCGTCGTTCAAGGCTTCGCGCCGGGCCGACGCGTGCTTGCGGTGCGCATCGTCGAGCGCGACGATCTCGAAGGCGTCGCGACCCGCCAGCCGTTCGGCGATTTCCAGGCCGGTCGTCCCCGCCGCCCCGTCGATGAAAACGCTATGCGGCATTGTCTGACGCGGCGACTTCGGGTGCAAGGCTATCGGTTTTCAGATACCCGCTCGGCCCCTTCGGACCGCACGCGACCCATGCCCAGCTTCCCGCGGTATCGAGAACTTCGACCATCGATCCGGCATCGATCGTTGCGCCGTCCTCCGCATCCTCGCGCATGACCAGTTTCAGCGACACGTCGTTCGCGCCGATCCGGCGGCAGAGCGGAACGACGTAATGCGCCGCAAGGAATCGGCCGGCTAGGGCGATGTGCGCAAGATCGCCGCGCAGGGGCAAGGTTCCGGCCTCGGGCTTTTCGACCGGGCCGGTCAGCCCGATGTTGCCTTCGGGTAACGGATAGCTCGCCTGTTCGCTCACGATGCGCGCATGTGTCCTCAATTGCGGATGCGCGCGCTTACCCGCGCAAGCGCGATCCCGCAAGGCAGGGGCGCGGGACTATGCCGAACCGTAACGTTTCTGCAGCATGTGGAACGCCGCGCGAAGGCCGTAGGCATCGCCGCCCTTGGGTCGTCCCGGCTTGGCGGAGGGCCGCCACGCGTAGGTATCGAAATGGGCCCAATCGATCCCGTCTCCGACGAACTTGTTGAGGAACAGGCCCGCCACACTCGCACCGGCGAAAGAATTGGTATGTGCGTTGTTGGTATCGGCGATGTCGGATGCCAACCATTCGTTGTAGGCGTCAGGAAGAGGTAAGCGCCACGGCTCGTCGTCATGCGCTTTTCCTGCTTCGATAAGCGCGGCGGCGGTTTCGTCCTCGCGCGTCATCAGTGCGGGATAGTCCGGTCCGAGTGCGACGCGCGCCGCCCCGGTGAGCGTCGCGAAGTCGATGATAAGATCCGGGTTTTCCTCGCTCGCGCGGGTCAGTGCATCGCCGAGGATCAGGCGGCCTTCGGCGTCCGTATTGCCGATTTCCACCGTCAGACCCTTGCGGCTGCGCAGCACGTCGCCGGGGCGGAAGCTATCGCCGCTGATCGCGTTTTCTACTGCAGGCACGAGCAGATGCAGGCGCACCGGAAGGCCGGCCTTCATCACCAGTCCGGCGAGCGCGATAGCATGGGCCGCGCCGCCCATGTCCTTCTTCATGATAAGCATCCCGGAAGAACTCTTCACGTCGAGCCCCCCGCTGTCGAAGCAGACACCCTTGCCGACAATTGCGAGCACCGGCGCATCTGCCTTACCCCAGGTAAGTTGCATCAGCCGCGGCGCATGGCGCCGCGCCGCCGCCCGGCCGACGGCATGAACCATCGGATAATCCTGCTCCAGCGCATCCCCGCGGACGACCTTCAGGTCGCCGCCATGTACGCTCGCCAGCTTTTCGACCTGTTCCTCCAGCGCCGCCGGACCCATGTCTTCCGCCGGCGTATTAACGAGATCGCGGATAAGGCAGACCGCGTCGGCTTCGGCGATCGCCGCCTCGATCTTTCCGGCGTTCTTGGTGAGGAGAACGCGCGGACCGGTCGGTTCGTCCGCCTGCTTATAACGGTCGAACACGTATTGTGCGGTCTGCCAGCCATGAAGGGCGGGGCCAGGTTCGCGCTCGGCCAGGCGATAGGTTCCGGCAGGCAGGGTTTCTGCCAGTTTGGCAAGGCACCAGCTCGACAGGCTATCGGGATCGGCGACGCCGCCGACGGCGAACCAATCGTCCTTATCGGGCACGATGGCCGTCTGATAACCGCCGCCCTCGAACTTCTGCGCTTTCAATGCGGCGCGTTGCCCGCCATTGAGGGTTCTCGCGAACGCGTCGAACCCGTCCTTGTTTGTCAGATGGATCGAAATTGCGTCCTGCCCGCGATCGGGCTGGATTAAAGCGGGTTTGTCGGCCATTCATCCTCACTACAGCAGTGCATTTGCAAAGGAATGCCCATGCGAAGTGCCCTGTTCCTGATTTCCCTCGTCCTGTCGACCGCTGGCTGCTCGCAGCCGCAAGAGTTCGACGACAAGATCGGCGCATCCTCCGAGGGCGCGAAGTCCGTTTCGGCGCGCATGGAATCGCCGGATGCCGAGCCTGTTTCTCTGAAGGAGGATGCCGAACGCTACCAGTTCGAATGGTCCTATCCCGCGGCGGCGGCCGCTATTCCTGCTCTTGCCGAGAAACTCGATGCAATGGGTGCCGAGTCGCTGGCTTTGCTGAAGGACGAGGCGAACCGCGATTATGAAACCGCGAAAGGCGAAAGCTGGGAAGCGAGGCCGCATAGCGCACTGACGAAATGGTCGGTGGTCGCGAATCTGCCGGACTATCTCAGCCTTTCGAGCCAGATCGCAACCTATGGAGGCGGCGCGCACGGCAATTACACCAAGACGTCGATGGTCTGGGACAAGAAAGCGGCGCAGGCAGTGGATGGCGTAGAGATGTTCTCTTCACCGGTGGCGCTGGGCCGCGCGCTCGGGTCGACATTATGCGATGCTCTGAATACGCAACGCGAGGCAAGGCGTCCGACGCCCGTCGAACCGGGATCGACGGAATGGCCGAACAACTGCCCGCCGGTCAGCGATGCGACCGTGCTTGTCGGGTCGTCCAACGGCGAGACGTTCGACCGCATCGGTATCTATTTCGGTCCCTACACCGCCGGTCCCTATGCCGAGGGCGATTACGAACTGAATTTCCCTGTTACCGGCGCCGTTCTCGATGCGGTTAAGCCGGAATATGCGAGCGCGTTTTCGATCAAGCGTTGATTACTCGCAATCTTTGCCGTCACGCGCTATCTAGGCGGCATGACAGAATATCAGGTGATCGATAGCGAGCAGACCGTCTACCGCGACGGAACCATCAAGCTCCACGGGCCGGACGGGTTCGAAGGAATGCGCAAGGCGGGACGGCTCGCCGCGCAGATTCTCGACGAATTGACCGGTTTCATCCAGCCCGGCGTCACCACCGGCGAGATCGACGACAAGGTGCGCGAGATGACGCTCGACGGTGGCGCGGTGCCGGCAACGATGGGCTATCGCGGGTACCAGCATAGCTGCTGTACCTCGATCAACCATGTAATCTGTCACGGCATTCCGGGCGACAAGGCTTTGAAGGACGGCGATATCGTCAACGTCGATGTGACCCCGCTGCTCGACGGCTGGCATGGCGATACCAGCCGTATGTACCTGGTCGGCGACGTGGCGTTGAAAGCGCGGCGGCTGGTCGATGTGACCTATGAATGCTTGATGCTCGGCATCGAAGCGGCGGGCCGGCCCGGCGCGAGGTTGGGCGATATCGGCGCGGTGATCGAGGCGCATGCGCGGAAGAACCGGTACGGTGTCGTGCAGGAGTTCTGCGGTCACGGTCTCGGCCGCCTGTTTCACGATGCACCTGAAGTGATCCATACCGGCCGTATGGGCACAGGCCCGTTGCTGAAGCCGGGGATGTTCTTCACCATCGAACCGATGATCAATCTCGGTCGTCCGCATGCCAAGCTGCTCAACGATGGCTGGACCGCGGTAACGCGTGACAAGAGTTTGAGTGCACAGTTCGAACACTCGATCGGCATCAAGGAGGACGGTGGGATCGAGATCTTCACCGAAAGCCCGAAAGGCCTGCACCACCCGCCTTATTGAAGGGCTTCCTCTCCCCCATAGCGCCGATAGCCTAGTATGGTCAGCGCGAAGAGGATCACGCACGAGCCGAGGATGTAGAGCGCGATCCCGGTCCACCCGAACGCGTCGAACACCGCCGTGCCCGCCACACTTCCGATCGCGCCACCGACGAACATCAGCACGATATAGATCGTTGTCAGCCGGGTCCGCAGCTCCGGTTCGAGCGAGAGGAACGTCATGCGGCTGGTCACGTCGATCGCGGGGCCGACGATATTGCCGATCAGGATGGGGATCATCAGCAGCCAAAGATTGTCGCCGAACGGCAGCAGCAGCGATATGCCGAATGTCTGGACCAGCGCGAAGATCATACGCGCCTTGCGCGCCCCGATCCGGTCGGCTAGCCGCCCCCAATAGGGCGTGGTGAAAATGCTGATTGCGGCGAAGCCGGCGAGGTAGCCGACGACATCGGTGCCGTATCCCATTTCCGGCCCGGTCAGATGAAGCGCGAGGCCGAGCCAAAGTGCGATGAACTGGTTGAAGCCGATGCCCTGGATGGCACCGGAAATGATGATCTCGCGGTGCGAGCGCAGCAGCGAACCGAGCGATTTGATCAGCGCGCCGTAGCCGAGGTCGCTCCCCTCCGTGCGGTTCGGATTGCGCTCCATTATGCGGGGGAGGGCGAGGGTGATAGCGATCATCAGCCCGCTGGCGATCCAGTAAACCGTCCTCCAACCGAGATATTCCGCAACGACGCCCGCCCCGACCCGGGCGACAAGTATGCCGAAGATGACGCCTGCCGTCAGGATGGCGGTGACATGGCCGAGCCGTTCGGGCGCGACGCGCTTCGAGGCATAGGCAGGCAGGAGATAAGGCGCGATGGTGAAGAAGCCGAGCAGCGTCGATCCTGCCGTAAACAGAACGAAGGACTGGGCCAGCGTCATCGTCAGCAATCCGCCGCACTGTCCGATCGTGAAAAGGATGGTGAGCGAGCGGTTGGAGTACCGGTCCCCCAGAGGCAGAAGCAGCAGGATGCCGATCGCGAGCGCCAGCTGGTTCAGCGCCGGGACCAGCCCGATCCGCGCGTGGCTGACGCCGAAGTAATCCGCCACTTCCCCGATTATCGGATGAATGTAATAGGCGTTCGCAGTCACCACTGCGGCGGCGACAGCTAGCCAGTATTCCTGTGCGGTCGTCAGGCGGGCGAGGGCCATGTTCGTGGAGAGGGGAGCGGTCATTGTTCTCGTGCTGCGCGAATGGCGCCCCCGGCGGCCAGCGGCGCTACGGCAGCGAGCGCCAGGCTGATGGCGGCGGTAAGCCATAGGCCGCTCGTATCGCTGCGAGCAAGTGCGCCCGCCCCGAAGATGAGGATTGGCACGGCTAGGGGAATGGTCATCAAGCCCGCCAGCGCCGCACCGCCGCGCAGGCTTGCGGTAAGCGCGGCGACGATCAGTCCGACGGCAGCCAGTCCCGGTGTTCCGGCGAGGAGTCCGAGAAGCACAATCGCGGTCGTCTCGCCGGAGAGGCCGAGCAGGGCGGCGGCAGGTAGGGTTGCGAGTAGGAGGAGGGGCGCGAAGGCAAGCCAGTGCGCAAACAGGCGCGAGACCATCGCCCATTCCTCGCTTATTCCGCGCAGGTGAAGCTGATCGAACATGCCGGCCTCCAGGTCGCCGGCCACCAAGCGTTCGAGCGGGAGAATGGCTGCAAGCAGCGCGGCGACCCAGATCACCCCGCCGCCGGTCCGTGCGAGCAGTTCTGGCTCTGGACCAACTGCGAAGGGATAGAGCATGGCGACGGCGAGGAAGAACAGAAGCGGCAATACACCCGCCTCGCCGCGACCGCCGGGAAGGAGGAGGGCAAGATCGCGGTGTAGAAGCATCAGAAACCTGAGCGGATTTTTACCGTTTTCGCGCATCACGAAGCATAATCCGACAGCGAAAGCACCCGCTTGCTTTCAACCGCAAAGGTCTGATGCGACGCGACCACGCAAACCCCGCCGCCCGCGCAATGCTCAGCCGCAAGCCGTTCGACCGTAACCCGCGCCTCGTCGTCCAATCCGTTAAGAGGTTCGTCCAGCAGCCAGACCGCCGCCTTCGTGCCCAGAAGCCGCGCCATGGCTGCGCGCTTTCGTTGTCCGGTACTGAGGTAGCGCACTGGAACATCTAGTAGGTCGGTCAGGGACATCTTCTCGATCGGCATAAAATCCTGTGTACCATCGAGCCCACGCCAGAAATCGAGCGCCTTTCCCAAAGGCAAGGCCTCATCCAATGCCAGCCTCTCGTCCAGCAGCGCGACCCGGCCTTCGCGCGTCGCCTTTCCCGCGAACGGGCGCGACAGGCCGGCAAGAATACGCAGCAAGCTCGATTTGCCGATCCCGTTCGGCCCGGTCACGTGCAACGCCTCTCCTGAAGCGAGATCGAGCGACAGATGGCGGAAGAGCAGGCGCTCTCCGCGGCGACAGGCCAGATCGTTCGCGGTGAGGCGGGCTTGCATGGCGCGCAGCGTTAGGCAAAAGGCGGCGGGGTCACAAGCAACGGTCGCAAGCAAGGGAGAGTCGGGTGCCGGTGGAAGAACTGTCCGAAGAGGAACGCAATAGCTGGCTGCGGGCGCTCCCCGAATGGGCGCTGTCGCGCGAAGGAAAGGCGATCGAGCGCTCTTTCGAATTCACCGACTTCAGCGAAGCGTTCGCCTTCATGACCCGCGTCGCGCTGATCGCCGAGAAGCGCGACCATCACCCGGAATGGTTCAACGTCTACAATCGCGTGGAAATCACTTTGACCACGCATGACGCCGGAGGCCTGTCCCTGCGCGACGTGAAGATGGCCCGCAAGATCGACGCGCTGGTCTAGTCGCCCAGATTGCCCTCGCGCGGTGTCGGGCCGAGGTCGAGCAGCAGGCAGCGATAGTACAGCGCCTCGCGGGCATGCTCGCTGGTGGCAGGCGTCATGCGAATGCTGTTTTCTTGCGTGCATTCGGTATCGAGCAGCGCCTGCTCTTCCGGCGTGCGTTCGACGATGGGCGGTCCGCCGATCAGGGGATAGTTCTTGTACTCCCGGCTCGGCGTTCCGTAAAGCGCGCGAAAGGCATCTAGCGCCATCGGGTGATAGATCGTGCCGTGCGTCTCGCTGTCCGCGCCTTCGACGAAGGTCCATTGCAGACCTTTGGGAGCAGCGTTGCGTAAAGCCGCGATCAGCCGTTCGGTGCCCTCCCGATGCCAAGCGCCTTCAGTGGCGCTGGTAAGGTAAAGACGACGCTCGCCCGTAGGCGCCGCGGCGAAATAGTCCGCCGCCTCTCGGCCGTATTTCATTTGCTCCCACCACATCGACGGCGAGATCGCGATATAGTCGTCGAACAGGGTCGGATCTTCCAGCAGGGTCTCGATCACGAAGAGGCCGGCCAGCGATTCGCCCATCACCGCATCGTGCCCGTCGGTGCGGTACTGCGCTTCGATCATCGACTTGAGTTCCTTGCGCAGAAACCGGCGGTAGTCGGGCGAACCACCCGGCGTCGCTTGCAATGCTTCCTCGTAAGGGGCCGGGTCGACGACGGGCGGCGCGAGTTCGTGTCGGCGATTTACGCTTTGAATGCCGACCAGAATGAACGGCTCGAAGCTGTAATTCATCTCGCGGCTTTGCGCGATGCCTGCGATATGCGCGAAATCCTGCTCCGGCCCGCCGTCGAGCAAGTATACGACGGGAAAACGCCTATCCGGTTCGTTTACATATTCCGCCGGCAGCCGCACGGTGATCTTGCGCTTACCGCCTTCGAGAATATCGCTTTCGATGGTGTAGATCGTGCCGATCGCGAGCGGTTCGCCGCCCTCCATTTGCGCCGTTGCCCCGGTCGAGGCGAACAGCAAAGTAGCGGCGGCGACCAGATATCTCATTTTCACTTCCCCATCGGACGGGCGGAACTGCGCATCTCCTTGCGCAAGCGCCCCGGCAACCAGCGGCTGGCAAAGGCAAGGCGCTTCGCGGATTTTCCTACGGTGGTGTGCAGCTTGTCGCCATGCACCGCGTCCCACGCCGCCTGCGCGACGTCGCCGACCGGGGTGATCTCGAGCCCGGCATCGGTGACGCGCTGACGGATCGCCTCATTGCTTTGCCGGTTGGTCGCATGTTCGAGCAGGGGCGTATCGATGAAGCCGGGCATGAGTGAGCGCACCTTGATCCCGTATTCCGCCCATTCGCCGTCGAGGCTTTCGGTGACGGCGCGCACGCCGAATTTCGTGGCGGAATAGACGCTTGCCCCCGGTGTCCCATAAATGCCCGCCGCGCTCGCCGTGTTGAGCAGGCACGAACCGGGCGCTGTTTCGACGAGGTGAGGGTAAGCCGCCTGCGCGCCGAACAGCACGCCTTTCAGATTGATGTCGAGGCAACGCTCGATCTCTTCCGTCGAATTCTGGATCAGTTCGCCGCCCAGCGGAATGCCCGCATTGTTGACCAGCACGTCGATCCGTCCGCCGGTCGCAATGGCGAACCCGTCGAGCGCTCCATTCCAGGCTTCCCGGTCGCGCACGTCGAACACGTGCGAAAATACGAAACCGTGACCGATCTGGTCCTCGGTCTCGCGAAGTCCGTCCTTGTCGACATCGCCTAGGCCGACGAACCAGCCGCGCTGGCCGAACAGCAGGGCGATGGCCCGGCCGATGCCGGATGCGCCGCCGGTTATGAAGATTGCCTTGCGTTCGGCCATAGCCTGCTCCCTCTCTTAAAGTGCCGGGTTGGCATAGACATGCCAGGTGAAGATCGCCATCGCCCCGCGATGAGGCCGCCACGGTTCGGCGAGCGCGCGGGTCTCTTTCTCGCTCGGGCGTTCGTCCCAACCGAGCATCCTGCCGCATCCGGCCTGTACGGCGAGGTCGCCCGCCGGCCAGATGTCGGGGCGGCCCTCGGCGAACAGGAGGTATATTTCCGCCGACCAGCGGCCTACGCCCTTGATCAGCGTGAGTTCGGCAATGGCTTCCTCGTCGTCCGCCGGCAGGTCGCCGAAATCGACGTCGCCATCTTCGATCAACTGGCACAGGCTGCGAGCATAGCCCTGCTTCTGGCGCGAGAGACCGCAGGCGCGCAAGGTGTCGAAATCGCGAGCGAGGAGGTCGGACGGTGCGAAACCTTCGCCCAGTTCCGCCTCCAGCTTCGCCCACATGGACGCTGCCGCCGCCACACTCACCTGCTGGCCGACGATTGTGCGCAGCATCGTCATGTATCCGGTCGGGCGGATGCGCGGTTCGGGATAGCCGCAGCGTGCCAGCGCTTCCGCCACGCGCGGCTCCATCGCGGCAACGGCGTCGATCCCGGCGTGCAATTGCTCCCTCTTCAGTCCCACGCGCGTACCTTGCCTTACCCCGAGCGATTGAATAGCAGGCGAGGCCATAGGGCCCGCCGTGCGGGCAAGGCAATCCAAGGATACCACTCATGCCCAAGCTGATCGTTACTACCCGCGAAGGCGAAACGTCCGAAGTCGAGGTCGAGAACGGGCTGACCGTGATGGAAGCAATCCGCGACAACGGCTTCGACGAACTATTGGCCTTGTGCGGGGGGTGCTGTTCGTGCGCGACCTGCCACGTGCTTGTCGATCCTGCATTCACCGACAAGCTTCCGAACATGAGCGAGGACGAGGACGACCTTCTGGAATCGAGCGACCACCGCGCCGAAACCTCGCGCCTGTCGTGCCAGATTCCGTTCACCGAGGATCTGTCCGGACTGAAGGTTACTATCGCGCCTGAAGACTGATGTTGGTTGTGCTGGTCAGGGGCGATGCATAGGTGCAGCGCATGACGTCACTTGCTCCGCGCACGCACACGCTCGACCTGATCGGCAACACCCCTCTCGTACGCCTCGCAGGGCCGAGCGAGGAGGCAGGCTGCGACATCTTCGGCAAGTGCGAGTTCGCCAATCCCGGGGCGAGTGTGAAGGATCGCGCCGCGCTGTACATCATTCGCGATGCCGAGGCGCGGGGCGAGTTGAAGTCCGGCGGCACGGTTGTCGAAGGCACGGCTGGCAATACCGGCATCGGCATCGCGCTGGTCGCAAATGCGCTGGGTTATCGCACCATCATCGTGATGCCCGACAACCAGTCGAAGGAAAAGATGGACACGCTGCGCGCGCTGGGCGCGGAGCTGGTGACCGTCCCGCCGACCAAGTTCGCCGATCCCAACCATTTCGTGCACACCTCGCGCCGCCTGGCCGAAGAGACCGAAGGCGCGATCTGGGCCAACCAGTTCGACAACGTCGCCAATCGCAGGGCGCATATCGAGGGCACTGCCAAAGAGCTGTGGGAGCAGCTGGACGGCCGGATCGACGGATTCACCTGCGCAGCCGGTACCGGCGGCACGATCGCGGGCGTCGGAATGGGTCTCAAGGAATTCGATGAAAACGTCGTTATCGCACTGACCGATCCGCACGGCGCCGCGCTCTACGACTATTACGCACATGGCGAACTTCGCAGCGAAGGCTCGTCCGTCGCTGAGGGCATCGGGCAGGGGCGTATCACGGGCAACTTAGAAGGCGCGCCGATCGATACCCAATTCCGTATTTCGGACGAAGAAGGCTTGCATTGGGTCGCCCGATTGCTGCGCGAGGAGGGGCTGTGCCTCGGCCTGTCGAGCGGCATCAATGTTGCCGGAGCCATCGCGCTGGGCAAGCAACTGAAGGCGGAAGGCTGCGAGGCACCACGCGTGGCGACGATCCTGTGCGATACGGGCTTTCGCTATCTCTCCACGCTGTACGATCCAGCCTGGCTCAAAACGAAGGACTTGCCAGTGTTCGACTGGCTCCAAGACGCGCGCTGATGGTCGGCGTCCCCAAATTTCCCGGCATCGGCCGCTCGTATGATATGACCCGGCCAACGGAGGATGGCGAGTTCACCGCCCTGGCGCTTGGCGGCACGCGGTCGCAGAAAGTGCAGCGGCTGCAATTCGGGATCGGTGGCGTGCTGCTGATGGTACTGCTCGTGGGTCTCGCCAGCGTGGTCAAGACGCGCGCGACCGAGGCGGAGGCGAATGCCGTTCCCGAAGCCGTCCCGACCGTGCAGCCCGCGACCGAAACGCCGCAGGCCGATCCACTGGTCGAGGCAGGCGTCGTCCCGGATATGCCAAGCGAGCAACCGACACCCGCACCGTCGCTCTCGCCGGCACCGGTTCCGGAACAAGGGGCCGGAAATGGGCAAGCAGGCGGCAATTAAAGCCGTTATCACCGCGCTCGTTGCGGCGCTTCTTGTGTCCTGCAACGCGATGACCGCATCCGACACCAAGGGCGCGGGTAAGCCCGAACTCGGCCTTTTCACTACGCTCCCGATCTACTGGTCGGAAGCGTCGGACATCACGGCCTTGCTCGCTGCCGACGGCCCGCGTCCGTGGGTCCGCGAAGCGATCGAGCAGAATTTCGTCATTGCGCCGCTGGACGTGTTCGACGCCGAAGCGCTCTCGCACTTGGACAGGATCGTTCTCGCCCAACCGCGGCCGCTCGCCCCCGCGGAAAACGTAGCGCTCGATCAGTGGGTACGGGAGGGCGGGCGGACTCTCATGTTCGCCGATCCGATGCTGCACCAGCATTCGATCTATCCGATCGGCGACAAGAGGCGGCCACAGGACGTCGTCCTGATATCCCCCATCCTCGCCCGCTGGGGCCTCGGCCTGCAATTCGACGAAAGCCAGAGCGAGGATGAGCGCCTTCTGGGCAACGAGGCAGCTCCCGTCCCAGTCACGATGGCGGGCGAACTGATCACCGTCGATGGCGGCTTCGAGAGCGAATGCACGATTACGCAAGACCGGCTGATCGCTCGTTGCAATATCGGGAAGGGCATTGCGGTCATAGTGGCCGACGCCGATCTGCTCGACTCCGAGCGGGATTCTCCGGCTGCCCGCACGGCGCTCGACATGCTGCTGCGCGACGCCTTTCGACAGTGAAATCCCCACCGGGGAAATCACGGGAAGGGGCGGATTCCCGCGAGACAGCTTTATTCAATTTCTACATCATTGGTCGGATTCTCCGCGAAAAACCGCGGGTTTTGCTTTCACAAAGCGTTAACTTTCTCAATCAGCGATCAAACGCGTTTATCGTATAAAAACAAACCATTGCGGCTTATTCCCGCAAAATCCCGTAAAAATCCCTTCCGTCCCCAAGCGGTTTTCGGTAAGGCTTGTCGCATCGGGCAGCAGATGTCTCCGCGCACCTCGGAATCGACGAGGGCGAACCGTTGGCTTGCGGGTTGGCGGACGGAGAAGATGTGTTCGGAGTGGAAGGTGCAACGCGTAGCCGGGGACGGGGCAAGTGCAATTCGGGGGATACAGCGGACAAGCCTATTCGCCGGCCGGCGATAAGGGTCGCTATGTCCTTCCGCCGCTCTTCCGCAAAGCCGTGAAGGAAAGCAGCGACGGGCGCACGCTCTGCTTGATGAAGCACCCTACATGGAATTGTCTCGTCGGCTTCGGCACCAGCCGCAAGGGCGAACTCGACGCGCAGCTCGACCGCGAGGAAGAAACGCATATCCGCCTCGGCAAGGAATTCGACCGCGATACCCGCGCCAGCCAGCTGTTCGGCTTTCAGGAACTGCCGTTCGACGACAGCGGCCGGTTCGTGATGCCGGATCACCTGAAGCTGCTCGGCAAGATCGAGGATGGGCTGTATTTCCAGGGCGGCGGCCGGTTCTTCACCTTGTGGAACCCGGACGAGCTTGCTGAAATGGGCGACGACTGGGCGGGCGCGAAAGCCGCCTGTGCCAGCTTCCTTGCCGACGCAAAGGCGAAGGGCAAATGAGCCCCGCACCGCACATCCCCGTATTGCTCGACGAAGTGATCGACGCGCTGGACCCGCAGCCTGGCGATGTGATCGTCGACGCAACCTTCGGTGCTGGAGGCTATACCCGCGCGCTGCTCGAGCGCGGCGCGACCGTGCACGCCTTCGACCGGGACCCCGATGCGATCGCTTCGGGTCGCAATTGGCGCGAGACGGGGGAAAACCCGCCGCGCCTTGTTCTCCACGCGCATCGTTTCTCCGAAATGCTCGGCGTCATGACGTCGGCCGGAATTGCCCGAGTCGACGGGATCGTAATGGATATCGGCGTGTCTTCCATGCAGCTCGATCAGGCCCATCGCGGGTTCGCCTTCTCGGCCGAGGGGCCGCTCGACATGCGTATGACCCAGGACGGCCAGACCGCGGCGGAATTCCTCAACACCGCCGGCGAAGGCGAGATCGCCGATGTAATCTACCAGTATGGCGAAGAGCGCCAGTCGCGCCGGGTCGCTCGCGCCATCGTCGCGGCGCGTCCGCTTGAGACGACCGGTGAACTGGCACGCGTCGTGCGCAAGGCCTTGGGCTACAAGCCGCACGATAAGAAGGACCCCGCGACGCGGACTTTCCAGGCCATCAGAATCCACGTGAACGGCGAGCTCGACGAACTGTCCCAAGCCCTGTCGGCTGCCGAACACCTGCTGCGCGAAGGGGGCCGCCTCGCGGTGGTCAGCTTCCACAGCCTCGAAGACCGGATCGTGAAGCGCTTCCTGCGCGAACGTTCCTCTACCCCGAACGCATCGCGTCACATCCCCATGGCGGCGACAAACGATCCGGTCTTCATGGGGGTTTCCAAGGCGATCAAGCCGGGCGAGGCCGAGATCGCGCGCAACCCGCGAAGCCGGTCTTCCGTGCTGCGCCACGCCGTACGCACCGCCGCCCCTGCACGGGACGCCGCGTGATGACCGCGAACGCCCGCACGCGCCAGATCGGCTGGATCGTCCTCCTCGCGGTGAGCTTCGCCGCCTTGCTCGCGCTGACCTTCAAGGTGAATGCAGTGAAGGGGCAGGTGCGCCTCGTCGAGCGCCAGATCGTCGCAGCTCAGCAATCGAAGCTGAGGCTGGAAACCGAGTTTCAGACCCGCGCCAGCCAGCAGCAATTGTCCGACTGGAATGCAGTGGAATTCGGATACGACGCGCCGCGCGCCGACCAGTATGTGGAGCATGAGCGCCAGCTCGCCGCTTTGGGCGCGCCGCGCGGCATCGATGCGCCCAAGCCGATCCGTTTCGCAATGGCCCAAGCCGAAAAGGCGGAGGAGCCCAGCGTATTCGACGAATGGTTGGGCGGCGAGGAAAAGGTCGTCGCAGAACGGCCGTCACGGCGCCTGAAATCGTCCGGGGGCACACTGGCGCAACGGCTCGCGCGGCCCAATGCCGCAACCCTTGCAGCGGCAGAGATCGGCCAATGAACGCGATGACGGCGTGGCAGTTCGGCCCGGCGGCGGTCAGTACCGCAGTCGCCGGCGACCGGATCCAGCTTGTCAGTATCCGCCAGGGCGCGGTCGCGCAGGCGCGCTTCCGCATCCTGTGGGTTACGCTGGCCTTCGCCTTCGTCGCCTTCGTGGCGCTGCTCCGGTTGGCCTATCTCGGGACCGGTGGGGAAAGTGCACGTACCACCTCTCTGGAAGAAGCGCTGTTGCCCCCGCGCGGCGAGATTGTCGACCGTAACGGCATGCCGCTCGCCCGCGCTTTCCCCGCCTATGCGCTGTGGTTCAACCCCGAGGCGCTCGGTGAAGACGGCGACTCGCTGGTGGATGAGCCGTC
Source organism: Erythrobacter litoralis (assembly GCF_029760855.1). Lineage (GTDB taxonomy): Bacteria > Pseudomonadota > Alphaproteobacteria > Sphingomonadales > Sphingomonadaceae > Qipengyuania > Qipengyuania litoralis_A. Next base: position 75,308 of record NZ_SOSI01000001.1, on the reverse strand, counting down.
TTCGGTTGCGCAGAAGTTGAAGGTTATCTTTCCCGATCTCGACCAAGCGAAGATTGCCGCGCAGCTTGCTTCGGGCAAGGCGGGCTATATCCGCCGCCGGCTTCTTCCCGAAGAAGCCAACCGGGTGCAGGACATCGGCGAACTCGCACTCGAAATGCCGATGGAGAACGATCGCCACTATCCGCAAGGCAAGATGGCGGCGCACGTCCTCGGTTATGTCGCTGCGGACGGGAACGGCCGCGTCGGCATGGAGCAGGTGCTGAACGAGGCGCTGAGCGATCCGGCCCAGCGGGGCACGCCGCAGCAGCTTTCGATCGACGTACGTGTGCAGGGCGCGCTCGAAGATGAGCTGCGGCGCGGCATGATGCTGAACGATGCGCAGGGCGCAGCGGGCATCGTGCTGGATGTCGATACAGGTGAGGTGCTGGCGCTGGCCAGCTTGCCCGAATTCGATCCGAACAAGATCGACAAGCGCGGACAAGAACTGATGTTCAACCGCGTGACGAACCAGGTGTTCGAACTGGGATCGACCTTCAAGCCGCTGACGGTCGCCGCCGCCATCGATGCGGGGGTAATCCGCGATTTCGGCAAGCGTTGGGATGCGACGCCGGTCAAGGTCGGGCGCTTCACCATTCGCGACAGCCACCCGCTCGGTAGTACGCTCAACGTGCCCCAGACGCTGATACACTCGTCGAATACCGTGTCGGCCCGGATTGCCGACGCGCTGGGGCCTGAGAAAATGCGCCGCACCATGATGGATCTCGGCATGAACGAGCGACCTTATATCGAGCTTCCGGCGAAAGGCTTCCCGATCTGGCCCGGCGAAAAGTGGCCGCGCCTGCGTAACATGACGGTCGGCTTCGGGCATGGCATCGCGGTGACGCCGCTGCACCTCGCCAGCGCCTATGCCGCGATGGTGAATGGCGGCATCTGGCGTCCGGCAACGATGCACAAACTCTCGCCGTCCGAAGTTCCGCAAGGTCGCCGCGTGTTCAAGGCTTCGACCAGCAGCCGGATGCGGCAATTGATGCGCGCGATCTCGCTCTATGGCACGGGCCGTAATGCCGACGCGCCGGGTTACCGGGTCGGCGGCAAGACGGGTTCGGCGGAAAAGCCGGGACAGAACGGCTATCAGCGCAGCGCGCTCATCAGCACTTTCGCCGCGGCCTTTCCGATGGACCGGCCGCGCTACGTGATTATCGCCATGCTGGACGAGCCGCGCGGAACGATCGCCTCCAGTTATCAGCGCACCGCCGCCTGGAACGCGGCGCCCATCGTCGGCCGCCTCGTCCCGCGCATCGGCCCGCTGATCGGCGTGCGCCCGGACGATACGCGGGACATCGACATCTCGTCCATCGCGCCCCTCATCCCGGAGGCGCAGAAGTGAAGCTCGGCAAGCTGTGTGCGGCGGCGGGCATCGCCTGCGAGGATGGCGAGACGAATGTGACGGGCTTCGCGATCGACAACCGCAAGGTTGCGCCCGGCACCGTGTTCGGCGCCTTTCGCGGTGCGCGTGCAAATGGCGAAGACTATATTGTCCCTGCCATCGAGGCGGGCGCGGTGGCGGTGGTCGCGCGGCCCGAAGCGCAGGTAAACGGTGCGGTTCATGTGAAAGCCGACGAACCGCGGCAGGCTTTCGCGCAGCTCGCCGCACAATATTTCACCCCGGTGCCCGAGCACATCGTCGCAGTAACAGGCACCAACGGCAAGACCTCCACAGTGGAGATGACGCGCCAAATCTGGCGCATGGCGGGCGAGCGGGCTGCAAGCATCGGCACGCTCGGGGTAACTACGCCCGACGAGAGCGTTTCGACCGGCCTCACTACGCCCGACATAGTGACGTTTCTTTCGAACCTGAGCGGCCTTGCCCGCGAGGGCGTGACCCACGTGGCTTACGAAGCATCGAGCCACGGCCTCTCGCAGTTTCGCAACGAAGGTATCCCGGTAAAGGCGGCGGCGTTCACCAACTTCAGCCGCGACCACCTCGATTACCATGCCGACATGGAAGACTATTTCGCCGCGAAGATGCGGCTGTTCGACGATGTGGTGTCGGACGGCGCGACGGCGGTGGTGTGGCTCGACGGCAGCGAGTGGAACGCCCGCGTAGTCGAACGCGCGAAGGTGCGGGGTCTGCGGTTGCTGACGGTCGGCCCACAAGGCGAGGCGATCCGGCTGGAAAGCCGTGAAGCGACGCAGTTGGGACAAACGCTTACGGTCGCGCACGAGGGCAACCGCCGCACGATCTCGCTGCCGCTGATCGGGGCGTACCAAATTTCCAATGCGCTGGTTTCCGCCGGACTTGCATTGGCGACCGGCATCGCGGCGGACCACGTATGGGATGCCGTGTCGCGCCTGCAACCGGTTCGCGGCCGGCTCGAGCGCGCCGTCATCGCGCCAAGCGGGGCGCCCGTCTATGTCGACTATGCCCATACCGCCGACGCCCTCTCCGCTGCCATCGAGGCATTGCGGCCCCATGTGGGTGGGCGGCTTATCACCGTATTCGGTGCGGGCGGCGATCGCGATCATGGGAAACGCAAGCCGATGGGCGAAGCGGCGGCTTCTGCGAGCGATCTGGTCATCGTCACCGACGACAATCCGCGCGGCGAGGAACCTGCGGATATCCGTCGCGCCGTGCTTGAAGGCGCGCCGGAGGCAAGAGAGATAGGCGGCCGCCGCGAGGCGATCGAAGCCGCACTGCGCGAAGCGGGCGAGGACGATATCGTCCTCATCGCCGGCAAGGGTCACGAGACGGGCCAGATCATAGGGGCGGGCGACGCGATGCGCGTGCTGCCGTTCGACGACGTACAGGTGGCCCGCGAATGTGCCGCCGCCATCGCTGGAGCACAGGCATGAGCGCTGCAATCCTTCGCCACCCGGCGTATATCGAATGGCCCGCCGATCCGCGCGACCGGCTGCCGCTGACCCTGTGGGACGCGCGCGCCATCGCCGAGGCGACGGGCGGCACGGCCAGCGGCGAGTTCCAGGTCGCCGGTGTCGAGATGGACAGCCGCGACGTGGTGAACGGCGATCTGTTCGTCGCGCTCAAGGGCGAGGCGATGGACGGCCACCGCTTCTTGGACAAAGCGTTCGAGAACGGAGCGAGCGCTGCCTTAGTCGACCGGCCGGTCGATTATCCGCACATCCTGGTCGAAGACACGACCGAGGCGCTTAAGGCGCTGGCCCGTGCTGCGCGGGAGCGGACCGGCGCCCGGATCATCGGCGTCACGGGGTCGGTCGGCAAGACGGGCGTCAAGGAAGCGATCTTCGCCAGCCTCGAACGCGCGAGCCGCGGCGCGGCGCACCGCTCGACCCGCAGCTACAACAATCATGTCGGCGTTCCGCTGAGCCTGGCGCGGATGGGCGCGCGCAGCCGTTTCGCCATCTTCGAAATGGGGATGAACCATGCGGGCGAGATCGCGGAACTGACCGCGCAGGTCCGCCCGCATGTCGCCGTCGTCACCACCATCGCACCCGCGCACATCGAGAACCTCGGCAGCGAAGAGGCTATCGCGGATGCCAAGGCGGAAATCTTCGGCGGGCTTGAGAGGGGCGGCACCGCTGTCATTCCCGCTGACAGCCCGCATTACGAACGCCTCGCCGCCGCCGCGAAAAATGCCGGCGCGAAGATCATGAGCTTCGGCAAGGCCGGCCATGCCGATATACGCCTGCTCGATGCGATCCCGTCGGCCAACGGCGGCAGCCTCGTCACCTGCGAGTTCGACACCGGACGGTTGTGCTACACCGTCGCCGAGCCGGGGGAGCATTGGGTGATCAATTCGCTTGCCGTGATGGCGGCAGTCCGCGCGGCGGGCGGCGACATGGCGGCAGCCGGCTTGGCGCTGGCTGAAATGGGCGGATTGAAGGGCCGCGGCGCGCGACACGGTGTCGATGCGCCGGGCGGCAAGGCGCTGCTGATCGATGAAAGCTACAACGCCAACCCCGCCAGCATGCGCGCCACGCTCGCGCAGTTGGGGCAGACGCCGTCGGGCCGCCGCATCGCGGTGCTCGGCGCGATGAAGGAGTTGGGCGATTTCGGTCCGAATTTTCACGCGGCGCTGGCCGAACCGTTGCTTGCCGCCGACGTCGATTTCGCGCTGCTGGTCGGCGAGGAAATGCGCAGCCTCGCACGCGAGTTGGGGAAACAGGCCGGGCAGACTCTTGGCAAGCCATTCGAGTGGGCCCATTGCGCAAACGCTGACGAGGCGATCGGGTCGCTCGAGGAGTTCGGCATCGTGGCGGGCGATGCGATCCTCGTGAAAGGGTCCAATTCGGTCGGACTCGGCCGTCTCGTGGATCACTTCACCCGCCAAAGCTAGGAGCCGACGAGGCCGATGCTCTATCTCCTCGCCGAGTATTTCAATTTCGAGGGTCTGTTCAACCTCGTGCGCTATCAGACGGCGCGCGCGGGTGCGACCGTGCTCACCGCGCTGCTGATCGGCCTGCTGATCGGCCCGCGTTTTATCGACATGCTGCGCGTGCGGCAGGGCAAGGGGCAGCCAATCCGCGAGGACGGACCGCAGACCCACCTCGCCAAACGCGGCACGCCGACCATGGGCGGCCTGATGATCCTCGTCAGCCTGTTCATCTCGCTGATGCTGTGGATGGACCTTACCAATCCGTTCATCTGGGCCTGCCTCGCGGTGACGGGCGGCTTCGGCCTGATCGGCTTCCTCGACGATTACGACAAGGTCACGAAGAACAGCCATGCCGGCGTATCGGGCAAGGTGCGCTTGCTGATGGAATTCATCGTGGCGGGCATCGCGAGCTACATCGTGGTCAGTCAGATCAACACATTCGTCTACGTCCCGTTCGTAAACAATTTCGGCGTGGAGCTAGGCTGGTTCTACTATGTTTTCGCCGCCGTGGTAATCGTGGGCGCGGGCAATGCGGTGAACCTGACCGACGGGCTGGACGGGCTTGCGACCATGCCGGTCATCATCGCGGCCGGCACCTTCGCGGTGATTGCCTATCTGGTGGGCCGCGTCGACTATTCCGAATATCTGGGCATCCCGCATGTTCCGGGGGCGGGGGAATTGGCGATCTTCTGCGCGGCGATCATGGGGGCGGGGCTCGCGTTTCTGTGGTTCAATGCGCCGCCTGCCGCCGTCTTCATGGGCGATACCGGCAGTCTTGCGCTTGGCGGCGCGCTGGGCGCGATCGCGGTGGCGACGCACCACGAAGTGGTGCTGGCAATCGTGGGCGGGCTGTTCGTGTTCGAGGCGCTCTCTGTCATCATCCAGGTGTTCTGGTTCAAGCGGACGGGCAAGCGCGTGTTCCGTATGGCGCCGATCCACCACCATTTCGAGCAATTGGGCTGGAGCGAGAGCAAGGTCGTGATCCGCTTCTGGATCGTCGCCATCGTGCTGGCGCTGCTCGGCCTCGCGACCCTGAAGCTGCGATGATTACCTCGCCCGCCTTCGCCGGTAAACGCTACGCCGTCCTCGGCCTCGCGCGGTCAGGCAGGGCGACGGTGCGCGCACTGCTGGCGAGCGGGGCGGAAGTGACGGCATGGGACGAACGCGAAGACGTACGGGCCGAGTTTGCGGGGCAGGTCGAGCTGGCCGACCCGGTGGAGGCGGACCTCGCGGGTTTTGCAGGCGTCGTAGTCAGCCCCGGCGTGCCGCTCAACACCCACCCGATTAAACCCCATGCCGAGACATTCGATGTGCCGGTCATCGGCGACATCGAACTGTTCGCGCAGGCGCGGGCAGACCTGCCGCCGCACAAGGTCGTCGGCATAACCGGCACCAATGGCAAGAGCACCACCACCGCGCTCGTCCACCATATCCTCAAGACCACAGGCGTGCCGACCACGATGGGTGGCAACATCGGGCTGCCGATACTCGAGCAGGAGCCTCTGCCTGAAGGTGGTGTCTATGTGCTGGAGCTGTCGAGCTACCAGATCGACCTCACCTATTCGCTCGATTGCGACGCGGCGGTGTTGCTGAATATCACGCCGGATCATCTTGATCGGTACGATGGAGACTTCGAGAAATACAAAGCCTCGAAAATGCGTCTTTTCGAGATGCAGTCGAAAGACCAGTGGCGTTTCGAGCCATTTGATCGCCTTGTAATGACCGATCCATGGGATGTTTGGGGTGTTTTCGATAAGGATGGAATAACGCATCGCGATGCGACCGTCTTGGGATCGCAGGCAGAATGGCCGTGTCTTCAAGGACCACACAACGGCGAGAATGCTCAGATGGCCATAGCCGCCACCGAAGCTGTGGGCCTGTCCGAAGAAGAGATTGCCGCGGGCCTACGATCCTACCCTGGCCTCCCCCACCGCATGGAGCGGGTCGCGGAAATCACCGGCATCGCCTATATCAACGACAGCAAGGGCACCAACACCGCCGCTTCCGCCCCTGCGCTTGAGGCGTTCGATAACATTCACTGGATCGTCGGCGGGCTCGCCAAGGAACCGGGGCTGGGCGAATGCGAGGCTAGGATCGGCCACGTCAAAGCCGCCTATACCATCGGCAAGGCCGGGCCGGACTTCGCCGCGTTGCTCGAACCCCATGTCGCGGTGAAGCAATGCGAAACGCTCGAGCGCGCCGTCGCCTCCGCCGCCGCCAATGCCGCCACAGGCGACACTGTCCTCCTCTCCCCCGCCTGCGCCAGCTTCGACCAGTATCGCGATTTCGAGGCGCGCGGCGAGCATTTCCGCGAACTGGTAGAGGCGCTCGCATGAGCATCACGCAGCCCTTCGTCCCCGGTGCAACCCGCAGGAAACCGGCACATATGCCGCGCGGTCAAATCTCCAAGTGGAGCGAGTTGAAGATCTGGTGGCGCGAGATCGACCGCGTGTTGATCGGCCTCGTCCTCTTGCTTATGACGCTCGGCACGATCGCGGTCGCTGCAGCCAGCCCAGCGGGCGCAGCGCGGCTCTCCACCTCGACCACCACGCTCGACCCCCTCTATTTCTTCTGGCGGCACCTCGCCTGGCAAGCGCTCGGCCTCGCAACTCTGTTCGGCGTCTCCATGCTCTCGCGCACCAATGCGCGGCGTTTCAGCGTGCTGATTGCGGGCGTGATGCTGTTCTTCCTGTTCCTCGTTCCCTTCGTCGGGGTCGAAATCAACGGGGCGCGGCGCTGGATCAGTATCGGCATGCAATTCCAGCCATCGGAATTTCTCAAGCCCGCCTTTGCGGTGGCGATGGCGTGGATCGTTAGCTGGCGGATGCGCGATCCCAACCTGCCCGTCGTCGGCATCGCGACCGGGCTGGCGGGTCTCGTCGCCTTCCTCCTGATGCTGCAGCCCAATCTGGGCGGCACGATCCTGTTCGGCGCGGTATGGTTCGTTCTGGTCCTTCTCTCCGGCACGCCGGTGAAGCGGCTTGGCATGGTCGTCGGCGCCGGCTTGGCGTTGCTGACGGTGACCTATTTCCTGTACGACAATGCCCGCCACCGGATCGACGCGTTCTTCGGCGGCGGCACGGCCTACGACCAGGTCGATCTTGCAAGCCGCACGCTGACTGCCGGGGGCTGGCTCGGCGCGGGCTACGGCCTCGGCCTGCGTAAAATGAGCCTGCCGGAAGCGCAGACGGACTATATCTTCTCGGTCATCGGCGAGGAATTCGGCCTGATCGCCTGCGGGGTGATCGTGCTGATCTACCTCGCCATCGTCGCCCGGGTTCTCACCCGGTTGGTGGACGAGGAGGATTTTTTCGCCCTGCTTGCCGGTACGGGCCTCATCACCCTGCTGGGCGGGCAGGCATTCATCAACATCCTCGTTAACCTGCAACTGTTTCCCTCCAAGGGCATGACCTTGCCGCTGGTGAGCTATGGCGGTTCGTCCACGATCGCGGTGTGCATGCTCGTCGGTTTGATCGTGGCGATCACGCGGCGCAATCCGTTCCTGAAAAGCAGGACCAAGGGGCTTGGCGAATTTCTCTCTTTCGGGCAGGCGGACGCGATGAGCGACCATCCTCGCAAAGCGTCGCGCGAGACCCGGCCATGACTGGGTCGAGCCGCCATTACGTCCTCGCCGCAGGAGGCACAGGGGGGCACATGCTGCCCGCCTTCGCGCTGGCGCATGAACTGGACCGCCGTGGTCACCGCGTCGCCCTGATCACCGATGCGCGCGGGGCGGAGATACCCGGCAAGCCGGATTTCCTGACCGCGCACGTCTTGCCGGCGGGCCGGTTCGGCAAGAACCCCCTCACGTGGCTGAAGGGGATCAGGGCCGTCCTCGAAGGGCGCCGCATGGCGAAGCGCCTGTTCACGGCTTTCGAGCCGAGCGCGGTGGTCGGCTTCGGCGGATATCCATCGCTTCCCGCGATCTTGGCATCGACCTCGAATAAGATACCCACCGTCGTGCACGAGCAGAACGCCGTGCTGGGTCGGGTCAACCGGCTGCTGGCGCGACGGGTGCAGGCCATCGCCACCGCCTATGACGAGGTGCATCGACTAAAGCCGAAATATGCCGGAAAGGTCCATCCTGTCGGCAATCCGGTCCGCGCCGAAGTACTGACCTTGCGCGAGGAGCCTTACCCGGCGTTCGAGGAAGACGGCTTGCTGCGCGTGCTCGTTACCGGCGGCAGCCAGGGCGCGCGGGTGCTATCCGAAGTCGTGCCGGACGGTCTCGCCATGTTGCCGCCCGCCCTACGACAGCGGTTGCAGGTGACACAGCAATGCCGTCCCGAAGACCTCGAAGCCGTCCGCGAACGCTATCGCACGCATGAAATCCCCGCCGAACTCGCAACCTATTTCAAGAATATGGCGGCGCGGCTTGCGGACTCGCACCTGTTCATCGGCCGCGCGGGGGCCTCGACCATTGCCGAACTGACGGCGGTGGGGCGGCCCGCGATCCTTATTCCGCTCCCTATCGCGACAGACGATCACCAAGCGGCCAACGCGCGCGAAATGGTGAAGGCGGGCGGGGCGCGGATGATCCGGCAGGAGCGGTTTCAGGCGAAAGAACTGAGCAAGCAGATCCTTGCCCTTGCCGAAAATCCGGAAGGGCTCGCCAAGGCTGCCCATGCCGCGTGGAATTGCGGCCGGCCCGATGCGGTCGAAGATTTGGCCGATCTCGTCGAAAGTTTCGGCGGAGCGGACATGATGGACGTGATCAAGGTCGGCGCGAACAATGCGCGAGGCGCTTCGCAGGGCGTGCCGGCGGGGCAGGGGGCCCTGCGGCAGGCTCAGGACGGGCGACCATGAAGGGTGTCTCCACCGAAATCGGAACGATTCATTTCGTCGGCATCGGCGGCATAGGCATGTCCGGCATCGCCGAGGTGATGAACAATCTCGGCTACACCGTGCAAGGCAGCGACGTGAACGAGAGCCCGACGGTCGAGCGGCTGCGCGAACACGGCATCGCGGTGAGGATCGGGCACGAGAAGGAGAATGTCGAAGGCGCGGCAGTCGTCGTCACCTCAACCGCCGTCAAACGGACCAATCCCGAAGTCGCTCACGCACTCGAGAACCGCATCCCGGTGGTGCGCCGCGCGGAGATGTTGGCCGAACTGATGCGTCTCAAGTCCACCGTCGCGGTGGCTGGCACGCACGGTAAGACGACCACGACCAGCATGGTCGCCGCGCTGCTGGATGCGGGCGGGGTCGATCCCACGGTCATCAATGGCGGGATCATCGAGCAATACGGTTCCAATGCCCGCCTTGGCGACAGCGATTGGATGGTGGTCGAGGCGGACGAAAGTGACGGTAGCTTCCTGCGGCTGGACGGCACAATTGCGGTCGTCACCAATATCGATCCTGAGCACCTCGACCATTATGGCGATTTTGAGGGCGTCAAATCGGCCTTCGTCGAGTTCATCCATAACGTGCCTTTCTATGGCGCGGCGATCTTGTGCATCGACCATCCCGAAGTACAGGCGGTCATCGGCAAGGTGCGCGACCGGCGGGTGCTGACCTACGGTTTCAGCCTGCAAGCGGACATTTGCGGCGTGAACGTGCAACCGCACGAGGGCGGCAACCGGTTCGACGTAATCGTGCGCCAACGCGGCGAGGAGGACCGGCGGATTGAGAACGTAACGCTTCCCATGCCAGGCCGCCACAATGTGCAGAACGCCCTCGCCGCCATTGCCGTCTCGATCGAGATGGGTTGCCCGGACGAGGTGATCTGCAACGGCTTCTCCAGCTTTTCCGGCGTGCGCCGCCGCTTTACCAAGGTGGGCGAGGCGAACGGGGCAGCAATCATCGACGATTACGGCCACCACCCGGTCGAAATTCGCGCCGTCCTTTCTGCCGCGCGCGAAGCGGCGAAGAACCGCGTGATCGCCGTCGTCCAGCCGCATCGCTACACACGTCTTCGCGATCTCATGGATGAATTCCAGACCTGCCTCAACGAAGCGGATCAGGTGTATGTCACCCCCGTTTATGCGGCGGGGGAGGATCCGATCGACGGAGTGGATTCGAAGGCTCTGGTCGAAGGTTTGAAGGCGCGCGGGCACCGCTCGGCTGCACGGATCGAAGATCGCGAGGAATTGGCGCAGTTACTAGCCGCGGACATCGGCGAGGGTGATTTGGTCGTCTGCCTCGGCGCGGGCGATATCACGAAGTGGGCCGCGGCGCTTCCCGCCGACATCCGGCAGGCGCGGGGCGAGGCGGCATGATGCAGCCGGACGACGAACCTCTGTGGGACACGGGCGAAGCGCCCGATTGCGAGGTGGGCGGATCGATCGAACCGCCCTTCTCGACCGCGGATGTGCGCGGCACGCTGTCGCGGAATGCCCCGCTCGCAAAGCTCGTTTGGTTCAAGACGGGCGGTGCGGCGGACTGGTTGTTCGAGCCTGCCGACATGGACGATCTCAAGCACTTCCTTGCCGGGCTCGACCGGGCTACTCCGGTTATGGCGCTGGGTCTCGGATCGAACCTGATCGTGCGCGATGGCGGCATACCGGGGGTCGTGGTGCGGCTGGGCAAGCCGTTTGCCGATGTGGAAATCTGCGACGGGTACGTAGTCGCGTGCGGCGGCGGCGCGCATGGCATTCTCGTCGCCTCGAAGGCGCGTGACGCAGGGATCGCGGGGCTCGAATTCCTGCGCGGCATCCCCGGTACGGTCGGTGGGTTCGTTCGCATGAACGGCGGCGCCTATGGGCGCGAAGTGTCGGACATCCTGATCGATTGCGATGTCGTCATGCCGAGCGGCGAATGCCACACGCTGCCCGCCGCCGATCTTCAATACACCTATCGCCACTCTGCGCTTCCCGAAGGCGCGGTCGTCGCAGCGGCACGATTTCAGGGGCATCCGGGCGATCCCAACGCTATCGGTGCGACGATGGACGAAATCGCGGATGCCCGCGAACGCTCGCAGCCGCTGCGCACGAAGACCGGCGGTTCGACATTCAAGAACCCCCCGGGCGAGAAAGCGTGGGAACTCGTCGATCGGGCGGGCTGCCGCGGCCTAACGCTGGGCGGCGCGCAGGTGAGCGAAAAACACACCAACTTCCTCATCAATACCGGCGATGCAACCAGCGCCGATATCGAGGAACTGGGCGAAGAGGTGAAGCGGCGGGTTCGCGCGCATTCGGGCGTCGACCTCGAATGGGAAATTCAGCGAGTGGGACGGCCGTGAAACCGACGCCGTACACCGATAAGGTTCGTATATGACTGCCCTCGAAAGTACATTGCACGTCGCCGTTCTCATGGGCGGCTGGGCGAACGAGCGACCGGTCAGTCTAATGTCGGGCGAGGGCGTCGCCAAGGCGCTGGAAGAACGTGGGCACCGTGTCACGCGGATCGATATGGACCGCAATGTCGCCGCCCGCATCGCCGAAGCCGCGCCCGATGTCGTGTTCAACGCGCTGCACGGCGTGCCGGGCGAGGATGGGACGGTGCAGGGCATGCTCGATCTGATGGGCGTGACCTATACTCATTCGGGTCTCGCCACATCGGTCATAGCGATCGACAAACAGCTGACCAAGCAGGCGCTGGTGCCGCATGGCATTCCCATGCCCGGAGGCCGCATCGTCAAGAGCGCCGAACTGCACGAACGCGATCCGCTGCCGCGTCCCTATGTGTTGAAGCCGGTCAACGAAGGTAGTTCGGTCGGCGTCGCCATCGTCACCGAGGAAGGCAATTACGGCAATCCGATCGCGCGCGATGCGAAAGGCCCGTGGCAGGAATTCGCCGAACTGCTCGCCGAACCCTATATCAAGGGTCGTGAGATGACGTCGGCCGTGGTCGACTTTCCCGACGGGCCCCGTGCGCTTGCCGTCACCGAACTGAAGCCGAAAAGCGGCTTTTACGATTTCGACGCAAAATACACCGACGGGATGACGGACCATATCTGCCCCGCCGACATTCCCGAGCCAATTCGCGACCTGTGCCTCGATATTGCGCTGAAGGCGCACAACGTGCTTGGCTGCCGGGGCACTAGCCGTACCGATTTCCGTTGGGACGAGGAACAGGGCGAGGATGGGCTGTTCGTCCTCGAAACCAACACCCAGCCAGGAATGACGCCGCTCAGCCTTGTACCCGAACAGGCACGTCATATCGGCGTCGAATACGGCGAATTGTGCGAGACGATCATCGCCGCCGCGCTGAAGCCGCAAGAGGGGCGCGATGGCTAAGGTCACGCGCAAACCGACAGGAGTGCGCCGTTCGGCGGCGGCGCGGGGGCGCTCGCAAAAAGCGCGCGCGGCGCGGCGACACACCGCGTCCATACTGGACCGGACGATGGCCGCACTGCCCTTTACCGAAGAGCAGTGGCACAAGTTCTTCCTGACGCTGATTATTCTCGTTGGCCTTGCGTTTGCATGGGCCGTCGCAAGTTTCGCAGGCGTACCCGATCTCATGCGCAGCCAGTTGGCCGCATCCGCCTCTCGCGCAGGGTACGAAGTTCGCACCCTGCGCGTCACCGGTGTCGAGCGGATGAACGAGCAGAGCGTGTACGAGCGGTTGCGCGACGATCTGGACCGGCCAATGCCTCTGGTCGATGTCGGCGCCATCCGTGAAAACCTGCTCGATATGCCATGGGTGGAGGATGCGCGCGTGTCCCGCCAACTGCCCGATATGCTGCGCGTCGATATCGTCGAGCGAGTGCCACACGCGGCGCTGCAGAAACCGGACCGGCTGGTTCTGGTCGATGCCCAAGGCAACGAACTCGAGCCGATCACCTCCGAAAAGGCCGAGAAGATGCTGACCGTCTCCGGCCCCGGGGCGCAGCGCCAGGTCGGCGAACTCACCCGCCTGCTCGACAATGCACCGGCACTCAAGCCGCAGATTGCCGGGGCGGAGTGGATCGGCAACCGCCGCTGGAACCTCACCTTCCGCACCGGGCAGATGCTCACTTTGCCAGAAGGGGAGAACGGAGCGAAGGCTTTGGTCAAGTTCGCCGAGATGGACGGGCGCAACCGTTTGATCGGTGGCAAGGCGATCGCAATCGACATGCGCGTACCCGATCGCGCCTATCTACGCTGCGAGGACGGACCGTGTCCACGCGGCCTCTCCACCGCGATGCGGAGCGAATGATGGCGGCACCCCTGCCTCGTATCCAGCGCGTCTATGGCGCGGTAAATATCGGATCGTTCCGCATTTCAGCCATGGTAATGGGGCAAGCGGAAGACGGCCGCATGGTCGTGCTGGGATCGAGCCATCGCAAGAGCGAGGGCATCAAGCGCGGCTACGTCACCGACATGGCGGCGGCAACCCACGCCATCCGGACCGCGGTCGAGAAGGCCGAGGCGAATGCCAATTCTTCGGTTTCCGGAGTCTGGATCGGCTGCGCGGGGGCGGGGCTGTCGAGCCGGATATCGAGCGTGGAGATCGCAATTGGCGGGCGGCGGATCGACGAGGACGATATCGAGCACCTGCTCTATGCCGCGCGCGATCACATCCAGCCCGACGGGAAGATGATCCTTCACGCCCAGCCGGCCCACTATACGCTCGACGGCGCGCACGGCGTTGCCGACCCCACCGGGCTGCATGCCGAAGTGCTGGGCGTCGATATCCACGTGACGCTGGCCGAAGGTGCTCCGGTGCGCAATCTCATCGAAGCGGTGCAGAACGCGCATTTCGAAGTCGAGGGCGTGGTCGCCAGTCCGCTCGCCACAGCCTATGCCTGTCTCACCCGCGAAGAGCGCGAACTGGGCGTCGCGCTGATCGAGATCGGGGCGCAGATTACCAATGTTTCGGTCCATGCAGGCGGCATGCTGCTGGGCCTGCGCGCGGTGCCGGTCGGCTCGAACGACATCACTGATGCCATCGCCTCCTCGCTCGGCATTCGCCGTAGCCAGGCGGAGCGATTGAAATGCGTGTCTGGTTCTGCGCTGTCGTCACCCACCGATCACCGCGAGATGATTTCCGTCGCCGGGCCAGGCGACCGGGAGGACGGACCGCTGGCGCGCGGCGCGGACGAACAGAACCGCATCCCACGCGCCGAACTGGTCGGCATCGTCACCGAACGCTTGGGTGTCATTACGGGTGAAATCGGCAAGGCGTTGAAGAGCCTTGGATTTTCCGGCAAGACCGGCGGGCAGGTTGTTCTGACGGGCGGCGGTGCGGAATTGCACGGCATCGTCGAATTCATGCAGGGCGCGCTTGGCCAGCCGGTGCGCATCGGCAAGCTCGCCGCAATCCAGGGGCTTCCCGAAGCGCATGCGACCCCCGGTTTCGCGACGCTTGCGGGCCTGTGTCTTTATGCGGCGGAAGACCCGGTCGACATTCGTACGGTCGGCCCCCGTTACCAGCCGACGCGGCGCTATTCCGGGATGGGTCTCGTGAACCGTGTCATGCAAGCGGTGAAGGAATATTTTTAAGGGTTGATGCGTATGGCAAACCGCGCATTAGCCATTGTGGATAAGACGTTAACCTTATTATGCGAAGATTCGCATCGTGCCCGTTCCATGCGATAGGATTGCGGGCGACAGTTTCAGATTTGGGGAAAGCTCAATGAGCATCAATATCGGTCCGGCTTCCAGCGACGAACTTCGTCCGAAAATCGTAGTCATCGGCGTCGGCGGCGCGGGCGGAAACGCCATCGCCAACATGATGGAAGCCGAAATCGAGGGCGTCGATTTCATCGTGTCGAACACCGATGCGCAGGCTCTGTCGAGCTCGCCGGCTGAACGCCGCATCCAGCTCGGTCCGGACATCACGGGTGGTCTCGGCGCCGGCGCCCGCCCCGAAGTGGGCAAGGCCGCCGCTGAAGAGACGGTCGAGGATATCGAGGACGCGCTCGAAGGCTGCAACATGTGCTTCATCGCGGCCGGCATGGGCGGCGGCACCGGCACTGGTGCTGCACCCGTAATCGCTGAGGCCGCCCGCAAGAAGGGCGTGCTGACTGTCGGTGTCGTGACCAAGCCGTTCCTGTTCGAAGGCACGCGCCGGATGCGCGCTGCCGAAGCCGGGATCGACGAGCTGCAGAAGCATGTCGATACGCTGATCGTCATTCCCAACCAGAACCTGTTCCTGGTCGCCAAGGCAGAAACGACCTTCAAGGAAGCGTTCATGCTGGCGGACGAGGTGCTGCAGCAGGGCGTTCGCTCGATTACCGATCTCATGGTGATGCCAGGCCTCATCAACCTCGACTTTGCCGACGTTCGCTCTGTCATGAGCGAGATGGGCAAGGCCATGATGGGCACGGGCGAGGGCGAGGGCGACAATCGCGCACTCGAAGCCGCCGAACGCGCCATCGCCAATCCGCTGCTCGACGGGGTCAGCATGGCTGGCGCCAAAGGCGTTATCATCTCGATCATCGGCGGCGAGGACATGAAGCTGCTCGAGGTCGACGAAGCGGCGAACCATATCCGAGAGCTGGTGGATGAAGACGCCAACATCATCTGGGGCAGCGCGTTCAATCCGGATCTCGACGGCAAGATCCGTGTTTCGGTCGTCGCCACCGGGATCGACGAAAGCCAGCGCGCGAATGCGCCGGTCCAGCCGCGCAATTTCTCCATGTCGGAAGCCCGTGCGCCTCAGCGTCCCGTGCTCGACCTCCCCCAGGATAGCGGCGCGGACGAAGAAGAACCCTTCGAGCTCGATTCCGGCATGTCCGCAGAGCCCGAAGCGGAAAGCACTCCGGCCCCGGCAACACGTCCCGAGCGGAGCGTGCGCGAGGATGTCCTGAGCACTCGCGAAACCGATCTCGACGATGATGCTTACGACGATGAAGATGACGTCGACGGCATCGTCGATCCGCTCGCAGGCCTCCGTAACGAGCAGACCGAACGGTTCGACCGTTACGACGATGAGGCCGACGAAAGCGATCTTCCCGCCCCTGCCGATGACAGCCGTTTCACCGGCTCGGAAGATGGCGACGACGGCTGGATCGACGAGGACGACACGGCGGAACGCCCTCCGCTCAACCTGTCCGAACCGCTGCCCGAAGAGGACGGTGACGAAGACGAACTCAAGCTCTCGCCTTCGCAGTTCTCCGACGACAACCCGTTGGCGACGAAGCCGCGCAAGCGTCCGCTGCTCGGCGGCGATGATGAAAACGACGCGCCGGGCGGAAGTTTCTCCGGCGGTGCCAAGCCGGGTGCGGGCAATGCGCCTTCGCAGGGCAGCACGCTGTTCGAACGGATGGCGAACCTGTCTCGCGGCAGCTCCACCACCGGCAAGAAGAACGAGTTCGACGATGAGGACGATGACGATGAGGACGGCGGCGCGCTGAACATTCCCCGCTTCCTCGGTCGGCAGAACAATCAGTAATCCCCACGAAAGGTAGCGCGGCCTATTCTTCGACGAATGGGCCGCGCAATCCAATGATTTCAAAGCGTTTCATTTCCATTATCGCACTCGTTTCCGTCGGAATGTCGGCGGCTCCGTCGCTCGCACAAGAAGTCGTGCAACCGCTTCCCCCACGCGAAGCGCAGCAGTTGAGCGATGCTTTGGGGCGGTTGGCACGGGACGCCGACAATACCGACGCCATGCTCGATGCGGGCGAAGCAGCGCTCGGCTTGGGCGATATCGACGCGGCGATCGGCTTTTTCGGCCGCGCCAAACAAAATTCGCCGAACAATTCGCGAGTGACGCTGGGTCTCGCCCGCGCCTATGTCGCATCGCGGAAGCCGGTGGAGGCGCTGCGGTTCTTCGCCGAAGCCGAACGGGCCGGCGTGGCTCAGGAACGGATGGCGGCGGAGCGTGGGCTTGCTTTCGATCTCATCGGCGACAGTGCGAGTGCACAGTCGCTCTACCGGCTGGCTCTTGCCGGAACGAAGGACGAAGAAGTGGTCCGGCGCCTTGCGCTGAGCCAGGCTATCGGTGGAAACCGCGAAGGGTTCGAAGCGACGCTTCTGCCTCTGCTGGAAAACGGAGACCATGCCGCTTTCCGTACGCGCGCCTTCGGACTGGCGATCCTCGGCGATACGCAGCAGGCGGTGAAGATCGCGCGCGACATGATGCAGCCGAACATGGCCGCGCGGATCGAGCCTTATCTTCGTTACATGACCCGGCTCACGCCCGCGCAGCAGGCGGCGGCCGGAAATCTTGGCGTCTTCCCGAGTTCGGGATCGGTCGGTCGCGATACGCCGACGATCGCGAATGCCAACGTACCGCCTCTGCAAGCGGCTGCGCGGCCGTCGCCGATGACCCAACCGGACCGGCAATTGGCCCCATCCGGTCCGCCGATGGGCACGCCCTCGCCTGCTACGACACCTACGGCCATCGTCGCGGCGGCACCTGCTATGGCTGCTTCGCAAGCCGCGCCCCCCGAACCGACCATCGCGGAACCCGAACCCAGCGTCGCGGAAGCGTTCGCGAACTTCGGCTCGGCATCCGCGCGGCCCCTGCGCAGTGCCGGGGCAGTCGATATAACGAAAATCACCGTTCCGCGCGAAGCCAAGCCGGCCCCGCCGCCGCCTCCCCCGCCAAAAGTCCCCGCCCGGTCATGGGTGCAGGTAGCGACTGGCAAGGATCGCGATGCCCTGAAGTTCGACTGGCGAAGGATTTCGCGCAAAGCCGATGGGGAACTGACCGACCTGGGCCCGTTCGTCACCAAATGGGGCGAGGCCAACCGGCTGCTCGCAGGTCCCTATCCCTCAGCGAAGGCGGCGAAGGAAACGGTGGCGAAACTGAAAGCGATGGGGATCGATTCCTTCACGTTCGACAGCGCCGAGGGTGAGGCGATCGACGCCTTGAAATAGCCGGGCATTCGTCTGAATCCACAAGATGTTAACAGGCTTGTTCGGGCGATCGGCGGTTCTCCCCAGCCGCATCGCCCGGCGCGATTGCAAAGCGCCGCCCTGCGATTCATCACCGGGCCATGGACGATGGGACCTTGCGATGAGATTGGTGCGGAACGCCGAACGGGCAGGCGACGAGGCCGCGCCGCTGGACATGCTGGCGGCGCTGTTCGGCGCTCGGGGCTGGTCATACGAAACGTCGCCGGATGAACTGACCGGTGAAATTCAAGGCAGCTGGGCGACCTATCAGCTGCGTGCGATCTGGCGGGCCGACGATCAGGTTCTCCAGATGATGTGTCTGCCGGATATCCGCATAGGCCCAGAAAAGCGCGCAATGGCGCACGAATTGCTGGCGCTTATCAACGAGCAGACCTGGCTCGGCCATTTCGACATGTGGTCGAACGGAGGCATCCTCCTTTATCGAAACGGCACCATGCTGGGCGAGGACGGGCTGTTGACGCTGGAGCAGGCGCAAGCGCTGGTCGAGATTGCGGTGGAGGAATGCGATCGGTTCTACCCGGCATTCCAGTTCGTCCTTTGGGGCGATAAGGCCCCTGCCGATGCTCTGAAGGCCGCGATGGTGGATGCCGCGGGCGAGGCCTAGCCGCAGCCGGCGCGCTTTGGTAGGCGCTCCGCCATGATAAAATTCGACAACATTCTCTTCATCGGTTGCGGCAACATGGCCGGGGCCATGCTCGACGGGTGGCTGGCGGGCGGCATGCCCGGCTCCGCCTTCACGATCTTCGATCCCGCGCCGCGCGACTATCCGGACGGCGTGACCGCGCTCGACGCGATGCCCACGAGCGGCGACTACGATGCGATCCTGATCGGGGTGAAGCCGCACATGCTGGGCGATATCGCCGAAAGCCTCGGGCCGCTTGCCGGACAGGGGACCGTCATACTCTCGATCCTCGCGGGCGTGGAGCTGGAAACGCTGCGCAAGCGCTTCCCGCAGGCGCAGGGCGTGGTTCGGGTCATGCCAAACCTCGCGGTTGCCCTTGGCAAGTCGCCCGTCGGCCTCGCGCAGGACGGGCTTGACGAGGAAGGCCAAGACAGCCTCGTTCGCTTCTTTGATCCTCTCGGTTTGCCCGAATGGGTGAGCGAAGACGATTTCGACCTCTTCACGGCGCTCGCCGGAAGCGGCCCGGCCTTCGTCTACCGCATGATCGATGCGCTTGCGAAAGGTGCCGAAGAGCTCGGCTTTCCGCACGACAAGGCCGTTCGCACGGCGACGGCCATGGTCGAGGGCGCGGCCGCGCTGGCCTCACATTCGCCAGACAATCCCGGGGCACTGGCCGACAGGGTGGCGAGCCCCGGAGGTACCACGCGTGCCGGTCTCGATGTTCTGGACGACGATCAGGCGGTGTTCAAGCTGATGCAGGCAACGTTGAAGGCGGCGCAGGATCGCAGCGCGGAAATGTCGCGCGAAGCCCGCGGTTGAACGCCGTTTTGTGGTTGATCGCCGTTAACCGGAATGCTTCCGGTTTCTCTTGAATTATGCGGCATAAAACACGATATTGCGTAACGTAAGCGGGCCGATCATCGCGCTCGCATTCTTAGGAGATTTGCCAAGATGGCCGACTGGAACGACACCGACCAGAAGCGGGGGTTCACGACCGTACCGCGCGCTGGCGACGCCGTTGCCCGGCGTGAGACTTTCGACGCTGGGCTGCGCAGTCACATGCTGTCGATCTACAACATGATGGCATCGGGCGTGCTGCTGACCGGCATCGTCGCCCTGCTGTTCGTCAACAGCCCGTTTTTCAACGCCGCTTATCAGGCGGTGCAGACGCCCGCCGGCACGGCCATTCAACCGACCATGCTGGGCTGGATCATTTCGCTCGCGCCGCTCGGCTTTATCCTGGTGATGAGCTTCGGCGGCATCCAGCGGTTCAGCACCGGCGCGCTTCAGGCGATGTTCTGGGGTTTCGCGGTTCTGTTCGGCCTATCGATGTCGACGATCTTCGCTACCTATACCGGTGAATCGATCGCGACGGCCTTCTTCGCGTCGGCTGCGGCCTTCGCCGGTTTGAGCCTTTTCGGCTACACTACGAAGAAGAACCTCTCGGCTTGGGGCAGCTTCCTGCTCATGGGCCTGATCGGCATCATCGTCGCGATGCTGCTGAACACGTTCTTCTTCCAGTCGGGCGCGATGGGTCTCGTAATCAACATCCTCGGCGTGCTGATCTTCGCTGGCTTTACCGCCTACGATACGCAGCGCCTGAAGCATGAATATTCGGTCGTTCGCGGTACGGAGTATGCCGGCAAGGCGGTCGTCATGGGTGCGCTCAGCCTCTATCTCGACTTCATCAACCTGTTCATGTTCCTGCTGCAATTCCTCGGCAACCGCGAATAAGCGCGCACTGTCGAACCAGCCGGGAATACCGGAACATCATGCCCGGAGCGCCATCCAGCGCTTCGGGCATTTTCTTTGCGACTACAACGCGCTAAGGCTCGGCTTCATCTTCCGTCAATCCCGCGTAAAGCATGACGGCATGAAGTCTCGAGGAGGGTCCACGCGTGAGCCGCGTTTCAGCACAAACCGTTCGTATTGCAGGCCTTGCCGCCTGTCTCGCCGCCATCGCCGCATGTTCTGCGCCGCCGCCCCCTCCGCCGCCGCCGCCGCCGCCGCCGCCCCCGCCGCCGGTCGTCATACCGCCCAAGCCGACCCCGCCGATGGGCGCTGTTGCAGCGATGGCCATTCCGCCGATGAGCCCCCTCGGCGTGCGACAGACGGTGAATACGGGACTGACCCCGGCGCAGACGACGTGGAACCTGCGCTCGGCGCTCAACGTGGCCGCGCTCAATTGTCTCGATCCGCAATACACCGGTCTGGTCGACAATTACGGAAACTACCTGACGAACAACGCCAAGCAGCTTTCCGCGACGAACCGCGCCCTGCAGGCTGAGTTCCGCCAGAAATACGGTGCGACGTTCCGCGACGTGCAGGACAGCTACATGACGCAGGTCTACAACTACTACGCCCTGCCACCGGCGAAGGATCTGTTCTGCGACGTTGCCTACCAGATCAGCCTGGAAGCACAGACGATCGTGCCCGAAAATCTGGATACGTTTTCGGCCGCTGCCCTTCCGCGTGTCGAAGCAGCGTTCGAGCAGTTCTTCGCGGCCTACGACCAGTACCGTGTGAACTTGGCGGCGTGGAACTCGGAATACGGCCCACCGCCGGAAGAGACGGTGACCGTCGGATACGATAATCCGCTCGACCCATCGGTTTCATCGATTGGTAACACGGTCGGTACGGACGCCTCGACAACGGCGTCTTCCGCCTCGTCTGAAGCGATCCCTCAGTCGATCCCGACGACGGGTGTGCCCGCATCGGAAGCGCAGGGCTCGTTGGTGCTGCCCGGCGATCCGACGCCTACCGAAACAGTAGTGACGCCGGTGGAGCCGCAATAGTCAGCCGATTGCGTATTCGCTGAAATTGCCGAGGCAGGCGCTCAGCATGGCGTACGCCGCCTCGGCATCGGCGGGTCCTGCGTTTGGCGGGGGCGGCTGCATTTTCTCGTCTGAGGGAAACGTGCCGTAGCCGGCGAACAGGCAGTGCCAGCTCATGGCGGGGTAGGGCGAGGCCGGACCGTAAATCTCCGCCACCGCCTCGGCGATGTCGCGATGCGTGAACCAGGCAGACATCATCGCCTTCAATTCGTCGGACAGCGCGTCGTTCGCGGCTCCTTCGCGCCAGTAGGCCGTGTCGGTTCGGCGGTTCAGGCGGTAATGCGCGGTGATGTAATCGCGAATCCCGTCGTAACGGCGCGCAATGCGCGTATTGAAGGTTTCGCGGTGCGTAGGTTCGAAGCCGGCGGAACCGTAAGCCTGCGCAAATTCGAGCGCGGTGACGATCGCGATATGAAGCGCGGTCGCCTCCAGCGGTTCGATGAACCCCTGCGCAAGCCCGGCAGCGAGGCAGTTCCCGTGCCAAGTTTCGCGGACCCGGCCAACTTTCATCTTCAAATGCCGCGCATCGATCCCGTCGCCCGAAGATCCCAAGCTGCGGCGCAATTCGGCTTCCGCTTCGTCCGATGAGCGGAACCGGGAAGAGTAGACGTAGCCATTGCCGACACGTTCGGTGAGCGGGATCCGCCACCGCCAGCCGGCCTCCATTGCAACGCTATCTGTCTGCGGTTTGGCGGGGCTCACGTGCGCAGTGGGCATGACAACGGCCGCATCGTTGAGAAGGCTATCGGCATAGGAGACAAACGGCACACCGTGCGCCTGCTGCGCGATAAGCGAGACGAAGCCCGAGCAATCGACGAACAGGTCGCCGGCCAAACGTTCGCCGCTCTCGCAGCGAAGCGCCGCGACATCGCCATCCGCACCGAGTTCTACCTCGTCCACGCGCAGATCGCGGTGGACGATGCCCTCTCGCTTGCCCCAATTCCGCAGGAATGCGCCGAGCTTGTACGCATCGAAATGGTAGCCGTAGCTTGGCGGGAAGGGGAAAGTGACGGAGGGGTGCGGGCTTTTTTTGGCTTCGGCCAATCGAGCCGCTAGGAACCAATCGTCGGGATGGGCAGGCACGTCGAAGCCGCGTCGTTTCAGGGCGCAATTGCGGATGAAACCCGGTTCGGTGTGCAAATCCACCGGGCCGGGGAAGGGATGGAAATAGCTTTCGTAGCCTGGGCGTTCACTCCATCCGGCGAAGCGGATGCCGAGCTTGTAGGTCGCGTCGCAGGCTTGCATCCATTCGCGTTCGGCAACGCCGAGGTGGTCGAAGAACGCCTTCAATTGCGGTGTCGACCCTTCGCCGACGCCGATGATGCCGATGTCGGTGCTTTCCACCAGCGTGACCTCCGCCCCGCGCGGTGCCAGTTCGCGGTGAAGAAGGCAGGCGGTAATCCAGCCCGCGCTGCCGCCGCCGAGAACGACGATATGCGGCGGCATGTCTTCGCTCATTCTTTCGCCAGCAGCCAGATGAACACTTGCGGCAAGCGCGCTGCCCACGCATTCTCTTCATGCGCCGCGCCATTGTAAACCTCGCTGCGAAAGTCCCGGCCTTCTCGCCAGCCCTGCGCGCGGAAACGGGCGTCGATCGCCCTCTGGTACGGCGCGTAATAAGCATCGAGCGTTTCGGTGCCGTGGTCCATCCAGACCTTGCGACCATCGGGCTCCCCCAGTCGATCGGCAAACCACATATCCCACAGGGCGATCAGGTCGGAGTTGGCATTTCCCACCGCCTCGGGGTCAGCGGCCGACCAGTGCGACGAAATGCAACCGGCCCGGCCGTAGATGTCGGGGCGTTCCAGGAAGGCGTAGCACGACATCAGACCACCCATGCTCGAACCTATAATCGCGGTGGAATCCCGCCCGGTTTTCGTGCGGTAGGTCGCATCGATCCAAGTGCGCAACGGACCTGCAAGCCAGTCGAGATAGGCGGCACCCAGCGGTGCGTCCTCGATCATCGCGTCCATCGCCGCGCGCGGCGTGCCATAGGCCATTTCATACAGCGATTGCGGCAGGTACTGGCGATAGCGGTCCTCGCCTTGTGCCCAGATGCCCACGATGATATGCGGTTCGACGCCCGCATCCATTGCTTCGAGCATGGCCGCATCTGCCGCCCAAACTTTGTCGAAATTGGAGACGGCGGGATCGAACAAATTATGCCCATCATGCATGTAAAGGACCGGATATCGCTTGCCGGAATCGTCGTACCCCGGGGGCAGCCAGATGGTCAGCCGCTGATCGGGAAGGCCGACTGCCGCCATTTGCTCGATCTCGACGTACCGCGCGGGCGAACCGGGCCCGCCGGTGCCCGGTGTAGCGCATGCGGCGAGCAACATTGCCAGCAGCAGGGCGAGCGTTCTCACCGCGCAGGTTCGAGGCGGATGGCGAGCCCGCCGCCCGGGGCGAGGGTGAAAGTGTGCGCTTCGCCCGCGCGGACAATAAAAGTGTCGTAAGCAATGCGGTGGCGGGCCTCGGTCTCGTAGGTCGCGCCCTCGCCGTCCTTCCAGACGGTAGCGCGGTAGGCCTTACCCGGATCGAGGAAGCCGAAATCGAGCGTCACGTCGCGCTTCGTCGCATCGTTAATGCCGCCTGCATACCAATCTTCGGAATTGCGATCCTTGCGCGCAAAGATAGCATAATCACCCACTTCGCCCGCCACGAGGTGGCTTTCCGCCCAGTCCGCCGGCACGGCCTTGATGAATTCGAGCTCACGCGGATGCTCGGCCAAGCTTTCGATGAAGTCCGCCGCCATCTGGATCGGCGAGTAGATTGCGAGGTACAGGCCAAGCTGCTTCGCCAGTGTCGAGGCCATCGGCACGTCGTTGTCGCCCTTCAGGCTAAGCACGCCGGGTGTGTAATCCATCGGGCCGCTGAGCATGCGCGTGTAAACCAGCGTCGGCTCGTGATCCGGACCGTTCGAGAATGCGCCCCAGGCATTGTATTCCTGCCCCCGCGCCCCTTCGCGTGCGACCCAGTTGGGGTATGTGCGGCGCAGGCCCGTATCCTTGACCGGTTCGTGCGGATTGACGGCGACCCTGTTCTTCGCCGCTTCCTCCACAACGCGCAGGTGATGCTGCACCTGTCGCTGGCCGTCGTGCCATTCCATCACCTGCCCCTCACACGGGGCCGCGATGTCGGCATTGCAGGAGATGATCGAGCCGGCATCGGCGACGTAGCCGGTTTTGACGAGGTCGACGCCGAGGCGGCCGTATAGTGCCATAGCATCGGCCAGCTGCGCTTCGTAATTGGCGATGTTGCCACCGGTTTCGTGGTGGCCGATCAAGCGCACGCCTTTCTCTCGGCCGTAGTCGGTTACAGCCTTCAGATCGAAGTCGGGATAAGCTTCGGTGAAGCTGAAATCGCGCCCATTGCCGAACCACGTGCCGTCCCAGCCATAGTCCCACCCTTCGACCAGCACGCCGCGAAAACCATGCTTTGCGGCGAAGTCCATGTATTGCTTGGTCCGCTCGGTGGTCGCGCCGTGGCGGTCGCCCTGCGCCCAGGTCCAGCGGTTGGAGATCATGCCCCACCAGATGCCGATATACTTGGCGGGCTCGAACCAGCTGACATCACCCAGCTTGTTCGGCTCGTTGAGGTTGAGTTCGAGATCGTTCTCGACCAGTCCGGCGGCGTCGGGCGCGATACGCAGCGTGCGCCATGGCGTGGTAAAGGCGCCGGTGCGAACGACTTTTGCCCCGCGGCTGGAAGGGGCGAGGGTGGAGCGGAAGCGGCGGCCGTCCATGCGTTGCAGCCACATGCCCGAATAGTCGACCAACGCCGCTTCGTGCAGCGACATATGCGTGCCGTCCGCCGTGCGAAAGGTAATCGGAGTATGCGCGACGCTCACCGCCTCGATCGGCGTATTGTGATAGAGATATTCGTAGCGGTTCCAGTCGCCCGCCTGGATCCACCAAGCCTCGCCTTCGGGCGCGATGTTGAACTCGGTCAACTCCTCGGCGATGCGGGTTTCGGGTTTGTCGGCGCGCTCTGGAAATTCGTAGCGGAAGCCGACGCCGTTATCGAACACGCGCATCCGCACGGTGAATTCGCGCGCCATATCGTCCTTTTGGCGAAAGGTCGCGGCGAGTTCGTTGTGGTGGTCGGTGACGTAGCGGCGCTCGCCCCACGGTTGCTCCCACGTCTCCTCCGCGCTGTCGATGGTTTCGGACACGAGTTCGAAATTACGGCGCAGCGGATCCTCGTCCTCGATGTTGAAGCCTAGGCCGGACGGAGCGATTAGTTCGGCACCGTTGCGGGTAACGGACCACAACGGCTTGCCTTCGTTGTCGACATTGAGCGTTGCCGAGATCGTGCCGTCGGGCGAGGTGATCGTCCCGGCGAGCGCCGCGTGCGAACAGGTCAGGGCAAGGACGGCGACGAGATAGCGCATGGTCAGATCTCCAGTATCAGCGCGGCGTATGGGGGGAGGTGTCCGGGCTCGGCCTCGTGAGTACGAAGGAGCGTACTGCCATTCCCGTCGGGGATTTGGATCGGGTCGGGTCCGATGTTGAACAGGCAACGCAGCGTTTGCCCATCGCTTTCCCGCACCATGTCCAGCAGCGCACCATCTGCTCGGCAGGAACGGACCGATCCATGGTGCAACGCCGAGTTGGCCTTTCGCAATTCGAGCACGCGGCGCGTAAAATTGAGCAGCGAATTCTCGTTCGCTTCCTGCCGGTCGACGGCTCGGGCATGGTTCTCCTCGCCAAGGGGCAGCCATGCGTTATCGGATCCGAACCCGCCATCGGGGCTTTGCGTCGTCCACGGCATTGGGGTGCGTGCGCCGTCCCGGCTGAGGGTTAATGGCCAGTTGGCGATGGCTTCGGGATCGTGGAGCTGGTCGAACGGGATATCGACCTGCGTCAGCCCGAGTTCCTCGCCGTAATACAGGATCGCATTTCCGCGCAGGCAGGCAAGCAGCAGTATTTTCATCCGCGCGAAGGCGTCGCGATGTTCGGGTTCGCACCATCGGCTAAGCGCGCGGGGCGCGTCGTGGTTTTCGAAGGCCCAACTCGGCCACCCCATGTCGGCCTCGTCCGGCCATTCGGACAATGCCTTGCAGACCAGTTCGGGCGTCAGTGCATCGGCGTAAAGGAAGGCGAAGCTATAGGCGGAGTTGAGATGCGCCTCGCCGTGGGTGAACAGTTTCATTTCCCGCTCCGCATCGTCACCGCCTACTTCGGCGACGGTGAAGGTGCCGTCGAATGCGTCGGTCAGTGCGCGAATGCGGCGGATGAAGGCAGGAATGTCCGCATGGCTCTGATTGTAGGTCTTAAGCTGAAAATCGAACGGGCGGGTGCGCGGTTTGCCAGTGTCCGGTGCTGGCGGATTATCGCGCAGCTGCGGGTCGTGCATTGCGAAGTTCAGCGCATCGATGCGGAACCCGTCCACACCGCGCTCCAGCCAGAACCGCATGACGCCTAGGATCGCATCCTGCACCTCACGATTATGCAGGTTGAGCTGCGGCTGCGAACTCAGGAAATTGTGCAGGTAATACTGGCCGCGCCGCGCATCCCATGTCCATGCCGGCCCGCCGAAGACGGATTGCCAGTTGGTAGGCGGAGAGCCTTCGGTCTTGGCGTCGGCCCAGACGTACCAATCTGCCTTCTCGTTCGTGGCGGAGCTGCGGCTGGCGGAAAACCACGGATGCTCGTCCGACGTATGGGAATAGACCTGGTCGATCAGCACCTTAAGGCCTAGCCGGTGGGCTTCCGCCGTCAGCGTGTCGAAATCGTCGAGCGTGCCGAAGATCGGATCGACGTCGCAGTAGTCAGCCACGTCGTAACCGAAATCCTTCATCGGGGAGACGAAGAACGGGCTGATCCAGATCGCGTCGACGCCAAGGCTGGCGACGTAAGGCAAGCGCTGTGTGATGCCGGGCAGGTCGCCGATGCCATCGCCGTTGGAATCCATGAAACTGCGCGGATAGATCTGGTAGATCGTCGCACCCTTCCACCACGGCAGATCGCTTTGGGGCTGCGCATCGGCAGTCGGAAGTTCGAACGGACGGTTCATGGCACGGTGCGGCTTACGCGGCAGACGGCCCAGCCAAAGGCGGGAAGGGCGATGGGCGCGCTGCCGGGAGCGGCAACTTCATTGGCGCAGGTACCGGAAAGAGTTTCGAACGCGCGTGCTTGGTAATTTACCACGACATTCGCCGATTTCGGGGCGGCGGCAGTATTGAAGACGAGCAGGATCTCCTCGCCGGTATCCGGGTCGAAGCGACTTGCGGCAAAGATCCCCGCTTCCTGTCCGTAATGGCGAACCACCTGCTTGCCGCGGGTCAGGGCGGGGTGTGTGCGGCGGACTTCGGACAGGTCGGCGATCAGGCGATAGAGCGGGTGGCCGACATCGAAATTCTCGACCGCCGTCGTCGCATCGGTGCCGATGAGGGTGTTGTCGTTATAGCTCGCCGTGCGGCTGGCGAACATATCCTCGCGCGCGGCCTGATCGTTGCCGTCTCCGACGAAGCCTTGCTCCGCCCCGTAATAGATGACCGGCGAACCGCGCAGGGTCAGCAGCATGGCATGGGTGAGCTTGGTTTTCGCTAGCATGGTGCCGCGATCGATATCCTTGTCGTCCCAGCGCAATTGCGTGGTGAAGCGGCCCATGTCGTGATTGCCGAGGAAAGTCGGCATGGCCAGCGCGGCTTCTTCGCCGCCTTCGTAGAGCACGTCGCCGTCAAACAGTTCGTTGAGGATGTAGGTACCCTTGCCTTGGCTGACGACCTCGCGCACCGCGTTCTGGAACGCGAAGTCGAGCACGGCGGGAAAGCCGTCGCGCCGCGTGTATTGCGCGATGTACCCGTTGTCGGAGTCGTCGCGATAGACCTCACCGAAAATGTGAAAGTTCGGAATGTCCCGGGCCTTCGCCGTCTCCAACATGGCAGGCACGAATGCCTGCCAGAACTCTGGGTTTACATGCCGCGCGGTATCGACCCGGTAGCCGTCGATCCCGAAATCGCGAATCCACGCAGCGTAGATGTCGATCATGCCTTTGACGACGGCCGGCTGTTCCGTAAACAGGTCGTCGAGCCCGGCGAAATCGCCGAACCTACTGCTTTCGCCGGTGAAGGTGGAATCGCCCCGATTGTGGTAATGGATCGGGTCATTGAGCCACGCCGGGACTTTCACGTCGCGCTCCGCTTGGGGAACGACGGGCGTATAGGCGTAAGCTGGATCGGTCAGGCCGGCGAAATTCTCTTGCGTACGTACCGTATCGCCCAGAAAACCGTCGTTTATCGGCGATCCGTCCACACCGCCGTTACGGGAATAGGGATAGTCGCCCCGGCTGCGATAAGCATAGTCGGTCGCATCCCCTTCTTCGTAACGGATGACGTCGGCCGTGTGGTTGGTGATGATGTCCATATAGACCTTCATCCCGCGCGCATGAGCCGCTTCGACGAAGGTGCGGAATTCTCCGCGGGTGCCGAAGTGGCTGTCGGGCCGAGTGAAATCGGTTACCCAATAGCCGTGATAGCCTGCGCTCTCGTTTCCGGGCGGGCCCTGCACCGGCTTGTTCTGAAAGATCGGTGCGAACCAGATGGCCGTGACGCCGAGCCCTTCCAGATAATCCAAGCGCTTCGTCAGACCGTTGAGGTCTCCGCCGTGGAAAAAGCCCTTATGGGTGGGGTCGAAGCCGGTTTGAAGCGGACCGCCGGACAGGCCGCCCATATCGTTCGCCGTGTCACCGTTCTCGAACCGGTCGGGGAGCACGAAATAAACGATCTCCTCGCTCGGCGCGCGGCTGCGGAAATCGGGAGCGGTGTCTGCCGATCGGGGCGCGGGGGCCTGCGCGGTCGCACATCCGGCCGTTGCCAGCGCCAGCAGGGGAAGGGCGGTGCGGATCATCGGGCGGTCTCCAGGATTGGATCGAGGCGGACAGCGTTGTCGAAACCATCGACATGACGAAGCAAGCGCCGCCTATGTTCGCACATGGCGATGCTATCGATTGGCGGGGCGGGGTGTCTCACCGAAACACGCCCGCCCGCCTAAGCGCTCAGAACTTGTACGTGAAGCCTGCGAGGAAGCGGCGCCCGTAGATCTGGTAGTCGACTACCTGCAACTGATTGCCGTTCCCGTTGATCGAGGCGAAGGGCTGGTCCGTCAGGTTCTGACCCTGAACGTAGAGCGAGAGGCCTTCGAGCGCGCTGCCATCTTGGAAATCGTACCCGATCTGCGCATCGACGATAGTCTCGTCACGTGCCAGGCGACGGGTGGGCGATCCGCCAAAGCCGGTGAAATCGCCCAGGAAGCTCGACCGGTAACGGACACTTCCGCGCGCATTGAAACCCCATTTTTCGAAATAGGCGGTGCCATTGGCAACCCACTTCGAATAGCCGGGGATCTGGTCGATATTGCCGAAGGCATCTTCGATCTTGGTTTCGGTATAGCCGACACCGCCGGTCACGCCGAAGCCATCGAGCGTTTCCGAGAAGATGTTGAACGGCAACGTGATCGCCGTCTCGATACCGTAGAAATCGCCTCCGCCGGTATTCTGCGGCGCATTTAACAGGCCAATCGGACTAAGTCCGGCTGGTGATCCGGCGGGAAACGGAAATCCGGTGTAATCGAACGTAAAGGGCGCGGAATCGATGTAGCTGACGATATCCTTGTAAAAGGCCTGGATCGCTATAACCCCGCCGTCGCGGCCGAAATACTTTTCCAAGGTCAGGTCGACCGCATTGGCGCGGAACGGACGCAATTCCGGATTGCCGCCACCGCCGCTGATGAAAGGAACTATGCCGGTCGGGCTCTGCGCCTCGTTGGTCTGGTCGAGACCGTAACCCAAAGCAACACGCAGATCGTCCAAGCGAGGACGCTGGATTTCGCGCGCTGCGCTGAAACGAACGACGAAATCCGAATCAAAACGGAGCGAAAGGTTCAAGCTTGGCAGTACATCCCAATAGGATGCGCCCCGGGTTCGCTGGCTTCCGACGCCATCGACAAAGATCAGCCCGCTGGATTTTTGCACCGTGCTGATGGCCTGCACACCGATATTTCCTGTGAGTTCGGCGGCACCGAAATCCTGCATAATGTTCGCCTGTAAATAGGCAGTCATCAGGTCTTCGGAAATCTGATACGCTTTCGCTGGGACGTCCTGCGACGTATTCGGCTGCAGCACGTAGGTGCCGTCGGCAATCAAATCGCGTGCGTCGTAGCTCACGATCGGACCCAGACCGAGGTAATCGAGGTTGGTCGGGCGAAGGAGCGCACTTTCCGGGATCGGCGCTTCGAGCCGGTCACCGGATAGAACGATGAAGGATTCGTCCGGCGTCAGCGACTTATCGCGGTCGGTGTAGTTGAGGCCGAAGATCACCGCGCTCAGGAAGGAGTCGTAAATTTCCTTTTCGATATGGACCCGGTACTGCTTCAGCTCGTCATCAACGATCCGGTCGTTGAAATACCCGGCCTGCCGTGTGTCGCCGCCCCAACCGAGAGGATCGGTGAGGAATATTTGGGTAGGATCGGAATAGTCGAGCGTCGAACTGAAGAACGCTCCGCTCTCGTCCAAAGTGAACGAAATATCGTCCGTCGCGCCATTCTGTGCGCCGTAACCGGTGCCGGCATAGCTTTCGAAGGACAATTCCCGGCGATCCGTGCGCGAATATCCGAAGTCGGCATAGGCGCTCCAGCCGTCGTCACCTTCGTAAAGGACGTTCAGGCCGCCAGAAAAAAGCTGCGCTTCCTTGTTGAACTGATCGTTACGCACCACGCCTTCGACGCTGGGGAAGCGGCCGGCAACGACGGTATCGTTTTCGACGACCGCACTGCTCGGATCGAATGTTGCGTTGGAAAAGCCTGGTTCGATACGCTCGTCGACGTCTGTATCGGGGTCGTCACCACGTACCGCAAAACCGAGGGGCAATTCGACGCCACGCTTGATCTGCTCGTCATCGAAGTCGGAATAGAAACCATCCAGTGTGACAGTCCATTCCGGCGCCGGCTCCCATTGGACAGTCCCGGCCGCACCAAACCGCTTCAATTGCGTGGAAGTGACGTAGCTCTTCGATCCACCGATAAGTTGGGGGCCACCAGTCGGGGCGTTGGTATAGCCCCAAGCGTTGAATTCCTGCACCTGATAGGGTTCGTCGGTGTACGATGCAGCAAGCGAGACGCCGAGTGTGTCGTCGGCGAACTGATCGACATAGGCGGCGTTGAGGCGGTAACCCAATTCTTCCGAACCGGCATTGAGCTTTCCGAGATCGGCGTAGCTGCCGCGCGCGCCGATCGCGAACACCCGCTCGCCTGCTTCCAGCGGACGAATCGTGCGCACGTCGATCGTACCGATAAGCCCTTGGCCGACCAATTCGGCGGTCGGGGTTTTGTATACTACGACCTGGTTGACGACTTCGGCAGGATACTGGTCGAACTCGACGGCACGCGCATCGCCCGTGGATGTCTGCTCGCGGCCATTCAGCAATGTCTGGGAAAAGTCCGGGCCGAGCCCGCGAATAGCGATCACGTTCGAACGACCGTTGGCGCGCTGTGAAGTGACGCCGGGCAAGCGGGCGATCGACTCGCCGATCGAGTTATCGGGCAGCTTGCCGATGTCTTCCGCCGTTACCGATTCGAGGATCTGGTCGGAGTTGCGCTTTTCCGCGACGGCAGTCTCCAGCGAGCGGCGGAACCCGGTGACGATGATGGTATCGCTACTGTCCGGATCGACGGGCTGGCCTTCCGCGCCGTCCTCGTCAACCGGAGTCGGCGGCTGGACGGTTGCTTCCTGCGCGTAGGCAGGTGCCGCTGCGGCCGCCAGAGCGGTTACGACGGCTACGGCGCTGATGCCGCCGGCGAGATGGGTGCGAAATGCCATGTCTGCTCTCTCCCTGTAGATCCCGGCACGAGAAAATGTGTGAAGGGATCGAAATGCGCAGCCCGCTGGAGGGGCCGTTCGATCCACCGAATACTTCCGCCAAAGCCCTTGGCGGAAGATGGCATACGTATACGCCGATGCAGCAATGCCGCGCCGCGTCGCCGGAATGTCACACTGAAATGGCGGCTCCGCGCTGCTTTCATGCATACGATTGCCAGCGACGGTGAGCTTGCTAAGAACTGGGCGAATGACCGGCTCAGCGCCGGCCGCGCAGGAGAGGGCATTGGGCCGCAAGGCAACCGGGAGGCCGACAAGCTTCGACATTGCCTATGCCGCGGGTGTCTCCCAGCCGACCGTCAGCCGCGCCCTTCGCGGTGATCGTTCGGTAAGCGAGCAGACCCGCCTGAGGATCGAACGCATCGCGCGCGATCTGAATTACACGGTCGACAAGAATGCCTCGTCTTTACGGTCGCAGCGTTCAAATACCATCGCCCTGCTGTTCTTCGAAGATCCGACGCCTGACGGCAGCATGATCAATCCATTCTTCCTCTCGATGCTCGGTGCGATCACGCGCGCCTGCGCCGACCGCCGGCTGGACCTCCTGATCTCCTTCCAGCGGATGGAGGACGACTGGCACGTCCAGTACCAGGATAGCCACCGGGCGGACGGACTCATCCTGTTGGGCTATGGCGATTACACCGTCTACCGGACGCGGCTCGATCAGCTGGAAGCGCAAGGTACGCATTTTGCTCGCTGGGGTTCGGTGTCGAGTGATGCGGGCGGCTACACCATCGGGACCGACAATCTACAGGCCGGGCGGCTGGCGGGCGAACATTTGATCGAGCGCGGTTGCCGGAAGATCGCCTTTCTCGGCCACGCGGACGAGCATTACCCCGAATTTCGTGGCCGCTGCGAAGGCTTGCGCAAGGCGATCCGCGAGGCCGGTCTGGACAGCGCCGAATCGCTGCAATTCGATGCCATCACGACCGAGGAAGCAGGGCATGCCGCGGCCGAGGCGCTGATCGCCAGCGGTGAGCCGTTCGACGCCGTCTTCGCCGCGAGCGACCTCATCGCGATCGGCGCGATGCGGTCCCTGATCGAACACGGCGTGCGCGTGCCCGAAGACGTCGCGATTGTGGGATTCGACGATATTCCGGCCGCGTCACTTACCACCCCGCCGCTGACCACTATCATGCAGGATATCAGGGGCGCTGGCGAAGCCCTCGTCGAAACGCTGATCGCGCAGATCGAAGGTGGCAATCCCCCGCCGCGCAAGCTGCCCGGCAAACTCATTGTGCGCGGCAGCAGCGTGCCTGGTTGACCACCGACGTATTCGTATGCGGACTGGCTTCGCACCCGGTTCCGTGCGAGCGCTCGGCAGACAACCGGGCGGGACGACCCGGCGAACCGAGGATGCGAAGGGGCCTTGATGGCGCAGGACATGACGTTGCCGCGTACGACGAAACCGCGCCAAGGCTTTGCCGGGCTGTGGAATATCAGCTTCGGCTTTTTCGGCATCCAGATCGGCTTCGTGCTGCAGAATTCGAATATGAGCCGAATTTTCCAGACCGTCGGCGCTTCGCTCGACGATCTGCCTGCATTGTGGGTCGCGGCGCCGCTCACCGGCCTGTTGGTGCAGCCGATCATCGGACATATGTCCGACCGGACCTGGAACCGCTTCGGCCGCCGCCGTCCCTATTTCATGACCGGCGCGCTGTTAGCCGCCATCAGCCTGATCCTGATGCCGCTGGCTCCCGCCTTCGGTGCGCCGCTGCTGTTTGCCGCAGCGCTGCTGTGGCTGCTCGACGCCAGCCTCAACATCTCGATGGAACCGTTCCGGGCCTTCGTCGGCGATATGCTAGACAAGTCGCAGCATGCGACAGGCTATGCCGTCCAGACAGCCTTCATCGGTGCGGGCGCGGTGGTGGCGGCGATCTTTCCGTACCTGCTTGAGCAGTTCGGCGTTGCCAATGTCGCGGCGGCGGGGCAGATACCCGATACGGTGAAGTGGAGCTTCTGGGCCGGGGCGGTCGCGCTGTTTGTTGCCATCGGATGGACCGTTGTCACCACGCGTGAATTCAGTCCGGAAGAGATGGCGGCGTTCGATGCGGAGCGCGAGGTCGAGCAAGGCGAAAGCGTTCAGGCTCTGGCGGCGAAATCCTATGCGGCGCCCGCGATCTGGATCGCGCTTGGCGTGATCGTGCTGGTCGCGGTCGAACCGCTCGGGCTGGAAAAAGAGATCCTGCTCCTCGGCGCGCTGCTGGTCGGGTACGGAGCGCTCAGCGCCATCGGCATTCGGCTGGCGAAGCAGGGCAAGTCGGCCAACATGCTTTCCACCATCGTGGGCGACTTCTCCGGCATGCCACCCACGATGAAGCGGCTGGCGCTGGTTCAGTTCTTCAGCTGGTCCTCTCTCTTCATCATGTGGATTTATTCCGGACCGATCGTCTCGCAATATTTCTACGGCAGTGCCGATCCGACCACGCCCGCCTATAACGAAGGGGCGAACTGGTGGAACCTCATCTACACGGTGCAGAACGCCGTCGCGGTCGTGGCCGCACTGGTGCTGCTGCCCGCCATGTCGAAGCGCATCGGCAAAGCGAAGACGCACATGACCTGCCTGCTGCTCGGCGCGCTTGGGTTTCTCGGCTATTTCGTGCTGCGCGATCCGAACTTACTGATCATGTGCGAAGTGCTGAAGGGCATCGCTTGGGCCAGCATTCTCGCCATGCCCTATGCCATTCTTGCCAGCAGCCTGCCGCAGGCGAAGCTTGGCATCTATATGGGGCTGTTCAACATCTTCATCGTCGTGCCGCAATTGCTAGTGGCGACGATCATGGGGACGGTGATGAAGCACTTTTTCCCCGATCAGCCGATCTGGACCATGCTGTTCGCCGCGGCAAGCTGGACCCTGGCCGCCTTCGCCATGCTGCGCGTTCAGGTCCCGGGAGAAACGACCGATGCGTAAACTGGCCCTTGCTCTTTCGGGCGCCCTGCTGCTGGCAGGCTGCGCGCAGACGACCGCACAGATGCCGCTCGCCGCTAGTGCATCCCCGTGGACGCCCGACAGCAAGGTGATGATCCGGCATCCCGAATGGTCGCGGAATGCGGTGCTGTACCAGATCAATACGCGCCAATTCACGCGGGAAGGCACCTTTGCGGCTGCGCAGAGAGAACTGCCACGCCTGAAGGCGCTCGGCGTCGATATCCTGTGGCTGATGCCGATCCATCCCATCGGCGAGGAGAACCGTAAGGGCACGCTCGGCAGTCCGTATTCGGTGCAGGACTATTACGAGGTCAACCCCGAATTCGGGACCAAGGCCGACCTCAAGGCTTTCGTCGATGCGGCACACGCGCAGGGCTTTCACGTCATTCTCGACCTCGTCGCGAACCACACGGCGTGGGACAACCAACTGCGAACCGACTATCCCGACTGGTACGAAAAAAGCTGGGACGGCAGCTTTCGCCCGACGCCGTGGTGGGACTGGAGCGACATAATCGACCTCGACTGGTCGCAGCCCGGCGTGCGCGAGCATGTCGGCACGGCGATGGAATACTGGGTGCGCGAATTCGGCATCGATGGCTACCGCGCCGATGTCGCTGGATACGTCCCCCTCGATTTCTGGGAAACCATGCGCGACCGGCTGGGCGCCATCCGGCCGGTCTTCATGCTCGGCGAGGTCCAGCAGAGCGCATGGAACTTCAAGGCGTTCGACGCGACCTATGCCTGGGACTGGCACAACACCTCGAAAAAGGTCGCGCACGGCGAGGGTAATGCGACGAGCTTCTACGGCTATTATGCCGAGAACGAGAGTCTTTGGCCGCGCGAAGCCATGCGCATGACCTATATCGAGAACCACGACAGCAATGCGTGGGAAGGCACGATCTACGAGAATTACGGCGATGCACTCGGTGTCATGACGGCACTGGCCTTCACCGGCGAGGGTGTTCCGTTAGTGCATAACGGCATGGAAGCCTGCAACGCCAAGCGGCTCGAATTTTTCGAGAAAGATACGATCGACTGGAGTCAGAAAAATGGCTGTGATTATGGCCGGCTGCTCGATCGGTTGATCGCCTTCCGCAAGGCAAATCCCGCGCTCGACAACGGCCAATGGGGCGCGGTCATGCAGAAGGTGGAAACCGACAGGCCCGAGCAACTGTTCGCATGGGTTCGGCAGAAAGACGGTAACAAGGTGCTCGGTCTGTTCAACATGAGCGACAGCTCGGTCACCGCACGTTTTGCCGATGGTCTGCCTGCCGGAGACTTTCGCGGCTTCGCAGACGGTCAGCGCAGGATTTTTGCGGCCGGCGATACCGTCGCTCTTCCGGCATGGGGCTTTGCGCTGTATTCGAGCGGAGGCAGATAAACAAGGTTAATCCGGCGAAATGTGTCCCGCCCTTCGACGGCTAGGGACTACCCCGTTGTGCGATGCGGCAATCTTTCCTATCGGCGCGACACACGATGTGCGTTTGCCCGGTCTGTTAAATTTCGGGCAGAAGACGCCGCCTCACGCGATTCGATTGCGCAACCCGAATTCGAGACAATCCTCCCCATGACCCTTACCCACCTGCAGCGGCTCGAAGCCGAAAGCATCCACATCATGCGCGAAGTGGTGTCCGAGGCCGAAAAGCCCGTGATGCTCTATTCGATCGGCAAGGACAGCGCCGTAATGCTGCACCTCGCCAAAAAGGCGTTCTATCCCTCGCCGCCGCCGTTCCCGCTGATGCACGTCGATACGACGTGGAAGTTCAAGGACATGTACGCCTTGCGCGAAAAGAGCGCGGCGGATGCGGGC
This sequence comes from Erythrobacter litoralis, assembly GCF_029760855.1. Classification (GTDB taxonomy): domain Bacteria; phylum Pseudomonadota; class Alphaproteobacteria; order Sphingomonadales; family Sphingomonadaceae; genus Qipengyuania; species Qipengyuania litoralis_A. The sequence goes on along the minus strand of NZ_SOSI01000001.1, from coordinate 38,150 downwards.
ATGGAATTGCTGGTCCACCGGAACCCCGAAGCGCAGGAGATGGGGATCAACCCCTTCGACCATGGCCCGCTCCACACCGATATGTGGAAGACGCAAGGGTTGAAGCAGGCGCTCGACAAATACGGCTTCGATGCGGCTTTCGGCGGCGCGCGACGCGATGAGGAGAAAAGCCGCGCGAAGGAGCGTATCTTCTCGTTTCGCACGGCCAGCCATGGATGGGACCCGAAAAGCCAGCGCCCGGAGTTGTGGAACCTCTACAACGCCCGCAAGAAGAAGGGCGAGAGTATCCGCGTCTTCCCGCTCTCGAACTGGACCGAGCTCGACATCTGGCAGTACATTCATCTCGAAAATATCGAGATCGTGCCGCTGTATTATTCAGCCCGGCGGCCGACGTTCGAGTATGAAGGCGGGTTGTTCATGGCCGACGATATCGAGCGGCTGGAGAAGGTCATGGGCAAACGGCCCGAGATTACCGAACGCTCGATCCGCTTCCGCACGCTGGGCTGCTTCCCGCTGACCGGCGCCGTTGAAAGCAAGGCGGCGACTTTGCCAGAAATCATTCAGGAGATGCTGCTCACCACAACCAGCGAACGGCAGGGTCGCGTCATCGACAAGGATTCGGGTGACGCATCGATGGAGAAGAAGAAGCAGGAGGGGTATTTTTAATGACCGACCCCGTTTACCAAACCGATGCCCTCATTGCCGAGGACATCGATGCCTATCTCGAAAAGCACCAGCATAAGACCATGCTGCGCTTCATCACCTGCGGCAGCGTGGACGATGGCAAATCGACCCTGATCGGGCGGCTGCTCTACGACTCCAAAATGATCTTCGAGGATCAGCTCGCCGCGCTGGAGAACGACAGCAAGCGGGTCGGCACGCAAGGGCAGGAAATCGACTTCGCGCTGCTGGTCGATGGCCTTGCCGCGGAACGTGAGCAGGGCATCACGATCGACGTCGCCTATCGCTTTTTCTCGACCGAGAACCGCAAGTTCATCGTCGCCGATTGTCCGGGGCACGAGCAATATACGCGCAACATGGTGACCGGTGCCTCGACCGCCGACCTCGCCTGTATCCTGATCGATGCGCGCAAGGGCGTGCTGGTGCAGACCAAGCGGCACAGCTTCCTGTGCCATCAGCTCGGCATCAAAAATCTTGTTCTTGCGGTCAACAAGATGGACCTGATCGACTACGACCAGGCGAAGTACGAGGCGATCCTCGCCGACTATGCCGAGTTTGCGCAGAGCATCGGGATCGAGAGCTTCACCGCCATCCCGATCTCGGGCCTCGCGGGCGACAACATCACCACGAAGTCGGACAATACCGGCTGGTACGATGGCCCTACACTCATGGAGCATCTGGAAGCGGTCGAGGTGGGCAACGATGTCAATCTCGAGCGGTCGTTCACCATGCCCGTGCAGTGGGTGAACCGTCCAAACCTCGATTTCCGCGGCTTTTCCGGCCTTATTGCTACCGGCGAAGTGGCGCCGGGCGACAGCGTGCGCTCGCTTCCTTCGGGCAAGACCAGCACGGTCAAATCGGTTGTCACAATGGACGGCGACCTCGACCGGGCGGGGGCGGGGCAGTCCGTCACCGTAACGCTCGCCGACGAGATCGACTGTTCGCGCGGCGACGTGTTGGCCGCGGCCGACAACCCGCCCGAAGTCGCAGACCAGTTCGAGGCGACCGTCGTGTGGATGGACGAGGAGCTGTTGGTCGTCGGCCGGGGCTATTGGCTGAAGCTCGGCACCCAGACCGTCTCGGTCACCGTCGCCGAGCCGAAATACGAGATCAACGTCAACACCATGCAGCACATGGCGGCCAAGACGCTGCAGCTCAACTCCATCGGCGTCGCGGAACTGACGACCGACCGCCGTATCGTCTTCGCTCCCTATGCCGAAAACCGCGCGCTGGGCGGTTTCATCCTGATCGACAAGATTTCGAACAAAACGGTTGGCGCCGGGATGCTGCATTTCAGCCTCCGGCGTGCGCAGAACGTGCATTGGCAGGCGGTCGACATCAGCCGCGACGATCATGCTTCGATGAAGAACCAGAAGCCGCGCGTGCTGTGGTTCACCGGCCTGTCCGGCTCGGGCAAATCGACTATTGCCAACGAGGTCGAAAAGAAGCTGGCGATCATGAACCGCCATACCTTCCTGCTCGACGGAGACAATGTACGCCACGGTCTGAACAAGGACCTGGGCTTCACCGAGAGCGACCGGATCGAGAATATCCGCCGCATCGGGGAAGTTGCCAAGCTGATGACCGATGCGGGCCTGATCGTACTTACCGCCTTCATCAGCCCGTTCCGCGCCGATCGCAAGCTGGTGCGCGACATGATGGGCGAGGGCGAATTCATCGAAATCCACGTCGATACGCCACTGGAAGTGGCCGAGGCGCGCGACGTGAAGGGCCTTTACAAGAAGGCACGCAGCGGCGAACTGAAGAACTTCACCGGGATAGACAGCCCGTATGAGGAACCTGAAAGCCCCGAAATTCGTGTCAACACGGTGGCGATGAGCCCGGAAGAGGCGGCGGATTACATCATCAAACAAATCCTGCCGCTCAAGTAAGGGCGGCAGGGGGCGCTGACATGCTGTTGTTCAAAGGCAAGGAAGCGCATTCGCGCTCATTCGCGAAGGCAGTCAGCTGGCGCGTCCTCGGCAGTCTCGACACGTTCCTGCTGAGCTGGTTGTTCACCAGCAGCCTCAAAGCGGCCGGCGCAATTGCGACGACCGAAGTGCTGACCAAAATGGTCCTGTATTATCTCCACGAGCGCGCTTGGGCGAATATCTCGTGGGGGTTTGCTTCGAACGAGGAAGAAACGCAGGCGGGCGACCGGCCCGCCTGACGTGAGGCTTTAGTCAGTCGACGAAACCGTCGACCCGTTCGATGACGATCGCGGGGGCCATGCCGCCCGCCGCGCACATCGTGACCAGGCCATAGCGCTTGTTCTGCCGTTCCAGTTCGTCAACCATGGTGCCGATCAGGATTGAACCGGTCGCCCCGATGGGATGACCGAGCGCGATCGAGCCGCCGTTCACGTTGACCTGGCCCCAATCCAGATCGAGATCGCGCACAAATTTCGCAGCGACCACGGCGAAGGCTTCGTTGATTTCGAAAAGGTCGATATCGTCCTTCGACAGGCCGGCCTTTTCCAGCACCTTCTTTGCCGCGGGGACCGGAGCGTTGAGCATCAGGGTCGGATCGTCACCCATATTGGCGGTAGCGACGATACGGGCGCGGGGCTTGAGCCCGTGCCTCTCGGCATAGTCGCGGCTTGTCACAAGAACGGCCGCCGCGCCGTCCACTACGCCCGAGCTGTTGCCGGCATGATGGAAATGCTCGATTTTCAGATCAGGGTATTTCTGGTTCACCAGCCCGCGGAAGGTCGTGCCCTGCTTGTCGAGCGGGACGTCGGCGATCTTGGTGAAAGCAGGTTCCAGTTCCGCGAGCCCCTCGCGCGTGGTCTGCGGACGCGGGAACTCTTCCTTGTCGAGCACGACATTGCCGTCGTCGTCCATCACCGGGATGAGCGAATTGTCGAACCGCCCTTCTTCGATTGCCTTCGCCGCGCGTTGCTGGCTGCGATAGCCGACTTCGTCCAGCTCCTCGCGCGTAAAGCCTTCCTTCGAGGCGATGGCATCGCCGCAAACGCCCTGATGGCTTTGCGGATGGTTCGCCTGTAACCGCTCGTTATACGCACCCATGCGCGGCGGTTTCAAACCCGCCGCCATCTTGTCCTTCGACTGCTGCGCGGTGAGGCTCATCATCTCAGTCCCGCCGGCGACGACGCATTCTTCCATGCCGCTCATCACCTGTGCTGCGGCGAGTGCGACCGAGGTGATTCCCCCGCCGCAAAACCGGTCGAGCGTGGTACCGCTGGAGCGCTCGTCGTAACCGGCATCGAGCGCGGCCATCCGCCCGAGATCGCCCGCTTGCAAACCGTCCTGCGAGCTGACCGACCAGATCACATCGTCCACCGTCGCGGTGTCGAGATCGTTGCGGTCCTTGATCGCCTTGAGGCAGGTGGCGGCGAGATGCTGCGGGTGCATGGCGGCCAGCGCGCCCTTGCCTTGTTTCCCGATCCCGCGCGGGGTGCGAACTGCGTCGATGATATAGGCTTCTGCCACGGCGTACTCTCCTGTCGTTTCGGCTTTTGCCGGTTGACGTTTGCGTAAGCCTGCCGCAGCAAAGGCGCAAGAACAGTTTCATAATGAAATGGGAGATGCGAGCATGAGCGAGGAACTGCTCACCAAAGTCGAGGACGGTGTTCTGATCGTCACGATCAACCGGCCCGATGCGAAGAACGCCATGAACAAGGCGGCGGCGGAAGGCATCGCTGCGGCGATGGACCGGCTCGATAGCGAAGACGATCTGCGGGTCGGCATCCTGACCGGCGCGGGCGGCACGTTCTGCTCTGGCATGGATCTAAAAGGTTTCCTCCGCGGAGAGTCGCCCAGCGTCGAAGGGCGTGGTTTCGGAGGCGTGGTGCAGTCTCCACCGAAGAAGCCGCTGATCGCCGCGGTCGAAGGCTATGCGCTGGCCGGCGGACTCGAACTGATGATCGCCTGCGATCTAGTGGTGGCGAACGCGCAAGCGAAATTCGGCATTCCCGAGGCGAAGCGCGGTCTGGTCGCGGCGGCGGGCGGCGTGATGATGCTGCCAGATCAGATCCCCGAGCGGATTGCGATGGAACTCGCGCTGACCGGTGATTTCATCGACGCGGCGCGGGCTTACGAGCTTGGGCTGATCAACCGGGTGACGGACGGTTCGGCACTCGACGGGGCGAAGGAACTGGCAGCCAAGATCGCCGAGAACGGCCCTTTGGCGGTGCGCGTGTCCAAGCAGATCATGAAAGAATCGCGCGGCTGGTCGATGGACGAGCGCTACGACAAACAGGCGCAGCTGATCGGCCCGGTCTTCGTATCCGAAGATGCACGCGAGGGCGCGGCCGCCTTCGCCGAAAAGCGCAAGCCGAACTGGAAGGGGAAGTAAGATGGCCGTCATCGACGTCAAAGAACCCGAATTCATGGAAGATGAGGAAATCTCGATCTTCGCCGATGCGGTGGGCAAGTTCTACCAGCAGCATGCGCCCGAAAAGCGCGTCCTCAAATGGCGCGACGACGGGCAGGTGGAGCGCGACTTCTGGCGCGAGGCAGGCGAGGCCGGTTTGCTCGGCGCGTCGGTGCCTGAAGAATATGGCGGCCACGGAGGCGATTTCCGGCACGAGATGGTGGTAATTGACCAGCAGGCGCGTCACGGCGTCGAGGGCTTTTCCGCGAGTCTCCACAACACCATCATCCTGCCCTATCTTGTGCGCCACGGCACCGAGGAGCAGAAGAAGAAATACCTGCCCCGCCTCGTATCAGGCGATCTCGTCAGCGCCATCGCCATGACCGAGCCCGGAACCGGCAGCGATCTGCAATCCATCACCACGACCGCCCTGAAGGACGGCAACGGCTATCGCATCAACGGGGCCAAGACCTATATTTCGAATGGTCAGATCGCCGACTTCATCATCGTCGTCGCCAAGACCGACCCGGCAGAACGGGCGAAAGGCATCTCGCTGATGCTGTTGGAGACCGAGGGCGCCGAGGGTTTCCAGCGCGGCAAGAAGCTCGACAAGATCGGGCTTGATGCGCAGGACACTTCAGAGCTGTTCTTCGACGACGTGTTCGTGCCGTCCGACGCTGTGCTCGGCGGCGAGGAAGGCAAAGGCTTCTACCAGTTGATGGGCGAACTGCCGCAGGAACGCCTGATCATTGCCATGCAGTCGATGACCACGATCGAGCGCGCACTCGAAGAAACGGTCAATTTCACCAAGGACCGCAAGGCGTTCGGCAAGACGATCTGGGATTTCCAAAACACCCAGTTCACGCTCGCCGATCTGAAAGCACGCGGAACGGCGGCGCGCATCTTCGTGAACGACTGCATAGCCAAGCACCTGAAGGGTGAGCTCGACGTGCCAACCGCCTGCATGGCGAAATACTGGGTCACCGAATTGCAGGGCGAAGTGGTGGACAAATGCCTGCAGCTGCATGGCGGGGCGGGCTACATCAACGATTATCCCATAGCCCGCATGTATCGCGATAGCCGGATCAGCCGAATTTTCGGCGGCTCGAACGAGATCATGAAAATGGTGATCGCCCGGTCGATGTGAGCGAGAAATGAAAAGGGCATTGCGAAAGCACCCCCGTGCCGCCTTATCGCAGCGCCAGATCAGGCTTCGACAACCTTCTGTTCGATCGCGCCGAAGATGGAATGGCCGCCTTCGTCCTTCATCTCGATCCGGACGGTATCGCCCGGCGCCATGAAGCGCGTTTCGGCATCGCCGTTCGCGATCGTTTCGATCATGCGGATTTCGGCGATGCAACTGTAGCCCGCGCCACCTTCGCTAACCGGCTTGCCCGGATCGCCGTGCGGCCCCTGGTTCGAGACGGTGCCCGAGCCGATAATGGTGCCCGCGCCAAGGCTGCGGGTCTTTGCCGCATGGGCAACGAGATCGGCCAAGCTGAAGGTCGCATCCTGCCCGGCATTGGCGCGGCCGAACGGCTCGCCGTTATAATCGACCATCAGGGGCAGGTGGATCACGCTGTCCCTCCACGCATCGCCCAGCTCATCCGGCGTGACGGCGACGGGTGAAAAGGCGCTGGCGGGTTTCGATTGGAAGAAGCCGAAGCCCTTGCCGAGTTCGCCCGGGATCAGGCCGCGCAAGCTGACGTCGTTCACAAGCATAACGAGCTTGATATGATCTGCTGCTTCCTCGCTCGAGATGCCCATCGGCACGTCGTCGGTGACGACCGCGATTTCGCCTTCCATGTCGCAGCCCCAGCTCGTGTCCTTCAAGGGGATGTCGGCACGCGGGGGAAGGAACCCGTCGCTGCCGCCCTGATACATCAGCGGGTCGTGATAGAAGCTTTCCGGCACCTCGGCCCCGCGCGCCTTCCGCACCAGCTCCACATGGTTGATGTAGGCGCTGCCATCGGCCCATTGGTAGGCGCGGGGAAGGGGTGAATGTGCATCGCGTTCGTGGAACCGCTCGCACGGCACGGCCTCGTGCTGAACGTCGGTGTAGAGCGCTTCCAGCTTGCGCGCGGCATTCGCCCAATCGTCGAGCGCAGCCTGCAGGGTGGGGGCGATATTGTCGGCGGCGCAGTAGCGGGTAAGGTCTTTCGAGACGACCACCAGCTTGCCGTCGCGGGTTCCATCGTTGAGCGTGGCGAGTTTCATGCTGGGGTCCTCTCGGGATTGTCGATCTGGTTATCGGGATGGGCGCGCTGGAACTCAGGCAATGCGAGGCAGGCGGCTTCGATCCGGCGAATGTGAGGAAAACCTTCGAAATCGAAGTCGAACCGCTGCGCGTTGTAGACTTGCGGCAGCAGGCAGACCTCGAACAGGCCGGGTTTGTCGAACAGGAGATCGCCGGTGCCGAGCTGGGCCAACCGTGCCTCCAGCGGGCCGAGCGTACGGGCGAGCCAGTGGCGATACCAGACGCCGATCTCGTCCTGCGATTTACCGTATTCGTCCGAAAGGTATTTCAGCACAGGCAGGTTGAGCGGGGCATGGAGTTCGGTGGCGATCGCATAGGCCAGTTCGCGTGCGAGGTAGCGATCCTCTACATCGTGGGGCAGCAGCGATTTTTCCGGGTGCGCATCGTCCAGCCATTCGAGCTGCGCCATGGACTGTACCCGGTCGCGCCCGTCCGCCTCCAGCAAGGGCACTGAGCCGAACGGATTGCGAGCGGTGAACGCTTGGCCCTTCTGCTCGCCGGTGCGCAGATTCACCGGGATATACTCGTATTCGAGCCCCTTCAGTTCGAGGGCGATGCGCAGACGGTAGCTCGTCGAGCTGCGATAATACCCGTAAAGTTTCATCAAAACGCCGGGATCCCGGTGATCGCGCGGCCCAAGATCAGGGCGTGGACATCGTGCGTGCCTTCATAGGTGTTGACCGTTTCGAGGTTTACCATGTGGCGGATGACCTGATATTCTTCCGATATGCCATTACCGCCATGCATGTCGCGCGCGTGGCGGGCGATATCGAGCGCTTTGCCGACATTGTTGCGCTTGACCATGCTGATCATTTCCGGCGCAAACTTGCCTTCGTCCATCAGACGGCCGACCCGCAGCGAGGCCTGCAGGCCGAAAGCTATGTCGCTCATCATGTCGGCGAGCTTGAGCTGGAATAGCTGTTTACTGGCGAGCGGCACGTCGAACTGTTTGCGGTCGAGCCCGTATTGGCGTGCCGCATGGAAACAAAATTCGGCCGCGCCCATCGCGCCCCAGCTAATTCCGTAACGTGCGCGGTTAAGGCAGCCGAACGGCCCCTTGAGGCCGGCGACGTTGGGCAGCAGCGCATCCGCGCCAACCTTCACCTCATCCATCACGATCATGCCGGTCGTCGAGGCTCGAAGGCTCATTTTCCCGCCGATCTTCGGGGCGGAAAGGCCCTCCATCCCCTTTTCGAGCACGAAGCCGCGGATCGCACCGTCATGCGCTTCGCTCTTCGCCCAGACGACGAATACGTCGGCGAAGGGGGAGTTGGAAATCCAAGTCTTGGACCCGCTGATCGAATAGCCGTCGCCGTTCTTCTTGGCGACCGTCGTCATGCTGCCCGGATCGGAACCGGCATCGGGTTCGGTCAGGCCGAAGCATCCGATAAGTTCGCCGCTGGCAAGCCTTGGAAGGTATTTCTTGCGCTGCTCGTCCGAACCGTAGGCGTCGATCGGATACATGACGAGGCTGGATTGCACGCTCGCCATCGAGCGATAGCCGCTGTCCACCCGCTCGATTTCACGCGCGATCAGGCCGTAGGCGACGTAGCTCGCACCCGCGCCGCCGAATTCTTCCGGGATCGTCGCGCCGAGCAGGCCGGCTTGGCCCATGAGGGGGAAGAGTTCCGGCGCGTCGGTCTCGTTCGCATAGGCTTCGCGGACGCGCGGCTGCAGTTCGTTCTGAGCGAAGGCATGCGCGGTATCGCGGATCATGCGTTCGTCTTCGCTCAATTGTTCGTCGAGCTGGAACGGATCGTCCCACGCGAAAGGCGCCATACCGGCCATATTCTCTCCTCTATATGACTGGCGGAGATGCCAGCCGGTCAGCCGATCCGCAAGGGGTACGCGCCGAAATGGCACAAGCGACGTCGAACTCCGCGCAGCGTGAAGCGACGCATCTCTGAGTTGTGAACAGATCGCTCGTTTTCAACCACGCGAGAAACGTCGGCTTGCGATCCCGCAAATCAAACCGAACTCGTGACCGACCTCTCGCAACTGAGGTTTGCCATTTTGCCTTACCCAATCAGCGATCGAGCGCTGCCTGCATTGTCTGGATGACCTCGGCTGGCGGGCAGGGTTTCGCCAAGGCCTTCGCCGAAGGGAACTTCCGGTGTACTTCAGCGGGGGTCAATTGGCCGGAATGAAAGATAACCGGGACATTCTCAGCCATCATCTGCTCGGCGAGCGGATAGACCACACCGTCGCCCAATTGCACGTCGAGGATCGCGAGATCGGGTTTGTGCTTCTGGAAGGAGAGGGCGGCGGAGGCTATTTCATCGAACGGTCCTTCAACAATATAGCCCGCTTCTTCCACCGTGTCGCACAAGTCCACGCCGACAATCAGTTCATCTTCGGCTACGAGCACGCGCAAGGGAGTTTCCATCACCAAATCTCCACCTAGTTCCCGACCCGAACCGATGGAGTTTATGGTTTATCCAATGTTAGTCAATCCAAACGGCCGAATTTATCCTGATAGGCACCCGTCTCGCCGCTGGTAAGCAATCTCGCCTGTTCGACCCAGGCATCCCGGCGAATGCGACCTTGGAAACGGCCAAGTTCAGGATCGATGCGGTCGATGTCCACATCGTCCCACTCGGCGATCTGCGCAATCGACGTAATACCGAGTTCGTTGAGCCGAAGCGCGAGCTTCGGGCCGACACCCTTCAGGCGGGTCAATTCGTTCGCGTCGTCCGACGGCACGCCGCTGCTGACAGTCTCGGTCGTCGTCGTGGCAGTCCGCTCGGTCTCGGCCGGCGTATCGGCCTCCTTCGCGTGCGTATATTCCGCCTCGTCGGCCGCCGCGGCGACGGCTGCCCCCGTACCGCCGAGGCCGGTCGGTGCGGCGACGGGAACGATGGTTTCGGGTTCGGCAGCCGCGTTCGGCGCCGGATCGCGAGTTGCGGCGGGGGCACTGTCGATCAGCGCGCGATTGCGTTCGGCCCGGTCCGCACCGTCGTCGAGGACGTCCCTGCTGGTGCCGGTGACGTTGGTCTTGCGGCTGGCATGAAAGACGTACCACGCGACAATGAGGCCAATTATCAGCGCGACGACCAGCCAGATCCAGTATTCGGCAACAAGGGTGTTCATTGTTCATCCTCTTCGGAAATTTCGGTGCTCGGGGCGCGGCCCCAGATCGACCAGCCGATTAGCAGGCCGACGGCGTAGGCGACGAGCATCATCGCGACCACTTCGAACCAGATCGGCATCTCAGCGCGCCCCTGGTGTATCGACAGGGTGGGGGGTTAGCGGTTCGGTGCGGACCACGGAGAATTCGATACGTCGATTGGCCGGATCGGAGGCGGCAAGGCCTTCCACCGGATCGTCCGAACCCATCCCACGAGCGCGGAGGCCATCGCGCGGGATGCCGCGCCGGACCAGTTCCTCACGCACCGCCCGCGCACGCTCCAGGCTCAATTCCAAATTACCCACCGGTGTCCCGCTATCGTCGGTATGGCCGGTGATCGCGATGATGGAGCCTAGACAGGGGCGCAGCGCATCGGCCACTTCGCCAATGAGAACCTGGCTTGCCGGTACGAGTTCGCTGCTCGCTTCTTCGAACCGGATGGAACGAACCCGCAGCAGGCCTTCCACATCCTCCTGGCAATGCAGCGGTTCGTAGACCGGTTGGTCATTCGCGGCGCTTGCCACCCCGTCGATCCAGTTCACCCCGCCGACGCCCGGGATAGCGGCGACCGCTTGGGCGGCCTGCAGGCGTATCCCTTCGTTCAGGCCTTCGCCGCCGGTCAGGATCGGATGGCGGGTCGGCGAGCCGAACCGGTTGGTGAACCGCGCCTCGACCGGAGCGGCGCCGGCCGCGTCGAGCGCGGCGCGGCTTTGCGCGTGCAAGCTCCCCGCAATTCGCGTGCCGCTGGGCTGGGCGAGGAAATATCCACCCATCACGACGAGACCGGCGCCCAGAAAGATGGCGATGGAGGAGCGGATTAGCATGGGAGCGCTTTTATCTAGCGCGCCTCGTCATGCAAGGGCGGCGGGGCACTGCCCGCTTTGGGCCGCCGGGCGAACAGCACGCGATCCTCCGGCCCGAAGCCGCGCTTCCAGATGACGAAGCCGTACACTGCAAGTATTGCGGGAACCCCGATTGCAAGTTCCGCCCATTCAGGCAGGAAAGTCGCCAGCCATCCGACGAAGATCGCCGGGGCGGCGGCGTAAACCAGCGCCCAACGAAAGTTGTTGATCGGATGGCCGAGGATGCGCGAAAGCAGCACGGCCTTGACGAGACTGGCAGTGCCGAGCGCGATCATCAGTGCAATGGCCGCCGCCGCCGCCTTGAACGGCTCGCCATAGCTCGTTTTGTCGAGCGCCAGTATGAAGCCTACGGTCAGCGCCGCCTGGAAAGCGATGGTAGCGATGGAAATCCACAGATTGCGGACCCGTGCGACGTAGATCAGGACCGCCTCCGACACCACCGCCGTCGCTGCAACGACCTCCGCCGCGAGCAGGAAGGCAAGCGCGCCAGTGCCGCCGACGAATTCCGGGCCGACCAGCCCCATCACCGCCTCACCCGGCACGCCCAGCGCCAGCGCGATACCAGCCTGCATGGCGATGATCCAGAATCCGACCTGGCAGACCTGTTTGGCGATCGCCTGATAGTTCTTCGTCCGCAAATTCTTGGTGATGACCGGGCCGAGGATGGGTTCGAAGCTGGTCTTCAGCTTCTGCGGCAGACTCGCGACCTGTTGCGCGATGTAATAGACGCCGACCGCGGTGGGCGCAGCGAACAGTCCGAGTATGAAAATGTCGATCCGCCGCGTGCCCCATTCGATCGCATCCGCCGTGGCGAGTGGCAAGGCGCGGGTTGTCATGCGGGTCATCCGCGCCAGTTGCGGACGCCATTCGCGCGGCGCGCCGTAGGAGCGAAAGAACGACCAAAGACCGGTCGCGAGGCCGGCGTAGATCGATACGAGATACGCCATTTCCAGCCCGCTGTCGGGAATGACGAACCACAGCGCGCCCGCCATGATCGATATCGTCCACGGCTCCACCACCGCGCGTGCCCGAACCGTGGTCGCGATGTCGTAGCGATAGGCCTGCGCCGCCAGCACGATCTCGGTCAGCGCATAGCCGGGAATGGCGAGGACGATGAACTGGTCGATCCGATTGTAGTCGCCGCTTGGAAACAGGGGCGCGGGGACGAACCAGAAGAACAGTGCGGCTAGCCCACTGAAGAGCAGCGCCAGCAACATGCCGTCGTAGACCAGATTGGTCGGGTTCGCCGTGTCTTCCTCGGCGGAAAGGCGCTGCGCAAGCCCGCGCTTCTCGCCCATTGCGCAGACCAGCGCGACGAGTTCGACCACTACCAGCGCGGAAGCGAAAGTGCCCAGGGCCTCGCTGCCGTAAAGCCGCCCGGCGATGAACAGGAAGGGCAGCCGCGCGAGGAGGCGAAGGACGAAGCCGAAAAAGTTCTGCCGTCCCCCTTTCGCAAGGGCGGAGAGGTCTTCGTCGTTACTGTCGGCTGTCACCCCGAGGCCCCCTGCTCGGCGCGCAGGGGACGCGAGAGAAGGGCCTGGACGGTATCGCGCGGACCGGCCCCGTCGAGCAGGCCGTTGACCGCCTCGACGATCGGCATGGCGATGCCGTGATCACTCGCCAGCTTTTGGAGCACGGGGGCGGTAAAGGCGCCTTCGGCCACGGTCCGGCGGTCCGCCATCAATTCGGCCGCGCTCTTGCCTTCGCCCAGCGCCTTGCCGAGCGAGAAATTGCGGCTCGAGGTCGAGGAACAGGTTAGCACGAGATCGCCGAGGCCGCACAACCCGGCAAGTGTCTCCGCCCGCGCACCCAGTGTCTCGCCGAAGCGCAGCATCTCGGCATAGCCGCGCGCGATGAGGGCGGCACGGGCGTTCTGGCCAAGGTCCAGCCCGTCGACCACGCCGCAGGCGATTGCGAGCACATTCTTGACGGCCCCGCCGATCTCCGCGCCGGTCACGTCGTCGCTGTAATAGGGGCGGAAGGTGGGCCGGGCGATGACAGGGGACAGCGCGCCCCATTGCGCTTCACCGGCGGAGCAGGCGAGGGTGACGGCGGTGGGTAGTCCGGCGGCGACCTCATGCGCGAAGGTCGGGCCGGAAAGCACGGCGATGTCGCTGCCCGGGGCAGCCTCCCGCGCGACGTCGTTCATCAAGCGGCCCGATCCCGCCTCGATGCCCTTGGAGCACAGGACGAGATGCGCGGGATGCCGCGGCATCGCCTTGAGCACGTGGCCGGTATGCTGCGCCGGCGTAACGACGAGCAGCACCTCGACCGATCCGATGCGCGCCGGATCGCCCGTCGCCTCGATCTGCGGCGAGAGGAACGCGCCGGAGAGGAATTGCGAATTGGTATGCTTCGCGTTGATTTCTTCGACCACGTCGCTTTCGCGCGCCCAAAGCAGCACGTCACGCCCGTCGCTTCCGAGCACCTGCGCCAACGCAGTCCCCCACGCGCCTGCGCCGAGGACGCCGACCCGGCTCACGCCTTCACCCCGGCACCGCGCACGGCTTCGGCGTCCGGGTCGAGTGGCCAGCGGGGCCGCGCGGCGAGATCGAGCGGGGCGGGCGCAAAATCGGGTGAGGTAAGCCGTTCGATCCCGGCCCATGCGATCATCGCGGCGTTGTCGGTGCACAGCGCCGGGGGCGGGGCGGTGAAGGCCATGCCGCGTTCGCTGGCGAATGCTTCCAATGCCGTGCGCACCGATGCGTTCGCCGCGACGCCGCCGGCGACCACAAGCGTCGGCAGATCGTCCATCCTTGTGAGAGAAACGCGCAACCGATCGAGCAGGCAATCGATTGCCGCCTGCTGAAAACTTGCCGTAATGTCCGCTACGCCATGTTCACCACTTTCCCATGCGCGCAAGACTGCGCTCTTGAGGCCGGCGAAACTGAAATGCGGCTCGTGGCTTTTCAGCATCGGGCGAGGAAGGAGCACGGCGTTTGCATCGCCGTCCTTCGCTAGTCGCTCGACCGCCGGACCACCTGGAAAGCCGAGGCCGAGAATTTTCGCGGTCTTGTCGAACGCCTCACCGAGCGCATCGTCGATAGTGGTGGCGAGGCGGCGATACTGCCCGACCCCGTCCACTCGCAAGATCTGGCAATGTCCGCCGGAGACGAGCAGCAGGGCATAGGGAAATTGAAGCGATCGATCTGCCAATCGGGGGCTTAAAGCATGCCCTTCGAGATGGTTGATCGCAATCAGCGGCACGTCGCTCGCCATCGCGAGCGCCTTTGCCGTGACCAGCCCGACCATGACTCCGCCGATCAGGCCGGGCCCCGCCGTCGCGGCAATCGCGTCGCAATCGTTGAGAGCGATATTGGCATCCGCCAGTACCGTTTCGATCATCGGGGCGAGCCGTTCGGCATGGGCGCGCGCGGCGATTTCCGGCACCACACCGCCATAGGGCGCATGCGCCTCGTCCTGCGAGGCGATGCGCTGTGCCACGATTCCCCCGTCGCCATCGACCAGCGCGGCGGCGGTTTCGTCGCAGGAAGATTCTATGCCGAGAACCAGTGTCATTGCCGCTTTCCCTTAACGACCCGCGCCGTTAGGGCAAGCATACCTCATGCCCGCTTCCCCTCTTCTAAGGCTCGGAACCCGGCGTTCCCCGCTCGCCATGGCGCAGGCGGAGGAGACGCGCGCGCGGTTGTGCGCAGCGCTCGGCTGCGCGGAAGCGGAGATCGAACTGGTCCCGGTGATCGCCAGCGGCGACAAGATACAGGACCGCCCCCTCGCCGATATCGGCGGCAAGGCCCTGTGGACCCGCGAACTCGACGCTTGGCTCGCCGAGGGTCGCATCGATGCCTCGGTGCATTCAATGAAGGATGTGGAGACCGTGCGCCCCGATAGCCTCGCCATCGCCGCGATCCTGCCGCGCGCGGACAAGGCGGACATGTTGATCGGCGCGACCTCCATCGCCAGCATTCCGTCCGGCGCACGGATCGGCACGAGTGCCCCGCGCCGGGCCGCGCAGCTGCTCCACGCCCGGCCCGATCTCGAAGTCGTCGGCATTCGTGGCAATGTCGCGACAAGGCTTGCAAAGTTGCAAGCGGGCGAAGCGGACGCGACCTTCCTTGCTGCTGCGGGGCTGAACCGGCTGGGCGAGGCGGGCATCGGCACGCGGCTCGACCCCGCCGATTGGCTGCCCGCCCCGGCACAGGCGGCCATCGGCATCGAATGCCGCACCGACGATGATCGTACGCGGGAATTGCTGGCGCAGATCGATCACGCCTCCAGCCATCTCGAGGTCATGGCCGAGCGGCATCTGCTCGAAGGGTTGGGCGGTTCGTGCCACAGCCCGATCGCCGCGCTGACGATCGCGGAGGGCGGGGAACACACCATCGAGGCAGCGATTTACAGCCCGGACGGCGCGAACCGTATTGCTGGCCGCGCCCGCTTCGAAGTTGGCGACTTCACCCCGATCGCCAATCTGGCAAAACGATTGCTCGACGATGCGCCCGACCATGTGCGTGTCCATTTCGGAGGCCTTCATGGCTGAAACGCTTTTCGTATTCCGTCCCGAACCGGGCCTTCGGGTAACGCTGGAAACTGCGGGCTCGATGGATATCGACGCGGTCGGATGTCCGCTTTTCTCGGTCGAGCCGGTCCAATGGGACCTGCCGGCCGTCTCACGCTTCGACCGTTTGCTGGCGGGCAGTGCGAATGCTTTCCGGCACGCCGGCGAGAAGCTCGACAAGCTGGCCAGGCTTCCGGTCCTCGCGGTGGGCGAAGCGACGATGGAAGAGGCCAAGGATCGCGGCTTCATGGTCGCGCGCACCGGCACCGGCGGGTTGCAGAACCTCCTCGACGGCATGAAGGGCAAGCAGCGCCAATTGCTGCGCCTGGCGGGCGAGGCGCATGTCGAACTCGATCCGCCCGAAGGCATCGAGATCGAGACGGTAGTGGTCTACAAGACCATTCCGCGCGACATCACGGACGAGGTTGCCGTGAAGCTGCGAGCAGGCGGCGTTGCCCTGTTGCATTCGGGCGAGGCGGCGAAGCGGCTTGCCTCCGAATGCGAGCGACTGGAGATTTCGAAATCCCTCGTCGTCATCGCCGCACTCGCACCCCGGATCGCCGAAGCGGCGGGGGACGGCTGGCGTGACGTCCAGGTCGCGCCACATCCGATCGACGGCGAATTGCTGGAATTGGCCGAGGAGTTGTGCCAACGGTCCTGAAGGGGTCGTGCCGACGCCATCGCGGCGTTGCAGCATCTGGAGTTACATGGACGATACCTTTCGTACCCGGTCGCAGCCATCGAAGGCGCGGCCCATTGTTATTACCGCGCTGGCCTCGTTTCTCTTCGGGGGAGCGCTGGTCGGCTATTTCGTGTGGCAGAATGGACCGGGGGCACTTCAGGAACCGGCTGTGCAGGAACAGGGCTTGCAGCCAGAAGAAGTGGCCGGACTGCGGCCTCCGAGCCCGACGCCGAGCGCAACCGCCAGCGAAGCGGCCGATGCCGTGGAGCAGATCACCCAGCAACAGGGCGGGATCGACCAGCGGCTTGCGGCGGCCGAACAGCGTCTCGCGCGGCTCGACCTTCAGGCGCAGGCGGCGGCGGGCAATGCCGCACGCGCCGAGGGCCTGTTGATAGCCTTTGCCACGCGCCGCGCGATCGAGAAGAAGGCGGAACTCGGCTATCTGGCGGACCAGCTGCGCTTGCGCTTTGGCGACGCCTTGCCGAATGCAGTGAATACGGTCGTCACATTTTCTCGCGATCCTGTCACCCTGTCCGACCTCACAGCGCAGCTCGAAGGATTGGCACCTGAGCTCGAGGAAAACGCGCAGGGTTCGGGCTTTTCGCGTTTCTCCGAGCAGCTCGGGCGGTTGTTCACCATCCGCCGGGAAACGACGCCGTCGCCCCAACCGGAAATGCGTCTCGAACGTGCGAGGACGTTCTTGCAGAGCGGGCGCGTGGAAGCGGCGATCGCGGAGGTGCGCAACCTGCCCGGTGCGCAAAACGCGCAAGGCTGGCTCACCGATGCCGAACGCTATGCCAGCGCGCGCCGGGCACTGGACCTGATCGAGACGTCGGCGGTTCTCGAACCGCAGCGGCTGCGCGATGGGGCAGGCAATCGCATTTCGCAGCCTAGCCCCGCCGAAGCGGAGTAGGCTTCAAGCCTTGAGCAATTCGGGCGTGTCGCCGGTAATGCCGCGCGCTTCGTCCATGAACAGCTTCTTCAGCATACCCGACTGCTGAACGCCAGCCATGCCGAGCCGCCGCGCCGCACTCGCCGCCTTGCCGGGAATGCCGAACAGGCGGGTGAGGCTGTCGGTCGCGGTCATCACCATCGCCGCGTCGAGCGCGCGCCATTTCTCATATTTCGCCAGCACTTGTGCATCGCCGAGGTCTAGGCCGAGCCGCCGCGCTTCCAGCAGCACCTCGACCAGCGCGCCGACATCGCGGAGCCCCAGATTGAGGCCCTGTCCCGCAATTGGGTGCATCCCGTGCGCGCTATCGCCCACCAGCGCCATCCGCTGCCCGACGATCCGTGCGGTATGTTGGAAGGCGAGGGGGTAGGACGAACGCACGCTGTTAAGCGTGACGGTGCCGAGAATATCGCCCATCCGTTTCTGAACTTCTGCCGTAAAGGCGCGATCGCCCATCTTGAGCGAACCGGCGGCATCCTTCTCGTCCACCGTCCACACGAGCGCGCTGCGATGCGTGCCGTCGTCCTTGTCAAGCAGTGGAAGGAGGGCGAACGGGCCATCGGGATAGAAGATTTCCCACGCGATGTTGTCGTGCCGCTTCGTATGGTCGAGCCCGGCAATGATGGCGCGGTGGCTGTAATCCCACCTGGCCATCGCCAACCCGGCTTCCTCGCGCGTCGGCGAACCGCGACCTTCCGCACCCACAAGCAAATCGGCCGTGAGCACGGTGCCGTCTTCCAGCGTGGCGGTAGCGACGAACTCGCCCGCATCGCGATCCTTCACGATAACGGGCGCATGAAGGGTTATGGCGTCTTCCGCCTGCACCGCCTCGTAAAGCGCCGTGCGCAGCTGGCGATTGGCGAACATCCTGCCGAGCGAGCCTTCGTGGATGTCGGGTCGGAAATCGATTCGACCCGGCTTCATCTGATCGACCACCGCGATGGAATCGATATGGCAACCGAACGGCTCCAGCGTGTCGGCAAGGCCGATATTGCGGAACAGCCGCCAGCTTGCGGTGGATATGGCGGAGGCGCGCCCGTCGAAGCCTGCCTCCAGCATGGATTTCGGGTCAGCCCGGTCAACGAGGTGGCTGGTCAACCCCTTGCGCGCGGCGGCGAGCGCCAGCGTCATGCCCACCAGCCCCCCGCCCAGAATGAGGAGGTCGCGTCTGTCGGTTCGGGCTGGGTCGGTCATCGGTCACTCGTTGCGGCGGCGGCGGGAGAACCCTAGATGGCAAGCCGTGACCAAGGCAACAACCATGCGGGCGGCATTTGCGGCGCTCATCGCGTTGCTGTGCGCAGTTTCGGCGGCGTGGTCCCCGGTGTTGGCGCAGCCTGTCCGCTATGGCGACGAAAATATCGCGGTGCGCGCCTTTCTCGATCCCGATCCGGCAAGGCCGAACGAGGCGACGCTTGCGCTGCACTTCACACCGCGCAGTTCGGAATGGCACGGCTACTGGTCGAACCCCGGCGATGCGGGGCAGGGGATGACGCTGTCGCTCGACCTGCCGGACGGCTGGACGATGGGCGAGCCGCTATATCCGGTGCCGCAAACGCTGGAGATCGCGGGACTGATGAACCACGTCTACAAGGGCGAGTACACCGTACTCGTGCCCTTAATACGAAGCGCCGGTTTGCCGGAACTCGAACGGGTTTCGGGCAGGATCGAATACCTCGCCTGCACCGACACGATTTGCGTGCCGCAGGATGCCGTTATCTCATCCACCGTCGGCGGCGATTTCGCCGCTTGGCGCGCCGCTATCGCCCCGCCGCTCGATCGCGTAGCGTCGTACGAGGTTTCGGGGGAAACCCTGCGGATTGGCCTTCCTCTTCCCGCGAGCCTCGATTTGGCCGCGCCGCATCTGTTCGTCGGAAACCTCGACTATTCTACAGGTATAAGGCCGGCTTACGCTGACAAGCAGACCTTCCGCCGCGCAGGCAACCTGCTGATTGCCGAAGTTTCGTTGCGTGAGGCGTCGCAAGCCAGCCTTCCGCCCGTGATCTCGGGCATTCTGGCATTCGGCAGCGCTGGCGAGGGCATACGCTTCAAAGCGCGCCCCGGCCCGGTTCCGCTGGAGGGGGCAGAGCCGTTAGCAGGTGCCGCCGCCACTCCGCCGCTCGCCATTCTGCTGCTGGCGGCGCTGGCCGGCGGGTTGATCCTCAATATCATGCCCTGCGTGTTTCCCATTCTCAGCCTGAAGGCGATGACGCTGGTGAAGGCGGGCAGCAGCGAGCGCGCCGCACGGTCCGATGCGCTGGCCTATACGGCGGGCGTGGTGCTCGCTTGCGCTGGGATGGGTGTGGTGATACTTACCTTACGCGCAGGGGGCGAACAGATCGGCTGGGCCTTCCAGTTGCAGGAGCCGGTGGTACTCGCGGTATTGTTCCTGCTTGCCTGCGCCATCACCGCCAATTTCCTCGGGCTGTTCGAGATACCCGGCATGGCGATTGCGGGCGGAGGGGGGAGCCGAAGCGGTTCTTTCGCGACCGGCCTACTTGCCGCCTTTGTAGCGACGCCGTGCACGGGGCCGTTCATGGCGCTGGCATTGGGGGCGGCACTGGTGTTGAGCCCGCTGGAGGGGTTCGCTATCTTTACGATGCTTGGCGTCGGCCTGGCGCTACCCTTCTTGGCTATCGGTTTTGTCCCGGCTCTGCGACGGCGGTTACCAAGACCCGGGCCGTGGATGGCGACCTTCCGACGATGGATGGCCCTGCCGATGGGGCTCACCGCGCTGGCGCTCGGCTGGCTGGTGTGGCGGATCGGTGGAGGCGTATTCTCGGCCGTAACGCTTGTACTGGCCGTAGTGGTGGTCATGGCGCTGATCTATACCGGACGCCAGCAGGCGGGTGGGAAAAGTACCAACTTCGTGTGGTCGGCACTCGTGCCTTTGGTGCTCGTAATGATGATCTTTGTGCTGCCGAAGGCGGTTTCCGATCAAGCCTCCCAATCGGGCTCCGACTTGGTTGGCAGCGAGCCCTTCAGCGAGACCGCCTTGGCCAAGGCGCGCGCCGATGGCCGCCCGGTGTTCCTCTATTTCACCGCCGACTGGTGCCTCAGCTGCAAGGTCAACGAAAGCGTCGCAATCGAACGCGAGGCGACCCGCGATGCTTTCGAGCAGGCGGGCGTAGTCACCTTGCGCGGAGACTGGACGCGGCGCGATGCCGAAATCGCCGACTTTCTCGCACAGCATGGGGCGGCGGGCGTGCCGTTCTATATGTGGTTCGAACCCGGGGAGCGCGGCGAACAGTTGCCGCAGGTCCTCACGCCGGATCTTCTGGCCGAGAAGGTGAAAAGCTCGTCGTAGCCGCGCAGCGATCGACGAACTGCGCGGGCAGGGTGCTCGCATTCAGGATTAGCGAGCCTGCTCCCGGTATCGTCGCCTCGACCCGACCCCGCCCGGTCAAAACTTCGAGACGTTGGTCGTTCGCAGGAAGCGAGCCTTGCCACAGCCAAGCCTCGCCGCGGGGCGTCGCATCCACGAACAGGCGCTCGACGTGGCCGTTGCCGATCAGGGCCAGGATCGCCTTCGCCTCGGGATCTGCCGGCGCATAGCGAGCGAATACGATTTGCCCTGCATCGCAAGTCAAACCCATCAGCGGCCGCTCTCCGGGTTTACCGTACAGAATGCGGTTCTCGACCGTCGGACTGTCTGCCCAGACCGCGCCTTCAGCGTTCGGCGACGGCAGCGGCTCGGACGCGAATTGCGTCTCGCGCGCCACT
The DNA here is from genome assembly GCF_029760855.1 of Erythrobacter litoralis. Lineage (GTDB taxonomy): Bacteria > Pseudomonadota > Alphaproteobacteria > Sphingomonadales > Sphingomonadaceae > Qipengyuania > Qipengyuania litoralis_A. Next base: position 17,017 of record NZ_SOSI01000001.1, on the reverse strand, counting down.
GGCACACGCGTACTGTAATCGTCGGAAGCGGGCGGTTTGCAGGCGGCAAGTATCCACACGCCGGCAATCGCAAGATATCGAAGCATCGGGCCCGCTAACGCCGCCAGGCGCGCAAAAGCAAGAGAGCCATTCGCGCGACTACGGCTTGCCGCCCATCCGCTTGTAGCGCGTCTTGCCGTAGCGGGTCTTGCGCGTGCCCGGCTTGCCTTCGTTGGACCGGCCGACGAGCGGCGCTTTCTTCGCTTCGTCCGGCACGCCGAGTTCGTCGTTCTCAAGGCGGCGAATTTCATCGCGCAAGCGACCGGCTTCTTCGAATTCCAGATCGGCAGCGGCCTTGCGCATGCGTTTTTCGAGGTCCTCGATATAGCTTCGCAGGTTGTGGCCCACGAGGTTGTTGCGCTCTTCGTCGCCCGTATCGACCGTGACCCCGTCGCCCGCCGCGCTGTGTGCGACGATGTCGGCGATCTGACGGCGGATGGTCTGCGGCGTGATGCCATGTTCCTCGTTATATTCGCGCTGCTTCTCGCGCCGGCGGTCGGTTTCCGCCATCGCGCGTTCCATGCTGCCGGTGATGCGATCGGCGTACAGAATTACGCGGCCTTCCACGTTCCGGGCTGCGCGGCCGATGGTCTGGATCAAAGAGGTCTCGCTTCGCAGGAAGCCTTCCTTGTCGGCGTCGAGGATCGCCACCAATCCACATTCGGGGATGTCGAGCCCTTCGCGAAGCAGGTTGATGCCGATCAACACGTCATACACGCCGAGGCGCAGATCACGTATCAGCTCGATACGCTCAAGCGTCTCGACATCGGAGTGCATGTAGCGGACCTTGATGCCCGCCTCGTGCATGAATTCTGTGAGGTCTTCCGCCATCCGCTTAGTCAGTGTGGTGACGAGGGTGCGATAGCCCTTAGCCGTGGTCTTTCGGCATTCCTCGATGCAGTCCTGCACTTGGTCCTCGACCGGTTTGATCTCGACCGGCGGATCGATCAGCCCGGTGGGGCGGATGACCTGCTCTGCGAAGACGCCGCCGGTCTGCTCCAGTTCCCAACCACCGGGAGTCGCCGAAACGCAGAAGGTCTGCGGACGCATCGCGTCCCATTCGTTGAAGCGCAGCGGGCGATTGTCGATGCAGGACGGCAGGCGGAAGCCGTATTCGGCCAGCGTGATCTTGCGCCGGTGGTCGCCTTTCGCCATCGCGCCGATCTGCGGCACGGTCTGGTGGCTTTCATCGACGAACAGCAGTGCGTTCTCAGGCAGGTATTCGAACAAGGTGGGCGGCGGTTCGCCGGGCAGGCGACCGGTAAGGAAGCGGCTGTAATTCTCGATGCCCGCGCACGAACCGGTGGCAGCAATCATTTCAAGATCGAAATTGGTGCGCTGTTCCAGCCGCTGGGCTTCCAACAAGCGGCCTTCCTCGTGCAGTTCCTTGAGCCGTTCTTCCAGCTCGAACTTGATGGCCTGCGTCGCCTGCTTCATCGTCGGGCCGGGGGTGACGTAGTGACTGTTGGCGAACACGCGCACCTTCGGCAGCGTCTCGCCTTTCTTGCCGGTCAGGGGATCGAACTCGCTGATCTCTTCGATCTCGTCACCGAAGAAGCTGATGCGCCACGCGGTGTCTTCGAGGTGGCTGGGGAAGATTTCCAGATTGTCGCCGCGCACCCGGAAATTGCCGCGCGCAAACGCGGCATCGTTGCGCTTGTATTGCAGGGCGACGAGCTTTCGGATGAGCTCGCGCTGGTCGACCGTTTCGTCCTTCTTGATATCGAAGATCATGGCCGAATACGTCTCGACCGAGCCGATGCCGTAAAGGCAGGATACCGAAGCGACGATGATCACGTCGTCGCGTTCGAGCAGGGCGCGGGTGGCCGAGTGGCGCATCCGGTCGATCGCCTCGTTCACCGAGCTTTCCTTCTCGATATAGGTGTCGGACCGGGGAACGTAGGCTTCGGGCTGGTAATAGTCGTAATAGCTGACGAAATACTCGACCGCGTTCTCCGGGAAGAAGCTCTTGAATTCGCCGTAAAGCTGGGCGGCCAGGATTTTGTTCGGGGCAAGGATCAGAGCGGGGCGCTGCATCGCGTCGATCACCTTGGCCATAGTGAATGTCTTGCCCGAACCGGTTACGCCCAACAGCACCTGCGTCTGTTCGTTCGCCTCCGCCGACTGCACAAGCTCCTCGATCGCGGTCGGCTGATCGCCCGAGGGCGTGTATTCGGAAACGAGCTTGAACTTCTTGCCGCCCATCGACTTTTCGGGCCGCGCTGGTTTGTGTGGAACAAATTCGCCGGTGGTATCGGGCTCTTCTAAACCGCGGCGGATGACAAGACCGGTTTCGCTCATGCCGGCACATATGGGCAGCGGGCGCGGCGGGCGCAACGGCGGTATGCAGGCGCGCAGCGGGCTGCTACCCGATCCGAAACGGGATTGAGGAGAATAGGGATGCGTTCGGTAATCTTGCTTGGAAGCGCGCTGGCGCTTTCTGCGTGCGGCGATCAGGGGCCGAGCGACGAAATCGTCGCAGAGTCGACCGAAGCGGGTAATGATACTGGCGCGCTGACAAGCTCTTCCGACGGTGCAATCGGCGGCTCCGCGTCGGACGGTGCTCCCATCGGTATGGAAGAGGCGGCCCGTCGGGCTGAAGGGATCGTGAAACCGCAGCCGGGCCAGTACCGCGCAACGGTGCAAGTGCTCGACATCTCGCTTCCCGGTGCGCCGCCGCAGGTCATGCAACAGATGGAGCAGATGCGGAAAGCTGGTGCGCAGACCCGCGAATATTGCCTGACGCCGGAACAGGCGAACAAGGGCTTCGAAGAGATGATCAAGCAGGCCAATTCCGACGATGCCTGCACCTTTTCCAAATTCGAGGCGGAGGGAGGCAAGATCGATGCGGTGATGAATTGCTCTCGACCCGGGCAAGGGTCAGGGCGAATGGTAATGCAAGGTACTGGCTCGCGCACCTCGTCTAATATGACGATGACGATGAATATCGAAGCGCCGGGCGGCAACCAAATGACCATGAAAATGCGGTCCCAGCAGGAGCGTATCGGCGACTGCTGACCGGATCGCTCCATTTCGGGTCGCAGTTCGCAGCTTTGAAACCCGAGCGCGGGGAACGCGTTGATACGAAGCAATGCTCTCTTTCTCCCCACAAATCCCATTTGCTGCTCGCCGCGAGGAACTTGCCCGGCGTTGGTCCCTGGCGTCCGAGCCTTGCGATGACGGCTCCTGCGGCCCGCCACTCAGATTGCTGCTGGCCGAATTCGGCTGGCCTTTGCTTCCCGTCGAGCGGATGTTTTCCAAATCCGCCGAGATCGAGACAGCCGCCATCCCGAAGACGGTAATGCTCCTGCCCGGGTTCGGCGCGCATCCGGTGCGGATGCGATGGATGGCGCGCGAACTTGAGAAAGCCGGCCATACCGTCAAGAGATGGGGCCAAGGCTATAATCTGGGCGCGACCGAAGATCGGTTTCGCAAGGTCGAGGAGCGACTAATCGCGCTTGCCGATCGGGTCGAGGAGCCGATCGTTCTCGTCGGTTGGAGCCTCGGCGGGGTCATGGCGCGTGAACTCGCCAAGGCCCATCCGAATATTGTTGGTAAGGTCGTGACGCTGGGCTCGCCGTTTTCCGGCAATCCGCGCGCAAATAATGGCTGGCGCGCTTATCAGGCGATCGCCGGCCACCGAGTGGACGAGCCGGAATTCGAGGCAAACCCCAGCGAAAAGCCGCCGGTCGAAACGGTCGCTTTGTGGAGCCCGCGCGACGGCATTGTTCATCCGCGCAGTGCCTGCGGCCGGCCCGGCGAACGCGATCGCGCTGTTGCCTTGCGCTGCACACATATGGGTTTCGTCCTTACCCGCGAGGCCGTGACGGCGGTTCTTTCGGAACTGGATGCGGACTGAACCTTTGTTTGTGTGAACGAGGCGAAAGGCCATCCGGCTTTGTACAACCGCTTTCACGGCATTCAGGGGAAACATGAGCGGCAGGGCCGATTTTTTCGACGAAATGCACGGTTCGGGCGGAAGCGTTCGCCCCGCTTACGCGGATTACTGCAAATGGTTCGACGATCAGAAGGACGAGGTCCTTTCGCGTAAGCATGCCGAAGCGGAAACGAATTTCCGCAAGACCGGCATTACCTTCAATGTATATGGCGAGGACGAGGCGGAAGAACGGCTGATCCCGTTCGACATGGTGCCGCGCATCATCACTGCGGGCGAATGGCGCCGCCTGACGCGCGGTATCGAACAGCGGGTTTCGGCGCTTAACGCCTTCATGCACGATCTCTATCATCGGCAGGAAATCGTGCGTGCCGGGCGCCTTCCCGAACGGTTGCTGCGCGACAACGATGCCTGGCTCGCCAACATGGTCGGCTTCACGCCGCCGGGCGGCGTCTATACCCATATCGTCGGTATCGATCTCGTGCGTACCGGGCCTGACGACTTCTACGTGCTGGAAGACAATGCGCGCACGCCGTCGGGTGTCAGTTACATGCTCGAAAACCGCGAGAGCATGATGGCGATGTTCCCCGAACTGTTCATGCGGGTGCCGGTCGAATCCGTGAGTGATTATCCGCGCCGGCTGGCCGCGAGCCTTGCCGCCTGCGCGCCGAATTGCGCGGAGGGGCGGCCGCGGGTCGCGGTGCTTACGCCGGGCATCTATAACTCAGCTTATTTCGAACACGCCTTCCTCGCCGACCAGATGGGTGCGGAACTGGTAGAAGGTAGCGACCTGCGTGTTGTGGACGGCCGGGTCGCCATGCGGACAACACGCGGATACGAGCCGGTCGACGTCATTTACCGCCGGGTGGATGACGAATTTCTCGATCCGCTGACTTTCAACCCCGATAGTGTTCTAGGCGTGCCCGGAATCATGGACGTGTATCGCGCGGGCGGGATAACCATCGCCAACGCGCCCGGCACCGGGGTGTGCGACGACAAGGCGATCTATTCCTTCATGCCGGAGATCGTCGAGTTCTACACCGGCGAGAAACCGCTCCTGCCGAATGTCGAAACGTGGCGCTGCGCAGACGACGACAGCCGCAAATACGTGCTCGACAATCTCGAGGAGCTCGTGGTCAAGGAGGTGCACGGATCGGGCGGTTACGGAATGCTGGTGGGTCCAGCTTCGACCAAGGCAAAGATCGAGGAGTTCCGCACCAAGATCAAGGAACGTCCAGAAAATTACATCGCCCAGCCGACACTTTCGCTCTCCACCTGCCCTATCTTCACCGATAGCGGTCTCGCGCCGCGCCACGTCGACCTGCGGCCGTTCGTCCTGGTATCGCCGGAAAAAATCGACATCACGCCGGGCGGACTAACCCGCGTTGCGCTGGAGGAAGGCTCGTTAGTCGTGAATTCCAGCCAGGGCGGCGGGACCAAAGATACGTGGGTGCTGAAGGACTGATATGCTCGGACGTACAGCCAACGGCCTTTTCTGGATGTTCCGCTACCTTGAGCGGGCCGAGAACTTCGCGCGCCTGCTCGATGCGGGTCTTCGCCTTGCCTTGACCCGCGACCTGACGACGGCGGAGGAGGAATGGCGCTCGGTCATCGAGACCGCAGGCCAGCGACAGTCCTATGAAGCAAAGCACGCGACCTACACTGGTATGCAGGTGTGGAACTTCATGCTGCGCGACAAGGAGAACCCGTCCTCCATCCTCTTCATGTTCGGACAGGTGCGACAGAATGCACGTCTTGCCCGCAATGCGATTAGCAGCGAATTATGGGAGGCGATCAACACCAACTGGCTGGAGATCGACGAACAGCTGAAAGAGCCTGTCGCCGAAAACCGCGTGCTGGAGACGGTCGCGACGATCCGAAGGGCCGGCACCTTGGCGCATGGCGCCATGGCAGGATCGATGATCCGCGAAGAGCCCTATCATTTCGGGCGGTGCGGAACTTTCATCGAACGCGCGGATTCAATCGCGCGTATCCTCGACATGAAATATTACCTGCTGCTTCCGTCGCTCTCCTATGTAGGGTCGAGCCTCGATACGGGGCAATGGGACCAGGTTCTGCGCTCAGTGTCAGGTGACCGCGCCTATCGCTGGATCAACGCGGCACGGATCGATGCGCGGCGCATCTGCGAATTCCTAATCCTGGATGACCGCTTTCCCCGCAGCCTCGCCTATTGCTACACCCTATTACGCGAAAATCTCGCCGCCCTCGCGCAGCTTCACGGCGCAGAAGGTGAGAGTAACGCCTTGATGCGTTCCGCCGACCAGCGGCTTGCCGACCTCACGATCGACGACATCTTCGATCAGGGGCTGCATGAATTCCTGATTGAATTTACCGGGAAGAATGCCGCCATCGCCTCCGCCATTTCCGACGATTACCGGTTTCTCGCCTGATGCGCCTCTCGATCCGCCATACCACCCGCTACCGTTTCGAAACGCCGGTCGTCCACGCGCTGCAACGATTGCGGCTGGTGCCGAAGGAAACGCAGGGTCAGCGCATTCTCGACTGGTCGATGGACTACGAGAACGCGCACGAGGAGCTGCAATACGAGGATCAGCATCACAACCGCACCACGCTCGTCGCGGTCGAGCCGGGGACGCAGCAGGTCGTCATCACCTGCAAAGGTGCGGTGGAAACCAGCGACCATTCCGGCGTGATCGGACAGCATGCGGGGCACTTGCCGTTGTGGAGCTTTCGCACGCAGACCGCCCTGACCCGTCCGGGCGAACGCATCCGCGCGTTGGTCGACGAACTGGATCCGAACGAGGATCGGCTCGGCACCCTTCATCACCTTTCGAAAACGATTCTTGAGCGGGTTGAATACCGCACCGGAAGCACGACGGTTGCGACTCGCGGCGAGGAGGCGATGCGGGACGGTGCCGGCGTATGTCAGGATCATTCGCATATTTTCATAGGGGCCGCCCGGCTTATGGGTATTCCGGCACGCTATGTGAGCGGCTACCTGATGATGAACGACCGTGTCGAACAGGAAGCGACCCACGCATGGGCCGAAGCGTTCGTCCATGGTTTGGGTTGGGTCGGGTTCGACATTTCGAACGGCATCAGCCCCGATATGCGCTATGTCCGGGTTGCCACCGGTCGGGACTATCGCGACGCTGCACCGGTGACAGGGATTAGCTTCGGCACGACAACCACTGTCCTTGACGTCGAGGTCGCCGTCGAACAGCAGCAGGTCCAGCAGTAAGCCGACCGGAAAGCTTCACATGACATATTGCGTAGGAATGATGCTCGACAAAGGGCTCGTCCTGATGAGCGATACCCGAACCAATTCGGGCGTCGACAACATCTCGGTGTTTCGGAAGATGTTCACGTGGGACGTTCCGGGCGAACGTATCCTGACCCTGATGACCGCCGGCAATTTGGCGACGACCCAGGGGGTGATTAGCCAGCTCGAAGAACGCATGAAGGAACCGGACGAGCGCGACAACGCACTGCTGAAAGCACCGACCATGTTTCAGGTGGCGACTCAGATCGGGCGCTTGCTGCGCACCACCATTGCCCAGCGGCAGGAGGCGAACGGCCAGCGCGGGCAGGGGCGGTTTACCGCCTCGATTATCGTCGCAGGACAGATCAAGGGCATGGAGCCGCGCCTGTTTATGATTTATCCGGAAGGAAATTTCATCGAAGCCAGCAGCGACACTCCCTTTTTTCAAATCGGAGAGACGAAATACGGCAGGCCCATCATCATCCGCGGATACGACCGGACGATGAGCTTGGAAGACGCCGTAAAATTACTCATGGTAAGCTTCGATTCTACGCTGAAGGCAAATTTATCTGTGGGTCTGCCTCTCGATCTGCAGGTTATCAAACGCGATACCTTCGAAGCGAGCCACGAAGAACGTATCAGCGCAGACGATCCCTATTTTCAGGCGATCTCGTCGAGTTGGGGCGATGCACTGAAACACGCGTTTCATTCGCTTCCGGATTACAGCTTTTATCGGAACGAAGACGAAGGGTAATTTAAAGGCAACCTCCACTTAAGGTATGCTAGTTTTCCCGGTGGGAGGAGACATTGCGTAGGTGATACTACGTATTCTGACCATCCGAAGAACTACTGTATAACCTATGACATGGAACAGGTGGAAACAGTTCACGTTTTGGACCGCGCTTCGGACGTAAGGGCGTCTCTCGCGAGAGCAGTCTATGGAGCAGGTTTTCATTGCGAGATATATTCGACGATCGATGAGTTAATCGCCGCCAGCCCTGTAGAAGGTATCGCTCTCAGCCGCGATGAAGCTAGCAATTATCCTATCGGATCCGTTCTCGCTGCTTTTACGGAAAATGACATTTACATCCCCGTGATCGCGATGGCCGAGCAACCGACGACTGCGCAAGTGGTTTCCGGAGTTCGAAGCGGGGCGATCGATTATCTCACGATGCCGATCGATCCGGTCCATCTGGAGGAAACTCTCGCAAGGATAATGGATGAGGCGCTCGCATTTGCGGATTATCGGCGACGGGTCCTGGAAGCACGAAGCCGCATCTCGTCACTGTCGAAACGAGAGCAGGAGGTTCTCGACTGGCTCGTTCGCGGTCGCAGCAGTAAGGTGATCGCCCACGAATTGGCGATCAGTCCCCGAACCGTCGAGGCACATCGGGCGAGCATGATGACCAAACTGTGTGTTACGAACACAGCCGAGGCGATCCGTTTGAAGATGGAAGCCGAGCAAAGTCAGCATATTAATGCGGTCCACTAACTGCTTACTCTTGTTCTTTGAAACTGGCGGATCGGATCCTGTTAAGAATATTAAACAATTCCTTAACGTCATTCTGGGTAACCGCCCGAATTGTGGTTAATAGCAATGTCTGCTGAAAAAGCGGCATGGACCATTTCGAAAACATTGTTCACATGGTGGACGGTTTTAGCGGGCAAACGTCAGCGATTGCCGAGAAACTCGGTCAGTTGGGGTACCGCGTAAACTTTTTCATCAATAGGACCGACTTTCTCCGTCGTCCGCCTGCTACCGGTATCCTGATCGTCGCCGACGAGGTTGAAGACCAGAATGCGGCAACATTCCTCGCTGTCCTCGAAACAGCCGAGATCTGGCTTCCCGCGATCGCCATAGCGGAGTCCCCCAGGCCGGATGCCGTCGTCGCGACGATCAAGGCCGGCGCACTCGACTATCTCTCTGCCGATTGCGCGGAAGGCGACCTAAAGCAAGCGATCGATCGCATTGCATCGGAGGCTGGAGAACAACTGGAGGCGCGCCATCGGATGCAGACTGCACGTCGTCGATTGAATAGCCTGACATCAAGAGAGCGACAGGTCCTCGATCTGGTGGCTCGGGGTTTCAGCAACAAGATGATCGCTCGGGATCTCGATATCAGTCCCCGGACAGTCGAGATCCATCGAGCGAACATGATGGCAAAGATCGGTGCGCGCCATGCGGCCGAAGCGGTCAAGATTTTGGTTGAAGCGTCCGGTGACCCCATTCAAGCCTTGGCCGCCTGAACCACATCAGCGGCAGAAGCTTCCATCTCCCGCCTCAAGATGAAGGTGATCCTGATGGGCGGCGTTGTAATCCGGGCCTAACACCGTGCCAAACCTCTTGCAGGCGCTACGATGCACGACGCGCAGGAATTCGCGCTCGTCGCTCGCGCCGGTCCATCCGGCCTTGACGGATATTCGTCGGCCATTTCCCAGCACGAACCCACCGATATCAACCGCCTCTGCCCGCGCATGGGCGGAGCGACGCGTGCTGCCCGCAATGTTGCGACATGAATAGCTGCCCATCGTTTCGATCCGCGCAATTGGGCTGCCCAGGATTTGTCTTGCCGCCCGGTCAACGGCGAACCGCGCCCATCCGGCCAATGCGTTGGCGGCAGGGCAGGCGAGGGGGCCGAGATTGGTCACGGCGAATTGACCGGTATCGCTTCCCACCCGGTCGAGCTGCACGCTGTTCAATACGCTGCAGCCGCCGCCGTAATCGCGATCGGGCAGCGAGGTGAAACGCGCATTGGTCCGCCCCAGTTCGGCAAGGCATTGCTGACCCAACGGCGATGCCGTTTGCGACTGCGAAGGACGGCCGACATCGGCGGGGTGGGCCGCCGAACGATCCGAGGCCGCGATGCCGCACCCGGCGAGTGACAGCATCGCCAGCAAAATGAGTAAGGGGCGGGCAGATCGAAAGGCCATAGCGTATCTTATCGGTGTTCCCGATTTACGAAAGCCTGACATTTCCGGTCAGGATGGAATGGCTGCTTCGCGCGTGGAAGTCGCCTTGCTGACCAGCCATGTCGCCAGCCATGCGGCGATGAAGCCGGGGACGATCTCGTACAATCCGCCATCGAAGCCGGGTAGTTGCGCGTTCCAGCCCAGTGCGATCCATGCCGCTACCACGCCCGCGCCCGTTACCAGGCCGGCCACCGCGCCCGCGCCGGTCATCCGCTTCCACGTCAGCGACAGGAGGATGAGCGGCCCGAACGCCGCGCCGAATCCGGCCCAGGCGTTGGAGACGAGACCCAGCACTTCGCTTTCCGGATCGCTCGCGATGATTATCGCGGCAAGGGCCACCAGTGCGACGCAGACTCGCCCGATGTTTACGCTTTCCCGCTCGCCGGCGTTCTTGCGAAAGAAGAGTTTATAGAAATCCTCGGTCAGCGAGCTCGACGCGACCAGCAATTGCGAACTGATGGTCGACATGATCGCAGCGAGCAGTGCCGCCAGCAGAAAGCCGGTGATGAGAGGATGGAACAGCAGATTGGCGAGAACGATGAAGATCGTCTCCGGATCGTCCACCACCATCCCGTTGCGATCTACGAAGGCGCGCCCTGCGATGCCGATGCCGATCGAGCCCAGCAGGGCCACGCCCATCCACGTCATCCCGATATTGCGGGCGACCTTCACGCGTTCCACCGTATCGATCGCCATGAAGCGCACGATGATGTGCCGCTGCCCGAAATAACCAAGGCCCCAGGTTACCGCGCTAATGTAGCCAAGCGCGGTCAATCCTTGCGTCAGGCTGAGGAAGCCGGGGACTTGGACGTCGGTCAACGAACCGCCCGCACTGCCGCCTTCGCCGAACATCACGACCAGCGGCATCACGATCAGCGCCGTCACCATGATCAGGCCCTGCACGAAATCGGTCAGGCTGACGGCAAGAAAGCCACCAACCATCGTATAGGCAAGCACGACGAGACAAGTGACCCAGATGCCGAGCATGTAATCGCTCATACCCATATCGGGGAATAGCCCCGCGAAACTCGTTTCGAACAGCTTGCCACCGCCGACGAGGCCCGCCGCGGTATAAACCGCGAAGAAGACCACCACGATCAGCGCAGAGATCACACGCAACGCCACCGCCTTTTCGGGAAAGCGATTGGCAAGGAATTCGGGAATTGTCAGCGCATTGCCTAGTTCCTCGGTCTGCTTGCGCAGGCGGGGGGCGACGAGGATCCAGTTCGCGAAAGCGCCGACGAACAGGCCGATGCCGATCCATGCCTCGACCAGACCGGCGGCATAGAGCGCGCCGGGCAGGCCCAGCAGCAACCAGCCGCTCATGTCGCTCGCCCCGGCGGACAGGGCGGCCACGGCAGGGTGCAGGTTGCGCCCGGCGAGGAGATAGCCCTCGCTGGTATCGGTCGAGCGCTTCCACGCCCACAGCCCGATGGCAATCATGAGGATGAAATACAAAGCGAGGGAAATGAGTGTTCCGGTCTGCATGATGGGTCACGTAACAAAGGAAATCGGGAATGACCACTAGGCGGGGGTGGCGCTACGCGGGACCGAACGGGTAAGCATTTCGCAATGCCGGCGATCGAACCCATTACCGCCTTGATGGCGCTCGCCTTTTGCGCCGTGCATTTGTTCGTCGCGAAGCTGCGCTTTCTCGACACGGAGCCGCGCAGCAGGTGGCTGAGTTTCGCGGGTGGAGTAGCGGTCGCCTATGTGTTCCTCCATATTCTACCGGAACTCGGCGCCCATGGAACTACGTTCGAGCGGGCCTTGGGCATTGCGCGCGGTGCGGCGGAGGCCTGGGTCTATACGCTGGCGCTAGCAGGGCTTGCCTTGTTCTACGGCGTAGAGCGGGCGGTGGTGACATCGCGCGGCGGGCGGGAACGAGGCGACGGTCGGCGTCCGGGAAGCGGGGTGTTCTGGCTTCATATTGCAGCAAATTGCCTGCTGATCTTCATCATCAGCTACCTGCTCAATCACCGCGAAGATGCGACGGTAGGCGGTCTGGTTTTATTCTTCGTCGCCTTGCTGCTGCACTTCGTTACTGCCGACTTCGCCAGCCGTGCGGATCATCCGGAAATTTACGACAGCGCGGGGCGCTGGGCGCTGGTCGCCGCGACGCTGGGAGGTTGGATCACCGGCCTGTTCGTCGAACTGCCGCAGATCGTCATCGGATGCCTGTTCGCTTTCGTCGGCGGGGCGATGGTGCTCGTCATCCTGAAGGAAGAGCTGCCGGAAGAACGCGAAAGTCGCTTCCTTCCCTTCCTTCTCGGCGCGACAATCTATGCGGCTCTGGTGATCGGCGAGTTCTACGTGATCGAATAAACGGCCGGACCTTCGGGCGGGTGATCGGGTTGGGTGGATGACCCCTCCCACTTTTTCGAAGGATTAGCCAATGGACCGTTTCTCCAATTCGACCGTCATCGTCACCGGTTCCTCGTCCGGGATCGGCGCGGCAACGGCCCACCGGTTCGTGCGCGAAGGCGCGAACGTCGTGCTCAATTCGCGAACGCGCGAAGATCTCGAAAAGGTTGCCGCCGATATGGACGAAGAGCGCACACTGATTGTCGATGGCGATGTCGGCAAGAAAGGCTTTGCCAAGACGCTCGTCGAAAAAACGCTCGATCGCTTCGGCGGGCTCGATGTGCTGGTGAACAATGCGGGCGTGGCCACCGCGGGAATGCTCGCCGAGGCGGAGGATGACGATATCGAAAGCCTTATCGACATCAATGTGAAGGGTCTGCTCTATCTCTGCCGCGCGGCGATACCCGCTTTATCCGAAAGCACGGCGAAGGGCGGCGGCGCGATCATCAATACATCCAGCGTATCCGGGACCGGCGGGGACTGGACGATGCCGATCTACAATGCGTCCAAAGGCGCCATCACCAACCTTACGCGCGGGCTGGCGTTGCAGCTCGGCCCGAAGGGTGTTCGGGTCAACGCGGTTTGCCCGTCGCTGACGAAGACGGGAATGAGCGAAGGCATTCGCGACGACGAGAGGCTGATGGACGCTTTCCTCCAGCGCATTCCTCTCGGCCGGGTGGGCGAGCCGGAAGACGTAGCAGACGTCATCGCCTTCCTCGCATCCGAAGATGCGCGCTTCGTCACCGGGGCGAACCTGCCCGTCGACGGCGGGGTAAGCGCGTCGAACGGGCAGCCGAATTTCATGGCCTTGAAGAATTAAGCAAGGGCGATGCCGCGCGGGAACTCAGCCCTGCGCGGAACGCTTCGCCCGCTTGCGCTCGTGCGGATCGAGGATCGCTTTGCGCAAACGGATGCTCTCGGGCGTCACTTCAACCATCTCGTCGTCGTCGATATAGGCGATCGCCTGTTCCAGCGTCATCACGCGTGGCGGGGTGAGCCGGATCGCATCGTCCTTCCCCGTTGAGCGGAAGTTTGTGAGCTGCTTCGACTTCATCGGATTGACTTCGAGATCGTCGGGCTTGGCATTCTCGCCGATCACCATGCCTTCGTAGATTTTCGCGCCGCCGCCGATGAACAACTCTCCGCGATCTTCCAGCGCGTTGAGCGCATAGGGCACGGCCTCGCCCGGCACCATCGAGATCAGCACGCCGTTCTGGCGTCCTTCGATGGGCCCGCGATGCGTGTCGTACTTTTCGAACAGGCGGTTCATGATGCCCGTGCCGCGCGTGTCCGAAAGAAATTCGCCGTGATAGCCGATGAGGCCGCGCGACGGGGCGGAGAAGGTGATGCGGGTCTTGCCGCTGCCGGACGGGCGCATCTCGGTCAGCTCGGCCTTGCGGCGCTGCATCTTTTCCACAACCGTGCCCGAATATTCGTCGTCCACGTCGATCACGACGGTCTCGAACGGCTCCATACGCTGGCCGTTCTCTTCGCGGAACAGCACGCGGGGGCGGGAAATGCCGAGTTCGAAGCCTTCGCGGCGCATCGTCTCGATCAACACGCCAAGTTGCAATTCGCCGCGGCCCGCGACTTCGAAGGCGTCCTTGTCCTCGGCCTCGGTGATGCGGATAGCAACATTGGTTTCCGCCTCGCGGTAGAGCCGGTCGCGGATCATGCGGCTAGTCACCTTGCTGCCCTCGCGCCCGGCAAGCGGGCTGTCGTTGACGGCGAAGCGCATGGCCAGCGTGGGCGGATCGATCGGCTGTGCCTGGATCGGCTCGCTGATCGAAGGATCGGCGATGGTGTTGGAGACGGTCGCCTTTTCGAGGCCCGCCAGCGCGATGATGTCGCCCGCCTGCGCGCTGTCCACGGGGACACGCTCCAGCCCATCGAAGCTCAGGAGCTTGGTCGCGCGGCCTGTTTCGATGACGTTGCCGTCAGCATCCAGCGCATGGATCGGGTCGTTCAGCTTGATCGTGCCGGACTGCACCCGGCCGGTCAGCACACGACCCATGAAATTGTCGCGGTCGAGCAAGGTGGCGAGGAAGCTGAATGGCCCGCTGGTGTCGAGCCCCGGCGGGGGCACATGATCGACGATCAGCTGGAACAGAGGATTGAGGTCGCCGCTACGTGCATTTTCGTCCTCGCTCGCATAACCGTCGCGGCCCGAAGCCCAGAGCGAGGGGAATTCAAGCTGCTCGTCGTTCGCATCGAGATTGGCAAAAAGGTCGAACACTTCGTCGAGTACTTCCTGCGGCCGCGCATCGCTACGGTCAATCTTGTTGACGACCACGATAGGACGCAAGCCCAGCGCCAGCGCCTTGCCGGTGACGAACTTGGTCTGCGGCATCGGCCCTTCGGCACTGTCGACCAGCAGGATGACGCCATCGACCATGCTGAGGATGCGCTCCACCTCTGCGCCGAAATCAGCGTGACCGGGCGTATCGACGATATTGATGCGCGTGCCGTTCCATTCGACGCTGGTGCACTTGGCGAGAATGGTTATCCCACGCTCTTTTTCGAGATCGTTCGAATCCATCGCCCGTTCCTCAACGCGCTGGTTCTCGCGGAAGGTGCCGGACTGGCGGAAGAGCTGATCGACGAGAGTGGTCTTGCCGTGGTCGACGTGGGCGATGATCGCCACGTTGCGCAGGTCGCGGGACATAATAGTGCTTTCGATTGGTAAAGTGGGGGCAGGGCTGCAAAGCGCCCACCCAATTCGTGCGCGCCCCTAGCGGAAGAGGACGCCCGCGGCAAGGTGGTTGGGAAGAGCAAGCATGTCATGCGCATCCGACCGGCATTCGCGCACGATTGTATATATTTTCACCTATACCCCGATACAAACGTCTGCGAATGCGAAGGGGGAATGCAAATGAATGGATGACTCTGCCATACAAGCGCTATGCCGAATTTTCGGGGCGGTCGCGTCGCAAGGAATACTGGATGTTCGCCCTGCTAATGGTCATCGTCTACACAGTGTTATTCTTCGTCGCTGGCGGTGCGGCCTTGTTCGATGAAACGGGCGGCGGTGTGGGCATAGGGATGATCCTCATCGCCATTTTTGCGCTCGTATCGTTTATCCCAGGGTTAGCTGTCCAGGTTCGTCGGTTCCACGATCAAGGGCGTTCGGGGTGGTTCGTGCTGCTAAACCTCGTCCCGTATATCGGTCCGCTTGCGATATTTGTCTTCATGTGTCTCGACGGTACGCCAGGGCCGAACGGATATGGCCCGGATCCCAAAGGCCGAGACAGTCTCGACCGACCCGATGCCTCAGGCGGGGTCAGCTACCGCTAAAGCGCCCGCAATGCCTGGGCCGGTTTCGCTCGCAATAGCGGGAGCGAGCCGCCCAGCGCGAAGGCGAATACCACAACGAGGCCGGCGCCAAGCACGGCGAAGACATCGCCCCAGTCGGGCAGCCAGTCGAATTCGAACAGTTGGGTGACGATCAGCCATGCGGTCAGGCTGCCGAGGCCGAGCGCGACCACGGCAAGTGCCGCGGCGAGCAGGGCGTATTCGATCAGCTGCATCGTCAGGATCTGCCGCCGGTCCGCGCCCAGCACACGCAGGATTACCGTGTCGTAGGTCCGCGCGGCACGCGCTGAGGCGATTGCGCCGAGAAGAACGGCGAGACCTGCCAGCACGGCGACGCACGCCGCCGCCAGCGTGGCAAGGCCGACCTGTTCGAGGATCGTACGCGCCTGCTCCAGCACGCCGCCCACTTCGATAACGGAGGCGGAGGGGAAAGCCCGCACCATGTCCTGCAGCAGCGGTCCGGTCGGCGTTCCGCCTGTCAACTCGATCGTTGCGGCGAGGTTGTGCGGCGTGTCGGCAAGCACATTGGGGCTGAGCACAAAGACATAATTGAAGCCGAGGCTTTCCCAGTCGATTTGCCGTAGATTGGCGATCCGAGCCGTGCGTTCGACGCCGAGCACGCCGAAGGTAAGATAATCGCCGATCTCGAGGCCGGCGGCTTCGGCGAATTCGGCATCCACCGACACCAGCGGTTCGCCCTGCCACATCGGGCCCCACCATTCGCCTTCGGTCAGGCTGTTGCCTTGGGGAAGCTGGTCAGAATAGGTAAGGCCGCGCTCGCCGCGCAGGGCCCACGCGCCGTCGGGGATGTCGTCGAGATCGGCAGTGCGGGTCATGTCGCCCTGCGGACCGAAAGCGAGGACCGATCCGCGCAGGGCCGGGACCATGCGGATCGTTGCCTGCGGGTCTTCGGCGCGGACGATATCGCGGAACTGCGCCTCGCCGTCGCGCGGAATGTCGAGCACGAAATAGTCCGGCGCCTGATCGGGAACACGGCTCTCGATATTTCCGTCGATCGCGCTCTGCACGGCGGCGAGCAAAACGAAGGCAGAGAGGCCGAAGCCCAAGGCCGTCACGAGCGCGCCGGTGTTCGAGCCGGGCCGATGAAGGTTGGCAAGTGCGGTCCGCACAACCGGGCTCGCGGGGCGGGGCAGGCGGGCCGCGGGCCGCGTTGATGCCCCACCCCCGGGCCA
>NZ_SOSI01000010.1 GCF_029760855.1 Erythrobacter litoralis | reverse complement strand
TGTGCCCCCCCGCCCGCCGATATCGACCCGACGACCTGATTAGCCGATTACGATAGACCGAGAGTAAGACGATCATGGCCACTACAGCCGATGCCTTTCAGGCTCACACCGAAGATCATGCGCACGATCATGCCGATCACAAGCCCGGCTTCTTCGCGCGTTGGTTCATGTCGACGAACCACAAGGACATCGGCACGCTCTACCTGATCTTCGCGATCTTCGCCGGAATCGTCGGCGGTGCGATCTCGGGTATCATGCGCGCCGAACTGGCCGAACCCGGCATACAAATCCTCGATTCGGTCATTCCCTTCGTCGGCGTCGGCCCCGGTGCCCTCGACGAGGCGCTGCATCACTGGAACGTGCTGATTACGGCGCACGGCCTGATCATGGTGTTCTTCATGGTCATGCCGGCTATGATCGGCGGTTTCGGCAACTGGTTTGTGCCGCTCATGATCGGTGCGCCGGACATGGCGTTCCCGCGCATGAACAACATCTCTTTCTGGCTGACGGTCGCTGGCTTCTGCAGCCTGATGTTCTCGATGTTCGTGCCCGGCGGCGTGGGCATGGGTGCCGGCACGGGCTGGACCGTCTATGCACCGCTCTCGACCAGCGGTTCGACAGGGCCCGCCGTAGACTTCGCGATCTTCGCGCTTCACCTGGCAGGCGCAGGTTCGATCCTCGGGGCCACCAATTTCATCACCACCATCTTCAACATGCGTGCGCCGGGCATGACCCTGCACAAGATGCCGCTGTTCGTATGGTCGGTGCTGGTCACGGCGTTCCTGTTGCTGCTCGCGCTTCCGGTTCTCGCTGCTGCAATCACCATGCTTCTGACGGACCGCAATTTCGGCACGACGTTCTTCGATCCGGCCGGCGGGGGCGATCCCATCCTGTACCAGCACCTGTTCTGGTTCTTCGGTCACCCTGAGGTCTACATCATGATCTTGCCGGGCTTCGGCATGGTCAGCCAGATCGTCGCGACGTTCAGCCGCAAGCCGGTGTTCGGCTATCTCGGCATGGCGTATGCCATGGTAGCGATCGGTGTGGTCGGCTTCATCGTGTGGGCGCACCACATGTATACGGTCGGCCTCAGCGTGAACACGAAGATGTATTTCACCGCCGCGACGATGATCATCGCGGTTCCGACCGGCGTGAAGATCTTTAGCTGGATCGCCACGATGTGGGGCGGCTCGATCGAGTTCAAGTCGCCCATGGTCTGGGCACTCGGCTTCATCTTCCTCTTCACCGTGGGCGGCGTCACTGGCGTCTATCTCGCGAATGGCGGTGTGGACGACGTGGTGCACGATACCTATTTCGTGGTTGCCCACTTCCACTACGTGCTCTCGATGGGTGCGGTGTTCTCGCTGTTCGCTGGTTTTTACTACTGGTTCCCGAAGATGAGCGGCCGGATGCATTCCGAACTGCTTGCCCACATCCACTTCTGGGGCTTCTTCATCGGCGTGAACGTGATCTTCTTCCCGCAGCATTTCCTCGGCTGGCAGGGCATGCCGCGTCGCTATCCCGACTATGCGGACGCCTATGCGTATTGGAACGAGATCAGTTCGTTCGGCTATCACATCATGGCTGCTTCGATGATCCCGTTCTTCGTGAACATCATCTACGCCTTCACGGCCGGCAAGAAGGTTGGAGCGAACTACTGGGGCGAAGGCGCAACGACGCTCGAATGGACGCTGTCGAGCCCGCCGCCGTATCACCAGTTCGAAACGTTGCCGGTGATCGAAGAGCATCACGACTATCACAACCACATGCCGCGCGAGCAGGAGCCGGCGTAACATTCGCAGCTTGCTCGCCGAGGTTGATACATTGGCCGGTGCCCCATGGGGTGCCGGCCATCGTGTTTCTGACTACCACTTACTTCCCGGGAGAGCCGAATGCCGCGTATGACAACCATCGATACGGGGGGAGTTTCGCTCCGCTGCGCCATCGAAGGCCCAGAGGCCGGAAACGCGCCGCTCGTCATCCTCGTGCACGGCTTTCCGGAAAGCTGGTATTCCTGGCGGCATCAGCTCGGTCCGATCGCCGAAGCCGGTTTCACCGCCTGCGCCATCGATGTGCGCGGGTATGGCGGGTCGGACAAACCCGAAGCGATCGAGGCGTACTCTCTTGAACATATCGTCGGCGATCTTGTCCGTCTCAAACAGGCGCTCAACGGAGACATCCCCGCCATCCTGATCGGCCACGATTGGGGCGCACCCATCGTTTGGAACAGCGCACTGACCAACCCGCAGCACTTCCGTGCCGTTGCCGGCCTTTCGGTCCCTTTCGCAGGCGTACCTAACCGCCCGTTCACCGAAGTTTTTCGCCAGCATTTCACGAGCAAGGGCAAATTCTTCTACCAAGAATATTTCCAGGAGCCCGGCATCGCAGAAGCGGAGGCCGAGAAAGACCCGCGCGATTTCGTGCAACGCATGATGTATGCCATCAGCGGCGACGCGCCGGCAGGCAATCACTTCGACAAGCCGCTCGGATCGACGTTTCTCGAAGGCCTTCCCGATCCGGCGCCCGTCGCATGGCTGACGGAGGACGATCTCGATTTCTACGAAGCCGAGTTCGCCGCCTCGGGTTTTCGCGGTCCCCTCAACCGCTACCGCAACCACGAACGCGACTTCGAATGGTTGCAGAACTGGAAGGACGCAAAGATCGAGCAGCCCGCACTGTTCATCGGCGGCACGCGCGATCCGGCGACCTTCATGTTCGGGGCGGTCGAAGATCCTGTTGCGATGATGAAGCCGTTCGTGCCGAATGTCGAAGGTCATATCCTTGACGGATGCGGCCATTGGACCCAGCAGGAACGTCCGGATACGGCCAATCGCCTCCTGACGGATTGGCTGGCCAAACTGTAACGCTTTATTCCGGCGCAATAGCCGGGTATAGGCGGTGCGATCCCATGACACAGGTCGTCCCCACCCAGCTCCCCGCGGACTGGCGCGATTTCTACGCGCTGACCAAACCGCGTGTAATGACGCTCGTAATCTTCACCGGCCTTTGCGGCTTGTTGGCGGCGCCCGGCAGCATCAACCCTGTGATCGGTTTCACCGCAATTCTTTGCATCGCGCTTGGGGCGGGCGGCGCCGCGGCTCTCAACCAGTGGTGGGAAGCCGATCTCGATGCCGGAATGAAGCGGACGTCCGCGCGGCCCCTGCCGATGGGCAGGATGTTGCGCGAAGACGCGCGCAATTTCGGGTTCCTGCTCGCCGGTTTTTCCGTGATGACGATGGGGCTGGCGGTGAATTGGCTGGCCGCGGCGATACTAGCGCTTTCGATCGTCTATTACGCGGTCATTTACACCATCTGGCTCAAACCCCGCACGCCGCAGAATATCGTGATCGGCGGCGGCGCGGGCGCCTTCCCGCCCATGATCGGATGGCTAGCCGTGACGGGTGACGTGACGGCGATGCCGATCCTGCTCTTTGCGATCATCTTCTTCTGGACCCCGCCGCATTTCTGGGCGCTCGCCCTGTTTGTGCAGAGCGATTACGCCAAGGTCGGCATTCCGATGATGCCGGTGGTCCGCGGCGCCAAATCGACCCGGCGACAAATCCTCGCCTATTGCGTCCTCCTGGTACCGATTGCCGCCGCCCCCTGGATGATCGGGGGTACGGGCCCTATATACGGGATAACGGCCGTAGCGCTTTCGTTGGCCTTCCTTGCCCTATCCATCCCGGTGGCCTTTCGCGAGGCGGTGGAGGGAGACCGGATGGCTCCGGAAAAGCGCCTGTTCGGCTTCAGCATAGTCTACCTCTTCGCCTTGTTCGGTGCGTTGGTGGTGGACCGGGTGCTGGCCCATAACGGAGTTTTCGCATGACCCCCGAAGAAGAAACCGAGTTCAAGCGCCGCCAGAAGAGTCGCAACCTCGTGGTCGGCGCAATTCTGTTGTTCCTGGTCGTCCTGTTCTACGCTATCACGATCGTGCGGATGGGCTGATCCATGAGTACGCTTTCGCTCAGCGACGGCAAACACCGTACCGCAATCCTCGCCTTTTTTGCGGCAGCGGCGATGCTCGGCGTCGGCTTCGCCGCCGTGCCGCTTTACCGCATGTTCTGCCAGGTTACCGGCTTCGCCGGGACGACACAGCGGGCGACGGAAAGCGATGCCGCGATTGCCGAGCGACTGGGCAAGTCGGCCGGTGCGAAGACAATCTCCATCCGATTCGACGGTACGGTTGCGCCCGATCTTCCCTGGGCGTTCAAACCGGAACACGTGACCGATACCGTGACCATCGGCCAGCGCGACATGGCGATCTACATCGCGAAGAACAATTCGGATCAGCCGATCACCGGCACGGCGACGTTCAATGTCGAGCCCGAGCAGGCAGGCGCGTATTTCAACAAGATCCAGTGTTTCTGTTTCACCGAACAGAAGCTGGAGCCCGGGCAGGAAGTACGCATGCCCGTGCTATATTTTGTCGATCCCAGGGCGCTGGAGGATCCGGACATGGAAGGCGTCGAGCAGATCACCTTGTCCTATACCTTCCATAAGGCGCTGGATCCGGCGCAGTAGGGTCTGGACCCGCGCGGTTCGGGGCGATAAGGGCAACGGCAGCAAGTTACAGGACGCGAGTTAGATGGCCGGCAACGTCAATCACGAATATCACATTCTCGAACCCGATATCTGGCCGCTGGTCGGATCGTTTTCGGCGCTCGTTTTCACGACCGGTCTCGTGTTCTTCATGCACGATATGGCGGGCGGCTACCTAATTCTCGGCCTCGGCATCGCCGGCCTAATCGCGACCTTCTTCAGCTGGTTCGGCAACATCGTGAAGGAAGCGCAGCGCGGCGATCACACGCCGATCGTGCAGCTTCACATGCGTTACGGGATGATCCTGTTCATCGCGTCGGAAGTGATGTTTTTCGTCGGCTGGTTCTGGAGCTGGTTCGATTTCGCCTTGTTCCCGAGCGAATTGTCGGACGTGATCGGGGGCGAATTCCCGCCTGCCGCCATCGAGGCGGTGATCAACCCGTTCTCGCTGCCGCTCCTCAACACGCTGATCCTGCTGTGCTCCGGCACGACCGTCACCTGGGCGCACCATTCGCTGATCCACGGCGATCGCGAAGGCCTGAAGCGCGGCTTGTGGCTCACTGTCCTGCTCGGTGCGGTATTTACCGTCATCCAGGCGTATGAATATGCGCACGCGCCGTTCGAATTCGGCACCAACACCTATAGCTCGGCCTTCTACATGGCGACCGGCTTTCACGGCTTCCATGTGCTGGTTGGCACGATTTTCCTGATCGTCTGCCTCGCCCGTACGTATAAGGGGCACTTCACCCCGCGCCAGCACTTCGGCTTCGAAGCAGCCGCATGGTACTGGCACTTTGTCGACGTGGTATGGTTGTTCCTTTTCGCCGTCGTCTATGTCTGGGGCGGCTGGGGCGCCGAAATGCACGGGTGACCTGCCCGATAATCGAATGCCGAAAGGGCAGCCCGGTTCGCCCGCGGCTGCCCTTTTTCGCTTTGCTTCACCGACCCCGCCGATGAGCCGCCTTCCTGTCATTCCGACAGTCGTAGTTGCCGCCGCCGTGGCCACGATGATCGCCCTCGGCTTCTGGCAACTCGCACGCAAAGGCGAGAAGGAAGCGATGATTGCGCGGTACGCCGATGCGGTCGAACTTTCGGGGAAAATCCCCTTTCCACGAACGGCGGACGAGATACCGCAAGCGCTTTATCGCAAGAGCGAGATCGTATGCGACGAGATTACCGCTCGTCGGACGACTGCAGGCACCGGGCCGAATGGCGAGCAGGGACTGGCGCAGATCGTGACCTGCGATCTTGAAGGCGGCGGCACGTCCGAAGTCGCGCTCGGCCTCTCCCGCTCACCCGAACCGATTGCTTGGCGCGGGGGCGAAGTGCGCGGATATGTCAGCAATGCAGGCGAGGGCGCAGTGCGGCTGGTCGCCTCGCCGCCCGTCGCGGATCTCGAACCGATGGCCCGGCCCGACCCGCGCGACCTGCCGAACAATCACCTCGCCTATGCGGTGCAGTGGTTCTTGTTCGCGCTGACCGCAGTGGTGATCTACTGGCTTGCCCTGCGGCGGCGATAGGCCGGTGCGAAAATAAGCCCCTCGGTTTGGGTGGTTCAAAGCGCTCCTTTCTTGCCCGTACTGGCGCGGCTCGCTAACCGCCGAGCCCGATGCGATACGTCTCCACCCGTGGCAGCGCGAAGGCGCTGAACTTCAGCGAAGTCACCCTGGCCGGCCTTGCCAGCGATGGCGGGCTGTATCTGCCCGAACGCTGGCCGCACTTCACAGCCTCCGAGATCGCCGCCATGCGCGGCCTCCCATATGCGGAGCTTGCCCAGCGTGTCATGCAGCCCTTCGTCGGGGATTGCCTGACCGAGCAGCGCCTCGGCGAATTGTGCGAGCAGGCTTATTCCCGCTTCGCACACAAGGCGGTGACCCCGCTCGTCCAGCTCGACCAACGGGACTGGCTGCTGGAGCTATTCCACGGGCCGACCTTGGCGTTCAAGGATGTCGCGCTGCAATTGCTTGGCCTGCTGTTCGAGGAATTCCTGGCGCGCGATGGAGGGCGCCTGACGATCGTCGGCGCGACCAGCGGGGATACCGGCAGCGCCGCGATCGATGCGGTGGCGGGGCGTGACAATGTCGAGATTTTCATGCTCCACCCCAAGGGGCGGGTGAGCGACGTGCAGCGCACGCAGATGACCACAGTGCTTGCGCCGAATGTCCATAATATCGCGATCGAGGGCAGCTTCGACGATGCGCAGGCCATGGTGAAACGCATCTTCGCCGACGAAAGCGTGATCGCGCGCCACCGGATCGGCGCGGTCAATTCGATCAACTGGGCGCGGCTCATGGCGCAGGTGGTGTATTATTTCGCCGCCGCCCTGCAATTGGGCGCGCCCGACCGCCGGGTCGCCTTCAGCGTGCCGACCGGCAATTTCGGCGATGTGTTCGCCGGTCATGTTGCGGCGCGGATGGGTCTGCCGATCGAAAAGCTGGTGGTCGCGACCAACGTCAACGATATCCTGCACCGCGCCCTGACCAGCGGTGACTATTCCGCTGGCGAAGTGACGCCGACCGCCAGCCCCAGCATGGACATCCAGGTCAGTTCGAATTTCGAGCGGCTGCTGTTCGACGTCGGCGGGCGCGACGGTTCGGCGATGGCCCAGCAGATGGCCGAATTCGACGCCAAGCGAGCGATGAAGCTTACCGATGGACAGCGCACCGGGGCGGGCGAACGGATCATGAGTGTGCGCGCCGACGCCGACGACATGCTGCTCGCAATGCGGCGCACGTGGGAGGATTCGGGCGAGCTGATCGACCCCCATACCGCCATCGGTCTGCACGCCGCGCGCTGCACCGATGTGCCCGAAGGTGTACCGATGGTCACGCTGGCCACCGCTCACCCGGCCAAATTCCGCGACCCGGTGGAGCAGGCGACCGGCATCCGCCCGAGCCTGCCGAACCGGATCGGCGACCTCTTCCAGCGCGAGGAACGCTACGACGAGCTTCCCGGCAATTACGAAGCCGTGCGCGACTATATCATGGACAACGCCGCCTGATGGCGGAACTCGATCGCAATCCGGTGCTGATGGTGGGCGAGGGGTGGGATGCCTACCGCCTGCTCGATAGCGGGCGCGGCCGGAAGCTTGAACAATACGGCCCTTATCGCTTCATTCGGCCCGAGGCCCAGGCGTTATGGTCGCCGCGGCTGGACGATTGGCAGGCGGATGGGGAATTCGTCCCCGGCAGCGACGAAGATGGTGGCGGCCGCTGGCAACTCGATCCCCGGGTGCCGGAAGAAGGCTGGCCGCTCGAATGGGACGACGGCGTGCGCTTTATGGCGCAATGTACACCCTTCCGCCACCTCGGCTTCTTTCCCGACATGGCGCCGGTCTGGCGCTGGATGGGCGGGCAGCTCGATGGCTGCGACGACCCGACTTTGATGAATCTGTTCGGCTATACCGGCGTCGGCAGCCTCGCGCTTAGCCGCTTCGGCAGCGTCGCCCATGTCGATGCGAGCAAGAAATCGGTGGCACAGGCGCGCGAGAACGCCGCGCTTTCCGATATGGAGGATCGCCCGATCCGCTGGCTTGTCGACGATGCGGCGAAATTCGCCGCGCGCGAGGTGCGGCGCGGCAATCGCTACGACGGCATTATCCTCGATCCACCCAAATTCGGGCGCGGGCCCAAGAACGAGACATGGCGCATCGAGGAAGGCCTTGCCCCGCTGGTCGCCGATTGCCGCCAGCTGCTGGACGCGAACAGCCGCTTCCTCTTCCTCACCGTTTACGCCGTCCGGATGAGCAGCCTCGCGCTGGCCGGATTGCTGGACGAGGTGTTCGCAGGATTGCCGGGCCGGATCGAACACGGCGACCTCGCCGTTCGGGAAGACGGACCCGACGATCGTCTACTTCCCACCGCGATCTTCGCGCGCTGGTCCAATCCGCGCTAGAAGCTTGGCCATGCCCGATTCGCTGCAGCTCGAGGTTGAGGATTTCGAACACGACGTCCTCACCGGCATCTATTCCGAGGAGACCGGCAAACCCCAGCCGCTGCGCTTCACCATCTCGGTGCGGATGAAGCCGTTGCATCAGTATGAGCCGGATACCTCGCTGGACGATTCCAAGAATTACATGGATTTAAAATTCGCCGCGTCCGAAGCGCTACCGAAAGGCGTGCATTTCAAATTGATCGAGGCGGTGGCCGATCATGTGTGCGAAACGCTGTTCCTGCAGGACAAGCGGCTGGAGGCGGTCACGGTTAAGATCGTAAAGCTCGCCATCGCCGAGGCGGACGAAAAGATCGGCATTACCCTCCACCGCGAGCGGCCCGCATGAAGCGGCTGACGATTTCCGACTTGCCGGAAGCCCCGCTGGAGGCGAGCCGGATGTTCCATGCCGAATGGCTCGGAAAGGCGCGGACACTTCTCGCCGGCGACGATCTTCTCATCGCCCTGCCGCATGCCGATCATACGCACTCCGAATGGCGCTGCGCAGCAGCAGCGATGCTGGCGCGGGTCGGCGTGCCGCAGCGGGCGTTCGTCGTGGCTGGCGAGGGCAAGATGCTGGACGAAACGGAGCGGTTTCTGGCCGGTGCGCCGGGCATTACGGGGCAGTATCTTAAGCTCCATTCGGACGAGGCCGCCTGATGGCCGTCACTATCGTCTATCTCGGGCCGCTTGCCGATCTGGCGGGCGAGGCCCCTACCTCGCTGCCCGCACCGCTGGATTGGAACACGCTGATCGACGCGGTCGGCGAACCGCTCGCGGCGCAACTCGAAAACGACCGCGTCCATGTCGTCTGCGCCGGGAAGGTGCTCGCCGACAAGCGCCAACTCTTTGCGCAGGACGGAGATGAGGTCGCGCTGCTGCCCCCGGTCAGTGGTGGCTGAACCCTCGCTCCGGATCGAGACGCCGCTGGATGTACGGCTAAAGGAGACAGGCTTCTCGCCCGGCCATCCGCTCGGCCTGTTCGCCAAGGCGCATAAGGAAAGCGGCGGCATTGCAAGCTTCGTGGGTCAGGTGCGCGGCGGGCAAGCGCATGCGCTCGAACTCAGCCATTATGAACCGATCACGCTGCCGGCCATGCGGGATTTGGCAGAAAAGACGGCAGAGCGGTTCGCGCTCGACGGCCTGCTCGCCTGGCATCGTGTCGGCGTGATGACGCCGGGGCAGGCGATCGTGCTGGTGGCGGCCGCCGCGCCGCATCGCCGCGCCGCCTTCGAGGCGACCGATAGCATGATGGACCATTTGAAAAGCGCCGCGTGGTTCTGGAAGCGCGAACGGCGCGACGATGGCTGGCACTGGATCGAACCGCGTGGGCAGGATCACGCCGACCTTGCGCGCTGGAAAACGGACTAATTGCCCAACCGTGCGCCAAGTTCTTCCAGTACCGCATCTTCTTCCGCGATCCAGCCGAGGACTTGCTCCCGCGCGGAAACGATAGCGTCAGCCTCCTCCGCCTGCACCGCACGGCTGATATAGATCGCATCGAGATCGCCGAGGGGGATCGCCACCTGGCTTCGCGCCGCTTCCATTTCCGCCACCGAAATTTGCGCCGCCCCCCAGGCGTCGCTCGCGATCGAACGCGACCCCGCCGCACCGACCCGCCGCCGCGCTTCCGGCACTAAGCTGAGGAAGGTTTCATGTGCTGCTCGCGCTGCGCTGACCAATGCGGTAAGCCGTGCTTCGACCCCGCCTTCGAGATCAACCGCGACTGCCGGCACATCGAGCCTTCTGCTTTCGGTCGGCTCGAACGATCCCTGCGCCCGTTCGACATCGCGAACGGCGAGTGAGGGATAATCGCCCTGCGTACTGGTGCAGGCCGATACGGCGATCAGGCTGGCAAGGGGCAGGGCAAGGCTTGCGATCCGCGGCATCGCCGCCCCATAGCACGGCCGGCGCCGCTCGCCAGTCGTGCGACGTTAAAAATGAGAGCGGGCAGCGTTGACTTGGGCCGGGCTTTCGCTTAACGGCACCCTTCTTTCCGGGCCTCGCCAAACGGCGGGTTGACGGGCGCGCCGTGCTTTCGCAAGAACATGGCACAGCATATTGAACGAGAGACAACCACCATGTTCGCAGTAGTGCGCACGGGCGGCAAACAATACCGGGTTGCCGCCGGAGACAAGATCGCAGTCGAAAAGCTTGCCGGTGAGGCGGGCGATACCATTACGCTGGGCGACGTTCTGCTCGTCGGCAATGGCGACAGTCTGGAAGACGCCGCCAAGGTAACGGTTTCGGCCGAAATCATCGCGCAGGCGAAAAGCGAGAAGGTCGTCGTTTTCAAGAAGCGTCGCCGTCACAATTATCGCCGCAAGAACGGCCATCGTCAGCAGATGACGCTGCTGCGCATCACCGCCGTCGGCGACGACAAGGCGGAAAAGAAGGCCGTTCCGGCGAAGGCAGCCGTCAAGACCGACGATGCGCCGAAGGCGGACGCCAAGGCTGCTGCGCCCAAGCAGGATGACAGCGCCGAGAAGGCCGCGCCCAAGGCGAAGAAGGCTGCGCCGAAGAAGGACGCAGCTGCTTCGAAGTCGGGCGAACATCCGGCAGATCAAAAAACCGAAGACAAGAAGTAAGGAGCGCGAACGATGGCACATAAAAAAGCAGGCGGTTCGTCGCGTAACGGTCGCGATTCGGCAGGCCGCCGTCTCGGCGTGAAGAAGTTCGGCAGCGAGAACGTCGTCGCCGGCAACATTATCGTGCGCCAGCGCGGCACCAAGTTCTACCCGGCCGTGAATGTCGGCATGGGCAAAGACCACACTCTGTTCGCGCTGACCGACGGCGTCGTCCGATTCCACTCGGGCAAGCTCGGCCGCAAATACGTGTCGGTCGACATGATGGCGGAAGCCGCAGAATAACCGGACGGTTCGATAACGGGAACGTCCAAGCAGGACGGTCCCAGCCGGGCTAACGATCCGGCAGACGAAGAGGGAGATGGGGCCGACCTGTCTCCCTCTTGTCGTTTCTCCCTCTTCGCTTCGTGGCGAAATTTCCTTTCGTCATCATGCAACTGTCACGCAGCCGGATTAGGACCCCGGAGCGTCGGCCGAAGGGAGAATACCAATGTTCCACAAGACGCAGCGCCTGCTTTTGCGGCCCGCCTGGATCGAGGATGCGCCCGCCATTCTGGCTGGCATCGGCGAAGAGGCCATCGTTCGAAACCTCGCCCATGCGCCGTGGCCCTATAAACTCGCCGACGCGCAGGATTTCGCGCGCCGTCCGCAGGACGCGTGCGTACCGCATTTCCTCGTCCACCTTCCCGGCGAAGGCGTGATCGGCAGCGCCGGTTTCGGTTCGAGCGATGGGGAGACGGAAATCGGTTACTGGATTGCCCGACGCTTCTGGGGCCGCGGCTTCGCGACCGAGGCGGCGCGCGCCCTCGTTTCGCTGGCTCCGTTGCTCGGGCATAGCCGACTGGTCGCCGGGCATTTCGCCGACAACCCGGCATCCGGCAAGGTTCTTCGCAAGATAGGGTTCCGGCCCACCGGGCGGCGCAGTCAGCGCTACAGCGCCGGGCGCGGCGAAGCGGCGACCCTGGTGGAATTCGAGATGCCCCTTGTCGAACACCGACCGACCGAGGATCTCAAACAGGCCGCCTGATCATGGACGGTGCGCGCCCGTCACTTTGCGGATGCGCACCGATCCGCTACCGCACTCCCACGATGGCCACCAGGAAAAGACTGAGTCCCGAAGAATCACGCCTCGCCGCGCTCGAAGCCGCGCGTGGCTTGCTGATCGAGGCGGGCCCGCAAGCGGTGACGCTGAAGGCAGTGGCCAGCCGGATCGGGAAGACCCATGCCAATCTGCTGCACCATTTCGGTTCCGCCGCCGGATTGCAAAAGGCGCTCGCGGGCTATCTCGCCGCCAATGTGTGCGATGCTATCGCCGATGCGGTGCGTGCCACCCAGGCGGGGCTCGGCAGTCCGCGCGAAGTCGTCGACCTCGCGTTCGATGCTTTCGACCGCGAAGGGGCGGGGGCGCTGGCGAGCTGGATGATCCTGACCGGCAACGAGGACGCGCTGACCCCGATCGTCGAAACGATCCACGATCTGGTCGACGAGATCGCCCCGCACGAGGCGGACCATTCCGGCAATCCCCTTCGCATTCACGAGGAAACGCTGGCACTCGTGCTGATGGCAATGGGCGATGCGCTGATCGGCTCTGCCCTCACAAGGTCCCTCGGCCTGCCGGACACGGCGGCGCGCGACCGGGCGGAGCGGATGCTGATGAGTTCGCTCGAACCTGCTATTCCGCCGGAGTAAGGCCCGCGCGCATCCATTCGGGCGCGCGGTCGGCATCGATATCCGCGACCCGCAGATGGTCGATCGCGTAGCTGAGGTCGGAATAGTCCGCCTTGCGCCGCTTGTCCTCCGACTGGTCGAGTGGAACGACGACCAGACGCCGGTTGACCTTCTGCCGCCAATTCATCCGCGCGGTATTCTCCTGCCCGATATAGCAGCCTTTGTTGAAGCTGACGCCGTTGAGTTCGACGGCATTCGTCTCGAGCCAGAGGGTGTCGGCCATGTCCCGCCGCCCTTCCGGCACCCCTAGAGAAAGCCGGTGTTTAAGATAGGCGTCGTCGACCGGTTCGCCGTCGTCCATTGGCGCGATCCAGCGCTGGCCCAGCGCCGCGAGGCGCGGGTCGCGCGCGCCGCCATCGCCCGCCTCCGCGGCCCAATGAACGGTCAGGCTCTCGTCCCGCGCAATGTCGATCTTGCGGCGCAGGCGATACAGCGAAAGGCGTTTGACCAGATCTTCGGCGGCATCCGCTTCGCAATCGAGCAGCAGACCGCCATTCGGTGCGGGCCAGACGAAGAAATCGAACAGCATCTTCCCCTGTGGGGTCAGCAGCCCCGCATAGACCGGCAATTCGCCCGCGACATCGTTCGTAACCAAACCTTGCAGGAAGGCGGGGACGTCCTCCGAACCATCGGGACTTTCGAGGCGGATCATGGCGCGGTCTTGAAGGCGGCTGGCTGTCATGGGTGACAATGTAGGCCGCCTACGCCAAAGCGAAACCCATGCAGGAGAGGTTCGAGCAAATCGTATTTTCCGGCGGCGGGATCCGCTGCTTCTGGCACGGCGGCTTCATGAGCGAAGTCGGCGGCTTCGATGACTTGCGCCCCAGCCGGATCAGCGGCGTATCGGGCGGTGCGCTGAGCGCGGCGGCGTGGATCGGCGGGCGGGAAGACGATCTGCTGACGCTGATGAAAGAAGCGTTCGAGATCAACGCATCGAATTTCGCGCTCGGGCGGGACAATTTCACCCCCCATCAGGAGATCTATCGCGCGGTGGTCGAGACGACCCTCGATAGCGAAGCGATCGCGCGCATTGCCGATGGACCCGCTTATCAGGTGTCGCTCTCGGTTCCGCCGCAAGGTATCCCGCCACGCCTGAGCGCCGTATTCTACCTCGTCCTTTACCAACTCGACCAGCTGCTTCGCTCCACGCCGCATCTCAGGCTGCCGATGGATGGTGGTTTGCAGCGCCTGCGCGTGGATGCGCGAGAGGCGGCGCGTAACGGTACGCTGCACGATTTGATATGCGCAGC
This sequence comes from Erythrobacter litoralis, assembly GCF_029760855.1. Taxonomy (GTDB): domain Bacteria; phylum Pseudomonadota; class Alphaproteobacteria; order Sphingomonadales; family Sphingomonadaceae; genus Qipengyuania; species Qipengyuania litoralis_A. The sequence goes on along the minus strand of NZ_SOSI01000010.1, from coordinate 38,799 downwards.
GGCGACGATTCCGCCGGTGTTCGACGTGCCGCAATGGGGCGAATGCCGCGTGCTCGATGGTGGAATGCTCGACAAGGCGCCGCCGCCCGAACCGGACGAGGGGCAGACGCTGGTGCTACTCACCAGCCGTTATCGCAACCTGCCCGATATGGAACGGCGCGTATATGTGCAGCCCTCGAGCGAGGTCGCCGCCGACAAGATCGACTTCGCGGACTCTTCCAGGGTCAGCCGGACATGGGAACAGGGTGTTCGCGACGGGACGGTGTGGATGGCGGAACAGGGCGGGGCACGGTAACGCGGCGGCATGGCCGAATCGCTGACTCTCCGCCGCCCCGACGACTGGCATCTCCACTTTCGCGACGGTGCGATAATGCGGGCCGTCGTGCCCTATACCGCGCGCCAGTTCGCCAGGGCGATCGTGATGCCGAACCTCTCGCCGCCGGTGACGACGAGCGTCTTGGCAGACGCGTATCACGAGCGGATCTTGGCGGCGGTGCCGGAGGTCATGGAATTCACGCCGCTGATGACCGCCTACCTGACGGACGAAACCGATGCGGACGACATGGCGGCCGGTTTTTCCGACGGCGTGCTGACGGCCGCAAAGCTGTACCCCGCGGGCGCGACAACCAACAGCGCGCAGGGCGTGACCGATGTCGCCAACATCATGCCGGTGCTGGAACGCATGGCGGCGATCGGCATGCCGCTATGCGTTCACGGCGAGGTGACGAGCGACGACATCGACATCTTCGACCGTGAGGCCGTGTTCATCGAGCGGGTGCTGGCGCCGCTGGTCGAGAAGCTGCCCGAGCTTAAAGTCATCTTCGAGCATATCACCACGCGGCAGGCGGTCGAATTCGTCGAAAGCGCGGGCGACCGGGTCGGGGCGACGATCACGCCGCAGCATCTGCAGATCAACCGCAACGCAATCCTTGTCGGCGGCATCCGGCCGCACATGTTCTGCCTGCCCGTCGCCAAGCGCGAAGAGCATCGGCTGGCGCTGCGCAAGGCGGCCACGTCCGGTTCGGCCAAATACTTCCTCGGCACCGATAGTGCGCCACATCCGCGCCATGCCAAAGAATCGAGTTGCGGTTGCGCGGGCATCTTCAACGCGCCGCACGCCCTGGAAAGCTATGTCAGCGTGTTCGAAGAGGAAGGGGCGCTCGATAAGTTCGAAGCGTTCGCCAGCGAAAACGGTCCGCGCTTTTACGGCCTGCCGCTGAACGAAGGCACGATTACGCTGGAAAAGGTCGATGTCGAAGTTGCAGACGAGATCGATTGCGGCGGGGAAACCATCGTCCCGTTCCATGCCGGAGAGACTATGCGCTGGCGGCTGCCCGACGCCGGCTGAGAAGATCGTAAATGAAGAGCGCTGCTGCCGCCCAGATGCAGGCGAAGCATGCGGCCTGCGCAGGTTTCAGATCCTCGCCGAACACGGTCAGACCCAGCACGAACACGATGCTGGGTGCAAGGAACTGGATGAAGCCCAAGGTGGAATAGGGCATGCGCCGCGCTGCGACTGCGAACAGTAGCAGCGGAATTGCGGTGAGAAATCCGCCCAGTACGATGGCGAGGCTGAGCCCGAGACTGACTTCGAAGGACGAGCCCTGCGGTAGCCCCGCATAATACAGGGTAACGCCGATCGACGGGAGAAGCAGCAGGAGCGATTCGATGGTAAGGCCGGGTAGCGAGCCGACGGGCACCTGCTTGCGTACCAGGCCGTAGGTTCCGAATGTCGCCGCGAGCGTCAGGCTGATCCACAAGGTCGTCAAAGCGCCGCCTGCGAGCAACGCGACACCGACTGCCGCCAAACCGACCGCGACCCATTGCAGGCGGCTCAGTTTCTCTTTCAGAAAAACCGTGCCGAGCAGGATGTTGAGCAGCGGGTTGATATAATAGCCAAGGCTGGCGGCATACACCTGGCCCTGCTGGATGGCCCAGACATACACCACCCAGTTCACGGCGATCAGAGTGGCGCTCAGAACCAGCCAGCCGAGCACGCGCGGATTGCGCAGGGCCTCGATGACCTGCACGCCCTGTTTGCGGAAAGCGACGATGAGGAGGCAGATCGGCAGCGTCCACACGATCCGCCAGGCGACGAATTCGAAGGCCGGAACGCTGCGCACAAGAATCAGGTAGAGCGGCAGGAACCCCCATGTGACATAGGCCCCGAACGCGGCAGCAAGGCCGCTTTTCCGGCTGTCGGTCTCTGTCAGGCTCATGAACAGGCCGCACGTAAGCCTGCATGCGGGGCTTCACAAGCCTCGACTTATCGCACCCTGAGGGTCGTTTGATCGCAAAATCGAAATCTGACACGGCGGTTGCATATCGTTCAGGTAACCGCGTCTAAACCTTAACAGGTCGAACACATAACCGAGTCGGCGCGAATGAGGAGAACACCGACATGCCGCAGATTTTCAAACCCGCCGCAATGGCATTCGCCGCTGCAAGCCTGACTGTCGCCGTACCGTCGAGCGCTGCCGAACTGCCAGCGAAAAGCGCGCCGGCGTATACAGCGACGACCGGCGATATGGTGTTCGAACACCGTCCGAAGCACAAGCGCAAACATTGGAAGCGCGGCCATCGCAACGATCGTTACGACCGGTACGATCGCTACGAAGATCGGCGCTACAACGACCGCTACAGCTATCGCGGCTCGGCACGGCCCTATTACATGAATTACGATCGCAATTACGGACAGCCGGTCCGCCGCGATACGCGCATCTGGCGCGGGGACGACGGCCGCTATTACTGCCGCCGCGATAACGGCACGACCGGTCTGCTGGTCGGTGCGGGCGTCGGCGCGCTGCTCGGCCACGAGGTCGCGGGCCGCGGCGGCGACCGGACGCTGGGCGCCATCATCGGCGGCGCGGCAGGGGCATTGCTCGGTCGGACCATCGACCGGTCCAGCACACGCTGCGGATAACACTTTACGAGCTTGAGGCCGTGCCCACCCACGGCCGATAGCGCGATCCTTGAATGGGGGTCGTGGGGCGTCGTCGGAACCCTTCGGGGGGAAGGCGGCGCCCTTCTTATGTCGGACCTATTGGTCGCGCAGACCGATGCCGAGGCTGGCGCGCGGCTGCTCCATCTCGGTGCTGGCGACGGGGTAGGCGCAATAGTCGGCGGCGTAATAGGCGGCGGGACGGTGATTGCCCGACAGGCCGATCCCGCCGAACGGGGCGGCGGAGGAGGCGCCGTTGGTCGGCCGGTTCCAGTTGACGATGCCGGCGCGGCTCTCGTTCCAGAACAGCTCGAAATCCTGCGGACCGCCGCCGATCAGCGATGCGGACAAGCCATAACGCGTATTGTTCGCTTCCATGATCGCCTCGTTGAAATCGGCGACGCGAATGACTTGCAGGAGCGGACCGAACAGCTCGATGTCGGGCCGGTCGTCCATATCGGTCGCATCGATGATCGACGGGCTGAGGAAGGGCAGGTTCTCGTCCGGCCGCTTCATATGCATGATCGGCTTGCCGCCCCGGCTCATCAGCGCGACGAAGCTTTCGGACAGGAGATCGGCGGTCTGGTTGTCGATCACCGTACCCATGAACGGTTGGGGATCGGCGAAGGGTTCGCCCACGATCAGGCGCTCGGCCAGTTTTTTCACCGCCGGCACGATCTGATCGAACATACTGTCGACCACCACAAGACGGCGCGCCGCGGTGCAACGCTGGCCCGCCGTGGTGAAGGCGGACTGGATGATGGTGACCGCCGCATCCTCGATCTTCGGGGTATCGAGCATGACGATGGGATTGTTGCCACCCATCTCCAGCGCAAGGATTTTTCCAGGATCGCTGGCAAGCTTGCGATTGATCGCGATGCCAGCGCGGGCCGAGCCGGTGAACAGTACGCCGTTGATCATCCAGTGTTCGACCAGCGCCTTGCCGATATCCGCGCCACCCTGAAGGCACTGGATCACACCCTGCGGGACCTTGGCGTCGTGGAAGCACTTCACCAGGAATTCGCCCACGGCCGGGGTCTTCTCGCTCGGCTTGAAGATCACGCAATTGCCCGCGATCAGGGCGGGCACGATGTGACCGTTAGGGAGGTGGGCGGGGAAGTTGTACGGCCCCAGCACCGCCATGATGCCGTGTGGCTTATGGCGCAGCGCCGCGGTGCCCTGCAGCGCGCTGTTGAGCTTTTTTTGCCCCGTACGGTCGGCATAGGCGCTGATTGAAATCTCGACCTTGCCGATCACCGCTTCGACTTCGGTGCGTGCTTCCCAAAGGGGCTTGCCGGTCTCGCGCGCAATTAGTTCCGCGAAGGGTTCCGCCTGCTTGCGCACCTCGTTGGCGAAGCGCCGGACCAGTTCCATACGCTGGCCGACCGGCTGTTGTCCCCAATTGCGGCGCGCATTGTTCGCCCGTTCGATCGCTTCGTCGAGATCGCCGACCTCGCCACGCCACAATTCGTTGCCGGTGGCAGGTTCGGTCGAGACGATTTGGGTTTGCGACACGGTTGGAGGGCCTCTCTCTTGGCGTATTATGCCGCCGGATGGCAGCGGGGCGGATGTGTGACGGAAACGGCGGCGCGTCAACCGGAGGCGCTATGTCCCGCAGGTTCGGGCGCAGCGCCGTGAGCCTCGCCCATGCGGCGGATGGCCGCGACCTTGCGGTGCAGGGGCGACCAGTCGTCGGCCTCGTCGATGCTACGCCAGATAGCCTCCACCTCTTCGATCAGCATGGTCTGCGGTTCGGCATCGTCCCAATAAGGGTGACTGCTATCGAGGGCGCTGCGACCTTCGAAAAGCGTGCGAAGGGCATCGGGCAGGTCCCGACCGCCCCGATGGGCATGGAAGAAAGCATCGGGCGGCGCATCGCTCTCTGCTAGATACGCTTCGCATTGCCCGACCAGTTCGGCGTCTTTTTCGGGGCCGAGGCTTTCTATGCCCACCCGCCAGCACCAGCGCCGCCCGATAGCCGCCGAGTATAGAGGACCAAAGCGCTCAAGCGCGGCGATCAGGGGCGGAGCGTCCGCGATCAGCCGCAGGGCGACCGCCAACTGCCCGCAATTCCAGTGCAGGGCTTCGGGCTGCCGACCGAAGGCATAGAGGCCGGAATGGTCGAAATAGGCGGCTGTGAAGCCCGGTTGCCAGCGCGGCAGGAAGCGCCAGGGGCCGTAATCGAAGCTCTCGCCGGTGATGTTCATATTGTCGGTGTTGAGCACGCCGTGGACGAAGCCCGCCACCATCCAGCTGGCGGCAAGATCGGCCAGGCGCTCGACCACGAGATGGAGCAGCCGCACCGCCGGTTCGTCGCGGCCCGGCGCATCTTCGGGTGGGGGCGGGCCGGGGAACTGCGCGAGGCAATAGTCGACGAGGCTGCGCATATGGTCGGCTTCCTCGAGCGCAAGCAGGCGCTGGAAGCTGCCGATGCGAATATGGCCATGGCTCAGCCGGGTCATCACGGCGGAACGGGTGGGCGAAGGCTCGTCTCCGCGCTGCAGTTGTTCGCCCGTCTCAATGATGGAAAACGTCTTGCTGGTATTCACGCCGAGCGCTTCCAGCATCTCAGTCGCAAGGATTTCGCGAACCCCGCCTTTGAGCGTTAGTCGTCCATCGCCCTGCCGGCTCCACGGCGTCTGCCCCGAACCTTTCGTGCCGAGATCGAGCAAGCGGTTCCCGCCATCGCGAAGCTGTGCGAACAGGAACCCGCGACCGTCGCCGATCTCCGGATTGTACACCCGGAACTGGTGGCCGTGATAGCGCAGCGCGAGCGGCTTTGGCAGGTTGTCCGGCAGCGGGTCGAAACGACCGAAATGCTTCAGCCAATCGCCTTCGCTCAGGTCGTCAACTCCGACCGCAGTGGCCCAGCGATCGTTGCGAAAGCGCAAAGTCGTGCGCGGGAAGTCCGCCGGCTCGACCGGATCGCCCAGCCACCCGGCTAGCTCTGCGATAGGCGTGTCGGGACGGTAGGGCGAAGGCGGTGGCGCATCGGGCATGAGCCGAGGGTGGGGACACGCACCGGGTCATGCAACCTATCGCTCGAATTTAGCGCGCGGCTTCGCTAACGCGCAGGGATGGACAGTGCCTATAACGAAGCCGAGTGGCAAAGCGCCGACGGCTTGACCTTGTATTTCCGCGATTACGACGGCGGCGAACGCGCCCTGGGCCGCCCGCCTGTGCTGTGCCTTCATGGCCTGACCCGGAATAGCCGCGATTTCGATGCGCTCGCCCGCCATATTGCCGCACAGGGCTGGCGCGTCGTGGTACCGGATATGCGCGGGCGCGGAAACAGCGACTACTCCGAAGACAGCGAGACCTATGCCGTTCCCACCTACATAGCGGACGTGGAAGCGTTGCTGGCAAAGGAAGGCATCGCGCGCTTCATATCCATCGGAACGTCGATGGGCGGATTGATGACGATGCTGATGGCAGCGGGCGGCGCGGAGCGGATCGTCGGGGCGCTGCTCAACGATATCGGCCCCATCGTGGACGAGGCGGGTCTTTCCCATATCCGCGGCTATATCGGGCAAAGCCGCAGCTTCCCCACCTGGATGCATGCCGCGCGCGCGCTCGAGGATGCAAATGGCGAGGTACATCCCGGGTTCGATACCCAGGACTGGATCGACATGGCGAAGCGGTCGATGATATTGTGCAATAACGGCCGCATCTCCTTCGACTACGATATGAAGATCGCCGAGCCGTTTCTCGAGGCGGACGATGGCGCCGTCCCGCCGGATCTGTGGCCCGCTTTCGACGCCTTGGCGGACAAGCCACTCGTGCTGGTTCGCGGCGAGACGTCGCAATTGCTGAGCGAAGCGACCTTTGCGGAAATGCAGCGCAGGGCGCCGAATGCCGATGCCGTGACGGTGGCGGGCACGGGCCATGCGCCGACGCTGGACGAACCGGAAGTGCACGCCGCCATCGACTCGCTCCTCGCGGGCATCGCATGAGCAGGGACCTTCCGCATATCCTGCACCTCTATTCCGGAGTCACGGAAGAGGGCGAGGTGCGCAGGGTCGGCGAACTCATCAACGCCTTTGGTCCCAAGCTGCGCCATTCGGTCGCCTTCGCAGAGGACGGCGCGATGCTGGGATACAAGGATTTCGGGAAGGGCATCGATGTCGATCTCTCGCCCGATTTTCCCTCGCTCGAAGGCCACCCGACACCGGGACGCATGACGCGGATCGCCAAGGCGATGCAGCCGTTCGACCTCGTCCTGTCGTACAATTACGGCGCGATCGATGCGGCGATGGCGCATACGCTGTTCAAGGACGCGTTCGGCTTGCCGCCACTGATCCATTTCGAAGACGATCTGGGCGAGGAAAGCCCTGCCAGGCCGAAGCGCGCGCGCACATGGTATCGCCGCATCGCGCTGGGCAAGACGGCCGGTCTCGTCGTGCCGACGGAGCGGCTGGAGGAACTTGCGCTGGTCGAATGGCAGCAGCCGATGGGTCGGGTGAAGCACATTCCGTACGGCATCGACACCAAGCTGTTCGCCATGCGACCCAAGCCGGAGGCGCTGCGTTTGATCAAGCGACCGGGCGAATACTGGATCGGTACGCAGACGAATTTCGCGGACGCTGCCGATATTGCAGCCATCGTGCGTGCCTTCGCCGAATTGAAGGACGATAGCTGGCATCTCGTCATTCTGGGCGAGGGGCCGGGGCGCGAGGCGATCGAACGAGAGGTGGATCGCCTGCGGATCAACGACCACGTGCACTTGCCCGGTCCGGGCCGGGATCCGGATCGCGCTTTCGGCCTTTTCGATATCTTCGCATCTGCTGCCGACGACCTGCCGTTTCCCTTCGCGATGGCGAAGGCGATGGCGGCGGGCCTGCCGGTTGCGGCCCCCGGTACCAAGACGATTCGCGGCATACTGTCGGACGAGAACGCACAGCTTCTTGGCGAGCCCGGTAATGCGAGCCGTTATGCCGTGGTCATGGAGGACCTGACGCGGAGCAAGGACCTGCGCCAATCGCTGGGCCAGGCAAACCGCGCCAAGGCCATGCAGCATTACGATCGGGACAAGATAATCGCGACCTTCCGCCGCCTCATGACCAGTGCGATGAAGCGCGAATTCTGATCGGTCATTTCATCGCGCGTTCACCGCGGGGGAGACAGGACCCAGCCATGCCGTCGCAGGCATTGCCCTCGAACGGACCGCTGCCTAAAGACGCGCCGATTGTAACCAAAGGACTGGAGCCCGCCACCAGTGGCCCGTACACCGACGACTGCCCTTTCGCGCGAGGATAAGCGCGCGCAAGCCGAAGCCGCCCAGCAGGATGCCCTTCTGCGCGAGGTGGACGATGCCGTCCGCCAGGGCGATCTCGAAAGCTTCATGGCACGCTACGGAAAGCCTCTGGCGGCCGCGGTAATCCTGCTGATTCTTGCGTTCGGTGCCTACCTGTTCTGGCAACACCGGCAGGAGCAGGCGATGGAGCGGGACAGCGAAGTGCTCGTGACGGCCATCGATCAGCTGGAAGCGAACAATCTCGCAGCCGCCGACGAACGGCTCGCCGAACTGTCCGCCGATAGCGAGGGCGCTGCCGCGATCAACGCGGTACTCCTGCGTGCCGGGATAGCGGCTGAGCAGGGCAATGCGGACGAGGCGGCGAATTTGTTCGCCTCGGTCGCCAGCAACGCCGATGCTCCGCAAACCTTGCGCGATCTCGCCCGCGTCCGCGAAATCGCCACGCGTTACGATGATATGGAGCCTGTGCAGGTTATCACCGCCCTGAAACCGCTTGCCGTGCCGGGGCGGCCCTTCTTCGCCAGCGCCGGCGAACTTGTCGGCCATGCCTATCTTGCGCAGGGCAATCGCGATCAGGCGGGCGCGTTGTTCGCCCAGATCGCTCGCGATGAGAATACGCCGGAAAGCGCGCGGGCCCGCATGCTCAACATGGCCGGAATTCTCGGCGTCGATGCGGTGGATGATGTGCAGGAGTTGCTCGATCGGCAGGCGGCGGGCGGCGGCGAAGCCGAACTCGCCGACCCGGCGGGCGGCGGCGAAGCCGAACTCGCCGACCCGGCGGGCGCCGTCCAATAACCCCGTGAAGCAAAACGGAAACGAATTTTGATGACCGAATTACGTAGAACCTTGTTTTCACGAACCCTGCTTGGCGGCGCGCTCGTCCTGAGCCTGTCGGCCTGCTCGGGCGGCCTCTTCGGCGGCGGCGACAAGAAAACGACGCCGACCATCGGCGACCGTCAGCCCATCCTGTCACGGGTCGAAAGCGGGGCGCAGGTCGAACCGGCACTCGCGAATGTCGCGGTTTCCCTGCCTGCGCCGCAGGTCAATGCAGAGTGGGGCCAGCCCGGCGGTACAGCCAGCAAGAGTTACGGCAACCTTGCCTTGGCCGAAACCCCGAGCCGCGCCTTTTCTGTGAGCGTCGCAGGTTCGGGCAAGGATCGTCGTCTCGGTTCGGCACCCGTGATCGGCGGCGGCAAGCTGTTCGTCGTCGGCACGGATGGCCGGGTCAGCGCATTCGACAGCGCCACCGGGGCACGCGCCTGGAGCTATCAGGCGGAATTGACCGGTGACCAGCGCCCCTCTGCCTTCGGAGGCGGCGTGAGTTTTGCAGACGGGAAGATCTACGGCACCGACGGCGCGGGCGATGTCTTCGCCCTGAATGCCGATACCGGCGCGGAACTGTGGAAGGCGAAACCCGCCGGTCCCCTGCGCGGATCGCCCACCATCGCCTTCGATACCGTCTTCGTGATGACGCAGGATAACCAGCTCTTCGCGCTCAATGCCACCGACGGCGCGATCGTGTGGCAGGAATCGGGTTCGACCACCCAGGCCGGCGTGTTCGGCGTGGCCGCGCCCGCAGCCGGGCAGGGCACCGTGGTTGCCGGATACACTTCGGGCGAACTGGTCGCCTATCGCTACGAGAATGGCCGGAACCTGTGGGCCGACGCCTTGGCGCAGACCTCGATCTCCACACAGGTCGGGACGCTGAGCGACATCGATGCCGATCCGATCATCGACAACGGCCGCGTCTACGCCTTGGGGCAGGGCGGCCGCATGGCGGCGTACGAACTGCTTTCGGGCCAGCGCATCTGGGAGCTCAACCTCGCCGGGATTTCGACCCCCGCGGTGGCGGGCGACTGGATTTTCGTGCTGACCGACGATGCCCGCCTGCTGGCGATAGCGCGCGAAACGGGCAAGGTCCGCTGGCTCACGCAACTGCCGCAATATCGCAAGCCGAAGGATAAGAAGGGCCAGATCTACTGGAGCGGCCCCGTCCTCGCCGGTGGAGCGCTGTGGCTGACGAACTCGGAAGGCCAGGTCTATCGGGTCGGCACGGGCGAGGGATCGGCAAGCCTGTTCACCGAACTCGATCAACCAATCAGCATGGCGCCCGTTGTCGCCGACAACACCCTGTATGTGATGGACGACACGGGCCGCGTCACTGCGTTCCGCTAGGATAAGAAGCCGGGTCGCTCAAAAGGCGTATTTGTAGACCCGGCTGATATCCTCGTTCCAATCCCCGTGATATCGGTCCAGCAGGACCTGGGCGGGCACCTTGCCGCTCGCCACGATCTCGTCGAGCGTTTCCAGAAACCCGGTTTCATTGTCGCCACTGGCGTTGAGGCGCGCGCGCGCGGTCAATCCGGCACGGCAGATCTTCAACACTTCGCGCCCGAATTCGCGCAGCGTCCGGCCGCCCGGCACCGGCGCATCGAGCGCCTGCTTCGGCACCGCGTTGCGCAAAGCCTCGCGCTCTTCCATCGACCAATCCTTGACCAGGTCCCATGCCGCATCGAGCGCGGTCTGATCGTATAACAGGCCAACCCAGAAGGCAGGCAGCGCGCAGATTCGGCTCCACGGCCCGCCATCCGCGCCGCGCATTTCAAGGAAACTTTTCAAACGCACTTCGGGAAAGGCGGTGGAGAGGTGATCCCACCAGTCGCTTTGGGTCGGCCGTTCGCCGGGCAGCACCGAAAGCTTGCCGTCCATGAAGTCGCGAAAGCTCAAGCCCGCTGCGTCGATATATTTGCCGTCGCGGAAAACGAAATACATCGGGACGTCGAGCAGGTACTCCGCCCAGCGCTCGTAGCCGAAGCCCTCTTCGAACACGAACGGAAGCATGCCGGTGCGCTGCGGATCGGTATCGCTCCAGATGTGACTGCGGAAGGATAGAAAGCCGTTCGGTTTGCCTTCGGTAAACGGCGAGTTGGCGAACAGCGCCGTCGCCAAAGGTTGCAGGGCAAGGCCGACGCGGAACTTCTGCACCATGTCCGCCTCGCTGCCATAGTCGAGATTGACCTGGATCGTGCAGGTGCGCAGCATCATGTCGAGCCCGAGATCGCCGACGCGCGGCATATGCCGCTTCATGATGTCGTAGCGCCCCTTGGGCATGAACGGCAGTTCTTCCCGCGTCTTGTCGGGCCACATGCCGAGGCCGAGAAAGCCCGCGCCGCACCGCTCGCCGATGGCCTTTACCTGCGCGAGATGCCGCCCGGTTTCCGCGCAGGTCTCGTGCAGGTTCTCCAGCGGCGCACCGGACAATTCAAGCTGACCGGCGGGTTCGAGGCTGACGGTGCCGTCCGACCCGCGCATGGCAATGACCTTGCCGCCTTCCTCCACCGGCTCCCACCCGAACTCCTTCAGGCTGAGCAAGATATCGCGGATACCGCCGGGCTCGTCGTAACTCGGCGCATGATGGTCCCGCGTATTGAAGACGAGCTTCTCGTGCTCGGTGCCGATCCGCCAGTCGGCTTTCGGCTTTTCTCCGCCGATCATCGGCGCGACCAGCTGGTCGAAGCTTTCGATAATCGGGTCGTCGGCGGTCGAAGTCTCGCGTGTGCTCATCGAGCGCGCGTTAGGAAACCGCGCGGGCCGAGGAAAGGGTTTTGTTCAGCTACCCTCCGCATCGCCTGCCCAATCGCCAGCGATACCCATCCACAATGCGGTTGCGGCAATCGCGGCAGTTTCGCCGCGCAGGATGCGAGGTCCTAACGATATGGGGCGGGCGCGTGGGTGGGCGCGGATCGCGGCGCGCTCGGCATCGTCGAACCCTCCTTCCGGCCCGATTAGTAGGGCGGATGCGCCTTTCCGCTCCGCAAAAGCATCCGCAGCCGATCGTCCGCCCTGTTCGTCGGCGAAAAAGAGCGTGCGCGACTGCGGCCATTCGGCGAGCAGTCGATCGAGCGCAACCGGCGCATCCACCGCGGGAAGGGCGGTTCGCGCACACTGTTCGGCCGCCTCGATGACGATGGTCTTCGCCCGTTCGGCGTTCAGCTTGTCCGCAACGCAGCGCCGCGTCAGCACGGGCGCGATCCGCCCAACACCGAGTTCGGTCGCCTTTTCCAGCACGGTGTCGAACCGGTCCTTCTTCAGCAGCGCCGGGCACAGCCAGAAATCCGGGACCTCCTCGCGTTCGCGCAACCGGCTCATGGGTTCGAGCGTCACGTATCGCTTGCCGATTTCAGACACGATGGCGGACCATTCACCCGTCCGGTCGTCGCACAGCATGACGACCGACGACGGACCGATGCGCATGACCTTGGTGAGGTAATGCGCCTGGTTCCCCTCGATCCGTACTGCGGACGCCGTATCGAGCGGTTCGTCCACGAACAGGCGCGGCGCGCTTCGCGGGGGCCAGGATGGGGTGGCAGCCATGGCTTTCCTGTTGGCGCGATGGCGGATAGGACGCAAGCGATGAACGAGACGCGCCCTGGCGAAGATATCGTGCCCGATAGCGAGCATCGCGGGCTGGTCGCCCGTCTGCCGCAGCGGTTGCGCGATCTGGCGCAGCTTGCCCGGTTCGATCGGCCAATCGGCTGGTGGCTTCTGTTCTGGCCCTGTGTTTGGGGCGTATGGCTGACCGGTGCGGGCTGGCGCTGGGAACTGCTGGCATGGCTCCTGACGGGCAGCATCGCGATGCGCGGCGCCGGCTGCGTCTACAACGACATCGTCGATGCCAAGCTGGACCGGCAGGTTGCCCGCACGGCCAGCCGCCCGGTGGCGAGCGGACGGGTATCGCGGAAGCTGGCCTGGGCCTGGCTGCTGACCTTGTGCGGTGTCGGCCTGCTGGTCCTTCTCCAATTGCGGCCGCTGGCCCAGGCCGTTGCTCTGGCGAGCATTGCGCTGGTTGCCGCCTATCCTTTCATGAAGCGTATCACATGGTGGCCGCAGGCGTGGCTCGGCATGGTGTTTACCTGGGGTCTCTTGGTCGGCTGGACGCAGCTGCGCGCCGATAATTGGGATGCGCTCGCCGCGATGTATGCAGGCGCGGCGCTATGGGTGATCGGCTACGATACGATCTACGCCATGCAGGACCGCGAGGACGATGCCCTGGTCGGTATCCGCTCGTCCGCCCTGCGGCTCGGTGGGCATGTGAGGGGCGGGGTGGCCGGGTTCTATTGCGGGGCGGTAGCGCTGTGGGGACTGGCCTTCTGGCTTTACCGCGCAGACTGGCTGGCGCTGCTCGCCCTGCTTCCCGCCGCTTGCCATCTGGGCTGGCAGGTCGCCACACTCGACGGCGGCGATCCCGGCAATCCCCTCGACCGTTTTCGTTCGAACCGCTGGGCAGGCGCACTCGTCGCGGCTGCGTGCTTCGTGGTCGGCAACGCGTAGGTCCGCAAGGCGGCTTGCTTCAGGCGGCAATCCTGTGACGATCGAACAGTACGGAGCCGGATACAGGTTTCCCGAACAGATATCCCTGCCCGTCCATGCAGCCTAGGCCCATCAAACGAAGACGCTGATCATCTGTCTCGACACCTTCGGCGATGACTTCGAGCCCGAGCTGTCGCGCCAGCGTGACGACCGCGGAAATAATGGCGGCGCCATGCGGTCGTAGCCCGAGGTCGCTGACGAACGAGCGATCGATTTTCAACCGCGACACAGGCAACTTCGCCAACGTCGAAAGTGAGGCGAACCCCGTACCGAAGTCGTCGAAAGCGATGTGAACGCCGGAATTCCGCAGATCGTTTAGGGCGCCAAGGATCATGTCATCGGACCGGAGAGCGATCGTCTCGGTGATCTCCAATTCGAGATCGTGAGGTTGCAGCGCATATTCTTCGATCGCATTGCCGATCGTTTCGGCTAGCGATGCTTTCTTGAACTGCACCCCAAAGAGATTGATGCCTATTCGAGGCACATCGAACCCCTGCATCCTCCAGGAATTCAACTGTCGGCATGCCTCGTCTATCACCCAGCTACCGACCTCGCTCGCGACCAGATGGGTCTCGAGCGTTTCGAGAAAATCGGCCGGCTTGAGCAAACCTCGCTCGGGATGTTCCCAGCGTAACAGGGCTTCGACACCTATCAGCGAGCCGTCGGACAAGCGGTTCTGCGGTTGATACAGAAGCTTCCATTGTCCTTCCTCGGTCGCTCGACGCATCTCGTCCTTGAAAGCGCGGCGGGCCTGGAGTTTGTTCGATAGGGCGCGGTCGAACACCTGCAGCATGCGCCCGCCGCGCTTCTTAGCCGCGAGTTGTGCCACGTCCGCCTTCAACAAAAGCTCCTCGGCGTCTTCCGCATGCAGCGGTGCAAAGGCCATGCCGATGCTCAGGCCGACGAAAATCTTGTGGCCCGACATCAGGAAAGGTTCTTCGAACGCTTCGCACAGGCATTGCGCAGTTTTCGAAGCATCTCCGATATCGGCGAAGTTCGTCAGGAAGACTGCAAACTCGTCCCCTCCTACCCGGGCGACGGTGCCGGTGCGTTCCAGCAGGCCGACCAGCCGCAGGGCAACCGATTGGAGCAGGCTATCGCCGACGGCATGGCCGAACGTATCGTTGACCTCCTTGAAGCCGTCCAGATCGATGGCGAAGACTGCGGTCGTCCCGTCTTTCATCGAACGGTCAAGCTGTTCGATGAACCCGCTTCGGTTGATGAGCCCGGTCAGCGGGTCATGATGCGCCAGATGCTCGAGATGGCGCTCGCGTTCTTTCCGGGCCGAAATGTCGTAAATCTGGCCACCGAACTCCAGGCCCGAAGGTCCATTCCAGCTGGCGAGCCGCAGTTCGATCGGAAATTCCGAGCCATCGGCCCGGACGGCGGCCAGTTCTACTGTCTTTCCGGCCAGCTTGGAAAAGCCGGTACTCACGGTCCGTTTCATGCCCTCCGAATGCTGGGCGCGGAAGCGTTCGGGGATGATGATCTCGATGGGTTTGCCGACGGCGTCTGCCGCGCTGTGGCCGAACATCTGTTCTGCCGCATCGTTCCAGAATGTGATGATGCCATCGGAATTCGAGGTAAGCAGCGCGACATTCATCACACTCGCAAAACTGCCGATCGCGCGGTGGAGTTTGTTGGCTTTGTGATGCTCCATCAAACTCACCGCCATTTTGGCGAGTTCGGTCAGGCGTTGGCGATCTGCGTCGTCGAACTTCGCGCGGGGCCGACTGTCGCACACACAAAGAGCGCCGAGGTGAAACCCTTCGGCATCGATCAGCGGCGCGCCGGCGTAAAACCCGATTGCGGTCTGATCCGGACGTTGAGTCGAGACATCCGGCACGACAACCGGCTCATTCGAAAGAAGCGTGCGGGCGCAAAGCGACGTCTCGCGATCTATTCGCACACGCTCCGGAAACGTCGAACCTTGCAGCCAGACGTCATGCTCGCCGATCAGCGATACGAACGAGAAGTCCGCACCGAATGCATCTGCTGCATAGGCCGTCAGGGCGTCGAAGATTTCGCCCGAGCCACTGTCGAACAGATCATAGGATTTCAGGGCGGCGAGGCGGCACTCTTCCGATCGCTGTAGGTCCATGGATGCCGACAATCCTCTCGCCATATCCGAACACTAGCCGAAGCGTCTGAAAGGGGCATCACCCGAACTATTCGAAAAACTACCTAGCGCAGTCCGCGCCATCGATTGGCCGATAACGAAGGTTCAAGCCGCCCGCCAACGTTCCATCTTGCGATAAAGGGTCGAGGCGCTGACCTTGAGATGCGAGGCCGCCTTGGTCACATTGCCGGAACAGCGCGATATTGCCGCTTCGATGGCGTGGCGTTCGATTTCCGCCAGGCTCATGTCGGCCCACGTCGGCGGCATCAAGGATACGTCGTCATTAACTGCCGGCTGTTCGGGTTGCTGAAACGGCAGAACCCGGGTTGGCGCAGCTCCGGGATAGCCACGCTCGATTTCGATCGACGAACCCGATGCCGTGACCACGGCCCGCCGCAAGACATTCTGGAGTTCGCGAATATTCCCCGGCCATGGGTCCGACTGGATGATCGCCTTGCTTCGCGCACTCAGTTTGAGATCTTCGCGGCCCTCTTCCCTCGCGATGCGTTCCGAAAGGCGCTCGGCGAGTAACAGGACGTCTTCGCCTCTCTCGCGCAAAGGCGGCAGATGGATCGGTATGACATTGAGCCGATAGAACAGGTCCTCGCGAAAGCGCCCTTCCGCAACTTCGCGCATCGGATCGCGATTGGTGGCGCAAACGATGCGGACATCCACCGGTTCTGCCTGCGCAGACCCCACGCGCTGTATGGTGCCGGTCTGCAGGAAACGCAGAAGTTTGACCTGCAGTTTCAGCTCCATTTCGCACAATTCGTCGAGGAACAGGGTGCCGCCATCCGCCGCCTTCGCAGCCCCGATACGGTTTTCGACCGCGCCGGTGAACGCGCCTTTCACGTGGCCGAACAGTTCGCTTTCGAGCAGGTTCTCAGGAATGGCGCCGCAGTTGATCGCAACGAACGCCTTGTTGTTCCGCCGACTGGAGAGGTGGATGGCCTCGGCTGTGACTTCCTTACCGGTTCCGCTTTCCCCGGTCACGAAGACTGCCGCGCGGGAATCCGCGACCTGCTCAATCGTGCGATAGATCGAACGCATGGGCGGCGACTGGCCGATAAAGCCATGGAACGTACCCGCATCGGAACGCGCCTTGACCGGCTCGACTTCGACCTTGCGCTTCTTGTTTGCGACCGCCGCTTCGACGGTGGACAGCAACCGCGTGCCGCCGACCGGCTTGACCAGGAAATCGAAAGCACCGGACCGCATGGCCGTAATCGCACGGTTCAGCGATCCATCGGCGGTAACCACGATGAACGATGGGGCATTTGCGGGACGGTTTTCCAGCAAGCTCAAACCGTCGCCATCGGGCAGTTGCAGATCGAGCAGCGCGGCGTCGAACTCGGCCGCGTGCATCGCTTCCCGCGCTTCGGCAAGGTTTCCCACCCAAGTTGCGTCATAGCCCGCTTCCGACAACTGGGCGGAGTAACCCAGAGCGAGCGATGCGCTGTCCTCGATTATCAGTACTTTTCCGTCAGCCACTCGAAGTCGTCTCCAAAGCAAACGAGGCAGCGCGACCGTCTTCGGCGCAATTGCGCCAAACCAGCTGACGGTCGTCGCCGAAATGCTTCATCGCCCCTTCGATCAGACCATGGGCAATGTGCGCGAAGGGACGATGCGATGCGTACGTCACGATCAGTTCGTCACCTTCGACGTGCGTTTCGATCTGGGGGGGACGAGCGTCAATGTACATCATGCGTACTTCGCGATGGATGTGATCATTCACATGGCGAAGCAGGCTCTCGGCGTCGGTATAGGCACTCAGGATATCCTGATAGAGCACGGTAAACCGTTCGAAGAGATATATGCCGAATGCGCGGCACAATTCGCTGGCCGGGTTTCCGGTCATCTCCGATGCGATGCCGACGATCCGTTCGGCTTCCGCGAACGGATAGTTACCGACGCGGGAATATGCCCCGCCATGCTCCAGGCCTGCCTTGTCGAGAACATTCTCGGTAAACAACTCACCCCCCGTTTTATCGAGAAACCCCGTCAATTCTGCGAAAACGATGCCTTTCATTATGCCCTCGACCAGTTTGCATTGCTGAAGGTCGAAATGGATGCAGGCATCGTGCCAACGCTTTTTCAGTCGTAATCCGGTGGTCTCGAACATCTCATTCGTCGCAAAATGCAAAATTTTTCGCA
Source organism: Erythrobacter litoralis (assembly GCF_029760855.1). GTDB lineage: Bacteria > Pseudomonadota > Alphaproteobacteria > Sphingomonadales > Sphingomonadaceae > Qipengyuania > Qipengyuania litoralis_A. Next base: position 20,961 of record NZ_SOSI01000010.1, on the reverse strand, counting down.
TTTTGCAATAAGGGGAATTCCCAATTTGCGAATTAACCACAACCCTACCGTACCTGATGCAAGCACTAGGGAGAGGGTGCGGGTGCTGGCATGCTTCTTGAAGAGCTGCGGCAAGGTTGAGGTGCGGGTGTTCCAATGCGGTTTACAATTCTTCGGAAAATCATGGTTCCCTCGATGTGCGCCGCGTTGGTGGCAGCTTGCGCAGCCGGGCCTGCTCCTCGAAATTACACCCAAGCCCAATACGCCCCTCATCAAAAGGCGCACTTTGGAAGTGGCCATCCAACGGGAGACTGGATCGAGGCAACTCCGGTTGCGCGCGGGGCGCCCACCTGCGATTGGCGGGTGCCGCGCGAACTGGATCACTACCGGCGCGTCCGCATAGAGGAATTCGTCGCTCATACGCCGCCTTTGTCCGCTGGGGACAGGCTGGCCATTCGCGTGATGGGTGACCCCGACGGCCTTTCAGGGACTTATGTAATCGACAGCGACGGCACCATCGATGTACCCGGCATCGATCGCGTCCACGCCGGCGGCACTTCCCTTGCCGTTCTCGAAAGCGCCCTGCGCAACCGGCTGGTGGCGGCAGAACTGGTCCGCCCTTTGCGAAACAGTGTTTCCGTCTCGCTGATCGAAGCCTCTGGCGTGGCGGTCGGCGTAAGCGGGGCGGTATTCGAAGCACATGCCGTGCGCGCGGGCGAGCGTTCGCCGGAAGGCCGTATCGGTCTGAAGGAGGGCGCATCATCGGGCGATGCGAATGCGGGGCGGAGCGTGGCAACCGCCATTCGCGCCGCCGGCGGTGTTCGGCCGGATGCCGATATCCAGCGTATCTACCTCCTACGCGGCGATACATATGTCGAACTCGATCTTTCCGGTCTGGTTCACGGCTGGACCAGCCAGGACGTTCCCGTAACCGAAGGCGACCGGATCATCGTTCCGAGCCGATCGTGCTTCGATGCCAATCTTGCACGGCCGACCCCGCTGACCCCGCCGGGTATCCGCGTTTTCATGTCCAACCTGACGCGCAGTGCGAATAACAATGCCGGGGCTGCAATCGGCGAGAAGACGACCTCGTTGCCGTACGGAACGCGCTTTCTTCAAGGGTTGGTCGCAGCCAACTGCGTCGGTGGCAGTTACATGCAATCCGATCGCCGGGCGATCCTGATGTCTCGCAACCGGATCAACGGTCAGAGCGTGGTGATCGAGCGCGATATCGAAAGTCTCGTTCGCGAGGCGAACCGGGATGCGTACGACCCCTTCCTGATGCCCGGTGACGCCATCGCTTGCTATGACAGCCGGTGGACGAACCTGACGGAGGCCATCGGCATGGTGTCGCAGGGCGTCGGTGCGGTCACGCCAGCGATACTCTTGGATAACGCGCTTTAATGGAATTTGTCCGCCCTCCGGAAAGGCCGCCGCGGCCGCGCCTGCTGGTGCGCCTGTGGGTGGTGGTTCGTGACGGGTTGCCGTCCGTGGGGCGGTACCGCCGCTATATCCTTTCATTGGCCGGGCCGCTGCTTGCAATCTGGGGCATAGCAGTCGCCTACATTCTGTTTGCGCCCGATCGTTTCGACAGCAAAATGACCCTGATTTTGCCGGGAACCGGGGTGGGTGGATCGCTGAACGTCGAAAGCATTGGACAAGCGACGACGAATACCTCGTCCGCCTTTTCCAGCCCTTCTTTGAGTCCGACCGAAAATTACAAACGGTTGCTCACCTCGGATGTCGTGCTGCGCGATGCGGCGCGCCGCGCCGACGAGGAGGAAGGCGAATTTCCCGCGCCAGCCATCAAACTGATCGATCAGACGAACCTGATCGAACTCGAACTATCCGCCGGCTCGCCGGAGCAGGCGCATCGCAGGATGGAGGCCTTGCAGGCAGCATTTCTGTCGGCATTGGACAATCTGCGCGAAGACGAAGCCAACCGGCGCGAGAATGCGGATGCCTCGCGGATCGCGGAACTGGAAGCGAAGGTCGACGAGGCGCAGAAGGCCCTGCTGGATTTTCAGGGACTGACCGGCCTGGTGTCCCTCGATCAGTTTGCGTCCCGCGTAAGCGAACTCGACCAGTTGAAAGCGAGTGCGCGGGATCGAAGGGTCATCCTCAGCCAAACTGCTGCAAACGAACGCCGGTTGGCCAATACCCTGGGTATCTCCCTTCGCGAGGCGCGCATGGCCATGCAAATGAAGGCAGATCCCGTCTTCCAGGAATTGCTTGCACGATACGCCCGGACCGGCGCCGAACGTACGGAACGCGGCGCGACATTGGGCCGCGGGCATGCGGTGATCGAAGAACTTTCCGTCGAGACGGCCGATTTGCGATCGGCTTTGGCACAAAGGGGCACGGCGGTTTCGGGATTGCGTCCGGAAAGCGTGCTGTCTTTCGCGGACCTGACGGTCTCAAATACGCGTGAGCAGCTTTTCGCGACGTTGACGGAACGCGATGCCGACGCGTCGGGCCACGCGGCGGCTTTGGGCGAGCTCAGGAACCAGATCGCGGAGCAGGGCGAAAGTACGCGCAAACAGGTCGAGCAGGCGTCGCGCCTCGCCGAATTGCTCCGCGACCTGCGCGTGGCCGAGGCCGTGTTCAGTTCGGCGCTTGCGCGGCTGGATACCAACAAGTCCGATCCCTTCGCATCCTATCCTCTGGTACAGACTTTGGAGGAACCGTCATTGCCCCGGGATCGGTCCGCCCCATCACCGCTGCTGGCGATCGCGGGCGCGATCGGGGCGAGCGTCATCACTCTGTTAGGGTTCTTGCTCCTGTGGCTGCGCCAGCCCTTGATCCGCAAACTCCTGCCGAACGGATAGTCGGCAGGACGATAGCAGCCACGTGGCTGCTGTGGCTGGTCGGCGCCTTGTACATTGCCGGGCCGGTCATTTGTTGGATTCTCGCCGGAATGGCATTCGCCTATCTCTATCTGGGTTTAAAACCCGCTGCGCGCATTACCTGGCCAATCGTCCTCTGGCTGATCGGAATGGCCGCGATGCTGGTCATCCTCTGGGCCGGCCACCGCAATTTCTCTCTCGGAACCGGCGCAACGATAAAAAGCTCGATCGGTTGGGCAAAAGGCTGGGCACTTATCGCCCTTTTCCCGTTCGCCGGCGCAATTCTCGATATCCGGTTGGAGGTTATTGCACGCGCCGTATGTCGGTTGGGCGTCTGGACGTGGGTGATGCTTCCGCTCTTCGTGGCCGCACCGTTTATCGGATTGCCTGAAATGCTGTGGGTGTCGCCTCTCAAAGCAGTTGGTGGACCCGGGCCGGAATATTTTGCGACGATCCTGTATACCAAGGAGCCGGGGGTCGGCACGCCACGCTGGCAATTCTTCGCGCCGTGGTCGCCAGCTGCCGGTATGGTGGCTGTTGTTTATATTTTCCTGGCTGCGCAGGAGCGAGACCGGTGGTTGAAGATCGTTGGAATCTCGGCCTTCCTGATGATCGCGATCTTGTCGCAGTCCCGCTTGGCCCTTGTTGCATTGGCCCTGCTCATACCGATCGTTTGGGCAATTGCGCGCGTCGACAGGCCATCCACATGGTTCCTGGCTGCACCGGCTATCTTGTTGCTGGGAATATTCGGAAACGATCTGCTGATCCTCATCGAACAGCTGATGAACGACTTCTCTTCGGCACGCGCGGATTCCAGCCGTGTGCGTGCGGCACTCGGTCGGATTGCCGTGGATAGGTGGCAGACCGAGGCGTATTGGTTCGGTCATGGTGTGGTGGAGAATGGACCGCACCTCGTCGAATATATGCCAATCGGAAGCCATCATAGCTGGTACGGATTGCTGTTCGTGAAAGGGATTACGGGAGCCTTGTCGCTCGCAATTCCATTGTTCGCGACGTTAGCTGTCTTGCTGGTGAAGGCGCGGCATGGCGCATTGCACAAAACCGCACTATCGATGGTCTTCGTGCTTATTATCTATTCGTTCGGTGAAAATCTTGAAATATTAGCATATTTGTTTTGGCCGGCTCTTCTAATCATCGGTAAGTCCTTGTCTGATCGTACAAGTACGTCTGAACCGAGACAAAACCACCTCAATAGTCGCAGTCGAGGCTATTCCATTGGTTCTGCACTCGATACGCAGCATGGCTGATTGGTTGATGTGCGCGAAAGGGTCATTTCAAACCTCGAATATTTCTTGAAAATGAAAGCGGAAACCTGTGGGCGTTTACGTCGGCTAGAGGAGACTGCGTAAAACTACGCAAGGCGGTATTTAGGCCATTTTGGGCATAAATTGGTTGTGTGCTTCCGGGCGATCTCGCCAGCATAAGGAATGAGAACGCCAATGTCGCATTCCTCGTTTAAGGGTTCATCGCTTCGAATAGAAGCTGCAAGAAAATGACACGCTGGCGACGCATTCAAGTACCCCATTTGACGCTCTCCTTGCGAGGATTGCTGATCGCATTACCGCTGATCACGCTCGTAATCGGTGGTTTGACCTGGCTGGCATACACTTCCACGGTATCATCGTATCGCAACCTCGCAGTTGTCGAACTGCGCAATAGTAACGATGCAAACTACGAGGCGTTGGCGCGGGAAATCCGTATGATTGCCGAAACGCATCGGAAAGCGTCAGCAGATCTTGGCCGCCGGCTTTCAGCCGGTTCTCCGCCATCATTCGGTCGGTTTTTCGCCGAAGCCGATGATGGAGCTTATCATACCTATGACGATCTGTGGGACGGCCGAAGGATGGCCGACGGATCGATCGTAAGCGGGATGGGGGGGTTTGTTGCGCCCGGAGCCACGAAGGATGGACGCGACAAGTTATCGGCTAACGCCTTTGCCACATTGATCGATTTCCGATCGGGTTTGCCCTCGGTAATCGAAAGTCTTTATTTCTACACTCCCCAGAACGATCTGCTCATGTTCGCTCCCCGAAGGGGGGACAAACTCAGTTTCTACAGAACCGCCCCTGCGGATTTCGAATTCCAGAACTCCGAATTGGGTGAAATCGTTTCGTCGTCTTTCAACCCTGGCGGAGAAATGCGTTGTACGAGCCTGCAGAAGCCAATCTACGACCAAAGCGGTTCGAATTGGACTACCGGATGTATGACGCCCTTCGAATTTGACGGAGCTAGACGCGGGGCGTGGGGCACCAGCATACCGTTGACGAAGTTGGTCGATAACCTGAGGGCGCCGCCGCCCGATGCGCGAACCGTCATCGTCAGCCGTGATGGAAAACTGATCCATGACAGCCGCTTGGTCGAAAGACAGGGAAGCATCGAAGCAAACAGCGACCTCTCATCTTCAGGGGACGCTCTGCTGAAAAACATTCCCCTTTTGCTTGAACGAGGCGGGGATCTCGACGGATTTTCCTCATCGATAGACTCGTTTATCGTCGCTCGCGACCTCGAAACTCCCGATTGGGTTGTGCTGACTGCACTGCCGCGATCGGCGCTGGCGGGACGGGCATGGAAAACTGCCCGCGAGGTTATTCTAGCGGCAAGTCTAGGGATCGCAATTCTTGCGATGCTTCTTGCTGTGATATTCGACAGGACCGTCGCTTCGAAAATATCCAGATTGGCCAATAGAGCCACCAGCATTTCGTCAAGGGGCTTCGTCGTACGCGACGATGTTCATGGAAACGAGATCCAGCAGCTCGAGCAAGCATTCGACGCTATGGAAAGGCGGTTGGAGGAAGAAAAGTTCAAGGAACGAAGGTCATTCGATACGATCATCGATGCAGCGAACGATTTCGTGATGGTCCTGTTTGACGACAACGGAACGATCGTTCGTAGTAATCAGGGTGCTAAAAAATTAATCGGCGAACGGGGGCTAAAAATTCTGGCTTCGATGATGGAAGCCAAATTTTTAGGAGCAAGCAGAACCCTCGAAAGTAAGCCGCCACAGATCTCAGATCGAACAGTTTGGGCAGGCAAGCCTCTTTGGCTCGAAGAAGCTATCCTTCCGCTGGAAGATAATGATGGAAACGTTTTCGGCACCGCCTTCATTGCGCACGATGTAACCCACCAGTTGAAAGCGCAAATTGAGATAGAAAAGAACCTTAAGTATCTGGAATTAGGCCAAACCAGTGCTGGTATCGGACACTTCGCGCTGGATTTAAAAAACGACCATCTAATCGTTTCGGATTGGATTGCAGGCCATCTAGGGGTTTCTCAAAACAGTCTGACGGTTCGTGAAGCTGCGCAATTCATCGCGAAACCCGTAAGTAGGGCTACGAGGAAAGCGTTTCGCGAAGCAATCATCGCGCGAGACGATTTCACGATCGAAACCACCCTTTGCTCAGTCGACGGATTTATCGACGTGGCGGTGAGTGGGACCATCGAAGAAGCCTCGCCGTTCAAAGACGGTCTGAAAGTCCTGGGAATAGTGCGGGACGTCTCCGCCGAAAAAGCCAGCGAGCGCGCACTTCGCCAGGCGACGGAGGAAGCGCAGGCCGAGGCAACAGCCCGAAGCAATTTGCTTGCCGTAGTTTCACACGAGATACGTACACCTGTCTCAGGCATTCTTGGCCTTATCGAACAGATGCGGCGCGATCATTCCCAGAGGGATAAAGAAAGAGCTTTGGCGCTAATTGAAGATTCGGCGGAAGCTTTGCTGACCACCCTGGACTCCACGCTCCAGCGAATGCGGTCTGAGCGCGAAACCGTTTCGGAAAGCAAAGAGGAATTCGAACCGCGTAGTCTCGTAGAGCGCGTGGCGGAGCTCTTTCGACCCTTGGCACGTCGGAAGGGGTTGTTGATAGAAATGGCTTCGGATGCAGGATCGGTTTCAGGCTACCCGGCGCGTATACAACAGATCCTCGCAAACCTCGCTTCCAATGCTATCAAATTCACGGCCAAGGGTAAGGTGTGCATTAGTTGCCGACATCTGGAGGGAACGGAAAACCTGTGGGAGTTCGTTGTTTCGGATACCGGAACTGGCATCAAGAAGGATCGGCTCGCTCGCATTTTTCATCCCTTCGCAGGAAGCAACGCGGACACCTTGGGGCGCCATTCCGGGAGTGGTCTGGGCCTGTCCATTTCCCGCGAACTCGCGCGCGACATGGATGGAGAACTAGAAGCGCTGAGCGATGGATCGACGGGTACCCGCATGATCCTCACCTTGCCGTTGGACGATGTGATCAGCCATTCGGACAAGATTGAATGCAAGGGCAAGATCGCCCTCAAGATAAAAAGCATGACCCTCGCGATTAAGGTCGAAGCGGTTGCATGCGAACTTGGGTTCGAGACCTTCGAGCTCGCACCGAATTCCGTCGATGGCGAAGAAGCAGTCTGCGAAATCGTGAACGAATGCGAAAACACTGTCGAAGTTAAATTCTCTTCGTCAAGCTATCGTTTCGAGAACGACAACGATCTCATCGCAGAGCTCCCGGGGCTTTTGAGAGAGGCTTGCGGTGGATAGTTTGTCTAACCTTCCTGCGGAGCAGCGGGCCGAAATTCTTGAGAAGCGCGTTGCGCGGAGCGAACGCGCGTTGCGGGATGCCGAGGCCGCTCTTGAGAAACGGATGAGGGAGCTGTTCGAGGCTAACGAAGAGTTGCAAGTCCGCGAAAGCGAGCTTGCCCGTCGTCTTGCCATAGAAAGCTCTTTGCTACTCAGCGCCCTCGATACCGTGTCCATGGTGACCATTTACGGAGAACGGGATCGTGGCTTCACGATTTCGAGCGGAGCGGCGGCAATGCTCGGTTTGCCGTCTGGGTCGCAGGCCGAGCTTCTTCACCTCATCCAATCCCTTCATCCTTTGGACAAAGAGCGTATCCTGCGAGAGGGAAATGCCTTCTTCAAGGATGCTGAAGTTGGCACGGCCTATACGTATGAGCACCGCATAAAACGTTTCAATACAGGCGAAACTCGCTGGTTGAGCTGGTCCATCAAGCGAGAGAGGGGCAATGGGGATCGCCCGAGTTATGTTCTCGGCTCCGTGCGCGATATCACGGAAGAGCGGCAGAACCGACGCCAGGTCCGAGCTTTACAGCTGCGCGCGGAACGGCGGGTAACGCAACTCGGAAAACTTCAGCAGGAGATCATTCAGGCGAACCGCGAAGTCGCCAATGCTCTGGGGCGAAAAACCCGTTTTCTTACACGTATGGCGCACGAAATCAGGACACCGCTGGGAGGGCTTGTCGGTGGTTTGGAATTGCTGACGACGAAGGTTCCGGCAGAAGATCCGGATATGGCCGTGGCCTTGGCGTCTCTCGCCGATCTCGAGGAAATCGCGACGTCCCTGATAGAAGAATCCGATACGGTTGAGGATATTGGGGAAGATTTTCCAACATCAGTTGATGAGGAAGGAGCTTCCTCGAACGTTTCTTCCGAGGAGGAAGAGGCGCCCGCAAAAATTCTCCTCGCTGAAGATACCGCAAGCAATCGCTATGTCATCGAACGGATGCTCGAGGAGATGAATTGCATAGTCGTATCTGTCGATAACGGTGCGGCCGCGGTCGAGGCGGTTCGCACGGGTGAATTCGACGCCGTACTCATGGATGTGATGATGCCGATCATGGATGGCGAGGAAGCGACACAAACCATCCGAAATCTTGAGGGCGGCGCTGCACGAACGCCAATCATCGGCATAACGGCACACAGCCTTCAGGATGAACGCGAGCGACTACTTTCTGCCGGGATGACCGCCTGCCTCGCAAAGCCGATCCGCCGCGATGCATTAGCCACAGCCATTCGCACTTCCTTGCTCGCAGGGCGAAATGCGCGACGCCTCGAGCCTCGTTTCGACCACGAACTGTTTCGCCGAACCTTTTACGATTTGCCGCCGGCTTTTCGGACCCGAATGCGCGACGCTGCAAAAATCGACATCACCCGGTATGCATCCGAAGTTCTGGAAGCGATCGACGCGAAGGACGACGGCCAGCTATCCAGCGCAGCACATTCGCTTACCGGGGTAGCGATGAATGTCGGGGCAATCGGTATAGTCGAGGAATTGACGAAGTACCGGGAGACGCCTCAGCCTCGCACATCTCCCGAAGCCTTTCGCGCCGAAGTCGCCGCAAGCCTGCTGGCTTTCGACGACCTCTACGACGAGCTTATTACTTAGGTTCAATAGGCGCCGCGGGCTGTGACGACGGCCGGGATTGTTGCTGCAAGAAGTCGCAGATCGGTGATGAAGTTGCGCTTGCGAAGATAAGCGCGATCCATGATGGCCTGACGATGGAAGGGGATACTTGCCCGACCCTTGACCTGCCAGCTGCATGTGATGCCGGGTTTGCCGCGCAGCCGCTCCATTTGACGACCCGCATATTCCCGTACTTCCGTGGCTAGGGCGGGCCGCGGTCCGACGAGGGACATGTCCCCGCGAAGGACATTGATCAACTGGGGCAATTCGTCGATCGAATAGCGACGGATGAGCTTTCCTGTCTTCGTAATCCGGGGATCGTCTTGCATCTTGAAGCATGTTCCCTTGCGATCCGATTGTGCCAATAATTCCGCCCGGCGCTTTTCGGCATCTGTGAACATGGAACGGAACTTCAGCATTCCGAAGGGGCGGCCATTCACTCCGATACGCATTTGCTTGAAGAATACCGGCCCCTTGTCCTCCAACCGGATAGCCAAAGCAGTGGCGAGGAAGATCGGCAATAGGCCGATGATCGCAAGCGTTGCGGCGACAATGTCTAAAGCGCGTTTTGCAGCGTCATCGCAGGTCTTTGCAAAGCCTCGGACTTGCACGGCTTCCTTCGCCACGCGGCCCAGGAAGCGTGCGTTGCCCGCGATATAACGATCCGCCATCCGGCGCGGCTCCATGGCGAGGCGCCAGATCCATTCGGAGCGCATGGCGCGCACCGCTGCCGGGGCACGGGGAATACGGCCGGAATAGTAGTCGAACAGGCCACCTACACCGAGCGCAACCGGTACGGTTAGACGGTGGCGGTTGCGCGCGATCCACTTTTCCTGAAGCGGCACTCCCATTCCGACGAACAGCATGGCGGCGCCCGAGTTGTTGATCCGTTCGATGATCGCCTCCTCGTCAGCAGGATCGAAAAAGCCGTGCTGCGTGCCGCGGACGCGCAAAGAGGGCCAGTTCTCGCGAGCCCAGGCGGCCGTGCCTTCGGCGGCTCCGGGGCTGCCCCCCAATAGGAAGATACCGGCGCCTTCCACGGCAGCGCGATCGCACAGCAGCGGGAAAAGATCGGTGCCGTTCAAATTATCGGGCTTCTCCTGCTTGAATGCGCGCGCGGCGATATCGATGCCGATACCATCGGGCAGCAACATGTCGCTCTTTTCAAGAACACGGCGATAGTCTGCATCGTCGTTCATTGTATTGATGCAGTGTGCATTGACGAAATTAATGACCGAACGCGAACCGGACTCTACCATGTTAAAGATACGGTCGACCATTATTTGCGGTTTGTCGTAAGAAAGCGACAGACCGAAAACACTACAGGTCTTGGCAGCGCGATAATGCACGCTGCGGCTCAGGATCTGCGTCAGATCTTTTGCACGGATAGCAGACGCTGGAATGTATTTCATGACCGGGCTCCTTCAGTTCTGCCCGATCCTTCGCAATGCGCGTGCCAAATTTGCAAGAAGCTGATTTAACGTAAGAAAATCTGTCCGATCAGATTTGAATGGCGAGATTTCGCAATTTGCAAATGTGTTTTGTCGCAACCTGCGACAATTGCGGATGCAAATCGCAAAAAGACCGAAAGTTCTCGGTATCTATAAAGGGGAGCGCCCAGATTTCCGGCCTTGGCACGATCCTTGAATAGCCGATGTCGACAGTTTCCGAGGACCACGATGCAGAGCTTTCGCGCACATATTGGAGGGGTTGCCAGCTCGCCGCTGGTCCGAGCCTTCATCGCATTCGGTTCCGCCGAAGCCGCCACGCGCATCGTGCGTTTGATGTCGCTGCTGATAATCGCACGACTGGTAACACCGGAAATTTTTGGCGCGGCGGCCTTGGCATTGAGCCTGTTCGAGCTCGTTCGCGTACTGACCAACGTCGGAATAGGTCAGCGGCTGGTGATCGCCTCCGACGAGGACCTGCCGGCTCTCTGCGAGACTGCTTACAGGCTGTTCTGGGCCGTTTGCCTGACGACTGCAGCAGTCCAGCTTTCGGTGGCAGCGATACTCGCAGCTTTCTTCTCGCTACACGAACCGGCGGCGATGCTCGCCATCTTATCGCTGGTATATGTGATCATGCCGCCTGGGCTTGTTCAAATCTTTTTGACCATCCGGGCCAATCGTATGGGCGCCGTCGCGCGCATCACCTCTGCGCAGAATATCGCCGATAGCTTGCTGACGGTTATGCTCGTCGTCGTTTGGCCGACAGCTTGGGCTATCGTGCTGCCCAAATTGTTGACCGCGCCGGTTTGGACGATTTTGGCGCGCCGTACCAGCGCGTGGGCTCCTTCGGGAATTGTCTTGGCTCCAGCTTCCGAGTTTCGGACGTACGGGATCGCTATTCTCGGAACCGAAATACTGACAGCCGTGCGCCTGCATGGCGACAAGTTGGTGGTCGGCGCGCTGCTCGGACAGGAAATGCTGGGCATTTACTATTTCGCGTTCAACGCCGGGCTTGGTTTGACTCAAAGTTTTGTCGCCGCGTGCAACCTGATTGTCTTTCCCCACTTCGCTAAGGCAGCCGCGAAAGACAGTCTGAAAGAATACCGAAAGGCTTTTGCGATCGGTCTGGCGTTCATCGGCCCGGTCTGTCTGGCGCAAGCCTTGCTCGCTCCGATCTATGTTCCGATCGTGTTCGGCGACAACTGGACCGTAGCCGCTCCTTATGTAGCCTTGCTGTCCTGCGCTGCCTTGCCGCTTTATGCCGGCTCGCTCGTAGGAGCGAAGCTTCGGACTGTCGGCCTGCCGCAGCACGAAACCATAATGACAGGCTGCGCTACTGCTGCCGCGATGATCGGCCTGACGGTCGGAGCGCAATCGGGACTGATCGGCGTATGCATCGGCTTCGCTTCCGGATTGGCCATCGTCTTCGTGCCGATCGCGGCCGCGAGCCTGACATCCGAAAAATTCAGCTTTTCTGCAAAAACCATAGCGAGGGGATAAGTCTCATGAAAGAACTGATGTTTTCGGTCGTAATTGCAGCGTACAATGCAGATGCCACGATCGGCGCGGCCATCGATAGCGTCCTCTCGCAGACTGAAGAGAATTTCGAGCTCATCATCATCGACGATGGTTCGACCGATCGGACGCTGGCGACCTGTCTTGCAAAAGCGTCGGACGACTTTCGCATCAAGGTCGCCGCGCAACCGAATGCCGGGGTCTCTGCAGCGCGAAACAATGGAGTGATGAAAGCGCGGGGCACCTATCTCGCGTTTCTGGATGCAGACGATATCTGGCACGCCGAGAAACTCCAGGCCCACCGTGATCTCCACGCCGCTAACCCTGAATTGAAAGCAAGCTTCGCACGTGTCGCTTTCTGTACGGAAGTCGATGGCAAACTGAAGGCCGGACGAACCAAGTCCGCCGTTCCAGACCGGTTCTGTACGCTTGAGGACGTCCTCATCGAGAATGCCGTCTGCACGATGTCCAATCTTGTGATGCGGCGCGATACCTTTTTGGAGCTGGGCGGCTTCGACGAAAGCATGCGTCATGTCGAAGATCAGGATTTGCTCGCTCGCTTCGTGGGTGCGGGCCATCTGGTTCGGGGCATTCCGCAGACGTTCGTGGGCTATCGCCTGAGCGAGGACGGGCTAAGCTGCGATTTCAAGAGCATGTACGCGGCATGGCGCGAACTGGCCGGTCGATGGGAAGAGTCGATCGACCTGCGCAAAGGCGAGGCCCTTTATTGCCGTTATCTCGCCCGCCGCTCCCTCCGCTCGGGCGGTGCGCCGACTGTGGCTCGCAATTTCGTGCGCCAAGGTTTGTCGAGCGATCACCGCGCGTTCCTTTCCGGCGGTTCACGGGGATTGCTTACCGCAGGCGCCGCGGTGGTGGCGTCGGCCGTTCCGAAACCCGCTCGAGCCGCTCTTTTCGCGTAATCGCTCTATCAGGAGACCTAATGTGTCCGCTCCACAGATATCCGTCGTCATGCCCGTATACAATGTCGAGGCATATATCGAAGAAGCCATACAGTCGGTGCTGGATCAGACCTTCGAGAACTTCGAACTGATCATCGTCGACGATGGTGGCAATGACAATTCGATGGCGATCGCAGCTGCATTCTCCGACGATCGGATCAAGATCGTACGACAGGAAAATCGCGGCTTGGCAGGTGCACGCAATACGGGGATCGCCAATTCGTCCGCTCCGCTCGTCGCACTGCTGGATTCCGACGATCGCTGGCATCAGGACAAATTACTCCTGCATTACGTACACATGCGTGCGAGTCCGGATGTCGGTGTCAGCTATTCGGGCTCGCAATTGATAGATGCCAACGGCGTTCCGATGCGCGTTGCCATGCGGCCCAAGCTAACCGGTATAACGCCGCGCGACGTTTTGTGTCGCAATCCCGTGGGCAATGGCAGCGCTCCGGTTCTCCGCCGCGAGGCGCTGAATGCGGCGGTTTCTCCGCATCCCCAGGATCCCGATCGCCTCTGCTGGTTCAACGAGGATTTCCGCCAATCCGAGGATATCGAACTTTGGGTGCGTCTGAGTGCTGTTCACGGCGTGAAGTTCGAAGGGATCGAGGGTCTTCTCACCGAATACCGGATTATCCGCAACGCGCTGTCCGCCAGTGTAGTCAAGCAATACAACACGTGGACACAGATGCTTGCGATCGCAAAGGAGCAGGCGCCTGAATTGATAGCAGAACATGGCGAGACCGCGCGCGCCTACCAGTTGCGCTATCTTGCCCGTCGCGCTGTGCAACTGGGCGATAGCGAACTGGCTCACGCGTTCTTCAAACGCGCGATGGATGCCGATCCCAAAATCTTCATGGAAGAGCCGAAACGCACGGCGGTGACATGGGCTGCGGTCCAAGCCGTGCGATTGGTAGGACAAGACCGTTTCCGCAAACTCATGAAACCGTATCTGAAGGCAGCAGCATGATCAGTATCGTTCATCTCCTCGACGACTTCGGAATGGGCGGAGTGACACGCGCACTCTCATTGTTCGACGATCCGCGTATTCGCGCTCATGCGAATTCCGAAGTGAAGCTGATCGGAAGCGCGGTTACGGACGCGAGGCACCTGAATGCGGATCTGATTGTGATCCACGTTCCCCCGCGTTGGAAAAGGCTGCCATATCTGGTTGCCTTGCGAGCGTTGAACCCGAGAACACGGATCGTACAGGTCGAGCACAGCTATACACGAGGGTTCGAGAAACACAGGGTCTCCGCGCCGGGCCGGTTCCGCCGTCTGATACGGCTGGCCAGCAGGCTCGTCGACGAAGTCATCGCTGTATCCAAAGCGCAGTCTGTCTGGCTGGCGGAAGTTGGCGTGTCCGACCAAAAGTTGTCGGTCATCCATCCGTGGAGCGGTCGTTTCGATCTCCTGAACGTTCCCGCTCGCAAACACCATTCGGGGCCTCTGAAACTCCTCACATACGGGCGTTTTTCCGAAGAAAAAGGTTTTCTCTCACTCGTACAGGCGGTCGCTTCGCTGCCGCAAGGCGTTGCGGAACTTGTCGTATTCGGGGCCGGACCGCAGGAAGCGGAACTGCGCCTCGCTGCGGCTTCGCACCGGCGTATCAGCATAAAACCGGCTACGGACAACCCCGCGCCGTTTCTCGCCGAGTGCGACGCCGTCGTTGTGCCCTCCAAGTTCGAAGCATTCGGCTTGGTGCCTACCGAGGCACGATTGGCGGGCAGGGCCACTTTACTCGCCCATGTCGACGGCCTGCCCGAACAAGCGGCGCAGGGTGGAAGCCTTGTCTGTCCAATGACGAGCCCTGCGAGCATTGCCGAAGCTATCCGCACCTTGTCGGCATGCGATCTCGACGAGATGGGCCAGTCGGCGCGGCGCGGCGTCCTGTCGCAGCATGAGAATATCGTGTCAGCTTGGATCGACTTGATCCGCAGCATAAGTCTTTCCGAGAAGCCGGCGACCTATACGCCGACCTTCGGAGGGGCTCGAGCCTAGCTCGCCCCTTCGTCCTCGCCGCTCGCATCGAAAACTACCCCCACATCCCTCACCCCCGGTGCGAGCGGCGACTTTTTTCGGATCGGTCGGAAAGATATCGCGCAGAGGAAGCGTCCCAAGTCACCATCACAGGCGACGCGCAATTTCACGACAATAACGAGAGGAATTCCACTGGTCGGGACGACTGGATTCGAACCAGCGACCCCTACACCCCCAGTATAGTGCGCTACCAGACTGCGCCACGTCCCGATACCAGTGGAAGCGCGGCCTATAAGGGCGTTGTTCGGCGAGCGCAAGGCGCGTTGCTCTCCATCGGCAATGCTGCTACCCGGCGCGGCATTACGCGATGTGGGGCGGTCGGCAGCGGTTGAAGGACGCTAGCCCTTTCCTATTTCGCGGACGCTTATTTCTCAGGACGGGTTCGAATGATCGATATTCTCGCTGCCGCCGGCTCCGCCGCTTCGCAGCCGCCGGCATGGACGGCATGGGTGCTGCCGGTCGGCATGCTGCTAATCCTCTATTTCCTCATCATTCGCCCGCAAATGCGCCAGCAGAAGGCGCATTCCCAGAAGGTTGCCGGATTGAAGCGTGGCGACGAGGTCGTCACCGGCGGCGGACTGGTGGGCAAGATCGTCAAGGTGGACGAGCAGTTCGTCGAACTCGAACTCGCGAAGGGTATGCGGGTGAAGGCAGTGCGCAGCACGATCGGGGACGTACTGTCGCCTGACGCGGCGAAGCCCGCGAACGACTGACCCGGGGACGCATTACCTCATGCTCGATTTTCCGACCTGGAAAAAGGCAATGCTGTGGCTGGTGGCCGTTCTCGGCATGCTGGCCGCTCTGCCGTCGCTTCTCTCGCTGACCGGTACAAGCTGGCCCGACAGTCTGCCCGATCCGACCATCAATCTCGGTCTCGACCTTGCGGGCGGTAGTCACATCCTGCTCGAAGCCGATCCCGCCCAGGTGGCGACGCAGCGGATCGACAATCTCGAAGAAAGCGTGCGCAGCACCATGCGCGGGGCCGAGCCCCGCCTGCGCATCGGCGACGTGTCGACACGCGGGGGCCGGCTCAGCTTCATGGTTGATGACGCGAGCGAAGTGGACCGCGCGCGCGAACTTCTCCTGCCGCTAATCAACGGCACCGGCACGGTGCGCGAATGGGATTTGCAGGTGGTCGATGGCCAACGCTTTGTCCTGACCCCGACCGAACAAGGCCTGACCGAAGCCGTCGATCAGGCGATGGACAGCGCAAAGGAAGTCATCGACCGCCGTATCAACGCGCTGGGAACGCGCGAGCCCACGATCATCCGGCAGGGCGACAATCGCATCGTCGTCCAGGTGCCCGGCCTCCAGAACCCGCGACAGGTGAAAGAGCTTGTCGGGAAGACGGCGCGGCTGGAATTCAAGCTCGTCGATCTGAATGCGCTTCCCGCCGATGTGCAGCAGGGCATCGCGCCTCCGGGTAGCGAAATTGTCCCTTATGCCGCCAGTTCGGACTTTCCCGGCCAGTCGATCGCCGTGCAGCGGCTCGGCGGGATCCGCGGCGACAACCTGACGGGGGCGCAGCAGAACTTCGACGCGCAGACCAACGAGCCGGTGGTCAATATCCAGTTCGATGCCGACGGTGGCAGGCGCTTCGCCAAACTGACGAGCGAGAACGTCAACAAGCCCTTCGCCATCATCCTCGATGGCGAAGTGCTTTCCGCTCCGAACATCAACGAACCGATCCGCGGCGGCAGTGCGCAGATTTCCGGTGGATTCACCGTCGAGGGTGCCAATCAGCTGGCGATTTCCCTGCGCTCTGGCGCGTTGCCGGTCGATCTTGCGGTGGTGGAAGAGCGCACGGTCGGGCCGGACCTCGGTGCGGATTCGATCCGGCAGGGACTGATCGCGATGGGGGTCGGCACATTGCTCGTTATCGGTCTCATGATCGTGACCTACGGCCGGTTCGGCGTCTACGCGACGGTCGCTTTGGTCATCAACGTGCTTATGCTGCTCGGTATCATGGCGGCGCTCAATGCCACGCTGACCTTGCCCGGCATCGCCGGTTTCGTGTTGACCATCGGTGCGGCGGTGGATGCCAACGTGCTGGTGAACGAACGCATTCGCGAAGAACGAAAACGCGGGCGCAAGGTCATCTCCGCAGTGGAAACCGGCTACAAGGAAGCGAGCCGCGCGATCTACGATGCGAACATCACCAATTTCATCGCCGGAGTGCTGCTGTTCCAGTTCGGTTCGGGCCCGATCAAGGGCTTCGCGGTCGTCCTGGTCATCGGACTTTTTACCAGCGTTTTCACTGCGCTTCCGCTCACGCGGATGTGGGTCGCCGGCTGGTTGCGCCGCGCGCGGCCGAGCGATCTCAATCTCTAAGGGCACCGGACGATGAAACTTCTCAAGCTCGTCCCCGACGACACGAACATCAAGTTCCTGAAATGGCGCGTGCCGTTCTTCCTAGTCAGCATTTTGCTGATTGCGGCGAGTTGGGCGCTCGTATTCACACAAGGTCTCAACTACGGCGTCGATTTTGCCGGCGGTCTCGAAATCCGAGCGACCTTTACCGAAAGTGCGCAGGCGCCGGTCACCGAATTGCGCAACGATGTCGCACAGCTCGGCTATGGCGACCCGGTGGTGCAGCGCTTCGGCGAGGACAACCAGGTCTCGATCCGCGTCCGCTTGCCCGACGAGGTTTCGGCCGACAAGGATGCCGCCCAGCAGGCGGCGAACGCGATCGTCGCCGAATTGCGTACCAACTATCCCGATTTCCGCCTCGACGGAAACGACAACGTCTCCGGCAAGGTCTCGGGCGAATTCAGGCAGGATGCGATCTTCGCCCTCGTCGCCGCCATGCTGGCCGTCGCGATCTACATCTGGATTCGCTTCGAATGGCAGTTCGGCGTCGGCGGCCTTTTCGCGCTGTTCCACGACGTATCGCTGACGCTCGGCATGTTTGCGCTCTTCCAGATGGAATTCAGCTTGCAGATCATCGCCGCGATCCTCGCGATCATCGGCTATTCTTTGAACGATACCATCGTCGTTTACGATCGCATTCGCGAAAATCTGAAGAAATATCGCAAGATGGCACTGCCCGAACTGCTCGATCTCTCGGTCAACGAGACGCTCGCGCGCACGGTGATGACCTCGTTGACCTTGCTCATCGCGCTGGTTCCGCTTCTTCTGTTCGGACCTGCGAGCCTGTTCGGTCTTACTGCGGCGATCACGCTGGGCATTTTCGTCGGTACCTACAGCTCGATCTACATGGCGGCGCCGCTGCTGGTGTGGCTGGGCGTCAATTCCAACAGTTTCGTGCCGCAGGAATCGGTCGCCGACAGGCAGGAACGCATCGCCCGAGGCGAAGTCTAGGTCATAGTCGCCGGACGAGCATTTCGGCGACCGCGATCCAGGCTGGGTTATCGACGACGACCTGCTTCTCGCCGTGACTGGGCGGCAGGAGTCCAACGCGGTTGCCCTGACGATCGATCAACCGGCCGAACGCGAAACGCCCGGCGCTTCGCGGAACAAGCACATCCCGATTGACCGCCCGTGCAGCGTGTTGCGGATCGATCTGCCGCAGCCAAAGCTGGTCGCCCTGCCGGTATTCACCATGCGGGTAGTCGATCGTCAGCACGACCAGCGCGCCATCGCCGCCGAAATCGGTTGCCAGGATGGCATCACGCGGGTCGCTCAGCGCTTCCGGTCCTGCCACGGTCAGTCTGGCGACGATTTGCGGTGCCGCGGCCTCTTCCGATCGAACGAGCAATTCCGGCTCGACTCCAAGCGCTGCGCCGATCCGCTCCATCCATTTCAAGGACAGATTCCGCATTCCGGTTTCGAGACGCCCGATCGTTTGCGCCGTTGTCGGCGGATCGCACGCCGCCGCGACATCGGCGAGAGTCATGGATTTCTGCTGTCGAATATCGCGAATACGGTTGATCATCGTCCCATACCTATAACCAAATCGGTTTTCGGTCTTTCCTACAGGAACCATTTCTTTTCAAGGGTTAGGCGTAACGGAAAAGGACGACAGCGATGAAACGGCAATTGGTAGAGCGAGAACTTACGAAGGTTGGCCCGAAGCGCGTCGGCGGTATGGATCGCCGCGCGCGCAGCGTAACGGTGAATGTCGGCGAATCGCCGCTAACCTGGCTGCATTCGCGCGGCCATATCGATGATCGGCAGCTCGATGCGGGCGAGCGATTGCGGCTCGATTACGAACGCGCGCAGCTCGCGCCCAGTATTACGATGAGCTGGAACCCAGTGCGCGTCGACGGAGGCGGGGGTGGCGACCTTACGCCGTCCGAGAGGCAGGTAGCGGCTAAGGATCGGTTCGACGGCGCGATGGCGGAGGCCGGCAACGGGCTGAAGGATGTCCTATGGCGTGTCGTGTGCGAGGGCGGGGCGATGAGCGATGCCGAAAAGGAGTTGGGGTGGCCGGCGCGCAGCGGAAAGCTGGTTCTGAAACTCGGGCTCGACCGGGTCGCGGATTTCTATCGCATACGTTGAGGTCAAGGAACCACCGATGCCCGCGCGCGCTTCGAAGGCAACCACGGAGATATCGAATGAAGCTTTACTACTCGCCCGGTGCCTGCAGCCTCGCCAGCCACATCGCCCTCGTTGAAAGCGGCGAGCCCTATGAGAAAACCAAGGTCGATCTGGCCTCACATGAAACGGAAAACGGCGAGGATTTCCGCACGATCAGTCCGCGAGGCTATGTGCCGGCTATCCAAACGGACGATATGGGCCTGCTGACGGAAAACCCCGCGGTGCTCACTTACATCGCTAACGCCACCACCAAGCTCGAGAACCACGCCGATCACTACAAGCGTCTGGAATGGCTGGGCTTCGTAGGGACGGAAATCCACGGCGCTTTCGGCCCCCTGTTCGGCGGTGCCGAGGGCGAGGCGAAGGAAAAGGCGAAAGCGAAGGTCGCGGACAAGTTTTCGATGGCCGAAACGCTCATGGACGGCCGCGAATGGCTGGTCGGCGACAATCCGACGGTGGCCGACAATTACCTGTTCGTCACGACATTGTGGGCCGATAAATTCGGTATCGATCTGCCGCAATCGCTGCAAGATTTTCGCGCTCGCAACCTGGAGCGTCCGGCTGTGAAGCAGGCGATGGACGAAGAAGGGTTGAGCTAGGCCGAAATTCTCTCCGCCACCGCGCGGCGCAATGTGGGCAGCAGGTCCGCTTCGAACCACGGATGGTCGCGCATGAAGAGGACGCTACGCCAAGCAGGGTGTGGCAGAGGCAGGTAGCGCGGCAGAAATTCGCGAAAAGCGGCGGTTCGTTTCGCCATCGTCCAGCTTTTGGTTTCGGGCAGATAGGCTTTCTGGGCATATGTCCCGACGAGCAGGATAAGCCTGTCGTCGGGCAATTCGCGCCAAACCTTTTCGTGCCACAAAGGCGCGCATTCGGGGCGCGGCGGTTTGTCGCCCCCTTTCCCCTTGCCGGGATAGCACAGACCCATCGACACGATGGCGATCCGCGCGGGATCGTGAAGCTGCTCGAAGGTCAGGCCGAGCCATCCCGCCAGCCTATCGCCCGCCTTGTCGTCGAACGGGATACCGGAATGATGCGTAATGCGCCCCGGTGCTTGGCCGATCACGATCACACGGCTCGAGGCCGAGAACTGCACGATGGGCTTGGGGCCGAGGGGCAGGTGTTCGGCGCAGAAGGTGCACGCGCGGATCTCGCGTTTCAGCGCTTCGGCATTCACCCTTCGACTTGCTCTGCGAGCATCAGCCAGCGTTCCTCCGCCGCGTCTTTCTCATTTCGGGCGTTTTCAATTCCCTTGCTGATATTCGCAAATTTCTGCGGGTCACTGGTGTAGAGCTCGGGATCGGAGAGGATGGTCTCACCCCGCGCAATCGCCGCTTCCAGTTCCTCGATCCGGGCGGGGAGCAGCTCGTAGTCCCGCTGATCCTTGTAGGAGAGTTTGTCCGATTTGGGCGGCGGCGGAGCCGGCGGGGGCGGGGGGGGCCTCGAAGTAAAAGGACCCGCATCCTTCCCC